>OZ251461.1:0-1120000 GCA_965242575.1 Alphaproteobacteria bacterium
ACAAAGTGGGATGCTCTTCCTTACCGGAAGGCGGTCGGCGTTGAGCCACCGTTTAAGCAACTGAAGCAGCTGCTGGAGGACCTGGAGAAATGGCAGAAGAAAAGGAACGCGTGAAACCCTCCTCGCGAGGATGTGACGCGGTGACCTTGCCTGAGATCGACGACGCATGGGCGCGTCGAACGCTGGATGTCGCGCGGACGCAAGCGGCCCTGCCCAACAGCCCGGGTCGCCGCTTGAGTAGCGGCGCCGTGGCGTTGTGCGCGGCGGCCTGCTTGGCGTTGGCCGGTCTCGAGGTGCGCTACGGGGCGGAGCAAGCGGCGGCGTTCCGAGCCGATGTGGGGGCAACCGGTTCGAAGCGACCCGTAATGGAAGCCTTTGAGCGCCTGGGACTTGGCCGTGACGCCTGCGCGGCGATAATGCACATGAACGACCGCACATCGCCCGTCGACCGCGTCGCCGCCCTTGCCGACCTGCTTACCGGCAGATGTGGGCGGCCGGGCGCTGGCGCAGATCTGTAGCCGCTCCTTTCGCCGAATGGCGCGGCGATTTGTCCGAGGGTGCGCGATAAGCCGCGGCCGGGCGCGCGGATAGCCTCGCGACAGTCGGGGTAGTCCGCGGACCGCGCCGGATCGGTTGAAGTAGCGGGCCTTGCCCTGTATACGCCGTCACGTGGCGATGGTGGCGGGGGCGCGCGATGATCCGGGTCCGAATCGTGTTGGCGGCGGCGCTGGCGTGGGCGGCGGCGCATTCGGCGTGGGCGGATTTCGACGCGGGGCAAGCGGCGTTCGACGCCGGGCGCTTCGACGAGGCGGTTGCGGAATGGCGCGCGGCGGCGGATGCGGGCGACGCGCGGGCGATGCTGGCGTTGGGCAGGCTCCACGTCCGGGGCGTCGGCGCGCCGCAGGACTACGTCGCGGCGCATGCGTGGCTCAACTTGGCGGCGGGCCGGGGCGAGGCCGCGGCGGCGGCGGAGCGCGACGCGCTGGCGGAGCGGATGACCGCGGAGCAGGTCGCGGCGGCGCAGGACCGCGCGGCGCGGTGGCGGCCCGGCGAATCGGTGGCCGGGGCCGCCGCCGCGCCGCCGGCGCCCGCCGCTTCCGATGCGGGGCCGCCGCCGCCGCGCGCGATTCGCGAGGCGCAGGCGCTGCTGGCGGCGCTCGGCTACGCGCCCGGCCCGGCAGACGGAGTTTGGGGCGCGCGCACCGGCGCGGCCTACGCCGCGTTCCTGCGCGACTCCGGCTTGGCGGCGGCGGAGACGCTCACGCCGGAGAGTTTGCGCGCCCTGCGCGCCGCCGCGCCTCGGGACGCCGCCGCTCCGCCGCCCGCCCCGGCTCCGGCCCCCGCTCCCCCTCCCCCTCCCGCCGCCCCGCCGCGCGATGCGGCGGCGCTGGCGGTGCGGGCGGGCGACGTCGACGGCCTCGCCGCCGCCCTTGCGGCGGGGGCGGACGTCGACGCGCGCGACGGCGGCGGCTGGACGGCGCTGATGCATGCGGCGAACGAGGGTTTCGTGTTGATGGTCCCGCCGCTGCTGGAGGCCGGGGCGGAGCTGGACGTTCGCGCCGCCGACGGGGCGACGGCGCTGTTCATCGCCATCGTGCGCGGCCACGCCGAGGTCGCCGCGCTGCTCGTGCGGGCGGGCGCCGACGCCTCCTTCGCGGGGCCGCAAGGCCGGACGGCGGTCGACGCGGCGCGCGCCAAGTGGGGCGGCATGGACGAGGATCGGCTCGCCCGCCAGGACCCGGCCCTGCGCGCCTTGCTGGACGGAATGACGTGGGCGGAAGCGGAGAAGGTGGCGGAACTAAATGCGCGCGCTGGAGAAACCTTCCGCGACTGCCCGCATTGTCCGGAGATGGTGGTGGTTCCTTCGGGGAGGTTCATGATGGGATCTCCGCCTTCGGAGAAGGATCGCGACGATGATGAGGGTCCCGTTCACCGGGTTGCGTTCGCGGCGCCTTTCGCGGTCGGCGTCCATGAAGTGACGTTCGCCGAGTGGGATGCGTGCGTGTCGGCGGGCGGTTGCGGCGGCTACAGCCCGAACGACCAGGGCTGGGGCCGCGGTTCGCGTCCCGTCGTCACTGTGAGTTGGGACGATGCGCAATCCTATGTCGGGTGGCTGTCCCGGTCGACCGGCGAGGACTATCGCCTGTTGAGCGAGTCGGAGTGGGAGTACGTCGCCCGGGCCGGGACGTCGACGCGATATTGGTGGGGGAACGATATCGGTCGGAATCGCGCGAATTGCGACGGCTGCGGGAGCCGGTGGGACAGAGAGGGCACGGCTCCGGTCGGGAGTTTCGCCGCGAATGTGTTCGGTTTGCATGACGTTCACGGGAACGTCTGGGAGTGGACCGGGGATTGCTGGAACGAGAGTTACGCTGGCGCTCCGGGGGATGGAAGCGCATGGGAGGACGGCAGTTGTTCCCACCGTGTTCTCCGCGGCGGGTCCTGGGACTTCAACCCCAGGCGCCTCCGCTCGGCGTTCCGCATCAGGGTCGTCACCGGCTACCGGAGCGGCAACGTCGGCTTCCGTGTGGCCCGGACGTTCACCCCTTAAATCTTTACTTCCTTACCTCCGTGGGGGTCCGGGGGGCTTGCCCCCCGGCCGTTTTTTTCGAGGTTTCGCATGACCGGGCATGGGTGACGGGCGCGCCGGGGCCGGCGGGCAGGCGAGCGCGAGGGAGACGGGGCCGGCGCTGGAGGCGCACTATCGCTTCCTCCTCTGGCTCGTCCCGGCGGTGGAGGGCTTCCCGCGCCGCCAGAAGTTCCTGCTCGGCGACCGCATCCAGACGACCGCCCTCGACGTGCTCGAATCGCTCGTCGAGGCGACCTACACCCGCCAGCGCGGCGCGCATCTCGGCCGCGCCAACCTGGGGGTGGAAAAATTGCGCCTCCTCTTCCGCCTCGCCCACGACCTGCGCTATCTCGACGCGCGACGGGACGAACACGCGGCGCGAAGCCTCGACGACACCGGGCGGCGCATCGGCGCCTGGAGGAAGGCGCACCATGCCCGCGAAGGCGCGTGACCTGTTCGGCGCCATCGCGTCGTTTCCCGCCCTGCGCGCCGCGGCCCTGCGCGCCGCGGCGGGCAAGCGCGCGAAGCCGGGGCCGGCGGCGTTCCTCGCCGGCCTCGAGACCGAGGTCCTGCGCCTGGAGCGCGAATTGGCGACCGGGCGCTACCGGCCGGGGCGCTACACGACCTGGGAGCGCCCGCGCAGCCGAGCCTGCCGAGCGGTCAGGTCGTGCAAGCCGCGTTTGAAGAGCGGCTGCACGGCACGGCGCACAGCGCACGAAGAACGAACTGGTCAAGGAACGGCGCGGCGGCTCGGACCGAACATCTAGCGATCTTATGGCCTCATCAAGCGGCCTTCTTCCACGCCTTCGCGGCCTCGACGAGATCGACACGAGCAAGCCTTATCAAGCGATTTTCTTCCGCGCCTTCGCACCCGCTGGGCTGCAAGCCGCTGATTGTGCAGCAAAAATTCTTCTATTATCCACTAAAAATTCTGCTTTCGTGCAATCGAAAATTTTTTTTCCGAGGGCGATCCTCAGAGTTGACCTCCACGGGTATTGCGCGGAAACTGCTACCGAATGGCCTGCGTACACGCCCAAGCGCGCCACCCGAACCGGAGGCGGGCAGCCTGCGCCACGTGAACATGCAACGGCTGGATAGCATGGAAGCGCGACGGTTTTGTGACGGGTCCGTGACGCGCGTGCGTCGCGTTGTGTTGAAAGGGCTCGCGGTGGATGGCCGCGAGGAAGGTTGGAGGTCGGCGCTATGACGTTGCTATTCGGTCGAATCGTCAGGACGAATCGCTCCATCATCGCAATATGGGTTCGGATCGTGACGGTCATTGCGACGGTGGCGTGCTGCGTCGCGATGTTCGCGGTATTGCTTTGGTTCGCCGCTCTGGAGAAATCGGCCGCCGGCGCCGCCGTGACGGGCGTTGTGGCGTTCGTCGTCTTCCTCCTATTGGCCAACCTAGTAGCCGAATGGCGCTACGAGTGGCATCTTGCGAGAATCCGCCATGGTCGGCTACACCCGCGGCGCCTTGAACGGCCCATCAAGATACGGGAGGCCCGAATCGCGAGCGATCTCGCCCCGTTTATCGACAACCTGCCAGTGGAGGCGCGTAAGAGCGGAGTGCTACGGATCGTGGGGTACAGCGGAAGTTATATCAGCAGTCGCAAGGGAAACCTCTTGAGGAGGCTGCTCGTCCGATGGATTCGGGAAGGTCTTAGGGTGAAGTACATATTGACGGATCCGGATCTGGATCCGGGCGTCGAGGATGCCTATACCCGCCTCCGTAACAGACTTGAAAAAGATGGCGACGCGACGCGGGATCGGTTGCAAGTTCTGTGCGTAAGAAAAGATGCCGAGGATGAAGATTTCAAACGTCATGGGATTGATCGGGAATCTCTTGAACGTCTTGAACGCAAGCACCCGACCTTGTTTCACGGCTCTGTCGGTGGCTCGGCGGATGGGGAGAAAAAAATCCTGAAGGCCATGTGGATAGAGGAAATTCACGAACCTGGCAGTAGCGTTGCTTACGACGTGACTTACGTATCTCCCGATGCCATGGGAAATGCGGAAGAAAAAGAGTACGAAAGTTACAGTAGGGAGATAAAATCTCTGGAAGGAGTCTGTCGTGATCTTGGTGAAGACCGCGAATCCCGTCGTGATTCGGAAGCAAATTCCGGCGCCCAGTAGAACAATTCCACCCATCGCGATATGGAGGCCCCTATGACCACAGCGATGCCAGCCTTGCTTATGTCTTGTTGCATAGCCGTCGGTTTCATAACCGCGACAAGCTTGGTTCTCGTCAACAAGGTGGGAGAGTCGCTGTACGCCTTCCAATGCGGAAACTACAAGTATCGCGGAGATTATGCGGACCGTAAAAGGCGGGCAGTTCGAAACTACAGCACGACGACTTTCGTGATGTACTCGGTCATCGCGGGACTGTTATTTTTTATCGCCTCTGCCCCCTTCGCCAATTTGTTGGGTATCGAAAAAATTTCGTTGGATATCGAAGAAACGTCCGCACCATGGGTCATGGTTGTGTTTTCGGCCGCTTATATTGCATATATGTTGTGGTCGATGGGAGAGTTTTGTCTTGTTTTGTTCAACTTAATCAGCGCCGACGAAGAAGCACGCACCAAGGTCGATACGAAGCCGCCGTCATAAGCGCCGACTCCGCGCGTATGGAACCCTCGGCGCTGCGTGGCGGAACGCGGAACAGGAGGTTCTCGCTCCCCCGCCCCGGCAGCAACCCGCCGCGCGCGTCTCGCGAATTGCGCCGCGATCAGTCACCGGAGCACGCCCAGCTGCTGACCACGCAACGCCCGTCGCGGTAGGTGACGCCGCCGGCGTGGTAACAGGCGGCATAGACGAAACGCCTGTCCGTGGACCAGGACGTAGTGCCCGTGCCGTATGGGCCGAGATGGGTCAAGTTGCTCAGGTCCCCTCGTTCGCGGCCGTACCACACCGCTACGGGATAGTTGCACTTGTTCTTCAAGACCCTGTCCGACCCCTGCGCGCCGGCCCGCTCCCGGGCCTCCACGCAGCTCGTTCGCGATCCGGAGCGCGTCGCCAGGCACATCCGGCGCCGCTGCTCCCTCGCCCGCTCCTCCTCCGCGCGGCGCCGCTCCTCCTCGGCCCGGCGTTGCGCCTCGGCCTGGCGGCGGGCCTCCTCCTCGCGGCGGCGCGCTTCCTCCTCGCGTTGCCGGGCCTCCGCCCGCCGCTGGCGCTCCGCGTTCGCCTGCCGGCGATCCTCCTCCTCCTGGCGCTGGGCCTCTTCCTGGCGGCGCCATTCCCGCTCCCGCCGCTCGGCCTCGAGGCGCGCCTCCCGCTGCCGTTGCGCGGCGATGTCGACCTGTTGCTGCTGCGCCTAGTTGAAGGTGTTCAGGGCGTCGCCCACACCCTCAAAGAACATATTCCAATTGTCGGCTTCGATCTCGGCTTCCCGGCGGGCGATCTCCCTGTTCCTCGCGGCGACCCGTTCCTGTTCCCGGCGCGCTTCCGCTTCCCGCCGGCGCTTCGCCTCCGCGCGCTCCGCCGCCCGGCGCTCCTCGGCCTCCGCCGCCCGGCGCGCTTCCGCTTCCGCGCGCTCCGCCGCCCGGCGCTCCTCGATCTCCCGCCGCCGGAGTCCTTCCAGAGCGTCGTCGTAGCTCGTTTCCGCGCCGCCTGCGGCGAGCGCGTACCGCCGGTCGCGGGCGCCGCCGACCGGCGGCGGCGGCTCTTCCGGGGCTTGCGCGACGGTCGGAGCGGGCGGAACGGCCGGCGCGGGCGCGCCCCACGGGTCGGCCCGGATGGCTCCCGCGCCGCCGGCGTCGTCGTCCGCCCACGGATCCGCCGCGGCGGCGGGGCCCCACGGGTCCGGCAGGGCGGCCGCCGCGGCCGGGAGGAGGGCGGCCCGGAGGTTCGCCTTCGGCAAGGGGACGGTAAGCAGGTCCCCGAACAGATCCTCATCGCGGGCCCGGTCCAGCGCCAGCGCGGCGCGCGAATCGCCGAGGAAGCTGCGGATGCGCGTCCGCGCGGTTTGCAGCCGCTTGTCGAACAGGTCGAGGAGAGCGGCTCCCGGTATCATGTCCCGGGCGGTCTTCCCCACGGCGCGTTTGGCGTCGTCGAAGGCGGCGTCCGCCTCGGCGGGATCGTCCGACAGGGCGCCGCGCATCGCGCGGTCCAGCGCATCCGTCAACCCGCCCACGAGGTTCCTGTCGGTGCTGTCGGCCGCGAGTCCGGCGGGGTAGGCCCCGACGGCGTTCCTCAACAGGCCGGCGCCGGAGGGCGCCGCGGCGAGACACACGGCCAGGGCGACCGAAAGCGCGGCCGCGCCGCGCCGGCGGCGGCAAACCGGCCGGCGCCGGATCGCCCTCGATCCTCCCATTCCGGACGCTCCTCCCACGACTACTCCAGCACCGAGAATAAGGCGAGCCGGCGCGGCGCGCAAACCGCTCCGTCCAGGCGGCAATGCGCGACGAGATAGACGTCGCCGTCCTCCGGCAGGGAGGCGAAGATCAGCCGGTCGTCCGCGCCGGCCTCGAGGATCGCGTCGAGGCCCAGGTTCTCCGCGAAGGCGGGCGGCAGGCCGGCGAGCGCGGCGGCGGTCTCGGCGTCGGTGTCCGGCGCCGCCGCGACGACCGCGGCCGGCGTGGACGCCGCCAGCGCCCGCTCGATTTCGGCGAGGGCGGCCTCGAGCCAGGGGATCGAACCGTCGGCCCACCGCGCCGCCCGCGCCGCGCCCCACAGCAGCCGGGGCAGCGCGGCGCGCATGCCGGCCGCGGCGGCGGCGAAGGCCGCCAGTTCGCCGCCCGCGGCGGCGTCCGCCGGATGCGCCCGGAGGAAGGCGGCGAGCCGCTCGCCCGAGATCCGGACAAGTCCGTTCAGCGGCCCGTCGGGCGCGTCGAACCAGGGCGGCGCCAGCGCGAATGCGGCGCCGGGGTCCGCCAGGCGCTCGCCGGGAAGGGCGTGGACCGACGCCAGGCGGTAGCCGTCCCCGCGCTTCTCCCACAGGGCGAGCAAGGCGACGTCGAGCAAGGGGTTGTAATACAGCGCGATCGGCGCGGGGGAGCGCGCCCGGCCGAGCGCGACGACGGCGTTGGCGAAGAACGGGCGCCACAGCGCGGCGGGCGATTCCCCGCCGCCCGCCGCGGCCGCGCCCGGAATCGCGGCGAGGGCCGCCGCCGCGTCCGCGCCGCCGGCGACGCCCTCGGCGCGCAGGGCCAGCGCATGGGCGGCGAACAGGCGCGGCCCGGCCTCCTCCGCGGACGCGGCCGCGGAGAACGCGGCGAGCGCCAGTCCGGCGAACGCCGCGGCGCGCCGCGTGCGCCGCCCCCGGTTCACCGCCGCGGCCTTCCGCCCGGCGCCGCGGGCACTCCGGCGGCGGCGAGAAGCGGCGCGATGGAGAAGAGCAGGCCGGCGAACGGGTCGATTCTCGGCATGGCCTTCCTCCGCGCGGTTCTACGGCCCCCGGCCGCGCCGGCGAAAATACGCCCGCGCGGCGCGCGGCGCAAACGCTTCGCGACGGCGCCGCCATCGGCGCCGGCTTGACTCGGTCGTCGCGCGGCTGGTCGGATAGCCGCCCGGCAACAGGAGGCGCCCATGCCCGTCATTCTCATCGCCGACGCCGAGGTCCACGACCCGGAGGCGTACAAGGAGTATCTGGAGAAGGCTCCGGCCTTCGTGCGGAAGCACGGCGGCGAGTATCTCGCGCGCGGCGGCGCGTTCGAAGTGCTGCGCGGCGACTGGGCGCCGACGCGGCTGGTCATCTTCCGCTTCCCGAGCCGCCAGGCCATCGACGACTTCATGAACGACCCGGGCTACCGGCCGCTCAAGGCGATCCGCGAGGCGGCGACTACGCCGCGGAACATGCTGGTCGTCGAGGCGCTGGAGGACCCGCCCGCATGATCGACCTGCATTGCCGGTCGACCCCGAACGGCGGGAAGGTCGCGATCCTGCTCGAGGAATGCGGCATGGAGCGCCGCATCCTCCCGCGCCGCATCGGGCGGGGGAGCGGTTCGGCGGCGCGTTCCTGAAGACGAGCCCCGCCGGCCGCGCGATTCGCGCAACGCTGTCCCGCCCCCTGCCGCCGCCGCGCCGGCGGCGTTACATATCCGCCATGGCGCGAACGCAACCTGCGAGCGAGGCGGCGGCCCGGCGCGACGCGCGGCGGCTCGGCGCCGGCGAACTGCTGGCCTTCATCGGCATGGCGCTCGGCATGTTCCTCGCCGTGCTCAACATCCAGATCGTCGGCAGCTCGTTCGCCGAGATCCGCGCCGGCCTTGCGGCCAGCCCGGAGGAGGTGAGCTGGGTGCTCACCGCGGCGCTGATCGCCGAGGTGATCATGATCCCGCTGTCGGGCTGGCTCTCGCGGCTGTTCTCGACCCGCGGCCTGTTCGCCATGTGCTCGCTCGGGTTCGCCGCCGCCAGCATCGGCTGCGCGTCGGCGTGGGACATCGAATCGATGATCGTGTTCCGCGCCCTCCAGGGATTCTGCGGCGGCGCCATCGCGCCGATGGTGCTGGCCACCATCTACGCCGCCTTCCCCGGCCGCTACCAGAACGTCCTGACCGCCATCGTGTCGCTGCTCGGCACCAGCGCGGTGGCGCTCGGCCCCAGCCTCGGCGGCTGGATCAGCGAGTCGCTCTCCTGGCACTGGCTGTTCCTGTTCAACCTGCCGTTCGGCGTCGTCGCCACCCTGCTCGTCGTCGTGTTCTACGACTTCGACGCGCCGGACTGGAGCATGGCCCGGCGCATCGACCTGCCGGGGATCGCCCTCCTCGCCGTGTTCTTCATGTCGCTGCTGATCGTGCTGGAGCGCGGACGGCGCGAGGACTGGCTCGAATCGTCGATGATCCTGACGCTGGCCTGCGTGACCGCCGCCTCGGGGGTCCTGCTGTTGTGGCGCGAACTGACGGCGCGGCATCCGTTCATCGACCTGCGGATTTTCGCCGACCGGAACTTCGCGGTCGGCGCCGTCTATGTCGGGGTTTTCGGCGCCGGGCTGTTCGTGCCGCTCTACATGCTGCCGCTGTTCCTCGCCCGCGTCATCGGCCTCAACACCCTCCAGATCGGGACGTGGCTGTTCGTTCTCGGCGTGTCGATGATGGTCGCCGGCTTCGCCATGCCCGCCCTGGTGAAGCGTTTCCGCCTGCGCACCATCGCCTTCGCGGGGTTCGGCCTGCTGGCGCTCGGCACTTGGCTCCAGGCGCGGCTGCACGTGGATACGAGTTTCGAGAGCCTGCTGGCGCCGCAGATCCTGCGCGGCGTGGCGACGCAGATGTGCTTCCTGTCGATGGTCCGCCTGGCGCTCGGCCGCCTGCCCGTCGAGCAGGTCAAGGACGGGACGGCGATGTTCCAGCTCACCATGCGCCTCGGCGCGGCGGTGGCGGTGGCCATCGCCAACGCCTATCTCGTCGTCCGCTCCGAGGTCCATTACCACCGCCTGCGCGAATCGACCGGCGGGGCGTGGACCTATGCCGGCGACCTGCTCGGCGTGTTCGGCGGCCGGCTCGGCCCCGACATCGGCAACCGCGTCGACACCGGCATCGCCGAAATCCAGATGGTCGCCCGCATGGCCGCGGAGGAGGCGCAAATCCAGGCCTTCAACGAGATCACCATGGTGTTCGCCATCGGCCTCGCGTTGTCCCTGCTCGGCCTCCCCCTCGTCCGCGGCGTGCGCGGCTACGTCCCGGACTAGCGGCGGGCGCTATTCGGCCGCCTCCCGGCGGGTCCCGCCGAGCCAGGCGGTGACGACCAGTTCGGCCATGGCGCCGGGCGGCAGTGCGGAAATTCCGACGTCGGTCCACGTCGGATAGGGCGCCCGGATGTAGCGGTTCTTCACCTCGTTGAAGAGCGGGAAGGTCCGCAGGTAGTCCAATCGGTAGGTTTCCACCGTCACCACGTTGTCGAAGGTGGCGCCCGCCCGCGCGAGCCGCGCTTTCACTTCCTCGAAAATACCGACGAAGTTCTCCGTCAACGCCGCGTCGTCGGCGTCGCGGGCCACCGGCGGCCCGGTCACGCCGGACAGGTAGAGCATGTCGCCCACCCGGACGACCGGCGAGAAGCGGACGAAGTCCGGCTGGCCGGGGTCGCGGGACACGAAGACCTCCGGCGCGACGGCGCCCTCCTCGGCGGCGCCCGACTCGTCGGCCGCCATTGCGAAAGGCGCGGCCGCCATCGCGAGGGCGAGCGCGGCGGGGCGGATCGTGCGGATCATGGTCTCCTCCTTCTGTGGGGGTCGATTCGTCAGTTCCGGCTCTTGTCGACCAGCGCGTTCTCGGAGATCCACGGCATCATGGCGCGGAGCCTGGCGCCCACCTCCTCGATGGGGTGTTCGGCGGCCATGCGGCGCATCGCCTTGAAGCTCGGCTGGTTGACCTTGCATTCGTTCATCCACTCGCCGGCGAAACGGCCGGACTGGATGTCGGCGAGCACCTTTCTCATCGATCGCTTCACGCGGTCGTCGACGATCCGCGGGCCGCGGGTGTAGTCGCCGTATTCCGCCGTGTTGGAGATCGAATAGCGCATGTTGGCGATCCCGCCCTCGTAGATCAGGTCGACGATCAGCTTGACCTCGTGCAGGCATTCGAAATAGGCCATTTCCGGCGCGTATCCCGCCTCGACCAGGGTTTCGAAGCCGGCGGCGATCAGCGCCGTCAGCCCACCGCACAACACCGCCTGCTCGCCGAACAGGTCGGTCTCGCACTCCTCCTTGAACGTCGTCTCGATGATCCCGGCGCGCCCGCCGCCGATGGCCGAGGCGTAGGACAGCGCGATCTCCAGCGCGTTGCCCGAGGAATCCTGCGCCACCGCGACCAGGCAGGGGACGCCGCCGCCGCGCGCGTATTCCGACCGCACCGTATGCCCCGGCCCCTTCGGCGCGATCATGAACACGTCGAGGTCGGCGCGCGGCTCGATCAGGCCGAAATGGACGTTGAGCCCGTGCGCGAAGGCGAGCGCCGCGCCGTCCTTCATGTTCGGCGCGAGATGATCGGTGTATATGCCCGCCTGCAACTCGTCGGGGGCGGCCATCATCATGACGTCGGCCCACCGCGCCGCTTCGGCCACGTTCATCGCCGGGAAGCCCGCCTCCTCCGCCTTGGCCGCCGATGCGGAGCCCTCGCGCAGCGCGACGGCCACTTCGGCGACGCCGGAATCGCGCATGTTGGCGGCGTGGGCGTGGCCCTGGCTGCCGTAGCCGATGACGGCGACCTTCCGGCCCTTGATCAGGTTGGCGTCGGCGTCGCGGTCGTAATAGACGCGCATGGTCAGTCTCCTTCGGTTGGCGGTGGGGCGGGGTCGAGGGCGTCGAAGCCGCGGCCGATGGCCGCGGCGCCGGTGCGCGAGACCTCGATCAGGCCGAGCGGGCGCATCAGCGCGATGAAGGCGTCGATCTTGTCCGAGGCGCCGGTGAGCTCGAAGACGAAGGACTCGATGGTGCTGTCGACCGCGCGGGCGCGGAAGACGTCGGCGATGCGCAGCGCCTCGACGCGCGCGTCGCCCTTGCCGCGCACCTTGACCAGCACCAGTTCGCGGCTCACATGCGGGCCGGCCATGGTAAGGTCGACGACCGAATGCACCGGCACCAGGCGCCCCAGCTGCGCCTTGATCTGCTCGATGACCATCGGCGTGCCCGAGGTGATCAGGGTGATGCGCGACAGGCTCGCCTCTGCGTCCACCTCGGCGACGGTCAGGCTTTCGATATTGTAGCCGCGGCCCGAGAACAGGCCGACGACGCGCGCCAGCACGCCGAATTCGTTGTCGACGAGGCAGGCGATGGTGTGCTTTTCGGAACTGTCGCTCACGGCGGTCCGATTCCGGCGGGGCGTGTCGGGGGGCGGGCGGCGCCACAATAGCCCGGCGCCGGCGGTTGTAAACGGCGCCGGGCGGAGCGGGGAGGGGAGGATGCGTCTTTTCGCGCGCCGCGCCGCGGCGGCGGTCTTCGCGGCGGCGACTTTTTGCCAGGCGGCGGCGGCGCAGGACGGGCCGGACCCGGTCCGGGAGCGGCTGGCCGAAGCGCGCAACCGGACGGTGCTGGAGTTGTTCCGGCGCGGCGACGGCGACGCCGCGCTGGCGGCCGCCGAGGACGCCGCCGCCGCCAACGCGGCCGCGCTCGGCCCCGGCCACGAGCGGACGGCGGCGGCGTGGTTCAACCTGGCGTCGATCCACGGGGCGCAAGGCCGCCTCGAGGAGGCGGCGGCGCTGCACGAAAAGGCGCTCGCCGCGCGCGAGGCGCTGTCCGGCCCCGATTCGGCGCCGGTCGCCGACAGCCTGCTCGCGCTCGGCCGCATCGACCGGGAGCGCGGCCGCTTCGGCGCCGCCGAGGCGCGCGCGCGGCGCGCCCTCGCCATTCGTCAATCTCTGGACCCCGCGGCCGCGCTGGAGGCGGCGCAGGCCCGCGACGAACTCTCGCGAATCCATCTCGCGCAAGGCCGGTTCGACGCGGCCGGCGCCGAACAGCTCGCGGTCCTCGAAGCCCTCCAGGGCCGCCTGGGCCCGCAGCATCCGCTGGTGGCCGACAGTCTCGACGCGCTGGGGACGATCCGCCGCCGCGCCGGCGCCCGGGCCGCCGCCGAATCGTTCTACACCCGCGCGCTGGCCATCCGGCAGTCGCGGTTCGGCCCGGAGCATCCGGTGTCCGCGCGCGCCTTCGACAATCTCGCCCGCCTCCACCGCGACGCCGGCGACTGGACGCGGGCCGAGGCGTGGCTCCGGCGCGCGGCGGAGGCGCGCCGCGCGGCGTTCGGCCCCGGCCATCCGGAGGTTGCGGCGGCGACGCGCGAACTGGGCCTCGCGGTCTGGCGCGGCGGCGATCGGCAAGCGGGCGCAGCGCTGGTCCATGAGGCGATCGCCCTGTTCGAGGCCGCTTTGGGGCCGGACGCGCCGGCGGTCGCCGACGCGCTGCTGCGGATGGGAGAACTGCATCTGGCCGCCGGGGCCCCCGCCGACGCCGAACCCCTGCTCGAACGCGCGCTGCGCATATGGACGCGTTCGGTCGGTCCGGCCCATCCGGCTGCGGGACACACCCTGTCGCGGCTGGCGGAGGTCCATGCGCGGCGGGGCGACTGGGCGGCGGCGGCCCCGCTGCGGGAGCGCGCGCTGGCGATCCTCGAGGCCTCGGGCGCCGGCGGCGCCGAACTCGCCGAGGCTCTCTCCGCCTACGCCGATGTCCTGCGCCGTCTCGGCCGCGCGGCGGAGGCGGATCGTCTGGAGGCGCGCGCGGCCCGGATCCGGGCGGGCGGCGGCGAGTGACCGCTCCGCCCGCCGGACGGCTCCGCCGATGACGCGCGCGGCCGGCGCGCTCGCCAGCGTCGCCGTGACGCTGTTCGGGCTGCTGCTCGTCACCTTCGTCATCGGCCGCGTCGTTCCCATCGACCCCGCCCTCGCCGTCGTCGGCGACCGCGGCGGGCCGGAGGCCTACGCGGCCGCGCGCCGCGACATGGGACTCGACCGGCCGCTCCACGAACAATTCCGCCGCTACGTCGGCGACGTGCTGGCCGGCGACCTCGGGACCAGCGCCGTCACCGCCCGCCCGGTGGCCGACGACATCGCCCGGTTCTTCCCCGCCACGCTGGAGCTCGCCACCGTCGCGATGCTGGCCGGCCTCGCCCTCGGCGTGCCCGCCGGAGTCGTCTCCGCCGCGCGGCGCGGGCGCTGGCCCGACCGCCTGCTGCGCATCGCGACCCTGTTCGGCTATTCCGCGCCCGCCTTCTGGCTCGGCATGATCGCCCTCCTCGTCTTCTACTCCGCGCTGGGGTGGACCGCCGGGCCGGGCCGCGTCGACGTCTATTACGAAGACCTCGTCCCCGCCGTCACCGGGATGCTGCTGGTCGACGCGCCGCTCGCCGGCGAATGGGCCATCGCCCGCAACGCCCTAGCCCACATGGTCCTGCCCGCCTCGATCCTCGGCTACTACGCCGCCGCCTACATCGCCCGCATGACGCGGAGCTTCATGATCGCCGAACTCGCCAGCGACTACGTCCTCGCCGCCCGCGCGCGCGGCCTGCCGGAATGGCGGGTGGTCTGGCGCCACGCGCTCGGCAACGCCGCCGTCCCCCTGGTCACCGTCGCCGCGCTGTCCTACGGCGCGCTGCTCGAGGGTTCGGTGCTCACCGAGACGGTGTTCGCCTGGCCCGGCCTCGGCGGCTACCTGACCCATGCGCTGCTCAACGCCGACACGAACGCCGTCCTCGGCGCGACGCTGGTCATCGGCTGCGTGTTCCTGGGGCTGAACATGGCCGCCGACCTCCTCTACCGCCGGCTCGACCCCCGCATCGCCGGGCCCCGGCGCGCGGGACGGCGCGCGTGACCCTCCGCGCCGCCGCCGCCTGGCTCGCCGCCGCCGACCCCGGCTCCGCGTTGCAGGCGCGCTGCGTCCGGCTGTGGGCGGGCGCGCGGGCGCTGGCGCGCAACCCGCTGGCGCTGTCCGGCCTCGCGGTCGTCGGCCTGCTGGCCGCCTGCGCCGCCGCCGCGCCGTGGATTGCGCCGCACCCCCCGGACGCGCAGGACCTGGCCGGGCGCCTCGCGCCGCCCGGACCGGGCCACTGGCTCGGGACCGACGCCCTCGGCCGCGACGTGCTGTCGCGGCTCCTCCACGGCAGTCGCGTGACGCTGGAGATCGTCCTGCTCGTCGCCGCCATCGCCGCCCCGGCCGGCCTCGTCCTGGGCTGCGCCGCCGGCTATGCGGGCGGGTTCGTCGACGCCTGCCTGATGCGCCTCGCCGACGTGGTGCTGGCGTTCCCGCGCCTGGTGCTGGCGCTGGCGCTGGCGGCGGCGCTGGGGCCGGGGCTGGAGAACGCGGTCATCGCCATCGCCGCCACCTCCTGGCCCGCCTACGCCCGCGTCGCCCGCGCCGAGACGCTGCGCCTCGGCGCGGCGGACTTCATCGCCGCGGCGCGCCTTTCCGGCGCGTCGCCGCCGCGCGTCCTCTTCCTCCACGTCATGCCGCTGTGCCTCGACTCGCTCGCGGTGCGCGTGAGCCTCGACATGGCGGGGATCGTGCTCACCGCCGCCGGGCTGGGGTTTCTCGGCCTCGGCGCCCGCCCGCCGGCGGCCGAATGGGGCGCCATGATCGCCGAGGGCCGCGCCTACCTGTTCGACGAATGGTGGCTCGCCGCCGCCCCCGGCGCGGCGATCCTCGTCGTCGGCCTCGGCTTCAACCTGCTGGGGGACGGGCTGCGCGACCTGCTCGACCCGCGCGTCCGATGACCGGCCTGCTGCTCGAGGCCGCCGATCTGACCGTCGACCTGCCGGGCGCGAACGGCCCGGCGCGCGCCGTCGACGGGGTGAGTTTCGCGATGGGGCGCGAGCGCCTCGGCGTCGTCGGCGAGTCCGGCGCCGGCAAGTCCACCCTCGGCCGCTGCCTGCTCGGCCTGCTGCCGCCGGGCGCCCGCGTCTCGGCGCGGCGGCTGCGCCTCGGCGCCCGCGACCTGCGCACGGACGCGGCCGCGGCGCGCGGGCGCGCGGTGGGGCTGATCCCGCAAGAGCCCCGGCAGGCGCTCAACCCCGTCATGCGCGTCGGCGCGCAGATCGCCGAGACGCTGCGCGTCCACCGCCGCGCCCCGACGCGCCGCGCCGCCCGCGCGCTCGGCCTCGCCATGCTGGAGTCGGTGCGAATCGCCGACCCGGAGCGCGTGTGGCGCGCCTGGCCGCACGAACTGTCCGGCGGCCTCGCCCAACGCGCCGTCATCGCCATGGCGCTCGCCCCCGGCCCGGCGCTGCTGGTCGCCGACGAACCCACTTCGGCGCTCGACGCGATGGCGCGCGCCCGCGTCCTCGCCGTCATCGCCGAACAGGCGCGCGCCCGCGGCATGGGCGTGATCCTCATCGGCCACGACCTGCCGCTCGTCCGGCGCTTCTGCGACCGCCTGCTCGTCATGCGGCGCGGGCGCGTCGTCGAGGCGCTGGCCGCGGCGGACGAACCGCGCCATCCCTGGACGCGCCGCCTGCTCGCCGCGGCGCCGGTCCTCGCCGCGTGATCCGCGCGGAGCGCCTCCGCGTCGCCTTCCCCGCCGCCGGCGCCGCGGTCGACGACGTCTCCTTCACGGTCCCGCGCGGCGCGGCGTGGGGGCTGGTCGGCGAGTCCGGCTGCGGCAAGACCACCCTGCTGCGCGCGCTGTGCGGCCTCCGCCCCCTCGACTCCGGGCGCGTCGTCCTCGACGGCGCGCCGCTCGCCGGCCTCGACCGCCGCGCCCGCGCGCGCCGCGCGCAGATGGTGTTCCAGGACCCCTACGGCTCGCTGCATCCGCGCCGGACGGTCGCCGCCGCCCTCGCCGAACCCATGCGCATCCACGGCCTCGGCGACCGCGAGCGGCGCGTCGCCGAGGCGCTCGCCCGCGTCGATCTCGACCCCCGCCTCCGCTACCGCTACCCGCACCAATTGTCGGGCGGGCAGCGCCAGCGCGTCGCCATCGCCCGCGCCCTCGTCCCCGCGCCGGCGGTCCTGCTGCTCGACGAACCGACGGCGGCGCTCGACGTCTCGACCCAGGCCCGCATCCTCGAATTGCTGGCGCGGCTGCGCCGCGAGTCCGGCGTGACCATGCTGTTCGTCGGCCACGACCTCGCGGTCGTCGCCGGGTTCTGCGATGCGGTCATGGTCATGCGCGCGGGCCGCCTGGTCGAGACCGCGCCCGCCGCCCGCCTCCGCTCCGGCGGCGGCCTCCACCCCTGGACGCAGGCGCTGCGCGCGGCCGCCCGGGGCGAAGACCCCGGCGCGGCGGCGTTGAATTCCGCGCCGGCGGCCCCATGTTCCGGCTCCGGAGGCGCGCCGGAGGACCGATGATCCGACCGTTGAAGATCGCCCTGCCGGTCCTGGTCCTCGCCGGCGGGTTCGCCGCCGCGGCGGCGCTGGTGGCGACGCGCGAGGAGACCGCGGGACGGCCCGCCGAGGAGCGCGCATGGCCCATCGAGACGGTCGCGGTCCGCCTCTCCGACATGCGCCCGACGCTGCGCCTCCACGGCGAGGTCGTCGCCGGGCGCGAGGTCGAACTGCGCGCGCCGGTCGCCGGAACGGTGGTCTGGGCGGCGCCGGAATTCGCCGATGGCGGCGCGGTCGAGGCGGGCGCGAAACTCATCGAGATCGACCCCTTCGACCACCGCCAGGAGGTCGTCGAGCGGACCGCCGCGCGCGACGAGGCGCTGGCCCGGATCGCCGAGACGCGCGCCCGGCTGGCCGGCGAACGCGCGCTGCTCGAGGAGGACTCGGCGCAGGTCGCCATCGCCGAGCGCGACCTGGCGCGGCGCGAGTCGCTGGTCGGCGCCGCGGTCTCCGAAAAGAGCCTCGACGACGCCCGGCTGGCGCTCAGCCAGGCCCGCGCCCGGCGCATCCAGCGCCAACAGGCCGTCCGCGCCGCCGAGGCGCAGGCGGCGCAGCAGGAGGCCGCGGCCGTCCGCCTCGGCGCGGCGCTGGCGCGCGCCGAGCGCGCCCTCGAGGACACCGTCGTCCGCGCGCCCTTCGCCGGCTGGCTCGCCCAGGCCGGCGCGCGGGCCGGCGCGCGCGTCGGCGCCGGCGACCGGCTCGCCCGGCTCATCGACGGCGCGCGCATGGAGGCGCGCTTCCGCCTCCCCGAAGCGGCGTTCGGCCGCCTCGTCGACGACGGAGTCGCCCGCCCCGCCACCGTGGTCTGGCGCCTCGGCCCCCGGACCCTCGCCTTCGACGCAGAGGTCGACCGCATCGACGGCGAGGTCGACCCGGCCGCCGGCGGAGTCGCCGCCCGCGCCCGCATCCTCGACGACGGCGGCGCGGCGTTCGACGCCCTGCGGCCCGGCGCCTTCGTCGAGGTCCTGGCGCCCGACCGCCTCTACCGCCGCGTCGCCCGCCTGCCCGCGACCGCCCTGCACGGCGCCGGCACGGTCTATGCGGTGGTCGACGACCGCCTCGAGCCGCGCGAGGTCCGGGTGGTGGGCCGCGACGGCGGCGACGTGCTGGCGACCGGCGCGCTCGCCGATGGCGACGCCGTGGCCGCGACCCGCCTGAGCGAGATGGCCCCCGGCCTCAAGGTCTGCGCCGCGCCATGCCGATGACCCGCGCGCTGCACCCCCCGGAATCCCCCAAGGTGCGCGGGCGTCCTCGCCCGCATCCCTCTCCGCCGCCCGGCCGGTTCCCGGCGCCGTCCCGTAATTCTCGGAACTCGATCCGGGCGCGGGCGCTTCGGGTTTCGGGCGCTGGACAGATTCCTCCTCTGGGCTATCGTGGAAATTGCCCAATAAATTCGGGGGCGTAGGTATCTCCTCCGCCTCTACGCTGACGTAGGTGGGCCCGTTGACGTAGATGGGGAAGAGCGAGATCTCGCCGCCTCCATCGTAAGCAACGCCCAAGCTGAACCCGACTACAAACTTACCGGCCTGCTGCAATTCGCGCAATGCAGCGCGCCATAGTCCGCGAATCGCGCGCGGGGTAATCCCTGAAACCGGCGCGCCGGTCCGCCGTTTCGCCTGCTTCCGCATCGTCCACAACTCCTTTCGAGTCTGGGCAGGGCCGTCCTCGCGACGGCCCGTTTTTCGGTAGACATCGGTCATGTTCAACCTCCAACGTCGTCATCATCGGGGCGAGGCGCGAATGCGCCACGCCGTTACGATAGCACATGCTGGCGGCGCATACAAGCCGCACAGTGCCCCGCGAAGCCCCGCACCTACCGACTTGCCAACCCGCGCCCGCGCCGCCGTTCAAACCCATTGCCATCGGGGAGAAACCGCCCCACGCTGTCCGTGAGAGTTTTCGCGCAGATTGAAAAGTGGCGAGTGCGCAAAGCCGCGAAGCACGGAAATGGTGACGTGTCAATGCGTCGCGAGGGGAGGTTCGCCTTCATTCCCGAATCCCGCACCCCGGAATCGACCATCCCCGGATTTGCCTCCCGTGTCGCGCTTCGCGCGATGCGGGCGGGACGCCCGCGCACCCAGGGGAATTCCCGGAATCGCCCCCGCCCGGGCGCGCGGGCGTCTTCGCCCGCATCCCTCTCCGCCGCCCGACGGGCTCCCGGCGCCGTCCCGGTTATCCCGGAATCCGCTCCGGGCGCGTCCCGGAATAGCCGGTGAGCGGCGGCCTCCTGGCGCTGTTCGCGCGCCACCCGACGGCGGCCAACCTGCTGATGGCGATCATGGTCGTCGCCGGGCTCCTCTCCATCGCCCGCAACAACACCCAGTTCTTCCCCGATTTCGAACTCGACCTGGTCACCGTGTCGGTGGTCTGGCCGGGGGCCGCGGCGGCGGACGTGGAGGCGAACGTGGTCGCGGCGCTGGAGCCCGGGCTCCGCGCGGTCGACGGCGTGAAGACCGTGTTCGGGACCGCGCGCGAGGGGTTCGGGCTGGCCACCGTCGAATTCCACGCCGGCGCCGACCTCCAGGCCGGCCTGGCGGCGGTGGAGAACGCCGTCGCCCAGGTCGCGACCCTGCCGGAGGCCGCCGAGCGCCCCGTCGTCAGCCGAGTCGTGTTCTACGACGTCGTGACGCGGATCGCCGTCTCCGGCGCCTATCCCGAGGCGGCGCTCAAGGCGCGGGCCAAGGCTGTTCGCGACGACCTCCTCGACCTCGGAGTCGACCGCGTGACCCTGTTCGGCGCCCGCGATGAAGAGATCCGCGTCGACGTCGCGCCGGAGACCCTGCTGCGGCTCGACCTGACGCTGGACGACGTAGCGCGCGGGATCGCCCGGGCCAGCCGCGACCTGCCCGCCGGCGACACCGCCGGCGCCAGCGAGGCGCGCATTCGCGGCCTCGGCCTGCGCGCCGACGCCGCCGCGCTGGCGGAAATCGAGGTCCCCGCCGGCGCCGGCGGCGAGCGCGTCGTCCTGGGCGAGATCGCCCGCGTGAGCGATTCCTTCGACGCCGGCCAGCCCACCGCGGCGGTGGGCGGCGCGCCGGCGGTGGAGATCGTCGTGTGGCGCGCCGCCGGCGCCGATTCCCTCAAGATCGCCGGGGTCGTCGACGCCTATCTCGCCGATCTCGCGCCCGCCCTGCCGCCCGGCCTCTCGGTCGCGCAGTTCGACTCGGCGGCGAAACTCATCGGCGACCGGATAGGGCTTCTGCTGCGCAACGGCCTCGGCGGACTGGTCCTGGTCGTCGCCATCCTGTTCGTGTTCCTCAACCGCGGCGTGGCGTTCTGGGTGGCGGCGGGGATTCCGGCGGCGGTCATGGCGGCCCTCGCCGTCATGCTGGCGGCCGGGCAGAGCATCAACATGGTGAGCCTGTTCGCCCTCATCATGACGATCGGCATCGTCGTCGACGACGCCATCGTCGTCGGCGAGCACGCGCTGGCGCGCCGCCTCGCCGGCGCCTCGCCGCTGGAGGCCGCCATCGGCGGCGCCCGGCGCATGATGGCCCCCGTCATGTGCGCGTCGCTCACCACCATCGCCATCTTCCTGCCCATCGTCATGGTCGGCGGAACCATCGGCCGGATCCTGATCGCCATCCCCGTGGTGGCCGCGGCGGCGCTCGCCGCCAGCCTGGTCGAATGCTTCCTGGTGCTTCCCGCCCACATGCGCGGCGCGCTCGCCGGCGACCCGGCCCGCGCTTCGCGCTTCCGCCGCGCCTTCGACGCCGGGTTCGACCGCTTCCGCGACGGGCCGTTCCGCCGCCTCGCCGCGCTCGCGGTCCGCTGGCGCTACGCCACCGTCGCGCTGGCGGTCGCCGGCCTCGCCGTCAGCGCCGGCCTGGTGGCGGGCGGGCGGGTCCAGTTCGTGTTCTTCCCCTCCCCGGAGGGCGACACCGTCCTCGCCGATTTCGCCTTCGCGCCGGGGACGCCGCGCAGCCGGAGCGCAGAGATGGCGGCCGAGCTCGAACGCGCCCTCGCCGAGGCCGACGCCGCGCTGGCCGCCGGCGGCGAGCGCGCGGTCCGGCTCGCGGTCGCCAGGATCGGCGCGCCGGCCGGCGGGCGGCCGGGGTCGTCGCCGGTCCAGGGCGACCACGTGGGCGGCGTGCTGGCGGAGCTCGTCCCGTCCGAGCGGCGCCAAGCGCGCACCGCGGACCTCATCGCGGCGTGGCGCGCCGCCGCCGCGCCGCTGCCCGGCCTCGAATCGCTGACGATCCGCGACCGCCAGGGCGGGCCGCCGGGCCGCGACGTGGACATCCGCCTGTCGGGCGGCTCGGCTGAGGCGCTCAAGGCCGCGGCGCTGGACGCGCGCGCCGCGCTGGCGCGCTACGACGGCGTGTCCGGCGCCGGCGACGACCTGCCGTGGGGCAAGCGCGAACTCATCCTGGAGGTGACGCCGCGCGGCCGCGCGCTCGGCTTCTCCACCGAGACCGTCGCCCGGCAGATCCGCGACGCCTTCGAGGGCGCGGTGGCGCGCCGCTTCGCGCGCGGCGACGAGGAGGTGGCGGTGCGAGTCCGGCTCGACCGCGCCGCGGCGGGGGAGGACGCGCTGCGCGGCTTCCGCCTGCGCTCCCCCTCCGGCGCCGAGGCGCCGCTGGAGCACGTCGCGGCGCTGCGCGAGGCGCGCGGCTTCGCCGTCGTCCGCCGCCAGGACGGGCGCCGCGAGGCCGCGGTGACCGCCGACGTCGACGAGGCGGCGGCCAACCCCGCCGAACTCGTCGCCGCCCTCGCCGCGAACGATCTGCCGGCGATCGCCGCCGCCCACGGCGTCTCCTACCGCTTCGCCGGCAAGGCGGAGGAGCAGGGCGAGACGCTGGCCGACATGCGCCTCGGCGCGCTGGTCGGCTTCTGCGCCATCTACGTCATCCTCGCCTGGGTGTTCGCGAGCTACGCGCGGCCGTTCGTCGTCATGGCCATCGTCCCCTTCGGCCTCGTCGGCGCGGTCGCCGGCCACCTGCTGCTCGGGTTCGACCTCACGATCCTGAGCCTCATCGGCCTCCTCGGCCTGTCGGGGATCGCCATCAACGACTCGATCATCCTGGTGAGCGCCACCGACGAGCGCCTGGCGCGGGGGGAGCCGCCCGGCGAGGCCATCGTCCAGGGCGCCTGCGACCGCCTGCGGGCGGTGATCGTCACCTCGCTCACCACCATGGGCGGCCTCTCGCCGCTGCTGTTCGAAACGAGCCTCCAGGCGCAGTTCCTCAAGCCGATGGCGGTGACGCTGGTCTTCGGGCTGGGGGCGACGAGCCTCCTGGTCCTGTTCGTCGCGCCGGCGCTGATCGCGATCCAGGGCGACTTCCGGCGCGGACGCCGGTCACGCGCGCCAGAAGCGCGGCAGGAACAGCACCAGCACGGTGAACAATTCGAGCCGGCCCAGTAGCATCGCCGCCGAAAGGACCCATTTCGCCGAATCGTCGAGGCCCGCGAAATTGCCGGACGGCCCGATGGCGGGGCCGAGTCCGGGGCCGACATTGGCGATCGCCGTCGCCGCGCCGGAGACGCTCGTCGTGAAGTCGTAGCCGTGCAGCGCCAGCGCGAGCGCCGCCGCCGCGAACGCGGCGAAGAACAGGAAGTGGAAGCCGACCACGGCGGCCAGGACCTCCGGCGGTATCGGCTTGCGGTCGTAGCGCGGCGCGTACACCCGGTGCGGCTGGAGGACGCGCGCGACCTCCGCCCGGACCGCCGCCGCCAGCACCTGGAAGCGGAAGATCTTGATCCCGCCGGTGGTCCCGCCGGTGCAGCCGCCGACGAACATGAGGAAGAACGCCAGCGCCGCCGCCAGCCCGCCCCAGCGCCCGTAATCGGCGGTGGCGAACCCGGTTCCCGTCATCGCCGAGACGGCGTTGAACGCGGCGAGGCGCAGCGCCTCCGCCGCCGGCGCGCCGCGGTGCGCCACCAGCCACAACGTCATCGCCGCGACGGCCGCGGCCGCGGCGGCGAGGAACCATCGCGCCTGGCCGTCGGCGAGCAGCGCCCGCGGGCCGCCGCGCAGCGCGGACAGGTAGAGCATGAACGGCAGCGACCCGGCGATCATTCCGGCGATGACGACGGCCTCGATCGCCGCGTCGTCGAAATGCCCGATCGACGCGTCGCGGGTGGAGAACCCGCCGGTGGCGATGGCGGTCATGGCGTGGCAGACCGCGTCGAACCGGCTCATCCCGGCGAGCCAGAGCATCGCCGCCCACAGCGCGGTGAGCGCGGCGTAGATCCCGCCGATGGCGGCGGCCACCCGCGCCGCGCGCGGCAGCGCCTTGTCGGAGCGGTCGGAGGATTCGGTGCGGAACAGCTGCATCCCGCCGACGCCGAGGAACGGCAGCACCGCCACCGCCATGACGACGATCCCCACGCCGCCGAGCCATTGCAGCAGCGCCCGCCAGAGCAATATCCCCGGCGGGCGGTCGTCGAGCCCGCCGAGCACGGTGGAGCCGGTGGTCGTCAGGCCCGACATCGCCTCGAAATAGGCGCCGCCATAGGACAGTTCGGGGTCCGCCAGCGCGAAGGGCAGCGCCGCGAACGCGGCCAGCACGACCCAGCTCGCCGTCGTCAGCGCGAAAGCCCGGTGCGCGGTGACCGTCCGGTCCGGGGTGCGGAACCCGAGCATCAGGCCGCCGCCCGCGAACAGCGCGAGGCCCGCCGACAGGGCGAAGGCGCGCCAATCGCCGGTCCCCGCGGCGAGGGCGGCGAGCAGCGGCGCCAGCATGGCGGCGGCGAGGGCCGCCAGCAGCGCGCCGACGGCGAACAGGACGGGGTGGAGACGGGCCATCGGCGCGGCGGCGCCCGGCGCGCGGGGTCAGTCCCGGGCGATCATCGACAGGAACTCGCGCCGCGTGCTCGGATCGTCGCGGAACGCGCCCAGCATCCGGCTGGTCTTCATCGTGACGCCCGGCTTGCGGACGCCGCGCGCGGTCATGCACTGGTGCGCGGCCTCGACCACCACGGCGACGCCCTTCGGCGCCAGCACCCGGTCGATGGTGTCGGCGATCTGCACGGTCATCTTCTCCTGGATCTGCAAGCGCCGGGCATAGACGTCGACGATCCGCGCGAGCTTGCTGATCCCCACCACCCGGCGGTCGGGCAGGTAGGCGACGTGGGCCACGCCGAGGATGGGCGCCATGTGGTGCTCGCAATGGGATTCGAACCCGATGCCCCGCAGCGCGACCATTTCGTCGTAGCCGTCCACCTCCTCGAAGGTCCGCTTGAGGATTTCCGCGGGGTCGGTTTCGTAGCCGCCGAAATACTCTTCGAACGCGCGCGCCACCCGCTGCGGCGTCCCGCGCAGGCCCTCCCGCCCCGGGTCGTCGCCCGCCCAGCGGATGAGCGTACGCACCGCCTCCTCCGCCTCGGCGCGGCCCGGCCGCGCCTGCGCGCCTTCGCCCGGGCGCCGGGAATCGACGGGTTTCGACGTCATACCGCTTCCCGATGCTGCGTCCGGAGCCTGCGCCGCGCGTTTCGGAGGGGACGCGGGCTCGCCGAGGATACCCGCCGCCCCGCGCGCGGCCGAACGCCGCCCGCCGCGCCCGTCCCGCCCGTCACGGCGCCGCCGCCTGTCCAGGCCGCGCCAATCCTTCCAGACGCGCGAGCCACGCGGCGAACCTGGGGCACGCGCCGCGAATCTTCTCCAGTCCCGTTTCCCGCGCGACCAGCGGGCCGTGGAGACGCTTGCGGAAGCCCGGCGCCGCGCGCCCGATCCGCGCGCCGGGCGCGCCCTCCGGGGTATCGTTTATGTCCTCCGGCGTCGCGAATTGCCGCCGCGCCGCCGCCAGCGCCGCCATGCCTCGGATCCCCCTGTCGCCGAGCGCGCGGAACGCCGCTACGTCGGAAAACAGCAGGCCCTCGAATTCATGCTTCTGCACATAGGAGAACACCCGTTCCGCGCCCGGCAGGCGCGCGCGAATTTCGCCGTCCAGATGCTCCTCGAGCGCCTCTGCCGTGCGATCGCCCTTGCCGCGAAACCCGTAGAAATCGACCAGCGACGTGACCGCGTCGAAGGACTGGCGCAGACGAACCATATCCGACACCAGCCGCTCGACGCGGACTCCGCCGCCGCCCTGGCCGCCCTCCCTGGCCCGGCCGATCAGGATCGGGTCCGCCGCAACCCCCAAGGGGCGCAAATGGCCGGCGAGCACGTCCTTGACGAACGACTCCTCGGTCTGGCCCTCCACCGATATGGCGAGGCGGATCAAGGGCGTCCTCCGATCAGGTTCTTTTGCCAGACCTCGCCCGCCGTATAGTCGTCCAGCCAGCCGCGATACGCGTCCGCGTCGAGGGCGCGTACGTGGGTCCGTCCATCGCCGTGCAACTCCAGAACGAGAATTTCCTCGAGGTCGAACGCGTCGACCAGCAAGGGCGACTGCGTCGCCACAACGACCTGCCGATCCGCCGCCAGCGCCTTGATCATGTCGCCCACGAGGGCGGCGGCGGCCGGATGCAGCCCCAGTTCGGGTTCGTCCAGCAGCAGCACGTCGGGAAGCATGTCGAGCGGCAGGTTCAGGAGCGTCACGAGCGCGAAAAGGCGAAGCGAACCGTCGGAAGTGAGGTGGGCGCCGACGGTCTTGTCCATCCCTTGCGCTTTCCACCGCAACATGACCCTTCCGTATTCCTCGTCGATTCGGAAGCGATCGAAGACCGGCAGCACGCGGCGGATATGGCCGCAAATCGAATCGAACCGCCCGGCGTCCTCGCGCTCCAGGCGAAACAGGATCGCGGCCAGGTTCCCGCCATGGGATCTGAGGTAGCGGTTATCCTCGATATCGCATTTCTTCTTGAGGCGCGAATCGCCCGACGTGTCGTGGAACTGGTAAGCGGCGCAGCGCCGCAGCAGGCGGACGAGCATGTCGGCGGTCGTCCGATTGACACCGGCGAATTCGCCCGAGTGGGCCGCCTCGACGATCCTGGCCTCCGCATGGCCGCTTCCGAGGGCCTGCCAGGGAGCCTCGCCGCTCCGGCCCTCGCCGTCGAATCGAAACCTTTCGTCCGTGAACACGAAGCGATCAGGATGCGCGTATGCGAGCGTGAACCGGTAATCGTTTCGCCCCTGTATGGTCCTCAGGGACACTTCCGCCTCCATCAGCGGGGTGACCTTGCTGCCGCCGAACAATTGGTCGTCGGCGCCGCCTTCGCGCTGGACGAACTCCGCCAGCCGCCGCGCCCCGATCATCCAGCTCGTCATGTCGAAAAAACGCACGAAGTTGGATTTGCCCGAACCGTTGGCGCCGATCAGGACGGATGCGCGCGGCAGGTTTTCGATCTCGACGTTCGCGAGAGAACGAAACCCCGCGATGCGAACGGATTCGATTCGATTCGTCATGACCGGTTCTCCGGGCGGCGGATCGCCGCTTCGCATCCGCCCGAGCGTCGACTCGGACGCGGAACGGGACGAACCGCCGCCGACGCCAATTGCTTTTTTCGATCTACCCGACCGGGCAACCCCTCGCCAGCCCGCTAGTTGAGCCGCCGCGCGCCGCCTTGCGGCGCGTCGAGCGAGAAGGCGGGGATCTCCACCTCGAAGCGCTCGCCGCGCTCCGACTCCATCTCGTAACTGCCGAACATGATCCCCGACGTCGTGGCGAGCGGAGTCCCGCTCGTGTATTGGAAGCTCTCGCCGGGCGCCAGCACCGGCTGCTCGCCCACCACGCCCGCGCCGCGGACCTCCTGCGTGCGCCCCCGGGCGTCCGCGATCTTCCAGTGGCGGTTGCGCAACTGCACCGTCTCCTCGCCCAGGTTGGCGATGCGCACCTCGTAGGCGAACACGTAGCGGTCGTCCGCCGGCGACGACCGGTCGGCGAGATAGAACGGGCGCACCGTGACCTCGATCCGGCGCGTGACTGCGCTGTATCGTCCGGGTTCGGCCATCCTCGGTCCTCGCGCCCGCGCCGTCGCGGGGGTCAGGCGTCGGCCCGGCGCGACCCGCAGCTCGCGCCGCCGAGCACGCAGAAGGTCGCGCAATGCGGGTGGGCCAGGCGCACCGGCTCGCCGGCGCGGGCGAGCGAATCGCCCATGTCGAAGCGCGGGTCGTCGGGGATCAACGTGCAAGGCGCCAGCGTCGGCCGCGCCGCGCCCTTGCGTTTGACGACCATGCGCGAGCTCGCGCACATCATCTCCTCCGGCGCCGCGCCGACGGCCTCCCAGCAGGACTCGGTGATTTCGGGCGCGTCGGCCGCCGCGTCCATCTCGGGGAACAGCACCAGCGCCTCCGGGTCGGCGGCGTCGATGGCGAGGCCGAGCCGGGCGAACAGCCGCCCGTAGCCGGCGCGCGCGGCGGGCTCCGCCTCGCCCCATTTGCGCCGCCCGGCGACGGCGACCGCGAAGCCGGCGCCCGCCAGCCACCGCAGCCCCGCCACCGCCGGCGCCCACGACCGCGCCCCGCGCTCCGCCTCGTGCCGCTCGGGCGTGTGGTGGTCCAGCGAGATGCGCATCAGCAACCGCTCCCGCCGCGCGGCGGGCAGCGCCAGCAAGCCGCGCGACGCCTTCATCATGGGCCGCATGGCGTTGGTCAGCACCAGCGCGCGGAAGCCGCGCTCCAGGCACAGCCGCAGCATGGGGACCATGTCGGGGTTCATGAACGGCTCGCCGCCGGTGAAGCCGATCTCTTCGGGCGCGTGGCCGCGCGCGGCGGCGTCGTCGAGCCATTCGCGCACTTCGTCCAGCGACAGGTAGACGAGCCGGTCGTTGCGCGGGCTCGATTCGATGTAGCAGGTGGCGCAGGCGAGGTTGCAGAGCGTGCCCGTGTTGAACCACAGAGTGCGCAGCGCGCGGAAGGGCACGGTCGCGCGCGGCGCGCCGTCCGCGGTCCGGTCCGGGTCGGCGAACTTCTCCGGGGCGCGGACGCGGACCGCCGCCGACGGCGCTGGGGGCATGGGCGCGGGTTCCGTTTCGACGTCTCGCGGCCGCCGGAGCCTACGGGCGGGCCGCGGCTTGTCAAGCCGCCGCCGCGAGGTATGCTGGAGCGAACGCGCGAGGGACGCCGAGGGAGGCAGGGCCATGCGACGGTTGACGGACGCGCAGCGCCGCCGGTGGGACAGCGACGGCTACGTCGTCGTCGAGGGCGCGCTCGGCGCGGAGCAGGTGGCGCTCTACGAACGCGAGGTCGACGCGCTCCGCGGCAAACCCGGGTGGGAGCCGATGGGGAAGCCGCTGGGCCATTACGGCTGGGTCGAGCAGGCGATCAACGCCGACACCGAGGCGTTCATGGACCGCCGCGACCTGATCGGCTACCATGAGGCGTTCATCGACCTGATCGACCATCCGCCGATCTTCGACCTCGTGGTCGACATCATGGGGCCGTTCATCTGCCTCAGCATGACGCAGGCGATCGTGCGCGCGTCGGCCGACGGGTTCCAGGGCTATACGCACACTGACGGCGGCGAGGCGCTGCGCCGCCTCCGCGTCGCCGAGTCGAGCCGGCCCATCGCCATGAAGGCGATGTACCTGCTCTCCGACATCGACGGGCCGGACAGCGGCAACTTCACCGTGTTCCCCGGCAGCCACCGCCGCCCGTTCCCGGAGGAGGGCGAGCCCGTCCTCACGCCGCGCACCCCCGGCGCGGTCCAGCTGACCGGCAAGGCGGGGGACTGCATCCTGTTCTCGCACGCGCTGTGGCACGGGCCGTCGCCGAACGAATCGGGCCGCGCGCGCAAGACCCTGCTCTACAACTACTGCCAGATGTGCGTGCGCCAATACGACTACGGCGAGCGGGCGAAGATCCCCAACCGCTGCACCCCGCGCCAGCGCCGCCTGCTCGGCGACCTCGGCTACGACTTCCGCCCCGGCTCCTACTTCTACGCGCCGACCGACCAGGCGGAGACGATCTCCGCCGGAGCGGACCGGTGACGCGCGCTCCGGCGGCCTTGCGATCTCGCGGGGGCGATGCGTGACGTAAACATCGGCCCGGCCTCTTCATCCGGCGCGGTCGCAGACATGCCGGTTGCGCGCGAGCCACTCCAGGACCGCCCCGGCGGCGTTGCGGTGGCCGGCGGCGTTCCAGTGCAACAGGCGGCGCCAGCGCAGGTCGCGGATCTCCAGCCCTTCGCGCGCCATGTATGCGAATTGGTCGATGACGGGAATTCCGCGCTCCGCCGCCAGGCCGCGTATGGCGTCGTAGGCGGGGGCGCCCGGTCCTCCCATCTGGGCGATCGGGAGGATCGCCAGGGCGGCTCCGTCCCGGTCCGCGCGCCGCTTGAACTCGTCCAGCGCGAAGGCGGTGAACGCGAGCGCGTAGTCCCGGAGGCCCGGCGGCGCAACGCGCATGAAGTCGTTGTAAACCGGCGTGAGTCGCCGCAGGTTCTCCCCTTCCTCCGCGAGTATCCGCGCGTAGGCCGGGCGGCGGGCCAGCTGCGCGGTCCAGGCCTCCGGGGCCGGCCGCCACCGGAAACGGGGCCTGAGGGAGGCGGCGCTCCGCAGCCATTGCGCGAAGCCCGGGCTCCGATCGGAATCCTCCGCCGCCGGGGGCCACCCCCTCCAGCTTCCGAGGCCGGTCACCCGTATCGACCATCGCCCGAAAGCCGTGCGCCGGGCGAGGTAGGCCGCCGTCCTCTCGGCCAGGGAGCGCCGCGGCAACGGCAGCAGCGCCGGCGCCGAGGGCGGGGGGGGGGGGGCAGGCGGGCGCAGGACCAGCCCGCCGTCCGCGCTCCGTCCGGCGGTGACGAATGGAAGCCGGTCGGGGTCCCGCCATCCGCTCCGCCACGCGCCGGCCGTCAGCAGGAGCGGCGCGTTGCTGACGAAATCGTTCCGGACGAAGACCAGCAGCACGAGTTTCGGGCGCAGGGTCCGCGCGAATTCGTCGTAATACGGAAGTTGCTCGATTTGCCCCGAGCCGGGCCGGGCCCAGGCCTGCGCGGTGACGTCGAGATCGGGAAGCGCCGCGGCGGCGCGCTCCTCCAGCACGACGTGGAGCCTCTCCTCCAGGGGGACCTGGAGCCCCGCCACCAGGGAATCGCCGAGGACGGCGACATGGCAGCTTGCCGCGGCGCGCCCGGGGTCGATGGGCTCCCGGTCGGGGAAACCCAGGCTGTTGGCGCGGGAAACCTGCCAGTGATCGTAGTGGTCGGTTCTGCGAATTTCGGAGCCGGGCCGGATCAGGATACCCGCTTCCGGGTGGAAATCCCATAGCGTCCGGCCGTCCGCGAACGGGTGCGAAAGGCGGGTCCAAGCCTCCCAGATCCCGGCGATCGCCGCAAGGCCGGCGGCGAGAACGCACAGGTTCCAGGCGGCGACGCGCAGGAACCCGCGCCGGGAAGAAGGGCGGGGCGATGTCCGCATTTTCGGCTCGCTCGTAGCGCCGGCGCGCGGGGGAACGGGCCAGCCGAGAGGCGCTATTGCTAATTCAGGATCGCCGGTTCATACAAGGCGCCGTGACCTTGAACCTGTCCGCGCGCCGGCGACGTCCTCCTCCCCCCGCTCCGCGGATGCGCCGGCGAAGCGCTCCGCGAACGACGACGAAACCCCGGGCCGAAGCATGTGCGGGCCGATGGCCGCGCTGACCGCCCGGCGGACCGGCGCGCTCGGCGGCGAGACCGCCGTTCCGGGCGACAAGTCGATCTCCCACCGCGCGCTGATGCTCGGCGCGCTGGCGGCCGGGCGCAGCCAAGTCCACGGATTGCTCGAATCGGCGGACGTCCTGGCCACCGCCGCCGCCATGCGCGCCCTCGGCGCACGCGTGGAGCGGACGGGGCCGGGCGAATGGCGCGTCGACGGCGCCGGCGTCGGCGGCCTCGCCGAGCCGGACGACGCGCTCGACCTCGGCAACGCCGGCACCGCCGCGCGGCTCGTCGCCGGCCTCGTCGCCGGCCATCGGATCCGCGCCGTCCTCACCGGCGACGCCTCGCTCCGCCGCCGCCCGATGGCCCGCGTCATCGAGCCGCTGTCGCGCATGGGCGCCGAGTTCGACGCCGCGCCGGGCGGCCGACTCCCCATGATCGCGCGCGGCGCGGCGCCGCCGCTGCCGATCCGCTACCGCCCGCCCGCGCCGTCGGCGCAGGTGAAATCGGCGATCCTCCTCGCCGGCCTCTCCGCGCCCGGCGCCACGTCCGTCGTCGAGCCGGCGCCGACGCGCGACCACACCGAACGCCTGCTGCGCGCTTTCGGCGCCGAGGTCGCGGTCGCGGACGAGGAGGAGGGCCGCGTCGTCCGCGTCGCAGGCGAACCCGAACTCGCGCCGCGGGAGGTCGAGGTCGCCGGCGACCCGTCCTCGGCCGCCTTCCCTCTCGCCGCCGCGCTGCTCGTCCCCGGCTCGGAAGTCACCGTCGCGGGCGTGTCGCTGAACCCGCTGCGCACGGGATTCCTCGACACGCTGCGCGACATGGGCGCCGACCTCCGCGCGACTCCGCGCGGCGAGCGCGGCGGCGAGCCGGTCGGCGAGATTACCGCGCGCGCGTCGCGGCTGGCCGGGACCGTCGTTCCGGCGGAGCGCGCGCCGCGGACGATCGACGAATACCCGATCCTCGCCGCCGCCGCCGCCTGCGCCGACGGCCCCACGACCTTCGAGGGCGTGGGCGAGCTGCGGCACAAGGAGAGCGACCGCGTAGCCGCCATCGTCGACGGCCTCGCCGCGGTCGGCGCGGCGGCGCGGGCGGAGGGCGACCGGCTGGTCGTCGAGGGCCGGGGCGCGCCGCCGCCCGGCGGGGGCCGCGTCGCGAGCCGCGGCGACCACCGCATCGCCATGGCGTTCCTCGTCCTCGGCCTGGCCGCCGACCGCCCCGTGGGCGTCGACGACGCCGCCATGATCGACACCAGTTTCCCCGGCTTCGCGGCGCTCATGCGCGGCCTCGGCGGCGCCGTCGACGCGGCGTGATCGTCGCCGTCGACGGGCCGGCCGGGGCCGGCAAGAGCACGCTGGCGCGCGGCCTCGCGGCGCGCCTGGGCCTCGCCCACCTCGACACCGGCCTGCTCTACCGCGCCGTGGCGGCGCGGCTGCTCGCCCGCGGCGCCGGCCCGGACGACGCGGCGGTTGCGGAGGCGGAGGCGAAAGCGCTGGAGTCGGATCCGGATCCGGGCGTCCTCGACGCGCCCGGCCTGCGCAACGAGGCGGTGGGCGCCGCCGCCTCCAGGGTCGCCGCGCAACCCGCCGTCCGCCGCGCGCTGCTCGCCTGGCAGCGCCGCTTCGCGCAGGACCCGCCGGGGGGCGCCGGCGCCGTGCTCGACGGGCGCGACATCGGCACGGTCGTCCTTCCCGACGCCCCGGTGAAGATATTCCTCACCGCCGCGCCGGAGGCGCGCGCCGAACGCCGCCGCGCCGAGTTGCGCGCGCGCGGGGCGGAGAGTATGATGTCGACGGTTCTGCAGGATCTGACGGAGCGGGACGAGCGCGACCGCGCGCGTGCGGCGGCGCCGCTGAAGCCCGCCCCGGACGCGCTCCTGCTGGATACGACGAACCTCGACGCCCGGGCCGCGCTGGCGGCCGCCCTGGAATATGCGATGGCGCGCGGGCGGCCCCGGCGCCAGGGAGCGAACGAACGCATGAGCGAAATCCCCGCGACCGGACGGCCGGAGGCCGCGCCCGATGAAAGCTTCGCGGCTCTGTTCGAGGAGTCGGCGCGAAGGACGGACAAATTGGAGGGCTCGGTCGTCGAGGGGCGGGTGATCGCCGTCGACAACGACATGGCGGTCATAGACGTGGGCCTGAAGGCCGAGGGCAGGGTGCCGCTCAAGGAGTTCGCCGCCGCCGGCGAGTCGCCGAGCCTCTCGATAGGCGACACCGTCGAGGTCTTCCTCGAGCGGATCGAGAACCGCCGCGGCGAGGCGGTGCTCAGCCGCGAGCGCGCGCGCCGCGAGGAGGCCTGGGTGGTGCTCGAGAAGGCGTTCGGCTCCAAGGACCGGGTCGAGGGGACGATCTTCGGCCGCGTCAAGGGCGGCTTCACCGTCGATCTCGGCGGCGCCGTCGCCTTCCTGCCCGGCAGCCAGGTCGACGTCCGCCCGGTGCGCGACATCACCCCCCTGCTCAACACCAAGCAGCCGTTCGAGATCCTCAAGATGGACCGGCGGCGCGGCAACATCGTCGTCTCGCGCCGCGTGGTGATGGAGGAGACCCGCGCCGAGGCGCGCGCCGAGCTCATCGCCAGCCTGCGCGAGGGCCAAGTGCTCGAGGGCGTGGTCAAGAACATCACCGATTACGGCGCCTTCGTGGACCTGGGCGAGGTCGACGGACTCCTCCACGTCACCGACATGGCCTGGCGGCGGGTCAACCACCCGAGCGAGGTCCTCTCCATCGGCCAGACCGTCAAGGTCCAGGTCATCCGCTTCAACGTCGAGACGCAGCGCATCTCGCTCGGCATGAAGCAGCTCGAGGCCGACCCGTGGGACGGCGTGGAGCTGAAATACCCCGCCCGCGCCAAGTTCCGCGGCCGCGTGACCAACATCACCGACTACGGCGCCTTCGTCGAACTGGAGCCGGGCGTCGAGGGCCTCGTCCACGTCTCCGAAATGAGCTGGACGAAGAAGAACGTCCACCCCGGCAAGATCGTCTCGACCAGCCAGGAGGTCGAGGTGATGGTGCTCGACGTCGACCCCCACAAGCGCCGCGTCAGCCTCGGCCTCAAGCAGTGCATCGTCAATCCGTGGGAGGCGTTCGCCGAGACCTACTCCGCCGGCGCCGAGGTCGAGGGCGACGTGCGGAACATCGCCGATTTCGGGCTGTTCGTCGGCCTCGAGGGCGGCATAGACGGGCTGGTCCACCAGAACGACCTCGACTGGCGCCTGCCCGGCGAGGAGGCGATCAAGAGCTACCGCAAGGGCCAGCGCATCACGGCCAAGGTGCTCGACATCGACATCGAGAAGGAGCGCATCGCCCTCGGCGTCAAACAGCTGGGAAGCGACCCCTTCGCGTCGGCCACCGCCGGCGTCCGCCGCGGCGCCCGGGTCACCGGAATCGTCACCGCCATCGCCGAGGCCGGCGTCGAGGTCACGGTCAACGAAGGCGCGACCGGCTTCATCCGCCGCGCCGAACTCGCCCGCGACCGCTCCGACCAGCGCCCCGACCGCTACTCGGTGGGGGACAGGATCGACGCCCGGATCGTGCAGATCGACAACGCCGGGCGGAAGCTCGGACTCTCCGTCAAGGCGCTCGAAATCGCCGAGGAGAAGCAGGCGATGGCGGAATACGGCTCGTCGGACAGCGGCGCCAGCCTGGGCGACATTCTCGGCGCCGCCATCAAGGCCAAGGCCGAGGCCGACGACGCGAAGGCCGCCCGATCGCCGGAAGGCGCCGAGACCGACTCGCCGGAAGGCGCCGTGGCCGACTCGCCGGAAGACGCCGTGGCCGACTCGCCGGAAGACGCCGTGGCCGACTCGCCGGAAGACGCCGTGGCCGACTCGCCGGAAGGCGCCGGAGCCGACTCATCGGAAGACGCGGCGGCGCCGGAAGACGCCAGGACGGAGTCGCCGGAAGGCGCGGCGGCGGAAGAGGCGAAGGCGGAGTCGCCCGAGGAGGCGAAGCCGCCGGAAGACGCCAAGACGAAGGCGCCGCCGCCCCGGGACGCGGCGCCCGAGGCCGGCGGGCCGGCCTGACCGGCGCGCGCCGCGCCGGGCGATGGCGTTCGACGTCGACGCGCTCGCCGACCGCAGGCGCCTGAAGCGCCGGCTCGCGCTCTGGCGGCTGGCCGCCTTCGCCGCCGCCGCCCTCGTCGTCGTCGTCGCGCTCGGGCGGGCGGACCGCCTGCCGGGGGCGCGCCACGTCGCGGTGCTCTCCGTCGAGGGCGCCATCCTGGGCGACCCGCGCCGCGAGCGCGCCATCCGCGACCTGGCGGAGGACGACTCCGCCGCGGCGCTGATCGTCGCCATCGACAGCCCCGGCGGCGGGACCTTCGCCAGCGAGGCGCTCTACCGCGCCCTCCGCGCCGTCGGCGAGACGCGGCCCGTGGTCGCCGTCATGCAGGGCGTCGCGGCGTCCGGCGGCTACATGGCCGCCCTCGCGGCGGACCGCATACTGGCGCGCGAGAGCACCGTCACCGGCTCCATCGGCGTGATGCTGGAGGCGACCGATTTCGCCGGGCTGATGGAGAAGCTCGGCGTCGCCAGCGAACCGGTGCGCAGCGGCCCCCTCAAGGCGGAGCCCAGCCCGTTCCGGCCCATGTCGCCCGGCGCGCGCGCCGCGGTCCGCCGCATGGTCGACGACGTCCACCGCATGTTCGTCGGCCTGGTCGCCGAACGCCGGGCGCTGCCCCCCGCCGAGGCGGCGCGGCTCGCCGACGGCCGCGCCTATACCGGCGCGACGGCGGTCGAGGAGGGGCTGGTCGACGCCCTCGGCGGCCTCGAGGAGGCGGTGGCGTGGCTCGAGGAGGAGGCCGGCGTCGCGCCCGGCCTGCCGCTGCGCGAGGTCGCCGTCGAGGAGCCCTTGGGCCCGGTCGCCCGCCTGTTCGCGGCGCTCGTCGGAAAATCCTTGCTTGCGGAAAGGCTTACGCTTGACGGCTTGGTCTCGGTCTGGCAGCCTCCGGCGAGTCTCGCGCCCTGACGCCCGGAAGCGGACCGCATGACCAGGTCGGAACTCGTCAAGTCCCTCGCGCGGGACAACCCGCATCTCTACCGCCGCGACGTGGAGCGCATCGTCGCCACGGTGTTCGGCGAGATCGCCCGGGCGCTGGCCCGCGGCGACCGGGTGGAGCTGCGCGGCTTCGGCGCCTTCGCCGTCAAGGACAGGAACGCGCGGCTCGGGCGCAACCCGCGCACCGGCGCCTCCGTCCGGGTTCCCGCCAAGCAGGCGCCGTTCTTCCGGCCCGGCAAGTCGCTGCGCGAACGCGTCGACGCGGGGCGGCCGGCGTGAGCGCGGCGCCTGCCGCCGCCCCAGCCGTCGTCGAACGCGACGCCGTCGAACGCGCCGCGGCCCAACGCGCGGCTAAACGTATCGTCTGCGCGGTCGACACCGGCGACCTCGACGAGGCCCGGACCCTCGCGCGGCGGCTCGCCGGCGCCGTCGGCCTGTTGAAGGTCGGCCTCCAGCTCTACGTCGCGCATGGCGCGGCCGGCGCGAACGCGCTCGCGGAGGCGCACGGCGCGCCGGTGTTCCTCGACCTCAAATTCCACGACATTCCCAACACCGTTGCGGGCGCGGTCCGGTCCGCCGCCGCCGCGGCGCCGGCGATGCTCACCGTCCACGCCGCCGGCGGCGCGGCGATGATGCGCGCCGCCGCCGACGCCGCCGAGCGGATCGCCGACCGCGCCGGCGCGCGGCCCCGGGTGCTGGCGGTGACGGTCCTGACCAGTTTCGACGAGTCCGCCGCCGCCGCCGCCGGCATGGCCGGACGCATCGGCGATGTTGTCCGGCGCGCCGCCGCGCTGGCGCAGGAGTGCGGCCTCGACGGCGTCGTCGCCTCGCCGCGCGAGACCGCCGCGCTGCGCGCCGAGCGCGGCCCCGATTTTCTCCTCGTCGCGCCGGGAGTCCGCCCCGGCCGGGCGCCGGCGGACGACCAGAAGCGCGTCGCGACCCCGGCCGAGGCGCTGCGCCGGGGCGCCGATTACCTCGTGATCGGGCGCCCCATCGTCCGCGCCGCCGACCCCGCCGCCGCCGCCCGGCGCATCGCGGCGGAGATGGCCGGCCCGCCGTGACCGGCGCCGCAGTCAAGATCTGCGGGATATCCACCCGCGCCGCCCTCGCCGCGGCGGTCGATGGCGGCGCGGCGCTCATCGGCCTGGTGTTCTACCCGCCCTCGCCCCGCAGCGTCGCCATAGCCGACGCGGCCGCGCTGGCGGCCGCGGTCCCGCCCCGCGTCGAGCGCGTCGGCGTCTTCGTCGACCCCGACGACTCGCTGCTCGCCGAGGTCTCCGCGCGCGTCGCGCTCTCCGCCCTGCAACTGCACGGCCGCGAATCCCCGCGCCGCGTTCGCGAGATCCGCGCCCGTTTCGGCCTCCCGGCGATCAAGGCCGTCCCCGTCGCCGGGGCGGACGACCTGGCCCGCGCCGACGATTACGCCGGCGCCGCCGACCGGCTGCTGTTCGACGCCCGCCCGCCCGCCGGCGCGCCGGACGCGCTGCCGGGCGGCAACGGCGCCGCCTTCGACTGGCGGCTGGTGGCGGGGCGGAGCCGGTCCGGCCGCTGGCTGCTGTCGGGCGGCCTGACGCCGGAGAACGTCGCCGAAGCGGTGGCGGTGAGCGGCGCGCCGGCCGTCGACGTGTCCTCCGGAGTCGAGAGCGCGCCGGGGGTGAAGGACCCGTCGCGCATCGCCGCGTTCCTCGCGGCCGCCGCCTGACGGCCCGCCAGTAGCCGACGTAGACGTAGGGACCGTATGGACGCGCGGGCGAACTCCTTCCGCGAGGGGCCGGACGAGCGGGGGCGTTTCGGCCCCTATGGCGGCCGCTACGTCGCCGAAACCCTCATGCCGCTCGTCCTCGAGCTCGAGGCCGCCTACCGGGCGGCGCAGGCGGACCCCGGCTTCCGCGCCGAGTTCGACCGCCTGCTCGCCGATTACGTGGGCCGCCCCAGCCCGCTCTATTTCGCCAAGCGCCTGACCGAGCGCCTCGGCGGCGCGAAGATCTACTTCAAGCGCGACGAGCTGAACCACACCGGCGCGCACAAGATCAACAACTGCATAGGCCAGATACTCCTCGCCCGGCGCATGGGCAAAACGCGGATCATCGCCGAGACCGGCGCCGGGCAGCACGGCGTCGCAACCGCCACCGTCTGCGCCCTGTTCGGCCTGCCCTGCACGGTGTACATGGGCGCGGTCGACATCGAGCGCCAACGGCCCAACGTCTTCCGCATGAAGCTCCTCGGCGCCGAGGTCGCGCCCGTGACCTCCGGCGCGGGGACCCTCAAGGACGCCATGAACGAGGCGCTGCGCGACTGGGTCGCCAGCGTCGCCGACACCTATTACCTCATCGGCACCGCCGCCGGGCCGCACCCCTATCCCGAACTGGTGCGCGACTTCCAATCGGTGATCGGGCGCGAGACCCGCGAACAGTTGCAGGCGCGCGAGGGGCGCCTGCCCGACGTGCTGGTCGCCTGCATAGGCGGCGGCTCCAACGCCATCGGCCTGTTCCACCCCTTCCTCGACGACCGCGAGGTCCGCATGGTCGGCGTCGAAGCGGGCGGCGAGGGGCTCGCCGCCGGGCGCCACGCCGCCTCGCTCACCGCCGGCCGGCCCGGCGTCCTGCACGGCAACCGCACCTACCTGCTCCAGGACGGCGACGGGCAGATACTCGAGGCGCATTCGATCTCCGCCGGCCTCGATTACCCCGGCATCGGGCCGGAGCATTCCTGGCTCAAGGACTCCGGCCGCGTCGACTACGTCTCCGCCACCGACGACGAGGCGCTGGAGGCGTTCCGATTGTGCGCGCGGCTGGAGGGGATCGTCCCGGCGCTGGAGCCCGCGCATGCGCTCGCGCACGTCATGCGCGCCGCGCCGGAGCTGCCGCGCGACAGCCTGCTGGTCATGAACATGTGCGGGCGCGGCGACAAGGACGTCGCCGCCGTCGCCGACCGCCTGGGGGCGGCGCCGTGACCGCGGCCCCCCCCATCGCGCCCCCCATCGCGCCCCGCATCGACCGCCGTTTCGCCGCGCTGCGCGGCGCCGGGCGCGCCGGCCTGGCGGCGTTCGTCTCCGCCGGCGACCCCGACCGCGCGCGCGGCATGGCCCTGCTCGAGGCGCTGCCGGACGCCGGCGCCGACGTAATCGAGCTGGGAATGCCGTTCACCGACCCGATGGCGGACGGGCCGGCGATCCAGGCGGCCGGCCTGCGCGCCCTCGCCGGCGGCCAGACGATGGCCCGCACCCTCGGCATGGTCGAGCGCTTCCGCCGCGCCGACGACTCCACACCCATCGTCCTGATGGGCTACTTCAACCCTATCCACAGTTACGGCGTCGACCGCTTCCTCGCCGATTCCGCCGCCGCGGGCGTGGACGGGCTGATCGTCGTCGACCTGCCGCCGGAGGAGGACGAGGTCCTTTGCCTCCCCGCGCTCGCCGCCGGAGTGGCGTTCATCCGCCTGGCGACTCCGACCACCGATGACGCGCGCCTTCCCGCCGTCCTGCGCCGCGCCGCCGGTTTCCTCTATTACGTCTCCATCGCCGGCGTCACCGGCGCCGCCGGGGCCGGGGAGGACGCGGTGGCGCGCGCCGTCGCGCGGCTCAAGGCGGTGGTCGATCTGCCCGTCGCGGTGGGCTTCGGGATCAAGACCCCGGCGCAGGCGGCGGCGGTGGCGCGCCACGCCGACGCGGCGGTGGTGGGCTCCGCCCTCGTCGACCGCGTCCGCGCCGCGCTGGAGGACGGCGGCGACCCGGTGGCCCGCGCGCTGGAACTGGTCCGCGACATCGCCGCGGGCGTGCGCGCCGCCCGCGAGGAGGGCTCATGAGCTGGCTCAACAACTTCGTCCGCCCCAAGATCCAGGCGCTCGTCACCCGGCGCGCTGTGCCCGAGAACCTGTGGGTCAAATGCCCGGCCTGCGAACAGATGATCTTCCACCGCGAGATGAAAGATCGGCTGGCGGTGTGCCCGCATTGCGAGCACCACATGGCGATCTCGCCCGAACGGCGCTTCGAAACCCTGTTCGACGACGGCGAATGGGAATCCGTCGCCCTGCCCGAGGTCCCCGCCGACCCGCTCAAATTCCGCGACGGCAAGCGTTACGCCGACCGCCTCCGCGAGGCGCGCGCGCGCTGCGGGCGGGCCGACGCCGCCGTCGTCGCGACGGGCGCGCTCGGCGGGCGCGCCGCGGTGGCCGTGGGCCTCGACTTCTCGTTCATGGGCGGCTCCATGGGCCTCGCCGTCGGCGAGGCGGTGGTGACGGCGGCGCGCCTCGCGGTGTTGCAACGCGCGCCGTTGATCGTCTTCACCGCCTCCGGCGGCGCGCGCATGCAGGAGGGCATATTGTCGCTCATGCAGATGCCGCGCACGACGGTCGCCGTCGGCGAGGTCCGCGAGGCCGGACTGCCCTATTTCGTCGTGCTGACCAACCCGACGACGGGCGGGGTGACGGCGTCCTTCGCCATGCTGGGCGATGTGACCCTCGCCGAGCCCGGCGCGCTGATCGGTTTCGCCGGCCCGCGGGTGATCGAGAACACCTTGCGCCAGAGCCTGCCGGAGGGGTTCCAGAAGAGCGAATACCTGCTGGAGCACGGGATGATCGACGCCGTGGTCCACCGCCGCGACGTCCGCGCCCGGCTGGCGACGCTGATGGGCCTGCTCGCCGACAGGACCCCGAAGGCCGAGATCGTCGCCCTCCCCGGCCGGGGCGCGGAGGCGGAGCCCGGGGAGCGCGATGGGGAGCCGGCCGGCGCCTGACCCGCTGGCCCGCCTCGCCGGGCTGCATCCGAAGGCGATAGACCTTTCCCTCGCGCGCATCGCGCGGTTGCTGGACCGGCTGGACCGCCCGCAGGACCGCCTGCCGCCGGTCGTCCACGTCGCCGGGACCAACGGCAAGGGTTCGGTCGTCGCCATCCTGCGCGCCTGCCTCGAGGCGGCGGGGCGCCGCGTCCACGCCTACACCTCGCCGCACCTGGTCCGGTTCAACGAGCGCATCGTCGTGGCGGGGCGGGAGATCGGCGACGGCGCGCTGGCGGCGCTCATCGACGAGGTCGAGGCGGCCAACGCCGGCGCGCCGCTCACCGTCTTCGAGGCGGCGACGGCGGCCGCCATGCTCGCCTTCGCGCGCGCGCCGGCCGATGTCGCGCTGCTGGAGACCGGCCTCGGCGGCCGCCTCGACGCCACCAATGTCGTCCGTCCGGCGGTCGCGGCGATAACCCCCATCGGCCTCGACCACCGGGCGTGGCTGGGCGATACGATTTCCGCCATCGCCGCCGAGAAGGCGGCGATCCTGAAGCCCGGGGTCCCCGCCGTCGTCGCGCCGCAGCCGGAGGAGGAGGCGCGCGCGGTCATCGAGTCCTTCGCCGCCCGCGCCGGCGCGCCGCTCGTCGCGTGGTCGGCGCGCCCGGCGCCGGGCGGCTTCGCTTTCCGCTCGCCCCGGCGGTCGGCGGTCTTCCCGCCGCCGGCGCTGTTCGGCGCGCACCAGCTCGTCAACGCCGGAACCGCCCTGGCCTGCCTCGACGCGCCGGGCATGCCGTTTCTGTCCGACGCGGCCATCGCGCGGGGCCTCGCCGCCGCCCGCTGGCCCGGCCGCCTGCAACGCCTGCCCTGCGCGGACGGGCGCGAGGTCTGGCTCGACGGCGGCCACAACCCTGCCGCCGGCGCGGCGCTGGCGGCGGTGGCGGCGGACTGGCGCGACCGCCCGCTCCATCTCGTCGTCGGCATGATGCGGGGCAAGGACCCGCGCGGCTTCCTCGCCCCCCTGGCCCCCCGCGCCGCCGCGTTGACCGCCGTCCCCGTCCCCGGCGAGGCGAACGCCCTGCCGCCGTCCGGCATCGCCGCCCACGCCGCGGCGCTCGGCGTATCGGCCGACGCCGCCGCCTCCGTCCCCGAAGCCATCGCCGGCGCCGCCCCGCGCGCCCGCGTCCTCGTCTGCGGCTCGCTCTACCTGGCCGGAAGCGTACTCGGCGAAATTTTCGGCGCGGCGGTGTAGAGTAGCGGGAACGCCGCGCGCGGTCGCCGAACGGGGTCGGGTCGATGGAAGAGATCGTTAACCTGCACATCGAGAAACTGCCGGAAGGCGTATATCTCGCGACGTCGGATGACGTTCCCGGCCTGGTGGCGCAAGGCCGGACGGTGATCGAGACGCTGGAGATCGCCCGCGACGTCGCCAGAAAGTTGATGGAGGCGCGATCCGGGCGCCGCCCGCCCGTTCTGGCGCAGATCGGCGACTCTCTGGACTATCCGCTCGTGGTCCCCGCTCCTTGAATGGGACGCCTCGCCGGCTTCGATTACAGGCGGGTCGTCAAGCGACTGCGAGCCTTGGGCTTTGCGTTCGATCGCCATGCCGCGGGATCGCACGAAATCTGGGTCGACGCGCGAACGGGCCGCCGCACGACCGTTCCCCGTCACTCCGGCGATATGCCGGAGGGTACGTTGCGCGCCGTTCTCATGCAGGCGGGGATCGCGCCGGCGGAGTTTCTGGGCGCGCCGCGCGGCAAGGGCGATGGCGGCGGCGGGGCGAACGCGTTCGGACCATCGAAATAACACCGTCCCGTCGCCGTCTGGCTTTCCAGGCGCCGTAAGGCCCGAAACCCCGCCCGCCCAGGCGTTCGATCGCCCGGTTCGCGCGGCGATCCCCCGATAGCGCACCGTCGCGGTGCGCGCTGTGTCTCCGCGTTTTGCGAGGGGCGGACCATGGTCCTCTTCCGCGGGGCCTCTTTTCGCGCTTCAATTGGAGAGAACACTACACGAACAGGACCGATCCCATGCCCGATCCCATGCCCGACCCCTATCCCGACCCCGCCCTGCACACGTCCGGCCGCCCCAACAACATCGACCGCCTCCCCGAAGAACTCCGCGACCGCATCGACGCACTCCTCGCCGAAGGCGTCCCCCAGGCCGAAATCCTCGAACGCATGGAGCGCCCCCTCGCCGACGCAGGCGCCCCGCCCCTCTCCTCGTCCGGCTTGAGCCGCTACGCCCGCCGCGGCGAGCGCGCGCAATACTGGATCGAGGAGACCCGCCTCCTCGCCGAGGCCGTCCGCGCCCGCCCCCCGGACGCTCCCGGAGACGGCGAGAGCGCCCGCGACATCGCCCCGGCCGCCCGCGACGTGCTCCGCGCCCTCGTCCTCGCCGCGCTGGTCCGCGAGACCGAGCGCAAGGACGAGGACGGCGAGGCCGCCCCCGACCCGCAGACCCTCGACACCCTGTCGCGCGTCCTGTTGCGCGTCGAGCGCATCGAGCGCGAGGCGCGGCGCGAGGAGAGGGAGGACCGCGAGGCGGAGCGGGCCGAAGCCGCGGCGGCGGCGGAGCCGACGCCGTGGGAGCGCCGCGAGCGCGCGAACCGCATGCTCCGCCAGGTGGTCAAGGACGTCTACGGCCACGACATGGACGCGTCCGACGCGGCTCGGTCGGCGCAGGCGTGGGTGGAAGGCACGGACCTTCCGGCGACGGTGCGCGAGGAGTATTTCGTGGCTTACGGGACGCTTCCGCCGAAGTGCCTGGCGACGCTTGCGGAGCAGCGGCGGCTGGGCCTGTCGGGTCCGTCTGCGATCCCGCAATTCGTGGGCGCCCGCCCCGGCCACCCGCCGCCGCCGCCGAAACTGCGGGGCTTCGTCCCGGAACTCCCGGAATGGGGCTTAGGGCCGCTCCCCGAGGCGGCGCGGGCGGAGGCTGCGGCGGCCTACGGCGCCGAGGCCGTCCCGGTTCTCCCGGAATCGGGCATAACCGCCCGCGCCGCCGCGTAGATGCCCGCGCGCCGTCCCCCCTGGGAGCGCCGGCGTCCCGCCGGCCTCGCGCGCAGCGCGACATCGCGCCGCCGCCGTCCCCGCCGCCGCATCCCGGTTCTCCCGGAACTCGCCCGCCCGCATTGAGGCGGGCGGCGGCGCGGGGTAGGATGGCCGGCGGGCGGCGAGGAAGGGGGCGGCGCGGGGCATGGCGGGCAAGCGTGTTGCGACGGCGGCGGTCCTCGCGGCGGCGGGCGCCTTCTTGCCGCAGGCGGGCGGCGCGGCGGCGGCGGAGGTCCGCGACCCGCACGGCGTGGCGATCGTCATCGGCAACCGGGACTACGAGGAGCCCGGGCTCGCCAGCGTGGAGTTCGCGCTCCGCGACGCCCGCGCGTTCGAGCGCTACGCGCTCGACGTGCTCGGCTACGCGCCGGAGAACGTGCTGGTGCTGGAGAACGCGACGCGGCGCGAGATGTTCCAGGCCTTCGGGCGGCCGAACGACCCGCCGGGCGGGCCGAGCACCGTGCGCTTCCGCGTGGCCCCCGGGGGCCGTTCGGACCTGGTGGTGTTCTATTCCGGCCACGGCGCGCCGGGGGTGAACGACGGCCGGGGGTACCTCCTGCCGGTGGACGTGCCGGCGCGGGCGGCGCAGGACGAGGGCTACCCGGTGGAGGCCCTGTATCGCAAATTGGGCGCGCTGGCGGCGGCGGAGGGGCGTTCGGCGAAGTCGGTCCGGGTGTTTCTCGACGCCTGTTTTTCGGGCATGCTCCCCGGCAGGCGCCAGTTGTTCGTGGGCGCGTCCCCGGCGCTTCCGGTCGCCGCGCTGCCGGAGGGCGTCGGCGACGGGGTGACGGTGCTGACGGCGGCCGGCGCCGACCAGCTGGCGAATTGGGACGGCGAGGCGCGCCACGGCCTGTTCACGCGCCACCTGCTCGACGCGCTTTACGGCGGCGCGGACGCGGCCGATTACGGCGCCCCCGACGGCGTCGTGACGGCGGCGGAGGCGAAGGCGTATCTCGACCACCACATGACGTGGGCGGCGTGGGACGAATACGAGACCGAGCAGACGGCGAGCCTGCTGGGGTCCGCGGCGGCGCCGCTGTCGTCGGCTCCGCCCGGCGGGTTTCCGCAACGGATCTCCGCGGACCCGGCCGAGGCGGAGAAGGCGCTCGGCCTGTCGCGCGCGAACTGGACGGCGGCGCAGCTGGGCCTGGGCGCGGCGGGCTTCGATCCCGGCCCGGCGGACGGCGCGGCGAACCCGCGGACCCGGGCGGCGGTCTCGTCGTGGCAGGCCGCGGAGGGCTACGGGGCGACGGGGTATCTGACGCGGGCGCAGGCGGACGCGCTGGCCGCGGCGGGCCGGGAGGTTCTGGAGCGCGACGCCGCCGCGTTCGCGTCGGCGCGGCGTGCGGACACGGTCGCGGCGTTCGAGGAGTATTTGAGGTCGTTCCCTTCGGGCCGCCACAAGGAGGAGGCGCGGCGCCTGCGCGCTGCTGCGGAGGAGCGCGAGCGCGGTCCTTCGATCGGGGAGCTGATCCGCGACTGCCCGCATTGCCCGGAGATGGTCGTCGTTCCGGCGGGGCGTTTCGAGATGGGTTCGCCTTCGTCGGAGGAGGGGCGCGATGACGACGAGGGTCCGCAGCATCGGGTGACGATCGGCGCGAAGTTCGCGGTGGGCGTCCACGAGGTTACGCGCGGGGAGTTCGCGCGCTTCGTTTCGGCGACGGGGCGTTCGACGGGGGATTCGTGCCGGACTTACGAGGACGGCGAGTGGGAGACTCGTTCGGGCCTATCGTGGCGTTCTCCGGGTTTTTCGCAGTCGGATACGCACCCCGTGGTGTGCGTGAGTTGGGACGATGCGAAGGCCTATGCGTCGTGGCTGTCGCGTGAGACGGGGGAGGAGTATCGCCTGTTGAGCGAGGCGGAGTGGGAGTACGTCGCGCGCGCGGGGACGACGACGCGGTTCTGGTGGGGCAACGATATCGGTCGGAACCGCGCGAATTGCGGCAGCAGTTGCGAGGACGACCATGCGCGGACGGCCCCTGTCGGGAGTTTCGGCGCGAACGGGTTCGGTTTGCACGACGTTCACGGGAACGTTTGGGAGTGGGTGGAGGACTGCTGGCACGACGACTACACGAGCGCTCCCCGGGACGGTCGCGCGTGGCTTGGGAACAACGGCGGCGATTGTTCCCGTCGCGTTCTCCGCGGCGGGTCCTGGGACTACCGTCCCGAGGACCTCCGCTCGGCGTTCCGCAGCAGGAACGTCACCGGAAAACGGGACAACGGCGACGGCTTTCGTTTGCTCCGTTCGGTCCGGACGTTCACCCCTTAAATCCTTACTTCCTTACCTCTTCACAGGGGGGTCCGGGGGGCTTGCCCCCCGGGCCGAATTTTTTCGGCGTTCCGCGCGAACGGGCGCTCGGCCCGCCCCGAACCGATCTCTAGCACTTCGCGCCGGGGAAGCCGGCCTCGATCCACGGGATGCCGTCCATGTCGGGCGGCGGGTTCACGCATTCGGCGGGGTAACGGCGGACCTTCTCCACCGTGACGCGGCCCAGCGCGTCGTCCCACCGCGTCAGGCCGATGGCGTTGGCCTGGATCGCCTGGTGGCCGCCGGCGAGCGCCATCGTCACCGGGCCGGAGGGGCTGTCCCACTCCAGGCCCTCGAAGGCGTCGATCACCTGCTCCCGGTCGGGGAAGCCGCCGGCGCGCTCCGCCGCCAGCTCCCACGCCGTCTTGAGGCCCAGCAGCGCCATCGTGAACTTGTAGACCGGGTGGGTCGCCGGGGCGCCGTAGCGCCCGGCGTAGCCGGCGCGCAGCCAGCGGTTGAGCGCGCTGTCGGGCGCGAAGTCGCCATGCGGGCCGCGCGCGCCGACCACCGTCCCGTCCGGCAGCCGGTCGCCGATGCGCGGCAATATGTGCTCGCCGACGGTCAGCACCACCTTCGAGCGGTGGAACAGCCCGCGCCCGGCGCCCTGGTTGATCAGCGCCTCCAGGTCCGCGCCCCAGAAACTGGTGTGGATGACGTCCGGCGCGCGCGCCAGAAGCGCCGAGATCTCGGCGCCGAACTGCCCCGCGAACAGTTTCGGGAACTGCGCGTCGACGACTTCCACGCCGGGCATGAGGGTCTTCATGGAGGCGGCGAAATCGCTCCACGAATCCTGCCCCCAGGCGTAATTCTGGTTGAGCCCGGCGATGGTCTCGACGTCCGGGAACGTCTCGGCGAGGTAGCGGGCGGCGGCGGCGTTGTCCATCACCGCATGAGGCCCGGTGCGGAAGACGTAGCGGTAGCTCGCCTCCTCGAACACCCGGGGCGTGCCGCAGTCGACGAGGACGGTGAGCATCCGCAGCTCCTCCGCCGTCCGGGGAATGGCGAGGCAGTCGCCGCTCGATATGTAGCCCATGACTACGTCGACGCCGCGCCGCTGGACCAGGTTGCGCAGCTCGGCGACCTGCTTGGTGGCGCCGCCGGCCTCGTCCACGTAGATCGGGACGATCCGCGCCCCCGCCAGCCCGGCGCCGGAGAACGGCGGCGGGACGGTCCCGGCGTTGATCGCGTCGATGGCGAATTCCGCCCCGTTGCGCGCCGGAATCCCGAAATGCGCCGCCGCCGGCCCGGACAGGAAACTGACGATGGCGACCGTGACCTCGCGCCCGTCCTCGGCCGCCGCCCAGCCGGGCGCCGCCGCCGCCAGCATGGCGGCCGTGACCGTCCTCAACGTCTTCGCCGCAAACATCCGCTCCTCCTCCGCTCGGCGCGCGCATCCTGCGCCGCGCCGCGCCGCGCGGCAACCCTACCGCCCGCCCGGCCAGTCGGAGAACGCGGCGCGCCCGGCCACGACGTGCGGCGGGCGGGCGAACAACGTCACGTCCATGACGAACACGTTGGCGCCCTCGTCCGGCGGCGGCGGCGGCAGGCGCGGCAGTGCGCCCACCGCCGCGCGGATCCGCGCGACCTGGGCGGGCGCGAGCGCGCCCGTGTCCAGCATTTCGGCGCGGACGGTGCGCGCCGCGCCGTCGATATGCAGCCGCAGCTCCGCCGCCCGCCCGCCCGGCGCCCCCGGCGGCAACCGGCCGAACCGCCCGCGGGCGGCGAGCCGCCGCGCCACCGCGCGCGCATAGCGCCGGCTCGTCTCGGAGACCGGCAAGGCCACGCGGAGGACGACCTCGCGCGGCGCGCCCGCCGCCGCCAGCGGCCCGGCGGCGAGGGCGGCCTCGGCGGCCGAACGCGCGAGGCGGCCGAGCGTTCCCGCGTCCGCGCCGGCGGGCTCCGCCGCCGCCGCCCGGCCGCCGGCGTCGAGGCGTATCCGCAGTGCGACCGCTGCGCTCCAGGCGCCCCGCGCCCAGGCGGGCGGCCGCCAGGCGCTCTCGACCCGCGCCGCCATCGCCGCGAGCGCCGCGAGGTCCTGGCCCCGCGCTCCGTCGCGCGCCATGCGGTCGCGCAGCGCCGGCGACGGGACGCCGTCCGCCCGCGGGCCGAAATAGCGTTGATACGCCTCTATCGCCGCGCCCGTCGCGGCGTCGAACACGCCGTCGGCGCGCCCCGGGTCCAGCCCGCGCGCGGCGAGCGCCGACTGGATGGCGGCGACCAGCGCCCGCTTCCCCGCCGTCTTCGGCGCCGCGCCGCAGCGCCGCGCCGCCTCCGGCGCCGGCGCGAAATCCAGCCGCTGCCACGCGCCGGGCAGGAGGAGCGCGACCAGGTCGGCGCCGAGCCACGAATCGTTCGGAAACCGCAGCGCGACGCCGTCCGGATGCGGCGCCGCCACGCCGACCGCCGGCGGCCCGCCGTCGATCCGGTAGCGGAACAGCCGCGCCCGCGGGACCGCCGGCAACGGGACCGGATGGCCGGACAGGACGGCGCGGAACGGCGCCTCCGGGCACGCCGCGGACAGCGCCGCGCCGCCCGGGTCGCGCGCGACGGCGACGGTCTCCGCCGCGGCCGGCCCCGCCGCCGCCAGCGCGCCGAGAACGAGCGCGCGCCGCCGGCGCGCCCAGGGGCTGCGAGAAATGCGGCCTAGACGACGCCGAACAGGCGCGCCGCCATCGCCAGGGCCAGCAACGCGATGAAACCCAGGGCCCACTGCAAGACGCCGATCTTCGCGTCGAGGCTGTCCACCTTCGCCTCGACGCCGCCGATCCTCGCCTCGAGGCGGGCCGTCTCCGCCCGGAGGTCCGCCCTGGTGGCGACGCCCTCGGCGAAGGCGGCGCGCAGGGCTTCGGTGCGCGCGCCCGCCTGCGTTTCGGACACGCCGGCCTCCCGAAGGCGGCGCGCATAGGCGAAAGTGTCGAACAGGGCTTCCATGCCGGCGACGATAGCGCCCGGCGCGCGCCCGTCAAGCGCGGGCGCGGCGAATCCGAAACCGGCGCCGGCCTAGACGACGCCGAACAGGCGCGCCGCCATCGCCAGGGTCAGCAGCGCGATGAAGCCCAGGGCCCATTGTATGACGCCGATCTTCGCCTCGACGCCGCCGATCCTCGCCTCGAGGCGGGCCGTCTCCGCCCGGAGGTCGGCCTTGGTGACGACGCCATCGGCGAAGGCGGCGCGCAGGGCTTCGGTGTGCGCGCCCGCCTGCGTTTCGGACACGCCGGCCTCCCGAAGGCGGCGCGCATAGGCGAAGGTGTCGAACGGGGCCTCCATGCCGGCGACGATAGCGCCCGGCGCGCGCCCGTCAAGCGCGGCCCCGGCGGATCCGAAACCGGCGCCGGGCTAGACGACGCCGAACAGGCGCGCCGCCATCGCCAGGGTCAGCAGCGCGATGAAGCCCAGGGGCCACTGCATGACGCCGATCTTCGCCTCGACGCCGCTCATCCTCGCCTCGACGCCGCCGATCCTCGCCTCGAGGCGGGCCGTCTCCGCCCGGAGGTCGGCCTTGGTGACGACGCCATCGGCGAAGGCGGCGCGCAGGGCTTCGGTGCGCGCGCCCGCCTGCGTTTCGGACACGCCAGCCTCCCGCAGGCGGCGCGCATAGGCGAAGGTGTCGAACGGGGCTTCCATGCCGGCGACGATAGCGCCCGGCGCGCGCCCGTCAAGCGCGGGCGGCGCCGGTTGACGGCGGGCGGGCGCGGCGGCATGGTGCGGCCGGATCGCGGCCGGGGGTCTGTTTCGGGCATGGATACGGAAAGCGCGGGCGCCGCGGGGACGGCCCCCGGCCACGCGGCGCTGGCCAACGCCGTTCGCGCGCTGGCGATGGACGCCGTCGAGGCGGCGGGGTCGGGCCACCCCGGAATGCCCATGGGCATGGCCGACGCGGCCACGGTGCTGGTCCACGAATTCCTCGAATTCGATTCCTCCGCGCCCGACTGGCCGGACCGCGACCGCCTCGTCCTGTCGGCGGGGCACGGCTCCATGCTGCTCTACGCCATCCTCCACCTGACCGGATATCCGGGGATGGACGCGGACGAACTGCGGCGCTTCCGCCAGCTGGGGGCGCGGACCGCGGGGCATCCCGAATACGGCCTCGCGCCCGGGATCGAGACCACCACCGGACCGCTGGGGCAGGGGCTGGCCAACGCCGTCGGCATGGCGCTCGCCGAACGCCTCGCGGCGGCGCGCTGGGGCGCGGAGCTGGTGGACCACCGGGTGTGGGCCATCGCCGGCGACGGCTGCCTGATGGAGGGCGTGAGCCATGAGGCGATCTCGCTCGCCGGCCATCTCCGCCTCGGCAAGCTCACGGTGCTGTTCGACGACAACCGCGTGACCATCGACGGGCCGACCGGCCTGTCCGTCTCCGACGACCAGCTGACCCGGTTCGCCGCCTCCGGCTGGCACGTCGACGCCTGCGACGGCCACGACCCCATGTCGGTTCGCGCCGCCCTCGAGCGCGCGGTCGCGGCGGAGGAGCCGGCGCTGGTGGCGTGCCGCACCGCCATCGGCTTCGGCGCGCCGACGCGGCAGGGCCTGGCCGCCAGCCACGGCGCGCCGCTCGGCGCCGAGGAGGTCGCCGGGGCGCGGGCGGCGCTGGACTGGCCGCATCCGCCCTTCGCCGTTCCGGACGCCGTGGCCGCCGCGTGGCGCGCGGCCGGCGCGCGCGGCGGCGCGGCCCGCGAGGCGTGGCGCGCGCGGCTCGCCGCATCGCCCCGGCGCGCCGAGTTCGAGGCCGCGCTCGAAGGCGCGTTGCCAGCGGAGCTGGACGCGGAGATCGCCGCGCTCAAGCGCCGCTTCGCCCGCGAGGCCAAACCGCAAGCGACGCGCAAGGCGTCGCAAGCGGCGCTGGAGGCCGTAACCCGCGCCGTCCCCGCCGCCATCGGCGGCTCGGCCGACCTCACCGGCTCCAACAACACGCGGCCCGACTTCCTCGCCGCGGTGACGCGCGACGACTTCTCCGGGCGCTATATCCACTACGGCGCGCGCGAACAGGGAATGGCCGCCTGCATGAACGGGATCGCCCTGCATGGCGGGTTCGTCCCCTACGGCGGGACCTTCCTCGTCTTCTCCGACTACGCGCGCCCGGCGATGCGGCTGTCCGCGCTGATGGGGCTGCGAGTCGTCTACGTCATGTCGCACGACTCGATCGGCCTCGGCGAGGATGGCCCGACGCACCAGCCGGTCGAGCATCTGGCGGCGCTGCGGGCGATCCCCAACCTCGCGGTGTTCCGCCCCGCCGACGCGGTGGAGACTGCGGAATGCTGGCGGCTGGCGCTGGCGCGGCGCGAGGGCCCGTCGGTCATCGCGCTGACGCGCCAGGCCGCACCGCCGCTGCGCGCCGCGCACACCGACGACAATCTGTGCGCGGCGGGGGCCTACGAGATCCGCCCCGCCTCGGGCGAGGCGCGGGCGCATCTCCTCGCCACCGGCTCCGAGGTCGCCATCGCCGTCGCCGCGGCGGAGGCGCTGGAGGCCGACGGCGTTCCCTCGCGGGTGGTGTCCATGCCGTGCTGGGAGCTGTTCGCGGCGCGGCCGGCGGCGGAGCGCGAGGCGGTGCTCGGCGCGCCGGGCGCGCGCATGGCCGTCGAGGCGGCGGCGCCGTTCGGCTGGGCGCGGTGGGGGGTCGACGAGGACGCGATGATCGCCATGCGCGGGTTCGGCGCCTCCGCGCCCGGCGCGGCGCTCTACGCGCATTTCGGCGTTACCGCCGAGGCGCTGGCCGACGCCGTGAAGCGGATGCTGCGCGGGTAACGGGAAAAGGAGAAGGTTCGGTGGCGATCAAGGTCGGGATCAACGGGTTCGGACGCATCGGGCGCATGGTCATGCGCGCCGCCCTGGAGAATTACTGGAACGATATCGAGATAGTGGGAATCAACGATCTCGGCTCGGTGGAGACCAACGTACGACTTCTGAATTACGATTCGGCGCATGGCCGCTTTCGACACGGCGCCAGCGTCGCGGGCGGCGCGATGTCGATCCCCGGCTGGTGGGGCGGAAAGATCGCGGCCACGGCGGAGCGCGACCCGGCGAAACTGCCGTGGCGCGCACTCGGCGTCGACGTGGCGCTCGAATGCACCGGCGTGTTCGCCTCGCGCGACAAGGCGGCGGCGCATCTCGAGGCGGGAGCGCGCAAGGCGTTGATCTCCGCTCCGGCCGCCGACGCCGACCTGACGGTGGTCTATGGAGTCAACCACGACCGGCTCGACGCATCGCACGAGGTGGTCTCCAACGCGTCCTGCACCACCAATTGCCTCGCCCCGGTGGCGAAGGCGCTCAACGACGCCATCGGGATCGAGCGCGGCTTCATGACCACGGTCCACTCCTACACCGGCGACCAGCCGGTGCTGGACACGCTCCACAAGGACCCGCGCCGCGCCCGCGCCGCCGCCGGATCGATGATCCCGACCTCCACGGGCGCGGCGCGCGCAGTCGGCCTGGTGCTGCCCGAACTCAAGGGCAGGCTGGACGGAACCGCCATCCGCGTGCCGACGCCGAACGTCTCGCTGATTGACTTCACGTTCTCCGCGGCGCGCGAGACGTCGGTTGCGGAGATCAACGAAGCGCTGCGCGAGGCGTCGATGAACCGCGCGTTCGAGCGCGTGCTGGAATTCAGCGATGAGCCGCTGGTGTCGGCGGACTACAACCACCAACCGGCAAGCGCCACCGTCGACTCGCTCGAAACCCAGGTCGTCGGCGGGCGCCTGGGGCGCGTCCTCGCCTGGTACGACAACGAGTGGGGGTTCTCGAACCGCATGCTCGACGTCGCCGCCCTGCTCGGCGGCCTGTAGGGGCGATGCCCGCGCCGCCGTCACTGGCCGATCTCGACGTAGGCGGGCGCAAGGTCCTGCTGCGGCTCGACCTGAACGTGCCCGCCGGCGACATGACGCGGCTGGAGCGCGCCGTCCCCACCCTGCGCGGCCTCGCCGAGCGCGGCGCGCGCACCGTCATCCTCACCCATTACGGCCGCCCGAAGGGCCGCGACGAGGACCTGTCCGTGGGTTTCCTCGCCGCGCCGCTCGCCGAGGCGCTGCAAGCCGACGTGGCGTTCGCCTCCGATTGCGTCGGCGCCGGCCCCGAGCGCCTCGCCGAACGGCTCCGCCCCGGCGAGACGGCGCTGTTCGAGAACCTGCGGTTCCACCGCGGCGAGACGGCCAACGCGCCGGCCTTCGCCGCCGCCCTCGCCCGCGCCGGCGACGTCTACGTCAACGACGCGTTCTCGGCCGCGCACCGGGCGCATGCGTCGACGGTCGGGCTGCCGAAACTGCTGCCGGCCGCGGCCGGGCCGGCGATGGCGGCCGAGATCGCCGCGCTCGAATCGGCGCTCGACGCCCCCGAACGGCCCGTCATGGCCATCGTCGGCGGCGCCAAGGTCTCGACCAAGATCGCCCTGCTCGGCAACCTCGCCTCCAGGGTCGACGTCCTGGCGATCGGCGGGGCGATGGCCAACACCTTCCTCGCCGCCCGCGGCGCCTCGGTCGGCGCGTCGCTGCACGAGAAGGACATGTTCGCAACGGCGCTCCAAGTGCTCGCGCGGGCGGAGGCGGCGGGGTGCGACATCGTCCTGCCGGTCGACGCGACGGTCGCCGAATCGCCCGGCGGCGCGCCGTCCATCGCCGCCATCGGCGCGATCCCCGCCGACCGCGCGATCTACGACGTGGGGCCGGACACCGCCGACCTCATCGGCAACCGCATCCCGCAATGCCGAACCCTGTTGTGGAACGGGCCGCTGGGGCTGTTCGAGACTCCGCCCTTCGACACGTCGACCGTCCTGGTGGCGCGCACCGCCGCGGCGATGACCCGCGCCGGCGGCCTGACGAGCGTCGCCGGCGGCGGCGACACCGCCGCCGCCCTCGCCCACGCCGGCGCCATGGGCGGGTTCACCTTCGTTTCGGTCGCCGGCGGCGCGTTCCTCGAATGGCTCGAGGGGAAGACCCTGCCCGGAGTCGCCGCGCTGCGCGCCGCCGGAGGAGCGGCGGCATGACCGGCCGCGCGCCGGCGACCGCGGTCGCGCAGTCGCCGGAGCAGATCGCCGCCGCGCTGCGCCTCGCGCGGGAGGACGGGCGGGCGCTCCGCGTCTTCACCGCGCCGTGGATGGCGTCCGCCTACGGCGTCCGCGGGCTGGACGGCGGCGGGGACGAAGCGGGCGAGGTCGTGCTCGATTGCGGCGCGGACGCCGCGACCGCGCTGGCCGCGCTGCGCGCGGGGTGGCGGCGCATCGCCTTCTCCGGCGACGCCGGCGCCGGCCGCAAACTGCGCGCCATCGCCGGGCGGGCGGGGGCGCGGCTGGTCGCGCCGCCGGACCCGCCCGACCTTGTCCTGCGCTACGGCGACGACGCGCGGGCGCGGCTCGCCGCCTTATGGACCGGGACCGGCGAAGGAGGACAGGACGAATGACCGTGACGCCGAAGGTGCGCGAGATATTGCGCAACTACGAAAGCGATTGCCCCGGAACCAAAGCCAACCTGGCCCGCATGCTCATGCACGGGCGGCTCGGCGGTTCGGGCCGGATCGTGATCCTGCCCGTCGACCAGGGGTTCGAGCACGGGCCGGCGCGCAGTTTCGCGCCCAACCCGCCGGCCTACGACCCGCACTACCATTACCGGCTGGCGGTCGATGCGGGGCTGAGCGCCTACGCCGCGCCGCTGGGCATGCTGGAGGCGGGCGCCGACAGTTTCGCCGGCGCGGTCCCCACCATCCTCAAGGTCAACAGCTCCAACAGCCATGCGACGGTCAAGGACCAGGCGGTGACCGGATCGGTTGCGGACGCGCTGCGGCTCGGCTGCTCCGCCATCGGCTTCACGATTTATCCGGCGGCGGAGGGCCAGTTCGAGATGATCGAGGAGCTCCGCGAGCTCGCCGAGGAGGCGAAGGCCGCCGGACTCGCCGTCGTCGTGTGGTCGTATCCGCGCGGCGGCGCACTCTCGAAGGCCGGCGAGACGGCCGTCGACGTGTGCGCCTACGCGGCGCAGATCGCCGCCCTCCTCGGCGCGCACGTCATCAAGGTGAAGCCGCCCACCGGCCATGTGGAGCAGGACGAGGCGCGCAAGTTCTACGGCGAGGGCGGGATCGACGTCTCCACCTTGCGGGCGCGGGTCGCGCACGTCGTCCAGTCGGCCTTCGCGGGGCGCCGGCTGGTGGTGTTCTCCGGCGGCTCGGCCAAGGACAAGGAGGGCCTGTTCGACGAGGTCCGCGCCGTCCGCGACGGCGGCGGGACCGGGTCGATCATCGGCCGCAACACCTTCCAGCGCCCGCGCGGCGAAGCGCTGGAGATGCTGGACGCTATCATCGCCATCTACCGGGGCGAGGCGTGAACGCGGGGGAGCGCCGCCGCCTCTACCTGGTCACGCCGAGCGCGCCGGAGGTCGACACGCCGGGCTTCGCCGACCGGCTGGCGGCGGCGCTCGACGCCGGCGACGTCGCCTGCGCGCAGCTGCGCTGGAAGGCGGCGGACGACGACGCGCTCCGCCGCGCCGCCGAACGCCTCGCGCCGGTCTGCCGGGCGCGCGGCGTCGCGTTCGTCGTCAACGACCGCCCGGCGCTGGCGGCGGAGATCGGCGCCGACGGCGTCCATATCGGCGCCGAGGACGGCGGCTACGCGGCCGCGCGCGCCGCGGTCGGGCCGGACGCCATCGTCGGAGTCAGCTGCTACGACTCGCGCGACCGCGGCATAGCGGCCGCCGAGGCCGGCGCCGACTACGCGGCGTTCGGCGCGTTCTTCCCCACGGCGACGAAGCGCCCGCGCGCCCGCGCCGGCGTCGACCTCCTCCGCTGGTGGCGCGACGCGGTGACGACGCCCTGCGTCGCCATAGGCGGCGTGACGCCGGAAAATTGCGGCGCGCTCGTGTCGGCGGGCGCGGACTTCCTCGCCGTCGTCTCGGCGGTGTGGGACCATCCGGACGGCCCCGCCGCCGCCGTCCGCGCCTTCGACCGCGCCATCGCCGAAGCCGGATAGCCGGTTCGGCGGAAACGGGCGGCGCGCGGCGGTTGCGCAATCGGGCGATTCGGAGTCGATTCCGATTGCCCGCCCGCTCGAATTGCGCTATACTCCGATCTGGATGCAGGGTCGCCGCCGCCGCCCGCGTCGCGCGCAGGGGCGGGACAGCCGGAGCCAGGACGAACCATGGAAGATCGCAACCTCGCGCTCAGGGCCGTCGTCGTCCCGGATGGCGGCCTGTGGGCGGCGCAATGCCTTGAATACGACATCGGCGCCCAAGGGCGAACCGTGGAAGAATCGATCGAGCGTCTCGGCGCCGCCGTTCGCGCGGAGCGTGCGGAGAGCGTCGCACGCAACGGGGTCGAGTTCGCCGGAATTCCGGCGGCGCCGGGCGAATTCGAGGAGATGTGGAACAGGCGCGCCGCCGCGCTCCGTCCCGTGTCGCCGCTGGCGGACCGGAACGTGGAGTACGCGCTCTGCGCGTGAAACGGAGCGGCGCAACCGTTCGACGGCGGTTTTCGATCCGCTTCCGGCGGTCCGTAACCGAAGCGCTCGAATGGCCGTCGGCCGCGTCGGCGCCGCGGACGGCGTAGCCTCAACCCGGGATCCCCGCCATGAAGATCAACGGCAACGCCGTGCGCCCCGGCATGGTGATCGAGCACAAGGACGCGCTGTGGCGCGTGGTCCGGAACCAGGCCACCCAGCCCGGCAAGGGCGGCGCCTACAACCAGGTCGAGCTCAAGAGCCTGCGCGACGGGACCAAGCTCAACGAACGCTTCCGCGCCGCCGAATCGGTCGAGCGCGCCTGGCTGGAGCAGAAGAAATACCAATACCTCTACGCCGACGGCGACGTGCTGACGCTGATGGACGGCGAGACCTTCGAACAGATCGACGTCGACGCCGGCCTCGTCGCCGCCGGGCGGGCCTATCTCGTCGAGGGAATGGAGGTGGAGGTCGAGTCGTTCGAGGGGCGGGCCATCGGAGTCCGCCTCGCCGACACCGTCGTCATGACGGTGGCCGAGACCGAACCCGTGGTGAAGGGGCAGACGGCGGCCTCCAGCTTCAAGCCCGCGGTGCTCGAGAACGGCGAGCGCGTCATGGTCCCGCCGCATATCGAGGCCGGCGCGCGGATCGTGGTCAACACCGCCGACGGCGCCTACGCCGAACGCGCCAGGGACTGACCGTCCTCTCCGCCGCCCGCCCCGCCGTCGACCGATGCCCGCGCGCTCCGCGCTGGCGAACGCGATGATCGCGGCGGCGGTCGGGGCCGCCCGGCCGCTGCGCCGCGACTTCGGCGAGATCGAGAACCTCGTGGCGAGCCGGAGGGGCGCGCGGGACTTCGCCATGCGCGCGGCGCGGCGCGTCGAGGAGTCCCTCGCGCGGCGCCTTGCGCGGGCGCGGAGCGACTACACCCTGTTCCCGACCGGCGCCGAAGAGGAGGAGGCCGGACCGGCCTGGCTGGCCGCGCCGGTCGACGGGCTGGGCAACCTCGCCCACGGCGTCCCCCATTTCGCCACCGCCATCGCCGCGCGGGAGGACGGGCGCATGGCCGCCTGCGTCGTCTACGACCCCATGCGCGACGAACTCTACTGGGCCGAACGGGGCGTCGGAGCCTATGTCGACCAGCGCCGCGTGCGCTGCTCCGCCGCCGCCGACGCGAACGCCGCGGTGGTGGCGCTGGCGGCCCCGGACGGGGTGTCGCAGGCGCGGCTGGCGGCGGCGGCGGGGCCGGCGGAGCTGCGCGTCACCGGCGCGCCGGCGCTGGACATCGCCTACGTCGCCAGCGGGCGTTTCGACGGGTTCGCCGGCGCCGTATCCGCCGGAGCGCTGGCCGCCGGCGGCCTGCTGTTGCGGGAGGCGGGCGCCCTGACCGAGGCTGTGCTCCCGCGCGGCGCGGCGGCGCCGCTCACCCTCGCCGCCGGGAGCCGCCTGCTGGGGACTCTGGCGCGCCGCGTGGCGCCGCTCGCCGCCGCCGCGCCGTGAGTCTTGTCCGCGGCGGGCGGGCGCCGCTATTGTCTGCCCCGGCCGCGCGGAGTCATTGAGATTCGGGGTATCGACGCCATGACGGCAAGGGAAGGTTCGGGCCGCCTTCGCGCCGCGCTCGCGGCGGCTTGCGCCGTGTTGGCCGCCGCGGCGCAGGCGGCGGCGGAGGACGGACTCGCCCGCCCGCCGGCGGTCACGGTGAACCCGGCGGCGCTCGACGCTCTCGGCCCGCCGCCCGCCTGCGATTGCGCGGCGCCGGCGCGCGGCCCGGACGGCCTGCCGATATACGACTCCCGCCGCGGGCCGCCGCGCTCCCGCGTCGCCGCCGGACTCCCGCTCGCCCCTCCGGCGCCGGAGCCGATCCGCCTGCGGCGGCCGGAGCGCGCCGCGCCGCCCGCCGCCCCGCCCCGCGCCGCCGCGCCGCCGCCGCCAGCGCCCATCGCCCCCGGGCTCGTCGCCCCCGAGCCCGTCGCCCCCCAACCCATCGCCCCCCAACACGTCGCCGAAGATCCCGCGCCCGCCGTTTCCGAACCCGCGCCGCCGCCGGTCGATCCCGCCGCCGCGCCGGGCCCCGTGGCGCCGCTCGCCGCGCTCCCCGCCGGGGAGGCGCCGCCGCCGGGCGGCCCGCCCGCCGGACCGCCGCCCGCGCCGCTCGAGATCCCCGCCTTGTCCGACCCCTTGCCCGAGGTCGCCGCGCCGCCGCCTCCGGCCGCCGCGCTTCCGCCGCTGGAGCTGGACGCGCCGCCGCCCGCCGCGCCGCCGGAGGGCGGGCCGGCGGCCCCGGTCGGCGTGCCGTTCCCCGCCGGCTCCAGCGACCTGCCGGACTCCGCGCCGGCGGCGCTCGCGGGCGTGGCGGCGGACCTGTCCGCCGACCCGGGGCTCCGGCTCCAGCTCAGGGCCTACGCCGGCGCCGGCGACGGGACGTCGAGCGCGGCGCGGCGCCTGTCGCTGCTCCGGGCGCTGGCGGTGCGCGCCTGGCTCCTCGACGCCGGAGTCGACGCGACGCGCATTGACGTGCGCGCGCTGGGCGCCAAATATGAGGGCGGCTCGCCGGATCGGGTCGACATCGTCGCCGTCCGCTAGCGCCGGGGCCGGCCCGCGTCGAAGGGGAATCGAGAATGAACCGGCCGCGCCGCTTCCTGTTGCGGATGAGCGCGTTCCTGGCGGTCGTCGCCGTCGTCGTCGCGGCGCTGCGGGAGGACCTGTTCGCCGCGTTCATGGCCAACCCGCCGTTGAACGGGCTGATCCTCGGCGTCCTCGCGCTCGGAATCGCGTTCACCTTCCGGCAAGTCCTGGGCCTGTCGCCGGAAGTCCGCTGGATCGAGGAGTTCCGCGACGGGGCAGCCGAGGCGCCGGCGCGCCGCCCGCGCCTGCTCGCGCCGATGGCGCGGATGCTGGCCGACCGCAAGGGCCGCGTCGCCCTCTCGGCGCTGGCCATGCGCTCGCTGCTCGACAGCATCGGCGCCCGGCTCGACGAATCGCGCGACATCTCCCGCTACCTCATCGGCCTGTTGATCTTCCTCGGCCTGCTCGGCACCTTCTGGGGCCTGCTCGACACCGTGGGCTCGGTCGGGACGGTGATCGGCGGGCTGAACGTCGACAGCGACGACCTGGTGGGGACCTTCGCCGCGCTGAAGGGCAATTTGGAAGGGCCGCTCGCCGGAATGGGCACGGCGTTCTCCTCGTCGCTGTTCGGCCTCGCCGGGTCGCTCGTCCTGGGCTTCCTCGACTTGCAGGCGAGCCAGGCGCAAAACCAGTTCTACAACGACTTGGAGGAGTGGCTCTCCAGCGTGACCCGGCTCTCCAGCGGCTCCGGGATCGCCGATGGCGAACAATCGGTTCCGGTCTACGTCCAGGCGCTGCTGGAGCGGACGGCCGACTCGCTCGACGAATTGCAGCGGACCCTGACGCGCGGCGAGGAGGAGCGGCGCGCGGCCAGCGCGCGCGCCACCGAACTCACCGAAAACGTCGCGGCGCTGGCCGACCAGAACCGCGCCGCCCGCGACCTGCTCGACAAGGTCGCCGAAAGCCAGCGCGACGTGGGCGCCGCGTTGCAGCGGCTGGCGGAAGGCGGCGGCGCGTCCGGCGGCGTCGACGAAGTCACCCGCGGTCACATCCGCAACGTGGACGTCCACCTCGCCCGGCTGGTCGAGGAGACGGTGAGCGGCCGCTCGTTCCTGGCCTCCGAGTTGCGCAGCGAGGTCAAACTCCTGGGAAGGGTGATCGCCGCCGCCGCCGATCGCCGTCCCCCCGAGCCCGCCGCCCCGCCGCCCGCGCCGGAGCCGCGCGAGGCGCCGCCCGCGGCCGCTCCTCCTCCCCCTCCGGCGCCGGCGGCTCCGCCCGCCGCGGCCGCTCCCGCGCCTGCGCCGCCCGCCGCGCCCCGGGCGGCGCCTGTTTCGCCGCCTCCGCCGCCGCCCCGGCCCACGCCTGCGCCGCCGGCGCCCGGGCCCGCGCGGTCGGCGCCGCCGCCGGGGCCGCAAGCGCCCCGGCCGGCGGCCGCGCCGCCCGCCCGCCCGCTGCCCGACCGGGCGCTGGAGCCCACTCCGGCCGCGCCCCGGCCGCCCTTCCAGACGCCGCGGCGGCCCGCCGAGCCGGGCGCCGCCGCCGCGCCGTCCGCGCCCCCGGCCGCGCCGGCGGCGCCGGTGTCGCCGCGGCGGCCCGTATCGCCCCGGCGCCCGGCGCCGCCGCGCTCCGCCCCGCCCGAGCCGCAGGCCCGCCGCGAGCCGCAGCTGCCGGAGGCCGGCGACGCCGAACCGCCGGACTATCCGCGCGTCGACGCCGGCCCGGCGGCCGGGCGCCGGCCGTGACTCCCGCGTTCTGACCGGCGATGGCCGCCCGGTTCCGCCGCAACGCGCGCGCCGCCGACATCTGGCCGGGTTTCGTCGACGCGTTGTCGACGCTGCTCCTGGTGCTGATCTTCCTGCTGGTGATCTTCGTCGTCGCGGAATACTTCCTGGGCCGCGTTCTCTCCGGCCGCGAGACCGAACTGGCGCAGCTGAAGACCGCCGTATTCGAGCTCGAAAGCCTGTTGTCGGGGGAGCGGGAGCGATCGGACGAGCTGCGCGGCGACCTCGACTCGGTCTCGGCGCGGCTGACCGAGGCCGACCGGGAGCGCGAGCAGCTGCGCGCCGAGCGCGCGGCGCTTCTGGTCGCGCGCGACGCGCTGGCGCGCGACCGCGACGCCCTGGCGGCCCTGATCGAGGATTCGGCCGCCGACGCCGCCGACGCCGACGAGTTGCGGCTTCTGCTGGCGGAGACCCAGGCGGCGCTGGCGGCGGCGCGCGCCGAGCAGTTCGATGCGGTCGTGGCGGCGGAGCGGTCGCGCGACGACCTGGCCGAGGAGCGCCGTCTGTCCGCCGAGGCCCGGAGCCAGGTGAGCCTGCTCAACGCCCAGATCGCCCGGCTGCGCGCGCAGCTCGGCGAAGTCCAGCAAGCGCTGGAGGCGAGCGAGGCGACGGTGAGCGACCAGGAGCTGGAGATCGACGACCTGGGCGGGCGGCTGAACCTCGCCATGGCGCGCCGCGTGCGCGAGCTGGAGCTGGCGGGGTCGGAGTTCTTCGGGCGCCTGCGCGAGGCGCTCTCCGGGCGCAGCGACGTGCGCATCGACGGCGACCGCTTCGTCATCCAGTCGGGCGTGCTGTTCGCCTCCGGCGCCGACGAACTCGGCGGGGAGGGCCGCGCCCAGGTCGCCGACCTCGCCCGCCTGCTGTTGCAGATCGCCGGGGAGATCCCCGCCGACGTGGATTGGGTGCTGCGAATCGACGGCCACACCGACAGGCGGCCCATCGACACCGAGCGCTTCCGCTCCAACTGGGCGTTGTCGGCGGCGCGGGCGATCACGGTCGTCCGGACGCTGGTCGAGAACGGCGTGCCGCCGGAGCGCCTGATGGCCGCCGGATTCGGCGAGTTCCAGCCCATCGACGCCGCCGGCACCGAGGAGGCGTATCGGCGCAACCGGCGGATCGAGCTGAAGCTCACCCAGCGTTGACGATGCGCGGCGGCGGGGAAGGCGCCCGGTGGCGGAGTTGAGGGGGCTCGCGCGCCTCGAGCGGCGCGGCGGCCGCGGGCGCTGGCGCTCGGCGACGCTGCGCCTGACGGCCTGGGCCGCCGCGGCGGCCGCCATCGGCTACTGGGCCTACCAGATGGGAGGCGAGCGCGCCGCGCTGGACGCGGCGGCGTCGGCGGAGCGCGCGGAGCGCCTGGAGGCGGAGAACGCGCGGCTGCGCGCCGAAGCCGCCGCCGCCGAAGACGCGCGCGCGCGCGCCGCCGAGGCGCTCGCCGAATCCCGGCGCGCCTACGGCGCCGACGTCCCCACCGGCCCCGAACGCGACGTTCTCGCCGCCGTCCGCCGCCGCGCCGCCGAGGGAGTCCCGGTCGAACGCCTGGCCGAGGTGCTGGACGCGGCGCAAGCCGATCCGCGCTGCGCGCCGGAGGTCGCGACCCGCCGCTTCATGGTGCGGACTCCGCTGTCGCGCGGCGCGCACGGCTCGGTGAGTTTCGCCAACAACGCCATCACGGTGACCGGCGGCGGACAACCCGCGCGGGCGCCGGACGGCGCGCCGGAGGCGTGGTTCGACCCGGCGGCGCCGGTGCGCATCGCCTTCGCCCTGCCGGGCGGGGCGGAGAGCGTGAGCGAGGGCCTCCTCCCGCTCCACCACACCGTGACGATGGGCGGCGAGGCGCACCGGTTCACCGTCGCGCCGGCGGAGACCCGCGGCTTCGTCCTGGTCACCGGCCAGGTCTGCGACTACCCGTGAAGCGGCCGGCGCCGCCGGCGCGCTCCTACGGGTACACCCCCGTCTCCCACCGCGTCGAGCGGGCGCGCCCGGCGGCGAGGGCGCCGAAACGGGTTCCCGGATGCGCCTCCGCGACGGCGGCCCAGGCTTCGGCGATCTCGTGCAGGTCGCGCCCGCGCGATGCGTCGTCCCGCGCCCGCGCCGCCTTCCAGGCGCGCCGCGCCGCGTCCTCGGCGGCGAATTCGGGGCCGGCGGCCCAGACGGCGGACTCCGCCGCCATGCGGTCCAGCGCCGTGCGCCGCTCCGCGTCGAGCTCGAGGCGCCAGAGCGCCGGCAGATCCAGCGCCTCGGCGGCGATGGCGTAGCGCGCCATCCCCGGCGCGGCGCGCTCCCAGGCGGCGAGGCGGTTGTCGAAATACCACAGGTAGACGTCCGCCAGCGCGGGGTCCCGGGGCCGCTCCGCCAACGCCTTCTCCAGCACCCAATCGAGCGCGCGGACCATCGTCTCCGGCGGCGCCCATTCGTGCCCGCCCTCGAATATCTCGATCGACAACGCGACCCGTTCGGGCATGAAGAGGCGCATCCGCTTCGCGTGGTGGAAGTTGGAGTCGAGCGTTCCGAAGACGCCGTGGATCGTCATGTCCTCGTTGCCGGCGGTCAGGAAGCCGCGCCCGCCCTGCGGCCCGGCCGATTGCAGGATCATCCCCCGGAACCCCGGCCTGAGCGCCGGATACGCGCTGCACGCACGCGCGGCGCCGGAAAAGCCGGTGCAGAACATCGCCCCCGGCTGGACCCGCGCCCGGGCCGCGATGTCGTCGAAGGCGCATTCGAAGTTCGGCAGCCAGTCGGCCGAGCCGTTGCGCGATTCGACCAGCATGGCCGCCAGCCAGCGGTCGGCGGCGAGCGTCCCCTCGAGCGCGCCCATCTCCGCATCGCCCGTCGGCGAGGCGAGGAACATGACCGGGTAACGCCGGCCGTGGTCGTCGTAGTCGCGCGGGACGTGGAGCCGGTAATGGTACGCCTCGCTCACGATCCCCGAGCTCGTGTCGATCTCGTCGCCGGTCTTGCAGGCGATGAGCGTCGTCTCGCCGGGGACCAGCGGCGCGTCGAGCGGCGTCGGCTCCTCGGCCGCCGCCCCCATCGCGGCGACCGCCAGCGCCGCGGCGATCCGGGCTTTCGTCATATGTCCTCCTCGGCGCCCCGGCTTCCCGTGCGCGGCATGGGCGCGGCGTCCGCGCCGAAAACCCCCGGCGAGGGGCCGGGGCCTATCCGATGTCGATGACCAGCTTGCCGAAATGGCCCGCCGCGCGCATGTCGTGGAACGCCGCGCGGGCGTCGGCGAACCCGTAGGTCCGGTCGATGACCGGCTTCGTCCCCGCCGCCGCGATGGCGCGGTTCATGCGCGCGAACATGGCGCGGCTGCCCACGTAGATTCCGTTCACCGTGAGCGAGTTGCGCATGACCGGAACGGGGTTCGCCGAGCCGCCGGTGAGCACGCCGATCAGCGCCACATGGCCGCCGACGCGCGTAGCCGCGAACGACCGCTCCAGCGTGCCCGCGCCGCCGACCTCGACGACGTGGTCGACCCCCGCGCCGCCGGTCAGCTCGCGGACTGCGTCCTGCCATTCGGGCCGCGCGCGGTAGTTGAGCGTCCGCCACGCGCCGAGCGCCTCCGCGCGTTCGCGCTTCGCGTCGCTCGACGAGACGACGATGGCGCGCGCGCCGTGCATGACCGCGAATTGCAGCGCGAAGATCGACACCCCGCCGGTGCCGAGCAGCAGGACCGTCTCGCCCGCCTTGACCCGTCCCTTCTCGACCAGCGCGTGCCATGCGGTGAGCGCGGCGCAGGGCAGGGTGGCGGCCTCGCGGTAGTCCAGCCCCTCCGGGACCGCCACGACGCCGTCCTCGGACAGCGCGACCTCCTCGGCGAGCACGCCGTCGAGCGCGCCGCCGAGCGCGCTGGCCATCGCGTCCGGCGTTATCCCGCCGTCGGTCCAGCGCTGGAAGAAACAGCTCGCCACCCGGTCTCCGGGCGCGAAGCGCGTCACGCCCGCGCCGACCGCGACGACGTCGCCGGCGCCGTCGGAGTTCGGTACGCGCGGATAGGGCAGGTTGCGCGCCGCCGGCGATTCGACGGTGAGCAGGTCGCGGTAGTTGATCGCCGACGCGCGCATGCGCGCCAGGACCTGCCCCGGCCCGGGTTCGGGCGTGGGGCGGTCGGCGAGGGCGAGGGCGTCGACGCCGCCCCGGTCGGAGACGATCTCCCAGGCGCGCATGCGGTGCTCTCCCGAATCGGCGGAGGGAACGGGGGCGCCACCATAGCGGCGCGGCCGCCGGATGGGAACGGCGCCGCGGACCGCGAACCGGCGGCGGCCCGCCCGCCACGACAGGGAGGAAAGCCGGACGGGCCGCGTTGACGGGGCGGGGCGGGGCGCCTATGTTCCGCGCCCGGTTCCCCTCGCATCGCCGCTTCCGCCATGGCCGCCGTCCCGAAGCCGGGCGCCCGCCCGGCCAACCCCTGCTTCTCGTCGGGGCCGTGCGCCAAGCGGCCCGGATGGTCGCCCGAGGCGCTGCGCGGCGCCCTCGTGGGGCGGTCGCACCGCGCCGCCGCCGCGGAGTCGCGCATCGCCGAGGTCCTGGACCGCAGCCGCGCGCTGCTGGGAATGCCCGGCGACTGGCGGCTCGGGATCCTCGCCGGATCCGACACCGGGGCGTTCGAGGCCGCGCTGTGGTCGCTGCTCGGCCCGCGCGGCGTCGACGTGCTGGCCTGGGAGAGTTTCGGCGCCGGCTGGGCGGCCGACGTAACCGACCGGCTGGGCGTCGCCGGCGCGCGCGTCCACGAGGCGCCCTACGGCGAGATCCCCGATCTGGGCCGCGTCTCGCCCGACAACGACCTCGTCTTCGTCTGGAACGGCACGACCTCCGGCGTCCGCGTCCCGCACGGCGACTGGATCGCCGAGGACCGCGCCGGGCTGGCGATCTGCGACGCCACCTCGGCCGCCTTCGCCATGGACCTGCCGTGGTCCCGCCTCGACGTCGCCGCATGGTCCTGGCAGAAGGCGCTGGGGGGGGAGGCGCAGCACGGCATGCTGGCGCTCGGCCCGCGCGCCGTCGAACGCCTCGAATCCTGGACCCCCGACCGCCCCCTGCCCAAGATATTCCGCCTCGTCGATTCCGCCGGACGGCTGAACGCGGGCCTGTTCCGGGGCCGGACGATCAACACCCCGTCGATGCTGTGCGTCGAGGACGCGCTCGACGCCCTGCGCTGGGCCGAGTCCATCGGCGGCCTGCCGGCGCTCGCGGCGCGGAGCCGCGCCAACCTCGACGCCATCGCCGCGTGGGCGGAGCGGACCGGCTGGATCGACTTTTTGTGCCGCGACCCGGCCATTCGATCCTCCACCTCGGTGTGCCTGGCGATTACCGACCCGTGGTTCGCCGACCGGGCGCCGGACGACCGCCGCCGCCTCGCCGCGCGGCTCGCCGCGATGCTGGAGGCGGAGGGCGCGGCGTTCGACGCGAACGGCTACCGCGACGCGCCGCCGGGCCTGCGCCTGTGGGCCGGCCCGACCGTCGCGCGCGGCGACCTCGAGGCGCTGTTTCCCTGGCTCGACTGGGCCTGGGACCAGCTGCGCACGGCCTGACCGCCGCCGCCGCGGGACATGAACCGAGACGCGCCCAGAGTCCTGATCGCCGACGCGCTCAGCGAACACGCGGTCGCCGCGTTCCGCGACCGCGGCGTCGCGGCGGACGCGGCGCCCGGCCTGGCGCCGGAGGAGCTGGCGGCCCGCATCGGCGCCTATGACGGCCTCGCCGTCCGCTCCGCCACCCGCGTCACCGCCGGGCTGCTCGCCGCCGCCCCGCGTCTCAAGGCGGTGGGGCGGGCCGGAGTGGGAGTCGACAACATCGACGTAGCGGCCGCCACGGCGCGGGGCGTGGTGGTGATGAACACGCCGTTCGGCAACGCCGTCACCACCGCCGAGCATGCGGTGGCGATGATGATGGCGCTGGCCCGGCGCATTCCCCAGGCCGACCGCTCGGTCCGCGCCGGCGAATGGTCGAGGTCGCGCTTCGTCGGCGTCGAACTGGCCGGCAAGACCCTGGGCCTCGTCGGCTGCGGCAATGTCGGGGCCATCGTCGCCGAGCGCGCGCAGGGGCTGCGGATGCGGGTCGTCGTCCATGACCCCTATCTCGCCGCCGAGCGGGCGCAGGAGCTCAACGTGGAGAAGGTCGGGCTGGACGCGCTGCTCGCGCGCGCCGACGTGGTCAGCCTGCACGCGCCGCTCACCGACGAGACGCGGAGCATGATCGACGCGGCGGCGCTGGCGCGCGCGCGGCCGGGCGTCCGGCTGGTGAACTGCGCCCGCGGCGGCCTGGTCGTCGAGGCCGACCTGAAGGCCGCCATCGAGTCGGGCCACGTCGCCGGGGCGGCGCTCGACGTGTTCGCGCAAGAACCCGCGCGCGGCAACCCGCTGCTGGAGCTGGACGAGGTCGTGGCGACCCCGCATCTCGGCGCGTCCACCGCCGAGGCGCAGGAGAAGGTGGCGGTCCAGATCGCCGAGCAGATGGCCGACTACCTGCTGACCGGCGCGGTGGCCAACGCGCTCAACATGCCGCCGGTCGGCGCGGAGGACGCGCCGCGCCTCAGGCCCTACATGGCGCTGGCGAACCGGCTCGGCGGCCTCGCCGGGCAGATCGCCGAGGGCGGGATCGACCGCATCTCGGTCCAGTACGAAGGCCATGCGGCGACGCTGAACGCGCGGCCGCTGACCGCCGTCGTCCTGGAGGGGCTGCTGCGCCCGACCGTGGAGACGGTCAACATGGTCAACGCGCCGCTGGTGGCCAAGGAGCGCGAGATCGAGGTGCGCGAGACCGTCTCCGACGGGCCGTGCGACTACCAGACGCTGATCCGCGTCGAGGCGCGGACCGGCGATGGCGGCCGGGGCCGCGTCCGCCGCCTCGCGGGGACGCTGCTCGGCGGGCGCCCGCGCCTCGCCGCCATCGACGGCGTCCGGCTCGACGCCGGCCTCGGCCCGCACATGCTCTATATCGACAACCGCGACACGCCGGGGATCATCGGGGCCATCGCCAAGACCCTCGGCGATGCGGACGTCAACATCGCCACCTTCCACCTCGGCCGCACCGAGCGCGGCGGCGCGGCGGTGGCGCTGGTCGAGGTGGACCAGCCGGTGCCGGACCCGCTGGCGGCCGCGCTCCGCGCCCTGCCGGGGATCGCGCGGGTGAAGCGGCTCCGCTTCCGGTCGGGCTAGGGGCCGCGCGCCGTGGACCCGCCCGACGGAAAGGCCCTGCTGCCGAGCGGCCTCGCCGACCTGCTGCCGCCGGACGCGGGCCGCGAGGAGACGGCGACGCGGCGGATGCTCGATTGCTTCGCCGAATACGGCTACGAACGGATCAAGCCGCCGCTGCTGGAGTTCGAAGACGGCCTGCTCGACGGCGCGGGCGCGGTCCACGCCGACCAGACCTTCCGCCTCATGGACCCGGCGTCGCGGCGGATGCTCGGCGTGCGCGCCGACATCACGCCGCAGATCGCCCGCATCGCCTCCTCGCGGCTGGCCGCCGCGCCGCGCCCGCTGCGCCTGTGCTACGCCGGGGAGGTGCTGCGGGTGCGCGGCGCGCAGCTGCGCGCCGGGCGGCAGTTCCGCCAGGTCGGCGCCGAGCTGATCGGCGCGGGGAACGCCGCCATGGGCGATGCCGAGGCGATCCTGATGGCGGCGGACGCCATCGCGCGGCTCGGCGTCGCCGGCCTTTCGGTCGACGTCAACACGCCGACGCTGGCCCGCGCGGTGTGCGATTCGTTCGCCGCCGCCGAGGCCGACCGGGCGCGCATCGCCCTGGCGCTGCGGCGCAAGGACGGCGCCGCGCTGCGGACGGTCGGCGGCCCCGCCGTCCCGGTCCTCGACCGGCTTCTCGCCGCCGCCGGCGCCGCGGGACGCGGCCTCGCGCGCCTCTCCGGGGTCGAGCTCCCGGCGCCGGCGCGGGCGCTGGCGGACCGGCTCGCCGAAGTCGTCGAACTGGTCGCCGCCGGCGCCCCCGACCTGCCGTTGACCATCGACCCGCTGGAGAGCCGGGGGTTCAAATACCACACCGGCGTTTCGTTCACCCTGTTCGCCCGGGGCCAGCGCGGCGAGCTCGGCTCCGGCGGGCGCTACCGGACCGCCGGCGGCGAACCGGCGACGGGGTTCACCATGTTCACCGACGCGCTGTTGCGCGCCCTGCCGGAGATTCCGCGCAAGCGCCGGGTGTTCGTCCCGCTGGGCGCGCCGCGCGGCGCGGCCGCGCGGCTGCGCGCCGAGGGCTGGGCGGCGCTCCAGGGGCTGGTTCCCGAGGCCGACCCCGCCGCCGAGGCGCGCCGCCTCGGCTGCGGCCACGTCTGGGCCGGCGGCGCCGCCGCGCCCGTCGGCCGCCCGCGGTAGGGAGGGGCGGAATGGCCAACGTCGCGGTGGTCGGGGCGCAATGGGGCGACGAGGGCAAGGGCAAGGTCGTCGACTGGCTGTCCGACCGCGCCGACATCGTGGTCCGCTTCCAGGGCGGCCACAACGCCGGCCACACGCTGGTCATCGACGGCGCCACATACATATTGAGCCTGTTGCCGTCGGGCGTCGTCCGCCCGGACAAGGTGTCGATGATCGGCGCCGGCGCGGTGGTGGACCCGTGGGCCCTGCTGGGCGAGATCGACGCCCTCGCCGACCGGGGCCTTGCGCTGGAGCCGGCGCGACTGCGCGTCGCCGAGAACGCCTGCCTCATCCTGCCGCCGCACGGCGAGCTGGACCGCGCCCGCGAGGCGGCGCGCGGCGCGGAGCGCATCGGCACCACCGGGCGCGGCATCGGCCCCGCCTACGAGGACAAGGCGGGCCGCCGCGCCGTCCGGCTGTGCGACCTGGCCGACCCGGCGCTGCTGGCCGAGCGCCTGGACGCGGCGCTGGCGCACCACGACCCGCTGCGCGCCGGCCTGGGCCTGCCGCCGGTGGACCGCGCCGGCCTGCGCGACTCGCTTCTCGCGCTCGCGCCGCGCCTCCTCCCCTACGCCGCGCCGGTGAGCGCCGAGCTGGAGGAGGCGCGCCGCGCCGGGCGGCGCATTCTCTTCGAGGGCGCGCAAGGCGCCATGCTCGACGTCGACCACGGGACCTACCCCTACGTCACCTCGTCGAACACGCTGGCCGGCGCGGCGGCGGCCGGGTCGGGAGTCGGCCCCGGCGCGGTGGGGTACGTGCTCGGCATCGTCAAGGCCTACGCGACGCGCGTCGGCGAGGGGCCGTTCCCCACCGAGCGCGGCGACGAGATCGGCCGGGTCCTCGGCGAACGCGGGCGCGAGTTCGGCGCGGTGACCGGGCGCAAGCGGCGCTGCGGCTGGTTCGACGCGGTCATCGTCCGCCAGGCCGTCCGCCTCGGCGGCGTCGACGGCGTGGCGCTGACCAAGCTGGACGTGCTGGACGGGTTCGACGAGGTCGCCGTCTGCACGGGCTACCGCCTCGACGGCGGGGTTCTCGACCGCCTCCCGGCGTCGCCGGCCCTCCAGCGCCGGGCGGAGCCGATCTACGAGACGTTCGAGGGCTGGAAGGAGACGACGCGCGGCGCCCGCAGCTGGGCCGCGCTGCCGGCGACGGCGGTCAAATACGTCCGCCGCATCGAGGAGCTGATCGACGCGCCGGTCGCGCTGCTCTCCACCGGCCCCGAGCGCGACTCCACCGTCCTCGTCCGCGACCCGTTCGTCGATTGACCGCGGAGCGGAAGGGCTTGCGCCGCCCCGATCGATTCCGTTCCTTCCGCTGTCGGGCGGTTAAGGCGCGCCCAGCCACCGGGCGAGCGCCTTGCCGGGGTCGGCGATCTCGTCCACCGACGCGTACCAATGGTCCTCCCACCCCTCCTCCGGCAGGCCCGCGAACAGCATCAGGTTCAGCGGGTAGGCCTCGCTGTCGGTGCAGCGGCGGAAGTCGTCGCGGAACAGGAACACCGGCTTTCCCCAGGCGATGGCCATGCCGAGCTCCACCATCACCCCCTCGTCGGGCGGACAGCCGTTGACCGCCGCGAACAGGCCGTCGGCCGCGCGCACGTCGCGCATGTCCGCCTGGCCCACCCGCCACGCCCAGCCCCGGGCGGCGGTGTCGACCTGGTTGTTGCGGGAGAACGGCTCCCACACTTCCGCGCCGGCCGCCTCCAGCGCGCGGACGAGCGCCGCCAGCGGCCCGGCGCGCTGCTGCGCCGAGAAGCCGTAGGGGTTGGCCAGATACAGCGTCTTGCGCGCCGCCGCGCTCCCGGCCATGTCCGCGCCTCCTCCCCGCGTCCGCCCGCCGGCTATAATGCGCCGGAGCGGCTGCCGGGTCGAGGCGGGGAGGCGGGGACGTGAGCGGGACGGATGGCGCAGCGCGGCGCGCGCCCCTTCCGCGCCGGCTTCGCCACATCGCCGAATACGCGCTGGCGCGCGGCCTGTGCGGGCTGTTTGGCGCGCTGCCGCTGGACTGGGCGTCGGCGCTCGGCGGCGCGCTGGGCCGCGCGCTGGGGCCGCGCCTCGCGATCTCGAACCGCGCGCGCGCCAATCTCGCCCGCGCGCTTCCGGAGCGCGGCGCAGCGGAGCGCGAGGCCATCGTCGCCGGGATGTGGGCGCATCTCGGCCGGGTGCTGGCCGAATACCCGCATCTGGCGCGGATCGCCGACCCCGGCGGCGGGCGCGTCGAAATCGTCGGCGGCGAGCATGTCGCGGCGCTGCGCGACGACGGAGCGGGCGCCGTCTGCGTCGGCGGCCATATCGGCAATTGGGAGATCTTGCCGCTCGTCGCCGCGCGCGAGGGGCTGGCGCTGGTCAACGTCTATCGCGCGCCCAACAACCCCCTCGTCGCGCGCCTGCTGCGCCGCCTGCGCGGCGATGGCGGCGGCGTCCTCCGTCCCAAGGGGCCGGAGGCGTCGCGCGCCGCGGTCGCGGCGCTGCGGCGCGGCGGCCACATCGGAGTCCTCGTCGACCAGAAGCTCAACGAAGGGGTCCCCGCGCCGTTCTTCGGGCGCGACGCCATGACCGCGACGACGCCGGCGCGCCTCGCCGCGCGCTTCGGCGTTCCGCTCGTCTTCTTCCGCGTCGAGCGGCTCGGCGGCGCGCGGTTCCGCTATACCGCGCATCCGCCGCTGGAACTGCCCCGCGACGGCGGCGGCGTCGTCGACGCGGCGGCGGCGGCGCGGCAGATGAACGCGATCCTCGAGGGCTGGATCCGCGAGCGCCCCGAACAATGGCTGTGGCTCCACCGCCGCTGGCCGGAAGACGGCGAGGCTACCGCTCGGCCGCCGGAGGGTCGGGCATGGGCCCCGCCGCGCGCGCCGGATCGAGGCGGGCGTCGAACCAATTGAGGCGCCAGTCGAGATGCGGCCCCGTGGCGCGCCCGGTCGCGCCGACAGTCCCCAGCGCGTCGCCCTGCGCCACCGCGTCGCCCGGCGCGACGGCGATGCGCCCCAGATGCAGGTAGCTCGAGGACAGGCCGAACCCGTGGTCGACGACGACCGTAGCGCCCGACAGGTACAGCTCCTCGGCGAGGCTCACTTGGCCCGAGGCGGCGGCGCGGACCGGCGCGCCGGCGGGCGCGGCGATGTCGACCCCGAAATGCGGCCAGCGCGGCGCGCCGTTAAGCGTCCGGCGCGCGCCGAATACGCCCGTCACCGGGCCGGCGGCGGGCCAGGCCAGCGCCTCGCGCCAGCCGTCGAGATCGCTATCCGCCCGGCGCGCCGCCGCCACCCGGTCGGCGTCGGCGCGAATGCGCTCCAGCGCCGCCGCGCCGGGGGAGACCATGTCTTCGGGCAGTCCGTCGATGCGCTCTTCGCCCCACTCGCGTTCGGAGATCGACAGGAACTGCCGCCGCTGCGTCCCGTCGGGGCACATGACGCGCAACACCGCCCAGGGGCCATGGTCGCGCCCGAAGCCGAGGATGAAATGCCCGTCCGCCGCCACCCGCCTCTCGAGTCCATCCATGAACAACGCGCAGCCGGGCCCGGTGCGGCCGATGACCATGCCGCCCTGTTCGGGCTGGCGGTCGATGGCCAGCGCCGCCGCCTCCGCCGGGCCGGCCGCGGCGGTGTGGAGGACGGCGATATGGATGGCGGCGAGGAGGACCGCCGCCGCGGCGCGCGTCTTCACAACAGCCGCCCTTGCGCGCCGCCGCCGACGATGTCGGCCGCGACCCGGCCGTCGTGGAATTCGACCTCCAGCCGTCCGGCGCGCCGCGCCGCCGCGGCCGCGCGCAGGATGCGCCCGTCCGCGCCGCGCGCCACCGCGTAGCCGCGCGCGAGCACGTTGCGGTAGTCCACCGATTCGAGGCGCGCCGCGAGGGCGTCGAGTCGCGCGCGCCGGTCGCGGGCGATCCTGTCCGCCGCCCGCGCGATGCGCCCGTCGCCCGACCGGCGCTCCAGCGCTTGGCGCCGCGCTGCGCCGTGCGCGCGCGCCGCCGCGGCCAGCGCCCGCGCCGCGAACCCCGCCCGGTCGCGGGCGGCGCGGATCCGCGCCGACGGGTCGCCGAGCCCGCGGCCGGCGGCGGCGAGCGCGGCGCGGCGGCGTTCGCCGCCCGCCGCCACCGCCCGCGCCAGCGCCGCGGCGCGGTCGTCGAGGCGCTGCGCGGCGTCGCCGAGTATCGCCCGCGGGCGCGGCAGGCCGCGCGCCAGCGCGTCGACGGCGCGGCGGCGGTCCGCCGCGTAGCGCACGAAGGCGGCGGCGAGCCGCCCGGCGCGGTCGAGCAGGCCCGCCGCCAGTTCGCCGCGCACCGGGACGGCCTTCTCCGCCGCCGCCGTCGGCGTCGGCGCGCGCCAGTCCGCCGCGTGGTCGATCAATGTGGTGTCGGTCTCGTGGCCCACCGCGCCGATCAGCGGGATGGCGCTGGCGGCCGCGGCGCGCGCCACGACTTCCTCGTTGAACGCCCACAGGTCCTCGATGCTGCCGCCGCCGCGCGCGACGATCAGCACGTCGGGCCGGGGGACTTCGCCCCCTGGCTCCAGCCGGTTGAAGCCGGCGATGGCGCGGGCGATCTCCTCCGCCGCGCCGTCCCCCTGGACCCGCGCCGGCCAGATCCACACCGGGAGCGGGAAGCGGTCCGCGATGCGCCGCAGCACGTCGCGCACCGCCGCGCTCGACGGCGAGGCGACGACCCCCACCGCCGCCGGCAGGTGGGGGATGGGCTTCTTGCGCGCCGCGTCGAACAGGCCCTCGGCCGCCAATTTGCGCCGCCGCTCCTCCAGCAGCGCGAGCAGCGCGCCGGCGCCCGCGACGGTCATCGATTCGACGATCAGCTGGTAGCGCGAGCGCGGCGCATAGGTGGTGAGCCGCCCTTCGCACACCACTTCCAACCCGTCCTCCGGGCGCGCGGCGATGCGCGCGGCGGCGCTCCGCCAGACCACCGCATCGAGCGCCGCCTGGGCGTCCTTCAGCCCGAAATACAGGTGCCCCGAAGCGGCCCGCGTGAAGTTGGAGATCTCGCCGCGCACGCGCACCCGTTCGAACGCGCCCTCGACGGTGCGTTTCACCGCGTGCGCGACCTCGCTCACCGTGTATTCGCGCAGGTTGCCGCCGCCGCCATCGTTCGCCATGCGCGCATTATGGCGCGCGCCGGCGATTTCGGCTATGGACTCCCGTCGTTGCGCGGTGGCCTCGCCTCCCCGCCGCGCTTCGTCCGTAATGAGACCTCTGCACAAGGGCGGGTTTTCCGGGATTGGGTTGCGGCCCGCAGGGGTTGTTTTGGGCATTCGGGCGCCGATTTGGCGTTGCGGGGGGTCGATTCGATGGCCCGCCGGCCCGATTCGGTCCGATGTGTCGCCGTTCGGGCGCGCTTGCCCCGTGTTTATCCCTCGCTGGCGGGTTGGGCGAGGCCGTAGAGGCGCAGAAACATGGCGCCCTTGCGGATGTTGAGCGCAATGGCGGCGAGGCCGTAGAAGGTCGTGTTCTTCGCCAAGCCCAGGAAGCGGGTCCGTCCGAGGCCGTAACACCGCTTATAGACGGCGAACACGCGCTCCACCCCCGACCGCACGACCGCGATCTCATCGTTGCGCTCCTTGTCCGCTTCGCTCAACGGATGGCCGCGATAGCCCCTGCGTTGCACTTGGTCCGCAATCCCGAACCGCGCCAGTTTGTCCCGCGTCTCGCGCGAACTGTAGGCGGCGTCCGCATAGAACGCCGTCTCGTCGCCTAGGCTCAGGACTCATAACCAGAAAATTAAGGTTGCGGCGATGCAGATGGCGCTGAAGAAGGTATGGGCGCATCGGTCGTAGCGTGTGGCGATGCGGCGCCAATCCTTGAGTCTGCCGAACATGCGTTCGACGAGGTTGCGCCGTTTGTAGAGCGCCTTGTCGTAAACGACCGGCGTCTTGCGGTTTGCGCGGCCCGGAATGCAGGGCGCGATACCCCGCGCGGTCAAAGCTTCGCGGAAGCGGTCGCTGTCGTAACCCCGGTCGGCGATCAGGACATCCGCGTCCGGCAGTGCGTCGAGCACCGTCGCCGCGCCGCGATAGTCGCTGACCTGTCCCTCGGTCAGCAGCATGACCAGCGGCTTGCCGGCGCCGTCGCAGACCGCGTGCAATTTGGAGTTGAGGCCGCCTCGGGTGCGTCCGATACAGCGCGAAAGAGCCCCTTTTTTAGCAGACTGGCTGCGGTCCGGTGCGCCTTCAGGTGGGTTGCGTCGATCATCACCGTCCCCGTCTCCCGGCTCTCGGCGGCCAGAGCCTCGAAAATACGATTGAAGACGCCCGCCGCGCTCCAGCGCACGAAGCGGTTGTAGAGGGTCTTGTGCGGGCCGTATGCGGATGGCGCGTCGCGCCACATAAGGCCGTTGCGAAGGACGTGGACGATGCCCGAGATGACACGGCGATCATCGACACGCGGCACGCCGCGCACCTTGTTGGGCAACAGCGGACGGAGCCGCGCGAACTGGGCCTCGGACAGCCAGAAGTTGCGGTCGGACATGCCAGCCTCCCCTACATGTGGCGCCTACCAACCACGGATCGCCACACAATGCAATATATTTTATGGGTCCTGAGCCTAACAGCAACCTGTCGCGCTCCCGGCTGTCGTGGACGTTGCCCGGCGTCACCGTCTGGCGGTGGACGAACCCATCCTCATCGACCCCCGTGTGAACCGAGTAGCCATAGGCGCTCTTCATGCGGCCCCGGCTGTCCTGCTTCACATGAAGCCCCGCCTCCGGATCCCGAACCGCAGTCCCACCCTTCCGCTTGCCCCGCCCCGAACGCGCCGCCTCCACCGGCGTCGCGTCGACAATGTTAATCCGTCCCTCGGTCATCACGATGCGCTGCTCCTCCAGCTGGCGGTTCACCTCCCCCAACAGCAACTCCCACAGGTCATGCTTCACAAGGCGGGACCGGAACCGCCCCAACATCGTCGCGTCCGGAACCCCGCCGCCCAACTCAAGGCGGCAGAAACGCCGAAACAGCAGGTCACGATACAGGCACTGCGACAACCGGACGTCCGAAAGCCCATACCACACGCCGAGCAACAGCCCCCGGAACAGCGTCAGAAGCGGGTAACTCGGACGACCCGTCCGTGACCCGTAGATCGACGACAACAGTCGTGCGATCTCCGACCGGTCCAGAAGCGACTCCGCAGCATCGAGCGCGCGGAGCGCCGGATGATCCAGCGCCGCAGCCGATACGAACAACGCAGGCTGCGCACGAAACGGTTTCTGCATGAAGCCACCATACCATAACCACAACGGGTTATGCAGAGGTCTCATAATGAGAATTGCTGCACATCATCATCCCCTCCTGGCTGTACAGGAACGAGCAGGCGGGGCGGCTCATGAGGGTGGGCTTGCGGGTGGCGGCCGGGCGGGGCCGGATCATCGTCGCCGCCACGGGGAACACCGGCGGTACTGAGCCGTATGCCTACCCGGCGAAGGCGTTCGCGGACGAGGGGATCGCCGGGTCCGCCATCGCGCGGCCACGGCGCTGAACGAGGACGGCACAGGCTGGGCGAATTGGGCCAACCAATGCGGATCGGTCAGGCAGTATTGCCTGATGGCGCCGGGATACGCCTACACCACCGACACCCCCACCCTCCGGGACCCGACCGGCCTGTATGCATCGCCGGTCGGCACGTCGTATTCCGCCCCCTACACGGCCGGCGCGGCGGCGGTGGTGTGGGCGGCGTTCCCCAACAAGACCGGAAGCCAGATCGTCGACCGGTTGCTGACCACGGCGCGGCAGATCGACACGGAGACCTGCAACTACAACTCGAACGGCGTGTCCGCCAAGTGCGGCCACGGCGCCCTCGGCCTCGGCGCGGCGATGAACCCCGTCGGCTTCACCAGCATGGCGCTGCCCGGCTCGGGCACGGCGCCGGTGCGGGGAACCGCCGTCCGGCTGCCGCCGGGCGCCAGCGTCCGCCCGGTCGCGGCGCTGGCCGACGTCATCGTCTATGACGAGCATGGGTTCCCGTTCCTCCACGACCTGAACGCCGCCTTCCTCGCCGGCGAGGACTGGACTTCGGGGAGCCTCATGCACGGGTTCCTGGAGCCGGCGCGGCGCGAGTGGACGCTGGGCGGCTATGCGCGCTTCGGGGCGGACGCCGGCGCGCCGGAGGGCGGCCCGGACTGTGGGGGATCGCCGCGAAGATGCGGCTCGGATTCTGAACGCGCCGCCGCCCCTAACCGGACTTCCGAATGCGATCGCCCCGGCCGGGCTCCGCCCGGAGCTTGACTTCCGATCGATTTTTCGATAAACGACGGCCGCTCGCGGGCGGCGACTCATCCATGCCCGACAAACCCCGGAGGCTCGCCATGAGCGACGCGAAACCCGCGGCCGGATTGGCTTTCGTCCGGCGGGACCAGCTCCAGTTGGACCGCATCGACGCCATCGCCGAGCGCTATCGCGCCGACGAAACCCTGCGGGCGCGGCTGGCGGACGACGACGACGCGACGGAAGCGCTCGCTGAGTTCGGGCTGGACACGCCCCCCAACATGGAGCTGCGGGTGGCGGCGAACACCGAGGAAGTCGTTCATTTCGTCTTTCCGCCGGACCCGAACGCCGATCTGGAGGACGAAAGCCTGAGCGCCGTTTCCGGCGGCGCCCGGCAAAGCACCGCCAGCTCCGCCTCTTGCATCGCCTGCATACCCAGCACCGTCAGCTGCGGCGCGTGCCTGAGCACGGTCCATCCGGACGGATAGGCCGGAGGGAGCGCCGCCGCCCGCCGGGGACGACGCGCCCCTCCCCCGCTAACGGGTTTCGAGGCGGACCAGTTCGACGTTGACGGCGGGCCGCTTGCCGGTCGCGCGGCGCAGCAGGCGGACCGCGGCGCGGCGCGCCGCCTCGCGCAACGTGTCGTCGTCGCCGCGCCGCGAAGGCGGAACGCCGGCGAGGGCGTCGGCGATTGCGGCGCCCGGGTCGGCCTCGGCGAAGGCGCCGTCCAGCGAAACGCCCTCGGCCCGCAAGCGCGGCTCGGCGAGAAGCGCGCCGCGCGAATCCACCACGACGGCGAGGAAAACCGCGCCCTCGCGGCCCAGGCGCCGCCGCGCGCGCAAAACGCCGGACTCGAACGGCAGCATGGCGCGGCCGTCCAGCGCCAGACGCCCGGTCTCGACCCGCTTCACCACTTCGGCCGGCCCCGGCGCAAGGCGCAGCACGTCGCCGTTCGTCACCACCGGGACCTGCCCTATGCCGTTGGCGCGGCCGAGCGCGGCGTGGGCGGCGAGATGGCGCGGCTCGCCATGCACCGGAACCAGGACCTCGGGCCGCAGCCAGCGGTGGAACTGCGTCAACTCGTCCTGCATCGGGTGCCCGGAGACGTGGACGAAACGGTCCTTCTCGGTGATCAGTTCGATCCCGGCGGAGATCAGCCGGTTGTGCAGGCGGGCGATGGCGCGCTCGTTGCCGGGGATGATCTTCGACGCGAAGATCGCGGTGTCGCCCGGCTCCAGGGAGACGTGCGGGTGGTCGCCGGCGGCGATGCGGTACATCGCCGCGCGCGGCTCGCCCTGGCAGCCGGTGGCGATCGCCAGCACCTTGCCGGGCGGCAGCCAGCCCGCCTCCTCGGCGGACAGGAGCGGCGGCAGGTCGGTCAGGTAGCCGGCCTCGCGCGCCGCGCCGACGATGCGCCACAGGCTCCGCCCCACCAGCGCGGCGTGGCGCCCGTGGCGCGCGGCGACCTTGACCAGGGTCTCGATCCGCGCCGCGTTGGAGGCGAAGGTCGCCACCGCGACGCGGCCGGTCTTCTCCCCGACCAGTTCGTCGAGGCTGCGCCGCAGCGCGCCCTCGGAGCCGGAGCTCCCCTTGCGCGTCGCGTTGGTCGAATCGCAGACCAGCGCGGCGACGCCCTCGCGCCCCAGCGCCTCCAGGGTTTCGGAATGGGTGGCGTCGCCGATCAGCGGTTCGGGGTCGATCTTGAAGTCGCCGCTATGGACCACCGCGCCGAGGCGGGTGCGCAGAACGACCGAATTCGGCTCCAGGATGGAATGCGTGACGGTGACGAATTCGACGTCGAACGGCCCGCGCTCGAAACGCGCGCCCAGGGGAATCTCCCGCAACGGGGCCTTCTCCGCCAGTCCGGCCTCGGCGAGCTTGCGCCGCATCAGCGCGGCGGTGAACGGGGTCGCGTAGATGGGGCAGCCGAGCCGCGGCCACAGATGCGCCACCGCGCCCAGATGGTCCTCGTGCCCGTGGGTCAGCACGATGGCCTCCAGCGAGTCCCGCCGCTCGGCGATGAAACCCGGGTCGGGGAGGATGAGATCGACGCCGGGGACGTGCTCGTCGGCGAAGGTCACGCCGCAATCGAGCATGATCCAGCGGCCGTCGAGGCCGTACAGGTTGAGGTTCATGCCGATCTCCCCCGCGCCGCCGAGCGGCAGGAAGATCAGTCCCTCGAATTCGGCGGCGCTCATCGGCCCTCCCCGTCCAGGCGGTACAGGCGCATGAGGCCGTGCAAGGTCAGGTCCGGCTCCACCGCATCGATGGCGCCGGTGGCGTCCTTGAACAGCGGCGCGAGGCCGCCGGTGGCGACGGTCGTCACCGGCTCGCCGACCTCCGCGCCGATGCGCGCGATGACTCCCTCCAGAAGCCCGACATAGCCCCAATAGACGCCGGAGCGCATCGCCGGCACGGTGCCCTTGCCGACGACGCGGTCCGGCCTGCCGACCGATATGCGCGGCAGTTTGGCCGCCGCGCGGTCCAGCGCCTCGACCGACAGGTTCACGCCCGGGGCGATGACCCCGCCCTCGTAATCGCCGTCGGCGCTCACCACGTCGAACGTCGTCGCGGTGCCGAAATCGATCACGACCAGCCGGCCGGGATACAGCGCATGCGCGGCGACGGCGTTGACCAGCCGGTCGGCGCCGACCTCGCCCGGGCGGTCCACGCGAACGCGAATTCCGAGCTCCATCCCCTCGCCCACCACGCGCGGCGCGCAGCGGAAGTAGCGCCGGCACAAGGCGTCGATCTCGAACAGCGCCTGCGGAACCACGGTGGCGACGACGGCGCCGGAGACGCGCGCGGGCGCGATGCCCTCCAGCGCCATCAGCTGGGTCAGCCAGACCGCGTATTCGTCGGCGGTCCGCCCGGCGACGGTGGCGGCGCGCCAACGCGCGACCAGCCGCTCGCCGTCGAACAGCGCGAAGATGACGTTGGTGTTGCCCGCGTCGATGGCGAGCAGAAGCGGCGGCGCGGTCATGCGCCGGGCGGGAACACGTCGCCGGCGGAGACGCGCCGGACGGCGCCGCCGCTATCCAGCAGGAGCGCGCCGTCCTCCGCCAGGCCGGCGAACACGCCGCGCAGGACCGCCTTCCCGGTCCGCGCCTCCACCGGCCCGCCGACGCCGGCGGCGCGCGCGAGCCACGCTTGGCGCACGGCCGCGAAACCGCGCGCGCGCCAAGCCTCGCGCCAATGCTGGAAGCGCCGCAGGAAGGCCGCCATCGCCGCGCCGGGCGCGACCCCGGGCGCGCCCTCGCTCGCCAGGTCGGTGGCGCGGTAGGGGGTGTCGGCGGGATGGCGCGACAAGTTCGCGCCCACTCCCACCGCCAGCCAGTCGAGCCGGCTCCGGCCGCCGGCGGACCGCGCGGCGACGGAGGATTCGAGCAGCACTCCGGCGCATTTGCCGCCGTTGACGAGCACGTCGTTGGGCCATTTGTGGGCGACCGCCGCGCCGGGCGGCGCCAGCTCCGCCAGCGCGTCGCCGGCCGCGACGGCGGCGACGAACGAGAACCGCGCCGCCTCCTCCACCGGATCGCCGGGCCGCAGCAGAAGGGTCATGTACAAATTCCCCTCGGGCGACTCCCAGCGCCGGCCGCGGCGGCCGCGGCCGGCGCTCTGGCGGCGGGCGGCGATCACCGTCCCGTCGGGCGCGCCGGCCGCGGCGCGGCGGCGCGCCTCCGCATTGGTGCTGTCGACCTCGTCGAGCGCGACGAGGCGGAAGGGCGGCGGCAGCGCGGCGGCCCCGGTCACGGCGCGAGCGCCGCCGCGGCCGCCGCGGCGCCCGCCACCAGCGGCGCCGGATAAACGGCGAACAGCAGGACGGGCAGGCTGGCGCCGGCTACGACCAGCGCCGCCTCGCGGTCCATGGGGCCGTCGAGCGGTTCGTCGGAGGTGTCGAAATACATCAGTTTGACGATGCGCAGGTAGTAGTAGGCGGCGACCACGCTGGCCAGCACGCCGACCACCGCGAGCGCGTAGAGCCCGGCCTCGACCGCGGCGAGGAAGACGTAGAGCTTGCCGAAGAAGCCGGCGAGCGGCGGAATGCCCGCCATCGAGAACATGAGGACGGCGAACGCCGCGGCGAGCAGCGGGCGGTCGCGCCCCAGGCCGGCGAGGTCGGCGATATCCTCCACCGCGCGGCCGCGCCGGCGCATCGCGAGGACGCAGCCGAAGGCGCCCACCGTCGCCGCCAGGTAGATCGCGAGGTAGACGGCGACCCCGCGCACGCCGTCGGCGCCGCCCGCCGCGAGCCCGACGAGCGCGTAGCCGACATGGCCGATGGACGAATAGGCCAGCATCCGCTTGACGCCGGTCTGCTGGATGGCGGCGAACGCGCCCAGCAGCATGGAGGCGATGGAGACGAAGACGACGATCTGGCGCCAGTCGTCGACCAGCGCGCCGAACGGGTCCATGAGCACGCGCGCGAACAGCGCCACCGCGGCCACCTTCGGCGCGGCGGCGAGGAACGCCGTCACCGCCGTCGGCGCGCCCTCGTAAACGTCCGGCGTCCACATGTGGAACGGAACGGCGGAGGCCTTGAACGCCAAGCCCGCCGACAGGAACACGACGCCCAGGAGAAGCCCCGCCGACGGCCCGCCGGCCGCCGCCGCGGCGAGGGCGTCGAAACCGGTGGCGCCGGCGTGGCCGTAAATCAGCGAGCAGCCGTAAAGCAGCATCCCCGACGACAGCGCGCCGAGAACGAAGTATTTGACCCCCGCCTCGCCCGAACGCCGGTTGTCGCGCTTGAACGCGGCGAGCGCGTAAAGCGGCAGGCTTTGCAACTCGATACCGACGTAGAGCGCCATCAGGTCGTCGGCGGAGACCATCATGAGCATTCCGAGCGTCGAGAACGTCGCCAGCGCCGGATATTCGAACCGGTCGATCTTCTCGCGCTCGCGAAAGCCGCGCGTCATGACGAGGGTCGCCGCCGCGCCGACCAAGATCAGCGTCTTCATGAACGCGGTGTAAGCGTCGGAGACGAACAGGCCGCCGAACGCCGGCGCCGGGCCCGCCGGGCCGAGCGCGACGGCCGCCAGCGCGCCGGCCATGCCGGCGAGGCAGATCGCCGACGCGCCGCGGTCCCCCTCGCCGCTTCGGAACACGCCCGCCGTCAGCGCGAGGCAGGCCGCGGCCAGCAGGATCAGCTCGGCCAGCGCCGGCGCCATCTCCGGGAACGAGTCCATTCCGGCCCCTCAGCGCCCGGCGCGCTCGGCGGGGCGGGACTGCTCGATCAGGTTGTCGACCGACGCCCGCATCGCGCCGAGGAAACTCTCGGGATAGACGCCCATCCAGAACACGACCGCCACCAGCGGCGCGAACATGGCGATCTCGCGCCGTCCCAGATCGCGGATCGCTTTCAGCTCCTCCTTGACCAGGTCGCCGAAGACGACCCGGCGGTAGAGCCACAGCATGTAGGCGGCGCCGAGGACCATGCCGAGCGCGGCCAGCGCCGCGACCCGGGTGTCGAACCGGAAGGCGCCGGCGAGGACGAGGAATTCGCCGACGAACCCGCCGGTGCCCGGCAGGCCGATCGCCGCCATGGCGAAGACCATGAAGACGAAGGCGTAGGCGGGCATCCGGTGGACGAGGCCGCCGTAACTCGCGATCAGGCGGCTGCCGCGGCGGTCGTACACGACTCCGACGCACAGGAACAGCGCCGCCGAGACGACGCCGTGGCTCAGCATCGTCATCAGTCCGCCCTCGACGCCCTGGGTCGTGAGCGTGAACAGGCCGATGGTTACGAAGCCCATATGCGCCACCGACGAATAGGCGATGAGCTTCTTCATGTCGTCCTGCATCAACGCCACCAGCGAGGCGTACACCACCGCGACGACGCTGAGCGCATGGACGAGCGGCGTGAAGAAGGCCGTCGCTTCCGGCAGCATCGGCAGCGAGAAGCGCAGGAAGCCGTAGGCGCCCAGTTTGAGCAGCACCCCGGCGAGGATGACCGAACCCGCCGTCGGCGCCTCGACATGCGCGTCGGGAAGCCAGGTGTGGAGCGGCCACATGGGCACCTTGACCGCGAAGGACGCGAACAGCGCGAGCCACAGCCACCTCTGCAAGGCGGGATCGAAGCCGGTCCGGGCGAGCTCCGGGATCGCGGTCTCGCCGCCCGCCGAGTGGATCATGGCGAGCAGGGCGATCAGGAACAGCACCGACCCCGCGAGCGTGTAGAGGAAGAACTTGAAGGCCGAATAGACGCGGGCCGGGCCGCCCCACACCCCGATGACCAGGAACATGGGAATGAGTATGCCTTCGAAGAAGATATAGAAGAGAATGGCGTCGAGCGCGCAGAAGACGCCGTTCATCATCGCCGCCATGACGAGGAAGGCGACCATGTATTCCTTCACCCGATCGGTCACCGACTCCCAGCTCGCCGCCACGCATATGAGCGTGAGGAAGTTCGACAGGACCACGAAAAGCATCGATATGCCGTCGACGCCCAGATGGTATTCGACGCCGAGGCCGGGGATCCACGACGCCCTTTCGACGAACTGGTATTCGACCGCGCCGGGGTCGAACGCCGCCCACATCGCCGCCGACAGGCCGAAGGCGAACAGCGAGGTCCACAGCGCCACCGCGCGCGCGTTGCGCGCGACGACGGCGGCGGGGCCGGAGACGGTCAGGATCATCGCCGCGCCGAGCAGGGGCACGAGGATCAGCACCGAAAGGTAGGGGAAGTCCTCCACGGCTCAGCCGCCGCCCCAGGCGAGATACCAGGTCACGAGGATCGCGACGCCGATCAGCATGGCGAAGGCGTAGTGATAGACGTAGCCCGTCTGGAGCGCGCTCGCTCCGCGCGCCGCGCGCAGCGCCCCGGCGGCGACGCCGTCCGGCCCGACCCCGTCGATCACCTCGCCGTCGCCGGTCTTCCACAGGCTCCGGCCCAGCCCTTTCGCGGGGCGGACGAATATCCGGTCGTAGAGCTCGTCGAAATACCACTTGTTGAGCAGGAAGCGGTAAAGCCCGCCCGCGGCGGCCGCGGCGCGCGCCGGCCATTCGGGCCGGCGGACGTAGAACAGCCACGCCGCCGCGATCCCCGCGACCGCCAGCGCCGGCGCCAGCGCCTTGACCCATAGCGGCGCATGGTGCGCCAGGGCCAGCGCGTCGTGGCCCTCCAGCACCGCGATGGCCGCGCCCCAGTATTCGGCATGGGGGTCCACCAGCCCGCGGCCGGCGTAGCCCGCGGCGACGGCGCCGGCGGCGAGCGCGACCAGCGGCGCGCGCATCGACCACGGCGCCTCGTGGACGTGCGCCATCGTCTTCTCGTCGGCCCGGGCGGGGCCGTGGAAGGTCATGAACAGGAGCCGCCACGAATAGAACGCGGTCATCGCCGCCGCCGCCGCGCCGAGCCAGAACGCCCAGCCCCCGGCCCAGCTCCCGGCGGCGTGGGCGGCCTCGAGGATCGTGTCCTTGGAGTAGTAGCCGGCGAAGGGCGGGATCCCCGCGAGCGCCAGCGAGCCGATCCACATGGCGGCGTAGGTCCAGGGGACCATCCTCCGGATGCCGCCCATGCGCCGCATGTCCTGTTCGTCGGACATGGCGTGGATCGCCGCGCCGGCGCCGAGGAACAGCAGCGCCTTGAAGAAGGCGTGGGTCATCAGGTGGAAGATCCCCGCCGCGTAGGCCGACACGCCGCAGGCGAAGAACATGTAGCCGAGCTGGCTGCAGGTGGAGTAGGCGACCACCCGCTTGATGTCGTTCTGCACCAGGCCCACGGTCGCGGCGAAGAACGCGGTGGCGCCGCCCACGACGGCGACGACGGCGAGCGCGGTCTCCGACTGCTCGAACAGCGGCGAACAACGCGCCACCATGAACACGCCGGCGGTGACCATGGTCGCGGCGTGGATGAGGGCGGAGACGGGAGTCGGCCCCTCCATCGCGTCGGGCAGCCAGGTGTGGAGGAACAGCTGCGCCGACTTGCCCATCGCGCCGATGAACAGGAGCAGGCAGACGAGGGTGAGCGCGTCGATCCTGAAGCCGAGGAAATCGAGGGTCTCGCCGGCGCGCGCCGGGGCGGCGGCGAACACGGCGGCGTAGTCCACCGAGTCGAACAGCAGGTAGATGGCGAAGATGCCGAGCGCGAAGCCGAGGTCGCCGACGCGGTTGACGACGAACGCCTTGATCGCCGCGGCGTTGGCGGCCGGCCGGGTGTACCAGAACCCGATCAGCAGGTAGCTGCACAGGCCCACGCCCTCCCAGCCGAAATACAACTGGACGAAATTATCGGCCGTCACCAGCATCAGCATTGCGAAGGTAAAGAGCGACAGGTAGGCCATGAAGCGCGGAATATGCGCGTCGTGCGCCATGTAGCCGACCGAATAGACGTGCACGAGGGCCGAGACGCCGCTGACGACGAACATCATGATGGCGGTGAGCGAATCGATATGCAGCGCCCACGAGAATTCGAGCGCGCCGGACCGCATCCAGTGGAACAGCTCCACCGAATAGGGCGCGCCGCCGCCGATGGCGCGCGCGAACGCGGCCGCGCCGCAGGCGGCGGAGACGGCCATGAGGCCGCAGGCGACGGCCTGCGCGCCGCGGTCGCCCAGGAGGCGGCCGAACAGGCCCGCGACCGCCGCGCCCAGCAGCGGCAGGAAGACGCAAAGCGCCGCCATCGCGCCGTCAGCCCTTCATCAGGTCGATGTCGTCGACCGCGATGGCGCCGCGGACGCGATGGTAAACCACCAGGATCGCGAGGCCGACGGCGATCTCGGCGGCGGCGACGGTGAGCACGAACATGGCGAAGACCTGCCCCGCCGGATCGCCGAGATGGGTCGAGAACGCCACCAGGTTCAGGTTGACCGCGAGCAGTATCAGCTCGATGGACATCAGGATGACGATGACGTTCTTGCGGTTGAGGAAGACGCCGAAAACGCCGAGCGCGAACAGCATCGCCGCCACGACGAGATAATGCGCCAGCGTAACCTCCATGCCGCTACAGCCCCCGGCCCGGCGGGACGCGGCGGATCTCCACCGAGTCGGCGCGCCGCCGCGCCACCTGGGCGGCGACCTTCTGGCGGCGGACGCCATCGCGCTCGCGCAAGCTCAGCGCGATGGCGGCGACCATGGCCACCAGCAGGAGGACCCCGGCGGCCTGGAACAGGTAGAAATACTCGGTGTAGAGGATGCGCCCCAGCGCCTCGGTGTTCGTCACCGGGCCGGCCGCCGGCCCGCCGGGAGCGGCCAGCGGCGCGCCGCCCTCGCCGAGGCGGACGGCGGCGGCGGCGAAGCCGAGCTCCACCGCCAGCACGAGGCCGATGGCGCCGCCGATGGGCAGGTAGCGCGGGAAGCCCTCCCGCGCCCGCGCCAGGTCGATGTCGAGCATCATGACGACGAACATGAACAGCACGGCGACCGCGCCGACATAGACGATGGCCAGGATCATCGCCAGGAACTCCGCCCCCAGAAGCACGAACAGCCCCGCCGCGTTGAGGAACGCGACGATGAGGAACAACACCGAATGCACCGGGTTGCGGGCGGCGACCACCATGACCCCGGCGGCGAGCATCACCGCCGCGAACAGGTAGAAGGCGAGCGCGGCGACGGTCATCGCCGCCCGCGCGAGTCGGCCTGGAGGTTGGCGGCGATGACGCTCTCCCAGCGGTCGCCGTTGGCCAGGAGCTTCTCCTTGTTGTAGAGGAGCTCCTCGTGGGTTTCGGTGGCGAATTCGTAGTTCGGCCCCTCGACGATGGCGTCCACCGGGCACGCCTCCTGGCAGAACCCGCAATAGATGCATTTGGTCATGTCGATGTCGTAGCGGGTCGTCCGCCGGCTGCCGTCGGCGCGCGGCTCGGCCTCGATGACGATCGCCTGCGCCGGGCAGACCGCCTCGCACAATTTGCAGGCGATGCAGCGCTCCTCGCCGTTGGGGTAGCGCCGCAGCGCGTGCTCGCCGCGGAAGCGCGGGCCGAGAGGCCCCTTCTCGTGCGGGTAGTTCAGCGTGACCTTGCGGCGGAACAGGTAGCGGAGGGTGAGCCACAGGCCCGCCCCCAGTTCGACGAGCAGAAACGGCTTCGCGAAACGGACCGGGAAGTTCATGGCGCGCCTCCGTCCGGGAGCCAGTCGAAGGCGACCGCCGCCCCGGCGGTGACGACGACCCACAGCAGCGAGAACGGCAGGAACACCTTCCAGCCGAGCCGCATCAATTGGTCGTAACGGTACCGCGGGAAGGTCGCCCGCACCCACAGGAAGACGAACAGCACCGCCGAGATCTTCAGGCCGAACCACACGACGCCCGGAATCCAGGTGAACGGCGCCATGTCGAGGGGCGGCAGCCAGCCGCCCAGGAACAGCACCGCCGTCATGCCGCTGACGAGGATCATCGCCGCGTATTCGCCGAGGAAGAACAACGCGAACGGCATCGCCGAATACTCGACGAAATACCCCGCCACCAGCGCCGCCTCGTCCTCCGGCAGGTCGAAGGGATGGCGGTTGGTCTCGGCGAGGCCCGACACGAAGAAGACCACGAACATGGGGAACAGGGGCACGACGAACCACATGTCCTTCTGCGCCATGACGATCTCGCTCAGGTTCAGGCTGCCGGCGCAGATCAGCACGGTGACGATGACGAACCCCATCGACACTTCGTAGGACACCATCTGCGCCGCGGACCGCAGCGCGCCGAGAAACGCATAGCGCGAATTGCTCGCCCACCCCGCCATCAGCACGCCGTACACCTCGAGCGACGCCACCGCGAAAAGGAACAGGATTCCCACGTTGATGTCGGACAACACCCAACCCTCGTCGAACGGGATCACCGCCCAGGCGACGAAACTCAGCGTAAACGTGACCATCGGCGCGAGGATGAACACCACGGGGTTCGCGCGCGCCGGCAGCACGGTTTCCTTGGTCAGCAGTTTGACGCCGTCGGCGATGGGCTGGAGCAGGCCGAACGGCCCCGCCACGTTCGGCCCCTTGCGCAGCTGGACCGCCCCGACCACCTTGCGCTCGGCCCAGGTCAGCCAGGCGACCGCGGCGACCAGCGGGACGACGATGAGCATGATCTGCCCGAAGATGATCGCTCCCGGCCACAGGTAGCCCTCCCAGAGCGCGGCCACCGCTCAGCCCCCGCCCGGGAGGCGCGCGGCGCGCGCGCCGGCGAAGGCGCGCGCGCATTGCGCCATGGTCTCCGACGCGCGCGAAACGGGATCCGTCATGTAGTAGTCGCGGATCTGCGGCGCGAACGGCGCGGGGTCCAGGGGCCCCTCCGCCCCGAACTCCCGCCACGGCGCCGGCGCGGCCTCGTCGACCGAATCGAAATGCGGGCACAGCGCCGCCATGCGCCGGCGCAGCGCGGGAAGGTCGTCGTAGGGAAGCGGCTTGCCGAGGACGCCGGACAGCGCGCGCAGGATCGTCCAGTCCTCGCGCGCGGCGCCGGGCGGGAAGACGGCGCGGCGGGCGCGCTGCGGCCGCCCCTCGGTGTTGACGTAGGTTCCCGGCTTCTCGGTGTAGGCGGCGCCGGGCAGGACGACGTCGGCGCGCGCCGCGCCGCGGTCGCCGTGATGGCCCTGATAGACGACGAAGGCGCCGCCCGCGGCGTCGAGGTCGATTTCGTCCGCGCCGAGCAGGAACAGCGCGTCGAGTTCGCCGGCGCCGGCCGCGCGGACCATGCCCGCGGCGTCGAGGCCGCCGGCGCCGGGCGCGAGGCCGAGATCGAGGCCGGCGACGCGCGCCGCGGCGCGGTGCAGCACGTTGAACCCGCGCCAGCCGTCGCGGACCATGCCGCCGCGCTCCGCCGCGGCGCGGCCGAGCGCGAGCACGGCCTCCCCGTCGGGCCGCGCCAGCGCGCCCATGCCCAGCACGATCATCGGCCGCTCGGCGCGTTCGATGGCGCGGAGCGCCGCATGCCGGCCGGCGGCGATCTCGGCCAGCGCCGCCGGGCCGTCGCCGAGACGCTCCACCGGATAGCCGAAATCGCCGACCGGGCCGATGGCGGCGGCGGCGAACCCGCCGGCGCGCCAGCGCTTGCGCAGGCGCTGGTTGACCAGCGGCGCCTCCCAGCGCGGGTCGGCCCCGACGAGCAGGCAGAAATCCGCCTCCTCGATCCCTGCGATGGTGGTGTTGAAGAGATACGCGCAGCGCGGCGCGGCGGGCAGGCGCGCGCCGTCCTGGCGGCAATCGACGTGCGGCGAGCCGAGCGCCTCGGCGAGGTCGCGGAGGGCGCACATGGCCTCGGCGTCGCACAGGTCGCCGGCGATGGCGCCGAACCGCCCGCCGGCCAGCCGATCGGCGACGGCGGCGAGCGCCTCGTCCCAGTCCGCGGGCCGCAGCCTGCCGTCGCCGCCGCGGACGTAGGGGCGGTCGAGCCGCTGGCGGCGCAGGCCGTCGCAGGCGTAGCGGGTCTTGTCGGCGATCCACTCCTCGTTCACCGCCTCGTTCAGGCGCGGCAGGACCCGCATGACCTGGGCGCCGCGCGAGTCGACGCGGACGTTGCTGCCCACCGCGTCGTGCACGTCAACGGTCTCCGTTCCGCGCAGCTCCCACGACCGCGCGGCGAACGCGTGGGGTTTGGAGGTGAGCGCCCCCACCGGGCACAGGTCGACGACGTTGCCCGACAGTTCGGAGCCGAGCCCGCCTTCGAGGGCCGCGATCTCCATGTCCTCGCCGCGGAAGAGCCCGCCGAGCTCCGGCGCGCCGGCGACCTCCTCCATGAAGCGGACGCACCGCGTGCAATGGATGCAGCGGGTCATGACCGTCTTGACGAGGGGGCCGAAATCCTTGTCCGCCACGGCGCGCTTGTTCTCGGCGTAGCGCCCGCGGTCGCGTCCGTAGCCGAGGGCCTGGTCCTGGAGGTCGCATTCGCCGCCCTGGTCGCAGACCGGGCAATCGAGCGGGTGGTTGATGAGCAGGAATTCCATCGCGCCCTCGCGCGCCCGGCGCACGAGCGGGGTGTCGGTGCGGATCGCCATGCCGTCCGCCGCCGGCATGGCGCAGGAGGCGATGGGCTTCGGCGAACGCTCCATCTCGACCAGGCACATGCGGCAATTGCCGGCGATGGACAGGCGCTCGTGGTAGCAGAACCGGGGGATCTCGCGCCCCGCCGCCTCGCATGCCTGCAACACGGTGGCCCCGGGCGCGACGGCGACCTCCCGGCCGTCGACGGTCAGCGTCGGCATGGCCCGCCTCTCACGCCGCGCGCTTCTTGCGGTCGAGGATGCGGCGTTCGAGCTCGCCGCGGAAATGCCGGATCAGGCCCTGGACCGGCCATGCGGCGGCGTCGCCCAGGGCGCAGATCGTATGCCCCTCGACCTGCCGGCTGACCTCCTCGAGCAGGTCGATGTCCTCGATCTCGGCGCGGCCGTCGACCAGGCGCTCCATCGTCCGCCACATCCAGCCGGCGCCCTCGCGGCACGGCGTGCACTGCCCGCAACTCTCGTGCTTGTAGAAATGCGACAGGCGCGCGATGGCGGCGACGATGTCGGTCGAGCGGTCCATGACGATCACCGCCGCGGTGCCCAGGCCGGAGCCGGCTGCGCGCAAGGCGTCGAAATCCATCGCCTGTTCGTCGCAAACCTCCTTCGGCAGGCAGGGGACCGACGACCCGCCGGGGATGACCGCCAGAAGGTTGTCCCATCCGCCGCGCACGCCGCCGGCATGGCGCTCGATCAGTTCGCGCAGCGGGATTCCCATCGCCTCCTCGACGTTGCACGGCGCCTCGACGTGGCCGGAGATGCAGAACAATTTGGTCCCCGTGTTGTTCTCTCGCCCGATGCCGGCGAACCAGGGCGCGCCGCGCCGCAGGATGGTCGGGACGACGGCGATGGTCTCGACGTTGTTGACCGTCGTCGGGCAGCCGTAGAGGCCGACGGCGGCGGGGAACGGCGGCTTGAGGCGGGGCTGGCCCTTCCGGCCCTCCAGGCTTTCGAGCAGGGCGGTCTCCTCGCCGCAGATATAGGCGCCGGCGCCGCGGTGGAGGATCACGTCGAAGCGGACCCCCGCCCCGGCGGCGTTCGCGCCGAGCAGGCCGGCGTCGTAAGCCTCGGCGACGGCGCGCTCCAGCGCCGCGGCCTCGTTGCGGAACTCGCCACGAACGTAGACGTAGGCCGCCTCCGCGCCGATGGCGAAGCCGGCGAGCAGGCAGCCCTCGACCAGTTTGTGCGGCTCGTGGCGGAGGATGTCGCGGTCCTTGCAGGTGCCGGGTTCGCTCTCGTCCGCGTTGACCACCAGGTAGGACGGCCGGCCGTCGGATTCCTTCGGCATGAAGGACCATTTGAGCGCCGTGGGGAACCCCGCCCCGCCGCGCCCGCGCAAGCCGGAATTGCGGACCTCCTCGAGGATGGCGGCGCGCCCGCGCGCGATCAGGCCGCGCGTCCCGTCCCAATCGCCCCGCCGGCGCGCGGATCGGAGGTCGGCGCCGGCGGCGCCGTAAAGGTCGGGAAATATGCGATCCCGGTCGGCTAGCATCGGGCGCTCCGCTCCGCGGGCGGCGCCGCCGGGCCGCCGACCGGGGCCGAGGCGCGGCGCCCGGCGAGCTGCGAACCCGCCCTCGGCGCCTCCCCGCTCCGCAGCGCGGCGAGGACGCGGGTTATCGAATCCGGGTCCAGGTCCTCGTAGAAGTCGTCGCCGATCTGCGCCACCGGCGCGTTGACGCAGGCGCCGAGGCACTCGACCTCCGCCAGGGTGAACAGGCCGTCCCCGGTGGTCTCGCCGGGCTCGATCCCGAGTTCGCGGCGGCAGGCGTCGCGCACCGCGTCGGAGCCGCGCAGCCAGCACGGCGTGGTGCGGCACAGTTGCACGAAATGCCGGCCCACCGGGGCGAGATTGAACATCGTGTAGAAGGTGGCGACCTCGAAGACGCGGATCTCCGGCGTCCGCAGGAAGCCGGCCACGGCGCGGAGCGCCGCCTTGGGCAGCCAGCCGCCGTTGGCGCGCTGGACGAGATCGAGGACCGGGAGCACGGCGCTCCGCTCCCGCCCGGCGGGGTAGCGGGCGACGATCCGCCGCGCCTCGGCGAGGGTGTTCGCGTCGAGCGCGAAGGACGCGGGCTGAAGCTCGTCCGGGGCGAAGGCGCGCTTCACCGGTCGATCTCCCCGAAAACGATGTCGAGCGTCGCGATGCACGCGACGAGGTCCGCGAGTTGGTGGCCGCGCGTCATCGCCTCGATGCCTTGCAGGTGCGGGAAGCCCGGCGCGCGGATCTTGCAGCGGTAGGGGCGGTTGGAGCCGTCCGCGACCAGATAGACGCCGAATTCGCCCTTCGGCGCCTCGACGGCGGTGTAGGTCTCGCCCGCCGGCACGCGGTAGCCCTCCGTATAGAGCTTGAAGTGGTGGATCAAGGCCTCCATCGACCGCTTCATGTCCTCCCGTGGGGGCGGCGAGATCTTGTCGTTCTCCACCGTCACCGGGCCGTCCGGCATGGCGTCGAGGCACTGCGCGACGATGCGCAGGCTCTGGCGCATTTCCTCCATGCGCAGGAGGTAGCGGTCGTAGCAGTCGCCGTTCCTGCCCACCGGCACGTCGAAGTCCATGCGGTCGTAAACGGCGTAGGGCTGCGCCTTGCGCAGGTCCCATGCGAGGCCGGTCGAGCGCAGCACCGGGCCCGAGAAGCCCCAGTCGATCGCCTGTTCGGGCGTCACCGCGCCGATATCGACGTTGCGCTGCTTCCAGATGCGGTTCTCGGTGAGCAGCCCCTCGACGTCGTCGAGGACGCGGGGGAAGCGCTCGGCCCACGCGGCGATGTCGTCGGCGAGCCCGTCGGGCAGGTCGCGATGGACTCCGCCGGGCCGCACATAGGCCGCATGCATCCTGGCGCCGGAGACGCGTTCGTAGAACTCCAGCAGCGCCTCGCGCTCCTCGAACAGCCACAGGAACGGGGTGGTGGCGCCGATGTCGAGGCCGTTCGCCGCGACCTGGAGGCAGTGGTTGAGGATCCGCGTGATCTCGTCGAACAGCACGCGGATGTATTGCGCGCGCGGCGGCGCCTCGACGCCGAGAAGCTTCTCCACCGCCAAGCTGTAGCAATGCTCCTGGTTCATCATCGAGACGTAGTCGAGGCGGTCGAAATAGGGCAGCGCCTGAAGGTAGGTCTTGTGTTCTATGAGCTTCTCGGTGCCGCGGTGGAGCAGCCCGATATGCGGGTCGGCGCGCTCGACCACCTCGCCGTCCATCTCCAGCACCAGCCGCAGGACGCCGTGCGCGGCGGGGTGCTGCGGGCCGAAATTGAAGGTGAAGTTACGGATTTGGGTTTCGCTCATCGCTCCGCCCCGCCGCCGCCGCCGCTCCGCGAGACCAGGTCGGCGCCCTCCCACGGGCTCATGAAGTCGAAGCGGCGGAACTCTTGGGTCAGCGACACGGGTTCGTACACCACGCGCTTCTCGTCCTCGTCGTAGCGCGCCTCGACGTGGCCGGTCAGCGGGAAGTCCTTGCGCAGCGGGTGGCCGTCGAACCCGTAATCGGTGAGCAGGCGGCGCAGGTCCGGGTGGCCGGCGAACAACAGGCCGAACATGTCCCACGCCTCGCGCTCGTACCAGCCGGCGGCGCCGAACACGGCGCAGGCGGACGGGACCGGGACGTCGTCGCCGGTGCGCAATTTCACGCGCGCGCGCTGGTTCCGCTCATGGCTGAGCAGGTGATAGACGACGTCGAAGCGCGGTTGGCGGCCGGGCCAGTCGACCGCGCACAGGTCGACGAGCTGGCGGAAGCGGCACTCCGGGTCGTCGCGGAGGAACGCGAGCAGCCGGATCAGCCCGTCGCGCGCGGCGACGAAGGCGATCTCGCCCCGGGCGATCTCCGGCGCCTCGGCGAGGCCAGGCCCGCGTTGGGCGACGTATTCGCCGAGCTCGCCCAGCACCGGGTCCATGCGCTCCACCGGTCCGGCCCCGCCGCGCCGCTCAGCGGACCGGGGCGCCGGCGCGGCGGATCTTCCGCTGCAGCTGGAGGATGCCGTAGAGGAGCGCCTCGGCCGTCGGCGGGCAGCCGGGGACGTAGACGTCCACCGGGACGATCCGGTCGCACCCGCGCACCACGGAATAGGAGTAGTGGTAGTAGCCGCCGCCATTGGCGCAACTGCCCATCGAGATCACGTAGCGCGGCTCGGGCATCTGGTCGTACACCTTGCGCAGCGCGGGCGCCATCTTGTTGGTCAGCGTGCCGGCGACGATCATCACGTCCGACTGCCGCGGGCTCGGCCGGAAGAGGACGCCGAAGCGATCCAGGTCGTAGCGGCTGGCGCCGCTGTGCATCATCTCGACGGCGCAGCAGGCGAGGCCGAAGCTCATCGGCCACATCGACCCGCCGCGCGCCCAATTCGCCAGTTTCTCGAACTGGGTGACGACGAACCCCTTGTCCGCCACTTGCTCCGCCAGCTCCCGCATCGGCGCGGCCTCGCTCACTCCCATTCGAGCGCTCCCTTGCGCCATTCGTACACGAAGCCGATGGTCAGCAGGCCGAGAAAGATCATCATCGACCAGAAGCCGAAGCTCCCCGTCGCGTCGAGCGTGACGGCCCAGGGGAACAGGAACGCGACCTCCAGGTCGAAGACGACGAACAGGATGGCGACCAGGTAGAAGCGCACGTCGAACCGCCCGCGCGCGTCGTCGAACGGCTCGAACCCGCATTCGTAGGCGGACAGTTTCTCGGCGTCCGGCCGCTGGCGGGCGACGATCCACGACGCGGCGACGGCGAGCAGCGCCATCCCGGCGGCGACGCCGAAGAACATCAGAATCGGCAGATATTCAGCGAGCATCCCGCGCGCCTCGCAGACCGGCCCCGATTGCGGGGGGATGGCGGGAGCGACGGGACTCGAACCCGCGGCCTCTGGCGTGACAGGCCAGCGCTCTAACCAACTGAGCTACGCCCCCGCGAACCGCCCCTCTACGCGACCGCCCCGCCGCTGTCAAGGAAGCGGCCGAACCTCCGCCAGGCGGCGCAGGCGCGCCGCCAGCTCGCCTCGCGGCGCGGCGGTCTGCGCCCCGCTCTCCAGGTCCTTCAGCGCGACCGCGCCGGCGGCGCGCTCGTCGGGGCCCTCGACGACGGCGAAACGGCAGCCGCGCTCGGCGGCGGAGCGGAACTGGCGGGAGAGCTTGCCGCCCGTCAGATCGACCTCGGCGGCGACGCCGGCGGCGCGGATCTCCGCCGCCAGATCGAGCGCGCGGCCGGCGGCGGCCTCGTCCCAGACGGTCACATAGGCGCGCGGCTCCGCCGCGCCGCCGTCCCCGTCGAGCAGCTCCATGACGCGCTCGATCCCGAGCGACCCGCCGCAGACGGGCACGGATCTCTTCAGGAACATGCCGCAGAGCTCGTCGTAACGCCCGCCGCCGGCGATGGAGCCGCCGGCGCCCTCGGCCGCGAATTCGAAGATCGGCCCCGTATAGTAGTCGAGGCCGCGCGCCAGGGCCGGATCGAAAACGATTCGCGCGCCGCCGGGCAGGCGCGGCGCGGCGGCGTCCAGCACCGCGTCGATCTCGGCGAGGCCCGCCGCGCCCTCCGCCGTCGCGGCGAGGCGCCGGCGCGCGACCGCCGCGAAACCGGGGCCACTGAGTTTCCAGCGCCGCGCGGCTTCCGGGGGGGAGTTCTGCCGAGCGTCCTTCCCCCGCCAGATGTCCTCGCACAACGCGTCAATCGCGGCTTGCGCGATTCCGCGTTCGGCGAGTTCTTTGGCCACCCCGAGGCGGCCGATCTTGTCCAATTTGTCGAGCGCCGTCAGCGCGCCGGCGCGGGCCGCACGGGGAATTCCGTAGGAGTCCATCAGCGCCCGCAGCGCCGCGCGGGAGTTGAGGCGAACGACGGCCCCGCCGATTCCGAGCGCCGCGAGCGCCGCCGCCAGGGTGAGGATGACGTCGGCGTCGGCGCGCCGCGAGGCGGCGCCGAAGACGTCGACGTCGCATTGCATGAACTCGCGGAAGCGCCCGCGGCCCGGCCGCTCGCCGCGCCAGACCGGGCCGATCTGGTAGCGTTTGAAGACGCGGGGCAATTCGCCGCGCCGGCGCGCGTAGAGGCGCACGGCCGGCACGGTGAGGTCGTAACGCAGCGCGAGGTCCGCCTCGCCCGACGCCGCCCCGGCGCCGCGCTTGAGGATCTTGAAGACGAGCTTGTCGCCCTCCTCGCCGTATTTTCCCGACAGCACCTCCAGGCGCTCGAACGCCGGGGTCTCCAGCGGCTCGAACCCGTGCAGGGCGAAGGTCCGCTTGACGCGGGCCACCGCCTCCTCGCGCCGGCGGACCTCGCGCGGCAGGAAGTCCCGCGTCCCCGACGGCGGGCCGGGCGCGGCGGCGCTCATCGGATCGTTCTCACTTCGACGTCGAGATCGAGTTCCGACCATGCGCGGTCGGCGGTGAGCGCCGGGCGGTCCAGCGCCGCGGCGAGGGCGAGGCAGGCGCGGTCGCCGAGCGACAGCCCGCGCCGGCGGGTCCGCCGGCGGAGCAGTCCCGCGCGGCGGGCCTGCGCCGCGTCCACCGGGTGGACGGCGAGCGGCAGTCCGTCGACGATGCCGAGCGCGTCGGCGTCGCCGTAGCCCGAGTCGACGAGTTTCGCGAGGACCTCGGAGAAATTCACGGCGCTTATCGCTCCGTCGTCCAGCGAGGCCCGGACCTCGGCCGCCCCCGTCTCGCCGCCGATCATCGCGAGGACCGCCGAGGCGTCGAATACGAAACTCATTCGCCGTCTTCGCGGCGCGCCTCGGCGCGGCGTTCGGCTATCAGTTCGTCGACCGGCGAAACGCCCTCGGCCGCCTTTTTCCGCACCATGCGCCGCATTTTCAGGATCGCCGCCAACGGCGAAAGCACGCGCAACTCGCCGTCGACGACGCGCGCCGTGAGCTGGCCGCTTTCGTCGATCGCCATCGCCGCCCGCATTTCGGCCGGGATCACGAACCGTCCGTCGTCGCCGACGCGCAGCTTCTGCGATTCCACCTCGCCGAGCTCCTCGCTCCCCGGCCGCGGGCGCGCGGCCTTGGACTTCAGCGGCCCCCGCTTCAGCGCGGACCGCACGTAACTGTCGTCCAGGCCGAGAAACCTGGCTATGTCGGCGGGCGCGCACCCCGCCGCGTGGAGAGCGCGTATCTTCTCCGGCGCCGTCGGCTCCCTGTCGGCGGAAGGCAGCCCCTTTATGGCGGATTGCATCTCCGCGAACCCGAGATTCATGTCGGCCTCCGTTCTCCGTCCGGGAATGGCATAATGGTCATCCGAATCCGGATAGTCAAGCCCGATTCCGAAAAAAGCGATCGGTTGCCATAGGCGCAGCGGATCTGGCTGCCCGGCGGCGTCTCCGGCGGCGGATCGGATCTCTCGGATCGCGCCGCTCCGTCAACCGGCCTTCCCCGGCTCCCGCACGAACAGGAGAAGCAGGAGGCCCGCGGCGAGGAAGACGACGATCGCCGACATGCCGACGCGCTGGCTGGCGAAGGCCGCGGTGAGAACGCCCACCAGCCACGGGCCGACGAAGGCGGTCGCCTTGCCCGACAGCGCGAACAGGCCGAACATCTCGGTTCGCAGCTCCTCCGGCGCCATGCGCGCCATCAGCGAGCGGCTGGCGGATTGCGCCGGCCCGACGAACACGCCGATGGCGAGGCCCAGGCCCCAGAACCACGCCGCGTCGTCGACGAACAGGATCGCGGCCCCGAAGACGATCAGCGCGAGAAGCGAGACGACGAGCGTCCGCCGCGCGCCGATGCGGTCGTCGATCCAGCCGAACGCCCACGCGCCCAGGCCGCCGGTCACGTTGAGGCCGATGGCGAACAGCAGCACCTCCGACATCGCCATGCCGATGGTCCCGGCGGCGTAGATCCCGCCGAAGGCGAACAGGGTGTTCAGCCCGTCGGTATAGACCATGCGGGCGAGCAGGAATTTGGCGATCTCGCGGTAGCGGCGCACCGAGCGCAGGGTGCGGGCCAGGGTCGCGAGGCCCTCGCGCAACGCGGCGCCGACGGGCTTGCGCCCGCCGCCGAGGTCGGGCGTGAACGCGAACAGCGGCCAGCCGAAGACGACGAACCACCCGGCGACCAGCAGCGCCACCGCGCGCACCGGCTCCGCCCGCTCCGCGTCGAGGCCGAACGGCGGCGGGTCGGCCTGAACGAAGCCGTAGAGCGCCAGCGCGAGGCAGGCGAGGCCCCCCGCATAGCCCAGGGCCCAGGCCTGGCCCGAAAGCCGCCCGACGCGCGACGGCCCCGCCAGCTCCGGCAGCATGGCGTTGTAGAACACCATCGAGAGCTCGAAGCCGAAATTGGCCGCCGCCACCAGGACCAGCACCAGCCATATCGATTCGGCGCCGGGCGCGGCGAACCACAGCCCGGCGCAGCCCGCCGCCATCAGCGCCGAACACGCGGCGAGCCAGGGCTTGCGCCGGCCGCCGGCGTCCGCCGCCGCGCCGGCGACCGGCCCGGCGAGCGCCACGGCCAGCGCGCTGGCGGCGATGGCGTAGCCCCACAATTCGGTCGCCAGCACCGCGTCGCCGACCACGCCGCGCTGGAAATAGACGGCGAACACGAAGGTGACGACGACGGTGGGGAACGGCGAGTTCGCCCAGTCGAACAGGCGCCACGCGGCAGCGGCGCGCCAGCCGGCCGGCGGGCGGCCCCTCTCCGGCGCCGCGCCGTTCACCGTCCCGCGCCCGCGGCGAAATGCGCCGCGCAGGCGTCGCGCGTCGCCCGGCGCGCGTTCAACCGCTCGCGTTCGCCGTTCTCCGCCAGCCACCGGGCCATCAGCGCGAACGCCTCGGATTCGCCGCCGCACCGCCCCAGGGCCGTATCGAAGTCGAACGCCCCGGCCGCCGCCTGCGCATGGTGGACCAGTTCGTGAAGCAGCAGGCCGCGGTCGTCGCGGCTGCCGAGGCTCCAGCCGTCATACAGGACCACCGTCTCCGTCCGGTGGTCGTAGTAGCCGCGAACGCGGCAGTCCGGCTCCAGCCCGACCTCGGCGCAGATATCGCCGGCGAGGCGGATGGCGGGCGGCGCCGGCGCCGGATCGTAGGCGGTGGATGCGGCGATCCACGCGAGAAGCCCGGCCACGAGTTCGGTCATCGCTACAATCTGGCGCCCGGCCGGGCGCCGGGCGAGCGCGCGAGGCGCAGCCCGGCGGCGACGTGGCGGCTTTCCGGCGGATGGAAATTGCGGAAGGCCGGGCGCTGGTTCTCCGCCTCGGTGTAGCGGCCGCCCCCGCGCAGGACCGCGTGCGCGGAATCGAACCACGGCGCGGAATATTCGCGGTAGGGCCGCCAGCGAAACCCCGGATAGGGATGGAGCCGGTTGGCGCAGAGTTCCCACGCCGCGCCGGCCCCGTCGAGCAGGCCGAGGCGGGCCGCCCGCTCCCACTCGTATTCGTGCGGCAGGCGCGCCCCCGCCCACCGCGCGAAGGCGCGCGCCTCGGAGAGGCCGACCCCCGACACCGGCGCCTCGGGGTCGATGTCGCGCGGGCCCTCGGCGGAGACCTCGAACCATGCGCCCGCCGGGTCGCGGCGCCAGCCGAACGGCGCGCGCGCGCCGGTCTCCGCCATGAAGGCGAGCCAGCCGGCGGCGGACACGGGCCGGGCCGCGATCTCGAAGGCGCCGAGACGGACGCGGACGGCGGGGAGTTCGTTGTCGTAGGCGAAGCCCTCCCCCTCCCCGGCGCCGATGTCGCAAGGGCCGGCGGCGACCGCCCGCCAGCGGACCGCGTCCCGTTTCGGCTCCAGCGGCCGGGCGGCGCGGTAGGGCGCGGCGCGGGCGAGGTTCATCGCCGCGAGCGCCAGCCGCGCCGTTTCGAGGTGCTGGCCGATATGCGCGGCGAGGAAGGCGCGCAGATAGCCTCCCGCCGTCAGCGGATGCGGCGGCGCCGAATCGAGCAGGGCGCGGTTTTCGGCCATCGTCTCGCGCGCCCAGGCGACCAGTTCGCCGCGTTCGGGAAGCGCCGCCCCGCGCGTCTCCGGCGGCGCGCGCTCCGGCAGGCAGGAGTCCGCCAGCGGCGCGGTCAGGCGGTCGTCGCCGAGGACGCGCTCGCGGATCCACAGCGCCTCGACGAACGCGCAATGGCGCAGGTGCCAGCCGACGGGGCTCAGCTCCGGCAGCCAGCGCGCGCGGCACGCCGCGTCGTCCAGACTGGCGACCGCCGCGCACAGCGCCGCCTGGAGCGCCGCCAGCCGGTCGGCGACTGCGCTGCCGCTCACAGCGCCTCGACGCGCGGCGCCCGCCCCGCCTCCAGGACGACGAGATGGCCGTCCGGGACGGGCTCCCAGCCGGCGGCGGCGCCGAGCGGCTCCGACGCCACCAGCCAGCCCTCGCCGAACAGGTCCGGGTCGCGCCCGACATAGAGGGAGGGCGAGACGTGGCGCAGCGCGTGGCGGGTGGCGACGACGCGGTCCGTCTCGGCGAGCAGCGCGTTGAGCAGCGCGTGGCCCGCGCCGAGCCAGCGGTCGAGGCGCGCGAAGACGGCGCGGAAGGCGTCCTCCGCCGGGCGGTCCGCCATTTCCTGGCGGACCAGCGCGAACAGGTATTCCGAATCGGTCGTCCCGCCGACCGCCGATTCATATTCCGGCGCCAGCGCGGCGCGCGCCATGGGGCGCAGGGCGGCCGTGAAGTCCTGGACGAAGCCGTTGTGGGAGAACAACAGGCCGCCGGCCAGGAACGGATGCGTGTTGGCCTGGTTGACGGGGAGGCCGCGGGTCGCGCTGCGCACGTTGGCGATCCACATGCGGCTCGTCAGCGCGCGGCCCAGATGGGCGAGGTTGGCGTCCGACCATATGGGCATCGGGTTGGTATAGACGCCGGGCGCGCCGTCCTCGCCGCGCCAGCCGAAGCCGAAGCCGTCGGCGTTGATCGTCGCCGACACCATTTCGCGCGGCTTGTAAGCCTGTTCGACGAGGCCGTGCGGCGGGCGCAGGAGGAAGCGCTCCAGGGCCAGCGGCGGCCCGACATAGGCGGCGTGGCGGCACATGCGGTCGCCTCGGCGGAGGAGGGGCGGGACGCGCGGTCGAACCGGGGCTTGCTTCCCCGGCGCGGGATGGTAGCCTGTCCGGGCGCGCGAAAACAGGACCGGCGGGTCGATCGTCGGGGGAGACCGACCGGATGACGCCGTCCGCCGCGGCCGTTGCGGAGCATGTCCGCGTCGGCCGCAACGCAGTTCCGGCCGCCCGCGACGTGCCGCCGCTCGAGGCGGACGTGGCCGCCGGGCTGCTCAGCCGGCCCCTCGAATTGCCGCCCAAATACTTCTACGACGACCGCGGCTCCCGGCTGTTCGACCGCATATGCGAAACGCCGGAATACTACCTCACCCGCGCCGAGGACTCGCTGCTGCGCGACTGCGCCGCCGCCGTGGTCGAGGCCGCCGCGCCGGAGGACATCCTGGAATTCGGCAGCGGCATGTCGCGCAAGACCCGCCGGCTGCTCGACGCCTGCGAGTCCGGCGCGCGGTATCCCAGCTACACCGCGTTCGACATTTCGGAGGAGGCGCTGGACCGGGCGGCGTCGCGCCTCGTCGCCGACTACGACTGGCTGCGGGTGAACCTGCTGGTGGGCGATTACGACGCCGGGCTGGCGCATCTGCCGGCGGCCGCCGGCCCCCGGTTGTATTGCTTCCTCGGCAGCACCATCGGCAATTTCGCCCACGCCAGGGCGGTGGCGTTCCTGGCCGAAATCCGCGCCCTGATGGCGCCCCGCGACTTCCTCCTCCTCGGCGCCGACCGGGTGAAGGACGAAGGGGTGCTGAACGCCGCCTACAACGACCGGGGCGGTCTGACGGCGGCGTTCAACCTGAACCTGCTCAATGTGCTCAACGCCGGCGTCGGCGCCGATTTCGACCCGGGGAAGTTCGCCCACCGCGCCGCGTTCAACCGGCCCGAAAGCCGCGTCGAAATGCGGCTGGTGTCGCGCGCCGACCAGACCGTCCAGCTCGCCGCCCTGGACGCCGAGATCGAAGTGCCGCGCGGCGACAGCATCCTGACCGAAATCAGCCGCAAGTTCACCGTGCCGGCGCTGACCGCGCTGCTGGGCGAGGCGGGTTTCGAAACCGTTGCGCATTTCGCGCCGAACGACGAGTATTTCTCGCTCGCGCTCGCCCGCCCCAACGAGTCCGGAGACCGCCATGCCTGAACCGATCCGCCGCGCCGCCGCGCTGGCCTTCGCCCTCGCGCTCGCCCTCCCCGCCTCCGCCGCCGACAAGGCGACGGTGTTGCTCGACTGGTTCGTGAACCCCGACCACGGCCCGCTGATCGCGGCGCAAGAGCTCGGCTATTTCGCCGACGAGGGGCTGGAGGTGGAGCTGATCGCCCCCGCCGACCCCAACGACCCGCCGAAACTGGTCGCCGCCGGGCAGGCCGACGCGGCCGTCTCCTACCAGCCGCAACTGCACATCCAGGTCGCCGAGGGACTGCCGCTCAAGCGCTTCGCCACCCTCGTCGCCACCCCGCTCAACTGCCTCGTGGTGCTGGAGGACAGTCCGATCCGGGGCATTCCCGACCTCGCGGGGCGCAAGGTCGGGTTCTCGGTCGGCGGGTTCGAGGACGCGCTGCTCGGTGCCATGCTGGCGGGCCACGGCCTGGGGCTGGACGACGTGACCCTCGTCAACGTCAACTTCTCGCTGTCGCCGTCCATCGTCTCGGGCCAGGTCGACGCGGTCATCGGCGCGTTCCGCAACTTCGAACTCAACCAGATGGACCTGTCCGGCAATCCGGGCCGCGCGTTCTACGTCGAGGAGCACGGGGTTCCGGCCTATGACGAGTTGATCATGGTGGCCCGCGCCGACCGCGCCGACGACCCGATGCTGGCGGCGCTGACCCGCGCGGTCGAGCGCGGCGTCCAATACCTCGTCAACCATCCGGAGGACGGCTGGGCGCTGTTCGCCGGCACGGATCCGGACAACCTGGACGACGACCTGAACCGCCTCGCCTGGCGCGACACCCTGCCGCGCTTCGCGCTGCGCCCGGCGGCGCTCGACCGCGGGCGCTACGCGCGCTTCGCCGGGTTCCTCGCCGACCGGGGGCTGATCCCCGAGGCGCTGCCGGTCGACGCCTATGCCGTCGCCTTCGAATAACCCCGCCGGCTGACCGCGCCGCGATGCCGCGGAGCCTGCTCCTGCTCGCCGCCCTGGCGGCGGCGTGGCTGTTGCTGTCGGGCCATTACGACCCGCTCATGCTCGCCTTCGGGGCGGCGTCCTGCGCCTTCGCGCTGACGCTCGCCCGCCGCCTGGGCGTCGTCGACCGGGAGGGCGTCCCGCTGCATCTGTGGCGCCGCCTGCCCGCCTACTGGCTGTGGCTGGCGGCGGAGGTCGTCAAGGCGAACGTCGACGTGGCGCGCCGCATCCTGCACCCGAAACTGCCCATCGACCCGCGCGTGTTCGAGGTCCGCGCCAGCCAGCGCACGGATTTGGGCCGCGCGATCTACGCCAATTCGATCACCCTGACTCCGGGAACGATCTCGATCGACGTCCGGGAGGGCTCCGTCCTCGTCCACGCGCTCACCGCCGAGGGGCAGGCCGCGCTGGAGACGGGCGAGATGGACGCCCGCGTCGCCGCCCTCTAGGGCCGCGCCGGTGGACTGGCAGTTCGCCGCCGCCGCGGCCGCCCTGCTCGCGACGATGGCGCTCGCCATCGCCCGCGCCGCCGCCGGGCCCACGGTCTTCGACCGCATCCTCGCCGCCAACGCCTTCGGGACCAAGACCGTGCTGCTGATCGCCGTCCTCGGCTTCCTGTCCGGGCGGCCGCACTTCCTCGACCTCGGGCTGATCTACGCCCTGATCAATTTCGTCGGCGTCATCGCCGCCCTGCGCTACGTCAAATTGCGGTCGTTCGGCGACCGGCCGGGCGGGGAGGCGCCGTGAGCGCCGTCGTCGACGCCGTCTCCTGGGCCTGCGTGCTGGCCGGGTCGGCGTTCGTGCTGACCGGCGGGATCGGCCTCGTCCGCCTGCCCGACTTCTATTCGCGCGGCCATGCAGCGGGCATGACCGACACGCTCGGCGCGGCGCTGATCGTCCTCGGCATGATGGTCGAGGCCGGCTGGTCGCTCAACTTGGCGCGGCTCGCCTTCATCCTCGCCTTCCTCCTGCTGACCGGCCCGGCCGCGAGCCATGCGCTGGCGCACGCCGCGCACGCCGCGGGGCTGGAGCCGTGGACCCGGCGCGCGCCCCCCGCCGGCGGGCGGGGCTGACGATGGACTCCGCGGTCCACCTCGTCCTCCTCGCGCTGCTGCTCGCGGCGGCGGTCGCGGTGGCGCGCGCGCGCTCGATCCTCGCCGCGGTGATGCTGGGCGGGATTTACAGCTTCCTGATGGCGGCGCTGTTCCTGGTCCTCGACGCCGTCGACGTGGCGTTCACCGAGGCCGCCGTCGGCGCAGGCGCCGCCACCGTACTCGGCCTCGCCGCGCTGGCGCTCACCGACGACCGCGAGGCGCCGCCGCGCCGCAGGCCCTGGCTTCCGCTCGCCGCGGCGGCGGCGGCCGGCGCGGCGCTCCTTTACGCGACCGCCGACATGCCGGCGTTCGGCGACCCCGCCGCGCCCGCGCAGGTCCACGTCGCGCCGCGCTATATCGGCGAAACGCCGGAGGCCATCGGCATCCCGAACGTCGTCACCGCGATCCTGGCGGACTATCGCGGGTTCGACACGCTGGGCGAGGTGGCGGTGATCTTCACCGCCGGCGTCGGCGTGCTCCTGCTGCTCGCCCGCCCGCGCGCGGGCGAGGACGCGCCGCGCCCGCGGCGGCGGTCGTGGATGCGGTTGTGGCCGCGCCGGCGGAGGCGGCCGCGATGAGCGACATGCCCGTCCTCCGCGTCGTCGCGAAGGTTCTCATCCCCTTCATCGTCCTGTTCGGCCTCTACGTGCAGTTCCACGGCGATTACGGGCCGGGCGGCGGCTTCCAGGCCGGCGTGATCGTCGCCGCGGCGTGCGTCCTCCACTCCGTCGTGTTCGGCCTCGGGCGGCTGCGCCGGGCGGTTCCGCCGCCGCTGACGCGGGCGCTCGCCGCCCTCGGCCTCGCCATCTTCGCCGGCACGGGACTCGCCACCATGCTGCTGGGCGGCGTCTATCTCGACTACGCGCGCCTCGCCGCTGACCCGGCGGACGGCCACCATTACGGCATATTGATCGTCGAGTTCGGCGTCGGCGTGACGGTCGCCGCCACCGTGCTGGCCATCTTCGACGCCTTCGCCGGGCGCGGCGGCGCCGGGGCGCGCTGACCGGTGGAGGCGTTGGAGGGCTACGCCTGGTGGGCGGTCGTCGCGGTCATGACCGTCGGCCTCTACGTCGTCATGAGCCGCGGCAACCTGATCAAGAAGCTCATCGGCCTCAACATCTTCCAGACCTCGGTGTTCCTGCTCTACATCTCGGCGGGCAAGGTTGCCGGCGGGACCGCGCCGATCCTCTGGGAGGGCGGCGCGCCCTACTCCAACCCGCTGCCCCACGTCCTCATCCTCACCGCCATCGTCGTCGGCGTGGCGACCCTGGCGCTCGGCCTGGCGCTGGTCGTCCGCCTCAAGGAGGCCTACGGGACGGTGGAGGAGGAGGAGATCCGCGACATCGAGGACCGGCGCGGGGATTCGGGGTGATCGCGCTCAACCTCCCCGCGCTGCAAGTGGTCGCGCCGCTTTTCGCCGCGCCGCTATGCGCGCTGGCCGGGCGCGGCCGGCGGGCGTGGGCGCTGGCGGCGCTGGCGACCTGGGCCTCCTTCGCGATCTCCGCCGCGCTGCTGGCGCGGGTGCTCGCCGACGGCCCCATCGACTACGCTTTCGGCGGCTGGCCGGCGCCGTGGGGGATCGCCTACCGGGTGGATCTGCTGTCGGGCTTCGTCCTCGTCCTCGTGACCGGCGCCGCCTCGGCGATCATGCCCTTCGCGCTGGACAGCGTGCGCGACGAGATTCCCATCGCGCGCCACCGCCTGTTCTACACCGCCTACCTGCTTTGCCTCGCCGGCCTGCTCGGCGTGACGATCACCGGCGACGCGTTCAACGCTTTCGTGTTCATGGAGGTGTCGTCGCTGTCGGGCTACGTGCTGGTGAGCCTCGGCCGCGACCCGAGGGCGTTGCTGGCGAGCTACCGCTACCTGGTCCTGGGGACCGTCGGCGCGACCTTCTTCGTCATCGGCGTCGGGCTGCTCTACATGCTCACCGGCACGTTGAACATAGCCGACCTCGCCGGGCGCGTTCCGCCGCTCGGCGGCAATCCGGCGGCGCTCGCCGCCTTCGCCTTCATCGTCGTCGGCCTGGGCCTGAAACTGGCGCTGTTTCCGCTCCACGCATGGCTGCCCGACGCCTACGCGCATGCGCCGTCGATGGTCTCGGCGCTGCTCGCGGCGACGGCGACCAAGGTCGCCGTCTATCTCCTGCTGCGCTTCATGTTCACGGTGTTCGGGGCGGAATTCTCCACCGCCGTCCACCCCGTTACCGACGTCCTCCTGCCCGTGGCGGCCGTCGCCGCCTTCGTCGGCTCGCTGGTCGCGATCGGCCAGACGAACCTGAAGCGGATGCTCGCCTGGTCGTCGGTGGCGCAGATCGGCTACGTCATGATCGGCGTCGGTCTGGCGAACGCGAGCGGGCTCACGGCCGCGGTGGTCCACCTCTTCAACCATGCGGCGATGAAGGGCGCGATGTTCCTCGCGCTCGGCGCGATAGCGCTGCGCGCCGGCGGGGTCGGAATGGACCGCCTGCGCGGCATGGGACGGCGGATGCCGCTCACCATGGCCGCCTTCGCGGTGGCGGGGGTGAGCCTGATCGGCCTGCCGGGGACGGTCGGCTTCGTCGCCAAGTGGTATCTCGTCGTCGGCGCGCTGGAGCGCGGCCTGTGGCCGGTCGCCGTCCTGGTCCTCGCCACTTCGCTGATGGCCGTAGTCTATGTCTGGCGCGCGGTCGAGGCGGCGTATTTCGCCAGCCCCGACCTGGTGGTGGAGATCCGCGAGGCGCCGTGGCCGATGGTCGCCTCCAGCGCCGCGCTGGCCCTCGCCTGCGTCGTCTTCGGCCTGGCGACCGACCTCACCGTAGGCGCGGCGGCGCGGGTGGCGGCGGCGCTGCTGGGAGGCGGGCCGTGACCCTGCTCGCGGCGACGCCGTTCATTCCGCTCGCCGGCGCCGCGCTGGTGGCGCTCGGCTCGCGCTGGCCCAACCTCCGCGAGGCGGCGATGCTGGCGACGGCGCTGGCGCTGTTCGCGGCCGTGGCGTCGTTCGCGCCCGCGGTGTTCGCCGGCGCGCGCCCCGCCGTCGAACTGTACGAGGTCCTGCCGGGCCTCGCGCTGGCGTTCGAGATCGAGCCGCTCGGAATGCTGTTCGCGTCGATCGCGACCTTCCTGTGGATTCCCACCTCGATCTACACGATCGGCTACATGCGGGCGCATTGCGAGCGCAACCAGACCCGCTTCTACATATGGTTCACCCTCGCGCTGTGCGGCGCAGTCGGCGTCGCCTTCGCCGCCAACCTGTTCACGCTGTTCCTCTTTTACGAATTGCTGACGATCTCCACCTACCCGCAGGTGGTCCATTCGGGCACCGGGGAGGCGCGGCGGTCGGGGCGCGTCTATCTCGGCGTCCTGCTGGGGACGTCGATAGGCTTCCTGCTGCTCGCCATCGCCGGGACCTGGGTCGCCGCCGGGACGCTCGACTTCCGCGACGGCGGGATCCTGGCGGGGAAGGCCGGCCCGCTGGCGATGGGCGCGCTGTTCGCGCTCTACGTGTTCGGCATCGGCAAGGCGGCGCTCATGCCGTTCCACCGCTGGCTGCCGGCGGCGATGATCGCGCCCACCCCGGTGAGCGCCATGCTGCACGCCGTCGCGGTAGTGAAGGCGGGCGTGTTCTGCGTCCTCAAGGTGGTGGTCTACGTCTTCGGCCTCGACGCGATGGCGGAGTCGCATCCCGGAGCGTGGCTGCCGTGGCTCGCGGCGTTCACCGTGGTCGCCGCGTCGCTGGTGGCGTTGACGAAGGACAACCTGAAGGCCCGCCTCGCCTATTCGACGGTGAGCCAGCTCGCCTATATCGTGCTCGGCGCGGCGCTCGCCACGCCGAGCGCGGTGCTCGGCGGCGGGCTGCACATGCTCACCCACGCCTTCGGCAAGATCACGTTGTTCTTCTGCGCCGGCGCCATCATCGTCACCGCCCACAAGGAGAACATCAGCGACATGCGCGGGATCGGCCGCGCCATGCCGCTGACCATGATCGCGTTCCTCATCGGCGCGCTCAGCATCGTCGGCCTGCCGCCCTTCGCGGGGGCGTGGAGCAAGTGGCTCCTCGGCCTCGGCGCGGTGGAGGCCGGAAGCGAGCTGTTCGTCGCCGCGCTGATGGTCTCCAGCCTGCTCAACATCGGCTACTTCATGCCGTTCGTCGCGCGCGCGTTCTTCCCCGGCGCGGCGCCGACCGAATTCGACGGCGGCTACCGGGAGGCGCCGCTGGCCTGCCTCGCGCCGCTCCTGTTCACCGCCGCGGCCTGCCTCGTGCTGTTCTTCTTCCCCGGCCCCGCCTGGCGCCTTCTGGCGCAGCTGGTGTCGTGAGGCGGCGGCGATGAAGACTCCCGAAGGCCGGAGGCACTGGCTCGACGACAGGCGCAACGTGCGCAAACTTCTTTATGCGCTCTACGCCGCCTGCGCCCTGTTGCTGGCGGCCGACCTGTTCTACCATAAGCACGCCATCCTCGATTTCGAGGGCTGGTTCGGCTTCTACGGCGCGTACGGGTTCATCGCCTGCGTGGCCCTCGTGCTGGCGGCCCGCGAACTGCGCAAATTGGTGTCGCGCCCGCTCGATTATTACGACCGCGAAGACGGGGCGGACGATGACCGCTAGCGTTCCGCCGTTCCTGGTCTTCGCCGCCGGCGCGCTTCTGCTGCCGCTGCTGCCGGAGCGCCTGCGCCCGGCGTGGACCTTGTTCGTCCCCCTGGCCGGGCTGGTCAACCTGCTGGCGCTCGACGCCGGAATCCACTGGCGCGCCGGGGTCCTCGACTACGAACTCGTGTTCGGGCGCGTCGACAAGCTGAGTTACATCTTCGCCCTGCTCTTCCATATCGCCGCCGCGCTCGGCGCGGTGTTCGCGCTGCATACCCGCGACGCGGTCCAGCAGGCGAGCGCGCTGCTCTACGCCGCCGGCGCGCTCGGCGCGGTGTTCGCGGGCGACCTGCTCACCCTCTTCCTGTTCTGGGAGGCGATGGCGCTCGCGAGCGTGTTCCTGGTCTGGGCGCGCCGCACCGGGCGCGCCGCGCGCGCCGGGCTGCGCTACCTTACGGCGCAGGTCGCCTCGGGCGTCCTGCTGCTCGCCGGGGCGATGGTCCTTTACGGCGAGACCGGCAGCCTCGCCTTCGACGCCCTGTCGCTCGACGGCCTGGGCGGCAAGCTGATCTTCCTCGCCTTCGGGGTGAAGTGCGCCTGGCCGTTCCTGCACAGCTGGCTGACCGATGCTTACCCGGAATCCACTCCCACCGGCGCGGTCTTCCTCAGCGCGTTCACCACCAAGGTCGCGGTGTACGCGCTGGCGCGGTCGTTCGCGGGGACGGAGGCGCTGATATGGATCGGCGCGGCGATGGCGATGTTCCCCATCTTCTACGCCGTGATCGAGAACGACCTGCGCCGGGTGCTGGCCTACAGCCTCATCAACCAAGTCGGCTTCATGGTGGTCGGGATCGGCCTGGGGACGGCGCTCGGCCTCAACGGCGCGGTGAGCCACGCCTTCAACGACGTGGTGTTCAAGGGGCTGCTGTTCATGAGCATGGGCGCGGTGCTGCACATGACCGGGCGCATCGACGGGACCGACCTGGGCGGCCTCTACAAGACCATGCCGTGGACGACGGGGTTCTGCCTCGTCGGCGCGGCGTCGATCTCCGCCTTCCCGCTGTTCTCCGGCTTCGTGTCGAAATCGATGGTGATGGCGTCGGCGGCGGAGGAGGGCTACGTCGTCGTGTTCCTGTGCCTGTTGTTCGCGAGCGCCGGGGTGTTCCACCATGCGGGGATCAAGATCCCCTATTTCGCGTTCTTCGCGCACGATTCGGGCATTCGCGTCTCCGACCCGCCGCGCAACATGCTCATCGCCATGGGCCTCGCCGCGGCGATCTGCGTTTTCAACGGCGTCTATCCCTGGGCGCTTTACGACCTGCTGCCGTGGCCGGTGGACTACGAACCCTACACGGCGACCCACGTGATTACGCAGCTGCAGCTGTTGTTCTTCTCGGCGCTGGCCTTCGCGCTGCTCATGCTGTCGGGCCTGTATCCGCCCGAGCTGCGGCTCGCGAACCTCGACGCCGACTGGCTGCTGCGCCGCCCCGGCCGCCTTCTGGCCGAGGGCGCGGGGCGGCGGGCGCTGGCGCTGCAGGCGGGCGGCCTCGCGCTGGCGCGCGCGGCGTTCGCGCCGCTGGGCCGCGCGGCGTGGCGCTGGCATGCGCCGGGCGGCGCGCTGGCGCGCGGCTGGACCTCCGGCACGGCGGCGGCGGCGGTCGTCGCCCTGCTCGCGTTCTGCCTCCTGTTCCTCTACGCCTGACGGCGGCGGCGGCGCCTCCGCAAGACCGGGCGCGCGAGCCGGCGCACCCAGGCGCCAAGCGGACTCTTCAACTACCCGGGGGGTTCTCGTGGGCCTGGGTCGAACTGGCGGAGGAGATGCAGCTGCTCCCCCCGGACGAGTCGTCAAGCCGCGCGGCGGCGCAAGGGGGAGGGTGTGGACGCCTGGGCCGGTCTTGAACCGGCACACGAGAACGGGCATCGGGCCCGCACTCCACTCTACCCGTTGAGATGCACCTCGACGTCCACATGTGCATTCTAGCCGTCGCCGAGCGCGCCGTCAAGGAGGGTGTATCGACTGCGGTCGATCAATTTCTCTGCATCCACATACGCCGCCGTCGTCACCTTGTTCGTTTCCCCATCGCGGTCGGTGGGCTGCCGGACGCGGACGACGATCTTCCCCGCCTTCCGGCCGGGGCCGTCGAAGACGTAGAGCAGCATGGGATTTCCGCGGTTCGTCTCAAGCAGCACCGCGCGTGGCTGCGCCAGAATCTCCGGCAGGCGGTCGATGTCCGCCTCCGCCACCAGCTTGCCCAGGCGCCTTCGTGTCGCGGACCGCGTGGGCGGCGTCACGCCGCGAGACCGTCACCAGCGCCGTGGACGGCGCGCGGCCCAGCCGGCGCAGCCCGGCCAGAACCGGCGGTGAAAGCGCGCCTATCGGCATCGGATCGGGCGCGTCCGGCCCGGGCTCCGCCAGCCGCCAACGCCGGAACTCCGCCAGCGACGAAGCCCGCGGCGCAGGGTGCGCCATGCCGTCCTCCGGGGAGTGCAATCTATGGCAAGAGGATGCGGACGCCTGGGCCGGTCTTGAACCGGCACACGAGGGGGTTCTACGACCGCCGCTCCACTCTACCCGTTGAGATGCACCTCGACGTCCACGTGTGGATTCTAGCCATCGTCGAGCGCGCCGTCAAACGCCCCGAAGGGCGTCCGGCGGCATGCGCGCGAAGCGCGGACGCCCGGGCCGGACTCGAACCGGCTGCATGACGCGGCGCGCGCAAGAACGCGCGCCGCGCCTGCTCTGCCCGTTGAGCTACCGGGCGCCCGCTCCGGACATGCAACGCCCGGCCGGGCGATCCGTCAAGCAGCGCCGCGGCGCAAGGGGGAGGATGTGGACGCCTGGGCCGGTCTTGAACCGGCACACGGGCAAAGGCCGTCAGCCCGAGCCCCACTCTACCCGTTGAGATGCACCTCGACGTCCAAGTTCACACGCTATCCGTCGTCGAGCGCGCCGTCAAGCCTGGGTGCGCCGGCGTCCCGCCGGCATCTTCTCTTGTACGCGCTTCGCGCGCATGCCGGCGGGACGCCGGCGCACCCAGGGGCCAAGCGAGCCCTTCAGCTGCCCGGGGGGTTCTCGTGGGTCTGGGTCGAACTGGCGGAGCTGGCGGAGGAGATGCAGCTGGGAATGGTGCCCAGGCAACTGGCGGTGCCGGCGGTCTGCGCGCCGGTCTGGGCGGCCGCCGCAACGCCGTCCAGATCCTCGTCCATGAGAACGCCGTTCGGGTCGGGCGGCAGGACGAAGTGGAAGACCTCGCCGGTGTTCTCCACGATCCGCGCCTCGGCGCCGGTGGACAGGTCGAGGCCGCGTTCGGAGAGGACCTCGCGCCCCTCGCCGGCGCGGGCGCGCAGCGCGGGATCGGCGCGCCAGTCGGCGGCGAGCGACCGGGCCAAGTCCTGGACGGCCGCCATTTCCTCCTCGGAAAGCGGCGGCGACGCGGGCACGGCGCGGAACGGCTGGGTCATGTCGCGTTTCTCCTCGACGTCTTCTTCGGACCGTTCGTATAGCGCAACCGGAGGCGAAAGTCAAGGGCGGAGAGACTCCGAACGGACCCCCTCCCCGTTTCTCGCGCTCCGGCCTATACGGATCGGGAGCCGGCGGTGCCGGCGGTGCCGGCGCTGCTGAGGCTGCTGGGCCCCGTCGAGCAAACGAAGGAGCTCATGCTGCCCACCGAAGCCGCCGATCCGAGGGTCGATCCGCCCGACACGTCGGCCAGCGTCTCGTCGCGCAGCAACGTGTTCGGGTCCGGGGGCAGCGCGAAATGGCGCACTTCGCGGGTGTCCGCCACGATTCGATGATCGACGCCCTCCGGCAGATCGATGCCCAGCTCGGCGAGCGCGCCGGCCGCGTCCCCGGAATCAATCCGCGCGCGCAGCTCGGGGTCGGCGCGGTAACGCTCCGCCAGGTCCTCGATGCGCGTCTGGTTGGCGCGCTCCTCCGGCGTCCAGTGTTCAAGAACGGTCATGGGAGTTTTCCTCCGTCGGCGAAGCCGGTTTTCGACAGGGAAGATTGCCGCCCCCCGACGCGCGGGCCGGCGCGGCCCCCGCCCGGCCGGAATCCCGCCGGGCGGGGGGGAGGTTCGCGCCGCGCCGCGCCGCGGGTTGCGTTTCGGCTCAGCTGCAAGCGGCGGAGCCGATGGTGCTCGCGGTGGCCACGCTGCCCGCGCAGCTCGGGAAGGTGCTGAGCGTGCTCGCGGAGCCGGCGCACCCGGCGGAGGACGCGGGCACCCCGCCGCTGACGTTATCGAGCGATATGTCCGACAGGAGCTGGTTGGGGTCGGACGGGAAGGCGATGTACACCGTGTCGCCGTCGTTCGCATGCACGCGCACTTCCGTCCCCTGCGGCACTTCGAGCCCCTTGCTGGCCAGCGCCGCGCGCGGGTCCTCCTCGAGGAGCGCCCGGAATTCGGGGTCGTTCTCCCGGGCGTCGCCGATCGCCCGGTACGCGGCGTTGATGGCCTCGGCGGCGGCCAGATTCGGGTTCGTCGTCATTATCCGTCTCCTTTCATGCGTTCGCGCGGCTCCGGCGCTCCGCTCACGTCGAACTGACGGTGGCGGCGGTGCTGGCGCTGCTGACGGTGCTGGGAATGGTTCCCGCGCTGGCGACGGTGCCCGCCGAGCCGAGGCAATTGCTGCCGCCGGAAACGCTGCGCAGGTTCTCGTCCGCCAGACGGGCGTTCGGGTCGGGCGGCAGGACCAGGTGATAGACCTCGTCGGTGTTCTCCACGATCCGCAAGTCGTGGCCGGTGGGGACGTCGAGGCCGCGCTCGGAGAGGACCTCGCACGGCTCCCGGGCGGTGCGCGCGCGCAACGCGGGGTCGGCCCTCCAGTCGTCGGCGAGGGATTCGAGTTTGCCCCCGATGTCGGTCATCTCCTCCAGCGTGGGGGGCTGGGCCGGGGGCGTCTGGGTCGTGGGCGTGTTCATGGCCGTGTTCTCCTGTTTTTCGAGCGTTCCGGCCTATACGGCCCGGGAGCCGGCGGTGCCGGCGGTGCCGGCGGAGCCGACGCTGCTGGGGACGCACACGCACAGGAAGCTCGACATGCTGCCCACCGAAGCCGCCGATCCGAGGGTCGAGCCGCCCGACACGTTGGTCAGCGTATCGTCGCCCAGCATAGCGTTCGGGTCGGACGGCAGGGCGAGATGGTACACCTCGTCGCTATTCACGACGATCCTGGGTTCGGCGTCGGCCGGCAGCACCGCCTCGACGCCCAGAAAGGCGATTTCGTCGGCCACGTCGCCGGAATCGATCTTGGCGCGCAGCTCGGGGTCGTCATGGTAGCGCCTCGCCAGATCCTCGAAACGCGCCTGGTTGGCGCGCGCCTCCGGCGACCCGTGTTCGGTAAAGTTCATGTGTTTTCCTCCATCGAGGCTGGGCCGGGCATGTAGCATAAGGAATCCGGTTTGTCAAGCCGTTCCCCGCTGCGCCGCGACGATTGCGTTCGGGGTTCGCGGCCGCGCCGGCGCGTTGACGCCGGGGCGCGCTTTCCGGTAGCGGTTCCGGCGCCGACCGAACCGGGGAGACTCCATGCCGGACACCCAACCGGCGCCGCGCCGGGGCGCGCGCGCAGGCCGTGGACCGCCTCCTTCTCGACCATGAGCCGGCGCTGCGGCTCGCCGCGTTTCTCGGCGTCTTCGCCGCAGTCGCGCTGGCCGAGCGGGCGTGGCCCCGGCGCCGTCCGCGCGCGGGCCGCTTGCGGCGCTGGGCGGTCAATTGGGCCCTCGCGGCGCTCAACACCGCGTCGCTGCGGCTGACCGTCGCCGCGTCGGCGGTCGGCGCCGCCGCCGCCGCGGCCGCCGCCGGCTTCGGCCTGTTCCGGATTCTCGACTGGCCGGCGTGGGTCGAATTCGCCTGCGCCTTTGTCCTGCTCGACCTGGTGGTCTATTTCCAGCACGCGCTGCTGCATGCAGTGCCGGGGTTGTGGCGCCTCCACATGATGCACCACACCGACCTCGACTTCGACGTGACCACCGGCGTCCGGTTCCACCCGGGGGAGATCGCGTTCTCGACGGCGATCAAGACCGGCGCGGCGGCCGCGCTCGGCGCGCCGGTCGCGGCGGTCGTGGCGTTCGAGATCGTCCTCAACGCCACCTCGATGTTCAACCACGCCAACCTGGCGCTGCCGGAGCGCGCCGACCGCATCCTCCGCCTGTTCGTCGTCACCCCCGACATGCACCGCGTCCACCATTCGACGGCGCGGCGTGAGACCGACAGCAATTTCGGCTTCAACCTGCCGTGGTGGGACCGCCTGTTCGGGACCTACCGCGCGCGCCCGGAGGCGGGCCACGCGGCGATGGAGATCGGCCTCGCCGAGTTCCGCGACCCGGCGCGGCTGGGGCTCCCGGCGCTGCTCGCCCTGCCGTTCGCGCGCGGCGCCGGGTTGCGGCGTCCGCCCGCGGACCCCACATGACGGTCTCCAACGGACGAAGGAGCGGAGACATGTTCGGAAAATCCGCGACGGCCGCGGCGGCCGCGCTGGCGCTGCTCGCCGCGCCCGCGGCGCTGGCGGAGCTGAAAGTGACGCAAATCGCCGACGGCGTGTACACGCTGGCCGGGCCGTTCTACACCAGCCTCGCCGCGGTGGGGGAGGACGGCGTCCTCGTCACCGACCCGGCCAATACGCCCCGCGCCGAGGAGATGAAGGCCGCCATCGCCGGGATCACCGACAAACCCGTCGCCTGGGTGGTCCTCTCGCACGAGCATTACGACCACGTCGGCGGGACGGGGGCGTTCCCCGGCGCCAAGGTGGTGTGCCATTCCGCCTGCCGGACGGTGTTCGACCTGAACCCCATGGCCGACACGCCGGACGAGGTGGACCTGGAGTTCGACGACACCCTCGAGCTGGACCTGGGCGGGACGACGGCGGTGCTGCGGTATTTCGGCCCCGCCGACGGCTTCGGCAGTTCGGTGCTGCATCTGCCGGAGCAGCGCATCGCGTTCACCGCCGACCTCTACGAGGACCGGTCGCTGACCACGGGCATGTGGATGGACGACGACAATTACCTCGCCATCCTGCGGGTGCTGCGCGAGTTGAAGGCGATGGAGCTCGAACACGCCGTCAACGCGCATTCCCACGACACTTCGCCGGAGATCGTCGACAGCAGCCTCGCCTTCGTCGAGGACCTCTACGCGCTGGCGGGCGGCGCCATCGCCGGCGCGATGGAGGCCGGCGGGCCGTTCCAGGTGTTCACGAGCCTGGAGAAGTGGCCGCACGAGCTGAAACTGCCGCAATACGCCCATTGGGAGGGATACGAGGAGCACTTCCCGGTCCACGTCCGGCGCATGGTCCTCTCCATCTTCCACGGCGGCTGACCGGCCTACCCCGCCGCGGCGCGCCCGGCCTCCTCTCCGGCGCGGGCGCGCGCGGCGGTCGCTGGCGACAGCCAGGCGCCCCCGTCGAGCAGCGCGCGCTGGACGCGGCGCGGGTCCACTTGGCGCGGCGCCAGGCCGGCGGCGGCGGCCAGCGCCGCGGCGGTCCCCGCCGCCTGGCCCGACATCCAGCATTGCGGAATCTCGCGCAGGAACGAGTGCGAACTCGGGTCGCAGGCGATATGCCGCCCGGCGCCGAGCGCGCCCTCGATCCCTTGCGGCAGTAGCGCGCCGTAAGGCACCGAGACGTTGGGGAATTTCGGCGACAGCGAGGGGGAGACGCCGATCTCGTCGTCCCACACCGCGCCGCCGTCCCACCGCGCGCGCGTCACCATGCGCGCGGCGGCGATGCGGCGGCTGTGGCGCACGCCGATCTGCGGCGCGCCCAGCATGAGGAACGCGCCGCCGAAACCCGGCGCATGCGCGCGGTAGAACGCGACGTGCCGGTCGGCGAGGGCGCGCGACCGCAGCTCCACCTCGGTCAGGTCCTCGACGTCCAGCGCGTCGTGGCCCGACAGCCGGGGGCCCATGAACAGCGCCACGTCGTCGCGCCACGACACGAAGGGCTTTTCGAACGGCCCCACCTCGGCGCGCCCGCGCGCCATGAAACCGGCGAAGCCCCGGCGGTCGCCGGCGCGGAAGGCGAGCCAGCGCGGCATGTCCACCCCGCCGGCGAGGAAGGCGGTGTTGACGCAATGGTGGATGTCGTTCTCGTCGACGTCGCTCGCCATCGGCGCGCCGGCGCGGGCGAGCAGGTCGGCGTCGCCGGTGCAATCGACGGTGACCTTCGCGAGCACGGCGCGGCGGCCCTCCTTGCTCTCGAAGACGGCGCCGCGAATCCGCCCGTCGGCGGCGACCGGCGCCGCGGCCCAGGCGTGGAGCAGGATGCGCGCGCCGGCCTCGCGGGCGATGTCGAGCGAGGCGGTCTTGAGCGCCTCCGGGTCCACCGTCGGCGCCCAGGCGACGATCCCGTGATAGGCGGCGGTCCGCTGCGCCCAATAGGCCGCGGCGGCGGCGTCGCGCGACCCCCAATCGGCGCGCGGCGGCCCCATGACCGCGCCGGCGGGCAGGCGGTCCAACAGCTCCTCGGCGAAGCCGGCGATGACCCGCCGCCCGCTCCAGTCGGTCATGCGGTCGATCCAGATCACCAGCCCGCCGGTGGAGAGGCCGCCGAGATGGTTGTAGCGCTCGACCAGCATCGTCTCCGCGCCGAGGCGCGCGGCCGCGACCGCCGCCGCGGTCCCCGCCGGGCCGCCGCCGACGACGAGGACGTCGACCTCGGCGAACACCGGGGTGTCGCGCGCCGGCTCGCGCACCGCCGCCGCCGGCCGCGCCCGCCGCGCCCGCGCCCGGCCGCCGGAGAACATCTCGAGGCCCTGCTGTTCGCCGATGGCGTTGGTCAGGTTATCGCCCATCGCCCGCCGCCTCCCCCCAATGTCCCGCCGACTCTCGCCGTTCGGGCGCATTATACTCGCGCCATGACCGACCGCTTCGTCGACTGCCCGCCCTTCCTCGCCGCGCTGGCGGACGATTCGATGCGCGCCGCCGCGCCGGGGGTGGAGATCGCCGTCGGCAGCCCGGACCGCGCGGCGCTGCGCGCGTTGCTCGCCGACTGCCGGATCGCCGCGGTGGACCACACGGAGATCGACGCCGCCATGCTGGCGGACGCGCCGACGCTGCGCGCCGTCGTGTTTCTGGGAACGGGGGCCTCGAGCTATATCGACCTCGCGGCGGCGCGGGCGCGCGGCGTCGTAGTGCGGACGATTCGGGGCTACGGCGACCGCGCCGTCGCCGAGCATGCGGCGGCGCTGATGTTCGCCGCCGGGCGCAAGGTCGCGGCGATGGACCGCGCCATCCGCGCCGGCGGGTGGGAGACGCTGGACGGCGTCGAGTTCGCCGGCCGGACCCTGGGCGTCGTCGGCGCGGGCGGGATCGGGCGCGAGGCGATCCGCATCGGCGCGGCGCTCGGCATGAAGGTCGTCGCCTGGAGCCGGAGCGGCGTTCCCGCCGGCCTGCCTTGCGCGGCGCGCCCGCTCGACGCGCTGCTGGCGGAGTCGCATGTCGTGTCGCTGCATCTGGCGCTGACGCCGGAGACCGCCGGGATATTGGACCGCCGCCGCCTGGGCCTGATGCGCCCCGGCGCGATCCTGGTCAACACGGCGCGCGGCGGCTTGGTGGACGAGGCGGCGCTCATCGACGCGCTCCGCGCCGGCCGCCCGGCGCATGCCGCCCTCGACGTCTTCGCCGATGAGCCGCCCTCCGCCGACAGCCCCCTCCGCCGCCTCGACAACGTAACCCTGACCGCCCATGCCGGCTTCATGACGCGGGAGGCATCGGTCCGCCTGCTGCGCGCCGGCTTCGCCCTCATCGCCGAGGAGCGCGCACGGATGGAGCCGGAGCGAAAAGCGTGAACGAGGCTACTGCCCGGTTCCCTCCGCGGCGGACGGCGCCAGGCCGAGCTTCCCCTCGATCCGGGCGACGCGGGTGTTCAGCTCGATCAGGCGCGCGTCCACGCCGGTGAAGCGCGTGTTCGTTTCGGAGCGGAATTCCCTCATGTCGGCTTCGATGTTCGTGAGCCGCGCGTCGATGGCGAGCCACAGGAACGCACCCACGACCACGTTCGTCGCGACCACGGTGAGCGCCACGGCCGCTACGGCGACCCCGAAGCCGAAACCGCTAAACCGCGGCCCGGCGGCACCGTCCCGCCGCGGATCCGCGGCGGCCATCGAAACATCGACCATGCGCCGCCTCCATCTCGCCCCGCTTCCGATCTCGCCATCGCAGGCGGTGAGCGCGCAACGGCGCGGCCTTGCCGCTATGCTCCGGATCGGGCGCGGGGATTCAGCGCTCCGTTCCCTCCGGGGGTGGCGGCGGGACGCTGAGTTTTCCCTCGAGCCGACCGACGCGCGTGCTCAATTCCACGAGACGGGCGTCCATGCCGTTCATCCCGACCCGGATCTCCCTCACGTCGGCTTCGAGGTTGGTCAGCCGCGCGTCGAGCGCCAGCCACAGGAACGCGCCCACGGCCGCATTCGTCGCGATCACGGTAAGCACCACAGTCGCGATCACGACCCCGAAGCCGAAACTGCCGACCCGCGATCCGGCGGCACCGTCCCGACGCGGATCCGTGTCGGCCATCGAAACATCGACCATGCGCCGCCTCCGTCCGCTCCGCCACGCCTCCGCAACGATAACGCCGTTCCCGCCAGAGCGCAAACCGCGTCCGCCGGCTACTCCGCCGCCGGCGCCCACCGACAGGACTCCCTCGAGATCGTTACGCATGGCCTCGCATGCGGCGATCCGCTTCTTTGATTGCGCCATGATCGCGGCCTCCCCGAAGACGCCGGGCGGCGGCCATCGCGGCGCACGGCGCCGTCGCCCCTACAGGTCCACCTCCACCCGGTCCAGCGCCTCCTCCCACATCGTCTCCGGGTCGCGGTCGAACAGGAAGTCCGCGTCGGCGGGGGCGAGAAGCCAGTCGCCGCGGGCGAGCTCGCCCTCCAGCTGGCCCGGCGCCCAGCCGGCGTAGCCGAAGGCGAACAGCGCCCGCTCCGGCCCCGCGCCGGACAGCAGGTCGGACACCGCCGCCTCGTCGACCGAGAACGCCACCCCGCCGGCGACCGGAACCGTCGACCGCGAGGCGTAGTCGCCGCCGTGCAGGACGAAGCCGCGCCCCGGCGCCACCGGGCCGCCCCAATGCAGCGCCACCGGCGCCTCCGACGCCTCGCCCGTTATTCCCAGCCGCTCGGCGATCTCCGTCCCGGGGACCGTCCCCATGCGCCGGTTGACGACCAGCCCGAAGGCGCCGTTGGCGTCGTGGACGCACATGTAGATCACCGTCCCGGCGAAGCGCGGGTCGGGCATCGACGGCGCGGCGGCCAGCAGCCGGCCCGCCGTCGATTCGGCCGCCGGCGCCGCGGCGGCGAGCAGCGCGCAGGCGAGGACGGCGGCGGCGAACGGAGCGCGCGCGGCGCGCGGCATGGCGGACTCCCCAGTTTCCGGGCGGCGGGGTATGATGCCCCCGGCGGGCGCCGCGGGGCAACCGCCGGGGCGCAAGGAGGGAGAGAAGCATGGCGGAGACCGGGGCCGAGGCCGTCGCCGGGGAGCGGCTGCGCGTGTTCGTCGAGCGCATAGAGCGGCTGGAGGCGGACAAGGCGGCCGTCGCCGGCGACATCCGCGACGTCTACGCCGAGGCGAAGGCGGCGGGGTTCGAGGTCAAGGTGTTGCGCCAGATCGTCCGGCTGCGCGGCATGGACCAGACGGAGCGCGCAGAGCAGGAGGAGCTGCTCGCCCTCTACCGCCGGGCCCTCGGCATGGACGGCTGACGGCGCACGCCCCCGGAGCGCGGATCCGGCTGGCCCTCCCCGGCCCCGCACGCCGCGCAACGTCCGCCGAAAAAAAGACAGCGCGCCTTGCGCGGCCGATCGCGGCGCGATCCGGTTTCCGAGACCGTTCGGCGGCGCCGGAGCTATCGGATGTATCCCAGATGCTCTTTCATCTGCGCGAGGCCGCCCTCGCCTTCTCCCCAGCCGATCACGCCATCGCCGTCGGCGTCGCGGCCGTTCCGCATCCAGTCCAGATGTGCGACGATCTCCTCGGCGAAGAAGGCCGACGCCACCGGCGACGCGCCGCCGACGATCTGGCCCGCCTTGTCGAGGACCTTGCCGGCCCAGAACAGGACGTTGGCGGCCGCCGTGTCGACGTGTTCGGCGTGCAGTTTCAGGCTGTCGGAGGCGTCGGCCGCCGCCAGCGCCCAGGCGAGATGGTCGCGCGCGCCCTGCGCCGCGCGGACGATCCCGTAGCCGCGGCCCGGCCCCTGGCCCGAACGCAGCGACGCCGGGTCCACCGCGTGGCGGACGTGGCCGGTGTGGAGCCGGACGTTGTCCAGGTTCTCCAGGTCGGTCGCTGCATAGTCGGCATGCGCGGCGGCGATGTCGATCTCCTCCTCGAGGATGGCGACCAGCCCGACCCCGCCCGGCGTTTCCGGCCAGGCGTCGAGGATATGGCCCAGGTGAACCTCGTATTCCTTCGGTTCGGGCGCGGCCTCCGCATGCGACGCGGCGAGGACCAGAAGGCCGTTCGGGCGGAGTTCGCCGCGCTCCTCCGGGTCGCTCCAATCGGCCCGCCGCCCGGCGAGGGTCTCCAGATACGCGCCGACCCGGTCGATCTCGTCGTCGGTCAGCTCGCCCATGGAACCCCAGGGCGGCATGGTCTTGTAGCCTTCCTTGACGGTCCGCACGAAGCGCGTGTAGCCGCGCTTGAACTTGCGCAGGTCGGCGGAATTGGGCAGGCCGCGACCGCGGCCGTCGGCGTTCATGCCGTGGCAGAAGGCGCAGTTGGCGCGGTAGATCGTCCGGCCCTCCGCCTCCGCCTCCGGGTCGCCGGACAGCGGATTGGGCGACCGCTTGCCGTCCTCGCCCGCCGCCGGCGCGGCCGCCGCCAGCGCCATGCCCAGGGCGAGCGCCGCCAGCGCCGCGGCGCGCCCGCCCGGAATGTTCATGCCCATGATCTTCGGCTCCCTGGCGGTTGGAGAAGGGGCGGCGCGCGGACGCGCCGCCCCCCGGTTTCGGTCTCGCGAGCGCTCCGGACCCTAGAGCCCGAAGGCGACCATGATGCTCGCGTGGTTGACCGCGTTGTCCTCCGGCGCCGACCCGAAGGTGGGCAGGCCGCCGAGCGCGAAGGCGATCAGCTGCTCGCCGTTCGCCTCGTAGGTCATGCCGCCGGCGTGCGACGCGGACCCCGTGTTGAACCGGTAGAGCACCTCCCCGGTGGCGGCGTTGGCGACGTACACCATGCCGCCCTGGCTGGCGAAGATGGTGAGGTTGCCCGCGGTGGTCAGCATGCCGCCGGCGTCGCCGTCCTTGGAGATCGGGATGCGCCAGACCTCCGCGCCGTCGGTCAGGTTGTGCGCCGAATTGACCTGCGACCCGCCGGGCATGATCTCGAAGACGCTGCCCAGGTTGCGGACGTTGCTGGTGACCTGCACCTTCTCGAACGAGTAGGTCATGTAGTTCTCGCGGCGCGGCAGGTACACCAGTCCCGTCATCGGGTTGATCGCCGCCGGCGACATGTTCACCGACCCGAGCAGGCTGGGCCAGATCTCCACCGTCTCGCCTTCCGGCGGGATGGCGACGTCCCACATCGGCGCGCCGTCGGCGTCGTAGCCGGTGGCCCAGTTGATGCGGTCGGCGTGCCGCGGCGCCTGGAGGAATTCGCCGGTGGCCGCGGCGAGGTAGTGGGTGAAGCCGGTCTTGTTCGGCTGCACCAGCACGCGCATGCCGTCGATGGTCGCCAGCATGGGAGTCTGCGGCACGTCGTAGTCCCACGGGTCGCCGGGCACGGCGGTGTAGCGCCAGACCACCTCGCCGCTGTCGACGTCCACCGCGACGATGGCCGCCGCGCCCTCGTTCGCCATTCCGCCGGCGCCGGCGCCGTCGCGCTCGGTGTAGGGGTTCCACGGATAGGCGTTCGCCGTCCCCGTGAAATACATGCCGAGCTCGGCGTCGTAACTGCCGACGATCCACGGCCCCGCGCCGCCGTATTCGCGGCTGTCGCCGGGCCAGGTGTCGCCGCCCGGCTCGTCGGGGCCGGGGATCATGTTCGCCGCCCACAACTGTTCGCCGGTCTCGGAGTCGTGGCCGTGCACGTAGCCCTGGAGGCCGCCGGTGTCGGTCGCGTTCATGGGCACGATGATCTGGCCGGGGACGGCCAGCGGGCCGACGGTGCAGAAGTAGCCGTTCGAATCCGCCGCCATCTCGAAGTCGCGCGGATACGGGCGGTCGACCTTGTGCGCGAACACCTCCTCGCCGGAGCGGTAGTTGAGCGCGATCAGCGTGCACTCGTTGGAGAGGAAGTAGACGTTGGAGCCCGCGATGGCGACGCCGCGGTGCTTGTTGGTGAAGAACGGGATGAACTGGCCGCCCCAGTCCTCCGGCAGCTCCCACTCGTATTTCCACACCCGCTCGCCGGTGGCGGCGTTCACCGCGTGGACCGCGTTGTCCTGCGGCAGGAAGAGCAGGCCGTCGTGCTCGATGGGCGTCGCCTGCGCGTCGGTCTCGCCGCCGATGGAGTAGATCCACCGGACGCGCAGATCGCCGGCGTTGTTCGTGTCGATCCGGTTCAGCGTGCTGAAGCGCGTGCCGTCCCAATTGCCGTTGGCGTGCAGCCAGTCGCCGCCGGCGGGCCGCGCCAGATCGGCGTCGGACACGTCCGCCAGAGCCGCGCCCGCCCCCAGCGCCAGCGCCGAGGCGGTCGCCGCAGACATCGCCAGTCTGGTCATCCGCATGACCTTATCCTCCCTGTTTTCGGACGGGTTCGAGTCCCGTCCGTTCGTCTTCCCGCGAGTCCGCCGCCCGCGTTGGGCCGCCGGACCGGCGGCGCCCCCACCTTGACGCCGAACCCCGCCGGATGCAAACCCGCGCCCGAATCGGGCGCCTTGAGGGCGGGCGCGGCGGCGGCTATACCTGCGCGCCGCAAGGGGAGGATCCGATGGCCGAGCCCGGGCTCGACGCCGCGCCCGGCGCCGATGTCGCCGTGCCGGCCGGCGAGACGTTCGTCGACATTCGCGAGGGCGTGCGCGCCTTGTGCGCCGGGTTTCCCGGCGCCTACTGGCGCGCGCTCGACCGCGAGCGCGCCTACCCCGCCGAGTTCGTCCGGGCGCTTACCGAGGCCGGCTACCTCGCCGCGCTCATTCCCGAGGAATACGGCGGCAGCGGCCTGCCCATCGCCGCCGCCGCCGCCATTCTGGAGGAGATCCACCGCGCCGGCTGCAACGGCGCCGCCTGCCATGCGCAGATGTACACCATGGGGACCCTGCTGCGGCACGGCTCCGCCGAGCAGAAGCGCCGCTACCTGCCCGGCATCGCCTCCGGCGCGCTGCGACTCCAGGCGTTCGCCGTCACCGAGCCCGAGACCGGCTCCGACACCACCCGCCTCAAGACCCGGGCGGAGCGCGACGGCAACGGCTACCGCGTCTCCGGCCAGAAGATCTGGACCAGCCGCGCCGAGCATTCCGACCTCATGCTCCTGCTCGCCCGGACCGCGCCGGTGGACGAGGACGGCCCCCGGCGGCGCGGCCTGTCCGCGTTCCTCGTCGACCTGCGCGACGCGCCGCCTGGCGCGCTGGCGATCCGCCCCGTCCGCACCATGATCAACCACGCCACGACCGAGGTCTTCTTCGACGGCCTCCGCGTCCCCGGCGACGCGCTGATCGGCGAGGAGGGCGAGGGGTTCGGCTACATCCTCGACGGCATGAACGCCGAGCGCATCCTGATCGCCTCGGAATCGATCGGCGACGCGCGGTTCTTCATCGACCGCGCCGGCGCCTACGCCCGGGAGCGCACGGTGTTCGGCGCGCCCATCGGGCGCAACCAGGGCGTCCAGTTCCCCATCGCCCGCGCCTGGGCGGACACCGAGGCGGCGGACATGACCGTGCGCCGGGCGGCCGCGCTGTTCGACGCCGGGCGCCCCTGCGGGCCGGAGGCCAACACGGCGAAACTGCTCGCCTCCGAGGCCGCCTGGGCCGCCGGCGAGGCGTGCATGCAGACCCATGGCGGCTTCGCCTTCGCCGAGGAGTTCGACATCGAGCGCAAATGGCGCGAATGCCGCCTCTATCGCGTCGCGCCGATCTCGACCAACCTCGTCCTGGGCTATATCGGCCAGCATGTCCTCGGCATGCCCCGGTCGTATTGAGCGCCGCGCCGTGGCCGGCCCCCTCGACGGACTCCTCGTCGTCAGCGTCGAACAGGCGGTCGCCGCGCCGTTCTGCTCGTCGCGCCTCGCCGACGCCGGCGCGCGCGTCATCAAGGTCGAGCGCCCCGAAGGCGATTTCGCCCGCTATTACGACCGCGTCGCCAACGGCGACAGCGCCTATTTCGTGTGGCTCAACCGCGGCAAGGAATCGATTACCCTCGACATCAAGGACCGGGGCGACGCGGCGCTGCTCGCGCGGATGCTCGCCCGCGCCGACGTCTATATCCAGAACCTCGCCCCCGGCGCGGCGGCGCGCGCCGGCTTCGGCAGCGCGGCGCTGCGCGAGGCGCATCCGCGCCTCGTCGCCTGCGACATCTCCGGCTACGGCGAGGACGGACCCTGCCGCGACATGAAGGCCTACGACCTGCTGGTGCAGGCGGAGACCGGCCTGTGCTCGGTCACCGGAACGCCGGAGGCGCCGGGGCGGGTGGGAGTCTCGGTGTGCGACATCGCCGCCGGGCTGAACGCGCTGACCGGGATCGGCCAGGCGCTCTTCGCGCGCGAACGCACCGGGAAGGGCTCCGGGGTCAAGGTGTCGCTGTTCGGCGGCATGGCCGACTGGATGACCGTCCCCTACCTCTACCAGGTCCATCGCGGCGCGCCGCCGCCGCGCTCCGGCCTGCGCCATCCCTCGGTCGCCCCCTACGGTGCCTACGCCGCGGCGGACGGCGGGAAGGTGCTGATCTCGATCCAGAACGAGCGCGAATGGCGCACGCTTTGCGCCGATGTGCTGGAGCGCCCGGAGCTCGCCGGCGACCCGCGCTTCTCCGACCCCGTGGCCCGGGTGGAGAACCGCGCGGCGCTGGAGGAGATCGTCGCGGCGCGCTTCGCGCGCTGGCCGCGCGCCGAGCTGATGGACCGCCTGCGCGCCGCGCGGGTCGCCTGCGGCGCGCTCAACGAGGTCGCCGACCTGGCCGCGCATCCGCAGCTGCGGACGATCTCCTACGACGCGCCGTCGGGCCGGGCGACGGTCGTCGCGCCGCCGGTCGTCCGCGACGGCGAGGAGCCGGAATACCGGCCGGCGCCCCGGCTGGGAGAGCATTCGCAACGCATCAGGGAAGAGTTCGCGCCATGACGACGCAACCGGCGATCTCCGACTGGGTGGGGCGAACCCGCTCGGTCGACGACCTCATCGCGCCGTTCCAGGCCGCCGGCATGGCGGCGACCCTCGATTACGCCGCCGCGCCGGCGGAGGGCGACCCGCTGCCGCCCGGCTGGCACTGGCTGTATTTCGCCGACCTGCCGCGGCTGTCCGCGGTAGGGCCGGACGGCCACGAGGCGCGCGGCGGGTTCCTGCCGCCGGTCCCCCTGCCGCGCCGCATGTGGGCCGGCAACCGCCTCGCCTTCCGCCGCCCGCTCCGCGTCGGCGAGCGCGCGCGGCGCGACACGCGGATCGAATCGGCGGTCGAGAAGGAGGGCCGCCAGGGGCCGCTCGCCTTCGTCACCGTCCATCACGCCTATTCCGGCGCCGATGGCGTCGCATTGGAGGAATGGCACGACATCGTCTATCGCGGCCCGGCGCGGCCGGGCGGCCCGCCGCCGCGCGCCGAGGCGCCGCCGATGGAACCCCGATGGCGCCGCGAGGTCGAACCCGACGAGGTCATGCTGTTCCGCTATTCGGGGCTGACCTTCAACGGCCACCGCATCCATTACGACCACCCCTACGTCACCGGCGCGGAGGGGTACGACGGCCTCATCGTCCACGGTCCGCTGACGGCGACCCTGCTGCTCGACCTGGTCGCCCGCGAGGCGCCGGAGGCGGAGATTTCCGGCGTGCGTTTCCGCGCCGTCCGCCCGGTCTTCGCCGGGCGCCCGCTGGTCCTGGAGGCGGCCCCGGCCGATGGCGGCGTCGCGGCGTGGGCGCTTTACGAAGGCTCCGTCGCCATGCGCGCCGACATCGCCCTCGCCCGGCCCCTCGACTCCGCATGACCGCCGGCGCGCCGCGGACGCTCCGGCAGGGGCCGGCCTCGCACAGCTATTTCTCGCAGCGCCTGCGCCTGCACTACGTCGATTGGGGGAACGAGTCCGCGCCGCCGCTGCTGCTGGTCCACGGCGGCCGCGACCACTGCCGCAATTGGGACTGGGTGGCCGAGGCGCTGCGCGGGGACTACCACGTCATCGCCCCCGACCTGCGCGGCCACGGCGATTCGCAGTGGATGATCGGCGGCACCTACCGCATGTCGGATTACGTGTACGACATCGCCCAGCTCGTCCACCAGGCCATCGACGGCCCGGTGTCGATCATCGGCCATTCGCTCGGCGGGATGATCGGCCTGCGCTACGCCGGCCTCTACCCGGACCGGGTGCGGCGGATCGTCGCCGTCGAGGGCCTGGGGCCGCCGCCCGCCTGGGAGGCCGAGCGCCGCGCCAAATCCATCGACGAACGCCTGGTGGAGTGGATCGACCGGGTGCGCGGGCTGTCGGGCCGGCTGCCGCGCCGCTACCCGTCGCTGGAGGCCGCGCTGCGGCGGATGCAGGACGAGAACCCGCACCTCTCGCCGGAGCAGGCGCGCCATCTGACGGTGCACGGCGTCAACCGCAACGAGGACGGCTCCTACAGCTGGAAGTTCGACAATTACGTCCGCGTGTTCGCCGCAACCGGATTGCACGCCGGGGAGCTGCACGGGATCTGGGGCCGCATCGCCTGTCCGGCGCTGCTGGTCCGGGGGACGGAGAGCTGGGCCGGCGACCCGCGCGAGGACGGCCGCGCCGCGCTGTTCCGCGACGCGCACTGCCTCGACATCGAGGGCGCGGGGCACTGGGCGCACCACGACCGGCTGGACGCGTTCCTCGCCGCGGCGCGCGCGTTCCTCGCCGAGGGGTAGCGCGGTGTCCGCCGCGGCCGAACGTCGGCGACCGGACGCCCGCGCGCCCTTGACGCGCGCGAAACAAAGCGGTAACGGAGTCCATTCGCGGCGGCCGGGGCCGCGCCGCGCTTGCGCCGCCAGCAATTCTCACTATGGGTGTGTTCGTCGGGGTTGGGGCTGGGCTTGGTGTTTGCGCGGGTTGTGGGTTGGGCCTGCGTTTTGGCTTGGTAGGCGGCGGTTGGCTCGGCGTCAGGCTTTTGCCGGCGGCGGGAGGCCCGTTATGAGCGTGGTCATGAGGGCCTGCCACGAGGGGAAGACATGGTAGGCGGTGATGGTGCGGATGTGCTCGAAGAGGCGCATCCGGGTTCCGGTCTCACGGTGCGCGCGCCGCCATGCGGCTTCGATGAGGTCGCTGGCGGTGTGCATGGCGAAGGCCAGCAGGTTGGGGGCGACCAGCACGCTGCTCAGGGTCTCGCGTCCGTGGCCGAAGTTGTGTTCGAGGTTGTAGCCGTGGGTCTTGAGAACGTTGAAGGTCTCGTTCTCGACCTTCCATCGGGCGCGCCCGCAGGCGGCGAGGTCGGCGACGGTGTCACGGGTGACGTCGAGGTCGGTGACGAAGCCGTTGCGATAAGTCACCTTGCCGTCGGGCTTGGCGATCTCGATCTCCAGCCAGTTGACGCGGAGCGCGTCGGCGCCATCGCGCAACGGCGCATCGGTCATCCAGCGGTAGCGGTGGACGCGCTTGGCCGCGCCCCGCCCCACGGTCTCGCGGACCTCGTCGAGCGCAACGCCGTGCAGGTATTCGCTCAGCGTCTTGTGGCTCGCCGGCTTGCACACGAAGAGGAAAGAACCGCCTGCGGCGCGCACCGCCTCGCAAGTCGTTTGCCGGGAGTAGAGGTCGTCGCCGAGATAGACCGGCTTCAGCCTCGCCAGCGCCGGCCCCAGGCGCGCCAGCCAGCGGAGCGCCGCGCGGCTCTCGCAGTCCTGCTTCGCGGCGCCGTCTTGCGGGCGCACGAACTCGGGCGCCAGAGGCAACGCCCGCCGCTGGCCCGGAGCCACAATCGCCGCCCCGACGAAACTGTGGAAATACTCCACCGCCCCGTCGCGGCGGCGCGTCGCACACTGCGCGCAATGAACCTTCCGCGAATGAAAATGCTCCGAACCATCCAGCGCAATCAGGACCCGATCGTCCAGGCAGCGCAACGCCGACAGGCCGCCCGCCGTGTCCAGATCGTCGACGATATGCGAGAATACCTTATCGAAAGGCTCAATTGTTGAATCGTATTGATCTGTGATATAACGTCTGGGGATCAGGGAGGTAGAACGATGCGTCGTTCGGGGTTTCGGGAGTGGCTTTCGCGTGTGGACGATTTGACGGTGGCGCAACGTCGCGAGGCGCTTGCGGTTCTGTCGGGGCGTTCGGCGGAGGCGGCGTCGGTTGCGGCGGTGGAGTTGGGTGTGGACGCGGCGCGTCGGTGTCCGCGCTGCGACACTCCGGGAGCGGTTTTGATGGGCCGTGCGCGGGGGTTGCGGCGCTATCGCTGCAAGGGCTGCGGTCGGACTTTCGATGCGGCGACGGGAACGCCGTTGTCGGGTCTGCACCACAAGGAGCGCTGGTTGTCGTTCGGGGCTTCGCTGTCGGCGGGGGAGACAGTGAAGGCTTCGGCCGAGCGTTGCGGAGTTGCGGTGACGACGGCGTTCCGCTGGCGCCATCGGTTTTTGAAGGCGGTCGAGATGGCCCCGGAGAAGTTGCGTGGGATTGTCGAGGCGGATGAGACTTATGTCCTGCGGAGCCGCAAGGGGGAGCGGAAACTGGACCGCAAGGCGCGGCGCCGGGGCGGCAAGGCTACGAAGCGGGGCCTTTCGCGCGAGCAGGTTCCGGTTCTTGTGGTCGCTGATCGTAGCGGGGCTACGGTGAGCGCAGTGTTGCCAGCGGTGAGCACCGACGCGCTCAAGGGAGCGCTCGGACCCGTTGTCGAGACCGACATCGTGCTGGTGTCCGATGGCGCCGCCAGTTAACCGCCCTGCGCCGCCGCGTTGGGCGTGCGGCACGAGGCGCTCAACCTGGCGGCTGGCGAACGGGTGCGCGACGCCTTTCACATCCAGACCGTCAACAGCCGGCATGGGCAGTTGAAGGGCTTTCTGCGCGACTTTCGCGGCGTCGCGACCAAATATCTCGACAGCTACCTGCGCTGGTTCCACCTCATCGGACTCGCCGAACCCGCCTCCCCACGAGCCTGCCTCGGAGCCGCTATGAACAGCGAACCCATACGATTCGCTAATTGAGCCTATCGTTTTGTCGGTAAAGCACATGCGGTCTCCCTTATCCCTAAGGATCCTCCCGCGATACGGGATCGGCAATCCGCTGTCCACGAGGAGGCGCCCGAATTCGGGATTCGGCCCACGCCTCCCCCGAGCCGCCAACACTCTACCCATCGCCCGCCGGCGCGTCCAGCGCCAGTTCGGCGGCCCGCGCTTCGTCCTCGCGGCGCGCCTGCGCGTCCTCGATGGCGCCCCATTCCTGCGCCAGCGCGTTCCAGATACGCGCCTCGTCCGACCGGTTCGCGCGTTCGCACATGTCGTAAAGCCGATAGGCGAGCAGCCGCGCGGCCTCGCCGTTCTCCGCACCCATCGCCGCCAGAAGGCGCGCCGCCGCAGCGGCCCCGCCCTCCGGCGCCGAAAGCGCCCGCGCCAGATGCTGCGCGCATTCCCAATGCGTGCTGCCGCTTTGCGGCGCCCAATCCGCCGACAGTTCCGCGCGGGACAGCAGCCGCGCCGTCCCGCCCCGCGCGGCGAACGCGCCCGCTGCCTCCAGGTCGCCCAGGCCGATGTCGTAGGCTTGCGCCATCGTGCTGGCGTCGCCCGCCGCGCCCGCCGCCATGCCGAACGCCTCGAACCAGTCGAGGCAGAAGCGGGTTTCGGGGTCGTGGCCCGCCGCCTCTTCGCCGGAGATTTCGTCGCGCACCCGGTTGATCAGCGCGATGGCGGCGCGGCACCGTCATGGGCGTGTCGTCGGGCTCCAGCACGCGGGAGAAGGCGGTGAACACCCCCATTCCGGGACCGATGGCGGCCTGCGCCATGTCCACCGGCCCGGCCCCGCCGGCGCGGATATGCCGCAGCGCCGCCGGCAGTTCGGCGCGCAGCCGGGCCATGAATTCGCGCCGCGTCGCCGCCCCGCGTCCGCCGCCCGCTTGCGGCAGACGAGGACGATGGACGACGCGAGGGCGTTCGCGCCCTGACCGACCATTCGGCTCGCGTTTTCGGTGCGTATGGGCCACGTCCCGTCGATGACGTAGCCGGCGTCGAAAACGCCTTGCAGAAACGTCGCCCACCCCGGCGACGTCAACCCTTCCTCCGCGGCCTCCGATTGATTGAAGGCGTAATATACGGTGACGGGGAATCCTGCGGCGCCGGACCGATGCATGTTGGCGAGCGCCTTGCCCATGCCTTCCATGAAAAACCGTTCCGACGCTTCCTTCCCGCCGTGCCGATAGGGCGTCGCCACGAGTTCCTCGGCCTTCGGCGTCAGCACGCGGCGAAAGAGATCGGGATAAATTCCCCGCAGCGTGCGGCGCTCCCAGACATAGAGAGACCTCTGCACAAGGGCGGGTTTTCCGGGATTGGGTTGCGGCCCGCAGGGGTTGTTTTGGGCATTCGGGCGCCGATTTGGCGTTGCGGGGGGTCGATTCGATGGCCCGCCGGCCCGATTCGGTCCGATGTGTCGCCGTTCGGGCGCGCTTGCCCCGTGTTTATCCCTCGGCGGCGGGTTGGGCGAGGCCGTAGAGGCGCAGAAACATGGCGCCCTTGCGGATGTTGAGCGCAATGGCGGCGAGGCCGTAGAAGGTCGTGTTCTTCGCCAAGCCCAGGAAGCGGGTCCGTCCGAGGCCGTAACACCGCTTATAGACGGCGAACACGCGCTCCACCCCCGACCGCACGACCGCGATCTCATCGTTGCGCTCCTTGTCCGCTTCGCTCAACGGATGGCCGCGATAGCCCCTGCGTTGCACTTGGTCCGCAATCCCGAACCGCGCCAGTTTGTCCCGCGTCTCACGCGAACTGTAGGCGGCGTCCGCATAGAACGCCGTCTCGTCGCCTAACAGCAACCTGTCGCGCTCCCGGCTGTCGTGGACGTTGCCCGGCGTCACCGTCTGGCGGTGGACGAACCCATCCTCATCGACCCCCGTGTGAACCGAGTAGCCATAGGCGTTCTTCATGCGGCCCCGGCTGTCCTGCTTCACATGAAGCCCCGCCTCCGGATCCCGGACCGCAGTCCCACCCTTCCGCTTGCCCCGGCCCGAACGCGCCGCCTCCACCGGCGTCGCATCGACGATGTTAATCCGCCCCTCGGTCATCACGATGCGCTGCTCCTCCAGCTGGCGGTTCACTTCCCCCAGCAGCAACTCCCACAGGTCGTGCTTCACAAGGCGAGACCGGAACCGCCCCAACATCGTCGTGTCCGGAACCCCGCCGCCCAACTCAAGGCGGCAGAAACGCCGAAACAGCAGGTCACGATACAGGCACTGCGACAACCGGACGTCCGAAAGCCCATACCACACGCCGAGCAACAGCCCCCGGAACAGCGTCAGAAGCGGGTAACTCGGACGACCCGTCCGTGACCCGTAGATCGACGACAACAGTCGTGCGATCTCCGACCGGTCCAGAAGCGACTCCGCAGCATCGAGCGCGCGGAGCGCCGGATGATCCAGCGCCGCAGCCGATACGAACAACGCAGGCTGCGCACGAAACGGTTTCTGCATGAAGCCACCATACCATAACCACAACGGGTTATGCAGAGGTCTCATAGAAGAAATCCGACAGATCGGCGTAACCGATGTTGTCGTAATAGGGCGGATCGGTGGAGAATATTCGCGTTTCGGGGTAAGCGTCGCCGGCGCCGTCGCGGGGGCCGATGTCCGCCGGCGGCACGTTCGGCAGGGAGAAGTTCTTTTCCAAAGCCCGGGCTAACCCTTCGCACAAGACTTCCCAACTTCCCGACGACGCGGATAACGGGTTCGCTTCCGCGAAATCCCACACCATCGGGACCGCTTGCCGGGCGAAAAGCTGGCGCGGGCATTGGGCGTTCGGCTCCCATCGGCACAATGCGTTGCCCAAATCCGCCATCTTGGCGATTACCAGCCCGAGATAGGTCGCCACCGCATCGGCGTATGCGCGCGCCGCCCCTGGGTTGTCTAATTCTGGCTGGGTGATCAAGTTAGAGGCCGTTTTAGAATATACTATTGAAATTATTCGATTTCTGATCGGTATGGCTGCATGCTTCACACACATGCCAATGGACTCCCGCAATCTTGGGAGTTACGATCCGTTTGCCGACGCGGATACCGTGCAGACAGGATGCGGGGACAATACACTGAAAGTAATCGATTCATTCTGAAACGGCCTCTAAGGCCATCCTCGGCATGCTCCATAGCTGCTTTAGTCAGATCGTCGATTAGCAGCTTGCCCGCGCACTTACTGCATCCCGCACCAAGAAGGAAGCAGGTGTCAGCCCCGGTTAACCACTGCGCTATCTGCTCTCGCACGTCATTCAACATGACCGTCGCTCCGATACCCCGACAACCCGGTTCCATTCGCCAGCCAATCCGATCCGGCAAGTCAACTTCCCGGTTGCGCCTGCTCTAGTCGAAATTCGCGTGATCCGTGGTGATCGTTCGCCTTGGTCGTCGCGTCGCGGAGCGGTACGGGTCGAGCTGGCGATCCCGTATCCGCCAGTCATAATACACCTTCATGACTTCCCGGATACCCGGCCGGGCGAGAGCCGCCTCGAGCATTTCGTCGTGCTGCCGCTGACGCTCGGAATCCAAGCGTCTTCCGGATGCCCCATCCTTCGCCATGAAAATTCCCTCCGCTCATTACCCTCCGGGCGAGCCGATTGCCAGTTGTCGCAACGGCATCGCCCGATTCGGATACGGCATATATCATATGCTGCGCATGTGCGCAATTTTTTTCGGTAGCTCGCCGAAGCGCCCGCCGGAAGGCCGAAAGGCCCCGCTACCGGGGACGTCCGTATCGACCGATTCGGGCGCCGCCGTCTGACCGCGGCGGGGCGTTCGATCGCTGGCGCTACACCGCCGAACGGGCGTCGCTTTACCGCCGTCCGCCGGCTCGCCGCCGTCGAGATCGCGCGTGAGATCCGGGCGAAGCCAGGCTCGGCGCCGAACCCGCGCTCTCCAGGCGCCGGCCTCCGTTGGCAGGCGCGCGCAGCGCACGGGAATTGCGTTGTGCCGGAGAATCGCCCGCCCGCCAACGGCGCCGCCGCCTCAACCGCTAGCCGGCCATTGGTCGGAGCGTTCGCGCCAGACCGCCCGATCCGCGAGCGCCTTCGCGTGGCGTTTCTGTTCGTCCCGGTTTTCGATAGCACTCGACGGCAGAACGATGTCCGCGTGATAGCGGTTGTCGATACGCGGCGTCGCGACGATCCGCCGCCCGTTACCGGCGGCCTGGCTCGCTGCGATGGTGGCCCACCCGTAAAACGTCGCGCCCCGCGCAGCGGCGACTGCATCGGCAATTCCGATTGCCGCGTCCGATCCCGCGCGAGTGAGGCGATCAACCGAGATGTCCTTTTTTCCTACGCTCTCCAAAAAAACATCAAAAGGAATTCGACGCCGTCGGACAGCACGGTCACGACGTCGACTGGAAAACACTCCTCGCCCGAGGCTCTCCCCCGGCGCAACGCTACCGTGACTCCTCACGCCGCCTGACGGCCGTGCTGTTTCAGCTCATCCAGCGCCTCCCTCACGAAGCCATCTGGAAGCCGGTCCGTGTCGGAGTATCGCGCCCGGCGATGCGCGCCGTTCATGTTGACCATGCACATTGCGCCGCCATCGGAATCGCAAAGGAGCAAGACCGACCGTCCGGGACCGCCCGGCGCATCGATAGCTATCTCCCCGTCCGGTGTGGGATACACCTCGAATCTCTGGGGGAAGATGTCATACATGGCGCGCAGCAACCCGCGCGCGTTCCGCAACGCCGCCTCCGACGGCGCGGGGAATTCCTCCTCGCGCGCTTCCTCCCGCGCCTCGTCCAGATCGCGCAAGGCATCGCGCAAATCGTCGCGGCCGCTCTCCGTCATGCCGTTCTCTCCTCTCCCGCCGTACCGCGCCCGCCGCCATTCGCCACCGCCGACACTATACCACGGAACCACCGTCGTTCCCCGCCGCCCGCCGGATCGCCTCCACCGAGATCGCGCGCGAGACCTCGGCGAAGCCGGGTTCGGCGCCGAAAATCCGCGCCGGATCGGGCAGGTAGATCGGCGCATGCGCGAAGCCGGACTCCAGCGGGACCAGCGCCAGAATATAGGCGCCGCGCGCGTTCCACGCCGCCAGCATCTCGTTGCGGGTGATCGTCACCGCCCGCGCGTCGGCGCGGCGGCCCTTCACCTCGACGAAGCGCAGCCGCCCCGTCCCCGCCGCGCGGCTCTCGATGTCGTAGCCCCGATCCTCGGCGGACACGTCGCGCGGGTCGTGGCCCAGCGCGCGTTCGCGGTCCATCACCGCGCGCATCGCCGCCGCCTCGGCCGCGGCGCGAGAGGCCGCGTCGGGCGCCTCGGCTAGGTCCGCCGCGGGCGACTCTTCCTCCGCCGCGAGCCGCGCGGCCGGGACGACCAGCGCCGCGCCGCATATCTCCGGCGCCGCCGCCGCCAGCGCGCGGCGGCGGCGCAGCTCGGCGAGGCGCGACTCCAGCCGGGCCTCCAGCTCCTCGGACTGGCGGCGCAGATTCGCCGAATTAAGCCGCGGCGCCGAATTCAGCCGCGGCGCGCCGGCGGCCCGCTCCTCCGCCTCCAGCTCCAGCGCGCAGCGCTGGAGATACACGATCTCGCGGCGCAGCCTCTCCCGCACCGCCGCCTCCACCTTGTCGAACTCGGGCAGCAGCCGCTGCCGCGCCTCCCGCAGGCAGCGCGGCGCGAGTTCGGCGGCGGCGAAGGCGCGGGCGCGGTCCTCCAGCGAATCGCCGAACCGCCCCGCCCGCGCCAGCTCGGCGGCGTGTTCGCGCTCGCCGTCACGCAACGGCCGGCAGTCGAGATACGGCGCAGGCCCGGCGTCGCCGGCCGCGCCGTCGGCGTCGAACCGGACGAACAGCAACCGCTCGGCGACCTTTACCGGCCCGCCGTCCGCGCCGGTCCGCCCGTCGTGGACCGTCTGGCAGAGGCAGGCGACGACCCGCGGTCCGGCGGCGCGGTTCGCCTCGTCGACCAGAACCGCGCCCCGGGCGAGCAGATCGCCGTGGCGCTCCAGCGTCGCGTCGACCAGCGCCGCCAGCAGCGGATGGCCCGGCGCGACCAGCGCCGCCTGCGGGCGGCTCGCGCCGCCGCCGGCGTCCGCCTTGTCGAAACAGACGCGGCGGTAGCGCGCCAGCACCGGGTCGGCATGGCCGGCCGGCGGCGCGCGGCCGCGCAGCGCGGCGGGGACGCGCGTCAGCTCCAGCCGGCCCGCCTCCCGCGCCCGCGCGGCGCCGCCCGCCTCGGCGAACGCAGCCTCGAAGAACGACCGCACGTGGCGCGGCTGGAGCCGCCGCGCCGCCGCGCGCTCCATCGCCTCGCGCGCGCCGCGCAGGGCGGCCGGGTCCAGCCCCCCGCCGGCCAGTTCGCCGCGCGCCGCCAGCGCCGCGACGCGCTCCGTATCCACCGCGCCGTCGACCGCGCGCAGCAGGCGCGCGCGCACCTCCGGCCGCTCGCCCTAGCGGACCGCCTCGACGAACAGGTCGCGCAGCGGGCGCGCCTCAAACAATTCGCCCAGCACGTTATAGACCTTGCCGCCCAGCGCCGCGCGCGCCGCCTCCAGCTTCTCCAGCAGGCGCTCCTGCACCGCGCCCTCGCGGGTGTCCGCCGCCACCGGATTCCACAAGTGGCGCACCTCGGTCTGGCCGATGCGGTGGATGCGCCCGAAGCGCTGCTCCAGCCGGTTCGGGTTCCACGGCAGGTCGTAATTGACCATCAAATGCGCGCCGCGCTGAAGGTTCACGCCCTCGCCCGCCGCGTCGTTGGCGATCAGGAAGCGCAGCGCCGGATCGTCGTTGAACGCGGCGACGATCGCGCGCCGCGCCGCGCGCGAGACTCCGCCGTGGAGCGTCGCCACCGCCTCCGGCGCGCCCACCCGGTCGCGGACGCGGTCCGCGAGATAGGCCAGCGTGTCGCGGGGCTCGGCGAACACGACGATCTTGCGGTCGGCGGCGAGCGGGTCGTCGAGGATGCGGTCGAATTCGCGCCACTTCGCGTCCGCGCCGGAGCGGCGGAGCGCGCCGGCCATTGCCTCCAGCTCGCCGAGCCGCGCGAGCTCCGCCTCCAGTTCGGCGGCGGTGCGCGCGGCGGTCGCGCCGGCGAGCAGGCGCTCTTCATGCGCCTCGCGCGCGCCGCCGGGCCGGTCGTTCCAGTCGCCGTCCTCCCACTCGTCCTCGTCGACCGGCTCCGCCGCCGCCGGCTCCCCGCCGCGCAGCCGCGCCTCGAGGCGCGCGCGGCGGCGGCGCAGCGATTCGTGGATCGCCGCCGGCGACGAGGCGAGGCGGCGTTGCAGGATTTGCAGCGCGAAGCCGACGCCGGCGCGCCGCGCGCCGCCGCCGATGCGGTCGGCGCGGTTCATCTCCTCGCGCACGTATTGCGTGACCGCCTCGTACAGCTGCCTCGCCGGGCGACAGCCGCCAGGACGCGGTATAGGCGCGGCGCTCGGGGAACAGCAGCGCCCCGTCGAAGCGGACCAGCTCCTCCTTGGTTGCGCGGCGCAGGACGTCGGACAGGTCGGCGCCGCGGCGCCCGGCGCGCGGGCGGCCCGCGAACCGGTCCTCGTCCAGCAGCGCCATGAAGAGCTGGAACTCCTCCTCCTTGCCGTTGTGCGGGGTCGCCGTCAGCAGGAGGAAGTGGCGCGCCAGCCGCCCGGCCAGCATGCCGAGGCGCCGCCGCCGGGTATGCGCGGCCTCGCCGCCGAACACGCGCGCCGACATGCGGTGCGCCTCGTCGCACACGACCAGGTCCCACGCCGGCGCCGCCTCCAGCATCGCCTTGAGGCCCTCGTCGCGCGCCAGCATGTCGAGCCGGGCGATCCACAGCGGGCGTTCGCGGAACGGGTTGCCGTCCGCCGCCGCCGCGACGCGCTCGCGGGTCAGCAGGGCGAAGTCCAGGTCGAACTTCTCCGCCAGTTCGTCGCGCCACTGCTCTGCCAGCGCGCCCGGCGCGATGACCAGGCAGCGCTCCAGGCCGCCCCGGATCGCCAGCTCCTCGATCGGCAGCCCGGTCATGATCGTCTTGCCGGCGCCGGGGTCGTCGGCGAGCAGGAACCGCAGCGGCTGCCGGTCCAGCATGGCGCCGTAAACCGCCGTCAATTGGTGCGGCAGCGGCTCGATCCGCGAGGCGTGCACGGCGGCGTAGGGGTCGGACAGATGCGCGAGCCGGATGCGCAGCGCCTCGGAGGCGAGGCGGAACAGCCGCCCGTCGCCGTCGAACGCGAAGCGGCCGCCCGTTGGGGTGTCGCGATGGCGGACCATGGTCCTCTACCGGAGCGGCGCCGGGCGCGCTTCAATACCCCCAAGCGCCGCCGCGCGCCATATGGAGAGGCCCGATGGGACCCGTCCCGCCCCGTCCCGCAAATCCCGGAATTGCCTGCGCTCGCCCGCATCCCGGAATTCCCGGATCCCGCCTGGGACCACGGGCGTCCCGCCCGCATGCGCGGTTCGCTACGCGGCGGGACCCGGCGCGGCAATTCCGATTTCGGAGGACCGCGCTCCGTCTATGATGAGAACCGTCGGAATCGGCGATTGTCGCAAAAGGCGAGGATTCCATGAAACCGAAGAAGACCGTCCGCGCCGGCGTCGTCGGCTCGGGGTTCGCCGCGAAACTGCACGTCGACGCGATGGCGCGCGTGCACGGGACGCTCGTCGAATGCGCCGGCGTGTATTCGCCGACCCGCGCCAACGCCGAACGCTTCGCCGCGGCGCACGGAATCCCCGTCGCCGGCGACCTCGACTCGCTGGTCGCCGGGTGCGACGCGGTGCACGTCTGCGCGCCGCCGGCCGCGCACGAGCCGGTCGCCATCGCCGCGCTGCGCGCCGGCAAGCACGCCATCGTCGAAAAGCCGTTCACCGGCGCGTTCGACCCCGCCGACCGGCAGGCGATGCATGATGCGGCGCTCGCCAGCGTCGCGCGGATGCGCGCCGCCGAGGCGGAAAGCGCCGGGCGCCTGTTCTACGCCGAGAACTGGGTCTATGCCCCGGCGATCCAGAAAGAGCGCGAGATCGTCGAGAAGACCGGCGCGCAAATCCTCTGGATGCACGGCGAGGAGGCGCATTCGGGCTCCCACTCGCCGGCCTACGGGGTCTGGGCGCAGGCCGGCGGCGGCTCGCTGATCGGCAAGGCGTGCCACCCGCTCGCCGCGGCGCTCTACCTCAAGCGCGTCGAGGGCCGCGCGGCGAACGGCGAACCCATCCGCCCGGCGGCGGTGAGCGCGCGGACGCACGAGATCACCCGCCTGCCCGCCTACCGCGACGCCGGCCATCTGCGCGCCGACTACCGCGACGTGGAGGATTTCGGCGTCCTCCACGTCGTCTTCGCGGACGGGACCATCGCCGACATCTTCGCCTCGGAGATCGTCATGGGCGGGATCCACAACTGGATCGAGATTTGCGCCAACAACCACCGCGCCGTCTGCAACATCAACCCCAACACGGCGATGCAGACCTACAACCCGGTCGAGTCCGCCTTCCGCGACGTCTACGTGGTCGAGAAGATCGGGACGAAGCAGGGCTGGGCGCCGACCGCGCCCGACGAGGACCACTTCACCGGCTTCCCGCAGGAGATCGAGGCGTTCTACCGCGCCATCGCCGACGGCGAGGCGGCGGAGAGCGACTCGGCGCTGGCCGCCGATTGCGTCTCGGTCGTCTACGCCGGCTACCTGTCGGCGGCGCGCGGCGGCGCGGAAGTGGCGGCGACGCTGCTCTAGGGCTATATCGGAGAAAGGACGCGGCGGAGGAGCGGGCCATGCGGAAGTTTCCCGGTTACAGGCCATCGGGCGTCGTTCCGGCGACGCTGATGGCGTTCCACGACGATTTCTCCATCGACGAGGCGTCGACGCGGGAGCATCTGCGCGACGTGGCGGCGACGCGCGGCCTGTCGGCGATCGCGGTCAACGGCCACGCCTCCGAGGTCCACGCCTGCGCGTTCGACGAACAGCGCCGCGCGCTCGCCTTCTCGCTGGAGGAGGTCGGCGACCGCCTGCCGTTGATCTCGGGGATCTACGCCGACGGCAGCCATGAGGCGGCGCGGCTCGCGCGGATGGCGGAGGAGGAGGGCGCGTCGGCGCTCCTCGTGTTCCCGCCGCAGAGCATGGCGATGGGCGGGCGGCTGCGGCCGGAGATGGCGCTGGCGCATTTCCGGACCATCGCGGAGGCGACCGGCCTGCCGCTGATCGTGTTCCAGTATCCGGCGGCGACGGGGTTGGGCTACCCGTTCGAGACCCTGCTCGCGCTGTTCGACGCGGTTCCCTCCATCGCCGCGGTGAAGGACTGGTCGAACGACCCGGCGCTGCACGAGCGGCAGACCCGCGTCTTCCAGTCGTTGCCGCGCCCGGTGACGCTGCTCACCACCCATTCGGCCTGGCTCATGGCGTCGCTGGCGATGGGCGCGGGCGGCCTGCTGTCGGGCGCGGGCAGCGTCATCGCGCCGTTGCAGGTCGAGTTGTTCGAGGCGGCGCAGGCGAACGACCTGGCGCGCGCGCGCGCGGTCAACGACCGCATCCACCCGCTGGCGCGCGCGTTCTACGCCGAGCCCTTCCTCGACATGCACAACCGCATGAAGGAATGCCTGGTGTTGCTGGGCAAGCTCGGCAAGGCCGTGGTCCGCCCGCCGCTGGTCCGACTGCCGGCGGCGGAGATCGAATCGCTGCGCGCCGCGCTGGCGGAGGCCGGCCTGCTCGACGACTCCCCGGCGGCGCTCGCCGCGGAGTAGCGCCGCCCCGCATGGCGCCGACGCCGCCCGCCGTCCACAGGATCGACGCCCTCGAGATCGCCGATTCTCTCGACGCCGCCGTCGCGGCGTGGGATTCGGGCGACCGCCTGCGCTGGGCGAACGCGCGCTTCCGCGACCTGGTCCCGGCGCTCGCGGCGGAGGTCCGGCCCGGCCTGCATTTCGAATCCTGGCTCTACCGCGCCGTCGACGCCGGCGCCGTCGCCTCGGCGCGGCCCGACCGCAATGCGTGGCTCCGGAGCTGGCGCGCCGGACGCCGCGACTCCGGCGGCGCGGCGCGCGAGGTGGAGCTGGCGCCCGGCGCATGGTTCCGCGTCCGCGAATCGCGCCTCGCCGACGGCGGCGTCCTGTCCTGCTGGACGGCGGTCGGCGAGCTCAAGCGCGCGCTGGCGGCGCGCGACGCCAGCGAGGAGCGCTGGCGCGTCCTCGCCGAGGCCGCCGCCGACGTGGCGATGGTGCTGGACGGGCGCCGCGTCCTCTTCGTCAACCGGCGCGGGGCGGAGCTGTTCGGCGCCGATGGGCCGGAGGCGCTCGCCGGCGCCGAACTGGACTCGCTCCTCGATCCGAAGGGCGCCGCCGCGCTGGACGACGCGCTGTCCGGCGCGCGCGGCGCCGTCGAGGTTCCGTTCCGCGCGCTGTCCGGCGCGCCGCTGCCGCTGGAGGTCCGCGCCGGGCCGCTGCCCGACGGCGCGCGCGTCCTGACCCTGCTCGTCGCGCGCGACGTCTTCCTCGCCTACCACGACGCGCTCACCCGGCTGCCCAACCGCGCCCTGTTCAGGGACCGGCTCGAACAGGCGATGCGGCAGGCCGAACGCGACGGGCGCAAGGCGGCGGTGCTGATGCTCGATCTCGACGGCTTCAAACAGGTCAACGATACTCTGGGCCACGCGGCCGGTGACCGCCTGCTGGCGGAGGTGGCGCGGCGGCTGCGCGGCTGCCTGCGCGCCGCCGACACGGTGGCGCGGTTCGGCGGCGACGAGTTCGCCATCGTCCTGCCGCGCGTCGCGTCCGCCGACGGCGCGGAGGCGCTGGCCCGCCGCGTGGCCGCCGCGCTCGAGGCCCCCGTCGACGTCGACGGCCGCCCCCTGCGCCCCAGCGCCAGCATCGGGGCGACGCTGTTCCCCGACGACGCGGGGGACGTCGACGCGCTGTTGGGGAACGCCGACCTGGCGCTCTACCGCGCCAAGGCGGAGTCGCCGCGCCGCCCGGTCGAGTTCTACGCCGAGGAGCTGGGCCGCCGGGAGGAGGAGCGTCGGACGGTCGCCGACGGCCTGCGCCGGGCCCTCGCCGAGGACCGCCTGGAGCTGCACTACCAGCCGCAGGCGAGCCTCGTCGATGCGCGCCCGGTCGGCGGCGAGGCGCTGCTCCGCTGGCGGCATCCCGAACGCGGGCTGCTCCTGCCCGGCGACTTCATCGAACACGCCGAGGCGACCGCCGGGCTGATCGTGGACATCGGCGGGTGGGTCATAGGCCGCGCCTGCGCGCAGCTGGCCGAATGGACGCGCCGGGGAGTCCCCCCCGCGCCGATCTGGGTCAACGTCTCGGCGAAGCAGTTCCACGACGGGGCGCTGTGCGACCGCGTGCGCGCCAGCCTCGAGGAAACCGGGCTGGACCCGCGCCTGCTGGGGCTGGAGATCACCGAGCGCGCGCTGATGCCCGACGCGCCCGACGCCATGGCGGTGCTCGACCGCCTCGTCGAGATCGGCGTGGAGCTGGCGATAGACGATTTCGGCGCCGGCTATGCGTCGTTCAACTACCTCAAGCGGATCTCGGTGGGGAAGCTCAAGATCGACCGGTTGCTCGTGCGCGGCGTGGCGGTCCATCCGCCCGATTTGGAGATCGTGCGCGCCATCGTCCAGCTGGGCCGCAACCTGGGCATGACGGTGCTCGCCGAGGGGGTCGAGACCGAGGCGCAGCTGGCGGTGCTTCGCGATCTCGGCTGCCACGAAGTCCAGGGCCATCTGATCGGATTGCCGCTGCCGGCCGACGAATTCGCCCGCTTCGCCTCCGCGCCGGCGTAGCGGCCCGCGGTTTGCGATGCGGCGCGGCCTGGCGGGCGCTGGCGGCGGCGGCGCGCGCGGCCTAATATGGCCGCCCATCGCGCGGGGGAGACGCCGTGAGCGGAGCGCGCCTGCCTTTCGACATCGGCCGGTATCCGGCCTGCCGGCCGCGCCGCAACCGGCGCGACGACTGGTCGCGGCGGCTGGTCGCGGAAACGCGGCTCGCCGCCGCCGACCTGGTCTGGCCGGTCTTCGTCCATGAGGGCGCGGACCCGGCGCCGGTCCCGTCGATGCCGGGGATCGTCCGCCACTCGCTCGCCTCGCTCGCCGACGCCGCGGGGCGCGCCCGCGAGCTCGGGATCCCCGCCATCGCCGTCTTCCCCGCCGTCCCGGAGGCGCGCAAGACCGCCGACGGCGCGGAGGCGCGGAACCCGGACAACCTGGCGTGCCGCGCCGTGCGCGCGGCGGCGCGGGCCGCGCCCGGTATCGGCGTCGTCTGCGACGTGGCCCTCGACCCCTACACGACCCACGGCCATGACGGACTGGTGCGCGGCGGATACGTCGTCAACGACGAGACGGTGGAGGCGCTCGCCGTCCAGGCGCTGGTCCAGGCGCGCGCCGGCTGCCACGTCGTCGCGCCGTCCGACATGATGGACGGGCGGGTGGGCGCGATCCGCGCCGCGCTCGACGCAGAGGGGTTCGAGGCGGTGCGGATCATGGCGTATTCGGCGAAATACGCCTCCGCCTTCTACGGCCCGTTCCGCGACGCCGTGGGCGCCGCCGGCGCGCTGGGGCCGGAGGGCAAGCGCACCTACCAGATGGACCCCGCCAACGGCGACGAGGCGCTGCGCGAGGCCGCGCTCGACGTCGCCGAGGGCGCCGACATGGTCATGGTCAAGCCGGGCCTGCCGTACCTCGACGTCGTCCACCGGGTGAAGGCCGCGTTCGGCCTGCCGACTTTCGCCTACCAGGTGAGCGGCGAATACGCCATGCTCCGCGCCGCCGCCGCGAACGGCTGGATCGACGGCGATGCGGCGATGATGGAGAGCCTGGCGGCGTTCAAGCGCGCCGGGGCGGACGGCGTGCTGACCTATTTCGCGCCCGCCGCCGCCGAACGCCTCGCCGCCGGCTGACGCCGGTTCGATTGCGCTTCGATTCGTCCGGGCGCGCGCGGCGCCGGACTCCCTGTCCGGCCTCGCGAACCGCGCGCGGACGATGTCGATCCCGGGTCTCGGCGCGGAGCGCCCACGCGCGCTCTCCCGGGGTTGCGCTGTCCGGCGCATTCGCGCATAACGTAACCGATGGCCGGAACGAAATCGCAACTGGAATCCGCCGCCGAGGCGTTCTTCGCCGAACTGCGGCGCGTGGGCGCGTCCGGCGGGGCGACGGGGGAGGAATCCCGCTACCCGGCGCTGGCGAACCTGCTCAACGCCGTCGGCGCGGCGCTCAAGCCGAAGGTGTTTTGCGTCAGCGAACTCGCCGACCAGGGCGCGGGGCGGCCCGATTTCGGCCTCTATGCGGCGAAGCAGGCGCAGCGCGGCAAGCCGCGGCCGGGGCAGGCGCCCGAGCGCGGCGTCGTCGAGGTGAAGTCCGCCCGCGACGATGCGTGGATGACGGCGGATGGCGAACAGGTGAGCCGCTATTGGGGGCGCTACCGCCTCGTCCTCGTCACCAACACCCGCGATTTCGTGCTCGTCGGCGCCGGCGCCGACGGACGCCCCGCAAGGCTGGAGACCTTCCGCCTCGCTGGAAGCGCGGCGGAATTCGCGGCGCGGCTGGAGCGCCCGCGCGCCTTCGCGCGCGAGGCCGGCGCGGCGTTGGGCGAGTATCTCTCCCGCGCGCTGTCGCACCGCGCGGCGCTGGCGGAGCCGCGCGACCTGGCGTGGCTGCTCGCCTCCTACGCCCGCGACGGTCTGGCGCGCGTCGAGGCGGCGGGGGACGCGCCCGCGCTGGCGGCGGTGCGCACGGCGCTGGAGGAGGCGCTGGGCGCGCGTTTCGAGGGCGGCCGGGGGGCGCGGTTCTTCCGTTCGACGCTGGTGCAAACGCTGTTCTACGGCGTGTTCTCCGCCTGGGTCCTGTGGGCGCGCCAGTCGCCGCCGCCGGCGGACGGGTTCGACTGGCGGACCGCCGTCTGGCACTTGCGCGCCCCGGTGTTGCGGGCGCTGTTCCAGCAGCTGTCGGATCCGGGCCGCCTGCAACCGTTGGGTCTGGTGGAGGTTCTGGACTGGACGTCTGCGGCGCTGGACCGGGTGGACCGGGCGGCGTTCTTCGCCCGCTTCGACGAGGGCGAGGCGGTGCCCTACTTCTACGAACCCTTCCTCGAGGCGTTCGACCCCGCACTCCGCAAGCAGTTGGGGGTTTGGTACACGCCGTCGGAGGTTGTCCGCTACATGGTGGCGCGGGTGGACCGTTCGCTGAAGGACGATCTGGGGATTTCGGAGGGTCTGGCGGCGGAGAACGTCTACGTCCTCGACCCGTGTTGCGGGACGGGGGCGTATCTGGCGGAGGTGTTGCGGCGTATAGCGGCGAACCTGCAAGGGCAGGGTTTGGGCGCTCTGGCGGGTTCGCGTGTGCGGCGCGCGGCTTTGGATCGCGTGTTCGGTTTCGAGATCATGCCTGCGCCGTTCGCGGTTGCGCATTTGCAGGTTGGGCTTGCGCTGCGGGCGCTGGACGCGCCGTTGGGCGACGGGGAGCGGGCGCAGGTGTTCCTGACCAATGCGCTGACGGGGTGGGAGCCGGGGACGGCGGCGCCGTTGCCGTTCCCGGAACTGGAGGAGGAGCGCGACCGTGCGGAGCGCGTGAAGCGCGACGCGCCGATTCTCGTGGTGTTGGGCAACCCGCCTTACAACGGCTTCGCGGGGATGGCGGTGGACGAGGAGCGCGCGCTGTCCGACGCCTACCGCGCGCCGCGCCGCGTCCGCAAGCCGGAGGGGCAGGGTCTGAACGACCTTTACGTGCGGTTTTTCCGCATGGCGGAGCGTCGGATAGCGGAGGCGACGGGCCGGGGCGTGGTGTGTTTCGTGTCGAACTATTCGTGGCTGGACGGGTTGTCGTTCACGGCGATGCGCGAGCGCTACCTGGAGGCGTTCGACGCGGTGCGGATCGACAACCTGCACGGCGACCGGATTATCTCGGAATACGCGCCCGACGGGCGAACCAGCGAGACGGTGTTCGCCCTGCAAGGGCAATCTCCGGGCATCAAGGTCGGCGTGAGTGTCGCGTTGCTGTCGCGGTGGCGGGATTCTGTGGCGCCATCGACAGGAGCGCGCCTCCGCTACCGGGATTTTGCCCAGGCGCGCGCGGCGGATCGGCGGCAGGCGATGCTGGAGAGCCTCGACTCTCCCGCCATCGATTCGGGGTATGCGACGTTGGCCTCCGATCTCCGGCTCGGCTTGCCGTTCAAGCCGGCTACCGTTGGCAAGAAGTGGTTCGATTGGCCGACGCTGCCGGAGTTATTGCCCGTATCGTTTCCTGGCGTGAAGACGAGTCGCAACGGCTTCCTTATCGATACCGATCTCGACCGTCTGAAGGCGCGTATCGGGGAGTATTTCGACCCGTCATTGAGCCATGAGGAGATCGCGCGGCGCTACCCGGCGGCGATGAAGGAGACGTCGGGTTTCGACGCGCGCGCGGCGCGAGACACGCTGCTTGCGCGCGGCGGTCCAAACCCGGATGGGTTCGTGCGCTACGCCTACCGCCCGTTCGACAACCGCTGGCTGTATTGGGAGGCGGACACCGATCTGCTCGACGCGAAACGCGCCAGCTACAAGCAACATGTTTTCGCGGGGAATCTCTGGATCGAAGCGCGCAAACACGAGGCGAGGGAAGATTTCTCGCGAGGGACGCTCGTTCGCGACCTTGCCGACAATTTCGGCAACGGCATGTCGAGTTTCTTTCCCGTCTGGCTTCGCGACGGTGGCGACGATGCGGGGCGGCGCTCCAATCTGTCGGGCCCGGCCCATTGCTACCTTGAGCATCTCGGCGCGACGGCCGAAGACCTGTTCCATCATGTTCTCGCCACCCTGCACGATCCTGCCTACCGCAAGGCGAACGCCGGCGCGTTGCGCATGGAGTGGCCGCGCATCCCCCTCCCCGGCTGGCCCGACGGCGGCGCGAAAGGCGCGGCGGACACGCTCGCGCAATCGGCGGCGCGAGGCCGCGAACTCGCCCGCCTGCTCGACCCCGAAGCGCCCGTCCCCGGCGTGACGCAAGCCCCGCTGCGCCCCGACCTCGCCGCCATCGCCGTCCCCTCCACCGTGGACGGGCGCAACATGGTGGGCGGCGATTTCGCGCTCACCGCCGGATGGGGCCATCTTGGCGCGGGCGGCGCCGTCATGCCCGGACAAGGCCGCATCGTCGAGCGTGCTCCGACGCCGGAGGAACGCGCCGCCAACCCCGCCCTTGACGGAACGACCCTCGACGTGTATCTTAACGATAGAGCCTTCTGGCGGAACATCCCCGCCACGGTCTGGAACTACAAGCTGGGCGGCTATCAGGCGCTCAAGAAATGGCTGTCGTATCGCGAACGAACCGTCTTGGGGCGCTCTCTGGCGCCGGCCGAGGTGCAGCATTTCGCCGACGTCGCGCGGCGCATAATTGCCGGCGACGGCGCGCCGACCCGCTATCGACCCACGCGCCCGTTTCCCGGTTCGGAACCGGCAACGCAAATCGGACAGAGGTGAAGGCCGTGAACGTGATCCCATTGTTACAATCCGTCAGAAAGATCGATGAATGGAAGCAATTGCCATTCTTCACCAATGGACAATTCACTACCGTATGCGCGCATCTGGCAGATGAAGGACGTCCAGTTTTACCTGCGGCGGGAAGCATTTTACGGCCGTTTGAACTGACCAGGCGGAAGGACGTTCGTGTCGTGATTGTCGGGCAGGATCCCTATCCGCAGTACAACCGGCGACTTGCAATTGGTCTCGCTTTTGCTGTCCCAGTAGGCACCTCTACCCCTCAGCTGCCATCTTCACTGAAAAGTATATTCAAAAAATTTCCCCAAGGCTATCAAACATCTCCAGATCTCATGCACTGGGCGACCCAAGAGGGAGTTTTGCTCTTGAACACTACATTGACCATTCCGGTAGATATAACTTCAAATCCACCGGAAGGAGTAAGAAATGCACATATGAGATTTGGCTGGTCATTTCTTATTAGACAGGTGATCGAGTCTTTGGTATGCAGAAACGATGTGTTCTGCATATTTTTTGGAGTTCTGCCGCGTGATATGGATATAATCCCGCCGAATTTGCCATGTGATCAGATGATCAGGATAGGGCATCCAGCAAGGGGTGGAAAGCCGAAAGATCCTTGGGTGTCTTTCGGATCATCGAATCCATTTACGCAGGCGAACGACTTTTTCCAAGCCCCAAATCTGCGACGGTCGCCTATCTCTTGGTAGTGGCGATGGATATGATAAATTCAACCCTATACGCTCAAGCCACAGATTGGAGAGAAAAATTAGCGTTCGCCGCCCGCATTGGCTTCCTCGACCCGCGCCAGCGCGCGCAGCGCCGAATTGACTGATTCAGAGTCCTTGAATATCGCGGCCACGTCGGGATCCAGAAAAACCACGTTGCTGCCCCGGTTGAACGCTCGATAGTGTGCGCCCGTGACACCATCGGAAAAGTCGTATTCCGCGCGCAATGTGTCTTGATCGAATTCTTGGCTCATATCGCCTGTGCGCCCACGCTGGCCGTGCCCCGCATTCACGTCTCGCCGGCGGCTTCTCCGAGGCGAAGCGCGTAGTCGGTCTGGCTCAACCATTGCGACAACGCCCGCCGCAGCCAGGGAACCCGGGGATGGCGTTTGACGTCGCCGAGCGAGCGCAGGACCTCGAAATGACACATGGCGTCGAGCAACCGGAGCACGGTCGGTTCGCTAGATTCGATCTCCAGCCGCCGCCGCGTCAGGGTTTCGTATTCACCGTCGTCGAGATTGCGTCCGTGGGCGAACGCCTGCTCCAGCACGATGAACTGCCTCGCGAGATCGCCGTGGCGGTCGGCGCGGCGCGCCGTTCCGACCGCGAGATCGAGCGCGCCCAGCAGCGCGACCGAGGCCGACGCCACAGCCGAGATCGTCGCCGAGTCGGCCATCAAGGCGGTTATCGCCGACGCCCCGCCGACCGCCGCGCCCGCGACTGTGACGGTGTTCCATATCTCGTAGAAACGCCGCCGCCGGTCGTGATAGCGAACCGAACGCCGGACGGCGAAGAGGAGATCGTATGTCCTGTCGTCGAGATCGTCCATCGTTCTAGTCGTCTTTTCCCTTCGGGGGACGCTCCGGGCGGGTAGGGTGTTCGGGTTTCAGCATATTGGTGACCGTGATCGCTCCTCCGTCCGCAACGTCCGCAAAATCAATGCTTCCGGACGCAGATGAACGATCGGATCGATCTCGGTCCGGCTTTCCCTCCGTTCGATTCCGTGGGCCGCCATCGGACGTTCGGGGTTTGCGGTCGGGCATGCGACGTCCTCCTCCAGCTACTTCCCGTCCCGAATCTTGCGTCGACGGTCGCCATGCGCGAATCGCGGCATCGCCCATCCGCTCGGCGAGCGGACTCCAGATTGCCTTGTCCCGGCGAGGCGGTCAATCCCCTCCGGTTTTTCGGCCGCGGCGCGCTTCGCCGGGGCCGGGGTCGCCGCCGCCGACGGCGCCGGGCCGGGCGGACCATGGTCCTCTCCCGCAAGGCCCGCGAACGCGCTTTAATGGGGAGGCGATCCGGATCCCCGCGGGCCCGTCGGCGCACGCCGCCGCGCCGACAAGCAGCGCCTCGGCGCGCGGCCTCTCCCGGAATCCCGAAGGCGCAATTCACGAGGCGTGTGCATGGCCCGAATCCCACCCCACCGATCTCCCCTGGGACCGCCGGCGTCCTCGCCGGCATCGTCGATGACGGCGCGCCGCCCCGCCCGGTTGCGCGCCAGCCCCGACCCGTGCGCGCGCCCGTCGGTCGCCGGCTTTCGCAATGGCCGCGAGCGCGCTTCGCGCGGGCCGGCGAGGACGCCGGCGCTCCCAGGGGAATCGCACGCCGCGCCCATGCGCGGCCCCGCCCGGTTATCCCGGAACTCTCCTATCCCGGGTGCGCGGGCGTCCCGCCCGCCTCGCGCGAAGCGCGACACGCCGACGGCTCGTATCCCGAAATCGCGCATCCGCAATTCCGGATCCGGGAACCGCGTCGCTTCGCCCGGTTATCCCGGAATTCCCCCGTCCCGGAAGCCCGCCCGCCTCGCATCCCGCAAATCCCGCAAGTGCGAATCCCGCAATCCCGGATCCGGGAACCGCACGGCCCCGCCCGGTTATCCCGGAATTCCCGGAATCGCCCGCCTCGCATCCCGCAAATCCCGCAAGTGCGAATCCCGCAATCCCGGATCCGGGAACCGCACGGCCCCGCCCGGTTATCCCGGAATTCCCGGAATCGCCCGCCCGCAATCCCGGAACGCGGCGCCGGGCCGACGGCGTTTTCCGTTCCTGCGGCGCGCGCCGTTCCCCGGCGGATCGCGCCGCCCGCTACGCCAGCCAGCGCTTGCGGCGGCGGTAGTGCTTTACGTCGCGGTAGCTCTTGCGGCCCGTCTCGCTCAGGCCGAGATAGAACTCCTTGACGTCCGCGTTCTCGCGCAGGCTCGCCGCCTCGCCGTCGAGGACCACGCGTCCGTTCTCCAGGATGTAGCCGTAACTGGCGTAGCGCAGCGCCGCGGTCGCGTTCTGCTCGGCGAGCAGGAAGCTCACCCCCGCCTCCTCGTTGAGCCGCTTGACGATGGCGAATATCTCCTCCACCAGCTGCGGCGCCAGGCCCATCGACGGCTCGTCGAGGAGGATCAGCCGCGGGCGCGCCATCAATGCGCGGCCCAGCGCCGTCATCTGCTGCTCGCCGCCGGAAATATAGCCCGCCAGACTGCCCGAGCGGCGCTTCAGCGCGGGGAAGTAGCCATAGACCATGTCCAGGTCGCGGCGCACCGCGTCGCGGCCGTCGCGGCGGGTGTAGGCCCCCGTCAGCAGGTTCTCCTCCACCGTCAGGTGCTCGAAGCAGTGGCGGCCCTCCATCACCTGGACGACGCCGCGCCGGACCAGCTCCGGTGGGCTCGCGCCGTCGATGCGGACGCCGTCGTAATCGATGCGGCCCTTGACGATCTCGCCGCGCTCGGAGCGCAGCAGGTTCGAGATCGCCTTGAGCGTCGTCGACTTGCCGGCGCCGTTGGCGCCGAGAAGGGCGACGATGGCCCCCCTCGGCGCCGCCAGCGACACCCCCTTGAGGACCAGGATGACGCGGTCGTACACGACCTCGATGTTGTTGACCGAAAGCAGCGGCGCCTCCGCGCCAAGAAGCGTCGCCGACTCCGCCGCCGACTCCGTTGCCGCCGCCGCCGTCATCCCGCGCCCCCGCCGTTACGGCGCCGGGCAGTCGCGCGGCGCGACGCCCTGCTCCGCCGCGTATTGCGCCGCCGACTCCTCGATCATCGGCCGCACCAGCGCGCGGTCCGTCTCCACCCAGTCGGAGACCGGAACCCACGCGCCGCCGCGCCATTGCTGGAACATCACCGCGGCGCCGCCCTCGTGGTCGGCGCAGGTCACCGCGAAGGGCGGGACCAGCCCGGTCGCGCCCAGTTCGGCGATCCGCTCCGGCGTCATCTCCAGCGTCTCCAGCGCCTGCTGGACCTCGGGGCCGGACACGGGGCGATTCCCGAACATGTCCATCGCCTTGCGGATCGCCTCGATGGAGACGATGCCCCAGACGACGGCGCGGTTGTAGTAGATCGAGCCCAGCCGCTCGCGCGGCAGCTCCCCCTCGCCGGCGTCGTAAACATGCGCCACGATGTCCTGGATGACCGGGAAACCGGTCCCCGACGGGTGGAAGCCGGCGGCGATGAAGCCCTCGGCGGCGTCGCCGGCCGGGACGGTGTCCTCCTCGGCGCCCGACCACCACACGCCGACCATGCGGTCGCGCGGGAAGCCGACCCGCGCCGCCTCCTTCAGCGCCGTCGGGTTCATCACCCCCCAGCCGCGCAGGATGACCCAGTCCGGGCGGTAGCGCCGCGCCACCTGGAGCCACGTCGCCTTCTGGTCCACGCCGGGATGCACCACCGGGAAGTGGCGCACGTCGAAACCGTAAATCCCGGCCTGGCGGTCGAGGACCGGGATGGTCTCCTTCCCGTAGGCGGAGTCGTGGTAGATGTTGGCGATCTTGAGGCCGGCGAGGTTCTCCATCCCGCCCACCCGCTGGCCGATGAAGCGGATCTTCGCCGTGTTCTGCGACCAGTAGTTGGTCAACAGCGGGAACAGGTAGGGGAACACCCGCCCGTCGGAGGCGTCGGTCCGCCCGTAGCCGATGCTGAGCACCGGGATTTCGTCCTCCGCCGCGCGCTCGAACACCGAATAGGTGCCGCCGGTGCTCATGGGGTGGAACAGCGCCATGCCGGCGCCGCGGTTCTTCATGCGCTCGTAGCACTCGACGATGCGGTCGTTCTGGTATTGCGTCTCGCACTTCTCCCAGAACAGCTTGACGCCGTTAACCCCGCCGTCGCGCGTGTTGAGCATCTTCATGTAGTCGATCAGCCCGCCGCCGAAGGCGGAGCCGCCGGCCGCGTAGGGCCCGGTCCAGTAGGCGTTGACCGGGAAGAACTGCATGTCCTCCTCGTCCTGCGCCGGCGCCGGGCCGGCGAGCAGGGCCGCCGCCGCCAGGGCGCCGGCCGCGCGGAAAATCGTCATCTCCTCGCCTCCTTCTCGACTTCTCGACGGGCCCCCTCGACGAGGGCCCTCAGTAGGGGAACGGCCAGCTGCGCAGCTTCTCCTTGGCGATGGCCCAGAGCCGCGCCAGCCCGGCGGGCTCCACGATCAGGAAGAACACGATCAGGGCGCCGAACACGATCAGTTCGAGGTTCGACGCCACCCCGCCCGGCGCGTTCGGCGCTACCGCGCCGAGCGCGTTGCTGATGGCGATGGGCAGGACGACGATGAACCCGGCGCCGAGGAACGACCCGAGCACCGTCCCCAGGCCGCCGATGATCACCATGAACAGCACGAAGAACGCCAGGTTGATGGTGAACGCCTGCGGCTCCACCGTGCCGACGTAGAAGAAGACGTACATCGCCCCGGCGACGCCGCAATAGAACGAGCTCACCGCGAACGCCAGCAGTTTGGTGCGCAGCAGGTCGATGCCGATCGCCTCGGCGGCGACGTCCATGTCGCGCACCGCCATCCAGGCGCGCCCCAGCGCGCCGCGCGCCATGTTCCGCATCGCCGCCGCCAGCAGGATCGCCACGACCAGCGTGAACACGTATTTGGACGCCGCCGACTCGACGGGGTAGCCCAGCAGAGTCACCGGCGGCGCGGTGATGACCCCGGACGGCGAATAGTTCTTGAACCAGCCGAAATTGGTGAGGATCCATTCGATCAGGAAGTGCGCGCCCAGCGTCGTCACCGCGAGGTAGAACCCCTTGATGCGCAGCGACGGCAGGCCGAACGCCACCCCCACCAGCGCCGCCATCAGGCCGGCGAGGACGAACAGGACCGGCGCCGGCAGCCACGCGAACGCGGTGGCGAATTTGTAGGCGGTGAACGCGCCGACCGCCATGAACCCCGCCGTCCCCAGCGAGATCTGCCCGCAATAGCCGAGCAGGATGTTCAACCCCATCGCCGCGATGGCGTAGAGCAGGAACGGCAGCAGCACCGATTGGAGCAGGTATTCGCTCGCCAGCGCCGGGACCGCGACGAGCGCGAGGACGCAGATCGCCCCCACCGCCCAGCGGTCCTGGCGGATGGGGAAGACGCCCTGGTCGGCGGCGTAGGCGGTCTTGAACTGCCCGGCTTCGCGGTAGATCACGGCGCGGCCCCCGTCAGACCCGTTCGATGATCTTCTCGCCGAACAGCCCCTGCGGGCGGACCAGCAGGAACAGCGTGGCGAGGATGTAGGGGAACCAGTTCTCCAGCGCGCCGCCCACCGCGGCGGCGAGGTAGAACTCCGCCAGCTTCTCCCCCGCGCCGACGATGAGGCCGCCGACGACGGCGCCGGTGATCGAATCGAAGCCGCCGATGATCAGCACCGGCAGCGCCTTGAGCGCCAGCAGCGCAAGGCTGAAATGCACCCCCAGTTTCGCGCCCCACAGGACGCCGGCGATGAGGCCGATGGCCCCGGCGACCCCCCAGGTGATGGCCCAGATGCGCTGCAGCGGGACGCCGACCGACATCGCCGCCTGGTGGTCGTCGGAGACCGCCCGCAGCGCCCGCCCGGTGCGGGTGCGCGAGAAGAACAGGCTGAGCGCCAGCACCAGCGCCGCCGCGATCCCCGCCGCCGCCATGTCGAAGACGGTGACGTACATGTTGGCGTTGTCGAGCAGCCAGGCCCAGGGTTCGTCGGGGACGCCGATGTCGAGCGCATGCACCTCGGTGCCCCACGCCAGCTGCGCGAAGCCCTCGGTGAAGAAGTTGAGGCCGATGGTCGCCATGAACAGGATGATTAGCGGCTGGTTCACCAGCGGCCTGAGCACCACCCGCTCGACGGCGACCCCGTAGAGCGCCATCGCCGCCAGCGTCGCCAGCAGGCAGAAGGCGAAGTAGATCCACCCCGCGCCGTCGCCGAACAGCGCCGCCTCCAGCAGGCTCACGAAGGTCAGCGCCGCGAACAGCACGAACGCGCCCTGCGCGAAGTTGAATATCCCCGACGCCTTGAAGATCAGCACGAAGCCGAGGGCCACCAGCGAATACATGATCCCCGACATCAGCCCGCCGATGAGCACCTCCAGGAACAGGAAGAACTCTGGCGCGAACCCCTCACCCATCGCCCGGGCCTCCCTTCCGGCTCACGCGCCGATCCCCAGATACGCCTCGATCACCGCCGGGTTCCGCCGCACCTCGTCCGGCGCGCCGTCGGCGATCGCCCGCCCGTAGTCGAGCGCGGCGACCCGGTCGGATATGTCCATGACCACGCTCATGTCGTGCTCGATCAACACGATGGCGGTGCCGAATTCGTCGTTCACGTCGAGGACGAAGCGCGACATGTCCTCCTTCTCCTCGACGTTCATGCCCGCCATCGGCTCGTCGAGCAGCAGCAGCCGCGGCTCGGCCGCCAGCGCCCGGCCCAGTTCGACGCGCTTTTGCAGGCCGTAGGGCAGGCGTCCGACCGGAGTCTTGCGGATGTCCTGTATCTCGAGGAAGTCGATGATCTCCTCCACCGCGCGGCGGTGGGCCAGCTCCTCCTTGAGGTAGGGGCCCCAATACAGCGCCTGGGCGAACAGCCCGCCCGAAATCTTCGCGTTGCGCCCGGTCATGATGTTGTCGAGCGTCGTCATGCCGCGGAACAGGGCTACGTTCTGGAAGGTGCGGGCGATCCCCCGCCGCGCGATCTCGGCCGGCGACTCCTTCCCGCCGCGCGGCGCGCCGGCGAAGGAGATCCGCCCCTGCTGCGGGCGGTAAACGCCGTTGATGCAGTTGAGCAGCGACGTCTTGCCGGCGCCGTTCGGCCCGATGATGGCGAGGATCTCGCGCTCGCGGACCGCCACCGAGACGTCGGTGAGCGCCTGAACCGCGCCGAAGCGCAGCGACACCCGCACGACCTCCAGCAGCGGCTCGCCGAGGCTCTTCTCCGCCGGCATCGCGTCAGCCCGCCCGCGCGAGCGGCGCGGCCGGCTCCAGGTCGCGGATTTTCAGCGTCGCCTCGACGACGCCCTCGCGCCCGTCCTCGAACGCGACCCGCGCCTCGACCCGCGCCTCGCGCGCGCCGCCGAACAGCGCGTCTATGAGTCCGGCGTATTTCTCGGCGACGAACCGCCGGCGGACCTTGCGCGTCCGGGTGAGCTCGTTGTCGTCCGGGTCCAGCTGCTTGTGCAGGATGAGGAAGCGGCGGATCTGCGCCCCCGCCATCGCCTCGTCCGCCGCCAGACCGGCGTTGACCGACGCGATCTCGCGGGCGACCAGGTCGTACACCTCCGCCTTGCCCGCCAGGTCGGTGTAGCTCGTATAGGCGAGGCCGCGCCGCTCGGCCCAATTGCCCACCGCCTCCAGGTCGATGTTGACGAAGGCGCACACGAATTCGCGCCCGCCGCCATGCGCCACCGCCTCGAGGATGTATTGGCTGAACTTGAGTTTGTTCTCCAGGTATTTCGGCGCGAACAGCGTGCCGTCGGCCAGTTTGCCCACGTCCCTGGCGCGGTCGATGATCCGCAGCTGTCCGCCGCCGTCGAAATACCCCGCGTCGCCCGACGAGATCCACCCGTCGGCGCCGCGCATTCTGCGGGTCGCCTCGTCGTCGCGGTAATAGCCCAGGAAGTTCCCCGGACCGCGGAACTGGACCTCGCCGCCGTCGCCTATGCGCAGCTCGACCTCCGGCATGGGCGTCCCGACGGCCTCCGGGTCGACCTCTCCGTCGCGCTGGCCGCAGACCAGCGCGGTGGCCTCGGTCATCCCGTAGATCTGCTTGATGTTGACGCCCAGCGACCGGTAGAAGGCGAAGATCTCGGGGCCGATGGCCTCCCCGGCCGTGTAGGCGACGCGGATGCGCGAAAAGCCCAGATTGTCCTTGAGCGGGCCGTAAACCAGCAAATTCCCCAGCGCGTAGAGCAGCCGGTCGCCGAGTCCGACCGGCGCGCCGTCGAGCAGCCGCGCCCCCGCGCGCTCCGCCACCTTCATGAAATAGCGGAACATCCACCTCTTGACGGCGGCGGCGTCCTCGATGCGCACCATCACCGAGGTCAGGATGCTCTCCCATATGCGGGGCGGGGCGAAGAAATAGGTCGGGCCGATCTCGCGCAGGTCGTGGAGCACCGTCGCCCCGCTCTCCGGGCAGTTGACCGTGAACCCGGCGACGATGGCCTCGCTGAACGAGAACAGGTGGTCGCCCACCCAGGCCATCGGCAGGTAGGCCAGCACCTCCTCGCGCGCGGTCAGCGAGTCGCGCCGTATCCCGTTGATCGACGTGCGGACCAGGTTGTCGTGGCTCAGCATCACGCCCTTGGGCTTGCCGGTGGTGCCCGAGGTGTAGAGCATGATGGCGACGTCGCCGCCCCGCCCTTCGGCGATCTCGCGGTCGAGGACGCCGGGGTCGGCCTCGTCGAGGCGCGCGCCGGCGCGGCGGACGTCCTCGTAGGGGGCGAGCGCGTCGTCGCGGTAATGCCGCATCCCGCGCGGGTCGCGATAGACGATGCGCACCGGGTTCGGCAGTCGGGGGCGGACCTGCAAGAGCTTGTCCACCTGCTCCTGGTCCTCGACGACGGCGAAGCGGACCTCGGCGTGTTCGAGGATGAACAGCATCTCGTCGGCGACCGAGTCCTGGTAGATGGGGACGGGGACCGCGCCGAGCATCTGCGCCGCGCCCATGGCGAGATAGAGCGGCGGGCGGTTGTCGCCGACGATGGCCACCTTGTCGCCGCGCGCCAGCCCCATATCGGCGAGGCCGCGGGCCAGCGCGCGCGCCTCCGCCGCCGCCTCGCGCCACGTCCGCGACTGCCATATGCCGTAGTCCTTCTCGCGCAGGAACACCCCGTCCGCGCTGTCTTCGGCGCGGGCCAGCAGGCGCTTGGGCAGGGTGTCGCGCGCCGCGTCCCGGGCGGCGCCGGCGGTGTCGGTCATGCGTTCCGCGGCCGGTCGCGCCGGTCCGCCCCGGCGCCAAGGCGGCGGATTATTCATGAAACCCGCCCGCGAACAAGCCCGCGGCCGGGCGGCGGTCCAGCTGGTAGTATCGCCGCATGACCGACTCCGCCGCCGGGTGCGAATTCCGCGACGACCTCCGGCTCCGCCGCCCGCTGCCGCCGGAGGAGGTCAAGCGCCTCAGCCGCCTCGATCCCCGGCGCGCGACGCTGGCGGTCGCGGAGACGGCGGCGGTCATCGCGCTCGCGGTCGCCGCGGCCGCCGCGACCGGCCATCCGGCGGTTTTCGCCGCCGCCATGGTCCTGGTCGCCACCCGGCAGCACGCGCTGTTCGTGCTCGCCCACGACGCCGCGCATTACCGGCTCTACCCGTCGCGCGCGCTCAACGACGCGGCGGGCCGCGCGATGGCCGCGGTCGCCGGGATCTCGATGCCGGCCTACCGCGTCCTCCACCGGCTGCACCACAACCACCTCTACGGCGCGGCGGACCCCGACATGGCGCTGCATGGCGGCTATCCGCGCGGGCGCCTCTACCTGCTGCGCAAGCTGGCGCGCGACCTCGCCGGGCTCACCGCATGGAAGACCTACCGCTACTTCCTCGGCGCGCCGGCGGCGGGGCCGGAGGCGGCGGGCGGCGACACCGCCCCGGCGCTGCACGCCGCGGCGCGGCGCGACCGCCGCTTCGTCCTCGCCGTCCAGGCGGCGCTGCTCGGCGGCGCGGCGTGGGGCGGAGTCCTCCTCGAATACCTGTTGCTGTGGGTCGTCCCGGCCCTCACCCTGTTGCAGGCGCTGCTGCGGCTGCGGGCGGTGCTCGAACACGGCGCGGTCGCCGATACGTCCTCGCCGCTCACCGCCGCGCGCACCACCCTCGCGCCGCGGTGGCTGCTGTGGCTCGCCTTCCCGCACCGCGTGAACCACCACATCGAGCACCACCTCTACCCGGCGATCCCGCATTACAATCTGCCCGCCTGCCACCGCGCGCTGGCGGCGGCGGGGGCGTTCCGGGGCGCGGAACTGCGGAGCCTCGGCGAGGGCTTGCGGCGGGTGTTCGCCGCGCCCGCCTGAGGGTCGGCGCCGCCGCTCAATCGGCGAGCAGCTCCGCCAACGCCGCCCGCGCCGCCTCCGGGCCGGGGAGGAACGCCGCCGCGTCCGCCGCGCCATGGCGGCGGAGGACGCCGGCCTGGCACGACTCGTCGCCGGGCGCCGCCTCGGGCGGCGGGCCGGCCGCGACCGCGGCGTCGACCATGTGCGGGTAGCGGCGGCGCCACTCCAGCGCCAGCGCGCCGCCGAACCCCGCGCCCGCGGCGGCGCGGATCCGCTTGACGCCGAGGCTGTCCGCCAGCGCTTTCTGCGCCGCGACCAGGTCGCCCATGACGAGGGTCGGAAACCGGTCGCCCCACACGGCGCCGGTCTCCGGGTCGACGCTGTCCGGCCCGGTCGCCGGCGCCGGGCCGCAGGGCGCGCCGACGGCCAGCACGAACAGCCCGCCGGCGTCCAGCGCCGCGCCCGCGACGACGCCGCCGTCCAGGCGCGGCTTCTCGTGCAGCCCGGCGAGCGCCAGCACCGCGTTCTCGCCGCGGAGGTCGAGCCGCCCCCGGCTCGTCCAGGCGAAGGTCATGTCGCGCACCAGCGCGCCGCCGGTCGTCGTGAAATAGGGGATGGAGAAGGTCTGCGCCCCGCCCGCGTCCTCCTCCGCCCCGGCACCCGGCGCGCCCGCCGCCGCGAGCAGGACGGCGAGCGCCGCGAGGATTCTCGCGCCGGCGGCGTTCAGTGGGTGAGCGCCGCCAGCCGCGGCGCGCTCCACCGGCCCTTCCAGAGCGCCGTGCCCTCGGTGGGGAACAGGAACAGGTCGCTGTGGATGCGCGCCTCGCCGGTAATGCCGGCGAGGGCGCCGGTTCCCTCGACCCATGTCGCCGCGCCTTCGCAGCGCGCGTCCGCGGTCATCGTCGCGCCGGTCCGGCAGCGCCATTCGGCGACCGCGGTGTCGCCGGCGCCGGTGGTGAACAGGCACACCCCTGCCACTTCCTCGGCGTCGGTGAAGCCGCAGGAGAAGCCCCGCGCCTCGAAGGTGTAGCCGTCGAACTCGCAATCCACCTCCGCGCCGGCGAGCAGCCCGGCGCCGTCCGCCTCGACCGTCCCGGCGACGGTTCCGGAGAACTCCTCCTCTCCGGTGACCGGGTCCTCGACCGAGTCGATCTCCGGCGGCGCGGAGAAGGCGATGGCGAGTTCGAGTCCGTCTTCCGCTCCCCCTGCGGGGAGCGCGGGAAGCCCGGCGCATACGAGTGCGGCGGCGAGCCGGTGGAAGCGCATCGCGAAGCCTCGTCGGTAGGGCGGCTGCGCGCCCACCATACCCGCCGCCCCCGCCCGCCGCAAATTCGTGCGGATCCCGGCGCGAGCGCGATCCGAACCCGACGCCGCCCGCGCCAATTGGCCCCCACATGCGCAGGCCCCCTGGAAGCCACATCGCTCCTCCGGCGCCTCACGAACGGCGTCACGCAGGCCGGAGGGACCGGCCGAACCTCGCGCCCCGGAGCGGAGGGTCCTGCGCGCTCGCGCACGCCTCCATGGTTTGAGGGACGGTGTGCGGCGTCCGCGGGAATTTTCCGGGTTGCGCGGTCGCCGCCGTTTTCGAGGCGCGTCGGAGCGCCCGCCGGCTGGCGACGGGCGGTTTGGCTTGGCGATGTCTCCGTTATCGAAGGGAAGGGCGAGTCGTGCGCCGCTTCAGGCTGCGGCGGCGGATAATCGTCTTCGCGCGGTGCGGAACTCGTCCTGGAAGGGATGGTTCGTGTCCATCGCGATCTCGATGCGGCGGACGCGCGGACCCATGCGGCGATCTCGAGCGGTTCGAGGCGCAGGCTTCCGCAGGTGGCGGCGGCGAGGCGGGTGTGGGCGAGGCCGGGGCGGCGCACGGCGCACAGCAGCACATAGGCTATCGAGGCGAACCGCAGGCGGAGCTGGTTGGCGCGCATGCTATGCGCCGAGGCGCTATCGGCGGACAGGTCGAACTGGCATTCCTCGATGCGGTTCTCCATCTCGCCGCGCTGGCGGTAGAGGTCCTCGTAGAGGCTCCGGGCGTCGTGCGCGCTGGCGGCGAGCGAGGCGATGACGAAGCGCGGGTTGGCCTTGCCGTGGGGCCATTCCGCCTTGCCGACGACGCGGCGCTCGCGGCTCCGACTGTCGCGCGTGGACCGCACGAAGTCCGCGAAGCGCCGCGCCGGCGCGGCGCTCCGCGCGCTGTCCGCTTGGCCTCCGCCAACACATCCGCAATCGCCGACCCGTCATGGACAATCTTGCTGTCCCCGGACGGAGACGAACCGCCCAACTCCAACCGGCTCGGCGTCGACTTCCCCGCAACCGGGGCGCAGGTCCGGCGCTTCGCGCGCAACTTCCCCGCCAATACCGCCATAACCGGATCGCCGCGCAACACATCGTGGTCGATCAAATCCTCATAGCCCAGCGCAATCCCGAACACACGCCGACCCACAAGCGTCCGAACCGAGTGCTCTACGAACCGACCATCGCGATGATCCGCGAAACAAGCCGCAAGGCGGTCCACAAGCCCAACCCTCGCGTCCGCCTGTCCGAGCGGCAGAGCGCCGGCGTCCGAAGTCACCGACCCGCCATCGAAAACCACCGCAACAGCCCGGCCCGAAACCGCTTGAAACGCGCCGGACGCCGCGCTACGCTCCGTTCGCATCGGGGAACCCTCCTGCCCCGATATAAGTCCTTGTCCAAGAACGCTATATCGCAGGCAGGACCCCGGTGCACTCAAAACTATGAGAAATCCGGGCTAGACTGCGCGCATGACGACGAGCCCGATGGCCGCCGCCGGCCGCGCCACCGTGGGCGGCCTGCTGCGCCAGCAGGCGCGCATCCGCCCCGATTCCGTCGCCGTGGAGGACGCGCGGGCGTGCTGGACCTACGCCGCGCTCGACCGGCGCGTGAACCGCCTCGCGCATGCGCTGGCCGCGCGCGGCGTCGGGCGCGGCGACCGCGTCGCGGTGCTGTCGGAGAACCGCGCCGAATACGTGGAGGCCGAGTTCGCCTGCGCAAAACTCGGCGCCATCGCCGCGGCGCTCAACTGGCGCCTCGCCGCGGACGAGCTCGACTATTGCCTGGCGCTGGCGGAGCCGCGGCTGGCGCTCGCATCGCCGCGCTTCGCCGACCGCCTCGGCCCGCTGGAGACGGTCGTCTTCGGCGCCGGTTACGAGGCGATGCTGGAGCGCGCGTCGGATTCGGAGCCGCCCGACGCCGCCCATCCGGAGGACGGCCTGGCGATCCTCTACACCGGCGGGACCACGGGCCGCCCCAAGGGCGCGCTCATAAGCCATCGCGCGTTCATCGCCCGGGTGGCGGTGTTCGCGATCGACCTCGGCCTGTCGCGCGCCGACACCTTCGCCGCCTGGGCGCCGATGTTCCACATGGCCTCGACCGACCTGTCGATCGGCAGCCTGCTGATCGGCGGGCGGGTGGCGCAGATCGACGGTTTCGACCTCGACCGCCTCGCGCCGCTGATCGCGTCGCGCCGGCTGGGCTGGCTGGTGACGATGCCCGGCGTTTACGAACGCCTGTTCGCGCGGCTCGACGCCGAACCGCTTGCGCCGCGCGGGATCGGCTTCGTCGGCGCGATGGCGGACCTGACCCCGCCCGCCGTCGTCGCCGAGGCGAGCCGCCGCCTGGGCGCGCCGTTCCTCAACAGTTTCGGCTCCACCGAGACCGGCATCGCGCCGCTGTCGGCCGCGCTCCTCCCCGCCGGCGAGGCGCCGGAGGACCTGGCGAAGCGGCAGAATTCGCTGTGCGAGGCGCGCCTCGTCCGCGCCGACGGGAGCGACGCGGCGGACGGCGAGACGGGCGAGCTGGCGGTCCGCGGGCCGACGCTGTTCTCGGGCTACTGGCGCGCCGACGCGGCGAACGCGGAGGACTTCCGCGGCGGCTGGCTCCGCATGGGAGACATGTTCCGCCGCCGCGCCGACGGGCGCTTCGACTTCGTCGACCGGGCGAAATACCTGATCAAGACCGGTGGCGAGAACGTCTATCCGGCCGAGATCGAGCGCGTCCTGCTCGCCGACCGCCGCGTCGCCGAGGCGGCCGTGGTCCGCCGCGCCGACCCGCATTGGGGCGAGGTCCCCGTCGCCTTCGTCGCCCGCGCCGACCTCGGCCTCGCCGCCGCCGAGCTGGACGCCGCCTGCCGCGACCGCCTCGCCGGCTACAAACGGCCGAAGGAGGTCCGGTTCATCGACCCCGCCGACTTCCCCCGCTCCACCTCCGGCAAGGTCCTGCGCCACGCCCTCGAGGCCCGCCTCGCGCGCGAGGCGGACGCGCAGCGCCCATGACGTCCGGCCCGACGCGCGGCCTCCTCGCGGCGCTGTGCGCGGCGGCGGCGCTGGCCGCGGCGCCGGCGGACGCCCACCGCAGCGGCGTCAGCACGGTCCGCATCGACGTCGCCGGAACGGAGATTACGACGGAGCTGGCGGTCAAGGGAATCGACCTCGACGCCGCGCTGGGAACCGCCATCGTCGACCGCGAGACCGACACGGTCCGGCCCGGCGTCCTCGCCGCGCTCGCCGGTCGGGTCGCGGCGCATCTTATCGCCGGCGCGTTCGTCGCCCATGCCGACGGCGCGCCCTGCGCGGCGGAGCCGGAGGCGCCGCGGGCGGACTCCGACGGCGTGGTCCTCGCCGTTCGCTGGCGCTGCGAGCCGGACCGCGGCCTGATCTACCGCAACCGCCTGTTCCTCGACGGCGAGACGCTGGCGATCCAGAACGTGCTGGCGCTGCGCGGCGACGAGGCGAGCCAGGACGCGCTGACCGCCGAACACGACACCTTCGTCCTCGACGAGCCGCCGCCGAAGCCGCTGGCGGTGGCCGTGCGCTACACCCGTTCGGGGATCGCGCATATCGCCATCGGCTACGACCACATCGCCTTCGTCGTCGCGCTCCTGCTGTGGGCGCGGCGCTTCTGGCCCGTGGCCAAGGTCGTGACCGCCTTCACCATCGCCCATTCGATCACGCTGGCGCTGGCGGTCCTCGACGTGGTGTCCCTGCCGCCCGCGCTGGTCGAGCCGCTGATCGCGGCGAGCATCGTCTGGGTGGCGGCGGAGAATTTCTTCTTCCGCGACGTGGCGCGGCGCTGGCGCATCGCCTTCGCGCTCGGCCTCGTCCACGGTTTCGGCTTCGCCGGCGTGCTGCGCGAGTTCGGCCTTCCCCCGGACGCGCTGGCACTGGCGCTGGCCTTTTTCAACGTGGGTGTCGAGATCGGCCAGATCGCCATCGTCTGCGTGGCCGTCCCCGCCCTGCTGGCCATCGACCGCCTCACCGGCGGCGCGCGCAGCGCCCGCTTGGTCGTCATGCCCGCCTCCGCCGCCATCGCCGCCCTCGGCGCGTGGTGGCTGGCGGAGCGGACGTTGCTGTCGTGAGCGCGGGCGGCGGCGGCGGCCCCGTCACTTCAGGTTCAACAGGGGGTAGTCGGGCGATTCGGGGCGCGGCGCGAGCGTGCGGTCGGCGCAATCGGCGATCAGGTCGAGTTCCTCCAGAACGACCTGGCCGATTAGCAGATCGCTGGACGGCGGCCCGACGATGCAATCCATATTCATGAAGCGGTCGCCGATCCGGATGGTGAGCGGTCCGGCCACCTCGCGCTCCTCGCTGCGTTCGTCGGCATATCTCACGCGCACGGTTCGCTGCGTCGCCAGCCCCAACCGCTCGACGACGTCGCGAGGCAGCATCGACATGACCGCCCCGGTGTCGACGACGCCTTCGACGCGGGCCCGGCGAATGTCCGATTCCGCTCCGTGGCCCCGGTCGAACAGAACCCGGTCGCCAGCGTTCTCCAGCTCCACGTCGATCCGGATCTCGCCCACCGCTCCGTCCTCCAGCCGGAATCCCGCCGGCGTCGCCATCCCGGCCCGGAGCGGCCATGTTACGCCCGGCGCGCGCCCCGCGGCAATGAATCGCGCGCCGTGACCGCGGCCCCCGCTTTCCGCGCGTCCCCCGTCGCGGTCTTCCCGGCGGCGGAGCCGGCGTCGCCGCTGGTGCTGGCGTCGCCGCATGGCGGGCGCGACTACGATCCGGAATTCCTCGCCGGAACGCGGTTGCCCAGGCGCGACCTGCGGCGCCTGGAGGACGCATATGTCGACGAACTGTTCGCCGGCGCCCCGGCGCAAGGCGCGGCGCTGGTCGCGGCGCGCTTCCCGCGCGCGGCGATCGACGCCAACCGTTCGCCGCTGGAGATCGACCCCGGCATGTTCGCCGAGCCGCCGCCGCGCTGGATCGACTCGCGCTCGCCGCGCGTGCGCGCCGGGCTGGGGCTGCTGCCGCGCCGCATCCCCGGCGGCGCGGCGATCTACGGCCGCCCGCTCTCCCGCGCCGAGGCGCGGCGGCGCCTGGCCGAATGCTACCTGCCCTACCACCGCGCGCTGACGCGCCTGCTGCGCGAAAGGCGCGCGCGGTTCGGCTACGCCGTCCTGCTCGATTGCCACTCGATGCCGTCGCGAACCGCCCTGCGCCCCGCCGGCCCGCTCGGCGCCGGCGCGCGGCGCGGCGTCGACGTCGTGCTCGGCGACCTGCGCGGCGCGGCGTGCGACCCGGCGCTCACCGACCTCGCCGAGGCGGCGCTGCGCCGGCTCGGCTTCAGCGCGGTCCGCAACGCGCCGTTCGCCGGCGGCTTCACCGCCCGCCGTTACGGACGTCCGGACGACGGGCTGCATGCGTTGCAGATCGAGATCGACCGCGCGCTCTACATGGACGAGGAGCGGATCGCGCGCGGGCCGGGGCTGGCGGCGCTCCGCCCGGCGCTCGACCGCCTGGTGGGCGCGCTCGCCGCGTTCGTCCCCCTCGCCCGCGCCGCGGAATAGCCGCGCGCCGCCTACGCGCTGCGCGTGGCGGGCGCCTCGTCCTCCAGCGGATGCTCCAGGCGGTCGACCATTTCGTGCGGGCAAATCTGCCAGAACTTGCGGATCTCGCGCTCCCAGTCGGCGAGCAGGGTCCGCGCGAAACGCGAACCGGTCGCGCGCGCGTGTTCGGCGACCAGCTCGCGCAGCCGGTCGCGCCAGTGGCGGCTGGCGAGGCGGCGCCAGAGGATGGTCTGCGCGTTCGCGCGGGATTCGAAACTCCCGTCGGAATCGAAGACGAACGCCATGCCGCCGGTCATGCCGGCGCCGAAATTGTCGCCCACCGGGCCCAGAATGACCGCCTCGCCGCCGGTCATGTATTCGCAGCCGTTCGCGCCGCAGCCCTCGACGACGGCGACGGCGCCGGAATTGCGCACGCAGAACCGCTCGCCCGCCTGCCCGGCGGCGAACAATTTGCCCGACGTGGCGCCGTAGAGGACGGTGTTGCCGATGATCGTGTTCTCGTTCGACGCCAGCGGGCTGGAGGTCGCGGGGCGGACGACGATCTCGCCGCCGGAAAGCCCCTTGCCGACATAATCGTTGGCGTCGCCGAACACCTCCAGCTTCAACCCCCGCACCGCCCAGGCGCCGAGCGACTGACCGGCCGAGCCGCGCAGCCGCGCGGTGATGTGGCCGGGTTGCAGCTTGGCCATGCCGAAGCGGCGGGCGATCATCGACGACAGCCGGGCGCCGATGGCGCGCTGCGTGTTGCGGATGTTGTAGGCGAGCTGCATCTTCTCGCCGTCGGCGAACAGCGCGCGCGCGTCCTCGACCATCTGCGCGTCCAGCGTGTCGGGCACCTCGTTGCGCCCCGCCACCGTGCTGACGCGCCCGTGCGCGCCGGGGTCCGCCTGGACCAGCAGCGGGTTCAGGTCCAGGTCGTCGAGATGGGACGCGCCGCGGCTCACCTGGTGCAGCAGGTCGGTCCGTCCGATCACGTCCTCGAGCGCGCGCGCGCCCAGACTGGCGAGGATCTCCCGCACCTCTTCGGCGAGGAAGCTGAACAGGTTGACGACCTTCTCCGGCGTCCCCGTGAACCGGTCGCGCAGTTTCGGGTTTTGCGTGCATACCCCCACCGGGCAGGTGTTGGAGTGGCACTGGCGGACCATGATGCACCCCATGGCGACGAGGGCCGCGGTGCCGATGCCGTATTCCTCGGCGCCGAGCAGCGCCGCGATCGCTACGTCGCGGCCGGTCTTCAGGCCGCCGTCGACGCGCAGTTTCACCCGGTGCCGCAGGCGGTTCAGCGTGAGCACCTGGTTGACCTCGGCGAGGCCGATCTCCCACGGCATGCCGGCGTAGCGGATCGAGCTCTGCGGGCTCGCGCCGGTGCCGCCGCTGTGGCCCGAAATGAGGATCGTGTCGGCGTTCGCCTTGGCGACTCCGGCGGCGATGGCGCCGATGCCGGTGCGCGCCACCAGTTTCACGCAGACCCGCGCCTCGGGGTTGATCTGCTTGAGGTCGTAGATCAGCTGCGCCAGGTCCTCGATCGAATAGATGTCGTGGTGCGGCGGCGGCGAGATCAGCGTCACCCCCGGCGTCGAATGGCGCAGCCGGGCGATGTCGGCGGACACCTTGAAGCCCGGCAGCTGGCCGCCCTCGCCGGGCTTGGCGCCCTGCGCCATCTTGATCTCGATCTCCTTGCAGTTGTTCAGGTAGTCGGCGGTGACGCCGAAGCGGCCCGACGCCACCTGCTTGATCGCCGAACAGGCGTTGTCGCCGTTGGCGTAAGGGACGTAGCGCTCCGCCCCCTCGCCGCCCTCGCCGGAATCCGACTTGGCGCCGATGCGGTTCATGGCGATGGACAGCGTCTCGTGCGCCTCCGGCGACAGCGCGCCGAGCGAAATCCCCGGCGCCACCAAGCGGCGGCGGATGTCGGTGATCGACTCCACTTCCTCCAGCGGCGCCGGCTCGGCGGCGCGGCTGAAATCGAGGAGGTCGCGCACGCCGATGGGCGGCAGCTGCGCCGCGCCCTCGGCGTAGCGGCGGTAGGTGGCGTAGGAATCGTTCGCCACCGCGTTCTGGAGGACGTGGATCAGCTGGCCGTCGAAGGCGTGCGCCTCGCCGCCCTGGCGGTAGCGGTAGAGGCCGCCCACCGGCAGCGCCGCCGCGCCCTCGGCGAAGGCGCGGCCGTGGCGCTCCAGAACCATGCGCTGGATTCCCGGCAGGCCGATGCCGGAGATGCGCGACGGCATTCCGGGGAAGAACCGCGCCACCAGCGTCCGCGACAGGCCGAGCGCCTCGAAATTGTATCCGCCGCGATAGGAGCTGAGCACCGAAATGCCCATCTTCGACATGATCTTGAGGATTCCGTTGTCCACCGCCTCCTTGTAGGCGGCGAGCGCCTCCGGGAGCGTCATGCCGGGAGTCAGCCCGCGGCGGTGGCGGTCGGCGATGGTCTCCTGCGCCAGATAGGCGTTGACGGTGGTGGCGCCGACGCCGAGCAGCACGGCGAAATAATGGACGTCGAGGCATTCGGCGCTGCGCACGTTGATCGAGGCGTAGGTGCGCAGGTTCTCGCGGACCAGGTGCGAATGCGCGCCGCCCGCCGCCAGGATCATGGGAACGGGCGCGCGGCCGGGGCCCGCCGCCTCGTCGGACAGGATCAGGTGTTCGCAGCCGCCGCGCACCGCGTCCTCGGCCGCGCGGCGGATGGCGTCGATGGCCTCCGACAGCGCGTTCGCGCCGGCCGCCGGGTCGAAGGTGCAGTCGATGGCGTGGGCGCGGTCGCCCATGTAGAGGCGCATCGCCGCGAACTCGCCATTGGTCAGCACCGGCGAGTCCAGTTGCAGGAGGCGGGTCTGGTCCGGCGAGCTGTCGAGGATGTTGCCGAGATTGCCGAGCCGGGTCTTCAGCGTCATCACCCGGCGTTCGCGCAGCGAGTCGATCGGCGGATTCGTGACCTGGCTGAAATTCTGCCGGAAGAAGTGGTGCAGGCCGCGGTAGCGGTCGGAGAGCACCGCCATCGGCGCGTCGTCGCCCATGGAGCCGACGGGCTCCTTGCCGTCCTCCACCATCGGGCGGAGGACCAGTTCGACCTCCTCCAGCGACCATCCGAACAGGACCTGGAGGCGGCGCAGCGAGTCGGGAGACAGCGCCGGCTCCTCGCCGGGGCGGTTCTCGATGATGCTGTCGAGCGGCAGGATCGACCGGACCCATTCGCCGTAGGGCCGCCGGGCGGCGACCAGGTCCTTCAGTTCGGCGTCGCGGTGGAGCTTCCCGGCGCGCAGGTCGACGGCGATGGTCTTGCCGGGGCCGAGCCGCCCCTTCTCGACCGCGTCGGATTCCTTGACCGGCACCATGCCGGCCTCGGAGCCGACGATCAGCAGGCCGTCGCGGGTGACGGTATAGCGCATCGGCCGGAGGCCGTTGCGGTCCATGCCGCCGAGGATCCAGGCGCCGTCGGTGGCGGCGACCGCCGCCGGCCCGTCCCACGGCTCCATGACGCAATTGGCGTAACTGTAGAACGCGCGGTGGGACTGGGGGATCGACTCGCCCTCCTCCCACGATTCCGGGACCATCAGCATCTGCGCCTCGGGCGCGCTGCGCCCGGCCCGGACCAGGATCTCGAACACGGCGTCGAGGGCGGCGGAATCCGAACTGCCGTCCTGGACGATCGGCTTGACGTCCTCCATCCGGTCGCCGAACGCCGCCGACTCCATGCGCGTCTCGTGCGCCTTGGTCCAGTTGACGTTGCCGAGGACGGTGTTGATCTCGCCGTTGTGGGCGAGCGCGCGGAACGGCTGCGCGAGCTTCCACGTGGGGAAGGTGTTGGTCGAATAGCGCTGGTGGAAGATCGCGAAGTTGGAGACGAAGCGCGGGTCGCGCAGGTCGGGGTAGAAGTCGTCGATGTGCTCGGCGAGGAACATCCCCTTGTAGATCACCGACCGGCAGCTCAACGAACAGATGTAGAAATCGGTGATGTGCAGCGCCAGCACCGCCTTCTCGATGCGCCGCCGGATGACGTAAAGGTCGTGTTCGAACCGGTCGTCGGCGCCGCCGCCGTCATCGGCGATCATGATCTGCTCGATCTCGGGCCGCGTCGCCATCGCCTTCTCGCCGATGGCCGCCGAGTTCACCGGCACCTGCCGCCAGCCGTAGATCGAATACCCGAAATTGAGGATTTCGGTCTCGACGATCACCCGGCAGGTCTCCTGCGCGCCCAGGTCGGTGCGCGGCAGGAACACCATGCCGACGGCGAGGCGCCCGCCGCGCGGCGCATGCCCGGTGGCGCCGATGTGGTCCTCGAAGATGTCCTGCGGGATTTGCACGTGGATCCCGGCGCCGTCGCCGGTCTTGCCGTCGGCGTCCAGCGCGCCGCGGTGCCAGACCGCCTTGAGCGCCGCGATGCCCGCCTCCACCACCCGGCGGCGCGGCCGGCCGTCGATGGCGGCGATGAACCCCACGCCGCAGGCGTCGCGCTCGTCGGCGGCGCGGTAGAGGCCCTCCCGCGACAGGCGGTCGATGCCGGTCATGGCGGTCCTCCCCCGGCGTCCGGCGCGCCGGCCTCGACGTAGCGGTGGATCGCGGCGGCCGCGTCGCGCCCGTCGCGGATCGCCCACACCACCAGCGACGCGCCGCGCACGATGTCCCCGGCGGCGAACACGCCGGGGAGTTCGGTCATCGCCGTCTTCGGGTCGGTCTTGAGGGTCCCCCAACGGGTCACCTCGAGGCCCGGCTCGCCGAACAGGCGCGGCAGGTCCTCCGGGTCGAAGCCGAGCGCCTTGACCACCAAGTCGGCCTCGACGACGTGTCCCGACCCGTCGATCGCCTCCGGGGTCTGGCGGCCGGTCGAATCGGCGACTCCGAGGCGCATCCGCCGCGCCCGCACCCCCGCCACGGCGCCGTCGCCGACGAACGCCTCCGGCGCGGTGAGCCAGACGAACTCCACGCCCTCCTCCTCGGCGTGCCGCACCTCGCGCCGCGACCCGGGCATGTTGGCGCGGTCGCGGCGATAGAGGCATTTGACCGACCGCGCGCCCTGGCGCACCGCCGTGCGCACGCAGTCCATCGCCGTGTCGCCGCCGCCGATGACCACCACCCGCTTGCCGCGCGCGTCGAGCGCGCCGGAGTCGAACGCCGGGACCGAATCGCCGAGCCCCTTGCGGTTGCTCGCGATCAGGTAGTCGAGCGCCGAGACGATGTTGCCGAGTCCCACGCCGGGCGCCTTGATGTCGCGCTCGCGGTACACCCCGGTGGCGATCAGCACCGCGTCGTGGCGGTCGCGCAGCTCCCCCAGCGCCGCGTCGCGGCCGATCTCGCATTCGGTGTGGAAGACGATCCCGCCCTCGGCCAGCAGGTCGCGGCGCCGGGCGACGATGCGCTTCTCGAGTTTGAAGTTGGGAATGCCGTAGATGAGCAACCCTCCCACCCGGTCGTGGCGGTCGTAAACGTGGACGTCGTAGCCGAGCCGGCGCAGCTGCTCCGCCGCCGCCAGCCCGCCGGGGCCGGCGCCGACGATCGCCACGGAGCGCCCGCGCTCGCGCTCCGGCGTCGGCGGGCGCACCCATCCGCGCGCGAAGGCGGTGTCGGTGACGTAGCGCTCCACCGCGCCGATGGTGACGGTGCCGTGGCCCGCCCGCTCGATGACGCAATTGCCTTCGCACAGGCGGTCCTGGGGGCAGATGCGCCCGCAGACCTCGGGCATGTTGTTGGTCGCCGACGCGACCTCGTAGGCTTCCTCCAGCCGCCCCTCAGCGGTCAGCATGAGCCAGTCGGGAATGTTGTTGGCGAGCGGGCAATGTACCTGGCAGAACGGGACTCCGCACTGCGAGCAGCGCGACGCCTGCTCTGCGGCGCGCCCGGCCGCGAATTCGAGATAGATCTCGTCGAAGCCGCCGCGCCGGCTCGCGTCGTCGCGCTTGTCCGGCATCCGCCGCTCGAGGTCCACGAATTGCAGCATCCCGCTCATTCCGCCGGCCGTCCTCCGCCCGTATCGGTCCGTCGTCGCGGATCGATCATAGCGCGGCGCGGCCGGGTTGGCGAGAGGAATCGCCCCAACAAGGACAGCTTTACTGACCTATATGGACGGCCGCGGCGCGCGCCGCCGCGCGGGGCGAAGGCCGTTGCCGATGTGTTTTCGCCATATAGTTCCGTTTCGGGACTAAATTGCGAGGCTTCGCCATGACGTTGGCCCATCTGGTCGTCGTCGCCCTGGTCCAGGGGATCACCGAGTTCCTGCCGGTGAGTTCGTCGGGGCACCTCGCGCTCGTCCCCTACCTGACGGACTGGCCCGACCAGGGGCTCGCCGTCGACGTGGCCGCCCACGCCGGGAGCCTGGCCGCGGTGCTGGTCTATTTCCGCCGCGACGCCGCCGAGCTGGCGGGCGCCGGCGCCGCGGTCCTCGCGGGCCGGCCGCACCGCGGGCGGCGCCTGTTCGGGCTGCTCTGCGCCGCCAGCGTCCCCGCCCTCGCCGCCGGCGCCGCGGTGAGCGCGCTGGCCGGCGATTCGCTGCGCGGACTCGCGGTGGTCGCGTGGACGATGACCCTGGGCGCGCCGCTGCTCTATGCGGCCGACCGCTTCGGCGCGCGGCGCCGCCGCCTCGACGGCATGGGCTGGCGCGACGCGGTCCTCATCGGCCTGGCGCAGGCGCTGGCGCTGGTTCCGGGGACGAGCCGCGCCGGGGCCGCCGTGACCGCCGCCCGGGCGCTCGGCTACGGCCGCGTCGAGGCGGCGCGGTTCTCGATGCTGCTGTCGATCCCGGTCATCCTCGGCGCCGCCGCCTTGCAGGGGGTGGAGCTGGCGGCGGCGGGGGACGCCGGCCGCTGGTCCGACGCGCTGTTCGCCGCCGTCCTGTCGGGCCTTGCGGCCTTCGCCGCGATCGGCCTGCTGATGCGCTGGCTGGCGCGGGCGAGTTTCGCGCCGCTGGCGGCCTACCGCCTCGCCCTGGGGTGCGTTCTGCTGGCGATGGTTTACGGGTAGGCGCGCGGCGGGGAAACGGCGTATGCTGGCGCCCGGCCGCGCGGCGCGGCCGGGAGGAAGGCCCATGCGCTACGTAATCGTGCTAATCGCCGGTCTGGCGATAGGCGGGCTGGCCGTGCATTTCCTGGGACAGGACCGCGCGGGCGCGCCGGAGGCGGCGGGCGGCGCCGCGCCGGAGGCGGCCGAAGGCGGCAAGGTCCGCTGGAAACTGGCGAGCGCCTACACCAGCGCGACTCCCATCCTCGGCGAGCTGATCGCGCGCTACATCGACAACCTCGACGCCATGTCGGGCGGCGAGATCGAGATCCAGTATTTCGAGCCGGGCGCGCTGGTGCCGGCGCTGGAGATCTTCGACGCGGTGGCGCAGGGGTCGGTGGACGCGGGCTACTCCACGCCCGGCTTCTGGGCCGGCAAGGACGCGGCGCTGCAACTGTTCGCCTCGGTGCCCTTCGGCCCCGCCGCGCCCGAATACATGGCGTGGTTCTACCACGGCGGCGGGAGCGAAATGCTCGATGAGATCTACGCCCGGCACAACCTGAAGGGCCTGTTGTGCATGATCTTCCCGCCCGAGGCGTCGGGCTGGTTCCGCACCGAGATCACGAGTCCCGACGACCTCAAGGGCCTCAAGATGCGGTTCTTCGCCCTCGGCGCGCGGGTGATGGAGAAACTGGGCGTGTCGACCCAGCTGCTGGCGGGCGGCGACATCTACCCGGCGCTGGAGCTGGGGACCATCGACGCGACCGAATACGCCAGCCCGGCGATCGACCGCAGCCAGGGCTTCCACGAGATCGCCGGCCACTACTACTTCCCCGGCTGGCACCAGCAATCCACCTGGGCCGAAGTCCTGGTCAATCTCGACAATTGGAGCGCGCTTTCGCCCCGCCACCGGCGCATGTTCGAGGTGGCGTGCGGCGACATGGTGCGCGAGGCGGTGTCGTTCGGCGAGGCGGCGCAGATGCCGGCGCTCGAATTCCTGCAGGAGCAGGGTGTCCAGCTGCACCGCTGGTCGCCGGAAATGCTGGCGGCGTTCTCCGCCGCGTGGGACGAGGTGGCGGCGGAGGAGGCGGCGGCCGACGAAAACTTCGCCCGCGCATGGGAGTCGCTCCAGGCGTTCCGCGCCCGCTACGCCGTGTGGCGCGATCTCGGCTACCTGTAGGCCGTCCACGAGGAAAGGAAGAACGCGGCGATGCCGGCGACACTGCACCACTACATCGGCGGCGAACGCGCCGCGGGCGCGAACGGGCGCATGGGCGAAGTTTTCAACCCGGCGACCGGGGAGGTCGCGGCGCGCGTCCCCTTCGCCTCCGGGGCGGAGGTCCGCCGCGCGGTCGAGGCGGCGCTGGAGGCGTTCCCCGCCTGGGCGGCGGCGACGCCGATAACCCGCGCGCGCGCCATGTTCCGCCTCAAGGGGCTGATCGAGGCCAACATGGACGAGCTCGCGGAGCTGGTGTCGCGCGAGCACGGCAAGACGATCCCCGACGCCAAGGGGTCGATAACCCGCGGCCTCGAAGTGGTGGAGTTCGCCTGCGGCATTCCGCACCTGCTCAAGGGCGAGTTCACCGAGGCGGTGGGCACGGGGGTGGACAGCTGGTCGATGCGCCAGCCGCTCGGCGTCTGCGCCGGGATCACGCCGTTCAACTTCCCGGCGATGATCCCGCTGTGGATGGCGCCGCTGGCGGTGGCCTGCGGCAACACGTTCGTCCTCAAGCCATCGGAGAAGGACCCGAGCTGCCCGCTGCGGCTGGCGGAACTGTTCGCCGAGGCGGGCGTTCCCGCCGGGGTGTTCAACGTCGTCAACGGCGACCGCGAGGCGGTGGAGGCGCTGCTCGCCGACCCCGACGTGGCGGCGGTGAGTTTCGTCGGCTCGACGCCGGTCGCCGAACGCGTCTATGCGACCGCCTCGGCGCACGGCAAGCGCGCGCAGGCGCTGGGCGGGGCCAAGAACCACATGGCGGTCCTGCCCGACGCCGACCTCGACCAGGCGGCCGACGCGCTGATGGGCGCGGCCTACGGCTCCGCCGGGGAGCGCTGCATGGCGGTCTCGGTGGCGGTCGCGGTGGGCGGCTCCGCCGAACCCCTGATCGAACGGCTGAAGCCGCGCGTCGAGGCGCTGCGCATCGGCCCGTGGACCGACCCCGACGCCGATATGGGCCCCATCGTCACCGCCGAGGCGCGCGCGCGCATAAGGGGGCTGGTGGATTCCGGCGTCGCCCAGGGCGCCGACCTGGTCGTCGACGGGCGCGACTACGTGTTGCAGGGCTACGAGGACGGCTACTTCATGGGCGGCTGCCTGTTCGACCGCGTGACCGCCGACATGGACATCTACAAGGAGGAGATTTTCGGCCCGGTCCTATCGGTCGTGCGCGCGGCGGATTACGAGGAGGCGCTGGCCCTGGTGCGCGCCAACCCCTACGGCAACGGCGCGGCGATCTTCACCCGCGACGGCGACGCCGCGCGCGACTTCGCCGCCCGCGCCAACATCGGCATGATCGGCGTGAACGTGCCGATCCCGGTGCCGGTGGCGTATCACAGTTTCGGCGGCTGGAAGCGCTCGCGGTTCGGCGCCGCCAACGCGCACGGCATGGACGGCGTGCGGTTCTACACGCAGATCAAGACGGTGACGGCGCGCTGGCCGTCGGGAATCCGCCGCGGCGCCGAATACACGATCCCCACCCCGGGCTGACCCGGCCCCGCCCGGCGCGGTGAGGGACGGCCCCCTCGCCGGCTACCGGGCGCTCCGCGCCGACGGGACCCTCGAGGCGGACCCGGCGCAGGAGCGCGCGGCGGCGGCGCTGGACGCGCTCCACGGGCGCCTGCGCGCGGCGGCGGCGCGCCCGTCCGTCTGGCGGCGGCGGCTGGGCCTCGCGCCGCCCCGGCCGCCGGCGCCGCGCAGCGTCTATCTCCACGGCGGCGTCGGGCGCGGCAAGACCATGTTGATGGACCTGTTCCACGCCGCCGCGGCCCAGCCGGGGGACGGACCGGGGGGCGGGCCGGCGGCGCGGCGGGCGCATTTCCACGCTTTCATGACCGGCGTCCACGCCCGCCTGCACGCATGGCGCAAGCGCGCGCGCGGCGGCGCGGACCCGGTCCCGCCGCTGGCGGCGGCGCTGGCCGGCGAGGCGCGCCTGCTCTGCTTCGACGAGTTCGAGGTGCGCGACATCGCCGACGCGATGATCCTGGCGCGCCTGTTCGCGGCGCTGCTGGACGCCGGCGTCGTCGTCGTCGCGACCTCGAACCGGCCGCCGCGCGACCTCTACCTGAACGGCTTGCAACGCGAATCGTTCCTGCCGTTCATCGCGCTGGTCGAGGAGCGTTTCGACGTGCTCCGCCTGGACGGCCCGACCGACTACCGGCTGCGCGGGCTGGCGCGCTCGCCGGTGTGGTTCTCGCCGCTGGGGCGGGCGGCGGACGCGGCGCTCGACGCGGCGTTCGCCCGGCTCACCGGCGGCGCGGCGGCGGTTCCCGAAACGCTGCGCGCGAACGGGCGCGCGTTGCGCGTCCCGGCGGCGTGCGGCGGAATCGCGCGCTTCGGCTTCGACGAGCTGTGCGCCAGGCCGCTGGGCGCGGCGGACTACCTCGCCATCGCGGCGCGCTTCCACACGGTGGTTCTGGCCGGCGCGCCCCGTTTGGCGCCGGAGAAGCGCAACGAGGCGCGCCGCTTCGCGACGCTGGTCGACATCCTCTACGACCACGACGCGAAGCTCGTCGCCAGCGCCGACGCCGAGCCGGACATGCTCTACCCGGCGGGGACGGGCGCGTTCGAGTTCCGGCGCGCGGCGTCGCGGCTGATGGAGATGCGCACGGCGGCCTATCTCGCGCGCCCGCACCGCCCGGAGGCGGCGGCGGCGGGCGGGTCACGCGCGCCGCTCCAGGCCGGATAACGCCGGGATCAATTCGTCGAACGCGTCGATGCAGGCGTCGGCGCCGAGTTCCCGCGCCGGGATTCGCGTATAGCCGAAGGTCACGACGACCGCGGGAACCCCGGCGGCGCGCGCGGCGTCCACATCGGTGACGCTGTCGCCGACCATCGCCGCGCGCGCGGGGTCGCCGCCGGCGCGGCGGACCGTCTCCGCGAGGTGCCGCGGGTCGGGCTTGCGCACCGGCAGGCTGTCGCCGCCGAGCACGGCGCGGAAGAAACGCGCCAGATCGAGCGCCTCGAGCAGGGTCCGGCTCAGGCCCTCGGGCTTGTTGGTGCATATGGCGAGGCGGCGCCCGCCGGCGGCCAGCGCCTCCAGCGCATCGACCGCGCCGGGCCACGGGCGCGTCGAATCGGCGAGGCCGTCGGCGTAGAAGTCCAGGAAGCGCAGCCGCAGGCGCTCGGGCGGCGGGTCCGCGATGGGGCGCCCCGCCGCCGCGAAGCCGCGCGCGATCATCCGCGCGGCGCCTTCTCCCACCATGCTCCGCACCGAGGCCGGCTCCACTTCGGGCAGCCCTTCCTCCGTGAGGACGCGGTTGAGGGCGCGGGCAAGGTCCGGCGCGCTGTCGACGAGGGTTCCGTCGAGGTCGAAGACGATGGTGTCGAAGCGCACGGCGGAGCCCTTTCGAGCGGGCGGGCGGCGGCGTAACGGACGGGGAGGGCCGCGCCGCCGAATTCGCGCGGCGCTTCTCCCCGCGCCGCCGGGAAGGGCGCGGGCCCGGCGCGCCGCGGCGGGGGAGAGCGGGCGCCGGGAGCGGGCTAGCGCCCGTCGCCGGTGAGCACGTCGCGGACGAACGTCTCCCGGTCTCCGTCGCCGTCCGCGGCGCCCGGCGGGGCGGGTCCGCCGGCGGGCCGCTCGGGGGCGGGCGCCGATGCCGATGGCGTCTCCGCCGGCTCCGGCGGGGGCGGCGCCAGGGTGACGATCTCCACCCTCCGGTTGACGCCGCTTTCCGGGTTCGCCGGGTCGCGCGGGCGGTCCTCGCCGTGGCCCACGACGACGAGGCGCGCGGCGGACACCTCCCACGCCGCCGTGAGATAGGCGGCGGCGGCGCGGGCGCGGCGGAGCGACAGGTCGCGGTTGTAGTCCGCCGCGCCGCGGCTGTCGGTGTGCCCCTCGAGGCGGAAGCGCAGCCCGGCGAGCGCCGGCGCGCGCAGCGCCCGGGCGATCCGGTCCAGCCGCGCCCGCGCCGCCGCGGTCAGCCGGTCGGAGCCGGACTCGAAGCGCACGTCGCCGGCGACGTGGCGCGGCGCCTCCACCTGTCCCGCGCGCGGCGCCAGATCGCGGACGATCGCCAGCACCTCCGCCGCGTCCTCCTGCGCCGGCGCCGGCGCCGGCGCGGCCGCCAGTCCGGGCGCGAACGCCGCGGCGAGGACGAGCGCGCCCCGCCGCCTAACGGAAGTCATCCGGGTCCACATCGCGCCGGCGCAGGCCGATCTTCTCCACCGTGAACGTGTTGCCCGAGAAGCTCACCACCGCCTCGACGCCTTCGTAATCGAGCATCCTGGAGAGGTTGCGCCGCAATTTCGCGTCGCCGCTCGTCGTCTCGTACCAGATGCGCTGGCGGGTCGGGCTCGCGTCGATCGGGCGGTGCGCGCGGTAACCGCCGAACGCCGCCAGGTACTCCTCCAGCGCGTCGATGTCGCTGGCGGTGAAATTGTCGAACACCAGGGTGAAGCCCATCGGCAGTCCGTCACCGTCCGGGACCGGATCGGGCAGCGGCGGCGGCGCCGCCGTCAGCAGCCATTCCAGCTTGCGCGCCAGGACGTGCGCTACGTCGCGCCCGATAACCTTCGCCTGATCGCCCATCGACTCCAGCACGCACTCTCTCCGGCAGTCCCTGGGCAAGGTCACGTTGTCGAACTGCTGCTCGAAATGGCCGAGGAACTGCCCCGACCGGCAATTGATCAAGCGGCCGTCCACCCGCGCCGAGACGTAGGTGGCGATGTCCGACTGCCGCGAGTTGGGCCAGATCGAGAAGATCACCGCTACGTCGAGGGGCGGCGTCCGCACCGCGCGGCAGACCTCGATGACCTCGCCGTCGTCGCGGCGCACGCGGTCCTGCGCCAGTATTCCCAGCGTGACGGCGGTTTCGTCATAGACGTTGAAGCCCGCCTCGTTCATCTTGTCCTGGATGGCCCGCAGCACGCGGTCGAACGCCCGGTTGTTGCGCGGCACCGTGTCGATGTCCGCGTCCTCTCCGATCGCGAGGACGTTGGGCCGGCCGGCGGTCTGCGCGCTCGCGCCCTCCGTCGCGCAGGCGGCGAGCATGGAGGCGGCGCACAACGCCGGCAGGGTGCGTATCGGGATCATGCCGTAATCTCTCGGTTGGTTGACGGGGCGCCGGCAGGATACACCGCGCGCCCCCTCGCCGCCAGCCCCGCCCGTTTCTCCCGGATTTCCTGCCGGGCGGGGGCGCCTCCAGCGCCGGGGTTTCGGCCCCGGTCCGCCCCTTTTGGCCGACCCGGGCCTCGTCCTGAAACCGCGCCTCGACCGGGCGCGCCGCCGGACCGTCCCCGCTCCGGGCGTCATGGACGACCTGCGTCCGGACCTCCCGACCTCCCGACGCAAGCGAAGCCGCCCGCGCCGTGAACGCTACCTCGCCGTCCGCCGTCCCGCCGCCCCGCCGCAGGCCGGCAACCCGACGACGATCACGCCCCGACCGGAAGCGCGACCGCCCGGACCGGAAGCACGCGCTCCGGACGGATCCGGCGCGGCTATTCGGCGGCGAACGGCGCCCAGTCGAGGAGCGGGACCGAGGGGTAGAGATTCCATTCCGCCTCCTCGGCCTCGCGGGCGAGATCGGGAAGGCCGGCGATCCCCAGCCGCCGCGCGGTGAGCGCGCCGACCGCCTCCATCAGCCGATACGCCTCGACGATGGCGTCGCGCCGCGCCGAGAGCACGCGGATGCGCTGATCCACCAGCCTGCGCTCGGCGTCCAGCACCTCCCGCGTCGTCCGCTCGCCGATCTCGGCCTCGCGGCGGATCGCGCGGAGCGCCGCGCGCGAGGCCGCGGCGGCGGCCTCCAGCGCCGCGTGGCGCTCGCGCGCCGACTCCAGGTTGCGCCAGGCGCTCGCCGCGCGGCGGGCGGCGTCGTTCTCGGCCGCCGCCAGTTCGTCCCGCCTTTGCGCCAGCGTCCGCCGCGCCTCGCGGAGCCGCGCGCCCGTCGCCCCGGCGCGGTAGAGCGGCATCGCCAGTTGCAGGTTGACGTTGGCGTCGGAACTCGGGGAGAAGGCGCTGTCCGCGCTCTGGCGCGTGTATCCGGCCCGCAGGTCGACGCGCGGGCCGGCGTCCGCGGCGACCGAGCGGACCGCGAGCTCGGCGCCGCGCACCGCGAGCTGCGCGGCGCGCGCCGCCGGCCGGTCGCGCCGCGCGGCCTCCCGCGCCGCGTCGAGCGATTCCGGCAGACCGGCGGGCTCCCGCACGGCCTCCAGCCCGTCCGGCGGGCCGCCGACCAGGGTCCGGAACAACGCCCGCTGGACGTCCAGGTCGGCCTCGGCGGCCGCGACTTCGGCGAGCGCGAGGCCGCGCTCCGCCTCGGCCTGCGAGACGTCGGCCTGCGTCCGGTCGCCGACCCGGAACTGCGCCGTCGCGTCGCGCACGCGCTCGTCGAACGCGGCCAGCGACTCCCGCCGCAGCCGCACCGTGTGGCCGGCGCGCAGCACGTCGAGATACGCGGTGGCGACCTGGAGGAACACCGACTGCTCCGCGTCCTCCACCTGGGCGTGGCCGCGCGCGACGTTCGCCTCCGCCTGCCGGAGCGCGGCCGTGCTGGCGCCGCCGCGGTAGAGGTTCTGCGTCCAGGTCAGCGCCGCCGAGCGCCGCTCGCCGCTGCTGTCGAAGAGACTGTTGGCGAACTCGGCGCGGTTGCGAAACCAGGTCGCGTTGAGGTCGATGGTCGGCAGCCATTCGGAGCGCGCGAGGGCGAGTCCTTCATGGCCGGCGCGCGCCTGCTCCCGCGCCGCGCGCAGGGTGGGGTTGGCCAGCGCCGCCTCGGCCAGCGCCTCCTCCAGGGTGAGCGCGCCGCACGGCGCGGCGGCGGAGAGCGCGATGGCGCACAGAAGCGCCGCGGCGCCGCGCCGCGGGCCTCGCCTCCCCGGTTCCCATGCTCCCGCCATGACGGAAAACGAATAGCACCGGCGGGGCCGGGTTTCAAACCTCGGCGCGTTCAGGCCTCCGCCGCGAGGCGCGCGAAGCGGACGGCGAGGGCCGGCAGGCCGTCGACGCCGGAAAGGTTGTGGCGGTCGTCGAGCCAGGAGGCGGCGAACCAGCTTCCGTGGCGGTCGAAGTCCCGCCGCATGCGCGCGGCGGCGGCGCGGTCGGCGCAGATCGGCGCGGCGGCTTCCGGGTCCAGCCACGGCGCGAGCCGCGCCCGCGCCGAGGGCGCGTAGGGGCGCCCGCCGCCGTGCCGGTCCGGCGCCGCTTCGCCGAGCGCCCGCGCGGCCTCGCGCCACCCCGCCAGCCCCGACGCCAGGTCGGCGCCGGAATGCATCCAGACCTCGCGCTCCGACGCCAGCGCCCACACTTCGCGCGCGAGCGGGCGCGTTTCCGCGTCGCCCGCGAGCGCGGAGACGAGGCCGCCCGCGCCCACCGCCTGGCCGGCGCCGTAGGCGGACACGTCGAATTCCGGAAACGCCATGTAGTCGCGCGCCGCGCCGGCGAGCGTCTCGCGGGCGAGGCCGGCCAGATCGGGCCGGTCGAGCCGGGCGGCCAGCTCCAGCAGCGCCGTCCCGACCCCGCTTCGCCCCGACAGCGTCTCGAAACCGAGCGGGCCGACCCCGCATATGCCGGTGAAGACGTCGTGGATGCGGCCGTTCCAGGTGGGCGCGCCGCCCCCGTCGGTCTCCGCCAGCCGCGCCACGCGCGACGCGATATCGTCCGCCCAGGAGAGCAGGTCGGCGGCGGCGGCGGGCGGCGCGTCCTCCTCCGACGGCCGGCGGCGCGGCGGGTTGCCGGCCCGCGCCGAGAACGCGGAGCGCAGCCACGCCGCGCGTTCGTCGTCGGCGATGCCGGCAAGCGCGTCAAGGCGGCGGCGCGCCTCGGAAACGGCGTCGCGGGCCATGAACCCCGGGTGCCGTTCGCCCCCCATGCCGAGCAGGTCGGTCGAATCGAGCCGGGTCTGGTAGAGCGGGACGTCGAGGCGGCGCAAGTCGCGCGCCGCCGCCTCCAGGCTCGGCCCGGCCAGCTCCCCGCGCGGCGCGAGGATCGAGTGGAGCGCGATCTCGCGCCACGCCCCGTCGGCGGCGTGGCGCGGCAGGCAGGAGTGCTGGATCGCGCGGTAGCAGGTCCAGGTGTCGACCAGAATGACCCGGACCGGCGCGTCGGCGACGCGGGAGAGGGCCGCCGCGGCGCGGGCGCGGAGCGCCGGATGGCGCAGCGTCCGGGCGGCGCGCAGGTAGCCGTCCTCGAAGGCGTCGAAATGGTCCGCCGCGTCGGCCGGCGCGCCGTCCGGGTAATGCGGCGCGAAGCGGTCCTCGCGCCACGACAGCAGTTCCTCCTTCCGGCCGATTATGGGCACCGGCGAGCGGTGCTCCCCCGGCCGCGAAACGCATCCGATGTCGGCCGGATCCATGCCGTCCCGGGTCGGCATCTGGAGCGGCAGGATACCCACCCCGGCCGGCGACAATTCGAGGCGCGCCGCCGCCTCGCCGCCCGACAGCCCGGCGCGGTTCGGCCAGCGGTGCGCCGGCTGCGCGGCGGTTTCGAAATCGATGAACCGCGGGACCGCGCCGTCGGCGATGAGGTTGTCGAACCAGAAGTCGATGGCGCCCAGGCCCTGGAGAAGCGCCAGCCAGCCGCCCAGCGCGGCGTAGAACGCGTCGGCGCCGCCGCGATCGGGGAGGGGGCGGGCGGAATGGACCGGCTCCCAGGCGTAATCGTCGCGGACGAGCACGCCGGGGGGCGCGAGGCCGGCCCCGAGTTCGCCGGCGATCTCCCCCACCGCCGCGGCCACCCGGAGATCCTTGGGCTTGAACACCGCGGCGCCGCGTTCGAAGCGTAGGATCGCGACCGACCGCCCGCCGGCGTGGGGGTCGCCCAGCCCCGCCTCGATCTCGACCAGCGCGCCGGGGTCCGCGCCGCCGAAGAGCTCCCGCGACAACAGCGCCCGGTCCGCCGCAGCGCAGGCGGCGATTCGCGACATGTCGGCGATCCAGTCGGCGGCGGCCTGGCCGATGGCGAAGGCCAGGGCCGGGCAGCGGCGGAAGAACCTCTTCCAGGTCGAGGGTGGGCCGCCGAGGCGGCGTTCGACCTCCTGCGCCGGGCCGAGCGCCCGGCCGGAGCGTTCGGCGAAATAGTCGAGCGGCCCCTCCAGCGCGTCCGGCCCGCGCGGCAGCCCGGCCGGCCAGCGCGCCTCCGCCTCCTCCTTGAGCCAGCGCCGGACGCCGGCGAAGGGATGCTCCCCTTCGTCCGCCAGCCTTTCGTAGATCGCGCGGAAGGCCGCGGCCCAGGGCGGGTCCTCTCCGGCCAGGCGGACGTCGCCGAGGCGCGCCAGCCAAGCGTCGGGGGACAGGCCGAGGGCCTCCGCATGCGCGGCCAGACGCTCCCGCGAGCCGAACGCGGCGGTCATGGCGGCGCTCCGCCGCGCCAGCGTCGCCGGGTCGGTGGCGACCGGCGCGAACGCCCCGCCGGCGCCCGTTCGCTCCGGCGGCGGCGCGGCGCGGGCGAGGATCTCGTCCAGGCTCACGGCGACGGCGGCGGCGGCGGGCGGAGGGTGCGCGGGTTCGGAACGTTGGGGTCGGGAGGACCGCCGAGGATGAAATCGCCGACCGTGCCCTCGATGACCGGGTCCAGGCCGGCGATGCGGGCGAACCGGGCCGTGTCGCCGGAGCCGACGCCGCAGGGCGACAGCCCGAGCTCGGTCGCCGCGAGGTAGAGCGTCTGGTAGAGCGCGCCGGTGTTGCGCAGGATGACGCCGTAGGCGATCGACTTGTATTTCCACATGACGCGCGAGAACCGCGCGGCGATAGCGAGGACGACCTGCGGGTTCGCCAGCCCGCCGGTGGCGACGCGCGCGTCTGCGAACACGCCGTCGACCTCCGGCGTCCGGCCCGAAATCCGCGCCAGCGCGTGCTCCGCCGAATCGTAGTGGTAAAAGCCCGGCTCCAGCCCGTCGCAGCGGTCGATTACGGGGTAGATCTCGAGTTCGTAACTGGCGCCGCCGTTGGGGTAGGGGCGGTGGGAGATCTCGAAGGGCGAGGTCTTGCCGGCGAAATCGCCGATGGTGACGGTCTGGAACTCCCGCACGCGCGCCGCGCGGTCGAGCAGCGCGCCCAGGTCGCGCGCCGAGATGGGGCGGCTCTCGTCGTAATGGCGGACGGAGCGGCGCCGTTCGAGCACTTCGGCGAAACTCTCCCCGCCCGTGTCGTTCGGCGCCCGCGCGAGGGCGATGCGCTCGCCCGGCCAGCGGTCGCGCCGCGCCGGCGGCGGCGGAATCTTGTCGATATAGGGGAACGACGCGCCGAACGGGTCGCGGTGGAAGCCGCGCCGGTTGTGGGTGTGGAACAGGAGGTCGTGGAACTCCCACTGCTCCAGCGCCACGCCGCGCGCGTCGCCGTCTCCGCCCGGCGCACCGGCGAGGAACCCCGACCCGGCGAGGGCGCGGCGGACGATGGGCGCGTCGAGGTCGGCGAGGCCGGAGAGCCGGACGCGCCCGCCGGACAGCGGCGATTCGACCAGCCATCCGCCGCCGCCCCGGCGCAGGTAGGCGAAGCGGTCGAGCTCCGCGCCGGCCGGCGGCGCCTCGGCGGCCAGTTTCGGCGCCCAACCGTCCCACTGCGGCAGGACGACGGCGCGCTCCCCCTCCTCGTCGCAAAGCGGGAAGTCGACGAACCCCCAGCGGGAGAGTCCTTGCAGGAAAATCACGTAGGCCGCCGCCCGGTGCGCGCCCCCGGCGCGGATCGCGGCGTCGCGCAATTCGGCGAGCGGCGCGCCCTCGGCGAGGCGTTCGTTGGCGGCCGCGAAATCCGGCGCCCAGGCGCCGAAGGGCGGCGTCGCGCCGTATTCGCCGACGGCGACGAAGGCGTCGCCGTCCGGCGATTTCTCCAGCCTCCAGCCGGGTTGCAGGCGGACCCGGATATCGGGTTCGCCGATCAGGGCGACGAAACTCACGGCGCCGCTCCGGCCAGAGCGGCGGCGGGCGGCGCGGCAGCGCGCGCCGGCTCGTCCGCGTCGGCAAGGTCGAAGAAGGTTTCGATCAGCACGCCCTTTCTCCACAATGCGGTTACGTCCTTGCGCGCGAGCTCCGGCGCCACCCCGAAACGGCCGGCGATGCGGGCCGCGGCGGCGTCGACGCGCGCGCCGCCGCGAAACGCCTCGGCCAGCGCCGGCAGGTGGCCGACCGGGCGGCGCGCGCGGAAATCCACCCAGACGCCGCGCGCTTCGGCGCGGACCGCATGCGGGCCGGTTTCGGAGACCCGCACGCCGCGCATGAGCGCGAGGCGGTCCGGCGGCTCCTCGGCCATGTTGCGGCGCGCCATGTCGCGAACCGCCTCGCCGAACTCTTCCGGCCCGTCGAAGCGCGCCTCGTCGAACACGGCGTAGCCGTCGGGCCAGCGGTCCGAGCAGGGTTCGGGCGAAATCAGGCGCACCCGCCCGATCACCGGCTCGATCAGGAAGCCCGACACGCAGGCGATGGTCCGGTGGGAGAAGATCTCGTCGTCGTCGCGGTCGCTGAGCTTGCGCCGCTCCAGCGCCGCGCGTTCGGGCCGCCGCTGCGCCTTCTCGCGCAGGCGGCCCGCCTGCGCCAAGCCGAGGATCGATTCGCGGTTGACCATCACCAGGTCGATGTCGGCGATCTCGTCGGCGGAAAACTCGGCGTGGATGTCGTCCAGCTGGCGTTTGGAGATCACCGAGAAGCGCACCGACGGGCTGCCGCCGGCGCGGGAGAGCGCCATCAGCCGCCGGGTGCGCACCGGGTCGGCCAGCGGCATCGCGGTGGTGGTGACGGGGAAGACCCCGAGCTCGCGGTGGAACACGTCGCAATAGGATTCGTAGTCCGGGTGGTCGAGCGGGTCCGTCGCCCAATAGAGGAAGCCGCGCGCCGCGCTCGCGCCGAACACGCCGCGCAGCGCCCGCAGCATTCCGGCCCAGGACTCGAGGTCGGTCGGCAGCGCCGCCTCCAGGCTGTCCGCCGACAGGCCGCAGAACCAGCACCCGACGGAGCAGCCCTTGGTGAGCTCCACGGTGAAGGGCAGGTGCAGGCCGAGGGGCGCGACGACGTATCCCTGCCCGAGCGCCGCGCGGGCCTTCTGCCGCGCCCGCCAGGCGATGTACGATTCCGGCGCGCCGGAATCGTCGGCGGTGAAGTCGAGATAGGCCTGCCCGGCGTCGTCGACCCGCTTGAGGGCGCGGCCCTCGGCGGTCTCGAGGTCTATCGGCGCCCCCTTCGTCCACAGCGCCGCCAGCCCGGCCGCGTCCAGGCCGAACCGCGCCGCCTCGGCGGCGGGGTCGGCGGCGACGGCGGCGCGGAATACGTCGTCGGCCATCCAGCGTTCACGGAAGCGCTTGACGCGGGCGAAATGGCTTCCGGACGCCTCGGCGGAGGGCATCAGATGAACACCCAGACCGGGTTGAGGTCCTCCTCGGCGGTGGGCGTCTCGCGCCAGCCCATCTTCACCGGCGCGTCGTAGAGGCGGCCGGGCGCGAAGCGGGCCCAGAAGTGGCGCATGCCCGGCACGATGGTCCGCGCCACCGGCATGCCGATGTCGGGCCGCGTCTGGTCGAGCACGAGGAACTCCATGCCCATCGATTCGACGAGCGCGCGGCAGCGTTCGACGTCGTCGCGGAGATCGTCGGTCGCGGGCACCGGATAGTCGGCCTTGCCGCGGCGCTTCGCGCCCGGCGCCGGGGCGAGGTAGGGATGGTCGGCGAGTTTCGCGTTCTTCCACCACCAGAGCGATTCGGGGTCGTCCACCAGGTAGCCGGCGCCGTCCGCCTTCACCTCGCGCACGGCGCTGAGATACTGGTTGATCTCGCAGACCGCGCGCATCGCCGCGATGTGCGGGTCGGTGTGCGAGCCGGCGGAATAGAGGATGTCCTCCGCCTCCTTGTCGGTGCGCCGCGACACCGCGACGAAGGTGGGGATTCCCAGGTCGTTGGTCGCGTCCAGAACCCACAACTCGCGGTTGTGGGCGCGGTAGTAGTCGCCCGCGCGCGACAGGTAGGAGTCGCCGAAACTGTCGAGATCGACCTCCGGCACGACGACCCGGTTGTACCACCAGCAGGCGAAGGCGTCGCGCTCGACCAGTTCGAAGAAGCCCTGGAGGATGGCCTCCTCCAGCGTGTTGCCCGCCGCGCAGCCGTTTGAGTCCGGCGGGCAGTAGATGGCGCCGCCCTCGAGCGGCTTGGCGAAATAGAGCATCGACGTCGGCAGCCAGCGGTGGCGTTCGGCGGTGAGCGACCAGACCGGCGACCAGTCCATCTCGACGTCCGGGTCGAAGCGCTGCGGGACGTAGTTGAAGCGCAGGCGCCGGTTGTTGACCTCCTCCGCCTGTTCGTATTGCCGGTCGCTGTAATGCTGGATCGCGTTGGGATGGATGGCCTCGCCATCGGCGAAGTCGGAGAAGCGCGCGCGGCGGCGGATCTCGCTGCCGTGGAAGACTCCCGAATAGCGCTCGACCGCCTCGCACAGCGCGCTCGCCTCGGCCTGTTCGGGGGTGCCGCCCTTGCCGGAGCTCTTGGTCCGCAGGCTGTTGCGCAGGACGTGCACGCTGTCGTTCTTCAGCGCCAGGTTGCTGCCGGCCCAATAGACGTGGAGCCAGGGGTCGGCCTGGTCGGTGATGCGCATCAGCTGGGTGACGACGCCGCTGATCGGGCTGATCAGGTGGCGGTATTTGCGCACCGTCTCCTCAGGCGGCACCGAGCGCAGGCCGCCGCTGTTGTGGATCGGCTTCGGCGACGGCCCCAGCCGCACCGGCGCCGGCGCGCGGTCGAGGCGGCGCAGGTTCTCATCGCCGCAGGCCTCGCATTGCGGGCGCCGCCCCACCGGGTGGCGGCTGGCCTGGAGGGCCAGCGAATCCAGCGACCAGGCGTTTTCGTGGAGCATCGCCTGGCCGCCGAGGACGATCCATTTGGCGATCTCGGCCGCGGCGAGGCCGGCGATGGCGCCGGCGAACGGCGGCGGCGTGGGAGCGGGGACGATCCCCCCCGCCTCGCCCGTGGCGTTGCGCAGGAAGTTGTCGATCTCGCTGTTGCCGCGCATCCGGTGCTCGAGGCATTTCCAGCATGGCGCGCCGTCGTCGCCGGGGCGGAACACCGGGCCGATCAGCGGCCAGATTCCCGCCGTCTTCACCAGCGTCCAGGGTGCGCCCGACTCGATGCGGCGCCGGTTCGTCTCGGCGTGGCTCTCGGCCAGGTAGTCGTCGGTGGCGAACACGGCGAGCGCCGCCTCCCCGCCGTCCCCGGCCAGCAGCCGGACTCCCATCTCGCCGAGCGCCGCGGCGAGGCGTCCGTCTCCGTCGCCGTACACCGCGACCGGCGCGGCGGCGAGGCGCTCCTCCGCCAGCCGGGGCGAGACTCCGAGCGCGCACCAGAAGGCCGCCATGCGGCGGCTCATGGAGAATTCCGCCGAGACGATCCGCCCCTTCGACGCCAGCGAGACGAGGGTGGTCTGGACCTCGACCGGCGAATGCTTGCCGGCGAGGGCGGCGGCGATCTCGCGGCGCGTGCGCGAGCCGTCGAGCAGCGGCAGGACGTCGAGATAACGCTGCCCGTAGAGCAGGGAGTTGAAGCCCTCGGACACCAGAAGCGCCGATTCGCCGCCGACGGGCCGCATCTCGAGGTGCGGCGCGAGCAGCGGGCGCTCCACGATGCCGCGGTCGGCCGCCGTGGTGTGGACCAGCGCGCCGGCTTCGCCGAACGCGCCCGGCCCGGCGGGCTGGGGCTGGGTATCCTGGTTCACCGCTCCATCGCCTTTCCCTCGCGTCGCTTGCGCCGGGCGGACCGCCGAGGCGCGCTCCGGCGGCGCGCCATCCGCGTTCATGATCGCTCGACAGTGGGAAAAGCCTCTTAGCAAAGCGGCGGGAGGTTGTCAAGATCCGCGCCGCCGGCGCGCGAACCCGCATCCGGCGGGTCGATCGTTACGGCTGCGCGAGTTCCGGGACGATCCAGAGGGGCGGCTCGCCGCGCGCGACGCGCTGGACGTTGTCGAAGGCGTTGCGCATCCGGGCGCGGTGGCTCTCGACCGTCGGCCCGGCCAAGTGGCCGGTCAGCGTCACGTTGTCGAGGGCGAACAGCGGGTTGCCGGGCGCCGGCGGCTCGCTGTCGAACACGTCCAGCCCGGCGCCGGCGATCGCGCCGGCGGCGAGCGCATCGCACAGGGCGGCCTCGTCGACGGCCGGGCCGCGGCTGGTGTTGACGAGGATCGCGGTGGGCTTCATCAGCGCGAGTTCGCGCGCGCCGATCATGCGGCGCGTCGTGTCGTCGAGCGGGACGTGCAGGCTCACCGCGTCGGACTCGCGCAGGAGTTCGTCGAGCAGGCGGAACCGCGCGCCGATAGCCTCCCCGGCGTCCTCGGGGATTCGCGCGATGTCGTAATAGACGACGTTCATGCCGAAGGCGTTGGCGAGGCGGGCGGTCCGGCGGCCGATATTGCCCAGGCCGACGATCCCCAGGGTCTTGCCGCGCAGCTCGGTCAGGCGGGGGATCTCGTTGCCGCGCCAGCGGCCGCCGGCGACGTTGGCGTGCTGGCGGACGAGCCGGCGCGAAACCGCGAGCAGCAGCATCATCGCGTGCTCGGCGACGGCGACCGAATTGGAGCCGCCATTGTTGGCGATGGGGACGCCGGCGCGGCGCGCGGCGGCGAGGTCGGCGCGGTCGTAGCCGGCGCTGAGCAACTGGACCAGCCGCAGCCCCGGCGCCTTCTCGAAGAGCGCGGAATCGACCATTCCGTCGACGAAGCCGACCAGGTAGCCGGCGCCGCCGAGCGCCCGGTCCAATTCCGGGCCGGCGCCGGAGAAGACCTCCAGCCCGAACCCGGCCGGGACCGTCTCCCGCGCGGCTTCCTCCGCGCCGGGGAAACCGGCGACGAAGGCGATCCCCGCGCTCACGGCTCCGCCCCGCGGGATCCGGGGCGGGCGCGATTCCGTGCGTCGGTCATGTCCGCATCGTAGGGCGCGCGGCGCGGTTGCGGAAGGGGGCCGTCGTCCGCCGCCGTCCGGACGCGGAGGCGTCAGTCGAGCTGGATCACCGGCGGCGTATCCATCCCGGGCGGCAAGGCGCCGGGGACGAGTTCGGAATCGCCATCCTCCCCATCCTCCCCATCCTCGGAGGGCAGGTCGATGAGGCGGTCGAGGCGCATGCCCAGCTGCTCCGCCTTGAAGTCGGGGATGCGGAACGCCCAATCGGCGGTGCGCGACACCAGTTCGGCGAAATCGGCCTCGACGTCGAACGGCTCCTCCGCCTCCTCCGGTTCGGCCCCGGCCTCGCCGGCCTCCGCGTCCGCCGCGTCTTCCGCTTCCGGCTCGGCGAACGCCGCTTCGGCGTCGTAGGCCGCGTCGAAGCGCGCCCAGTTCTCCTCGCCGCGCTTTTCCAGCGTGACGGTCACGGTCACGCCGTCGAAGGTCTCGAACACGGCGATCGAGTCGCCCGCGCCCGGCGCCGGACCCTCGGCGGCGGCGGCCACGTCGTCGAAACGGAGGAAGGCGAGGGCCCGGCCCACATTGTCCAGCGTCATGGGAGAACGCAGGCTCGCGCCCTCCGGCAGCGTCGCGAGGTCGAAGGACTCGTCGGCGGGGAGCGCCTTGACCAGATCCACGACCTCGCCGTCGGCGTGGGAGATCGTCACCCGCCGCACCCGTTCGCCGACCAGCCGCAAGACCATGGTGTCCACCCAATCCTTCGGCGCGCCGCCGAGTTCGGGCGCGCCGCGCGCGAGCCACGTCGCCTCCTCCCCGGCGCGGCGCAGATAGACCTCATCGGCGCCGCCGCGGCCGGGATTCCCCACCGTCAGCGCGGCGATCTCGCCGTCGCCGGAGTCGGACAGCTGGACGAGGACGCCGCCGCCCTCCTCCGCGTCCGGATCGGCCAGGCCGAGCGCGGCGTAGCGTTCGGGGTCGGAGGTCTTCTCCTCGACGACGCGCAGTTCGGCGAGGCCGATGAGCGCCGCCTTGACCTTGTCGTAATCGACCGGGAAATCCGCCAGCGCGGGCGCGACCCAGCGCGCGCCGTCGAACCGCAAGGCGAAATCCGCCGCCGGGCCGGTCAGCGAGATTTGCGCCACGTCGTTGATCCGCGCCATCAGGCCGGGGAGGGCCGGTTCGTCGACGGCGACGCGCTCGGTCGCCGACTGGCGCGACATCACCGCCGCGACCGCGCCGGCGACGACGACCGCCGTGACCGCCGCGAGGCCGATGATCTGTTTGCTCGTCATGGCGTTCTTCCGCGTGGGCCGGACATTCGGGGGATCAGCCGGCCGCCGCCAGCGCGCGGCGGCGGCGGCGCGCCCGCAACAGCGCGACGACGAGGCCGACGAGCGCGACGAGGATCGGCACCAGCGCCACGTTGAGGAACTGGAGGCTCGCGCCCAGGCGCTCGATGTCGCGGCGCAGGGCCAGCTGGACCTCGCGCAGCTGCCGGCGGGTCGACACGAGGCGTTCGCGGAAGGCGGCGATGGACGCCTGCTGCTCCGGAGTCAGCACCGGCTGGCTCCCGTCGCCGCCGACCTGGAGCTCGGCGAGCTGCGCCTCGGTGTCGCGCACCTGCGCCTGGAGCATCTTCTCGGTCTCGCGGAAGCGCTCCTCGGCCTGGCGCTCGAGGGCGCGGACGACGGTGAACGGACGGTCGGAGGTGCGCCGGCTGCGCAGCCCGATCAGGTCGCTGGAGCCGGCGTAGACGTCGAGCGCGTTGACCGCGAAGGCGCCGTTGTCGGCCACTGGGACGATCACGTCCTGACCGATGAAGTTGCCGGCCTGCACCCAGAAGCGGTCCGAGAGGAGGTCCGAATCGGCGACGACGAGGACGTTGATGGGGCCGTCGGAGGCGGCGCGGTGGCCTTCGGGAAGCGCCGGCGCGGCGTCCTCGTCCCCTTCGTCCGCCGCCGCCGGGTCGCTCGCCGCCGAATTGTCCTCGGGCGGCGGCGGGCCGTCGGGGAACGCCGTTTCCGCCGGGCCGGAGACGCGCGCCGCCATGACGTAAGATTCGCCGGTGGCGGCGAAGTCGGCCAGCAGCTGCGCCGGGTCGGGCATGAACTGGACGTGCATGCGCTCGAACAGCATCGCCTCGTTCGACGACCGGATCAGCGGCGTGAATTCGGTCGACGCGCCCTCGACGGGGCTGAGCGCGCCGGCGGTGGCGACGTTGATCGCGCCGAGCTGCGCGGTGACGATGTTCTCGCGGTCGAAATTGTCCGCGCCGAGCGCCAGCCACGCGATGTAGTCGACCGCCACCGGCCGTTCCCGCGTGCCGCCGCGCACCTTGCGCGCCGTCAGCCGGTCGCCGACGATCATTCCCGGCGCGAGCTCCACCCCCCAGGCCGCGAACAGGCCGGGCAGACGCGAATTGTGCAGCCGCATGGGGTTCTCGGGGTCGGGGATCCCCGCCGCCGCCTCCGAGAACGGGTCGACGAACACCATCGCCTTGCCGCCGCCCAGCACGAACTGGTCGATGGCGTAGCGGGTCGCGCCCGGAAGGTCCTTCGGGTGGACGACCATCAGCACGTCGACGTCCTCGGGGACCTCTGCGACCTCGGTCGTCAGGTCGCGGAGCTCGAACAATTGGCGGATCTGCTCCGCCACCGTCCACGCCGGCTGGGCGCCGCGCTGCGGGTCGAAGCCGCCGTCGACGGGCAAGGTGGAGACCAGGCCGATGACCGGGCGCTTCGGGTTGGCCAGGCGGTAGAACGCGCGGGTCAGGTCGTATTCGAGGAACGCCTCGCGCGCGTCCTGGAAGAACGGCACGACCTCCAGGTCGTCGGTGGTGTTGGTGGCCGCCATGCCGAAATAGAGGCGCTCGCCCTGTTCGGTGAGCGGGACTCCGCGCAGCCCCAGCGCCACCGCCTCGTCCTCGGCGGGGGAGAACGGCTCGGGGTCGATGACCTGCAGCGCCATGGCGCCGCCGCCCCGGGCCGCATAGGTCTCGAGCAGCTCGCGCACCCGCTGCGCGTATTGGCGGAAGCCGGGAAGGTCGGCGGCGAGCGATTCGCTGAAGAAGAAGCGGACCGTGATCGGCTCCGCCATCGACTCCAGCATCGCCCGCGTGCCGCCGGACAGGGTGTAGAGGCGGCCCTCGGTGAGGTCGAGCCGCGCGGTGCGGAGCGCCGTCTGGCTCAGCACGTTGAGCGCCAGGAACAGCGCCGCCGCCAGCGCCACCGCGGCCCAGGCGGAGAATTTGCGCCCCGGAAGAGTCATGGCGTCAGGCCCCCTTGATGCGGCCGACCGCCGCCGTGTTGGCGAACAGCCACAGGGCGATCAGCGACGCGAAATAGACGACGTGGCGCAGGTCGACGACGCCGCGGGTCATGTCGGTGAAGTTCGCCAGGAAGCTGAACGACGCGATGGTGTCGACCACCGCCCGCGGCGCCCAGCCGGCGAAGAAATTGACCACCAGCGGCAGGCCGGAGACGGTGAACAGGAAGCACACCGAAACCGCGACGACGAAGGCGATGACCTGGTTGCGGGTCAGCGCCGACAGGCAGGCCGAGACGGCCAGCGTCGCGCCGGCGAGCATCAGGCTGCCGAAATAGCCGGCGGCGATGACGCCGTTGTCCGGCTCGCCCAAGTAGTTGACGGTGATCCACACCGGGAAGGTGAGGGCGAGGCCGATAGCGGCGAACGCCCACACGGCGAGGAACTTGCCGAGCACCGCATGGGCGGCCGAAACCGGCAGGGTCAGCAGCAGCTCGACGGTGCCGCTGCGCAGCTCCTCCGCCCACAGCCGCATGCCGAGCGCCGGCGCCAGGAACAGGTAGAGCCACGGATGCCAGGTGAAGAACGGTTGCAGGTCGGCCTGGCCGCGCTCGTAGAAGTCTCCCAGGTAGAACGTGAAGATGCCGTTCAGGAACAGGAAGATCACGATGAAGACATAGGCCACGGGCGTGGCGAAATAGCCCGCCAGCTCGCGCCGGAAGACGACCATCGTCTTGTTCATGTCAGGCGCTCCCCCCGCGTCCCGCCGCCGCGCCGGCGGTGACCGACCGGAACACGTCCTCCAGCCGCCCGGCCTCGACGCCGAGCCGGTCCACCCGCCACGACTCGCGTTGCAGATGCGCGCTCACCGCGTCGATCGGCGAGGCGCCGCCCTTCTTCGGGAACAGCGTGCAGCGCAGCGCGCCGCCGCCGGCGTCCTCCGCCTCCACCTCGGCGACGTTCTCCAGCGCGCCGAACGCGCGTTTCGCGTCCGCCGCCGCGACGCCGCGGAGGGTGACGGCGACGGCGTTGTAGTAGCGCGACCGGCGCGCCAGTTCGTCGGGCGTCCCGTCGGCGACGACGCGGCCGCGGGCGATGATCACCGCGCGGTCGCACACCGCGTCGACCTCCTCCAGCAGGTGGGTCGAGATGACGATGGCCTTGTCGCGCGACAACTCGCGGATCAGCGCGCGCACATCGTGCTTCTGGTTGGGGTCGAGGCCATCGGTGGGTTCGTCGAGGATCAGCACCTTCGGGTCGTGGACCAGCGCCAGCGCCAGGCCGACGCGGCGCTTGAAGCCCTTGGACAGGGTGTCGATCGACTGGCCGAGCACCGGGCGCAGGCCGAGGCGGTCGATGGCCCAGCCGACCCGCTCGCGCGCCCTGGCGCCGGCGAGGCCGCGCGCCGCGGCGGCGAAATCGAGGAATCCCTCCGGCGTCATGTCGGCGTAGAGCGGCGCGCCTTCGGGCAGGTAGCCGATCTCCTCCCTCGCGGCGATGTCGTCGCCCGGCGAGTCGTGGCCGCACACCGAGACGCGGCCCGAGTCGGGCCGGACGAAGCCGGTGACGATGCGCATGGTCGTCGTCTTGCCGGCGCCGTTGGGGCCGAGAAAACCCAGCACCTCGCCCTCGTCCACGCCGAACGAGACGCCGTCGACCGCGGTGAGCGCCCCGAAGCGCTTGCTGACGGACTCGATCTCGATGGGTGTCGACACCCGCGCCCTCCCGTTCTGGCCGCCGCCGGCGGCCGGGTTGCGATCCCGCGTCTGGGGGAAATTCGCGGCGATAGATAGGCAAGCGTCGAAAACGTTTCAAGGGGGGGCGCGCCGTCCGCGGCGCGCGGTATGGTGGGGCATGTCCGGCCCCCCGCCCGTCCGCGCCGTCCTGTGGGATTTCGGCGGCGTGATTCTGGCCAGCCCGTTCGCGGCCTTCGCCGCCTACGAGCGCCGCAAGGGCCTGCCCGCCGGCCTGCTGCGCCGAATCAACGCCGCCGACCCCGACGACAACGCCTGGGCGCGGCTGGAGCGATCCGAGATCGGGCTGGAGCGTTTCTACGCACTGTTCGAGGCGGAGGCGGAGGCGCTCGGCTGCCGGGTGGACGCGCGGGAGGTGCTCGCGCTGGTCGACGGCGAGGTCCGGCCGGAGATGGCCGCGGCGCTGCGGGCGGTCTCCGCGCGGTACAAGACGGCGTGCCTGACCAATAATTTCCGCGGCGCCGGCCCGCGCCCGCCGGCGGTCGCGGAGGTCATGGGCTTGTTCGACGCGGTGTTCGAGTCGCGCGAGTTGGGCATTCGCAAGCCGGACCCGCGCTTCTACGCCCTGGCGTGCGAGCGGCTGGGGGTGTCGTTCGCCGAGTCGGTGTTCCTCGACGATCTCGGCGTCAACCTGAAGCCGGCGCGGGCGCTCGGCATACGGACGATCAAGGTGGAGGACCCGGACTCGGCGCTGGCCGAACTCGAGGCGCATCTGGGCCATCCGGTGCGGTGACGCGCCTTGCCGTCCGCCGCCGCCGCGCCTATCGTGGCGCCGGCGCGAGGAGGGGGCGGTGAAGGCGCTGATTTATCGGCCGGCGAAGACGGCGACGCAATCGGGGCGGGCGGGAACCCGCCGCTGGGTGCTGGAGCCGGAGGCGGACTCGCCGCCGACGGTGGACAGCCTGATGGGCTGGACCGGGTCTTCGGACACCGGTTCGCAGGTGCGGCTGTATTTCGACACCGTGGAGGCCGCCGTGGCCCATGCGCGCGCCAGCGGCCTGGACTACGAAGTGGCCGCGCCGCGCGAGGCGCGGGCGCCTGCAAGGTCCTACGCCGACAATTTCCGTTACGACCGCGTGGAGCCGACGCGCCCTTAGCTCAGCTGGATAGAGCGGCGGACTTCTAATCCGCAGGTCGAAGGTTCGAGTCCTTCAGGGCGCGCCAGTATCTCCAACCCCGCAATCCCGGGCCGGCCCTTGTATTTCGGCGTCCGACAGGCCGCAGGATGGACCTTGACGGGCCGCTGCGGCGGCGGCGGCGGGCCGATGCCGGTCGTCGATCCGCCCGGCGCGCGCCGGCGCGTCGCTCCGGCGGAGCCCGCGGGCGGAGGTTGACGCGCGCGGGCGGAATGCGGTAGCCGGAAGCGGCGGAACGGGAGGCGGCGCGGGGAATGGCGGACAGGCGCGTTTCGACGGCGGCGGTCGCGGCCTGCCTCTTGCCGGCGGCGCTGGCGGACGCCGCCGGCGCGGCGGCGGAAATCCGCGACCCGCACGGCGTGGCGGTGATCGTCGGCAACCGCGACTATGCCGAGCGCGGGCTTTCCGACGTGGAGTACGCGGTCCGCGACGCCCGCGCGTTCGAGCGCTACGTCCTCGACGTGCTCGGCTACCCGCCGCAGAACGTGCTGGTGCTGGAGAACGCGACGCGGCTGCGAATGTTCGAGGCCTTTGGGCGGCCGAGCGATCCGCCGGGCGGGCCGAGCGACCTGTGGGCGCTGCTGGACCCCGAGGGCCGCTCCGACGTGGCGGTGTTCTATTCCGGCCACGGCGCGCCGGGCCGCGACGACGGCGAGGGCTACCTGCTGCCGGTGGACGTCCCGGCGCGGAGCGCGCAGGACGAGGGCTACCCCATCGCCGCGCTCTACGACACGCTGGCGGCGCTGCGGTCGGCCCCGGGGCGGTCGGCGCGGTCGGCGCGGGTCTATCTCGACGCCTGTTTTTCGGGCATGAGCCAGCGGGGTTCGGTGTTCGTGGGCGTGTCGCCGGCTTTTCCGGTCGCCGCGCTGCCCGAGAACGTAGCGGACGGAGTGGCGGTGTTGTCGGCGGGTGGGCCGCGGGAGTTCGCCAGCTGGGACGAGGACGCCGGCCACGGCATGTTCACCCGCCACCTGCTGGACGCGCTCTACGGCGCCGGCGACGTGGACGGCGACGACCGGGTGACGGCGCGCGAGGCGAAGAGCTGGCTCGACGAACACATGACGCGGGCGGTGTGGCTGCGGCATCGCGCGGTCCAGACGGCGCACCTGCTGCTCGGGTCGGCCTCGGACGCGGTTCTGTCCTCGGCGCCTCCGGGGGGCTTCCCGGCGCGGCCGGTGGGGGATACTCCTCCGCCGCCGCCGGATGCGGCCGCGGTGGAGGAGGCGCTCGGGCTTTTGCGCGGTGCGGCGCGCGATCCCGCGGTCGGGGACGTCTTCCGCGATTGCCCGCACTGCCCGGAGATGGTCGTCGTTCCAGCGGGGAGTTTCACGATGGGCTCGCCTTCGTCGGAGGCGGGGCGCGATGGCGACGAGGGTCCGCAGCGTCGGGTGGATATTCCGTCTCCATTCGCGGTCGGGATGTACGAGGTGACGTTCGCCGAGTGGGACGCTTGCGTTTCGGGCGAGGGCTGCGACGGCCACCATCCGGACGATGAGGGCTGGGGCCGGGGCGGTCGCCCGGTCATCCATGTGAGTTGGGACGATGCGCAAGCCTATGCGTCGTGGCTGTCTCGGGAGACGGGGGAGGACTATCGCCTGTTGAGCGAGGCGGAGTGGGAATACGTCGCTCGCGCGGGGACGGCGACTCGGTATTGGTGGGGTAACGGCATCGGTTCGAACCGTGCGAATTGCGCTAGTTGCGGGGCCGGCTATGCGAACACGGTCCCGGTGGGCAGTTTCAGTGCGAACGCGTTCGGTTTGCACGACGTTCACGGGAACGTTTATGAGTGGGTGGAGGATTGCTGGCACGATAGCTACGTCGGCGCTCCTCGGGACGGGACCGCATGGTTTGGCGGCCGGGGCGGCGATTGTTCCTACCGTGTCCTCCGCGGCGGGTCCTGGAGCAACAACCCTAGATACCTCCGCTCGGCGAACCGCGGCAGGGACGGCTCCGGAGACCGCGACGACAACGATGGCTTCCGTGTGGCCCGGAAGTTCACCCCTTGAATCTTTACCTCTTCAAAGGGTGGATGCCGGGCGGCTTGCCCCCGGCCGATTTTTAAGACGCGTGGCGAACGTAACGGGAGAGAACGATGACGGCGGCGGCGTTTGGACGGATGGCGGCGCTTTGCGCGGCGCTGGCGGCGTTTCCGGCGGCGGCGCCGGCGGGCGCGGCGGAATGCGGCGCGCTGACGGCGCTGGTCGACGCGTTTCCCAAAGTTCGGGAGGCGTACGCCCTGCTCGACCGCGCGGCGCGCGACGGGCCCGCCGGCGAATCCGCCGCCGCGCGCGCGCTGGTCGCCGATTTCGACCGCCTGTTGGCGGCGCGGGAATGCTACATCGACCGCGTGGCCGAGGCGCGCGCCGCGGCGGCGGCCGCGGCCGGCGCGCCGGAGGACCTGCTGCCGACCCTGCGCCGGCAGCGCGACGCGCTCCGGGCCTTCCTCGACGGCCTGCCGGACGACGCGCCGGGGGCCCGCGACGTGGTCGCCGCCACCGTCCAGTCGCTGAACCTGGGCATCGCCGCGCGCGCGGACGCGCCCGCCGGCCCGGCGCCCGGCGACGAGGCAATCGCCGAACTGCTGCTGCACGCCGAGACGATGGCGCGCATCGCCCTCGCGCACGTCGCCATCGCCCGCGACCGCCTGCGCGTCGAGGCGCTGGGCGCGAGCGCCGGCGGCGAGGCCCTGGCGGCGCTGGCGGCGTTGCGCGACTTCGTCCCGCGCGCGCTGGAGTTCAACGCCGGGGTGGTGGGCGACCCGCGGCTGTCGCGGCGGTTTTTCGGCGACGGCGCCGGCGTCGTCATGGCGCGGGGGGAATACGCGCTCGACGGCGTCCCCTTCGACCGCGCGCGCCATTGCCGGCTGGCGCGGTTCCGGGCGGCGGAGGCGCTCGACGACCTGGCGGCGCGCCTCGGCGTCGTCGCGAAGGAGAGGGAGGCCGGCGCCTGCGAACGGCGCGGCGGCGCGGTCGTCGCCTGGCTCTCCGCGCCGGAGGCGGACCTGATCCGCGTCGGCGGCGGGCGCCGGTGACGGCGGCGCGCCTCGGAGGCGCCGCGACACTGGCGGCGGTTTTGGCGCTGGCGGCGGCGGCGGCGGCGGCGGACCGCCCACCCGTCCCCGGCGCCGGAGAGGTTTTCCGCGACTGCCCGCATTGCCCGGAGATGGTCGTCGTCCCGGCGGGGAGTTTCGCGATGGGGACTCCTTCGTCGAAGGGGGACCGCGACAACGAGGGGCCGGTCCACCGCGTGGAGATTCGGTCCGCGTTCGCGGTCGGGGTGTACGAGGTGACGCGCGGGGAGTTTTCCCGTTTCGCGTCCGCGGTGGGCCATGCGATGGAAAATCCGTGCTGGCGCGCGAAGAGCCGCGGGTGGCTGCCTAGCGAGATGGATTGGCGGGATCCCGGGTTTCCCCAGACCGACGATCATCCCGCGATTTGCGTGAGTTGGGAGGACGCGCGAGCGTTCGCCGGGTGGCTGTCTCGGGAGACCGGCCGCGACTACCGCCTGTTGAGCGAGTCCGAGTGGGAATACACCGCGCGCGCGGGGACGTCGACGCCGGTCTGGTGGGGCGGCGATATCGGTCGGAACCGCGCGAACTGCCGTGAGTGCGGGAGCCGTTGGGACGACGAGGGCACGGCTCCGGTCGGGAGTTTCGCCGCGAACGGTTTCGGCCTGCACGACGTCCACGGGAACGTTTGGGAATGGACTCGAGATTGCTGGAACGAAGGGTACGAAGGCGCCCCGGGCGATGGGCGAGCATGGGAGGATGGCGATTGCTCTCGCCGCGCCGTCCGCGGCGGCGCCTGGATCGACCGTCCGGAGCATATCCGCTCCGCAGTCCGCGGCGGGGTCGAGACCGGAAACCGGTTCGACGTTCTCGGCTTCCGCGTCGCCCGGACGCTTGCGCCTTGAGTCCTTGCGCCGGGCCGGTTGCAAACCGGCGCGCGCGAACGAACGTAACGCAATAATGAATACGCCGGCCGCGCCGGAGCCCGCCTTCGACCTTTCCGGCGGCGCATGATCCTCGCTCTTGCGGGAGGGGTGGGCGGCGCGCGGCTGGCGCGGGGGCTGGCGCGAATCCTGCCGCCGGAAGAGTTGGTCGTCGTCGTCAATACCGGCGACGACTTCACCCATTGCGGCCTGCACATATCCCCCGACCTCGACACCGTGACCTATACCCTGGCGGGGCGCGAGAACCCGGATGCCGGCTGGGGCCTCGCCGGCGAGACGTGGCGCGCGATGGCGGCGCTCGAGGAGCTGGGCGGGGAGACGTGGTTCCGCCTCGGCGACCGCGACCTCGCCACCCATCTCGAACGCACCCGCCGCCTGCGCGCCGGGGAGTCGTTGAGCGCCGCCGCCGCCGCCATCGCGCGGCGCCTCGGAGTCGCGCATGCCGTCGCGCCCATGAGCGACGACCCGGCGCCGACGCTGGTGGACACGCGCGAGGAGGGCCGCCTCGCGTTCCAGGACTATTTCGTGCGGCTCGGCGCCCGGCCGACGGTGGAGGCGCTGGTCCTCGACGGCGCCGAGCGCGCCCGCCCCTCCCCCGCTTTCGCCGCCGCGCTGGCCTCCTCGGCGCTCGAGGCCGTCGTCGTCTGCCCGTCGAACCCGCCGCTCAGCATCCAGCCGATCCTGTCGATCCCCGGCGTGCGCGCGGCGCTGCGCCGAAGCCCGGCGCCGGTCGTCGCCGTGTCGCCGCTGATCGCGGGGAAGGCGGTCAAGGGGCCGACGGCCGCGGTGATGCGGAGCCTCGGCCACGAAGCCTCGGCGCGCGGCGCCGCCGGCTTCTACGGCGGGTTGCTCGACGCGTTCGTCATCGACCGCGCCGACGCCGGGCTGCGCCTTCCCGGCGTAGCGGTGACGGCCGCCGACACGATCATGCGCGACGCCGACGCCAGCGCGCGGCTGGCGGAGGCCGTCCTGCGCGCCGCGCGCGGGGCGGGCGGGCGGTGAAGCTCCGCGTCGTCGTTCCCGCCAAGGGGTTCGCGCGCGGCAAGTCGCGGCTCGCGCCGGCGCTCGACCGGGCCGCGCGGCGCGCCCTGAACCGCCGGCTCCTCGCCGGCGTGCTGGCGGCGGCGGCGCTCCGCGTCCGCCGCCGCGACGTCCTGGTGGTGAGCAACGGCGCGGACGCGCTCGCTTATGCGCGGGCGTTCGGCGCGGCGGCGCTGGCCCAGCGCGGCCGCGGCCTCGACGCGGCGCTCGCCCAGGCGCGGCGCGCGGCGCGGCGCGGCGGCGCCGATGTCATCGCGATCGTCGCGAGCGACCTGCCGTTTCTCGGCGCCGCCGACGTCGCCGCCCTGGCCGCGGCCGGCGCGCGGCGCGGCGCGGTCGTCATCGCGCGCGACCGCGCCGGGCGCGGCACCAACGCCCTGGCCGCGCCGGCGGCGGTGAATTTCCGCTTCCGCTTCGGCCCCGGCAGCGCCGCCGCCCATGCGCGCGCGGCGCGGCGCGCGGGGCTGCGCCCGGCGTTCGTGGACCGCCCCGGCCTCGCCTTCGACGTGGACACGCCGGCGGACCACGCCGCCTACGCCGCGTGGGACGCGCCGGGCGCGCGGCGCCGGCGGGGCCTCGATCTTGCGCGGCGCTCCGGCGAGCGTTAATCGACACGCTCCATGATCCCCCCCCCCCCCCCCGCGCCGGACGGCGCCGCCGCGCGCTCCGCGCCGCCGGCTGGAGCATCCTGATCGCGGTCGCCGGGCTGGCGGTCATCGGCGGCGCCGCGGAGATGGGCTTGCGCGCAGCGCGGCCGTTCCTGAATTCGTCAAGGCCCGACGTGTTCGTCCCCGGCGTAGGGCATATGGTTAGGCTCGGCGCCGAGGTCCAGCGTACCAACCATCTTGAGTTCTGGACCGCCCAGCGGGCCAACAGCCTGGGCTTCCTGGACCGGGAGCCCATCGCCCCCGGGCGCGCCGCCGCAAGCTGCCACATCGCCATGATCGGCGATTCCTTCGTCGAGGCGCAAGAAGTTCCCATCGCCGATAAATTCCACGTCCGCCTCGAGGCGCTGGCCGCCCGGACACTGCCCAGCCTCGATATCACGACGTCGGCCTGGGGCGTCTGGGATACTGGAACGATCGCCCAATTGCCGCTCTATGACGTCTATGCGCGGCGCATGAGGCCGAAAATTCTGGTGCTGGTCTTTTACGCAAACGACTTTCGCGACAACACGCCGCTTCGGAACACTCTCTACTCGGGCCGGGATCCGGACCTCTACCCGTTCGTCACCGCCGTCCAGTCCGAAAACGGAGCGATGACCCTGCGCCCGCCGATCAGCGTGAGGGAGAATCTTCTTGCGAAGCCCCTTCCGAAGCCGCCCGACCCCTGGTTGAGGCGAACTGTCCGAAAAGCCAAAAAGGATTCCTACCTTGCGGCGTGGGTGTGGCGGCAGGGGCTCGTGCCCCGCGCCCCGCCCAACGACCAACGGAGCCAGCAGAAAGACCTGTGGCTCGAAGCCCTGAGGCGCCGCCCCGATTACGCCTGGATCCTCCCGCCCCGCGGGAGCGCGGAGGAGAGAGAATGGCTGCATCCCCACCGGTTCGCGCACATGCCGCACCACCGGCCGCGGGTGCGGAAATACATCTCCGATTTCACCGCTTTCGGGATCGACCTGTTCAAGGAGCGCGCCGACAGGGACGGGGCCATGCTCGTTATCCTCTGGGTCCCGGAGCTGAATCCCGTGTATCCCTGGGCGGGCGAGGCGTTGAGCGCCATGGCCCGGGAGCGCGGCGTTCCCCTGATCGACCTGCACGACTACATTGCGAGCCAAGGAGGCGACGTCCGGGAATCGAGGTTCGCGCACGATTTCCATTGGAACGCGACCGGCCACCTGTGGGCGGCGGAGGCGCTGCTCGAATGGCTCGCGCGCAACCGCAACGCCTGCGGCGCGGAACACGGCCCGCGGAATTGACGGCCCGCCCGCGGCGCGGCCTCGATCTTGCGCCGCGCCCCGGCGGAGGTTAAGCGGTTCAGCTTCATGATTCCCGCCCGCACCGGCGCCGGACGGCTCCTCCGCGCGCTTCGCGTCGCCGCGTGGAACCTCCTGGTCGCGGTCGCCGGACTGGCGATCATCGCGGGCGGGGCGGAGATTTACCTGCGCCTGGCTTGGCCCTTCGCGCGTTCGGAGGCGCCCGCCGTATTCGTCCCCGGCGTGGGCCCGCTCTTTCGGCCCGGCGCCGAGGTGCGCTATACCAACCTCCGCGACTTCTGGACCGTCTCCCGCGCCAACGGCCTGGGCTTCGTCGACCGCGAGCCCATCGACCCCCGCCGCGCCGCCGAGAGCTGCCACATCGCCATGATTGGCGATTCCTTCGTCGCGGCGCTCGAAGTTCCCATCGCCGACAAATTCCACGTCCGCCTCGAGCAGCTCGCCGCCCGCGCCTTGCCGAACCTCGACGTCACGACGTCGGCGTGGGGCGTCCAGAGAACCGGAACGATCAACCAGTTGCCGTTCTACGACGCCTATGCGCGGCGCATGAAACCGAAGGTTCTGGTCCTCGTCGTTTACGGCAACGACTTCCGCGAAAACGCGCCGCTCCACTACGCTTACCGCAAGGGCTGGGACCCCGACCGCCACCCGTTCTCCACCGCCGTCCAGGCCGAGGACGGGGCGATGACCCTGCGCCCGCCGGGCGCCGAGGGCGGCGCGGCGAGCATGCCGCTCCTCGCGAAGCCCTTGCCGAGGCCGCCCGAACCCTGGTTGACGCGGACCGTCCGGCGCGCCAAGCCGGATTCCTTCCTCGCGGAATACGTATGGACGCGGTATTCGCTGCCCCGCGCCCGCCTGCCCGCCGACTATTGGAGCCGGCAGCAGGAACTGTGGATCGAAATCCTGAGGCGCCGCCCCGATTACGCCTGGATACTCCCGCCCCGCGGGAGCGCGGAGGAAAAGGAATGGCTGGACCCCGCCCGGCGGGCGCCGCTGCCGGACCGCCTGCCGCGGGTGCGGAAATACATCGCCGACTTCACCGTTTTCGGGATCGACCGGTTCAAGGAGCGCGCCGACGGGGACGGCGCCGAGCTCCTCATCCTCTTTGTCCCGAAGGAGGCCCCCGTGTACGACCGGTCGGCCGAGGCGTTGAAGGCGATGGTCCGGGAGCGCGGCGTTCCCCTGGTCGACCTGCACGAGGACATCGCCCGCCGGGGCCGCGACGTCCGGGAATCGCAGTTCGCGCACGATAAACACTGGACCGCGACCGGCCATTCGTGGGCGGCGGAGGCGCTGCTCGAATGGCTCGCGCGCAACCGCAACGCCTGCGGCGTGGAAGACGGACCGCGGAATTGACGAACCGCCCGCGGCGCGGCCTCGATCTTGCGCGACGCTCCGGCGGTCGCTAATCGGTTCGCCTTGATGATTCCCCCCCCCCCCCCCCCCGCGCCGGCCGCCGGACGGCTCCGCCGCGCGCTCCGCGTCATTAGCTGGAACCTCCTGATCGCGGTCGCCGGACTGGCGATCGTCGCAGGCGGGGCGGAGTTGGGCTTGCGCCTGGTCTGGCCGTTCGCGCATTCGGAGAGGCCCACCGCGTTCGTCCCCGGCGTGGGGCCGCTGTTTCGGCCCGGCGCCGAGGTGCGCTGGACCGACCTTCGCGAATTCTGGACCGTCTCCCGCGCCAACGGCCTGGGTTTCCTCGACCGCGAGCCCATCGACCCCCGGCGCGCCGCCGAAAGCTGCCACATCGCCATGATCGGCGATTCCTTCGTCGCGGCGCTCGAAGTTCCCGTCGCCGACAAATTCCACGTCCGCCTCGAGGAGCTCGCCGCCCGGACCCTGCCCGGCCTCGACGTCACGACGCAGGCCTGGGGCGTCCAGAGAACCGGAACGATCGCCCAGCTGCCCCTCTACGACGCGTATGCGCGGCGCCTGGAGCCGAAGATCCTGGTCCTGGTCGTTTACGGCAACGATTTTCGCAACAACGCACGGCTCTATGCCGCTTACCAGAAGGGTCTGGATCCGGACCGCCACGCGTTCCTCTCCGCCGTCCGGGCCGAGGACGGAGCGATGACCTTGCGCCCGCCGAGCGAAGACGGCGCGGCGGCGCGGCGCCTGGCGCAGCCCTTTCCGAAGCCGCCCGATCCCTGGCTGACGCGGACCGTCCGGCGCGCCGGACCGGACTCCTTCCTGGCGGCGTATGTGCAGTCGCGGCATGTCCTGCCCCGCGCCCGCCTTCCCGCCGACTACTGGAGCCGGCAGCGGGAACTGTGGATCGCAATCCTGAGGCGCCGCCCCGATTACGCCTGGATACTCCCGCCCCGCGGCGGCGCGGAGGAAAGGGAATGGCGCAACCCCGCCCGGTGGGCGCCCCTGCCGCACGGCTCGCCGCGCATGCGGAAATACGTCTTCGATTTCACCGCTTTCGGGATCGACCGGTTCAAGGAGCGCGCCGACAGGGACGGATCCGCGCTCCTCATCCTCTTCGTTCCGGAGTTGAATCCCGTGCACCCCTGGGCGGGCGAAGCCCTGGCGGCGGCGGCCCGGGAGCGCGGCGTTCCCCTGGTCGACCTGCACGATTACATCGCCCGCCGGGGGCGCGACGTCCGGGAGTCGAGGTGGGCGCACGATAAACATTGGAACGCGACCGGCCACCTGTGGGCGGCGGAGGCGCTGCTCGAATGGCTCGCGCGCAACCGGCATGTCTGCGGCGCTTGAGACGAACCGCCGGCGGCGCGGCCTCGATCTTGCGCAGCGCTCCGGCGGACGTTAATCGACATGCTCCATGATCCCCCCCGGCGCGCCGGATGGCGCCGCCGCATGCTTCGCATCGTCGCGTGGAACCTCCTGATCGCGGTCTCCAGTCTGGCGATCATCGCCGGCGGGGCGGAGATTTACCTGCGTCTGGCCTGGCCGTTCGCGCATTCGGAGACGCCCACGGTGTTCGTCCCCGGCGTGGGGCCGCTGTTTCGGCCCGGAGCCGAGGTGCGGTGGACCAACCTCCACGACTTCTGGACCGCCGCCCGCGCCAACGGCCTGGGCTTCGTCGACCGGGAACCCATCGACCCCAGGCGCGCCGCCGAAAGTTGCCACATCGCCATGGTCGGCGATTCCTTCGTCGAAGCGCTCCAGGTTCCCATCGCCGACAAATTCCACGTCCGGCTCGAGGACCTCGCCGCCCGCGCCCTGCCCGGCCTCGACGTCACGACGCAGGCCTGGGGCATCCGGAACACTGGAACAATCAACCAGTTGCCGTTCTACGACGCCTATGCGCGGCGCCTGAAACCGAAGATTCTGGTCCTGGTCGTTTTCGTCAACGACTTCCCCGAAAACGCGCCGCTTCACTACGCTTACCGCAAGGGCTGGGACCCCGACCGCCATCCGTTCGTCACCGCCGTCCAGGCCGAGGACGGAACGATGACCTTGCGCCCGCCAGGCGCAGAGAAGCCGCAGCGCCTCGCGAAGCGCTTTCCGAAGCCGCCCGAACCCTGGCCGGCGCGGGCTGTCCGGCGCGCCGAACCGTATTCCTTCCTCGCGGCGTATGTGCAGTCGCGGTACGCCCTGCCCCGCGCCCGCCTGCCCGCCGACTACTGGAGCCGGCAGCGGGAACTGTGGATCGAAATCCTGAGACAGCGCCCCGATTACGCCTGGATACTCCCGCCCCGCGGGAGCGCGGAGGAAAAGGAATGGCGGAGTTCCGCCCGGTTTCCGAACCTGCCGCTTCACCTGCCGCGGGTGCGGAAATACTTCTTCGACTTTACCGTTTTCGGGATCGACCGGTTCAAGGAGCGCGCCGACAGGGACGGCGCCGCGCTCGTCATCCTCCAGCTTCCGACGCCGGATTACAGCAGCTACAAATGGGCGGACGAAGCGTTCGAGGCGGCGGCCCGGGAGCGCGGCGTTCCCCTGGTCGACCTGCACGGCTACCTCGCCCGCCAGGGCTACGACGTCCGGGACTCGATTTGGAGGCGCGACGCGCACCTGAACGCCGCCGGCCACCTGTGGGCGGCGGAGGCGCTGCTCGAATGGCTCTCGCGCAACCGGGACGCCTGCGGCGGAGACGGCCGCGCGGTTGACGAAACGCCGGCGCGCGGGTAAACGGCCCCGAGCGATCCGATACCGGCCCGCCGACGCGAGGGGGCGGCGCATGCGCGACGACCATCGCCGCCTCGGCGGCCACGACGACCTCGCCGGGCGGGAGCCCGCCGCCAGGGGATCGGAGCGCGGCTTCGGCCTGCTGTTCGCCGCCGTGTTCGCCGCGGTCGGACTCTACCCGGCGTTCGCCGGCGCCGCGCCGCGCGTATGGGCGCTCGCCGCCGCCGGCGCCGTGCTCGCGGCCGCGCTGCTGAAGCCCGAATGGCTGGCGCCGGCCAACCGGATCTGGCATCGCGTGGGCGCGGCCATGCATCGGGTCGCCAGTCCGGTCGTCATGGCGGCGATCTTCTTCGTTGTGGTGACGCCGACGGGCCTCGCCATGCGCGCGCTGGGGAAGGACCCGCTGCGCCTGCGCCGCGACCCGGACGCCGAGAGTTACTGGATCCATCGCGACCCGCCGGGGCCGGAGCGCGAATCGATGAAGAACCAGTTCTGAGGCGAACGATGGGCTTTCTGCGGGAGTTCTGGGCGTTCATGCGCGTGCGCAAGAAGTACTGGCTGTTCCCGGTCGTCTTCTGGGTGCTCGTGCTGGGCGGGCTTATCGTCCTCGCGGAGGGCAGCGCCGTCGCGCCGATGGTCTATACGATATTCTGACGCATGCGCGTGCTCGGCCTTTCGGCCTTCTACCACGACAGCGCGGCGGCGCTGGTCGAGGGGGGCCGCATCGCCGCCGCCGCGCAGGAGGAGCGCTTCACCCGCCGCAAGCACGACGCGCGCTGGCCCGCCAACGCCATCGCCTTCTGCCTGGAGCGGGCCGGGACGACGCTGGAGGAGGTCGACCGCGTCGTCTTCTACGACAAGCCGTTCCTCAAATTCGAACGGCTGCTCGAAACCTACGTCGCCTTCGCGCCGCGCGGGTTCCGCTCCTTCGCCGCGGCGCTCCCGGTCTGGATCAAGGAAAAACTGTTCCAGAAGGACCTTCTGCGGCGGAAGCTCGAGGCCCTCGCCCCCGACGCGGACTGGGGCGCCAGGCTGCTGTTCGCCGAACACCACCAGTCGCACGCGGCCAGCGCGTTCTACCCCTCGCCGTTCCGCGACGCCGTCGTCCTCACCATGGACGGAGTGGGGGAATGGGCCACCACGTCGGCGGCGCTGGGCGACGGATCCGACCTGGAGGTGATTCGCGAGATCCACTTTCCGCATTCGCTGGGGCTGCTGTATTCGGCGTTCACCCATTACATCGGCTTCCGGGTGAATTCGGGCGAATACAAGACGATGGGGCTGGCGCCGCACGGCGAGCCGAAATACGCCGGACTCATCCTCGACCGGCTCATCGACCTCAAGGAGGACGGGTCGTTCCGCCTGGACCTGGACTATTTCGACTATTGCACGGGCCTCAGGATGACCAACCGCCGGTTCGACGCGCTGTTCGGCGGCCCGGCCCGGCGGCCCGGCGCGCCCATCAAGCGGCGGCACATGGACCTCGCCGCGTCGGCGCAGGCGGTTGTCGAGGAGGCGGCGCTGCGGCTGACCCGCGCCCTGCGCCGGGAGACCGGACTCCCCCGCCTGTGCCTGGCCGGCGGCGTCGCGCTCAATTGCGTCGCCAACGGCAAGGTGGCGCGCGACGGGCGGTTCGACGACATCTGGATACAGCCGGCGGCGGGCGACGCCGGGGGCGCGCTCGGCGCGGCGCTGCTGGCGAGCCACCGCCTGCTCGGCGCGCCGCGCCCGTCGCTGTCGCCGGACGGCGGCGGCGGCGACGCGATGGGCGGCGCGTTGCTGGGCCCCGAATTCGGCGCCGACGAGATCCGCCGCGCGCTCGACGCCGCCGGCGCGCGCTACGCGGAGCTGTCCGACGACGCGCTGGTCGACGCGGCGGCGGCGGCGCTGGCGGACGGCGCGGCGGTGGGCTGGGTCCAGGGGCGGATGGAGTTCGGCCCGCGCGCCCTCGGCGCCCGGTCGATCCTCGCCGACCCGCGGTCTCCGGACATGCAGAAGACCCTCAACCTCAAGGTGAAGTTCCGCGAGTCGTTCCGCCCCTTCGCGCCGAGCGTCCCGCGCGCCGACGCCGCCGGGTGGTTCGCGCTCGACCGCGCCAGCCCCTACATGCTGCTGTGCGCCGACGCGCGGCCGCCCGCCGGGGCGGAGATTCCGGCCGTCACCCATGTCGACGGCTCGGCGCGCGTGCAGACCGTCGATCCGGAGACGAACCCGCGCTTCCACGCGCTGCTCCGGGCGTTCGCGGCGCGGACCGGCTGCCCGGTGCTGGTCAACACCAGTTTCAACGTCCGCGGCGAACCCATCGTCTGCACGCCCGCCGACGCCTGGCGCTGCTTCATGGGGTCGGGAATCGAACGCCTCGCCATCGGCAACTTCTTCCTGCGCAAGGAAGACCAGCCGCCGGCGGCGAAGGCGGACGCCCACGCGGCGTCTTTCGCGCCGGACTGACGGAGGCCGGCGAAAATTCTTCGTTGACACGGCCTTGACGCTTCGGCACGATTGCCGCGACGATGCGATTCGGCGAAACCGGGAGCGCGAATGACGCAGCACCGCTTGGAGTTCGTCGCGACGCTTGCGTTGTGCGCCTTGCTTCTCGCCCCCGCGGCCCGGGGCAACCTCGAGGCCGGGACGGATGAAGCCGCCTCCCGCGCCGCCGGCGCGGCGGGGGTGGACTTCTCCGCCGGCGGCGGGGCGGTCCGGCGCGATCTCGCCATCGGCGCGGGCCAGACCCTCGACCTGATCCTCACCGATAACGGCGTCGCCCATGGCGAGGCGGTGTCGGCGACGCGGGCGCTGTCCCGGGTGGCGAACCTGCGCCGGCTGCGGGTGGGGCAGGAGGTCGCGCTGTTCCTCGCGCCCAGGCCGCGCCCGGAAGTCGGCGCCCGGCTGGTCGGCCTGGTGCTGGCGCTGCGCGGCGGCGGCGCGGCCGCGGTGTTCCGCGATTTCGACGAACGCTTCCAGGCGCGCCGGGCGCCGCGCGCCGAGGCTATCGCGATGGTGGAGTCGATCCACGTCGTCGACGGCGGCGACGCGCCCGGGTTCGCCAACCGCGACCTGCGGCTCGGACGGGGGGAGAATCTGGCCGGCCTGCTGGCCGCCAACGGCGCCGCGCCGGGCGACGTCGCGGCGGCGACGCGCCTCCTGGGCCGCGCGGTCGACCTCCGGCGGCTCGCCATCGGGCAGAAGGTCACGGCGATCTTCGAACGCGGGAGCGGCGGCGCGGCGGCGCGACTCGCCGGCCTCGTCCTCGCCGCGAGGGACGGCCGAACCCACATGGTCGGGCGCGGCGCGGACGGGCGCTGGCGAACCGGGCCGCCGGCGCCCGGCGCGGTCGAGGCGGCGGCGGGCGAGGCGGAGGAGCCCTCCCCCGCGGCCGCGGAGGAGACCGCCGCGGTCGATCCCGTCCCGGTGTCCGCGCCCCCGGCGCCCGGCGCGGCGCAGGTCGCGCGCCTCGTCTTCGCCGAGGGCGAAACCCTCGCCGACCTGCTCGCCCGCGCCGGCGCGGCGCGGGCCGACGTCCACGCCGCCGCGCGCAGCCTCGCCGGCGTGTTCAACCCGAGGCGGATCCGCGCCGGATGGAAGATGGCGGTCGCCATCGCCCGCGGCGGCGGAACGCCGGAATTGGCGTGGTTCGCCCTCGAGGCGCGCCGCGGCGGGTTCCGCGTCGAGCGCGGCCGCGACGGGCGCTACCGCGCGGCGCGAATCGATTCCGGCGCGCTCGAACGCGCGCTCGCGGGGAGCTCCGCCGCGCCGACGGCGGCGGAGGCCCGGGCGGCGCCGCGGGCGCTCCCCGCCCGTCTCGGCGGCGCGCGCCGCGCCGCGCTCGCCGCCGAACCGGTGCGCGTTCCGCTGGCCCGGGGCGCCACCCTGTCGCACGTGCTGCTGGCGGCCGGCTTTTCGGCGCGGGAGGCGCATCTCGCCGCCGAGGCGGCGGCCGAACTGCACGACCCGCGCAGCCTCAAGGCCGGCGACGTCATCGAATACGTCCGGACCGAGGCGGCACCCGGCGCGCCGGCGGCCCTCGGCGCCGTCCGCTTCGACGTCGACGCCACGGCGCGGCTGCATGCGGTCCGCCTGGAGGACGGCCGCTTCGTGGCGGGAATCGTCGAGAAGGACCTTTGGCGCGCCCACCGCCGCGCCGAGGCCCGCATCGATTCGAGCCTTTACGTCGCCGCGCGCGGCGCCGACATCCCCGTCCCGGTCGTCATGGACCTGATCGGCGTGTTCAGCTTCAGCGTGGACTTCCAGCGCGACATCCAGCCCGGCGACCGCGTCTCGGCGGTCTTCGAAACGCTGGTCGACGCCGACGGCGCCGAGGCGGAGCCGGGCGCGGTCCTCTACGCCTCGCTGGTCCGGTCCGGCAAGCCGCTGACGCTCTACCGCTACGAGCGCGCCGACGGGCGGGTCGATTACTTCGACGCGCAAGGGGAGAGCGCGCGGCGGGCGCTGATGCGCACCCCCATCGACGGCGCGCGGCTGACCTCGCGGTTCGGCAAGCGCCGCCACCCGATCTCGGGCTACAACCGGATGCACCGGGGAGTCGATTTCGGCGCGCCGACGGGGACGCCGATCTACGCCGCCGGCGACGGCGTGGTGGAGCGCGCGTCGCGCAACGGCGGCTACGGACGCTACGTCCGCATCCGCCACAACAGTTCCTACAAGACGGCCTACGCGCATCTGAGCGCCTACGCCGACGGCCTTCACCCCGGCAAGCGGGTCCGGCAGGGGGAGGTCATCGGCTATGTCGGGTCCAGCGGCCAGTCCACCGGCCCGCACCTGCATTACGAAGTGATCTACAACGACCGGCAGGTGAACCCGCTGAGCGTCGAGATCCCCGCCGGCGACCCGCTCGAAGGCCCGGAACTGGCGGAATTCGCCGAAACCCGCCGCGCGCTCGACGCCCTCGCCGGCAGCCTGCCGCTCGCCGAGCCGGTGCTCGCCGAGCAGGCCGCGCCCCGCCGCAAGGCGTTCCCGGATCCGTTCCACGCCGACGAGATGTAGCGGGGGCCGCCCGGGGATTTCCCGCGCCCGGGACTCCTGCGCCGAAATGCGGGCTACGGCGACGGCAGGATGCTCGGGCGGCCGTCCGCGACGCCGACCCGGACCTTCCCGCCCTCCCGGACCGCGCCCTCCAGAATCAGCCCGGCCAGCGGGTTCTGGATTTCGCGCTGGACGGTCCGCTTCAACGGCCGCGCGCCGTAGGCCGGGTCGTAGCCGGCGTCGGCGAGCCACGCCTTCGCCTCGTCCTCCACCTCGAGCAGAATCTTCCGCTCCGCGAGGAGCGCGCGGAGCCCGGCGAGCTGGATGTCCACGACGCCGCGCATCCCGGCGCGGTCGAGGCGGTGGAACAGCACGATCTCGTCGAGCCGGTTGAGGAATTCGGGGCGGAATGCCGCGCGCGCATGCGCCATGACCTCATCGCGCGCCGCATCGGCGCCGGCGCCGTCCGGAAGCGCCGCTAGCGCGTCGGCGCCGAGATTCGACGTGAGCGCGACCAGCGTGTTGCGGAAATCCACCAGCCGCCCATGGCCGTCGGTCAGGCGGCCGTCGTCGAGCAGCTGGAGGAGCAGGTTCAGGACGTCGGGGTGCGCCTTCTCCACCTCGTCGAACAGCAGGACCCGGTACGGGCGCCGCCGCACCGCCTCCGACAGCGCGCCGCCCTCGTCGTAGCCGACATAGCCCGGCGGCGCGCCGACCAGCCGGGCGGCGGCGTGCTTCTCCATGTATTCCGACATGTCGACGCGCAGCAGCGCCGCCTCGTCGTCGAACAGGAACGCCGCCAGCGCTTTCGCCAGTTCGGTCTTGCCCACACCCGTGGGCCCGAGGAACAGGAACGAGCCCATGGGCCGGGCCGGGTCCGCCAGGCCGGCGCGCGCGCGGCGCACCGCGTGGCTCACCGCCTGCACCGCCTCGTCCTGGCCGACGACGCGGGCATGGAGCGCGTCCTCCATGTGCAGCAGTTTCTCGCGCTCGCCCTCGAGCATCCTGGCGACGGGGATCCCGGTGGCGCGCGACACCACGGCGGCCACGTCGGCGGCGGTAATGGTCTCGCTCGCCGCCGGCGCCGCCGCGTCCCGGCCGGCGGCGAGCTGCGCCTTGAGGCCGGGGACGACTCCGTGCGCGAGCTCGCCGGCGCGCTCGTAATCGCCGTCGCGGGTGGCGCGGGCGAGCTCGGCGCGCGCCGCCTCCAGCTGCTCCTTCGCCGCGCGGGCGCCGTGCAGCTGCGCCTTCTCGCCCTCCCACCGCGCCGTCGCCGCCGCCGACCGGCTCTCCAGGTCGGCGAGTTCGGATTCGAGCTTGTCGAGGCGCTCGCGCGCCGCCGGGTCGTCCTCCTTGACCAGCGCCTCGCGCTCGATCTTGAGCTGGACGATGCGCCGGTCGAGTTCGTCGAGCGCCTCGGGCTTGCTGTCCATCTCCATGCGCTTGCGGCTCGCCGCCTCGTCGACCAGGTCAATGGCCTTGTCGGGGAGGAACCGGTCGGCGATGTAGCGGTGCGCCATCGCGGCGGCGGCGACGATGGCGCCGTCGGAGACGGCGACGCCGTGATGGACCTCGTATTTCTCCTTCAGCCCGCGCAGGATCGAGACCGTGTCCTCCACCCCGGGCTCGGCGACCATGATCGACTGGAAGCGCCGGGCGAGCGCCGCGTCCTTCTCGATATGCTTGCGGTATTCGTCCAGCGTCGTGGCGCCGATGCAGTGCAGCTCGCCGCGCGAGAGCGCCGGCTTGAGCAGGTTGGAGGCGTCCATCGCGCCCTCGCCCGCGCCGGCGCCCACCAGCATGTGCAGCTCGTCGACGAACAGGACGACCTCCCCCGCCGCCGCGTCGATCTCGGCGAGGACCGCCTTGATCCGCTCCTCGAACTCGCCGCGGTATTTCGCGCCCGCGACCATCGCGCCCAGGTCGAGCGCCAGCAGCCGCTTGCCGCGCAGCGATTCGGGGACGTCGCCGGCGACGATCCGGTTGGCCAGCCCCTCCACGACCGCGGTCTTGCCCACTCCCGGCTCGCCGATGAGCACCGGGTTGTTCTTGGTCCGGCGCGACAGCGCCTGCATCGCCCGGCGGATCTCCTCGTCGCGCCCGATCACCGGGTCGAGCTTGCCGGCGCGCGCCATTTCGGTGACGTCGCGGGCGTAGCGGGCGAGCGCGTCGTAGGAATCCTCGGCGGACGCCGAATCGGCGGCGCGCCCCTTGCGCAGCCGGTCGATGGCGGCGGCGATGGAGTCCGGCGCCGCGCCCGCCTCCGCCAGCGCCCGCGCCGCATCGGTTCCCTCCGCCCCGGCGGCGGCGAGCAGCAGCCGCTCGGCGGCGACGAAGCGGTCGCCGGCCGCGTCGGCCGACGCCTCGGCGGCCTGGAGCATGCGCATCAGCGCCGGCGCCGCGTGGAGGCCCCCGGCGCCCTCGACCCGCGGCAATTCGGACAGGATCCGCGCCACCGCCTCGCGGGCCGCCTCCGGCCGCGCCCCGGCCGCCGCCAGCAGCCCGGACGCCAGCCCCTCCGGGTCCTCGAGCAGCTCGCCGAGCACGTGTTCGCAGGTGAACTGCTGGTGCCCGGCGGCGATGGCGCGGGCCTGCGCGGACTGGACCAGCCCGCGGCTGCGCTCGGTGTAACGCGCGAAATTCATCTCCGCCTCCCCGCCCCGCCGGCGCCTCGGTCCGCGACTGGCCCCCATATGGTGTTGCAAATCTGCAACACAAGGCCGGGGCCGCGGCTTCGGGCCGCCCGTATCCGGGGCGGCGGCGGCGTTCAGGCGTTGGCGGGTTCGGGCGCGGGCGGTTCGGCGGCCGGCTGCGCGGACGGCGCGGGGCGCGGACGGGCGCGCCGCGGCCGCCGCTCCGGCTCGTCGCCGCGCGGCGGCTGGGCGCCGTTGGCGTCGACCGCCGGCTGCTCCCGCGCCTGCGCCGCCTGCTGGGCGAGATGCGCGTTGTGCGCGTTGACGAGCCGCTGGTAGTGCTCGGCGTGCTGCAGGAAGTTCTCGGCGGCGACGCGGTCCCCCGAGGCGAGCGCGTCGCGCGACAACGCCTGGTAGCGGTCGAGGACCTGGGTCGGGCTGCCCCTCACCTTCACGTCCGGGCCGTTGCTCTCGTAGTTCGACGAGTAGCCGTGCGAATGGCGGCGGGTGTTGGGCCTGCCGCGGTAGCGTTTGGGATTCGGGCCTGGTTTCATGGGTTCCGTTTCGAGAGGATCGTCGGCCGGGCCGCGCCGCCCCGCGAGGCGGCGCTCCGCGAACGATGGCGCCACGATACCGCGCGAAAATCCGACGCGCGAATCGCGGCCCGGCGCGCTTTTCGTCGGCGCGCGCAGCGAAGTCTAACCCGTCCGCGCGCTTTGTCCAGGTTTTTTTTCGCGCGGGCCGCTATGCTGCCGCGAAGCCGTGCGAAGAGGGGGGAAGCGCCGTGCCGATAGTGAACCGAATCGCCGCCTGGCGCGGCGACATGGAGGAATGGCGCCACGACATCCACGCCCATCCCGAACTCGCCTACGAAGAGAAGCGGACGGCGGCGCGGGTCGCCGGCCTGCTGCGCGAATTCGGCGTCGACGAAGTGGTCGAGGGCGTGGGCAGGACCGGAGTCGTGGGCGTGCTGCGCAACGGCGAGGGCCCGGCCGTCGGCCTGCGCGCCGACATGGACGCGCTGCCCATCGTCGAGGAGACTGGACTCCCCTACGCCTCGACCCGCCCGGGCGTCATGCACGCCTGCGGCCACGACGGCCACACCGCCATGCTGCTGGGCGCCGCCCGCTACCTGGCGGAGACGCGCAACTTCTCCGGCTCCGTCGTCCTGGTCTTCCAGCCCGCGGAGGAGGGCTTCGCCGGCGCCCGGGCGATGATCGAGGACGGCCTGTTCCGGCGCTGGCCGGTCGATTCGATCTACGGCGTCCACAACATGCCGGGCCTCCCCGCCGGCGGCATCGCGCTGTCGCCCGGCCCGGTCATGGCGGCGGCGGACAGTTTCAAGGCCACGATCCGGGGCGCCGGCGGGCACGGCGCCATGCCGCACAAGGCGACCGACCCGGTGGTCGCGGCGGCGGCGGCGGTCACGGCGCTGCAATGCCTGGTCTCGCGCGAGGTCGACCCGACGGAGACGCTGGTGGTCTCCGTCACCCGCATCCACGGCGGCGACGCCTACAACGTGATCCCGGACGCCGTGGAGCTCGGCGGCACCGCGCGCTACTTCAACCCCGAAGTGGGGCGCATGGCGCGCGAGCGCATGGCGGCGCTGCTCGAATCGACCGCCGCCGCGCACGGCGCCGCGCTCGCCGCGTTCTCGTGGGAGGAGGGCTACCCGCCGACCCGCAACCACGCGGCGGAGACCGAGTTCGCGCGCGGCGTCGCCGCCGAGGTGACGGGCGGCGAACCGCCCCGGCAGCGCCCGACCATGGGTTCGGAGGACTTTTCGTTCTTCCTCGAGGCGAAGCCCGGCGCCTATGCTTTCGTCGGCAACGGCGACGGCGACGGCCCCGGCTGCATAAGCGTCCACAACCCGAAATACGACTTCAACGACGAGATCCTGCCGGTGGGCGCGAGTTTCCTCGCCCGCATCGCCGAGACCGCGCTCCCGCGCCGCGATTCGCGCGCATAGAGGGCCGGGTCGGCTGCGAATACACACCCGCCGGCGCAACGCGCGACGGCCTCGGCCGGGCGCGCGGTTACAGGATCGGCCCCGGCGCGGACTGGCGAGAGAGCCGAAGACGCCGCGCCGCGTTATCGTGGCGCGATGCGCGAGTTTCACGATCTGGCGTTCCGGCGCTGGTTCGACCACCGCCGGATGGTCGAGGACCTGCTGCGCGGCTTCGCGCCGCCGGGGGTCGCCCCCCGGCTGGACTTCGCCAGCCTCGAACAGACGCCCGCCGACTACGTCGACGACGACCTGCGCGCCAGCCGGGGCGACGCGCTGTGGCGCGTCCGCTACCGCGGGGACGGAGAACGGGACTGGCTCTACCTCCTGGTCCTGCTGGAGTTCCAGTCGACGGTGGACCCGTTCATGGCGGCGCGGGTTCTGGCCTACACCGCGCAGACCTACGTCAAGCTCGTCCGCGCGGAGGCGGTGAAGCCCGGCGGCCGGTTGCCGCCGGTGCTCCCCGTGGTCATCTACAACGGGCGGACCCGGTGGTCGGCTGCGGAGGACATGGACGGCCTGATCGCGGCGGCGGACGGCGCTCTGGCGCCGTTCCAGCCGCGGCAGCGTTACCTGCTGCTTGACGAGCACGCGCTGCGCGTCGAGGATTTGCCCGAGGGCAACGCGGTTTCGGCGCAGATTGCGCTGGAGCGGGGTTCGCGTTCGGACATGGCCCCGGCGCTGCGGGACCTGGACCGCCTGCTTGCGGGTCCGGAGCACGAGAGTTTGCGGCGCGCGTTCGCGGAGTGGGTGCGGCGGACGGTGGAGCGGAGCCGGGCTGCGTCCGAGAACCCCGGCTTGGCGGGGACGCTGCGGCTGCTGGAGGAAGCGGGAGACCTGGGAGCGATGGGTTCGTTGCTGGCGGAGAGCATAGACGCGCATTACGACGCGCTGATGGCGCGCGCGCGGGCGGAGGGCGTCGAGCGCGGTATCGAGCGCGGCATGGCGCGCGGCATCGAGCGCGGCATGGAGCGCGGTTTGGCGCAGGAGCGGGCGCTTCTGTCGCGTCTGGCTGCGCGGAAGTTCGGCGCTGCGACGGCGGCGCGTCTGGCGGCGCTGCTGGAGGGCGTGAGCGACCCGGCGCGGCTGGAGGAGATCGGCGAGTCGGTGATCGACTGCGCCGACGGCGCCGACCTGCTGGCGCGCTTGGAAGCCTCGTCCGGGCCGGACTGAAGCGGGGCCGCGCCGTTTCGCCCCCGCGGCGCCGCGGGAGGACGCCCGCCGCTTGGCGCGGAGGAGCGGAGGGCCTAAACGGGGGGCGCGGATTCGACCGGCGGGAGCGGCGGGCGCGACATGACGGTGCTGCGGAGCGCGCTCGACGCGCGCGCGCCGGACTTCCGGGAGAACGCGCGGCGCATGGCCGCCCTGGTCGCGGATCTGCGGGAGAAGACCGCCGCAGCCGCCGGGGGCGGCGGCGAGAAGGCGCGCCGGCGGCATGTCGGGCGCGGCAAGCTGCTCCCCCGCGAGCGGGTGCGCCGGCTGCTCGACCCCGGCGCGCCGTTCCTCGAACTCTCGCAACTGGCGGCGCACGGCATGTACGACGGCGCCGCGCCGGGGGCGGGGATCGTCGCCGGCGTGGGCCGTGTCGCGGGCCGCGAATGCGTCGTCGTCGCCAACGACGCGACGGTCAAGGGGGGGACCTACTTCCCCATGACCGTCAAGAAGCACCTGCGCGCGCAGGAGGTCGCGCGGGAAAACCGCCTGCCCTGCATTTACCTGGTCGATTCGGGCGGCGCGTTCCTGCCCGCGCAGGACGAAGTGTTCCCCGACCGCGAGCATTTCGGGCGCATCTTCTACAACCAGGCGACCATGTCGGCCGCCGGAATCCCGCAGATCGCGGTGGTGATGGGGAGTTGCACCGCCGGCGGCGCCTACGTTCCGGCGATGTCCGACGAGGCGGTGATCGTCAAGGCGCAGGGGACGATCTTCCTCGGCGGCCCGCCGCTGGTGAAGGCGGCGACGGGGGAGCATGTCTCGGCGGAGGAGCTGGGCGGCGCCGACGTGCATACGCGGTTGTCCGGCGTGGCCGACCATTTCGCCCGCGACGATACGCACGCGCTGGCCATCGCGCGGCGCATCGCGGCGAACCTCGACGCGCCGCCGCCCGCCGCCCCGGCCGCCGAGCCGAAGGAGCCGCTCTACCCCGCCGAGGAGCTTTACGGCCTGGTCCCCGAAGACCTCCGCCAGCCGTTCGAGGCGCGGGAGATCGTCGCCCGCATCGTGGACGGCAGCGAGTTCGACGAGTTCAAGCGGCGTTACGGGACGACGCTGGTGTGCGGCTTCGGGCGCCTGTGGGGGCGTTCGGTGGGCGTGGTCGCCAATAACGGCGTCCTGTTCTCGGAATCGGCGCTGAAGGCGGCGCATTTCGTCGAACTGTGCTGCCAGCGCCGGATCCCGCTGATCTTCCTCCAGAACATCGCCGGCTTCATGGTCGGGCGGAAATACGAGGCCGGCGGCATCGCCCGGGACGGGGCCAAGATGGTCGCCGCGGTGGCCTGCGCCCAGGTCCCGAAACTGACGGTCATCGTCGGCGGGTCGTTCGGCGCCGGGAACTACGGCATGTGCGGCCGCGCCTACGGCCCGCGCTTCCTGTGGACGTGGCCCAGCGCCCGCATATCGGTGATGGGCGGCGAGCAGGCGGCGGCGGTGCTGGCGACGGTGCGCCGCGACGCGCTGGAGGCGCGCGGCGAGGCGTGGCCGGAGGCGGAGGAGGACGCGTTCCGCAAGCCGATCCGCGAACGATACGAACGCCAGGGGCATCCCTATTACGCCAGCGCGCGGCTCTGGGACGACGGGGTCATCGACCCGGCGCAGACGCGGCGCGCGCTCGGCCTCGGCCTGGCGGCGGCGGCGCACGCGCCGATACCGGAGCCGCGCTTCGGCGTGTTCCGCATGTGAGGGGGCGCGCGGCGCCGTGACCGATACCGATGGCCGGCAGGCGGTTCTCGCCTCCGCGGAGGCGGGCGGGATATGTCGCGTCGCGCTGAACCGGCCCGAGGCGCGCAACGCCTTCGACGACGCGCTCATCGCCGAACTCGACCGGCTGCTGGCGCGTCTCGACGGCGACCCGGACGTCCGCGCCGTCGTGCTTTCGGGGAAGGGCAAGGGGTTCTCGGCCGGCGCCGACCTGGGCTGGATGAAGCGGACCGCCGGCTACGACCGCGACCGCAACCTCGCCGATGCGCAGGCGCTCGGCGGGCTGCTGCGCCGCCTGGCCGGCCTGTCGAAACCGGTCGTCTGCCTCGTCCACGGGGCGGCGTTCGGCGGCGGCGCCGGGCTGGTCGCCTGCTGCGACGTGGCGGTGGCCGACGCCACCGCCGTGTTCGCCTTCTCCGAGGTCCGGCTGGGGCTGGTCCCGGCGGCGATAAGCCCCTATGTCGTCCGCGCCATCGGGCCGCGCCACGCGCGGCGCTATTTCGTCACCGGCGAACGCTTCGACGCCGCCGAGGCGCGCCGCATCGGCCTGGTCCACGAGACGGTTCCCGAAGGCGGGCTGGAGGACGCCGGCGCGCGGATCGCCGCCGGCCTCGCCGCGAACGGGCCGCGCGCGATGGCGGCGGCCAAGGCGCTGGTCGCCGCGGTCGCGGACCGCCCCATCGACGACGCCATGGTCGCGGACACGGCGCGGCGCATCGCCGACGCCAGGGCGGGCGCCGAGGGGCGGGAGGGGATCGCCGCCTTCCTGGAGAAGCGCCCGGCGCGGTGGGCGGCGGAGCCGTAACGTGTTCCGGCGCCTGCTGATCGCCAATCGCGGCGAGATCGCCTGCCGCATCGCGCGCACCGCGCGGGCCATGGGCATGCGCGTCATCGCCGTCCATTCGGAGGCCGATTCGGACGCGCGCCACGTCCGCCTCGCCGATGAAGCCCACGCCATAGGCCCGGCGCCCGCCGCCGACAGTTACCTGCGCGGCGATGCGATCCTGGAGGCGGCGCGCGCCGCCGGCGCCGACGCGATCCACCCCGGTTACGGGTTCCTGTCCGAGAACGCCGGTTTCGCCGCCGCCTGCGCCGCCGCCGGAATCGCCTTCGTCGGGCCGACCCCCGAGGCCATCCGCGCCGTGGGCGAGAAGGACTCGGCGCGGCGGCGGATGGCGGCGGCGGGCGTCCCCGTCCTCCCCGGCTGCGACGAGGACGTCCGCGATCTCCGGACGCTGGCCGACCGGGCGCGGCTCATCGGCTATCCGCTGCTGGCGAAGGCGGTGGCCGGCGGCGGCGGGCGCGGCATGAGGCGGGCGGATAGCGAGGCCGATCTGGCCGAAGCGGTCGCCGGCGCGCGGCGCGAGGCGCAAGCGGCGTTCGGCGACGACCGGCTGATACTCGAGAAGTTCGTTCCCGGCGCGCGCCACGTCGAGGTCCAGGCGTTCGGCGACGCGCACGGGAACGTCGTCCATCTGTTCGAGCGCGAATGCTCGATCCAGCGCCGCTACCAGAAGATCGTCGAGGAGGCGCCGTCGCCGGCGGTGGGGCCGGAGCTGCGCGCGGCGCTCGGCGCGGCGGCGGTCCGCGCCGCCCGGGCGGTGTCCTATGTCGGCGCCGGCACGGTGGAGTTCGTCGTCGATGGGGAGGGCGCGCTCCACTTCCTGGAGATGAATGCGCGGCTCCAGGTCGAGCATCCGGTCACCGAGGCGATTACCGGGATCGACCTGGTGGAATGGCAATTGCGCGTCGCCGCCGGCGAGCCACTGCCGCTGCGCCAGGAGGACATCGCGCGCTCCGGCCACGCCGTCGAGGCGCGGATCTGCGCCGAGGACCCGGCGCGCGGCTTCCTTCCGGCGACCGGCCGAATCGCATGTTTCCGCCAGCCGGAGGACGCCGGCGGGGCGGTGCGGGTGGATAGCGGTTTCGCGGCGGGCGGCGTCGTGACCGCGCATTACGATTCGCTGCTCGCCAAACTGGTCGTCCGGGGCCGCGACCGCGAATCCACGGTCCGCCGGCTGGGCGCCGCGCTCGCCGACACGCAGATCGCCGGCGTCGCGACCAATCTCGACTGGCTGCGCGCGCTGGCGGCGCATCCGGCGTTCGTTGCGGGGGATTACGACACCGGCTTCGTCGACGCGCGCGGCGCCGAGTTGCGGCCGGAGCCCGCGCCGGCGCCGGATTCCGCGCTGGCGGTCGCGGCGCTGTTCGCGCTGCTGGAGCGCCGCCCCCCGGCGCCGCGCTCGCCGTGGGAGGCCGGCGACGGCTGGCGGCTCAACGCCGACGCGCGCGACGAGGTCCTCCTCACCGACGGCGAGCGGCGAGTCGCGGTCGCCGTCCGCGGCGCGGGGGACGACATGGAGATGACCCTTCCCGGCGGCGCGGTCCGCGTCTCCGGCGCGCTGGAGGCGGATGGGCGGGTTCGCGCGCGGATCGGCGGCGCGACCCTGGCCGCGGAGGTCGCGCGCGTCGCGGACGGCGGCGGCGGCGCGCGCCTTGCGGTGTTCGTCCAAGGGCGCGCGCACGAGATCGCGCTCGCCGACCCGCTCGCCTCCGCCGGCGGAGCGGAGGACGAAGGCGGCGGACTGGCCGCGCCGGTGCCGGGAAAGGTCGTCCGCCTGCTGTGCGCGGCGGGCGAGCGGGTGCGCCGCGGCGCGCCGCTGGCGGTCGTTGAGGCGATGAAGACCGAGCACACCATCGCCGCCCCGGCGGACGGGACCGTGACGCGGGTGGAGTTCGCCGTCGGCGACTGGGTGGAGGAGGGCCGGAGCCTGGTCGAATTCGCCGCCGACGAAGGAGAGCCGTCCGGCGGCTAACGCGCGCGGCTGAGCGCCCGCCGGTCGAAATCGCGGTCGCCCAGGCCCTGGCCGAAAACGAATTCGTCGAAGGCGAGGTCGGTGGATTTGCCGGTCTGCCGGTTGACCATCGACAGGCTGTGCGCCCGCCAGTGCCGGTCGAGATACAGCCGGTAGTCGCCGAAGACGAGGGTCTTCAGGTGCGAATCCTTGCGGTCGTAGAACTCGATCCGCCGCGGGCGCCAAGCGTCCCGGTCGATCCACGACACTTGCCGGGTGTAACCGGAATTCTCGTCCGCGGGGAAGCGCTCGACGACCCAGCAGGCGAGATCCTCCGCGCCGGGGCAGGGTTCGTCGCGAAGCCAGCGGTAGGTGTATTTCTCCACCTCCTGGCTCGACAGGTCCTCGTAGGAGAACTCGCTGCCGACGAAGGATCCCGACCGGTTCGACGACGCGATGCGCTTGACCCGCTTGAGCGCCGGCAGATAGAGCCACTGGTCGTCGTCGCCCGCCTTGTGCGAGTGGGTGAGCAGCGCCGTGCCCTTTACGTCGGCGGGTTCGTCGAAGATGGACAGGGTCTTGTCGCCGTCGTCCACCAGTTCGAGGGTCCGGGTGCGAAAGCGGCGGACGCTCTCCTCGCCGTGGCGGTTGCGGAGCACCATCGTCATGGCGACTTCGGAATCGCCGAACCCCTCGTCGCTGCGCACGCCCTCTTCGGCGATGCGCAGGCCCTTCTCCTCCGGGGTTTCCGCGGCGGCGGGCGGCGGGGCGGCCGCGGCGAGGACGGCCGCGGCGAGGACGGCGGGAGCGAATCTCATGGCTTGCGCGCCTCCAGTTTCATCAGCAGCGGCGGCAGGAACAGGAAGTCGGCGGCGAGCGCGAGGGCGATGGTTATGGCGCTCATCAGCCCCAGCTCGGCGTTGGGCTTGAACCCCGAAAGCGCCAGGACGAGGAACCCGGCGACAAGGCACGTCGACGTGACCCACAACGCCATGCCCACCGTGTTGAAGGCGTAGCGCGTCGCGGCGACCGCGTCCATCCCGTGCTCGCGCCGCGCGCGCAGGAACTTGCTGAGGAAGTGCACGGTGTCGTCGACGACGATGCCCAGCGTCATCGCCGCGACGACGGCGATGGCGAGGCCCGCCTCGCCCACGGCGTAGCCCCACAGGCCGAACGCCATCGCCGCCGGGAACAGGTTGGGGACGAGGCTGACGAGGCCGATCTTCACGCTCCGCAGCGCGACGACGAGGACGAGCGAGATCAGGACCAGCGCCAGGACCGATCCGCCCAGCATCGAATTTATGTTGCGCTCGGAGATGTGGGCGAAGATGAGCGACAGCCCGGTGCCCCGCGTCCGCAGCGCCGGCGCGTTCTCCTCCAGCCACGCCTCGGCGCGCGCGTTGAGCGCGCGGATTTCCGCCGAGGTGATGTTCACGACGCTGACGCTCACCCGCGATGCCGACTTGCCGACGGTGACGGTGGTGTTGAGGTCGAGGCCGAGCGGCAGCGAGAGCTCGTAAAGCAGCAGGTATTGCGCCGCGAGTTCGGCCGATTCCGGAACGCGGTAGAACGCCGGGTCGTCCCCGTGCATGTTCTGGTTCAGCCGCTTGACGACGTCGGTGAGCGTGGAGACGTGCTTGACCTTCGGCTGCGCGCGGAGCCACTCCGCGAAGCGCTCGAGGTCGGCGAGGTAGGCGGGGTCCGAAATCCCGCCCTCGCGGCTCGCCGGGACGGAGTATTCGAGCAGGTTCATGCCCGAAAGGTTGTCCTCCATGAAGTCGGTGGCGGCGCGGATCTCCACGTCCTCGTCGAAATAGCGGATGAAGTCGTCGTCGAGCGTCAGGCGCGTCGTTCCCAGCGCGAGCGCGGCGATGACGGCGCCCGCCGCCCACAGCAGGATTCCCCGGCGCGCGATGACGAATTCGGCGAAGCCCCGCATCGCCCGCGCCGACAGGCGGTCGGCGCGGCGCGGTCCGGCGGGCAGCACGGCCATGACGGCGGGGACGAAGACTACCGACAGCGCGAACGCGACCGTCATGCCGCCGGCCACGATGTTGCCGAGCAGGCGGAACGGCGGCGCGTCGGAGAAGTTCATGCTGAGGAAGCCGATGGCGGTGGTCGCGCTGACGATGAAGACCGGCGCCACGTTGACCCGCAGCGCCTCGACGATGGCGCCGGGCTTCGCCGCGCCGGCCCGCAATTGCTGCTCGCACGTCACCATGATGTGGACGCTGTGCGCGATCGCGAGGGTGAGCAGGATGATGGGCGCGCCGGCGGTGCCGGCGTTCATGACCACGCCGAGCCACCCCGCCAGGCCCAGCGTCGCGGCGACGGTGAACAGCACCGAGGCGAGCGCCAGCAGGGTCCACCACAGCGAGCGGACCGAGAGGCCGATGATGAGCAGGATCAGGACCGCCATGACCGGGAGCAGCGTGGCCATGTCCTCGCGCGGCGCCTCGGTGAAGGCGATGTTGAACATGATGCTGCCGGTCAGATGCAGGTCGATCTCCGGGTGGCGTTCGCGGAACTCGGCGGCGCGTTCGCGCGCGAAGGCGGCGATGTCGGTCGCTTCGTCGAGCGCCTCGCCGGGCGGGACGATGGTGACGACGACGGCCGTGACCGAGCCTTGCGGGTTCACGATGCTGTCGACGAGGGTCGGGCGGTCGAGCGCCACGGCGCGGGCGGTCTCGAGGTCGGCGTCGCTGGCCTCCGGCCCGGGGTAGAGGTCGGAGACGATCAGGTCGTCGCCGTCGGCGCGCGACCACTGGAAGTTGGTTATCGAATCGACGCGCTGCGAATACGGCGTCCGCCAGCCGGCCTCGGTGAGCCAGTGGATCGCCGCCATGGACCGGCGCGAGAACACGTCGCCGTCCGCCGGCGCCAGCACGAAGACGACGTTCTCGAATTTGGCGTAGGTGTTCTCGAATTCCTCGAGCGCCTGGAGCTGCGGGTTCTCCTTGCTGAAGAACACGCGGCTGTCCGGGTTGTCGGTGAGATGGCGCATCCCCGCCGCGCTGGCCGCGACGGCGAGCAGCGAGAGGGCGATGAGGGCCCAGCGATGGCGGACGACGAATCGCCCGTAGCGGTAGTCCCTGGCGGCGGGCGCCGCGTCCTCGGCCATTGCCGCTCCTCCGTCCCCGCCGTTCCGGCGCGCCGCCGCATGTTGCCCCAACGCGCGCCGCCGCGCCACCCGGACGCCTCCGCACGGGCGCGGCGGCCGCGCGGCGCGGCCGGGGAGGAATCGCCATGGCGCCCGCGCGCGAGTTTCACGACGCCGCCTTCGAACGCTGGTTCGACCACAAGCGGATGGTCGAGGACCTGTTGCGCGGCTTCGCTCCGCCCGCCGTCGTCGAGGCGCTCGATTTCGCCTCCCTGGAGCAACTGCCGGCCGAATACGCCGACGACGCGGCGGTCGGGGCGGCGCTCGCGCCGTTCCAGCCCCGGCAGCGTCACCTGGCGATTGACGAGCACGGGCTTCGCGTCGAGGATTTGCCGGAGGAGAACGTCGTTTCGGCGCAAATCGCGCTGGAGCAGGGTTCGGTTCCGAAGATGGCGTCGGTGTTGCGGTGCCTGTCGGCGTTGCCGGCGGGGGCGGAACATGCAAGTTTGCGCCGCGCGTTCGCCGAGTCGACGCTGGGGATGGTGGAGCGCAGCGCGGCTGCGCGGACGCATCCCGAGTTGGCGTCGGCGTTGCGCGCGGCTGCGGAGATGGGAGGTTTGAAAGCGATGGGTTCGGTGCTGGCGCGGCGGATCGACGAATATATCGAGACGAGCATAGAGGCAGGCGTCGACGCGCGCGTGCAAGCCGCACTGCTGGAGCGGGAGCGGGCGATGCTTTCGCGTCAGGCGGCGCGGAAGTTCGGCGCCGAAACCGGCGCGCGGCTGGCGGCGCTTCTGACGGACGTCGCCGACCCGGAGCGTCTCGCGGAGATCGGCGACCGGGCGATCGATTGCGCGGACGGCGCCGAGCTTCTGGCCCGCGCGAGGGAGGGCGCGGACCGCGGCTGACGCTCCGCTCCGCGATACCCTCGGGTGCGCCGCATGGCCTCGATGGGCGCATGCGCCGCGGGGGCGGCCGCTCGCGGCCCGGCCGCAGCCATGATCGAGACTCCGCCGGAGATCCGTAAGACGGAGCCACGCCTCGTCCCTTGCGCGCTCGCCGCGCTGGCGGCGGCGCTTCTCCCCTGCGCCGCGCCCGCCGCGGCGGGGGACGCGGCGCCGGAGGCGGCGACCGGGATTGCGGCGCCCGCGCCCGCGATGGCGGAGCGCGAAATGGCCGTAGCGGCGCACCCGCTCGCGGCGTGGACGGGCGCCGAGGTCCTGGCGCGCGGCGGGAGCGCCGTCGACGCCGCCATCGCCATGCAGGCGGTGCTGAACCTGGTCGAGCCGCAATCCTCCGGCATCGGCGGCGGCGGGTTCCTGCTGCATTACGACGCGGCGACCGGCGCCGTGGCCGCCTATGACGGGCGCGAGACCGCGCCGTCGGCCGCGCGCGGCGATCTGTTCCTCGAGCCGGACGGATCGGCGCCGGGCTATTTCGCGGCGCTGGCGGGCGGGCGCTCGGTGGGCGCGCCGGGGCTGCTGCGGATGCTGGAGCGCGCCCACGCGGCGCATGGCGGGCTGCCCTGGAGCGACCTGTTCCAGCCGGCGATGGAACTGGCGGAGGCGGGGTTCGCCATCGGTCCGCGCCTGCACAGGCTCGCCGGCTGGGCGCCGACCCTGGCGGGCTTCCCCAGGGCGGCGGCCTACTTCCTCGCCCCCGACGGATCGGCGAAGGCGCCGGGGACCGTGCTGCGCAACCCCGAATTCGCCGCGACCCTGCGCGCCGTCGCCGATGGCGGCGCGGACGCCTTCTACCGCGGCGCCATCGCCCGCGACATCGCCGCGGCGGTCGCCGGGGCGGCGCGCAACCCCGGCCTGCTGACGGCGGACGACATCGCCTCCTACCGGGCGCGGGAGCGCGCGCCGGTCTGCCTCGTCTATCGCGGCTTCCGCGTCTGCGGCATGGGCCCGCCGAGCTCCGGCGGCCTCGCCGTCCTGCAAATCCTCGGCCTGCTCGCCGGCAGCGACATGCCGCCGCCGGGCTCCGCCGCGGCCGTCCACCTGGTCGCCGAGGCGATGCGCCTCGCCTACGCCGACCGCGACCGCTACGTCGCCGACCCGGACTTCGTCCCGGTCCCGGCGAACGGGATGCTCGACCCGGCCTATCTCGCGGCGCGGGCGGCGGAGATCGACCCCGCCCGCGCCGGCGGCGAGCGCGCGGCCGGCGCGCCGCCGGGAAGCGAGCGGGCGGCGCTGCGCGAAGGAGCCGGAATCGAGGCGCCGTCCACCACCCACCTCTCGGTCGTCGACTCCGATGGGAACGCCGCGGCGCTGACCTCGAGCATCGAGTTCGCCTTCGGCTCGGCGCTCATGACGCGCGGCTTCCTGCTCAACAACCAGTTGACCGATTTCGCGTTCGCGCCGGAGAGCGATGGCGCGCCGGTCGCCAACCGCGTCGAACCCGGCAAGCGGCCGCGCAGTTCGATGGCGCCGACGCTGGTCTTCGATTCGCGCGGCCGGCTCGTCCTGGCGCTCGGCTCCCCCGGCGGGTCGCGGATTATCTGCTACGTGGCGACGGCGCTCGTCGCCCTCGTCGATTGGGGCATGGACGCGCAGGCGGCGGCGGCCATGCCGCATTGGTGCAACCGCAACGGCGCCACCGAACTGGAGGCCGGAACCTCCATCGCCGGCCTCGCGCCGGACCTCGAGGCGCGGGGCCACGACGTGAAGGTCCGCGACATGAACAGCGGCCTGCACATCGTCGCCGTCGTCCGCGGGCCGGACGGGCGCGCGGCGCTGCGCGGCGGCGTCGACCCGCGCCGCGAGGGGGCCGCCTTCGGGCGCTGAGGCGGCGTCAGCCGCCGCGCCAATTCCGCTCCGCCTCGTCCCACGACGCCAGCGCCTGCGTGTCGGGCACCCGGGCGAGGCCGGACCGGGCGTCGGGCGACACGGCGTCGGGAGTCACGACCGCGTCGACCAGCGCCGGCGCGCGGGCGAACGCGCGGTCGAGCGCCGCCGGCAGGTCCTCGGCCCGTTCGACGCGCTCGGCGTGCAGCCCGAACCCGCGCGCCATCGCCGCGTGGTCGGCGAATTGCAGGCGCGTCCCGACGATCTTGCCGTAGCGTTCGGCCTGGTCGTGGACCTCGATCTGCCAGGCGCCGTTGTTGGCGACGACGAAGACGACCCGCGCGCCGTGGCGGACGGCGGTGTCGATCTCCAGCGCGTTGAAGCCGAACGCGCCGTCGCCCGTCGCCACCAGGACCTTCTTGTCGGGGCGCGCCAGCGCGGCGGCGACGCCGTAGGGAACGCCGACGCCGATGCAGCCGAACGGGCCGGGGTCGAGCACGGTCGGGGCCGACAGCCCGACGCGGGCGAAACTGAGGAAGTCGCCGCCGTCCACCACGACGATCGAGTCGTCGTCCAGCCGGTCGCGGAGCGCGCCGATGAGGCGGTTCGGGTGCATGCGCCCGTCGCGCCCCGGCGGCGCCTCGGCCAGCGCGCGGCGCAGCCGGGTGGCGCGTTCGGCGTGCCCGCGCCGGAGCGACTCGATCCACTCGCGGTCCACGGCGGGCGTCCGATTGCCGGCGGCAGCGGCGACGGCGGCGAGCGCCGGAGCGGGGCTGGCGAGGATTTCGACGGCGCCGCGGCGGTTGTCGCGCAGCTCGCCCGCGGTGTCGGCGATGCGCACGAACCGCGCTTCGCCGAACACCGCCGGCGACCCGTAGGCGAGCTGGAAGTCGAGCTTGCGCCCGACGGTGACGACCAGATCGGCGCCGGACAGCGCCGCGCCGCGCATGGCGGCGACCGCCGCGGGGTGGTCGTCGGGGACCAGGCCGCGGCTCTCGCCGGTGTCGAGATAGGCGCAGCCAGAGCGGTCGAGGAGCGCCCGCAGCTCCGCCCCCGCGCCGCGCGCGCCGCGCCCGGAGATCGCCAGCGGCCGCCGCGCCGACCATATGAGGTCGGCGGCGCGGGCGGCGTCGTCCGGGTCCGGCTGGAGGCGCGGGCGCGGGCGGGCGGCTAGGTGTTCGGCGCGCCGCCCCGCCTCCGGGACCGCCGCGCGCAGCAGGTCGGTCGGGACCTGGACGAACGCCGGTCCCGGCTCGCCGCCCTCGCCGAGCGCGCGCGCCGCCGCCTCGTCGAGCTCCCGCGCCGTGTGGACGGGGTCGCGCAAGGTCCGCGCGTAGCGGGTCACGGGGGCGGCGAGGGCGAGGTGGTCGAGGTCCTGCAACGCGCCGCGGTTCTCCTGCGCCGTCGGCGGCGTCCCGGACAGGACCAGCACCGGCGCGCGCGAGACGTGCGCGTTGGCGATCCCCGTCAGCGCGTTGGTCACGCCGGGGCCGGCGGTGACCATGGCGGCGCCGAGGCCGCCGGTCAGTTCCGCATGCGCCTGCGCCATGTGGACGGCGGCGCGTTCGTCGCGGACGTCGATTATGGCGATCCCCGCCGCGTCGACCGCCATCCAGATCGGCATGACGTGGCCGCCGCACAGCGCGAAGACTCGCTCCACCCCCCGCGCGGCGAGGAACGCGGCGACGGTTTCGGCGACGGTCACGCGGCGCGCGGCCCGAAACCCATGGCGGCCTCCCGTCCCGCGTCCGGCGCGCGCGGCTCCATTTCTTTCGTCCTCCGCTCCCCGTCCGGGTTCCCGCGATCTCGCCGGGAGCCGAGCGTATCCCGGCGCCGTCCGGTTTCCAAGCCGCGGCGCGGCGGCCGTCCTTGCGCCGCCGCGCTTGCGTTCGTCCCGGTGTTGTGGTATCGTTGCCGGACGCTGCGGATCGAGGGCATGGCGATGGCGTTCACCCCCCCCCCCCCGCGTCAGGCATGACGGGCCGGAGCCGCTTCGTGCGCGCTGCGCGCTTGTGCGCGATCCTCGCCGCGCCGCTCCTTGCGCTGGCCGCCGCGCCGGCCGCGGCGCAGGTGACGGTGTCCATCGTCTCGACCCCGGTCAACGGGCAATATTACGTCGTCGGAGAGAAGATCGTCACGAGAATCTCCGGCCTCCCCACCGTGATCTCGGCCGATACCAGCACCAGCAACCCCGTCTCCGACTGCGCCACCCGGCGCCCGGGTGTGACCGACCAGACCGATTGGCGGTGCAACTGGATGCGGATCGACATAGGCGGCGTCACGCGGGAGGCGCAGATCGTCCACAATCCGTTCAACCGGACGTCCAACGACTACGAGTACACCGTGCAGGCCGCCGATACCGACACCGATGGCGTAAGCATCCCGGCGAATTCGATCGTCGGCAGGATATGGCGACAGGGGACCAACTCCATCTTCAGTCCGATCTTCAACCGCAACCACGCCGCGCTGGCCGCCCAGTCCGGCCACAGGGTCGACGGCGATGGCGCGCCGATCCGCTTCTCGATCGACTCGCCGCGGGTGGCGGAGGGCGGCGCCGGCGACACGCCGACGATGACCTTCACCGTGACCCTGTCCTCGGCCGCGTCGGTCCAGGCGACGGTGAACTACAACGACTACTCGGGCGGCACGGCGACATCGGGGACGGATTACACGGCGGTTACGGCCGGCACGCTGGCCTTCGCGGCGGGCGTGACGAGCCAGACCATCTCCGTGACGGTGACGGGCGACACCTTGGCGGAGTCGGACGAGAGCATCGATCTGCAGTTGGGCAGCCCCACCCCGACCGGGGTCGTCGTCGTGACGGGGATGGAGGTGGGGCGGGGAACCATCGTCGACGACGACACGCCGACGCTGGCGATCGATTCGCCGAGCGTGGCGGAGGGGGACTCCGGGACAACGGATCTGGAGTTCACGGTGACGCTGTCGCCAGCCTCTACGTCGCAGGTGACGGTGGAGTGGTTCGGATCGGACGGCGGGACTGCGGAGTCGGGAACCGACTACACGACGCCCGCCGGCGGGACGCTGACCTTCGCCGTCGGCGAGACGAGCAAGACGGTCGTGGTGGAAGTGCTGGGAGACTCGGCGTTTGAACCCGACGAGACGGTGCGGGTGGGGATCTACAACCCGAGTCCGCCCGGGACGCCTTTCCGCGGCGCGGACGGACTCCGCAGCTCGACCCCGACCGCCTTCGGCTTCGGGACGATCACGAACGACGACGCGCGGCCTGCGCCGCCGCCGCCGCCCCCGCCGGCGGAGACGCTGGTCCTCTCGGTGGAGGAGCTGGAGGTCGCGGCGGACACGGACGGCGCGGCCTACACCGTGCGCCTGGACGGGGCTCCGACGGGGGCGGTGGAGGTGGCGATCTCCAGCGACGACCCCGACGTGACGGCGGCCCCCGCGGCGTTGTCGTTCGACAGGTCGAACTGGAGCGCGCCGCAAACGGTGACGGTGACGGCTGCGGCGGACGACGACGATTACGCCGATACGGCGCGCCTCACGCATACCGCGAGCGGCGGCGGGCTGGACGGCGAAATGGCGGTCGTGACGGCGATGGTGTCGGAGCCCGGCGATACGCGGGTGCGGGCGCCCGCGGCGGGCGACCCGGCCGTTTACATGGTGGGCGGGCATCGGGTGGAGGTCCGCGCCGAGGCGGGGGTTCCGCCCGGCGTCGAGATCGTCCCCCCAGAGTCGCTGGCGGCGGACCTGTCGGTGACGCTGCGCCCGGTTTCGGACGACGTGTCGCTGGCGCCCGGCGCCTTCGGCGCCGGCGCCGGCGCGGCGCAAGTGGCGGTGGACGTGTCCGTTACGGGCGTTCCGGCGGCGGGGCTGGAACTGTGCCTGCCGGCGCGTGCGGCGCTGCGGGAAGCGGCGGGCGGTCGCGCGTTGACGCTGCTGCGCCATGACGGGACCGCATGGGTCGAGGTCGCGGGGGCGCGGCTGGACGCGGATGCGGAGCGCGTGTGCGCGGCGGGGATTACCGAGTTTTCGCCCTTCGCGGTGGGCTGGCGCGCGGACGTCCCGGCGGTCGCGGAGCGGTCGGACGCGCGGACGCGGCTTGCCGCGGTCAACCGGTCGATCCTGCCGGAAGTGTCGCGGGCGATGTGGGACGGCGCGGCGTCCGCGGTGGCGCGGCGTTTCGGCGACGGCGCGCCGGCGGGCTACGACGGCGGGGCGGACGCCAACGCCGCGGCGTGGGCTGCGGACGCGCTGTCGTGGCTGGCGGGCCGGCTGGGCGCTCCGGGCGGCGCGTCTGCGGCCCGCGCGCGCGGGCCCGTCCCGTTCCACGACCCGCAGCCTTACGGCCCGCCGGAGGATGCGCCTGCGCCTCTCGGGGCGGGGTGGCGTGCGTTGCTTCCGGGTTCGGCGTTCGCGTTGGGGCTGTCGGGCGGCGCTGCGGGGGACGGCCCCGACGCTGCGCTGTGGGGTTCGGGCGACCGGCGGTCGCTGTCCCTCGACGACGGGGCGCTGTCGTGGGAGGGCGAGGTTACGGCGCTGCACGCCGGGGCCGATGCGCGGACGGCTCCGGACGGTTCGGGCGGGCGCGTTCTCGGCGGCGTGTCGGCGTCGTGGTCGGAGAGCGATATCGACTACACCGATACGGGCGGCGCGGAGTCCGTCAAAGGCGGCCACGAGGTGAGCATGGCGAGCGTCCAGCCCTATGTGGGGTGGCTTGCGGGCGATGGGTCTCGGGCGTGGGCTACGCTGTCGCACGGGCGCGGCGAGGTGGAGATCGCCGACGCCGCGGCGGGCGCCGCGGATTCGTCGGCGACGTTGACGGCTGCGGCTATCGGCGCGCGGACGCGTGCGCTGTCGCGGGGCGCTGCGGCGGTGGATGTGAAGGGGGAGGCGCAGGCGGCGCGCTTCGCGCTCGACGGCGCTGGCAATCTCATCGCGGGTATGTCGGCGCGGACGTTCCGGCTGCGGGTTGCGGCGGAGGGGCGCTACGTCATCGCGTTCGCGAACGGCGGTTCGTTGACTCCGTCGCTGGAGGCGGGTTTGCGTTGGGATGGCGGCGACGGGGCGACGGGCGCGGGCGTGGAGTTGGGCGGCGGCGCGGCGTGGTCGGCTCCGTCATCGCCGCTGACGCTGGAGGCGCGCGGTCGTGCGCTTCTGGCGCATGGCGGCGATGCGGAGGAATGGGGCGTCGGCGGCGCGCTGCGGGTTGCGCCGGGCTCCGGCGGCCTGGGCCTGTCTCTGGCGCTGTCTCCGTCGTGGGGCGCGGCCGATAGCGGCCTCGCGCGGCTGTGGAGCGCCGACGCGTCACGCACGGATGCGTCGCAGAGGGCCGGGGGCCGCCTCGACGCCGAGGCGGGCTACGGGTTGCGCGCGTTGGGCGGCGTTGCGACGCCGTTGGCGGGTTTCGCGCTCACCGGCGACCGCTCGCGCGAATGGCGCGTCGGCGGCCGCCTCGCCCTCGCCGAGGCCCTCGACCTGGCCCTCGCGACGTCGCTGCGCGAAACCCGCGCCGGAGCTCCCGACCGCCGCATCGCCCTCGACCTCCGCCTCCGCTGGTAGCCCCTGGGCGCCCCGGCGTCTCGCTGGCATGCGCGCGAAGCGCGCAAAAGAAGAAGACGCCGGCGGGTTTCGGCGACCGTCACACGGCGAGCGGGACGACGTCGCCGGCGAAGGCGTCGATCCGATCGAGGGTGGAGGCGAGGTCGTCGCTCTCGAAGCCTATGAGCAGGTGCGCCGCGCCGGCGTCGCGCCAGGCGCGCGCGTCGGCGGCGATGGCGGCGGCGGGGCCGGTGAACGGCCGGTCGCGCGCCCCGCCGAGCCGGTACCAGGGGACGAACAGCGCCGTGTCGAGCGCGGCGGGGTCGCGCCCGGCCTCGGCGGCGCGGCGGCGCACGTCCGCCAGCGCGGCGGCGTAGGCTTCGGGCGTGTCCAGCAGCTTTCGCGGGTTGGCGATGACCGGATACCAGCCATCGCCCAGCGCCGCCGCGCGCTGGCGCGCCGCGGCGCCCTCGCCGCCCACCCAGATCGGCGGATGCGGCTTCTGCGCCGGCTTGGGGTCGAACAACAGGTCGGCGAAGCGGACGTGTGCGCCGTCGAAACGCGGGCGCGCCCCGGTCCACAATTCGCGGAACGCGGCGACGTATTCCGCCGATGCGGCGGCGCGGTCGGCGTAGGGCGGCGAGTGCAGCGCCGCCATCTCCTCCGCCATCCAGCCGATGCCGACGCCGACCGTGAGCCGACCGCCCGACAGCACGTCGACGGTGGCGAGCATCTTGGCGGCGAGGACCGGCGCGCGATGCGGCAGCACCATGACCGAGGTGAGCAGGCGGATGCGCTCGGTGACCGCCGCGATGTGCGACAGCGCGGTTATCTGCTCCAGGCAGGTCCCCGTATCCGCCGCCGGCCAGACGCCGGTTGCGCTGTAGGGGTAGCGCGAATCGACGGCGGCGGCGGTGACGACGTGGTCGTTGAGGCCGATCCGGGCGAGGCCGGCCTCCTCCGCGCGCCGGGCGATGGCGCGCAGCCCGTCCCCCGTCGCCGCCGGCCCGCGAGTCCCGATGTGAATCCCGAAATCCATCCGGATCTCCTAACGGTTGGCGCCGGGCCGCCAGAGCACGTCGGCGCGCCCGGACTCGTTGCAACGCCGCGCCATGACGAACAGATGGTCGGACAGGCGGTTGAGATAGGCCAGCGCCGGCGGCGCGATCTCCTCCTCCGCCGCCAGCGCGGCGACGCGGCGCTCCGCGCGGCGCGCCACGGTGCGCGCCTGGTGCAGGAAGGCCGAAGCCGGAGTCCCGCCCGGCAGGACGAACGACGCCAGCGGCTCCAGTTCCGCGTTCATGGCGTCGATCTCGGCCTCCAGGCGGTCCACCTGCGCTTGCGCGACGCGCAGCGCGCCGGCGGCGCGGCGCCCGCCGGGCGGCACGCAGAGGTCGGCGCCGAGGTCGAACAGGTCGTTCTGGACGCGCGCCAGCATGGCGTCGTCGGCGCCGTCCGCATGCAGGCGGGCGAGGCCGATGGCGGCGTTCGCCTCGTCCACCGCGCCGCACGCCTCGACCCGCGGCGCGTGCTTGGCGGCGCGGCTCCCGTCGCCGAGCGACGTCTCGCCGCCGTCGCCGCCACGCGTGTAGATGCGGTCGAGTTTGACCATGCGCCCTCAGCTTTTCCCTGAAGGCTGCTATCCAATCTAGGTTTTGGTAGCGCGGATGGCTGCTAACGCCGCTTCCCGTTCGGCGGGCTGGAACCTCGCCAAGACTTGGCGCAATTGTTGTTCCGGAGTCAGGACTGGCCGTTTGAAGTGTTGCGTCGCGAAGTCGTGCCCACATATCCAATGCGCGTCTTGCGCTTTGGCGAACTCCTCGGGGTTGGTGTCGCGCAGGGTGCGGCCTTCGCCTTGTGCAATGATGCGCAGTTCTCTGGTGGCTGCGTCCACCAGCTCCGCCAACGTGGCACCGGGCGCAAGCTCGTAAGACGCTCTCATCTTCGGAGCGCGAACACCCTCCCCGCTGCGCCCGCATTTGAACAGTCCGTCGTACCACTCAACAGGTTCCGCCAACGGGGCGTCCGCCGGGACGGTCACGGTTTCGCCGTCGACTATGAATTTGAACACGCCCAACTTGCTGACGCGGGCCCGACCATTACGCGGAGCAAGCCCTTTCCCGCCTTGTAAGGTTTGTCTTCGTGCCATGTTGTCTTTCCTTTCGTCGTCAGTTTGATCGCCGATGTTGACGTAGAAGCCTGCGCCGCGCGCCGCCATCGCGCACAGATCGGCGGGGGGCATGAAGCGCACGCCGTGGATCTGCGCCAGACGGTCGCAGCCGGCGACGAAATCGTCAAGCCCCACCGTGTCGATCAACGACAGCGCGCCGCCGGTGTGCGCCGGGAAGCCCCATCCCAGGACCGAGCCCAGATCGCCGTCGGCGGCCGTCTCCAGCACGCTCTCCTCGAGGCAGCGGGCGGCCTCCAGCGACTGGACCCACAGCAGGCGGCGCTGGACGTCGGCTACGTCCGGCTGCGCGGCGGCCTTCGGGAAACGCTCGGCGAGGCCGGGCCACAGGCGTTTGCGGCCCTCTGCGGGGTAGTCGTAGAAGCCCTTGCCCGCCTTGCGCCCGCCGCGCCCCAATTGTCCGGCCATTTCCTCCAACACCTCCTCGCCCGGCGGCGCGGTCCAGGAATCGCCCAGGTCGCGCGCGGTCTGCGCCGAGACGGCGCGCATGAGATCGAGCGAGACCTCATCGGCCGCGGCGAGCGGGCCCACGGGCATTCCCGCCATGCGGCCGGCGTTCTCGATAAGCGCCGGGCCGGCGCCTTCCGCCAGCATGGCGAAGCCCTCGCGGACGTAGGTCGCGAAGACGCGGCTGGTGTAGAAGCCGCGGCCGTCATTGACGACGATGGGCGTCTTGCCGAGCCGCCGCGCGAAGTCCATCGCCCGCGCCAGGGTGGAATCCGACGTCTCGCGGCCGCGGATAATCTCCGCCAGCCGCATGCGCTCGACCGGCGAGAAGAAGTGCAGGCCGATGAAATTGGCGGGCCGCGCGCTCGCCTCGGCGAGGCCGGAGATCGGCAGGGTCGAAGTGTTGGAGGCGAAGACCGCGTCCGCGGCGAGCGCGGCCTCGGCCCGCGCCGTCGCCTCGGCCTTGACCGCCCGGTTCTCGAACACCGCCTCGACGACCAATTCGCTCCCGGCCAGCGCGGCGGGGTCCGCCGCCGGCGCGATGCGCGCGAGGGCGGCGGCGCGCGCCTCTTCGGTCATCGCGCCGCGCGCAGCGAGGCGGGCCAGCGCGGCGGCGGCCCGCGCCTTGCCGCGCGCGGCCAGTTCCGGGCTCCGGTCGAGGAGCGCCACCTCGAGTCCGGCGAGCGCCGCGGCGGCGGCGATTCCCGCGCCCATCGCGCCGGCGCCGAGCACGCCGGCCTTGCGGAACTCCGCGCGCGGCGCGCCGGCGGGGCGGCGGGCGAGCCGGTCCGCCGCGCCGGCGTGGACGTGCAGGGTGCGGATCTTGTTCCGCGCCGCCGCGCCGGTCGCGACCTCGGCCCAGCGCCGCGCGTCGGCGCGCAGCGCGGTGTCGATATCGACCTGCGACCCCTCGTAAACGGCGGAGAGGATCGCCCGCGCGGCGGGGTCGTTCCCTCGCGTGCGCGCATGAACCGCGGCGTTGGCGGCGATCGTCGCATGGGCGGAGGCGCCCCACGGGCCGCCGCCGGGGATGGCGAAACCCCGCGAATCCCACGGCTGGCGGGCGTCCGGGTTCGCGGCCGCCCAGGCGCGGGCGGCGTCGAGCAGGCGTTCGGGCGCCACGACCTCATCGACCAGGCCGGCCTCGCGGGCGGCGCGGGGGGCGAGGCGCTTGCCCTCCAGCATGAGCGCCAATGCGGCGCTGCCGCCGACCGTGCGCACGAGGCGCTGCGCGCCGCCGGCGCCCGGCGGCAGGCCGAACGCCGGGTCGGCGAAGCCGAAGCGCGCGCCGGGCGAATCGGCGGCGAAGCGGCGATGGCACGCCAGCGCGATCTCCAGGCCGCCGCCGAGCGCCGAGCCGCCGAGCGCCGCTGCGAAGGGCTTGCCGCACGCCTCCATCCGCCGCGTGAGCGCGGCGAGCCGCGCGGCATGCGCGAACGCCGCGCGCGCGTCCGCGATCTCCAATATCGAATCGAGGGCGAAGCCGGAGAGGAAGTCCGCCCCGCGCGAGGCGAGGACGACGCCGTGCGCCGTCGCCGTTTCGACCGCCTCGGCGACGGCCTCCGCGAAGGCGTCCAGCCATTCGGAATCGATGACGGCCGCGCCGCCGGGCGCGCCCCAGGAGACGACGGCGACGCCGTCGGAGCCCGTCTCCAGTTCGACCATGCGCCGGGCGCCCCGCCGGTTCGGAGTCAGACGCGCTCGACGACGGTCGCCGTGCCCATGCCGGCGCCGACGCAGAGCGTCACCAGCGCCGTTCCCAGACCCTGGCGTTCGAGTTCGTCGAGCGCGGTTCCGAGGATCATCGCCCCGGTGGCGCCGAGCGGGTGGCCCATGGCGATGGCGCCGCCATTGACGTTGATGCGGCCGTGGTCGACGCCGAGCGCGTCCATGAAGCGCAGGACGACGGCGGCGAACGCCTCGTTGAGCTCCCACAGGTCGATGTCGCCGGGGGCCATGCCGGCGCGCGCGAGCGCCTTCTCCGCCGCCGCCGACGGGCCGGTGAGCATGATCGTCGGCTCGCTGCCGACCGAGGCGAAGGCGCGGACGCGCGCGCGCGGGCGCAGCTCCGCCGCCGCGCCGGCCTCGGCGCTCCCCACCAGCACCGCCGCCGCGCCGTCGACGATTCCCGACGAATTGCCGGCGTGGTGGACGTGCTCGATGCGCTCCAGCTCGGGGTAGCGCTGGATCGCCACCTCGTCGAACCCGCATTCCGCGCCCTGCGCGGCGAAGGACGGCTCCAGCGCCGCCAGACTCTGCATGGTGGCGCCGGGGCGCATGTGCTCGTCGCGGTCGAGCAGGATCGCGCCGTTGCGGTCCGCCACCGGGACGACGCCGCCGGCGAACCGGCCCTCCTCCCAGGCGCGCGCGGCGCGGCGCTGCGATTCGACGGCGTAGGAATCGACGTCGGCGCGGCCGTAGCCGTGCAGGGTCGCCAGCAGGTCGGCGGAGATCCCCTGCGGGACGAAGGAGGTCCCGAACGCCACTTGCGGGTCGCTGGCCCAGGCGCCGCCGGAGGAGAACATGGGCACCCGCGACATGGATTCGACTCCGCCGCCGACCGCCATGTCGGACTGGCCCGCCATGACCTGCCCGGCGGCCATGTTGACCGCCTCCAGGCCCGAGGCGCAGAAGCGGTTGATCTGCACCCCGGCGACGGTCTCGGCGTAACCGGCGTGGAGCGCGGCGACGCGGGCGATGTCGGCGCCCTGCTCGCCGACCGGCTCGACGACGCCCAGGACGACGTCGTCCACCCGCGCGGTGTCGAGCGCGTTGCGGTCGCGGAGCGCCTCCAGCGCCGCCGCCGCGAGGCGGATGGGGGTCGCCTCGTGCAGCGCGCCGGTGGATTTGCCGCGCCCCCGGGGAGTGCGCACGGAGTCGTATATGTAGGCGTCGGTCATCGCTCCGCTCCCTCTCCGGCGCGGTCGAACAGCGACCGCGCGACGATCTCCTTCATGATTTCGCTGGCGCCGCCGTAGATGCGCCCGACCCGCGCGTCGGCCCAGGCGCGGGCCACCGGATATTCCCACATGTAGCCGTAACCGCCATGCAGTTGCACGCAGGCGTCGACGACGCGGCAATGCATTTCGGTGCAGTGCAGTTTGGCCATCGCCGCCGTCGCGGCGTCGAGGCCGCCGTCCAGATGCAGCGCCAGGCAGCGGTCGACGAAGGCGCGGGCGGCGGCGGTCTCCGTCTTCGCCTCGGCCAGCGCGAAGCGGGTGTTCTGGAACTCGGCGAGCGCCTTGCCGAACGCCCGGCGCTGGGCGGTGTAATCGACGGTCCATTCGACCGCCGCCTCGGCGGCCGCGACCGCGCCGAGGGCGATGACGAGGCGCTCCTGCGGCAGCTCGCTCATGAGGTGGGCGAAGCCGCGGTTCTCCTCGCCGAGCAGGTTGGTGCGCGGCACGCGGACGCCGTCGAAGGCGAGCTCCGACGTGTCCTGCGCCCTGAGGCCCACCTTCTCGAGGTTGCGCCCGCGCGAGAACCCCTCGCGGTCCGCCTCGACGAGCACGAGGCTGGTCCCGTGCGCGCCGCCGGCGGGGTCGGTCCTGGCGACGACGACGATCAGGTCGGCGGACTGGCCGTTGGTGATGAAGGTCTTGCGCCCGTCGACGACGAGGTGGTTGCCGTCGGCGCGCGCGGTCGTGCGGATACCCTGCAGGTCGCTGCCGGCGCCGGGTTCGGTCATGGCGACGGCGGCGATGGCCGCGCCGGAGGCGAGCCTGGGCAGCCATTCGCGCTTCTGGTCCTCGGAGCCGTAGCGGAGGATGTAGGGCGCGACGATGTCGGAATGGACCGAGAAGCCGGGTCCGGTGGCGCCGGCGCGGGCCAGCTCCTCGATGACGACGGCGGAGAAGCCGAAATCGCCGCCGGGGCCGCCGTATTCCTCCGGCGTCTCGCAGCACAGCAGCCCTGCGGCGCCCGCCTTCTCCCACGCCTCGCGGGGCACGACTCCGGCGCGCTCCCACTCGCCGTGGTTCGGGGCGATCTCGCGGGCGACGAAGCGGCGCACCTGGTCGCGGAACGCCTCGTGCTCGGCGGTGTAGGGGGAGGCGGCGGTCATGGCGGTCGCTTCCGGCGCTGTGCAGGGGCGGCCAGCATACGGGCGACGCGGCCGCCGTGCGAACGCCTAGCGCCGCACCGCCGGAGCCTCTATCGGCAGCCCGTTCCCGCGCCGGGCGACGTAGAGTTGCAGCGCGTTGTAGTCGGGATGGTCGAGGGGGAGCGGCTCGGCGCGCGCCTGTTCGTTGCAGAACTGGAAGCGGCGGTGGACTCCGACCGTCCGGCCCCACCGCAGCATGTAGGCCGGGAAGCCGGCGATGTGCCCCTGGCTGATGTGCTCGGCGCGCAGGTAGCGGCCCGGCAACGCGTCGTGGCACATGGCGCAGGCGAGGTCCATCTGGCCGATCCGGCGATGGTAGAGCGCCCGCCCGCGCGTGAAATAGGGCAGGGCGGGGCCGTCCGCCGCCGCGCGCATGGGCAGCCCCGCCGATTGCGCCATCGCGAAAGCCTCCAGGTCCAGGCGCGCCTGGCTTCCGGGCGGCAGCGGCTCCGCGCCCATATGCGCGCGGCGGCAGAGGTTTATGCGCTGGCCGAGATTGACCAGGGTCCCGGCGCGGGGGTCCACCTTGGGGTAGGTCGCGCCGACGCCGCGCATCGATTCGGAGGCCGCGCCGTGGCAGGCGGCGCAGGACCGGCCGGCGCGCCCGGCCGGCTCGGACCATGCGGCCGCGCCGCGCTCCACCGCGAGCAGGCCGGGATTGGCGAAGGGGTCGTCCTGGATCGCCCGGGTCTCCGGCTTCGCGAACCAGTAGCCGGAGACGAGGCCGTCGGCGCGCCTCGGCGCCTCCGGCGGCGGGTCGGCGCGCGCCGCGGCGGCGGCGAGCAGGACGGCGAGCGCCAGGCGGAGGAGCGCGGCCACGGCGGGCCGGTCAGCCCTCGCCGGCCCCGCCCGGGTCCGCCGGACCGCCGACCACCTCCATATGGGCGCTGGCGGTCGTCGTCGCGTTGTAGTCGTCGGTCCACGTCACCTCGACGACGCCCGACTCCTCGGCCTCGATCCGGAACGCCAGATACGGGTTCGGGGAGACGCCGGAATACCAGTCGGCCCAGAACACCAGCCGGCCGTTCACCCGGCATTCGACCTTGTTGAGGATGAAGCGCGGATAGACGACCAGGCTCTTCGGGTCGAAGCGGACTCCGGGCTCCATCTCGTGTTCGGCGAGGGTCTTCACGGTGACGATCTCGCCGTAACGCGCGGTTTCCGGGACCTTGAGGCGGCGCAGCCGGTTCCTCCTCGCCATGCGCGCCGCCGTCAGCTGCAGGCGCCCAGGGTCACGTTGACCAGGCGTTCGGCCACGCCCACCGATCCGTCGGCCATCTCGGCGATGAAGACGAGCTCCGAGGTCGCGCGCATCCGCACCCGGCACGACACTTCCGCCGCGCCGCAGGACGGCGTGAAGTGGTATTTCGCGATCTCCGGGAACGGGTTCTCCAGCGCGACGATGTGGACCGTCTCCGGGTAGTCGCGGCCCGCCATGGCGCAGTTCACCTTGAACGTCACCGGCACCACGTTGCCGTTCTCGGCGATGTCGGGGGCGATGGCCTCGATCAGGCCGGGGCGCGGTTCGCGACTCTTGAGGATGTTGCGGACGATGCGCTCGGCCTCGGCGCGGTCCGGCTCCACCCGGAAGGTCTGGCGGAAGGTCTGGAAGCGGTCGCGGAACGGGTTGCCCGAGAAATTGTGCGCGTCGGCGGCGAAGGCGCGCGACGCGGCGAGCGCCAGCCCGGCGGCGGCGAGTCCCGCCGCCGCGCGCCGCCGGTCCGGGGAGAAGGGAGCGCGCGCCATTCCCGCAATCTAGCGCGGCGGCGGCGCGCCGTCATCCGTGTCGTCATCCGTATCGTCCTTCAGCGTCGCCAGCCAGGCGACCAGGTCCTCGATCCGCGCGGCGTCGAGAATCGGCCGTCCGGCGAAGGCGCGGGCGACGCGCTCCAGGCCTTCGAGCTTGTAGTAGGACGGCATGATCGTGGTCTCGTCGATTCGCTTCGGGTCGACGATTCGCAGGCGCAGTTCGCCCGGCGAGAGGCGGCTGCCGACGCCCCGCAGGTCGGGGCCGAGGTCGCCGTGGAACTGCTCTTCCGGGATCGGCGCGGGGTGGCAGGCGAGGCAATTGCCGTCGCGCCCGGCCGCGACGGCGCGCCCCCGCGCCGGATCGCCGGGCGCGCCCGTCAGCGAGTCCTCTATCGCGCCGCCGCGCACGGCGTATGGGGCGAGCGCCTCCCCCGCGCCGGCGGGGAGCGCCCAGGCGAGCGCAAACGCCGCGGCCCGCGCGGAGAACCGGATCATGGACGGCACAATGCCGCGCGGCGGCGCGGCATGGCAATCGGGGCGCGCTTGACCGGCCCGGCGCGCGCGCCTACCATGCCGAGCATGGGAAACGGCGTTGCATTCGACGCGCTGGCGGCCGTCGAGACGCTCACGGGCGCCGGCTTCGACGAAGCGAAGGCCAAGGCCATCGTCGCGACGATGCGCCAAGCCGAGGGCGGACTCGCGACCAAGGCGGACATCGCCGAGCTCAAGGCCGACATGCTCAAGGTCGCCATCGGTATCGCCGTCGCCATCGTCGTCGCCAACGCCGCGCTCACCATCGCCTTGTTCAAGCTGTTCGGCGCCTGACGGCGGGCCGCACGTCTATCGTTCCGCGGCGATGATGGCGAGGGGAGTGGACATGCGCACGCGGCTCGGTTTCATCTGCGCGGCCGCCCTGCTTCTGGCCTGCGCCGGGGGGGCGGTCGCGGACGAAGGCCTCCGCCTGTCGCGGAGTTGCGCCGGCTGCCACGGGACCGACGGCGCGTCGCCGGGCGCAACGATCCCCGTCATCGGCGGACTCGACGCCGCATACCTGGCGCGGAGCATGCGCGCCTACCGCTCCGGCGCGCGCGAGTCCTACGCCATGCAGATCGTCGCCTCCGGCTACGACGACGCGGGAATCGACGCCATCGCCGAATGGTTCGCCTCCCGCCCGTGGCGCGCGACGCCGGTCGCCAACGACGCGGCGCTGGCGGCGGCGGGCGCCGAACTGGCGGCCGCGAGATGCGCGGCGTGCCACGGCGCCGGCGGCCGGGGGACGGAGCTCGCGCCCCGCCTTGCCGGCCAGCCGGCGGAGTATCTCGCCCGCGCGGCGCGGAGCTACCTGTCCGGCGCGCGCGCCGACGCCGTGGCGGCCGAGGGCCTCGCCGGACTCTCCGACGCGGAGCTCGCCGCCGCCGCGCATTTCTACGCCGGGCTGCGCTGACGCGGCGAAAGGAGCGGTGGCTATGAGAACGCGACGCGAGTTCATCGCCTCCGGCGCCGCGGCCATCGGCGCCGCGGCGCTGCCGGCCCCGGCGCTCGCCCAGGGCGAGGTCATGCCGGCGGGCGGCAGGAGGGCGGTCGTCGTCGGCGGCGGCTGGGGCGGCTGCACGGCGGCGAAATACATCCGCCTCGAGGACCCCGCCATCGAGGTCGTGCTGGTGGAGCCGGAGGCCGCGTTCCGCTCTTGCCCCCTCAGCAATTGGGTCGTCGCCGGCCTCGGGGAGATGCGCGACCTGACCTTCGGTTACGACGCCCTCGCGCGCCGTCACGGCGTGAAGGTCCTCCGCGGCCGGGCGGTCGGCGTGGACGCCGCGGCGCGCGAGGTGGCGCTGGAGGAGGGCGGGCTCCTGCGCTACGACCGGCTGGTCCTCTCGCCGGGAGTAACGCTGCGGCGGGGCGACATCGACGGCCTGGAGGACGCGCCGGCGGACGCCTTCCCGGCCGCGTGGCGGGCGGGGCCGGAGACCGAATCGCTGCGCGCGCAAATCGCCGCGATGCGGCCGGGCGGAACGGTCGCGGTGGCGATCCCGCTCTCGCCCTACCGCTGCCCGCCCGGACCCTACGAGCGGGTTTCGCTGATCGCCGACTACCTCCGGCGCAACGACCCGGCGGCGAAGGTCGTCGTCTTCGACGCCAACGCGAAGATCGTCTCCAAGGGCGCATTGTTCGCCGAGGCGTGGGAGGCGCTTTACGGCGGGATCATCGAATACCGCCCGGACAGCGCCGTCGTCGCGGTCGACCCGTCTACCGGCGCGGTCCGGACCGATTTCGACGAACTGCGCGCCGACGTGGCCAACGTCATTCCGCCGCAGGAGGCGGGCCGGCTGGCGTTCGATTCCGGGCTGGTCCCGGAGGGGCGCCGCTGGGCGCCGGTCGATCCGTGGGACTTCTCCTCCACCCTGGCGCCGGACGTCCACATCATCGGCGATTCGACCGATGGCTCCGCCGTCGGCAAGGTCCCGAAATCGGGCTACGTCGCCAATTCCATGGGCAAGGTCGCCGCCGCCGCCGTCGTCGCGGCGTTGAACGGGCGCGAGGCGCCGCGCCCCAGCATGGCGAACACCTGCTACAGCCTGGTGAGCGCCGAGGAGGGGATCTCGGTGACGGCGATCTACGATTACGACGACGAGTCCGGGAAGATCGCGGCGACGGCGAGCGGGCTGTCCCCGGCGCGGAGCCGCGCGATCAAGCGCCACAACGAGGACTGGGCGCGGGCGATCTGGAGCGACATGCTCGCCTGACGGGGGAGGCGGCGTTCGGGCGCGCCGGCCGGCCGCCGCATTGAACCGCCGGCGCCGCGCGGCTAGGGTGCGGGCTCGAGCCGCGCGCGGGCGCGCCAATGTCCGGCGGGGGCGCGAGCATGGGGAGCGAAGCCATTTCGGAGGAGAACGGGACGCCGCTTCTCGACCGCATCGACACGCCGGAGGATCTGCGGCGGCTGCCGGAATCCGACCTGCCGCGGCTCGCCGGCGAGGTGCGGCGCGACATGGTCGAGACCGTGTCGCGCACCGGCGGCCATCTCGGCGCCGGGTTGGGCGTCGTCGAGCTCACGGTCGCGCTCCACTACCTGTTCGACACCCCGCGCGACCGCCTGGTCTGGGACGTGGGCCACCAGGCCTACCCGCACAAGATCCTCACCGGGCGGCGGCGGCGGATGCGCACGCTGCGCCAGGGCGGCGGCCTCTCGGGCTTCACCAGGCGCGCGGAGAGCCCCTACGACCCGTTCGGCGCGGCGCACGCCTCGACGTCGATCTCCGCCGGCCTCGGCATGGCGGTGGCGCGCGATCTGGCGGGCGCGTCCGGCGCGGTGGTCTGCGTCATCGGCGACGGCGCCATGAGCGCCGGCATGGCCTACGAGGCGATGAACAACGCCGGCTCGCTCGAACGCCGGCTGATCGTCGTCCTCAACGACAACGACATGTCGATAGCGCCGCCGGTGGGCGCGATGAGCGCCTACCTCTCGCGGCTGATCTCGTCGCACAGCTACCGGACGCTGCGCCACGTCGCGCTCCAGATGGCGCGCAAGTTCCCGCGGCCCATGGCGCGCACCCTGGAGCGCGCCGAGGAATACGCGCGCGGCCTCGTCGCCGGCGGCACCCTGTTCGAGGAGCTGGGCTTCTATTACGTGGGCCCCATCGACGGCCACAACCTGGACCACCTGCTGCCGGTGCTGCGCAACGTCCGCGACGCCCGCGAGGGCGGGCCGGTGCTGGTCCACGTCGTCACCGAGAAGGGCCACGGCTACCCGCCGGCGGCGCAGGCGCCGGACAAGTTCCACGGCGTGTCCAAGTTCGACGTCGTCACCGGAGTCCAGGCGCCGAAAAAACCCGGCGCGCCGAGCTACACCTCGGTCTTCGCCGGGGCGCTGATCGGCGAAGCGCGGCGCGACGACAGGATCGTCGCCGTCACCGCCGCCATGCCGGCGGGGACGGGGGTGGACAAATTCGCCGCCGCGTTCCCCGACCGCGCCTTCGACGTGGGCCTCGCCGAACAGCACGCCGTCACCTTCGCCGCCGGCCTCGCGGCGGAGGGCTACCGGCCGTTCGCGGCGATCTATTCGACCTTCCTCCAGCGCGCCTACGACCAGGTCGTCCACGACGTGGCGATACAGCGCCTGCCGGTGCGCTTCGCCATCGACCGCGCCGGCCTCGTCGGCGCCGACGGCCCCACCCACGCCGGCGCCTTCGACCTGGGCTTCCTCTCCAGCCTGCCGGGGTTCGTCGTCATGGCGGCGGCGGACGAAGCCGAGCTCGCGCGCATGGTGGCGACGGCGGCGCGGATCGACGACCGCCCCTCCGCCTTCCGCTATCCGCGCGGCGCGGGCGCCGGCGCGCCCGTCCCCGAACGTCCGGAGCCGTTGGAGATCGGCCGCGGCCGCGTCGCGCGGGAGGGGACGGCGGTGGCCATATTGTCGCTGGGCGCGCGGCTGGCGGAGGCGCTCGCGGCGGCGGACCTGCTGGCGGCGCGCGGCCTGTCCGCCACCGTCGCCGACGCCCGCTTCGCCAAGCCGCTGGACTCCGCCCTGCTGCTGCGGCTGGCGGCGGAGCACGAGGCGCTGGTCACCGTGGAGGAGGGCGCGGCGGGCGGCTTCGCGGCGCAGGCGGCGACGGTCCTGGCCCGGGCGGGCGCCTTCGACGACGGGCTGAAATTCCGCCCGCTGACGCTCCCCGACCGCTTCATCGACCAGGACACGCCGGAACGCATGTATGCGCAGGCGGGGCTCGACGCCCCCGCCATCGCCGCCGCCGCGCTGTCGGCGCTCGGAATCTCCGACGCCGCGCCGCGGGCCGCGTCGGAGCCCGCCTGACCGCCGGGGCCGGCGTTACGCCGCGCCCGCCGGCGGCGCGCCGCGCAGCTCCGGCGGCAGGTTGAAGCGCACCGTCTCGACGACTCCGGCGAAGGTCTCGACCTCGATCCGGGCGAGTTCGCCCAGCCGCGCCACCACCTCCCGCACCAGCCGTTCGGGCGCGGAGGCGCCGGCCGTCACCCCCAGCGCCGACACGCCCGCGAGCCAGCGCGGGTCGATGGCCGCCGCGTCGTCGATGAGATGGCTCGGCGCGCCCGACTCCGCGCCGATCTCGCGCAGCCGGTTCGAATTCGAACTGTTGCGCGCGCCGACGACGAGGATCGCGTCGACCTCCGCCGCCAGCCGCCGCACCGCCTCCTGCCGGTTCTGCGTCGCGTAGCAGATGTCGCCGCCGTCGGGCCCGGCGATCGACGGGAAGCGCGCCCGGAGCGCCGCGACGATCCCGCGCGTGTCGTCGACGCTCAACGTGGTCTGGGTGACGTAGGCGAGCTTCTCCGGGTCGCGCGGGCGGAGCCCGGCGACGTCCTCCGCGGTCGACACCAGGTGGACCGGCGCCGGGACGCGGCCGCGCGTGCCCTCGACCTCCGGATGCCCGCGATGGCCGACCAGCACGATCTCGCGCCCGCGCGCGGCGTGGCGGCGGGCGGCGGAGTGCACCCGCGTCACCAGCGGGCAGGTGGCGTCGATGACGGGCAGCCCCCGCGCCTCGGCCTCGGCCTCCACCGCGCGCGAGACGCCGTGGGCGCTGAACACCGTCGTCGCGCCCTCGGGGATGTCGGCGACCTCCTCGACGAACACCGCGCCGCGCGCGCGCAGCTCGGCCACCACGCGGGCGTTGTGGACGATCTCGTGGCGGACGTAGACCGGCGGCCCGTGGCGTTCGAGCGCGCGCTCGACGATCTTGACGGCGCGCTCGACCCCGGCGCAGAAGCCGCGCGGCTGGGCGAGGACGACGCGCACCGCCACCCCTCTCCCGCCGCCCCGGGTCAGAACTCCAGTTGCAGGCGCGCGGCGATGGCGTTCACCTTGCCGCCGATCTGCGCGCCCGCCGCGTCGCGCCTGTCCACGTCGGCGCGCACCCAATTGATTGACAGGCGTTTGAAGGCGTCGAAATACCAGTTGAACCCGAGCGTCACGTTGTCGCTGGAGCCGCCGGCGACGCCGCCCGGCGCGCCGACCGCGTCGTCGAGGTCGATATGGCTCACCCGCGCCGCGACTTCGAACGCGCCCCAGCCGCCGGCGCCCCAGGGGTCGAATTCGCGATGCGGCTTGACGCGCCAGAACGACCCCAGGCGCTGGTAGTAGTTCCGCGATTCGCCGGTGAGGAAGTAACTGCCGAGCAGGTAATGGCCGGCGAACTCCAGGTCGGGCCAGTCCGCGCCGCCCGGCCCGGCGGCGCGGGTCACGCCCACCCGCTGCAACTCGCCTTGCAGCGACCACGGCCCCCACACCCCGGCGGCCTCCAGCGAGACGTAGTGGAAACTGTCGATGTTGGGGATGCGGCCGGTGCTCACCACGACGCTTTCGTCGTCGATTCGCACTTCCGGCCGGGCGCTGAACGTCTCCCCGCCGGCGGTTTCGCCCTTCAGGATCGTCGGCTTGCGCCAGTAGCCGGCGATCCCGAAATGGAGCGCCCGCGTCCGTTCGACGACGGGCGCGTAGTTCGCCCGCGCGTGGACGCCCCACCCCTCGCGGTCGCCGCCGATCTCGGCGGCGGGGACGCTGTAGAGCCCCGCGCGGACGTTGTGGTTGGGGCCGCGGTGGGAGACGGCCGCGCCGAGCGACGGCGTGCCCGGCGCGTAGCCGAACGCGCCGGAGGCCATCGATTCCTCCATGAACGCGCGCACCCCGCGCGCCGCGTCGAGCGGCGAGGCGATGGTCTGCTGCCCGACGGTGAACCACAGCGGGTCGTACCGCCGCCAGGCGAGCATCGCCGAGCGCAGGCCGTTGATGTTGCGCTTGCCGCGGTCGAAGAAGTCCCACGTCCCGAAGAAGATGAAGTCGTTGTAGAACAGGCCGTTGGCGATCAGTATCGCGCGCCGGTCGCGAGTCCCGCCCTCGAGCCGGTCGATGACCGTCCCCGGCGGCGCGGAGGATGCGCCGTAGTCTCCGGCGTCGAGTTGCAGCACCAGCCCGGCGCCGGCGCTGACGTTTCCGTCCGGGCTGACGTAGCGCGGGAGCGGGCCGAAGAACGCCTTCTCCGGGTCGTAGCCGCGGGCGCCGGCGCCGACCAGCGCCTTGTCCTCGCCCTCGGCGGCCTCTCCTTCCGCGGGCGGTTGGGCGTCTTGCTCCTGCGCCGGCGCGGGGCCGGCCGCGAGGGCGAGGCCGAACAGGCCGGCGGCGGCGGCGTGGCGGTATGGCACGTATCGAGGTCCTCGTGTTCGGCGGCGTGCGGCGCGGCGCGCGGCCTGTCGCGGCGCGCCGGGCTTCGCCGTCCTTCGGTTTGCCGGGCGCCGCGGGCGCGGCCCCGCCGGTCGGATACCCCGCCCCGCCCCGCCGGTCAAGTCTGCGCTTGCGCCGCGCCGCCCGGCCGGGTATCGTCGCCGCCATCGGCGCGCCCGCCCGCGCCCAACGGATGGAGGACGCCATGCCCGGCGCCGCCACTTTCGACAGGCTCGCCGCCGCCGAGTCGATGGCGGGCGCGGGGATCGAGGAGCCGCACGCCAAAGCCATCGCCGCCACTATCCGTGACAGCCGTGACGACCTCGCGACCAAGACCGATCTCGAAAACGCCATCACCGGTCTTGAAAGCCGCTTGCAGGCGACGCTTTATCGCGCACTGCTCATCCAGGGCGCGGCCATCGTCGGCGTGCTCGCCGCGCTCAAGATCTTCGGGTAGCCCGCCTCGGCGGGGAGGATCGGAACGATGAACAGAGCGACCGTCGACGCGCTCGGCGCCACCCGGACGCTCCGCGACGCCGGCTTCGAGGGCCGGCAGGCCGAAGCCGTCGCCGGCGTCGTCCGCGACGGCCGCGCCGGGTTGGCGACGAAGGCGGACCTCGACAACCTGGAGGCGCGCATGGAAACCCGGATCGTCGGCCTCGAAGCGCGCCTCTACCGCGCGTTGCGGTTACAGGGCGGCGTGATCGTCGCCATCCTCGCCACCGTAGAGTTCTTCGGGTAGCCGCCGCGCCGCCCGCCCGCCCCAACGGATGGAGAACGCCATGTCCGGCGCCGCCGCTTTCGACGCGCTCGCCGCCGCCGGGTCGATGACGGGCGCGGGGATCGAGGAGCCGGGCGCCGTCATCGCCTTCCTCGCCTCGCCGGGCGCGGGCGACCTCACCGGGCGGGCGCTCCGCGTCGCCGGCGGCTGGGCGTGACGGCGGGCGGGCGCGTGCCGGCGGCGGACGCGGAGGCGGGCCTGAGCGACGAAACGCTCTACGACCGCGCCGAGGCCGAAGGCGGCGAGATGTTCCCCATCGAACTGGCGGATCGGCTTCTGGCGGGCGAAAACCCCGTCATGGTCTATCGGACGTACCGGGGGATGAGCCGGACGGCGCTGGCGGAGACCGCCGGCGTGAGCGCCGCGCGCCTGGCGCGGATCGAGGGCGGCGAACGCGCCGACTCGCCGGGGGTTCTCCGCGCCATCGCCGGCGCCCTGGGCGTCGACGCCGGAGACTTGGCCCGCGGGAGCTGACGGGCGGATTTCGGAGTTGCGCGCGCGAGTTGTTCGCGACAGGTTTCCCATGCAATAGATGAGCCGGAGGAGAACGACGCGCACCGTGCAGGCGGCGAAATCCGGGACGCGATTGGGCGACTACCGCGCGTTATGGATACAGGGCGGCGCGCTCGCCGCGTCGCTGGCCGCCGAGGTTAACGCCGGGGTGGAGAACATCGGCGCGCGGCGCCTGCACACGACGATGGAGCGCCTGCTGGAGGACGCCTCCTTCTCCGCCGCCGACAGGTCCGGCGCCACGGTGGTCTTCGACGCGGCGGCGGTGGAGAAGACCCTGGGCGACCTCGCCCGCGGCGCCGACCTGGGCAAGTTCATCCCGTAGCCCGGCGGCGCCCCCCGGGACGGCGCGTGCGCGGCCTACACTATCTCGAAGAGGCGCGCCGCCATCGCGAGAAAGAGGGGCGCCATGAAGGCCAGAATCCACCTGAGCGCCTTGGCCTCCGCCTTGAGCGCGGCCATGTCGGTCTTGAGCACCGCAACGTCGGTCTTGAGCACCGCAACGTCGGTCTTGAGCACCGCGACGTCGGTCTGAAGCACCGCGACGTCGGTCTGGAGCGCGGCGACATTGGTCTTGAGTTCGGCGACGTCGGTCTTGAGCACGCCGACGTCGGCCTTGAGCACCGCCACGTCCGCCCTGACCTCGGAAATCTCCTCCTTGAACTCCGCCCTGGTTTCAAGGGCGTCGGCCTTGAGCTCCGCCCTAGTTTCGGAGATTTCCGCCTTGGTTTCGGAGATTTCCGCCCTGGTTTCGGAGAGCTCCGCCTTGAGCTCGGCGACGTCGGCCTTGCTGGCGACGCTTTCACGCACGGCGGAGTTCATCGTCGTGACGATGGCCTCCGCCAGCGACGGGGCCGCGCCCGCCGCCGTGAGCTCCCTGGTGGCCTTCAGTGTGTCGAGCGCCAAAACGGCCATGTCCGAACCGCTCCTTTCCGGTCGCGCGGCCCATCCTATACCACGGCGGACGCCCGCGCGCCACCCCGGCGCCGCCGGTTAAGCGAAAGGGGGCGGCGGATGGACCGCCGCCCCCGGAAGAACCGGGCGTGAAAAGCCGGCTCAGAAGTTCAGGTAGAGGCCCGTGAGGCCGACGGTGGAGGTGTCCTCCACGCCGTTGATCGTCCAGGTGCCGCCGACCAGCTCGCCGTACCACTTGAGGCCCGGGGCGACGCTGTAGCCGAGCTGGACCGCCCAGGCGTCGAACTCGCTGGTCCCGACCGGGATGGCCGCGCCGTCGGCCGTCTTTCGGTCGGAGTCGCCGAGCTGAGCGCAGTTCGGCGTGCACTCGATTTCGGCGTGCGCGTATTGCAGCTCGACGCCGTAGGGGCCGAACGAATAGGCCGCGTCGAGGGCCCAGCCGCTATAGTCCTGATCCTGGTTCTGCGCCGCGGCCATGTCGCCGGCGTCCCACCACGTGCCGCCGAACTGGAAGCCGGCATGGCGGACGACGCCGCTGAGCTCGTAATAGCCGATGCCCTGCCACACGTTGTCTTGGGTGTCGGACACCTTCTCGATCGCCTCGTCGCTCTGCGCGCCGCTGAAGGAGGCCGCCACGCCGGTGCCGCCGAACTCGCCGTTCCACTGGACACCGTAGCCGATGATGTCCTTCCACTGGTCGTCCTTGAGGCTGGTCGGCCCCGGAGTCTGGCCGAAAAAGTTCGCGCGGTTGCTCGTCGTCGGCGTGTAGCTGACGCCGGCCTGGAAGCCGCCGACCACCGGCGTGTAGTAGGTGGCCTTCGGCGACTGGTCGAACCAGTAGGGGTTGATGTGGTTCGCGATGGCGCCGCCCGGCTTCTTCGCGTAGGAGTGGTAGGGCGTGTCGAGGCCGCCGAAGCCCTTGTAGGTGCAGGCGAGCAGGCACAGGTTCAGCCCCGAATCGGCGCCGATCCAGTTGCCGAACTCCATCGACCCCCAGTCGCCCTTGAGGTAGAGATACTGCCGACCGGGGTAGCCATCGGTGGACAGCGCGCTCCGGTCCGCCGTGTTGAGGTGGATCTTCGCGCCGTAGGTCAGGCCGTTATCGGCGGTCAGCTCGCCGTTGAAATAGACCTCGGCGAAACGGCCGTTGACGAAACCTGCGTCGCGGCGCGTGCTCTCGTCGCCGGCGCTGCTGTCGGCGAAGCCCGCCTCGAACTGCGCCGCCATGCCGGCGGTGAGGATGGGAGTCCCCTCCTCCGACATCGACTGGATCGGCATGGCGGCGGCCCCCGTCGCCAGCGCCGACGCCCCGGCCATCGCGACCGAGCCCATCAGAAGCTTTCTCATTCGTTCCCTCCAGTATGGGGCCGGCGCGCGCCGGCCCCGGATCCTGCCCCGCGCGAAGCGCCCGGCCGCAGCCGGTCCTCCCCGAAGAGCGCGGCCCCATCGCCGCCGCCGCCCCGGAAGGCGCGCCGCAACGGAACCGTCATGCGTTCTTGATTATGCGGGGCGCCGCGGGGGTCAACGGCGGATCGGCCGAATCGACGGCGAATCGACCCTCGGCGCCACATTTTCGCAACGCTGTTGCAAATTAGCCACAGTGGGGATGCGCCGGGGCCGCGCCGAGATACGCCGCCCAGTCCTCCATCAACGCGCGGCGGCGCTCGAACAGGTCGGTGCGCGCATAGGCCGCCTCGGTCCGGTCGCGCACCGCATGGGCAAGCGCCGCCTCCATGACCGCATGCGGCGCGTCCGTGCGCTCCGCCGCCCAGTCGCGGAACGTCGATCGGAACCCGTGCGCCGACGCCCCCGCATGGAGCGAGCGGACGAGTTTGGAGATCGTCGTGTCCGACAACGGCCGGCCCGCCCGCGCGCCGGGGAACACGAGGCCGCTCCCGTCGTCGAGCGCCCGCGCCTCGGCCAGCGCGTCCAGCGCGCGCCCGGACAGCGGGACGCGGTGGACGCGGTGCGCCTTCATGCGGCGGGCCGGCAGGGTCCACAGGGCGGCGTCCGCGTCGATCTCACGCCACGTGGCCAGCCGCGCCTCCCCGGAGCGCGCGGCGGTGAGAACGAGGAACTCCAGCGCCAGCCGCGCCGCGGGCCGCGCGCCGGACGCGCGCAAGGCGGCGACGAACGCGGCCGCCTCGCCGTGCGGCAGGGCGCGGTAGTGGCGTGCGCCGCCGCCCCGCCGGGGCAGCGCGGCGGCGATGGCCTCGCCGGCGGGGTTGTCGGCCCGCCAGCCCTGGGCGATGGCCCACTGCATGACCTTGCCGATGCGCTGGCGCACCCGCCGCGCGGTGGCCGGCTTCTCGTGCCAGATCGGCGTGAGGACGGCCATCACGCCGGCGGTGTCGATGGCGGCGACGGAGCGCCCGCCGAGACGCGGGAAGGCGTGCAGCCGCAAGGTCGCGAGCCATTGCCCGGCGTGCCTTTCGCTGCGCCACGAGGGGCGGTGGAGGGCGTGGACGGCGGCGGCGGCCTCGGCGAAGCTCGGCGCCGCGTCCGTCCGTCCGCGCCCGCCGGCCCGCGGGTCGCCGCCGGCGCGCGCGGCGCGGCGGTTGTCGAGCGCCCTGGCGCGCGCCTCGGCGAGCGTGACCAGCGCGCAGCCGCCGAGACCGAGCGCGCGGTCGCGGCCCTGGATGCGCAGCCGCTGCACCCACCGCCGCGCGCCGGAGGGGTCGACGTGCAGGTAGAGCCCGTTGCCGTCGCAATAGCGGCCCGGCCTGTCGACCGTCCGCACGAAGGCGGCGGACAGGGCGTTTTTCGGGTGGCGGCCCTTCTTGCGCCCCCTGCGCGCGCCGCCTCTGTCGTCCGCCATGTCCGGCATGTCCTGTTCCATGTCCAATTCGGGGACCGCCCCTCCAGGAATCCGATACCGATCCCTACGTAACATGTCAATGATGGAAATGGATTATAGAAATACAGGTGCAGCACATCGTGTCATGGAGCAGCGCAACGGCGGTTTCGTCAACGGCCGCTACGCCCACATCTGGTTCAACGGCGAAGTGGCCGCCGACAACGGCCTGACCTACGGCGCGAATATCTACTTCGGCACCGGCCACGCCGGGTGGGCCAGCACGGCCGGCTTTCCCGGTCGCCAGTACGTCTACCTCAAGGGCGGCTGGGGGGAGATCCAGGCGGGGAACTGGATCGGCGCCGATTCGGGGCTGAACGCCAACCCTCTCCCGGGCGGTATCCTCAAGCAGAGGGGGAGTCCCGGCGGCGCTCTCGACACTCCGCACGGTTGGTACGTCAAGGTTCCGGCAGGCGGTCTTGCCACGAGCCACATCAACCCCAACTTTTTCGACCAGTCTCCCAAGGTCACCTTCATCACGCCGGCGGTCAACGGCTTCACGGCCGGCCTCAGCTACACGCCGGACAGCAAGCACCGGAGCTCTTACGCCACGCTGCGTAGTCCCATGACGCTTCCGCCCGCCCCGCGCGCCGGCAACTGGACCGATGTGTTCGGCATGGGCGTCAAGTGGACGGGGGAAATGGGCAGCACGACCGTCACGGCCTCCGTGGTCGGCGGGACGAGCGACGACGGCACCGACGCCAGCGGCGCGACTACGAGGCAAGGGCTCGGATTCTACGAAGCGACCGGCAGAGTCGACTTCGGCGGGATCACGTTTGCGGGCACCTTCTGGGATTTCGGCTCCGGAGAGGCGCCGGCGGGCGTCGCCCAGGACTGGACCGGATGGGGACTCGACGCGGCCTATTCGTTCGGTCCCTTCGGCGTGGAGGTCGGGTACGGACACGCCGAGCGGACGCGGGTCGGCGGCGGTATGAACGACTCGAGCGAAATGGACGGCCTCGCTCTCAGCCTGGGGTACGAAGTCGCCCCGGGCTTGAACTGGTATGGCGACGTAACCCAGATTACCCGCGACGTCGCCGGTTTCGTGTTCTCGGACACGAGCAGCTATGCCGGGAGGCCGTCGGACGGCAAGTACGAAGCGACGGCGTTCATCACCGGCCTCACCGTCAACTTCTGACCGAACGACCTCCCCAGGTCGCTATCGAGGGGCGGCGGCGCTGCCGCCGCCCCTTTCCCTCCCGCAATCGGGCGGGCCGGGACGAACGCCTTGGCGGGATCTCCGCCAACCCGGCAAGAAACGTATCCGCCGGAACGGGTTTCCGGACGCGCCGCCAATCCACGAAGGCTCGTTCCGCCATCCTCATGCAAACGCTCGGGATGTCCGAGCAGTCGCGCAAGGCCGTAATTCGCATTGCGCCGGGCTTCCTGTAGGCGGACAGCCCATCGGCAATCCGGACGCTCTCGGCCCGATGGGCTTGCGCGTTCAGTCCTGCCCGCAGTTTCGGCGAAATCGTATCGTCCGAGAGCTGCCGCGCAGCGTCTTCACGATCCTACGCGCGCGCGCCGCACTGCCGCGAAAAGAGCCGCGCGGTGGGTCCGGCGAACACGCGATGCGTCGTTTTTCGCCGACCGGAAAACGGTAGAGCGCGTAGCAGGATGCTCACACCGAGTCCGTGCAAACAAGCCTTCACGCAGGCCGGCCCGTTGCAACTATTCGCGCGCCGGCGCCGGGTAGAAACGGATGTACACTAGGGAATCGTCGTCGACCGCTTTCTTGACGCGCTTATGCACGATATCCTGCAATGCGACCAGTTTGTCGATCTCCGAATCGTCCATGTCGTCGCCTCCGATGGGGAGCCAGACCCACACGGCGGGGTCATCGGACCAGTCGAGACCGGTTTCTACGCGCCACTCGTCCAACGGCGCCGGGAGGGAGTCCGCCCGCAGTTTCTCCAGCGCCGCCTCGATATTCGCCATGTTCGCCATCGAGCTATCGCCTTCGCGCGCCCGTCCCGCGGATAGGCCGGCAACACCCCCGTCGTTCATCGGGTATCGGGCGCGCGCCCGGATTCTCAACGGGCGCGGCCGGATTCAAAAATTGCGATCGGAATTGTGCATAACGCCTGACTACGACGAAAATATACTAGATATTTCAATATATTGTCCGTCATGCGCGGCCGTTGACGAAACCGCCATTGCGGCCGTTGGCCGTATCCGCGTCGAGCGTGTCGTCGTTGTTCGCGAACCCGCCCTCGAACTGCGCCGTCAAGCCCGCCTTCAGGACCAGCGCATCGCCAACGGGGGCCCCGGCGCCCTTGCGCACGAATTCGTCTTGGGACGCCGCCACCGTCGCCAACGCCGAAAGCCCGGCCGCCGCGGCCAGACTCAGCAGAAGCTTTCTCATGCTCTCCTCCATGTTGGAACCGGGCGCCCGGCCCGCATCCAGCCCCTAAGACGGCCGGATCGACCGAAGCCTTCCCCCGGTTAGGTCTCGACCGCACCGTCAAGCGCGCCCTAAAGACGCGACGTAACGGAGCCGTCACGATCAATTCTATGCGGCGCCCCCGGCGACTCAACAGCTCCATGGCCTGCCGCCGCGCTTTTCTGCAACACTGTTGCAAATAAGCCACACTCCGGCGCCGCCGGCGTCACGCGCAACGCGGCGATCCCGGATTCCATGCGCGTTTCGAGGTCGTCGAGGTCCGCCCTCGTCGCCAACCCGGCGCGGATGGCGGCCTCCACTTCGCGGACGCGCCGGCCTACAGAAACTCGACGATGGCGACGGCGGCGGCGATCAGTGCGCCAATGGCGGCTCCGAGCGCGATCAGCCCGCCATAGATGCGGGAGGTGAGGCGCGTTTCGAGGCTGGCGATCTCCGCACGGAGCTCGGCGACGTCGGATTTGGTGGCCATCCTGTCTTCGAGCCGGCGAATGTCGCTCCTGGTCGCCAACCCGGCGCGCCCGTTGCGGATGGCGGCGTCCATTTGCGGACGCGCCGGCCTACAGAAACTTGACGATGGCGACGGCGGCGACGATCAGTGCGCCGATGGCGGTTCCGAGCGCGACCGACCCGCCATGGATGCGGGCGATGAGGCGCGTTTCGAGGCTGGAGATCTCGGCGCGGAGCTCGGCGGTGTCGGTCGCCATCTTGTCTTCGAGCCGGCGAATGTCGCTCTTGGTCGCCAACCCGGCGCGCCCATCGCGGACGACGCTGGCGATGGCTTTGGCGTGCGGCTCCTCGATCCCCGCGTCCGTCATCGCTTCGGCGGCGGCGAGCGTGTCGAAGGCGGCGGCGTCGGGCACGGCGTTCTCCATTTGCGGGCGCGGCGGCCTAGAAGGCGCTGAAGAGACGCCCGGGATTCCTTCGTCAATCACGCCGCCGGGCCGCGAACCGCGACGTCCGGAGCCTCGTCGCGCGCGAGGCGGCCATGGTTCACCAAGGCCGTTTGTATCGTCATTCCCGATACGTTGAAATGCCGTGCAACTCTCCCCTGGCTGTCCTCGGAATAATCGTCGTCGCGCAGCATGTCGTCGACCGCGTCGAACGGGCTCAACAATTCGGCCGCGAAAGCGCGCTGCGCCTTCTGCCGGTAGCTGTAGGCGCGAGTCGCCGGGAACAGGTTCTCGGCGGAGCGACCGGCGGTCCAACTCGCGAACAGACGATCTCCGACGAGGCGCGCCAATTCGAAGCGCCGGCCCGTCGCCCATTCCGACCGAAGCGCCAGACGCCCGCCGGCGCCGCGGCCGCGGAGCGCGAACGCCATGCCGTCGGCGCAGCGCCCGCACTGCGCGATCGCGTCCTCGGTCGTTCCGGCAAGCTCGGCCAGACGCGCGTTGGAGACGGGATCGCCGTTCGCCAGCCCCGCCCGGTCGCGAATACACCGCGCCATGCCTTCGCCCACGCGCCAAGCCGGCGCCTCGCCCGGGCGCGGAAGTTCCGTCGCGCCGCCTAGCGCCGCGGCGTCCCGCCAATCCGCATCGAAGCCGCTTCGCGCGGCGGCGGAGGCGAAGTCCGCCGCCGACATCATGCGCTCCGGCGCGGCGCCGCGGGACGCCGTATCGGCCGCCACCTCCCCCAGCGCATCCTCGCCAAGCGCCTCGGCATCGGCGAGGCGGCGATGGATCTCGTCCGCGTCGATCTCGTCTGGGTCGAGTCCGAGTCGCGCCTCGAGGCGGCGAAACCGCGCCAGAGCCGGATCCGCCCGCTCCGTCCCGAGGTCGCTCAGCAGGCGGTGAAGATTGGTGTCGCGAAGCCCGCTCTCGTCAAGGCGCTTCTTCACACTGTCCAGGAACCCGTCGATGGCGGCCTCGAAAGTCTCGGTCGACACGTCCTCGCGCCCCGCTGCGCCGATATAGCGGAACAGGACCGCGCCGGTGTCCCGCGTCGGCTCCGAGCGCAGGAAACACCGCCGCCCGTCCGACACGATCTCCACCCCCGGCCATGCGTAGCCGCCGCCGATGGCGGGCATCCGGTGGGCAAAACTCCATTCGCGCGCCGCGGCGCGGTCGGCGGGAGACTCGCCCTCCCACCGAAGCCTCCACCAATTCCAGGTGAGCCATTCGGCGACCGGATAGCCGGAAACGTGAGGACCGTGGCGCAGCTCTGCCGTTTCCGTATCTTCTCCCGCCGTCAACAGCCGGTCGTTGGCCGCGATCGCGAACATGCCGAAAGCCGCCGCTTCCTCCGGCGGTCCGGAATCGAGCGTCGCGGCGGAAAGCGAAATATTCAGTTCTCCGGACATCTTTCCTCCCACCGCGCGACCACCTCGCGCCGCATGTGCCTGTCGTTCGCGCCCAGCTCGTAGCCGTGATAGGTCGCGCCGCCGCGCTCCAACTTGGCCTCGAAGACCCGTCCCCCCGGATCGACCGCCCAGACGTATTTCGGCAACCCGCCCTCGCGATAGCGGCTGACCATCCCTCGCCGCACGCCCTCGTGGAACAAATCCCTCGCCTCGGCAATCGGGACGATACGGGAGCCGTCGCACAGCGACTTGTGCGGGCGCGGATTCACGGGAGGTCGGAAGCCGTAAGCGGCGGGCGCGCGCTTGTGGTGCGCGCTCCCTACGTAACGCGCTTCCCGCGCGATACGCTCCAGATCTGCCGAACTCGCCTCGCCTTCCGCGGCGATTCGGCGCTTGGGGTTGTTTCCCTGCCGTCCGGGCATCGCCTCTCCTCGCCGTCCGCCGTTATCGATAGCCAACATACACCGGCGCCGCTGCGGCGTCAACGGCGCGAAGGCCGAGAGCCGCCCAAAATTAGAATTGCTGCCCCGCGGCCGCGCCGACCGCGCGGGCGAACGCCTCGGCGTCGACCCGCCGGCGCGGCGAGTCGAGCGGACCTTCGCGGTAGAGAGTCACGGGCGGCAGGGCGGGATGGTCCGTAAAACGCGCCTCGGCGGCGGCGCGGTGGCGGCGCGCGGCCAGGTTCGCCTCGACGGAGACGCGCGCCTCCGCCGCGCCGGCGGCGAGGCGGACGTCGCCGGCGCGCAGACGGCCGCCGGAAACGGCGAAAGTCCCCGAGAGCGTTTCGTAGGCGGTCTCTCCCTCCGCCAGCGCCGACAGGTCGGGCGGGGCGCCGGATTCGCGGGCGGCGGCGACGGCCGCGGCGGCGGCCGCGAGGTCGAAACCGGCGATCCGCCCGTCCGCGGCGCGGAACTCCCCATCGCCCTCCAGCGCCAGCACCATGCGCTGCGCGGTGGCGCCGGCGGTGGCGAAGCGCATCCCGAAGTCGATCGGGCCGCTCACCGAGCGGATCCCGGCCAGCCGCTCCAGCGCCGGCGCGAGGCGCGCGCCGGAGACGGCGATCTCGCCGTCGAGTTCGGGCGCCGCGCCGGCGGAAAGGCGCAGGCGCGCCTCGACCGCGCCGCCGAACAGCCGCCCGGCCAGCGGCGCCGCCTCCAGCGCCCCGTCGCGCAGGACGAGCGCCGCCCGGGCGTCCTCCAGCGGCAGGCCGGCCAGATCGAGCGACGCGGCCGAGACGTCCAGCTCGGCGTCCGCGCCGCGCAGCCAGGACAGGCCCAGCGGCGCGCGCGACGGGTCCGCCCCGGCGCCGGAGGCGGGGAGGAAGAACGCGGGGTGGACCCGCCGGGGCGGCCTCCCTATCCTGCGCGCCGTTCGCCGGGGCGAGGAAGGGGACGGCGCGATGAATCTCCGAGCGCTCGCGTCGTTCGCCCGCGCCGCCTGAGCGCGCCGTGGCCGTCTCGCGCCTGCTGATCGCCAACCGCGGCGAGATCGCCGTCCGCGTCGCTCGCGCGGCGGCGGAGTTCGGCGCGGCGTCGGTCGCCGCGCACGGCTCCGACGACGCCGGGTCGCTGCATACGCGCATGGCCGACGAAGCCGCTGCGCTCCCCGGCCGGGGCGCCGCCGCCTATCTCGACTCCGCCGCCATCGTCGACGCGGCGCGCGCGGCCGGCTGCGATGCGGTGCATCCCGGCTACGGCTTCCTGGCCGAGAACGCCGGCTTCGCGGAGGCGTGCGCCGAAGCCGGCCTCGTTTTCGTCGGCCCGGAGCCGGAAACGCTGCGCCTGTTCGGCGACAAGGCGCGGGCGCGCGAGGCGGCGCGGGCGGCCGGACTCCCGGTCCTCGCCGGGACCGGAGCGGTCGATCTCGCGGCGGCGCGCGCGTTCCTCAAGGCGCGCGGGCCGGTCATGGTCAAGGCGCGGGCCGGCGGCGGCGGGCGCGGGATGCGCGCGGCCCGCGACGCGGCGGAGCTCGCCGCCGCCTGGGAGCGCTGCCGCTCCGAAGCCGAGGCCGCGTTCGGCGACGGCGCGCTCTACGTCGAGGAGTTGGTCCCCCGCGCGCGCCACGTCGAGGCGCAAATCATCGGCGACGGCTCCGGCCGCGCCGTCCACGCCTGGGAGCGCGCATGCAGCGTCCAGCGCCGCCGCCAGAAACTGATCGAGATCGCCCCCGACCCGGCGCTGGACGACGGCCTGCGCGCGGCGCTCACCGCGGCGGCCGTCCGCCTGGGCGAATCCGTGCGCTACCGCAACCTCGGCACGGTCGAGTTCCTCGTCGGCGAGGACGGACGCTTCGCGTTCATCGAGGCCAATGCGCGCCTCCAGGTCGAGCACACGGTGACAGAGGAGGCGTGCGGCCTGGACCTGGTCCGGATCCAGCTGGAGATCGCCGACGGGCGGACGCTGGCCGAGCTCGGCCTCGCCGGCGGCGTCCCCGAACCCGCCGGCTGCGCCATCCAGGCGCGCGTGAACCTGGAGGCGCCGACTCCCGACGGCGGCGCGCGCCCTTCGGGCGGGACCCTGATCGCTTACGACCCGCCGTCCGGGCCGGGGGTGCGGGTGGACGGCTGCGGCTACGCCGGCTACCGCCCGAACCCGGCCTTCGATTCGCTGCTCGCCAAACTGGTCGTCCATTCGCCGGGCCGCGATTTCGCCGCGCTCGCCGCCCGGGCGTCGCGCGCCCTCGCCGAGTTCCGCATCGACGGCCCGGCGACGAACATATCCTTCCTCCGCGCCCTCCTCGCGCGGCCGGAAGTCGCCGCCGGAACGGCGCATACCGGCTTCGTCGAGGAGCATGCCGGCGAGTTGCTGGCGGCGGCGGAGGCGCTGCCGCCGCGCCGCCATTTCGCCGCGCCGGCGGCGCCCGCCGCGCCCCGCCGCGCCGGCGCCGCGGTCGACGGCTCCGACCCACTGGCGGTGCTGGAGCACGGACGCGCCGCGCCCGCCGCCGAACCCGCCGCGCCGCCGCCCGCGCCCGACGGCGCCTTGCCGCTGCCCGCGCCAATGCAGGGGACCGTCGTCTCGGTCGCGGTCGCGGCCGGGGACGCGGTCCCGCGCGGGCGGGCGCTGCTGGTCATGGAATCGATGAAGATGGAGCACGTCATCGCCGCCGAGGCGGCGGGGCTGGTGCGCGCGGTCGCGGTGTCGGCGGGCGACACGGTGTACGAAGGCGACCCGCTGGCGTTCATCGAGCCGCGCGACGTGGCCGAGGACGCGGCGGACTCCGGCGCGGCGGTCGATCTCGACGCGATCCGCCCCGACCTCGCCGAGGCGCTGGACCGCCGCGCGCTCGGCCTCGACGACGCGCGCCCGGACGCCGTCGCGCGCCGGCGCAAGACCGGCCATCGGACCGCGCGCGAGAACATCGCCGACCTTTGCGACCCCGGGAGTTTCGTCGAATACGGCCCGCTGGTCATCGCCGCGCAGCGCCAGCGCCGCGAACTCGACGACCTGATCCGGCGCACGCCCGCCGACGGCCTCGTCGCCGGCATCGGCCGCGTCAACGGCGAGTCGCTCCCCGGCGGCGATACGCGTTGCGCGATCCTGTCCTACGACTACACCGTCCTCGCCGGCACGCAGGGCTTCAAGAACCACGAGAAGAAGGACCGCCTGTTCCTGCTCGCCGAGAAGTGGCGGCTGCCGACGGTGGTCTTCGCCGAGGGCGGCGGCGGGCGGCCCGGCGACACCGACGGCGCGCCGCCCGCCGGGCTGCACGTCGAGGCGTTCCGCCTGTTCGGGCGGCTCTCCGGCCTCGTCCCGCTGGTCGGGATCGCGTCGGGCCGCTGCTTCGCCGGCAACGCCGCGCTGCTCGGCTGCTGCGACGTCACGATAGCGACCGCGGATTCGACCATCGGCATGGGCGGGCCGGTGATGATCGAGGGCGGCGGCCTCGGCGTGTTCCGCCCCGAAGAGGTCGGGCCGATGCCGGTCCAGCGCGCCAACGGAGTCGTCGACATCGCGGTGGAGGACGAGGCCGCCGCGGTGGGCGCGGCGAAGGCGTATCTCTCCTACTTCCAGGGCCGGACCGCGGAGTGGGACTGCGCCGACCAGCGCCTGCTGCGCGCCGCCATCCCCGAGAACCGCCTGCGCGTCTATGACGTGCGCGAGGTCATCGCCCTGCTCGCCGATACGGGGTCGGCGCTGGAGCTGCGCCGCGATTTCGGCCCCGGGATCGTCACCGCGCTGGTCCGCGTCGCGGGCCGGCCGCTCGGCCTGGTCGCCAACAACCCGCGCCATCTGGCCGGGGCGATAGACAGCGACGGCGCCGACAAGGCGGCGCGCTTCATGCAGCTGTGCGACGCCCACGACCTGCCGCTCCTCGTGCTGTGCGACACGCCGGGGATGATGGTGGGGCCGGAGGTCGAGAAGACGGCGCTGGTCCGCCATTGCTGCCGCCTGTTCGTCACCGGCGCGAACCTCGAGGTTCCGGTCTTCGCCATCGTGTTGCGCAAGGCCTACGGCCTCGGCGCGCAGGCGATGGCGGGCGGCAGTTTCCGCGCGCCGATGTTCACCGTCGCCTGGCCCACCGGCGAGTTCGGCGGCATGGGGCTGGAGGGGTTCGTCAAACTGGGATACCGCAAGGAGCTGGAGGCGGTCGCCGACCCCGCCGGGCGCAAGGCGCTGTTCGACCGGATGGTGGCCCGGGCCTACGAGCGCGGCAAGGCGCTCAACGTCGCCTCGCATTTCGAGTTCGACGACGTGATCGACCCCGCCGACTCGCGGCGCTGGATCCTGGCCGGCCTCGACAGCCTGCCGCCGCGCCCGCCCCGGACCGGCAAGCGCCGCCCCAACATCGACGCCTGGTGAGGCGCGGCGGCGCCGGCGGTCAGCCGCGCCCGCCCGGCGGCGGCGGGGCGCCGCCGGCCAGCGCCGCGCCGCGCGGGGCGCTGCGCGTGTCCACCGTCGCCACCACCGACATGCCGGGGACCACCCGGCCCACCAGTTCGTCGGGGACGGTGTAGAAGATCTTCACCGGCACCCGCTGGACCACCTTGACGAAATTGCCGGTGGCGTTCTGCGGCGGCAGCAGGCTGAATTCGGCGGCGCTCGCCGGCGCCAGGCTGGCGATCCTGCCCGTCAACGCGACGTCCGGCCAGGCGTCGATCTCGATGCGGACGTCCTGGCCGGAGCGCAGCCGGCGCAATTGCGTCTCCTTGAAGTTGGCGACGATGTAGGTGGCGTGGAGCGGCGCCACCGCCATGACCGGCCAGCCGGCCTCGGTGTACATGCCCGGCTCGACGCGCATGTTGCCGATATGGCCGTCTATCGGCGTCGTCACCAGCGTGTCGGACAGGGCGATCTCCGCCGAGTCGAGCGCCGCCGCCGCCCGCGCCGCCATCGCGCGCAGGCGGTCGATGTCGCGCTCCAGCCGGAGGATCTCGCTGTCGAACACCGGCACGCGGTCGCGCGCCGCGACGAGTTCGGCCTCGACGCGCGCCACCTCGGCCAGCGCGGTGCGCCGCGCCGTCTCCGCCGCCTCGTGCTTCTGCCGCGCGCCGGCGCCGCGCTCCAGCAGTTCGGCGTAACGCTCCGCCTCGCGCGCCGCCTGGTCGGCCTCCGCCCGCGCCGCCGCGACGCGAGCCTCTGCCTGGGCGATGAGCGACCGCTGCAACTGGCGCCGCGCCTTCATGTTGTCGACGGCGGCCAGGCCGATAGCTACGTCCGCCTCGGCCGCGCGCAGGTCGGCGCGCGCGGCGTCGACCGCCGCCTCGAAGCGCTCGCCGCGGATCGTCAGCAACGGGTCGCCGGCGCGCACCTCCTGGTGCGAGGAGACGTGGATGTCCTCGATGTAGCCCGCCACCCGGCTGGCGACCTCCACCGTGTCGGCGCGCACGTAGGCGTTGTCGGTGGAGACCACCAACTGGCGCAGCTCCCACCAATGCGCGGCGTAGGCGCCGCCGCCGCCCGCGAGGCCGAGGAAGCCGAGGCCGAACAGGGTGGCGCGCAGCCGCCTCATGGCCTTCATGTTCAGGGCGAGGCGCGGCATGGCGCCAATATGCGCCAATCCGGCCCCGCATGGAACGCTTGACTTTGCAACCCAGCCCTGCGAAAACAGGGGGGCAGGGAGGAGCCGCCATGACCGAGATCTTGGCGCGGAGCGGCGGCGTCACGGCGCTCGCCGCGCGCGTCCCCGACGGCGCGTCCGTCGTTTCGCCGACCGACCGCAACGGCGCGCCGATGGCCGCGACCTTCGCGCTGCTGCGGCGCGGGGCGCGCCGCCTGGCGCTCATCGGCGGCCCGACCAGCGGCCTCCAGGCCGACCTGCTCATCGGCGCCGGGGCGGCGGCGGAGATCGAGACGGCGGCGGCGTCGCTCGGCGAGCACGGCGCGGCGCCGTTCTTCCGCGCCGCCGTCGAGGGCGGGCGCCTCGCCGTCCGCGACACCACCTGCCCGGCGCTGCACGCGGCGCTGCAAGCGGCGGAGAAGGGCGTTCCCTTCATGCCGCTGCGCGGCCTCATCGGCTCCGACCTGCTCCGCGCCCGGCCCGACTGGCGGGTCGTCGACAACCCGTTCGCCGAGGGCGCGGACCCCATCGCGCTGCTGCCGGCGCTGCGGCCCGACGTGGCGTTGATCCACGCGCCGCGCGCCGACCGCCGGGGCAACGTCTGGGTCGGCATGCGGCGCGAGGCGATGACCATGGCGCACGCCGCGCGCCGGACGCTGGCCACGGTCGAGGAGATCGTCGACGGCGACCTGTTCGAGAACCCCGACACGGCGCCGGGAACCTTGTCGTCGCTCTACGTCGAGGCGGTGGCCGAGGCGCCCGGCGGCGCATGGCCGGTGGGCCTGGGCGGTCTCTACCCGCCCGACGACGCGGCGTTGCGCGCCTATCTCCGGGCGGCGGGCGGCGGCGCCCCGGCGCGTTTCGAACCCGCCCTCGCCGCGCTCCTCGAGGCCGCGCGCCCGCTGGCGGCGTGACCGCCGCGCGCCCGCGCGAATTGCTGGCGGCGGCGCTGGCGCGGCGGCTGCCGGCGGCGGGCCACGTAGCGGTGGGGGCGGTCTCGCCCATCCCGGCGGCGGCGGCGCTGCTGGCGGAGCGGCGTTCGGGCGGCCGCCTCCGGGTGAGCATTCTCGGCGCGCCGGACCGCTTCCGCTTCAGCGATGGCGGGCGCGAATTGTTCGACGCCGCCGGCCAGGGGCGCATCGACGCCTTCTTTCTCGGCGGCGGGCAGATCGACGGCGCGGCCAACGTCAACCTGGTCGGCGCGGGCGCGTATCCCCGCGTCGCGACGCGGTTTCCGGGGTCGTTCGGCTCGGCCTACCTCTATTACGTGGTTCCGAAGGTCGTCCTGTTCCGCGAGGAGCACACGCCGCGCGTGCTGGTCGACCGGGTGGATTTCGTCAGCGCGCCGGGCGCGAGTCCGCCGGGGGTGTATCGGCCCGGCGGCCCCGACTCGCTGGTGACGGGCCGCGCGGTGTTCCGCTTCGACCGCGCCGCCGCGCGGTTCGCGCTGGAGAGCGTCCATCCCGGCGAGACGGCGGCTTCGGTGCGCGCCGCCACCGGCTTCGCCTTCGCCGCCCCGGAGCGGCCGCCGGAGACCCCCGCCCCCGGCCCGGAGGCGCTGGCGCTGCTGCGCGGCCCGGTGCGGGAGGAGCTGGCGCCGATCTACCCGGCGTTCGCCGAGGAATTGCGCGCGTGACCGCCGCGCGCCGGACTATGATCGCCGCATGAGCATGCGCGTTGTCGAGTCGCCCGGCGCCGGCCGTCAGGGCGCGGCGCGCCGCGCGCCGAACGCGCCCACGACGTCGGCCTGTTCGAATATGCCCGCCGCCTCGGCCTGTCCCGGTCCGTAGAACCCGCCCTGTATGCGGTTGCCGATGAAACCGGCCTCGAAGACGCCGCCGGCGGCGACCGGCACGCCGTCGAACCGCACGGTCGGGGTGGAATGGGGAACGCCCCCGTCGAGGTCGCGAATGTTCGTGAACACCGCGTCGATCGCGCCGCCCGCGCCGTCATCGGCGTAGGTCAACGCCGCGTCGCCTTGCAGCAGGTTGTCGCGGGCGGCGCCTGCGCGCGGAGTCCCGACCATCAGCCCGCGCCACGTCGCCGCGAAGCCCGGCGCGCTCCCGGAAAGGTCGCCGACGACGCTGCCGTACCGGGAGAAGACGCGCATACCGCCGGCGACCGGCCGCGCCTGGGTAATGAGGGTGAACGACGCATGGTTCAGCCAGGACCCGTAGGACCTGACGTCGACCCCGTTCTCGCTGCCGGCGGACTCCATCGTCGCGATGCCGCCCTTGCCGAGAATCTCCCGCGATTCGCCGACGGCGTTCTCGAGGTCCGCCACGTCGAACGTCCAGGAGAATTGGGTCCCGGGCACCGTCCACGCGCATTCCGAACCGGTGCAGGACGGCCGCAGCCGGAACGTCGGGGCGTTCGGGTCGGACGTGTTTCCGAAGATGGTGGAGAGGAGGAACGAGTCGGCGCGCGAAACCAGCGCCGCCATCCGCGCCCGCAGGTCCACGACGGTCTCGGCCGGCGGCCCGGATCCGGTCAGCGATTGCGCGCGCCCGGGGTCCAGCGCAAGCGCGGGCGCGAGCGCGGGACCGGACGCCGCAGGGCCGGGCGCGGGGACCGGGTTCGCGGCCCCGCCGCCTCCGGCGTCGCCGTTTCCGCCGCACGCGGCGAGCGAGACGAGGGCGAGCGCCCCCGCGATCCTGGCGAAACGGCGAGCGGTCTGCATGGCGATTCTCCGGATACGCCGCGGCGGGACGGCGCGCGCCAAGCCGTCCAGCTTCGCGGACCATCGATTGCGCGAGCGAGTTTGCCGCCGGTGCGGGCGAATTTCAACGGCCGCGGACGCGCCGTCCGGCGCAGGCCTTCTCCCGTCGCGGCGCCGCCTCTTGGCGACACGGACGATGGAAATGTCGACGCCGGACGTCCATCCCCCCGGGACACGCCCCGCACCGCTGGCTGGGGCGCCTGGATTCGAACCAGGGATCACGGGATCAAAACCCGTTGCCTTGCCGCTTGGCTACGCCCCATCCGGCCCTGTTTAGCGCAAGGCGCGCGGTTGACAAAGCGGCGGGAACGGCTATCGCGGGGCGCATGGGCCGGGCCCGGATCATCGACGGCAAGCGCGCCGCCGGCGAGCTGCGCGCCGCCGTCGCGCGCGCGGCGGCGGCGCTCGGCCTGCGCCCCGGCCTCGCCGTCGTCCTCGTCGGCGACGACCCGGCGAGCCAGATCTACGTGCGCAACAAGACCCGCGCCCTCGCCGAGGCGGGGATGGCCGGAATCGAACGCCGCCTTCCCGCCCACACGAGCGAGGCGGCGCTGCTCGAACTGGTGGCGGCGCTCAACGGCGACCCGGAGGTCGACGGGATCCTCGTCCAGCTGCCGCTGCCGGCGGGGATCGATTCGGCGCGCGTCGTCGCCGCCATCGACCCGGCGAAGGACGTCGACGGATTCCACCCGGTCAACGCCGGGCGGCTCGCCGCGGGCCTGCCCGGCGGCCTCGTCCCCTGCACGCCGCAGGGCGCGATGCTGCTGCTCGCCCGCGCCGGCGCGGAGCTGGAGGGCGCGGAGGCGCTGGTGGTCGGGCGGTCGGCCATCGTCGGCCGGCCGATGGCGCTGCTCCTGCTCGCCGCCGACGCCACCGTCTCCGTCGCCCATTCGCGCACCCGCGGCCTCGCCGAGGCGTGCCGGCGCGCCGACGTGCTGGTCGCCGCCATAGGGCGGGCGGGGACGGTGCGCGGAGACTGGATCAAGCCCGGCGCCACGGTCGTCGACGTGGGGATAAACCGCGTCCCGGCTCCCGGCGGCGGGCGCCGCTTGGCGGGCGACGTCGCCTTCGACGAGGCGGTGGAGACGGCCGGCGCGATCACCCCGGTCCCCGGCGGCGTCGGCCCGATGACGGTCGCCTGCCTGGTCGCGAACACGCTCCGCGCGGCCTGCGCGCGGCGCGGGCTCGCCTGCCCGCTCGACTCGGCGCCTACGCCGGCGCCGGCGCGATGACCGGCGCCTTGCCGGCCGCGCGGCGGAGCGTCGTCGCCGACCATCCCGCGGGCCGCAGCCGGCGCCGGCACACCGCGAGCGCCGCCTCCTCCCGGAACGCCTTGCACGAGAAGACGTCGAGATAGGCTTCGCGCCGCGCCTCGGCGAAATGCGCGGTGATGCTCGACGTCTCGATCAGCTGGACGAGCGAATAGCCGCCGGCGTCGGGGTCATGGGCGGCGAAGCGCTCGATGACCGGCGCGCCGTGGGCGGTCATGCCGATGGCGCCCACCAGCTCGCGGCAGAACGCGGCGATCGCCTCCCGGTCGCCGATGGCCCCGGCGTCGCACCCCGCCATGTCGACGATCAGATGCTGTCCCCACACCGCGCGCGCCCGCCCGTCAGAGCGCCGCCATGTCGCCGATGCGGCCCTTCCAGCGCAGCGCGTCCTCGGGGCCGGAGATCGCCGGCGCCAGTCCGGCCATCGGCGTGACCGGGACGAGGACGCGGGAGACTCCGGCGCGGGCGAGTTTGGGCAGGTCCTGGAGGTCGTCGGGCAGGCTCGCCGAGAATTCCAGCGCGCCGGGGTCGCGCCCGTGCTCCTCGGCCGTCCGCCGCGCCAGGTCGAACAGATCGGCGGGCGCGCCGCGGGCGGGGAAGAACCCGTCGCCGAGCCGCCCGGCGCGCTGCGCCGCCGCCCTGGAGTGGCCGCCGACGATTATCGGCACCCGCCCGTTCTTCGGCCGCGGGCGGCAATGGGCGCCGTCGAAGCGCACGAACCGCCCCTGGAACGACGGCCGGTCCGCCGACCACAATTCGCGCATCGCGGCGATGTATTCGTCCATGCGCGCGCCGCGGTCGTCGAACGACGCGCCCAGCGCCTCGAACTCCTCGCGCAGCCAGCCGACGCCGACGCCGAGCAGCGCCCGCCCGCCGGACATATGGTCCAGCGTCGCGACTTGCTTGGCCGCGAGCACCGGGTTGTGCTGCGGCAGGATGAGGATCGCCGTGCCGAGGCCGATTCGCGTCGTCGCGGCGGCGGCGTAGGCGAGCCAGATCAGCGGGTCCGGCAGCGGAATGTCCACCCGCCCGCCGGCCATCTTGCCGTCCGGCGAATAGGGGTAGGCGGATTCGTAGCCCTCCGGCACCACCGTATGCTCGACCGTCCAGGCCGATTCGAAACCCGCCTCTTCGGCGGCCTGGAGCAGTTCGACCGCCGCCGCCGGTTCGGCGTAGGGGCCGGTGTTGCAGTAACGCAGCGCGAATTTCATGGGCGGTTCGCTCCGGCGAAAAAGTCGTTCCCCTTGTCGTCGATCACGATGAAGGCGGGGAAGTCCTCCACCTCGATGCGCCAGATCGCCTCCATGCCGAGCTCCGGATAGGCGACGCAATCGACCTGCCTGATGCAGTCCTGCGCCAGCCGCGCGCCGGGGCCGCCGATGGAGCCGAGATAGAACCCGCCATGCGCGGCGCACGCCTTGGCTACGGCGCGCGACCGGTTCCCCTTGGCCAGCATGACCATCGAGCCGCCATGCGACTGGAACAGGTCCACGTAGGCGTCCATCCGCCCGGCGGTGGTGGGGCCGAACGCGCCGGTGGCGAGTCCCTCCGGAGTCTTCGCCGGGCCGGCGTAATAGACGCAATGGCGCTTGAAGTAGTCCGGCAGCTCCTCCCCCGCCTCGAGGCGGGCGCGCAGCCGCGCATGCGCCGCGTCGCGGGCGACAATCATCGGCCCGGACACCGAAACCCGCGTGCGCACCGGGTGGCGGGAGAGTTCGCGGCGGATGTCGTCCATCGGCCGGTTCAGGTCGATCTCGACCGCCGCGCCGCCGATCTCGCCGGCGTCGACCTCGGGCATGTAGCGCGCCGGGTCGGTCTCCAGCCGCTCGAGGAACGCGCCGTCGGCGGAGATGCGCGCGAGGACCTGGCGGTCGGCGGCGCAGGAGACGCCGATCCCCACCGGCAGGCTGGCGCCGTGGCGGGGCAGGCGGACCACCCGCACGTCGTGGCAGAAATACTTGCCGCCGAACTGCGCGCCGATGCCGAAGCGGCGCGTCATGTCGTGGATCTCCGCCTCCAGCTCCGGGTCGCGGATGGCGTGGCCGGAGCGGTCGCCGGCGGTCGGCAGGCCGTCGAGGTAGCGGCAGCTGGCGAGCTTCACCGTCTTCAGCGTCTGCTCGGCGGACAGCCCGCCGATGACCACCGCCAGATGGTAGGGCGGGCAGGCCGCCGTGCCGAGCGTGCGCAGCGTCTCGTCGAGGAAGGCGAGCATCCGCCCGCGGTCGAGCGCCGCCGGAGTCTGCTGGTAGAGGAAGGTCTTGTTGGCCGACCCGCCGCCCTTGGCGACGAACAGGAAGTCGTAGGCCGCGCCGGGGACGGCGTGCAGGTCGATCTGCGCCGGCAGGTTGGTCTCCGTATTGACCTCCTCGAACGTCCCCAGCGGCGCCAGCTGGCTGTAGCGCAGGTGGGTTTCGACGAAGGTCCGGCGGATCCCCGCCGCCAGCGCCGCCTCGTCGTCGATCCCGGTCCACACGTCCTCGCCCTTGCGGCCGATGACGATGGCGGTGCCGGTGTCCTGGCACATGGGCAGCACCCCGCCCGCCGCCACGTTGGCGTTCTTGAGCAGTTCGAAGGCCACGAAGTGGTCGTTGTCGGACGCCTCCGGGTCGTCGAGGATCGCCGCCAGCTGCGCCAGGTGGCCGGGGCGCAGGAAGTGCGCGCTGTCGCGGAACGCCGCGAAGGCGAGGCCGGAGAGCGCCTCCGCGCCGACCCGCAGCAGCGACCGCCCGCCGGCGGAGACCGTCTCCACCTCCAGTTCGTCGAGCCGGCGGAAAGGGACGTCCTCGGCCGCCGCCAACGGGAACATCGCGCTCATCGGGCGCTCACCGGCCGCGGCCCCGCTTGCCGCGCCCGAAATCCACCGCGACGACCGTCCCGCCCTCCTCCGCCGCGCTTTCGGCGCCGTCCTCCTTCTCCTTCTCCTTCTCCTCCGCCGGCGCCGGCGCCGGCGCCGGCGCCGGCGCGGCTTCGGCGGCGTCCGCCTCCTCCTCCGGCTTCTCGAAGCGCAGCGCGAATTGGGCGGACGGGTCGGCGAACGACGCGACCGCCGCGAAGGGCGCGGAGATCCGCTCGCTCCTGCCGCCGAAACTGAGCGTCACCGCGAACCGGTCCCCGGTCACTTCGAGGTCGCGGAACTGGTGCTGGAGCACGATGGTCATCTCGTTGGGGAACTTGTCGCGCAGGCGTTTCGGGACGATGACGCCGGGCGCGCCGGTGCGGATCGCGATGTAGAAGTGGTGGTCGCCCGGCAGGCCCGATTCGGCGGCGCGGGCGAGGGCGGCCCGCGCCACGCCGCGCAGGGCGGAGCGGACCAGGGATTCGTAGTCGATGGACTCGCCGGTCATGGCCGCGCGCTCCGCCGGGCGTTCGGGGACGGGACGGAAGGTGGGGCGCTCCTGTTGCCGGGCGCGCCCCGGGCCCCGCCCCGGCGTTGCGAACGCCGGGGACTTGAAGCGAGAAGGCTGGCCGTCTAGGCGGCGAGCCTCACCTCCGCATAGTTGTCGTTGGCAACTATGTGTGCGGCCCGATAACGGTGGTGCCATGCCGAGCGAAAGCCGCATCTTTGCCACGCATGTCGATCCTGTTTCGCCCCCGCGCATCCCGCCGCGAACGGCGGGCGGTTGGTGGAGGCGCCGGGTACCGCCCCCGGGTCCATGACGCCTATTCCATGCCGCGTTTATCGCCATAGCCGGCCGGAGCCGGCATCCCCACTATAGGCGCCCCGCGCGTGAATTGCAACCGCGCCGCGGATATAATCGGGCCATGACCGAGACCCCTCCCGATCCGGCCCCCACCCGCCGCGCCACCGTCCCGGCGATCGAGCGCATCCTCGGCGACGAGCTGCGCGTGCTCGATCACGGTTTCGTCCGCGTCGTGGACTACATGGGCGACGATAGCGCCATCGTGCAGGCGGCGCGCGTCTCCTACGGCGCGGGGACGAAATCGGTCCGCGACGACGAGAACCTGATCCGCTATCTCATGCGGCATCGCCACACGACGCCGTTCGAGATGTGCGAGATCAAGCTACATATCAAATTGCCGATCTTCGTTGCCCGCCAGTGGATCCGCCATCGCACTGCGAGCGTTAACGAGTATTCCGCACGCTATTCGATCCTCGACCGGGAATTTTATTTTCCGGAGCTCCCCTATCTCACCAAGAAGGCGGGGGAGAATCATGACGTCCAGTCGAATTACCTTTTTCCCGATATGGTGCTCAATGCCCAGTCGACGTCCAATCGCCAAGGGCGGGACGCGGGGCTACGGGACGAGGAGGCAAGACAGGCTCTCGGCACGATGAAGGAAGACGCCGCCGTTGCATACGATCACTACTTGGATATGATAAATGAAGATAAAAGGGGAGATACGCTCGACAAAACGCGACAAGGTTTAGCGCGCGAGCTCGCGCGAATAAATTTGCCTGTAAACATTTACACGCAGTGGTACTGGAAGATCGACCTCCACAACCTGTTCCACTTCCTGCTGCTGCGCGCCGACCAGCACGCGCAGGGCGAGATCCGCGCCTATGCGCGGACGATTCTGGAGAAGGTCGTCCGCCCCTGGGTCCCCATCGCCTGCCGCGCGTTTGAGGAGTATGCGCTCGGCGGCGCGCGCCTCTCCGCCGCCGCGCTCAACGCCGTCCGGCGCATGATCGCGGGGGAGGACGTCCGACAGGCGGATAGCGGCCTCGGCGCGCGCGAATGGCGCGAGTTGATGGAAACGCTCGGCCGCGACCGACCGCGTCAGGACTCCGCCGTCTCGGCGGCGATCCAGTCGACGTAATCGGGGTTCCCGCCGACGATGGGGTGGGCGACGATGCACGGGCAATCGTAATCGTGCAGCTCGCGCGCCTTCGCGGTCAGCGCCTCCAGCCGGCCGCGGCGCGATTTGAGGACGACAACGGCCTCCGGCGCCGTCTCCACCTTCCCTTGCCAGCGGTAGATCGAGCTCACGCCCTCGATCACGTTGGCGCAGGCGGCCAGCCGCTCCTCCACCAGCGCGCGCGCCAGCGCCATCGCGACGGCGCGGTTGGCGGCCGTAATCCAGACCGAGACCGGCGCGCCGGCGGCGCCGTCATCCGGCATCGTCCGCCTCCCCGCCGCCAACCGCGGCCGACAGCGCGGCCGACAGGACGGCGAAATTCTCCTCGCCGAACGCGACGAGGAGGATTTCGTCGAAATCCGCGCCGCCCTCCAGCGCGGCGGTCGCCTCGCGCACGGCGATTTCGGCGGCCTCGCCGGGCGGGAAGCCGTAAACCCCGGTCGAGATCGCCGGGAACGCCACCCGCCGCGCGCCCAGCTCGGCGGCGCGGGCGAGGCTGTTGCGGTAGCAGCGGGCGAGCAGTTCGGCCTCACCCTTCTCGCCGCCCTCCCACACCGGGCCGGCGGTGTGGATCGCCCAGCGCGCCGGCAGGGCGAAGCCCTCCGTCGCCACCGCCTCGCCGGTGGGGCAGCCGCCGATCTTCATCAGCGCGGCGTTCATCTTCCAGCCGGCGGCGCGGCGGATGGCGCCGTCGACCCCGCCGCCCGGGCGCAGCGCCGAATTGACCGCGTTGACAACCGCGTCGACCTCCAGCTTCGTAATGTCGCCCCGAACCGCCTTGACTCGGCCCGCCATCGCCGCGCTCCTTTCCCTTCCCGGCCCCGCCATCATACACTGCCGGCGCGGGGAACGGGAAACGGGGAGGAGGGACGATGCGGCTCGCCCAGGACCAATTGGCGCGGTTCGACCGCGACGGATTCCTGCTGCTGCCAGGCTTGGTCGGCGCGGAGGAAGCGGCGCTGCTGCGGCGCGAGATCGACCGCCTGGGCGCGCTGGAGGACGAATGCGTCGTCCGCGAGACGGCGGGCGGCCCGCCGCGCACCCTGTTCCGCGTCCACGAGTCCGACGGCGCCACGGCGTCGCCGCCCTTCGCCGCCCTGGCGCGCGCGCCGCGCGTCCTCGGCGTCGCGCAGCAGGCGCTGCGCGACGAGGCGCTCTACATCCACCACACCAAGGTCAACGTGAAGGCGGCCGTCGAGGGGACGGCGTGGCCCTGGCACCAGGATTACGGCTCCTGGCGGCTGGACGGGATCGCCCGGCCCGACATGGCGACGCTGATGGTCATGCTCGACGCGGCGGACGAGCGTTCGGGCTGCCTCTACTTCCTGCCCGGCAGCCACCGCGCCGGGCGGGTCCCGCCGCGGTGGGACAGGACGACCGCCTACGGCTTCTGGGCGCTCCCGCCCGAGGCGGTGCGCGCGGCGCATGCCGCGGCGGCGCCGGTCGCCGTCACCGGGGCGCCGGGCGACGCGGCGCTGTTCCACTGCAACCTGTTCCACGCCTCCGGCCACAACCTGTCGGCGGAGGACCGGCGGCAGGTCTATTTCTGCTTCAACACCGTCGCCAACCGCCCGGCGGAGGTGGAGGAGCCGCGGCCCGACTACCAGCGTTCGCGCAATTGGGCGCCGCTGGCGGCGGTCGACGGCGGCGCGGCGCCGGCCGCCGCCCCATAGCCGGTAGAGGGCGAATCGGGCGAAGGCCGCCTCGACCGCGCGCCCCTTCTCACCCGCCCCAGACGTAAACGCAGAAGAACAGGAACAGCCACACCACGTCCACGAAGTGCCAGTACCACGCGGCGGCCTCGAAGCCGAAATGACGGTCCGGCTTGAAGTGGTCGCGGTAGGCGCGCCACAGGCACACGGCGAGGAAGACCGTGCCGATGATCACATGCGCGCCGTGGAAGCCCGTCGCCATGAAGAAGGTCGAGGGGTAGATGCCGTCGGCGAAGCCGAACGGCGCATGCGAATACTCGTAGGCCTGCACCGCGGTGAACAGCGCGCCGAGCGCCACCGTGCACCACAGGCCGAGGATGAGGTGCCGGCGGTTCCCCTCGCGCAGCGCGTGGTGCGCCCAGGTCACCGTCGCCCCCGAGGTCAGCAGGATGACGGTGTTGAGCAGCGGCAGATGCCACGGGTCGAAGGTCTCGATGGATTCCGGCGGCCATTGCCCGCCGTTCGCCTCCACCCGGCCGAACTGTATCGCCTCGTCGGCGAAGATCGACGCGTCGAAGAAGGCCCAGAACCACGCCGAGAAGAACATCACCTCGGAGGCGATGAACAGCGCCATCCCGTAGCGCAGCCCCAGCTGGACGATGGGGGTGTGGTGGTCCTCGAAGGTGGCCTCGCGGATCACGTCGCGCCACCACACGACCATGGTCGCCGCGACCAGCACGGCGCCGGCGCCGGCGATCCACGGCCCGCCGGGCGCGTCGTGCATGAACGCCACCGTCCCGAAGGTGAGCAGCAGCGCAGCGAACGCGCCCATCAGCGGCCACGGGCTGGGGTCGACCAGATGGTAGGGATGCTTGGCTTCGGCGGCGGTGGACATGTCAGAGACCTCGGTTCGGGATCGGTGCGTCCGGGGCGGCGGCATGCTGGCGCGCGAGCGCGTCCTCGCCGGCGTCGAACATGGTGTAGGACAGGGTGACGGCGCGGAGGCCGGCGGTGTCGGGGTCGTCGGCGATCGCCGGGTCGATGAAGAACGACACCGGGAGCTCCGCGCTCTCCCCGGCTCCCAGATACTGCTCCTGGAAGCAGAAGCATTCGACCTTGTTGAAATACTTGCCCGCCGCCGCCGGCGCGACGTTGAAGACCGCCGTCCCCACGCGCGGGCCGCCCTCGTTGACGGCGCGGTAGAAGGCGAGCGCGGCCTCCCCCGCGCGCGCCTCCATCTTGCGCGCGGCGGGTTCGAAGCGCCACCGCAGCGCCGGGTCGATGTCGGCGTTGAAGCGCACCGTGAACACCGGCCCGGCCGCGCCCGGCGCCGCCTCCGCCACCCGCGTCGCGCCGCCGTATCCCGTCGCCTGGCAGAACAGGCGGTAGAGCGGCGCCGAGGCGAAGGCGAGGCCGATCATGGCGCAGCAGAACGCGCCGAGCGCCAGCGCCAGGCGGCGGTTGCCCGCGCCGGTCCGCGCCGGGTCCATGCGCGCCGCGGCCACGTTCAGCCCGCCCCGCCCAATTTGGCGAGGGTGATCAGAAAGAACAGCACGACCAGCGCGCCGAGGCTCGCGGCGAGCGCGGCGTTCCTCAGGCGGCGGCGGCGGTGCAGCGGATGCGGCGGCACGGCTCAGCCCCCCCGCGCGAACGCGGCGTCGTCCGCCAGGAGGAGGGCGAACACCAGGAACAGGTAGGCGATGGAGTAGCCGAACAGCCGCCGCGCGTCGCCGTCGTCGTCGCTCCGCCACAGGACCGCCGCGCGGTGGACGAAGCCGGCGCCGAGCAGCCCCGCGCCCAGGGCGTAGAGCCAGCCCGCGGCGCCGAGCGCGGCCGGCGCCAGCGCCAGCGGCGCCAGCGCGGCGCTGTAGAGCAGGATCCGCCGCCGCGTCTCCCTCCGCCCGGCGACCGCCGGCAGCATCGGCACGCCGGCGCGCGCGTATTCATGGGCGCGGTAAAGCGAGAGCGCCCAGAAATGCGGCGGCGTCCACACGAAGACGATGGCGAACAGGGTCCACGGGACGAGCCCGGTCTCGCCGGCGACCGCCGCCCAGCCGATCACCGGCGGCAGCGCCCCGGCCGCGCCGCCGATGACGATGTTGCTCGGAGTCCGCCGCTTGAGGAACAGCGTATAGACGAAGACGTAGAAGCCGATGGCGAGCGCCAGAAGCGCCGCCGCGAGCCAGTTCGCCGCCAGCGCCATCGTCGCCACCGCGCCGACCGCCAGGGTGGCGCCGAAGCCGAGCGCGGATTCCGGCGCGACGCGCCCGGCGGGGATCGGGCGGTCGCGGGTGCGCGCCATCGCCGCGTCGATGTCGCGGTCGCACCACATGTTGATCGCCCCCGCCGCGCCGGCGCCGACGGCGATGCACAGCAGCGCCGCGGCGGCGATGACCGGGTGCGCCGCGCCCGGCGCCAACAGCATCCCCACGAGGCCGGTGAAGCAGACGAGCGACATCACCCTGGGCTTGAGCAGGGCGAAATAGTCCGCCGGCCCGCCCGCGAAGGCGTCCGCGGCCGGCGCGGCCGCGGCGCCCGCCGCGCCCGTCCGCGGCATCCCGCCCCTCCGGCGCGCCTGCCGCTAGCCCGCCTTCGGCGGCACCCCGTAGGAGCGGAACCGGGGGCTGGCGGTGATCGACGGGCCTTCGGCGGAGACGTGCGGCAGTTCGTCGTAGGTGTGGAACGGCGGCGGCGAGGCGCACTTCCACTCCAGCGTCGTCGCCCCCTCGCCCCACGGGTTGTCGGCGCACTTCTCGCCCGACGTGAAGGCGCGGAGCACGATCCAGAGGAACAGGACCGCCGAGGCCGCCGACAGGTAGGCGCCCCACGACGACACCATGTTCCACCCGGCGAAGGCGTCCGGGTAGTCCACGTAGCGGCGCGGCATCCCGGCGAGGCCCGAGAAGTGCATGGGGAAGAAGGTGAGGTTGACGCCGATGAACAGGGTCCAGAACTGGAGCTTGCCCAGCGCCTCGTCGTAGCTCCGGCCCGTCATCTTGCCGAACCAGTAGTAGAACCCGGCGAAAATCGAGAACAGCGCGCCCATCGACATGGTGTAGTGGAAGTGCCCCACCACGTAATAGGTGTCGTGGAGCGCGGTGTCGATGCCGGCGTTGGCGAGCACCACCCCGGTCACGCCGCCGATGACGAACAGGAAGATCATGCCGAGCGCGAACAGCATGGGGGTCTCATAGGTGATCGACCCGCCCCACATGGTCGCGATCCAGCTGAAAATCTTGATCCCGGTCGGCACCGCGATGACCATCGTCGCCGCCATGAAGTAGGCGCGCGTGTCGACGTCGAGGCCCGAGGTGTACATGTGGTGCGCCCACACGATGAAGCCGACGAAGCCGATGGCGACCATGGCGTAGGCCATGCCGAGATAGCCGAACACCGGCTTGCGCGAGAAGGTGGAGACGATCTGGCTCACGATGCCGAAGCCCGGCAGGATGAGGATATAGACCTCCGGGTGGCCGAAGAACCAGAACAGGTGCTGGAACAGCACCGGGTCGCCGCCGCCGGCGGCGTCGAAGAACGCGGTGCCGAAATTGCGGTCGGTCAGCAGCATGGTGATCGCCCCGGCCAGCACCGGCAGGGCCAGCAGCAGCAGGAACACCGTCACCAGGATCGACCACACGAACAGCGGCATCTTGTGCAGGGTCATGCCCGGCGCGCGCATGTTGAAGATCGTGGTGATGAAGTTGATCGCGCCCAGGATCGACGACGCGCCGGCGAGGTGGAGCGAGAAGATCGCCATGTCGACCGACGGCCCGCTATGGTAGTCGCCGCCCGACAGCGGCGGGTATATCGTCCACCCCGTCCCCGCGCCCTGCCCGTAGCCGCCGTCGACGAAGATCGAGCCGACGAGCAGGATGAACGCCGGGACGATCAGCCAGAAGCTGATGTTGTTCATGCGCGGGAACGCCATGTCCGGCGCGCCGATCATGATGGGCACGAACCAATTGCCGAAGCCGCCGATCAGCGCCGGCATGATCAGGAAGAACACCATGATCAGGCCGTGGCCGGTGACCAGCACGTTGAATTGGTGCGGGTCGTCGGCGAAGAACTGCATCCCGGGCTCGGCGAGCTCGAGGCGCATCATGATCGAGAAGAGCAGCCCCACCAGCCCCGCAATCGCCGCGAAGATCAGGTAGAGGGTGCCGATGTCCTTGTGGTTGGTCGAGAACAGCCAGCGCGCGAGGCCGGACGGTTCGTGGTGGGCGTGTCCGCCCGCGGCGTCGGTGTAAGCCATGGCCCTCGCCTTTCCTCAGCTCGTCTCTCGCGGCGCGGGCGCGGCGGCGGCGCCCTCGGCGACGTTCATCTCCCGCCAGGCGTCGTATTCGGCCTGCTCCACCACCTTCACCTCGATGGGCATGAAGGCGTGGTTGGTCCCGCACAGTTCGGAGCACTGGCCGTAGAACGTCCCGGTTTTCTCGGCGGCGAACCAGATTTCGTTGAGCCTGCCCGGCACCGCGTCGACCTTGACGCCGAACGCCGGCACCGCCCAGGCGTGGATCACGTCGTCGGACGTGACCTGCATCCGCACCACCTTTTCCACCGGCACCACCAGCGGCGCGTCGGTCGCCAGCAGGCGCGGCTGGCCGGGCTCCAGGTCCTCCTCATCGACCATGGTGGCGTAGAGCTCGATGCCGTCGTCCGGGTATTCGTAGATCCAATACCAGCTGGCGCCGGTGGCCTTGATCGTCAGGTCCGGTTCGGGATGCGTCTCGGCGTAGTAGAGCAACTTGAAGCTCGGGTGCGCGATGGCGATCAGGATGAGCGTCGGGACCACGGTCCACGCGATCTCGAGCTTCGGGTTGTGCGTCGTCCTGCTCGGCGTCGGGTTGGCGGAGGCGCGGAACCGGATCATGACGTAGGCCATGAGCGCGGTGACGAACAGCGCGATGGCGACGATGACGACGAGCAGCACGTCGTGCAGGCCGACGATCTCCGCCATGATGGTGCTGGCGGGTTCGGGGAAGTCGATCTGCCACGGCCTGGGCGGCCCGCCCGCCTCCGCGCCGAGCGCCGCGCCCGGCGCCGCGAGCGCGCCCGCCGCCGCGGCGAGCCGCGCCGGAATTCCGAATGGTCTCATGCCCGATCCCGCTCCCCGTTCGCGCCGAAGCCCCGTCGCGCCGCCCCGGCGCGGGCGCTTATACCCGCCCCGCCGCGCGGGGATCAAGGGCGCGGTATGCGCCGCCCCGCGGCCCCGGAATCCCCTCGCTCCGGCGCCGGGTTTCCCGGCGCGGCGCGCCCTGGACCGTTACCGGATCGCGTGCGCGACGCCGTCGTACACGCCGCGCATACATTCGATGTTCTTTTTCTTCCCCCACCCGCCACGCGAGGGGTGCGGCGCATAGGCGATTCGGACCCCGTCCCGCACGTGAGTCCTTTCGAAAATTCCCTGGGCGACCGCCCCGCAACACACGAGGAGCAAGTCACCTCCGACGGAAATTCCGTCCAGCCTCTCCTGCAAGTCCTGCGCGATGGCGCGCTCCATGAGCAGAGCCGCCCCGTTGCGCTCCGTTACCGGGCGTTTCTTGCGCCTGACGTAACGCAGGCATCTCTCGAATTCGCTCCATGCGGGGAGGTCCGTGCGACGATCGGCGCCGCTCTCGCGATAGGCGTCGGCGTCGAGCGGCAACCGGCTGGCGTTCATGATTCCGAATTTCGATACGCGCTCGTCACCGCCGGTCGCGACGAGCCGGCCGAACGATCCGGAGACGCCGCACATGGCGGGCACGTTCCGTCCCAGCTCTTCGGTTACGGTCTTGCCGCTGGAACCCGCCAGCGGGCAGCCTCGCCGCACTTCCTTCTTGTACGGAGACTCGAGCAACAGGACGACTTTCACGCCGCCCCGGTCCCCGTCGAGCAGGTCGGGCACGGCCGAGGAGTTGACGAATCGCGCCAGGCGGCGGCCGAAAATCTCCCCGACGCGGCGCACGAGAGGGTCCGCCGCCGGCGCGATGGCGGGGGGCGGAGCGTCGTCGACATCGACACAGACGATACGCCGCGCGCCCTCGAGCCACTCCGCCATATCGGGATCCGCCTCGATCTCGGAGCGCGCGCGCGGGCAGGGGATATCCTCTCCATCCTCCGCCATGCTCTCGATATGGAACGCCAACGCCTCCCGTCCGCGGCGGATCGCCTCCTCCACCGTATCGCCGTCCGAAACGCAACCGGGGAAATCCGGGAAACCGATACCGAAACCCGGCTCGTTGTCGCCGTGGATCAACGCGACATAGCGCATTTTGCCCTCCGCTACCGCCAACCGGCTTGCCTGTATATGCTCATGAGCGTCCCGATCTTGATGTCCTTCCTCGGGTGGGGCACGGTGTGGGGCACGGTGACGCGCCCCTTGCGACCGGGATGTCGGAATTGCCGGTGGCTTCCCGTCGCCTGTCGCCCGGCTTCGTACCAACCGGCCTGCTTCAGCAGCTTTATCAGCTTTCGGCTGTCGCGCTCCATGTCCCCGCGCCGCCGCCCTCCGCGCGCCAATTTACGCGGCGCGGGCCGGTAATCAACCGCCGCCCGTTGGAGCTGCCGGGCTGAGGGGTTATATGGGGGCGACGGATGGAGGGAGACCCGATCATGGCCGACCCGGCGCGCCTCGACGACCTGTTTTTCGCCCGCACGGGGATGGACCCGGCGCGGGTCGACTCCATCGTCGGCGACGCGCTCGCCGGCGCCGACGACGGCGAGCTCTACCTCGAATACCGCCGGTCGGAATCCTTCGCGCTCGACGACGGCAAGCTGAAATCCGCCAGTTTCGACACCGCGCAGGGGTTCGGGCTGCGCGCCGTCTCCGGCGAGGCCACGGGCTACGGCCACGCCTCCGAACTGAGCGAGGACGCGATCCGCCGCGCCGCCGAGACCGTCAAGGCGGTGCGCGGCGGCCATGCCGGCGAGATGGACGCCGCGCCGCGCGCCACCAACCGCCGCTTCTACCCGCCCGACAACCCGCTCGACGCCGTCCCCTTCGCCGACAAGGTCGCGCTGCTGGGCGAGATCGACTCCTACGCGCGCGCCGCCGACCCGCGCGTCCGCCAGGTCATGGCGGCGCTCACCGGCAGCTGGCAGGCGGTGTCTATCCGCCGCGCCGACGGCGCCCGCGCCGACGACATCCGCCCGCTGCTCCGCCTCAACGTCTCGGTGGTGGTGGAGGAGAACGGCGTGCGCGAGACCGGCTCCTACGGCTCCGGCGGGCGCCACGCCTATGCGCCGCTGCTCGACCCCGCCGCCTGGCGCGCGCATGTCGACGAGGCGCTGCGCCAGGGCCTCGTGCTCCTGGAGGCGAAGCCGGCGCCGGCCGGCGAAATGCCCGTGGTGCTCGGCCCCGGCTGGCCCGGGATCCTCCTGCACGAAGCCATCGGCCACGGCCTGGAGGGCGATTTCAACCGCAAGAAGACCAGCGTCTTCTCGGGCCTGATGGGCGAGCGCGTCGGCGCCCCCGGCGTCACCGTGGTGGACGACGGGACCCTCGACGGCCGCCGCGGCTCGCTCACCATCGACGACGAGGGCACCCCGACGCAGAGCACCACGCTGATCGAGGACGGCATCCTCGTCGGCTACATGCAGGACCGCATGAACGCGCGGCTGATGGGGACCGCCTCGACCGGCAACGGGCGCCGCCAGAGTTTCGCCCACCAGCCCATGCCGCGCATGCGCAACACGATCATGCGCGCGGGCGGGGAGGACCCGGAGGACATCCTCCGCCGCGTGCCGAAGGGGCTTTACGCGGTCAATTTCGGCGGCGGGCAGGTGGACATCACCTCGGGCAAGTTCGTCTTCTCCGCCTCCGAGGCCTACCGCATCGAGGACGGCAAGGTGGGCGCCCCGGTCAAGGGCGCGACCCTGATCGGAACCGGCCACGAAGTGCTGAAGAACGTCCGCGCGGTGGGGAGCGACATGCGCCTCGACCCCGGCATCGGCACCTGCGGCAAGAACGGCCAGGGCGTCCCCGTCGGCGTCGGCCAGCCCACCCTGCTGGTGGACGGACTCACCGTCGGCGGGACCGAGGCGGCGTAGCTCCGCGTTCCGTTGACCTGCCGGCCGGCCGCGCTATCGTCCGCGCCACGCGGCGGCGCGGGGCCGGGCGCGGGGGGAGGAGCGACGGAATGAGCGGATACGACAAGAGCAAACTGCCGAGCCGGCACGCCACCGAGGGGCCCGAACGGGCGCCGCACCGCGCCTTCTATTACGCCATGGGCCTCACCGAGAAGGAAATCCACCAGCCCTTCATCGGCGTCGCCACCACCTGGAACGAAACCGCGCCGTGCAACATCACGCTCAGGCGCCAGGCGCAGGCGGTCAAGCGCGGAGTCACCTTCGCCGGCGGCACCCCGCGCGAATTCACCACCATCACCGTCACCGACGGCATCGCCATGGGCCACCAGGGCATGAAGGCGTCGCTCGCCAGCCGCGAGGCGATAGCCGACACGGTCGAGCTCTGCATGCGCGGCCACGCCTATGACGGCCTCGTCGGCGTCGCCGGCTGCGACAAGTCGCTGCCCGCGATGATGATGGCCATGCTCAGGCTCAACGTCCCCGCCGTGTTCATCTACGGCGGCTCGATCCTGCCGGGCAAGTTCCAGGGCCGCGACGTGACGGTGCAGGACGTGTTCGAGGCCGTCGGGCGGCATTCCGCCGGGACGATGGACGACGCCGAGCTCGGCGCGCTGGAGAAGGCCGCCTGCCCCTCCGGCGGGTCGTGCGGCGGGCAGTTCACCGCCAACACCATGGCCTGCGTGGCGGAGGCCATCGGCCTCGCCCTGCCGCATTCCACCGCCATGCCGGCGCCCTACGAAAGCCGCGACGAATACGCCGACGCGGCGGGCCGTTGCGTGATGCGGATGATCGCCGAGGGCCTGCGCCCGCGCGACATCGCCACCCGCGAGGCGTTCGAGAACGCCGCGACCGTCGTCGCCGCGTCCGGCGGCTCCACCAACGCCGGCCTGCACCTGCCGGCGATGGCCAACGAGGCCGGGATCGATTTCAGCCTCCTCGACGTCGCCGAAATCTTCAAGCGGACGCCTTACATCGCCGATCTCAAGCCCGGCGGCCGCTACGTCGCCAAGGACCTGTACGAGGTCGGCGGGGTCGCGGTCATCATGAAGGCGCTGCTCGACGGCGGCTACCTGCATGGCGGCTGCGTGACCGTCACCGGCAAGACCCTCGCCGAGAACCTGGCCGATTTCACGTTCCCGGAGGACCAGGACGTGGTGCGGCGGACCGACTCGCCGATAACCCCCACCGGCGGCGTCGTCGGCCTTCGGGGGAACCTCGCCCCGGAAGGCGCCATCGTGAAGGTCGCCGGCCTGGCGAAACTGGTCCACCGCGGCCCGGCGCGGGTGTTCGACCGCGAGGAGGACGCTTTCGCCGCCGTCGAGCGCCGCGACTACGAGGACGGCGACGTGCTGGTGATCCGCTACGAGGGGCCGCGCGGCGGCCCCGGCATGCGCGAGATGCTGGCGACCACCGCCGCGCTCTACGGCCAGGGCGCCGGCGACAAGGTGGCGCTGATCACCGATGGGCGCTTCTCCGGCGCCACGCGCGGCTTCTGCATCGGCCATGTCGGGCCGGAGGCGGCGGTCGGCGGCCCCATCGGCCTGCTGCGCGACGGCGACGTCGTCGTCATCGACGCGGTGGAGGGGCGGCTCGACGCGGAGCTCTCCGAATCCGATCTCGCCGAACGCCGCAAGTCGTGGGCCGCGCGCGAGAACGAGCATCGTTCCGGCGAATTGTGGAAATACGCGCAGCTGGTGGGCCCCGCCGTCGCCGGCGCCGTCACCCACCCGGGCGCGAAGGCGGAGACGGCGTGTTACGCGGATAGTTGAGAGCCGGGGCCGCATGGCGCCGAGCGCCGCCGCGGCGCCCATGGCGCCGTATCGAGCGCCGTATGGAGAAACTGCTCCGCGAGACGAAGGAGAACCCGAAGGCGGACTGGAAGCCCCGCGACGTCCGAACGGCGGCGCGGAGACACGGGCTGAAACTGCGCCAGCGAGGAACCGGCCATGCGGTACTCACCAACGCCCAGGGCAAGCACCTGACGATCCCCACGCACAAGCCCATCAAGCCGCCTTACATCAGGCGCCTGGTGAAACCGGTTGAGGACGGGCAATGAAATTCGAGGACTACACCATCGAGATCGCGCCCCTGCCGAAAGACGAAGGCTGCGGCTATCTCGTCACCGTTCCCGACCTTCCGGGATGTATCGCCGATGGCGACACCATCGAATCGGCCGTCGCGGAGGCGCGGGACGCGTTCGAAGCATGGGCGCGGGCGGAGCGCGAGGACGCGGGCGCGTTGCCGGCGCCAGGAACGGCGTATGAAAGACTGCCTCGGAAGGAGAGAGCCTACGAAACCGCCAGGAGCGAGGCCATCGCGTCCGTCCTCGCCCATAAGCACGGATCGGCGCGGGCGGAGTCGAACGGGGCCCGAGGAACCGAACGATTCGCCGTCCCGGCTGAATCCGCGTGGCGGACGTCGTCGTTTGCCGGGAGTCGGGAACGGCAAGCCAGCGACTCCGAATCGAAACGCGCCGGCGGTGGCCGCGAAAAACATGAACTCCGGAGGGCGAAAGTCCCGGAGCGCGAGTCCGAAATGGGGGCGGATATGGACGACAATGGCGATCTGCGGCGCTTGGCGGAGCTGCTCGACTTACGGAACGCCAACGAGCGTGAGATCGCCGAGCTTATTGGGAGGCCGGGGCAACCCGGCCATGTTGGCGAGTTTATCGCCGCCCGAATATTCGATATCGATCTGGAGCCGTTGGCGAACAAGCCCGGTTACGATGGCCGCTTCGGAAGCGGACCTCTCGCCCAAAAATCCGTGGACGTGAAATACTACTCCAGGTGGGAAGCCATGTTGGATATCAACATTAAACATACGCCCGATTATTATCTGGTGCTTGCCGGGCCGAAATCCGCGGCGGCGAGATCAAAGGGATCCAGTCGCTCGTGGACCGTGGATAACGTCTTTTTGTTCGAGGCGAAGCCGTTGATCGACCGGCTTCGCGAAAGGGGCGTCAAAATCAGCACGGCGACCAGCGTCCGAAGCAATGAGTGGGAGACCGCACGAATTTATCCTGTCGGCGCTGATAAATCGCTCGTGACAATCACAAAAACTCAACAGGAGCAGATCGGTATGTTTGGGTCTGCGATAATTTCCTGGACGACGTAAATCCGGACCGGATGGATCCGGAGAGGCTTTTATATCGGGCTGCGCGCCACGGGCCGAGAGGGATTTGACGAAGGTCGAATTCGGCTGGCCTTGCGGCCCGCCGCTTTGCGCGCGGGTCGGAGGCTATCCCGGCTTGTACGAAGTGCGTTCCCGCTTGACGAACCGGATCGCCAGGGTATTCTTCACCGTGTCGGGGCGGAACATGGCGCCCCTGCACAGCATCGTCAAGAAGAGTCGGAGAACGCCGAAAAAAGACTTGGAGCTCGCGGCGCGTCGCATGAGGGAGCATGGCTGAAATGAAAGATCGCAATTCCCGTATCGGGTCGACGCTCGAAAGCCTGCTGCGGGAAGATGGCGTCTATGAGGACGTCGAAACCGAGGCCATCGCGTCCGTCCTCGTCTATAAGCGCGGGTCGGCGCGGGCGGGGCGGATTGCCTCGAGGCGGCGCGGTGCTGTCCACGATGCCGGCGAGGACGCCGGCGGTCCCGGGGAGGCCGGAGAATCGGGGCGCCGATCGGCCTCGACGATTGGGCCGGGCAAGCGCGCCCGGACGGCTCACTCGGCGGCCAGGTCCGCCGCCGCAGAGGCGAGGTCGACGGAGACCAGGCGGGAGACGCCCCGCGCTCGGCCATGGTGACGCCGTAGAGGCGGTCCATGCGGGCCATCGTCAGGGCGGTGGTGGGTGACCACCAGGAAGCGCGTGCGCGACTCGCGGGCGATGTCGTCGAGAAGGTCGCAGAAACGCTCCACGTTGGCGTCGTCGAGCGGCGCGTCGACCTCGTCGAGCACGCAGACGGGGGAGGGGCGGGCGCGGAGGACGGCGAACAGCAGCGCCAGCGCCGCCAGCGCCTTCTCGCCGCCCGACAGCAGCGACCATGTTGGCCTCTGTGGCGGCGCATGCGCGGTCGTCGCGGAACCGCGCCGGGAGTTCGGCGCGCTCGCCACGGGCCGCCCGACACCACGCCCCGCCGCTTACCCTCCCCGAATCGGCGCTCGCTACCGATAGCGACGCCAACCCCGGACGCAGGACGTTAGCGGATATCGCGGCGAACGGAGACGAGGCTTCCGAACGGGTCGTCGCCGCGCAACTCCGCGCGCGCCGCGGCGTCGTCCTTCAAATAGCCGTCGAACCACGCCCGCGCGAACCAGTCGCGGACGACGTGCGGCAGATACACCGCGCCCGCCGCGCCGGCCTCGCCCCAGCCGAGCTGGACGTAGGGCTCGCCCGGCTCCGCCGGCGGCGGGCCGAAGGCGGCCTCCCCGACGGGCTTCCGGCGGCGCTCCGGGGTCTGGGCGAAGGGCAGCGCGCCGTCCCGGAACTCCGGCCACGGGAACAACCGCGCGAAATCCTCGGCGACGGTGAAATGGTCGGTGTCGCGCACGACGGCGAACACGCGGTCGGAAAGCGCGCGCCGCCAGCTGCTCAGCGCCACCGGCTGCGGGTTGTCCATGCGGTCGGGCGCCGCGCGCTCCGGCGCGAGCGGGAAGGCGGCGGCGGGGTCGCCGCCGGCGGCCGCCACCGCAGACCGGAGCAGGCCGGCGAAGATGTTCTGCACGAAATCGTCCTCGTCGCCGACCATCAGCAGGAGCGGCGCGCGGCTGCCGGCGGGGAGGCCGTCGCGCGCCTCTCCGGCGCCGAACGCCTCCTCCGGAGTCCAGAGGAACGGCGGCGCGTTGTTGAAACCGATGGCGGCGGCGATTCCCGGAAGGAGGTTCGCCGCGAGCTGCGCCGTCATCGCGCCCAGCGAATGGCCGGCGACTCCGACGCGCGCGCCGTCGACGCGCCCCGCCAGCAGGCCGCACAATTCGCGCGAGGCGCTCGTCGCGCCCATCGCCGCCAGCGCGGCGCGGCACGTCCCCGCCTCCGCGCCGAGCAGGCGCGCCGTATGCGCGACCAGCCCGACATCGGCGACGCGCTGGCGGAACAGGTTGCGCATCATCGTCGTCGCGCGCTCCACCCCGCCGGGAACGAGCGTTTCGTTCGGCGGGTCGAAGCCCTCCGGCGGCGCGAACCCCTGCCCCGCGCGCCCGAACAGCAGGCGGTAGAAATAGGGGACGACCTTGATACCCCCCAGGATCGCCGCGTAGGCGGCCTGCAATTCCTCGTCGGAAACGGCGTTCGCGAAGGGCGAGTCCGGGTCGTGGAACACCAGCGGCAGGCCGCCGTCGGATACGAAGGTCGGCGCCGCGACGACGTAGCCGCGCGAGGCGAGGAACTCGGCGAACGACGCCCACATGCCGTGGCTGCCGGCGAGGCCGTGCGCGAGCACGACCAGCGGGAACCGGCCCTCGGCGGGCGGCGCGTCGCGCCACGCGCCGAGCGGCGCCTCGAGGATGCTCCGCCCGACCTCGGCGAACGCCGCGCCGCCTGCCTCGGCGAGGGTTCCGCCGTCGCGCATGTGGACGAGATGCGGCATCACCACCTGCGCCGCGGCGCCGATTTGCGGCGCCAGCGCGGCGTCGCGGAAGTAGAAGTCGAAATAGGCCGCCCGCCGCCCGCCCGCCGCCGGGAAGGGGGAGCGCGGCCCGGCGAGCCGCCCCGCCGCCCCGTCGGGCTCCGCCGGATACCACAATTGGAAGACGACCGAGCGCGTCTGCCCCGAGCCCTCGATCCGCCGCAGCAGGGCGCGGTATTCCGGCCCCGCATAGGCGCCGTTCCACGGATCGAAGCGCTGGCGGTCGTCGACCGCGAAGCCGGTGACGGTCCCCACCGCGAAATCGCCGTAGGCGGCGCCCGCCGGCAGTTCGGACAATTGCGCGGGCGCCGCGGTGGGCGCCGCCAGCAGGAGCGCCGCCGCGCATGCGGCGAGCGCGCCTCTTCCCGTCCCGTCGCGAGTCATGCCTCGTCCTCCCGTTCCATCGTCACGCGGCGCGCGCGCGGTCCCTCGCCGCCAGCGCGTCCATGAGCGCGCCGGCCTCGGCGGCGCCGAGCGCGGCGAGCGGCGGCCGCGGCCGCGCCCAGCCCGGCGAGTCGAGACGCGCCGCCATGATCGCCTTCAACGCCGGGATCATGGGGCGTTTCTGGACGATCTCGCGCAGCTCCGTGGCCTCCGCCTGGAGCGAGTCCGCCTCCGGCGACTCGCGCCGCAGGTAGATTTCGCGGATGGCCGGCAGGTTCACGTTCCCGGTCGCCGTGATGCAGCCGGCGCCGCCGGCGCGCAAATTGTCGAGCAGGAAGACCTCGGAGCCCGAGAACACCGCGAAGCCGGGGAAGGATTCGATCAGCGTCCGCGTGTTGCTCCAGTCGCCCGAACTGTCCTTGAGGCCGACGACGACGCCGGGATACGCGTCGATGAGGCGGCCCGCCAGGTCCGGCGAGAAGCCGACGCCCGCCATCGGCGGGATGTGGTAGAGATAGACGCGCAGTCCGTCGCCGCCCAGGCGCTCCGCGACCTCGGCGATGGCGGCGAACAGGCCGTCGTCGCCGACGCCCTTGTAGTAGAATGGCGGCAGCATCAATACGCCGCCGCAGCCGGCGTCGCGGGCGTGGCGGGTCAGCCGCAGCGAATCCGGCAGGGCGCAGCAGCCCGTTCCCGGCATCAGCAGCGCCGGGTCGATCCCGTCCTCCAGCAACGCGTCGAGCAGCGCCATGCGCTCGTCGACCGACAGCGAGTTCGCCTCGCTCGTGGTGCCGAACACGGCGAGGCCGTCGGCGCCCTCGGCGAGCAGGCGGCGGCAATGCGCGACGAAGGCGGCGCGGTCGGGCTCCAGGTCCGCGGTGAAAGGCGTGAGCACGGGCGGCAGCACGCCCGCGAACGGCGCGAATGGGGGCGCGGTCATCGGTCTCTCCTCACGGGCCGAGGCGGCGGACGAGCGCCAGGCGGACGAACCCCAGCGCAGTGTCGACGACGTAGGGGCAGGGCCGCCTGGGGCCGCCGCGGCCGCAGCGGTTGTCGCCGGAGCGGTTCGCCATGTGGCGGCTCCGGCCGAAATCCATATAGCCGCCCTCCAGCCGCAGGGTCCACGGGCCGTCCAGCGGCGCCTCGATCCCCGCCCCGGCGGTCCAGCCCAGCCGCGTCGCGCGGTCGTGGAGCGAATCGTCGGGATCGACGCGGAATTCCAGCGTCTCCGGGTCGCGGTCGAGGTCGGTCACGGAGGTCTCGATACGCGCGGCGGCGAGGCCGGCGGCGGCGAACAGGGTGGCGGGCCCCAACGCCCGTTCGACGCCGACGCGCGCCGCCGCCGTCCAGCGGAGCTCCGACACCGCGGTTTCGTCGCCGACCGCGGGGTCGAGCCGGTTCGTCGCCGCCGACAGGCGCCCGAACGCGGCGTCGAGTTCGACGCGGAACGGGATCGGCGCGGCGAACCGCATGCCCGCGAGGACGCCGCCCAGGGCGCCGGAATCGCCGTAATCGACCGAGTGTCCGGGGTGTCCCCAATTGGCGAAGCCGTCGGGGTCGACGATCCGCGAGTCCCACCGCGCGGCGCCGGCGAAGACTCCGGCCCAGGCGCCGGCCCGTCCGGGTTCGGCGTGCGCGGGCGCGAAGGCCGCCGCGGCCAGCGCCGCGAGCGCCGCCATTGCGCGGCGCATGCCCGAAACCATCGCGCTCCGCCCTCCGCGCCGCTTCGGCCGGAGCCTATCGCGGGACGTAGGTCTTGTTCACGATGCGCCACGCGCCGTCGATGCGAAGCATCTGGAAACCGTCGACGAAGGCGTCGTCGAAGTCGAAGACGACGAAAGCCGCGTCGGGGTGGTAGATGTCGATCGACCGGATACGGCCCACCCGCGATTCGTCCGGGACGCCGCTCAACCGGTCCAGAACCGCGCTCCCCGCCCAGGTCTTCACCGCCTGCCCGCCGTCTTCGCGGGCGAGGAGCTTCATATGCGCGTCGGACTCGGCGAAGGCGCGCTCCAGCTTGCCGCGGTCGCCTTCGCGAACGCCGTCGAAGTAGTCGGCCACGACGGCCTCGATCATGTCGACGTCTCCGGCCCCCCCGGCGTCGACGTCTCCGGCCTCCCCGGCCGGGGCGGCGGCCGCGGCGGCGCATGCCGCCAGGGCGAACAGCCAACGGGCGCGCTTCATCGGCTTCTCCTTCCTCGCGATATCGTCCGCCGGGGCTTCCTGCCAGCCGCGGGGCGGCGGGTCAACCGGGCGGCGGTTCTCGCCATGGACGGCGCGCGGTTCCGGAACCGCTTTTCATGAATCCGGCGGCGCCTCTGTATCCGTTGGGCGGCCGGATCGTGCGATTGGGGTCTTCCGGCAGGCTCGCCCGTCGCGCGGAGGGCGGTCCCACCGGAAGACGGGCGGGTTTTCCCGTCCGTTTCGGAGCCCGTACCGGAATGAGCCGTTGCTTTACCGCTATCGCGCGCTGACTTCACGCGAGCGGTTTCAGTCCGCATGCCGCGCCTCGCTGGCCGGCTCCCACAACCAGCGAACCGCAACCGGCTGGAATCGCTCAACTCATTTCGAAACGGCCTCCATGACGACGTACCCGCCGTTCGGATTGTGAGGATCGTTGGCGAAAGCGCAGACGGTTTTCAGAACCTGCGGCCCGGTCGTCGCGGGATCCCACGACGCCTTGAACTCCACGCGCTCCGACCGCACTCCGCGGTTGCGGAGCAGGCCGTCGACGTCGATGGGGAGGATCGCGCTCATGATCGCCCGGTATGCACGGCTCCGTCCCCCGGCCATACCCCGGCGGAGCGGGCGCACAGGCGGGACAGGGCGAACAGCGATTCCAGCGCCGGCGCGGCGACGCCGACCATGCGGGCGATCTCCAGCGGCGCGCCGATGATCGGCTCCAGCTCCACCGGGCGCCCGGCCTCCAGGTCTTGCAGGGTCGAGGTCTTGTGCGCGCCGACCGCCCCGGCGCCGTCGAGGCGGCGGTCGAGACTCACCGCCAGGCGCACGCCCAGGCGTTCGCCGATCCCGGCCATCTCCGCCATCGCCGCCCGCGCGACCGTGCGCGCCGGCGGGTCGCCCACCAGCTCCGCCAGCGTCGCGCCGGTCAGCAGGCTCAACGGGTTCAACGCCGCGGCGCCCCAGAGTTTCATCCATATCTCGTCGCGGATGCGCGGGCGCACGGGCGCCTTCATGCCGGCGCGGATCATCGCCCGCGACAGCCGCAGCGCGCGCTCCGAACGCCCGCCGCCGGGCTCGCCCACCGGCATACGGTCGAGGGCGATGTGGCGGACCACCCCCGGCTCCACGACCTCGGCGGCGGGATAGACGACGCAGCCTATGACCCGCTCCGGGCCGATATGCGCCCATTGCGCGCCGCCGGGGTCGACGCTCTCCAGCCGCCGGCCCTCCCATGGCCCCTCCAGGCGGTGGAAGAACCACCACGGGACGCCGTTGAACGCCGGGACCACCGCCGTCCCGGGCCCCAGCAGCGGCGCCAGCGCCGGCGCGGCGGCGGGGCCGGAATGCGCCTTCGTCGCGACGAACACGTAGTCCTGCGGCCCGGCCTCGGCGGGGTCGCCGACGCAGGCGGGCCGCGCGGTGGCGTCGTCGCCGGCGCCCGGCCCGACCAGCCGCAGCCCGCGGCGGCGGATCGCCTCCAGCTTCTCCCCGCGCGCGACGACCGTCACCTCCTCGCCGGCGAGGGCGAGGCGCGCGGCGAGGTAGCCGCCGATGGCGCCGGCGCCGAAGACGGCGATCTTCACGGCGCCTCCGTCACGGCGCGAGTCCGAGCGCCCGCGCCAGCCCGATCCGCTGGACCTTGCCCGTCGGCCCCTTGGGGATCTCGTCGACCAGGACCACCCGGCGCGGGACCTTGAACGCGGCGAGGCGGGCGGCGGCGAATTCGCGCAGCGCGCGGGCGTCGACCGCCCCCGGCGCGCGCGGGACCACGGCGGCCGCCACCTCCTCGCCCAGCGTCGCGTGCGGCAGGGCGAAGGCGACCGCCTGCGCCACGCCCGGATGGTCGAGCAGCGTTTCGTCGACCTCGCGCGGGCTTACCTTCTCGCCGCCGCGGTTGATGATCTCCTTCAGCCGCCCAGTGACCGTCAGGTAGCCGTCGGAATCGAGGCGGCCCAGGTCGCCGGTGCGGAGCCAGCCGCCGCGGAACGCCTCGGCGTTGGCGCGCGGGTCGTTCTCGTAGCCCGGCGTGACGTTCGCGCCGCGGACGATGACCTCGCCCTCCTCGCCCGGCGCGGCGGGGGCGCCGTCCTCGCGCGCCACGGCGACTTCGGGGCCGGCGGCGACCCCCACCGAGCCCGGCTTGCGCGCGGCGGGCGGCAGCGGGTTGCTGGTCATCTGGTGGCACGCCTCGGTCATGCCGTAGGACTCGACGACCGGCGCGCCGAAGGCCTCCTCCAGCGCCGCCATCGCTTGCGGCGGCAGCGCGGCCGACGACGACCGGACGAACCGCAGCCCGGCCCGCGCCGCCGCCGCCGCGTTGCGCGGGGCGCGGGCGAGGATCGCCTGGTGCATGGTGGGGACCGCCGTGTACCAGCTGGGCCGGCAGGCCTCGAGCCAGACGAAGAAGCGCAGCGCGTTGAAGCCCGGCGCGCAGACGACCGCGCCGCCGGCGGCGACCGACGACAGGACCGCCGCGACCAATCCGTGGATGTGGAACAACGGCATGACGTTGAGGCAGCGGTCGTCCGGCCGCAGCGCGAGCGCCGCGCCGATATTGCGCGCCGACGCCGCCAGGTTGGCGTGGGCGAGCGGGACGATCTTGGGCCGCGAGGTGGTGCCGGAGGTGTGCAGCACGAGCGCCGTGCCGTCCGGCGCGGGCGGCTCCGGCGCGGCGGGCGGGCCGGCGGCGGGGCCGGAGAGCGCGAAGCGGCCGGCGGTCGCGGCGTCGGCGGCGAGTTCGAGGACGGGGAGTCCGCGCGCGGCCGCCGCCTCGCGCGCCGGGCTCTCCGCTCCGGCGGCGAGGATGACGGCGCGGGCGCGCAGGTCGTCGAGGTAGAACGCGAACTCGCCGGCCGTGAAGGCGGGGTTGAGCGGCGCGGCGGCGGCGGCGGAGGCGGAGGCGAGGAACGCCGTCGCCGCCTCCGGCCCGTTGGGAAGGACGATGGCCACCCGGTCGCGGCGGCCGACGCCGCGCGCCGCCAGCGCCGCGCCGGCGTCGCGGACCAGACTGCGCAGCGCAGCGCGAGAGAGCGGCGCGCGGCCGTCCGCCGCCTCTATCGCCGGAGCGCCGTCCGACCCGGGCGCCGCGGCCAGCAGGCCGGGGAGGGTGTCCGCCATGCCGCCGCTCAGGCCCGCCGGCGCGGCCGGGTTATCCGAACAACTTGAGTCCGACGATGATGGCGACGAGACCGGCGCCCTGGATCCACAACGCGCGGTAGATGTCGGCGCGCAGTTCGGCAAGGTCGGCCTTGGTGGCGACGCCGTGGGTCATGGCGGCGCGAACGGCCTCGGCATGCGCCTCTGCCTGCTCGTCGCTCACGCCGGCCTCCTTGAGGCGCCGCGCGTAGGCGAGGGTGTCGAACCCCATGGTCGTGTCGGTAGTCATGCGGAGAGAATACCCCGGCGCGGCGGCGGGCGCAAGGGCCCGTCCGGTGCGGGCCCACCCGTTCGATCTATTCGAATAGCCCGATCCCGATCATGACGGCGACGATGCCTGCGCCTTGGATCCACAACGCGCGGTATATGCCGGCGCGCAGATCGCGGACTTCCGCCCGCACATCCGCCAACAGTTCGGCGGTGTCGGACTTGTCGGCGGCACCGCGGGTTAAGGCGTCACGGAAGGCCTCGGCATGCGCCTCCGCCTGCTCGTCGCTTACGCCGGCGTCTTTGAGGCGCCGCGCGTAGGCGAGGGTGTCGAACCCCGTGGTCGTGTCGGTAGCCATGCGGAGAGAATACCCCGGCGCGGCGGCGGGCGCAAGGGGCCGTCCGGTGCGGACCCGCGCCCGGCCGGGCCGCGCTTCGGCCTGCGGGTCACGCCGGCGGCGGCGGGCTCCGACGGGCCTCCGGAAACGGCCCGTTCGCAATGGATCCGGCGGACGAACCCGTCTTCTCGGCCTCGGCCGTCCATCTATGCGTTTTTCACGCATCCGCCATGCGAAATTTTCGTATGGCCGGACGCCCGCGCATGTGTTAGCGTGGGGCTGTCTCTTCACGGGGCCCTTCACGGGGCCCTTCACGGGGCCCTTCACGGGGCCCTTCACGGGGCCCTTCACGGGGCCCTTCACGGGGCCCTTCACGGGGCCCTTCACGGGGCCCTTCACGGTTGAAGTGGAGGTCCCGAATGCTTCTGTCGCAGACGTCGATTCGCCGCCCTCCGGGCGCGGCGCTCCTGTCCGCCGTTGCGCTCGCCGGCGCGTCCTGCGCCGCCGCGGCCGCGCCGTTCGAAGGCGGCGGGACGTTCGCGGAGTTCGTCGGCGCGGTCCCGGACCGGGTTATGGAAAGCGCCGTGGATTGCGGCGCGGCGTTCGAGGGCTCCCGCGCCGCCGGGGCGGACTGCCTTTCCGGCGAATTCGGCGGGTTTCTGGTCGGCGCCGCCGCGCAACTCGCCGAACGGCGGGGCCGCGCGCTGTTCGGACCGCGCTTCCAGGTCGTCCACCGGCTCTCCTGGTCGCCCTTCGGCGAGGGGTTGAGCGGCGATCTCGACGCCGTGATCCCCATGGCCTTCCTCGCCGGCGGCGAAACGGCGGCGGGCGGGCGCGAAAGCCGCGCCCTCTTCCTGCAACAGGGAGTCACGCGCTGGCGCGACGGAGAAGGTTTCCGGCGCAACGACGCGCGCCTGGGCGCGGCTTGGCGCTTCTCCCTGCCGGATTCCCTTGGCGGCGACGTCCTCGGCGTCCAGGCGGTCATGCAGGAGAACCTCGAACACGGGCATCGGCGCTTCGTGGCCGGGGTGGATTACATGGGCCGTTGGGGCGCGGGTTCGCTGCAACGGTTCGTCCCCGCGACGGGGTGGCGGCCGGGCCGTCCGGGTTACGAGGAGCGCCCGCTGGGCGGCTCGAAGCTCGGCCTGCGCCTCGCGGCGACGACGACCCTGTCCTTCGACGCCGCGCTGGTCCGCTGGGACGAAGACGGCCCGGGCCGGCCCCCCGCCGATGGGCGGGTGGCGTTCGACTGGCGCCCGCATCCGTGGTTGAGCCTGGGCGCCGGAGTCGCCGGAATCGGCGGCGCGGACGGATCCTCGGCGGTCCGGCTGGCGGTGCGGGTGCCGTTCGGCGGCGACGGCGGCAAGCTCCCCCGCTGGAAGGGTCTGGGAGTCGCCGGCGGCGCCGACGCGCCGGCGAATCCGTGGGCGCCCATCGAGAACGTCGGCCGCCTGGAGACGGTGGAGCGCGCCGTGGCGGCGCCAAGCGCGGCAGCGGCGCGGGCGGGCGACGTCTCCGTGCGGTTCCTCGACGCCGAAATGATCACCGGCGACGAGATTTGGGTGGAGGCGTCGATACCCGAACCTCTGTCCGAAGATCTCCGCCTCGAGGCGCGTCTCGCCCCCGGAGAAGGCGAAAACCCGGCCGTGGCGGGGGAGGATTTCGTCGACCTCCCGGTCGAGATCGTGATCCCCCGGGGAGACACCTCCGCGCGCGCATCCTTCCAACTGCTGCGCAACCCGCGGATCGAGGCCGGTCGCACCCTGTCGATCGACGTCGTTGTCGTCGCCTGATCCCGCCGCCCTCCCCCTTCTCGCCGAAGGCCCGAAAGCAACGTCCTCAAGGAGACGAAACGATGTCCGAGAGACGAACTCCGATCTCCATGAACGTCCTGGTGGCTATCGCTATCGCCGGAATTCTTCTGGCCGCGTGCGGCGGCGGCGGCAACGGCAATGGCAACCGCAACGACAACGGGATGATTCTTCCGCCGCCGAGGACGTCCGTAGCGACCGTGACGTTCACGAATCGCTGTTTCCGGGGAAACATTCGGTGGCAGCTCGTGGCGTTCCCTTCGGAGTTTAGGGACAGTCTTTATAGGTGGGGGGGTGCTCCCGGTTACTGGCAAACCGCTTTTCCCGGGCAGAGTTTCCCCTCCTGGCGGGTAACGTGCAGGGAAGGCGAGACCGTATGCATCGGAGTGGAAGCGCTGTATAGCCGTGGCCTTTGGTGGGGTGTCGGGGTCAATCGCGGAGTCGACGCCGAACGGGATTGTGCCGCCGCCGGTGACAGGTGGCGTTTCATTTGCACTAGGGAGGATGGCCCGGTTCCGCTGAACTTTGCCTGCTGAACGGCGCGGTTCTCGTCATCGGGCCGGGAAGGCCCCAACCGGAGGGAGGACGAAGCCAATGAAGTCCATCGTGCAAGTCTGCGTCATCATGATCGCGTCGTTCGCGCTTACCGCGTGCGGCGGCGGCGGCAATGGCGGTGGCGGTGGCGGAATCGACTGGCGACATGACTTCACACATGTCCGCGGTTATGTCGCGTGGGACGGGACCACCATGAATATCGGCGTCGACACACCACAGACGCCAACTTCGCTCTTAGCCTCGGATCTTCCTCTCCGTCTCTCGTTCCAAGGCTCGGCTTGGGGCGCGATTGGTGGCGACGTCAAGGCGGAACGTGGAGAAGTGCAGATTGGGATCGTGGCGAACGGCCCTCAAAGGGTTATGTCCGTGTCCTTTGATTTCCCCGGAACGCGCCTCGATCCCGATACTGATGTGCGGCGCGTTCTCAACCGTGTGTCTTGGGACGAGGTGACGGGAAGGGGTAGGTTCCTTGGCAACCCAGTCTCCGGCGTTTACGGGGTTGAGCTTTACAAAAACAATCTGGGGCAGGACGTGAAGGCAGCTTATCTTGCTGATCGCGAGCTGCCAAGTAGCCGGTAGAAGCCCACCGCGCCCAAACGCGACGCCCGGCAGTTTGCTGGCCTACCGGATTTTGCCGAGCTGCACGGTTCGCGCCAGTAGGCCGGGAAGGCCCCAACCGGAAGGAGGCCGAAGCCGTGATCGCGAAAGTGTGGAAGCCGGCGCCGCGCGAGGCGGCGCTTTGTCTGGCGGTGTCGGCGGCGGACGCGGCGCAGGAGATGGACCCCGCGAACCCGCCGCCCGCGCCGTCGATGCCTTATGCGATCTGTATCGACGAGTACATGCGCGACGACGAATCTTTGTCGTTCCGGCGCCGCTGCGAACCGCGCAGAGAACCGGAGCCGCCGCCGTCCGCTGCGGGAGGGAGATGGAGGATGCGCGAATTCGCGAAAGTTCTCGCGCCGGCGTTCGTCTTGGCGTTCGCCGCCGCGGGCGGCGCCGTGTCCGCCGCCGAGGGCGGCGGGGCCGATGAGCGATCGAACCGGTTCGACGCCATGGCGCGCGAATTGCTGGCGGGAATCGCAAGCCGCGGCGGCGCGGAGCCCGTTCGGGTCGCGGTCGTTCCGTTCGATCCGATGGAGACGCCGGGCGACATCCAACACGCGAAGGAGATCGCCGCAGCGCTGGAAGCCGCGCTGACGCAGGCGGCGGCGGGCGCGGCGGTGCGGGTCAAGGCCAGGACCCATCTGGCCCGGGTCTTCTCGGAAATGTGGAATTCGGGGTTCGACGAGGACCGCCGGTCGCGCGCCAGGCTGATGCTCCGCAAAGCCAAGGCATTCGACGTCATGGTGGTGGGGCGCCTCGACGACAGCGCGGACGGCGGACGACGGGTCCGGTTCCAGGCGATCGAACTGGACGGCGGCGACTCGCTCGCCACGTCCGAGAGCGCGCTCGATCCCGCGCCGTCGGCGGCGAGCGACGACGCGCAGCTCGCCGTCCGCCGCGCGGCCGGGAAGCTCGTGGACGCCGTCCCGGTCGTGTCGATCCTGTCGATCGCGGGCATGCGCTACCGGGACACTAACCACCGGACGCAATTCGGCGATCGGTTCGAGTTCTGGCTGGCCGAGGAAATGCAGGATCTGGCTCGCGACCCGCTCAAGAATCCCAACCCGGTCGTGCGGCCGCTCGCGCTCGGCGAGGAGCGGTTGCGCGAGCTGCACGGCCGTTCGCTGCCGGACTGGAGCGGCGCGCTGTCCGCGCATCCGCCGCTGGAGCCGGGCCATTACGTGCTGTCCGGCCGGTACCGGGTGGAGCCGGACGCCATCCGTTACGACGTCGGCCTCTACACGCGCACGGGGCGGGTCGCGAGCGCGCGGGGGCGGGTTTCCCGGCGCGACGAGGAGATCGCCGGGCTCCGGGTTCGGCCGGACGAGGATTTCGGCTTTCTGACCGAGACCGACGGGCGGGACGCGTTCCGCTTCGGCCTGACCTCCAACAAGGACGGACGGTCGCCGAAATACGCAATCGGCGAGTCGATCCACCTCGTGCTGCATTCGGAGATCGACGCCTGGATATCCTGCTACCACTGGGGGCGCGGCGAGAACGGCCGCTACGCCCTGACCAGGATCCTGCCCAACGAGCACATGCGCGACGGCGGGCGGGTGGACGGAGGCCATGGCTACACCGTCCCGGGACTCGATTCGTTCGCGCGGCCGGACGACCCTTGGCCGTTCGTGTGGACGGCCGGCGGCCCGCCCAGCGAGGACCTCGTCAAATGCTTCGCCGCCGACCGCGACGTGGCGGACCTCCTGCCGGCGGACCTCGCCGGCCGGACGTTCGCGCAACTGCCGGACGGCGCGGCGGAGCGCCTCTCCGCCGCCTTCCATGCGACCGGCGCGAAGGTGGCGGAAACCAGCATGGTCGTAACCATCGTCGAAGGAGGCGGAGATGACGGAGCGTAGGTGGAATTCCGGCAGGCGGCTGGCGCTGGCGGCGGCCGCCGCGGGCGTTCTGGCGCAGGCCGCGGCGGCCAACGACCCCGACGCCATCGCCGTCATCGTCGGCAACGCGGAATACAGGGAGGCCCCGTGGAACGTGCCGACCGCCGCCGCCGACGCGCGGGCGGTCGCGGAGTTCGCGAAACGCCGCCTGGGTTTCGACGAGGACCGCGTTTACGTCGTGGACGATGCGACGGGAACCGACCTGTCCACCTGGTTCGGAACCCGCGACCGTCCCAAGGGCAAGCTCCACGACCTGGTGCGGGCGGGCCGTTCGGACGTCCTGGTGTTCTACGCCGGGCACGGCATGCCGGACGTCGACAGCAAGAGAGGCTACCTGCTCCCGACCGACGCCGACCCCGACCGCATCGCGTTCGGCGGCTACGAGATCGACCTGCTGTTGAAGAACCTGGAGGCGCTGCCGGCGCGCTCGGTCCTCGTCGCGCTGGACGCGTGTTTCTCCGGGCTGGTGGAAGGCGGTTCGCTCACCGGCGGGCGGGGCGTGATAGAGATCTCGCCGAAGCCGGTCCGGCGCGCGCGGATGGCGGTGCTGACCGCGGCCAGCGGCCGCCAGGTCGCCTACACCGATCCGGATTCCGGGCATGGCGTGTTCACGGAGCAGCTGCTGGCCGGCCTGGGCGGCGCGGCGGACCGCGGCGGCGACGGGGAGGTCACGCTCGACGAGCTCGAAACCTGGATCGTGCCCGCGGTTTTCCGCCGGGTTCGGGAAATCAACGGCAGGGAGCAGACGCCGACGGTCGACGGGGACGGCGCCATGGTGCTGGCGGCGCTGCCGCCGGACACGCTGACGATACGCGCGGCGCAGCCCGGCGCGCGGGTTCGCGTCGACGGAGCCGCCTACCGCGCCGGCATGCCGTTGGGCCGGGGCGAGCACGAAGTGACGGTCGAGGCGCAAGGGTACGAGCCGTTCCGGCGGGCGCTCGCCGTCGACGGCCCGACGGAATACCGGATCGACCTGTGCCGCATGGACTCGCGCATGGAGCGAATCTGCGAGGACAAGGAGGTCGTGAGATACAGAACTGAAACCGTGAAGAAAACCGACGAAGTCTCTGCGTGGGAAAGGCAGCGGGTCAACGACATCGCACGGATGCATATGTCCCAGGCCCGACTTAGCGGATGGTCGCATTCCTATGTGATCTCCACGCTGTTTTGCGGCGCCCCCGCGCCGGGTGTCTATGACCCGATGTGGGAGGCGCTGATGAGAGGGCTGGAGGAGGAATGCGACGACCTGGACGGTCGTTTGCGGCGCAAGACCGTGGACATAGCGGGCTGCGATTGCGAATATGACTTCTCCTACTGCGAAGCGGAAGTGACGGCCGAATGCACTTACGAAGACTTGGTGGAGGTCCCCTACCCGGACATCCGGCAGGTCTGCCGCGACGAACCGCGCGGGGAGAAGGTCTGCCCGACCCCGATCGTCGAACGGCTGCGGTAGGCCGGGCGGCGGCGCGCCTTCGCGCTCCTCCCCGCGCCGCCGCGCTTGCATTCGGGGGATGGCGGCGCCAGACTGGGCGGGCGCGCCGAGCGCCCCGCCGTCCCGAGGAGGCCGACACCATGCACCCCCGATCCCGCGCCCGGCCGTTCGCCGCCGTCCGCCTCGCGCTTCTCCTCCTCGCCGTGTCGGCGCCGGTCGCGCCGGCGGGGCTGGCGCAGGACGAAGGCGACGTCATGCGCATATTCGAACGGGCCGAACGGCAGGTGCGGCGGCTCAACGAAACCTCGTCGCTCGCGCGCAACCAGATGGTCGCGACGCGGGACGCGGTCGCCCGCTTCACCGCCGCCGACAGCCCCGCCGCCATCGAGGCGGCCACCGAGGGCGCCCTCGCCGAATTCCGCAAGACCGAGAACGTGCTGGAGAACCTGGCCGGCGTCCTCCGCGGCCTGTCCGAGTCGTTCTCGGGGCTGGACGCGGTCGCCGATTCGGTCGAGGGCGCGCGGCAGCTCGAGGCGCTGGACGCCGCGGTCGACAACGCCGACGCGGTGTTCTCCCGCCTGGCGGAGGGCGGCGGCCTCGAGGGGGCGGAGGCGCAATTGTCGGGGCAGCAGCTCAACCTGGTCCGCGCCCGGCTCGAATCCGACCGCCGCGAGCGCCTGCGGGCCGAGGCCGACCGCCGCCGCGCCAACGCCGAGCGCAGCGCCACCAACGTCGAGCGCCTGGGCGAGGTCCTCGCGCGGCTGTCGGTCCTCGCCGAACTCGTCGAGGTCAGGAACTCGGTCAACCGCGAACTGGTGCTGGCCCTGGCGCTCCGCAACGCGCCCAACCTCGAGAAGAAGGAGGCGCTGACCACCATCATCGGCGAATTCGGCGCCCCCGACGAAATGGTCGCCCGAATCGAGGACCTGTCGACCGCCATGACCGAGGCGACGGTGAGCCTTATCGGCGACCTCGTCGCCGGCGGCGCGGGGTTCCCGGACTTCACCCCCGAGGAGGTCGACACGGCGCTCAACATGCTGAACCGCGCCCGGGAGATCACCTGCGAGCAATGCACCGACGGGATCGACAACGACCTGGACGGCCTGGTCGACGCCGCCGAGGGCCCGGGCTGCCTGCTTTGGATCGAAACGGACCCGACCTGCACGGCGGCCAACACGGGCCGGTGACGCGGCGCGAAACACCAGGAGGGGCTTGACATGACCCAGCGAACCCGGCTCGCGAGGGCCGCCGGGGCGGCGTTGTCGGCGGCGCTGCTGGCCGGCTGCGCCGAGGTCGGCGGCATGATGGACGCGGGGCCGCTCGAATACGCCTTCGACGAACCCGCCTCCGGCCCGCGCGCCGGGCGCGACCGCATCCGCGGCATCGACGAAATCCTGCGCGGCGCGGCCTGCCGGTCCGCCGGCAACGCCGGGGCCTGCGGGCGCTACGCCATGGAGGCGGGGCTGATCTACGCGCTCGTCGAGCGCCAGGAGATCGAGGGCGACAACATGCTGCGCCGCGCCTACGACTTCCAGGCGACCTGCGACCTGCGCATCCTGCGGGCGAACGCGGTCGCCAAGGCGGCGCGGCGGCGCGGCGAACTGTCCGAGGCCGTCGCGCTCATGGCCGGCGCCGGCGGACGCTGCGACGGCACCGCCGCCCGCTACTACGCGGCGAAGCTCGACATCCTCTCCGACGACGAGAACCGCGTCCGCGCGGGCCGCGCCCGGCTCGCCGAACTGTCCGCCTACAGCCTGGGCAACAGCGGCGTCGCGGCCGAGGACGTCTTTACCCTCGGCGTCTATTCGTTCGTGTCGAACGCCGAGTTCGCCGAGGCGAAGCGGCTGCTGCGCGAGGCCGCCGATCGCGGAGTCGAGGTTTCGCCCCGCCTCCAGGCGCTGGCGCTCATCGGCGGCGGGGGGGACGGGTTCGCCCTGCCGCCCGGCGCGGCCGTCCGGGCCCGCGCCTATATCGACCGCCGGGTGGAGGAATACCGCTTCGGCGCGGCGGTCGACGACTTCGTGCGCGCCGCCGGGCGCATCGACGGCATCGCCGCCGCGCCGTGGGAGGAGGTCGAGGCGCGCATGGCCGCCGACCCCAACCTGACCGAATCGCAGCGCGCCATCGTCCGCATGCGCGTCGCCGACGAATTCGCCCGGCTCGGCGACGAGATCGCCGCCATCGACGAGGCGCGGACCCGGCTGGCGGCCTACGGCCCCGGCCTCGCGGCCGCCGAGAAGCGGTTCGTGACCGCCGCCGTGGCGGCCGCCTTCGGCGCCGGCGGCGCCGAGGAGCTCGACCGCTCCCGCGGGGAGTACATGGCCGAACTGCGCCGCCTGTCCGGCGCGCTGGAGCGGATCAACGGCGCCATCGGCGACATGGGCGGGATGCAGGAGCTGCACGCCATGCTCGCCGACCCCGACGCATACCTGCGCGCCGCCGACGCGGCCGAGGCGCTCGCCGCCGACGCCGCGCGGCTCGCCGACGACGACGCGGACGCGGCGGTCCTGCGCGGCTTCGCCGCCGCGGTCAGCCGCACCCTGTCGCCGGAGGAGTTCTTCCGCGCCTGGGAGGTGGACCTGGACGCGCTCGGCTTCGAGTCCGAGCCGGTGGTGCGGAACGTCCGCCGGGTGATGGCGCTGGCCGGCGGATCGGTCTGACCGCCGCCCGCCGGGGCGCGCGGGCGCGCGGCGGGGCGGCGTGCCGGAATTCGCGGCGGGCTTCGCCGAGGTGGGCCGGGGGATCGGCCCGTATTTCGGCGCCGCGTTCCTGGCCATCGTCTTCGCCTGGATCCAGTTCCTCGTCCGCTGGCGCGACGAACGGCGCGAACTGGGGCTGCCGTTCGCCGGCCTCGCGGCGCTGCTCGACGAGATCGAGCGGCCCGGCGGCGCGCTGCACGCCGCCCTCGCCGACCGCTTCGGCGGCCGCGCCGCCGCCGCCTTCGCCGACCGCGCCGCGTTCGACGCCTGGTTCGCCGCGCGCATCGGCGCCCGCCGCGGCGGGTTGTTCGCCGATTACCTCTGGGAGGCCCTCGACACCCCCCGCGCGCGGCTGCGCGCCGACGACAACCGCGTGGCGCTGACCGCCGTCCGCAACCGCCTCAAGCGCTACCGCTACCACCGCTGGCTCAACCTGGGCCTCGCCAACCTGTCGATAAGCCTGGGCATACTCGGCACGGTGACCGGCCTGTGGGCGGGCTTCGAGGGGGTGGACTTCGCCGCCGGCGACGTCGCCGCGACGATGGAGGGGGTGATGGCCGCGCTCTCCCGCGCGCTCTACACCACCGCCGCCGGCGTGCTGCTGTCGATGCCCATCCTCGTCTCCGGGTTGCGGATGGAGGGCCAGCTGGAGGAAATGTTCGGGATGGCCTGGGAGGCGCACAACGCGCTTCTGGCGACGCTGCGGCAGTTGGAGGACGCGGGCGATGGCGCCGGATGACGAGCCGGACTTTTCGGGCGGCGAAAGCCTCGGCGGCGGCGGCGCCGACCGGGCGCTGAACGACGTCGGCCTGTCGATAGGCTTGGCGATGCTGGTCCTGCTGGTCGTCGTGGTGTCGTCGATGACGGCGCTGCGCGACATCGCCGTGAACCTGCCGGAGGCCGCGCCGGCGCCCGCGGACGAAGCCGCCGCGCGGCCGCCGCCGACCGTCGCGGTGAGCCTGGAGGCGGACGCGGACGGAAACCTGCGCGCCGTCCGGGCGGACGGCGCGCCGCTCGATCTCGCGGCGCCGCTGGCGCCCCGCCTCGCCGCGCAATACGGCGCCGAACTCGCGGGCGCGGACGCGGTGGCGCTGCGCGTGCGCGCCGACGGCGCCCTGTCGCACGCGGCCGTCTCCGAGGCCGTGTTCGCGCTGGCGGCGGCGCTGCGCGCCCTCGGCGGCGGGGATCGCAAGGTCTCCGTCCGTTACGTTGCCCGCGAAGCGGACTAGCGGCGCGCGCGCGGCGCCGCGCCGCGGGCTGTCCTGGCGGCAGGCGGCGACGGCGCTGCTGGCGACGGCGGCGCTGGTGGCCGCGCTGCTGCTGTTGATGACCCGCCTGACCGGCGCGCCCGGCCGCTCCGGACCGCCGGACGCGGAGACGGTCGCGGTCGAGATCGATCCCGCGCCCGCAGCCCCCCCGCCCGCCGAGGCGCCGCCCGCCGAAACGCCGGAGGAGCCCGAACCGGCCGAGCCCGAACCCGCCGAAGCGCCCGACGCGCCGGAGCCGGAGCCCGCCGACCCCCCGCCCGCCGAGGCGCCGCCCACCGAAACGCCGGCCGAGCCCGAACCGGCCGAGCCCGAACCCGCCGAGGCGCCCGACGCGCCGGAGCCCGCGCCCGCCGACCCTCCGCCCGCCGAGGCGCCGCCCACCGAAACGCCGGCCAAGCCCGAACCCGCCGAGCCCGAACCGGACGAGGCGCCCGACGCGCCGGAGCCCGCGCCCGCCGACCCTCCGCCCGCCGAGGCGCCGCCCACCGAAACGCCGGACGAGCCCGAACCCGCCGAAGCGCCCGACGCGCCGGAGCCGGAGCCCGCCGACCCCCCGCCCGCCGAGGCGCCGCCCACCGAAACGCCGGACGAGCTCGAACCGGACGAGCCCGAGCCCGCCGAAGCGCCCGACGCGCCGGAGCCGGAGCCCGCTGACCTCCCGCCCGCCGAGCCTCCGGCCGAGGCCGAGGCGCCGGCGCGGGCCGAGGCGCTGGCCGCGCTGGGCGAAAGGCTGGATGCGCGCCTCGCCGGGCTGGCGGCGGCGGTGGAGGCGATGGAGGCGCGCGCCGTCGATTCCGATCCCGATGCGCTGGCGTCCCGAATGGCGGCGGCGATGGTGGACGGCCTGGACGCCGGCGCGCGCGCGCGCGAGGCCGCCGCCGACCGCGCCGAGGCCGGCGCGCTCGCGGCGCCGGAGCCGCTGAGCGCCGCGCTGGCCGAGGACGAGGCGCGCCAGCAGGAGGCCGCCGAAACGCTCGACGGCGAGTTCCGCGCCTTGCGCGCCCGGCTCGCCGCCCGCCCGCCGCCCGCCGGCGCCGCGGAAACCCGCGTCGGGGGCGTCGTCGTCGAGCACCGCGCGCCGGCGGCGGTGGACGCGGAGCAGGCCCGGCGCATCCTCGGCGCGGTCCGCGAGGGCGAGGCCGTGTTCATCCGCTCGCTGCGCTGGAACGGCCAGGCGAAGGCCACCCGCGACCTGTGGATCGCCATGGGCGCGACCTACGCGCTGCTGCCGCCGCGCGGGTCGTGGGAGCCGGTGCACCGCGTCGCCGGGCCGCTGGACGCCGGCGCCGGACTCGCCGGCGTCGACCAGGACGACTTCTTCTCCGCGTTCTCGAACCGCTACACCTTCCTCACTTCGGGCGACGACGCCGAGGCCGTGCGCGCGGTGGAGGCGCGGTTGCTGCGCCGCTGCGGCGCCTGCGCCGGCTACCGGCTGGCGCTGGTGTGGAATTGGGAGACGCTGGCGCTTATCCTGTCCGAGGCGCGGGCGCTGGCGCGCGAGAAGGGGCTGGAGCTGCCGCGCGACGTAAAGACCGTCGAATGGCTGGCGCGCCCCGGCTCGGGCGCCGGACGGGCCCGCGTCGACGTAACCAGGCTCGTCGGAAGGGACGGAACCGTTCATGCGCGCTGAACCGCTTTCCCGCCGCGGCCGGCGCGCTCCGGCCGTCCTTGTCGTTACCGCCCTCGTCCTCGCCGTCCTCGCCGGGGCCGGCCCGCCGCCCGCCGCGGCGGAGGACGGCGCCGCCGCATCGCGCGAGGAGTTCGAGCGCCGCAGGAAGGAGATCGCCCGCCGCGCCGCCGAGCGCGCGGCGGAGTTCATGACCGCGCGCCTGCGCCTGTTCGAGCGCGACGGCGATTACGTCGAGGCGGAGGTGGAGAAGCGCGTGCGCGCCGGGCGCTCCGAGGCCGAGGCGCTCGACGAGGTGGCGGGCCGCGGCCGCGCCGAACGCATCGCCCGCGCGCGCCAGCGCATGCTGGAGGTGCACTTCCCCACCGAGCGCGACCGCGACGCGATCCTGCGCCGCTACCGCGCCGTCGCCGGCGCCATGCGCGCCGCCGGCTTCGACCCCGGCGCCGCGCGCTCGGCCATTCCCCTCGTCGAGTCGACCTACGACCCCGGCGCGTTCAACATCGCCGCCCGCCTCGGCGGCGAGACGGTCAAGGGCATGTGGCAGTTCACCGAAAGCACGGGCCGCGAATACGGCTTGGCGGTGACCTCGCGCGGGCGCGGCGAGAGCGCCGGCGACCCCGACGAGCGCTACGACCCCGGCAAGAGTTCGCGCGCCGCGCGCGCCTATCTCGATGCGCTGGACCGCTTCCCCTTCGCCGATGGCTGCCCCGCCTCCGAGGAGCTGGTGATCGCCTCCTACCACATGGGCCAGGGCAACGCGAACCGGAAGATCCGCAAATACGGCTGCGATTTCTGGTCCTGGCGCAAGGACGGCGAGGCCGGCTTCGGCGCCCACAGCTACAACTACCCCGCCCTCGTCCTCGCCGGGCGCGAATTGATGGCGGAACTGGAGGCGGGCAGCTAACGGGCGCCGCGCGGAGGAGAGGACGATGCGAAAAGGAGCCGTGCAGCGATTCCCGTTATGGGCGGATCGCGGTCCGGATACGCTTTTCCCGTAACTGCCGCGGAAGGCGCAGCCCTCCGAAGCGAAAATCGCCGCCCGGCCGCGCGCCGCCGTTGACACGTCGCGCGCCGCCGTCTAACTCTCCGCCGCCCCGCCACCGGCGCGCGCAAGGAAGCGGTCCGCATGTCCCAGGCCAGCCGGCCGCTGTCGCCGCATATCTCGATCTACCGGTGGCCGCTCGCCGCGGCGCTGTCGATCCTGCACCGCGCCACGGGAATCGCCCTCGGCGCGGGGACGCTCATGCTCGCCTGGTGGCTCGCCGCGGCGGCGGCGGGGCCGGACGCCTTCGCCGCCGCGCAAGCCTGCGTCGGCTCGATCGCCGGGAGGCTGCTGCTGTTCGGCTGGAGCTGGGCGCTGTTCTACCACCTGTGCAACGGCGTCCGGCACCTGTTCTGGGACGCGGGGCGGGGCTACGATCTCGCGGTCGCGCGGCGCAGCGGCCAGGCCGCGGTCGCCGCCTCGGCGGTCCTCACCCTGGCGGCCTGGGCCTGGGGCTACGCCGCGATGTGCGAATCGTGAGCGCGCGGCGGACGCCGCTGGCGCGGGCGCGCGGACTGGGCGCGTCCGGGTCCGGGACCGCGCATTGGTGGGCGCAGCGGGCGACCGCCGCGGCGCTGGTCCCGCTGGCGTTGTGGCTGGTGGCCTCGCTCGCCGCCCGCGCCGGAAGCGGCCACGCCGAGGTCGCCGAATGGATCGCGCGGCCGTGGACGGCGACGGCGCTCGTCCTGCTGCTCGCCGCCGCGTTCCACCACCTGAAACTCGGCATGCAGGTCGTCATCGAGGATTACGTGGGCGCCGGCCTCGGGCGGCATTGCTGCCTGATGGCCAACGGTTTCGCCTGCATCGCGCTCGCCGCGGCGTCGATCCTCGCCGTGCTCAAGATCGCGCTGGGCGGCTGAACGCGGTGCCGGAAGCCTACCCGATTACGGACCACGCCTACGACGTCGTCGTCGTCGGCGCCGGCGGCGCGGGGCTGCGCGCGGCCTTCGGCATGGCCGAGCGCGGACTCAGGACGGCGTGCCTCACCAAGGTGTTCCCGACGCGCAGCCACACCGTGGCGGCGCAGGGCGGCATATCGGCGGCGCTCGGCAATATGGGCGAGGACGATTGGCGCTGGCACATGTACGACACCGTGAAGGGGTCGGACTGGCTCGGCGACCAGGACGCCATCGAATACATGTGCCGCGAGGCGGTCCCGGCGGTGATCGAGCTGGAGCATTACGGCGTGCCGTTCTCGCGCACCCCGGAGGGCAATATCTACCAGCGCGCGTTCGGCGGCATGACCACCCGCTACGGCGAGGGGATCGCGCAGCGCACCTGCGCCGCCGCCGACCGGACGGGGCATGCGATCCTGCACACTCTCTACCAGCAGGCGCTGCGCTGCCGCGCCGAGTTCATGGTCGAGTATTTCGCCCTCGACCTGCTCATGGACGGCGACGGGGCGTGCCGGGGGGTCCTGGCGTGGAGCCTGGAGGACGGGACCCTCCACCGCTTCCGCGCGCACCGGACGGTGCTGGCGACCGGCGGCTACGGGCGCGCCTATTTCTCCTGCACCTCGGCGCACACCTGCACCGGCGACGGCGCCGCGATGGCGCTGCGCGCCGGGCTGCCGTGCCAGGACATGGAGTTCGTGCAGTTCCACCCCACCGGGATTTACGGCGCCGGCTGCCTGATCACCGAGGGCGTGCGCGGCGAGGGCGGCTACCTGACCAATTCCGAAGGCGAGCGCTTCATGGAGCGTTACGCGCCCTCGGCGAAGGACCTCGCCTCGCGCGACGTGGTGTCGCGGTCGATGACGGTGGAGATCCGCGAGGGCCGCGGCGTCGGCGCCGAAAACGACCACCTCCACCTGCATCTCGAACACCTGGACCCGGCGCTCATCGCCGAGCGCCTGCCGGGGATCGCCGAGACGGCGCGGATCTTCTCCGGCGTCGACGTGACCCGCGAGCCGATCCCGGTGCTGCCGACCTGCCACTACAACATGGGCGGAGTTCCGACGAACCATCGCGGCGAGGCGGTGACCGTGCGCGATGGCGACCCGGACGCGGCGGTTCCGGGGCTGATGGCGATCGGCGAGGCGGCGTGCGTGTCGGTCCACGGCGCCAACCGGCTGGGCTCCAACTCGCTGCTCGACCTGGTGGTGTTCGGGCGCGCGGCGGCGATCCGCGCCGCCGAGACGATCTCGCCCGGCGCGCGCCACCCCGAGCTGCCGAAGGACGCCGGCGAACGCGCGCTGGCGCATTTCGACCGCCTGCGCCACGCCGGCGGAAGCACGCCGACGGCGGCGTTCCGGCTGGAGATGCAGCGAACGATGCAGAACCATTGCGCCGTGTTCCGCACCGGCGAGGTGCTGCGCGAGGGCGCCGGGAAGCTCGACGCGCTGTGGCGCGCGCGCGACGACATCAAGGTCTCCGACCGGTCGATGATCTGGAACTCGGACCTGGTGGAGACGCTGGAGTACGAGAACCTGCTGGCGCAGTCGGTGGTGGCGATGGCGGGCGCCGGCGCGCGCGAGGAAAGCCGCGGCGCCCATGCGCGCGAGGACTTCGCCGAGCGCGACGACGAGAACTGGCTCAAGCACACGGTGGCCTGGCTCGGCGAGGACGGGGCGGCGCGACTCGACTACCGCCCGGTGCGCCTGGAGACGCTGAGCGCCGACGCCCGGGCGATCCCGCCCCAGGCGCGGGTTTACTGATCCGCGGAGGAGGCGGACATGGCCGAATTCAGGCTGCCCCCCGCTTCGCGGGTTCGCGAGGGCAGGACGCACCCGGCGCCGGAGGGCGCGGCGCGGACGCGGACCTTCGCGGTCTATCGCTGGAGCCCCGACGACGGCGCCAACCCGCGCCTCGACCGCTACCGGGTCGACACGGACCGCTGCGGGCCGATGGTCCTCGACGCGCTGATCGCGATCAAGAACGAGATCGACTCGACGCTGACCTTCCGCCGGTCGTGCCGCGAGGGGGTTTGCGGCAGCTGCGCGATGAACATCGACGGCGCGAACACGCTCGCCTGCACCAAATACATCGCCGATGTGAAGGGCGAGGTGGCGGTCTATCCGCTGCCGCACCTGCCGGTGATCAAGGACCTGGTGCCCGACCTGTCGCTGGCCTACGCGCAATATGCGGCGACCGAGCCGTGGCTGCGCGCCGAATCGCCGCCGCCGCCCGACCGCGAGCGGCGGCAGTCGCCGGAGGAGCGGCGCGCGCTCGACGGGCTGTACGAATGCATATTGTGTTTCTGCTGCACGACCTCCTGCCCCAGCTACTGGTGGAGCGGCGACCGCTACCTGGGCCCGGCGGCGCTGTTGCAGGCGCGCCGCTGGCTCGCCGACAGCCGCGACGAGGCGGCGGGGGAGCGCCTCGACGCGCTGGAGGACCCGTTCAAGCTCTACCGCTGCCACACCATCATGAACTGCGCCCACGCCTGCCCCAAGGGCCTGAACCCGGCGCGGGCGATCGGCGAGATCAAGACGCAGCTGATCGCGCGCCGCTGAGCGGCGCCGCGGCATGACCTGGACGGCGGCCGCCTTCGTAGCCGGCGGGCTGGCGCTGCTGCTCGGCGGCGGCGAGTGCTTGGTGCGCGGCGCGGTGGGGCTGGCGCGGAGCCTGGGAGTCCCGCCGCTGGTCATCGGGCTGACCGTGGTCGCGTTCGGGACCTCGGCGCCGGAGCTGGTGGTGAGCCTCCAGGCGGCGCTCGGCGGCCATCCCGACATCGTGCTGGGCAACGTGGTCGGCTCCAACAACGCGAACATCCTGCTGATCGCGGGCGCGGCGGCGGCGATCCGCCCGGTCGCCGCGGAGCCGGGCGCGGTCCGCCGCGACGGCGCCGCGCTCATGGCGGCGACGCTGGCGTTCATCGGCCTGTGCCTGCTCGGCGAACTGGGCTTCGGCGCGGGCCTCGCGCTGGCGGCGGCGCTGGCGGCGTGGATGGCGCTGGCGCTCCGCTCGGCGCGCCGCCGGGGAAGCGAGGGGGAGGACGAGATCGAGCCCGCGCCGCGCGGCGCCGCCCCGGCCCTGCTCCTCACCCTGGCGGGGATCGCCGGAGTCCTGCTGGGCGCGCGGCTGCTGATCGACGGCGCGGTGGACGTGGCCCGCGCCGCCGGCCTGTCGGAGGCGGTCATCGGCCTGACGCTGATCGCCTTCGGCACCTCGCTGCCGGAGCTGGCGGCGGCGGGAATGGCGGCGCTGCGCGGCCACGGCGACATCGCGCTCGGCAACGTGATGGGCAGCAACCTGTTCAACATGCTGGGCATCGCCGGCGTAACGGCGATGGCGGCCCCGGTCCCCGTTCCGGCCGAACTGCTCCGCCTCGACCTGTGGGTCATGCTGGCGGCGACGCTGCTGCTGCTGGCGGCGATGCGCGGCGGGCGGCGGATCGGCCGCTTCGAGGGCGGGGCGCTGGCGGGCGCCTATGCGCTCTATATCGCCGCCGTCGTCGGCGCGTAGCCCGCAACCCCGAACGGCGTGTCCGCCGGCGCCGGGCCGCGCGGCGCGCCCCGCGAGGAGGAGCGATGCGCGAGTTTCACGATTCCGCCTTCAAGCGCTGGTTCGACCACAAGCGGATGGTCGAGGACCTGTTGCGCGGCTTCGCCCCCGCCGCCGCCGTTCGGGGCGTCGATTTCGACACCCTCGAACAGCTCCCCGCCGAATACGCCGCCGACGACATGAGCCGGAGCCGCGGCGACGCCGCCTGGCGCGCGCGCTTCCGCGGCGCCGGCGCGGACGAGTGGCTTTACCTCCTCGTCTTGCTGGAGTTCCAGTCCACCGTGGACCGGCACATGGCGGCGCGCATTTTCGCCTATACCGGGCAGATGTATCTCAAACTGGTCCGCAGCGGGGAGCTGCCCCCGGACGGTCGGCTGCCGCCGGTGTTGCCGGTTGTGCTCTACAACGGCGAACGGCCGTGGTCGGCGGCGACGGAAATGTTTGCGGCCATCGCGCCGGTGGGCGAGGGTTTGGCGCCGTTCCAGCCGCGCCAGCGGTATCTGCTGGTTGACGAGCGCCGGTTTTCGATCGAGGATTTGCCGCCGGACAACGCGGTTTCGGCGCAGATCGCGCTGGAGCGGGGTTCGGTCGAGTCGGTCGGGCCGCTGCTGCGCCGCGTGGCGGCGCTGCTGGCGGGCGAGGAGCATGCGAGTTTGCGGCGCGCGTTCGCGGAGTTGACGATGCGCATGGTGGCGCGGAGCGCGACGGCGCGGGATCGTCCGGAACTGGCGACCGCGTTGCGCGCGGCGGAGGAAACGGGAGGCCTGGGCGCGATGGGGACTTTGTTGGGAGAGCGGATCGACGCATACGTCGAAGCGGGCGTCGCTCGCGGCCGCGCCGAAGGCTTGGAGCGGGGCCTGGAGCAGGGGCTGGAGCAAGGCCTGGAGCGGGGTCTGGAGCAAGGCCTGGAGCGGGGCTTGGCGCGAGGTCTGGAGCGGGAGCGGGAGATACTCTCGCGGTTGGCGGAGCGGAAATTCGGCGCCGAGGCGGGGGCGCGGCTGGCGGCGCTTCTGGCCGAGGTCGCCGACCCCGAGCGTCTCGCCGCGGTGGGCGACCTGGTGATCGACTGCGCCGACGGAGCGGAGCTGCTGGCGCGCGCGCGCGAGGACGCGGCCCGGCGCTGACGCGCGCCCGCCCGGATCGGAACGGGCGCTGGAAGCGGAGCTCCCGAGTTTGCGGAGTCGACGATGCGCATGGCGACGCGGAGCGCGACGGCGCGGGATCGTCCGGAACTGGCGACCGCGTTGCGCGCGGCGGAGGAAACGGGAGGCCTGGGCGCGATGGGGACTTCGTTGGGAGAGCGGATCGACGCATACGTCGAAGCGGGCGTCGCGCGCGGCCGCGCCGAAGGCCTGGAGCGGGGCCTGGAGCAAGGCTTGGAGCGGGGCCTGGAGCAAGGCTTGGAGCGGAGTCTGGAGCGGGTGCGGGCGATGCTCTCGCGCCAGGCGGAGCGGAAGTTCGGCGCCGAGGCGGGCGCGCGGCTGGCGGCGCTGCTGGCCGAGGTCGCCGACCCGGAGCGTCTCGCCGCGGTGGGCGACCTGGTGATCGACTGCGCCGACGGAGCGGAGCTGCTGGCGCGCGCGCGAGGACGCGGCGACCTGGACGACTGGCTGATCGCGGAGCTCGGGGAACTGCTGGCGCGCGCGCGCGCGGACGCGAACCGGCGCCGACGCGCGCCGGGCCGGATCAGAACAGGCGCTGGAAGCGGAGCTCCAGGCGGGCGCGGCGGTAGTCCTGGACCTGCGCGTTCGAGTCCCGCTCCTCATAGACCGCCACCGCCTGCGGGCTGAACCCGAACAGCGTGAAGGCGCGGTTGTAGACCGACACGCGCGCGACGCGGGTGTTGTCGGCGCGGTCGGCGCCGCCGGAGGGCGCGAGCAGCAGCGACGGAACCCCGGCGCCGTCGTAGCGCCGCGCGTGGTATTCGCCGCCGACGCCCACGGTGAAGCCGCGCGGCAGCGCCACCGTGACGTCGAGCCGGCCCCACCGGGTCTCGTTGCGGAGGCGGTCGAGGCGCGGGCGCTCGGTCCCGTATCCGACGTCCGAGCGGACCGCCAGCGTCGGCGTCGCCACCCAGAACGCGCCGACCGAAAACGACGTCAACGGGCCGTCGAGATAGTCGATCCGGTCGCGGTGGGTTTGCCTGAGCCACGACGCGCGCGCATGCGCGCGCAGCCGGGGCGTGACCAGGTATTCGGCCTCGACCCGCCCGCCGAGGGCGTGGTTGTAGGGCAGGTCGCCGAGCCGGCGGTAGTGCGCGGTGGCGAGGACGCTCGCCTCCAGGTCGCGGCCGACGATCCAGCGCGGGCCGACATGCGCCGCCATGAAGTCCTGGTCGAAGCGGCTGCGCGGGTATTCGCGGCGCGAGAAGTCCGCGCCGGCGCGCAGCCGCATGCGGTCGGCGAACGGGTATTGGTATTCGCCGCCGCCCCAGATCGACACGCCGATCCCGGAACTGGCGATGTCCTCCTTGCTGCGCCGGAACGGCAGCTCCCCGAACACGGTCCGGATCTGGATCTCTTCTTCGTCCGACGCGGCGCCGATGTTGCTGTCGGGCGCCAGCGCCCCGCCGACGTAGGCCGTCCACCGCTTGCGGGCGCGGATGGCGCCGAGAAAGCCCTGGACGGTCGCCGCCACCTCCTGGCGGACGCCGCCGGCCAGCACGCGCTCGAAATGCCCGCGCGCCAGGTCGTCGTCCTCCTTGAGGAAGAAGGCGCGCGCGAGTTCGAGGCGCACGCGCACCAGGTCCGGACTGTCGACCAGAATGGCGCGGAGCGCCTGGATCGCCTCGTCGAGCAGCGCCGCGCGGGCGTCCGGGTCCTCCCGCGCCTCCGCCGCGCCGATGGCGGCGAGCCCGGTGAGGAACAGCACGTCGGTCCGGTCCGCCCGCCCGGCCGGGTCCAGCGGGCGCAGCAGCGCGAGCGCGGCGGCGAACTCCCCCGCCTCCACGGCGGCGCGCGCCTCCATGACGACCGGGTCGGCGGACAGGTGGGAATCGGCGGACGCCGCGGCGGCGGCGCAGCACCACAGCGCGGCCGCGAAGGCGCGGACGAAAAGCGCGGAAAGGCGGGGCATGGCGGGCTCGGTTGGGGAAGACGCGGCGCGCCCGGCGCGCCCGGCGCCACCTTACCTCGGCGGGCGCGCCGGGGCTACCCGGGCGCCCTTCGGTCGCGGCCGGCCTACGGGAGCTTGACGGCGCCGGCGATGAAGATCGCCAGGCGCGCTTCGAGGCGCGCGAGGTCGGCCCTGGTGGCGACGCCTTCGTCGAACGCGAGGCGCAAGGCGTCGAGCATATGGCGGTTCTCCGTTCGCGGGCGCGGGCGACGCTACTCCGGCCCGGCGGCGGCGCGCAAGCGCGATTCCGTCCGAGCCGCTGGAAGACGCGGATCGAAAAGAAAGGGCGGCCTTTCGGCCGCCCTTCCCGTCGCTTGCGCCGGCGTTGCGGAGCGGCGTGTTACCGCGTCGCCCCGAAAGCGCCGATCAGGCTCAGATCGTAGTTGTCGTCGTTGGGGTCGCTGACCACGAAGAACGTCCCGGCGATCCCCGTCGGCTGGTCGTAGGAGTTCTCGCCGTTGCCGAACAGCTGCATCGCGCTGCTGCCGGTGAGGCCGTTGTCGCTCCCCGCCCCCCACTTGCCGTCCGCGGCGATGCCGAAGCCGTAGGCGTGGTTGGCGGCGACCCACGCGAACTTCGCGCTTTCCGAGGCGAAGTCGATCTCCCACGCGCTCCGGTCCACCGCCGTCGACGACCCGTGGGACGTGGTGGAGAAGTCCCGCAGCGTGCCGTAAATGCCGGTGCCGGAGTCGGTGGCCGAGCCGTAATCCGCGACGAACTTGGCGACCGCGCCGAACACGCCGGCGTCCCGCATCCCGTCGTTGTGTTCGGCGTAATGCCCGCGGGCGACGCCGTTATAGGTGGCCTGCCCCTGGACGGTGAGAAGGGTGGCGCCGGTGCTGCCCCCTTCGGGGTCGAAGGGATCGCCGCCGTCGATGAACGCGCCGAACGCGGTGTGGCCGCCGTCCATCGCCACCGCCCAGCTGCCGAAAGCCAGCCAGTCGGCATCGTCGGTCACCACCTGCGCGCCTTCGGTGGGCGTGAAGGCGAGCGAGCCGCCGGTGAGGGTCTGGGCGCCGTCGTCGTCGGTGGTGACGACGCACCCGGCCACGTTGGAGCAGGTGAAGACGCCGGGGACGCCGTTGAACGTGCCGTTCGTCTCGTCCGTGCCGATGGTCTGCCGGTCGGCGGGCGCGTCCGGAACGACGCCGCCGGTCGGAGCGACCAGCACCTGCCCCGTGAGGGCGCCCGCGTCGACGTCGCCGAAGGAGGCGGCCGGGTCCGTCATCTTGTCGGTTTCGTAGTTGGTGAACGCCTGGATGTGCAGGGTTCCGTCGTCCGACGCGTCGTCGGCGCTCCCGCCGTCCAGGGCTATCGTTCTGGCGATGCCCATCGTGAACCGGTCGGCGGGGCTCCGCATGTCGGTCCCGGCGAACGAAAACGCCTTCGTCCCCTCCGCGTTCGTCGTCCTGTCGACCGGCAGCTCCGCGATCCACCCGACCGCGCCCGCATCGTAAGGGCCGGCGTAGTCGGCGTGGAGGATGTTCGCGGCGGCGGCGTCGGCGGCGGTCGCGGTCGCGACGAGCCCGAGCCCGCGCCTGACCGGGACGGCGCCATAGGTCTTGGCCCTGTTCGCGGCGCTGGTTCCGTCCGCGAAACCGGCGAACACGTTGTTCGAGTCCTCGGACTGGGCGGTGGGGGCGACGGCGACCTTCTCGTCGAAGACGGCGACGTTGCCCCAGTTCGAGGTGGGCGGAGCCACATCCTCGCCCGTCGCCGGCGCCGTGTGGAACGAGATGGTTCTGCCCCTGTTGCTGGTGCCGCCCTCCTCCGCGCCGAAACCGGGGGCGGAGAGCGCCAGCGAAAGCGACAACGGATCGCGATTCTTCATGTTCGCGTCGTGGGCCTGGTAGGCGAGGCCCCGATAGAAAGCCGGATACGCCGAAGCGAACGTAACGCCGCCCGTGGCGACCGTGTCGGTCTTGGGGGCGCTGTCGGCGTCGGCCGGGTCCGTCAGCCGCGTTTCGATGACCACCACGCAACCGTCGGAGGCGGCGGCGGGGCAGCTCATGACGACGCCGTTCTGCGTCATGGTCCCGCCGGCCGCGATGGAGAACTGCTGCCGGTTCCCGGACGAGGGCTGGAGGAAGCGCGTGACGCCGGCGGCCATCGTGATTTTGGCGACCTCGCCCCTCAGCACGTTGGCCGACGCATCGACGGACAACATGCCGTCCGCGGACTTGGTCACGGTCACGGTGCAGGCGTCCTCGCCCCGGCAGATGAACCGGTACCCGTTCATGTCGACGAAGCGGTTGCCGTTCCTGTCCACGTCCGCCGCGGGGTGCCCGCCGGAGATCGACCGGATGGTGAAGGGCGTGTCGCCCGTCGGGAAGTCGTCCGCCGCCCCGGCCGGCAACATCACGGTCGTGGGGGTGGGCGTGGGGGCGGGGTCCGGATCCGGGTCCGGCTGCATCGGCGCCGGATCCGGGTCCGGGTCCGCCGGCGCCGTGACGGTCTTCGTGTCGCTGGAGCACGCGCCCAACGCGAGCAGCGCTCCGATGGCGACCATAAGCGCCAGTCTCAGTGGCATTGCGGTTCCTCCATGAGGGTTAGCCGTTCGCATCGGTCACCCAGCAAGTCTCTTGCGCTCGGAAGCCATTCGCCCTTGCGGGGCCGCCGGAGTCGACGATTCTTCGCATTACGCCATGAAAGCGCGGACAGCGCAAGCCCCCCTTCGCGGAATCCGGCGCGAACTCCCCGCCCGCGAAGCCAACCCCCGCAAGCGATTGCCGGGGAATATAACCCCGCCGCGCGCGCCGTCAACGAATTTTCCGCGCCCGGCGCAAAATTTCACGGGCCGCGGGCGGGCGGGGCGAATCGACCCCGCGAATCGTCCGCGCCGCCGGCCGGGAGCAGCATGGCGCCGCGCCCGCACGCGCGCCGGCCGCGCCGTCAGCCGCCCGCGCCGGCTTCGGCTTGGGGCGCTTGCGCCATCCGTTCGGGGAACCCGCGCCCCAGCGCCCCGGCCGCCGTCCCCTCGACACGCGCCAGACGCTCGTTCGTCGCCGACAGCCCGTCCTCGATTCCCCCCAGCCGCGCGCCGTGTTCGGACTGCGCGGACTCGACGGACTCCAGGCCGGACTCGATCCGCGTCAGGCGTTCGCCGTGCTCGGCCTGCGCGGACTCGATCCGCGTCAGGCGCTGGCCATGTTCGGCCTGCGCCGCCTCGACGGACTCCAGGCCGGACTCGATCCGCGTCAGGCGCGCGCCGTGTTCGGTTTGCGTGGCCTCGATCCGCGTCAGACGCCGGCCATGTTCGGCCTGCGCCGCCTCGACGGACTCCAGGCCGGACTCGATCCGCGTCAGGCGCTCGTTGGTTGCGGCCAGCTCGCCGCGCGCCTCGCCGACTTCGCCGCGCACATCGGCGACTTCGCCGCGCACATCGGCGATGTCCGCGCGGAGGAGCAGGAACACGGGGACGAGTATCCCCGCCAGCGTCGTGACGAGAGCGACGAAAAGACCGACGAACGGGTTGACCTTCGGCGCTACGAAACTCCCGCCGGCGGCGCGCCGGCCGAAGCAGCATACCGGTCCGCCCGCCCGCGCGCCAGCCGCGCCGTCAGCCGTCCGCGCCGGCTTCCGCTTCGGGCGCCTGCGCCATCCGGTCGGGCGCCATGCGGTCGGGGAACGCGCGCGCCAGCGCCCCCGCCACCGTCCCCTCGACGCGTGCGAGGCGCTCGTTCGTCGCCGACAGGTCGCCGCGCACCGCCGCCTGTCCGTCCTCCAGCCCGGCTTGCGCCGTCCGGACGGCTTCGAGGCCGTCGCCGATCCGCGCCAGGCGCTCGCCGTGTTCGGACTGCACCGCCTCGACGGCCTCGAGGCCCGACTCGACGGACTCCAGGCCGGACTCGACGGACTCCAGGCCGGACTCGATCCGCGTCAGGCGCGCGCCGTGTTCGGATTGCACGGCCTCGATCCGCGTCAGGCGCTCGCCGTGCTCGGCCTGCACCGCCTCGACGGCCGCCAGGCCGGCCTCGATCCGCGTCAGGCGCGCGCCGTGTTCGGCCTGCACCGCTTCGACGGACTCGAGGCCGGCCTCGATCCGCGCCAGATGCGCATTGGCCGCGGCCAGATCGCCGCGCACTTCCGCGATCTCGCCGCGCACTTCCGCGATCTCGCCGCGCACTTCCGCGATCTCGCCGCGCGTTTCGGCTTGCCCGGCCTCGAGTCCGTCCATGCGCGCCTCGATGCCGGCCAGACGCTCGCCCTGCGCGATCAGCAGCGTGACCACGGGCGCGGCGAACGCCGCCAGCACCGCGACGATGGCGACGAAAAGACCGACGAACGGATTGATACGCGGCATGGCCAACTCCCGCCGGCGGCGCGCCGGCCCGAACGGCATGATAGCATATCGGCATAGCGGACCGCCCGCCCGCCCGCCAGCCGCGCCGTCAGCCGTCCGCGACCGGCAATTCTCGTTATGGACGGAGCGCAGCCCGGATCCGCCTTTCCCGGGACCGCCGGCCGCTGTGGAGCGGCGAGATTCCCCATAATCAGAATCGCCGGGCGAATCGTCTGCGACGGAGGCGCGCGCGCGGGCGTGCTACGATGGCCGGCATGGAGCACGCCGGCCCCGACCGCGAACTTCTGGCGCGCATCGCCCGCGCGCTGGCGCCGCGCGCCGAGATCCAGGAGGCCTACCTGTTCGGCTCCCGCGCGCGCGGCGGCGCCGGCCCGCTCAGCGACGTCGACGTGGCCGTCCACGTCGACATGGACATGGCGCGCGCGGCGGCGGGGCCGTGGGGCTACCGGGCCGGCGTCGCCTCCGACCTGATGGACGCGCTGCGCACGAACGCCGTCGACGTCGCGGTGCTCAACCGCGCGCCGCCGCTGCTCTACCACCGCGTGCTGCGCGACGGGGAGCGCGCGTTCTCCCGCGACCTCCGGGCGACGACGACCCGCGAGGGCCGGGCGATCTCGCGCTATTGCGACTTCGTCCCGTGGATGGACGCGATGGACGCCGCATGGCGGGCGGCGCGAAGATGAGCCCCGGCCGCGCGGATCGCCGCGTCGTCATGCAACGCCTATGCGCGATGCGCCGGGCCGTCGCCGTGCTGCGCCGCCGCGCGGGCGTGTCGGCGGCCGAATTGGAGGCGGACACCGAATTGCGCTGGGCGGTGGAGCGCGGCCTGCTGTTCTGCGCGCAGATCGCGCTCGACGTCGCCTGCCATCTGGAATCGGCGGCCGGCCGCGCTCCCCAGAGCTACCGGGCCGCCATCGACGGCCTCGCGGCGTCGGGCGCGCTGCCGCCGGGCCTGGCGGCGCGCTTCCGTGACGCCGCCGGCTTCCGCGGCGCGCCCGTCCACGGATATTTCGACGTCGACCTCGAGCTCGTGGCCCGCTTCCTCGCCGAACGGCTCGGGGATTTCGAGGAATTCGCGCGTCACGTCGAGCGCTGGCTCGAGGAATCGCCCGGCTCCCGAAACAGCGCGCCCCACCATTCCGGCAGGGCGAACGCCGCGCGGTGGACGGCCGCGTTGTAATGGCGGCCCGTCACGGCGCGGAGCGGAACGCTCCAGTCGCGCTCCTCGCGCCCGTAGAGGAAGAACGCGAACGGCCCGCCCGGGAACGACGGGACGACCGAGGAATAGGCGGAGACGCGCCACGGCGCGCCGGCGCGCGCCGTCCGCCGCGCCAGGTTGGGCGCGCCGCCGGCGCAGAGCTCTTGCAGGAATCGCGGCCCGGCGGCGGTGAGCACGACGCTGTCGGAATCGACGACGACCCCGCCGGGCGCGAGGCGCGCCGCCAGCGCGCGGCGGAACTCCGGCGAGAACAGCCGCCGCGACGGGCCGACGGGCTCGGTGAGGTCGAGGACGACGACGTCCCACAGGCGCGTATCGGCGGCGAGGAAGTCCGCCGCGTCCGCTATGTGCAGCTCGGCCCGCGGGTCGGCGCGGTCGCCCTGGATTCCGAGCCAGCGGTCGGAGGCCGCGACCACCCGTTCGTCGATCTCGACCGTCGCGGCGCGGGCGACCGAGCGGCGGTCGTGGCGCAGCGCCTCGCGGAGGACGCCGCCGTCGCCGCCGCCGACGACCAGCACCGACGCCGGCGCCGGCCCGGGCCGGGCGCACAACGCCACATGGACCGCCATTTCGTGATAGACGAACTCGTCCGCCTGCGCCGCCTGCACGAGTCCGTCGAGGACGAGGACGCGCCCCAGCGCGGGGTGTTCGTAAACGGCGATGTCCTGGTGCGCGCTCCGCTCGCGGTGGAGGAGCGTCATGCGGTAGCTGTGCGCCGCGCCGACCCCCGCGTCGCGCTCGCGCCACCAGCCGCCTCCCGTCGCTCCGGCCCGGCGACCGGAGGCGTCGACATCGAATTCGGCCATCTGCGTCCTCTCCGCGCGCCGACCGTGCGGCGGTTGCGATCGTTGCGCCCGGAAGCGCGCGGTCGACGCGAAAATTAATTTCGCGGCGGCGGTTCAGCGATTCTCATTATGGGGAACCTCGCCGCTCCACGGCGGCTGGCGCCCTTGGGACCGCCGGCGTCCGCCGGCAATTTCCGCTGCGGACGTCGCGGACGCGGGCCGGCGGACTCCCCACCCGTTGTAAAAGGGGCGTTTGGTCATGCGGCATTTTGTGCGCGGGGTATGCGGGGTTGAACATGGCGCGCGCCTGTAGCATGGCGCAAGCGACGGCGCGGGGCCTGTCTGCGACGCCTCTCGGGGGACGAGGCTTTCGATGTGGGCTATGGCGGCCTCGGTTGTTCCGGGCGCGACGGGGATGGGCGGGTTGCGCAGGGTGGCGCATCGCGGTGTCTGCGTCGATGGCGCGGACGCGGTGGCGCTTGAGGATGCGCTGCATGGTGGTCTTGCGGAGGCGGCGGGCCTTGTCCGGGGTGGGGGCGCGTGTCCACAGTTCGAGGACCCATTCCCTGGTGAGGTCGGCGCTGAGTTCGAGGAACTGCGGGTAGTAGCGCCGGAGTTGCTCGCGCAAGCGGTTGGCGAGGCGGTTGCGCTCTCTGGCGAGGTCCTCGGCGGTGTGAGTGCGCGCGCGCAGTGCGACGATTTCCGGGTCCTCGGCGTCGAGGCGGCGGGAGTATCTGCGGTCCGTGCGCAGCGCGTCGGCGAGGACGCGGTCGTCGCGGCGGTCGTCCTTGGCTCCGGCTGGCGAGATGCGGTCGCGGAAGCAGTCGAGTTGCTTGGGATTGATGGAGTGCGCCGCGAGTTGGCGCGCCATCGGGCTCTCGACCACCGGCCCGTGCGGGACCTCGATGGCCACGACCGCGCGGTCCGGCGGGGCCGCCTCCAGTATCCAGTCGGCCAGGTCCGCCAGTCCCCGCCCGCCGTGTTCGAACGCCCGCTCGTCGCGCACCCGTCCGGCGTTATCGACGATGCAGACCTGATGGGTCCGCGACCCCCAATCGACGCCGACGAAGATGTCGGGTTCCGCCATCGTGTTCCTCCCTGTCGTGACGAGGCCTCCGCGATGCTCGCCGATCCCTGCACTGGCGCTCGAAGGCGCAAACTCCCCACGGGGCGTCCATCGCGGCCGATGGTCGGGGCACAGGTCCGCCGGAGGCGCTCAAGGCGCAAGAGACGCAAGGTAGCTCCCGACCGGCCGGCCCGCTCCACCCACCACGGGCGAAGACCTGGAGCATACGGAAAAACCTGCCCGTCTTCCGGTGGGATCGCCCTCCGCGCTACGCGCTCCGGGCGATCCCACCGGAAGACCACAATCGCACGACCCAGCCGCCCAACGGGTACAGAGACGCCGGCGGTCCCGCGGCTACCAGCGGAGTCGGAAGTCGAGGGCGATGCGGCGGTCGGGGGCGCCGGTCCGGGTTTCGCGCAGCGACGTCGCGAGGGCCAGGTCGAGCGCCTCGGCGAGGGCGAGGCGGCCGCCGACGCGCCATTCGCGCGAGCGGTCGCCGGTGAGCGCGAAACCCGCCAGCGGCGTCGCAACGCCGCCCAACGCGCGCAACCCGTAGCCCGCCTCGGCGTCGAGGCGGCCCCCGGCCCTCTGCGACGTATCCGCGCGCGCCGCGTCGGCGCTCCACAGCCGCGCGAGGCCGCTATCGGCTGCGCCCCACGACGGAGACAGCGCCAGCGACAGCCCCAGGCCGCCGGAGCCCGGCGCAACCCGCAGCGCGCCGCCCACGCCCCATTCCTCCGCATCGCCGCCATGCGCCAGCAACGCACGGCCGCGCGCCTCCAGCGTCAACGGCGAAGACGGAGCCGACCACGCCGCGCCGCCGCCCAACTCCACGCCCGCGCCCGCCGCGCCGTCGCCGCCGTCCCAACGCAACCCCGCCTCAAGCGACGGAGTCAGAGACCCGCCGTTCGCGAACGCGATGACGTAGCGCCCCTCCGCCGCAACCCGCAGCCGGAACGTCCGCGCCGACAGCCCTTCGATGAGATTGTCGTCGCCGTCGAGCGCGAAGCGCGCCGCCTGCGCCTCCCCCTTCACATCCACCGCCGCAGCGCCACGAGACAGCGCACGCGTCCGCGCGCCGATGGCCGCGGCGGTCAACGTCGCCGACGAATCCGCGGCGCCCGCAGCGGCGTCGGCGAGCTCCACCTCGCCGCGACCGTGCGACAGCGCAGCCCACGCCCGAGACCCATCGCCCGCAAGCCACCCCACATAGGGCTGGACGCTCGCCATCCGCGCCTCGTGGCGGCCCTTCACCGACTCCGCGCCGCCCGTATCGGTGTAGTCGATACCGCTCTCAGACCACGCCGCCGACACGCCGCCGAGGACGCGCCCGCCCGAACCGTCCGGAGCCGTCCGCGCATCGGCCCCGGCGTGCAGCGCCGTAACCTCGCCCTCCCAAGACAGCGCCCCGTCGTCGAGAGACAGCGACCGCCGGTCGCCCGAACCCCACAGCGCCGCGTCGGGGCCGTCCCCGGACGCGCCGCCCGACAGCCCCAACGCGAACGCCGAACCCGGCAGCAACGCCCGCCACCCCGCGCCCGGAGGCGCAGGAGAGTCCTCGGGCGGGCCGTAGGGCCGCGGGTCGTGGAAGAGTGCGGGGCCGCGCGCGCGGGCCGCAGACGCGCCGCCCGGAGCGCCCAGCCGGCCCGCCAGCCACGACAGCGCGTCCGCAGCCCACGCCGCGGCGTTGGCGTCCGCCCCGCCGTCGTAGCCCGCAGGCGCGCCGTCGCCGAAACGCCGCGCCACCGCGCCCGCCGCGCTATCCCACATCGCCCGCGACACTTCCGGCAGGATCGACCGGTTGACCGCAGTAAGCCGCGTCCGCGCGTCCGACCGGTCGGCCACCGCCGGGACGTCCGCGCGCCAGCCCACCGCGAAGGGCGAGAACTCGGTAATCCCCGCCGCGCACACCCGCTCTTCCGCCTCGTCCAGCTGCGCCCCCGCGACCTCGACCCACGCGGTCCCGTCATGGCGCAGCAGCGTCAACGCGCGACCGCCCGACGCTTCCCGCAGCGCCGCAGACGCAGGCAGGCACAGTTCCAGCCCCGCCGCCGGAACGCCCGTAACCGAGACGTCCACGACCACTTGCGCATCCTCCGCGGCGCCGAAGGCGAAAACGCCGGGCGCCAGCGACACGTCGTCCGAAACCGGGCGCAGCGTCACCGACAGGTCCGCCGCCAGCGCCGCCGGAGGAACGATCTCGACGCCCGGCGGAACCCCCGCCTCGGCGCGGACCTCGACGCGATGTTCGCCCACCATGTAAGCCGCCGCCGCGCCCGCCGCGGGCGCCCGAACCCGCGTATCGCCGGGCTCCGACACCAGCGCCGCAAGGGTCTTCGTTTCGCCGTCCAGGCCGCCGCCGCTCGCCGTGTGCGTGAGCTGCGCCGTGTCGGCGTAGTCGTCGTCGTCCGCCGCCGCCGTCACCGTCACGGTTTGCGGCGCGCTCCAGTTCGACGCGTCGAACGACAGCGACGCGGGCGCCGCCGTCACGTCGGGGGCGTCGCTGGAGATCGCCACCGTAACCGCCCCGGTCGGAGCCGCGCCCAGGCGCAAGGTGTAGGACGCGCCCTCCGCGCCCGTCGCGACCTCCAGCTCCGTCGCGGAGAGGACCAGTTTCTCCGCCGATGGCGGCGGCGGAGGCGGCGCAGGCGGCGCAGGCGGCGCGTCGTCGTTCGTGATCGTCCCGACGCCGATGGCGTGCGCGGCGGTGACTCCGTCCGCGTTGCGGATGGGCGTCGCGGACGGATTCGGGCTGTCGATCCGCACCCGCACCGTCTCGTCGGGTTCGACCGCTCCGTCTCCCCGCACCTCCACCGAGGCCGTCTTGCTCGTCTCCCCGGCGGCGAAGGTCAGCGTCCCGCCGGTGATCGCCGTGTAGTCGATTCCCGACGCCGCCGTCCCGCCGCCCCCGTCCGACCACTCCACCGTCACCGGCGACCCGGCGGCCGGCGACAGCGTCACCGTGAACACCAGTTCCGTCGTTCCGGAGTTCCCCTCCGCCACGCGCGGCGAATCGATCGTCAGCGTCGGCGTGTCGTCGTCGATGATGGTCCCTGTCCCCGTCCCCATCCCCGTCGCGATGATGAACCCGGACGGAGTGGGGTTGCTCAACTGCAACCGGACGGTCTCGTCCGACTCCGCCGTGGCGTCGCCCGTCACCGTCACGGAGACGGTCTGGGTCGTCACACCCGGCGCGAAGGTCAGCGCGCCAGCCGTAACCGCCGTGTAATCCATCCCCGCCCCCGGGTCCGCCGAGCCGCCCATCGAGTCGGCGTAGGCCACCGTCGCCTGCACCGACGCGGCCGGAGACAAAGTCACCGTGAACTCCAGCGTCGGCGTGTCGCCGGCGCCGCCCTCCGCCACCCGCGGCGAGTCGATAGAGAAGAGCGCCGTGTCGTCGTCGTCCACCGACACCGTCACGCCGGCGATGGAAAGTCCCGTCGGGTACGCCGCGGCGCAGCCGGTCGCCGTCACCATGTGGCTTATCGTCACCGTCTCGTCCGCAAGGTCGCCGTCCTCCACCCCGGTCGCCGTCACCGTTTGCGCCGTGTCCCAGTTCGCGGTGGTGAAGGTGAGCGTCGCCGGAGACACCGTGACGGCCGCCGTGTCGCCGCTGGTAACTCCTATCGTCACCCCGCCGGTGCAGCCGGCGCCCGGATCCGCGCTCAGCACCACGTCCCAGCCGACCATGGACCCCTCCTCCACCGCGACGGAGAGCGCGCCGGTGGAGGCCCCGGGACCCGCCGCCAGAACCGGCGCCACGCTCACCGCCGCGGCGGTCAGGTCCACGCTGCCCGAATGGGCGGCCGCCAGCACCTTCACCGCCAGATCGGCGGCGGCGGATATGTCGGCCGTCGACGAAAGCGTCAGCGTCGCCGACGTATCGCCGCTCGACACGCTCGACACGCTGTCGATCGTCACGCCGCTCAGCGCCGTCACGAGTTCGAAACTCGACGCCGTCACCCCGCTCTCGAACGTCACGCCGCTCAGCGCCACGGCGACGGTGGCGCCGTTGAGGTTGCCCTCGGTCAGGGCCGCCGGAGTCGTGGACGAAATCGACGCGGAGGGCCCGATGACCCTGTGGGCGGACTGGGCGGGCAGGGCGGCGTGGTCGCGGTTCACGGTATTGGCGCCTGCTCCGGTTCGCCACCCCGTGCCGCTGATGGAGTTCTGCGGAATGGAGACGCCGTCCGCGTCGTAGTCGGCGGCCACCACCGTGTACGAAAAGTCCACGTCACCGCTAGGGTAATTAGGAGGATTGAGGACCGTGGTCACGCTGGCCTGCCGCGTGACGCCGCCGATGTCGAGAGACATCCGGCTCGCGGAAAAGGGGTTGGGACTCGTTTGTGTGATGATGGGGAGGCCGCTGATCCGGGCGGTGATCGCCTCTCCGGCGACGTAATACTCCCCGTTGGCCGGCGTCGAGGTGATGGACACCGTCACCTGCGCCGCGGCCGGCGCGGCGGCGAGGGCGAGGAGCGGCGCGGCGAGGACGGCGCACAGCCGCGCCGCGCGCACGAAACGGCGCCGGCCCGTCATGTCGGGCGGGGGGGGGGGGGACGTCATCGCCATTCCCTCGACTCGCAGCGTCCGGCAAGGCTACCATAGCGCCGGGGCGAATGCAAGCGCGGCGGCGCGAGGACGCCGCCGCGCCGCCGCTATTCGGCGCGCATGAGCATGCGCACGCCGTAAACGCCGTCGGGGCCCTTCTCCAGCGTGACCGTCGCCTTGTCGCCCGGCGCGACGCCGCCGATACGGGCGCCCTCCAGGATCGGCAGGTCCATCGTCATCGCCGGCCAGCCGATCTCCGGGATCGGGTCATGGGTCAGGTTGACCGTCCCGTCGGCGATGGCGTGCACCACGGCCGCCGCGCGCACGGTCCCGGCCATGCCGTCCGGAGCGTCGTGATCGCCGTGATCGCCGTGGCCGCCATGCTCCATTCCGGCCAGCGGCGCCGCCGCGAGCAGGATCGCGCAAGCCAGGATCGTCGGGATTCCGCGCATGGGAACTCTCCTTTCACGAAGTGCGGGGATGGGGCGCCGGCGGCGCATCCGCCGGCGCGGGCGCGGAGGCGGCCCCGGCGCCGAGGCGCCGGTTCGCGCCGCGCAGCGCGAGCCGCTTCCAGATGACGAAAATCGCGGGGATCGCGAACAGCGTCAGCAGCGTCGCCGTCGCCATGCCGCCGACCATCGGCGCGGCGACGCGCTTCATCGCCTCCGACCCCGTGGCGTCGCCGATCATGATCGGGATCAACCCGGCGAGGATGGTCGCGACGGTCATCAGTTTCGGCCGCAGGCGCAGCAGCGCGCCCTCGAACACCGCCGCCTCCACGTCCGCGCCGGTCAACGGGCGGCCGTCCGCGCGCGCCTGCGCGGCGCGGCGGTCCCAGGCCAGGTTCAGGTAGAGCAGCATGACGATGGCGGTCTCGACGGCGACCCCGGCAAGGGCGATGAACCCCACCGCGACCGCCACCGACAGGTCGAAGCCCAGCCACCAGACGAACCACACCCCGCCGGCGAGCGCCATCGGCAGCGCGCTCAGGACGATCAGCGCCTCCGCCGCGCGGCGGAACGCCAGGAACAGCATGAGCGCGATGATCGCCAGCGTCGCCGGCGCCATCACCGCCAGCCTGTCGCGGACCCGCTCGATGTATTCGTACTGGCCCGACCAGTTCAGCGAATAGCCCGGCGGCAGGTCCACCTTTTCCGCCACGACCCGCCGCGCCTCGCGGACGTAGCCGCCGAGGTCGCGCCCGGCGATGTCGATGAACACGAAGCCGGTGCGGCGCGCGTTCTCCGAGCGGATCATGCCGGGGCCGTCCGCGACCGCGATGCGCGCCACCGCGCCGAGCGGGATGTGCGCCCCGGACGGCGTGACGACGGGAAGCGCGCGCAGCCGGTCCGGGCTGTCGCGCCAGTCGCGCGGATAGCGCAAATTGATGGGGAAGCGCTCCAGCCCCTCGACGCTTTCGGCGATGGTCATGCCGCCCACGGCGGTCTGCACCACCTCCTGCACGTCGCGGACGGTCAGCATGTAGCGGGCGGCGGCCGCGCGGTCGATGTCGATCTCGACGAAGCGGCCGCCCACCGGGCGCTCGGCGTAGGCCGAGGCGGTTCCGGGGACCTCGGCGACGGCGCGCTCGACCGCCACCGCGATGCGCTCGATCTCGGCCAGGTCCGCGCCGGAGACCTTCACCCCCACCGGCGTCTTGACGCCGGTGGCGAGCATGTCGATGCGGTTCTTGATCGGCTGGATCCAGACGTTGGTCACGCCGGGGACCTGCACCGCGCGGTCGAGCGCGCCGCGGATCCCCTCCATCGTCATTCCCGGCCGCCATTCGGCGCGCGGGCGCAGCCGGATCGTCGTCTCGATCATGGTGAGCGGCGCGGGGTCGGTGGCGGTGTCGGCGCGGCCGAGCTTGCCGTGGACCGTCAGGACCTCCGGCACGGAGGCGATCATGCGGTCCGTCTGCCGCAGCACCTCGCGCGCCTTGCCGATGGAGACGCCGGGGTGGAGCGAGGGCATGTAGAGGAGATCGCCCTCGTCGAGCTCGGGCATGAACTCGGCGCCGATTCGCTGCAACGGCCACCACGCCGAGGCGGCGACCAGGACCGCCAGCGCGCACGCCGCCCACGGCCACGCCACCGCGGCGTCCAGGAACGGCCGATAGATCAGGAGGCACAGCCGGTTGAGCGGGTTCTTGCGCTCCGGCGGAACCCGGCCGCGGACGAAATACCCCATCAGCACCGGGACGACGGTGACGGACAGCGCCGCCGCCGCCGCCATCGCATAGGTCTTGGTGAAGGCGAGGGGCTTGAACAGCCGCCCCTCCTGCGCCTCCAGCGCGAAGACCGGCAGGAAGCTCACCGTGACGATGGCGAGCGAATAGAACAGCGCCGGCCCCACCTCCGAACAGCATTCGCCGACGACGCGCCAGCGGTTCCGGGCGGTGAGCGGCTCGCGCTCCATCCGCCGGTGCATCGCCTCGATCATGACGATCGCCGCGTCCACCATCGCGCCGACGGCGATGGCTATGCCGCCGAGCGACATGATGTTGGCGTTCACCCCTTGCGCCGCCATGGCGACGAACGCCGCGAGTATCCCCAGCGGCAGCGACAGCAGCACCACCAGCGACGAGCGCAGGTGCAGGAGGAACGCCGCGCACACCAGGACGACGGCGACGAACTCCTTGGCGAGCTTGTCGCGCAGATTGTCCACTGCCCGCTCGATGACCCCCGAGCGGTCGTAGGTCGTCACGATCTCGACCCCGTCCGGCAGGCTCGGCCGCAGCTCGTCGAGCTTCTCCGCGACCGCGCGGATGGTCGTCAGCGCGTCGCCGCCCCAGCGCATGATCGCGACTCCGCCGACCGCGTCGCCCTCGCCGTTGAAGTCGCCGACTCCGCGGCGCATTTCCGGGCCGAGGCGGATGTCGGCCACGTCGCCCAGCGTCAGCGCCGCGCCGCGCGCGTTGACCGCCAGCGGCGCGCGTTCGAGATCGGCGATCTCGTCGACGTAGCCCCGGGCGCGGACCATGTATTCCGCCTCGCCCATCTCGATGACGCTGCCGCCCGCCTCGCGGCTCGACGCCTCGACGGCGGCGCGCGCCGCGCCCAGCGTCAGCCCGAACGCGCGCAGTTTGTTCGGGTCCACGACCACCTGGTACTGCTTGACCATGCCGCCGATGGTCGCGACCTCGGACACGCCGTCGAGCGCCTGGAGCTCGTATTTCAGCCACCAGTCCTGGAGCGCGCGCAGCTCCGACAGGTCGTGCTCGCCGGTCCGGTCGATGAGGACGTATTGGTAGATCCAGCCCACGCCGGTGGCGTCCGGCCCCAGTTCCGGCGCCGCCCCCGCGGGCAGCCGCGGCGCCGCCTGCGCGAGGTATTCCAGCACCCGCGAGCGCGCCCAATACAGGTCCGTCCCGTCCTCGAAGACGACGTAGACGTAACTGTCGCCGAAGAACGAGAACCCCCGCACGTCCACCGCCCCCGGGACCGAAAGCATCGCCGTGGCGATGGGGTAGGTGATCTGGTCCTCCACCACCTGCGGCGCCTGCCCCGGCCACGGCGTCTTGACGATGACCTGGACGTCGGACAGGTCGGGGATCGCGTCGATGGGCGTGTCGACCACCGCCCGGACCCCCGCCGCCGCCAGCATCAGCGCGAGCGCGAGGACGACGGCGCGGTTGGCGATCGACGCCCCGATGACCGCGGGGATCACGGCGCCGGACCCGTCTCGACGCCGACCAGCGTCAGCGAGAAGTCGGCCCCCTGTTCGAGCGTCAGCCGCGCCTCGGCGCCCACCGGCAGGCTGTCGGGGGCGAGGCCCGGCGCGAGCGCGAAGTCCATCGTCATTCCGGGCATCCCGATCTCGGCCAGCGGGCCGTGGGTGACGTTGGCCGACCGCGCCGCCGCGTCGACGCGGTTGATCGTGCCGACCGCGGTCATCCGCTTCTTCGCCGGCGCGTCCGCCGCCTCCGCGCCGCCGTCTATCGCCCCGGCCGCGCCGCGCCCCGCCCGGCGCACCGCGACGATGGCGTACAGCCCGTCGCCGGCCGCCGCGAGGTCGAACGCCACCGGCTCGCCCAGCGGCGCTTCGGCGGGGTCGAAGCCCGAGGCCGGCAGGTCCATCCGCATCGCCGGCCAGCCCAGTTCGGGGATGGGTTCGTGCTCCACGGTCAGCCATCCGTCGGCCGTCACCGCGTGGAGGATTCCGGCGCCCGTCGCGGCTATGCCGTCGTCCGCGCCGAGGGCCGTCAGCGCCAGCAGCCCGTCCGCGCCCCGGACGACGGAGAACTCCACCTCCGCGCCGGGCTCCAGGCCGTCCAGCGCTACGTCGGCGCGCGCCGCGAACCGCGTCTCCAGCGCCGGCCAGCCCAGCGCCTCGATCTCGCGGTGGCGGATGGCGACCGAACGCCGCGCCGCGTCCACCTCGGCGAGCACGCCGGCCCCGTGCGCGGGTTCGGCCTCGGTCGGCGCCAGCCGCGCGAGGCCGGCGCCCAGCGCGCTCTCGCTGTCGATGAGGAACTGCGCCGAGGCCACCACCTCTTCGCCCGGCGCGAGGCCCTGGACGATCTCGGTCCGGCCGCCCGCGCCGAAATCGCCGCCCGGGCCCGTCGTCACCAGGCGCGGGAGGAACCTCCCCTCGCCGGTCTTCAGTATCACCCGCTCCGCGCGGCCGGTGCGGATCACCGCCTCGCTGGGGACCGTCACCGCCTCGCGCGCCGCCTCCGGCTCCAGCGTCGCGGCGCCGAACATGTTGGGCCGCAACAGCCCCTCCCGGTTGTCGAAGCGCAGGCGGACGGGGAGGGTGCGCGTCCTGGCGTCGAGCTCGGGATAGACGTAGTCGATCTCCCCCTCGAACGCCCGGCCCGGCAGGTGCTCGAACCGCGCGCGGACCCGCCAGCCGGCGCCCGAGACGAGGCCGGCGTCGCGCTCGAACACGTCGACCAGCAGCCACACCGAGGACAGGTCGGCCAGCGTCATCGCCCGCGTCTCCGGCTTCAGGAACATCCCGTCGGCGGCGGCGAGCGCCGTCACCACGCCGTCGCGCGGGGCGTGGACGCGCAGGAATTGCGCCGGCTCGCCGGCCGCCGCCATTTCGTCGATCTGCGCGTCGGTGACGCCGTAGTTCCTCAGTTTCAGGCGCGTGCGGGCGATTTCGGCGGCGTCGGCGCGCCGCTCCGCGCGCAGCAATTCGCTGCTGGCGACGGTGATTTCGGGCGCATACAGCGTGAACAGCAGGTCGCCGCGCGCCGCGCGGTCGCCGACGGCGCGGACCGACAGGCGGTCGATCCAGCCCTCGACCCGCGTATGGATGTGACTCGTCCGGTGTTCGTCGTAGCCGACGAAGCCGACGGTCTCGATCCGCCGCGCCACCGGCTCGACGCGCGCGACCGCGGTCCGGACGCCGATGGCGGCGATCTCCGGCGGCGACAGGCGCACTTCGGCGGGGTCGCCCGCAGGCTCCCCGCCCTCGTAAACCGGGACCAGGTCCATCCCCATCGGCGATTTGCCCGGCCCGTCGCGGCGGAAATTCGGGTCCATCGGCGCGACCCAGTACAGGACCTTCGGCCCTTCGGGGCCGGGGGCGCTCCCGTCGGTCGTCCGCGCCCGTTCGAGCGCGATTCCCCCCGCCGCTCCGGCGGCGAGCGAAAGGAGGCAAAGGGCGGCGTAGCGTCCGCGCATGGGAGTCCTCGTGCGGCCCGCGCGCGCAGCGTGTCCGCGCGCCGCGGCGGCGTCGGTGAGCGTCGAATCGGAGAGGGCGGGGGGAGCGCGCGCCGGGAGGCGCCGCTCCGCCCGGTCAGGCTGCGCGGATCGGCGGCCGGGTCGGCGGTTCGGCCGCCTGTCCTCCCGCTATCCGCCCGCGCGGCGCGGCCGCCCCGGCGGCGCCGTCGCGCGGCGCGCCCGGCGCGGCGTCGAGCGCGGCGGCGCAACAGGTCGCCGCGCAGCCGCACTCCGCGGCGCCCGTGTGGGCGCATCCGTCGCCGTGCGCGCCGCCCTCCGCCCCGTGCATGGCGCCGCAAGGCGCGGCATGCGCGGCGGTCCCGTGTTCGGCGGCGAAGGCGCCGCCATGCGGCGCGTCCGGAGTCCACGCCAGGACTCCGAGCAGGACAGCGATCCACACGCCAGCGCGCCGCGTTCCGTTCACGGGGTTTCGCCTTTCCCGTCGCCGGGCCGCCACCGCCGGCGCCCGTTCCGGCAATCTACGCCGCCGCCGCGCCGGTTTCAAGCGAGGGCGGATTCGACGTTGCGGCGAAGCGCCGGCGACCGCAGCCGTAACGAGAGCCGCCGGAGTCCCGCCCGCCGCCTGTTCCCCTCCGGGCGGGCGTGCTATAGACCCGCCGCCACCGCCCGAACCTCCCAGCCCAAGCGAGCCGCCATGCCGTTCGACGTAGGCGAAATCGACGCGCGCGTCCAGGAGCACGGCGCCTTCGTCGACAAACTGACGAAGGCGCTCGAACGCACCGTCGTCGGCCAGAAATACATGCTCGAACGGCTGCTCGTCGGGCTGCTCGCCAACGGCCACGTCCTCATCGAGGGCGCGCCGGGGCTCGCCAAGACGCGCGCCGCCATGGCGCTCGCCCAGGCCCTCCACGCCGACTGCCAGCGCATCCAGTTCACCCCGGACCTGCTGCCGGCGGACCTCGTGGGCACCCTGATATACCAGCCGCAATCGGGCGAGTTCCGCGTCCGCAAGGGGCCGGTCTTCGCCAACCTCGTGCTCGCCGACGAGATCAACCGCGCCCCGGCCAAGGTGCAAAGCGCGCTGCTGGAGGCCATGCAGGAGAAGCAGGTCACCATCGGCGACGAAAGCTTCCCCCTGCCGCGCCCGTTCCTCGTGCTGGCGACGCAGAACCCGCTGGAGCAGGAGGGCACCTACCCGCTGCCGGAGGCGCAGACCGACCGCTTCATGCTCAAACTGCGCATCGGCTACCCCGAGCGCGGCGAGGAGCTCGAAATCCTCGAGCGCATGGCCACCACGGCGGAGGAGGAGCCCGTCCCCGCCGTCGCCGACGCCGTCGCCGTCCTCGCCGCGCGGCGGGTGGTCGACGACGTCTATATCGACGCCAAGATCAAGAACTACATCGTCGACCTGGTGCTGGCGACGCGCGACCCGGCGGCGCACGGGCTGGAGGACCTGGCGCGCTACATCGATTTCGGCGCCTCGCCGCGCGCCTCGATCTACCTCGCCCTCGCCGCCCGGGCGATGGCGTTCATCCACGGCCGCGGCTACGTCGCGCCGGAGGACGTGAAGGCCATCGGCCGCGACGTCCTCCGCCACCGGGTGCTGATCACCTACGAGGCCGAGGCGGCGGACATGTCGGTGGAGGACATCCTCCAGCAGCTCTTCGACCGCATGCCCGTGCCCTGAGCGCCGGTCCGCGCCCGCCCGTCCGCCGCCATGCTCCCCGCCGAGGTCTTCAAGCAGGCGCGCCAGGTGCACATCCGCACCCGGCGCCTCGTCGACGGAATTTTCGCCGGCGAATACCACAGCGTCTTCAAGGGCAGGGGGATCGAATTCGCCGAGGTCCGCGAATACGTCCCCGGCGACGACGTGCGCACCATCGACTGGAACGTCACCGCGCGCATGGCCCAGCCTTTCGTCAAGCGCTACGTCGAGGAGCGCGAACTGACGGTCATGCTGCTGATCGACCTGAGCGCGTCGGGCCGCTTCTCGTCCGCGCCGCGCGGCAAGGCGCGGGTCGCCGTGGAGCTCGCCGCGGTGCTGGCGCTCTCCGCCATCGGCAACAACGACAAGGTGGGGTTGATCCTCTTCACCGACCGGGTGGAGCTGTTCCTGCCGCCGCGCAAGGGCCGGAACCGCGCCCTGCGCCTGATCCGCGACATGCTGGCCTTCCAGCCGCGCCGGCGCGGCACCGACGTCGCCGGGGCGCTGGAGTACCTCCACAAGGTCATGCCCCGGCGCGCCATCGTCTTCCTCCTCTCCGACTTCTTCGCCGCCGATTTCGAACGCCCGCTCCGCCTCGTCCGCCAGCGCCACGACGTCGTGCCCATCTGCCTCCTCGACCGCCGCGACTACGCCCTGCCCGATGTGGGCTTCGTCCGCCTGCGCGACCTCGAGACCGGGCGGGAGCGGCTGGTGGACACCGGCAGCCGCGCGGTCCGCGAGCGCTTCCGGGCGCTGCGCGAGGGCGCGCGCGCCGAGCGCCGCCGCCTGTTCCGCGCGCTCGGGGTCGATTTCGTCGAGGTCCCGACCGAGAAGCCCTATGTCGGCCCGCTGATGCGCTTCTTCCGCCGCCGCGAACGGCGGCTCGGGGAGGGCCGGTGACACGGCTCGCCGCGCCTCTCCTCGCCCTGTCCCTCGCCGCCGCCCCGGCGGCGGCGCAGGTGGCGCGGGAGGCGCGCGACGGGCCGACGACGGATCCGGGCGCCGTGTCGGTCGAGAAGACCCTGGGCCCGGTGCGCGTGGTGTTCTCCGCCGACCGCGACACCGTGCCGGTGGTCGATACGGTGAAGGCCGTGCTCGCCGTCGAGGCCCCGCCGTGGATCCTCGTGAGCTTCCCCCGCGTGGTGGGCGAAATCGGCGGCTTCCAGCTGCTGCGCGAGGAGAAGGCCGGCCCGTTCACGGTCGCCAGCGCGGGCGACCGCCTGGTGCGCAACGAACGCCGCTATTTCCTCGATCCCAGGGAGGCCGGGGAGGTCGAAATCCGCGCGCTCACCCTCAACATCCTCGACGGGCGCGAGGTTCCGTCCATCGCCTGCGTCTATCTCAACGAATGCCGGACGGCGGCGCCGATTACCGACCGCGCCGCGGCGACCGACTTCCTGCGCATCGGCCCGCTGCCCGTCGAGGTGACGTCGGTCCTGCCGCCCGACGCCGACTTCACCGAACCCAAGGACATATTGGGGCCGGTTCCCCTGCCGCCGCCGCCGCCCTCGCCGCTGCCGTGGCGGGAGGTCCTCGCCGCCGCCGCCGCGGCCGTCCTCGCCGCCGCCGCGGCCGTCCTGTTGTGGCGGCGGCGCGGGAGGATCGGGGCGGTCCGCGCCGCGCCGATGGAGAGCGCGCATGCGATGGCGCTCGCCGCCCTCGCGCGCCTCGACGCCTCCGGACTGGATACGCAGGCGAAGCTGGACGCGTTCTACGTCCGCGTGTCGCGCGTCCTGCGGCGCTATCTCGACTGGCGGTTCGGCCTGCGCGCGGCGGAGCGCACCACCGAGGAGGCGCTGCGCGAGGCCGCGGCGCGCGAGGAGATCGCCGGCCATGGCGGCGCGCTGCGCGCGTTTCTCGGCGCCTGCGACCGGGTGAAGTTCGCCCGCCACCGCCCCGGCGAAGGGGAGCCGGCGGCGGCGCTCGCCAACGCCGCCGGCTTCGTGCGCGACACCGCCGACCCGGCGGCGCGCGTTCCGGCCGCGCGCGCCGCCGAGGTCGGGTGAGCGCGCCGTGAGGTTCGAGAACCCCTGGGCGCTGCTGCTGCTCGCCGTCCCGCCGGCGCTGTTCCTGTGGCTGCGCCGCCGCGACCGCCCCGCCGGAGTGGGATACACCGCGACCGGGGATCTCGAAATCCTCGGCGCCACCTTCATGACGCGGCTGCGCGCGGCGCTGCCCTGGGTCCGCCTGCTGGTCCTCGCCCTGTGCGTCGCGGCGCTGGCGCGTCCGCAATGGGGCCAGCAGGTGACGCGCATCTACCGCGACGGCATCGCCATCGTCATGGTCGTCGACGTCTCCAGCAGCATGGGCGCGCTCGACCTGCAGATCGGCGAGGAGCCGGCCAACCGCCTCGAAGTGGTGAAGGAGACCTTTCGCGACTTCATCGAGGGGGAGGGGGAAGGAGAGGGCGAATCGGAATCGGGGCGCGAGGGCGACCTGATCGGCATGGTGACGTTCGCCCGCTTCGGCGACAATCTCAGTCCGCTCACCCTCGACCACGACGCGCTCCTTCTGGCGCTCGACGAGATCGACATCGTCCAGGTCTCCGAAGAAGACGGCACGGCGATCGGCGACGCCCTGGCGATGGGCGCCGAACTGCTCCAGCGCGCCGGCGCCAAGAGCAGGGTGATGATCCTGCTCACCGACGGCAGCAACAACGCCGGCGCCACCGGGCCGGTCGACGCCGCCGCCGCGGCGAAGGCGCTGGGGATCAGGATCCACGCCATCGGCGCCGGCACCCGCGGCGTCGCCATGACCCCGGTACGCCAGGGCGATGACACCGTGGTCATGGTCCCCACCCAGGTGTTCATCGACGAGCGCATGCTCGCCGACGTCGCCGAGGCCACCGGCGGGCGCTACTTCCGCGCCACCGACGGCGCGGCGCTGCGCGAGATCTACGCCGAGATCGACCGGCTGGAGAAGTCCACCAACGTCGCCGAGCAATACCAGCGCTACGTCGAGGGCTTCCCCGCGCTCCTCCTGTGCGCGCTGCTGCTGCTGTGCGCCGAGGCCGCGCTCGTCAATACGCGGCTCAGGGCGCTGCCGTGAGTTTCGGGGCGCCCTGGATCGCGGCGGCGCTGGCGGCGGTTCCCGTCCTCGCCTGGCTCTACCTCCGCGCGTTCCGCCTGCGCCGCCGGGCGCTGGCGGAGTTCGTCGATCCGGGCGCGGCGGCGGAACTGGTCGGCGCGCACAGCCGGCGCCGCCGCGCCGCCCGGGCGGCGTGTCTCGTCGGCGCCGTCGCCGCCCTCGCCGTCGCCGCCATGCAGCCGCGATGGGGGCGCGAGGAGGGCGACGCGGCGCGGCGCGGGCGCGACATCTACATCCTCCTGGACGCTTCGCGCAGCATGCTGGCGGAGGACGCGCAGCCGAACCGGCTGGAGGCGGCCAAGGCCGCCATCGCCGGCCTCGCCGATGCGCTGCGGGAGCGCGGCGGCTACCGCCTGGGGCTGGCGGTCTTCGCCGGGCGGACGCGGCTGCAAAGCCCGTTGACGCTCGATTACGGGTTCTTCCTCGAACGTCTCGCCCAGGTGGGGACCGAGACGATGGACCGCCGCGGCAGCGCGCTCGGCGACGCGGTGCGCAAGACCCTGTTCGGCTTCGGCGCCCTCGACGCGCCGCACACCGACCTGATCCTGGTCAGCGACGGCGAGGACCATCGCGGCGGCGCCGAGGCGGCGGCGCGGCAGGCCGCCGACGAGGGGGTGGCGCTCTACACGGTCGGAATCGGCGACCCCGCCGACGGCGCGCGCGTTCCCGTCGTCACCGAGGAGGGGGCGCGGCAATACCTCCGCTTCGGCGGCGCCGACGTGGTGTCGGTCATGGGCGAGTCGCGGCTGCGGGCGATGGCGCGCGCCGGCGGCGGCGCCTACCTCCGGGCGCGCACCGGCCCCATCGCGCTCGACGAATTGTTCGAGGCGGAGATCGCCGGCAAGCCGCTGCGCGAATTGGAGACCGAACAGGGTGCGCGCCAGGCCGACCGCTACGCGCCGTTCGCCGTCCTCGCCCTCCTCCTTCTGGCGGCGGAAATGGTAATTCCGGAGCGCCCGGCGCGGCGGACGGAGAAGGCGTAGGCGATGCGAAATTGGCGATGCGCGGCGGCTCTCCTGGCGCCTCTCCTGTGCGGGTTCGAGGACGTGGACACGCCGTACCGGGCGGTCGCGCTGGCGAACGCCGCGTTCTCGGAGGCGCGCTACCGCGACGCCGCCGACCTGTACGACATCGCCCTGGACATGGCGCCGGAGGCGCCGGAGATCGCCTTCAACCGCGGCGCGGCGCTGTTCAAACTGCGCGAGCTCAAGGCGGCGCGCGCCGCCTTCACCCGCGCCGTCGACACCGACGACCGCCGCCTCGCCGCGCGCGCCTTCTACAATCTGGGCAACGTGCAATACCAGGTGGCGATCAACGCCATGCGGACCTTTCGCGACGCGGTGACGCCGATCCGCGAGGCGATGCGGAGTTACCGCGAGGCGCTGGCGCTCGACCCCGGCCTCGCCGACGCGATGTACAACCTCGAGCTCGCCGACCTCATGCACGACGAGCTGCGCCGCCAGCGCATGCAGGGGATACAGAACCCCGAGGCCGTGGACGTCACCCCGTCGCAGAACCAGGGGCAGTTCTTCGACGACCCGTCCGACGGCGACGGCTCCCGCGACGCCGAGGAATCCGCCGAGCGAGGAGAGGAGCCGCAAGGCGCGCAGGGCCAGCAGGCGCCCCGGGGCGCGCCGTCGCAGGACGACTCGGCGCAGGCCCAGGCCGGCGGCGCGCAGCGCGAGATGACCGCCGAACAGGCCCAGGAGACGGTCGACCTGGCGCGCGACCGCGCCCGGGCGGCCGAAGCGCTGCGCCAGCAATGGCGCCAGGCGCGGATGCGCGACACCGAGGTCGCCCGGCCCTGGTGAGGCGCGCGGCGTCCGCCGTCCTCTTCGCCGCCTGCGCCGCCGCGGCGCCGGCGGAGGACGGCGCGCCGCCCGATTACCTGGCCGCTGCGCGGATCGCGCTGGAGCGCGCCTGCGCCGTCGCGCATCCCGCCGAAGCGGCGGAGATCGGCCCCCATCTGCCGGGGTACCGCGGCCAGAACGGCCGGGCGCGCGCCGTCGACATGTTCGGCTGGCGCGTCGAATTCGCGCTCGACGGCGCGGCGCTCGCGCTCTCCCGGCTGGCGCGGCCCGGCGCGCGGGGCCGGGTGACGATCGAAGCGCGCGCGGACGCGGACGGCCGCGTCGTGCTCGCCGTCATCGCCGATTCGCAGTGCCGCGTCCGCGGCGCGCGGCGGCTGCGGCGCGGTCCGGACGGCGCGCCGGCGGCGATCGACCTCCTCGATTCCCGCCTCGAACCCACCGGGGAGAGCCTGCCGGTCGACCCGCCTCCGCCGCCCGCGCCGGAGGCCGGCGGGAGCGGGCCCGTGGTCGCCCTCGTCGACACCGGGGTGAACTACCTGTTGCCGGAGATCGCGGCGCGGCTCGCGCGCGGCGCGGACGGCGCGCCGCTCGGATACGACTATTGGGACCTCGACCCGCGGCCCTTCGATTCCGACCCCGTGCGCTCGCCGCTGTTTCCGGCGCGCCACGGCACGCGGACGGCGAGCCTGTTGCTGCGCGAATCTCCCGCCGCCCGGCTGGCGCCCTACCGCTATCCCCGCCCCGACATGGACCGCATGGCGGACCTCGTGGCCGACGCGGCGCGCATCGGGGCGCGCGTCGTCAACCTGTCGCTGGCGAGCTCCGACCGCGGCCGCTGGCGCGCCTACGAAGCGGCGGCGCGCCGCAACCCGCATATCCTGTTCGTCGTGGCGGCGGGCAACCGGCGCCGCGACCTCGACCGCGACCCGATGTATCCGGCGGCGCTCGGCCTCGCCAACCAGCTCGTCGTCACCGCGGCGACCGCCGGCGGGCGCCTGCGCCGCGACGCCAATTGGGGGCGCCGCAGCGTCGACGTCATGGTGGCGGCCGAGAATTTGCGCGCGGCCGGTTTCGACGGCGCGGAGCATGTCGTGTCCGGTTCGAGTTTCGCCGCCGCGCGGACGACCGCGCTCGCCGCCTGTCTTCTCGCCGAGGATCCGGCGCTCTCCGCGCCGGCGCTCAAGGCGCTGCTGCTGGCGCGCGCCGGACCGTCCCCGGAGTCGCGCCGCGTCGCGCACGGCTTCGTCCCCGACCCGACGACCGCCCCGCGCGGCGCCTGCCCGGCGCTCCCGCCGGACGGCGCGCCCGCGCCGTAGCGCGATCGCCCGGCCGGGGCGTTGACGCGGGCGGGGGAGAGAGTCTAAACTCCCGCCGCGCGCGGCGTCGCGAGGCGCCGGCGCGACAACGGATCGAGGGCATGGCGATGGCGTTCCTCCCCCCCCCCCCCCCCCCCCCGCGCTAGGCATGACGGGCGGGAGTCGTTTCGTGCGCGCGGCGCGGCTGTGCGCCGTCCTCGCCGCGCCGCTCCTCGCGCTGTCCGCCGCGCCGGCCGCGGCGCAGACGCTGACGGTGTCCATCGTCTCGACGCCGCTCAACGGGCAGTATTACGTCGTCGGAGAGAAGATCCTCACGAGACTCTCCGGCCTCCCCGCCGCGCATTCGCCCGATGGCAGCACCAGCAACCCCGTCTCCGACTGCCAGACCCGGCGCCCGGGTACGGGCACCAACCTCGGTTGGGAGTGCAACTGGATGCGGATCGACGTAGGCGGCGTCACGCGGGAGGCGCAGATCGTCGCCGATCCGACCAACCGGACGTCCGTCGACTACGAGTACACCGTGCAGGCCGCCGACTCCGACACCGATGGCGTAAGCATCCCGGCGAATGCGATCGTCGGCAGGGCATGGCGACAGGGGGCCAACGCCCTCTTCGGGGCGATCCTGAACCGCAACCACGCCGCGCTGGCCGCCCAGTCCGGCCACAGGGTCGACGGCAGCGCCGCGGGGCCCCGCTTCTCGATCGACGCGCCGCGGGTGCTGGAGGGCGACAGCGGCTCGACGACGATGACCTTCACCGTGACCCTGTCCACGGCCCTGACGGTCCAGGCGACGGTGAACTACAACGACTGGAGCGGCGGCACGGCGACGTCGGGGACGGATTACACGGCGGTTACGGGCAACACGCTGACCTTCGCGGCGGGCGTGACGAGCCAGACCGTATCCGTGACGGTGACGGGCGACGCCATGGCGGAGTCGGACGAGAGCATCGACCTGCAGTTGAGCAACGCCACTCCGTCCGCGGTCACCATCCCGAATGTGGTGGGACGGGGGACCATCGTCGACGACGATACCGGGTCGACGCTGAGTATCGATTCGCCGCACGCACAGGAGGGGACGAATCTGGAGTTCACGGTGACGCTGTCGCCGGCCGTTCCGTCCGGGCATTCGGTGACGGTGGACTGGTCGGACGCGGGCGGCGGGACGGCGGCGTCGGGAACCGACTACACGGCGCTGGCCGGCGGGACGCTGACCTTCGCCGCGGGCGTGACGACCCAGACGATCACGGTGTCGGCGCAGGGAGATTCGGCGGTCGAACCCGACGAGACGGTGCGGGTGCAGATCGGCAATGCGGCGAGAACGCCGTCCGGGACGGTGCGCATCCGTAACGGCGCGGTCGGCCCCGTCGTCACGTCCGCCATCGGCGTCGGAACGATAACGGACGACTACACGGGGACGCTGAGTATCGATTCGCCGCGCGTGGCGGAGGGGAACTCCGGGACGACGGATCTGGAGTTCACGGTGACGCTGTCGCCGGCCCCTTTGTCGCAGGTGACGGTGGACTACGCCGACGCAGGGACGGGGACGGCGACGGTGGCGGACATGGATTACACGGCGGTTACGTCCGGCACGCTGACCTTCGCGGCGGGGGAGACGCGCAAGACGATAGCGGTGTCGGTGACGGGCGACGCCACGGCGGAGACGGACGAGACCGTCCTGCTGCAATTGAGCAACCCCGTTCCGTCCGGGGCCGTCATCGCGACGGGGACGGGGACGGGAACCATCGTCGACGACGACACGCCGACGCTGAGTATCGATTCGCCGCGCGTGGCGGAGGGGAACTCCGGAACGACGGAACTGGTGTTCACGGTGACGCTGTCGCCGGCGAGCACGGGGCAGGTGTCGGTGGAGTGGGAGGATCAGACTACCGTCACTGGCACTGCGGAGCCGGGGAGCGACTACACGGCGCTCTCCCCCAGCGACGGGACGCTGACCTTCATGGCGGGCGAGACGACCAAGACGATTACGGTGGAGGTGCTGGGAGACGGCGCGGTCGAACCCGACGAGACGGTGCGGGTGGCGATCAGCAGCCCGAATCCGTCCGGGACGCCCATCCGCGACGCGGACGGGGCGATCGCCGCGGCCGCCGTCGGCGTCGGGACGATAACGAACGACGACGCGCCGCCTGCGTCGTCTGCGCCACCGCCGCCTCCGCCATCGGCGGAGAAACTGGTCCTCTCGGCGGAGGAGCTCGAGGTCGCGACGGGCGCGGAGGGCGCGACCTACACCTTGCGCCTGGGCGCGGCGCCGACCGGGCCGGTGACGGTGGCGATCTCCAGCGACGCCCCCGACGTGACGGCGGCGCCCGCGTCGCTGTCGTTCGACGCGTCGAACTGGAGCGCGCCGCAAACGGTGACGGTGACGGCGGCGGCGGACAACGACGATTACGCCGATACGGCGCCACTCACGCACACGGCGAGCGGCGGCGGCCTGGACGGCGAAACGGCGGTCGTGACGGCGCTGGTGTCGGAGCCCGGCGATACGCGGGTGCGCGCGCCCGCCGCGGGCGCGCCGGCGGCGGCTTACGTGGTGGGCGAACACCGCGTCGAGGTCCGCGTCGCGGCGGGGGTTCCGCCCGGCGTCGAGATCGTCCCCCCGGCGGCGCTGGCGGCGGACCTGTCGGTGACGCTGCGCCCGGTTTCGGACGAGGCGCCTCTGGAGTCCGGCGTCTTCGCCTTCGGCGCCGCGGAGGATGCGCAAGTGGCGGTGGACGTGTCCGTCACCGGCGTTCCGGCGGCGGGCCTGGAACTGTGCCTGCCGGCGCGTGCGGCGCTGCGGGAAGCGTCGGGCGGGCGCGCGTTGACGCTGCTGCGCCATGACGGGACCGCATGGGTCGAGGTCGCGGGGGCGCGGCTGGACGCGGATGCGGAGCGCGTGTGCGCGGCGGGGATTACCGAGTTTTCGCCCTTCGCGGTGGGCTGGCGCGCGGCCGCGCCGGCGGTCGCGGGTCCGTCGGACGCGCGGACGCGGCTTGCTGCGGTCAACCGGTCGATCCTGCCGGAAGTGTCGCGGGCGATGTGGGACGGCGCGGCGTCCGCGGTGGCGCGGCGTTTCGGCGGCGGCGCCCCTGCGGGCTACGACGGCGGGGCGGACGCCAACGCCGCGGCGTGGGCTGCGGACGCGCTGTCGTGGCTGGCGGGCAGGCTGGGCGCTCCGGGCGGCGCGTCTGCGGCCCGCGCGCGCGGGCCCGCACTCTTCCACGACCCGCGGCCTTACGGCCCGCCCGAGGACTCCCCGGCGCCTCTCGGGGCGGGGTGGCGTGCGTTGCTTCCGGGTTCGGCGTTCGCGTTGGGCCTGTCGGGCGGCGCTGCGGGGGACGGCCCCGACGCGGCGCTGTGGGGTTCGGGCGACCGGCGGTCGCTGTCTCTCGACGACGGCGCGCTGTCGTGGGAGGGCGAGGTTACGGCGCTGCACGCCGGGGCCGACGCGCGGACGGCTCCGGACGGTTCGGGCGGACGCGTTCTCGGCGGCGTGTCGGCGTCGTGGTCGGAGAGCGATATCGACTACACCGATGCGGGCGGCGCGGAGTCGGTGAAGGGCCGCCACGAGGTGAGCATGGCGAGCGTCCAGCCCTATGTGGGGTGGCTTGCGGGGGATGGGTCTCGGGCGTGGGCGGTGCTGTCGCACGGGCGCGGCGAGGTGGAGATCGCCGACGCCGGGGCGGGCGCCGCGGATTCGTCGGCGACGCTGACCGCCGCTGCGGTGGGCGCGCGGACGCGGGCGCTGTCTCGTGGCGCTGCGGCGGTGGATGTGAAGGGTGAGGCGCAGGCGGCGCGCTTCGCGCTCGACGGCGATGGCAATCTCATCGCGGGGCTGTCGGCGCGGACGTTCCGGCTGCGGGTTGCGGCGGAGGGGCGCTACGTCATCGCGTTCGCGAACGGCGGTTCGTTGACTCCGTCGCTTGAGGCGGGGTTGCGGTGGGACGGCGGCGACGGCGCGACGGGCGCGGGCGTGGAGTTGGGCGGCGGCGCGGCGTGGTCGGCTCCGTCTTCGCCGCTGACGCTGGAGGCGCGCGGTCGCGCGTTGCTGGCGCATGGCGGCGATGCGGAGGAATGGGGCGTCGGCGGCGCGCTGCGGGTTGCGCCGGGCTCCGGCGGCCTGGGCCTGTCTCTGGCGCTGTCTCCGTCGTGGGGCGCGGCCGATAGCGGCCTCGCGCGGCTGTGGAGCGCCGACGCGGCGCGCGCGGACACGTCGCGGAGGGCCGGGGGCCGCCTCGACGCCGAGGCGGGTTATGGGTTGCGCGCGTTGAGCGGCGTTGCGACGCCGCTGGCGGGTTTCGCGCTCACCGGCGACCGCTCGCGCGAATGGCGCGTCGGCGGCCGCCTCGCCCTCGCCGAGACGCTCGACCTGGCCCTCGCGACGTCGCTGCGCGAAACCCGGACCGGCGCCCCCGACCGCCGCATCGCCCTCGACATCCGCCTCCGCTGGTAGCCGCGGGAATTATTGCAAGCCTGCACTCCGGTATGACCGGGCGCGGTCACGCGGGGTCGACGAAACTGTCCACCACCTTCCGCACCCCCGCGGCGCCGAAGTCGATCTCCAACTTGTCCCCGTCGACGCCCGTCACCGCGCCCCGGCCGAATTTGCGGTGGCGCACGCGCGCGCCGACGGCGAAGGCGGCGGGCGCGCGGCGCGCGGCCTTCATCGGCTCCGCCGGCGGCCGCTCCGCGAAACGCCGCCCGCCGCCCGGCCGGCGCCCGAGGCGGAGCGGTTCGTAGAGCGCCGGGCCAGCCTCCGCCGCGCCGGCCCGCGCGCCCATCGCGGCGCGGCGCGTCACGTGCGCGTCCGGCAGTTCGTCGACGAACCGCGACGGCGGGTTCGACGACCACTGCCCGAACGCCAGCCGGTTGGCGGCGTGGAGGACGACGGCGCGCCGCCGCGCGCGGGTGAGGCCGACATAGGCCAGGCGGCGCTCCTCCTCGAGGCTCTTCAGGCCGCCCTCCTCGAGCGCGCGCCGGTTGGGGAACACGTCCTCCTCCCACCCCGGCAGGAAGACGGTTTCGAACTCCAGCCCCTTGGCGCCGTGCAGGGTCATGACGTTGACCATGTCCTCGGCGCTCCCGGCGGCGTTGTCCATTACCAGGCTCACATGTTCGAGGAAGCCGCCGAGGGTGTCGAATTCGTCCAGCGCGGCGACCAGCTCCTCGAGGTTCTCCACCCGCCCCGGCGCCTCGACCGAACGGTCGTTGCGCCACATGTCGGCGTAGCCCGATTCGTCGAGGACGGTGGCGGCGAATTCCGGCAGGGCGACCTCGCCGGCGAGGGCGCGCCAGCGGTGGACCTCGTCGACGAACCGCGCGAGGCCGGCGGCGGCGCGGCCGCGCAGGCCGCCGGAGGCGAGGAGTTCGGCGGCGGCGGCCAGCTGCGGCGCGCCGCTCTCGCGGGCGCGGCGGCCGATCGCCTGGAGGCTCGCCGGGCCGACCCCGCGCCGCGGCGTGTTGACGATCCGCTCGAAGGCGAGGTCGTCGCCGGGCTGCGCGACGAGGCGGAGATACGCGACCGCGTCGCGGATTTCGCGGCGTTCGTAGAACCGCGCGCCGCCGACCACCCGGTAGGGCAGGCCGATGCGCAGGAAGCGCTCCTCGAAGGCGCGGGTCTGGAAGGTCGCGCGCACCAGGACGGCCGTCTCGCCGAGGGAATGGCCGGCGCGCCGCAGCGATTCGATCTCGTCGGAGACGGTCCGCGCCTCGTCCTCGCCGTCCCAGGCGCCGACGACGCGCACCGGCTCCCCCGGCTCCCCCTCGGTCCACAGCGTCTTGCCGAGGCGCCCGCCGTTATGCGCGATCAGCCCGGAGGCGGCGCCGAGGATATGGCCGGTGGAGCGGTAGTTGCGCTCCAGCCGGACGATCCGCGCGCCGGGAAAATCGGTCTCGAAGCGCAGGATGTTGCTCACCTCGGCGCCGCGCCAGGCGTAGATCGACTGGTCGTCGTCGCCGACGCAGCACACATTGCCGCGCCCGCGGGCGAGCAGGCGCAGCCACAGGTACTGCGCGACGTTGGCGTCCTGGTATTCGTCGACGAGGAGGTAGCGGAGCCGGCGGCGGTATTCGTCGACGACGTCGGCGTGTTCGGTGAATATCGTTACGTTGTGCAGCAGGAGGTCGCCGAAATCGACAGCGTTCAACTCGCGCAGCCGTTGCTGGTAGGCGTCGTACAGGTCGAGTATCCGGTCGTCCGCGAACTCGGCGTCCGCCTCCGCCGCGGCTTTCGCGGGCGGGAGGGCGCGGTCCTTCCACCTCTGGATCGCGGCGAGCGCCGCGCGGGGCGGCCACTTCCTGTCGTCGACGCCGATTTCGGCGGCGAGCCGCTTGGCCAGCCGCAGCTGGTCGTCGGTGTCGACGATGGTGAAGTCCGGCTTGAAGCCGGCGCGTTCGGCGTGGCGGCGCAGGATTCGCGCGGCGACGGCGTGGAAGGTGCCGAGGCGCCAGCCCTCGACCGACCGCCCGACCAGCGCCTCGACTCGCGCCTTCATCTCCCGCGCGGCGCGGTTGGTGAAGGTGACGGCGAGGATCTGCCCCGGATGCGCCAGGCCGGAGGCGAGGATATGCGCGAGCCGCGCGGTGAGGACGCGGGTCTTCCCGGTCCCGGCGCCGGCGAGGACGAGCACCGGCCCCTCGGTCGCTTCCACCGCCGCCCGTTGCTCGGCGTTCAGGCCCTCGAGGTAGCCGGCGCGCGGCGGCGCCCCGGACGGAGCGGCGGAATCGGCCATGAGGGCGCGGCGCCCTTCATGCAAGCCGGACGCGCTCCCGCCCCTACAACAGTTTGATGGCGGCGACGATCAGTCCGCCGACCGCGAGGAGACCGCCGAAAAAGCGGATGGTAAGGCGCGTTTCAAGGGCGGCCAGCCGCGCCTCCATGCGGGTTTCGAGGTTGGAGACGGCGGCGGCGAGGTCGGCCTTCGTGGCGAGCGCGTCCCGATCGACGCTGACGGCGTGGCGCACGACGGCGGCGACGGCCTCGGCGCGCGGCTCGTCGAACCCGGCTTCGCGAAGCCTCTTGCTGGCGGCGAGCGCGTCGAAGGATGCGGTGTCCATGCAGCGACGATAAACCGTCCCGGCGCACCGCGCAAGCGCGCGGCGCCCCGGAAGTTCGGCGGCTCCGCCGATGTGCGCCGGCCGCCGGGCGCGGCGCGGAAGCTCCGGAAGGGCCTCCGGCCGCCGCCCTCGGAAAAGATGGAACGGAGAACCCGCTACCGGGAGCCCGCGATGGCGGGGCGGTTGGCGGTTATGGGGTGAACGGCGAATGCTCCTCCCAGGATCTCCGCGGCTCCGGGCGCTCGGACGTGACCTCGTAGGCCGTCCTGTAGGCGCCGAACGCGCCGACGAAGGCCTGGGCCGCGACGGCGGAGCCGAGCCGGCCCCGGCCGCTGCCGTCGCCGACCCACGCGCCGGCCGCCGCGCCGAACGTTCCGGCAACGGACAGCGGTATCTCGTTGGCGTCCTTGCCGAAGAATTGGCTTCCCCATTTGCCAACCCAGGCGCTTCCGTCGAAGTTCATGCTCGTCGTCCCCTTGCTCGATCCGCCCGTGCTTCCCTGGGTGCCGAGTTCGGCCGCGTTCAGGGTCAACACCGGGTTTCCCGAGACCGCCGCGCCGGCGACCTCGAAACCGCTGACCGAGCCGGAAATCGAGCCGACGCCGCTGCCCACCGGATCGGCGCTGAAATCGGCGGAGAGGGTCACGTCGGCCTCGAAGAAGTCGGTCCGCCGCGCGCCATCGACCGGGCGGGTGTACACACCCGACGCGTCTCCCGCATAGGTCGCCACGCCGGTGAGGGCCCCGGGATTCGAGTCGAGGCCGCCGCCGGAATGGTCGAAGGGTTCGCCGCCGTCCGCGAAGACGCCGAACCGGTATTTGTCCGCGTCGCCGTCCGCCGGCGTCCAGGCCCACATGCCGGTCGCGAGCCAGTCGGTGTCACCGGCGCCCGATATGTCGGTCGTAACGGCGGCCCAGAGGCTGCCGCCGGAATCCTCGCGGCGGAACACCGCGCCCTTGCCGCCGCTGGAGCTCCATTTCCGGACGTTGGCGCGCGATGCCTCGCTGTCCAGGGTCCACGACTCGAGCGGGAGGCTGGGACGGCGCTCATAGGCGTAGGCGAGTTTGTAGGTCGCCGCGCCGAGTGCGTCATGCCCGACGGCGACCGCCACCCCGTCGTAATCGCCGCTTCCGATGATGTAGGGCAAGGAACGGGAGGATTGGGTCATCCCGCCGTCGGCGCGCGCCCAAACCAAATCGTCCCCCGTTCGCGCGCGAAGGCGCCAGAGCCCGCTCTCGTCGTAGCCGTCGATCTCCGGATACGGCGCGGCGCGCGAGTAGCGCAAGAACCGATAGCCGTCGCGCGATTCCCTCACCGCCGCCAGGGCGATCGCCTGCGCCGACACCCCCGCAAGCTCGCCGGACGTCACGAGGGCGGCGCCATTCCTGCCCGTTCCGACCTCGCCGAAAACGTGCCAGACCGCCGCGCTTGGAGACGCCGAACCCCCGCCGGGGGCGGCGAGACCGCCTTCGCCCGCGCCCTCGCCGACCGGAACGCCCGGTTCGTCCTCCCCCGCTCCCGGTTCGACGGAAAGGCGATCCTCGACAGGCAGGCTCCCGCCGCCTTCCCCCGCGCCCGGCGGCGCGCCCGCGGCGGCGGAGCGCCCATCGACCGGCGCGGTGCCGCCCGCCGAAGCGGGCGCGGCGGCCAGCTCCGCGGGCGATCCTCCCCCGCCGCCCCCGCAGGCCGACAACGCCAGGGCGAGAACGGCGGCGGCGGAGATCCCGACTTGGCGAAACACGAACGAACCGGGCATGACGTGCCTCCCTTCACTTCATTGCGAAGAGGCCCCGCGACAAGTCCGATTTTACATGACCGCCCGGGTGGAGTCCAGCACTTTTTCCCGCCCGGTGAATTTAATTTCGGAGGACCACCCCGCCGCTCCCCGGCAAAGCGAATCGGGATCGCGGTCCGTTCATAATCGGAGCCGCCGTTTTCCCCCCGCCCGCCGGAGGCCGATTTCGCGGCTCAGGCCGGGCGGGCGGGCGAGGCCGGCATGGGCGCGCCGGATGGCGGCGAGGCGCTCCAGCGCCGGCGCCGGCATGGGCGCGGCGCGGCGCGCGTCCAGATCGACGTGCAGCAGCATGAGTTCGTTGGTCGCGGCGTGGTAGCCCCGCGTGTCGTGGAACATCGCATGCGCGTAATGGATGCGCTTCTCGTCGAAATCGATCAGGTGGGTGGCGAAGCGCAGCGGGTCGCCGCCCACCACCTCGCGCAGGTAGGAGACGTGCGCCTCGAGGATGAAGACCGACCCGCCGGCGGACTGCACGTAGTCGGCGCCGAGCCCGATATGGTCCATGAACGCGTCCGTCGCGTGGTCGAAGGCGAGGACGTAATAGGCGACGTTCATGTGGGCGTTCGCGTCCAGCCACTCGGCGCGCACCGGTTCGCGGTGCAGGACCAGCGGCGCGGCGGCGGGGTCAGGAGTCGCCAAGCAGCTCCTCCCAGCGCGCGGCGAGCCAGGCGCCCTTCTCCAGGTGGACGCGGTAGTTCGGGACGATGGGCGCGTTCGGGCTCGTGACCCGCGCGAACGCCGCGCCGTCCAGGCCGGGCAGCGCCTCGCGCGGCAGGACGGGCGCGGCGCCCAGGCGTTCGGCGACCAGCGTCTGCGCCTCCGGGGTCAGCGCCCAATCGACGAACGCATGGCCCGCCGCCGCATCGCCCACCCCCTTCGCCAGGCACCACGAGCCGACTCCGACCACGCCGCCCTCCGCCGGGAAGGTGGAGCGCAGCGGCGCGCCGTGGGCGATCATCGCCGTCGCCGCGTCGTGGAAATACTGCCCGCCGGTGAGTTCGCCCGACAGCAGCATGGCGTCGAAGCGGGCCTCGTCGCGATACCACAGGCGCACGTTCGGCTTGAGCTCGGCGGCCTTCTCGAGGCAGCGCAGCAGGCCGGCCTCGGTCTCCATGACCGCGGGGCCGCCGAAAAAGGCGGCGGCGGCGATCTCCAGCGTGTAGCCGTTGGCGAGGTCGCGGCTCCAGCCCAGGGCGCCGGCGAATTTCGCGTCCCAGGCGTCGGCCCACGACGCGGGCGGTTCGGGCCACGCCTGCGTATTCGTCACGAAGGTGGTGTACCACGTCATGGCCGGCGCGCCGAGCGCGGCGCCGGCGCCGTCGCGGACGACGAGGCGCTCCGGCGCGCGGGCCAGGTTGGGCGCGGCGGACTCGGCGAGGGGTGCGAACGACCGGCGCGCGCGGAGCAGTTCGGCGCGCTCGACGAGGACCACGTCGGCCAGCGGCGCGCCGGCCCGGACGCTCGCCTCCAGCCGCGCCAGCCACGCCGCGTCGCTCTCCCGCGGGACGCTCTCCACCGCGACGCCCGAGGCTTCGGAGAAGGCGGGGTACACGCGCTCCGCCAGCGTCCGTTCGAAAACGCCGCCGAAGGAGGCCACCCGGACGGTCCCGGCGGCGCGGGGCCGGCGCGGGGCGGCCAGCGCGGCGGCCGCGGCGCCGGCCACGAACGCGCGCCGCGTCGGGCGAATCTCGCGGATCGTCATCGCGCCCTCCGAATGCGGGGCGCGACGATAGCACGCCGGCGGGCGATTCGGTGTAAACTGCCCCCGCGACACGCCGACCGGGGAGCTCCGCCATGACCGCCACGCCGCCGACCAAGCCGAGCCGCGTCGACCCGGCGGGACCGCTGCTCGACGAACTCTCGGCGCTGCTGGGGGACCGCCTCTCCACCGCGCCGGCGGTGCGCGAGCACCACGGCAAGGACGAGTCGTTCCACCGCCCGGTCAGCCCCGACGCGGTGGCCTTCGTCCGCTCCACCGAGGAGGCGAGCGCGGCGGTCGCCGCCTGCGCGCGCCACAAGGCGCCGGTCATCCCCTACGGGACGGGGACGTCGCTGGAGGGCCACGTGGCGGCGCTGGAAGGCGGAATCTGCATCGATCTCGGCGGGATGAACGAGATCCTCGAGGTGAACCGCGACGATCTCGACTGCACGGTGCAGGCGGGGGTGACGCGCCGGCAGTGCAACGCATACCTGCGCGACACCGGGTTGTTCTTCCCGGTCGATCCGGGGGCCGACGCGTCGCTCGGCGGGATGGCGGCGACGCGCGCCAGCGGGACCACCACGGTGCGCTACGGCGCCATGCGCGAGAACGTGCTCGGCCTGACCGTGGTCCTCGCCGACGGGCGGGTCGTCCGCACCGGCGGGCGGAGCCGCAAATCGGCGGCCGGCTACGACCTGACGCGCCTGTTCGTCGGCTCCGAGGGGACGCTCGGCGTCATTACCGAGGTGACGCTGCGGCTTTACGGCATCCCCGAATCGGTGAGCGCGGCGGCCTGCTGCTTCCCCGCCGTCGCCGATGCGGTGAACGCGACCATCCTCACCGTCCAGTCGGGGGTTCCGGTGGCGCGGATCGAGCTGCTCGACCCGCCGTCGATCGCCGCCGTCAACGCGTTTTCCGGCCTCGACCGCCCGGTCGCCTATACGCTGTTCTACGAGTTCCACGGCACCGAGGCGTCGGTGCGCGAGCAGGCGGAGACGGCGCAAGCCATCGCCGAGGAGCATGGCGGCGGGCATTTCGCGTGGACCGCCGACCACGAGGAGCGCAACCGCCTGTGGCGGGCGCGGCACGACGCGCTCTACGCGATGATGGCGGCGGCGCCGGGGACGAAGGCGATGGCCACCGACGTCTGCGTGCCCATCTCGCGGCTGGCGGAGTGCATCTCCGAGACCGAGGCGGACAACGCGGACGCGCCCTTCCCGGCGCCGATCGCGGGGCATGTCGGCGACGGCAATTTCCACGTCGCCTACATGATCCGCCCCGGCGACGACGCGCAGGCGGCGGCCGCGGGCGCGCTCCACGACAGGCTGATCGCGCGGGCGCTGCGCATGGGCGGCACCTGCACCGGCGAGCACGGGATCGGCTACGGCAAGATCGGCTACCTCAACGCCGAATGCGGCGAGGCGGTGTCGGCCATGCGGGCGATCAAACTGGCGCTCGACCCCGACAACATCATGAACCCCGGCAAGGTGATCCGCGTGTAGGACGATGACCGGGGACGCGCGCGACCTCGCCCTGGTCGACGACCTGAGGCAATTGCCGGCCGAGACGGCGTGGGCGGAATTCAAGGAAAACAACGCCGATCCGAAGACCATCGGCAAATTGATTTCCGCCATATCGAATTCGGCCCGCCTCGACGACCGGAGGCGCGGTTACGTCCTGTGGGGCGTCCGGAACGGGGATCGCGCCATCGTCGGGACCCGGTTCGATCCGGGCGCCGCGACCTGCCGGCGCCAACCGCTCGAATTCTGGCTCGCGCGGATGCTGCGGCCCGACGTCGCTTTCTCCTTCCGGACGGTCCGGCGGTCGGAGGGCCGGGTGGTCCTGCTGGAGATACCGGCCGCCGCGACGTCTCCGGTCGACTTCGACAAGGCGGCGTATATCCGAATCGGAAGCGCCACGCCGCGCTTGGCCGACTACCCGGAGCGGCGGAAGGCGCTGTGGAGCAAGCTCGGGCCCCATGCCTGGGAGACGGGAATCGCGCGCGCCTTCGTCGATGCGGACGAGGTCATCGACCTTCTGGATTGCCGGAGCTATTTCGCGTTGACCGGCCGGCCGGAGCCGGAGCGCCGCGAAGCCGTCCTGGCGCGCCTTGAAGACGACCGGTTGATCTCTCGCGACGCGGGAAACAGGTGGAACATCCATAATCTCGGCGCAATCCTGTTCGCCGTCGACCTTGACCGATTCGGGTCCGGGCTCGCCCGCAAGGCGCTTCGTTTCGTCCGCTACGACGGCGACGACCGCGCCGCCACGGTCATCCACAGGCAGGATTTTCCGCGCGGGTACGCGAGCGGCTTTCACGAAGTGAACGATTACGTCAACGCTCTGGTCCCCGCCCCCGAACATCTCGCCTCCGGCGTTCGGATCGCCCGGCCGATGTTTCCGCCGGTCGCGGTTCGCGAACTGGCGGCGAACGCGCTCGTCCACCAGGACATGACCGTCACGGGGGCGGGACCGACCGTCGAATTGTTCGCGAACCGGATGGAGATCGCCAACCCCGGCGCTCCGCTGGTCGCGCCCGAGCGTTTCATCGAATCCTCTCCGCGCTCGCGCAACGAAGGGCTGGCGGCGCTGATGCGCCGGATGAGCCTGTGCGAGGAACTGGGGACGGGGATCGACAAGGCCGTGACGGCCGTCGAGGCGGACCGCCTCCCTCCCCCGGAGTTTCGCGCGGAGGCGGAGTCCACCCGCGCCATTCTGTTCGGCCCGCGCCGCTTCGCCGACATGACAGCGCAGGAACGGCTGCGCGCCTGCCGCCAGCACGCGGTGCTGCGTTACCTCGGCGGCGGGCGCCGCATGAGGAACGCCGACCTGCGCGAGCGGTTCGGCCTGGACAACCGGAACGCGAACACGGTCCAGATATCGCAGATCATCCGTCAAGCCCTCGATGGCGGGTCGATCCGCGTGGCCGACCCGCGGCGACCGAGAGCCGGATATCTGCCCGCCGACGTGTGAAGCGGGCGCCGGAATGGAATTAGCCGAGATCTAAATTGGCGGGGCAATTGGACGCTCGGCGAGGGATAGTCGAGATAAAAATTGTTGTAAAATAATAGGGTAAGAACGCATGCGCGATTTATCCGGTTTCTAATCGCGGCGGCTACCGGACGACGATGCGCGGGGCCGGCCCGCGGCGACCGGGAGCCGGGTATCCGCCCGCCGACATGCGAGACAGGCGCCGGGATGGAATTAGCCGAGATCTAAATTTTCCGGGCGATTGGACGGTCGGCGGGGGATAGTCAAGATAAAAATTGCTGCAAAACAATGGGATAAGTGCGCATGCGCGATTTATCCGGTTTCTAATCGCGGCGGCTACCGGACGACGATGCGCGGGGCCGGCTTGCCGCCGTCGCGGCGCAGGCGGTCGAGCACGCGTCCGGCGATGGCGAGGAAGGCGCGGGCGTTGGGACTCGCCGGGGCGGACGCCACGACGGGGGCGCCGGCGTCGGACGCCTCGCGAATCTCGCCGTGGAGCGGGACCTCGCCCAGGAACTCCACCCCCATCCGCGCCGCCGTGGCGCGCGCGCCGCCATGGCCGAAGATGTGCGCCTCGTGGCCGCATTCCGGGCAGACGTAGACGCTCATGTTCTCGACGATCCCGAGCACCGGCACGTCGACGCGGCGGAACATGTTGAGCCCCTTGCGCGCGTCGAGCAGCGCCAGGTCCTGCGGCGTCGACACGATGACCGCGCCGGCCAGCCGCGCCTGCTGCGCCATGGTGAGCTGCGCGTCGCCGGTACCGGGCGGCATGTCGACCACCAGCACGTCGAGTTCCCCCCAGGCGACGTCGTCGAGCATCTGCCGGAGGGCGCTCTGGACCATGGGGCCGCGCCAGATCGCCGGGGTCTCCTCGTCGATGAGGAAGCCCATCGACATGCAGGGGACGCCGTGGCTCCGAATCGGCTGGATGACCTTGCCGTCGGTCGATTCCGGCTTGCCCCCGGCGCCGAGCAGGCGGGGCTGGGAAGGGCCGTAGACGTCGGCGTCGAGCAGGCCCGCGCGCCGGCCCAACGCCGCCAGGCCGAGGGCGAGGTTGGCGGCGACGGTCGATTTGCCCACCCCGCCCTTGCCGCTGGCGACGGCGACGACGGACCCGACCGCCGCGACCCCCGCGCCCGGCGGGCGGGCGGGCTGCGCCGATTCCCGCCCCGGCCGGGCCTCGGCCGTGAGCACGGCGGAGGCGGAGGTCACCCCCGGCAGCGCCCGGACCGCGTCCTCGCAGGCGCGGCGGACGGGCTCCATCGCCGCGCGCTCGCCAGGATCGATCTCGATGGCGAAGCCGACATTGCCGCCGCGGACGGAGATCCCCGAAATCGCGGCGCGCGGGGCGGCGGCGGCCAGCGCGCCGCGGACCTGCGCCTCGGTGACGCGCGCCATGCTTGAACTACCCCGCCCCGCCGCCCTATGCTGCGTCCGCGCCAGCCTACAACGGCGGCGGCGGCGGCGAAAGGATGCGGTTCATGCCTTGGAGCAATCAGGCCGGCGGCGGCAACGGCGGAGGCGGGCCGTGGGGGCCGCGCCGCGACGGCGGCGGCGGCGGAAGCGGCGGCGGCGGCGGAGGCGGCGCCCCGTGGGGGGGCGGCGGCGGACCGCAGGGGCCGGACCTCGCGGAGATCCTCCGCCGCGGCCAGGACCGGGTGCGCAACATGCTGCCCGGCGGCTTCGGCGGCGCGGGCGTCGTCCTCGCCGGGGTGGTCCTGCTGTTCCTGTGGGGCGCGAGCGGCGTCTATACGATCGCGCCGGAGGAGCAGGGCCTGGTGCTGCGGTTCGGCGAGCACCACCGCAACACCGCGCCGGGGCTGCACTGGCACATGCCCTTCCCCGTCGAAAGGGTCGTCAAGGTCCCGGTGCTGACGGTGCGCCGCGTGCAGATCGGCGACCACGACGGGCGGACCTTCGAGGAGGAGAGCCTGATGCTCACGGGCGATGAGAACATCATCGACGTGAGTTTCATCGTCCAGTGGCAGGTCAAGGACGCCGCGCGCTTCGTGTTCAACGTCCGCAACCCCGCCGAGACGGTCAAGGCGGCGGCGGAAAGCGCCATGCGCGAGGTGATCGGCAATTCGCAGATCGCGTCGGCGCTGGCCGAGGGGCGCCAGACGGTCGCGTCCGACGCGCGCGACCTGCTCCAGTCCATCCTCGACGAATACGAATCGGGCATCGCGGTCACCGAACTGCTGCTCCAGCGCGCCGACCCGCCGGCCGCGGTGATCGAGGCCTACCGCGACGTCCAGCGCGCCCGCGCCGACCTCGAGCGGGCGATCAACGAGGCGCAAGCCTACCGCAACAGCGTCGTCCCGCAGGCGAACGGCCAGGCCGCCCAGCTGCGCAACGAGGCGCAAGCCTACAAGGAGCAGGTGGTGGCGCGCGCCGACGGCGCCGCGAGCCGCTTCGTCGCGGTCCACGACCAATACCGCCAGGCGCCGCGGGTCACGCGCGAGCGCATCTACCTGGAGACCGTCGAATCGGTCCTGAGCGGCACCGACAAGGTCCTGATCGACGGCTCCGCCGAGGGCGCGGGCGGCGTCGTCCCCTACCTGCCGCTGCCGGAGGTGCAGCGGCGGGCGGCGGCCGCGCGCGGCGAGGGAGGCGCGCCATGAGCGGGTTCGTGAAACTGTTCGCGCTGGTCGTGGCGGTCGTCGCCGTCGTCGGCCTGTGGCTGGCGCTGTTCACCGTGGAGCAGCGCGAGCAGGCGCTCGTCCTCCAGTTCGGAGAGTTCAAACGGCAGGTCTCCGCGCCGGGGCTCTACGCCAAAATCCCGTTCGTGCAGGAGGTGCGCGTCTTCGACCGCCGCCTGCTCGATTTCGACGCTCCGGCGGAGGAGGTGATCGCCGCCGACCAGAAGCGCCTCGTGGTCGACGCGTTCGCCCGCTACAGCATCACCGACCCGCTGCTCTACTACCAGACGGTCGGCGACGAGCGGATCCTGCGCCCGCGCCTCGCGGCGGTCATCAACTCGAACATCCGGCGGGTGCTGGGCCAGGTGCCGCTGCAATCGGCGATTTCTGCGGACCGCGGCGCGCTGATGGGGCAGATCACCGACAACACGCGGGCGGAGGCGGAGGCGTTCGGGATCCAGGTCAGGGACGTGCGGATCAAGCGCGCCGACCTGCCGACCGCGAACTCGGAGGCGATCTTCCGCCGGATGCAGACCGAGCGCGAACAGGAGGCCGCCGAACTGCGCGCCAAGGGCAACCAGGAATCGCTCACCATCCGCGCCGAGGCGGATCGCGAGCGGGTGGTGATCCTCGCCGAGGCCGAGCGCGACTCGCAGATCCTGCGCGGCGAGGGCGAGGCGGAATCGAACCGCATTTTCGCCGAGGCGTTCGGCCGCGACCCGGACTTCTTCGCCTTCTACCGCTCGATGCAGGCCTACCAGGAGGCGCTCGGCGGCGACGGCTCCACCACCATGGTGCTCTCGCCCGACAGCGACTTCTTCCGCTACTTCGGCGACATAGGGGGCAGGTCCGGCGGCGCGCCCTGACCCGCGCCGGGCGCGATGCGCGACCTGGCGACGGCGCTGGCGCTTATGCTCGTGTTCGAAGGGGCGTTGCTGGCGCTGTTCTCCGACCGCATGGCGCGCGCGGCGGAGCTCCTGAAGGCGGCTCCGCCGGCCGCGCTGCGCGCCGCCGGCCTCGGCCTGGCGCTGGCCGGCCTGGTTCTCGCGCGGCTGGTCCGCGGTTGAGCGGCGCGGGTTGAATCGGCGGGGCGCGCTCCCTACCTTGCGGGGCGCGCGTCCCGCGACAAGGGGAAACGGTCCATGACTCCACAGCCGCATTCGGCCCTCCGGCGCGCGGCGCTCGCCGCCGCGCTCGTCCTCGCCCTGCCCGCCGCCGCCGCGCGGGCCCAGGCCGGGCCGCCCGATTTCGCCGATCTCGCGGAGCGCCTGGTGCCGTCGGTGGTCAGCATCTCGACGAGCCAGGAGGTCCAGGCGGGCGGCGCGCCGCGAACGCCGCCGGGTTCGCCGTTCGAGGAGTTCTTCCGCGAGTATTTCGAGCGCCGGGGCGAACAGCCGCCGCAGCGCAACCGCCCGATGCCGCGCGCGAACTCGCTCGGTTCGGGCTTCGTGGTGGACGCCGACGGCTTCATCGTCACCAACAACCACGTGATCGCCGACGCGTCCGAGATCACGGTGACGTTCGCGGACGGCGAATCGCTCCCGGCGACGCTGGTGGGGCGCGACCCGAAGACCGACATCGCAGTGCTCAAGGTGGACCCGCCGGAGCCGCTCGCGGCGGCCGCCTGGGGCGACTCCGACACCGCCCGCGTCGGCAATTGGACCATCGCCATCGGCAACCCGTTCGGCCTCGGCAACACGGTCACGGCGGGCATCGTCTCGGCGCGCGCGCGAGACATCAACGCCGGCCCGTTCGACGACTTCATCCAGACCGACGCGTCGATCAACCGGGGCAATTCGGGCGGCCCGCTCTTCGACATGGACGGCGCCGTCATCGGCGTCAACACGGCGATCTATTCGCCTTCGGGCGGCAGCGTCGGCATCGGCTTCTCGGTTCCGTCGAACCTGGCGCGCAACGTCGTCCTGCAACTGCGCGAGTTCGGCGAGACGCGGCGCGGCTGGCTCGGCGTGCGCATCCAGACCGTGACCGACGACCTGGCCGAGAGCCTGGGGCTGGACTCCTCCTCCGGCGCCCTGGTCGCCAGCGTGTCGGAGGGCAGTCCGGCGGCGGATGCGGGGGTCGAGGTGGGCGACGTGATCCTCACCTTCGACGGCAAGGCGGTGGAGACCATGCGCCGCCTGCCGCGGATCGTCGCCGAGACGGAGATCGGGCGCGAGGTCGAGGTGGCGCTGTGGCGCGACGGCGAGCGGGTGCTGGTCGGCGTGACGGTGGGCCGCCTGGAGGAAGGCGAGCTGCGCGTCGCCGCGGCGCCTGCGGCGCCGGAGGAACAGGAGCCGGAGCAGACCGTGCGCGAAGTGCCGGAGCTCGGCCTGACCCTCTCCGCCCTGACCGACGACGTGCGCGCCGAGTTCGAGATCGGCGACGAGAAGAACGGCGTGATGGTGATCGACGTCGATTCCGCCTCCGCCGCCGCCGAAAAGGGCCTGCAACCGGGCGATATCATCGTCGAGGTCGGGCAGGAGGAGGTGGACTCCCCCGCCGAGGTGGCCTCGCGGATCGCCGCGCATCTGGGCGAGGAGAAGAACACGGTGCTGCTGCTGCTCGACCGCCAGGGCGATTTGCAGTTCGTCGCCGTCCGCATCCTCGCGGGGTAGGCGGCTCGGGCCGCGGGAGCGGCGGGCGCAGTTGTCTCCCGCTGTCATGAAAAAGCGGTAACGGGAGGGTGATCCGAAGTTTCGCGGACAAACGCGCGGTGGCGATACTCCACGGCGAGGACGCGCGCGATCTGCCTTCGGATATACAGGACCGGACGCGAAAGAGGCTGCTGGCGATCCACGCCGCCCGCAGCCTCGACGATCTGCGCGCCCCGCCCGGCAACCGCCTTCAAGCCCTGCGGGGGGATCGAAAAGGGCAATACAGTGTGCGCATCAATCGGCAATGGCGAGTCTGTTTCTTCTGGATCGACGGACACGCGCACGAAGTTCGGATCGTCGATTACCACTGACGACAGAGGGGCGGCGATGATCTTCTCGATCGAGGACGTCGATGCAGGGCGCGTAGATCTTTCGGACGTGACATCGGGCCTGATACTTCCGCCGGTCCACCCCGGCGAAATGCTGCGCGACGACTTCCTCGTACCTCTGAAGCTCGGCGTAGAGCCGTTGGCGCGTGAACTCGGCGTTCCGGCGTTGGGCGATGTCGTGGACGGCCGCAGCGCCGTAACCTACGACATCGCGTCGCGGTTGGGCCGCCGCTTCGACACGTCCCCGGAATACTGGATGAATCTTCAGGCCCGATACGATTTCGACGTCGCCAGAGACCGGAAGGACGTAAGCGCGTTCGTGGAGAACCTCGAGGAAAAGCCCGGGCGCGCGCTTTTCGACCCTTGGCGCGACCGGGACGCCGAGAACGACGACTCCGACGAAGCCCCCGCGATTCGCCGCGACCAGCTGATCCACTATTTGACGGCGCGGCGCGGGCATGCGCGATACCTGTTGGTCGCCGAGGCGGCCGGCTACCAGGGGGCGCATTTCACCGGCATCGCCATGACGTCGGAGCGGATTCTGCTGGGCCACCTGAAGGATCGCGGCGTCCTCCCGCGCCACGTCCTGCCCGGCCTGGAGCCGCGCAGGACGTCCGCCGCCCGGCGTTGCGGCTCCGCGAGCGTCCGCCGCATGGGGTTCTCCGAACCCACGGCGACGATGGTCTGGAGCGCGATGGCGGCGCTCGGCGCGGACCCGCGCGAATTCGTGCTCTGGAACGCCGTCCCCTGGCACCCGTTCCGCGAAGGCGAGGGCATGCTGACCAACCGCCCCCCCACCCCGCGCGAACGCGACGCCGCGCGCCCGCATCTGGAGAGGTTTCTCGCCCTCTTCCCCGGCGCGCGCCGGATCGCGGTGGGGAACGTCGCGCGCGACCTGCTCGCCGACCACGGCGGCGCCAGCCACGTCCGCCATCCGGCGAACGGCGGCGGCGGCGCGTTCCGGCGCGGGATGGCGCACGCGCTGGAGGACGCGGAGGCGCGTTGACGCGGCGGCGGCGCGGGCCTATAGAGCGGCGCGAATTGGCGGCCCCGCGCGCGCGACGGAGGATGCAAGGTGAAGCGGACCTACCAACCCAGCAAGCTCGTGCGCAAGCGGCGCCACGGCTTCCGCGCCCGCATGTCCGGCGTGGGCGGCAAGCGCGTCCTCGCGCGGCGCCGGGCCAAGGGGCGCAAGCGCCTCTCGGCCTGAACCGCCGACCCGACCGAATCGTGGCCGCGCGCCCGCCGCGCCTCAAGCGGCGCAAGGATTTCGTGCGCCTCACCCGCAAGGGCCGCGCCGCCGCCGCGCCGGGGCTGGTGCTGCAATGCGCGCCGCGCCCGGCCGGCGCCGGCGAGGGCGGCCCGCCGCGCGTGGGGTTCACCGCCAGCCGCAAGGTGGGCGGCGCGGTGGCGCGCAACCGCGCGCGGCGGCGGCTGCGCGCCCTCGCCGACGCGATGCTCCCCGCGCGCGCCGCCGCCGACCGCGATTACGTCCTGGTGGCGCGGCGGACGACTCCCGCCCGGCCCTTCGCCGCGCTGGCCGCCGACCTCGAAAGCGCTCTCGCCCGCCTCGGCGCCCTGACCCCGGCGCCATGACGCCCGGCCTCGCCGCGCGGGGGTTGCAGCTGCCCGTTCGCGCCTACCGCCTCGCTGTCGCGCCCTTCCTGCCCTCCGCATGCCGCTACGAACCGACCTGCTCCGCCTACGCGCTGGAGGCGTTGGCGCGGCATGGCGCGCTGCGCGGCGGCTGGCTCGCGCTCCGCCGCCTGACGCGCTGCCATCCGTGGGCGGGCTTCGGCTACGACCCCGTGCCCGGCGCGGAGGACTGAGGGTGCAGGACCAGCGCAACCTGTTGCTCGCCATCGTCCTGTCGGTGGCGATCCTGTTCGGGTTCCAGGCGCTCTTCCCGCCGCCCGAACCGCCGCCGCCGGGGCCGCCGGTCGAGGAGGGCCGCGACAGCGTCCCGCCCGCGCCGCGGACGGCGCCGGCCCCCGCGGGGGCCGCGCCCGGCGCCGCCCCGGGGGCGGAGTCGGCCGCCCCGGCGGCGCCGCGCCTGCCGATAGGCGGGCGCGAGGGCGACCGGCTGCGCGGCTCCATCGCGCTCGCCGGCGGGCGCATCGACGACCTCGTCCTCTCCGACTACAAGGAGACGACCGACCCCGACAGCGGGGACATCCGATTGTTCTCCCCGGCGGGCTCCGCCAGCCCGTATTACGCGGAGTTCGGCTGGGCCGGCGGCGACGCGGAGGCGAGCGCGCTGACTCCGCCGCCCGACGCGCTGTGGACGGCCGACCGCTCCGCCCTCACCCCCGACCGGCCGGTGACGCTGACATGGACCGCCGGCGGCGAGGACGGAGCGCCCGGACCGCTGCGTTTCGAGCGCACGCTCGCCCTCGACGACGACTACATGTTCACCGTCACGCAGAGCGTCGTGAACACCGGCCAGCGCCCGGTGACGCTGTACCCCTACGGCCTGATCAGCCGGACCGACGAGCCGGAGACGCTCGGGTTCTTCATCCTGCACGAGGGGCCGCTCGGCGTGCTCGACGGGACGCTGGAGGAGGTGGACTACGGCGACCTGCGCGATTCGCCCCCCATCGCGCGGGAGAGCGCGGGCGGCTGGATCGGCATCACCGACAAATACTGGCTGGCGGCGCTGGTCCCCGACCAGGCGCTGACGGCGGCGGGCCGCTTCCACCATACGCGGCGCGGCGGGCGCGAGAAGTTCCAGGTCGACTACCTGCTGCCGGGAATGACGGTGGAGCCGGGGCGGCGGATCGAGGTGACGAACCGCCTGTTCGCCGGCGCCAAGGAGGTGACGCTGCTCGACCGCTACCGCGACGAGCTGGGCATCGCCCGTTTCGACCTGGCGGTGGATTTCGGCTGGTTCTACTTCCTCACCAAGCCGTTCTTCTACATCCTCAACGCCTTCTTCGGCTGGCTCGGCAATTTCGGCCTCGCCATCCTCCTGTTCACGGTCCTGGTGCGGATCGTCTTCTTCCCGCTCGCCAACAAGTCGTTCAAGGCGATGCGCAGGCTGAAGGACCTGCAACCGAAGATGATGGAGTTGCGGGAGAAATTCGCCGACGACAGGCAGAAGATGAACGAGGAGGTGATGGCCCTCTACAAGCGGGAGAAGGCCAACCCCATGGCCGGCTGCCTGCCCATCGCCGTTCAGATCCCGGTGTTCTTCGCGCTCTACAAGGTGCTGTTCGTGTCGATCGAGATGCGCCAGGCGCCGTTCTACGGCTGGATACACGACCTGTCCGAGCGCGACCCGACCAGCCTGTTCAACCTGTTCGGGCTGCTGCCGTTCACCCCGCCGGAGTTCCTCGGCATCGGCGTATGGCCGCTGCTGATGGGGCTGACCATGTTCCTGCAACAGAAGATCAACCCCGCGCCGCCCGACCCGATCCAGGCGAGGGTGCTGATGATGCTGCCCATCGTCTTCACCTTCCTGTTCGCGACGTTCCCGGCCGGGCTGGTGATCTATTGGACGTGGAACAACGTCCTCTCGATAGCGCAGCAATGGGTCATCATGCGTCGCGCCGACAAGCCCATCCCCGCCCCGTCGTGACGCCGCCATGCCGGACGCCGACGCCGCGGCGCGGGAGGAGGCCGGGCGGCTCCTGTTCGCGCGGGAATGCGCCTTCGTCGCCGGAGCGGCGCGGATCGACCAATTGCCCGGGGCGGACGCGCCCGAGGTCGCCTTCGCCGGGCGTTCGAACGTCGGCAAGTCGAGCCTGATCAACGCGCTGGCGGGGCGCGCGGCGCTGGCGCGCACCTCCAACACGCCGGGCCGGACGCGGCAGATCAACTTCTTTGCGCTCGCCGGCGACCGGCTGCGGCTCGTCGACCTGCCGGGCTACGGATACGCCAGGGCGGCGAAGAGCGAGATCGCGGCGTGGACGGGGCTGGTCGACGCCTATCTGCGCGGGCGGACGAACCTGCGCCGCACGGCGCTGCTGGTCGATGCGCGGCGCGGACTCATGCCGCCGGACCGGCGGGTCATGGCGGCGCTCGACCGCGCGGCGGTGGCCTATCAACTGGTCCTGACCAAGGCGGATGCGCTGACCGCCGCCCAGCTCGAGCGCCGCGCGGCGGAGGCCGGCGCGGCGGCGCGCGAACACGCCGCCGCCCACCCCGCGGTCGTCGCGACGAGCGCGCGGCGCGGGGCTGGAATCGCTGCGCTGCGGGCGGAGCTCGCGGCGCTCGCCGCTTGACCGGCGGCGCGGCGGAGTCTTCCATGCGCGCCATGGGCGCGGCGGACATCCACGTCATCGGCGGCGGCCTCGCCGGCTGCGAGGCGGCGTGGCAGGCGGCGCGCGCGGGGGCGCAGGTCGTCCTGCACGAAATGCGCCCGCTGCGCGCCACCGAGGCGCACCGGACCGACGCGCTCGCCGAACTCGTCTGCTCCAACTCGTTCCGCTCCGACGACGCGGAGAACAACGCCGTCGGGCTGCTGCACGAGGAGATGCGGCGCTGCGGCTCGCTGGTCATGGCGGCGGCGGACCGCAACCAGGTCCCCGCCGGCGGCGCGCTGGCGGTCGACCGGGACGGGTTCTCCGAAACCGTCCAGGCGGCGCTGGAGGCGTCGCCGCAGGTGGAGATCGAACGCGGCGAGGTCGCCGGCCTGCCGCCGGAGGACTGGCGCTCGGTCGTCGTCGCCACCGGCCCGCTGACCGCGCCGGGCCTCGCCGCCGCCGTCCGCGGCCTGACGGGGGCGGAGAGCCTGGCGTTCTTCGACGCCATCGCGCCCATCGTCCATGGCGACTCCATCGACATGGCGAAGGCGTGGCGGCAATCGCGCTACGACAAGCCCGGCCCCGGCGGCGATCCCGCCGCCTACGTCAATTGCGCGCTCGACCGCGCGGGCTACGAGGCGTTCGTCGACGGCCTGCTGGCGGCGGAGACGGCGCCGCTGCGCGAGTGGGAGCGCGGGACGCCGTTCTTCGAAGCCTGCCTGCCCATCGAGGAGATGGCGGCGCGCGGGCGCGAAACCCTGCGCTTCGGCCCCATGAAGCCGGTCGGCCTGACCGACCCGCGCGCGCCGGAAACGAAGCCCTGGGCGGTGATCCAGTTGCGCCGCGAGAACCGGCTCGGCACGCTGTTCAACATGGTGGGATTCCAGACGCGCCTGAAACACGGCGAGCAGACCCGGCTGTTCCGCTCCGTTCCGGGGCTGGAGGGGGCGCGTTTCGCCCGCCTGGGCGGCGCGCACCGCAACACCTTCATCAACAGCCCGCGCCTGCTGGACGGCGAGTTGCGGCTGAAGGCCATGCCGCGGCTGCGGTTCGCCGGCCAGATCGCCGGCGTCGAGGGTTATGTGGAGAGTGCGGCGATGGGCCTCGTCGCCGGGCGCCTCGCGGCCGGAAGCGCCGCGCCGCCGCCGCCGGAGACGGCGCTCGGCGCGCTGCTGGCCCACATCTCCGGCGGCGGCGACGCCGAGACGTTCCAGCCCATGAACATAAATTTCGGCCTGTTCCCGCGGCTGGCCGGGCAGGTCGGCAAACGCAACCGCAAGCGCGCCCTGGCGCGCCGGGCGCTCGACGCGCTCGACGCCTGGATCGCCGACCCGTTCGGGACCGCCGGCGCCTCCGGGACCGAAGCGGCGTAGGCGCGCCGCGCGCGCGTCACGGGCGCGCGCGCAGCCAGCGGACCACTGCGAACCATTGCCGCGCCGCCGGCGACGGGGGTCCGCCGGCCCCGCGCGCCCGCCGGGCGAGGCGGAGGCGCGCCAAGCTGGCGGGCAGCAGCGCCGGGAGCGCCGAACGCGGCGCGCGGCGCGGCAGTTCCGCCAGATGCTCCCGGGCCCAAGCTTCCAGTTCGCGCGCGCCGCCCGAACAGAGCAAAGGGCGCGGGCGCGCCGGCGGCGCGCATGCCAGGCGGGCGAAGCCCCAGGCGCGGCCGGCCGCCAGCGCGCCGCGCTCCGGGACCGCTCCCGGCGCCGCGCCGAGCGCCGCGAGGGCGAGCGCGACGACCGCGCCGCAAGCGGAGTCGAGGTGGGCGGTCAGCTCGGCGCGGTCGGCGAACGGCGAGTCGTCGAGTTCGCGCCGGCGCGCCTCCACCAGCGATTCGACGCGCGGACGCGGGAGCCGATCCGCCGCGCCGGTCTCCGCGAACGCCTGGGCGGCGGGATGCGCCGGCGGGCGGCCGCGATAGGCGCCGGCGACGGCCTCGAACCACCATTGCAAGCGGATTTCGCCGAGCCGGGGCTCGCTGGCCGCGGCGGCGGCGCGCGCCAGTTCGCGATCGAGGGCGTGGAGCGCCAGAAGCCGCCCGCGCGCCGGAGGCGGCGCGAACAGGCAGGACAGGTAGCGGTCGTAGTCGCCGCGGCGCAGCTCCGCCGCGCACAGTTCGACCGCCGCGCCCACCCGGCCGGCCCGGCCGGGGCGCGGCGCCCGCCGCGTCAGCCGCTCCCGGGCGCGCGGGCCTCCTCGCGGCGCGCGAGTTTCTCGATCCCCAGGGGGATGAGCAGCGGCGCGGCGACGAAGATCGACGAATAGGTGCCCACCAGCACGCCCCACACCATGGCGAAGCAGAAGTCGCGGATCACCGGCCCACCGAGAATCCACAGCGACAGCAGCGCCAGCAGGGTCGTCACCGACGTCATCACGGTGCGCGCGAGGGTGTCGTTGACGCTGCGCGACAGCAGGTCGGCGAGCGCCAGCGACTTGTACTTCCGCAAATTCTCGCGCACGCGGTCATAGACCACCACGGTGTCGTTCATCGAATAGCCGACGATGAGCAGGATGGCGGCGACGGTCGCCAGGTTGAACTCCAGGCCGAGCAGCGCGAACACGCCGATGGTGGCCACCACGTCGTGCGCCACCGCCGCCACCGCGCCGACGGCGAACTGCCATTCGAAGCGGAACCAGATGTAGAGCAGCATGGCGCCGAGGGCGATGACGACCGCCTGGACGCCGGCGCGGATCAGCTCGCCGCCGACCTTCGGTCCCACCGATTCCTGGCGCCGGTAATCGACCTCCCCGCCATAGAGCGAATCGAGCGCCGCGCGCACCTGCGCGATGGCCTCGTTCTGCGCCTCCTCGCCGCCCGGCTGGCGCTCGATGCGGATGAGGATGCTGGGATCGTCGCCGAGATCGGCGGCGCCGAACTCCTGCAACGACACCTCGCCGAGGCCCAGGCCGCCCAGCGCGCCGCGCATTTCGCCGATGTCGCCGGCCTCCCCGGCGTCGATCTCCATCAGGATGCCGCCGCGGAAGTCGATCCCGTAATTCAGGCCGTAGGAGAGGAACAGGACGACCGAGGCGGCGAGCAGCGCGGCCGAGCCGACGAAGCCGCGCCGCCGCCACGCCATGAACGGGAAGGCGGTCGGGGAGCGGAGCAGGCGGAATCGCATGGCGGAACCCTCGCGGCGCGGGTCAGAGCGGCAGGACGCGCGGGCGGACGCGGCCGAGCCAGAGGACGATGAGCAGCCGCGTCACCATGATCGCGGTGAACACCGAGGTCACGACGCCGATGGCCAGGGTGACGGAGAAGCCGCGCACCGGCCCGGAGCCGAACTGGAACAGGATCACCGCGGCGATCAGCGTGGTGACGTTGGCGTCGACGATGGCGCGCAGCGCCTGCCGGAAGCCGATATCGACCGCCGAGAACGGAGTCCGCCCGTTGCGCGCCTCCTCGCGTATGCGTTCGAAGATCAGCACGTTGGCGTCCACCGCCATGCCGATGGTGAGGACGATGCCGGCGATCCCCGGCAGGGTCAGGGTGGCCTGCAACGCCGACAGCACGCCGACGATCAGCGCCATGTTGACCGCCAGCGCCGCGGTGGAGGCTATGCCGAACAGGCCGTAGGAGAGCATCATGTAGGCGATCACGGCGGCGAGGCCGACGATGGCGGCGATCTTGCCGGCGGCGACGGAGTCGGCGCCCAGGCTCGGCCCGACGGTGCGCTCCTCGAGATAGGTGAGCGGCGCGGGCAGCGCCCCGGCGCGCAGCAGGATGGCCAGCTGCTCCGCCGTCTCGACGGTGAAGTTGCCGGTGATCTGGCCGTTGCCGCCGGGGATCGGCTCCTGGATCTCCGGCGCGCTGATGACCTCGCCGTCGAGCACGATGGCGAAGCGGCGGCCGACGTTCTCGGTCGTCAGGCGCCCGAATTTGCGCGCCCCGGACGTGTCGAAGCGGATGGCGACGGCGGGCCGCCCGAACTGGTCGACGGTGGCCTGCGCCAGGTCCAGGTTCTCGCCGGTGACGTCCGCCCGCCGGCGCACCAGGATCGGCGACGGCTCCCCGCCCCGGCCCGGCTCGTAGAGCAGTTCGGAGCCCGGCGGGACGCGCCCGGCCAGCGCCTCCTGGATCGACCCGCGCTCGTCGACCATGCGGAAGTCGAGGCTCGCCGTCTGGCCGAGCAGGTCCTTGATGAGCTGCGGGTCGTCGAAGCCCGGCACCTGGATCAGCACGCGGTCGTCGCCGCTGCGCTGGATCGTCGGCTCGGTGGTGCCGAGTTCGTCGAGGCGGCGGCGGACGATCTCGATGGTTTGGGTTATGGCGTTGCGCTTGCGCTCCGCCGCCGCGTCGTCCTCGAGCGCGAGTTCGGCGCGCCCGTCCTCCGACACCGACACGGCGAATTCGCCGGCGGCGTTGAGCTCGTCGAGGATGCCGCGGACGCGGTCGCGGTCGCCGGGGTCGGCGAGGGCGAACGACACGCCGCCCGATTCGCGCCCGAGGCCGGTATAGCCGATCCGCCCGCCCTCGGCGGGGCGAAGCCGGCGGCGGACGTCGTCGACGACGGTCTCGAGGTGCTTGTCGATGACGAGGTCGACGGCGACTTCCGCCAGCAGGTGCGAGCCGCCCTGGAGGTCGAGGCCGAGGTTGATCTGCTGGCTCGGCAGCCAGCCGGGCAGGCCGGCGGCGGTCCGCGACGGCAGGAAGTTTGGGAAGGTCCAGGCCAGCCCCATGAGCGCGACGACGCAGACGAGGGCGATCTTCCAGGTTTCGAAGCGGAGCATGGAGCGCGGCCGGCCCTAGTTGTCGTTCGCCTTGCCGCCCTTGTCGGCGGAGCGGGGTTCGGGTTTGCCGGTCAGTTCGGCGATGGTCGCGCGCCGCGCCTTGACCCGGACGTTGGGGGCGATCTCGAGGATCACGGTGGCGTCGTCCTCGACCCTGGCGACGGTGGCGTGCAGGCCGCCGCCGGTGACGACGCGGTCGCCGCGCTTGAGCGCAGCCACCATCTCGCGGTGTTCGCGCGCCTTCTTCTGCTGCGGGCGGATGAGCAGGAAGTAGAACACGACGAAGATGAGGACGAGCGGCAGAATCTGGATCAGCGCGCCGCCGCCCCCGGACGCGTCCTGCGCGAAGGCCGTCGATACGAACATGCGAGGTTCCTTCCCGGATCGGGCGCCCGCCCGCCGTAGCGGGCCGGACTATAGCCGCCGCCGCCGCGTTTGCAACCGGCGCGGCGGAGAGTTAGAATCGCCGCATGACGGTCCAGCCCGACACCGTGCTCATGGCCTTCTTCATGCTCGGCGCGCTCATGTTCGCCGCGCTCGGCTTCCTGTGGACGCTGCATCGCGACATGCGCGGCCTTTCCGAGCGCGTCGCCAAGGTGGAGGGGCTGCTTGAGGGGTTGCGCGACAGCCTGACGCGCCAACGGTGAGCGCCGCTCCTATAGCCGCCCCGTGAACGCTGCGGAGTTCGGCCCAGCGCTGGCGCGCATTGCCGACGCGCTGGAGCGGCTGGCGCCCCCTCCCCCGCCGGAGGTCGATTTCGACTCCGCCGACGCCTTCGTCTGGGAGCCGCGGACGGAGCGCCCGCGCCCGGTCCGTGAGCCGAGCCGCGTTCCGCTGGAGCTGCTCAAGGGGATCGACCGGGCGCGCGGCGTCCTGCTGGAGAACACCCGCCGCTTCGCCGCCGGCCTGCCGGCGAACAACGCGCTGCTGTGGGGCGCGCGCGGCATGGGCAAGAGCTCGCTGGTGAAGGCGGTCCACGGGGAGATCTGCCGCAGCGCGCCGGGCGCGCTGGCGCTGGTGGAGATCCACCGCGAGGACATCGACGGCCTGCCGCGCCTGCTGGAGCTCCTGCGCGCCGCGCCGCGCCGCGTCCTGCTGTTCTGCGACGACCTGTCGTTCGACCGCGACGACACTTCCTACAAATCGCTCAAGGCGGCGCTGGAGGGCGGGATCGAAGGGCGGCCCGGCAACGCGGTGTTCTACGCCACCTCGAACCGCCGCCACCTGATGCCGCGCGACATGATCGAGAACGAACGCTCGACGGCGGTGAACCCCTCGGAGGCGGTGGAGGAGAAGGTTTCGCTCTCCGACCGTTTCGGCCTGTGGCTCGGATTCCACAATTGCGACCAGCCGACCTATCTGGCGATGGTCGAGGGCTACGCGCGGGCGCACGGGCTGGACGACGCGCCGCCGGACGCGCGGCGCGCCGAGGCGCTCGAATGGGCGGCGACGCGCGGCGGGCGCTCCGGGCGCGTGGCGTGGCAGTTCATCCAGGATCTGGCGGGGCGGTTGGGGAAGACGCTGGAGTGAAGCGCGGGGCCGCCCGGCCCGCGCGCCGGTCGGTCGGGACGTCCCGCTGCGCCGCGGCCTTCCCCACCCGGCGGGACGGGGAAGGGACGCGGACCGCTAGAACCAGCCGCCCGCGTTGGCCCGGCCCGGAGGGAGAATCGCGCCCCAGCCGCCGGCGACCCGCGCCAGCTGTTCGTCCGACAACGCCCCGCGGGGCGGCGGCGTCAGGCCCGGCTCTTCCTCGATCGCGGCCTTCGGGTCGGCGCGCGGACGGGCGCGGAACGCTTCGCCCTCGACGGCCTTTTCGACGAGACGCCGGCGCCGCCCGCCGGCCTTCGCGTTTTCCGGTCTCACGATCCTTCCTCCAGCGAAACATGCGAGGGAACTTCGTGTTTCTCTAACATGCGGGGGGTATTTTGTCAAGAGAGCGCCGCGGCCGTTCCCGGCGCGGACCGCGAACGATTTTTGCGAAAACGAGGCCGAGCGAACGATTTTCCCGGTCCGCGAACGATTTTTGCGAAAACGAGGCCGAGCGAACGATTTTTGCAAAATCCGCCCCGCGCCGATAGAGTCCGGCCGCTCGACCCATGTCCGAACGGTGCGCCCGGATGGCGAACGCCCGGATCGCAGACGAATTCCTCGGGCGCGCCCCGCCCGAACCCGCCGCCCCCGCCGGCTACGCGGCGCTGATCGCCCGGCACGGGCTGGAAACGCCGGCGCCGCCCCGTCTGGCGGCCATCGCCGAGCGCCACCGCCCCGCCTCGACGCCGGAATGGCTGCTTCTCGGGCCGCCCTACCGCCCCGAGCCGACGCTCGCGGGCGATCTCGCCTTCGCCCTGAAGTGGGAAGGGGTCGATCTCCCGGCGCTCGCGGCGCTGTTCCGCGCGCTCCCCGGCGAGGAGGTGCGGGCGGCGGTGCGCGCAGGCCCGACCGGCGCGTTCTCCCGCCGCCTCTGGTTTCTGTACGAGTGGCTCACCGGAACCGTTCTCGACCTGCCCGACGCCGACGGCAAGCTCCCCTACGTCCCGGCGGTGGACGCCGAACGGCAGTTCGCGTTGACCGGCGGCGTCCGCTCCGCGCGCCACAAGGTCATCGACAACCTGCCGGGAACCCGCGCCTTCTGCCCGCTGGCGCGGCGCACCCCGGCGCTCGCGGCGTTCGCCGGCAAGGGACTGGACGTCCGCGCGCGGGAGATCGCGGACCGCGCGCTTCCCGGCGTCATGGCGCGCGCCGCCGCCTTCCTGCTTCTGGCGGACTCGAGATCCTCCTTCACCATCGAGGGCGAGCGGCCGTCGCAACGCCGCGCCCGGCAATGGGGCCGCGCGATCGGCGAGGCCGGCCGGCGGACGCTCGATGCGGCCGAATTCGAGCGGCTCCAGCGCATCGTCATCGACGACTCCCGCTTCGTCTCCCTCGGTTTGCGGAGCGAGGGCGTTTTCGTCGGAGCGCACGACCGGACGACCGGCGATCCCGCGCCCGACCATATAGGCGCCCGCCCGGAGGACCTGCGCGACCTCGTGGAGGGGATCGCCGCCTACGGCGCGCGCGCCATAGGCGGCGGTTTCGACGCCGTGGCGGCCGCGGCGGCGATGGCGTTCGGGTTCGTCTACGTCCATCCCTTCGCGGACGGGAACGGGCGCCTCCACCGCTGGCTCGCGCACCACGTCCTCGCGGCGGCGGGCTACGGCCCGCCCGGAATGGTGTTCCCCATCAGCGCGGCGATCCTGGCGCGCATGGAGGAATACCGCGCCGTTCTCGAATCCCGGTCCGCCGCCCTGCTGCCCCTGGTGGACTGGCGCCCGACGCCCGACGGCAACGTGGAGGTCCTCAACGACACGGCGGATTTCTACCGCTATTTCGACGCGACGGCGCACACCGAGTTCCTCTATGCGCGCATCGAGGACACGGTCGAGGAGATCGTCCCCCGCGAGATACGCTTTCTGGAGGGCTACGATCGGTTCTCCGCCGGCGTGCGGCGGATCGTGGACATGCCGGGGCGGCGGGTGGAATTGCTCCGCCGCTTCCTGGAGCAGGGCGGCGGGCGCTTGTCCCGGCGGGCGCGCGGCCGGGAGTTCGCGGCGCTGACGGACGAGGAAACCTCCGATATCGAGAGGCTTTACGCCGAGGCCTTCGGCGAAGCTTGAACCCGGGCGGCGGCGCCGCCGCTACCGCGCCGCGCGCCCGCCGTCGATGCCATAGGTCGATCCGGCGCCATGCGCGCTCTCGTCGCCGGAGAGGAAGAGCATCGGCCGCACCGCCTCCTCCGGGCAGGCGTAGCGGCCCTGGGGCGAGGCGGCCTCGTAATCGCGGCGGAAACCCTCGGGGTCGTCCGGCGCCAGCTGCGCCTCCAGCGAGCGCATCATGCGGGTGTCCACCGGCGAGGGGTGGACCGTATTGACGCGGACCCCGTCCCGCGCGCCCTCCAGCGCCGCGGTGCGCATCAGGCCGACTACGGCGTGCTTGGAGGCGACGTAGGCCGGCATCCGCGCGCGGCCGCGCAAGCCGCCGCTGGGCGAGGTGACGACGACGACCATCGCCACCCGCCTTCGCTCCACGCGGCACGCATCGAACCGGACGCCGAACACGCGTAGCTGGACACCGCGTAGGCGCATCCGCTACGTTGCCAGCAAGGACGCGAGCCTTGCGCTCCGATGCCGCCGATGGTGCAATCGCATCCGGGATCGCCGCCGTGACCGGCGGTGGAGACAGCCCAGTTGCCCTCCGGCGGCCGCCGGTGGTAGAATCACATCTCTCGCGCACCGACGACAGGATATCGCAGGGAATGGCTCATCCACTCGAGGAAGGCGCGCGCGCCGTGATCGACGAGATTTCCTGGATGGTGGACGGCTTGGACGCCCACTTTCTGGCCGGGGACGAAGTTGACAAGCCGTCGGCGATCACCGACGAGCTGTTCCACGTCGCCCACCAGGACCGCTGCGCGTGGTCGTTCAACGTGGAGCTGCAGCCGGATATCGAGAACTGGTAAATCGGCAGTCCGGAAATAAAGGAGCAGCGCCAATGACCAGCAACTACGACGCAATACGCAGGAATAACCTCAACCGATTCGGTACCGATATCGGACGTATCGGCAAAATGTTGCTCGCGGATCGTTACGATGACCGCACCCATTTCATATATGAATTGCTACAAAACGCCGAGGATGCTCTCTCGAAACGACCGAATCGGACCGGTAAGAGATCCGTGCGTTTCAATCTGAAAGGCGACAGTCTGTCCGTCCGCCACTTCGGCAAACCTTTCGACAAGAACGACGTAGAAGGCGTCTGTGGAATCGATGAAAGTACGAAGGATATTACAAGCATCGGAAGATTCGGAATAGGCTTCAAATCCGTCTATGCGTTCACCCAATTACCCGAAATTCACTCTGGGGATGAGGATTTTGCCATAGAAAATTACGTCTGGCCCAGATCTGTTCCTTATTATGATCGGGAGCACGACGAAACAGTCATAGTTATGCCGGGGCTGAATTCGAACGACTGTGAAGAGATTGAGGACGGTCTTGCACGCATGGGGCCGGATGCGCTCATATTCCTGAAGGAAATAGAAGAAATTGAATGGGCAACACGGAACGGCTCATCCGGCGTTTACCTGCGACAATCCGAAAACCTTGACGATAACGTATACCGGATAACCATCGTCGGTAACGCGGACGGACTACCGGATACGGAACAAGTGTGGCTGGTGTTCTCGAAAAACATATATGCACCCGATGGGGTTTCGGCAGGTCGCGCCGAAATCGCATTTCTGATCGAAGATGATGAAGTGCGCGCGATTCCCAGCTCGCCCTTGGTGGTTTTCTTCCCAACCGTCGTCAAAACCGATCTTGGGTTCCTGATACAAGGTCCTTACCGCACTACTCCGAGCCGCGATAACGTACACTCCAAAGACGAATGGAATCTGAGATGCATACATGAAACCGCTGGCTTGCTCCCCGGGGTGTTGGCTTGGCTGCGCGATCACGATATGTTAACTGTGAATACGCTTCAACTCCTACCTTTCGATTTGGAGAAATTCCCGACAAACTCGATGTTTCATTCTTTCTTCCGGGAAACGAAACGCTGTCTTTCGGAAGATAGCTTGTTGCCAGATTCTCGCGGTGGCTATGTTTCTGGTAACAAAGCCGTGCTTTCCGGAACGCGAGCAGTGCGCGAGTTATTTACCGCGGCTCAGCTGGCAGAACTCGCCGGTGGCGATCCGGATATCATGTGGCTGGATGGCGGAATATCTCAGGACCGCACACCGGCATTGCGAAAATATTTGCGAGAGATTCTTGGGGTGAAGGAATATGAGCCGCGGACGATCCCGTCCTTGCTTAACACATCGTTCCTGCAACGCCAGAGCGATGAGTGGCTGCGCCGGCTTTACGAATTTCTTGCCGACCAACCCTCCTTGCGACGTTGGGCGATGGATTTCCCGTTGATTCGACTTGACGACGGGACGCATACCAAACCATGCAGAGGAGGAAAGGCGGCGGTGTTTCTTCCCGGAGAAGCCGAAACGGGTTTTCCAACCATCCGCCGATCCGCGTGCGAATCGGATAAGGCCCGTGATTTTCTGCGCACCCTTGGTCTTACCGAACCTAACGCGGTCGACGATATCATAGCTAACGTGCTGCCAAAATACGCGGATGCGGATTTCAATATCTCTGAGGGTGAGTACAAGAAGGATATGCGCCGCATTATGGAGGCATTCGAGACCGACTCCAGAACGCAACGAGATAAGATCACGGAAAGGCTTCGTGGAAGTTGGTTCGTTCGGTGTATGGACGCAGAAGACAGTACTGTGAGCTACGCGCAGCCTGAGAATGTTTATTACCCTACGGAACGACTGAAACAATTGTTCTCCGGTGTCCGAGGCATAAAATTGTCTGACGACGGCGATGAGATATTTCGTACCTACGCTTGGCGCTCCTTGCTGGAAGCATGCGGTGTCGTGAGATATTTGCGCCCTGTCCGGGTCGATGATGTCAGCCGTCTATCGAGTGATCGGCGCAAGGAGCTGCGGAATAGCATAAATTGGGGAGATAAGAACTACCGCAGCGAGCGAATTGAGGACTGGGATCTTTTCGGCGTCAATGATTTGATAGAATTGTTGCCTAACCTGGATCTCGATGATCGGACGTCAAGATGCCGTTTCCTGTGGGAGGAACTGGCAAATCTTCGAGATCGGCGAGGGGAGCACGTCTATAGGTGTGCTTATTCCTGGTCTTTCTATGGGGCGTGGTGGTCCGCTCCGCAGGACTCCTCGTTCGTGCGGCTGTTAAATTCGGTCAGATGGATCCCGGACTCTTCAGGAAACCTGCAAGATCCCGGCGCATTGGATTTCGAATCGCTCGGCTGGAAAGCCGATCCGTTTCTGCAATCCAAGATAAAATTCAGGCCCCCTGTCGTCGAACAGCTTGCGCGAGAAGTGGGATTGGATCCGGAACTTCTTCGTCGTCTCAAGGAGGAAGGGATTACCAGTGTGGCGGATTTTGAGAAATTGTCGCCGTCCAAGCGATCGCCGACGCGTGGCGCACTGGAGGTCGCTGAGCACGAGCGCGAGTCGGCTGGTGCCGGGCTGGACGGCCGCGACGACGGTGTCGATCGAAATTCCGGAACTTATGATCTTTGTAGCGAGGAGAAGACCCGGGACTATCGAGGTTATAATCGGGATTCCTACCGCTCCGCTTCGCACCGATTCGTATCGTATATTGCTGTTCGCTATGAAGAAAGCAGTGACGACCCGGACAGATTGAAACACGAAGATCGTATGGATCTGGAGAGTCAGGCTATCGAGTTTATCTTAAGCCGCGAGCCCCAGTGGACGACCGCTCCCGCATCCAACCCAGGGTTCGACCTGTTCGAAGAAGGATCCGATGGACAACCTGCGCGATGGTGCGAGGTGAAAGCCATGACCGGCACCCTCGACGACCGCCCTGTCACTCTTAGCAGAACTCAGTTCGAGTGCGCGCGTCAAAAGGGGCAAGATTATTATCTCTACGTTGTGGAACTTGCCGGGACTCCCGGTTCTCGACGTCTCGTGCGCATCCAGAATCCCGCAGGCGAAGCTCGCTACTTTACGTTCGACCGCGGCTGGCGCGATATCGCGGATTCGGATCACGAGTAGCCGCATCCAGATGGCTAGCGAACGCAGACATCCCCATCGCATCGAGTATGCGGTCCGCGTAGTCCTCCATCGGCGTCCGCCCGGAGGCGCTTGCGGAGCTCGGCCTGGACGCGCCGGCGAACGTCGCGGTGCGGGTGGCGGAGAACACCGGCGACGCCGTCCACTTTGTCCTTCCGCCCGACCCCAACGCCGCGCTGGAGGACGAGAAGCTGAGCGCCGTTTCCGGCGGCCTGCCGGCGAGCACCGCCAGTTCGGCGTCCAGCGTCGGCTGCCTGCCCAGCACCGTCAGCACCGGCGGGACGGCGAGTTCGATCCGTCCCTTCGCGTAAAGCCTACCCCGCGGCCCGTCCGGCGCCAAGCGAATCGGCCCAGCTCGGAAGACGGGCCGCTACCGCGCCGCGCGCCCGCCGTCGATACTATAGGTCGAGCCGGTGCAGTGCAAGCTCTCATCGCCGGCGAGGAAGAGCATCAGCCGCGCCACCTCCTCCGGGCGGGCGTAGCGGCCCTGGGGCGAGGCGGCCTCGTAATCGCGGCGGAAACCCTCCGGGTCGTCCGGCGCCAGCTGCGCCTCCAGCGAGCGCATCATGCGGGTGTCCACCGGCGACGGGTGGACCGTGTTGACGCGGACTCCGTCCCGCGCCCCCTCCAGCGCCGCGGTGCGCATCAGGCCGACCACGGCGTGCTTGGAGGCGACGTAGGCCGGCATCCGCGCGCGGCCGCGCAGGCCCGCTATCGACGAAGTGACGACGATGCTCCCGCCGCCCCGCGCGCGCAGCGCCGGCATGGCGTATTTCAGGCCCAGGAACACGCCGCGCAGATTGACCGCGATCACCCGGTCGAAGGTCTCCAGGTCGTACTCCTCGACCGGCGCGACATCGCCCTCGATGCCGGCGTTCAGGACGGCGATGTCGAGGCCGCCGAAGCCCTCCACCGCCACGCCGACCGCGTCCTCCATGTCGTCGGAGCGGGAGACGTCGCCGACGAAGGTCCGCGCGCCGTCGATGGCGGGCATGGCCGGGTCGGTGTCCATGAGCACCAGCCGCGCGCCCTCGGCGGCGAACAGCCGCGCGCCGGCGGCGCCTATCCCGCCCGCCGCGCCGGTGACGAGGGCGGTCTTGCCCGCGAGCCGCGCCACGTCACGCCTCCAGCCGGAAGACGCCGTAGGCGTTGGCGCAGGGCGGGCCGTCGGTGGCGTGGAGGATGCGGTTCGTCAGGTCGAGGATCGCCGACGTCACCGTGGTCACGCGCTCGGGTTCGGGGGCGGACTCGTCGGGGTGGGCGCAGATCGCCCGGGGCGCCGAGAAATGGTCGGCGAACAGTCCTTGCATCGTCTTCACCTCCACCGGCTTGTTCGCCCGGCGCATCAGGCGCTTCAGGCGGCGCGCGCGGAACAGGGTGCTCGCGCTCCGCCGCTCCATCGTCGAGGTCACGGCGAGCGCCTCGAAATGGTTGGCGTGGGTCAGCAACCCGTCGTCGTCGGGATGGATCGCCGCCTCGGAATCGGGCGCCGCCTCGATGTCGATCGCCTCGCCGTCGGCGTGGCCTATCAGCATGTTGACCGAACAGACGCGCGGCGCGCCCACCACCGCGTCGAGCGCGTCGGCGAAGGTCCGCGACGTCAGAATCTCGCGCGCCCGCAGGTGGAACGGCTTGCGCTCCGGGTCCGCGCCCTCGCGATCGGTGGTCAGGCCGTTGCAGCACAGGCCGATGCCCGCCTCGTTGAGGCCGATCATGCCGCCGGCGATGCCCGCCTGGGTAAGGCAGAGGAAATCGGGAAACCCCGCGCCGCGCACGCGGAGGACGGCGACCCGCCCGACGAGCCGCGCGAGCCAGTCCCAATTCTGCCCCATCAGCATGGCGCCGGAGCGGGTGGCCTCCGGCAGCGCGGCGAAGGCGGTGCAGCCGAACGCCGCCTCCCGGGCGAACAGCGCGTAGCTGAGCTCCCAGCGCGCGTTCAACAGGCCCACCGGCGCCATGTCGAGGCCGGCGCCCTCGGCGATCCCCGCCATCTCGGCGCTGTACTCGGCGTCCATCGCGGCGATGCGCGCGGCCCAGCGGCCGCCCTCGGCAAGCGCGTCGGCGCGCGCGATTCCGCCGGATTCGAACCGCGCGAGATAGGTCTCGACGTTGTCGCGGACGGCGGCGGCGAGCGCCGCGCCGTGGACGCGCCCGCGCTCCCGCGCATCGCCGGACAGGTCGACCAGTCGCGGACCGCCGCTCATTCCGCCGTCCTCCCCCGCTCCGCCGCCGCGCCGGCCCCGCCCTCCGCCAGGAGGGCGGCGGCGCGCGCGCCGCGGACCTTGTCGAGGTCGTCGCGGTATTTCAGCAGCACGCCGAGGGTTTCGTCAACGGCCGCGGCGTCGAGCTCCGCGCGGTCGAGGCGCCGCAGCGCGTTCGCCCAGTCGATGGTCTCGGCGATGCCCGGGCTCTTGAACAGGTCCTCGCCGCGCAGCTTCTGGACGAAATCCACCACCTGCGCGGCCAGCTCCGCGCGCGCCTCCGGCGCCCGCTCGGCGAGGATGCGCTTCTCCCGCGCCGCGTCGGGATAGTCGATCCAGTGGTAGAAGCAGCGCCGCTTGACGGCGTCGTGGATCTCGCGCGTGCGGTTGGAGGTGATCACCACCGCCGGCGGCGCGGCGGCGCGCACCGCGCCGAGCTCGGGGATCGTCACCTGGAAGTCCGCCAGAACCTCCAGCAGATAGGCTTCGAACGGCTCGTCGGCGCGGTCGATCTCGTCGATCAGCAGCACCGGCGGGCCGCCCTCCGCCTCCAGCGCCCGGAGGATGGGGCGGGCGACGAGGAAGCGGCGGTCGAACACGTCGGCGACCAGCCGGGCGCGGTCCGCGGCGCCGGCGGCGCGCGCGGCCTGGATCTCGATCATCTGCGCGGCGTAGTTCCACTCGTACACCGCGCTGGCCACGTCGAGGCCCTCGTAGCATTGCAGCCGCACCAGCCGCCGGCCCAGCCGCGCCGCGAGCACCTTGGCGACCTCGGTCTTGCCGACCCCGGCCTCGCCCTCCAGGAACAGCGGCCGCTCCATCGCCAGCGACAGATAGACGGCGACCGCCAGGCCGCGCTCGGCGACGTAGCCGCCGGCCGCGAGCAGCGCCAGCGTGTCGTCGACCGATCCGGGAAGCGGAGAAGGCGCGGCGGCGGGCGCGTCCGTCAAGCGCAGCCCGCCGCGGCGCGGCGCGCCATGACGCCGACCAGATGGGCGCGGTATTCGGCGCTGGCGTGAATGTCGTCGTTGAGATCGGATTGGGGAACGGCGGCGCCCTCCAGCGCTTCGGGCGCGAAATCGGCGGCGAGGGCGCGCTCCATCGCGGCGGCGCGGAACGCGCACGGCGCGGCGCCGGTGACGGCGACGCGGACGCCGCCGGCCGCCCGCGCCGCCATGACGCCGACGATGGCGTAACGCGACGCCGGGTTGGGGAATTTGGCGTAACACGCCGCCTGCGGGATCGGGAACGCCACCGCGGTGACGATCTCGCCGGGCTCCAGCGCCGTCTCGAACATGCCGGAGAAGAAGTCGTCGCCGGCGATCTCCCGGCGGTCGGTGCGCACCGTCGCGCCGAGGCCGAGGACGGCGGCGGGGTAGTCGGCCGCCGGATCGGCGTTGGCGATGGAGCCGCCGATGGAGCCGCGGTTGCGCACGTGCGGGTCGCCGATGCCCTCCGCCAGCGCCGCGAGGGCGGGGATCGCCCCGGCGACGACGGCGCTCGCCGCGACCTCGGCGTGGGTCGCCATCGCGCCGACGACCACCGCGCCGCCGTCGCGGGAGACCCCCCGCAATTCGTCGAGCCCGGCCAGGTCGACCAGGTCGGACGGGCTGGCGAGCCGCTGCTTCATGGTGGGCAGCAGGGTGTGTCCGCCGGCGAGATAGGCCGGGTCGCGCGCCGCCTCGAAGCGCCGCCGGGCGTCGGCCAGCGACTCCGCGCGCGCATAGGCGAATGGGTACATGCGCCGCCTCCCCTACGCCGGGGCCCCGGCCCGGCGTTCGCGCGCATCGCGGATCGCGCGCCACACCGCCTCGGGCGTCGCCGGCATGTCGATATGGTGGATTCCCAGCTCCTCGAGCGCGTCGCAGACGGCGTTGATGACCGCCGGCGGCGCGCCGATGGCACCGGCCTCGCCGCAGCCGCGCACGCCGAGCGGGTTGGTGGGGCTGCGGGTCTCGTTGGTCGCGACGTCGAAACCCGGCGCCGAGTCGGCCCGGGGCATGCAGTAGTCCATGTAGGAGCCGGTCAGCAGCTGGCCCGAATCGGGGTCGTAGCGCGCGCCCTCCAGCAGCGCCTGGCCGATGCCCTGGACCAGCCCGCCATGCACCTGCCCCTCGACGATGTTGGGGTTGACCAGCACCCCGAAATCGTCCACCGCGGTGAAGCGCTCTATGGACACCGCGCCGGTGTCGGGGTCGACCTCCACCTCGCAGGCGTAGCAGCCGCTGGGAAAGGTGAAGTTCGGCGGGTCGAAATACGCTGTCTCCTCCAGCCCCGGCTCCAGCTCCTCCAACGGGTAGTTGTGCGGGACGTAGGCCGCGCCGGCGACCTCGGCGAAGGTCAGGCTCCGGTCGGTGCCGGACACGGAGAAGGCGCCGTCGGCGAACTCCACGTCGTCGGGCGACGCCTCCAGCGCGTGCGCGGCGATCTTGCGGCCCTTGGCGACCACCTTGTCCATCGCCCGGACCAGCGCCGCTCCGCCGACGGGCAGCGACCGCGAGCCGTAGGTGCCCATGCCGAACGGGATCCGGTCGGTGTCGCCATGCACCACCTCGATGGAGTCGAGGGGCAGCCCCAGGCGGTCGGACGCCAATTGCGCGAAGGTGGTCTCGTGGCCCTGGCCGTGCGCGTGGGTCCCGGTGACGATGCTCACCGAACCGCTCGGATTGACGCGCAGCGTCGCCATTTCGTAGAGGCCGGCGCGGGCGCCGAGCGCGCCGGCGACCGCCGACGGCGCCGCGCCGCACGCCTCGATGTAGGCGGAGAGGCCCAGCCCGCGCAGCTTGCCGCGCGCCGCCGCCGCCGCCCGCCGCGCGGGGAAGCCGGCGGCGTCGGCGCGCAGGAGGCAGTCCTCCATGTTCTTCGCGTAATCGCCGTCGTCATAGACCATGGCGACCGGCGTCGCGTAAGGCTGGGCGGAGCGCGGGATGAAGTTGCGCCGCCGGATCTCGGCCGGGTCCAGCCCGGTCTCGCGCGCCGCCACGTCGACGATGCGCTCGACCAGGTAGCAGGCCTCCGGCCGCCCGGCGCCGCGATAGGCGTCCACCGGCACGGTGTTGGTGAACACCCCGCGCACCCGGCAGTGGATCGCCGGGGTCGTGTACACCCCGGCCAGCAGCGGCGCGTAGAAATAGGTCGGGATCGCCGTCGAGAAGGTGGAGAGGTACGCGCCGAGATTGGCCGTGGCGGAGGTCCGCAGGCCGAGGAAACGCCCCTCGGAATCGAGCGCCAGCTCGGCGTGGGTTACGTGGTCGCGCCCCTGCGCGTCGGAGAGGAACGCCTCGCCGCGCTCGGAGGTCCATTTGACGGGCCGCCCCACCTTGCGCGCCGCCCAGGTGACCAGCGCCTCCTCGGCGTAGTGGTAGATCTTCGAGCCGAAGCCGCCGCCCACATCGGGCGAGACCACGCGCACCTTCGTCTCGGGGAGGTTCAGCACCGCCGTGCACATGAGCAGGCGGATGACGTGCGGGTTCTGGCTCGACGTGTAGAGCGTGTAGCGGCCATCGCCCGGATCGTATTCGCCGATGGCGGCGCGCGGCTCCAGCGCGTTGGCGACCAGGCGCTGGTTGACGAAGTCGAGCGACACGACCTGCGCCGCGCCGGCGAACGCCTCGTCCGCGGCCGCCTCGTCGCCGAACTCCCAGTCGTAGCAGGTGTTGTCCGCCGCCGCCTCGTGCAGTTGCGGCCGGCCCGCCTCGCAGGCGGATGCGGTGTCCGCGACCGCTTCCAGCGGGCGGTAGTCGACGACGACCTTCTCGGCGGCGTCGCGCGCCTGGGCGCGGGTCGCGGCGACCACCATCGCCACCGGGTCGCCGACGTGGCGGACCTTGCCCCGGGCCAGAACGGGGTGCGGCGGCTCCGCCATGTCGGAGCCGTCCCTGTTCTTGATCAGCCAGCCGCAGGGCAGGCCGCCGACGCCGTCCGCCGCCAGGTCGGCCTCGGTGAACACGGCGAGGACCCCGGGCGCCGCCAGCGCGCCGGCGGCGTCGACGGCGCCGAGCTCCGCATGCGCGTGCGGCGAGCGGACCAGGACGGCGTGGGCTTGGCCGGGGCGATTCAGGTCGTCGACGTAGCGCCCCTTCCCGGTGAGGAAGCGCCGGTCCTCCTTGCGAACGACGCGGGCGCCGATTCCGGCGGCGGTCACGGTCCGGCCCCCATCGCCCGCGCGCCGGCGACCACCGCCTTGACGATGTTGTGGTAGCCGGTGCAGCGGCAGATGTTGCCCTCCAGCTGGCGGCGCACCGTCGCCTCGTCGGGGTCGGGGAAGCGGTTGGCGATATCGACGGCGGCCATCGCCATGCCGGGGGTGCAGAACCCGCATTGCAGCCCGTGGTTGTCGCGGAACGCCTCCTGCATGGGATGCAGCTCGTCGCCGTCGGCGAGGCCCTCGATCGTCAGCACCCCGGCGCCTTCGGCCTGCGCGGCCAGCACGGTGCAGGACTTCACCGCGACGCCGTCGAGATGGACGACGCAAGCGCCGCACTGGCTGGTGTCGCAGCCGACATGGGTCCCGGTCAGGCCGAGTTCGTCGCGCAGGTAGTGCACGAGCAGCGTGCGCGGCTCGACCTCGGCCGACCGCGCCTCGCCGTTCACCGTCATCGATACGGTCATAGTGGTCGTGGCAGGCGCGGTCGCGGCGGGCATGGTCATCGATCCACCCTCCCTTCGCCGGATGTGCGGCGTTACGGGGGGAGTGTGGTCCCGTCGGCGGAGGAGATCAACCGACGAGCGACAGCGGCGATATATCGAGTTTGGTGCGCTCGCACCGAGGTGGAGCGCACCGGGAGGGCCGGGGGGGCAAAGTCGGCCAAGCCGACTTGCGGGTGTTCGGAGCGGCAGGTGCGGGACAGCGCCGCGGGGATTGACGGCGAGGGAGGGCCGCGTGGCCCAGCCATCGACCGTCGGTATCAAAGGGCGATAGCGACCGGACACGGAGGCCCGGTCGCTACCTTGTGTGGTCGGTCTCGACAAGAGTCCGACTACTCGTCGTCCTTGTCTCCGGCGACCGCCCTGCAGATAGCCCCGAGGGCCACCAGAACTATCGCCAGGATTCTCAGGACTTGGCGGTCTTTGCTGGTCATAGATCGTCGCTCCTTTAGATCTCGGTGATGGATATTCCCATCACTACAGTTTGAAGCGTAATATTCGCCATTTTTGGTAGCGTGGCGAACCTACGCGAGTGAAGATTGTCTGATCTTCACTATCGTTCTTTCCTAGGGCATCCTACCCTCCTTGTTTGAGCGAAGGATATCCTTCGCCGAATTTTCCAAGACCCGCCCATTGCAGCGCGGGCACCTCAGCGCGTATGCACCTCCTCCTTCGTCGGTTACGCTGGCGATACCATACCGCCCGCAATTTTGTGGATAGCACAGAGCGGATTCTCGGCGTAAGCTATGGCCGGCATTCGGTTTGCCAATAACCCATCTAATCCCTTATCCGATAAGGAGTTTCTAGCATGAAATTTCTCCAGATCGGGCCGGATACCGCCCGCAAATCGCCTGAACGAGCGAGCAACGCCCACCACGCGCCGACGCTAAGGGTATCTCAAGGTAGTCGTTCGTGGCGCCATGTTCGCTCGCTCTGGGCATTCCAAATCGGAGACTTCGCCCAACCCGCAAACTTGAAACGCGCCCAGAGCGCAGGCGAACCACAACGACAACCCCGAGCCTTCAAGAATGGAGCGCGGGCGGCGTTACTTGGTCCTTGGCTTTCCAGTATCGCTGCGCTTACGCCGCCATTTGCCATCCTGGTTCCGCGCTCTGCTCTGGCCCGCTGTCGGCCCGGACTTGACCACCGGTCCGCCGGTCTCGCGCGGCGATTTCTTCGGATCTTTCTTCATGCTTCCCTCGCTCAGGCGATATTGGTCTCGACCCAGCTCGCCAGATCGCTCCTCGGCGCCGCGCCGACCTTCATCGCCGCGACCTCGCCGCCCTTGAACAGCAGCAGGGTAGGGATGCCGCGGACCTATTACTTCATCGGCGTCTCACCCCATTATATGGCGGGCGATAGCCAGAGTCAATACGGACCGGCAAAAATTTTTTATGCCGTCGCTCCGCCCTCCGCGTCGGCGATCCGCACCCTGGCGGCAGCCGCGCCGCCGCCGCCCCTTGCCGGAGATGCGTAGCCGTTGGACAGGTCGAAAGCGCGCAGCGTCACCGCGCCTTGGAAACGGGTGCTGACCGGGCCGCCGCGCGCCGCCACGGCCGGGGGGAATTCGGCGTCGGAGCGCTTCTCGAGGCTTCTCGATCCCGGAGACGCACGCCTCCATCGTAGCGGGGTCGTTGCGACGCGGCTCACGTGCGCCCTCCTCCAGTTTCACGGCGCGGCCCCGCCGGAGAGGCGCGACGGGGATCGGCCGCCTTCGGAGGTCGTGTGGGCGATCGCGTCGGCGATGCCGGCATCCCTCTCGAGTCCGGGAACGCCATCCTGGCGCCCGTGACAACCGACTTGGGGGCGGCGAGACGCGCCTTCAGGGTGGCGGCGTCCCAGATCAAGCCGGTATCGAGGAACGCCCTGGAGTATTCGATGCCCCGGCTGCGGTTGGGCCGGTATCGCCCGCCATCCGGCGATGCGCCGTCAAGCGCCGCGTTTCCGGGTCTGCCGACAGCGGCGACGGACTACCGATTCGCACGGCCTCGTTCCAGCGGCGGCGCCGAACTTGCTGCGCGGCGGCGGCGGCACGCCCAGGCGTTGCGAGCGGGGAGGCGGATACAGGCATGAATCAACGTCGGCCACTCCGGTATCGAATCGGCGCGCGCAGCGCGGCGACGTCAAAAATTCGCCCTCCCCTATTGCGGCGGGCCTCCGCCTGCCGTATATGGGGCGCCGTCGTCGTAGTTCGCCCGCGCTCCGGGCTCGCCCCAGTCAAGGATGAACGCAACGTGCTGCGCTGCTCGGCCGTAGCGCAGATCGAAAACCGAACATAGTCGAATCGGCCATCTTTAGGTCTATTCGACGGAGGAGTCAAGATATGCTAAACGGCCTTGGCAACCGAAACCGAAGTTCCGACTCGTTTGCTGCTCACAGAGCGCATCATGCGAGGCTGTTCATCGTTCAGCCGAACGCGACGGGGCACCCTCCTGAGAGGATAGGGCACTACTGTTTGGGCCGGAGAAAGAATACCGGCGTTGGGTACGATAACACCTACGCGCCGGAGATAAACGCCGTGTTGGCGCATGCGCGCCCCGAATACGTTCTTGCCCGGCCGAATCCGGATGGCGCTCCCGCGCGAGAGCACCTGCATCCGGACGATCCGCGAGTCCGGCAGATACTCGCCGCGTCCGGCGATATGCGCCGCACCAGCGTCAGGCTTTCCGACGGCTCGACCCTTCAAGCGGTCTATAGAGCCTTCCTGTTGGTCGATATGGCCGCAGGCGGCGGAAACGGGGACAATTACGAGGACGCCTACTTCGTCGTTCTCGGTTGGGGCCGACAGCGCCTGGAGGAGTGTTTCGCAACCCTTGAGGAAAAAGGCGCGGCGGCCGATTATCTCATGAAGTTGGGTGTGGATAAGCCGGAAAGGAGCGGGTTTTATCTGCCCGTATTTTACGCCGATGGTTCGGTGTCGCTTCGGGAGCACGAAGGCCATGCTCAGTTGTTCCAGCGGGCAGACTCCTTCCGTCGGAATGTCAGCGCCTTAAGGTGGGAGCCGCAACGAGCCTCGGTGTCCACCCCGCCGCTTCCCGGAGCACGACCGAGGGCCCATGCGCCAACGACCTCAACAGCCGGTCCGGATCGGCCATCGGCGCCCGTCCCGACGGCCGGACCGCCGGAGACGAATACGCCCCTTCCTCGTTCGGATCGGGGGAGCGCTACGCAAGCTCCAACTCCGACGGCTTCTCCTTCCGCGCCGCAGCCGACAACGACGCCTGCGATGCCGTCGGCGGATGCGCGCTCCGCGATGGAACCCGCGGCGGACGCATCGCTGAAAACGGAAGCCGCTGCGCCGCTTGGTCCGATAGGGGCGCCCCTTCCATCCGCACTGGGGCAACGGTACGGGCAACACACCGTCCCGGTTGAGACTCAATTCTTGCGGCGGGTGTTTGCAACGGGAATTGAAACGCAGGCAGAGGCTTTCAGTCGCGCAAAGCATCTGCATGGTAAGGGGGGGATTACGAACGACGAGCTCAGGGAGAAACGCGAGGCGCTGTTCTCCGCAGTGGTGAGCGGCGCCGCCAGATCCGGTTTGCCGGATCGGGTGTGTCAGGAGTGGCTGGCGTGGTTCGACAAAATGCCTTCGACTCCCCCATCTTGAGATCGTCGCGGCGTTTGGCTGCGCGCGGCGCGGAAAGCCCGCGAGGCTCCCGATATCAACCGGCGAGCGACAGCCACAACGCCGCCGCCGCGGCCAGAACGGCGGCGGCGACTCCGGCCCAGGGGAGAAGCCGGCGGATGCGGCCCTCCGGCGCCGCGGCGGCGGGCGCGCCGTCCTCCGGCGCGGCCTTTCCGGCGGCCACATGCTCCGAGAGGGCGTCGAAGAACTCGCCGGCCAGCCGCCGCGCCGCGCCGCCCACCAGGCGCGAGCCGATCTGCGCCAGCCGGCCGCCGACTTGCGCGTCCGCCTCCCAGGCCAGCCGCGTCGCGCCGCCCTCGGCGTCGGCGAGCCGGACCGCGGCGGCGCCCCTGGCGAAACCGGCCGCGCCGCCGGTCCCCTCGCCGGAGATGCGGTAACCGTTGGGCGGGTCGAGCTCGCTCAGCGTCACCGCGCCCCGGAAGCGGGCGCTGACCGGGCCTATCCGCGCCGCCACCGTCGCCGCGAATTCGGTGTCGGAGCGCTTCTCCAGGCTTTCGATCCCGGGGATGCACGCCTCCAGCGCGGCGGGGTCGTTGAGCGCGGCCCACACCTGCGCGCGGGGCGCGGGAATCGTCCGTTCGCCCTCCAGTTTCACGCCGCCGCCGGGATCAGCCGCCCTGGGAGGCCATGTAGGCGATCACGTCGGCGATGTCTTCGTCCTTCTTGAGGCCGGGGAACGCCATCTTGGTGCCCTTGACGACGTCCTTGGGGTCGACGAGCCACGCCGTCAGGGTGGCGTCGTCCCAGGTCAGGCCGGCCTCCAGAAACGCCTTGGAGTATTTGAAGCCCTCGACGACGCCGGCGGGGGCGCCGATGATGCCGAACAGGTTCGGCCCGATCTTGTTCTTGCCGCCTTCCTCCAGCGTGTGGCACGCCTTGCACTTCTTCCACACCTTCTCGCCGTTGGCGAGGTCCTGTGCGGCGGCGGGCCCGGCCCCCAGGAGGAGAACGGCGGCGGCGGCGAGCATCGGCATACGGTGCGGCATGGGGGTCGGTCCTTGCGGAGAGGGTGCGTTCACGGGCGCCGGGCGCGGCGCGCGCGCCTTATAGCGGCGGCGGCGGCCGCCTTCAACGGCGAATCCGCCGCCGCCGCCCGCCGCCTAGTCGGCCGCGCAGGGGTTACAGGGGTTGCACGGATTGCAGGGGTTGCAGGAGGCCGCGCAGGGATTGCACGGGTTGCAGGCCTTGCACGGGTCGCAGGGGTTGCACGGGTTGCAGGACGCGGCCGCGCACGGGTTGCAGCCGCCGTGTCCGTCGGCGAAGGCCGGGCCGGCGGCGCCCAAGGCGACCGCCACCGCCAGCGGCAGCACCGTCGACGACAGCAGGCGGGCGCGGGTCTTGCTCATGCTCTTCATGGCGTGTCTCCCCAGGTTCGGTGGATTCGGCCGGGCCGGTATCGGGATCCGGCGCGGCGTTGTCAAACCCCGCCCCCCGGCGCGGCCGGCGCGGACCGGAGCGCGGCCTGCCCCCCGCGCCCGCGGCGCGCTAGTATCGGCGCCATGAGCGATCGAGCGAGTTCCGCCGAGGAGTCGATCCCCGTGCGCGAGGCGCACCGGTTCGACGAGGGCGCGCTGGCCTCGTGGCTGCGCGGCAAGCTGGACGGCGCCGGGGCGCCGATGCGCGCGCGGCAGTTCCAGGGCGGCCAGTCGAACCCCACCTTCGCGCTCGATTTCGGCGCCCACGAATACGTCCTGCGCAAGAAGCCCCCCGGCGCGCTGCTGCCGTCGGCCCACGCGGTCGAGCGCGAATACCGGGTGCAGAAGGCGCTGGCCGGCTCCGGCCTGCCGCTGGCGGAGATGTACCTCTTGTGCGAGGACGATTCGATCATCGGCACGCCGTTCTACGTCATGGAGCGCAAGCGCGGGCGGGTCTTCCACTCGGTGGCGATGCCGGGCTCCGACCCCGGCGAGCGCGCGCGGGTCTATGCGCAGATGAACGAATGCCTGGCGGTCCTGCACGGAGTCGACCCGCAGGCGGCGGGGCTGGCGGATTTCGGCCGGCCGGGGAGCTATTTCGCGCGCCAGGTGAGCCGTTGGTCGAAGCAATACGTGATGTCGAAACAGCGCGAGATCGCGGCGATGGACCGGCTCATCGAATGGCTGCCGGAGAACCTGCCCGACGACGACGAAACCGCCGTGGTCCACGGCGATTACCGCCTGGGCAACCTGATGATCCACGCCGACCGCCCGGAGGTCGTCGCGATCTTCGACTGGGAGCTGTCCACCCTCGGCCATCCGCTCGCCGACCTGGGATACAACCTGCTGCCCTGGAGCGCCGACCGCGCGCGCCACCAGGGCCTCGCCGGCGCCGACCTCGCGGCGCTGGGCATTCCCGACCGCGACTCCTACATCGCCGCCTACCGCCGCGCGGCGGGGCGCGCCGAGTTCGACCCCACCTTCTACGTCGCGTTCTCGCTGTTCCGCAGCGCCGCCATCGTCGAGGGCGTCTATGCGCGCGGCCTCGCCGGCAACGCGAGCAGCGCCGACGCGGCGAAATACGGCGACATGACCCGCCCGCAGGCCGAGCTCGCCTGGTCGCTGATCGAGGGCGCGGGCCTCGCGTGAGGGGGCGCCCGGAGGGCTTCCCCTCCGCCGGCCGGCGGGGTATGCTCGGCGGACGCGGCGGAGGCGCCGCCGACCGGAAAGGGAGCGAAGGATGACGTTGAGGATCGGCGACACCGCGCCGGACTTTTCCGCCGACACCACCGAGGGGCGGATCGGCTTCCACGACTGGATCGGCGACGGCTGGTGCGTGCTGTTCTCGCACCCCAAGGACTTCACGCCGGTATGCACCACCGAGCTCGGCTACATGGCGACGCTGAAGCCGGAGTTCGACAAGCGGAACGCGCGCATCATCGGCCTCAGCGTCGACCCGGTGGGCGACCATGAGCGCTGGGCGCGCGACATCGCCGACACCAATGGCGGCGTGGCGGTCAATTATCCGCTGATCGGCGATTCCGACCTCGCGGTGGCGAAGCTCTACGGGATGCTGCCGGCCGGCGCGGGCGCGAGCTCCGAGGGCCGGACGCCCGCCGACAACGCGACGGTGCGCAACGTTTACGTCATCGGCCCCGACAAGAAGATCAAGCTCGTGCTCTCCTACCCCATGAGCACGGGGCGCAATTTCGACGAGATCCTGCGCGTCCTCGACTCGATCCAGCTCACCGCCCGGCACCAGGTGGCGACCCCGGTCAATTGGAGGGACGGCGACGAGGTGATCATCGTCCCGGCCGTCTCCGACGAGGCGGCGCGGGAGAAGTTCCCCGGCGGCTGGCGGGCGCCGAAGCCGTATATGCGCTACGTCCCGCAACCGCGCGGCTGACCGGCGCCGGCGCGGATTGACTCGCCGCCCCGGCGCCCGCTATAGGGCCGCCTCGGCGGGCGCGTAGCTCAGCGGGAGAGCACCGTCTTCACACGGCGGGGGTCGCTGGTTCGATCCCAGCCGCGCCCACCACCCCGCGGCCCCCGCCGCCGCGGAGCGCCCAACCTTGGGAGTTGCGCGTGACGGCGCACAGTTTCGGCCTCCGGCGCGCGTTCGGCGTCGAGCGGCGACGCCGAGCGACACGCGGGCCATGGACCGGGCGCGCGATGACCGGCGCGCGGGGCGGAAAACGTCCTTGAGGGGAGCCGCCGTACGCGCGGCCCGTTACCTGCCCGACCGCTTCACCCTGGCGCTGGCCGGACTCGCGGCGGTCTCCGGCGCGTCGATCCTCCCGCGCCAGGCGGAGTTCGGACCCGGGATCGACCGGGACTCCGCCGCCTACGTATGTATCGCCAGAAGCCTGCTCGCGGGCGAAGGATACGCCGGTTGCGGCGGGACCGGCGCGATGGAGTATTGGCCGCCGCTGTATCCGGCGTTGCTGGCGGCGGCGAGCCTTCCGGGGTTCGATCCCCGGGAAGCGGCGGGTCCGCTCAACGCCGTCATCCTCGGCGCGCTCGTCTTCGCCGCCGGGCAATGGCTGCGGCGCAACATCGCCTCCCGCCCGCTCGCGGCGGCAGGTTGCCTCGCGGCGGCGTCATCGGTCCCGCTGGCGTGGATATCGTCCTGGGCGTTGCCGGATCCGGCGTTCATTCTGTTCTCGGCGCTCGCGCTGATATGGGCGGACCGGCGCCTCGAGGACGGCCGGCGGGCGTCGCTGGCGTGGGCGGCGGCGTTCTCCGCCCTGGCCTGGGCGACCCGTTGCCTCGGCGGCGCGGTCGTCGTCGCGGTCGCCCTGGCGCTGCTGCTGGAGCGCCGCTCCACTCCGAGCCGGAAAGCCCGGGACGTATGGCTCTACGCCGCGATTTCCGCGGCGCCGGTTTGCGCCTGGATAGCCCGATACCCGATCGGGACGGGCTGGTTTTTCGCGCCATCGGAGGCCGCCTCCTACACTTTGGGGGGGATCCTGGCCGGAGTCGCCGAGACGGCGGGCGGGTGGCTGGCGCACGAACCGGCGCGCGAAGCGGACGGCGCTCTCGGTCCGCACGGCGTTCTCGGCGCGGCGGTCCTGCTGTTCGCGGCGGCGGCCGCGGGCTGCCGCGGCGCGCGGGCGCTTCCGCGAACCGCGCGGCCCCGCGAGCGCTCCTTCCTCCTGTTCGGCGGATTCGCGTTCGCCTATATCGCGCTCCTCGCCCACGCAACGCCGACGGGGCTCACGCTTCACGGCCTCCAACCGCGGCGCCTTCTGCCCGTGTACCTCCCGTTCCTGTTCATGGCGTTTCTGGCGGCGGACCGCCTGGCAGGCGCCTGGACGGATCGGCGCGCCGAGGCGCAGCCCGCCGGCCGGGCGTCCGCGCTCGTCATGGCCATGGGTCTGGTCCTCTGGCTGTCATGGGGCGGGCATGCGCGGTTGACGCTGGTCCGGGAGGATCTCGAGGCGCCCTTCGGCGGCTTGCGATGGGGCGATTCGGGAGTCGTCCGCTACGTTCGGGACAATCCCGGCGGAGTCGTGTGGACCAATGCGGATCGGGCGCTTCGCCTCGCCGTCGGCGAGGAGGCGGAGATCCGCCAATTGCCGCCCGATCTCGCCGAATGGCGCAAGTGGATGGTCCGGCAGGGAGATCGTATCGTGTGGCTCCATGACCCGTTGCAGGAGCGTCCGCCTTACGACGCTTCCGACATTTACGCTCCGGGGACGGCGAGATTGCTCGCCGCGGCCGGAGACGGCCTGGTGTTCGGGATCGGCGGGTCCTCCGCTTCCGGCCGCGAATCCCGACTCGCCGAAGCGGTGTTGAAAGGCGCGCCGCCGGCCGCCGAGTCCGTTTTCGACGTCCATATCGGGAACGACGGCGGGCTTTTGATCTACGTCAAACGGGAATGCGGCGCGGCGGACTCCGAAGCGCGGTTCTTTCTGCGCGTCTCCCCGCTCCATGCCGCCGATCTTCCCGGCGACGCGCCGAAGCGCGGTATCGAAATTCGGGATTTCGACTTCGAACGCAACGGGATGCGGGACGGAAACGCCTGCCTGGCGTTCGCCGCGCTCCCGCAATACGGCATCGCGCGCGTCTCGACCGGTCAATTCGACGACGACGGCGAGCTGTGGCGGACGGAGTTCGCCCCGCCGCGACCCGGGCGAGGGGCATCGCCCGCGCGGCGGCGCGGCGGGCCGGCATGACGCCGGCGGATCCCCGTCCGGACGGCGGCGGCGGCCGTCCCGCCGCATCCGGATCCGGGATCGAACCACCCCGGCCCCCCCGCGCCGTGGCCCGCACGATAGGATCGATACTGCTCATGCCCCTGCTCCCCATCCTCGGCGCCGGCGGCGCTCCGGGGCCGGAGGAGCCGGAACGGCCGCTCCGTCCCCGCGCCGTCGCCCGCACGTTGGGCTGGCTTCTGCTTATCCTCCTGGCGACCGCGTTCGCCGCCGCCTGCGGCGCCGAGATTTACTTTCGCCTGGCGCATCCCTACCTGACGGTCGAAACTCCCTACAGGCTCGTCCCCGGCGTCGGCCGCGTCTTGCGGCCCGGCGCCGAAGTCTGGATCGAGGAGCGCCGCGACCTCTGGTTCGTCGCGCAGGCCAACGGCCTGGGCTTCCTCGACCGCGAGCCCCGCGATCCCCGCCGCACCGCCGAAAGCTGCCACGTCGCCGCCCTGGGCAGCGAATTCGTGGAGGCGCGCGCGACCTCGCCGATCGACAAATTCCACGTCCGCCTCGAAGAGCTGGCCGCCCGGGCGCTGCCCGGCCTCGACGTCACGACCTCGGCGTACGGAATCGCGGGCGCCGGACAAATCGCCCAACTGGCCTATTACGACGCCTACGCCCGGCGTACGAACCCCGAACTGGTGGTCCTGGTCTTCAGGCGCGCCGATATGGCCCGCAACGCTCCGCTCGTATGGGGTATCCGGTCCGGACACGATCCGGACCGGTTCCCGCACCTCACCGCCCTCCGGGACCGCGACGGAGCGATGACCCTGCGCCCGCCGGGGACCGACAGCCCGCGACTCCGCGACGCGCTCATGGAGCGAATCCCGGCCCCGCCGGACCCCTGGCCGACGCGGACCGTCGACGGCCTCGCCCCGTATTCCCGCCTGGCGGTATATCTGGCCGGACGAACCGAACCGGCCCGCGCCCTACCGCCGGACGGGCATGAAGAACGGCAAAGGGCGCTGTGGACGGAACTCCTGCGCCAGCGTCCCCACTACGCCTGGATACTCCAGCGCCCAACGAACCGGGAAGCGGGAAACCGCGCCGGCTCCCCGCCGCACAGGCAGCGTTGGCGGGAATACAGGTTCGCCTTCACCGCCTTCGCCCTGGACCGGTTCAAGGAGCGCGCCGACCGCGACGGCGCCGCCCTCGTGGTCCTGGCGACCTGGAGCGGATCGAACGACCGGGCGCTGGACACGTTGCGCGAGATGGCGCGGGAGCGCGGGATTCCCATGATCGAGGAGCGGGACTACGGCTACGCCGACGGAGTCTTTCCCATGGATGCGAGATTCGATTCCGGCCCCGGCGTTCGGGACGCGGCCCGCCACCGCATGGCGGCGGAGGCGCTGCTGGCGTGGCTGGCGGAAAACCCGCAGGTCTGCGGCGGCGCGCGCCGCGGGCGAACCCCGCCCCTGTAACCGCCTTGCGCGCTCCGGATCGCGAAAACCCCGTGTCCGCCGGCTGGACGGCCGCCCTGGCCGGGCTCGCGGTTCTGTCCGCCGCGGCGATCCTCGCGCCGCAAATCGGATACGGAACGGGACTCGGCTGGGATCCGGTCAACTATTTGTGCACCGCCAGAAACATGCTCGCCGGGGAGGGCTTTCTCGGATGCGGCGGCTGGCCGTTCTCGCCGTGGGCGCCGGGTTATCCCGCGATGCTGGCGGCGGCGGGCGGACTCCTGGACCTCGACCCTTACGACATCGCCGGTCCGATCAACGCCGCCGCCTTCGGCGCGCTCGTCTTCGTCGCCGGGCAATGGCTGCTGCGAAACCTCGAATCCCGCGTCCTCGCCGTCCTGGGCTGCCTCGCGGTGGCGTCGTCGCCCCCGTTGATGTGGATAGCCTCCCACGCCTGGTCGGAGCCGGCGTTCCTGTTGTTCGCTACCCTCGCGCTGACCCGTGCGGCTCGGTATTTCGCAGACGGGCGGGCGGCGACGCTGGCGTGGACGGCGGCGTTCACCGCGCTGGCCTGCGCCACCCGGTACGCCGGCGTCGTACTGGCGGCCGTCATCGCCGCGGGGCTGGTCCTGGAGCGCCGCGGTTCGCCGCGCCGCAAGGCCAGGCGGTTCTGGGCCTACGGACTGGCCTCCGCGGCGCCCGTTTGCGCCTGGATGCTGCGAAACCTGATCGAGACGGGCTGGTTCTTCATGCCCCGGGTACCCGTGGACCATCCCTTGCCGGAAGTCCTCGCGGACGTCGCGCAGACGGTGGGCGCATGGATGCTCCACGACGCCCGGCTGCATGGCGCGCCTGCGCTCGGAGCGGCCGCCTTGCTGCTTCTGGCCGCCGAGGCCGGCCGGCGCGGCTTGCGGGCGCTCCCGCGCGTCGCGCGCCCCCGGGAGCGTTCGTTCCTGCTGTTTGGCGGCTTCGCGTTCGCATACGCCGTCTTCTACGCCTACACGGCGGTGGCGGGACACCATGGGCACGGCGTCCAGGAGCGGCACCTTCTGCCGCTGTACCTCCCGCTCCTGTTCGCGGCGCTGCTCGGGGCGGACCGCGCCGCGAGCGCCGGAGGAGCCGGGCGGGACCGGCGGCGGGGACTGCGGAGCCGCGCCCCGGCGCTCGTTCTCGCCGCGGCGCTCGCTACATGGCTGTCCTGGGGCGCGTATCCGCCGATACGCGACGTCCTGCAAGGGCGCTTCCCGGCCTACAGCACCTATTGGTCCCGGGAGCACGCCGATTCGGAGGCGGCCCGTCGTTCGGAGGTCGTCCGTTACCTTCGCGTCGACGCCGGCCGGGGAGGAGTCGTCCGGTCCAACGCCAAGAATTGGCTCGAGGCCTGGGCCGGCGGAATGGCGGAGCATGCGCCGCTGCCTGCGGGAAGGGAGGAGCACTCCGACGCGGCGGGCGCGCTGGCGGAATGGTTCGATGCGCGCGTCCGCGGCGGAGACCGCATCGTCTGGCTTCACGACGAGCGGCGCCGCGGCGGCCGCAGCTACGGCGCCGACGACCTGCGCGCGTTGCCGGGAGCGATCCCGCTGGCGGATTTGCAGGATGGATTGGTGCTCCGGAAAGAGACCTTCACGGATATCGCGCGACCGGGGACCTCCCTGGCGGTCGGCGGCCCCCTCGAGCTCCGCGTCGACGCGGGCGGAAAGTGGCTGATCCTGATCGACAGCGAGTGCCGGCGCATGGACCCCGATGCGGCGCTCGCGCTGCACGCGGTTCCGGTTCGCGTCTCCGATCTTCCTCGTGACCGCAGGGTTTGGCGCTTCGATAATCTGGGTTCCGAACTCCAACGAAACAGAAGTAACGACGACGACGGATGTTCGGCCTTCGCCAAACTCCCGGATTACGAGATCGCCCACATATGGATCGGCCAATCCACAAGCGCCGGGAACACGCTATGGGACGTGGATATTCCGTGAAACGCCCGCCGGAGCCCCCCGCCGATGTTCGCCGCCCGATCCCGGGACGCCGGCATATGCGCGGCGGTGCGCCGCAGGCGGGCGCGCGCCGCGAGCGCGCTCCACCTCCGTGACCGATCGGGGCGCCATGGTTCGCGAAAGCTTCGTGTCCGCCGGCTGGACGGCCGGCCTGGCCGGGCTCGCGGTTCTTTCCGCCGCTGCGATCCTCGCGCCGCAAATCGGATACGGAACGGGGCTCGGCTGGGATCCCGTCAACTATTTGTGCACCGCCAGAAACATGCTCGCCGGGGAGGGCTTTTTCGGATGCGGCGGCCGCTCGTTCTCGCCGTGGGCGCCGGGTTACCCGGCGATGCTGGCGGCGGCGGGCGGATTTATAGCTCGGGATCCTTACGACGTCGCCGGTCCGATCAACGCCGCCGCCTTCGGCGCGCTCGTCTTCGTCGCCGGGCAATGGCTGCTGCGAAACCTCGAATCCCGCGTCCTCGCCGTTCTGGGTTGCCTCGCGGTAGCGTCGTCGCCCCCGTTGATGGGGATAGCCTCCTACGCCTATTCGGAGACGGCGTTCCTGCTGTTCACCGCCCTCGCGCTGACCCGCGCGGATCGATATTTCGACGATAGGCGGGCGGCGTCGCTGGCGTGGGCGGCGGCGTTCACCGCGCTGGCCTGCGCCACCCGGTACGCCGGCGTCGTAATCGCGGCCGTCATCGCCGCGGGGCTGGTTCTGGAGCGCCGCGGCTCGCCGCGCCGCAAGGCCATGCGGTTGTGGGCCTACGGACTGGCCTCCGCGGCGCCCGTTTGCGCCTGGATGCTGCGAAACCTGATCGAGGAAGGCTGGTTCTTCATGCCCCGGGTCCCCGTGGACCATCCCTTGCCGGAGGTTCTCGCGGACACCGCGCGGACGGTGGGCGGATGGATGCTCCACGACGCCCGGCCGCACGGCGCGCTCGGCGCGGCCGCCCTGCTGCTTCTGGCCGCCGGGGCAGGCTGGCGCGGCCTGCGGGCGCTCCCGCGCGTCGCGCGCCCTCGGGAGCGTTCGTTCCTGCTGTTCGGCGGGTTCGTGCTCGCGTACGCCGTCTTCTACGCCTACACGGCGGTGGCGGGACACCATGAGCACGGCGTCCAGGCGCGCCACCTATTTCCGATGTACTTTCCTATCCTGTTCGCCGCGCTGCTGGAAGCGGATCGGCTCGCCAGCTGCGGGCGCGAGACGCGTGGGACGTGGACACGCGCCGCCGCCGCCGGTCTCCTTCTCTGGCTGTCCTGGGGCGTGTATCCATCGATACGCGACGTCCTGAGCGGCCGCTTCCCCGCCTACAGCTCCATCGGATCGCAGGAGTACGCCGATTCCAGGACGGCCCGTCGTTCGGAGGTCGTCCGTTACCTGCGCGCCGACGTCGGCCGGGGCGGGACCGTCTGGTCCAACGCGAAGGACTGGCTCGAGATCCACGCCGGCGGAATGGCGGCGCATGCGCCGCTGCCCGCGGGAAGGGAGGAGCACTCCGACGCGGCGGGCGCGTTGGCGGAATGGTTCGATGCGCGCGTCCGCGGCGGAGACCGCATCGTCTGGCTTCACGGCGAGCGGCGCCGCGGCGGCCGCAGCTACGGCGCCGACGACCTGCGCGCGTTGCCGGGAGCGATCCCGCTGGCGGATTTGAAGGACGGCTTGGTGCTCCGGAAAGAGACCTTCACGGATATCGCGCGACCGGGGGCCTCCCTGGTGGTCGGCGGCCCCTTCGAGCTCCGCATCGACGCGGGCGGAAAGTGGCCGATCCCGATCGACAGCGAGTGCCGACGCATGGACCCGGATGCGGCGCTCGCGCTGCACGCGGTTCCGGTTCGCGTCTCCGATCTTCCTCGTGACCGCCGGGTCTGGCGCTTCGATAACCTGGATTCCGAACTCCAAAGAAACAGGAGTGACGACGACGGTTGTTCGACTTTCGCCAAATTCCCGGATTACGAGATCGCCCACATACGGATCGGCCAATCCACGGGCGCCAGGAGCACGTTATGGAGCGTGGAAGTTCTGTAAAGCGCCCGCCGGAGCGCCCCGCCGGTTTTCGCCGCCCGATCGCGGAGATCCGGCTCATGCGCGGCGGCGCGCGGAGGGCGGCCCCGCCGACGGGCGCGCGCCGCGGGCAAGCTCCGCCCCCATGACCGATCGGGGCGCCATGGTCCGCGAAAGCCCCGTGTCCGCCGGTTGGACGGCCGGCCTGGCCGGGCTCGCGGTTCTGTCCGCAGCGGCGGTCCTCGCGCCGCAAATCGGATACGGAACGGGACTCGGTTGGGATCCGGTCAACTATTTGTGCGCCGCCAGGAACCTGCTCGCCGGGGAGGGCTTTCTCGGATGCGGCGGCTGGCCGTTCTCGCCGTGGGCGCCGGGTTATCCCGCGATGCTGGCGGCGGCGGGCGGACTCCTGGACCTCGACCCTTACGACATCGCCGGTCCGATCAACGCCGCCGCCTTCGGCGCGCTCGTCTTCGTCGCCGGGCGATGGCTGCTGCGAAACCTCGAATCCCGCGTCCTCGCCGTCCTGGGCTGCCTCGCGGTAGCGTCGTCGCCCCCGTTGATGTGGATAGCCTCCCACGCCTGGTCGGAGCCGGCGTTCCTGCTGTTCGCCACCCTCGCGTTGACCCGCGCGGATCGATATTTCGCAGACGGGCGGGCGGCGTCGCTGGCGTGGGCGGCGGCGTTCACCGCGCTGGCCTGCGCCACCCGGTACGCCGGCGTCGCACTCGCAGCCGTCATCGCCGCGGGGCTGGTTCTGGAGCGCCGCGGCTCGCCGCGCCGCAAGGCCACGCGGTTGTGGGCCTACGGACTGGCCTCCGCGGCGCCCCTGTGTATCTGGATGGCGCGCAACATCCACGAAACCGGATGGGTCGTCGAACCCGCGAGGGAAGTCGACCATTCGCTTTCCGAAGCCGCGGCGGGGATCGCGCGGACGGTGGGCGCATGGGCGGTCCACGACGTCTGGCCGGAAAGCGCGCACGGCGCGCTCGGCGCGGCCGCCCTGCTGCTTCTCGCGGCCGGGGCAGGCTGGCGCAGCCTGCGGGCGCTCCCGCGCGGCGCGCGCCGCCGGGATCGTTCGTTCCTGCTGTTCGGCGGATTCGCATGCGCCTACGCCCTGTTCTACGCATGGACGACGGTGTACGGTTATACTTGGCACGGCGTGCAGCCGCGCCACCTCTTTCCGATGTACCTCCCTATGCTGTTCGCCGCGCTGCTGGCGGCGGATCGGCTTGCCAGCGGCGGGCGCGAGACGCGCCGGACGCGGGCGCGCGCCGCTGCGCATATCCTCGCCGCCGGCCTCCTTCTCTGGCTGTCCTGGGGCGCCTATCCATCGATACGCGACGTCCTGAGCGGCCGCTTCCCCGCCTACAGCTCCGTTGGATCGCTGGAGCACGCCGATTCGGAGGCGGCCCGTCGTTCGGAAGTCGTCCGCTACCTGCGCGCCGACGCCGGCCGGGGCGGGACCGTCTGGTCCAACGCGAAGGACTGGCTCGAGATCCACGCCGGCGGGATGGCGAGGCACTCCCTACTGCCCGAGGGCGGCTCCGACGCGGCCGGCGCGCTGGCGGAATGGGCGGAGCGGAGGGTTCGGGACGGAGACCGCGCGGCATGGCTCCACGGGCTGGGCGCGACCGGTTACGGCGCCGCCGACATATACGCGCTCCCGGACGCAAACCTGCTGGCGGCGCTCAAGGATGGCCTGGTTTTCCGGATCGGCGGAAACCGGCGCGGAGACGAAGAAACGACTCTTGCCGACGCCGTATCGAAACGCGCTTCGCTCGCCGCCGACTCCGTTTTCGACGTCTATATCGGAGAAGGAAACGGCCATCTGGTTTACGTCAAGCGCGCATGCGGCGATGAGGACATCGCCCCGGCCTTCTTCCTGCGCGTCTATCCGGTTCGCGAGGCGGACCTCGCCTCCGGTCCGCGGGAACGCGGTTTCGACGAACTGGATTTCGATTTTACGGAGACAGGCGTCAGAGACGAGGACGTATGCCTGGTTTTCGCCGCCTTGCCGGAATACGCCGCCGCCCGCATACAGACGGGCCAACGCGCCGACGGGGAGATCTGGCGGGTGGACATTCCGCTTCGCGGCGGGCCGGCGGGGCCGCCCTCGTGAACGCGGCCCTGCGCACGGCGGGCTGGACCCTGCTTTTTCTGCTCGCGTCCGCGGTTGCGGTTTTCTGCGCGGCCGAGGCGTCCCTCCGCCTGACGCTGCCCTTCGCGGCGAACAGCCGGCCCCTGGTTTTCGTCCCGGGCGTCGGGACCCTCTTCGAGCCCGGCGCCGAGGTCCGGACGACGAACGGCCGCGACTACTGGACGGTCCAGAAGGCCAACGCCCTGGGATTCCTCGACCGACCGCCCCCCCCTCCCCCCGCCGCAGGCTGCCACGCGGTCGTAATCGGCGGCGCCCTCGTGGAGGCGGCGGAAGTCCCGATAGCCGACAAGCTCCACGTCCGCTTCGAGGAGCTGGCGGCCCGCGCGCTGCCCGAGCTGGACGTAACGGCGTCCGCCTACGGCTTCCGCGGCGCCGCGCAAATCGCCCAACTGCCGTTCTACGACGCCTATGCGCGGCGCCTGGAGCCCGAACTGGTTGTCCTGGTCTTCGAGCCGGGCGATTTCGGCCGCAACGTCCCTCTCCGGCGCGCGCTCTTCCGCGGCCGGGACCCGGACCGCCAGCCCCGCGTCACCGCCGTCCAGGCCGAGGACGGAGCCATGACCCTGCGTCCTCCGGGGATCAACAGCCCGGACGCGCACGCCGCGCTCATGGCGCCGCTTGCGCCTCCGCCGGGTCCCTGGCCGAGACGCGTCGCCGAACTTCTGGCGCCGCATTCCCGCGTCGCGGCGCATGCGGCGGCGCGGATGCCCCCGGGCCGCCCCCGCTACTCCGCGGAGCGCAGGGCCGCGTGGCTGGATCGCCTCCGCCGGAGGCCCGACTACGCCTGGATCCTCCCGGGCGGAAGCGCGGGCGTGACGAAGTGGCGGATCCGCGTAGCGGAGAGGAAAACCGCGAGCGGCCCGGTATTTCTGTGGCGCCACCCGCCGCGCGTCCAGGAATACCTGCTCGATTTCACCGCCTTCGGGCTCGACCGGTTCAAGGAGCGCGCGGACCGCGACGGCGCCGCCCTCGTCATTCTGGCGGCCTGGCAGGTGAAGGCCGCGCGGGGAGGCATGTTCGACCTGCTGCGCGCCATGGCCGGGGAGCGCGGCATTCCGCTGATCGACCACTACGACTACATATTTCGCGCCGGGGGCGATGTCCGGGATGCGCGGTTCGACCGCGACGGAAGCTGGAGCGCCGCGGGCCACCGCTGGGCGGCGGAGGCGCTGCTGGAGTGGCTCGCCGGCAACCGGCGGGTCTGCGGCGGCCGCCGGAAGCCCCCGCCTCGGGCGGCGCGGCGGCCCAGGAGAAGAAACGGCGCGCCGCGTCCTCCGCGCCGGAGGGCAGCGCCGCCGCCGGATCCGCTATCCACGCCAGTACGTCGGCGTGCGCCGTCCCGGCCCGCAGGCCGCGCAGCAGCATGTGGTAGCCTTCGGGATAGACGCCGATTCGCGCAGCGGCCCCCAGCCGGCGCACCGCCTCCTTCGTCGGCGCCGCCGGCACCAGCTGGTCGTTCCCGCCGTAGAGCACGAGCAGCGGCGCAGCGGTCCGCGGTGTCGAATCGAACGCACGGTCCATCAGGTCGACCAGGCCCTCCAGCGCGTCCACCCGCGTCTTCTTGCGCACGAGCGGATCCCGGGCGAGCGTCCGCAGCATCTCCAGATTGTCGGAGGGTTCGATCCCGAGGCCGCGGCCGGACAGTTCGAGCCCCGGCGCGACACGCGCGGCCAGCCACAAAAGCGCCCGTTGCGGCGCCGGCATCGCCTCCCGCGCCCAAACGGCGGGGGCAACGAGGACCGCGCCCGCGATTCCCGCGAGCTTCCCCTCCCCCAGAGCGGCCAATGTCGCCGCGCCGCCCATGCTGACGCCGACGACGTAGAGCGGAAGGCCCGGGCGCAGCGCCTTCACGGCGGCGGCGGCCTCGTCCAGGTCGTCGACCAGCGTCCGCAGCCCCGGCCATATTCCCGGCCGGGGCCCGGCGCCGAAGCCGCGCTGGTCGAAGGCGTAAACCGCCACCCCGGCGGCGGTCCAGCTGGCGGCGGGAATCGCGAACGCGGCGCCGTAATCGTTGAGGCCGTGGACGCCGAGGATCGCCGCCCGCGGCGGCGATTCCGGAACCCAGGCGCGGAGTGGAAGCCGCGCCCCGTCGCCCATGACGACGGCGCCGCCCACGACGTATGGCGGGGCCGTGCGCGGCCCCGCCTCCTGCCGCTCCGGCGCGCAGGCGGCGAGCAGCGCCGCGAGCATGGCGGCGGCGGCCCGGCTCACGCCCCGCGCGGCGTCCCGGCGGCGGCGCAAATCTCCAGGAAGTCGTCGGCGCGCAAGCTGGCGCCGCCGACCAATGCGCCGTCCACGTTCTCCACCTGCATGACCCCGCGCGCGTTGGCGGGGTTGACGGATCCGCCGTAGAGCAGGCGCGCGCCGGGGGCGCGGGCGCGCAGGAAGGCGTGGGCCCCGGCGATCTCGTCCGGCGCCGGAGTCCGCCCGGCGCCGATGGCCCAGACCGGCTCGTAAGCCACGACGATGCGCGAGGCGCCGCCCGGCGGCGCGGACCCCGCCAGCTGCGCGCCTATCGCCTCCAGCGCGCGGCCGGCGCGCCGCTCTTCCGCTGTCTCGCCGACGCAAACGATGGGGACGAGCCCCGCGCCCAGCGCCGCCGCCGCCTTGGCGCGCACGACCGGGTCGGACTCCCCGCCCCCGGCGCGGCGCTCCGAATGCCCGACGATGACGTAGCGGCAGCCGATATCGGCCAGCATGGCCGCGCTCACCTCGCCGGTATGGGCGCCGCTCTTCGCGACGGCGCAATCCTGGCCGCCCAGGGCGACGCCGGACCCGGCCAGCGCCTCCGCAACCGGAGCGAGCAGCGTGGCGGGCGGACACAGAAGCGCGTCGCAACCCGCCGCGGCGGCGCCGCGAACGCCGCGCGCGACCGCCTCCGCGCGCGCGACGCCGTCGGCGCGCAGGCCGTTCATCTTCCAGTTGCCCGCCACCAACCGCGTCCGCGCCGCCATCGCGCCCCCGTTCTCCCCGCCGGCCTCGCAGGGGAGTCTAGCAGAAGCCTGCGGCGGCAAGGAATCGCGCGCTTGCTTCGGGTAACGCCCGAACATACGGTGGCGAATCTCTCCGCGAGGCGGGTGGCGGGATGGACCTGGAGGCGCTGCGCGACAGCCTGATCCGGCGCGAGGGCGGACCGGCGCCGCCGCCGCTGTGGTCGGCGCCGCCCGAACGCGCGGAGGAGATGGCCCGGGCCGCCGACGCGGTCGAGGATTCCCTGCGCGCGGCCGAGACGGACGGCGGCAACCTCGTCGCCCGGGTCCTGCGCGGACAGGGCGCCTTCGCCGAATGGCGGCACTACCCCAAGGGCGACGCGTACGACCGGCGCACCGGCGCACAGTACTATTACCACGCGCATCCGTCGGCGCTGCGCGGCGGCGAGCACGGCCACTTCCACACCTTCCTGCGCGCCGCCGGAATGCCGAAGCGGGCGGCGCCGGCGAAACTCCCGCCCGCGGTGAAGCGCCCGCTCGGCAAGGACGCGCTGAGCCACCTCGTCGGAATTTCGATGGACCGGCGCGGGCGGCCGCTCCGGCTCTTCACGACCAACCGCTGGGTCACCGGCGAGAGCTGGTACGCGGCGGGCGACGTCATCGCCATGCTCGACCGCTTCGAGATCAGCGGCGACTCGCCGGACCGGGCGGCGAACCGCTGGCTCGGCGCCATGATCCGCCTGTTCCGCCCGCAGGTCGAATGGCTGCTGCGCGAGCGCGACGAGGCGCTGCGGGTCTGGCGCGCGGGCCATCCGGACGCCGAGACCCCGGCGTGGGAGGACCGCGCGCTGGAGGTCATGTCGGTCATCGACGTCTCGATCGCCGCACAGGCGGAGCTCGCCCGCGCCGCCGCCGCGTCCCGCCGGTTCGGCGCCTGAGCGCGCTTGCCCGGCGCGGGGCGCCGCGATAGGATGACGCTTCGATGACCCCACCGGCCCCCGCCAGCTCCGGCGTTCCCCCGCGCCGCCACCTGCTCGGCATAGCCGGCATGAGCGCCGCCGAAATCGGCGGGCTGCTCGACCTCGCCGACGGCTACGTGGAGCGGTTCCGCCAGGCGGGCGGGACGAAGCGCGACTCGCTGCGCGGACGCACGCTGATCAACCTGTTCTTCGAGACCTCGACGCGCACCCGCACCTCGTTCGAGCTCGCGGGCAAGCGGCTCGGCGCGGACGTGATCAACATGCAGGTCGAAACCAGCGCCATCAAGAAGGGCGAGACGCTGATCGACACGGCGATGACGCTGAACGCCATGCGGCCCGACGCCCTCGCCGTCCGCCATCCGGATTCGGGAGCGGTAAAACTGCTGAGCGAGAAGGTCGCCTGTTCGGTGATCAACGCCGGCGACGGCAGCCACGAGCACCCCACCCAGGCGCTGCTCGACGCGCTGACCGTGCGCCGCAAGCGCGGGCGCATCGCCGGGCTGCGCGTCGCCATTTGCGGCGACATCCTGCACAGCCGCGTCGCGCGCTCGAACCTGCGCCTGCTGACCGCGCTCGGCGCGCAGGTGCGGCTGATCGCGCCGCCCACCCTGCTGCCGGCGGCGGTGGAGCGGCTCGGCGCCGAGGTCTTCCACGACATGGCCGAGGGGCTGGAGGGCTGCGACGTGGTGATGATGCTGCGCCTCCAGGGCGAACGCATGCGCGGGACCTTCGTGCCCTCGGTGCGCGAGTATTTCCGCTTCTGGGGCCTCGACGAGGCCAAGCTCGCCCGGGCCCGGCGCGACGCGCTGGTGATGCACCCCGGGCCGATGAACCGGGGCGTCGAGATCGACAGCGAGATCGCCGACAACCTCACGCGCAGCGCCATCCTCGACCAGGTGGAGCTCGGCGTCGCGGTGCGCATGGCGTGCCTCGACGCGCTGCTCCGCCCCGGCGGCGGGGCGGGCTAGCGTGGCCGCCGCGCGAACGCCGGGGCGGGTCGCCTACCTCGATGCGCGGCTCGTCGACCCGGCGAGCGGCCTCGACGCGCCGGGCGCGCTGCTGACCGAGGGCCGCCGCATCGCCGACCTCGGCCCCGGCCTGTTCGCCGATGGCGCCCCCGAAGGCGCGGAGACGGTCGATTGCGGCGGCCGCGTCCTCGCGCCGGGGCTGGTGGACATGCGCGCGCACCTGCGCGAGCCCGGCGCCGAGCACAAGGAGACGCTGGCGAGCGCCAGCCGCGCCGCGGCGGCGGGCGGGGTGACGAGCATCGCCTGCATGCCGAACACCGACCCGCCCATCGACCGGACCGAGCTGATCGAGTTCATCGCCCGGCGCGCGCGCGAGACCAGCCTCGTCAAGGTGTATCCCATCGCCGCGATCACGCGCGGGCGCGAGGGCCGCGAACTCACCGAGATCGGCCTGTTGAAGGAGGCCGGCGCGGTGGGGTTCTCCGACGCCGACCGCGCGGTGACGGACAGCCGCGTGATGCTGCGCGCCCTCGCCTATGCGCGCGCCGCGGGCGCGCTGGTCATGCAGCACCCGGAGGACCACGCGCTGACCGCCGGCGGGGCGATGAACGAGGGCGAGCTGTCCACCCGGCTGGGGCTGGCGGGAATGCCGGCGGTCGCCGAGGAGATCGTCGTGGAGCGCGACGTCCGCCTCGCCGCCGCCGCCGGCGCGCCCTACCATGTCGCGCACGTCTCGACCGCCGGGGCGGTCGACGCGGTGCGCCGGGCGAAGGCGCGCGGCCTGCCCGTCACCTGCGCCACCGCGCCGCATTACTTCACCCTCGACGAGACCGCCGTCGCCGACTACCGGACCTTCGCCAAGGCGCTGCCGCCGCTGCGCGGCGCGGCGGACCGCCGCGCCGTCGTGGAGGGCCTGGCCGACGGGACCATCGACGCCATCGCCAGCGACCACGCGCCGCACGACCAGGATTCGAAGCGGACCACCTTCGCCCAGGCGGCGTTCGGAATCGTCGGCCTCGAGACCATGCTCGGCCTGTCGCTGGCGCTGGTCCATTCGGGGACGATCTCCCTCTCGGACCTGCTCCACCGGCTGACCGCCGCGCCGGCGCGCCTGCTCGGCCTGGAGCAGGGCCGGCTGGCGCGCGGCGCGCCGGCCGACCTCGTCCTGGTCGACCTCGACGCGCCGTGGGTCGTGGACGCCGACGCGCTGCTGTCGAAGTCGAAGAACGCGCCTTACGACGGCCTCGCGCTGCGCGGGCGCGCGGCGCGCACGGTAGTGGGCGGGGAGGCGGTGTTCCCCTTCGCGGAGCCGGCGTGATGCCCGATCCGCTGGGAGGCTTCGCCTACACGTGGCCGCTCTACGCCGCCGCCGCCGCGGCGTTCCTCGTCGGCTCGATCCCGTTCGGGCCGATCCTGGCGAAACTCGCCGGCGCCGGCGACTTGCGCCGCTTGGGGTCGGGCAACATCGGCGCGACGAACGTGCTGCGCACCGGGCGCAAGGGCCTGGCGCTGGCGACCTTGCTGCTCGACGCCGGCAAGGGCGCGGCGGCGGTCTTCGCCGCCGGCTTCCAGGGGCCGGACATGCAGGCGGTGGCGGGGGCGGGCGTCGTGCTGGGCCACATGTTCCCGCCGTGGCTGCTGTTCCGCGGCGGCAAGGGGGTGGCGACGGCGTTCGGCGTCCTGTTCGTGTTGAGCTGGCCGGTCGCGCTGGCGGCGGGGTTCGTGTGGCTCGCCGCCGCCCTGGCCGCGCGCCGGTCGTCGCTCGCCTCGCTCGCGGCGATGCTGGCCGCGCCCATCGCCTTCTGGGCGCTGCTGGAGGCGCAATTCGCCGGCCGGCTCCCCTACTGGCTGCCGGGCGAGCCGCAGCAGATGCAGCTGACGGCCCTGGTTTCGGTGCTGGTCGTTCTCCGCCACCACGCCAACATCCGCCGCCTGCTGCGCGGCGAGGAGCCGAGGATCGGCGAGGCGCCGCGCGGCTGACGCGGCGCCAGCTCCCCGGCCGAAGCGCCGGACGAGGGTGGGCTGCCCCGGAAGGAATTCCGCCGCCCCCTTATGGAGGTCCTCTACGCGCTCGGCGGCAAAGGGCGCAGCAGGATCGAGGGCGGCGTGCGAGTCGCGATGGAGAAGCGCATGGAGCCGCAGCTGGCGCGTCGGGATTGCGAAATTCTTCCCTCGACAGGCGAACCGCGATGGTGGAGCGCCGTTTGCTGGAAGCGGTTCGTGCTGAAAAACGAAGGCTGCATCCGGGGGGATTCGCCGCGCGGCCTGTGGGAGCCGTCCGATAAGGGAATCGCTCAAGCCGAGGCGTGGCTTGCGGAGTCAAGGGGGAATTTCAGCGACCGCCTGCTCGCGATGCCCGACGTCGGCGAGGGCGCCGATTTCGATCCGCCCCGCTCGGGACCGCGCCAGATCGACGCATGAGCTACCTCGTCGACACCGACGTCGTTTCGGAACTGCGGAAACACGAACGCGCCGCGCCGGCGGTCGTCGACTGGTTGGATCCGGGGGCTTACTCTCCGGGCCGATTTTTTCGCACGATCCGGTCGTTCGGGAGCGGGCCCGGCGGCTACCCCGCGGCCCAGGCGCACGACCTCGCCATGCTAGGCGCAAAGGGGTTCGGCGAGGGCGACGAACGCGCCGGCGACGGAGTTCGGCGCCGGCAGGGTCGCGGGGCTCCCGCCCAGCTTGCGGGCGATCCCCGCCGTCCCGCCGGCGAACAGCCGCGCGGTGTAGGACACATCGGGGCCGCCGCCGCGCCGCGATTCGACGACGGCGGACAGGCGGGCGAGGACGCGGGCGTCTGCCTGGGCGTCAGCGGCGGCCATACAGCGCCTCCGGGTCTGCGAGCGGCGGCGTGACCTCCCGCGCGCCGCCGGGCTCCAGCGCGGTGTAGAAGCACGACCGCCGCCCCGTGTGGCACGCCGCGCCGGTCTGGTCCACCAATGCGAGCAGCGCGTCGCCGTCGCAATCGAGCATGAGGGCGACGAGATGCTGCGTCTGGCCCGAGGTCTCGCCCTTGCGCCACAGCCTCCGCCGGCTCCGCGACCAGTAGCAGACGCGGCCGGTGGCGAGCGTTTCGGCCGCCGCCTCGCGGTTCATCCACGCCAGCATGAGCGCCTCGCCGGTGTCGTGCTGCTGCGCCACGACCGGGACCAGCCCGTCGGCGTCGAACGCGATGCGGTCGAGCAGGTCGTCCATGTCCGTCATTCCGTCCGCACCGCGACGCCGGCCGCGGCCATGTGCGCTTTCGCCTCGGCGATGGAGTATTCGCCGAAATGGAAGATCGACGCCGCCAACACCGCGCTCGCGCCGCCCTCGCGGACGCCGGCGACGAGGTGGTCGAGGCCGCCGGCGCCGCCCGAAGCGACCGTCGGGACCGGGACCGCGTCGGCGACGGCGCGGGTCAGCCGGGTGTCGAAACCGGCGCGGGTGCCGTCGCGGTCCATCGAGGTCAGCAATATCTCCCCGGCGCCGGACTCCGCCATGCGCCGCGCCCAGCCCACCGCCTCGATTCCGGTCGCGCGGCGCCCGCCATGGGTGAATATCTCCGCCCGCCCCGGCGCGGTCCATTTGGCGTCGACCGCCGCGACGATGCATTGCGAGCCGAACTTCCGCGCCGCCTCGCGGACGAATTCGGGCCGCCGGACAGCGGCGGTGTTGATCGAGACCTTGTCGGCGCCGGCCAGCAGCAGGCGGCGGATGTCGTCGAGCGCGCGGACGCCGCCGCCCACGGTGAGCGGCATGAAGCACTGCTCCGCCGTCCGCGCCACCGCGTCGAGGAGGATGCCGCGGTCGTCGCTCGACGCGGTGATGTCGAGGAAGCAGAGTTCGTCGGCGCCGGCGGCGTCGTACAGGCGCGCCTGCTCCACCGGGTCGCCGGCGTCGACCAGGTCGACGAAATTGACCCCCTTGACGACCCGCCCGCCCTTCACGTCGAGGCAGGGGACGACCCGCGTCTTCAGCATGGCGCGGCCAGCGCGGCGAGGGCCCGGGCCAGGTCGACTCGCCCGTCGTAGAGGGCGCGGCCGCAGACGGCGCCGGCGATCCCCGATTCGCTCCGGTCCCTGAGCGCCAGCAGGTCGCCGGTCCCGGCGACGCCGCCCGACGCGATCACCGGAGTCGCCAGCGGCGCGGCGAAGGCGGCGCAGGCGTCGGCGTCGACGCCGCCCAGCGCGCCGTCGCGGGCGATGTCGGTGTGGACGATGGCGGCGGCGCCGCAATCCTCGTAGGCGCGCGCCAGGTCGGCTGCGGCGATGTCGGCGGTCTCGGCCCAGCCGGCCACCGCGACGCGCCCGCCGCGCGCGTCGATGCCGAGCGCGACGCGGCCGGGGAACCGCCGGCACGCCTCGCGGACCAGCGCCGGGTCGCGCGCCGCCGCGGTGCCCAGGACGACGCGGGCCACCCCGCGCTCGAGCCACCCCTCCACCGCCGCCAGATCGCGGACGCCGCCGCCGAACTGGACCGGGACGCCGGCCGCGGCGACGATGCGTTCGACCGCGCCGCTATTGACCGGGCGCCCGGCGAAGGCGCCGTCGAGGTCCACCACGTGCAGCCAGCGCGCGCCGGCCGCGGCGAACGCGCGCGCCTGCGCCGGCGGGTCGTCGGAGAACACCGTCGCCCGCCCGGGGTCGCCCTGGACCAGCCGGACGCAGGCGCCGTCCTTGAGGTCGATGGCCGGGTAGAGCGTGAACCCGCTCACGCCAGGTCCTTGACGTAGAAGTGCCCGGCGACCATCGCGCCGTCGACGCGGTGGTAGCGGTCGAGCGTGCCCCAGCGTTCGTAGCCGCAACTCTCGTAGAGGCGGATGGCGCGCTCCTGCGTCACCCGCACGTCGAGGCGCATGACGCTGTAGCCGTCCTCGCGCGCCGCCGTCTCCGCCGCCTCCAGCAGCTGGCGCGCGAGGCCGTGGCCGCGCGCCCAGGGGGCGACGAAATGCGTGTCGATGGACGCCGCGAAATCCCCCGCCTCAAAGGTCGGCGCCGGCTTCACCAACTGCGCCGAACCCGCCACCGCGCCGTCGAGGCGGCCCAGATGCAGCTCGCGTTCGGGAACCAGCAGGACGCCGCGCCAATAGGCGTCGAGCCGCCGCCGGGGCGGCGTCCGGACCCAGCCGAAGCCGATGCCGTCCTGGATCGCGGCGACGGTGGCGCGCGACAGCGCCGCCAGGTCCGCCGGCGCCAGTTTCTCCGCCCGCTCGACCGACAGGCGTCCGGTCATGGAGTCCAGCGGAGGAAGTTCTCCAGCACCCGCAGTCCCACCCGCTGGCTCTTCTCGGGATGGAACTGGGCGCCGGCGAGGTTGCCGCGCGCCACCATCGCGCATACCGGGCCGCCGTGATCGGCATGGGCCACCACGTCCGCCGGGTCGTCCGGCGCCATGGCGTAGCTGTGCACGAAATAGGCGTGCGCGCCGGCGGGCAGGCCGTCGAGGAGCGGATGCGGGCGGTCCACGACCAGCGCGTTCCACCCCATATGCGGGACCTTCAGCGCCGGGTCGCGCGGCGCGAGCGGGCGCACCGCGCCGTCGATCCAGCCGAAGCCCGCGTGGTCGCCGTGTTCGCGGCCGCGCGCCGCCATCAGCTGCATGCCGACGCAGATTCCGAGCAAGGGGCGCGTGCGTTCGCGCGCCGCGCGGTCCAGCGCCTCGCGCATGCCCGGCAGCGCGGCGATCCCGGCCATGCAGTCGGCGAAGGCGCCGACGCCCGGCAGGACGACGCGGTCCGCCGCCGCCACCTCCTCCGCCCGCGCGGTGACGGCGACCGCCTCCCGCCCGCCGGCGGCGCGCTCCAACGCCTTCGCGGCGGAGCGCAGATTGCCGGACCCGTAATCGACGACGGCGACGGTCACGGCCGCCCGGGCGCCGCCCCGCCCGCGCGCGCGGCCGCGGCGGCGAGGAAGCGCCGGTCGGCCTCGACGGCCGAGCGCGCGGCGGCGATCCCGGCCAGCACGTAGCCCCGGCGCTCCAGGCTGGCGCGGCGCAGGTCGTTCCCCATGCATCCGGCGAACAGCGCCCACAGCGCCGCCAGCGCGCCGCCGGCTTCCCACGCGCCGCCGAAGGCCGCCGCGGCGAGGCCGATCGCCAGAGGGACGACCGCCAGCGCCGCCGCCTCGACCGGCATCCCGCGCGCCGCCGCCCACAGCGGCCCGAAGGCGAACGCGCCCCAGGAAAACCCCTCCCGGACCGCCACGGCGTCCTCCAGCGCGGTGCGGCCGGGGACCATGTGGTAGGTGCGGACGCTCACGGCGCGCCGCCATCGCCGAGCCGGCCCTTGGTGGACGGGACCTCGCCAGGCGCGCGCGGGTCGATCTCGGCGGCCTCGCGCAGCGCGCGCGCCAAGCCCTTGTAGCAGGACTCGACGATGTGGTGGGTGTTCTCGCCGTACAGGTTTTCGACGTGCAGCGTCGCCCCGGCGGACTGGGCGAAGGCCTGGAACCACTCGCGGAACAGCTCGGTGTCCATCTCGCCGAGTTTGGGGCGGGGGAGGGCGACCTTCCACACCAGCCAGGGGCGGTTCGACAGGTCGATGGCGACGCGGGTCAGCGTTTCGTCCATGGGGATCGCCGCGGCGCCGTAGCGGCGGATTCCGCGGCGTTCGCCGAGCGCCCGGGCCACCGCCGTTCCCAGCGCGATGCCGGTGTCCTCGGTGGTGTGGTGGAAGTCGACGTGCAGGTCGCCCTCGGCCTCGATGTCGATGTCGATCAGGCCGTGGCGCGCCAGTTGCTCGATCATGTGGTCGAGGAAGCCGATTCCGGTCGCCGCCCGGCAGCGGCCCGCGCCGTCGAGGTTCACGCTAGCCGATATCCGCGTCTCGCGCGTCGCGCGCTCGACCTTCGCCTGTCTCATCGAGGGGTCCGCCGTTTCGGTGGGCGGCGCGGGCGGTTCAGATCGCGCCGAACGGGCGCGCCGCCATCGCCGGGCTCGCCAGCGCGTTCAGGCCGGCGAGCCATTGCAGGACGTCCAGCTGCGCCTCCAGGCGGGCGGCCCGCGCCCCGACTCCGGCGAGGCCGGCCCTCGTCGCGGCGCCGGCCTTGCGAGGGCGGCGCGCGCAGGCGGTAGTGTCGAGGACGGCGTCCATGCCCGGACGATGCCGCGCCGGCGCGGGGTTGTCAAGCGGGCGGCCGCCACTTGAACCGGGGGGCGAAAGCGGCAATCTAGGGCGTCCGGCGCGTCCGCGCCCCCAAGGAGCGCCGCATGGCCGACCCGACCCCCACGTGGCACGGGACCACGATCCTCTGCGTGCGCAAGGGCGGCCAGGTGGCGCTCGCCGGCGACGGGCAGGTGAGTTTCGGCCAGACCGCGATCAAGGCGCGCGCGCGCAAACTGCGCCGGCTCGGCGGCGGGCGCATCATCGCCGGGTTCGCCGGCGCGACCGCAGACGCCTTCACCCTGTTCGAACGTCTGGAGGCGAAGCTCGAACGCCACCCCGGCCAGCTGGCGCGCGCCTGCGTGGAGTTGGCGAAGGACTGGCGCACCGACCGCTACCTGCGCCGGCTCGAGGCGATGATGGCGGTGGCCGACGGCGAGGTTTCGCTCACCCTCACCGGCTCGGGCGACGTGCTGGAGCCCGACGACGGCCTGATCGGCATCGGCTCCGGCGGCGCGTTCGCGCTGGCGGCGGCGCGGGCGATGATCGACCGCGACGACCTGGACGCCCGCGCGGTCGCCGAGCGGGCGCTGCGCATCGCCGCCGGAATCTGCGTCTGGACCAACGACTCGATAACCGTCGAGACCATCGGGGATGGGGCATGACCAATTTCAGCCCGCGCGAGATCGTCTCCGAACTCGACCGGTTCATCGTCGGGCAGAACGACGCCAAGCGGTCGGTCGCCATCGCGCTGCGCAACCGCTGGCGGCGGATGCAGCTGGCGGACGACCTGCGCGAGGAGGTGCTGCCCAAGAACATCCTCATGATCGGCCCCACCGGCGTCGGCAAGACCGAGATCGCGCGCCGCCTCGCGCGGCTGGCGCAAGCCCCCTTCGTCAAGGTCGAGGCGACCAAATTCACCGAGGTCGGCTATGTCGGGCGCGATGTGGAGTCCATCGTCCGCGACCTGGTGGAGACGTCGATCGCCATGACCCGCGAACGCCTGCGCGGCGACGTGCGCGCCCGCGCCGAGGCGGCGGCGGAGGACCGCGTGCTCGACGCGCTGGTGGGCGGGAACGCCCGGCCGGAGACGCGCCAGGAGTTCCGCAAGCGGCTGCGCGACGGCGCGCTCTCCGACCGCGAGATCGAACTCGAGGTCGCCGATTCCGGGATTCCGGGAATGCCCACCTTCGACATTCCGGGGATGCCGGGCGCGCAGATGGGGATGATCAACCTGGGCGACATGCTCGGCAAGGCGTTCGGCGGGCGGACGCGCAAGCGCCGCCTCACCGTCGACGAGAGCTACGACATCCTGATGGAGGAGGAGAGCGACAAACTGCTCGACGAGGACAAGGTGACGCGCCAGGCGATAAACGCCGTGGAGCAGAACGGCATCGTGTTCCTCGACGAGATCGACAAGATCTGCGCGCGCTCGGAGAGGTTCGGCGCCGATGTGAGCCGCGAGGGGGTCCAGCGCGACCTGCTGCCGCTCATCGAGGGGACGGTGGTGGCGACCAAGCACGGCCAGGTGCGCACCGACCACATATTGTTCGTCGCCTCCGGCGCGTTCCACGTCGCCAAGCCCTCGGACCTGCTGCCGGAGTTGCAGGGGCGGCTGCCGATCCGCGTCGGGCTGGAGCCGCTCGGCAAGACCGATCTGGTGCGCATCCTCACCGAGCCGGAGAATTCGCTGATCCGTCAATACACCGCGCTGATGGCGACCGAGGAGGTGACGGTGGAGTTCACCGCCGACGCCATCGACGCCATCGCGTCGCTGGCCGCCGAGGTCAACGCCGGGGTGGAGAACATCGGCGCGCGCCGCCTGCACACGATGATGGAGCGCCTGCTGGAGGACGTCTCCTTCTCCGCCGCCGACAGGGCCGGCGCCACGGTGGTCTTCGACGCGGCGGCGGTGGAGAAGACCCTGGGCGACCTCGCCCGCGGCGCCGACCTGAGCAAGTTCATCCTGTAGCCCGGCGGCGCCCCCCGGGGCGGCGCGTGCGCGGCCTGACCCGGATTTTCACGCCGACGCTCTTGAGCGCCAGCGCCGAGCCGGATGCGCCGGACTGGCGCGCGCGGGTCCATCCTACCCGGCCGGGCGCCAGGTCCCGCCGCCGCCGGGCGGGCCGTTGCGGACGGCGCGGCCGCGCTCCTCCAGGTGGAGCAGATGCGCCAGCACCGAACGGCCCGCCGCGCCGCGCAGGCGCGGGTCCAGGCCCGCATACATCGCCCGCACCATCGCCGGGACGCTGTCCGCCCCATCGGCCAGGCAACGCAATATCTGCGCCTCGCGCGCGCGCCGGTGCGCCGCCAGCGCCTTGACGAACGGCGCCGGGCGGCGGATCGGCGCGCCATGCGTCGGGTAGTAGATCGAGTCCGAACGCGCCCGCAGCGCGTCCAGCGACGCCATGTAGGCGGCCATGTCGCCGTCGGGCGGCGACACCACGGTGGTCGACCAGCCCATGACGTGGTCGCCCGAGAACAGCGCCGACTCCTCCTCCAGCGCGAAACAGAGGTGGTTCGAGGTGTGGCCCGGCGTGTGGACCGCGCGCAGCGTCCAGCCCGGCCCCGCAACCGCGTCGCCGTCGCGCAGCGCATGGTCGGGCGAAAAGTCGAAATCCCCGCCCTCCTCCACCGCGACTCCCCGGTCCGCGCCGTGCGGGCCGTAACCATAGGTCGGCGCGCCGGACAGCGCCTTGAGCGCCGCCGCCGCCGGCGAATGGTCGAGGTGGGTGTGGGTGACGAGGATATGGCTCACCGTCTCTCCGTCGAGCGCCGCCGCCAGCGCGGCGACGTGGCCGTCCAGCGCCGGGCCGGGGTCGATTACCGCCACCGTCCCGCGCCCGACGATATAGGTCCCCGTCCCGCGGAAGGTGAACGGCCCGGGGTTGCGCGCCGTTACCCGGCGCACCAGCGGGCCGATTTGCTCCGCCGCGCCGTATGCGCAGGAGAACGACCTGTCGAAGGAGAGTCCCACGCCCGCCTCAGCAGCCCAGCCGCGCGGCCAGGTCGGCGAAGTCGGCGGCGGCGACGTCCCAATCCTCCTCGGCGGCCAGGTCGGTCGTCTGCGCCGGGCCGTGTTCGGTCGCGCGGAGCACGAAGGCCGTCGCCATGCCGCGCGCGCGGGCGGCGCGCAGGTCGTCGTTATGCGCCGCCACCATCATCGTCTCGGCGGGCGCCAGCCCCAGCACGTCGATGGCGGTGTCGTACACCTCCGGCCGGGGTTTGTATTGCCGCGCCGGCTCGGCGCCGAGCGGCGCGTCCCAGACGAGGCCGGCGTGGCGCGCCATGTTGACGATCAGCGCCACATGCCCGTTCGACAGCGCGGCGAGGGCGAAGCGCCGGCGCAGCCGCGCCATGCCGCCGGGCGCGTCCGGCCAGGCGTCGAGGCGATGCCAGACGCGGTTGAGACGGGCGATCTCGGCCTCCTCCAGCCCCTCCAGGCCGAAGCGCGGCAGCAGCCCGTCGAGGATCTCGCGGTGCAGCGCGTCGAGGCGGGTCCACGGGCGCGCGCCGTCGCGCACCGGCGCCATCGCCGGCTGGTAGCCCGCCCGCCAGGCGTCGGCGAAGGCGGCCCAGTCGGCCTCGATCCCCTTCGCGGCGCCCAGCGCGGCGGCTTCGCGGATCACCGAGCCGCGCCAGTCGACGACGGTTCCGAAGACGTCGAAACACAGCGCCTTGACGCGCTCAACCACCGCCTTTCGCCTCCCTAATCGCCCGCCAGACCCGCTCGGCGGTCAGCGGCATGTCGATATGGCGGACGCCGAGCGGCGCCAGCGCGTCGAGGACGGCGTTGACGGCCGCCGGCGGAGCCCCCGCCGCGCCGGCCTCGCCGCACCCCTTGAAGCCCGCCGGGTTCGCCGGGCACGGAGTCCCCGCCGGCGCGAACGCGATGGCCGGCAGGTCATCGGCGCGGGGCGGGCAGTAATCCATGAACGACCCTGACAGCAGTTGCCCCTCCGCATCGTGGACGGTCGCCTCGAACAGCGCCTGCCCCAGCCCCTGCGCAACGCCGCCGTGCACCTGGCCGGCCAGCATCGGCGGGTTGAGCACGCGCCCGAAATCATGCGTCACGGTGTAGCGGAGCAGCTCCACGGCGCCGGTCTCCGGGTCCACCTCCGCTTCGCAGACGTGGCAGCCGTTGGGGTAGGTGTGGTTCTCCGGCGCGAAGCGGCCGACCGCGCGCAGCGGGTCCCCCTGCGCCGCCGCTGCCCCGGCGACCTCGGCCCAGCCCACCGCCCGGTCGGTCCCGGCGATGCGGAACGCGCCGTCGGCGAAGGCGATGTCGGCCGCCGACGCCTCCAGCAGTTCGGCGGCGCGTTCGGTCCCCGCGTCGATGACCTCCCGCGCGGCGGCGGTAAGGCACGCGCCGGCGAGCGGGATCGAGCGCGACCCGCCGGTGCCCTGGCCCTCCGCCACCCGGTCGGTGTCGCCCTGGACCACCGTCACGCGGTCCGGGTCCATGCCCAGGAAGGCGCCGGCGATCTGCGCCAGCGCGGTCTCGTGGCCCTGCCCGTTGGCCATCGCGCCGGAGAACACCGCCGCCGAGCCGTCCGCGGCGATCCGCAGCTCGGCGCTGTCCGCGACGCCGTGGCCGCAGCGCTCGACGAAGACCGCCAAGCCGAAGCCGCGCAGCCGCCCACGCCGCTCCGACTCCACCCGCCGCGCGGCGAAGCCCGCGCGGTCCGCCTCGGCGAGGCCGCGCGCCATCAGGGCGGGGTAGTCGCCGCTGTCGTATTCGAGGCCCAGCGGCGTCCGGAACGGCAGTTCGGCGGGCGTCACCAGGTTGCGGCGGCGAAGTTCGAGGCGATCGATCCCCGTCTCCCGCGCCGCTGCGTCGACCAGCCGCTCCAGCAGGTGCAGGTTCTCCGGCCGCCCTGCGCCGCGATAGACCTCGGTCGGGACGGCGTTGGTGAACGCGCCGCGCGCGCGGACGTGGATCGCCGGCGTCCGGTAGGCGCCGGAGAACGACGCCGCATTGAGCGTCGCCGGGATCGCCCCGCGGGCGCTGGGATGCGCGCCGAGATCGGCGACGATGTCGACCTCGAGCGCGAGGAACCGCCCCTCCGCGTCGAGCGCCAGCGCCGCCTCCGCCACCCGCCCGCGGCCCTGGTAGTCGGTGAGGAACCCGTCGGCGCGGTCGCCGATCCACCGGACGGGGCGCCCCAGTTCGCGCGCCGCCCACAGCAGCAGCGCCTGCTCGCGGTAGAGCGAGTTCTTGACCCCGAAGCCGCCGCCCACATCGCCCACCAGGACGCGGAAGCGGTCCTCCGGCAACCCGAACACGCCGGCGAGTTCGGCGCGCAGCGGGTGCGGCATCTGCGTCCCGCACTCCAGCGTGAAGCGCCCGCTCGCGGCGTCCCACGACCCGATGGCGGCGCGCGTCTCCAGCGCGCCGACGACGATGCGCGGGTTGGCGGCGCGCAGCCGGACGACGCGCGCCGCCGCCGCCATCGCCGCGCCGGCCGCCTCGGCGTCGCCCGCCTCCCAGTCGAAGCAGAGATTGCCGGGCGCGGAGTCCCAGAGTTGCGGCGCGCCGGAGCGGAGCGCGTCCTCCGCGTCGACGACCGCCGGGAGCGGGGCGATGTCGACCTCGACGCGCTCGGCGCCGTCGCGCGCCGCCGCTTCGGTCCGGGCGGCGACCATCGCCACCGTGTCGCCGACGAAGCGCACCCGGTCGGTCGCCAATAGCGGCTGGTCCGGGATCGCCGCCGGCCGCCCGTCGGCGCAGGCCGGGCGCGCGACGACCGGCATGGGGCCGAGCGCGCTTCCGATGTCGGCGGCGGTCCAGACCGCGAGCACGCCGGGGACAGCGCGCGCGGCGGCGCAATCGACTCCGCGCACTGCGCCGTGCGCGATGTCGGAGCGGACGAACCGGGCATGCGCCGGCGCGCCGCCGCCGGTGGGCGGCGAATCGCCGACGAAGCGCCCGGCGCCGGTGAGCAGGCGGCGGTCCTCCTTGCGCCGCAGCGGCTGGCCTATGCCGAAGCGGGTCACGGGTTCCCCCGCGCCGCCACCGGCCAGATGTCGACCAGCGTGTCGCCGCGCACGCAGTGGTAGGCGTCGTACAGGTTCGCCGTCGGGTCGCAATGGGGGGCCTGGAGCGCCAGTTGCGCGCCGACCGCGAGGCGGGCGTTCGCGCCCTCGGCGAATTCGACCGCGCCGTGTTCGTCGCCGAGGAAGCGGTAGCGCGCCCCCTCCGGCGCGCCCTGGGCGCATTTCGGCGCCGGCCCGTCGGTCGCGAAACTCTTGAGGCCGGCGTCGATGACCGCATGGCGCGCATGGACGTCGTTGACCACCGTCGCCTGGACGAACAGCGCCGGTTCGAACGGGCGCGGGTCGCCGGGGGTCAGCGCGCAGGCGTCGTATTGGACGTCGGCGAAGACGTAGGATCCCGCCTGCAATTCGTCGAGCGCGCCGTCGCGGTGGTCGATGTCGTGGGTTCCCGTTCCGCCGCCGGTGACGATGGGCGGCGGCAGCCCTGCGGCGGCGAGCGCCTCGGCGGCGGCGCGGATGCGCGCGCTTTCGGGGCGGACGGCCGCGCGGCGTTCGGCGAAGCCGGGGATGTGCTGGAGGTGGCCGTAATACGCCTGGAGGCCGGCGAAGGCGAGGCCCGGCGCGGCGTCGGCGGCGCGCGCCAGCGCGACGGCGTCCCCGGCGGAGGCGGCGCCGGTGCGCCGCGTCCCCACGTCGAAATCGACGACGATTCCGAGCGGGCGGCGCGGGTCCCAGTCCCGCGCCGCCGCCGCCAGCGCGGCGAGGCCGGCGGCGGTGTCGACCGTGGCGAGCACGTCCGGCGCCGCCTCGCGCAACGCCGCCAGACGGGCGACCTTGGCCGCGCCGGTGGGCGGCGAGGTGACGAGGATTCCCCCTGTCCCCGCCGCGGCCATCGCCTCCGCCTCGCGCAAGGTGGCGCAGCACACGCCGACGGCGCCGGCGGCGATCTGGGCCCGGGCGATGGCGGGCGATTTGTGGCTCTTGGCGTGCGGGCGCAGCGCCTGCCCGACGCGGCGGCAATGCGCCGCCATCGCCGCGATGTTGCGCTCCATCGCGTCGAGGTCGAGGACCAGCGCCGGCGTGCAGAGCCGCCAGCGCCCGCCGGGGGCGCCGACCAGGCCGGCGTTCGGCGATGCGTCCGTCATCGTCCCCGCTCCGCCGTGGACCACCATCGCCGATGGCAATAGCAACCGCCGCGCGCGGCGGCAAGCGGCGCCTGTGGATAGGCGGGAATTTCGGGGATAACCCCAAAATATGGTAATTCGGTTTGCCGAACCGACAACATGTATGGTATGGAGGGTGGATTCGCAACCGGCGGGGAGGGCCGCGCGATGCAGTGGACGGACGGCGACGTCGAGACTCTCAAGGCCTTGTGGAGCAAGGGCCGCAGCGCCCGCGAGATCGGCGAGAAATTGGGCGTGACCCGCAACGCGGTCATCGGCAAGGCGAATCGGATGGGCCTCGCCCACAACTCGGCCGCCGGGGGGCGGCGCAAGCCGGCGGCGAAGCCGGCGCGGGACCCGCGCCCGTCCAGCCCGCTGGACCTGACCGAGCGCATGTGCCGCTGGCCGCTGGGCCATCCCGGCGAGGCCGACTTCCATTTCTGCGGCGTCCGGCGCGCGGCGGGGCGGCCCTATTGCGAGGCCCATTGCCGCGTCGCCTATCGCGGCCGCGCCAGCAGCGAGGCCGCCTAGCCGGAGCGCGCTCCCGGTCCGCTTTTCCCGGGACCGCCGGCGTCTCGCCGGCATTTTGAGCGCCGGACAGCGCTTACGCGGGCCGGCGAGACGCCGGCGGTCCCAGGGGCGCGAGCCGCTGCGGAACGGCGAGAATCCCCAGCCGCGCCCGCGCCGCCTTGACGCGGCGCGCGGCGCGGCGGCATAACGCGGGGAGGACAATGGGAGCGCCGCCATGTACAACCTCTCCGCCGCCCTCGAGACCGCCGCGCGCGAGGCGCCGGACGGCGACGCGCTGATCTTCGCCGCCCGCCGCGTCTCTTGGGGCGCGCTCGACGCCGCCGCCTCCCGCATCGCCGCCGGCCTCGCCGCGGCGGGCGTCGGCCCCGGCGACGTCGTGGCGCTGAGCTGCCCCAACCTGCCGCAATTCCCGATGGCGTATTTCGGCGTGCTCAAGACCGGCGCCGCGGTGCTGCCGGTCAACGTGCTGCTCACCGCCGACGAGATCGCCTACCTGCTCGAGGATTCCGGCGCCGCGGCGTTCCTGTGCTTCGAGGGGACCGGCGAGCTGCCGTCGGGCAAGGCGGGGTGGGCGGCGTTCCAGCGCGTCCCGGGCTGCCGCGAATTCCGCGTCGTTACGGCCGATCCCGCCGCGCCGTCGCCCATCGCCGGCGCCGTGACGATGGGCGCGATGATGGCCGGCGCGCCGGCCGGGTTCGACTCCGTCCAGCGCGCCGGCGACGACATCGCGGCGGTGCTCTACACCTCCGGCACCACCGGCCGGCCCAAGGGCGCGCAGCTGTCGCACACCAACATCCTGCTCAACGCCATGCTGGCGCGCGACCTGATCGGCTCCAGCCGCGACGACGTGTGCATGATTACCCTGCCGCTGTTCCACGCCTTCGGCCAGATCGTGCAGATGGTGGCCTGCGTCGTCGCCGGCGCGGCGATGGTGCTGGTCCCGCGGTTCGACCCGGGCGCGGTGTTGAAGTCGCTCCGCGACGACGCGGTGACGATCTTCGCCGGCGTGCCCACCATGTATTGGGCGCTGCTGAACCACCCCGCCGATGAGGCCGACCTGGCCGCCGTCGCCGAAAAGCTGCGCGTCTGCGCCTCCGGCGGCGCGTCGCTGCCGGTCGAGGTGCTGCGCGGCTTCGAGGCGAAGTTCAAGGTGCCGATCCTCGAGGGCTACGGCCTGAGCGAGACCTCGCCCGTGGTCACGTTCAACCACCTGCACAAGCCGCGCAAGCCCGGTTCGGTGGGCACGCCCGTCTGGGGCGTCGAGGTCCGCGTCGTCGCCGCTGACGGATCCGACGCGCCGGCGGGCGAGACGGGCGAGGTGGTCGTCCGCGGCCATTGCGTGATGAAGGGCTATCTCAACAAGCCGGAGGCGAACGCCGAGGCGCTGCGCGGCGGCTGGTTCCACACCGGAGACATCGGCCGCCTCGACGAGGACGGCTACCTGTACATCGTCGACCGGGTGAAGGACATGATCATCCGCGGCGGCTTCAACGTCTATCCGCGCGAGATCGAGGAGGTCCTGATGACGCATGAGGCGGTCTCGCTCGCCGCCGTCGTCGGCGTCCCCGACGACCGCCAGGGCGAGGAGGTCAAGGCGTTCGTCGTCCCCGCCCCCGGCCGCGAGATCGACACCGCCGCGCTGGTCGCCTGGTCGCGCGAGCGCCTCGCCGCCTACAAATATCCCCGTCTGGTCGAGGTCCGCGACAGCCTGCCGATGAACGCCACCGGCAAGATCCTCAAGACCGAACTGCGCGGGTAGGGCGGGCGGTTGACCGTCTTGGGCGGCCGTTGTACCCTGATGGGCGAATCGGGTACGGGTGGTCGCAAGGTAGTAGGCGGCGCACGGATGCAGTGCCCGTAGGGGGTTGACACGCGTGTGCGGAGGGGTAAAGTGTCCCCTCTGGAGCGGCAGTACGATCTCGGCGTGGCCATTAAGTGCGCCCGCCGAGGGCAAGTGGGACGATCAGTCTGGGAGGGACGATCATGTCGTATGAGGAAAACATTCGGGGTAGCCTCTTGAAAATTATAAATACCTATAGTTCCAGGGACTACTATAAGTATGAGAATATACCGCCTCAAAAACTGGAGACGGCAATCCAGAACTATCCCGTCGCTCTGGACGAAACTCCGCTTGCGCTGATCGATACGACGATACTCGGATCGGCGAAGACGGGGATGGTAATTGGCTTGAAAGGCCTATACTGGAAGAATAGCTGGGCCACCCATTCGGATCGTAATTTCATATCTTGGGATGAGTTGGCTGGCGACGGTTTCTCAATCTACAAAACTAGGTACGGCGTCCAGCTGGCGCGTGGGTGTGAATTTAGCATGTCTGGAAGCAGTTTCAACAATGATGCCTGCCTTAATCTTCTCAATAACGTTATTGATTTGTATAGAGAGTTACGGCAATCTGGAGACATGCAGGCAGATACGGAATCTGCGCAAGGAACTAATGAACTTGTGGATCAGGGCGCGAACCTCAACCTTCCACAGCCCGAGAATTACGCTCTTTATGCTCAGGTTGTGCCCGAAGTCATCGCTTTTTGCATCGCGGCCGATGGGGATGTGGAGGATTCTGAGGTAGAAACGGCGTCAGCAATAATCGAGCATGATGATTTTATTGAAAACAAAGCCGAGGCGTTGGAAATTCTTTCGTCAACTATCGACATGCTAATATCTGCAAGGGAAAAGTCGCAGGCTGTTTTCAAGCTGAAGCTGACGACGTTGGGGTCTAAAGTTGCGAATATTAAGGCCGCTGTGCAGAAAGAAAAAGTCGGCGTGATACTGGATGGTATGCTTGATACGACCGATATCAAAGGCCAGTCTGACACGGCGCAAGTGGTGTCGTATATTAAGGAGAAGATTTCGTAGTGAATGCAACTTGACACTTCTACATGACCGAGAGACTACACTCGGAAAGATTCGAACGATGTCCGTCGCCTCATACCTTAAGCGAGTGCTTGGTCGATGTCAACGATGATGTCGTCAGAAATCTTGATGCCGGCCGACAGCCGCATCGGGTCGGGGCCGGCGGTGATCTGCTGCTTCTCGATCAGCTGACGGTGCGTCATTGAGGCCCGATGCAGGATTGGACTGCGCATGTTGTCGATATTGGCCAAGCGCAAGAAAACCTCCACCGCGTCGACGAACTTCAGCCCCACCTCGTAGTCGCCCCTGAAGAAGGTGAACATCGCGCCCGCCCCCCGAGCATGTACTTCCGCACCAGATTGTAATTATGGGCTGGATTCCAGACCGGAATACGAGGCACTGCTGCCCAGCCGGGACGACCGATGGTGCCCGCGCCGCCGCGCGCTCCGTTGATTCGGCCCCGTTCTCGCGGCGTATTGCCTCAGCAACTCGCTGGTCGGCGACATGGCGGCCAACGTCAAGAACTGGACGACCGGCGGCGAGCTGCGGGGCTATTCTGATATGCTGGACAAGGCGGGCGCGGCCATACTTGAACGCGTCGAGCGCAAGGCCGCCGAAATGGGTGCCGATGCGGTGGTCGGCATGCGCCTCGTGACCTCGGACGTAGCCGAAGGCGCGGCCGAGTTGATCGGCTACGGCACGGCAGTGCGCTTCGCCGACGATTCGGGCGGGCCCCCGAAGGCGCCTGAAGACGCCAGCGCATGATCGGCAAGAGGCTTCGCTGTGTGGACCCGATTCCATGATGCGGAACCGGCTCTATCGGGCCGATTGCAAGGGCGTCGTCGACAGTCTGGTCCGAGAGGGCGTACAGGTCGATCTCGTCTATCTCGATCCGCCGTTCAATACCAACCGCACATACTCGATGCTGTTCGGCCGGACCGGCGTCCCGGCGCAGCAAAAAGCCTACCACGACGTGTGGGACTTCACGGACGGCGCGCGCCGGCTCGTGCGCGATTTCCAAAACGAGCTGGAGAAGTGGGACCTCGCGGAGTCGTTCAGGCAAATCATCCTGCTCTGGGTCAAGATGCTGGAGCAAAGTTCGTCGGACGAGAAGAAGCTCCTCAATTATTTGATGTATATGACGCAGCGCCTCGTTCCGCTCAAGAAGGTCCTGAAGCCGACCGGCTCCATCTACATGCACTGCGACCCGACGGTCAGCCATTACGTCAAGGTCGTCATGGACGGGATTTTCGGGTTCGGGAATTTCCGCAACGAGGTCGTCTGGAAACGGATGTCGTCGCACAACGACGCCAGGAGGTGGGGGAAAATCCACGATACCCTGCTGTTCTACACGATGTCGGATACCTTCACATGGACCGGCGAAGCGCGGATTCCCTATGACGACGCCTATATCGCCAAGAGCTATCGGCATAAGGACGGTCGCGGCCGGTATATGACCTCCCCGCTTCAGGCCCGCAGCTTGTCGGGAGGAGGCTACGAATACGAGTGGCGCGGCGTCGTCGACATCTGGAAATTCCCGAAGCATCGTCTGGACGAACTGGACGCCAACGGTGAAATCCACTGGCCCGCGAAGCCCGGGGGAACTCCGCGCCGCAAGGTCTATCTGGACCTCTCGAAAGGCGTACCGGTACAGGACGTCGTTACCGACCTCGTGCGGAAGCGTGGGGCCGCGGATTACCCGACGAAGAAGCCGGAGGCGTTGCTGACCCGGATCGTCCGGTCCTCGACTCGCGAAGGCGACGTCGTTCTCGACCCTTTTTGCGGGTGCGGCACGGCGATCGAAGTCGCGCACCGGTTGAAACGGCGCTGGATCGGGATCGACATAAGCGGCCCGGCGGTCGACGAAATCGAAGCGCGCCTGGGCAAACACGGCCTGCGCCCCAAGACGCATTACGATCTGCTGGAGGGAAGCCCTTCGACGATGGACGAATACAACCGCCTCAACCCGTATGAAAAACAGGACTGGCTGATTCGCCGCCTCAAAGGTCTTCCCAACCCTCGCAAGTCGGGGGATCGGGGAATCGACGGCGACATGGACATTCACATCGGCATCGGCGAGGACGGCCGCGACCGGTGGGGCCGGATCGTGTTCTCCGTGAAAACCGGAAAGCAGCGCAAGCCCGAGCACGTGCGCGAATTGCTCGGAACGATGCGAAGCGAGAGCGCGGACATCGGCGTTCTGATCCTCGATGTCGAACCGACGGAGAGGATGGAGGAGGCCGCGAAGAAGGCGAAGACGCTATCGTACCGACAGCGGGCGGACATGCCGCCGAAGGAATATGACAGGGTGCAGATTCTGACGGCCTACGAGATTATCGAGGGAGCGAAGATCGACTGCCCGCCCACGATGCAGGCCGTCAAGAGGTTCCGGGAGGCGCAGACGGAAATGCAGGTATGACACAAATCCAATCTTGAATGTACTCACCAGGGGATATTGTGCGCGACGGGGTTTACGCCACGACATATTGCGGTTGTGGATGGGCTTGGAGGGTACGACGCCTGCCGCGATTAGGGCGGCGCCGACGACGCACACGCCGGAGGCCTTCTCGCGCGCTGGCGCGTTACGGGAAGGACGCGACGCAGAATGCGCGCCTTTCGACGGCGGTTTCGGTTCTGGAAGGGGCCGGACGGGCAGGATGGATCGCCAGGCGGTTCGCGACTGGCTGCATCGCTCATCGCGCAACAGGCGTCGCGCGCCCCGAACCGTCAAGCGCCGGCATCGAGCGGCGCGAACCCCGCGCCCGGTTATCGGAAACGCCGCTCATCGCGCCGACCGCGCCGGAAGCCGGGACGCGCGAAACTCCGGGAAAGCCGCGTTCCAGGCTTCCATGTTGAAGATCATGCAATCCTCCACGACGTGACGCCTCCATCCGGCCGGAGAATGGACGCGCGCGGGAATCTCCGAACGCAAGTTGCTCGCTCTCTGGGACAAAAGCGCCCGCTCAGATTGGCGTGCGCGATGAGTATCCGATAACATATCGGCTTCCCCGCCCGGTCGGAGTTTTTCGACGCCCATTCGTATAATGGAGAGCTCTGCACAAGGGCGGGTTTTCCGGGGTTGGGTTGCGGCCCGCAGGGGTTGTTTGCGCATTCGAGCGCCGGTTTGGCGTTGCGGGGCGTCGATTCGGCGGTCAAGCGCTCCGATTCGGTCCGATGTGTCGCCGTTCGGGCGCACTTGCCCCGTGCTTATCCCCCGGCGGCGGGCTGGGCGAGGCCGTAGAGGCGTAGAAACACGGCGCCCTTGCGGATGTCGAGCGCGATGGCGGCGAGGCCGTGGAAGGTCGTGTTCTTCGCCAGGCCCGGGAAGCGGGTCCGTCCGAGGCCGTAACGCCGCTCATGGGCGGCGAACACGCGCTCCACCCCCGACCGCACGACCGCGATCCCGGCGTTGCGCTCCTTGTCCGCCTCGCTCGACGGATGGCCGCGACAGCCCTTGCGTGGCGCCCGGTCCGCAGTCCCGAACCGCGCCAGTTTGTCCCGTGTCTCGCGCGAACTGTCCGCGGCGTCCGCATGGAGCGCCGTCTCGTCGCCTGACAGCAGGCGATCACGCTCCCGGTTGTCGTGGACGCTGCCCGCCGTCACCGTCCGGAGGCGGGCGAACCCATCCTCGTCAACCCCCGTGCGGACCGAGTAGCCATAGGCGCTCTTCATGCAGCTCCGGCCGTCCTTCCTCGCATGAAGCCCCGCCTCCGGATCCCGGACTGCCGCCCCGTCCTTCCCCTTGCCCCGGCCCGAACGCGCCGCCTCCGCCGGCGTCGCATCGACAATGTTAACCCACCCCTCGGTCATCGCGACGCGCTGCGCCTCCAGCTGGCGGTTCGCCTCCCCCAACGGCGACTCTCACAGGTCATGCTTCACAAGGCGAGACCGGAACCGCCCCGGCGTCGTCGCGTCCGGAACCCCGCCGCCCGACTCGAGGCGGCGGAACCGCCGGAACGGCGGGTCACGGGACAGGCGCCGCGACAACCGGACGCCCGAAAGCCCGTGCCGCACGCCGGGCGACAGCCCCCGGAACAGCGTCGGAAGCGGGTAACTTGGACGACCCGTTCCGCGACGCATGGATCGACGACAACAGCCGCTCGGTCTCCGACCGGTCCGGAAGCGACTCCGCATCGTCGAGCGCGCGTAGCGCCGGACGATCCAGCTCAGCAGCCGATACGAACAACGCAGGTTGCGAGGAGAGCGAGAAGACTTCCGGCCCGGGCCGTCATCGCCGGCCCGTCCCGGCGAGGTCGATCTCGCCCTCCCACAGGCTTCGGTATCCGCCGCCGCCGTCGGAAACGATCTGCCCCGTGCGGACGCGGCGGATGGGGTAATCGGGAAGCGGCGCGGCGACCGCGCAGCCTTCCCCGCGGCGCTCCCAGGACGGCCAGGGCCAGGCCGGAGCCGTATCGAGCGGGGCGAAGTCCCGGTTGTCGAAGCCGTATCGGCGGCTGTTCCAGGGCAGGTCGGCGGGGTCCGCGGGGTCTATATGCAGGAAAAAGCGCGCCGCCAGATCTTCCGCCGCGCAGCTCGCCCTGGCGTAGATCGCCATGCCGTCGTGGATCCAAACGTCGAACCTGGCGGCGATGTCCGGCGGGCGGGACGCGGCGGCGTCCCGCCAGCGGCGCCGCGCCGCGCGCACTGCGTCCATGTCGAACAGGTCGCTGAAGGAACTGCCCCAGGCCGCCGCGCTCCAGGCCGGGGGAACGACGGGCCGGGTTCCCGGGTTGCCTTTCCATACCGCCTGCCGCGGATCGGAGAAGGCGAAGTCGCAGCCGTCGCCCGTCGCGACGGCGGAGACCCGCGCGCGGTCGGCGCGCCGCAATATGTGCGTGTTCCTGACGGCGTGGTCGACCGCGCCGCAGATTCGCGCCTCCGCGCCGGCGCGTTCGGCGAGCGCGCGTTCGAGGGCGGCTCGGGCCGCGGGGCCCCAATAGCCGAAATCGTAGCGCTCGCGCAGGCGCCAGGGCGTGGCCCGGTCCTCGAGGCCGTTGAAATAGACCTGCTGGTGCGGGTGGAGGAGCGCCGTGGACACGCCCGCCGCCGCGACTCCCGCGCCCGCCAGCGCGCCGAGCGCGGCCTTCCCTCTTCTCTTCGCCAGACGCCGGGCGGCGCGCGCCAACGCAGCGGCGCCGAGTGCGGCGAGGACGCAGAACGGCGCATGGATGAAGAACATGTGGCGCCAACCGTCGTAGGCGTTGGCGCCGGCGAGCGCGGACGCCAGCGGCGGCCCGGCCCAGCAGGCGGCGGCCAGCAGGGCGAAGCGCGCCGGCGTGTTGCGCAACGCGGCGACCGGACGGGCGAGGCCGCGCCGCAAGGCGAGGGTGAACCCCGTGAGGCCGAGGACCAGCAGGACCGGCGGCGTCGAGATCGCGAACCACGCCGCGAAGTAATGCGCCGGCAGGTCCGAAGTGGACACCGCCCGGCCCTGGAACAGCACGCCGGCCAAGTTCGGGTGGCGGGCGAAGGCGTCCACGGCGTCGATAAAGGCGCCGGGGCCGTCGGCCCACATGTAAGGCGATACGGCGTAGAGGACCCCCGCCCAGCCCGCCGCAAGGGCGGCGAGCGAAGCGAGGACGCGCCGCCGCGCCGCCGGACCGGACGCCAACGCCAGGTCGAGGACCCGCGCCGCGAGGACGGCGGCCAGGAAGGCCAGCCCGGCCGGGATGCGCAGGTTGGTCAACACCGCCGCGCCGGCGCCGCAGAGCAGGAACGCCCCCGCGCCGCCGCGCCGGAACGCCCGGTGGGCGAGCCAGAGGCAGGCGGCGAACAGCGCGAGGGCGGGGACGTCCTTGGAGTTGAAGAAGGAGTGGGCGTAGAGCCGCGGCTGGAGGACGAACAGGACGAAGGCGAAAAGCGCAAGCGCGGCGGACCCGGTCATGCGCCGCGCCAGCAGGCCGCAGCACAACGCGCCGGCGAGGAAGAGGAGGTGGCTCGCGGCGTGGCGGAGCAGGTGGATATGGCGCCAGTCTTCGAGGCCCAGGGCTTTCTCGGCGAGCAGGACCGGCAGTTCGAACGCTACGCCGTAGAACCGGTCTGCGGGCAGATCGAAGTGGGGTTCGGCCTCGCCAAGCGCATGGCGCCAATTGAGCTCGGCGATCCAGCGCTGCGTCTCCTCGTCCACGGAGATCCCGTAATCGTCGAGGATGGCGGCGCCGATCGCGGCGAGGACGGCGCACGCGGCGAGGAGGCCGAAACCCGCGCGCGCCGGGACGTGCGGAGCGCCGCCGGAGCGCAACTTGAACATGGAGCGGCCTCTCCCTCGACAGCGCGAAAACGCCCATCTTCGACACCGGAGGCGGCGGTCCGACGCCCGCCGCAGATATCGCTTCCCGGAGCGCCGGACCGCCTCAACAAGGCTCCGCCGCCGCCCAGGAGCGCGACTCGTGGCCCGGCGCGAAAGCGGTGTTGCTCTGCTCCGGGTTGCGGTTGACCAGGGGGCGGGCGAACAGCGGGTGGGTCATCGACCGCACCTCGTGCTCCACCCTGTAGAGCGCGCCGCCGCCCTCGGGGTCGACGACGTCCTTGAAGCGGTATTGGTAGCGGTCGCTCTCCTCCGAAACCAGGCCGCGTTCGGCAAGCCAGGCGTGCGGGCCGGAGAAATCCGCCACGTAGATCTGGAAGTGGTGGCCGTCGTAATCGGCCTGCGGCGCGCCGGTCTCGACGAAGACCAGCTCCTGCGCGTAACCCGCCGGAACGCGCGCCGCCGGGGCGCCCTCCCACGAATCCTCGCGGGCGGGCGCGCGCAGCGCCGCGCGGTAGAAGCGGGCGATCCCGGCGGCGGCGCCCGGCGGCGCGTCGAAGGCGATCGACGCCATGCCGAGCGCAGCGCGGTTCGCCTCCGGCGCCGGCGCGCGGCAGCGCAGGCGGTTGCCCCACGGGCAGCGGACGTCGACGTATCCGTCGCCGCGCGCGAACGCGAACGCCGTTCCCTCCAGCGCGCCGCGGACCCGAGCCAGGCGCCGCTCCAGCGCGTCGAGGCCGGGGACCGTCAGCCCGATCCGCCCGCGCAGCGTCTGCGCCGGGCCGGTGGGCAGGTGGAACTGGCTGCGCCCGACGTTGATCCACATGTTGCCGACGCCGGTCATCAGGTAGGGGTCGCGGGTCAGCCCCAGGCCGGACACGTAGAACAGCGTCGCCAGCCGCTGGTCGGGGACGCGGAGGTTGACGTGCTCGATGGCGACGACGTTGCCGGTGTCCTCGCGCCGCCGGTCGTAGCGGGTTTCGCCGTCCATGTCCTCCCTTCCTCCCCGCGCCGCCGGGGACTCCGCCCGCCGGGCCGGGCCGGCGTTCGCGGCCATTGCGGCGCCGGCGGCGCGGGCTGTCAACGGGCGCTTGCGCGCGCGCCGAAATCGCCTATGGTGCGCCGCCCCGCCGCGTCCGCGCTCCCCCCGCGTGGCGGCGGGGGTTCGCCGTCCGCGACACGGGAGTCGTCATATGCCGCTCTACGAGAGCGTGTTCATCGCGCGCCAGGACATTCCGGCGCCGGAGGTCGAGGCGCTCGCGCAGCGCTTCACGGCGGTCGTCGCCGAGCAGGGCGGCGAGGTCGCCCGGCGCGAGTATTGGGGCCTCAAGAACATGGCCTACCGGATCAAGAAGAACCGCAAGGGGCATTACACCATGCTCCATATCGACGGCCCCGCCGAGGCGGTGCGCGAGATGGAGCGCAACATGCGCATCAGCGAAGACGTGCTGCGCTACCTGTCGATCCGGGTCGACGCGTTCCCCGAGGGGCCGACAATCATGATGCAGACGCGCGCCGCCCGCGAGGACCGCCGCCGCGACGAACGCCGCGCCCGCGCCGCCGCGCGCCGCCGCGAGGAGGAGCGCGCCGCCGAAGCCGCCAGGGCGGCGGGCAAGCCGGCCGAATCCGGCGAGGCGCCCGACGCGAAGGCCGCCGCGGCCGCGAAGACCGGCGCAGAGAAGCCCGCCGAAGCTGCGCCGCCCGACGAGAAGAAGGCCGAGGCCGCGAAACCCGAAGCTGCGCCGCCCGACGAGAAGAAGACCGAGACGGCGAAGCCCGAGGCCGCGCCGCCCGATGCGGAGAAGGCCGAGGCGGAGAAGACCGGCGCCGCGCCGCCCGACGAGAAGAAGGCCGAAGCGGCGAAACCCGAGGCCGCGCCGCCCGACGCGGACAAGGCCGAGACGGCCGCCGCCCCCGACGACGCGCCCGCTTCCGCCGACGCTCCCGGCGGGAAGCCGGCCTCCAGCGAACAGGACACCGCGGGAACATGACCGACAGACGCTCCTCGCCGCGCCCGGCGCTGCCGCGGCGGCCCTTCTTCCGGCGCCGCAAGAGCTGCCCGTTCTCCGGCCCCGACGCGCCGAAGATCGACTACAAGGACGTAAAGACCCTCCAGCGCTTCGTGTCGGAGCGCGGCAAGATCGTCCCCACCCGCGTCACCGCGGTCTCGGCGCCGAAGCAGCGGCGGCTGGCGCGGGCGATCAAGCGCGCCCGCTTCCTGGCGCTGATGCCCTACGCGGTCCGCTAGGGGCGGTTCGATGGACGTCATCCTGCTCGAGCGCATCGAGAAACTCGGCCAGATGGGCGATCTGGTGCGGGTGAAGGACGGCCACGCGCGCAACCACCTGCTGCCGGCCGGCAAGGCGCTGCGCGCCACCGCCGCCAACCGCGCGCGGTTCGAGAGCGAACGCGCCCAGCTCGAGGCCGACAACATCGAGCGCCGCTCCGAGGCCGCGGACGTCGCCGGGCGCATGGACGGCCTCTCGGTGACGGTGCTGCGCCAGGCGGGCGACGCCGGCCAGCTCTACGGGTCGGTCAACGCGCGCGACATCGCCGCCGCCGTCACCGAGGCGGGGTTTACCGTGTCGCGGCGCCAGGTCGCGCTCGACCGCGTCATCAAGGCGCTCGGCCTGCATCCGGCGCGCGTCGTCCTGCATCCCGAAGTCGCTGCGGAAATCTCGGTCAACGTCGCCCGTTCGGAGGAGGAGGCGCGGCTCCAGGCCGCCGGGATCGACGTGGCGTCGCGGGAATTCGACGACGAGGGCGGCGAGGACGACGCGGCCGAAGAGATGTTCGACGAAGGCGCGCCCAACATCGTGACCGATGTGTCCAGCCTTCCGGGAATGGGGCCGCAACCCGGCTGATTCCGCCCGCGCCGACGGCCGGCGTTATACTCCCCCCGGATCGAGCGCGTCGAGGAGGGAGGCGGCGGTGTTGCTCGAAGGGCTCCTGGAGCGGGCGGTCGCGCGCGGGCGGCTGACCGTCGCCGCCGGCGGCGGCCCGGCGCGGACCTTCGGCGGCGGCGGCGGGCCGGAGGTCGCGGTCCGCGTGCGCGGACGCGGGACGGCGGCGCGCATGGCGCTCGGCGGGAGCCTGGGCTTCGCCGAAGCCTATATGGACGGCGCGCTGACCGTCGAGGACGGCGGCGGGATTTACGAGCTCCTCGACCTTCTGGCGCTGAATCTGGCCCATCGACCCCTGCCCTTCTGGCTGCGCGCGCGCCGCCGCGCGGACCGCGCCCTGCGCGGCCTGGCGCAGCGCAACCCGGTCGGGCGGGCGCGGCGCAACGTCGCGCACCACTACGACCTGACCGACGACTTCTACGACCTGTTCCTCGATTCCTCGAAGCAGTATTCCTGCGCCTATTTCGCGCGCCCGGACATGGAGCTGGAGGAGGCGCAGCGGGCCAAGATGAGCCGCATCGCCGCGAAGCTCCTGCTCCGGCCCGGCCTGTCGGTGCTCGACGTCGGCTGCGGGTGGGGCGGGCTCGGCGTGTTCCTGGGCCGCGAGGCGGGGGTGCGCGTGCGCGGCCTGACCCTGTCGGAGAACCAGCACCGCCTGGCGAACGAACGCGCCCGCGCCGCCGGGCTCGGGGAGCGCGTCCGCTTCGACCTGACCGACTACCGCCTCGACCGCGGGCGCTACGACCGCGTGGTGTCGGTCGGCATGTTCGAACATGTCGGCGTGGGCCATTACCGGGAGTTCTTCGACAAGCTGCGCGAGCTGCTGGAGCCCGACGGCGTCGCCCTGCTGCACACCATCGGGCGTTCGGGCGGGCCGGGGGCGACGGACCCGTTCATCCGCCGCTACATCTTCCCCGGCGGCTACATTCCGGCGCTCTCCGAAGTGGCGCCGGCGGTGGAGGCCAGCGGCCTCGTCGTCTGCGACCTCGAGGTGTGGCGGCTGCATTACGCCGAGACGCTGCGCGCCTGGCGCCGCCGCTTCGCGGCCAACCGCGCGCGGGCGGAGGCGCTTTACGACGCGCGCTTCCGCCGCATGTGGGAGTTCTATCTCGCCGGGTCGGAAGTGTCGTTCCGCCGCATGGGCATGGTGGTCTTCCAGTTCCAGCTGGCGCGGCGCCAGGAGGCGGTTCCGCTGGCGCGCGGCTACATCGCCGAGGCGGAGCGCCGCCTCGGCGGCGGCGGGTAGGCCGGAATGGCGACTCCGCCGGGCCGCGCCGCCGTCGTCGGCGCCGGGATCGTCGGCATATGCTGCGCGCTGCGCCTGCGCGCGGAGGGGTGGGAGACGGCGCTGATCGACCCGCGCGAGCCGGGAACGGCGACCTCCTTCGGCAACGCCGGGATGATCTCCAACGGCTCGATTACGCCCTACAGCTGGCCCGGCCTGTGGCTCCAGGTTCCGGCGATGCTGTTCGACCCGCTGAGTCCGCTGATCCTGCGCTGGCGCCATTTGCCGCGGGCGCTGCCGTGGCTGCTCCGCTTCCTCGCCGCCGGGCGCCCGGCCTCCTACCGCCGCATAACCGCCGACATGGCGCCGCTGGTGGCGCGCGCGAAGGCCGAGCACGACGAGCTGATGGCCCGGCACGAAGTGGATGCGGAGCTGGTGCGCTCCGACGGCTACGTCCACGCCTTCCGCGACCGCAAGCGCTTCGCCGGCATGGCGTTGCAGAGGGAGATGCTCGCCGAGCACGGGGTGAAGGCGGAGGTCCTGGAGGCGGACCGGCTGCGCGAGCTGGAGCCGGCGCTGTCGCGCGAGTTCCAGGTGGGGCTGCTGGTCTCCGGCGGCGGTTTCGTCACCGAGCCGGTCGCGCTGTCGCGCGCCTATCTCGGCGCATTCGAGGCGCTCGGCGGCGAGCGCGTCAAGGCGCGCGCCACCGGCTTCGACACGACTCCCGCCGGTCCGCGCGCCGTGCTCACCGATTCCGGGCGGGTGGAGTGCGACTGCGTGGTCCTCGCCGCCGGCGCGTGGTCGCGCCCGCTGGCGCGCCGGCTGGGCGCACGGGTCCCGCTGGAGGCCAAGCGCGGCTACCATGCGAGCGTCGATCCGCCGGACGGCCCCGGCCTGCGCCGCGTCGTGGTGGTGGGCGACCGCGATTACACGCTCTGCCCCATGCGCGACGGGCTGCGGGTGACGGCGGGGGTGGAGTTCGGCGGCCTGTCGCTGCCGCCCGACTACCGCCGCCTCCGCGCCGTCCTGGCGCATGCGCGCACGAGTCTTCCCGGCCTCGACGGCGCGGTCCGGCGCGAATGGATGGGCCACCGCCCGGCGCTGCCGGATTCGAAGCCGGTCATCGGCCCGTCGCCGCGCTGGCCGAACGTCGTCTTCGCCTTCGGGCACGGGCATCTCGGCCTCACGCTGAGCGCGGTCACGGCGCGCCTCGTCGCCGACCTCCTCGCAGGCCGCGACCCGTGCGTCCCCCTCGCCCCGTTCCCCGCCGACCGTTTCGGGCGGACGGGGCGCGGCATGGCGATATAGGATATCGGCCGGCGACGAGGGGATGGGACGATGCCCAGTCTGCGCGGCGAGTTGGAGCGATATCTGAACGGGTGGCGGGAACATCTGTCCGAAGCTTGGCGCGAAGCTCTGGGCGGGGTGGAGCCGAATTTGGACGTCATCCTCGAAGACGCCTCGCTTGACCAGAGTGCGAGGATCATACCGGATCCGCCCGAGCGCGTGTTCCATGCGTTGAACGGCATCGATCCATCCGATGTGAATGTCGTCGTATTCGGCAACGATCCGTATCCCGCTCCCTGTCGGGCCACTGGCCGTTCCTTCGAACAAGGCAACTTGACCGACTGGACCGCCGATCTGGCGAGGTCCGGCCGTGTAACGTCCAGCTTGCTGAGTCTGGCCTGCGCCGTCGGCGCGCTGTGCCCAAACGCCGAGTGTCTTCAACTGGATAGCGTCCGTCTCCTTGATCGTAAAGGAAACCTCCGACGCAGACTGCAAGAAGGTCTGGTTGTTCTGAAGTGTCCCCGATCCATGTTTGAGTATTTGACGGGACAAGGCGTTCTCTGGATTAACCGTACTCCAACCATAAGCGCTTACGACAGCGGTCAGTGTCGTAACGGGACGACATGGCGGGCGGTTGAAGGACATCCGAAGCGGCATCAGGCGCTATGGCGTCCGGTCACGCGCGCCATCGTTTCCGCGTTGGTGGAAGAAGCACGGGAGAGGCCTATTGTTTTCGCTTTGTTTGGCGGCAAGACCAAAAACCTTCGAGGACGAATCAGGAGGGAGAGGGAGCGTCTGGGCGTTCCGCAAGAGAACCTTTGTATCGTGAAAAGCGGGCATCCGTCCCTGCCTCAATTCTTCTTCCAGTCCGGAAATCCCCTTGGGCGGATCAATGACAAATTGGTCGAGCGCCATCGCGACACCATCGACTGGTGTGGTTCTCCCGCAGAGTGAACGGCGACTAACGACACAACACGCCATTTAGCCGCAGCGGTGCGCTCCGCCGCCATCATCGACCGAACGGTCGGCAAATACCGAACGACCCTGAAGCGGCTTGCCGAGCGATAGGCAGCTTCGCTACCGGCTGATGTTCGGCGAGGTGGAGGTCGCTGGCGCGACTCTTCTCCACCGACGTCCACAGCGCTTCGCGGCAGCGGCCTCGATGGCCCGCGCCTCGGCTTCGCGCTGGCGGATATCGGCGTCGAGGGCGGCGAACGCCGCGCGGCGCTTCGCCGCGGGTTGCGCCCGCCACGCCAGAAGCAGCACCCGTCCGGTCCAGCACGCCGCAAGCGCGGCATGGTCCAGCGTCTCCGGCGGCGCGCCGGGACGCTGGACCAGGACCTTCTCGCCGTCGGCTTTGGCCAGGACGAAGAAGGTTCCGTCGGCGGCCTCGGCTATCGCCGGAAGCGCGGCGCGGTCGAGACGGCGCAAGGCAAGCCGCCGGACCCCCGCCTTGAGGCCCTGCTCCCGCGCCGCTCGCGTCAGGCCGGGAAGGTCGACACCGCCCGACGCAGGCGCATATTCATGCGCCAGTTGCGCCGGGTCCGCCGCCATCCCGTGGAAGCGCAGCAGCGCCAGACACGACAGCCCCGTGTCCGGCGCCCCGCCGCGATCCCCCGAGCCGGCGGCGTCACCCGGACCGTCCGCCTCCGCCAACGGATTTCATGCTACGCGCGCGCGAAACGCCTCCCTGCGCCATTCCGCCCAACAGCATGCTTCTGCATTCTCGGAACATGCCGGGCCACGCAGGAATGCCTCCGATCACTGGAACCCCTGGCGCCGAGCTTCCTCCAAAGACATCTGTCCGAGCATCACCATGCTACCCAGCATCTGCTGTCGCTGCATCCCCGTAACCGATGAGTGGAGGCCGCCGACCACCGTCTCCATCTGTTCGTCGGACATTTCCGACCCAGGCGCCGTCAACGGGACATGCATGGTCTCCGGCGTATCCTCGACCACCTTCACCTCGTCGAAGGGCAGTTCCATCCCCTCCTCCGCCAGCGCCAACTTCGGGTCCGCCTGGACGCGCGACCGCAAATCCGAGTCCCGCGAGCACGCAGCCGCAATCGCCCCCACCGTCTTCCTCGCCAAGCCCTTCAGGCCCATCGGTCTTCTCCTCTCGTCGCGATCCCTTCATCGGACGCCGGAACGGGGGATCGCGGAACCGCACCGGCGCCTGCGGAATTCCCCTCCGCGGTCACGAGCTCCCTTGCGGCGGTTGCCGCCAGCGCGCCGCGACGACCGAGTCCAGAGTCGCATGCTGAAACGGCGAATCGCCGCGACCGCGGACGGGCCGCGCCAACGCATCCCCCGCAGCCGGAGGGAACGAGTCGATTCGGAAGGTCATGCCGGGACCCCGCCTCATCATTGAAGAGGCCCCGTGAAGATTAGGCGCCAGCGTCCCACACGCCCCGGGGCGGTGTCAGCGATTTTTTCGGCGGCGGCGATTTTTTCTCCCGCTGCCCCCGCTTGGCGGGCGCGGCGGCGGGTCGCGCCGCGGCATGGAGCGGGCGGACACGGCGGCGCTGGCGGCGGAGCGCGATTCTGCAGCGGAACGCCGAAGCGGTATCGCCGACTCGGCGAGCGGGCAGCGCCGGAGCGCAGCTCTCCGCGTTGTGGCTTGCCCGCATGTCCACAGGCGATCCCTTGCCGCCGCCGGCGCTCAGGCCGCGGCGGGGCGCGCTTCGGGCCAGCGGAACGCCGCGCCGGTGACCATCATGCGGCGCCGGACCGCCGCCAGCCGCCGCGCCAACGCCACGCACGCCTTCTTGTGGCTGGTCCGCTTCTTCACCCGCCGCGCCCAGTCCTTCGACGGATGCGCGCGCCGCACCCGCGCCGGCAGGCAGCTCGCACACTCGTAGAGGAGACTGCGCAACATCGCGTCGCCGCGCCGCGAGATGCGGCCCGAACGGTCCACCTCCCCGGATTGCCAGCGCCGCGACGCCAGACCCACATAGGCCCCCACCGCGCGCGACTTCGCGAAGCGCTCCGGCGCCCCGACCGCCGAGGCGAACGCCAGCGCCGTCACCGGCCCCACTCCCGGAGCGGTCATCGACAATCGGCAAGCGTCCTCCGCCTTCGCCCGCGCCGCCACGGCCGCGTCCGCCCGCCGCAACGCCACCCGCACCGAGGCGAGCGACGGCGGCGGCGGCGCGATCGCCGCGCGCAACTCCGGGCGCCCATCCAGCGCCTCCCGAACCCGCTCCGAAAACCGGCCGCTCCCCTTCGCAAGCCGGACGCCCATCGAACCCAGAAGCCCGCGGATCGTGTTCTGCGTGTCCCGCTTCTGGCGCACCGGATGCGCGCGCAACCTCGGCAGGACCCGGTCCGCTTGCGCCGACGCGCTCTTCACCGACACGGGACGGCAGAAACCCGTCCGCGAGATCTCCACCGGAACGCCGCGTCGTGCGCATCCGTCTTGTGGCGCTGAAGACGCATGACCGCATGCGTCTGGCGCGCGTCGATCGCGTCCACGCACGAGACACCCAACTCCCGCAGGCCGCGGCGCAACCGCCCCGACAGCGTCCCCGTCTCCAGGACCACGCGCCCGACATCCTGGCAATGCGTCGAAATCGCCGAGAACAGCGCCTCCGGATCCGTCGCCGCCTTCCCCTGCGCCAGAACACGACCCGACGCATCCTTCACGCAAAACGACGTCTCTTCCTTCGAAACGTCGAATCCCACGGACTCCGACATGGCCACTCTCCCTCCTGTGCCTACTTGAGGCGCGTCACCACGCAACCTCGCATCATAGGCCCGGGAGAGTGGCCAATAGCCGGAATTACCCCATGTGCGCCGGCGTCCCGCCGGCCTCGCGCGAAGCGCGACGTTGCGCCGCCGCCGTCCCCGCGCGCCGTCCCGGTTCTCCCGGAACTCGCTCGCCCGCGTTCCGCATCCCGGCGCCGCCGTTCCAAAGCGGCGGCGAAGGCGGTAGGGTGGCCGCCGCCATGCCCGACCTGTCGCTGGAATCGTCGCTGGGCGGCGTCGTGTGCGGCGTCGACGAGGCGGGGCGCGGGCCGCTCGCCGGGCCGGTGGCGGCCGCGGCGGCGATCCTCGACCCCGCGCGAATCCCCGAAGGGATCGACGATTCGAAGCGGCTCGCGCCCGCGCGCCGGGCGGCGCTGGCGGCAGCGCTGCACGCGGACGCCATAGTGGCCGTCGGCGTGGCGTCGGTCGCCGAAATCGACCGCCGCAACATCCTCGGCGCGACGATGCTGGCGATGCGGCGCGCGGTCGCCGGCCTGCCGCGCGCGCCGGACCTGGCGCTCATCGACGGGAACCGCGCGCCGGAGCTCGCCTGCGCGGCGCGCGCCGTGGTCGGCGGCGACCGGCGGAGCCTCTCCATCGCCGCCGCGTCCATCGTCGCCAAGACCCGCCGCGACCGGATCATGGCGGCGCTCGCCCGCGACTGGCCCGAATACGGCTGGGAGCGCAACGCCGGCTACCCGACGCGCGAACACCTCGCGGCGCTGGCGCGCTTCGGGCCCAGTCCGCACCACCGCGCGGCCTTCGCGCCGGTCCGCGCAGCGGCGCGGCGCCGGCCCGGCCGCGCTCACCCGCGCCCGCCGGACAGCTCGCCGTAAACCGCGAGCGTCTCGCGGACCATCTTCTCGACGGCGAAGCGCGCGAGGACGCGGGCGCGGCCGGCGGCGCCCATGGCGGGCCACGAATCGCGCGCCGCCAGGGCCCGGGCCAGCGCCGCCGCCAGCGCGCCGGGGTCGCCGGGCGGCGCGAGCCAGCCGGTCTCCCCGTCCGCCACCGTCTCCAGAGAACCGCCATGCGCGGTCGCCACCGCCGGGCGCGCCATCGCCTGCGCCTCCACTGCGACCCGCCCGAACGCCTCCGGCGCCGTCGAGGCGGACACCGCGAGGTCGGCGAGCGCATAGGCCGCCGGCATGTCGGCGCAGGGACCGGCGAGACGGACCCGGCCGGCGAGTCCGAACCGCGCTATCGCCGCCTCCAGCTCGGCGCGGTAGCGGCGCCGGCCCTGGTCGTCGCCGACGAGCGCGCAGCGCGCGGCGCCGCCGAGCCGCGCCAGCGCCGCGATCGCCACGTCCTGGCCCTTCCAGCGCGCGAGCCGCCCGGGGAGCAGGATCAGCGGGCCGTCCCCGTCGAGGCGCCAGGCGGCGCGCAGCGCGGCGGCGCGCGCCGGGGAGACCGCCGCCGGGTCGAACCGCGCCGTGTCGACGCCGCGATGGACGACCCGGATCCGCTCCGCCGGCGCGCCATAGACCCGGCGCGCGTGGCGGGCGATGTGTTCGGACACCGCGATGACCCGGTCGCCGCGCGCCATCACCGCGTTGTACGCGCGCTTCAGCGGGCCGCGGTGGCCGTAGGTCCCGTGGAAGGTGGTGACGAAGGGCAGGCCGAGCCGGCGCGCCGCCGCCTCGGCGCTCCACGCCGGCGCGCGCGAGCGCGCATGCACTATGGCGGCGCCGTGGGCGGCGGCGAGCTCCGCCAGCGCGCGCGCGTTGCGGCGCATGACCAGCGGGTTCTTGGACTCCAGCGGCAGGCGGAAGTGGCGCGCGCCGGCGGCCGCGAGCTCGGCCTCCAGCGGCCCACCCGCCGACGCGACGAGGGCGCCGCCGCCGGCCGCGGCGAGGCCGCGGGCCACGTCGACCGCGCCGCGCGGCGCCCCGCCCGCGCCGAGATGCGGCAGGACCTGAAGCACTGTCGGGGGCCGCGCCGGCGCGCGTCGATTCGCGCGTTGATTCATGGGGGCGGGGCGCCATATAGTGCCGACATCGCACCTGTTCCGAACCGGGAGTTCCGACGATGGCGCTTCAACGCTGGCCGACCGCGGCGAGGGTGGACACCGTAGCACGGCCGGAGATCGACGAGGGCCTGCGCGCCTTCATGCTCAAGGTCTACAACTACATGTGCCTGGGCCTGGGCGTGACCGGCGCGGTGGCGCTGTTCACCGCCAGCTCCCCCGCCATGCTCCAGGCCATCTTCGGCACGCCGCTGCAATGGCTGGTCATGCTGTCGCCGCTGGCCTTCATCCTGATCATGAGCTTCGGCGTCAACAAGCTGAGCGCCGGCGCATGCCAGGCGCTGTTCTGGGCCTTCGCCGCCGTCATGGGCCTGTCGATGGCGTCGATCTTCCTCGTCTTCACCGGCTCCAGCATCGCCCGGGTGTTCTTCGTCACCGCCGCCGCGTTCGCCGGGCTGAGCCTCTACGGCTACACGACGAAGAAGAACCTCTCCGGCATGGGGTCGTTCATGGTCATGGGGCTGATCGGCATCCTGATCGCCATGGTCGTCAACATCTTCCTGGCCTCTTCGGCGCTGCACTTCGCGATTTCGGTCATCGGCGTGCTGGTGTTCGCCGGGCTGACCGCGTGGGACACGCAGCGGATCAAGCTGAGCTACTACGCGGCCGACGGCGTGGCGGTGGCGGAGAAGAAGGCGATTTACGGCGCGCTGAGCCTGTATCTCGACTTCATCAACATGTTCTACTTCCTGCTCATGCTGTTCGGCGGCAACCGCGAATAGGCGCGCCACCCGAATGGCCGCGCGGGCCGGCCGCCACCGCGAGGAGCGCGCGCGGGCGCGGGCGGACCCGCGCGCGTTCTGGGCCGAACAGGCCGAACGCATCGACTGGGAGCGGCGCTGGGACGACGCGCTCGACGAAAGCCGCCCGCCCTTCGCGCGGTGGTTCCCCGGCGCCCGGGTCAACACCTGCCACAACGCGCTCGACCGCCACGTAGCGGCCGGGCGCGGCGATGCGCCGGCGCTGATCTACGACAGCCCCGTGACCGGCGCCGTCCGCCGCTACGGCTACCGCGAGCTCCGCGACGCCGCCGCGCTGTTCGCCGGGGCGCTCGCCGGCCTGGGAGTCGGGCGCGGCGACCGGGTGCTGATCTACATGCCGATGATCCCGCAGGCGGTCATCGCCATGCTCGCCTGCGCGCGCATCGGCGCGGTCCATTCGGTGGTGTTCGGCGGCTTCGCGGCGCGCGAACTGGCGGTGCGCATCGACGACGCCCGCCCGCGCGCCGTCGTCGCCGGCAGCTGCGGAATCGAGCCGGGGCGCGTCGTCGCCTACAAGCCGCTGCTCGACGAGGCGATCGCGCTCGCCGCCCACAAGCCCGAACGCTGCGTCGTCTATCAGCGCCCGCAGGCGGAGGCGGAGCTGGTCCCCGGCCGCGACCTGACATGGGACGAGGCCGAGGCCGGCGCCGCCCCGCATCCTTGCGTCCCCGTCGCCGCCGCCGACCCGCTCTATATCCTCTACACCTCCGGCACCACCGGGGTTCCGAAGGGCGTGGTGCGCGACAACGGCGGCCACTTGGTGGCGCTCGCCTATTCGATGGAGGCGATCTACGACGCGGCGCCGGGCGACGTGTTCTGGGCCGCGAGCGACGTGGGCTGGGTGGTCGGCCATTCCTACATCGTCTATGCGCCGTTGATCCATGGCTGCGCGACCGTGCTCTACGAGGGCAAGCCGGTCGGCACGCCGGACGCCGGCGCGTTCTGGCGCGTCATCGCCCAGCACGGGGTGAAGACCCTGTTCACCGCGCCGACGGCGTTCCGCGCCATCCGCCGCGAGGACCCGAAGGCGGAGCTGATGGCGGGCCACGACCTGTCGGGCTTCCGGTCGCTGTTCCTCGCCGGCGAGCGGCTCGACCCCGACACGCTGGAATGGGCGCGCGCGCGGCTCGGAGTCCCGGTGATCGACCACTGGTGGCAGACCGAGACCGGCTGGCCCATCTGCGCCGGCTGCCTCGGCCTGGAGCGCCTGCCGATCAAGCCGGGTTCGTCCGCCCCGCCGGTCCCCGGCTTCGACGTGCGCGCGCTCGACGAGGCGGGGCGCGAGGCGGCGCCGGGCGCCATCGGCGCGCTGGCGCTGAAACTGCCGCTGCCGCCGGGCTGCCTGCCCACCCTGTGGGAAAACGACGCGGGCTTCGTCGACTCCTACCTGTCGGCGTTTCCCGGCTATTACAGTTCGGGCGATGCGGGCTACGTCGACGAGGACGGATACGTCTTCGTCATGTCGCGCACCGACGACATCATCAACGTCGCCGGCCACCGGCTCTCCACCGGCGGCATGGAGGAGGTGCTGGCGAGCCACCCCGAAGTGGCGGAATGCGCGGTCATCGGCGCGGCGGACCCGATCAAGGGCGAACTGCCGGTGGGGCTGTTCGTCCTCCAGGCGGGCGCGGCGCGAACGCCGGAGGAGGTCGCGGGCGACCTGGCGCGGCTGGTGCGCGAGCGCATCGGCCCGGTGGCGGCGTTCCGCACCGCGGTGGCGGTGGACCGCCTGCCGAAGACCCGTTCGGGCAAGATCCTGCGCGGAACGATCAAGAAGATCGCCGACGGCGCGGACTGGACCATGCCGGCCACGGTCGACGACCCGGCGATCTTCGCCGAGATCGCCGCCGCGCTCCGCGCCGCCGGGTATCCGCGCGGCGGCGGGGGATGAGCCCCGCGACCGGGCCGGAGAACCCGCGCGTCTACGGCGTGTTGATGCGCGCCGGGCGCGCGCTGATGGCCGCCGAGCGGGTGATGGGCCGCCCGGTCCTCAAATTCCCCGGCGGCGCGGTGGAGGCGGGGGAGACTCCGGAGGCCGCGCTGGCGCGCGAGTTCGACGAGGAGGCGGGCCTCGCGGTGTCCGCCGTCGCGCTGCTGCACGCGCCGGGGACGCTGTTCAGCCCGTGGACGCTCCGCCCCTACACGCCGCTGTTCTACGCGGTGGCCGGCGGCGGCGCGCCGCGCGTCCCCCCCGGCGAGGCGCTGACGCTGCGCTTCATGACGCCCGAGGACGCGGCGGCCGGCGCGATGGCCGACCCCGACCGCATAGCCCTCGCTCGCGCCGCGGCGCTGAAGGCGCGCTCGTGACCGCCGGCTCGCCGGCCCGCGCGGAGGGCGCGCTGCTCCTCCACCCCCGCGTTGCGGAGAAGCTCGCGAAGATCGGCGATTTGCGGCGCGACCTGTCGATCCTGCTCGAGGAGCTCGAAGACGTTCTGCGCCATCGCCGCGATGCGGTCATGGCGCTCTACATGCGGGAGGTCGGCCGCCTGGAGTTCGAATTGTTTCGCGTCCGGGCGAAGGTTGCGGAACTCAGATACCGCATCGCGTTCCTGCAACGGGAGGTCAATCTCGGCGCGCCCGTGACCGCCGCCCGCGTCGCCGTTCTCGACGAGAAGGTCGCGGCGGAATTCGCGAAGACGACGGCGGAAATCCAGCGCCGCGAGAAGGAGGTCCGCGATTCGCAAGACTATCTCGACGGCCCGGGCCTGCCGCCGGAGGCCGTCCGCGAATTGAAGAACCTGTATCGCGCGCTTTGCAAGAAGCATCATCCCGACGTCAACGGGAGCGCCGCCGAGTCGTGGAGGCACTGGGCCCTGCTGCAACACGCATACGGGGCCGGGGACCTCGATCTGATGAAAACGCTGGCGGACGGCGCCGGCGATCCGGACGTCGCGCCGCCCGAGGACCCGGACGCGGAGATCGCGCGTTTGCAGTCCCGAATCGCGAATCGGAAGAACCGCATGGCGGAGGCGCTTTCCTCTCCGCCGTTGTCCTACGAGGACAAGCTTTCCGACCCCGCATGGGTGCGGGAGTCGCAGGAAAGGTTGAGGCGGGAGATCGCCGCCGGCGCGGCGGACCGGGATCGGTTGACGATGCTGTACAAAACGCTGCTTCCCGGCTCCGGCGCCGTCCATTGACATGAGCGGCGCCCTCCGAAAGCAGGATATCGTCAACCAACTTCTCGCCCGCAGCTTCGCCGGGACGCCGATACCGGTTCCGTTCGCGCGCGACGTCATGCTGGCCTCGATGCACGTGGCCGGCGCGGCGTTCTACGAAGCGCAGGACGCGGCGGACGGGATGCGGGCCGGGCAGCGCCTGTCGCTGCGCCGCGAACCCGGCAACCCCCATGACGGGCTGGCGATCGAGGTCCTGGAGCCGGAGGGGCGCAAGCTCGGTTACCTTCCCCGCAGCTGCAACGAAATCCCGGCGCGGCTGATGGACGCCGGCAAGCGGCTGTTCCTGCGGCTGGAGTCGATCGCGAAGCACGAAGCGTGGGTGGAGATCCAGGTCACGCTTTACATGGAAGACTATTGACGCGGAGGACGCGGGGAGGACCCTCATGACGCTCGACCTGCGCGTTCGCGGCGCCGGCGCGGTGGCCGGCTCCGGCGCGCCGCGCCTGAACGCGCCGATGTCGGAGTCGCCGGCGGCGCTAACCGAACAGCCAGCCGATGAGCGCGAAGAACGCCCACACCGCGAGGAAGAGGCCGAGCGCCTGGCCGAGGCCGTCGGAGAAATCCTGCATGGCGGGAGCATAGCATGGCGGCGGCGAACGCGGAACTGGCGATCCGCGTCCGCGCGCTGCGCGGCATGGACCGGCAGGAGCGGGAGATCCGCGGCGTCGGCCGGGGCGCGCATCGCGCCGCGTCTGCCGACGGTGGAGGCCGGCCCGGCGGCGGCTTCGCCCATCGCTTGCATGCGCGGGAGCGTTGCGCTATGGATGCCGCGCGCCGCGGCGGGAGCAGGTAGCTGGACGAAATGGATCGAGCGCCGCCGGACGATGCGGCATGGGCCGATGTCGCCCTCGCGCTTGTCGAGTTCGCGAGAGAGGACACATGGAAATTCATCTTGGCCGTTGGCATACTGATGTTTCTGTGGCGGGCGTTGCGCGTCAAGATCGTATGGACATCGGCGCGGGATTACACCCGCCGGAGAAACGTAGAGGCTCCCGACCCGTCCCCTGTGGAAAGCGAATCCGATGACTGACGCCGTTCTTATCAAAATCGGATACCTTGTCGCCGCGGTGGTTGCATACGAGCTCCTCCGCTGGCGTCTGGTGCTCGCCACTCACGAGTTCCGAACCCGCGCCGGCTGCGAGGCCGACCGCTGGGCCGCCGACCCCCGGGTGCATCCGCGCATGCGAACGACGTTGTCGGCGATCGCCGACAACGCCTACCGGCCCTCCGCGCCCTGGATCGTCCTGTCGGGATGGATCTTCATGTTGTTTCTGCCGCCAGGGCGCCTCCGCGATACGGAGGTTTCCGACGAGCCCGAAGTCACCGTCGCAATTGGCGCCCTGCTTGCGAAGCTCTTTTTCGCGGCGATCCTGACCAGCCCGCTGGCTTGCGTGTTGGCGGTCGTCGTTCTGGCGGCGGGCCTGCTGCTGCGCGGCTCCGTCGAAGCGCTCGCGCGCTATGTCGCCGCGGCGGGCGACAGGTTTTTCGCGAACGCCGCCGGGTATTCGCGCCCCGCCTGAACGCGCGGGCGGCGTGAACCTCTTTCTCGCCGACGCGGCGCCCGGCGGCGCCATGGCGGCGGCGCGCGAGGCGATGCGCCGCGTGTTCGGCTTCGACGACTTCCGCCCGGGACAGGAGGACGTCATCGCGGCCGTCCTCGCCGGCGGCGACGTGTTCGCGGTCATGCCGACCGGCGGCGGCAAGTCGCTCTGTTACCAGCTGCCGGCCATTCTCCGCGGCGGGCTCGCGGTCGTCGTGTCGCCGCTGATCGCGCTGATGCGCAACCAGGTGAGCCAGCTGGCGGCGATGGGAGTCGCCGCCGGCTGCGTCAATTCGCAGAACCCGCCGGGCGAGAACCGGCGCGTCGGCCGCCTGGCGCGGGACGGCGCGCTGCGCTTGCTCTACGCCGCGCCGGAGCGCCTGCTGCTGCCGGAGACGGCGGCCTTCCTCGAGCGCTGCGGGGTCGATCTGCTCGCCATCGACGAGGCGCATTGCATTTCGCAGTGGGGGCACGACTTCCGCCCCGAATACCTCCAGCTCCGCGACCTGCGCGCGGCGCTCGGCGGCCCGCAAACCATCGCCTTCACCGCCACCGCCGACGCGGCGACCCGCGACGACATCGAGGCGCGCCTGTTCGACTCCCCGCCCCGGCGCTTCGTCATGGGGTTCGACCGCCCGAACATCCGCCTCGCGATGGCGGCGAAGAACGGCGCGGACGGCCAGGTCGCGCGCTTCGTCGCCGCGCATGAGGGCGAAAGCGGCATCGTCTATTGCCGGACCCGCCGACGCGCCGAGGACGTGGCGCAGACGCTGCGCGCCGCCGGCCACGACGCCGTGGCCTACCACGCCGGCCTGGAGACCGGGGCGCGCCGCGCGGCGCAGGACCGCTTCCTGCGCGAAGACGGCGTCGTCGCGGTCGCCACCGTCGCCTTCGGCATGGGGATCGACAAGCCCGACGTGCGGTTCGTCTGCCACGCCGACATGCCGGAGAACGTCGAGAGCTGGTACCAGGAGATCGGCCGCGCCGGGCGCGACGGCCTCCCCGCCGACACGCTGACCCTCTACGGGGTGGCCGACATGGCGCGCCGCCGCGGGCATATCCTCCAGGACGGCGAAGACGGGGAGCGCAGGCGCGTCGCCATGCACCGCTTCGACGCGCTGGTGGCGCTGTGCGAGTCGCACCGCTGCCGGCGCCGGACGCTGCTCGCCTATTTCGGCGAGGCGTCGGAGCCTTGCGGCAATTGCGACCTGTGCATCGACGGCGTCGAGACGGTGGACGGGACCGAGGACGCGCGCAAGGCGATGAGCGCCGTCGCGCGCACCGGCGAGCGGTTCGCCACCGCCCACCTGATCGCCCTGCTGCGCGGCGAGCGGACCGGCAAGGTCGCGGAATACGGCCACGACCGCCTGCCCACTTTCGGCGTCGGCAAGGACCGCTCAGCGCAATACTGGCGCGCGGCGTTCCGCCAGCTCTACGCCGCCGGCTGCCTCGACATGGACATCGTGCGCTTCGGGCGCTGGCTGCTGACCGACGCCGGTCGGCGCGTGCTGCGCGGCGAGGAGCGCTTCGAAATGCGCGCCGACGCCATGGGCCGCCGCCGCGCAAAGCGGAAGAAGACGCCCGCGCCGGCGCCTTCGGGGCCGGTGGACGACGCGCTGCTCGCGGCGCTCAAGGCGCGGCGGCGGGAGATCGCCGAAGCGCGGGGAGTCCCCGCCTACGTAGTGTTCGCCGACCGCACGCTGATCGAGATGGCGGCGCACAAGCCGCGCGACCGCGCCGGAATGGCGGCGCTGCACGGGGTCGGCGAGGCGAAGCTCGCGCGGTACGCCGACGCCTTCCTCGCCGTCGTCGCGGAGCGCGCTTCGTGACCCGCCGCGCCGCCGCCCTGTTCGCGCTCGCCGCCCTGCTGGCGCCGTCCGGCGCGGCGGCGATGGACGAGGCCGAGCGCGCGGCGCGGCGCGGCGCCGCCGACTACCACGCGCTGTTCGAGCTGCGCGAGGTCGCGCCGCCCGCCGCGCCGCGCGCCGACGGCTCCGGCCGCTGCCGCGCGCGCGGGGTCGCCCACATCCTGTTTCGCGGCCCGCGCGACCTGGAGACCGGCCGTCCGCTGGAGGTCTTTCTGCGCTGCGGCGCCGGCGCGAGCGGCGCGGACGAGGCGGCTCCGCTGCTCTACGACTACGCGGACCCCGCCGCGCCCCGGCACCTGATCGTCTGGCTGCATCGCTTCGAGGAGCTGTTCGTCGCCGTCGACTGGGTCGCGCCGGGGTTCTGAACGCGCCGGGCGGTTTCGGCGTTCGGCCCGGCCCTTGCCGCCGCCCTGTTGCGATCCATGCGCGATCCGTGCTATGCTCACGGCATGAATGCAACGACCTTCGACGCACACGCCGCAGCCCGCGCCATGGAAGCCGCCGGCATCGAACGTCGACACGCCGACGTCATCGCCGCCGCGATGCGTCAGGCCGCAGCCGCGGACCGCGACGCCTTGGCGACGAAAGCCGATCTCAAGGCCGAGATCGCCGCCCTCCAGGTGCGCCTGATGGGCTTTATCGCCGTCGTCGGCGGCTTGGTCGTCGCCGCGATCAAGCTCCTGTAGCGCCCACACCCGCGCCCGCCCTACCGCCCGATCATCCGCCGCCGCCGCTTCGAGGACCCGTTCATCGCCGTCGACCGGGTCGCGCCGGGGCGGTTCTCCGATATACTGGAGGAGCGGCGCATCGAAAGGGAGGGGGCAGGATGGCAACCGCGGTCAGGCGCGAGATAACGGTCGCCCGTTTCGCCGGCGGGCCGACGCCCATGTCGCGGAGGGACGGCGAGAAGGGCGGCGCGCGGTTCCGCGACGACGTCCTGTGGCCGGCGCTTCGCGATGGCGGTTCGGTGCAGGTGAGCCTCTACGGAATTCCGGGCTATAGCTCGTCGTTCCTCGACGAGGCTTTCGGCGGCTTGGTCCGCAAGCATCCCGACCTCGGCCCCGGCCTGCGGAGCCGCCTGGAGATCGTCGGCCCGAACCGGAATCTCATCGAGCTGATCTGGATATACATCGACCGGGCGAGGACCGGCGGCGGCGCCGCCTGACGGCGACGGCGATGGATGCCGCGTGGTTGGAAAGGTTTTCGGGGATCGCCGCCGGCGGCTTGTGCGCCGGACTCGGCGCGACCCTCGCGGCCGGCTACGTGCAGTGGAAACTGGCCCGCAGGGCCGAGCGGCGGGAGCTCCTCGCCGAAGTGTGCGATTCGGCGGCGCGGTGCCTCGATGACGTGCGCGACAATCTCGTCGCCTACTGGACGGGAAGCGCCGGTCGGGACATGCGCGCCCCCAGAATCCTCGCGGACTTGAGCCAGATCGACAACGAGATCGAATTCCTTGGAACGTTCGGAACCGATCACGATAGCGCGCGCAAGCTCTGGTACCTCCTGCACGAGACAGGCACGAGCGGCGATTTCGGCGCCGCGCCGGATCTCGATCCGGCGAGGGCGGCGAACATCATCGACATGGCGGGGCGGCTCTCCAACGAACTCCGGGCGATCCGCGTGAAACACGCAACCCGCTCGCCGCGGTTCGTGGACCACCTGCTGCGCGGGAGCGAGTGAGGCCGGAGCGCAACGAACGGAGCGAACCCATGCACGACCTGATCCTTCGCGGCGCAGACATATACGACGGTTCGGGCGGCCCCGTCCGCCGGGGCGACGTCGCGGTGGCGGGCGGGCGAATCGCCGCGGTGGGCGAAAAACTCGGCGGCGCCCGCGAGACCGTGGACGCCGGCGGACTCGCGCTCGCCCCCGGGATCGTCGACACCCACACCCATTACGACGCGCAGCTCGCATGGGACCCGTGGGCCACCCCGTCGCCGGCGCTCGGAGTCTCCACCGTGATCGTCGGCAATTGCGGCTTCGGAATCGCGCCCTGCCGGCCGCCGCACCGCGACATGACCGCGCGCAACCTGTGCAACGTCGAGGGCATGTCCATCGACGCGCTGCGCGCCGGCGCGCGCTGGGACTTCGAGACCTTCCCGGAATATCTCGACTCCGTGGAGCGCGCCGGGACCGGGCCGAACGTCGCCGCCTATATCGGCCATTCCGCCGTCCGCACATGGGTCATGGGCGAGGAGGCGACCGCGCGCGCCGCGACCGCCGCCGAGATCGCCGAAATGGCCGAGCTCGTGCGCGGCGGCATGGCGGCCGGCGCCATCGGCTTCGCCACCTCCACCTTCGAGGGCCACAACGGCCACGGCGGAGTCCCCATGCCGTCGCTGCTGGCCGAGGAGCGCGAAATCGCCGCGCTGGTCGGCGCGATGGCGGAGTCCGGGCGCGGCGTGTTCATGCTCACCCGGGGCAAGAAGACCCGGCTGGACGCGCTGGAGCGCATCGCCGCCGACACCGGCCGCCCCGTCGTCGTCGCCGCGCTGCTCCACGACCACACCGACCCCGGCGCCACCGACCGCGCGATGGCGCGCATAGCCGAGGCCAACGCGCGCGGCCGCGCGCTGTGGGGGCAGGTCTCCTGCTGCCCGCTCACGATGGAGTTCACCCTCCGCAACCCGTATCTCATGGAGTCCTACGCCGCTTGGCGCCCGGCGATGGCGGCGGGCGGCGAGGGCCTCGAGCGCATCTACGCCGACCCCGAATTCCGCGCCGCGATGAAGGCCGAGCTGGAGAGCGCGGACGGCCTGCGCGCGTTCAACGGCGACTGGTCGCGCATCGTCGTCGCCCGGACCGGGAACGGCGCCGCCGCCGGGCTGGAGGGCCGCCACGTCGCCGAACTGGCGGCGGCGGCGGGCGCGCACCCGCTGGATCGCTTCCTCGACATCGGCCTCGCCGACAACCTCGACACGCTGTTCGCCTCGACCCTGCTCAACTCCGACGAGGAGGCGGTGGGGCGGCTGATAACCCACCCCAACAGCACCGTGGCGCTCTCCGACGCCGGCGCGCACCTCACCTTCTTCTGCGACGCCGGCTTCGGCCTCCACCTCTACGGCCACTGGGTCCGCGACAAGGGCGCGTTGACCCTGGAGGAGGCGGTCCACCGCATGACCGGGCGGCAGGCCGACCTGTTCGGCCTCCCCGGCCGCGGACGGATCCGCGAGGGCGCCTGGGCCGACCTGATGCTGTTCGACCCGGCGGCGGTGGGGCGGACTCCCAACCGCCGCGTCCACGACCTGCCCGGCGGCGCGAGCCGGCTGGTCTGCGGCGCGCAGGGCCTCCACGGCGTGTGGATCAACGGCGCGCGCGCCGCCGGCGAGAACGGGCTGCGCGGGAACGGCGAACTTCCGGGCCGGACGATCCGCGGTCGTTGATTCCGCCGCGCGCGCCGCGTATGATCGGCGCAGGCGAAAGACCGGGACGAGGGGAGGACGCCATGCTCGACGAAGCGCGGATCAACATCGCCGGCGGGCTGGACTTCGCGCTGCCGCGGATGGCGCGCGCGCGCCAGACGTTCGAGCGCCGCAAACTGGACGACGTGGCCGCCGCGGTGACGGCGGAGTTCGCGCGGCCCGAGATCGCGGCGAAGATCCGGCCCGGCGCGCGAATCGCGCTCGGCGTCGGCAGCCGCGGGGTCGCCAACATCCAGGCGGCGGCGCGCGCGGCGGTGAAGGCGCTGCGCGAACGCGGCGCGCGCCCCTTCGTCTTCCCCGCGATGGGAAGCCACGGCGGCGGGACGGCCGAGGGCCAGCGCCGCATCCTCGCCGGCTACGGAATCACCGAGAACGAGGTCGGCGCGCCGGTCGAGGCGAGCATGGACACGGTGACCGTCGCCGAGATGGAGGACGGAACGCCGCTGCACATGGACCGCCTCGCCAACGAGGCCGACGGCGTGGTGCTGATGAACCGGATCAAGCCGCACACCAGTTTCCGCGGCCCGATCGAGAGCGGCGTCTGCAAGATGATCATCATCGGCATGGGCAAGATCAACGGCGCCTCGGCCTTCCACGGCGGCTACGAGATGACCGATTTCGGCAAGGTCCTGCCCCCCGCCGCACAGGCGGTGATCGACAATGGCAACTTCCTCTTCGGCGTCGGCCTGGTGGAGGACGCCCACGACGACACCGCGCTGGTCGAGGCCATCCCCGGCGAAACCCTGGTCGCCCGCGAGACCGAGTTGCAGAGCCTCGCCAAATCGCTGATGGCGCGCATCTACATCGAGGACATCGACGTGCTGGTCATCGACGAGATCGGCAAGGAGATCTCCGGCGCCGGCGCCGACCCGAACGTGATCGGCTCGACCGGCCGCGCGCAGGAGGGTTTCGAGCTCCCGCGCGTCAAGAAGATCGTCATGCTCGACCTGACCGACGCGACCAAGGGCAACGCGGCCGGGGTGGGCAGCGCCGACGTCATCACCTCGCGGCTTTACCGCCGCATCGATTTCGGCGTGACCTACGCCAACATCGTGACCAGCACCTATCTGTCCGGCGGCGCGATCCCCATCCCCATGCGCACCGAGGGGGAGGCCGTGCGCCTGGCGGTGAAGACCCTCATCGGCATCCGCCCGCAAGACGCGCGCATCGTCCGCATCAGGAACACCCTCGAGCTGGGCGAGATCGGCGTGTCCGAGGCGCTGTTCGCCGAGACCCGCGCGCACGACCGCATGGAGCTGACGGGAGAGCCGGCGGAGATCGAACTGGACGTGGCGAAGGCGGCGTGATCGGGGGGACCGCCGCCCGGGAGCGCGGGCGCCCCGTCCGCATCGCGCGAAGCGCGGCGCTGGCGACGACTCCGCGCCCTCAGGGCGCCTCTCCTCCGGCGGGCGAATCGCCGAAACGATGGAGAAGACACGCATATGACCATGGAAGTCGTTAGCATCATCGCCACCATTGTCGCCGTGGGTATCGCGCTGGCCGGCATGATCCTCTATCTCGCGCGCGGCCAGAACGAGCTGCGCCGCGACGTTACGCGCGACATCGCCGATCTTCGCGAACGCATGGCGCGCCTGGAGGGCCTGTTCGAGGGCTTCACCAGACGAAAGCCCACCGACGCGGCGCGTTGACCGGCGAATGTTTCGCATGGCGCCGCCGCTCGCTCCATCGCGATCGGTCGAAACGGGGAAGGCGCACGAATGAGCCCGGTAATCGTCAGCATTGTCGCGATGGGCGTCGTCCTCGCCGTCATGACCTTGCGGCTGGCGCGCGACATGGACGCGTTCAGGCGCGATGTGAACGGCCGTCTGGGCGCGACGGATGGGCGCATGGACTCGCTTGCGCGCGACGTGGCCGACCTCCGTGTGCGCATGGCGCGCCTCGAAGGGCTGTTGACGGGTTTCATCCGGCGGGAAGGCGCGGACGCGCGGAGTCGATGACGGCCTTGCGCCGCGGACCGAAAATCGCTACCCTGTCCCTTGTGGGGTTCGCGCGAGGCGCGCGGCCCGGGACGCGGGTTACGGAGACGCCGATGGCCGATGTTTCGGCGGTTGACGCGGGTCGGGGGTCGCGGAGCGGCGGCGCGGCGCAGGATCGCGCGGGCGCCGGGGCGTTCCTTCTGACGGTGGTCGGAACGAACATCGCTCTGGGCGCGTTCCTGTGGTTCGCCATGGATGCGCGCTTCAGCAGCATGGAGTCGCGCTTCGAATCGCTCTTTGCGAGCATCGAATCGCGCCTTACGGGGATCGAATCGCGCTTGATACATATCGACTCGCGTCTGGCCGGTATCGAAAGCGCGCCGATGTCCGGCGCGGGCGCGCCCGTCGCGGCGGATACGGAGGAGCGATAGGCGAGTTGGCAGGCCCTCCGGTGCGCGTACGGCGTGAACGCGCCGCCCCGCCACATGGCGCGCGGTTTCGCCGAGTTTCGCGCGCGCATGGCGCGGATCGAGGGGCCGTTCGTGGGCTTTCCGTCCGGCGGGATCCGACGGACGCGCGAAGTTGACGACGGGCTTGCATCGTGGGACAATACCCGCTATCCTTTCTTCGCAGGGCGCGCGCGAGGTGCGCGATCCGAGGAGAGCGGGCTATGGAGATGCCGATGGCCGATGTTGCGGCGGTTGACGGGGATCGGGAGTCGCGGCGTGGCGGCGTGGCGCGGGATCGCGCAGGCGCCGGGACGTTCTCGTGGCTTGGCCTGGTTCTGACGGTAGTCGGAACGAACGTCGCTCTGGGCGCGTTCCTGTGGCTCGCCACGGATGCGCGCTTTGTGAGCATCGAGTCGCGCCTGTCCAATATCGAAAGCGTGTTGATGTCCGGCGCGGGCGCGCGCATCGCGACGGATACGGAGGCGCGATAAGCGGCTTGGCAGGCCTTCCGGTTCGCGCACGGCGTGAACACGCTTTGCCGCGGCACGGCGCGCGATTTTGCCGGCCTCCGCGTATGGCGCGGCTCGATGAGCTCTCCGCGGGGCTCGTCCAGCGAGAGGTGGCCGGAAAACGGGAGGCGAGGCGTCCCCATGCTCCCGGGAAATCACTGCCACTACCAGCGCGGGGTGGCGGTGGCGACATGCCCCCAATGGCGCCTGCCGTGACCGAGGCTCGTCATGGCGTTGCGGCGATTTACGAGAATGCGGGGTGAATCTATAGATTTTTCAATGAGTTCGCCGGCAGAAATTCCCTGGACACATGGGGTTGACAGCGCAAAATTTTTATGCGAATCACCGAGCAACGCAAATTTGCCGGAGGGAACCACCATGCACGTGCATGACCCGATGTCCCGAATCGTGGATCGCTGTCCGCGAATTTTTTTCCAGAGGTTGCGCGAAGAGATGGACGTTGCCTTCTCCAAGGCGCAAAAGTGCGTGCGTGAGCGATTTGACGATCCAGAGCGAGTCCACATGCTCGGCCAAGCACGCCATGCCTATTGCGAGGAGGGATTTAGGCGGGCCGCGCGAAGCGCTAAGCTGACTGCGGAGTCCATATCCACAAGGCCCGCAGGCGGACAATACAGCGCCGTAACCGTGAGCGATGTCTGTCTGGTCCGGGCTAACATACAGGTGCATCGTGGGGCGCCACGCCCCACTCGGTTTCGCAAAGAATATGCTGCCTGCAATAGGTGGCTAGAGCCGACCCAACTGAATCTCCTTCGTGACACGCCACGGCCAAGTCCGGACGCCCTTTGTGCGATGCTTGTCGTTACGGCTCATGACGTGCATCCTAATTCGGACGCTCCTGCCTTTGTTGGTATGGGGATTCCCAGTAGCGATCTGTCTGGATGGATGGTTTTGGAGCAGATTGATCGGTTGCTCGGCCGTTACCACGATGCCAGCGTTTCGACGGGACCTGGCACACCGGTTGAGATAAAGGACAGAGCTGTTCCTCGCCTCAAGGGCGAGAATCGTTCTGGCCGAAGCAGCTGACGACGGGGTTGACGACATGCGCAAGGGGGCATCAGGTTTCGTTTCGGACCGGCTAATTGAAGCGCGAGAATCTCGAGGTCTTACGCAGATTAGCCTGGCTGAATTGATCGATAGAACCAGCTCGAGCGTTTCTCGTTGGGAAAGCGGGAAGCAACGCCCGGATTCTACGGTCATACGTTCTCTTTCTCAATCTCTTAATATGCCAATGGGGTTTTTCTTCCAGCCGACTATTGATTACGGATCGTCTCCGATGTTTTTTCGCACTATGGCCAGCACGACGCAATCTATTCGTAAGCGCGTGAAGGTCAGGCTAAGGTGGGCCCAGAGCATATCCACAACCCTACAAAAATGGATCGATCTTCCTAGCGTCGACGTACCGCACTTCGATATCGGCAACGATCATTGTTCCATACGCGATCAAGACATAGAAGTTTTTGCTGAGGAGTGTAGGAACGCCTGGGGTCTTGGCGTCGGCCCGATTTCCGATCTCCTGCTTGCTTTGGAGAATGCTGGAGTTGTGACTGTTAAGGATGAGGTCGGCACGGCAAAGATGGACGGGCTTTCGAATTGGTCGGCGGGCGATAATCGTCCGTATATGCTTATAGCGCGCGATAAGGATACCTGTGTTCGTTCTCGCATGGATGCGGCTCACGAGCTCGGGCATCTGGTTCTGCACCGAAAATTGACTGGCAAGATATTGGAAAATATCCACTCATTTAAGGAGATTGAGCGTCAGGCTTTTCATTTTGCGAGCGCATTTCTTATGCCCGCAGAATCTTTTTCGGCGGAGGTGTGGTCGCCATCGTTGGACACGTTTTACAATCTGAAGGAGAGGTGGAAGGTGTCTATAGGAGCTATGATTATGCGCTGTAGGAAACTCGATATGTTGGATGAAAATTCGTCGATACGTCTGTGGAAGCATTACAATGCGAGAGGTTGGCGCAGAGGCGAACCCCTGGATGATACTTTGGAATGCGAACAACCGCGGCTGTTGAATCGGTCAATCCATCTTCTCATAAACGAGGGTGTGCTAACCCGGGATCAGTTGCTGACCGCAATTCGGTTGCACGGTTCGGATGTGGAAATGCTTTGCAATCTGCCTCGTGGATACATGACGGCGACGCCCGCTGATGTTGTCGAACTGGCGCGTCTAAGATCCACTAATGGTAGAAGGCGGCCCGACGGAACGGTAATTCCATTTCCTGGAAAGCAGCGCTAACTTCCTTTTCCTGGAAAGCAGCGCTAACTTCCTTGACATTGATCGATGCCCACGCTGAACTGGTTGACGAGGGGGGAGGATGTTGGCGCGGCGCAGCGCGCGCTATACCGCCTGCTCGAGGAAACGCCGGATTTCGCCGCCGGGGATTCGAGGGCCGGCAACGTTTTGCTCCAAAGCGATAATCTGGAGGGGCTGAAGGCGCTGCTGCCTTTCTACGCCGGGCGGGTGAAATGCATCTATATCGACCCGCCCTACAACACGCGCGCCGCATTCGAGCATTACGAGGATAATCTAGAGCATACGCGATGGCTCGCCATGATGTGGCCGCGCCTTGAATTGCTGCGCGATCTTTTGGCGGAAGACGGATCGATCTGGGTGTCGATAGACGATCATGAAGCGCACTATCTCAAGGTCATGATGGATGAGGTGTTCGGGCGGTCAAACTTCATAGCTAATTTTGTTTGGCAAAAGAAATATACCCGCGCGAATGACGCTATTTTTGTTAGCGATAATCACGATCACATAATCTGCTTCGCGAAACGGCGCGAGATGGCCTCGTTTCGTGGGGTAGCGCGTGGCGAAAAACAAAATAGAGCGTATAAGAATCTGGACGAGGATACTCGCGGCCCCTGGAAATCGACGCCGCTTCATGCTAAAAGCGGATCGGACGTTAATCGGTATCCTTATACGTTTTCCAACGGTGTTACGTGGAGTCCACCGATTGGCACATATCATCGTTATAGCAAGGACACGCTTGCCGAGCTCGACCGCACCGGACAATTGTGGTTTGGCGCCAAGGGGAATGCTACCCCGTCGCGAAAATCTTATCTGTCTCAAGTTAAGCAAACCGTTATCCCCGTGACAATGTGGCTTCACGATGAGTTCGGCAGCAATCATGACGCAAAGAACGAAAACAGGGGCGTGCTACCGAACGCGTATTTCGATACACCGAAGCCGGAGAAGCTTATCGGCCGCATTCTGGAGATTTCCACCGACCCCGGCGATCTCGTCCTCGACTCCTTCCTCGGCTCTGGCACCACCGCCGCCGTCGCGCACAAGATGGGACGGCGCTGGATCGGGATCGAAATGGGCGAGCACGCCGTCACCCATTGCGTCCCGCGCCTGCAAAAGGTCGTCGCGGGCGAACAGGGCGGAATCTCGCAAGCCGTCGGCTGGACGGGCGGCGGCGGGTTCCGCTTCTACCGCCTCGGGCCGGAAGTGTTCGACGCGCAGGGACGCATCCGGGAGGGCATCGCCTTCCCCGTGCTCGCCGCCCACGTCTGGTTCGCGGAGGCGGACCGCCCGCGCGACGGCGCGGGCGAGGCGCCGCTGCTCGGAGTCCACGGCGGCCGCGCGCTGGTCCTGCTCTATAATGGCGTGTTGGGGGACAGGCGCCCGCGCGGCGGCAACGTGCTCACCCGCGCGGTGCTGGCGCGGCTGCGCGCCGACATCGCCGCCGCCCACCCGGAACTGGCGCGCGGCGCCGGCTACCCCATGACAGTCTACGGCGAGTCGTCGCGCCTCGCGCCGGAGACGCTGAAGCGCGAGCGTATAACCTTCCGGCAAATCCCCTACGACGTGAAGGCGCGGGCGTAACGGTGCAGCTCAAACCCTACCAGGCCGAAACGCTGGAAAGCCTGCGCCGATTCCTCGAGGAGGCGCGCATCGCCGGCCCGGCGGCGGCCTACGCGGCGGCGGTGGGCGCGCCCGAACGCGCGGCGCGGCTCGGCCGGCTCGCCGGCGCCTACAGGCCGCTCGAGGGACTGCCGGACACGCCGCACGTCTGCCTCCGCCTGCCCACCGGCGGCGGCAAGACCCTCCTCGCCGCGCACGCCATCGCCGTGGCGCGCAAGGCGTGGATCGAGAAGGAATACCCGCTGGTCCTCTGGCTCGCGCCCACCAATATCATCCGCCGGCAGACGGCGGAGGCGCTCAAGAACCCCCGCCACCCCTACCGGCGCGCGCTCGACGCGGCGTTCGACGGGCGGACCCGCGTGCTCGACATCGCCGACTTCGCGCAGCTGCGCCCGCACGACGTGCGCAGCCGCTGCTGCGTCGTCGTCGGGACCATCCAGACCCTGCGCGTCAAGAACACCGAAGGCCGCAAGGTCTATGCCCACCACGAGGACCTGGAGCCGCATTTCGCCGCGCTGGCGCATCCGCCGCCCGGCCTGGCGCGGCTGGAGGACGGCGGACTCGAATACTCCTTCGCCAACCTGCTCTGCCTCCACCGCCCGCTGATGATCGTGGACGAGGCGCATAACGCCGTCACCGGCCTGACGCGCGAAATGCAGAGGCGCGTGAACCCGTGCGCCGTCGTCGAATTCACGGCGACTCCGCGCCGGGTGTCGAACATTCTCGACAGCGTCTCCGCCCGCGCGCTGAAGCGCGAGGCGATGATCAAACTGCCCATCGCGCTCGCCGAGCACCAGGACTGGCGCAGCGCCGTCGCCGGCGCCGTGGCGCGCCGCGCCGCCCTCGCGAAGGCGGCGGCGGCGGACCGCGACTACATCCGCCCCGTCGCCCTGTTCCAGGCCCAGCCCAAAAACCGCGAGGTCACGGTCGAGGTCCTCAAGCGGCACCTGATCGACGTCGAGCGCGTCCCCGCACATCGCATCGCCGTCGCCACCGGCGACCAGCGCGAGCTGGACGGGATCGACCTGTTCGACCCCGCCTGCCCCATCGAGCACGTCGTCACCGTCCGGGCGTTGAAGGAGGGGTGGGATTGTTCCTTCGCCTACGTCTTCTGCACCGTGGACCGCGTCCGCGCGGCGGCGGACGTGGAGCAGCTGCTCGGCCGGGTGCTGCGGATGCCCTACGCCAGCCGCCGCGCCGGCGCCGACCTGAACAAGGCGTGGGCCTTCGCCTGCGAACCCGATTTCGGCGCCGCGGCGCGCGACTTGGCGGACAAACTGGTGGCGATGGGCTTCGCGGACGACGAGGCTGAGGACAATATCGAGCTGGCGCAACCGCCGCTCGACGAGGACGACTCGCTGTTCGCGCCGGGCGCGGCGGCGGCGCCCGCGTTCCGCTACGTCATCGCCGCGCCGCCGGACCTCGCCGGGCTCAAGGAAAGCCTGCCCGACCGCGCGTCGGCGCGCGACGCCGGCGGCGGCAAGGTGGAGATCGCCCTCGCCGGGTGGCCGGGCGAGGCGCTGGAGAAGGCGGTGGCCCGGCGCCTGCCCGCCGCCGAGCGCCGGCGTTTCGCCCGCGCCGCCGCCGCGTTCCGCCGGACGGAGGCGCACGGATTCTCGCCCGCCGCGCGCGGCGAGGTCTTCGCGGTCCCGGCGTTGGTCGTCGAGGTCCAGGGCGCGCTCGAACTCGCCGACCCCGACGTCCTTCTGGAGGACCGCGAATGGTCGCTCGCCGACCGCCCCTTCCGCCTCGGTGCGGCCGAATTCGCGATCCGCGAGACCGCGCACGGCTTTCTCGTCGATCTCGGCGGCAAGGGAGAGATCGAATACCGGCATACCGGCGAGGAGGCCGCCTTGCCGCTCGACCTCGAGGTGGAGGGCTGGACGGCGGAGGCGCTGGCGGGGTGGCTCGACCGCGAGGCGCGCGCCATCGATCTGGGGCAGGGCGACCTGCTGGCGTGGCTGTCCCGCCTCGTCCACCATCTGACGGCGGAGCGCGGCATAAGCGTTTCCGCGCTCATGCGCTGCAAGTTCCTTCTCGCCCGCGCGGTGCGCGCGCGCCTCGACGCCATCCGCGCCGAGGAGCGGAAGGCGGCCTACCAGGGCGCGTTGTTCGCGCCGGGCGCGCGGCCGGACGTGTCGTTCGACGCCGCGCTGGCGTTCCGGCTCCGCGACGGCGCCTATCGCGGCGAGAAGCGCTACCGCGGCCCCTGGCGGCCGTCCCGGCATTTCCTCGGCCCGGAGCAAGTCCCCGCCTTCGGCGGCCCCGAGGACGGCGGCGACGAAGGCGAGGAATTCCGCTGCGCCCAGGCCATCGACTCGCTGTCCGAGGTCGAATACTGGATCCGCAACGTAGCCCGCCACCCGGCGTCGTTCCGTCTCCCGCTCGCCTCCGGCTGGTTTTACCCCGATTTCGTCGCGCGACTGAAGGACGGGCGCACCCTGGTCGTGGAATACAAGGGCGCGCATCTTCTGAAGACCCCGGAAACCCTCGAAAAGCGCGCCATCGGCGAGGTGTGGGCGCGCCGGAGCACGGGCCGAGGCCTGTTCGCCCTCGCGGTGAAGCGGGACGCGACCGACAAGGACCCGCGCGCGCAGCTGCTGGCGAAGATCGGCGCGGGGTGAGGCGGCGATGCTCCCGCTCGCCGCCCCATCGCCGAACACGGCGCCGGCATGCTGTCTTGCATGCGTCGTCGGCGGGCCGCCCGCGACCGGAGGAGCCGGCGGCGGCGCTTGCGATGGCGTCGCCTGCCGGCTGCGGACCGTAGCAAGGAACAATTTCTCCTCCGCCGCGCTTGCCTGCCGGGCGCCGGCGGCCTATGATGGGATTCTCAAGGTATTCTCGAAGCGGAGGCAGCCTCGGACGCACGGGCGATCTTGTGCGGCGGCGTGTTCCATCGCCTCCGGGCAGGCGCCCGGGGCATCGTCCGCTTCGGTGTTGAGGCGATGAAGGTGTTCCAGGCAAGGGAGAGATGGGTATGAATTCACTCGGAGACGACAACTCGCGCGATGGACGGCTTTCCGGCCGTTCCGAAGTACGTATCGCGGTAGAGAACCTGGGGCCCATCCGGGAGGGGGCTATCGACCTTCGTCCCCTGACCGTCTTTGTTGGTCCCAGCAATACCGGGAAGACATATTTCGCCGTGTCGATCTACTCAATGCACCGGGTTTTCAGCGGTTTCGCACGATTCCCGGTCGTCATGGACCACTACCTTTATTCCGTGTACGGTGATCGATCCATCCCCGGTGACGAGTATCGGACGGTCGTGAAAAAATTGAGGGATAACCGACGGCCGTTTCGCTTTTCCGACATGCCCGAAAGCGTGCGCGTCGCCGCAAGGGAGGCCCTTGACTATCCGGGTTTTCTGGCGGCGCAATTGGGAAACGAGCTGGAGCGCTGCTTCGACGTTGAAAGGGCGGGCAGCCTGATTCGCGCGTCGTTGAAACCGATTGACGCAAAATTGTCTCTGCAAGTTGGCGATGGCGAACGAAGGGATTGGTCGTTGCGTATGGCGATATCCGGTTCGGATATCGATTCGAGCGGGCATATAGACGACATGGTCTTGCTTAGGGATAAACCCGCTGCCGTAGGTAATTTCCCGCTAGGGAGGGAGCATGGGGGAGACGATCATGTGGCGGGCGAGTTGTTCGATATCATGGAAACGCTTGTCTATTCCATGCCAGAAACGCAATCGGGCGTCCATTATTTTCCGGCCGACCGAAGCAGCGTCATACATAACCACCGGGTCATCGCGAGCTCGCTTATCAAGCGCGCAACTCGCGGCGGTCTGGATCGATTCCCCGAATTCCCAACGCTTGCCGGCGTGATGGCGGACTTCATGGAGCAGCTCGTTCTTCACGACGAACCGGAATTGGGGCGCCGGCCACGGCGCCGCTACGGTTTGCGCCGGGAGCCGGCGGAATATATGGGCGGCATCGCCGACGTTCTCGAGCGGGAGACTCTTGGAGGACGAATACAAACCGTAAGAGGCGCCGCGGGCGGATACCCCGAATTCGTTTATTGTCCGGAAGGAACGAAGCAGAAAATTCGCTTGAACCGCGCGTCGTCCATGGTGTCGGAACTGGCGTCCCTGGTGCTGTTGATGCGAAGCGTCGTCGCCCGAGGCGATACCGTCATCATCGACGAGCCGGAAGCGCATTTGCACCCGGCGGCGCAAACGGAGATGGCGAAGGCGTTGACCCGCCTGGTTCGCGGCGGCGTTCGCGTGATCGTCACCACGCACAGCGATTGGCTGCTTCAGGAACTCGGCAATGCGATGCGCGAGGGCGAATTGGCGGAGCGCGCCGGCGAGACGCCGCCCGCGCACGCCTTGCGACCGGGCGACGTCGGCGTATGGTTGTTCGAGAGTGCCGGAAAGGGCGGGGGATCGTCCGTTCGGGAAATTCCGTTCGATCGCGTCGAAGGCGTCGAACCGCCCGATTACGAGGACGTCGCCGAACAACTCTACAACCGTTCGGCGGACTTGCAGAACAGACTCGAGGAGGCGACCGATCGCCGAAGCCGACGGTCATGAGCGCCGCGTTGGATCGCATTCGAGAGAAGGCGGACGACGATCATTGCTGCGAGTCATGCAACCGCGATGGCTGTCGGGTCGATCTGAACAGCGCGCCAAGCCCGCGCCTCATCGTGGACGCGGACAGCGCCTTTCCTGCGCGCGGGGTGAAGGGCCCGCGTTGCGATTTCATCCTGTTCCTGTCGCGCGGCGGCGGAGTACTGACCGTGGCGCCCATCGAGCTCAAGAGCGGCGGTGTCGACGCGTCGAAAGCGGTGGCTCAATTACGGGCCGGGGCGGCGTTCGCCGATCGCTTGTCGCAGGGCGAGGATGACGCCGATTGCCAGCCTATCTTGTTTCACGGTAAGAAGATTCACCGAAGGCAGCGGGCTGTTCTGGCGCAAGAGAAGGTGAATTTTCGCGGTCGCAAGCTGACCGTCAAGACCGCGCGCTGCGGCCGACCCGGGAATTTGGCGAGTGTCTTGGAGGCTTGAACATCGGCTATCGCGGCGCGAGCCTCGCGGCGATGAAGGAATTCCGCCCCGGCGAACGCCGGCGGTCAGGCCGGGCGCCAGGCCGGGAGGCGCGCCATCGCCAAGCGGTAGGGAGTCAGCATGACGGCGGCCATCGCCAGTTTCACCGCGTAGTCGCCAACGGCCCACGTCACCCAGGGCAGCCCGGTGAAGGCGAAGGCGAGGGCGAAGAACAACGCCGTGTCGAACGCCATCGACGTAACCGACGAGACGAGCGGCGCGCGCCACCAGGCGAGGCGGCGCATGCGGTCGAAGACCCACACGTCGAGCATTTGCGACGCCAGGAACGCCGCGCCCGAGGCGAAGGCGATGCGCGCGTCGGCGAGGACGACGGAGGCGAGGACGCCGAACGCGAAACCCGCCAGCACGACGGCGCGCGCGTTCGCCGGGCCGAGGGCGCGGTTGGTCAGGTCGGTGACGAGGAACGCCAGCGGATAGGTGAAGGCGCCCCAGGTCAGCCAGTCGTTTATCGGGAAGCCGACGGCGAGGTTGGAGGCCGCGACGACGGCGACCATCGCCAGCGCCGGCGGCCCGAGCCGCCGGATCGCGCCGCCCATGCAGGGGTTATCCCGCCCGCGCGGCGGCCTTGCGGACGCGCGCGCGGAGGCGGCGCGCGAACGGCGTGAGCTCCTTCGCGCCGGCCTTGTCGAGCCAAGCGTCGAGGCCGCCGCGATGCTCGATCGACCGCAGGGTGGCGGCGGCGAGGCGCAGCCGCACCCGGGCGGCGAGCGCGTCGCTGTAGAGCGAACAGACCTGGAGGTTCGGCTGGAAGCGCCGCGGCGTCCGGTTGTGCGCATGGCTCACATGCATGCCGCGCAGCGCGCCGGTCCCGGTCAATTGGCACCGTCGGGACATCCGTCCTCACTCCCGTTCGCTGGGTCGCCTCGATGGATCGCGCCGGCGCGCGACGGGCGCATTCTGGCGCCCCGCCCCGCCCCGGTCAAGCGCGCCGCCGAGGGGCTATACTGCCCCGGCCGCCGGAGGACCGCCCCATGAAGTCCCGCCTGCCCCGGCGCCGCCGCCCGCGCCGGCCCAACCCGCTGGCGCGGGCGCTCCGCGCGCCGGGCTCGCCCTTCGTCAGGCGCGTGCGCCGCGACCGCACCCGCTACGCGCGCAAGCCCAAGCACCCCGCCCCGCCGGAGTGACGGCGGCGCTCCGCGACGGGAACGGCCGGGCTATCGTCCAGACGGTTTCGGCGCGTCGAACGCCGCCGCCGCATCGACGGCGAACCCCTCCAGCAGCCGCGACCGCGCGACCTCTCCGCGCGCGAAGACGCCATGCTCGACGTAGCGGCCGCCCTCGAGCGCGAGCGCCGTAATCGTTTCGTCGCGCGGGTCCAGGATCCAGTATTCCGGAATTCCCGCCTCGGCGTAGTCCGCGCGCTTTTCGACCAAGTCGCGCCCGGGGTCGTCGGGACTGACGACCTCCGCCACCAGGTCGGCGCCCGTCCAGAACCTGTCGCGGCAGCGGGGGTCCGCCCGGTCGCGCAGCGCCAGGACGTCGGGCTCGCGGAACTTGCCGCCGCGCAGGCGCAGCCGCGGCGCGGCGGCCATCGCGACCCCGCCGCGCGGGGCGATCCAGTCGTGGAGCAGGCGGTAGAGGAACAGCAGAACGGCCTGGTGCGTGAAGGTGGGCATGGGCAATTCCCGCAAATGCCCGTCCGTGAACTCGACGAGGCGCCCGCCGCGGTCGGTAAACCGCAAGTAGTCCTCGTCGCTCCACGCGCCCTGGGGCGGCAGCGCGTCGCGCAGAAGGGCGGCCAGATCGGCGCCCGCGGATTCGGCGGCGGTCATGGCGCCCATCATACACGCCGATTCCGCCGCGTTGACGGGCGCGGCGCGGGCGGCGCAGAATGCCGGAATGCCCCGGAGCCACCACGACATGGGCGGCCTGCCCGCCGGCGCGGTCGCCGCGGTCGAACACGACTATGAGCCGTGGGAGAAGCGCGTCGACGCGCTGATGTCGCTCCTGGTCCGCGACAGGAAGATCATGCGGGTGGACGAATTGCGGCGCGGCATCGAGGCGCTGGCGCCCGACGCCTATGACAGCCTCTCCTATTACGAACGCTGGATCGCCTCCATCGCGGCGATCCTGGTGGAGAAGGGCGTGCTCGACGGGCCCGAGCTGGAGGCCCGCGCCGCAGAGCTGGAGCGCGCCGCCGGAGGCGCGCCGTGACGCCGCGCTTCGCGCCCGGCGCGCGGGTGCGCGTCGCCTTTCGCGACCCGCCGGACTCGCCGCGCAAGCCGCATCTGCGCACGCCGTGGTACGCGCGCGGCAAACGCGGCGAGATCGAGCGGGTGTGCGGCGCGTTCCGCAATCCCGAGGACCTCGCCTACGGCGGCGGCGGGCTGCCGCGCCGCGCGCTCTACCGCGTGCGCTTCGCCCAGGCGCATCTGTGGGCGGACTATTCCGGCGCGCCGGGCGATACCGTCGACGTGGAGATTTTCGAGCACTGGCTCGAGGCGGCGGAGGACGCGCCGTGACCGGGCGGCGCCACGTCCACGACCGTTCCCCGCGCCCGCCGTCCCGCCGCCACCGGGCGCTGGCCGCCGCGGTGGAGGCGCTGCTGGTCGAAAAGGGCGTGCTCACGGCGGAGGAGATGGCGCGGCAGGTCGCGGCGATGGACGCGCGGACTCCGGCGCGCGGGGCGCGCATGGTGGCGCGGGCGTGGACCGACCCCGGCTACGCGGCGCGGCTGCGCGCCGACGCCGCGGCCGCGGCGGAGGAGCTGGACGTCCCCACCGACGGAACCCCGCTGGTCGCGGTGGAGAACGCGCCGGACACGCACAACCTCGTCGTCTGCACGCTGTGTTCGTGCTATCCGCGCGCCATCCTCGGCCTGCCGCCGGACTGGTACAAGACTTCCGAATACCGGCGGCGCGCGGTCCGCGAGCCGCGCGCGGTGCTGCGCGAGTTCGGCCTCGACCTGCCTGCGGGCGTCGCGGTGCGGGTGCACGATTCGACCGCCGACATGCGCTATCTCGTGGTTCCCGAACGCCCCGCCGGGACGGAGGGCTGGACCGCCGACCGCCTGGCCCGGCTGGTGACGCGCGACAGCATGATCGGCGTGTCCCGCGCCCGCGAGGCCGGAGCGTTGGATAACTGATTCGCGAGGGGCGGCCTCGTCAGGAGTCCGTCGTCGGCGACGGTTCGGCTTTTCGGCGGCCCATGCCCTCGAACAACCCCTCGATCCGCGCCACGCGATCGCGAACATCGGCAAGATCGGCGCGAATCTCCTTGAGTTCGGCGCGCGTCTCGTTGCGATGATCGCGCATCTCGCCGCGGAGGTCGCGGTTGGAAATCAGAATCATGCCGGCCAAGGCGACGCCTACGGTGATAATTCCGATCAGTTCCGGGGTCATCCCGCCTCCTTTCGGGTTCGCAGCCGCCGCGGAGTTTACCGCAAGGATCGGCCGGGAGCGACCCCGGAGGACGGAGCGCGCGGCCGGCGGCCGGCGCCCCCGCGCGCCGGCTACCCCGCCGCCTCCCGCGCTTTTTCGTCCCCGGAGCCCAGGTCGAGCGACAGGATGGCGCGCTCGGCGAGTTCGACGGCGGTGCCCAGGCTGTCGACGACCACCGCCTCGGCCCCCGCGCGGCGCAGCATGTCCTCGTCGCCGGGGCGCGGGGCGCGGGCGATGAGGCGGGTCTCCGGCGCGAGGCGGCGGACGATGGGGAGGATGCGCGCGGCGACGTCGCCGTCCGGCAGCGCCACCACGACCAGGCGGGCGCGGGCGACATGGACCGCGCGCAGCACGTCGGAGCGCGCGCCGTTGCCGAAATAGACCGGCAGGCCGCGTTCGCGCGCGTCGCGCACCCGCCGCGAGTTCACGTCGAGCACCACCACCGACACGCCCAGCCCCAGCAGGTGGCGCGTCAGCGCCATGCCGACCTGCCCGAACCCGACGACGACGACGTGGCCCTCGAGTTCGGCGGTGTCGGAATCGAGGTCGGAGAGCGGGCTCGCCGCCGCGCCCTCGAGGCGGTCGAGCAGGCGCCGGCCGGCGCCGGCGGCGAACGGCGCCACCAGCATCGACAGCGCGATGGCGACGGTCAGCGTGTCCCCCAGCCCGTCGGCGAGCAGGCCGCTCGCCACCGCGATGCCGATGACGACGAAGGAGAACTCGCTGCCCTGCGCCAGCAGCACGCCGAGTTGCAGCGCGAGCCGCAGCGGGTAGCCGAGCGCGCGCGCGATGGCGATCAGCAGCGCCGCCTTGCCGACCAGCAGCGCGGCGGTGAGCGCCGCCACCGCGCCCACCCGGTCCAGCGCCAGGGCGAGGTCGGTGTTCATGCCGACGGCCATGAAGAACAGGCCGAGGAGCAGGCCGCGGAACGGCGCGATGTCGGCGGAGATCTGGTGGCGGTATTCGGTGTCCGCCACCATCAGCCCGGCGATGAACGCGCCGAGGCCGGCCGACAGCCCGGTATGCTCGGTGGCCCAGCTGGCGCACAGGACGACGAGGAGGATGAGGCCGAGGAACAGCTCGCCGCCGCCCAGCGCGGTGACGAGGCGAATCGCCCGCGGCAGCGCGAACCGGGTCATGACGACGATGGCGGCGACCGCGCCGCCGCCGCCCACCGCCATGCGCAGCAGCGATTCCTCCATCCCCGCGCCGGCGCCGAGCACGTTCGCCGCCACCACCAGCGGCCCGACGGCGAGGTCCTGCACCAGCAGCGTGGCGATGGCGAGGCGGCCGAGATGGGTGAGCATCCGCCCCAGGTCGGCGAGGACCTGGAACACCACCGCGGTGGAGGACAGCGCCAGCGCGCCGCCGACCAGGAACGCCGCCTCGTCGGACAGGCCGAGCCAGCGCGCCAGCGCCGCGAACGCCGCCGCCGTCAGCGCCACCTGGGCGATGGCGAGGGTATAGACCCGCCAGCCGAACAGCCGCAGCCGCTCCAGCTTCATCTCCAGCCCGACGTTGAACAGGAGGAAGACGATGCCCAGCTCGGCGAGGGTGGCGACCGCGTCGACGTCGTCGACCAGCCCCGCGCCCGACGGGCCGATGGCCGCGCCGGCGACGAGCAGCCCCACCACCGGCCCCATGCGCAGGCGCATGAACAGGCCGGCGAACACGACGTAGGCGAGAAGGATATAGAGTGTCTGGGTCACGCGGGCGGACTATAACGGATTCGCCGCGCGCCGCGCGGGCGGAGCCGGGAAAGGGCGGAGGATCGTGAGCGGCAAGGTTTGCGTTATCACCGGCGCGGGCGACGGCACCGGCGCCTCCTGCGCGCGGCGCTTCGCGCGCGGCGGCTACCGCGTCGCCCTGCTGGCGCGCACGCAGGAGCGGCTGGAGCGGCTGGAGCGCGAGATCGACGGCGCGCGCGGCTACCCCTGCGACGTCCGCGACCTCGACCTGTTGCGCGACACCTGCGCCCGGGTGGCGGCCGAAATGGGCCCGCCCTCCGCCGCCATCCACAACGCCGTCGCCGGCGGGTTCCAGCCGGTGCTGGAGGCCGACCCGAAGCGGTTCGAGACGATCTTCCGCGTCAACACGACGTCGTTGATGGTGTTCGCGCAGAGCGTGGTTCCGGCGATGATCGCGGCGGGCCGGGGCGCGTTGATCGTCACCGGCAACACCTCCGCCTGGCGCGGCAAGCCGCGTTTCGCCACCTTCGCGCCGACCAAGGCGGCGCAGCGCATCCTCGCGCAATCGATGGCGCGCGACTTCGGGCCGCGCGGTGTCCACGTCGCCTACGTCACCGTCGACGCGGCGATCGACACGCCGTGGACCCGCCCGCGCCTCGCCGCCGACAAGCCGGACGACTACTTCTGCAAGCCCGACGCGATAGCCGACACCATCTACCACGTCGCGCACCAGGACCGTTCGGGCTGGACGTTCGACGTCGACCTCCGCCCGTTCCACGAGAACTGGTAGAAGGAGGCCGGCATGGGCGGCATGGAGAGGATCGACACCGGCAGCGGCCAATTGCTGGCGCGCGTCGAGGACGGCGTCGGCGTCGTCGTCCTGAACCGCCCGGAGGCGCGCAACGCGCTTTCGGATTCGCTCACCCCGGCGCTGCGCCACACGGTCGCGCGGTTCGGCGCGGCGCCGGAGGTGGGGGCGGTGGTGCTCACCGGCGCGGGCGGGGCGTTCTGCGCCGGCGGCGACGTGAAGGGCATGGCCGGCCTCGGCGCCGCGCCGCCGCGCAGCCTCGACGCCGCCGCCGTGGACCTCCGCCATCGCCAGCGGACGCTGACCGGGGCGCTGGTCGCGCTGCGCAAGCCGACGATAGCGGCGCTGCCCGGCCCCGCCGCCGGGGCGGGACTCGCCGTCGCCCTCGCCTGCGACATGCGCTTCGCCGCGCGCTCGGCGTTCGTGTCGACGGGCTACGCCCGCGTCGGGCTGACGGGGGATTACGGCATCAATTGGCTGCTTACCCGGCTGGTCGGGACCGGGCGGGCGCGGGAGCTGATGTTCACCGCCGCCCGCGTCGGCGCGGAGGAATGCATGCGCATCGGCCTGGTCAACCGCGTCTTCGACGACGACGCGCTGATGGCGGAGACGATGGCGGCGGCGCGCGCCCTCGCCGCCGGCCCGCGCGGCGCGCTGGCCGGGATCAAGGACAATCTCGACCGCGCGCTCGGCATGGACTTCCTCGCCGCGCTCGACGCGGAGGCGGAGACGCTGGTCCGCGCCGCGCGCACCGACGACCACCGCGAGGCGGTGCGCGCCTTCGTCGAAAAGCGCCCGCCCCGCTTCGCAGCCGGCGGGCGCGGGGGCGCGCCGTGAGCCTCCCGGGCGTCGAGGCGCTGACCTTCGACACCGGCGGCACCATCCTCGACTGGCATACGGGCTTTTCCGCCGCGCTGGCGGCGCTCGCCGCGCGGCATGGCGCCGCCGGCGACTGGGCGGCGGCGGCGAACGAGCTGCGCCGCCGTTCGCTCGGCTACGTCGTCGGCCAGGGCGAGTCCGGCCCGCCGCTTCGGACCTTCGACGACGCGCACCGCATCGCGCTCGACGAGGTGCTGGCCGAACGCGGCCTCGGCGCGGCGAGTCCCGAGGAGCGCCGCGAAGTGTGGCGCGACGCCGCGCACAGCCTCGCCTGCTGGCCGGACTTCCCCGCCGTCCTGCCGCGCCTGCGCGCGCGCTACGTCTGCGCGTCGTTCACCTTGTTGAGCGTGCGCATCGCCGTCGACACCGCGCGCCGCAACGGGATTTCGTGGGACGCCGTGCTGTCCTGCGAGATGATGGGCAAATACAAGCCCTTGCCGGAGGCGTACCTGACGGCGGCGCGCTGGCTGCAACTGGAGCCGGCGGAGTGCTGCATGGTGGCGTGCCACAATTTCGACCTCAACGCGGCGAAGGCGGCGGGGTTCCGCACCGCTTTCGTCCGCCGGCCCGGCGAATGGGGCGCGGCCGGCCCGCCCGACCCGGAGCCGGACCCGCGCCACGACGTCGTCGTGGACGATTTCCCGGCGCTCGCGCGCGCCTTGGGCGCGGCGTAGCTACCGCTCGCCGCGCGGCCGCCGGGGCGGGTTCTCCGGCGCGATGCGGCGGAACTCGCCGTCGACGACGACATGCCCGCGCCCGGCGCGCCGGCCGACCGCCCACGCCGCGGCGGCGCGCCGGACCGGCGGGACGAGCAGCGCCGCGCCGACGGCGTCGCCGGCGAAGCCGGGGAGCAGCAACAGCACGCCGGCGACCGCCAGCGCCAGCCCCTCGACGGCCTCGGCGACCGGCGCCTCGTCGCGCGCGAAGGCGGCGGCGAAGCGCCGCGCCAGGCCGAGTCCCTGCCATCGGACCACGTACAGTCCGATGATGGCGGTGGCTGCGGTGAGCGCCACCGTCGCCGCCGCCCCGATCCGCCCGCCGATGACCGCGAATCCGGCGACCTCGACGAGCGGCAGGCCGATAATGAGGAGAAGCGCGCGCGCCATCCCCGCAATATCGCCGCGCAGCGCCGAATATCAATGCGCCCCCGGGAGCGCGGGCGTCCCCGCCCGCATCGCGCGAAGCGCGCGGCATGCCCGCCGTCGGGTCGCGTGGTATAATCCGCCGCGCTCCGCGCCGGGTGGAGCGGGGAAGGGCGGAGGATCGACATGGGCATCGTGAACGCGGACGTAACCGTCAGCAACCCGGCCGACCGGAGCAGGAGCTGGCGAGGGAGTTTCATGGTCGACACGGGCGCGACGGATAGCCTCGTTCCCAGGCGGCATTTGGAGGCCATCGGGATCGAACCCGAGTCGCGGCGCGCTTACGTGTTGGCGAACGGCGACAAAGTGGACATCGACGTCGCCGTCGCGCGCATCGAGCTCATGGGCGAAATGGTGGGGGGAACGGTTCTTTTCGGCGACGACGACGCGGAGCCGCTTCTCGGCGTGACGGCGCTGGAATCCCTTGGGATCGAGGTCGATCCCCTCAACCGCCGGCTTCGGAAACTGCCGGCCGTGCGGCTCGGCGGGTTTCGGCCCCGGCGGTGAGAGGTTTGAACGTCGTGAATTCACGACGTTAAGGGGAATTAGCCATGGCTATACTCGACATTTTTTCGAAACGGCAGAAGAAAATTCGGGGGGAGTTTCCGGATGTCTATTCGTATGACGAGGTGCCGATTCCGCTCAGAGTTCAGATAATTTACATCGTGCGCGATGTGTTCGAACACGTCCACTATAACGCAAAGGGGCCGTATTACGAAAGTATAGAGCGTGTTCTATGTCGTGAGTACGGAATGCTTCGTCTTCCTATCGAGAATTCCGTGTCGGGCATAGATGTAAGTGTTGGGGCGTATAGTGCATATCGAATAGACCATGAAGGCGCGCTATTCGAATATCTCCTTCAACAGGAAGAAATTGAAAAAATCATCGATGTAATCGAATTGTTTTTCCGATTTATGCATAAATATACAACTTCTGCCGCTGAGCACTCTGCAATACAGGAGTTGAACTTCCGGTTCAAGGAACATGGTGTCGGGTACTGTTTCGCAAACGGGGAAATCATCCGTATCGATTCCCAATATCTCCATTCGGAAGCAGTCAAACCGGCTCTCGATCTTCTTGACAGGAAGCGTTACGCCGGCGCGCAGGAGGAATTTCTGCGGGCGCATAAGCACTATCGCAACGGCGAAAGCAAGGAGGCAATCAGCGAATGCTTGAAGGCGTTCGAAAGCACGATGAAATCGATCTGCAAAAAAAGAAAATGGCGATACGATGAGAAAGCCGGCGCCAGTAAGTTAATCGGAATTTGCTTCGACAACGGCCTTGTGCCGCCGTTTTGGAAGAGCCATTTCGACGCCTTGAGAAGCACGTTGGAAAGCGGCGCGCCCACGGCGCGAAACAGGCTGAGCGGGCATGGACAGGGCGAGACTCCGACCGCCGTTCCCGCCCACATCGTCGGCTACGTCCTGCATATGACGGCGGCGGCCATCGTGTTCCTGGCGGAAGCGGCGGCGGACGGCGGCGAGTGACCTCCCGCGCCCGCCTCTTGGGATCCGTCTTCCCGCTCAGGCAGGTTTCGCTCGACTCCGCGCGTCCGGTCGGCGCCGCGCGAGCGAATCGGCGCCGCGTGGTATCCTCCCCGGCATGACCGCCGCCATCGCCGGCCCGGCGCCGTGACTCCCGAGGCGCGCGCCCGCCGCGCCATCGACGCGCGGCTCGAGGACGCCGGCTGGCGGGTCCGGGACGCGGCGGACATCGACCTGGCCGCGGGGCGGGGAGTCGCCGTGCGCGAGTTCCCGCTGAAGCCCGGCTTCGGCAAGGCCGATTACCTGCTCTACGTCGACGGCGCGGCGGCCGGCGTGGTCGAGGCCAAGCCCTTCGGGGCGCTCGCTGGGGTCGAGGCGCAGGCCGCGCGCTACGCCGCCGGCCTGCCCGGCGGCCTGCCCGCGCATCGCCGGCCGCTGCCCTTCGCGTTCGCGTCCAACGGCGACGCGACCTGGTTCGCCGACGGGCGCGACCCGAACCCGCGCGCCCGGCGGCTGTTCGCCTTCCCCCGGCCCGAAACCCTCGCCGACCGCCTCGCCGAGCCGCGGTCGCTGCGCGCGCGGCTGGCGGCGCTCCCGCCGCTCGACGCATCGCGCCTGTGGGCGGTCCAGGCGCGCGCCGCGCGCAACCTGGAGGAGTCCTTCGCCCGCGCCCGCCCGCGCGCGCTGGTCCAGATGGCGACGGGTTCGGGCAAGACCTTCGTCGCCATCGCCGCCGCCTGGCGCCTGCTGCGCCACGCCGAGGCCGGGCGGATTCTGTTCCTGGTGGACCGCAACACTCTCGGCCGCCAAGCCGAGAACGAGTTCGCCAATTTCGCGCCGCCCGGCGAGTCGCGCAAGTTCGGCGAGCTCTACGCCGTCCAGCGCCTCGCGGCGAACCGGATAAACCCCGCCGCGAAGGTGGTCATCGCCACCGTCCAGCGCCTGTTCTCGATGCTCCGGGGCGAGGCGGCGCTCGACCCCGACCGCGAGAACGAATCCGCCTTCGGGAACGCCGCCGGCCTCGACGACGACGACTCCGATCCGTGGCTCGGCCCCGCGCCGGAGGCCGCCTACAACCCCGCCCTGCCGCCGGAGTTCTTCGATTTCATAATCGTCGACGAATGCCACCGCTCGATCTACGACCGCTGGAGCCGGGCGCTGCTCTATTTCGACTCGTTCCTCGTCGGGCTGACCGCCACCCCGGACAACCGGACCATCGGCTTCTTCGACCAGAACCTCGTCATGCAATACGGCCACGAGGAGGCGGTGGCCGACGGCGTGAACGTCGGTTTCGACGTCTGGCGCGTCCGCACCGAGATCGGCGAGGCGGGCGGGACCATCCCGGCCGCCGACCGGCCCTACGTCGCCATGCGCGACAAGGCGACCCGCGCCGAACGCCTGGTCGGGCTGGCGGAGGACTTCTCGTACGGCGCGAACCGGCTCGACCGCGACGTGGTGGCGGAGAGCCAGATCCGGACCGTGCTGCGCGAGTTCCGCCACCGCGTGCTGAAGGAGGCGTTCCCCGGCCGCGCCGAGGCGCCGAAGACGCTGGTCTTCGCCAAGGACGACTCCCACGCCGACGACATCGTCCGCATCGCCCGCGAGGTCTTCGACGAAGGCGACGCGTTTTGCGGCAAGATCACCTACCGCACCGGCTTCGTGGCCGTCCCCCGGACCGGCGCGGACGGGACCGAAACCACGGAATGGGTCCGGACGAGCGGCCTGCCGCCGGAGGAGGTCCTCGCCAACTTCCGCAACGCCTTCCACCCCCGCATCGCCGTGACGGTGGACATGATCTCGACCGGGACCGACGTGAAGCCCATCGAATGCCTGGTCTTCATGCGCGGGGTCCGGTCGGCGGCGTTCTTCGAACAGATGAAGGGGCGCGGAGTCCGCGTGATCTCCCCCGCCCGGCTGCGCGCCGTGACCCCGAGCGCGCGGGTCAAGGACCGCTTCGTCATCGTCGACGCCGTCGGCGTGTGCGAGCGCGTCCGGACCGGCTCCCGCCCCCTCGACCGCCAGCCGTCGCGAAGCTTCGCACACGTGTTGAACTACGTCGCCCGGGGCGGGACCGACGCGGACGCGCTGGCGACCCTCGGCGCGCGGCTGGCGCGCCTGCAACGCCGGCTGGCGCCGGAGGCGCTCGCCGAACTCAAGGACCTCGCCGGCGGCGAATCGCTCTCCGCCCTCGCGCGCGGCCTGTTCCGCGCCTGCGACCCGAAGGCGCACGTTGCGGAGGCGCAGGCGCGCTCCGGCGCCGCCGAGCCGGGCGAGGCGCAGCGCGCCGAGGCCGCCCGCGCCCTCGCCCGGGCCGCGGCGCAGCCGTTCCTGAAGCCGGCCTTCCGCCGCCGCCTCACCGCCCTCCGGCGGGAGAGCGAGCAGACCATCGACCGCCACACCATCGACGAAGTGCTGTATTCCGGCTTCGACGCGGCGGCGGTCGAGAAGGCGCGGGCGAAGGTCGCCGACTTCCGCGCCTGGATCGCCGGCGCCAGGGACGAGCTCACCGCTCTGCAACTCCTCTACGCCGGGACGAGGCCGTTGAAACTGTCGCTCGAGGACCTGCGCGAATTGCGCGCGGCGCTCGCCCGCCCGCCGGTCTCCGCGACTCCCGCGCAGCTCTGGCGCGCCTTCGAGGCGGCGGAGGCGGAGAAGGTGGCGGGCGGCGGCGGCGGCTCGCTGGCCGACCTGGTGAGCCTGGCGCGCCACGCGCTGATCCCCGCCGGGACCCTCGCCCCCTACCGCGACGAACTGATGGCGCGCTACCGCGCCTGGCTGGACGAGCGCGGCGGCGATAGCGCCTTTGGCGCCGAACAGCGCGAGTGGCTGGACCGCATGGCCGAGCACATCGCCGAAAGCCTCGCCATCGCGCCGGACGATTTCGACCTCGGCTGGTTCGGCCAGCACGGCAGTCTGGGCCGCGCGCATGCGCTGTTCGGCGACGAACTCAAGCCGCTGATGGCGGAGCTGAACGAGAGGCTGGCGGCGTGACTCGGCGCGCGACGAGCGCTTGCCCGGCGGCGTTCGAGCTTTAGACTGCCGGGCAGGATCGGGGCGTTCGGAGGGCGGACGGCGTGCAAAACCGGCGGGCGGGCGAAGCGAAGGCGCGGTTCGACGAACCGGCGCGCGGCGCAGTCGGGAACGGCCTATCGGCGGCGGAGCGTTCCCGTTCGGCAGGCCGGAAACCGTCGTTCGTCGAATTCCTCCGCGCTTCTCCGCTGGCGGGCGTCGACCTGGACATCGAACGCGACAAGTCGCCGCCGCGCGACGTCGAATTGTGAGTCCGCCGGCGTGAGCAAGCTTGCGGACGATCACGTTCCTCCGGGATGGCGCCCCACGACTTTGGGAGCGGTCGTGCGCCGGCGAGGGGAAACGGCCGATCCGCGTTCCGCGCCGAAGGCCGAATTCTTGAGAATGGACCACATCGAGTCGCATACGACCCGGCTTCTCGGATCGGTTCCTTCCGCGTCCATGAAAAGCGTCGCGAACGTGTTCGAAGCCGGGGACGTGCTTTACGGACGGTTGCGGCCTTACCTGAACAAGGTGTATCTGGCTGAATTTTCGGGCTATTGCTCGACGGAATTCATCGTCATGCCGGAAAATCGACATATCTCCGGGAAATTCTTGAAGTATCGCCTGAATTCCGACGAATTCGTTCGTTTCGCGAACGGCATTAACACCGGAGATCGACCGAGAGTGAAATTCGATCAAATAGCGTCTTACCGCTTTCTTCTTCCTCCGATGACGGAGCAAATTCGCGTCGTCAGCATCCTCGACGATCTGTTCTCCGAGCTTGACGCGGGAATAGCGGCTTTGGTCCGGAGCGTTGGAGCTCAACTCCCCGCAGAAGGTCGTCGTAACGCGGGATTCAGCGCGCAATTGATGAAAATTCGGGCGTTGCGACAGTCCATATTGCAACGCGTACTTTCTGGCGGGTTGGATTTGCATGATTGACGCCTCGCAAATCGGCCGGCGCGCGTGGAACTACGCCGGCGTTCTCCAGGACGCCGGGCTGTCCTGCTTCGAATACGTCGAGCAGCTGACGCTGCTGCTGTTCCTCAAGATGGCGGACCAGCTCACCGAGCCGCCCTACGGGCGCGAGCCGGTCGTGCCGCCGGAATTCGGCTGGAAGGCGCTGCGCCGGCTCGACGGCCCGGCGCTGGAGGAGAAATACCGCGAGATCCTCGAGGCGCTCGGCGCCGCGCCGGGCATGCTCGGCGCCATCTACGCCGGCGCCCGCTGCGAGATAAACAACCCGGCGCTCCTCAAGCAGCTCGTCGTCAACCTGCTCGACCCGGTGGACTGGCTGTCGCTCCCGGTCGACGTCAAGGGCGCGATTTACGAAGAGCTGCTCGCCCGCTCGGTGCGGGAAACCTCGCGCGGCGCGGGGCAGTATTTCACCCCCCGGCCTGTCGTCCAGGCCGTGTGCGAGGCCATGCGCCCGACGGCCGAAGACCGCATCTGCGACCCCGCCGCCGGCACCGGCGGGTTCCTGTGCGAAGCCTACCGCTACGTCCTCGACCGCGGCGGCGCCGGACTCGACCGCGACCGCCTCCGCGCGCTCAGGACCGGCCTCGTCGCCGGCATGGAGCTGTCGCCCAAGGTGGGGCGCATGTACGCGATGAACCTCTACCTCCACGGCATCGGCGGCGAGGAGGCGGTAGTCGTCCGTTCCGGCCATGACAGCCTCGCCGCGCCGTGGGACGGCGCATTCTCGATGGTCCTCGCCAACCCGCCCTTCGGCAAGAAGCAGAGCCTGCTGTTCGTCAACGAGGAGGGCGAGGCCCGGCGCGGCGACCGCGCCGTCGTCCGCGAGGACTTCTGGACCTCCACCGCCAACAAGCAGCTGAACTTCCTCCAGCACATATACAGCCTGCTGGAGATCGACGGCCGCGCCGCCGTGGTCCTGCCCGACAACGTGCTGTTCGAGGGCGGCGCCGGAGAAAAGGTGCGCCGCAACCTGCTGGAGAAGTGTCGCGTCCACACCCTGCTGCGCCTGCCCGTCGGCATCTGGTATTCGCCCGGCGTCAAGGCGAACGTGCTGTTCTTCGACAAGAAGGAGGGCCGCGCCCGGCCCTGGACCGACGCGCTATGGGTCTATGACCTGCGGACCAACAAGCGTTTCACCCTCAAGCGCAACCCCCTCCGCCGCGCCGACATGGACGACTTCCTCGCCTGCTACCGGCCCGGCCGCGAGCACGAGCGCCGCGAGACGTGGAGCGAATCCACCCCCGCCGGCCGCTGGCGCCGCTTCGCCTGGGAGGACCTTCTGAAGCGCGACCGCCTCAGCCTCGACCTGTTCTGGCTCCGCGACGACAGCCTCGCCGACGCGGATTCGCTTCCGCCCCCCGGCATCATCGCCGCCGGGATAGCGGAGGACCTGGAGGAAGCCGCGGCGCTGTTCCGCAAGATCGCGGGGCGGCTCCGGTCGTAACCGCGCCCGCCGCGTCGAAAATTCTTGCTTCGTTTCAAGCCGCGCGTTAGTGTCCTCCGAATCGATTCGAGGCCGCGGCGAACCGCCGCGGGGAAGACATGCTCATCGTCAAACCGTACGGGCGGAGTTACACGGAGCGGGACGCGCAAGGCCGCCTCCGCCGCGTCCTGCGCACGACCGCCGACAGCGAGACGCCGCGGGAGCTGGCGGAATTCGCCGCAGGCCACCCCGAGCTCGTCATCGCGCAATGGGCGTCGGCCATCGACAAGGTCGCGGCGAAACCGCGCGGCGACCGGAAGCCGACGCGGGCGCAGCGCGAGCTGCGCGAGGCGCTCGGCCGGGCCGCCTTCCGGATCCTGGAGCGGCGCGGCGTTTTCGCGGAGCGCCGCGAGGAGCTCGAGCGCTTGTGGCGGCGAAAAATCCACCCCTACGGCGACGGGGACGCGGAGCGGGGCGGCGGACCGGTCGAAGGGCGCTGGTTCCGGGCGTTCGCCGGCCGCGTGGACCCAGCCCGTGTCGACGCGGACGCGGTGGCGCGGAAAATCGAACGCCATCTGCACGTCCGGGAGCTCCGCCGGGGCGCGGGGTCGCCGGAGAAGCGCGCCGGGCGAATCGCGGCGCGGGCGGACAGCATCGCCCGCAACGCGCCGCGCCCGCCCTCCGGCGCCGCGCCGCCGCCCGCGGAGGACCCGCCGTGGAGCGCCGCCGACCTGGAGAGATACGAAGCGGCGGGCGACGTCGCCGCGGAGATCGCGGAGAAGGCGGGCGAACTCGGTCGACCGGAGGGTAGGCGCAGGGGCCCGCGCATGGCGATGCGCGACGCGGCGCCCATCCTGCACACGCAATTCGGCCGGCTGTTCCCCAATGGCGCGGGCGGCGCGAAGCCGACCGTCCGGAGCGCGCGCGCGGCCGAACCGGGCCTGTTCGCGCTGCACATGGCGATCAGGGACGCCTATACGGGGCTCTTGAAGGGGCGGCGCACGCAGGACGCCGCCGGCGCGCTGCCGAAGACGACGGCGGAACTCATGCGCCTCGTGGAGGCGCGGCGCGGCAACCGCGATATGGCCGCCCTGGTCCGGCTCGGCAAGGTCGTCCACTACGCCGCCGCGGCCTCCGGCGGCGGAGACGGCGACGCGCCCGCCGGCGCCGTCGACGATTGGCCCGAGGATATCGAGTCCAGCCGCTACTGGACCAGCGAGGGCCAGTCGGAGATCAAGAGCAACGAGGCGCTCGTGCGCGTCTGGCGCGGCGTCGTCGCGCTCGCCGCGCGGACGGCGAAGGACTGGGCGGATCCGAAAGGCGCCATCGACGGAGACGTATCGTCGGCGCGCGCGCGGAAGAAGGCGCTCGGAGCGGGCTTCGACGCGGCCGCCAGCCGCCGGAAGATCGAGATTCTGTTCGGCGCGCGGAGCGGCGATCTCACGGCGGACGGAGGGAGGCCCATCCTCGAACTCGCTCTGGAGGGGCTGGAGCGGCTGCGCAATTCGACGTTCCACTTCAAGGGCCGCGCCGGCTTCGCGAAGGCGCTGGCCGCCGTCGGGACATGCGGGAGCGCCGAAGCCCGCCGCGCCGCGCGCGAGTTGTGGAGGGCCGACGAGGACGGCCGCGCCGCGCGGCTCCGCGACACGATGCGCGGCGCCCGTTTCGATCTCTTTCTCTCCCGCGCCCGCTGCCGAGCCGTGTTCGACGCGGTGTCGAATCCGCCGCCGGCCCATCCGCCGCTGCCCCGTTTCCGCCGGGTCCTCCGGCGCGCCGAGAACGCCTGGCGCAAGGAGCCGCGCCGGCTGCGCCTGCCCGCGCCCGGCAACCGCGCCGCGCTGGAGGACCCGGCCCGCCTCTGCCAATACACGGCGCTGAAACTCCTCTACGAACGCGCGTTTCCGGCATGGCTGGCCGGGCGCCCGGCGCGCGCGCTGAACGGCTGGATCGACCGAGCCGCCGAACGCGCCACGAAGGACGCGCGGAGCATCAACAAGGACCCGCACGCCGCGGCGAAGATCGCCGGGCTCGCGCGGCTTCGCGACGGAGAGACGGTCGACCATTTCCTCGACCGGCTCGCCGCGGCCACCGCGACCGAGTTCCGCGTCCAGCGCGGATACGACCCCGACCCGGACAAGGCGCGCGAACAGTCCCGTCACCTCGACAACGCCCGCCGCGACGTGGCGGCGCAGGCGTTCGAGGACTATCTGGAGTCCGCCGGTTTCGCCTGGCTTCTCGACGGTTTCGGCGATCCGCCGGAGAAGCCGCTTTTCGACATCGACGGCCTGTCCGGCCCCGCCGCGTCCGGGGCGGACCCGGAAGACTGGACGGCGGTCCTCTATCTTCTCGTCCACCTCGTCCCCGCGGGAGACGTCTCCGCGCTGCGGCACCAGCTCCGCAAGTGGACGGTGCTGGAGGGTGGGTCTTCGGCGCAAGTCGAGGCGGCCGGGCGCGCGTTCGATCTCCATATCGACATGCACGACGCCAAATTCGAGGGCGGGCGGCGCGTGGACGGCGCGGTCGAGCTGAAATCCCTGTTCGAGAACCCTGCCGTTTTCGCGCGCGTGTGCCCGGAGCAACCCGCCTCCGGCGCCGAGGAGGACAGGGGGCGGTACGTGCCCTGGCGCGGCTTGCGCGAGATCCTCCGCTTCGGCGCCCTCGCGCCGCTCATGCGGATTTTCGCGCGGCGTCCGATAACGGCGGAGGCGGTGGAGAAGCTGGAAAAGGCCGAGGCGAAGGACGAAAACGGCGAGTCCCCCATCGCCGCGCGCCAGAAGCGGCGCGAGGAGCTGCACGCGAAATGGGTCGAGAAGAAGAAGCGGTTTTCCGACGGCGACAGGAAGGCGTATCGCAAGGCGCTCGCCGAAACCGCCGCCCATCGGCGCCGCGCCGCACACGTCCGCCTCGACAACCACGCCCGGCTGCACCGGCTTCTGGCGCGCGTGCTCGGGCGGCTCGTCGATTACGCCGGCTTGTGGGAGCGCGACCTGTATTTCACGACCCTCGCGCTGATCGCGCATTTGGGGAAGCGGCCCCGCGACGTTTTCGACGACAAGGGGCTGGAGCGCTTGCGGGAAGGCCGGATCGTCGAGGCGCTGCGGCGATTGAAGAAATCGCCGGGCGGCGACAGCAAGGCGGTTCTCGACCGCTTGCAGGAACGGTTCGGCGCCGGCTTTCTCGACGTTCGCTGCGGCGTCGTCGGCGTGCGCAACGATCTGGCGCATTTCAACATGCTGAAGGACGGCGCCACGCTCGACCTGACCGCGGCCGTCAACGACGCGCGCCGGTTGATGGCCTATGACCGCAAGCTGAAGAACGCGGTCTCCAGGTCGGTTATCGAAATGCTGCGGCGGGAGGGACTCGATCTCTCCTGGGAGATGAGGGACCATCGACTCGCCGGCGCGACGGTCGCGCCCCGGCAAGCTACGCATCTGGGCGGCGGGAAGATCCGCGAGAACCTGCATGGCGATGAATTCGTCGCCATGGCGGCGGCGCTGTTCGGCGGCCAGCCCCGTCGGCCCAAAGGTGACATTGTGTCCGGCGGCGGCGGCGCGCCGGCCGGGAACCCCGAACGCCGCAACCGGCGCCGGCCGAAACGCCGAAAACCGGGCAATGCGTGAGCGCCGTGGCCGATTTTCTCGACCCCGCGAGGAGAACTCCTTGCGTCGCCACGCGCGCTTATGGCAGGATAGGGAGAACACCATCCCCAAATGAAGGGGAACTACACCAAGTCAGCGGCGGCTTCCAAGTCCAACGCCGGAGAACACCATCCCCAAATGAAGGGGAACTACACCCGCGCCCAAGGGCGGCGCGGCGGCGGGCGCGGAGAACACCATCCCCAAATGAAGGGGAACTACACCCCACGTTGCGGTTCTCGTTGACAGCGCTCAGGGAGAACACCATCCCCAAATGAAGGGGAACTACACCCTAAACGAGCGGCGTGGTGCACAGGATCAGGGGAGAACACCATCCCCAAATGAAGGGGAACTACACCCGGCTGGCACGACCGCTGGGTGACGGTGCGGGAGAACACCATCCCCAAATGAAGGGGAACTACACCCGTGCGGACGGCCAGCGTGTCGTGGCGGACGGAGAACACCATCCCCAAATGAAGGGGAACTACACCCCAACCGCGCCGAGATTGCCCGCCTGCCGCGGAGAACACCATCCCCAAATGAAGGGGAACTACACCCGCCGGCCTCGGCGACTGTCACCGCGCCGCGGAGAACACCATCCCCAAATGAAGGGGAACTACACCTGCATCGCGCGGCTACGTCCGCGTGTCCGCGGAGAACACCATCCCCAAATGAAGGGGAACTACACCGGTCCCCTCGACCCACGACATGTTGACGTCGGAGAACACCATCCCCAAATGAAGGGGAACTACACCCGCCGCCTGGCCGCCGCATTCGTCAGCGCGGAGAACACCATCCCCAAATGAAGGGGAACTACACCACGATGTTGTCGCGATGGTCTCGCGCTACCGGAGAACACCATCCCCAAATGAAGGGGAACTACACCCCAGGCGAAGATCTCGGTCGCGGCGGCGGGGGAGAACACCATCCCCAAATGAAGGGAGCTGCGCGGGCTTGGCGGACGATGAGTCGATCTTTGACGAAGACCGTCATCCGCCACCGCTGCTTTCCGATCCCGCGCGGGAAAAAACGATGGCGCCGGCCGTCCCGGCGGGGCGGGTCTGGAAACGCTCCGCCGGCGCGCTTCGCGAACGCGTCGGCGGGGTTCTTTTCGAGGACGGGCGCCCGCGCCCCGCCCGGTTTTCCGCGATCCGCGGACTCTGGGCGTCCGGACGCCGTCGCCCGCGCCTTTCGCGCCGCTCACCGGCCCCTGACGTTCGGCAATGGATTCTTTGGCAAAAATTCCGTTGCGAAATTCGCCTCGCCCCTCGCGCGAACCGCGACCGCGCCCGGCATGGCCTCGGCGAACCGTCCGCCAACGGGGATTGCGCGGACGGGTCCGTTCGCCGGCCGGCCCATCACGGGCGAAGCCCCGAAACACCCGGAAAATGCACCCGTCCTCCGGCGGGAACGTTCTCCGCGCCGCGCGCTCCGGGCGCGCCCGCGGAACGCCCCGAGCGCGCGACGGACACAGGGGCGCCGACGGCCCCCGGAGAAGAACCGCCCTACGCCCGCGCCGCGGAAATTTTGCTCCGAACGTCGGCCGTCGCGTCGGCAATCTCCGCCGGCGGCGCCTCCGTCTTCTCGCCCAATTCGGCCCGGACGGCGCGCCAGAGCGGCTCCATCGCCTCGGTCAACCCCGCCTCCGCCATCGTCCGCTCGACCCATCGCGCGTGACCGGCCGCGGCGGCGCGAATGAAGGCGTCGATCGCGCCGGCGCTCATCCGTCCGCGAAATTCCTCGCCGCCCTCGGTCAGGCAATGCGCCAGGCAAGGCAGCGCGTCCTTCCAATCGCCGCGCGCCGCCGCAATTTGGAAAAGGCCGAACGCCGCGTCGGGACTCCCGGGATGCGGCTCCGAAGCGCGGTCGGCGCAGCGCGCGCCCGCCTTCGCGCTCTCGGCGCCCATATGCGGGAAGGCGGGATCGAGGGCGTCGCGCTCCGCCCCCCCGTCCGCGCAGCCGAACGGCGGCCCGGCCGGCTCCATCGCCGCTCCATCGCTCCCCCCGCGCGAATGCGGCGGGTCGAGGGGCGCCGAATACGTCGTCCGCGTTCCGGCCGATCCGAAAAGGTCGTGAAGGAACGCAACGAGCATCTTCAGCCGGCGCCGGTTCGCGCGCGAGAAGCGCAGCAGGTAATATATGTTGTAGAACCGATCCGCGACTTCGTAGCGAGGGCGCTTTTCGCCCGGCGGGCGCGCTTCCCGCACGTAGCCCCTGTCCACCAGTATTCCGAGCTGCGCGCTCGCTTGCGAGGAGCTCAGGTTCGCCGCCGCCGCCACGGCGCGGGCCGGCAACGGCGCCCATGCCTCCGCGAGGCAGTGGAAAACCTTGCGCGCCTGCGCCGGCAGCTCCTCGATCCGCGCCTTGAAGTAGGGGGTCTGCTCGTCGATGAGCCGCTCCAGGTCCTCGAAGGCGGGCCCGAGGGGGGATTCGATGGACAGCCGGCACGCCAGCGCGAGCAGGCGCGGGTTGCCGCCCGTCAGCCGGCGGATCGTCTCGAGCCGCCCCCGGTCCCGTCCCGCCAGGTCGGAAACTTCCGGCCGCCCCTCGCATTCTGCGACGGCCTGGAACAGTTGCAGGGTCTCGTCCTCGTCCAGCCCCTCCAGCACGATCAGGCGGAAGAATTCGTATAGCGCCGCGCTCCGGTCGCGGATGGCGCGGAACACCGTGGTCGCCGACCCGATCAGCAGAACGTCCGGGCAGGTCATCAGGCTGGCGCGCAGTCCGTGCGCCGCGCGCTCGCCGCGCATCTGCGCGATGACGGCGTCGAGGTTCTCGACGAACAGGATCGGCCGCTTCCCGCTTTCATGGCGGAAGTCGAGCAGCGCCGCGCGCGCATAGGCGGCGCGGCGTTCGGCGTCCTTCTCGTTCCGGGCCAAGTCCGCCGCCCTGTCCGCCCAGCGGGATTCGCCGGTGGCGCGCGTCAGATGGTCCAGCGCGGTGAGCCAGAAATCCGCCAGATCGCCGATCCCGTAGCTTTCCTCGTGGAAGGGGACGGGCTGCCACTTCGCCGCGAGGACGGCGTGGCGGCGACCTCGTGCAGGAAGCGGAGGCCCAGGGTGGTCTTCCCCATCCCGCGCGCGCCGATGAGCATCAGGTGCTGGAGCGGCCGGTTCGGCGCCTGCCGGCGGAGTTGGCGCAGCATGTCCGCCAGCGTCCGCCGACGCGCGACGAACGCCGCCGCCAGCTCCTCCGGCGTCAGCTGCGCCGGGTTGTAGAGGCGGCGGCGGGTCACGGCGCCGCCATCCCGGCGTGGTGTTTCAGCCACCAGACCCGCAGCAGGTTGGAGCGGAATCGCAGCCGGTCGCCGTCCCGGTCGATATAGCCGCTGGCTATCAGCTCCCGCCGCGCCGACCGGAACGCGGATTCGCCGGCCCGCTGCACATCCTCGATCTCGGCGAGCGAGGCGCCGCCGCGCCGTCGGCAGGCGCACTCCAGAATACCGCGCGCCGCGGTCTGTTCGTGTTCGTCGAAACCGATCTCCAGACGTTCAACGAGATGGTCCAGATACGGGGTTCCGCTTTCTCCCGTGAGCCGCTGGTCGAAACAACGCTGAACGACGTCCCGCGAAACGCGGGACGGATCGACCGCACAGAAATCCCGAAGCTCGGCAAAGAATATCTGCACATGGTAAGGGACAGGATCGCCAAGCAGATACAGCATGTCGGCCCGCGATGTTTCGTCGAGGAGAAAACCGTTGCCCCGCCCCAGCTCCACGAGGAACGAATCGGCGGTCTCCCGGCTCCACGATCCGACGCGGAACGGCGCGAAGTCGTTGACGAGGCCGGACAGGTTGACGCGCCGCAACACCCCCTCGAGCCCTATCGACCCGCCGACCAGCGTGCATACGCGGCCGCGCGTCTCCGGCGCCAGCCGCGACGCCCGAAGCCAGGACAGGAACGCCCTGGCCTCATCCTCCCCGTCCTCCGTCCCGAGCATTTCCAGCAGGAGGAACGGCAGTTCGTCGATTACGACGAGAAGGCGGCGCTCCGTTTCCCCGGGGTTGGCCAGCCGCCCGCGAAGCCGGTCGGCGGCGTGGCGCCAGTCCCGCCCGATCACGCTCTTGAGCTCGGCCTGTAGCACGTTGGTGTCGATGCGGACGGACAGCCGCTCGAACACGCCTTTCACGGCGCCGGTGAACGGGATCGAATCGAGGAGGCCGCGGTAGCGGTCCATCGCCGCCAGTTCGGCGAGAATCGCCGCGATGCAGTCCGCCGCGCCGGCGCCGGCCTCGACGTCGACATAGACGGCGTCCCAACCGTCGCGCGGCGCGCGCCGGAGCTCGAGCATCAGGCTGGTTTTGCCCACCCGCCGGGGCGCGAGCATCAGGACGTGCTCGCCGCGCTCCAGCGCCTCCCAGAGCCGGTCCAGTTCGTAACCGCGCCCGTAGAGGTCGGTGTCGACGACCGGCGCGCCGGTTATGTTCCTCATCCCGCGCCTCCGATGGAGGTGTCTCACGCGGCGCCACGATAATCCGCAAAAATTCCATTGGCAATAAATTTTTTGGCAAAAATTTCGTTGCGAAAATTCGCGCCCTTCACGGACTGCGCCCGCGATCCGGAGCCGCGCGATGCATGGCCGCCGGCCGGACGGGCCGCGCGAAACCGTTGCCCGTTTTATGGCGGCCGTCGCGCGCCGCCGACGCGCTCTGCGAACGCATCGGCGGGCTCCTTTCCGAGGACGGACGCCCGCGCCCCGCCCGGTTTTCCGTGATCGGCGGACTTTGGACACCCGGGCGCCGCCGCCCGCGCTCTTCGCGCCGCGAGCTCCGGGCGTTCCCGCCGGAGTGCCCCGACCGCGCGGCGCGGCGACCGGGGCGCGTTCATCCTCCCGGCGGAATGGCTCGACACGAATTACGGCGCCCTTCTCCGCGCCCTGCTGGCCGGCGGCCTGGGCGGGGAGGCCGTTCACTCCATCGCGCCGGAGGCGATGCCGTTCCCCGGCGCCGTCGTCTGCTTCCGTCCCGGACGGCGGGCGGGCGGCGTCGCGTTCCGGCGCGTCGCCTCCCTCGCCGGGCTGGGCGCGCAGGCCGCCCGGCCATGCGGAGCTCGGCGAGTTGCGCCGCGTCCACCGCGGCCAAGTCACGGGCTGCAACGCGGCGTGGATCGCCGGGGACCGGGCCGGCGCGCTTCCGGACTCCGTGCTGGCGCCCTCCGTCACCCGCGCGTGGGAGCTGTTCGCCGCCGCGCCGCGCCTGCTCCGCGCCGATTCGCTGCGCCGCGTCGTCGACCTTCCGCCCGACCTCGACGCCTTCGCGGGCGGCGACCGGCGCCGCATCGAGGACTTTCTGGCCTGGGCGCGGCGCATGGGCGCGGACGACTCCTACGTCGCCCGCCACCGCCGCGCGTGGCGGGCGGTGGGCTTGCGGCCGCCGGCGCCGATCCTCTGCGCCTACATGGCGCGCCGCGCGCCGGCCTTCGTCCGCAATGCGTGCGGCGCGCGGCATATCGACATCGCCCACGGCCTCTACCCGCGCGACCCGCTGCCGGCGCCGCTGCTCGACGCGCTGTCCGCCTGGCTGCAAGGCGCGGTCCGCCGCTCTTCGGGCCGCGCCTACGCCGGCGGCCTGACGAAATTCGAACCCGGAGAGATCGAGAGACTTCCCGTTCCGCCGCTGGAGGAACTGCATGAACGCTCCCAGGCAATGGACGCGCGCGCAGATCGAAAACGACGTCGAGATGGCGAAAGCGCTGTTCCGGCGCCGGCGGCTTGACGAACCGCTCGCGCTCTATACCAAGTTCTACGATGAGTTTGAGCCGATATTCCAGGATCCAGCAATTCTCATCATGGGGAATCCCGTCGCTCCACAGCGGCTGGCGCCCCTTGGGACCGCCGGCGTCTCGCCGGCAATTTCCGCTTCGGGCGCCGCTTACGCAGGCCAACGGCTCCAGGAAAGGCGGATCCGGGACCTTGCTCCGTCCATAATGAGAATTGCTGCGCCCGACGGCCTGTCGGGAGCCGGAGCGCCGCCGCCTATTCCCGGCGCGCGAGGCTTTCGCGCAGCCCCTCCAGCAAGCCCTCGACCTTGGCGACCCGCGCCTCGACGTTGGATACGCGATCCGACAGGCCGCTCATGTCGCCCGCGACGCGTTCGGACAAAGCGCGCATGTCGCCCGCGACGCGTTCGGACAGGTCGCGCATGTCGCGGTGGAGGGTCCACAGAAAACCGAGCGCGGCGACCATGAGGGCCGAGAGGGCGATGAGCGCGACGACGTCCAATTGCAGGGTCATGACGGCTCCCGAATGCGGCTCGCGGCGGAGCCGACCATACACGCCTTTCCGCCGCCCGTCGACCGGCGCGCGCGAGGCGGTATAACCGGCGCGGGCGAAAGCGGCGAGAGGGACACCATGCGCGATCTTCACCTGCCGGGCCGGTCGGTCGTTTACGCGACGGGCGGCATGGCCGCGACCTCGCACCCGGCGGCGACGGGCGCGGCGCTGGACCTGCTGCGCGCCGGCGGCAACGCCGTCGACGCCGCCATCGCCGCAGCCGCCGCGCTCGCCGTGGTCGAGCCGCACTCCACCGGCATCGGCGGCGACGCGTTCGCGCTCTACGCCCCAGCCGGGCGCTCCGGCCCGCCCATCGCCGTCAACGGGTCGGGCCGCGCCCCCGCCGCCGCAACCCCGGCGTGGTTCGCCGAGAACGGCGTGTCCGAGATCGGCTTCCAGTCGCCGCACGCCGTCACCGTCCCCGGCGCCGCGGCGGCCTGGGGCCTCCTCGCGGCGGACCACGGGCGGCTCGGCCTCGCCGCGGCGCTGGCGCCTGCCATCGCCCTCGCGCGCGGCGGCTACCCGGTCCATGAGGTCGTCGCCGACGTCTGGGCGCGCGAGGCCGGCAAGCTCGCGGCCAACCCCGCCGCCCGCGCCGTGTTCCTGCCCGGCGGCCGCCCGCCCGCCGCCGGTGCGCTCCACCGCCAGCCCGCCCTCGCCGACACCCTGGCCGCCGTCGCCGAGGGCGGTCCCGACGCCTTCTATACCGGCCCCGTGGCCGAGGACGTCGTCGCCTCGCTCCGCGCCCTGGGCGGCCTGCACACCGAAGACGACTTCGCCGCCGCCCGCGCCGACTACGTGGCGCCGATCTCCACCCGCTACGGCGATCTGGACGTCTGGGAATGCCCCCCCAACGGACAGGGGATCGTCGCGCTGGTCATGTTGAACGTGCTTTCCGGCTTCGATCTGGCGGCGCTCGACCCGCTGGGGGCGGAGCGCCTCCACCTCGAGGCCGAGGCGGCGCGCCTCGCCTACCGCGACCGCGACGGCCTGGTCGGCGACCCCGACCATGTCGACGTTCCTGCGGACCGCCTTCTGTCGGCGGAATACGCCGACGCGCTGCGCGGCCTCGTCCGCCGCGACCGGGCCATGCCGGCGCTCCCGCCGCCGGGAGTCGCCGAACACCGCGACACGGTTTATCTCGCCGTGGTCGACGGCGCGGGGAACGCGATCTCGTTCATCAACTCGCTGTTCGCCTCCTACGGAACGGGTATCATGAGCCGCCGGAGCGGGGTCATGCTCCACTGCCGCGGCGCGAGTTTCGTCCTCGACCCGGCGCACCCCAACGCCATCGCCCCCGGCAAGCGCCCGATGCACACCATCATCCCCGGCATGGCGATGCGCGGCGGGCGCGCGGCGCTGGCTTTCGGCGTGATGGGCGGGCATTACCAGCCCACCGGCCACGTCCACCTGCTGACCAACCTCGTCGATTACGGCATGAACGCGCAGGAGGCGCTGGACTGCCCCCGCGCCTTCGCCTTCGCCGGCGAACTCCAGGTCGAGCGCGGCGTCCCGACCTCGACCCGCGCGTCGCTGGCGGCGCTCGGCCATTCCGTCGTCGAGGCGGACCTGCCTCTCGGCGGCGGCCAGGCCATCGCCATCGACCCCGAGACCGGCGTCCGCGCCGGCGGCTCCGACCCGCGCAAGGACGGCTGCGCGATGGGCGTCTGACCGCGCTCCCGGGGGGCGGACCATGGTCCTCTGCCGAAGCCGCCCCGAATCTGCTTTAATGGGGGCATGAAACCCGGCGCGCTCCCCGCATCCTTCGCCGCGCCGCCGCGCGCCCGGGCCCATCCCGGAATCCGCCCGGGCGCCCGGGCGTCCCGCCCGCATCCCGGAATTCCCGGATTGCCCCCGCCCGCATCCTCCACCGCCATGCTCCCGGCGCCGTCCCGGTTATCCCGGAATCGCCTGCCCGCTCCGCCTGGATCGCCGGCGCGGCGCGGGCGCCGTCCCGGTTATCCCGGAATCGCCCGCCCGCTCCGCCCGGATCGCCGGCGCGGCGCGGACGCCGTCCCGGTTATCCCGGAATCGCCTGCCCGCTCCGCCCGGATCGCCGGCGCGGCGCGGGCGCCGTCCCGGTTATCCCGGAACTCGCCCAGCCCCCGGCGCCGTCCCGGAATCGCCCCCGGATCCCCGCGCCGCCGAATTCCGCGGTTGACAAGTTCGGACGGCGTGTCCATCTTTCGTTCCAGCCGCGGCGGGCGGCGGCATGAAAGGGAGGAGCGCCATGCGGGCCGGGGTTGAAAATCGTCCGCCGCTCGGGACGGCGCGGGCGGCGGACGCGTTGCGCCGCGCCTTCGTCCGCGAGCCCGTCCTCGCGCACATGGACAATCTGGAGTTCATGCGCGGCCTCGACGACGGGTCGATGAAACCGATCGTCACCTCGCCGCCCTGCGACATCGGCAAGGCCTACGAGGCGCGGGCGGCGCTCGACGCTCTGCTGGCAGGTGGGGAACCACGTCCGCGGCGGCGAGATCGCCCCCCTCGACGCGCTTCTCTACCCGGCGTTCCGGCGGCTCGGCCTCAAACTCCGCAACCGGATCGCCTGGCGTTTCGGGCGCGGCCTGCATTGCGCGAAGCGGCTTTCCGGGCGCTACGAAACCATCAATTGGTGGACCGGGAGTAACAATTACACGTGGAATCTGGACGCCGTCCGCGCGCCGTCGAAATATCCCGGCAAGCGCCACTTCAAGGGGCCGAAGGCGGGCCAGCTGTCGGGCAACCCCAGGGGCAAGAACCCGGACGGCGTATGGGAGTTCCCCAACGTCAAGCACAACCACCCGGAAAAGACGGTTCACCCCTGCCAATTCCCGGTCGAACTCGTGGAGCGTCTGGTCCTTTCCATGACCGATGAGGGCGATTCGGTGTTCGATCCGTATATGGGCGTCGGAACGTCGGCGATAGCCGCGCTCTCGACCGGTTTCACGCGAAGGCCGATAGCGGCATCTTCAAGACGCGCTTTTCGACCTGTTTTATCGTAATCGGCTTCTGGCGCACGGGGACGCCCAACCCGGCCAGGTGTTGTCGCACTTCCTCGACCGGGTGGTTGTTGCGGAGCTGGATCAGCCTCACGCCTCGATGCTCCGCCGTCCTGTAGGCGGCGCTCCGCGCCGGGATCTTGTCCATGAGGATGATGCCGTTCCGATCCATTCGCCCCACCTTGTCGCCGATGACTTCCGGGTTGCCCTCGCCGATCAGGCCGACCTCCATGCGGACGAAGCCGCGCGCGGTGCGTATTTCCGCGTCCGTCTCGCGGTCGACTTCCGCGTCCGCGCCCACATTCAGGCGAAAACCTCCGCCGCCCTCGTTCAGGTCGATTCCGGTCAGCACGGCGCGGGCGATAGAGCGCTCCAGCGACTTGCCGATCCGCGATTTGTGCGAACCGCGAATCGTCAGGGTGGCGGTCCCGCACCAAAGCAGCAAGGCCATTTCGCGGCGCTCCGCGTTCAAGGATACGGCCGCCTCTATGTCCGCCATGACCTCGTCGAAAACCTTCGGGTACTCGCCCACCGCCACACCCAGGTTCTGCGCCGTCTTCTTCGTCAGGCCGATCAGCCATTGGCGCATCCTCCGGTCTTCCAAATCGCCGGTGGACACCAGGTCGCGCACGTGCTTTCGCCACGCCTCATCGTCCTTCGGGTGCTTGCGCGCGAGTTTCGCCAGGTTCCCGTAGGTTTCGATCAGGGTCCTCCGCGTTGCGCCTTCGTAGAACAACCGGTAATTGCCGCCGGTCAAAATCCTGGCGGTCGCTTCCCGCGTTCCGCGCGGCGTGAACGGATCCCACGAAGGCCGGTCGGTCATCGGACGGACCCGGCGAAAAATTCGTAGTCCATCGCCTCCGGACGATACGCCCGCAGCTCCTTGTCGCGGCGTTGAATCTCGAAATAGGCGAGACTCTTTTCCACCATGAAGAACCGGCGTTTCAGCCGGCCGGCGACGCGCCCCGTCGTGCCGACGCCCGAAAACGGATCGAGCACCATGTCGCCGACGAACGAGTAGTAGCGGATCACGCGCTCCGCGAGGGCTTCCGGAAACACCGCGGGATGATCCTTGCTGTGCGCCGGGTGCAACCGCCATACGTTGGTCCGTTCGTAGCCGTCGGCGATCAACGACTCTTGCACGGCCTCCGGATCCGGGTGGTTGCGCAGGTTCCAGTCGATCAGTTTGTCGGTGCGCTTGCGGTACACGACGACGTTCTCCGTGACCGTGACCGCCTTGTATTGCAGGGGCTGGCGGTCCGCGGCGAAGCGGCGGCCGCGCCCCAGATGCCACCCCGCGCCTTCGGGCTTCTGCCAGACGATGTCGTCCACGAACTCGAAGCCGATATCGTCGAGCGCCGCGTGCAGGTCGAAGGTGATGGGGAGCCGCCGGCTGGACGCGTTCCGGTGGGCGCGGCGGATCAACACCGGGCTCGTGTTCACTACCAGAAACCGCCCCTCCGAAAGAATGTCGTGGCACTTGGCGAATACGTCGCGGAGCAGATCCAGATACTCCGCATATCCCTCGCTTTCGTGATATTCCGGCTTCGCGTTGAAGTAGGGCGGCGAGGTGAACACCAGTTGTACCGACCCGGGCGGGTAGTCGGCCAGGACGTCGGAGGCGTCGCCCAGGACGATGCGCGACGGTATGGGCCGGAAGGTAATGGCCTCCCGGCGCCGCGCCTTCGGGGCCGGCGCCCGGCGGCGGCAACGCGTCTTCGCCATCTCCAGGTCGGTGCAGAAGACGACCGCGCCGTCCGCCGCCACGCGGACCTCGCCCACGGCCTCCCTGCCGTTGCGCCGCGCCAGCAGCGCCACGCGCCATTGGCCGATCCGGTCGTCGTATTCCGGCAGGCCCAGGCCGACCCCGGCGATCCGTCCCTCGAGCCACGTCTCGACCGCGCGGCGGACGCCCCCGGCGTTCACGCCGGCGCTCCCGGCGGCGAGCCTTCGCCCGGCCGCATCGCGACCGCCCTGCTGCGGGCGCCGGTACGGCGGCGTTCGGGCATCGACCGGAGCGGCTCCGGCATCTTCGGCTCCCGTGGTTGCGCGCCCGGCGCGGGACGGCGAATCGATTGCCCCTTGTCCCCTATCCGTTCCCGCGCGTCAACCCCGGCGTCCGGGCGGGGCGCCCGCGCTTCGCCGCGCCGCCGCCCCCTTGCGTCACGCCTTCGCCCGGGTCGCGCGTTCGCGCACATACGCGCCGGGGGCCGGCGTAATCGCCTTCAGCCCGCCGGCGCCGGGCGCGCGCGCCGGGACGAGCTCGCCGGCATGCGCGGACTGCCACTCGTCCCAGTCCGGCCACCACGAACCCTCGCGCTCGCGCGACGCCGCCAGCCAGTCCTCCGGAGTCTCCGGTAGCCCGTCGGCGACGCGGTGCGGGTAGCGCCCGGCGCCGGGGGCGTTCGTCACCCCGGCGACGTGCCCCGAGCCGGCGAGGACGAAGCGGATCGGCCCGCCGTAAAGCCGCGTCGAGGCGTAACACGACCGCCACGGCGCGATGTGGTCCTCCTCCGACGCCAGCAGATAGACCGGGACAGTGACCTTCGACAGGTCTATGGCCTCGCCGGCGAGGGTCGTCCCGCCCGGCTTCGCCAGCAGGTTCCGCCGATACATGTTGCGCAGGTAGAACGTATGCATCCGCGCCGGCATCCGCGTCGAATCGGCGTTCCAGTAGAGCAGGTCGAACGGGACCGGGTCTTCGCCCAATAGGTAGTTATGGACGACGAACGACCAGATCAGGTCGTTCGCCCGCAGCATGTTGAACGTCGCCGCCATGGCGTCGGCGTCGAGATAGCCGCCCTGGCGCGCCATGCGCTCCTCCAGCGACGCGATCTGCGCGTCGTCGATGAAGACGCCCAGGTCGCCCGGCTCCGAAAAGTCGGCCAGGCTGTTCATGAAGGTGGCGGAGCGGATGCGCTCGTCGCCCCTGGCCGCGAGCCAGCCGAGCGCGCAGGCGAGCAGCGTGCCGCCCAGGCACAGCGACGCCGCGACGGCCTCGCGCTCCCCCGTCGCCGCCTCAATGGCGTCGAGCGCCGCGACCGGCCCCTCCAGCATGTAGTCGTCGAAGGTCTTTTCGGCGTGCCGCTCGTCGGGGTTGACCCACGAGATCATGAACACGGTGTAGCCCCGCTCCACCGCCCACCTGACGAAGGAGTTCTTCGGCCGCAGGTCGAAGATGTAGAATTTGTTGATCCACGGCGGGACCACGAGCAGCGGCCGCCGCCGCGCCCGTTCGCCGGCCGGGTCGTATTGGATCAACTCCATCATGTCGTTGCGGAAGACGACCTGCCCCGGCGCGGCGGCCAGATCGCGCCCCACCTCGAAGGCGTCCGGGTCGGTCATGGCGATCTTCAGCTCGCCGTCGCCGCGCTCGATGTCGCGGAGCAGGTTCTCCAGCCCCTTCAGCAGGCTTTGGCCGCCGGTCTCCGCCGCCTTGCGCAGCGCCTCGGGGTTGGTCGCGGCGAAGTTGGTCGGCGCCATCGCGTCGGCGAACCGCGCCGTGTAGAACGCCGCCTTGCGCGCCGCCGCCGGGTCCAGCCCGTCCACCTCGGCCACGGTCTTGTTCAGCCACGCCGAGGTCAGCAGGTAGGACTGCTTGACGTAGTCGAAGACCGCGTTCTCCTCCCACGCCGGGTCGCGGAAGCGCCGGTCGCCGGGTTCGGGCGCCGCGACCGGCTCCGCCGCCTTGCCCATCATGCGGTCCGCCGTCGCCCGCCACAGCCGCGCGTGGTCGGCCCACAGCTCCGTCTGGGCCCGCATCGCCTTGCCGGGGTCGGCGGCCATGCGCTCCGCCAGCGCCGCGAAGGCGCCGGTCACGTTCAGCGGGTCCGGGCCGGCGCCGCCGCCGTCCCCGCCGCCGGCCTGGCGCCTGGCGAGGGCCTGCGCCGCCGCCTGTCCGCGCGCCATGACGCGCCGCCACGCCTCCGCCACGTCCGCCGCGCCCGGCGCTCCGCCCGTTTCGCTCAACCCGGCCCCCTTTCGCCGCCGCGCCCCGGTTTGCTTGCGCCGCCGCGTGCGTTACAATGCGCCGCGACAGTCCGCCGCCGCGGGGCCCGCCCGGCGGCGGGGCTCCGGCGATGACGGGAAGGCGCCACCGGACCATGACCCTTCTAGACTTTCGCCGCGCGCTCCCGCAAGCCGGCGCGGCGTTGCTCGCCGGAGCGCTGCTCTCCGGCTGTTCGGGCGTGCCCGCCCCCGGCGAACTGCTGCGGTCGTGGGGCCTGTTCGACGCCGGCGAGCCGGAGGACCCGCGCCTCGCCGCCCGCGTCGCCGCCGAACGCGCGGCGGAGGTCCCGGGCGCGGCGGACGACTGGCCGCGCGTCGGCTCGGTCCCGGACTCGGCGCCGGCGGCGACCCCGCTGGAGGACCGCCGGCGCCTGGCCGGAGAGCTGCGCGCCGCGCGCGACGGCGCCGCGCCCGGCCCCGCCCCCGTCCTGTCGCCGCCGCAGCGGCCGCCGAGCGCGATGGCGCCCGGGCCGGGCGCGCTCCTCCCCGGCAATCCGGCGCGCGCCGCGGTCATTTACTTCCTGCACGACTCGGTCCGCCTGTCGACCGAGGACAGGACGGTGCTCCGGCGCGTCGCCGACACCCAGCGCGCGCTGGACGCGGACCTGCGCGTGGTGGGGCACGCCAGCCCGCGCGCCGCCCACGGCGCGGCGCGCGCCGAGGTCGCCAACTTCCGCGTCGCCCTGCGCCGCGCCCGCGTCGTCGCCGCCGAACTGGCGCGGCTCGGCGTCCCGCACGCCCGCATCCTGATCGAGTCGCGGTCCGACAACGCCCCCGAATTCTCCAACGCGACTCCGCACGGCGAGGCCGCCAACCGCCGCGCCGACATCTACTTCCTCGCCCCGGAGGCGCCCGGTTGAGCGCCGCCGCGGCGCCCCCGGCGATGGACTCCGAGTTCGAGCGCATCGCGCGGCTGCCGCCCTACGTCTTCGCCGAAGTCGACGAGATGAAGGGCCGCGCCCGCGCCGCCGGCCGCGACGTGATCGATTTCGGCATGGGCAACCCCGACCGCCCGACTCCCGACCACATCGTCGACAAACTGGTCGAGACCGTGCGCAAGCCGCGCACCCACCGCTACTCCGCCTCGCGCGGCATTCCCGGCCTGCGCCGCGCGACGGCCGCCTATTACCGCCGCCGCTTCGACGTCCGGCTCGACCCGGAGGCCGAGATCGTCGTCACCCTGGGATCCAAGGAGGGCCTCGCCAACCTCGCCTCCGCCATATCGGCGCCGGGCGACGCCATACTGGTCCCGAACCCGAGCTACCCCATCCATCCCTACGGGTTCGTCATCGCCGGCGCCTCGGTCGTCCACGTGCCTTGCGGGCCGGGCGTCGACTACCTGGCCGAGCTCGAACGCGCGGCGGCGGCCAGCCCGCGCCCGCCCCGGGCGATGGTCCTCAACTTCCCCAACAACCCGACGGCGGAGACGGTCGACCGCGAGTTCTACGCCCGCGTCGTCGCCTTCGCCCGCGCCCGCGGGATATGGATCCTCTCCGACCTCGCCTACGCCGAAATCTATTTCGACTCCGAGCCGCCGCCCTCGATCCTCGAGGCGCCCGGCGCGCGCGACGTGGCGGTGGAGTTCACCTCGCTCAGCAAGACCTACTCCATGCCGGGCTGGCGCATCGGCTTCGCCGCCGGGAACCGCCGCCTCGTCCACGCGCTGGCGCGGATCAAGTCCTATCTCGACTACGGCGCGTTCACGCCGGTCCAGGTGGCGGCGGCGGCGGCGCTCAACGGGCCGCAGGACTGCGTCGACTCGATCCGCGGCCGCTACCGCGAGCGCCGCGACGTGCTGGTCGAGAGTTTCGCCCAGGCGGGGTGGGAGGTGCCGCGCCCGCGCGCGACGATGTTCGCCTGGGCGCCGATCCCGCCCGAATGGCGGAGCGCCGGGTCGCTCGCATTCGCCAAGGCGCTGCTGGCGGGCGCCGGGGTGGCGGTCGCCCCCGGCATCGGCTTCGGCGCGCATGGCGAGGGCCACGTCCGGCTGGCGCTGGTCGAGAACCGCCAGCGCATCCGCCAGGCGGCGCGCAGCGTCCGCGCGTTCCTCGCCCGCTCCCGCGCCGCCGCCGCTCCGCCGCCGCCGGCGGAGCGGCGGGCCGCCGCGTCGTGACCGCCCCGCTCCGCATCGGCGTCGCCGGCCTCGGCACGGTCGGCGCGGCGACGGTGGCGCTCCTGCGCCGCGAGGCGGAGCTGCTCGCGGCGCGCTGCGGCCGCCGCCTCGAGGTCGCCGCGGTCTCCGCGCGCGATCGCGGCCGCGACCGCGGCGTTCCGCTCGACGGGGTGGAATGGCGCGACGACCCGGCGGCGCTCGCCGACGCCGGCGTCGACGTCGCGGTGGAGCTCATCGGCGGCGAGGACGGCCCGGCCCGCGAACTGGTCGACGGCGCGCTCGCCCGGGGCGTCGACGTCGTGACGGCGAACAAGGCGCTGGTCGCCCGCCGCGGCGCCGCGCTCGCCGCCCGCGCCGAGGCGAACGGCGCCCAACTCCGCTTCGAGGCCGCCGTCGCCGGCGCCGTCCCCGTCGTCAAGGCGCTGCGCGAGGGCCTGTCCGCCAACCGGATGACGCGGGTTTACGGAATCCTCAACGGCACCTGCAACTACATGCTCACCGACATGCGCGAGAGCGGGCGCGCCTTCGCCGACGCGCTCGCCGACGCGCAGGCGCTGGGCTACGCCGAGGCCGATCCGGGCTTCGACATCGACGGCGTCGACGCCGCGCACAAACTCGCCATCCTCGCCAGCCTCGCCTTCGGCACCCGGATCGACTTCGATTCGGTCCACGTCGAGGGCATTCGCGGCATGGACCCGATGGACATCGCCTACGCCGAGGACCTGGGCTACCGGGTGAAACTGCTCGGCATCGCCGAATACGGCGAATCGGGGCTGGCGCAGCGCGTCCATCCCTGCCTCGCCCCGCGCGCCGCGCCGATCGCCGGAGTCGAGGGCGTGCTCAACGCCGTGGTGTGCGAGGGCGCGAGTTCGGGCCCCACGGTGTACGAAGGCGCCGGCGCGGGCGCCGCGCCGACCGCCTCCGCGGTGGTCGCCGACATCGTCGACATCGCCCGCGGCGCCCGCGCGCCGGCCTTCTCGGTCCCCGCCGGGGCGCTGGCGCGCGCGCCGGCGCTGCCCATCGCGCGGCGGTTCGGCGCCTATTACGTCCGCCTCATGGCCGCCGACCGGCCCGGCGTCATGGCCGACATCGCGGCCCGCCTGGGCCGGCGCGGAGTCTCCATCGAGGCGCTGGTCCAGCGCGCCCGCGGCGCCGGCGGAGCGGTCCCGGTGGTCATGACCACCCACGAGGCGGACGAGGCGGCGATGCGCGCGGCGCTCGACGACATCGCCGCCCTCGACGCGGTGGCCGCGCCGCCGCGCTCCATCCGCATCGAATCGCTGTAGGCTTGGCGCGGGCGGGACAGGGAGGCGCGGCGTGAGCGGGAAGCGGATACTCGACCGGAACCTGGCGCTCGAGGCGGCGCGAGTCACCGAGGCCGCGGCGCTCGCCTGCGCGCGCCATATCGGCCGCGGCGACGAGCGCGCCGCCGACCAGGCGGCGGTCGACGCCATGCGCCGCGCCCTCGGCGCGCTCGCCATCGACGGCACGGTGGTCATCGGCGAGGGCGAGCGCGACGAGGCGCCGATGCTCTATATCGGCGAGAAGGTGGGCCGCGGCGGCCCGAAGGTCGACATCGCCCTCGACCCGCTGGAGGGCACCACCATCTGCGCCACCGGCGCCGCCAACGCGCTGGCGGTCGTCGCCATGGCCGAGGACGGCGGCTTCCTCAACGCCCCCGACGTCTATATGGACAAGATCGCCGTCGGCGGCGGCCTGCCGGAGGACGTCGTCGACCTCGACCGCGAACCGGCGGAGAACCTCGCCGCCCTGGCCGAGGCCAAGGGCGTCCGCGTCGGCGACGTCGTCGCCTGCATCCTCGACCGCCCGCGCCACGAATCGCTGATCGCCGCGGTCCGCGCGGCGGGCGCGCGCATCCGCCTGATCCAGGACGGCGACGTGGCCGGGGTCATCGCCACTTCGCGCCGGGACGCCGGCGTCGACATCTATCTCGGCTCCGGCGGCGCGCCGGAGGGAGTCCTCGCCGCCGCCGCGCTGCGCTGCATAGGCGGCCGGATGATGGGCCGGCTGCTGTTCCGGAACGAGGGCGAACGCGCCCGCGCCCGGGCGATGGGAATCGCCGACCTCGACCGGAAATACGTCCTCGAGGACCTGGCGCGGGGCGATGTGATGTTCGCCGCCACCGGCGTGACCGACGGCGCGATGCTGCGCGGCGTCCGCCGCGGCCCGCACGGGGCGGAGACCGAATCGCTGATCATGCGCTCGAAGACCGGCACGGTGCGGACGATCCGCGCATGGCACGACTTCACCCGTAAACCGCCGCTCGACGATGATCCCGCCTGACCCCCGCATTTCTCTCGGACCGCGCTCGTGAATGGCTCCTGGGTGCGCCGGCGTCCCGCCGGCGTCTTCTTCGCTTGTGCGCGCTTCGCGCGCATGCCGGCGGGACGCCGGCGCACCCAGGGACTGTGAGACGTGCTGGCTGACGCCCGCGCCGCCGGCGAGGCGCCGGCGCTGCTCGGCGTCCGCCGCTCCGCCTCCGGGCGGCGGTGGGAGGAGCGAACGCCGGGCGGCGGCCTTGCCCTGGCGCTGGCGCAAGCGCTCGACGCGCCGGAGATTCTCTGCCGCGTGCTGGCGGGGCGCGGCGTCACGCCCGACCGCGCCGCCGCCTGGCTCGACCCGACGCTGCGCGCGCTGCTGCCCGACCCGTCCGCCCTCGCCGATATGGACCGCGCGGCGGCGCGCCTCGCGGCGGCGCTGGAGGCCGGCGAGACCGTCGGCGTGTTCGGCGATTACGACGTCGACGGCGCCACCGCCTCGGCGTTGATGCGCCTCCACCTCGAGTCGCTCGGCGGCAAGGTCCGCGTCCACATCCCCGACCGCCGGCGCGAGGGCTACGGCCCCAACGCGCCCGCGCTGCTGCGCATGGCGGAGCAGGGAATCCGCGTCGTCGTCGCCGTCGACTGCGGCGCGACCGCCGTCGCCCCGCTCGCCGCGGCGGCGGCAGCGGGCCTCGACGTCATCGTCGTCGACCACCACCCCGAGGGGCCGGAGCGCCCGCCCTGCCACGCTTTCGTCAACCCCAACGGGACAGGCGATTCGAGCGGGCAGGGCGCGCTGGCCGCGGTCGGCGTCGCCTTCCTGCTCGCCGTCGCCGTCAACCGGACGCTGCGCGCGCGCGGGCGCTTCGCCGGCGGCGGCGAGCCCGACCTCATGCGCCTCCTCGACCTGGTGGCGCTCGGCACGGTCTGCGACATGGCGCCGCTGACCGGCCTCAACCGCGCCTTCGTCCGGCAGGGGCTGAAAGTCATGGCGCGGCGCGGCAATCCCGGCCTCGCCGCCCTCGCCGACACCGCCCGCCTGGACTCGGCGCCGGACGCATGGCGGCTCGGCTTCGTGCTCGGGCCGCGCATCAACGCCGGCGGGCGCATCGGCGATTCGTCGCTGGGCCACCGCCTGCTGTGCGCGCCCGACCGCGACGCCGCCCTGCCCCTCGCCGAACGGCTGGAGCGCCTCAACGCCGAGCGCCGCGAGATCGAGGACGCCGCAGTCGCCGACGCGCTGGTCCAGGCCGAGGCGGCGCTGGAGTCGGACCCGGCGGCGCTGGTCGTCGCCGGCGCCGGCTGGCATCCGGGGGTGGTGGGCCTCGTCGCCAGCCGCCTCGTCGAGCGCTGCCGCCTGCCCGCCGTCGCGCTCGCCTGCGAGGACGGCGCGGCGAAGGGCAGCGCGCGCTCGGTCGCCGGGTTCGACGTCGGCGCGGCGATGCGCGCCGCCCGCGAGGCCGGACTCGCCGCCGCCGGCGGCGGCCACGCCATGGCCGCCGGCGTGACCCTGCCCGCCGATGGCGTCGACGCCTTCGCCCGCTTCTTCCGCGCCCGCGCCCGGGCGGCCGGCGTGACCGCCGCGCCGCGCCCGCTGCTGCTGGACGGCGCGCTGTCGCCCGGCGGCGCGACGACGGAGCTGCTGGACTCGCTGGAGGCCGCGGGGCCGTGGGGAGTCGGCGCCCCGGAGCCGCGCTTCGCCCTGCGCTCCTGCCGCATCGCCTTCGCCGACACGGTGGGCGCGGGCCACGTCCGCTGCCGCCTCGCCGGCCTCGACGGCGCGGGGCTGGACGGCATCGCCTTCCGCGCCGCCGACGGCCCGGTGGGGCGGGCGCTGCTCGCCGCGCGCGGCGGCGCGCTCCACGTCGCCGGCGCGCTGCGGCGCGACCGCTGGCGCGGCCGCAACCGCGCGCAGCTGAACGTCGAGGACGTAGCGGCGCCCGAAGCGGCGGCGCCGGCGTGACCGCGCCCCCGCGCGCGGCGGTGATCCCCGTCGGCGGCCTCGGCACCCGCTTCCTCCCCGCGACGCGGGCCGTGCCGAAGGAAATGCTGCCGGTGGCGGACAAGCCGCTGATCGAATACGCGGTCGAGGAGGCGCGCGCCGCCGGCGCCGAGCGCATCGTGCTGGTCACGGCGCGGGGCAAGTCCGCCGTCATCGACCATTTCGACCGCGCGCCCGAACTCGAGGCCGCATTGGAGGAGTCGGGCGCCGCGGACCGGGCGGCGGCGGCGCGCGCGGCCGCCGCCCCGCCCGGCGAGATCCTCGCCGTCCGCCAGCAGGCGCCGCTGGGGCTGGGGCACGCCGTATGGTGCGCGCGCCGCGCGGTGGGCGAGGAGCCCTTCGCGGTCGTCCTGCCCGACGACCTGATCCTCGGCCCCGGCCCCTGCCTCGCGCGGATGGCGGAGGCGTATCGCGAGACCGGCGGCGTCCTGCTGGCGGCCATGCCCGTCGCCCGCGCCGACGTGGGCCGCTACGGCGTCATCGACCCCGGCGCGCGCGACGGCCGCCTCGTCGAGGTCCGCGGACTGGTGGAGAAGCCCTCTCCCGAATCCGCGCCCTCCGATCTCGCGGTGGTCGGGCGGTACGTCCTGCCGCCCTGCGTGTTCGCCGAACTGGGCCGCCACCGCCGCGGCGCCGGCGGCGAAATCCAGCTGACCGACGCGCTGGCGGCGTGCATCGGCGCGGTCCCCGTCCACGCTTGGCTGTTCGAGGGCGAACGCTTCGACTGCGGCGACCGGCTCGGCTTCCTCGAGGCCAACATCGCCTGCGCCCTGTCGCGCCCGGACCTGGCCGGCGGCGCGCGCGCGATCCTCGCCCGCCGGGCGCCCCGCCCGTGAAGGTCGTCATGGTCGGGGCCGGTTACGTCGGCCTGGTGTCCGCCGCCTGCTTCTCCGAATTCGGCATCGACGTGACCTGCGTCGACATCGACCCCGAGCGGGTGGCGCGGCTGCGCGCCGGCGAGGTCCCCATCTACGAACCCGGCCTCGACGCGCTCATGGCGCGCAACGCGGCCGCCGGCCGCCTCGCCTTCTCCCTCGATCTCGACGGCGTCGCCGACGCCGACGCGGTGTTCATCGCCGTCGGCACGCCGAGCCGGCGCGGCGACGGACACGCCGACATGCGCTACGTTTTCGCCGCCGCCGAGCGGACCGCGCGGGCGCTGGCCCGGCGCACCGTCGTCGTCGTCAAGTCCACCGTCCCCGTCGGAACCGGCGCGGAGGTCGAGCGGACCATCGCCCGGGCCCGCCCGGACCTGGCGCCGGGAGTCGATTTCGACGTCGCCTCGAACCCCGAATTCCTCCGCGAGGGGTCGGCGATCGAGGACTTCATGCGCCCGGACCGGATCGTCGTCGGCGCCGAGAGCGGCCACGCGCGCGGCGTCCTGCGCGCGCTCTACCGCCCGCTCTACCTGCGCGAAACGCCGATCCTGTTCGCGACGCGCGAGACCGCCGAACTGACGAAATACGCCGCCAACGCCTTCCTCGCCACCAAGATCGCCTTCATCAACGAGATCGCCGACCTGTGCGAGCGCACCGGCGCCGACGTGCGCGGCGTCGCCGACGGCATCGGCCTCGACGGCCGCATCGGCGACAAATTCCTCCACGCCGGGCCGGGCTACGGCGGCAGCTGCTTCCCCAAGGACACCCGCGCGCTGGCGCGCATCGGGCGCGAGGCCGGCGCGCCGCAGCGCATCGTCGAGACCGTCATCGACGCCAATCTGAAGCGCCGCGAAAGCATGGCGGAGCGCGTCCGCGCCGCGTGCGGCGGCTCGGTGCGCGGGCGCGTCGTCGCCGTGCTCGGCCTCGCCTTCAAGCCCAACACCGACGACACCCGCGAGAGCCCGGCCGGCGACGTGGTCGCCGCCCTGCTGCACGACGGCGCGCAGGTGCGCGTCTTCGACCCGGTGGCGGCGGGCGCGCCGCCGGGCGCCGCCGCCGCCGAGTCGGCCGAGGCGGCCATGGCCGGCGCCGACGCCCTGGTCGTCGCGACCGAATGGAGCGAGTTCCGCGGCCTCGACCCGGCGCGGATCGCGCGCCTGCTGCGCCGCCCGGTAGTGGTCGACCTGAGGAACGTCTGGACCCCGCGCGAGATGCGCGCGGCCGGGCTGCGCTATTTCGGCGTCGGACGCGGCGGCGATGCCGCCTGACTCGCACGAATTCGACCCCGACGTCCTGCGCGCCTACGACGTGCGCGGCGTCGCCGGGCGGACGCTGGGGGAGGCCGACGCGCACGCCCTGGGCCGCGCCTTCGCCACCCGCCTGCGCGCGGCGTCCGCGGCGCCGCGGGTGTGCGTCGGCCGCGACGGGCGGCTGACCTCCCCGGCGCTGGAGGCGGCGCTGGCCGCCGGGCTGCGCGCCGCCGGCGCCGACGTCGTCCGCGTCGGCCTGGGGCCGACGCCGATGGTCAATTTCGCCGTCCGCGCGCTCGCCGCCGATGGCGGCGTCATGGTCACCGGCTCGCACAACCCGCCCGACCACAACGGCTTCAAGATGACCACCCGCGCCGGGGCGTTCCACGGCGCGGAGATCCGGGCGCTGGGCCGGCTCGCCGCGCGCGGCGCGTTCGCGTCCGGGCGCGGCGGCGCCGAGGACCGCGACGTCTCCGGCGCCTATGTCGACGCGCTCGCCGGCGCCTACCGCTCGCGCCGCGAGCTCCGCGTCGCCTGGGACGCCGGCAACGGCGCCGCCGGGCCGATCATGGCGCGGCTGGCGGAGCGCCTGCCGGGCTTCCACGTCCTGCTCTGCGAGGCCGTCGACGGGACCTTCCCCGAACACCATCCCGACCCCACCGCGCCTGAGAACCTGGAGCTGCTGGCGGGGACCGTGCGCGGCGTCGGCTGCGACGCGGGGGTGGCGTTCGACGGCGACGGCGACCGGCTGGGCGCGGTGGACGACCGCGGGCGCATCCTCCGCGGCGACCAGCTGCTCTGCCTGCTCTGCGAACCGGTCCTCGCGGCGCTGCCCGGCGCGACGGTGATCGCCGACGTCAAGGCCGGCCGCGTCCTGTTCGACCGCGTGGCCGCGCTCGGCGGCGCGCCGCTGATGTGGCGCACCGGCCATTCCGCCATCCGCGACAAGATGGCGGAGACCGGCGCGCCGCTCGCCGGCGAGATGAGCGGCCACATATTCTTCGCCGACCGCTATTTCGGCTACGACGACGGCCTTTACGCCGCGGTGCGCCTGCTCGACGCCATCGCCGAAAGCGGCGCATCGGCGTCCGAACTGCGCGACCGCCTGCCGGCGGCGGTCGGCACGCCCGAGATCCGCTTCGCCTGCCCCGACGCGCGCAAATTCGACGTCGTCGCCGAGGCCGCCGCGCGCCTCGCCCGCGCCGGCGCCGAGGTCTGCGAGATCGACGGCGTCCGGGTGACGACCCCCGACGGCTGGTGGCTGCTGCGCGCCTCCAACACCGAGGCCGCCCTGGTGGTCCGCTGCGAGGCGGACGACGCCGCCGGCCTCGCGCGCCTCGCCGCCGCCGCCGCCGCTCAGCTCGAGGCGAGCGGCGTCGCCCCTCCCGCCGGGCTCGACCGGGCGGGCGGCGAGTCCGGCGACGCGACCGCGACCCCGGCCGCCCGCAGCTCGTCCAGCGCCCGCGCCCGCGACCCCTGAAGGTCGATGGCGCGGCAGGCGTCCTCGACCACCGCCGCGGCGAACCCCGCCCGGCGCGCGTCCAGCGCCGACCACGCGACGCAGTAATCGAGCGCCAGCCCGCAGAACCACAACCGCCCCGCGCCGCGCTCGCGCAGATAGCCCGCGAGCCCCGTCGGCGTCGCGCGGTCGTTCTCCATGAAGGCCGAGTAGGAATCGATTTCCGGGTGGAGTCCCTTGCGGATCGTCAGCGCGGCGTTGGGCAGCTCCAGCCCGGCATGCAGTTCGGCGCCGCGCGTCCCCTGGACGCAATGGTCGGGCCACAGCGTCTGCGGCCCGTAGGGCGTGTCGACCGTGTCGAACGGCGCGGCGCCGGGATGGCGCGAGGCGAAGGAGCTATGCCCCGGCGGGTGCCAGTCCTGCGTCACGACCGCGAGGTCGAACGCCGCGGCGAGGCGGTTGATGACCGGGACGACCTCGTCGCCGCCCGGGACCGCGAGCGCGCCGCCGGGGCAGAAGTCGTTCTGGACGTCGACGACGACCAGCGCGTCGCGTTTCCGGTCGATCTCGGCGCCGTCCATCTCACCCTCGGCTCACGAGGTCGGCGCCGGGACGATGGCGCAGGGCAGGCCGTGGGGCAGGATCGCCCGGCAGGTCCGCCGCGCCGCGTCCTCGCCGAGGCCGGTGTGCCGGGCGCGGAACACCGCGCCGTCCGGCCCGGCGAGCGGCTCGACGACGGCCGCTCCGCCGGCGAGCGGGGCGGGGGCGAGGAACCGCGCCAGGTCCAGCATCTGCTCCGCCCTGCCGGGGTCGGCGAACGCGCCCAGCTGCACCGACCAGCCCGCCGCCGCCGCGCCCCGGACCGCGCCCGCCGCCGCGCCGGGCGGCGTCCAGGCGGCGGGCTTCGGCCGCGGCCGGCGGACCTCCGCCAGCTCCGCCCGGCCCGCCGCGACGCGGGCGAACCCCCGGTCGAGCAGGGTGCGCATGCGCGCGTTCCGGCTCCGCGACGACTTGCCGCCCATCACCACGGCGATGAGGTGCGCGCCGTCGCGCCGCGCCGACGCCGCCAGGTTGAACCCCGACGCGCGGATGTATCCGGTCTTGACGCCGTCCATCCCCGGATACGCGCCGAGCAGCCGGTTGGTGTTGCGGTAGCGCGTCCCGCGATAGGTCACGCTGCGGTTGGCGAAGAAATGCGTGTGGTGCGGGAACCGCCGGTAGAGCGCCCGCGCCAGCGTGGCGACGTCGCGCGCGGTGGTCAGCTGGCGCGCGTCCGGCAGGCCGGAGGCGTTGCGGAACGTGGTCCGCGACATCCCCAGCGCGCGCGCGCGGTTCGTCATCAGCTGCGCGAATTGCGCCTCGCTGCCCGAAAAATATTCGGCGATGACCGTGGCGACGTCGTTCGCCGACTTCGCCGCCAGCGTGCGGACGGCGTCGCGCAGCGTGATGCGCCCCCCCGCGCGCAGGCCGATCCGCGACGGCGGGCGCGCCGCCGCCCGGGCCGAGACCGGCAGGCGCGTGTCCAGCGCGACGACGCCGTGGTCGATCGACTCGAACACCAGGTAGAGCGTCATCATCTTGGCGAGCGACGCGGGGTAGTTCCGCGTGTCCGCGTTCTCCCGGTGGAGGACGGCGCCGCTGTCGGCGTCGACGACGAAGGCGGCGTAACCCGCCCATCCCGGCGCGGCCGCCGCGACGACGCACCCGCAGATCGCCAGGCCCGCCGCCGCGCCGCGCCACTTGCGCGATGCGAGTGACATGCCTTTCCAATACGCCGATTCGGCGCATTATCAAGGGGAAAATCGCTTTTTTTGAGATTTTGTCGCGGCTCCGCCCGGCGGCGGCGCGAAATAAATTGCTGCAACGCACAATTTTCCCGTTGACGGATCCCCGAGCGGGCCGCATATTCCGCCATGTTGCGATGCAGCATGGCGGCGCGGCCGCCATGCCGCGGGTTGCGGATCGAAAAAGGCGGAGGACGCGAGCGATGACGGAAAGGAAGACCGGCGCCGCCGGGCGCGGCGCGGATTCGGGCGCGGGCGCGGAGGCCGTTTCGGGCGGCTGGGACAAGCTCTTCGCGCTCCACGGAGAGCGCATGGAGGCGGCGATGAAGGCGTTTCGCGACTGGGACGGCGCGGCCGACGCCGGCCGCAAGACGATGGGCGCGTGGCTGGACGGCGGCCGGATCGCCGCCGAGGGCTGGACCGAAATCGCCGGGCGGATGGCCGGCCGCGCGGCGGCCGCCATCGGCGAGGGCATGGCGGCGTCCGGCAAGGCGCTCGCCTGCAAGGACCCGGTCGAGCTGATGGACCTCCAGACGCGCGAGGCGCGCCGCGCGGCGGAGGCGTGGCTGGCCGAGGGCGGCGCCCTGGCGGGGATGGCGGCGAAGACCGCCGCCCGCGCCGGCGAGGCCGCCGCCGCCGCCTGGACGAAACCCGCGGTTTAACCCGCGTTTCCCGGCCCGCCCTGGTGGCGGGTCCGGAGAATGCGGGCTGGTTGGACCGGTGTGAGAGCCGCCTATCGGCCGAGCCGCGCCGGGCGGGCGCCGCCGCCGGGGCGGAAGCGGGCGAGGTAGTCGGTCGCCGCCTCCAGGGCGGCGGGGGCGATCCCCAGATCGGCGAGGCGGACGACGCCGCCGTCCGCGCTGACGACGTTGTCGCGAGACAGCATCGCCAGCTGGTCGCGGGTGAGCGGCGGGTCGGGAAGCAACTCGAACAGGCGCGCCGGCAACGACAACAGCGCGCGGGGAGCCGGGACGAGAAGCGCGCGCCGGCCCGTCGCAGCGAGGACGAACTTCAACACCTCGCGGAAACTATGGACGCCGGGGCCGCCGAACTCGTGGATGCGCCCCGCCGATTCCGGGCGCTCCGCCGCGCGCGCCAGACCTTCCGCCACGTCGCCGACATGGACGGGCTGGAGGCGCGTCCGCCCGCCGTCCGGCAGCGGCAGGGCCGGGGCGAGGCGCGCCAGGGCGGCGAAGCGGTTGAGAAAATCGTCCTCCGGGCCGAACACGACGCTGGGGCGGACGATAACGGCGCCGGGGAAGGCGTCCCGCGCGGCCTCCTCGCCGGCGGCCTTGCTCCGCCCGTAGGCGGCGGGGGAGTCGGCGGCGGCGCCGATGGCGGAGACGTGGACCAGGCGCCGCGCGCCGGACGCGGCGGCGGCGCGGGCTACGCGCGCCGCGCCCGCGACGTGGACGGCGTCGAAGGTCCGCCGCCCGGATTCGTGGAGGACGCCCACCAGGTTGACCACCAGGTCGGAGCCCGCGACCGCCGCCGCGACCGCCGCGTTGTCGCCGATGTCGGCGGCGACGGGGACGACCTGCCCCACATCGCCCATGGGGCCGAGGAACCCGGCGCGTTCGGGATGGCGCGCCGCGGCTACGACCCGCGCGCCCGCCCGGGCGAGGCGCCGCGCGAGGTAGCGGCCGATGAAGCCCGAACCGCCGAAAACCGTCGCCTGGACCGTCGCCATGCCCCCCGTCCTCCCTTCGATTCCTCCCGTTCGCGGCCGCGCCGACATTGCCCCGCCGCGCTGCGGCGCGCCAGCTCGCGGCGCGGTGTTGACAGCGCCGCGCCGGCGGCGTATTCGCCGAGCTGCGCGCACGCCCCGCCGACATGTGCGGCGGCGGGCGCGGCCGCGCCGGAGCCCAGGTGGCGGAATTGGCAGACGCGCTGGCTTCAGGTGCCAGTGACCGCAAGGTCGTGGAAGTTCGAGTCTTCTCCTGGGCACCAGCGGGGCGGTGAACGCATCCCCGAACCGGCGGGCCGCCCGTACGTGACAGTCCACCTGCACCGCTTCGACCTGCCCGCCGGCGTGTCCTTCGCCGGCGACATCGCGGTCGACACCGAGACGCGCGGCCTCAGGCACCACCGCGACCGGCTGTGCGTCGTCCAGCTCTCGGACGGCGGCGGCGACGCGCATCTCGTCCACTTCCCCGAACCGGACTACGCCGCGCCGAACCTGCGCCGCGCGCTCGGCGACGAGGGCCGCGCCAAGATCTTCCACTATGCGCGGTTTGACGTGGCGGCGCTGCGGCGCGCCTTCGGAGTCGTCTGCCGCCCGGTCTATTGCACCAGGATCGCGTCGCGGCTCGCGCGGACCTACACCGACCGGCACGGGTTGAAGGACCTCGCCGGCGAGCTGCTCGGAGTCGCGCTCTCCAAGGAGCAGCAATCGTCGGACTGGGCGGCGGCCGAGTTGAGCGCGGCGCAGCGCGCCTACGCGGCGGCGGACGTGCTGTACCTCCACCGGCTGCGCGAACGCCTCGACGCGATGCTCACGCGCGACGGCCGCGCCGAGCTGGCGGCGGCGTGCTTCGCCTTCGTCCCGGTGCGCGCGGCGCTCGACCTCGCCGGCTGGGCGGACGAGGACATATTCGCGCATTGACCCCCGAACCCCGCGCATATCCGCCGTCCGCGGCGGACGCCGTCGCCGCCGGGCGGCGCGTGCTCGACCTCGAGGCCGCCGCGCTGGCGAAGCTGGCGCGGGCGCTCGACGACCGCTTCGCCGCCGCCGTCGACATACTCGCGGCGACGGCGGGCCGGACGATGACCACCGGCATGGGGAAGTCCGGCCACGTCGCCCGCAAGATCGCCGCCACGCTGGCGTCGACGGGGACGCCGGCGGGCTACGTCCATCCGGCGGAGGCGCGCCACGGCGACCTCGGCATGATCGCCCGCCGCGACACCGTGCTCGCGCTCTCCAACTCCGGCGAGACGGTGGAGTTGAACGACATCGTGGCCCATGCGGGGCGGCGGGGGATACCTCTGGTCGCCATCGTCGGGCGGGCCGGCGGCACGCTGGCGGCGCGCGCCGACGTGGCGCTGGTCCTCGCCGATGCGCCGGAAGCCTGCCCTAACGGCCTCGCGCCCACCACCTCGACGACGATGGCGATGGCGCTGGGGGACGCGCTGGCGGTGGCGCTGATGGAGCGCGCCGGGTTCACCGGGTCGGCGTTCCGCCTGCTGCACCCGGGCGGAAGCCTGGCCGCGCGGCTGGCCACCGTCGCCGACCTGATGCATTCGGGCGACTCGGTTCCGCTGGCGCCGGAGGGCGCGCGCATGAGCGAGGCGGTGGTGGAGATGACCGCCAAGAGTTTCGGCTGCGTGGGGATCGTCGACTCCGCCGGGGCGCTGACGGGCGTGATCACCGACGGCGACCTGCGCCGCCACATGGCGCCCGACCTGCTCGAGCGGCGGGTGGACGAAGTGATGACGCGGAACCCGTGCGCCATCGCCCCCGGCCGGCTGGCGTCCGAGGCGTTGTTCGAATTGAGCGCGCGGAAGATCGGCGCGCTGTTCGCGGTGGAGGACGGCCGGCCGGTGGGAATCCTGCACTCGCTCGATTGCCTGCGCGCGGGGCTCGGCGGATGAGCCCGGCGGGCCGGGGCGCGTTCGTCGGCGGCTGGCGCGCGCGCGGCGGGATGCGCGAGGCGATGCGCGCCGAGGCGGGGTGGCGCCGCCGCGCCGCGCTGATGCGCGCGCTGTTCCCCGCCGCCGCGGCCGGGCTCGCCGCGGCGCTGGTCAGCTGGCCGCTGCTGGTCGGCGGCGGCGACGGCCCGCGTGCGGCCGCGCCCGCGGCCGGCGCGGCGGCGCTGGGGGCGGGGCGGCGCGCCGAGGCGCTCGCGCCGCGCTTCGAAAGCGCGGATTCGGCGCTCCGGCCCTACGTGGTGACGGCCGAATCGGCGTGGCGGCCGGCCATCGGCGACCGGGTGCATCTCGCCCGGCCCGACGCGCGCCTGGCGACTCCGGCGGACGGCGCGATGACCGTCGCCGCGGCGAGCGGAGTGCTGGACCGCGAGCGGGAGACCCTGCGGCTCGCGGGGGGAGTCGACGTCCGCGTCGAATCCGGCCTCGCGCTGCGCGCCGGCGCGGCGGTGTTCGACATGCGCTCGGGAGAAGCCCGGACCACGGCGGGCCCGGTGCAGGGCGAGGGGCCATGGTGGCGGCTCGACGCGGCGGATTGCGCCTATGCGTCGGAGGACCGGCGGCTCCGCTGCGGCGGCCGCCCCACGCTGGTGCTGCATCCGGCGCAACGGGAGGGAGGCGGGCGATGAAGGCGGTCCGGTCGGTGTTCGCGCTCGCGCCGGCGGCGTGGCTCGCCGCCGGGCCGGCGGCGGCGCAGTTCGAGGACGAGGCCGACGAGCCGGTGGAGATCACCGCCGACGTCATGGAGTGGATGGACAACGAGCGCATCGCCATCGCCCGGGGCGCCGCCGACGCGGTCCAGGGGCGCTACCGCCTGTTCGCGGACGTCCTCACCGCCTATCTCGCCGAGCGCGGCGCCGGGGAGGACGAGGAGGGCGACGACGTGCGGCTGATCGAGGCCGAGGGCAACGTGCGGCTGGTGACTCCCGACGAAGTGGCCAGCGGCTCCGCCGGCGCCTACGACATAGCCAACAGGCAGGTGACGCTGGAGGGGGACGTCGTGCTCATGCAGGGCGAGAGCGTCGCGCGGGGCGGGCGGTTGGAGATGGACCTGGACACCGGCGTCAGCCGGCTGCTCGCCGCGCCCGGGACCGGCCGCGTGACGGCGATCCTGGTTCCCCGATCCGGCGATGACGACTCCGGCGACGACGACTCCGGCGGCGACGACTCCGGCGGCGACGACTCCGGCGGCGATTTCGACGCGGCGCCCGGCGGGGAGGCCGGCGAATGAGCGCCGACGGCCACTCTTTGCCGGCCCCGCGCCTCGTCGCCGAGGCGAGCGGGCTGGAGGGGCGGCGGCTGGGCAAGAGCTACCGCCGCCGCCCGGTCCTGCGCGACGTGTCGGTCTCGGTGAAGCGCGGCGAGGTCGTGGGCCTGCTGGGGCCGAACGGCGCCGGCAAGACCACCTGCTTCTACCTGATGACCGGCCTGATCGCCGCCGAGACCGGCAGCGTCCTGATCGACGGCCACGACGTCACCGACCTGCCGATGTACCGCCGCGCCCGTCTCGGCGTCGGCTACCTGCCGCAGGAGGCGTCGGCGTTCCGCGGCCTGAGCGTCGAGAACAACATCCGCGTCGTCCTGGAGGCGGTGGAGCCGGCGCGGGAATACCGCGAGACGGCGCTCGACGAACTGCTGGCCGAGTTCTCCATCGGCCATCTGCGGCATTCGCCGGCCGCCGCCCTGTCGGGCGGGGAGCGGCGGCGGCTGGAGATCGCCCGCACCCTCGCGGCGCGGCCCGACTTCATGCTCCTCGACGAACCGCTGGCGGGGATCGATCCCATAGCGGTCGCCGAGATCCGCGACCTGGTCGCGCATCTGAAGGATCGGGGGATCGGCGTGCTGATCACCGACCACAACGTGCGCGAGGCGCTCGACGTGGTCGACCGCGCCTACATCCTGCACGATGGGCTGGTGTTCATGGAGGGGTCGCCGGGGGAGATCGTCGCCGACAAGGGCGTGCGGCGGGTGTATCTCGGCGACCGCTTCCGGCTCTAGCCGGCCGCCGGGAATTCGCGGGGCGATGGCTGGGGCGCCGCGGCTGGAGCTGCGCCTCGGCCAGTCGCCGGTCATCGCGCCCCGGCTCCGGCAGGCCATCGGGCTGCTGCGGCTCTCCAACCTCGAATTGCAGGAATGGGCGGAGCGCGAGATCGAGCGCAACCCGCTGCTCGAACGCGCCGAACCCGAACCGGACCCGGCCGCCGAGTCGCCCGGCGGCCCGTACGTCGATTCCTTCGCCGGCGGCGCCGTCGCGTGGGGGAGCGGAGGGGGGAGCGGCTTCGCGTCCTTCGACGGCGCGGCGGACTCCCTCGCCGACCGCGCGACGCTGCGCCGGAGCCTCGAGGAGCAGGTGGGCGTCGATACGGCCGACCCGGTGGAGCGGGCGATCTGCGGCCATCTCATCGACGGCCTCGACGACGCCGGCTACCTCGCGGACGATCCGGCCGCGGTCGCCGCGCGGCTAGGCTGTTCGGAGGACCGCGTCGAGCGCGCGCTGGCGCGCGTCCAGGCGTGCGAGCCGGTCGGCGTCGGCGCGCGGAGCCTGCGCGAATGCCTGGCGTTGCAGCTCGCCGAGCGCGGCCGGCTCGACGGGCCGATGGAGCGGCTGCTCGACAATCTCGACCTGCTGGCGCGCCGCGACCCGGCCGCCCTGGCGGCGCGCTGCGGCGTGGGCGAAGAGGAGGTCATCGCCCGGGCGCGGGAGATCCGCGCCCTCGATCCGAAGCCCGGAGCGGCGTTCGACGGCGCGCCGCCGCCGGCGATCGTCCCCGACGTGCTGGTGCGGGCGCGCGGCGGCGGCTGGGCGGTGTCGCTGAACGAGACCGCCGCGCCGCGCCTGACGGTGGACCGCCGCTACCGCGCGCCCCCCGGCCGCCGGGGCGGCGCCGACGCGGCCTGGATCCGCGAACGGCTGCAATCCGCCGACTGGATAGTGCGGGCGCTCGAACGGCGCGCGGAGTCGATTCTCAAGGTGTCGGTCGAACTGGTCCGCCGGCAGGACGGCTTCCTGCGCCACGGAGTCCACCGCCTCGAGCCGCTGACGCTGCGGGAGGTGGCGGACCGGGTGGGGCTGCACGAAAGCACGGTGAGCCGGGTGGCGAGCGGCAAATTCGCCGCCACGCCGCGCGGCGTGTTCGCGCTCGGGCGCTTCTTCTCGGCGGCGGTTCCGGCCGCCGACGGCGGCGCGCCCCGCGCCGCCGAGTCCGTGCGCCAGCGCATCCGCGCGCTGATCGACGAAGAATGCGCGAAGCGGACGTTATCGGACGAGCTCCTGGTCGCGCTGCTCCGCGAATCGGGCGTCGACATCGCCCGGCGCACCGTCGCCAAGTATCGGGAATCCATGAACATTCCCTCGTCGTTCGAGCGCCGGCGGCGGAAGGGGGCGCGCCTGTGAGGCGCGCATCCGGCGCGCTTGGGGCGAAGGCCGGCGTTGACGCGCCCGGCGCGCCGGGCTAGCGTCGGTCCCGTCGCGCCGGCCCGCGCGGGCGGGCCGCGGCGCCCCGAATTCGGATTCCGGACCCATGCAAGTTTTCGTAAGCGGCAGACACGTGGAGCTCGGCGAGGCGTTGCGCGGCCGCGTCGAGAGCCGCCTCGCGGCGCGCGTCGGCAAATACTTCCGGCAGGCGCTGGACGCCCAGGTGCAGTTCTCCAGGGCGCGCCACCTGTATCGGAGCGACATCTCGGTGCATGCGCGGCGCGGCGTCTCGGCGCGCGCCCACGCCGAGGCGGACGACATCCAGGCCGCGTTCGAAATGGCGGCGGACCGCATCGAGAAGCGCCTGCGGCGCTTCAAGCGGCGGCTGACCGATCACCACGACCGGCGCCCGCCCGCCGCCGAGGACCCCGCCGCCGACGAGTCCGGCGAGGTCGCGCGGCAGACGGTGCTCGCGGCGGAGAACGAGGACGAGCCGGAGCCGGAGGCGGGAGTCGACGGCCCCGTCACCATCGCCGAGTCGACGACGCCGATCCACACCCTCGCGGTGCGCGATGCGGTGATGCGGCTGGAGCTGGGCCAGTTGCCGGTGCTCATGTTCCGCAACGCCGGCAACGGACGCCACAACGTGGTCTATCGCCGCGAGGACGGAAACATCGGCTGGCTCGACCCCGCCGACCCGGCGGAGCGCGGCTGAGGGCGCGGGGCGATGGAGTTAGCGGACCTGCTCCGCCGCGACGCCGTTCTCTCCGGCCTGAAGGCGACGAGCAAGAAGCAGGCGCTGCGGGAGATCGCCGCGCGCGCCGCGCTGCTGACCGGCGTCGGCGAGCGCCGCGTCCTCGAGGTGCTGCTGGAGCGCGAGCGGCTGGGCAGCACCGGCGTCGGCTTCGGCGTCGCCGTCCCGCACGCCAAACTGGCCGAAATCGACCGGCTGTGGGGGCTGTTCGCGCGGTTCGACACGCCGATCCCGTTCGACGCGGTGGACGACCGCCCGGTGGACCTGATGTTCATGCTTCTGGCGCCCGACACCGCCGGCGCCGACCACCTCAAGGCGCTCGCCCGCGTCTCCCGGCTGCTGCGCGACAAGGCGCAGTGCGAGCGGCTGCGCGGCGCCAGGGGCGAGGACGCGCTCTACGCCGCCCTGGTGGAGCCGGGCGCCGTCGGCAAGGCGGCCTGACCCGGCGCGGACCGCGCGCCGCCGCGGGCGCCGGGCATGGCCGGGGCGTGCGTCCACGCCAGTTGCGTCGCCATCGGCGGGCGCGGGGTGCTGCTGGTGGGGCCGTCGGGCTCCGGCAAGTCCGACCTCGCGCTGCGGCTGGTCGATGGCGGCGCCGAACTGGTCGCCGACGACCGGGTGGCGCTGCGGCGCGCGGGCGGGCGCCTGGTCGCCGACGCGCCGCCGGCGCTCGCCGGCTTGCTCGAAGTCCGCGGCCTCGGCATCGTTCGCCTGCCGGCGCGCGGGCCGACCGCGCTGGCGCTGGTCGCCGACCTGGACCCGGCGCGCGAGATCGAGCGCCTGCCCGAGGCGGCGGCCCGCGAGTTGCTCGGCGTCGCGCTGCCGGCGCTGGCGGTGGCGGCGCGGCGCGCCTCGGCGGCCGCGCTGGTCCGGGCCGCGGCGCGGGCGGCGGCGGGCGGCGCGTGGCGCCCCGTCGCCGGCGCCCTCGGCGGAGACTCTGGCGCGGCGGGGCCGGGCGGGCCATAAGCGCAGGCGTGTCCGGCGGGGAGCGCGGCGATGATTGGCATGGTGCTGGTGACCCACGGCCGCCTGGCGGAGGAGTTCGTCGCCGCGGCGGAGCACGTCGTGGGCCCTCGCGACGCGATGCGCAGCGTCTGCATCGGCCCCGACGACGACCTGGAGCGGCGGCGCGCCGACATCCTCGACGCCGTCGCCGCGGTCGATGGCGGACAGGGGGTGCTGCTGCTCACCGACATGTTCGGCGGCACGCCGTCGAATCTGGCGATCTCGATCATGCGCGAGGCGCGCGTCGAGGTGATCGCCGGGGTCAACCTGCCCATGCTGATCAAACTCGCCAGCCTGGACGAGGAGGTGGCGCTGGAGGAGGCCGCCGCCCTGGCCGGCGAGGTGGGGCGGAAATATATCGGCGTCGCCAGCCGGCTGCTGGAGGGCGAGGCGGAATGACGGCGGCGGCGCGCGTCGTCACCGTCGTCAACCGCCGCGGGCTGCACGCCCGCGCGTCGGCGCGGTTCGTCAAACTGGCGTCGGAGTTCGCGGCCGAGGTGACGGTGGCGCGCAACGGCGCGGAGGTGTCCGGCCGGTCGATCATGGGCCTGATGATGCTGGCGGCCGGCCCCGGCAGCACGCTCGAGCTCGCCGCCGACGGCCCCGACGCGGCGGCGGCCCTCGACGCCCTGGCGGCGCTGGTCGCCGACCGCTTCGGCGAGGAGTGAACGGCGCCGGGGCGCGTTGACGGCTTGCATAAGGATATGTTTATATCCCCGCGCCGCCCCGCCGGGCGCGATGTCCCTGGAGATTCCGGATGACCGAAACCGCCGACCGCCAGGTCGCCGACATGGCGCTCGCCGATTGGGGGCGCAAAGAGATAGCCCTCGCCGAGGCGGAAATGCCCGGGCTGATGGCGCTGCGCGAGGAATACGCCGCCGCGCGCCCGCTCGCCGGCGCGCGAATCGCCGGCTGCCTGCACATGACCATCCAGACCGCGGTGCTCATGGAGACGCTGCGGGCGCTCGGCGCCGAGCTGCGCTGGTCCAGCTGCAACGTCTTCTCGACCCAAGACCACGCGGCGGCGGCGATGGCGGCGGCGGGATTCCCCGTCTTCGCCTGGAAGGGCGAGACCGACGAGGAGTTCTGGCGCTGCATCGACCGCACCGTGCGCGGTCCCGGCGGCTGGACTCCGAACATGATCCTCGACGACGGCGGCGACCTGACCGGGGTCATGCACGAGAAACATCCGGAGCTGATGGCCGGGGTGCGCGGCCTGTCGGAGGAGACGACGACGGGGGTCCACCGCCTTTACGAAATGGAGCGGGCGGGGACGCTGGCGGCGCCGGCGATCAACGTCAACGACTCGGTCACCAAGTCGAAGTTCGACAACCTCTACGGCTGCCGCGAAAGCCTGGTGGACGGCATCCGCCGCGCGACCGACGTCATGCTCGCCGGCAAGGTCGCGGTGGTGGCCGGCTACGGCGACGTGGGCAAGGGTTCGGCGGAGTCGCTGCGCAGCGCCGGCGCGCGGGTGACGGTCACCGAGATCGACCCGATCTGCGCCCTCCAGGCGGCGATGGAGGGTTTCCAGGTGGCGACGATGGACGAGGCGGCGCCCGTCGGCGACGTGTTCGTGACCGCCACCGGCAATATCGACGTGATCACGCTGGAGCACATGCGCGCCATGAAGGACGGCGCCATCGTGTGCAACATCGGCCACTTCGATTCGGAGATCCAGATCGCCGCGCTCGGCAACATGGAGTGGGACGAGATCAAGCCGCAGGTCGACCGGGTGGTCTTCCCCGACGGCAAGGGGATCGTCGTCCTGGCCAAGGGGCGGCTGGTCAATCTCGGCTGCGCCACCGGCCATCCGAGTTTCGTGATGAGCGCGTCGTTCACCAACCAAGTGCTGGCGCAGATCGAACTCTGGACCAACCACGCGGCCTACGAAAAGAAGGTCTATACCCTGCCCAAGCGCCTCGACGAGAAGGTGGCGGCGCTGCACCTGGAGAAGGTGGGCGCCCGGCTCACCGCGCTGTCGCAAGCGCAGGCGGACTACATCGCCGTCCCCGTGGAGGGGCCGTTCAAGCCCGACTACTACCGCTACTGACGCGGGTCCGGGTCTTTCTGCCCGGGGCGGACGGCGGCGGGGAACCCTCAGTTTCGCGCCAGCGGGCCGCGGAGCAGGCGGCCGGGAAGCGCGCCGGTGGGCTCGCCGCCGCGCAGCGCGATCTCGCCGCCGACCACGGCGGCGGCGATGCCGTCGGCCTTTTGCAGCAGGCGCCGCGCGCCCGCCGGCAGGTCGTCCGCCACCTCCGGCATGCGCGGCGCGACGGCGTCGGGGTCGAACACCACGATGTCGGCGGCCATCCCCTCGCGCAGCAGGCCGCGGTCGTGGAAGCCCCACCGCGTCGCCGTGTCGTAGGTGAGGAGGCGCACCGCCTCCTCCAGCGCGAACGCCTCCTCCTGCCGCACCCAATGGCTCAGCAGATGGGTTTGCAGCGACGAGTCCATGATCTGCGACACGTGCGCGCCCGAATCCGAGAACGTCACCACCGAATCGGGGTGTTTCATCAGCGCCAGCGCTGCGTCCTGGTCCTCGTTGGCGAGCGGCTGGCGGAAGAACAGCTCCAGGTCGTGCTCCAGCGCCAGGTCGATCATCGCCTCGACCGGGGCGACGCCGCGTTCGCGGGCGATCTCCGCCATCGACCGGTGCGGGCGCGCCACCCGGTCCATGACGTAGAAGATGTCCCATTCCGGCGGGCGCGCCTCGGCGCCGATCGCCTCCGGCCCGTCATGCGGGCGCTCCGCCGCCGCGACCAGTTTCGCGCGCGTCTCCGGGTCGGCCAGCGCGGCCTTCTGCGCCGCCAGCGGGCGGGCGCGGACGTCGCGCCACACCTCGCGCGAGTCGAACGGCATGTTGGTGCGGAACGACAGGATCGAATTGAGCTCGCGGCTGTGGACCTGCGGGAAGATGCGCGCGCCGGCGCGGTTGCCCTCGGCGACGATGTCGTAGAAGCGGCGCCACTGGCCGGGCCGTTCGCGGCGGCTCAGGCTGCCGAAGGTGACGGGCCGCCCGGTCTCGATCGACAGGCCGGCGAGCGACCGGTACACGCCCTCCATGTAGGCGTCCTCGCCGCGCTCCATCGCCAGCTGGAATATCCCGGCGCCGATATCGCCCATGCCGCGCACGATGGCGCGGACCTCGTCGAACGGCGCGGCGCGGCTCGCCACCGGGCGGTCGTCCGACGTCCGATGGCTGGGGCTGCGCGAGGTGGAGAAGCCGATGGCGCCGGCGCGCACCGACTCCTGGACCAGCCGGACCATCCGGTCCCGCTCGTCCTCCGTCGCGGCGGCGTCGAACGCGCGCTCCCCCATGACGTAGGTGCGCAGCGCCGAATGGCCGACGTAGCCGGCGTAGTTGATCGCCTTCGGCGCCGCCTCCACCGCGTCGAGATATTCGGGGTAGCTCTCCCACGACCAGTCGATGCCGGCGAGCATGGCGTCGCGCGAGATGTCCTCCGCGCGCTCGAGGTTGCGGAACACGTAATCGGTCTCGGACTCGCGGCAGGGCGCCAGGGTGAAGCCGCAATTGCCCATAACGACGGTGGTGACGCCGTGGTAGCAGGAGCAACTGCCGAGCGGGTCCCAGAACGCCTGCGCGTCCATATGGGTGTGGCCGTCGACGAAGCCGGGGGCGACCACGTGGCCCTCGGCGTCGATGACATGGTCGGCGGGCGCCGTTATCCGCCCGATGCGGGCGATGACGCCGTCCTTCACGCCCACATCGGCGCGGTAGCGGGGCATGCCCGACCCGTCCACCACCATGCCGTTCCTGATCGCCAGGTCGAATTCCACGCCGCCCTCCCCTTCCGCCCGCGCCGGGGCGGGAGTATAGCACCGCGCGGCGGGACACGGGCGGCGGCGATGGCGGGAAGGTTCTTCGAACGCCCGATCCTCGACTCGCCCTATGCGCGTCCGTCGCGGCATTGGCGGCTCGATTCCGAGGGCCAGCCGGCCGACACGATCGTCGACGGGCGGCAGGCGGTGTCGTTCCTCGCGCCGGTCCCGAAGCCGCGCAAGCGCGGGCGCGGCCGGGGCGCGATGGTCCTCGACGCGGCGGCGGAGCGGCTCTCGGACGGGAACCGGCAATACGACCTGGCCGACCTCATCGGTGGAGTCCGCCGCGCCGTCGACGCGTGGCGGAGCCTCCCCGAGGAGCAATGGCGGGTGACGCCGGAGACGGCGCGCCTGCTGCGCCACTGGCGGAGCCGCCGCTTCGCCGGCCTGCTTCATCGTCGTCTGCAACAACACCGCGACGTCGAAACTGGTTTACGACTACGTCTCCGGCTTCCGCCGCGCGCCGCCCGGCGGCGTAAAACCCGGTAGCGAACGTCCGAGGCCGCGGACGGGCGGGCGTCCGGGATGGGGGGCGGTCCGGGAGTTCCGGGATAACCGGGCGGGCCGCGCGCCGGCGCGGCGCCCGGATCCGGGATTGCGGGTTCGCAATTGCGGGATTTGCGGGACGCGGGGCGGGCGGGCCTCCGGGACGGGGGCGGTCCGGGAGTTCCGGGACAACCGGGCGGGGCCGCGCGCCGGCGCATCGCCCGGATCCGGGATTGCGGGTTCGCAATTGCGGGATTTGCGGGATGCGAAGCGGGCGGGCCTCCGGGACGGGGGAATTCCGGGAGAACCGGGCGAAGCGACGCGGTTCCCGGATCCGGGATTGCGGGTTCGCAATTGCGGGATTTGCGGGACGCGAGGCGGGCGGGCTTCCGGGACGGGGGAATTCCGGGAGAACCGGGCGGGGCGGCGCGGCGCCCGGATCCGGGATCGCGGATGCGCGATTGCGGGATACGGGCCGTCGGCGTGTCGCGCTTCGCGCGAGGCGGGCAGGACGCCCGCGCACCCGGGATAGGGGAGTTCCGGGAGAACCGGGCGGGGCCGCGCATGGGCGCGGCGTGCGATTCCCCTGGGAGCGCCGGCGTCCTCGCCGGCCCGCGCGAAGCGCGCTCCCGGCCATTGCGAAAGCCGGCGACCGACGGGCGCGCGCACGGGTCGGGGCTGGCGCGCAACCGGGCGGGGCGGCGCGCCGTCATCGACGATGCCGGCGAGGACGCCGGCGGTCCCAGGGAGATCGGTGGGGTGGGATCGGGCCATGCACACGCCTCGCGAATTGCGCCTCCGGGATTCCGGGAGAGGCCGCGCGCCGAGGCGCTGCTTGCCGGCGGGGCAGCGTGCGCCGACGGGCCCGCCGGGGCATCCGGATCTCTTCCCCATTAAAGCGCGTTCGCGGCCCTTGCGGGAGAGGACCATGGTCCGCCCGGCTTGGCGCCGTTGACGGCGGCGACCCCGGCCCCGGCGAAGCGCGCCGCGGCCGAAAAGCCGGAGGGGATTGACCGCCTCGCCGGGACAAGGCAATCCGGAGTCCGGCCGCGGAGCGGATGTGCGACGCCGCGATTCGCGCGCGGTGATCGTCGGCGCAAGATTCGGGATGGGAAGCCGCCGGAGGATGACGTCGAATGCCGGATCGCAAACCCCGAACGTCCGATGGCGGCCCGCGGAATCGAACGGAGGGAAAGCCGGACCGAGATCGATCCGATCGTTCATCTGCGTCCGGAAGCATCGATTTTGCGGACGTTGCGGACGGAGGAGCGATCACGGTCACCAATACGCTGAAACCCGAACACCCTACCCGTCCGGAGCGTCCCCCGAAGGGAAAAGACGACTAGAACGATGGACGATCTCGACGACAGGACATACGATCTCCTCTTCGCCGTCCGGCGCTCGGTTCGCTATCACGACCGGCGGCGGCGCTTCTACGAGATATGGAACACTGTCACGGTCGCGGGCGCGCCGCGCCGACCGTCACGGCGATCTCGCGCGGCAGTTCATCGTGCTGGAGCAAGAGTTCTCCCACGGACGCAATCTCAACGACGGTGAATACGAAACCCTGACGCGGCGGCGGCTGGGGATCGAATCGAGCGAACCGACCGTGCTCCGGTTACTCGACCTCATGTGTAATTACGAGGTTCTGCGCTCGATCGGCGACGTCAAACGACCCCCACGGATACCTTGGTTCCGTCGGGTATTGTCGCAGTGGTTAAGCCAGACTGAGTACGCGATCCGCGCAAGCGCGGATGCGGAGCGATAGCGCTCCGATTCCGCACGCGATAGGGGAGCAAGGGCCGTGTAAGCCGAAATCCGATCAAGATGTAAGTCGATACGCTACCATACCCATCCCCACTACCAAGAGATGGGAGGTTGTCTCCGTGAACGACCTTGAAAAAAGGCGTTTGCCTTCAGGAACGGATTGGATTTTTTGAAAGCAATCCAAGCAGGCTCTTTCGGCTTTCTATTCGGACGTGATGGATGACTCGTTCCGATCACCCGATTAGGTAGCGAATTTTGCTGAGGGCGCAAAGTTGGTGGTACTATACCCATATCGCGCGCCAGCACTCCGAAAAACATGAAAAACACATTATTTCTGCGCACTAATGCGTTAAGCACATCTCGAATGAGAAAATGCCAGCCAATAGATTCGCGATATTCTTTTCGTTCTTTCTTAGACATCTGTAAGAAATTTTCCGGAACAGCTGATATCGTGTTCACAAGCAAAACGCCCTGCCCTGCCCAATATTCGAGGTTTTGCCCTGTCCGATAATTCGGGATCTCGGCGAATATATTTCTCAATGACGGTGGCAGTGTGACTGTGTAATCCGGCACGGCAAAAGCAAGACCGGTGGCACGGCCAATTCCAAGTCGTGGATTCCAATTCGGATACGGATCTTGCCCAACAATCACGACACGAACAGTCTCCATCTGAGTTAGTTCAAACGGTCGCAAGATTTTTCCCGCCTCAGGTAGAACTGGACGTGACATAGTTGCCAAACTTGCGCATATAGCACCAAATTGCCCACTGCTGCTAAAGAATGGCAATTTCCTCCAGCTACCGATCCTTCCCAAGGATTGTTGCAAGGGGATCACATTCATGGCCTTTACCTCTGTCCGAGTTGCGTCACCGGTTCCGAGCCGGGAAACGGGCGCGCGGGGCGATATCGGGTTGGCGCGCCGTTACCGGCAATTATGCGCCGCGCGACGCTGGAAAAATGCTGGACCTCACCCGGCGCCAGAGAGCGCCCCAAGACGGTTCGTTCACGATACGACAGCCACTTCTTAAGCGCCTGATAGCCGCCGAGCTTGTAGTTCCATACGGCGGCGGGGACGTTGCGCCAGAAGGCGCGGTCGTTGAGATGGACGTCAAAGGTCGTTTCGCCGAGGCCGGGATTGGCTGTGCGCTCCTCGGGCGTCGGGGCGCGTTCGACGGTGCGGCCTTGCCCGGGCATGACGGCGCCGCCCGCGCCGAGGTGGCCCCATCCGGCGGTGAGCGCGAAGTCGTCGCCCGCCATGTTGCGCCCGTCCACGGTGGAGGGGACGGCGATGGCGGCGAGTTCGGGGCGCAGCGGGGCTTGCGTCACGCCCGGAACAGGCGCTTCGGGATCGAGCAGGCGGGCGAGTTCGCGGCCCCGCGCCGCCGACTCGGCGAGTGTGTCCGCCGCGGCCTCCGCCTCGCCGTCCGGCCAGCCGGGAAGGGGGATACGCGGCCACTCCATGCGCAGCGCGCCGATGTTCGCTTCACGGTAGGCGGGATCGTGCAGGGTCGCCATGACGTGATGGAACAGCTCCTCGGCGGTCGAGTCAAGGCGCGCAAGATAGCATCGCGCCGCACGGGACAGGTTGGGGCGCCGTCCCGAATCGCCGCGGTCGTCGCGAAGCTGGACGGGGAAGAAACTCGACATGCCGTTACCGAAATTGTCGGCAAGGTCGCGCACGAGAGTTCCCCGCGAGAAGCCCTCCTTCGCCTCGTGTTTGCGCGCTTCGATCCAGAGATTCCCCGCGAAAACATGTTGCTTGTAGCTGGCGCGCTTCGCGTCAAGCAGATCGGTATCCGCCTCCCAATACAGCCAGCGAGTATCGAATGGGCGATAGACGTAGCGCACGAACCCGTCCGGGTTCGGGCCGCCGCGCGTGAGCAGCGTGTCTCGTACCGCGCGTGCGTCGAAACCCGACGTATCCTTCATCGCGGCCGGGTAGCGGCGCGCGATCTCTTCGTGACTCAATGATGGGTCGAAGTAGTCGGCGATACGCACCTTCAGGCGATCAAGATCGATGTCGATGAGGAAGCCGTTACGACTCGTCTTCACACCGGGGAACGATACCGGGAACAGTTCCGGCAGCGATGGCCAGTCGAACCATTCCGCGCTCACCTTCGTCCGCACGAAGGGCAGGCCGAGCGTCAGATTCGGTGCGAATTCGTCATAAAGCGCGTCCGGTTCCGACTCCGCCGTCGCCAGCAACTCCGCGCGCTTGCCCCGGCCCCACAGATGACGGAAACCTATGCCCGAAGCCGGCGCGTGGTCGCCCTTGCGCACCAGCGTCGCGATGGCGGTGCCCACCTGGATGCCGACCGGATCGCTCTCCGTCGAAAACACGCTCGGATCCGGAGACCCGTCCGGCGCAACCTTCCCCGTCTTGTATTTGTCCCCGTTCAGGCAGTCGATCCGCACCGCGTCGAACGCCTCCAGATAGCGCTCGCGCATCGCCGTGAACGACAGCCCGTCCAGCCACGAATAGTTCGACACGAAGCACACCACGCCCCGGCCCGTCGCCTCCGCTATCCGACGCTCCGCCATGCGGAAGAAACGCACGTAGAGGTCGTTCAGACCCTGCCCCTCCGGCTTGCGGACGCGGCGCGGCGTGCGGTAGGCGTCGGACAGCGCGCGCTCCTCGTCCACCGCCATCCCCGCGAAGCCGTTATAGGGCGGGTTGCCCAACACCACGAGAATCGGCGCGTCGCGCTTCACGCGCTCCGCCCGGTCGCGCTCCTCCTCCAGTTCCGGGAACGGCAACGGCGCCGACGCCCCCGGCTCCCACCCCGTCAGCGCGTTGGTCAGGAACACCTGCGCGCGTTCCCCCTCCGCCAGCGGCGCGTCCAGCGCACGCAGCGCAAGACCCACCTGCAAATGCGCAACCGCGAACGGCGCAGGCATGATCTCGAAACCGAACACCCGATCCAAAGCCGCGCGCCGCACACGCGCGCCCGCCAGAGCGCCCAGGCCCTGCCCCGTCAGGTTCGCCGCTATCCGCCGCAGCACCTCCGCCAGATACGCCCCCGTTCCGCAGCACGGGTCGAGGACGTAGACGTTCTCCGCCGCCAACCCGTCCGCTATGCCCAGATCGTGCTTCAGCGAACGGTCCACACGCGCCACCATGTAGCGGACCACCTCCGAGGGCGTGTACCACACCCCCAACTGCTTGCGCAGGCCGGGGTCGAACGCCTCGAGGAAGGGTTCGTAGAAGTAGGGCACCGCCTCGCCCTCGTCGAAGCGGGCGAAGAACGCCGCCCGGTCCACCCGGTCCAGCGCCGCAGACGTCCAGTCCAGAACCTCCACCAACCCCAGCGGTTGCAGGCGGCCGGGGGCGGAAAGTTGCTGGAACAACGCCGCCAGCACCGGCGCGCGGAGATTCCACACCGCCTCGCGCCAGCGGAACCCGCCCGCCGGCGGCGGCGATTGCCGCGCCCACAGCACCCAGGCGGAGAACACGCCGTAGAACAGCGTTTGCACCAGCGTCGAACGGAAGAACCGCGCCCCACGCGCGCCCTCGAAACGCGCTCCCAGCGCCTCCTCCAGCGCCGTGCGCACCGCCGCCAGAGCCGGCGCGTCCCCCGCCGCCTCGACGCGCGCCAGACCGTCGCGGGCGTAGGAGGCGAGCAGCCACGCCAGGTCGCGCGGCTCCGCCAGCGCCGCGCGGTGCGACAGCGCGCGAGAGAGATACTCGCCCAACGCCGCGCCGGCCTCGCGCGCGAAGGCCCGCGGGCGCTCCAGCCGCGCCGCGAATTCCTCCGCGCTTGCGGCGAGGCGGAAGGTCTCCAGCCGCGCCGGGCGGCCGTCGGCGCCGGCGCCGGCGCCGACGAGCACGAAATCGCGGGTGTTGGTGACGAGGACGAGGCGGTAGCGGCCCCAATAGCGGCTCACCTGTTCGCCATCCGCCGTCACCCACGCATCGTCGCGGGCGGATTTCACCTCCACCACGCCGCGCTCCGGCGCCTGCCCCGCGCGCGGCTTGCCGCGCTGCGCCTGCTTCGCCGCATAGAGGCCGAAATCGGGCCGCCCCGCGCCCTGGTCCGCGAGTTCGCTGACGCAAAACACCTTCGGCCTGAGCGCCGCGCCGACGGCGTTGAGCAGGTTCGCCAGCGCCGGGTAGCGGGATTCCTCTCCCGCCGCCCCGCCGGACGCGCCCACGCGCCGCAGTTCGGCGAAGAACGCCGCGGCGGCGGATTCCAGTTGCGATTTCGTTCCGGCCATCGCCCATGTATGAACGAACGCGCCCGGTAACGCAACCCCGGGAGCGCGAGCGATATCCCGAGATTTGCGCCCGCCCGCGAGGGGCGCTATAATCGCGCCATGACCGACATCGCCTTCGACACGCACGAGACCGTCAAGGAGCTCTCCGACTCCGGCTTCGACGCCCGGCAAGCGGAAGCGATAACCGCCGCCATGCGCCGGGCAATTTCCCAGGGGGTCGCGACCAAAGCGGACCTGACCGCGCTCGAGACCCGCATGACGGTTCGCCTTTACGCCGGGTTGTTCGCCGCCGTCGTGGCGCAGATAGCGTTGACCGTCGGCCTTTTGACCCTGTTCCAGGGCTGAGCGCGTGACGGGAGCCGCTCGTCGGCGCGCACACGCACGTCCCGCCGGCGCCTTTCGCGCGCGAGCCGCTCGCGCAGGGCGACGGTGATCGCGCCGGTCACGGACTCTCCGGCCGGTTCGGCGAGATCGCCGGCGAGCCGGCAGGTTTCCTCATTCTCGATGCGGGGGTTCATCGCGCACCCCGCTCGACGGCACCGTCCCCATCCGTCCATCATGCGTCGCCCCGCGTCGCGGGTCGAATCGGATTGTGAACGCAACGCCTTCCGCGTTGGCGGCGCCCGGAACGAGGGCGCGGGTCGAGGACGAGGATCCGGCCGTCAGCCGCCATCGCCGGCCAGAGCTTCGCGGAACGCGTCGGCGTCGACGTTGCCGCCGGAGAGGACGACGACGACTGTGCGGCCCCGGCAATCGACGCGGCCGGCGAGGGCGGCGGCGAGCGCAACCGCGCCGCCGGGTTCGACGACCAGTTTGAGATGGCGGAACGCGGCGCGCATGGCGGCGCGCGCCTCTTCGTCGCTCACGACCAGGCCCGGCGCGAGTTGCGCGCGGTTGAGCGCGAAGGTCAGCGCGCCGGGCTCGGGGGCGAGCAGCGCGTCGCATATCGAGCGCGCGTCCGGGGCGTTCGCCAGGCGCTCGCCCGCCGCGAGAGAGCGCGCGGTGTCGTCGAACCCCGCCGGCTCCACCGGGTGGACGGCGATCCCGGGGACGCGCGCGCGCAGCGCCAGCGCCGTTCCGGCGACCAAGCCGCCGCCGCCGCACGGGACCAGCGCCAGATCGGGGACGAGGCCCAGCTGCGCCGCCTGCGCCGCGGCCTCCAGCCCCACCGTTCCCTGGCCGGCGATGACGTCGGGGTCGTCGTAGGGCTCGACGACGGGCGCGCCGCGCTCGGCGGCGAGGGCGGCGCCGATCTCCTCGCGGCTCTCGCTGCGGCGGTCGTAGAGGCGGATTTCCGCGCCGAGCGCGCGGGCGCCGGCGATCTTCGCGCGCGGCGCGTCGCGCGGCATGACGATGGCGGCGCGAGTCCGCAGCGCCGCCGCCGCCGCCGCGACCCCTTGCGCGTGGTTGCCCGACGACCAAGCGACGACGCCGCGCGCGCGCTCGGCGGCGGACAGGCGGCTCATGCGATTCCAGGCGCCGCGAAACTTGAACGACCCGGCGCGTTGCAGCGGCTCGGCCTTGAGCAGCAGCCGCCCGCCGACGCGGGAGTCGAGCGCGCCGGACCGCAGCAGCGGCGTCGTTCGCGCGGCGCCGCGCAGCCGCCGCGCGGCGTCGAGGACGTCGTCGACGGCCGGGAGTCGCGTCAACCGCCGCCCGCGGCGAGGGGAGCGCCGGCGAACCAGGCGTGCGCGAAGAAGAGCAGGGCGAACGCCGCCGCCGCCGCGCCGAGCGGCTTGAGCTCCGCCAGCGCCGGGACCGGGTCCGGCTTCGGCGGCGCGCCGTCGCGGTCGATCAGCGGAATCTGGATCGCCGCCCACAGCCCCAGGCCGCCGAACAGGACGAGCGCGCGGTCGTCGCCGTTGGCGAGCAGATGCGCGACCGCCCACAGCACGACTCCCGTCAATTGCGGGTGGCGGACGACGCGCCGCGCGTTGGAGGGGAGGAGCGCCGCCGCGAACAGGAACAGCGCCGCGAACATGAGGAGCGCCGCCGCCGCGGGCGCCCAGCCGGGCGGCGCGTGGACCGCCGCCGGCGCATGCGCCCGCCAGCCCGCGACCATCGCCGCCGCCGCCGCGAGGACGACGAGCGCGAACAATCCCTTGTAGGGCTTTTCGCCGAGCGCGGCGATCGCCGCGGCGCGCGTTCCCGGAGACAGGCGGCGCGACATGTGCGCCGCGCTCCACAACAGAACTCCAGCCAGCAGCCAGCCCATCGCCGCGCCTCCCCGTTACCGGACGTCCACCAGGTAGTCGGCCACGCCGTCCTCGCGCCACTCGATTCCGCTGCCGGGGCGGTCCTCGAGGACGGCATGGCCGTCCTCGATGCGGAGCGGACGGGCGAGGATCGGCTCCGCCCAATCGACGTATTCAAGATAGTGCGCCGTCGGCGTGACGGCGAGGAGCTGGGCGGAGACCTCCGGCATCAGGTGCGACGAAACGCGGAGTCCCGCGGTCTCCGCCAGCGCCGCCGCGCGCAGCCAGCCGGTCACGCCGCCGATGCGCTCGAAGTCGGGCATCATGTAGTCCGCCGCGCCGGCGGCGATGGCGTCGGCCATGTCGCGCGGGCCGTGGAAGTTCTCGCCGATCTGGATCGGCGTGGCGACCTCGGCGGCGATCTTCGCGCAGCCGGCGAAGTCGTCGTAGATAATGGGCTCCTCGATCCACAACAGGTCCTCGCCGTCGAAGGCGCGGCCGCGGCGGACCGCCTCCATGACGTCGAGCGCCTGGTTGAAGTCGCAGGGCAGCGCGGCGTCCGGCCCGACCGCTTCGCGGACCGCGCGCAGGACCGCCAGGTCCTCGGCCAGCGTGTCGCGCCCGACGCGGACCTTGGCGGCGCGGAACCCGCCCTCGGCGAGCAGTTCCACGGCCTCCGCCGCGGCGGCGTCGGGCGGGATTACGCCGAGGCCGTTCGAATTGTAGGCGGGAACGGGGTCGAGCGCGCCGCCGAGCAGGCGCGCCAGCGGCTGGCCCGCGGCGCGGGCGAGGGCGTCCCAGCACGCGGCGTCGAAACCCGACAGCGCCATCATGGCGAGGCCGGCGTGGCCGTAGAGCGTGAGGCCGCGGCGGATGCGATTCCATTGCGCCGCCGGCGCCACCGGCCCGCCTTTCGCGATTTCCGCGATCTCGTCGAGGATCCCGGCGACGTAGGCGGCGGCCTCCGCCCTGTAGAGGAACAGGTAGGCGTGGCCGGTCACGCCCTGCTTCGTCTCCAGGTCGATGAGCAGGAGCGGCGCGCGCTCGAACCGGGCGATCTTCGCCGTCAGCGGGCGGCGCAGCGGGACCGATACGGCGCGCGCGCGGAGGCGGCGGATGGAGAGCGCCGGAACGCGTCCGGCCGTCGCGGGCCCGGCCATCGCGGCGGCGCCTCCCCGGTCGGCGGGCGGGGCGCTCAATAGGTGGCCCGCCCGCCGGAGACGTCATAGACGGCGCCGGTGGAGAAACTCACGTCCTCCGAGGCCAGCCACGCCGCCAGCGCGGCGACCTCCTCCGGCCGCCCGACCCGCCCCATGGGGATTTTCGACAACAGGTAGGCGCGCTGGTCCGGCGTGTTGTCCTGGAGGATCGCCGTCTCCACCGCCGCCGGGGCGATGCAATTGGCGATCACGCCGGTGCCCACCGTCTCCTTGCCGAGCGATTTGGTGAAGCCGATCACCCCCGCCTTGGCGGCGCTGTAATGCCCGTGGTTGGGGTTGCCCTCCTTGCCGGCGATGGAGGCGATGTTGACGATTCGCCCGTAGCCGGCGGCGATCATGTGCGGGACCACGGCGCGGCAGCAGTAGAACACGCCGTTCAGGTCCACCTCGACGACCCGGCGCCATTCGTCGATGGGAGTCTCCCAGATCTTGTGGTTGTTCCCGTTGATGCCGGCGTTGTTGACGAGGATGTCGATCTTGCCGAATTCCCGCAGCGCGGCGTCGCGCGCGGCCGCTATCGAGTCCGGGTCGGCGATGTCGGCGGCGTGGGCGGCGGCGGCGCCGAGGGCGGCGCGCGCGGCCTCGGCGCCGTCGGCGTCGCGGTCCCACAGCGCGACGCGCGCGCCGGACGCCGCCATGCGCTCGGCGATGGCGTAGCCGATTCCAGCCGCGCCGCCGGTGACGACGGCGATGCGGCCTTCGAGGTCGATCCTGTTCATGGTCCGGGTTCTCCTGGGGTTCGGGCGGGGGAGTCCGCCGGCGCGGCGTACAGCGCGGCCAGCGCCTCGGCGGCGGGGCGGCGCGCCAGCGGCCCGCCGGGGCGCCCGCGCAGACGGATCGCGGGCGCGCCGCCGGCCGCCCCGCCCGCGCCGACGCCGCCGACGCCGCCGCCGGCCAGCGCCGGGAAGGCCGCCTGCAACGGCAGCGGCGCCGGGTCGACTCCGGGGGCCGCTCCCGCGCCGCGGACGGCGAGGAAGGTTCCGAAGCCGTCGAGGTAGTCATCGGGGCCGGCGCGCCCGGCGTTCGCGACCGAGGGTTCGTAGGCGACGGCGCGCGAGCCGGCGAGGCCGTGGACCAGGACCGCCGCGCCGCTCATCGCCGGGGTTTCGTCCACCGCGTCGAGGATCGCGGCGACGCGCCTGTGGGCGCAGCCGAGCTCGGCGCGCAGGCGCTTGCGGCGCATTTGCAGGCCGGATTCGTCGTTGATGCGCGGCCAGACCCGGGCGCGGTCGCGCGGGCGGAGCCAGCGCCGGGGTTCGGCGACGAGCGCGCATTCGCCGTCGTGCGCCCACGGCGCGGCCGGGGCGGGGAGGCGGACGATCCAGGCGCTTCCCGCGCCGCCTGCGCGGACCTCCGCGGCGACGCGCCCGGCGACCTCTCCGGCCGCCAGCGAATCGAGCCTGCCGGGCCGCCACGACCACGCGGGGAGGCGGACTCCCAGGTTCTCCGCGAAAGGGACCGCATGGCGCCGGTAGAGGCGGCGCAGGGCGGTGTAGGCGTCGGAGCGCTCGAGGTAGAGGCCCCAGAAGATCGCGAATTTGTCGAGGGTCGGCAGCGCGAGGGGGGCGAGCGCGGCGGGGCCGGCGCCGTTCCGCGTCACGCAGCGCCGAACCTGGGCGGCGGCGCACAGGTCGAGCCGGTCGTCCTGGTGGACGGCCACGGCGTAGCCGCGGTCGGCGAGCAGGTCGAGCCAGGCGGCGGCGGTCGGCGCCGGGCGGTCGCGGCGCGCCGGGTCGAGCCATGCCGAGGCGCGCTCCGGCGTATCGAGGTTCGCCAGCGCCGGCAACGCGTCGCGGTCGTCGTAATACTGGCCGAAGGCGCGCGGGAAGACGCGGAAGCCGCGCTCGACGTAGGTCTTCTCGATTTCCGCCCGCAGGGCCGCCCCCTCCGCGCCGCGCAGCGCGGCGAGGGCGCCGTGGCCTTCGAGGACGAGGTGGACGAGCGGCGGCGGGGCCTCCGCGGCGGCGGGCGCTGCGGCGGGCGCGCCGCGTTCGACCAGCGCGCGGTCGCGCTCCAGCCCGCCGGCGGCGGCCAGCCACGCCGCCAGCGCCGCGGCGCCCGCGGCGCACAGGAGGACCGCCGCCTTGCGCAGCGCGAGGAAGAGCGCGACGGCGAGGACGAGGGCGGCGGCGAGCGCGCCGCCGGTCCACCGCCAATCCGCGCCGCGCCCCGGCCCGGCCCAGGAGTCGACGAGCTCCTGGACCAGCGCGAACGGCAGCAGCAGGTCCGCCGCCGCGGCGGCGAGGAGCGCGAGCGCGGCGGCGCGGCCGCGGTTCCCGGCGTTCGCCAGCACGGCGCCGAAGCCCAGGCCGAGCAGGATCAGGACGGCGACCGAGAGCAGGACCTCGGCGCGCGCCCAGCCGTAGCCGGCGGCGGCGATGAAACCCGTGAGCGGCGCCGCGAGAAGGAGGAGCGGCGCGGCGACGTAGAGGATCTCCTCCGCCGCCGGGGCGGGGGCGGGCGGGCGAGCGAAGGCGGGAGTCATCCGGCGGCGCGCGCCGCGGCGAGGCGGCGGCCGTAGGCCAGCGCGGCCAGCATGTTGGCGGGGTCGGCGCGCCCAGTCCAGGCGATGTCGAACGCGGTGCCGTGGTCGACCGAACAGCGCGCTATGGGCAGGCCGAGGGTGACGTTCACCGCGCTGTCGAAGGCGATCAGCTTGATCGGGATGTGGCCCTGATCGTGGTAGTTGGCGACCACCAGGTCGAATTCGCCGCGCGCGGCGCGGCGGAACACGGTGTCGCCCGGCAGCGGGCCCGCCGCGTCGATCCCCTCGGCGCGGGCGGCGGCGACGGCGGGGGCGATCTCCTCGGCGTCGCGATGGCCGAAGGCGCCGCCCTCGCCGCAATGCGGGTCCAGCCCGGCGCAGGCGACCCGGGGCCGCGCCGCGCCGAGCGCGCGCAGGTGGCGCTCGCCGGCGCGGATCGCCGCCAGCACCCGAGCTTTCCGCGTCCGCTCCACCGCCTCCGCCAGCGCGCAATGGGTCGAGACGTGGATCGCGGCGAGCCGGGGCGAGGCCAGCAGCATGAAGGACGACGGCGCGCCGGTCAGATGCTGGAGCAGTTCGGTGTGGCCGTCGTAGCGGTGGCCCGCCGCGTGCAGCGCGGCCTTGTTGAGCGGCGCGGTGACGATGGCGTCGACCGCGCCGCGGGCCGCCATCTCGACCGCGGCCGCGACGTAGCCGTGCGCGGCGTGGCCGCCGGCGGCGGTGGCCCGGGCGTCGCGGATTTCGTCCTGGAGCGGGGTCTCCACCTCGACGACGTCGATTCCGCCGGGGCCGAAATCGAGGCCGGCGCCGACCAGCACGCCGGCGCGCTCGAGGAACCGCCGCGCGCCGACGACGCGGCATTCCGCGCGCTCGCGCGCCGGGAGCGCGGCCAACGCCTTGCAGACGATTTCGGGGCCGACCCCGCTCGGGTCCCCCATGGTGACGGCGATGGCGGCCAAGTCCGGCGTTCCGCTGCGGCGAGAGGGGCGGAGCAGTATAGCGCGCCTCGGAGGCGCGGTCCATCCGGGAGGCGGCGCAGCAGCAATTCTCGTTATGGGGGATCTCGCCGCTCCACAGCGGTTGGCGCCCGTGGGACCGCCGGCGTCTCGCCGGCAATTTCCGTTTCGGGCGTCGCGGATGCGGGCCGGCGGACGCCGGCGGTCCCGAGAAAGGCGGGTCCGGATCGCGCTCCGTCCGTAATGAGAATTGCTGGCGGCGCAGGCAGGGCGACCGCATTCGGAATTGCAGGTTTCGGCCGGTTCGGGAACGGTTCACGTTTGGCCTCCATTTTGAGGATGGAGGCGGCATGGAGGAGTTTTCAAGGCGTTGCGGCGGTCGGTCGCCGCCGCGTTCGGCCCAGGCCTTCTCGACCGAGGCGCGCTCGATGCCGGGACAGGTTCGGGTGGAGGCCAGGTCGAACGAGGCGGACCCGAGAACCTCGCGCTCATGGGCCGAACGAAGTCGAACGTCGCCCGCAACGCACCCGGCAAGGACGCAACACGTCAAACCCAAGCGAGCCGGGCGAAGCGACCGCTTCCCGCTCGAAACGGGACGAACCGCAACCGACCGCCGCCAAACCAACGCTTGAAACCCGAATGCGATCGCCCTGCCCGGCCCGCTGGCGTGGCGGCGCGAGGCGTGGTAGGGACGGGCGGACTGGCGCGGCTCGCGCGGCGCGGGCGGGGGCGGGGGCATGGTCGAGACGGCGCCGGAAACAGGTGGGCGCGTCGCCGTGGCGGCGGACCACGGCGGCTTCGCGCTGAAGGAGGCGCTCGCCGACGCGCTGCGCCGGCGCGGCTACGCCGTGGTCGACCTCGGCGCGCACAGCGCCGATTCGGTCGACTACCCCGAATACGGCGACGCGCTGGCCCGCGCGGTGCTCGACGGCCGCGCCGTGCGCGGCGTGCTGGTCTGCGGGACGGGAATCGGCATGGGCATCGCCGCCAACCGGCGCGCCGGCATTCGCGCCGCCGTCTGCCACAACGCCGAGACGGCGCGCCTCGCGCGGGCGCACAACGACGCCAACGTGCTCGTCCTGGGCGGGCGCGTCCTGGCGCCGGGCGAGGCGCTCGCCTGCCTCGACGCTTTCCTCGCCACGCCCTTTGAGGGCGGACGCCACGCCCGCCGCGTCGCGGCGCTCGGCTGAGCGATGGACGGAAGGGAAGGGCGGGCGAACGGCCTGGCCGCCGCGGACCCGGAGATCTTCGCCGCCGTGGCGGGCGAACTGCGCCGCCAGCGCGAGCAGATCGAACTGATCGCCTCCGAGAACATGGTCAGCGAGGCCGTGCTCGCCGCCCAGGGCTCGGTGCTCACCAACAAATACGCCGAGGGCTATCCGGGCCGCCGCTATTACGGCGGCTGCCGCTACGTCGACCGGGCGGAGGAGCTAGCGATCGCGCGCGCCAGGGGCCTGTTCGGCTGCGCATGGGCCAACGTCCAGCCGCATTCCGGCTCGCAGGCCAACCAGGCGGTCATGCTGGCGCTGCTGCGGCCGGGCGATGCGGTGCTCGGCATGTCGCTCGCCGCCGGCGGCCACCTCACCCACGGCGCGAAGCCCAACCTGTCGGGCAAGTGGTTTCGCTCGATCCAATACGGCGTCCGCCGCCGCGACGGCCTGATCGATTACGACGAGGCGGAGGCGCTCGCCGTCGCACACCGCCCGAAACTCGTCATCGCCGGCGGCTCGGCCTATCCCCGGACCATCGACTTCGCGCGGTTCCGCGCCATCGCCGGCCGCGTCGGCGCGCGGCTTCTGGTCGACATGGCGCATTTCGCCGGCCTGGTGGCGGCGGGAGTCCATCCGAGCCCGTTCCCGCACGCGCACGTCGTCACATCGACCACCCACAAGACCCTGCGCGGCCCGCGCGGCGGGCTGGTCCTCGCCGACGACGCGGCGCTGGGCCGGAAGATCGACTCGGCGCTGTTCCCCGGCCTTCAGGGCGGGCCGCTGATGCATGTCGTCGCGGCGAAGGCGGTCGCGTTCCGCGAGGCCGCCGCGCCCGGCTTCCGCGCCTACGCCCGCGCCGCGGTCGACAACGCGCGGGCGCTGGCGGAGGCGCTCATGGCGCGCGGCCTGGACCCGGTGACCGGCGGCTCCGACACCCACCTGCTGCTCGTCGACCTGCGGCGCAAGGGGTTGACCGGCGACCGCGCGGAGGCGGCGCTGGAGCGCGCGGGGATCGCCTGCAACAAGAACGCGGTTCCGTTCGACCCCGAGCGCCCGTCCGTGACCTCGGGCGTCCGCCTCGGAACCCCGGCGGCGACGACGCGCGGCTTCGACGCCGCGGCCTTCCGCGAGGTCGGCGCCCTGATCGCCGACGTCGTCGACGGCCTGGCGGCCAACGGCGACGCGGCCGACGGCGATGCCGGCAACGCCGCGGTCGAGGCGGCGGCGCGGGAGCGGGCGGCGGCGCTGTGCCGGCGCTTCCCGATCTACGCCGGCCTGGCGGCGGACGGGGGCGCGCCGTAATGCGCTGCCCATTCTGCGGCGACGGCGACACCCAGGTGAAGGACTCGCGCCCGACCGAGGACAACACGGCGATCCGCCGGCGGCGCTTCTGCCCCGCCTGCGGGTCGCGCTTCACCACCTTCGAGCGCGTCCAGCTGCGCGAACTCACGGTGGCCAAGAAGGACGGCGCGCGCGTCGTCTTCGACCGCGACAAACTCGCCCGGTCCATCGAGATCGCCGTCCGCAAGCGCCCCGTCGACCGCGAGCGGGTGGAGCGCGCGGTGAGCGGCATCGTCCGCCGGCTGGAGAGCTCCGGCGAGCACGAATTGCCGTCGTCGGTGATCGGCGAGATGGTGATGGACGCGCTCGCCGCGCTCGACCAGGTCGCCTATGTCCGCTTCGCCTCGGTTTACAGAAATTTCCGCGAGGCCAAGGACTTCGAGGAGTTCATAGAGAATTTGCCGCGGAATGGCGGCGACTGAATCCGAGGCCGCCGGCCGGCGCTGGATGACGCTGGCGCTGGCGCTGGCCGAGCGCGGCCTGGGCGCGGTCTGGCCCAACCCGGCGGTCGGCTGCGTCCTCGTGCGCGACGGGCTGGTCGTCGGCCGCGGCTGGACGCAACCGGGAGGCCGGCCGCACGCCGAGGCGGAGGCGCTGCGCCGCGCCGGCGCCGCGGCCCGGGGCGCAACGGCCTACGTGTCCCTCGAACCCTGCGGCCACAAGGGCCGGACGCCGCCCTGCGCCCGCGCGCTGATCGCCGCCGGAATCGCCCGCTGCGTCTATGCCCTGGAGGACCCGGACCCCCGGGTCTCCGGAAAGGGCGCAGCGAGCCTGCACGCGGCCGGCGTCGAGGTCGTGGAAGGCGCGCTCGGCGCCGAGGCCGCCGAGCTCAACCGCGGCTTCCTCCTGCGCGTCGCCGAGAATCGCCCGCTGGTCACGTGGAAGGTCGCCGGAACCGTCGACGGGCGCATCGCCGCGGCCGGCGGCGACAGCAAATGGATCACCGGCGAGGCGGCGCGGGCGCATGGGCATCTGCTCCGCGCGCGCCACGACGCGGTCCTGGTGGGCGCGCGCACCGCGCGCATCGACGCGCCGCGCCTCGATTGCCGGCTGCCGGGGCTGGCGGCGCGCTCCCCCGTCCGCGTCGTCCTCGACAGCCGCCTGGAGCTGCCGTCCGCCCGCCCGCCGCTCGCCGGCGGCGGGGCCTGGGTCGTCTGCCGCGAAGACGCGCCGCCCGACCGCCGCGCGGCGCTGGAGGGACGGGGCGCGGAGGTCCTCCCCGTCGCGCCGGACCCGGCCGGCGGCGTATCGATGGCGGCGGCGCTCGCCGCCCTCGCCGGACGCGGGATCACGCGCCTTCTCGTCGAGGGCGGCGGGCGCGTCGCCGCGAGCCTGCTGCGCGCCGGCCTGGTGGACCGCATCGAATGGCTCCGCGCTCCCATGCTGATGGGCGGCGACGGACTCCCCGCGGCGGCGCCGTTCGGCGTCGAATCGGTCGCCGGCGCGCCCCGCTTCCATCGCGCCGGATTGCGCCGCCTCGGCGCCGACGTGCTGGAAAGCTACCGCGCCACGCGCTAGTTTCGCGCCGTGTTCACCGGCATCGTCACCGATATCGGCCGCGTGCGCTCCGTCGACCGCCGGAGCGGCGGAGACGCCGTCCTGACGGTCGAAACCGGCGGGGAAGCGTCGACGCTGGCCATCGGCGCGTCGATCGCCTGCTCCGGCGTGTGCCTCACCGCGGTGGAGGCGGCTCCGGACGCCTTCGCCGTCCAGGTCTCGGCGGAGACGCGCGCGCGGACGACGGCCGGGCGGTGGCGGCCCGGCGCGCCGCTCAACCTGGAGCGCGCGCTCGCCCTGGGCGACGAACTCGGCGGCCACCTGGTGACCGGGCACGTCGACGGGACGACGGAGATCCTGGCGATGGCGCCGGCGGACGAAAGCATCGCCGCCGAGTTCGCGCTGCCGGCCTGGCTCGCGCCCTACGTCGCGCCCAAGGGGGCGATTACCCTCGACGGCGTGTCGCTGACCGTCAACGACGTCCTCGACGACCGTTTCACGGTCAACCTCATTCCGCACACCCGCAAGGCCACCGTCTTCGGCCGCGCGGAGCCGGGCGGCGTCGTGAACGTGGAGATAGACGTCCTCGCCCGCTACGTCGCGCGGGCGCTCGAGGCCCGCGCGGCGGGAGGATCGGCGTGACCGCGGCGCCGCTGGCCCGCCGCGCGGCGGAATCCGAAGTCTTCGCGAGCGTCGAGGAGATCGTCGAGGACGCCCGGCGCGGCCGGATATTCGTGCTGGTGGACGACGAGCGCCGCGAGAACGAAGGCGACCTGGTGGTCCCGGCGCAATGCGCCACGGCCGAGGCGATCGCCTTCATGGCCCGGCACGGGCGCGGCCTGATCTGCCTCGCGCTGACCCAGGACCGGGCGCGGGAGCTGCATCTGGAGCCCATGCAGCGGCGCAACTCCAAGGGCTTCGGCACCGCCTTCACCGTGTCGATCGAGGCCAGGGAAGGGGTGACGACGGGCATCTCGGCCGCCGACCGCGCGGCCACCGTCCGCGCCGCCATCGACCCCGAACGCGGCCCCGACGACATCGCGACTCCGGGCCACGTGTTCCCCATCGTCGCCCGCGATGGCGGGGTGCTCGCGCGCGCCGGCCACACCGAGGCGGCGGTGGACATCGCCCGCCTCGCCGGCCTGCGCCCGGCCGGCGTGATCTGCGAGATCATGAACGAGGACGGCACCATGGCGCGCCGTTCGCAACTGGTCGGGTACTGCCGCCGCCACGGGCTGAAGATCGGCGCCATCGCCGACCTCATCGCCTACCGCCGCCGCAAGGACCGGATTATCGAACGGCGGCTCGAAACCGCGCTGGAGACCGGCCACGCCGGGCGGTTCGCGCTGATCCTCTACGACGACACCATCGACGGCGCCGAGCACGTCGCGCTGGTCAAGGGCGAGATCGACGCCGAATCGCCGACCCTGGTGCGAGTCCACCGCCTCGACCTCCTCGCCGACGTCCTCGGCGACGCGAGCGGCCGCCGCGACGGGGTGCTGCGCGACGCCATGATCGCCATCGACGAGGCGGGGGCCGGCGTCGTCCTGCTGATCGGCGCCGCCAGCCGCCGCGCCATCGGCGAGCGCATCGCCGGCGGCGGGCGGGAGGACGGCGCGGTCCTGCGCGAGGTCGGCATCGGCGCGCAGATCCTGCGCGACATCGGCGTCCGGGCGATGACCCTGCTCAGCAACGTCGAGCATTCCTATGTCGGCCTCGACGGCTTCGGCCTCCGGGTCGTCGGCCGCAAGCCCATTCCGCGGCGGGCATGACCGCGCCCGGTTCGCCGCGCGTCCTGCTCGCGGTCGCCCGGTTCTACCCCGACATCGCCGACGCGCTGGTCGCAGGGGCGGAGCGGGCGCTCGCCGCCGCCGGGGCGCGGCGCGAGGTCGTCGACGCGCCGGGCGCGTTCGAACTCCCCGCCGCCGTGGCGCTGGCGGCGGACACCGGCGCGTTCGACGGCTACGTCGCGCTGGGCTGCGTGATCCGGGGCGAAACCGGCCATTACGACCTGGTGTGCGGCGAGAGCGCGCGCGGCCTGAACCGGCTGGCGACCGGCCGCCGGCTCGCCATCGGCTACGGGATACTCACCGTCGACACCCGCGCGCAAGCCTGGGCGCGGGCGGCGCCCGACCGCGGCGACAAGGGCGCGGCGGCGGCGCGGGCGTGCCTCGCCATGATCGCGCTGAAGGACCGCCTGCGGGCGCTGGCGTGACCCCGCGGCGGCGCGCGCGCATCGCCGCCGTCCAGGCGCTCTACCGCGTCGGCCTGACGGGCGACGACGTGGAGGCGGCCATCGCCGACCTCGTCCGCCCCGCCGCCGGCGCGCCGCGCATGGACAAGGCGCTGTTCGGCGCGCTGGCGCGCGGCGCCGCGGCGGGGCGGGGCGCCGTCGACCCGGTCATCGCCGCCGCCCTCGCGAAGGGCTGGCGGCTGGAGCGCCTGAGCGAGACCATGCGCGCGCTGCTGCGCGTCGCCGCTTTCGAACTCTCGCGCGCCGAAGCGCCGCCGGCCGCCGTCGTCGTCAACGAATACGTCGACATCGCCGCCGGCTTCTTCGGCCCGAAGGAGACCGGCTTCGTCAACGGCGTGGTCGACCGCCTGGCGCGCGAGGCGAACGGCGCGCATGGATGAGTTCGGCGCCGTCGCGGCGCATTTTGCGCCGCTCGCCGCCGCCCGGCCCGGCGCCTTCGGGCTGGAGGACGACGCCGCCGCGGTCCCCGTTCCGCCGGGCCGGACTCTCGTCGCCTCCGCCGATGCGCTGGTCGCCGGGGTCCATTTCCACGCCGGCGACTCCGGCGACTCCGCCGACACCGCCGCCGCCCGCGCGCTGCGGTCCAACCTGAGCGACCTCGCGGCGATGGGGGCGGAGCCGCACGGCTACCTGCTGTGTCTCGCCCTGCCGCGCGACACGCTGGAAGACTGGGTCGCGGCGTTCGCGGCGCGGCTGGCGCGCGACCAGGCGGAGTTCGGCGTAGCGCTGCTCGGCGGCGACACGGTCGCCACTCCGGGGCCGCTGACGATCTCGATTACGGCGCTCGGTTTCGCCGCCGAGGGGCGGCTGCTGCGCCGATCGGGCGCGCGGCCCGGCGATCTCGTCTGCGTGTCGGGGACCGTCGGCGACGCCGCGCTCGCGCTGCGCGCCGACGATCCCGCGCCGGAGCTTCTGGAGCGTTTCCGCGCCCCGGCGCCCCGGGTGGCGCTCGGCCGCGCGCTTGTCGGCCTGGCGACCGCCGCCATCGACGTATCCGACGGGCTCGTCGCCGACCTCGGCCATTTGTGCCGCGCCTCCGGCGTCGGCGCGCGCATCGCGGCGGCGCGAACGCCGCTGTCGCCTGCCGCGCGCGCCCTGCTGCGCGCGGATCCGGGGCTGATCGACGCCGTACTCGCGGGCGGCGACGATTACGAACTGCTGTTCACGCTGCCGCAGGACCGCCGCGGCGCGCTCGCCGGGCTGCCGGCGCCGGCGACCGAAATCGGCGTCGTCACGGCGGGCGGGGGCGTGACGGTCGCCGGCTGCGACGGCGCGCCGCTGGAGCTCCCGCGCGCCGGCTGGCGGCACTTCCGATGACTCCCGGCCCCGGGAAAAGCGGATTGGAATCTCGACCTGTCATGACGAGAGCTGCCGATCCGCCCTTGCGTTTGCGTTCCGGGGCGGGTTGCGGCATATAACCCGCCGCCCGGCGCGGAGCGCGCCGCGCCGGCTCGGTCCCGATCGGAGAATCCCGTCATGTCGAACGCCCTGGTGTTCGCGCTCGCCTGCGGCGCGGCCGCGGTTCTGTACGGTGTCGTCACCACCCGTCTGGTCGTCGGCGGCGCGAGCGCCGGCAACGAACGGATGCGCGAGATCGCCGCCGCCATCCAGGAGGGCGCGCGCGCCTATCTGAACCGGCAGTATTCGACCATCGCCGTCGTCGGGCTCGTCGTCGCGGCGATCTTCTGGTGGTTGCTCGGCGCGCACGTCGCCGCCGGCTTCGTCATCGGCGCGGTCCTGTCCGGCGCGGCGGGCTATATCGGCATGAACGTCTCGGTGCGCGCCAACGTCCGCACCGCGGAGGCGGCGCGGAGCGGGCTGGCGCCGGCGCTGTCGCTCGCCTTCCGGTCGGGGGCGGTGACCGGGCTGCTGGTCGTCGGCCTGGGCCTGCTCGGCGTCGCCGGCTACTACGCCGCCATGCTGTCGCTGTTCGGCGGCGCGTCGCCGGACTCGCTGCGCGACGTACTGGAGGCGCTGGTCGCGCTCTCCTTCGGCGCCTCGCTGATCTCGATCTTCGCCCGCCTCGGCGGCGGCATCTTCACCAAGGGCGCCGATGTCGGCGCCGACCTGGTCGGCAAGATCGAGGCGGGCATCCCCGAGGACGACCCGCGCAACGCCGCCGTCATCGCCGACAACGTGGGCGACAACGTGGGCGATTGCGCCGGCATGGCCGCCGACCTGTTCGAGACCTACGCCGTGACCGTCGTGGCGACCATGCTGCTGGCCGGCATCTTCTTCGCCGGCGAGCAGCAGGCGGCGATGATGGAGCTGCCGCTGGTCATCGGCGGCGCGTGCATCCTCGCCTCGGTCGCCGGCGCCTTCCTCGTCCGCCTCGGCGGCGGGACCAACGTCATGGCGGCGCTCTACAAGGGGCTGGTGGGGTCTGCGGTCCTGTCCGCCGCGCTCATCGCCGTCATCTTCGCCGCGTGGATCGGCTTCGATACGGAATACATGGCGGGCGAGCGGTCCGTCACCGGCGGCGCGCTGTTCGTTTGCGTGCTCGTGGGCCTCGCCGTGACCGGGCTGCTGGTGTGGATCACCGAATATTACACCTCGACGGCGTTCCGGCCCGTGCGCAGCGTCGCGCGCGCGTCCGAGACGGGGCATGCGACCAACATCATCCAGGGCCTCGCGGTGTCGATGGAGTCGTGCGCGCTGCCCGTCGTCGTGATCTCGATCGGCATCGCCGTCGCCTTCGCCGCCGCCGGGCTGTTCGGCCTCGCCATCGCCGCGACGACCATGCTGGCGCTCGCCGGAATGGTGGTGGCGCTCGACGCCTACGGCCCGGTGACCGACAACGCCGGCGGCATCGCCGAGATGGCGGACCTGCCCGAGGACGTCCGCAAGACCACCGACGCGCTCGACGCGGTGGGCAACACCACCAAGGCGGTGACGAAGGGCTACGCCATCGGCTCCGCGGCGCTGGCGGCGCTGGTCCTGTTCGCCGCCTACACCGAGGACCTCCATCACTACTTCCCGGGCGTCGACGTGGAGTTCCGCCTGCAGGACCCGTATGTGGTCATTGGTCTGTTCGTCGGCGGCCTTCTGCCCTACCTGTTCGGCGCGCTCGGCATGATGGCGGTGGGCCGCGCCGGCGCCGCCGTGGTCGTCGAGGTGCGCCGCCAGTTCAAGGAGATCCCCGGCATCATGGAGGGAACGGCGAAGCCGGAATACGGCCGCGCCGTGGATCTTCTCACCAAATCGGCGATCAAGGAGATGGTGGCGCCGTCCATGCTGCCGGTCTTCGCGCCGGTGGCCGTGTATTTCCTCGTGAACGCGTTCGCGGGGCAGGCGGCGGCGTTCACCACGGTGGGCGCCATGCTGCTGGGGACCATCGTCACCGGCCTGTTCGTCGCGATCTCGATGACCTCCGGCGGCGGCGCGTGGGACAACGCGAAGAAATACATCGAGGATGGCCGACACGGCGGCAAGGGCTCCGAGGCCCACAAGGCCGCCGTGACCGGCGACACCGTGGGCGACCCCTACAAGGACACCGCCGGCCCCGCCGTCAACCCGATGATCAAGATCACCAACATCATGGCCATCCTGCTCCTCGCCATGCTGGCGGCGTGAGAGAGTTATTCCGATCCAGCGAAGAATAGGATGGACATGATGAGAGATGGTTTCCTACGACGTCCAGCGCCCGAGTCTGAAGTTCACCGCATAACGCGCGCGGTCGACGCGGTGGCGGAAGCGTTCGACGGATGCGAGGATGTCGTTGGCGGTTTCGGGCCGTTCGAAGGACTTGGGGTTCTGGTTGCGCCGGTCGACGAAGGCGCGGATATCCGCCCCGGGCCGTTCCGTGGAGGTGTGCGCCCCCCGTGGGAGCTGCTTGCGCGCCGGTTCGGCGAACCGGCGCTCCACCCGAGCGATCCACGATGCCGAGGCCGGCGTGAAGTGGGCATGGTCCCGTGAACGCCGCGCCGGCCATGCCTTGACCGAGGCGGTCTTGCGGGTCGTATAGTTGTCCATGACGATATGAACGCCAAGTCTTCGGGGACGCGGGCGTCGATCTCCTCGAGGAAATCGAGGCGCTCCCGCGCCCGGCGGCGCTTGTCCCGCTTGCCGATGGCGAAGCCAGTTGCGGCGTCGAGCGCGGCGAACCCGGCGCTCAAGGAACGACCGCTCTTCGGCGCTCGACACCACGGCCGCCACGGGCCGACTGGCGCCGCCCCCTATCGCTTGTTCTCCTCGAATCGGCGAGAGCTGTCGATAACGATACCAACTTCAGACGCAAGGCGCTAGTTCCGCAAGCGGGACGGACAACGCAGGCTGCGTCCGAAACGGTTTCTGCATGAATCGACCGGACCATGGCCACGGCGGGTTATGCAGAGGCCTCCCATAGTAAGAATTGCCGACCCGGCGACGCGCCGCTTGCCATCCCCGCGCGCGTCCGCTACGATGCGCTGAGCGTGCGATCCCCGGTAGCTCAGTTGGTAGAGCGGGTGGCTGTTAACCACCATGTCGCTGGTTCGAGTCCGGCCCGGGGAGCCACCTTTCGCCTGCCGGTCGGAAGGCGTCGGCGCGCTCACCGGGTCGGCCGCCGTCCCGGCGTCGTCGCAGCCGCCGGTCTCCACCGCCTTTCGAGAAGGAAAATCGATGGACCACGACGCCGCCGCGGCGGTCGACGCCGCCATCGCGGGCCGGCGGTCGGTGCGGCGTTTCCTCGATACGCCGGTCGACCGGGCGGAGGTCGAGGCCATCCTCACGGTCGCGCGCCGGGCGCCGAGCGGGACCAACATGCAGCCGTGGAAGGCGACCGCGCTTGCCGGCGCCGCCAAGCGGGAGCTGGAGGAGGCGATTCTCGCCGCCTTCGATTCCGGCGAGAAGGGCCATGAGAGCGAGGTTCCCTATTACCCCGCCGAATTCCCCGAACCCTACCGGTCGCGGCGCCGCGCGGTGGGGTGGGCGCTTTACGGCCTGCTCGGAATCGCCAGGGGCGAGAAGGAAAAGATGCGCGCCCAGCAGCGGCGCAACTACCTGTTCTTCGATGCGCCGGTGGGGCTGATCTTCACCATCGACCGGGCGCTCGAGGCCGGAAGCTGGCTCGATTACGGCATGTTCCTCCAGAACGTCATGGTGGCGGCGCGCGCCCGCGGGCTGGACACCTGCCCGCAAATGTCGTTCGCGCGCTACCACCGCATCATCCGCCGGGTCCTCGACATCCCCGACGGCGAGCGCGTGCTCTGCGGCATGGCGTTGGGTTTCGCCGACTCGGCGGCGCCGGAGAACGGCCTCGATACGGAGCGCGAGCCGGTCTCCGGTTTCGCGCGGCTCCGGGGGTTCTGACGTCGGCCGAGTAATTTTTTCGGCCGACGCGAAAAAAGGCGTCGACCCGGCCCGGGCGGCCGGGTAAGCTGAGCCTTGTGCGCGGGGCCTCTTATGAATGAAGCGAGGGAGGCGCGCCGTGTACGATTCGTTCGCGCTTCGCCGACTCGGGATCTCCGCCGTCGCCGCCGTTCTCGCCCTGGCGTTGTCGGCCTGCGGGGGAAGCGGCCCCGCCGCGGAGCTGGCCGCCGCGCCGGCTTCGGGGGGGGGGGTGGCGTTGCGCCTGCGGACGGGGATTCCGCCGCTGCGGACGGAGGAAGGCGGCGGGAGCCCGCCCGTCGAACCTGGAGCGGAAGACCCCGAGCCGGACGTTCCGGTCGGCGAGGCCCCGGGCGAAGGCGCCCCGCCGCCGCCCGGCGGGGAATCGGCGTCTCCAAGCGCAGCGGTGTGGCGCGTCTTCAGGCGAGGTTGGAACGGGCCCGAACGGCGCCGCCCTCGTGACCGCCGGGGATTTGGCGGGCATCTCCACGACGGCGACTCCCTAGGCTAGTGTCCTGCGTCTGAAGTTAGTATCATAATCGATGTTGGTCGCCGATTCGGGGAGGGTAAGCGATGGGGCGTTGTGTCGGTCGGCCCGTGGCGGCCGTGGTGTTGAGCGCCGCAGAGCGGTCGTTCCTTGAGCGTCAGGTTCGCCGTCGCCGGGTGGCGCGGGGGATGTCGGATCGCTGCCGCATCGTCCTGCGCTGCGCCGATGGCTTGACGAGCAAGGCGGTGGCGGCGGAACTCGGCGTGCACGAACACACCGTCGGCAAGTGGCGTCGTCGTTTTCTGCAGGATCGTGTCGAGGGCCTGTCGGACGCGCCGCGTTCGGGGCGTCCGCGGAGCATAGAGGACGCGCGGGTGGCCGAGGTCGTCAAGCGGACGCTCGAGACGTCGCCCCCCGACGCGACGCATTGGTCGATCCGCTCGATGGCCCGGAAAGCGGAGCTTTCGCACACGACGGTGCGGCGGATCTGGAAGGCGTTCGGGCTGCAACCGCACCGGTCGGAGGCGTTCAAGCTTTCCAGCGATCCGCTATTCGTGGACAAGGTGCGGGATATCGTGGGGTTCTATCTGTCGCCGCCGGCCCGCGCGCTGGTGCTCTGCGTCGATGAGAAGAGCCAGGGACAAGCCCTCGACCGCGAGCAGCCGGTCTTGCCGACGATGCCGGGCATGCCCGAACGGCGGACGCACGCCTATGTCCGGCACGGGACGACGTCGCTGTTCGCCGCGCTCGACGCCGCAACGGGCTTCGTCATCGGCAAGCGCTATAGACGCCACCGGGCGCGGGAGTTCCTCGATTTCCTCAAGGAGATCGACGCCCGCGTCCCCGAAGACCTGGACGTTCATATCGTCATGGACAACTAGGCTCAGGACCCATAAAATATATTGCATTGTGTGGCGATCCGTGGTTGGTAGGCGCCACATGTAGGGGAGGCTGGCATGTCCGACCGCAACTTCTGGCTGTCCGAGGCCCAGTTCGCGCGGCTCCGTCCGCTGTTGCCCAACAAGGTGCGCGGCGTGCCGCGTGTCGATGATCGCCGTGTCATCTCGGGCATCGTCCACGTCCTTCGCAACGGCCTTATGTGGCGCGACGCGCCATCCGCATACGGCCCGCACAAGACCCTCTACAACCGCTTCGTGCGCTGGAGCGCGGCGGGCGTCTTCAATCGTATTTTCGAGGCTCTGGCCGCCGAGAGCCGGGAGACGGGGACGGTGATGATCGACGCAACCCACCTGAAGGCGCACCGGACCGCAGCCAGTCTGCTAAAAAAGGGGCTCTTTCGCGCTGTATCGGACGCACCCGAGGCGGCCTCAACTCCAAATTGCACGCGGTCTGCGACGGCGCCGGCAAGCCGCTGGTCATGCTGCTGACCGAGGGACAGGTCAGCGACTATCGCGGCGCGGCGACGGTGCTCGACGCACTGCCGGACGCGGATGTCCTGATCGCCGACCGGGGTTACGACAGCGACCGCTTCCGCGAAGCTTTGACCGCGCGGGGTATCGCGCCCTGCATTCCGGGCCGCGCAAACCGCAAGACGCCGGTCGTTTACGACAAGGCGCTCTACAAACGGCGCAACCTCGTCGAACGCATGTTCGGCAGACTCAAGGATTGGCGCCGCATCGCCACACGCTACGACCGATGCGCCCATACCTTCTTCAGCGCCATCTGCATCGCCGCAACCTTAATTTTCTGGTTATGAGTCCTGAGCCTACACGACCCACAAGACCGCTTCGGTCAAGGCATGGCTGGCGCGACGGCCACGCTATCACGCTCACTTCACGCCGACCTCGGCCTCATGGATCGATCAGGTGGAGCGCTGGTTCGCCGAACTGACGCGCAAGCAGCTTCAACGGGGCGTGCACACCTCCACGAAACAGCTCGAGGCGGATATCCGCGCCTTCATCGACCGGCACAACCAGAATCCCAAGCCCTTCAAATGGACCAAAACCGCCGACGATATCCTCGCACCCGTCAAACGCTTCTGTCACCGCGTCGACCGCACATTATGCAGCGAACTTTAGACTCAGGACACTGGCCCCGCCGCTGCGCGCGCCGGTTCGGAGAAGCCCGGCGCGAGGCCGCCGGCCGGAAGCGCGGCGCGCGAGGCCCTGCGCCGGCGCTTCGCCGATCGCCTCGTCGTGCGCGCCGACTACAGCCGCCGGCTGGTGTCCTGGCAGGGGAACAAGGCGCGGCCCGGGCTGCGCTGGTTCAGATACAAGGAGGGGTTCTCGGCGGACCTCGCCGCGGGCGCGCTGCGCGCCGCCGGCGGCCCGGTGCTGGACCCGTTCGCGGGCGCCGGGACGGCCGTCCTCGTCGCCGGCGGCGCGGGGCGAAGCGCCCTCGGCGTCGAGATCATGCCCGTCGGCGCCCGCGTTGCCCGGGCGGTGTCGTGGATCGCGAACGGCATGCCCGCCGGGGCCATCGCCGAATACGCCGACCGGCTGCTGCGCGCGGTCTCGCGCGGCGGCGCGCGGCGCATGGACCCGGCGTTTCGCTTCCCCCACGTCCCCATCACCGAGCGCGCCTTCCCCGCCGGGACCGAGGAGGCCATCGCCAGGGCCCGGGCCTTCCTGGCCGGGGTCGGGGACGAGCGCATGCGCGCGGTCCTCGACGTCGCCTGCATGAGCGTGCTGGAGGAGGCGAGCTACACGCGCAAGGACGGGCAATACCTGCGCTGGGACTCGCGCAGCGGGCGAAATTTGCGCGGCGGCATGAACAAGGGCTTCGTCCCCGGTTTCGCCGAGGCGCTCGAACGGCGCCTCGGCGAAATCGTCCACGACGCGCCGGCGCTGGCGGAAAGTTACGGCGGCCGCGCGCCGCGCATCGTCGAGGGGTCGGCGCTGCGGGAGCTGGCCCGGCTGCCCGGCGATTCGGTGGGGCTGACCGTGACCTCGCCGCCCTACGCCAACCGCTACGACTACACCCGCACCTACGCCCTCGAACTCGCCTGGCTGGGATACGACCGCGCGGCGTTCGGCGCGCTGCGGCAGGACCTGGTCAGCGCCACGGTGGAGAACCGCTCCAAGGCGGCCGCTCTCGACCGGGCGTATCCCCGCCGCGGCGTGCTGCGCCGCGCGCGGGCCGCCGTCGCCGCGCAGGACGCCCTCGCCGAGGCGCTGGCCGCCCTCCGCCGCCGCCGATCGGAGCTCGGCAACCCGCACGTCATCCGCCTGGTCGCCAACTATTTCGCCGAGATGGCGGTCGTGGTCGCCGAACTCGCGCGGATAACCCGGCCCGGCGGCGCGGTCGTCATGGCGAACGACAACGTCCAGTACCACGGCGAGGAAATTCCCGTGGACCTGATCCTTTCCGACATCGCCGAGCGCTGTGGCTTCGTCTGCGAGGAGATCGGCGCGTTGCCGCGCGGCAAGGGCAACGCCAGCCAGCAGATGGGGCGTTTCGGGCGCCGCGAACTGCGCAAATGCGTGTACCGCTGGCGCATGCCGGAGCCTCGCGGCGCCCGGGCGAACGGCGCCGCCCGCGTGGAGCGCCATTGCGCGCAATGGAGGCCGCCGGTTGGACCGCCGCGCCCTTGATCCGGCGGGCGCGGCGGGGAATCCTGCCGCGTCCGATTCCGTGCGAGGCCGCGCCGCCCGACCATGTCCGCCGCTCCCCTGTCCGTCGCCGTCGTCGGCGCGGGCCCGGCCGGGTTCTACGCGGCCGACGCCTTCCTGCGCCGCAAGACGCCCTGCCGCATCGACGTCATCGACCGCCTGCCCACCCCCTTCGGGCTGGTGCGCGCAGGCGTCGCCCCGGACCACCAGAGCACCAAGAACGTCGTCCGCGCCTTCGACCGGACGCTGAGGCGCCCCGAAGTGCGCTTCGTCGGCAACGTGGAGCTCGGCGAGACGGTGAGCGGCGCCGAACTCGCCGAACTCTACGACGCCGTCGTCCTGGCCTTCGGCGCGCAGACCCCGCGCAAACTGGGAATCCCCGGCGAGGACCGCGAGGGCGTGTGCGACGCGACCGGGTTCGTCAATTGGTACAACGCCGTTCCCGGCGCGCCGGACCTGTCGCGCCGCGTCGCCGTCGACGCCGCCGTGGTGGTGGGCAACGGCAACGTGGCGCTCGACATCGCGCGGCTGCTCGCCAAGACCGCTGACGAACTGGCGGACGGCGACATCGACCCGGCGGCGGCGGCGGCTCTCGGCGCGGCGCCGATCCGCGACGTCTACGTCGTCGGGCGGCGCGGACCGCTGGAGGCCAGTTTCACCGCCCCGGAACTGAGCGAATTCGGCCGCCTCGCCGAGGCCGCGCCCGCGGTCTCGCCCGCCGACCTGCCGGAGAACGCCGACGCCGCCCCCGAAGCCGAGCGCGCCAGGAAGCAACGCAACCTGCGTATCCTCCAGGGCTACGCCGCCGGCGACGCGGCGGCGGAGGCCCGCCCGGCGCGGGTGCGGTTCCTGTTCCGCGCCTCCCCGGTCGAAGTTCTGGGCGAAGGCGATGGCGGACGCATGATCGGCGCGCGGCTGGAGCGCAACCGCATCGCCGGCGGGCGCGCGGTCGGGACCGGCGAAACCTTCGCCATCGACGCCGGACTGCTGGTTTCCGCCATCGGCTACCGCGTGGCGAGCGGGATCGCCGGAATCCCCGTGGACCGGCGGGGGACGGTCGCCAACGCCGGCGGGCGCGTCCGCCCCGGGCTCTACGTCGCTGGCTGGGCGCGGCGCGGCCCCACCGGGGTGATCGGGACCAACCGCAACGACGCGCGCGGGGTGGTCGACCGCATCCTCGCCGACGGGATCGCGCCCGGAAAACCGGGCCCCGGCGGGCTCGACGCGCTGCTCGGGGCGCGCGGCGCGCGGCCGGTGGACTATGCCGGCTGGCGGCGCATCGACGCGGCCGAGGTCGCCGCCGCGCGCGGCTTCCCCGGCGCGCGCCCGCGCGTCAAGATGACCCGCGTCGCCGACATGCTGGCGGCCGCCGAGGAGTGAGCGCGCCCGCCCGGCTGCCGCGGCTGGGGATCGTCGTCCCGACCCTGAACGCGGCTGCGGAGCTGCCGGCGACGCTGGACGCCATCGCCGGCGCGGCGGGGGACGTAGTGGCGGTCGATGGCGGCTCCACCGACGGGACGCGCGAATTGCTGCGCGCGGCGGAGGTGCGGACGATTGTCGCGCCGCGCGGGCGCGGCCGCCAGCTCGCCGCCGGCGCGGCGGCGGCGGCGGGCGACTGGCTGCTGTTCCTGCACGCCGACTCGCGGCCGCAGCCCGGCTGGCCGGAGGCGGCGGCGGCGTTCATGGCCCGCGGCGATGCGGCCGGGCGCGCGGCGGCGTTCCGCTTCGCCATCGACCTGCCGGGGCCGGCGGCGCGGCGGCTGGAGCGCGCCGTGGCGTGGCGCTGCCGCGTCCTCGGCCTGCCCTGGGGCGACCAGGGGCTGCTGATCTCGCGCGCGTTCTACGACGCGCTCGGCGGCTTCCGCCCGCTGGAGCTGATGGAGGACGTGGACATGGCGCGGCGGGTCGGGCGGCGCCGCTGGACCGTGCTCGACGCGGCGGCGCTCACCTCCGGCAAGCGCTACCGCCGCGGCGTCGCCCGGCGGAGCCTGCGCAACCTCGCCTGCCTCGGCCTCTACGTCCTGGGCGCCCCGCCCCGGCTCGTCGCGCGGCTCTACGGATGACCCGCCCGCAGCTCGTCGTCTTCGCCAGGGCACCCAGGCGCGGCGCGGTCAAGACGCGGCTCGCCCGCGACATCGGCCGCGCGGCGGCGTGGCGCTTCCACCGCGACCGCCTGCGCGAGACCGCGCGCCGCCTCGCCGGCGGCGGGCGCTGGCGGCTCACGCTCGCGGTCTCCCCCGACCGCTTCGCCCGCGAGGGGCGCTTCTGGCCGCAAGGACTCCCGCGCCTGCCGCAAGGGCCGGGCGATCTCGGCGAGCGCATGGCGCGGGTCCTCGCCCGCCTGCCGCCGGGGCCGGCGGCGATCGTCGGCTGCGACGCGCCCGGCCTCGCGCCGCGCCACGTCCGGGCGGCGTTCCGCGCCCTCGCCGCATGCGACGCGGTGTTCGGTCCGGCGCGCGACGGCGGCTACTGGCTGGTGGGCCTGCGGCGGGGCCGCGCCCGCCCGGGGCGCCGGGGGCGGCGCCCGGCGGCGCCGTTCCGCGGCGTCGCCTGGTCCACCGACCGCGCGCTCGCCGACACCGCGGCGAACCTGCCGCGCCGCGCGCGGGTGCGCTACCTGGAGACGCTGGAGGACGTCGACGACGGCGAATCCTGGCGGCGCTGGCGCGACTCCGCCGCGCCCTCGCGCAGGCGCGGCATGAGTTCGACGAAATTGCAGGGGCGGTGCCGGTAGTCCAGCTGCTGCGCCAGGATCCCGTCCCAGGCGTCCTTGCAGGCGCCGGGGGAGCCGGGAACGGCGAACAGGTAGGTCCCGCCGGCGACTCCCGCGGTGGCGCGCGACTGGATGGTCGAGGTCCCGATCTTCTCCCACGAGATCATGCGGAACAGTTCGCCGAAGCCGGGGATCGCCTTGTCGTAGAGCGATTCGAACGCCTCCGGGGTGACGTCGCGGCCGGTGACGCCGGTGCCGCCGGTGGCGATCGCCGCGTCGATCCCGGGGTCGGCGATCCACGCCTTCAGGCGCGCGGCGATCTCGTCGCGGTCGTCGCGGACGATGGCGCGCGCGGCGACGACGTGCCCGGCGGCGGCGGCGCGGGCGGCGAGCAGCGCGCCCGAACGATCGTCCTCCGCGCCGCGCGTGTCCGACACCGTCATGACGGCGATGGCGACCGGAACGAAGGGGCGGCTTTCGTCGATCCCCGGCATGGTCAGCGCGCGGCGGCGAGTGCGACGGCGCCCTCCGGATACTCCTGCGCGCGGTAGGCCGGCCACCGCCCCGCCGCCATGTCGTCGAGCGACTCCGGCTCGTGGCCGAGGCGGTAGCGGTAGATCCACAGGTTCGCCAGCACGCGGCGCACGAAAATGCGGGTCTCCAGCGACGGCATGCTTTCGAGGAACAGCATCGGGTCGGACCCGTCGAGGCGCCGCCGCCAGCCGCCGAGCCGCGTCGGGCCGGCGTTGTAGGCGGCCAGCAGGAAGACCAGGTTGTCGGACACCGCGTCGAGGCCGAACAGGTGGTCCAGGTAGCGCTGGCCGACCTCCAGGTTGCGCTCCGGCGCCAGCAGCGCGTCGGCGGCGGCGCCGCGATAGGTCGACCGCCGGTCCATGAAGCGCGCCGTCGCCGGCATGATCTGCATCAGGCCGCGGGCGCCGCGCGGGCTCTTCGCCGCCGGTTCGAACACGGATTCGCGGCGCGCCAGCGCGAACAGCAGCGCCCGGTCGACGCGGAACCCGCCCTCCGGCCGCCAGTCGGGGACGGGGTAGAGCGCGCGGTCGTGGCGCCGCCCGTCGGCGAGGGCGAGCTGGCTGCCGAGGCGGATTTGCAGTCCCGGCAGCCGCAGCCGCTCGGCGAGGACGAGGAGCGCCGCCGTCGCCTCGGCGCCGACGCGCGGATACAGCGCACGCAGCTCCGCGTCGGCCGCCGCGCCGGCGCCGGCCTCGGCGAGCGCCATCGCCCGCCGCGCCGCCGGGCTGCGCTCCAGCAGCCGCGCCGCCGCCCGCCCCAGGCGCGGCGGCTCCCAGTCGAACGCCGGGGCGGCGCCCAGAAGGCGCAGCGCCAGAAGCCCGTAGATCGAGCGCGGATGCGCGGCGCCGAGTTTCAGCATCCGCCCGGCGGCGGCCCCGCGGCCGAGCGCGGCGTAGGCGCGGGCGGCCCAATACGCCCCGCCGGCGGCGAGGTCGGGCGTCGGGCCGGCGGAATCGGCGAGCGCCGAAAAGTAGCGCGCCGCGTCCTCCGCCGCGCCGCGCCGCCACGCCGCGAGGCCCGCGACCCAGCGCGCCTCGGGGACGACCGCGCCGGACCGGTCCGCCGCCGCGGCGGCGAGCCGCCAAGCCGCATCGTCGCGGCCGGCCGAGAAGTAGCCGCGCGCGGCGTGCGCCGCGAGCGCGTCGTACTCCGCCTCGGTCAGCAGGCCGCGCGCCGGAGATTCTGTCAGCAGCGCTTCGGCGCGCGACGGCTCGCCGCGCGCCACGGCGCGGCGGAGCGCGCGCTGCAGCTCCGCCGCCGCCGCGCGGTCGGCGCGCCCCAGGTCGCGCGTCGGCAGGCGCGGCGCGGCGGCGGCGCCGACCTCGCCGCGCCCCGAGAGGGCGGCGGATGGCGGGCGCGGCGGCGTCTCCGCGCCCTCCGGCCGCCGCTTCCGCGCCAGCCGGTGGACCCGCGCGGCGCCGGGATGGTCGGAATAGGCGCGCAGCCAATCCGCCAGTTCGTCGAAGCGCGAGCGGTAGGCGGTGGGGTGCATGTAGCGCTGGAAGAGGACGTGGCCCATCAGCAGCCGGTCGTCGAGCGCGGCGATGATCGAGTCGGCGCGCGCCCAGTCCCCCTCCTCCTGCGCCGCGAACAGGCTCCGGTAGCGCGCGGCGTCGGCGGTGGAGAGAATTTGCGGCAACGGCGCGACCGGGTCGCCCGGCGCGGCGGCGGGTCCCGGCGCCTCAAGCCGCGCGAGGGCCAAGCCGTCCTCGGCCGCTCCGTCGCGCGGCCCGCCCGCCAGAACGAGTCCGGCGGCGAGGAGCAGGTAGCGGAATCGGCGCATGGCGGCCCCGCGCGCAAGGTTCGGAAGAGTGGGCATCGGCGGGCCGATTCGTAGCGCCGCCGCCGCGAAAGCGCCACAATTTTCTTGTTCTACAAACACATGCACATATTTCAAACCGCTAGGGCGGCGAGTTGAGAATATGGATTAAGTCGCCGGGGCTTCGCCCTCCAGCCGGTCGCGGATGCGCAGCAGATCCTGCCACGCCTGGCGCTTGTGGCCGGGCTGGCGCAGCAGGTAGGCGGGATGGAACAGCGCCGCCGCGGCGATCTCCGCCGATCCGCCGTCCGGCGCGAACGTGTGCCAGCGCCCGCGCAGGCGGCCGATCCCCTCGGTCCGTCCGAGCAGGCTCTTGGCGGCGACGCCGCCGACGCAGACGAGGACCCTGGGGCGGACGAGGGCGATATGCCGGTCGACGAAGGGCCGGCACAGGGCGATCTCCTCCGGCGACGGGGCGCGGTTGCCCGGCGGGCGCCAGAACAGCATGTTGGCGATGCGGGCGGACTCGCGGTCGCGCCCGATCGCCGCGAGCATGAGGTCGAGCAGCCGCCCGGCGGGGCCGACGAACGGCAGGCCCCGGCGGTCCTCCTCGGCGCCGGGCGCCTCGCCCACCAGCATCAGGTCGGCCTCGGCGCTCCCATCGGCGAAGACGGTGGATTTCGCCGTCCGCTTGAGCGCGCAGCCGTCGAACGCCTCCACCGCCTCGGCGAGGGCGGCGACGTCCGCCGCCGCCGCCGCGGCCGCGCGCGCCTCCTCGACGAGCTGGTCCGTCGACGCGATCGACAAACCTGGCGACAAACCCGGCGACGGGGGCGGGGGAAAGGCCGGCGCGGGCGGAGCCGCCCGCCGCGGCGGCGCAGGCGCAGGCGGCGGCGCGGAAAGCCTGTCGCGGGGCGCGTCCTCCACCGCCTCGTCCGCGCCCATCGCGGCGAGCCAGCGCAACGCGGCGGCGGCGGACATCGCGGCGCCCCCGCCGCCGGGAGTCATGCCGGCCCGGATCGTCGACCGCCTCTCGCCGGAGCCGGCGCGCCGCCGCGCCGCGGTCGACCGGGATCGGTCACCGCGGGAAATGCGGCCTGATACGCGGGGGTTCGCTCAACCAGTCATGATGCGCATGATGGACGTGCGGCCGAAACCCTCCCTGCTCCGGAAACACGCCCCCGGCGACCCAATTCAGATCGTCGTCCGACATGGCGCCGTTCGGGTCGGCCGGGAACACGCAATACACGGTGTCGCCGGTGTTCTCGACGACGCGGACGTCCCGGACGGAGTCCGGGACGGCGACGCCGTATTCGGCGACGGCGGCGACCGGGTCCGCGTGGACCTTCGCGCGGTACTCCGGGTCGTTGCGGCACCTGTCGGCGAAATCGGCGGCGGTCTTCGCGTTTTTCGCGTTCATTTCGGCCCTCCGATCCCCATGTTTCACGGTGGCCGATCCGTAGCGCGAAACCGCCCGAACGTCAAGGGCGCCGCGGTCGACCGGGATCGGTCACCACGGGAAATGCGGGCTTCGCGGTTCGCTCAACCAGCCATCCGGGTACTCCTCCGACGGCCACCGCCAGCCCGCAGGGACGCCCCCGGCGACCCAATTCAGATCGTCGTCCGGCATGGCGCCGTTCGGGTCGGCCGGGAATACGCAATACACGGTGTCGCGGGTGTTCTCGACGACGCGGACGTCCCGGACGGAGTCCGGGACGGCGACGCCGTATTCGGCGATGGCGGCGACCGGATCCGCGTGGAGCTTCGCGCGGTACTCCGGGTCGTTGCGGCATCTGTCGGCGAAATCGGCAGCGGTCTTCGCGTTCATTTCGGCTCTCCGGCTCCCATGTTTCGCGACGGCCGATCCATAGCGCGAAACCGCCCGGATGTCAAGGGAAGACGCCGCCGCGCGGTCAGATCTGGCGGTAGGGCACCGGCTTCCCGTCCCGGTCCCGCGCCAGCGCGCCCTGCTCGTCCTGCGCCGCGACGTAGCGGCCGTGGCCGACGAACGACCCGACGTAAAGGACGGGCTTGACCGTCTTGCCGTCGAATTGCTTCTCATCCGACTTGCCGCCGCGCCGCGCCGGGTTGTTCTTGCTCGCCATGCCTGGATGCTCCCGCCCGTTCCGCGCGCCGCGCGCGCCGGCGGGAGTTAGCGCGGGCCGGCGCGCGCCGTCAAGCGCGGCCCCGAATTTCCCCCGCCCCGGCGTTGCATCGCCGCCGGAAAGGGCTAGATTCCAAGCGGCGCGGGCGGCGCGCGGTCGCGGTGGACATGGCATGAGAGAAGCGGCTCCGACCCCGGCGAGGCGGCGCCCCGCGCGGGCGGCGGCGGCGCTCGCCCTGCTGCTCGCGGGCTGCGCCGGGGGGGCGGACGGCCCCGGCGGGGCGGAGGCGGACCGGGCGGCGGGCGCGGAGTCCGCGCCGCCCGCCGCCACCTCGGCGCTGGGCGGCTACCTGGCGGCGCGGCATGCGCGCCGGAGCGACGACATGGCGGCGGCCTACGTCTATTTCCGCCGCGCGCTGGAGGACGACCCGGCCAACCCGGAGCTGCTCGAGGGCGCGCTGGTGGCGGCGCTGTCCCGGCGCGACATGGCGGCGGCGGCGCCCGTCGCCGAGCGGATACTCGCCATGACCCCCGGCGCGTCGCTCCCCCGCGTCGCCCTGGCGACCGCGGCGGCCGCCGCCGGCGACTTCCCGGCGGCGCTGCGCGAGATCGACGCCCTGGCGCGGCGCGGCGGCGAGCGCCATGCCGCCGCGCTGCTGCGGGCCTGGGCGCGGGCGGGGCGGGAGGACTTCGACGGCGCCCTGGCGGCGCTGGCGCCGCTCGCCGGGCGCTCGGCCTATGCCGGCGCGCACGATTACCATTCCGGCCTGATCGCCGACCTCGCCGGGCGCCCGGACGCCGCCGGGAGCGGCTTCGCCGGCGCGCTGGGCGCGGTGGGCGGCGGCGCGCTGCGCGTCGTCCTGGCGGCCGGCGGCTTCCATTGGCGGGCGGGGCGCGCCGACGAGGCGCGGGCGATCTACGACGCCTTCCTCGACCGCAACCCGGACACGCTCTTCCTCGACGCGGCCTATCGCGGCCTCGATTCCGGCGCGCCCGCGCCGCCGCCGCTGGCGGCGGACGCCCGGGAGGGCTTCGCCGAGGCGCTCTACAGCATCGCCGCGGCGCTGTTCCGCGAGAACGCGCGCGAGACCCCGCTCGTCCACGCGCAGCTGTGCCTCGCCGCGCGGCCCGGCCACGACGCCTGCCGCATGCTGGCGGGCGACGCCCACGCCCGCGCCGGGCGCTTCGCCGACGCCCTGGCCGCCTACGACGCGGCCGCGGCGGACTCGCCGCTGAAATGGGCGCTGCGGCTGCGCGCGGCCGACATGCTCGCCGAGCTGGGCCGCGTCGACGCGGCCGCGCGCCGGCTCCGCGCGATGGCCCGCGAGCGCCCGGAGCGCGCCGACCCGCTGATCGCCCTCGCCGACGCCATGCTCCGCGAGGAGCGCTACGAAGAGGCGGCCCGCGCCTACGACCGGGCGCTGGCGCGCATCCCGACGCTGGAGGACCGCCACTGGCCGCTGCTCTACGCGCGCGGCATGTCGCTGGAGCGCTCGAAGCGGTGGGACCGCGCCGAGAAGGACTTCCTGCGGGCGCTGGAGATGGCCCCAGACCAGCCGCTCGTCCTCAACTACCTCGGCTACAGCTGGATCGAACTGGGGCGGCATTACGACCGCGCGCGCGGCATGATCGAAAAGGCGGTGGAGCAGCGCCCCAACGACGGCTTCATCGTCGACAGCCTGGGCTGGGTGCTCTACCGCCTGGGCGAATACGCGGACGCCGCGAAGCACCTGGAGCGCGCCGCCGCGCTGCGGCCCGACGACCCGGTGATCCTCGACCATTTCGGCGACGGCCTGTGGCGGGTGGGCCGGCGCAACGAGGCGCGCTTCCAGTGGCGCCGCGCGCTGGCCTTCGACCCCGAACCCGAGCTCGAGGCGGCGGTGCGCGAGAAGCTCGCCAACGGCCTGCCGCCGGCGCCCGAGGCCCCGCCCGGCGGAGCGGAGGACCTGTAGCCGCGCCCCCGCCGGCGGTTGTCGTCGAGGCGGCGCCGGCGAAGGTCAACCTCTACCTCCACGCCGGCGCGCGGCGGCGCGACGGGCGGCGCGCCGTCGACTCGGCGATCGCCTTCGCCGACCTGGGCGACCGCATCGCCGTGCGCCCGGCGCGGACGCTCTCGCTCGAGGTCCGGGGGCCGTTCGCGGCCGCGCTGCGCGGCCCGGCGGAGGAGAACCTGGCGCTGCGCGCCGCGCGCGCGCTGGCGGCGGCGGCGGGGGAGACGCGCGGCGCGGCAATCGCGCTGGAGAAGAACCTGCCGGTGGCGGCGGGCCTGGGAGGCGGCTCCGCCGACGCCGCGGCGGCGCTCCGGGCGCTCTCCCGGCTGTGGCGGACGCGCCTCTCCGCCGCCGAACTCGGCGGGCTGGCGGCGGCGCTGGGGACCGACGTCCCGGCGTGCCTCGCCGGCGGCGCATGGCGCGTCTCCGGCGCGGGCGAGGTCCTGGACCGCCCCGCGCGCGGGTTCGGCCCGGTTCCGGTCGTGCTCGTCAATCCCGGCGTCGCGGCGCCCACGGCGGAGGTCTTCGCGCGGCTCCGCCCGCCGATCCGGTTTCCGCCTCCGCCGCCGCGCCTCGCCGGCGGCGCGGCCGCGCTGGCGCGCGCGCTGGCGCGGACCCGCAACGACCTCGAGGCGCCGGCGCTGGCCCTTGCCCCCGCCATCGCCCATGCGCTGGCGGCGCTGCGGGCGGCGCCGGGGCGCCTGCTCGTCCGCATGTCGGGGAGCGGCGCGACCTGTTTCGGCCTGTTCCGCGCGCCGGGCGACGCCGCCCGCGCGGCGCGGGCGCTGCGCCGGTCCGGGCGCGGCTGGTGGGTTCGCGCCGCGCTCCTCGGCGCCGCCGCGCCCTTGCGCCGGCCGCCGCCCCCGGCCTAGAATGCCCGCGTCCCACCTCTAGCTTGGAGTGTCCGCACCATGGACAACAATGTCGTCGCGTTTGACACCCTTTCCTACGCCCGCCGCCTCAAGGAGGCCGGAGTGGCTGACGCCCAGGCCGAAGCGCAGGCCGAGGCCCTCCGCGACGCGGTGGTCCAGGGCGTCGCCACCAAGGCGGATATCAAGGACGTCAAACGCGACACCACCGAGATCAAGACGCAGGCCGGGTTTATCGAAACCAACATCGGCGAAATCAAGGCGGACGGCGTAGAGATCAAAGCGAGAGTTCGCGCGCTTGAAACCGTCGTCGACGAGATCAAGGCGGACGGCGTGGAGTTCAAGGTGAGGGTCGGCGCGCTCGAAAGCGACGTCGGGACGCTCAAGGCGGACGTCGGGACGCTCAAGGCAGACGTCGGGACGCTCAAGGCAGACGTCGCCGAGATCAAGACGAAGATAGGCGCGCTCGAGGTCGCCGTCGCCGGGATCGACGCCCGAATGGCGGGCTCCAGGACCAACTTCGCCGTGATGCAATGGGGTATGGGCTTCCTGGCGATCTTCGTGCTCGCCATGGTCGGGCGCATGTTCGAAATCTTCTAGTACGGCGTCTTCCAGGCGCCGGGTGGGGGATAGTTTAACGGTAGAACGTTCGGCTCTGACCCGAATAGTCCTGGTTCGAATCCAGGTCCCCCAGCCAGCCGGCGCGGCGCTTGCGCAGGCAAAGAACCGACCAGCCGCCCAGGTCGCGGCGGCCGAGCAGGGCCAGGCCGCGCGCGCGGTAGGCGGCCAGCACGGCGCGCGCCTGCCGGCGCAGGATCCCCGACAGCACGGCGACGCCGCCCGGCGCGAGGCGCGCCGCCAGCTCCGGCGCCATCGCGGCGAGCGGCCCGGCGAGGATGTTCGCGGCGATGAGGTCGTAGCGCGCGCCGGGCGGAAGCGCGGCGAACCCATCGCTCCGCCGGCACGCCGCCAGCCGCCCGAGCCCGTTGCGCCGCGCATTTTCGCGCGCCGCCGCCACCGCCTCCGGGTCGTCGTCCACCGCGACGACCGGGCGGCGCCACAGCCGCGCCATCGCCATCGCCAGCACCCCGGTCCCGCAGCCCAGGTCGAGCGGCCGCGCGAAGGACCGCGTCCTCGCCAGGCGGTCCAGCGCCAGAAGGCAGCCGCGCGTGGTCTCGTGGTGGCCGGTGCCGAACGCCGCCGCCGCCTCGATCCGCAGCGCCCAGAGCGACGGCCGCGCCGGGTTGTGCGCGCCGCGGACGCGGAAGCGGCCGGCCCGCGCGGCCGGCAGCGCCGCCAGCCCCGCCGCGACCCAGTCGCGGTCGGGGAGCTCCTCCCAACACACGCGGGGCGGCGCGAGCCCGCCGGCGGCCGCCGCGACCGCCGCCGCGGCCTCGACAGCGGCGCGCCGCGGCGGACCGCCGACGAACAGCGCCTGGACGCGGCCCCGCCCGTCCGCGCCGATATCTGTCGCCACCGCGTCGGCGAACGCGAACGCCGCCGCGAACGCCGGCAGGTTCTCCTCCGGCGCCCGGACGGAGGCGGACAGCACGCGGGGCCGGGAGTCCCCGCCTTCGTCTTCGCGCGTTGCCATGTCCTCCCCGCCGGCGCCACAATGGCCCGCGTCGGCAGAGCGGGAGTATGGCATGGACGAGGCGCGCCGCGTGCTGGTCGTCGGACGGGTGCATCCCTCGGGCCTCGCGCGGCTGCGCGCCGAGCCCGGCGTGACGGTGACGGAAATCTCCCAGGAGCCGGACACCGTCGCGGCGCACGCGCCGATGGCCGCCGCCATCGTCGTCCGGACGGCGCGGATCGACCGCGCGCTGGTCGCCCGGGCGAACCGCCTGCGGATCGTCGCCCGCCACGGCGTGGGGTTCGATTCCGTCGACGTCGCCGCGCTCACCGAAAGGCGGATCCCGCTCGCCCTGGTGGGCGACGCCAACGCGCGGACGGTGGCCGAGCACACCCTCTACCTCATGCTCGCCGTCGCCAAGCGGGGGATCGCCTACGACCGGCTGGCGCGCGCCGGGGCGTGGCAGGGCGACGGCGCGCGGGTCGGCTCCGACCTGTTCGGCAAGACGGCGGTCCTGGTGGGGCTGGGCCGCGTCGGGCGGCTGGTCGCCGGGCTGTGCAAGGCGTTCGGCATGCGCGTCCGCGTCCACGACCCCTACGTCGACCCGGCGGACGTCGCCGCGCTCGGCGCGGAGGTCCTCGAACGCCTGGAGGACGGGCTGGCGGACGCCGACTACCTGACGCTCCACGCGCCGCTCACCGCCGAGACCGAACGCATCGTCGACGCCGCCGCGCTCGCCGCGCTGCCGCGCCGCGCGATCCTCGTCAACGCCTCGCGGGGCGGGCTGGTGGACGAGGCCGCGCTCGCCGCCGCGCTGCGCGATGGCGGCGTCGCCGGGGCGGGGCTCGACGTCTTCGCCGAGGAGCCGCCGGCGGCCGGCAACCCGCTGTTCGGCCTCGACAACGCCGTGCTCAGCCCGCACGTCGCCGGGCTGACCGAGGAATGCGCCGAGCGCATGTCGCTGCGCTGCGCCGAAAACGTGCTCGCCTTCTTCGCCGGCGCGCTCGACCCGGCGCTGACCGTCAACCCGGAGGTTCTGGACTCCGGTCCGTGACCGCCGGGCCGTCGCCGGGAAGCCGGATGGCCAGCAACAGCCCGCTCAGGCTCTTGCCGTGCCGGTCCTGGCGCAGGGTGCGGGTGACTCCGCCGCCCTCCATGCCCTCGACGACGAAATTGAGCGCGCGCAGCCCGGGCAGCGCGTAGCGCCGGACCGGTCCGGCGGCGACCGCGGCGAAGGCCGCCATGACCCGCTCCGCCGTCAGTTCGCGTTCGAGGCGCGCGTAGCCGGCGGCGTCGAACGCGATCGCCGAGACGTTCACCGCCCGCCCCTTGTCGCCGGCGCGCGCATGGGCCAGGTCGCGGACCGCGGTCACGCGCGGATCTCCTCGACCCGCGTGCGGACCAGCGCGCGCGGCAGCAGGACCGATTGGACGGCGAGGATTTCGCGCACGCTCCGCGAATCCCCCGCGCCGCCCTGCGGGCCGTTGGTGAGCAGCGTCTCGACCTCGCGGCCGACCTCCTCGGCGGAGCGGCGGTCGGCGCAGCGCCCGCAGACGCGCAGCCGTACCTCCCACGGTTCGGGTCGCCCCCCGCCCGGCCCGTGCAGGCTGTCGAGGCCGATCAGGTCCGCCCGCCAGTCGTCGTAGGCGAAGCCGCGCATGCGCAGCCGCTCCGCCACGACCTCGGCGGCGAGGCGGGCGCGGGCGGCGGCGCCGGGCCCGCCATAGGATATCTGCCCCTCGCCGGCGTAGCCGTCGAAATACCCGACGCTGACCTTGTATGTTGCGGTGCGCGGCGCCGCCCGCGCGCCCGTCACCCGCACCCGGTCCGGCCCGTCCTCGGCGAAGCGGACCCCGGTCGTGTCGAGCACGCAGTCGGGGGTGACGTAGGCCGCCGGGTCGTGGACCTCGTAGAGCAGCTGTTCGGCGCAGGTGCGCGCGTCGATGCGCCCGCCCGCCCCGGCGAGCTTGCCGACGGCGACCGAGCCGTCGGCGCCCGCGTCGGCGAAAGGGAACCCCAGCCGCGCCAGGCCGGGGACGTCCTTGACCCCCGGATCGGCGAAATAGCCCCCGGTGAGCTGGCCCGCGCACTCCAGCAGGTGGCCGGCCGCCGTCGCCTGGGCGAGGCGGTCGTAATCGTCGTAGGACCAGCCGAACTCGTGCAGCATCGGGCCCACGAACAGCGACGGGTCGGCGACGCGCCCGGCGATGACGATGGGCGCGCCCGCGGCGAGCGCGTCGCGCACGCCGTCGGCGCCGAGATAGGCGTTGGCCGCCGCCATGCGCGGCAGGATCGATTCGAGCGGGTCTCCGCTCTCCATCAGGACCAGGCCGGGGCGCGCGGCGACCGCCGCGCTGGCGTCGTCGCCGAGCAGGACGGCGCAGCGCGGGTCGGCGGCGCCGGACGCGGCGGCGATCTCCGCCGCCTTGCGCGCCGCCGCGCGCGGGTTGGCCGCCCCCATGTTCGACACCACGCGCGCGCCGGCGGCGGCGCAGGCGGGCAGCACGGCGGCGAGGCGCTCCTCGAAGCCGGGGCCGGTCCCGTCGCCCTCGCCCCGCCGCATCGCCAGGGTTTCGCGCGCGATGGTCCGCTCGGCGAGGCACTCGAAGACGAGGTAATCGACCTCGCCGCGCTCGGCGAGCTCCACCGCCGGCTCGACGCGGTCGCCGGCGAAGCCCGCTCCGGCGCCTATGCGCAGCCGGGTTTTCATGGCCGCCACCTTACCCCTTTCGCCGGCCGCGCGCGCGGTCCATACTGGCGGCCATGATGGGAAAGGTCGCGCGCATCCTGGCGGCGGCGGCGCTCGCGGCGGCGGCGGCGGGCCAGCCCGCCGCGGCGCGGCAGGACGACCCGCGCCTCGACGCCCTGTTCGCGGCGCTGGGGGCCGAGGAGGCGCCGCCCGACCTCGCCCGCGTCGAGCGCGAGATCTGGACGATCTGGCTCGAATCCGGCGATCCCGGGCTCGACGCGGCGATGGCGGAGGGGATCCGCGCCATGGGCGCGGGGGAGCATGCGGCGGCGCTGGCGGCGTTCGACGCGCTGGTGGAGGCGGCGCCGGATTTCGCCGAGGGCTGGAACAAGCGCGCGACCCTCTACTGGCTGATGGGCGATTTCGAGGCGTCGGCGGCCGACGTCGACCGGACGCTGGCGCTGGAGCCGCGCCATTTCGGCGCGCTTTCGGGCCTCGCGATGATCCGCATGGCGCAGAACCGCCTGCCCGAGGCGCACGAGGCGCTGCGCCGCCTGCTCGCCGTGCACCCGCACGCCGAGAGCGCCCGCCGCCGCTTCGAAAGCTTGGGGCGGAGGCTCGGAACCGAGGCGTGACTCGACCGGCGGGAACGACACCGATCCGGCGAACCGGGGAGACGGCGCGCATGAACATCCGCAAGACGCCCGGATGGGCGATACCCGAACGGGAGGCGACGCCGGAGGCGGTCTTCCTGAACCGCCGCGCCGTGCTGCGCGGGCTCGGCCTCGGCGGCCTCGCGCTCGCCGCGCCTCTCGCCGCCCCGGCCGCCGCGCGCGCCGAGGACGACCCTACCGCCGATCTGTATCCGGCGGAGGCCAACGCGCGGCTGTCGGTCGATTCCGCGATCACGCCCGAGGCGGTGACGACCCGTTACAACAATTTCTACGAGTTCGGCTCGCACAAGAACATCTGGAAGGCCGCGCAGGCGCTGCGGATCCGGCCCTGGGAGGTCGTCATCGACGGGCTGGTGGAGAACGACGTCCGCATCGAGGCCGATGCGCTGATCCGCCGGATGCCGCTGGAGGAGCGAATCACCCGCCACCGCTGCGTCGAGGCGTGGGGGATGACGGTGCCGTGGTCCGGGTTCCCGCTCGCGAAACTGGTGGACATGGCGCGCCCGCTCGGCTCGGCGCGGTTCCTGGTCATGACCACCTTCATGGACCCGGAGACCGCGCGCGGCCAGCGCCAGGGGTTCTATCCCTGGCCCTACACCGAGGCGCTCACCCTCGCCGAGGCGGGGAACGCGCTGGCCTTCGTCGTCACCGGCGCCTACGGCGCGCCGCTGGCCCGGCAGTTCGGCGCGCCGCTGCGCCTCGCCGTCCCGTGGAAATACGGCTTCAAGCACGTCAAGTCGATCGTCCGCTTCCACTTCGCCGAGGAGCGCCCGACCACCTTCTGGGAGGAGATTACGCCGAGCGAGTACGGGTTCTGGGCCAACGTCAACCCGGCCTTCTCGCACCCGCGCTGGACGCAGGCGGACGAGCGCGACCTGACCACCGGGACGCGCATCCCGACGAAAATCTGGAACGGATACGGCGAGTTCGTCGCCCACCTCTACGCCGGAATGCCGCAGGACCGGCGCCTGTTCATGTAGGCGCGCGGGGAAGACAGTGGCGACCGAGGACGAGATCAACGCCCGCGCCAACGAGAAGGCGCGGCGCAAGAAGGCCGCGCGCGACCGGATGCTCGCCGGCAAGACCATCGAGAAGGGCCTGCTCGTCGTCCACACCGGCAAGGGCAAGGGGAAGTCCACCGCCGCCTTCGGCCTCGCCGCGCGCGCCATCGGCAACGGGATGCGCGTCGGGATCGTCCAATTCGTCAAGGGCAAGTGGCGCACCGGCGAGCGCGCGGTGCTGGAGCGCTTCCCCGACCTCGTCACCATCCGGACCATGGGCGAGGGATTCACCTGGGAGACGCAGGACCGCGCGCGCGACATCCGCGCCGCCGAGGCCGCCTGGGCCGCGTCGCGCGAAATGATCGAGGCCTGCCGCGGGCCGGCGCCCGCCTACCGCATGATCGTCCTCGACGAACTCAACATCGTCCTGCGCTACGGCTACCTGCCGCTCGACGACGTAGTCGCGGCGCTGCGGGGGCGCCCGCCCGACCTCCACGTCGTCGTCACCGGGCGCAACGCCCGCGAACCGCTCGTCGAGGCCGCCGACCTCGTCACCGAGATGACGATGGTCAAGCACCCGTTCCGCTCCGGCGTGAAGGCGCAGGCCGGGATCGAGTTTTGACCGCCGCGATCATGCTCCAGGGCGCCGGGTCGGACGTCGGCAAGTCGCTGCTCGCCGCCGGCCTGTGCCGCGCGGCGGCGCGGCGCGGCATGACGGTGCGCCCGTTCAAGCCGCAGAACATGTCGAACAACGCCGCCGTCACCGCCGATGGCGGCGAGATCGGCCGCGCCCAGGCGCTCCAGGCGCGGGCCTGCGGCGCCGAACCCGAACGCGACATGAACCCCGTCCTGCTCAAGCCGCAATCGGAGATCGGCGCCCAGCTCGTCGTGCGCGGCGCGGTGCGCGGGACCGCGCGGGCGCGCGACTACCAGGCGATGAAGCCCGCCCTGCTGGAGACCGCGCTGGAGAGCTTCGCGCGGCTCGCCGCCCGCGCCGACCTGGTGGTGGTCGAGGGCGCCGGCAGCCCCGCCGAGATCAACCTCCGCGCCGGCGACATCGCCAATATGGGGTTCGCCCGCGCCGCCGGCCTCCCGGTGGCGCTGATCGGCGACATCGACCGCGGCGGCGTCATCGCCCAGATCGTCGGCACGTGGACCCTGCTCGACGCCGCCGACCGCGCGCGGCTGGCGGGGTTCGTCGTCAACAAGTTCCGCGGCGACCTCTCCCTGTTCGAGTCCGGCCTCGCGGCGATCTCCGAACGGACCGGGCTGGAGAGTTTCGGGGTGGCGCCGTGGTTCGCGCGGGCGCGGCGGCTGCCGGCGGAGGACGCCCAGGCGGTCGGCGGCGCGGCGGCCGCCGCGCGCGAGTCCGCGGCCGTCCGGCCCATCCGGATCCTCGCGCCGGTGCTGCCGCGCATCGCCAATTTCGACGACCTCGACCCCCTCGCCGCCGAACCCGACGTGGCGCTGGAGATGCCGCGCGCCGGCGAGGCGCTGCGCGGCGACGCCGACCTGGTGGTGCTGGCCGGCTCCAAGTCCACCCTCGCCGACCTCGCGGCCTTGCGCGCCAATGGCTGGCATATCGACATCCTCGCCCACCGGCGGCGCGGCGGCGCGGTGCTCGGCCTGTGCGGCGGCCACCAGATGCTCGGCCGCTCCGTCGCCGACCCGGACGGAGTCGAGGGGCCGGCGGGCCGCGCCGAGGGCCTGGGGCTGCTGCCCTGCGAAACCCGCCTCGCCGGGCGCAAGACCCTGCGCCGGGCGGCGGGCCGCGACCGGGCGACCGGGGAGAAGGTGCGCGGCTACCTCATGCATATGGGCCGGACCTCCGGCGGCGGCGCGCCGATGCTCGACCTGGATTGCGGCCCCGACGGCGCCGCGTCGCGCGATGGCCTGACCCAGGGCTGCCACCTGCACGGCCTGTTCGCCGCCGACGGATTCCGCCACGCCTTCCTCGACCGCCTGCGGCGGCGCGCGCCGAGCGGCGTCGCCTGGGAGGCGGAGATCGAAGACACGCTCGACGCGCTCGCCGACCATGTCGAGGCGCATCTGAAGGTGGACCGGCTATTGGAGGTCGCCCGTGCCCGCCCATAGGCCGGCGAGCCAGAGGCCGGCGAGGAGCAGCGCGAGCGCCGCTCCGGCGCGGCGCAGCAGGACGACCGCCCGGCGCAGGTCGGCGGCGGTCGCGGCGCGGCGCCCATCGCCGAGCCACGCGCCGCCGGCTTCGGCGCCTTCGTACCGCCGCGGGCCGGCGAGCGCGAGGCCGAGCGCGCCGGCGAGCGCCGCCTCCGGCCAGCCGGCGTTGGGCGAGTCGTGCTTCGCCGCGTCGCGGGCCATGATCCGCCACGCCGCCCGCCGCCCGGAGACGGCGCACAGCAGCGCGCCCGCCAGCCGCGCGGGCAGCCAATTGGCGGCGTCGTCGAGGCGCGCCGCGAAGCGCCCGAACTCGGCGTATCGGGGGGCGCGGTGGCCGATCATGCTGTCGAGCGTGTTGACGGCCTTGTACGCGCACAGCCCCGGCAGGCCGAGCGCGGCGAACCAGAACAGCGGCGCGACGACTCCGTCGCCCAGGTTCTCCCCCGCCGACTCGATGGCGGCGCGCGCGACTCCGGCCTCGTCGAGGCTCTCCGGGTCGCGGCCGACGATATGGCGCACCCGGTCGCGCGCCGCGTCGAGGCCGGCGTCCAGCCCGTCCGCGACGCCGGCGGCGGCGTCGTGCAGGCCGCGCCACGCGACCAGCGCGCTGGCGAGGAGCGCCTCCGCCGCCCAGCCCCAGGGCGCGGCGCCGAGGATCCGCTCCGCCGCCCAGCCCGCGGCGGCGGCGGCGCAGACCAGGCCCGCGGCCATCGCCGCGCCGCGCCCCGCGCGCCGGGGGCCGGGGCGGTTCAGCCGCGCCTCGAGGAGCGCCGCGGCGCGCCCGAACGCGGCGACCGGGTGCGGCAGGACGCGATACAGGCGCGGCGGGTCGCCGATGGCGGCGTCGATGCACAGGGCGAGCAGGACGACGGGCGGCTCCATGCCGCGACCTTGCGCGCGGCGCGCGGCGGCGGTCAAACCGGGCGGGGAGGCGAGGACGTGACGGAAAAAATCGGCGTGGCGATCTGCGGCCACGGCAGCCGCGACGCCGAGGCGGCGGCGGAGTTCGCCGCGCTGGCGCGCGGAGTCGCCGAACGCCTGCCGGACCGGCCGGTGGAGTGGGGCTACCTCGAATTCGCGCGCCCCATCATCCGCGAGAGCCTGGACGCGCTGCGCGCCGCCGGCGTCACCCGGGCGCTCGCCGTTCCGGGGATGCTGTTCGCCGCCGGGCACGCCAAGAACGACATCCCCTCGGTCCTCAACGCCTGGGCCGCCGAACACCCGGAGGTGCGGGTCGATTACGGGCGCGAACTGGGGATCGACCCCAAACTCGTCCGCGCCGCCGGCGCGCGAATCGAGGCGGCGCTCGCCGCCGCCGGCCCCGGAATCCGGCGCGAGGACACCCTCCTCGCCGTCGTCGGGCGCGGCGCCTCCGACCCCGACGCCAACGCCAACGTCGCCAAGGTCATGCGGCTGCTGTGGGAGGGACTCGGCATGGGCTGGGGGGAGGCCGCCTATTCCGGCGTCACCTTCCCCGTCGTCGGGCCGGCGCTCGACCGCGCGGCGCGGCTGGGGTTTCCGCGCGTCGTCGTCTTCCCCTACTTCCTGTTCACCGGGGTGCTGGTGAAGCGCATCTACGCCGAGGTCGACCGCGCCGCCGCGCGCCACCCGGATATCGAATTCGTCAAGGCCCCCTATCTCGCCGACCATCCGCTGGTGCTGGACACGTTCGCCGAGCGCGCGGCGGGCGCCCTGGAGGGCGATTCGGCGATGAACTGCCGCCTGTGCAAATACCGCGAGCGGACGCTCGGTTTCGAGGACGAGACCGGGCTGCCGCAGCGGGGCCACCACCATCACGTCGAGGGCATAGGCGGCGACGGCGCCGCCCGGGCGCATGCGCACGCCCACCATCCCTATCCGCACCGGGCGCACCCGCTGGGGCCGGCGGGCGGCGCGGCGGACGGATGACCCATCTCCGCGATCCGGAGGCGATCTACCGCGAATCCTTCGCCATAATCCGCCGCGAGATCGCGCGTTTCGCGTTTCCCGCCGAGCTCGAGCCGGTCGTCGTCCGCCTCGTCCATGCATGCGGGATGCCGGACATCGCCGGGGAACTCGCGTTTTCCGACGGCGTGGCGGCGGCGGCGCGGGGGGCGCTGCGGGCGGGCGCGCCGGTGCTGGCGGACGGGCGCATGACCGCGGCGGGGATAACCCGCCTCCCGGCGCGCAACCCGGTGGTCTGCACGCTGGACGAGGCCGCGCCGGCGCCGGGGAAGACGCGTTCTGCGGCGGCGGTCGACGAATGGCGTCCGCGCCTCGCCGGCGCGGTGGTCGCCATCGGGAATGCGCCGACGGCGCTGTTCCGCCTGCTGGAGATCCTCGCCGCGGGCGGCCCGCGCCCGGCGGCGATACTCGCGTTCCCCGTCGGCTTCGTCGGCGCCGCCGAGTCGAAGCGCGCACTCGCCGGCGCGGCGCATGGCGCGCCGTTCCTGACGCTGCGCGGGCGGCGCGGCGGCAGCGCGCTCGCCGCCGCCGCGGTCAACGCGCTATGTTGAGCGCGGCGCGCGCGGGCCGAAGATCGCCGTGCCTATCCGCACATGGGTCGCGCCCTGCGCGATGGCGGCCTCGAAATCCGCCGTCATGCCCATGCTCAGTTCGGCGAGGCCGTGGCGGGCGGCGATGCGCCGCAGCATGGCGAAATGCGGCGCCGGGTCCGCGCCCAGCGGCGGCAGCCCCATCAACCCGGCGATCGGCAAGCCGTATTCGCGGCGGCACGCCTCGATGAAGCGGTCGGCGTCGGCGGGGAGCGCGCCGGCCTTTTGCGGCTCGGCGCCGGTGTTGACCTCGACGTAACAGGGCGGGCGGCGCCCGGAGCGGTCGAATTCGCGCGCCAGCGCCGCCGCGAGGCGGGGCCGGTCCACCGTCTCGATGACGTCGAACAGCGCCACCGCGTCGCGCACCTTGTTGGTTTGCAGCGGGCCTATCAGGCGCAGGCGCGCGTCCGCCGCCTCCGCCTTGAGGGCGGGCCATTTGTCCATCGCCTCCCGGACCCGGTTCTCGCCGAACGCGCGCTGCCCCGCCGCCAGCGCCGGGCGGATGCGCTCCGGTCCGAAGGTCTTCGGCACGGCGACCAGCGCCACCGACTCCGGCGCGCGCCCGGCGGCGGCGGCGGCGGCGGCGATGCGCGCCCGCACCGCGGCGAGGCGCCCGGCGACGTCGACGGCGGCGGTCATGGCGGAAGAGCCTACCGGCCCGCCGGCGCCGATCCAACCTTGCGCGCGGCGGCGCGAAGGATCGCCGTCCGGGCCGTCATCGCCGGTCCCCGCCCGCAAGGTCGATCTCACCCTCCCACAGACTTCGGTGTCCGCCTGCGCCGTCGCCGACGATCTGCCCCGTGCGGACGCGGCGGATGGGGTAATCGGGAAGCGGCGCCCGGACCAGGCAGCGGTCGCCGAGGCGTATCCATGTCGGCCAGCGCGTCGGCCACGGCAGGAGCGGGTTCGCCTCGCTCGGGCTGAAGTCGAGATTGTCGAAGCCGTAGCGGCGGCGATCCCGAGGCAGTTCGGCCGGGTCCGCGGGTTCGACATGGAGGAAGAAACGCGGCGCCAGGTCTTCCCGCGCGCAACCGATCCTGGCGTAGATCAGCCCGTGGTCGTCGAACCGGACGTCGAAGGCGGCGGCGATATCGGGCGGGCGGGCGGGAACGGTATCCGCCATCCGCCACTGCGCCGCGCGCGCCGCGTCCACGTCGAACGCGTCGAGGAAGGAACTGCCGTAGGCCGCCAGACTCCAGGCCGGGGCGACGACAGGCCGGGGGATCGGACGGCCGTACCGCGTCAGCCGCCGCGGGCGCGAGAACGTCACGTCGCATGCGTGGCGGCGGCCGCCGACGGCGATCCGCTCACGGTCCTTGCGCCGCAATATCGCCCGGTTCTTCTCCGGATGTTTGCCGACGAGGCCGCAGACCCGGACGTCCGCGCCCGGGCGTTCGGCGAGCGCGCGCTCCAGCCCGGCGCGGAAGGCGGAGCCCCAATAGGCGACATCGTAACGCTCGCGGATGCGCCAGGGCGTAGTCCGATCTTCGAGGCCGTTGAAATACACATGCTGGTGCGGATGGAGGAGAGTCATGGACGCCGCAGCCGCCGCAACCCCCGCGCCCGCCAGCGCGCGGAGCGCGGTCTTGCCCCCCCCCCGCGCCATGCGCCAGGCGGCGCGGGCGAGCACGGCGGCGCCGAGCGCGGCGAGGACGCAGAACGGCGCGTGGATGAAAAACACGTGGCGCCAGCCGTGATAGGCGTGGGCGCCGGTGAGCGCGGCGGCCAGCGGCGGCCCGGCCCAGCACGCCGCGGCCAGCAAGGCGAAGCGCGCCGGCGTGTTGCGCAACGCAGCGGCGGGGCGCGCCAAGCCGCGCCGCAGGGCGGCGGCGAACCCCGCGAGGCCGAGCGCCAGCAGGACCGGCGGCGTCGAGACCGCGAACCATGCCGGAAAGTAATGCGCCGGCAGGTCCGAGGGCGAGAGTATCCGGCCCTGGAACAGGTTCGGCGCCGCCTTGGGATGGCGGGCGAACGTCCTCGCGGCGTCGATAAGGGCGCCGGGCCCATCGGCCCACATCCAGGGGGTTACGGCGTAGAGGACCCCCGCCCAGCCCGCCGCGAACGCGGCGAGCGAGGCGAGGACGCGCCGCCGCGCCGCCGGACCGGGGGCGAGAACCAGATCGAGGACCCGAAGCCCCGCGACCGCGGCTACGAGAACCAGCCCGGCCGGGATGCGCAGGTTGGTCAATACGGCCGCCGCCGCGCCGCACGGCAGGAACGCCCCCGCCCCGCCGCGCCGGAGCGCCCGGTGGGCGAGCCAGAGGCAGATTGCGAACAGCGCGAGGGCCGGGACGTCCTTGGAGTTGAAGAACGCGTGGGCGTAGATGCGCGGCTGGAGCGCGAACAGCGCCAGGGCGAGGAGGGCCGCGAGGGCGGACCCGGTCATGCGCCGCGCCAGCAGGCCGCAGCACAGCGCGCCGGCGAGGAAGAGGAGGTGCCCCGCGGCGTGGCGCAGCAGGTGGACGTGGCGCAGGTCGTCGAGGCCCAGCGCCTTCTCGGCGAGCAGGAGCGGCAGTTCGAACGCGACGCCGTAATATCGGTCGGAGGCGAGAGGGAAGCGGAGCTCGGCACCATCGGCGATGTAGCGCCAGTTGGCGTCAGCGATCCGGCGTTGGGTTCTCTCGTCCCCTGAAACCCCGTAATCGTCGAGGACGGCCGCGCCGATTGCGGCGAAGACGGCGCAAGCGGCGAGGAGGATGCGGAGGCTGGCCACCCGGGCCATTATCGCCGTCCCGCCCCGGCGAGGTCGATCTCGCCTTCCCACAGGCTTCGGTATCCGCCGCCGCCGTCGTGGACGATCTGGCCCGTGCGGACGCGGCGGACAGGGTAGTCGGGGAGCGGCGCCGGAACCAGGCAGTCTTCGCCGAATCCTGTCGCGGTCGTCCGGGGCCAGAACGGCGCCGCATCGCGCGGGCTGAAGTCGAGGTTGTCGAAGCCGTAGCGGCGGCGGTCCTCCGGCAAGCCGGCGGGGTCCGCGGGTGCGACGTGGAGGAAGAAGCGCGCGGCCAGGTCCCCCGGCGCGCAACCGCCCCTGGCGCAGATCGGCCGGTCGCCGTAGATCCAGACGTCGAACGCGGCGGCGATGTCCGGCGGGCGGGACGCGGCGGCGGCGATCTTCAATCGCGTGGACGGCGGCGCCGACCGCGCCGGCGGGCCGGCGCCGCCCTTGCGGACGACCCTCCCGCGTCGTGGGGCGCGCGCCTATCGTACAGGGCCGGCATGGGGACGCAACGGCGCCGTTCGGGCCTGCGCCGCCGCCCGCAATGCAAACCGAGACACTACCGCGCGCCGACGCCGATGCGGACGTGGGCGCGAATGGCGTAGCGGTCGCCGGAGAGACAGGGGGCGAAGGCGGCGGCGAGGCGGGCGTCGAGGGCGGCGCGGCGGGCGGGCGGCAGGTCCGCCAGAAGGTCGGCGAAGCCGAGCTCCAGGTTGGCGGCCCAGAACGGCGCGCCGGCGGGCGGATGGCCGTCGAAGCGCAACTCGCGCTCCTCCACCGCGGCGAAACCCGCCGCCTCCATCGTCCGCGCCAGCGAACCCGCGGCGCCGAAGCGGAATTGCGGCAGGTCCGGGTCGGGGGGCAGATCGAGGAACGCGCGGACCTCGCGTTGCAGGACCGCGAACACCGTCGTGTCCTCCAGCGGCCCCCAGACCATCCAGGCGCCGCGGCCGCCGGGCTTCAGCACCCGCAGCGCCTCGGCGAAGGCCCGCGCCGGCTCGGGCGCGAACATGACGCCGAACCGGCACGTCACACGGTCGAACGACCCGTCGGCGAACGGCAGGTCCTGCATGTCCGCGGCCCGGCACGCGACGTTGGCCGCGCCCGCTTCGGCGATGCGCCGCCGGGTGAAATCCACCATCCCGTCGATAAAATCGGTGGCGACGACGGACCCCTCGGCGCCCACCGTGCGGGCCACGGTCAGCGCCGGCTCGCCCGCGCCGGAGGCCAGGTCGAGCACGCGCATTCCCGGGCCGACCGCCGCCGCCTCGACGAGGGGCGCGTTGAAGCGCCCGGTCATGCGCTCGATGTCGGGCGCGCGGCGGGTCCAGATCGGCGCGCGCGCCGCCCAGTAGGCGCGCAGCTCGTCCGCGTCGAGCGGCGCCGGGGCGGACGTCACGGGGTCAGCCGTTGCCGTAGCGGCGATAGACGAATTCGGGCGGCGCCTCGCGGGCCCAGCCCAGCGGCTCGTCGAGCACGCCGCGGTCGGGCGCCAGCGCGCAGGTGGGGTCGGTCCGCGCCGCGTCGCCCGTCAGCATGTAGGCCTGGCAGCGGCAGCCGCCCCAGTCGATCTCGCGGCGGTCGCAGCTGCGGCAGGGTTCGGGCATCCACGACGTTCCGCGGAAGCGGTTGAACGAGTCGGAGTTCTCCCAGATCTCCGCCAGCGGCTTCTCGCGGATCGATTCGTAGGTAATTCCCGGAATGACCTCGGCCGCGTGGCAGGGGAGGACCTTGCCCGACGGCGAGATGTTGATGAACTGCCGGCCCCAGCCGCCCATGCAGGATTTGGGCCGCTTGGCGTAGTAGTCGGGCACCACGAAATCGAAGGTCAGCACGCCCTTCAGCCGCTCGCGCGCCTCCTCCACGACTCGCACCGCCTCGTCGAGCTGTTCGCGCGTCGGCAGGAACGCCGCGCGGTTGCGGTAGGCCCAGGCGTAATACTGGACCTGCGCGACCTCGATGCGCTCGGCGTCGAGCTCCACCGCCATGCGGATCGTGTCCTCCAGCCGGTGCAGGTTCTGGCGGTGCATCACCGCGTTCACGGTGAGCGGCAGTCCGGCCTTCCGCACCAGCCGCGCCGCGCGCTTTTTCTTTTCCAGCGCGCCCTTGTAGCCGGCGATGCGGTCGCCGAGCTCCGCCGTCGAGTCCTGGAAGCTGATCTGCACGTGGTCGAGGCCGCTATCGGCGAGGCTCTTCACCCGCGCCTCGTCGAGGAGGACGGCCGAGGTGATCAGGTTGCTGTAGAGGCCGATCTGCGCCGCATGCGCCACCAGCTGCTCGAGGTCCCTGCGGACCGTCGGCTCGCCGCCGGAGAAGTGGACGTGCAGGACGCCGAGATCGACCGCCTCGTCCATGACGCGGCGCCATTCGTCGGTGGTGCATTCGCCGCTCGCGCGCTCCAGCTCCACCGGGTTGGAGCAATAGGGGCATTGCAGCGGGCAGCGGTGGCTCAATTCGGCGAGCACCGCGTAGGGCGTGAGCTTTTCGGGCGCGCGGGCGGCGGGGGCCGGCGCGGGCTCCGGGGCGGGGCGGCCGCGTTCGAGAAGTTCGGTCATGAGACGATGAATCCCTTGTCCGCGAGGCTCTGGAGCATCGCCGTCACGTCGCCGGCGATGGTCTCGCGCGGGGCCTGGTCGAATTTCGCCGCCAGCGCGTCGACGATGCCGCTCACGGTGCGCTCGCCGTCGCAGAGCGCGACGACCTCGTGGGCGATGGCGTCGAGTTCGAAGACGCGCTCCGGCGCCAGGATGATCCACGTGTCGCGCGGCTTGTCGAAGCGCAATTTGGCGTGGCGCGGCAGCCGGGGGGCGCTGTCGCCGGCGATGATCGTCCGCGCGCTCACGCCGCCGCCCCGCCGCGGCCCTCGGGGACGAACGCCCCCGGCGGGACCAGCCCCGGCTCCACATAGGCCATGTAGAGCGCGTCGAGCTGCGCCCACAGGACGTCGGTCTTGAAGCGGACGGCGTTGAGCACCGCCTCCTGCTTCTCGCGCGTGTCCGCCTCGCGGATAACGTAGTCGCGGCCGAACTCGGCGTCCTTCGGCGCCTCGCCCAGGCGCTTCTTGAAATAGGCGAGCGCGTAGTCGTCCGCCCAGTCGTAATGCCGCGACAGGCCGGCGATGCGCTCCTCGTGGATCGCCGGCGCGAACAGTTCGGTGAGCGAGGAGGCGATCATCTCGAGCCGCGAGCGCTCGGCGACGAAATGGACGTAGGCGTCGACCGCGAAGCGCGTCGCCGGCAGCAGGCCGGCGGTCGAGACGACGTAATCGCGGTCCAGCCCCAGGCGCTCGGTGAGTTGCAGGTAGCGCGAGATTCCGCCGGTCTCCACCTCGACGCCGTCGTGGTCGAGGACGCGGCTGCGCCAGGCGCGGCGGAGCTCCGGGCTGTCCAGCCGCGCCATCAGCGTCAGGTCCTTGCGCGGGATGCTCGCCTGGTAATAGTAGCGGTTGAGCGCCCACGCCTGGACCTGCCCGTGGTCGAGCCTTCCGGCGTGCAGCAGTTTGTGGAACGGGTGCAGGCTGTGGTAGCGCTCGCGCCCGATCCGGCGCATGGCCGCGGCGAATTCGTCCGGCCCCATCGGGTCCCCGGACGGGACGTCGAGCGCGCCCCACCGCGTCGGCTCGACCGCGGCGGGAACGGGGGCGAGGGCGGCGCCGGCGGCGCTCATACGGTTATCTCCATGCCGTCATGGGCCACCTCCCACCCCGCCGCCTCGACCTCGGCGCGCTCGGCGCTGTCGGCGGCGAGGATCGGGTTGGTGGTGTTGATGTGGATGAACACCTTGCGCGCCACGCCGAGGCCCGCGAAGGCGGCGACGGTTCCGTCGGGGCCGGAGACGCTCATATGCCCCATGCGCCGTCCCGTCTTCACGCCGACTCCGTCGCGGACCATCTCGTCGTCCACCCACAGCGTCCCGTCGAACAGGACGAGGGGCGCGCCGCGCAGCCGGTCCGCCAGCCAGCCGGGGAGGGCGGCGCAGCCGGGGACGTAGAACGCCTTCGCCGCGCCGCCGGAATCGCGGATCTCCAGCGCGATGGTGTCCTCCCCCACTGCGCCGAGGGCGACCGGGCGGTCGGCGTCCTCCAGCCACAGGGCGACCTTGCCGGGCACCGCGAAGGGGACGACCGTCACTCCGGACTCGGCGCCGCCGGGGCAGACCAGCGGCGTCGGCTCGTCCAGCGCCAGCGGCTTGCGGGCGACGAATTCGGGGTTGAGGACGTTGAAGATGCTGTTCGCCGCCAGCACGTCCAGCACCTTGCGGGCGCCGTAGAGGGCGAGCGGCTGCGATTCGCGCAGGTTCAGCAGGCCCGCCGTGTGGTCGACGTCGGCGTTGGTGAGCACGACCCCCTGGATCGGGCTGTGCCGCAGGCCGCCGCGCGGGTGGAGGATGGCGTTCTCGCCGATCTGCTGGCGCAGATCGGGGGAGGCGTTGCAGAGGAACCAGCGTTCGCCGTCGGCGCTGAGCGCGATCGACGACTGGGTGCGCCGGGGCGCCGCCGGATCGCCCCGGCGGGCGCGGCGGCTGTTGGGGTGGTTACAGTTCCACTGCGGATACCCGCCGCCGGCGGCCGAGCCGAGTACGCGGATGTGCATGTCGCGACCTCCGGGTCGTCACGGCGCGCCACGCTCGGCGGCGGGGTCGAAAAAAGAGTCGTACCGCCTACAGGTCGGCGCAGGCGTAGCAGTTGATCTCGAGGCCAACCGCGATCTCACGAACCACCGGGGTGCTCCACATGAGACGTTCTCCTTTCGGGTTTCACCGCGCGCCGGACGACGCGGCCGCCCGACGGGCGACGGACGCAAACTGGCGCGGCGCGGCGCGGATTTTAAGCTATAGTCGGAATCGCGATTTCCAATAGCCCGGAGCCGCCGGGGCGGGGGGCCATGCGCGCCGGTTTCGCCATCTGTCTCGGCCTCGCCGCCGCGCTGGCCGCGCCGCCTCCGGGCGCCGCGGCGGCGGAGGCGCCGCCGCCCATCGTCGACGTCGACTGGCTCAAGGATCGGGTCTGCCGGCCGCCGGTCGTCGTGCTCGACCTGCGGCGCTCGGTCCGGAATTTCGAGGCCGAGCACATCCCCTGCGCCGTCCACAGCGACTACTACAAGGACGGCTGGCGCGCCTCGGGCAACATGGTCCCGCCCGCCGCGCGGCTGGAGGCGCTGATCGGCGGCCTGGGAATCGGCGCCGACTCGCACGTGGTGCTGGCGACGGCGGCGCTGGACGAATTCTCGGCGGCGGAGGTCGCGCGCGTCTGGACGATCTTCCGCTGGCTCGGCCACGACGCGGTGTCGATCCTCGAGGGCGGGGTCGGGGCCTGGACCGCCGATTGGGAGAACGACATCGATGTGGGCCCCTCCGCGCCGGAGCCGGCGGAGTTCCGCGCCGCGCCGCGCGCCGGGATATTCGCGACGCGCGCCGACGCCGAGGCGGCGCTGGCGGCGGGGGTCCCGCTGGTCGACATGCGGCCGAACGACCACTTCCTCGGCGTCAACACGTCGCCGGCGCTCGCGCGCCCCGGGACGATCCCCGGCGCCGTCAACCTGCCCATGAGCTGGATCGTCGTGAACGCCGGCCTGCGCTTCCGCCGGGCGGACGACCTGCGCCGCCTCTGGCGCGCCGCCGGGGTTCCGGTTCGCGGCCCGCAGATAGTGTTCTGCAATTCGGGGCTGGAGAGTTCGGTCGGCTGGTTCGCCGCGGCGGTCCTGCTCGGCAACCCCGAGGCGCGGCTTTACGACGGCTCGCTCGCCGAATGGTCCGCCGACCCGGCGCTGCCGATGGAGGTGAAGATCCCGCTCGGCGGGCGGTAGTCCGTCTGCGGGGGATCCGGCGCGCCGCGCCAATAGCTACGCATTCTTCCATTTGCCGAATTTGGTCATAGCCTGGCCATAGAGCACAACATTCTGCGAATTCTCTCGTGAATCCTCTTTCCGTGAATAATCTTGCGATTGCAGACCTGCGGCATTCAGCAACGCGATGCACGGTTCCTTGTTCATGTTGAATCGCACCTCGCCGTAATGTCCCTCGCTGTCGTTGCGCATCTCCAGTTCGCCGACGTTCCGGCCTTCGTATCGGAAGAGCACTTTCTGGTCGTCGAATTCGGCGGTGTTGCGCGCGGTCGAGTTTACGACCTCGAACGCATCCGCCATGGCTCGGACAACATCATCGCTCCAATACACACAGTATCGATCCTCATGCAGAATGGTCAGATAGTTGACCTCGCCGCCGTTGAAGATCGACTTGCGCAAGAAGGCTCGGAGCAGGGCCTTACGTTGAAATCGATCCCTGAGTTCCCGCATAGGCGTTTTGAGACGCTCTTTCGCGGCGGCTTGATTATCCACGTAATCTCTGTAGCGCGGCGGGAAGGCGTCGATGCAGTGAACCAGCAGCGACCCTACTCCGTTAAGCGCCTGGAATCCGTCGTCCTCCAAGAATCGCCGGCGGCTGTAAAGGAATATCTGCCATTTTTTCCGTCCGGATTTGACCGAGTGCGCGTCCCCGGCCGGATCGATGACATCCTTCTTGGCTCGCTGGTCGCGGGCATAATCGCGTTTCATGCCGATGGCGAGGGCGAACTTCAGGGCGTCGTCGTGACCGCGCTGTCGGTAGGCCCGCGCCGCTTTCGTGCTGCTCGCCCGTCGCGCGTTCATTGCGGATGCCGCCATATCAGCAGCTCATGAGACTTCTTCACATACGAGCTGCCATTTCGCTCGCGGCGATTCTCCCCGATTCGTGTGTCCCCCTGCCCGAAGGTGTATTGCCATTCCGGCGTCTCGATACGGCAATCCGCATACCAATCCCGGATCGTCGGGCAATCGTTGTAGGACAGGACGAAACCGCTCTTGTGGCGTAGCAGCAAATCGCGCAGTCGCTCGTGTCGAAAGCCCTTATGGTGAATCGGGAAGTTGCGATGCGGATACATGCCGACGAAAGTCTTGCCCTCGTCGAGGTAATAGGGCGGATCGCAATAGAGAAAATCCCCCTTGTGGCGCGGGATCGACGTCTCGAAATCCTCGCATTTCACCTCCAACGACGGCGCCCGAAACGCCGCTACCTTCTCGATCAATTTGGAATAGCGATCGGGGTTCAAATACACATCCGATGGCCAGCCCAGGAAATGGGGACCGTAGGACGTGTTCGAGTTAAAATAGTAGTGCGCTGCCAAATCGTACCGGTTGAGTTTGTCCCCGCGCCTCCAGTGCGCCTCCAGTCTCCGTTTCACGCGCGTGAACGTTTCACGATCCGGATGGAAGAGCCAAAGTCGCCGGGCCAGAGCCGCCGGGGCGGATAGCTGCACCCGCCAATAGGCGCAGAGAACGTCGAAGACGTCGTAGGCCGTGACCGGCAAACCGAGTTCGCGGGCGATGGCGATCTCGACCGACCCTCCGCCCATGAAAGGCGAGGCGACGCGACGGGTATCGTCGGGAAGCAGTTCGACGACCAGACCGACGGCGAGACTCTTGCCCCCGGCGTAGCGCAGGGGCGAGGCGAGATAGCGCTTGTAGTCCAATTTGCCGGTGCTGCGCAGCCTGTCGAGGAAGCGCGCCTTGCGCAGTCTCAGGGTTGGGCGATTGTCATCCGCCTTCCCCTCTCGCAGCGGGCGATGGACGACGGTTTCCGCACCGATTTCGGCCGGCGAAACGACAGCATCATGAGGCATGGCGTCTTCCCGAAGCGAATCGCTCATGAACGGATTCCTCGGTGGGGGACGCATCCAGCGGTTGCGGAAGGTCGACGCCTTCAAGGTGCGCCTTGCGAATCATCGCCATCCCTCCGACGGCCGCGAGCCGCCGAATCGGTTGCGCATGGTCGCGTATAAAATTCTCTCGCCAGAGAGTCCACAGGCGCCGCTCCACTCCCTCGGCCGAGCGAACCGGCGGCGCTGGCGGCCGCTTGGCGCGCCGTGCTACGATCCGCCCCGCGTAACGCACACGCGGGAGGACAACGATGAACGAGCGCGGACGAGGATTGTCGCGGCGGGCGCTGCTCGGCGGCGCGGCGGCCGGGGCGGGCATGCTGGCCGCCGGCGGCGCGGCGCGCGCCGCGACCTGCGCGGCGACGCCCTACCAGGTCAACGGGCCGTTCTTTCCGGTGGCCATCAACGATTACGACTGGGACCTGACGCGCGTCCCCGGCCGGCGCCGCCGCGCCGACGGCGACGTGGTCGAGGTCCGCGGGCGGGTGCTGGACGGCGGGTGCAAACCGGTGCGCGGCGCGCTGATCGACATCTGGCAGGCCAACGCGCGCGGGCGCTACCTGCACCCGCGCGACCCGAACCCGGAGCCGCTGGACCCCAATTTCGAGGGCTACGCGCGGCTCTACACCGGTGAGGACGGCGTCTGGCGCATCCGCACCATCGTCCCCGGCGCGTATCCCGTGGCGCCGGGCTGGATACGCCCGCCGCACATCCACTTCAAGGTCCACCCGGCGACGTCGCCGTCGATCACGACGCAGATGTATTTCGCCGGCAACGAGTACAACGCGAAGGACAACCTCCTTTTCGGCGTGCCGGAGGCGCTGCGGCCGATGCTCGTCGTGGGCTTCGACGAGACGACGGCGGACGGGATCCCGGTCGGGACCTTCGACCTGCACGTCGAAACCGGCATGGAGCTGCCGATCTAGCGGGATCGGGGGCCGCTCCGGCGGCCCTCCTTCCTTCAATGCCCGCCCCCGGGCAGGGCGGGATCGAAGACGGGCTTGCCCATCGGGCGGGTGCGCAAAGTCCCCTCACGAAGCCGGCGCACGCGGTCGCGGGCGATCATGACGTATTCCCTTTCAGTGTCGCAACCGTAGGCTGCGCGGCCGTGCATGAGCGCGGCGATCGCCGACGATCCGACTCCCATATACGGGTCGAACACCGAATCGCCCTCATCGGTCATGGAGAGGACCAGGCGCTCCACGAGTTCGACCGGGAACTGGCAGGGGTGAACCGTCTTTTCCGGGTGGTTGTGCTTGACGTTGGGGAACTCCCATACGTCGCCCGGGTTCTTGCCTTTGGGGTTGCCCGACAGCTGGCCGGCCTTCGGTCCCTTGAAGTGGCGCTTGCCGGGATATTTCGACGGCACGCGAATGGCGTCCAGCCTCCACGTGTAATCGTCGCCTTTGGTCCACCAATTGATGGTTTCGTAACGCCCGGAAAGCCGCTTCGCGCAATGCAGGCCGTGCCCGAAACGCCAGACGATCCGGTTGCGGAGTTTGAGGCCGAGCCGCCGGAACGCCGGGTAGAGAAGCGCGTCGAGGGGCGCGATCTCCCCGTCGCGGACGTGGTTCCCCACCTGCCAGCAGATCGAACCCCGGGGGTGGAGGAGGCGGACGCATTCGGCGGCGACGCGCTCCTGCGCCTCCAGCCATGCGTCGAGCGGCGTCCGCGCCTCGTAGGCCTTGCCGAGGTTGTAGGGCGGCGAGGTGACGATCAGCTTCACCGACCCGTCGCCGAGGCCGCGCATGAACTCCAGATTGTCCATGTGCGCGAGGATGGCGCGACGCGGCGCGGCTGCCGTTCGCGCCGTCCCGACCGGCGGGTGGTTCTCGACCTCGGCCCGCATGACGCTCCTCCCTTTCATGCCGCCGCCGCCCGCCGCGTATGGAACGAAAGATGGACATATCGTCCGAGCCTGTCAACCGCCAGATTCGGCGGCGCGGGGCGCCGGGAGCGATTCCGGGAATTCCGGGACGCGGGGAGCGATGGCGCAACGTCGCGCGGCGCGCGATGCGGGCGGGACGCCCGCGCACCCAGGCGGATTCCGGGATAACCGGGACGGCGCCCGCGCCATGCCAGCGATCCGGGCGGAGGCGGGAGGCCAATTCCGGGATAACCGGGACGGAGCCGGGACCGGGCGGGCGACGGAGGAGGATGCGGGCGGGACGCCCGCGCACCCAGGCGGGTTCCGGGACAACCGGGACGGCGCCCGCGCCACGCCGGCGATCCGGGCGGGGGCAGGAGGCCGATTCCGGGATAACCGGGACGGCGCCGGGGCGTGGCGGCGAACCGGGCGGGAGCGATCCGGGAATTCCGGGATAACCGGGCGAAGCGGGCGGAGGCGGTCATGGGCGCGGTCCGGCGGGCGGGATCCTCCAATTGAAGCGAAAAGCGGGGCGGTCCGGAAGAGGACCATGGTCCGCCCCGCGCGCCCGGACCGGGGGATCAGTTGTGGCGGCGCAGCTCGAGGCGGGCGATCTGGTTGCGGTGGACCTCGTCGGGGCCGTCGGCGAGGCGCAGGACGCGGGCGTGCGCGTAGGCCGAGGCGAGGCCGAAATCGGTCGTCACGCCGCCGCCGCCATGCGCCTGGAGCGCCCAGTCGATCACCCGGCAGGCCATGTTGGGCGCCGCCACCTTGATCATCGCGATCTCCTTGCGCGCCTCCTTGTTGCCCACCGTGTCCATCATCCAGGCCGCCTTGAGGACGAGGAGCCGCGACTGGTCGATCATGATGCGCGCCTCGGCGATACGCTCCCGCGTCACCCCATGGTCGGAGACCGGGCGGCCGAAGGCGATCCGCGATTTGGAGCGCTTGCACATCTTCTCCAGCGCGCGCTCGGCCTGGCCGATCAGCCGCATGCAGTGGTGGATGCGGCCCGGCCCCAGGCGCCCCTGCGCGATCTCGAAGCCGCGCCCCTCGCCCAGCAGCATGTTCGACGCCGGAACCCGCACGCCGTCGAAGGTCATCTCGGCGTGGCCGTGCGGCGCGTCGTCGTAGCCGAACACCGGGAGCGAGCGGACGATCTTCGCCCCCGGCGTATCCATCGGCACCAGGATCATCGATTGCTGCCTGTGGCGGTCGGGGTTGCCGGGGTCGGTCTTGCCCATGAAGATGAGGACCTTGCAGCGCGGGTCGGGCGCGCCCGAGGTCCACCACTTGCGCCCGTCGATGACGTATTCATCGCCCTCGCGGCGGATGCGCGACTCGATGTTCGTCGCGTCCGACGACGCCACGTCGGGCTCGGTCATGGCGAAGGCGGAGCGAATCTCGCCGGCGAGCAACGGCTCCAGCCAGCGCTTCTTCTGCTCCGGTGTGCCGTAGCGCTCCAGCACCTCCATGTTGCCGGTGTCCGGCGCGGAGCAGTTGAAGACCTCCGGCGCGTAGGGCGACCGGCCCATGATCTCGCACAGCGGCGCGTATTCGAGATTGGTCAGCCCGCCGCCGCGCTCCGATTCCGGCAGGAACAGGTTCCACAGCCCGGCCTCGCGCGCCTTCGCCTTCAGGTCCTCGAGGATCGGCGGCGGAGTCCACCGCCCGCCGGCCTCGATCTGCTCGGCGAACGTGTCCTCGTTGGGGTAGACGCGCTCGTCCATGAAGGCCGAGACGCGCTCCCGCAGGGCGTCGACCTTGTCGGAATACGCGAAGTTCATCGATGGTCCTTTCCGGGGATGCGGCCGCCGCGGCGTCGCGGGCGGCGCGCACTATCGCCGAGACCTGCCGCCGCCGCCACCCCTATTTCGCGCCGTCCGGGCCCCGGCGGTCGATGGCGGCGATCAACGCCGGGTAATAGGCGTCGCCCAGGCCCATGGCGACGGCCTCGCGCAGGCGGCCGCGGACGGCCTCCGCGCCGCGCAGGGGCGTCCCCGCCGCGGCGGCGGCGGCGAACGCGCAGTCGAGGTCCTTGAGCGCCCGCAGGCAGGAATGGGCGCGCTCCGGGAAGTCGCCGGGCAGCAGCGCCTTCATCCCGTGGTTGCGGAGCGCGAAACTGTCCGCCGAGCCGGCGCCCAGGGCGGCGAACAGCGTTTCGCCGTCGACTCCCAGGCGCCGCGCCGCCACCAGCGCCTCCGCCAGCGCGTTGACCGTCTGCATCAGCACCATGTTGTTCATGGCCTTCGCCAGCTGCCCCGCGCCGGCCGCGCCGCAATGGAGGACGTCGGTCGCGAAGCAGGCGAGGAACGGGCGGGTGCGGGCGAACGCCGCCGCGTCGCCGCCGACCATGGCGCAGAGCGTTCCGGCCCGGGCGGCGGCGCGGGTGCGCGCCACCGGCGAGTCGACGAACGCCGCGCCCGCCGCCGCGAACCGCTCCGCCAGCGCCCGCGCCAGCGTCATCGGCGCGGTGGAGCAGTCGGCGACGACCTGCCCCGGCCGCGCCGCGGCGAGCAGGCCGCCCGCCACCGCCTCGACCTCGGGGCCGCCGGGAAGGGAGAGGAAGACCAGGTCCGCCTCCGCCCCCACTTCGGCGGCGGAGGCGGCGGCGCGGACTCCGTCGGCCTCCAGCCGCCGCAGCGGCCCGGGGCTGAGATCGTAGGCGGCGACCGGCAGGCCCGCCTTGCGCGCCAGGTTGCGGCACATGGGCTCGCCCATCGCGCCGAGGCCGATGAAGCCGAGGCGCGCGATAGCGCTCATGTTCCCCTTCCCGCGGCGAAATCGGCGGCGGACGCCCCCGCCCGGCGGCCGAACACGGCGCCCGAGGTGAGCCCGGCCCCGCCGGGATAGTTGAAATAGAACAGGTCGCCCACCAGCTCGCCCGCCGCGTGCAGGCCGGGGATCGGCGCGCCCTCGGCGTCGACGACGCGCGCCTCCGGCGTGACGGCGATTCCGCCGAAGGTGAAGGTGATCCCGCACGTCACCGCGAACGCCTTGAACGGCGGCGCGTCCAGCGGGTTGGCCCAATTGCTCTTCGGGACGGCGAGGCCCCGCGTTCCGCGTCCGTCCTTGACCGTCGGGTCGAAGGGGACATCGGTCGCGACCGCGGCGTTGAAGGCGCGCGCGGTCTCCAGGAAGCGCCTGGCGTCCACCCCCTCGAGCCGCGCGGCCAGCGCCTCCAGCGTCCCGGCCTCGACGCGCGTCGCCTGGCGGATGCGGTATTCGTCGCGCAGCAAGCCGTCCGCCCTGGCGTCGAACACCTGCCAGGCGAACTGGCCGGGCTGCTCCAGGATGGTGCGCCCGTATTTGGCGTAGGTGTAGTTGCGGAAATCGGCGCCCTCGTCGAGGAACCGCTCGCCCCGCGCGTTGACCACGATCCCGAACGGGTAGCTGTGCTTCTGGAACCCGTCGCCGACCTCGAGGTCGCCGAAGGGCGGCGCGTTGCGGTCCCAGGCCACGGCGTGGCAGCCCGACCAGTTGCCGACCGGGAGCGCGCCGGCGTCGAGCGCCATGCGCAGGCCGTCGCCGGTGTTGAAGCGGCTGCCGCGCACCCGGGCCAGGTCCCAGCCGGGGCCGAGATAGCGCGCGCGCCATTCGGCGTCGGCCTCGAAGCCGCCGCAGGCGAGCACCACGGCGCGCGCCGCGAGGGTCTCCTCCCGCCCGCCGGCGCGGACGCGCACGCCGGCGGCGCGGGGGCCGTCCATCTCCAGCCCCACCGCGCGCGCGCCGTAGCGGACGTCGATTCCGGCGCGCGCGGCGGCGTCGGCCTCGGCTTCGACCAGCCCCGGCCCGCCGCCCCACGCCTCGATCGCCAGCCCGCCCCAGAAGCGCCGCCGCCCGTCGACCTCGAACGCCTGGCGCCCGAACATGGGCATGAAGCGCACCCCCTTGCCGCGCAACCATTCGAGGGTCGGCAGGCTTTCGCGGACGAGGACCTCCACCAGGTCCGGGTTGGCGCGGTATTCGGTGACGCGCGCCATGTCGTCGAAGAAGCGGTCCGCCGGGTAGGATCCGAAGTCGGTCGTCCGCCGCTCCGCCTCGCCCAGGTCGGGGACCAGCGCGAGGATGTCGTCGAGGCCGTCATAGGCCACGCGCATGGCGCCGGCGGTGAAGCGGGTGTTGCCGCCCCGCAGCGCCTCCGGCGCGCGTTCGAGCACCGTCACCGACGCGCCGCGCTCGCGCGCCGCCAGCGCCGCGCACAACGCCGCGTTGCCGGCGCCGACGACCGCGACGTCGCAACTCACGCCGCGCGCCGCCCGGTCATTCCGGCCAGCCGGCGCCGCGGCCGATGGCCAGGTCGCGGTGGACCTGGACGCAGAGCAGGAAACCGACGGCGGACATCGCGGTCAACATCGCCGTGCCGCCGTAGGAGATCAGCGGCAGCGGGACGCCGACGACGGGGATCAGCCCCGTGACCATCGCGACGTTGATGAACACGTAGAGGAAGAGGGTGGTGACGACGCCGACGGCGAGCAGGCGGCCGAACTGGCTGCTCGCGCGCAGCGCGATGGCGAAGCCGCAGGCGAAGACCGCCATGTAGAGCAGCAGCAGCCCCCCCGCGCCGGCGAGGCCCAGCTCCTCCGCCAGCACCGCGAAAACGAAATCGGTGTGGCGTTCGGGCAGGAAGCTCAGATGCGTCTGCGTCCCCTCGAGGAAGCCCTTGCCGAACAGGCCGCCGGAGCCGAGGGCGATCTTCGACTGGAGGATGTGGTAGCCGGCGCCGAGTGGGTCGGTCTCGGGGTCGAGGAAGGTGAGCACGCGGCGCCGCTGGTATGCGTGCAGCTGGCTCCAGACCAGCGGCGCGGCCGCGCCGGCGGCGGCGAAGGCGACGGCGAACTTCCACCACCGGACCCCGGCGGCGAACATCACCGCCAGCGCGCCCAGGACGAGCATCGCCGTGGTGCCCAGGTCGGGCTGCCGCAGCACCAGCGCCGCGGGCGCCGCCGCCAGCGCCAGCGGCGGGAGCAGCGCCCGGAGGCGGCCGGCCTCGTCCGCGCCCAGGCGGTGGAAATACCGCGCCAGCGCCAGCGTCAGCGCGATCTTCATCACTTCCGACGGCTGCAAGGCTACGGGGCCCAGGGCGATCCAGCGTTGCGCGCCCCCGCCGACGACGCCCGCCGCCTCGACGGCGACCAGCAGGGCCAGCGCCGCGCCGTAGAACGCATAGGCCCAACGCAGCCAGAACCGCAGGTCGACCAGGGCGATTCCCAGCATGAACGCCGCGAAGACGGCGAAACGGATCGCCTGCGGCCGGGCCGACGGGGCCGCCCGGCCCTCCGCCGCCGAAAAGAGGACGGCGAAGCCGAAACAGGCGATGACCAGCACCAGGAGCGGCAGGGACCAGTCGATCCTGGCGGCGCGGTCGCGCAGCGTCGTCTCGCGCCGGTCGAGGCTGGCGGCCAGCGCCACCGGTCAGGCCTCGCCGCGCGCGGGCGGCGTCGGCTTCGCGGGCGGAGTCGGCATCGCGGGCGGCGGGGGCGGCGGCAGGCGGCGCTGCGCCTCGCGCAGGATGTCGCGCGCGATCGCCGCGGCGCGCTTCGATTCCGCGCCGTGCTCGATCACCACCGAAACGGCGAAACGCGGCGCGTCCACCGGCGCGTAGGCGGCGAACAGCGCGTGGTCGCGGCGGCGCCAGGGGAGGTCCTCGTTCCTGATCACGCCGCGCGCGCGCTCGGCCATGGTGATGCGGCGCACCTGGCTGGTTCCGGTCTTGCCCGCCATCGCCATGCCGGGGTCCTCGATGCGCGCGCCGTAGGCGGTGCCGCGGCGGGCGTTGACGACGCGGTCCATGCCCTCGCGGACGACCGCGAGGGACGACTCCGATACGCCGAGCGGAGGCGGCGCGCCGTCGTCCGCCGGCGGCGGGGTCGTCCGCGGAGTCACCGCCCGGGCGCCGTCGGCGAGGCGCGCCGCCATCGTCGCCAATTGCAACGGGGTGGCCAGCACGAAGCTCTGGCCGATGCCCACGCCCAGGGTCTCCCCCCGGTACCAGGGTTCGCCCTTCACCGCCCGCTTCCAGCCGGGGGTGGGGACCAGCCCGCGCGCCTCGTTGGGCAGTTCGACGCCGAGGCGCTCGCCGAACCCCAGGCGCGCCGCCATCGCCGCGATGCGTTCGATCCCGGCCCTGAGGGCGATGTCGTAGAAATAGACGTCGCAGCTCTGGGCGATGCCGTCGCGCATGTCCATCCAGCCGTGGCCGCCGCGCTTCCAGCAATGGAAGGCGCGGTCGCCCAGCGTGACGTGCCCGTTGCAGAACACCCGGTCGCCGGGGTCCGCCGCTCCGGCCTCCAGCGCCGCGAGCGCCACCGCCAGTTTGAAGACCGAGCCCGGCGGATACTGGCCGGAGACGGCCTTGTTGGTCAGCGGCGCGCGCGGGTTGTCCACCAGGCCGCGCCAGTCGGACGCGGCGATGCCGCGGCTGAACGCGTTGGGGTCGAACGCCGGCGTCGAAGCCAGCGCCAGCACGCCGCCGCCGCGGACGTCGAGGAGGACGGCCGACGCGCTCTCCCCCTCCAGCCGGGCGGCGGCGAAACGCTGCAACCCCAGGTCGACGGTCAGCCGCACGTCGCGGCCGGGAGGGCCCTCCCGCCGGTCCAGTTCGCGGATGACGCGGCCGTGCGCGTTGACCTCGACCTGGAGGCTGCCGGCGCCGCCGCGCAGCGCCGCGTCGTGGGTCTTCTCCGCCCCGTTCTTGCCGACCGGGAAGCCGGGCAGTTTGAGCAGCGGGTCGTCTTCCGCCTCCTCCTCCGTCGCCGCGCCGACGTAGCCCAGCACGTGCGCCAGCGCCGGGCCGTGCGGATAGTCGCGGGTCCGCCTCACCTCTATCGCCACGCCCGGCAATTCGGGCGCGTTGACCTCGACGGCCGCCACCTGGGGCCACGACAGGTGCTCGCTCACCAGCACCGAGGCGAACGGGCGCCGGCGCGCCGCCTCGCGCAGGACGCGCGCGCGGGCCTCGTCGTCGATGGGAACCCACCGGGCGACCGCGTCCAGCGCCCGCTCCAGGTCGCCCGCCTCCTCCGGCGCCAGGACGAGGCAGTAGTTGCGGCGGTTGCGCGCCAGTTCGACGCCGGCGCGGTCGAGGATGGCGCCGCGCGACGGCGCCAGCAGGCGCAGGTTGATGCGGTTCTCCTCAGCCTGGGTGCGGTAGCGGTCGCCGTCGAGGACCTGGAGCTGGTAAAGGCGCCCGCCGAGCGCCGCCATGAGGCCCAGCTTGCCGGCGGCGAGGATCGCCGCGCGGCGCGCGAAGGTCCGCCGCCGCCGCTTCTCCTCCCGGTTCATCGCGCCCAATTCATTGCGCCCCGCTCATCGCGCCCCGCTCATCGCACACGCGCCGGAAGCGGCGCCGGCAGGCCGCGCTGCAAGGCGAAGAACGGCCCGGCGAGGAGCGGGTAGCAGGCCGCGGTCAGGCACGCCTGCGCGGCCGCCGGCGCGACGGGGACCGGGGCCAGGTGGTAGAGCGAGGCGAGGACCCACGAGAGGGCGGCGGCGGCGGCGGCGAGCGCCCCGAAGCCGAGCCACGCGGCCGCCACGGTCGCGCCGGCGAAGAACGGGCGGCAGGCGGCGGCGGCGGCCTGGAGCGCGAGCAGCGCGACGGCCGCCCCGCCCAGCGGCGCGCCGGTCAGCCCGTCGTGGAGCAGGCCGATGGCGAAGACCGCGCCGCGCGGCGCCAGGTCGGGCCGATAGACCGTCCAGTGGAAGACCGCCGCGGCGGGTAGGAAGGGCATCGCCGGGCCGAGATGCGGCGGGCCGAGCGGCAGCGCCGAGACCAGCGCGAGCGGCAGCATGAGAAGGCAGGGCAGCGCCATGCGCGCGCGCGCCTCGACGCGCTGCCAGGGGGCGTCGTCCACGGTCAGGAGGCGCCGTAGGCCCCCGCCGCCGGCGGCGCGGGGTCGAGCGCGGGCGGCGTCCACGCGACCAGCCGCACGTAGTCGATCCGCCCGAATTCGGCGAGGGGGCGCACCCGCACCTCGTTCGCCTCCGCGCGCGCGACGACCCCCACCGGCAGGCCGGGCGGCATCAGCCCGCCATGGCCCGAGGTCACCACCCGCTCGCCCACCGCGGGCGCGGCGCCGCCCGGCAGGTAGTCGAGCCGGGCCAGGGCGCCGTTGTCGCCGGCGAGGATGGCCCGCTGGCGCGACCGTTCGAGGAGCACGGGGACGCGCGAATTGAGGTCGGTGATCAGCAGCACCCGCGAGGCGCGGCGGCCTACGTCCACCACCCGCCCGACCACGCCGTCGGCGGTGATCGCGGCCTGGCCCTTCGCCACCCCGTCGCGGGCGCCGGCGGCCACCAGGAGGGTGCGGACGAAGGCGCTGCCGGAATCGCCGACGACGCGCCCGGTGACGAAGACGGGGAGCCGCTCCGCCGCCAGCCGCGCGGCGCGGCGCAGGGCGGCGTTCTCCTGCTCCAGGGCGCGCGCGGCGCTTTCCCAGCCGCGCAGCCGCGCGTTGGCCTCGCGCAGTTCGGCGTTTTCGGCGCGCAGGCTCATCAGCGCGCCGATTTCGGCGAGCGCCGCGTTGGCGCTTTCGACCGGGCGCGAGAGCGCGTCGAGGACCGGCGCCGCCGCGTCGACCAGGACCGCGCGCAGCGCCCGCGCGGCGCCGACATCCGCCCTGTCCATCGCCATCAGCGTCGCCGCCAGCCCCAGCAGGGCGACGAATCCGAACCGTTGCAGCGCCGCGCGGACGGGCGCCGCCGCGCGGGCGGAGAGCCGCGGCGGCCGCGTCACCGCGCGGCGCCCCGGTCAGTAGGCGTTGTGCAGCACATGCTTGAGCGTGCGCATCTCTTCCAGCGCGCGCCCGGTGCCCAGCGCGACGCAGGTCAGCGCCTCTTCGGCGAGCGACACCGGAAGCCCGGTCGCCTGGCGCAGCACCATGTCGAGGTTGTTCAGGAGCCCGCCGCCGCCGGTGAGCATGACTCCCTTGTCGACGATGTCCGCCGCGAGCTCCGGCGGGGTGTTCTCGAGGGCCACCTTGACGGTCTCGATGATGACGCTCACCGGCTCGGCGAGGCTCTCGGAGATCTGGCGTTCGCTGATGACGATCTCCTTCGGCACGCCGTTCATCAGGTCGCGGCCCTTGATCTCCATCGTCCGGCCCTCGCCGTCCTCCGGCGGCGCGGCGCCGCCGATGGCGAGTTTGATCTTCTCGGCCGACGCCTCGCCGATGAGCAGGTTGTGGTTGCGGCGGATGTAGGCGGTGATCGCCTCGTCCATCTTGTCGCCGCCGGTGCGGGTGGACTTCGCATAAACGATGCCGCCGAGGGAGAGCACCGCGACCTCGGTGGTGCCGCCGCCCACATCGACCACCAGCGACCCGGTGGCTTCGGTGACGGGCAGGCCGGCGCCGATCGCCGCCGCCATCGGCTCCTCGATGAGGAAGACGCGGCGCGCGCCGGCGGCCTCCGCCGATTCCTGGATCGCGCGCTGCTCCACCGCGGTCGAGCCGGAGGGGACGCAGACGATGATTTGCGGGTGCGCGAAACCGCGGCGGTTGTGCACCTTCTTGATGAAGTGCTTGATCATCTCCTCGGCGACCTCGAAGTCGGCGATGACGCCGTCGCGAAGCGGCCGGATGGCCTCGATGTTCCCCGGCGTCCGGCCGAGCATCTCCTTCGCCTCCTGGCCGACGGCGAGCACCTGCTTGCGCCCGCGCTGGTCGATAATCGCCACCACCGACGGCTCGTTCAGCACGATGCCGCGGCTGGCGACGTAAACGAGCGTGTTGGCGGTGCCGAGGTCGATGGCCATGTCGGCGGACATCATGCCGAGGAATCGTTGGAACATCCCGTCGCCCTGCGCTCCTCCCGTCGCCCCGATCGCCCCCGGCCGCGGCGCGGCGTCAGGCGGACAGCGCCGCCGGCGCCGACTTCTCGCGCCGGACCAGCAATTTGTTGAGCGCCACCAGGTAGGCCTGCGCGCTCGCCACCATCGTGTCGGTGTCGGCGCTCTGCCCGACCGCCGACCGCTCGTCCTCCTCCAGCCGGACCGACACCTCGGCCTGGGCGTCGGTCCCCTCGGTGACGGCGCCGATCTGGAACAGCCGCAGCGCCGCCCGGTGCGGGAACAGCGCGCCGATGGCCCCGAACACCGCGTCGACCGGCCCGTCGCCCTCGGCGGTGACGGGCTGCGAGGCGGCGCCGTCGATCTCCAGCGACAGCGTCGCCCGCGGGCGCGTCCCGATCCCGCAATGGACCGACAGCGACAGCAGTTTGATGCGGTCGTTCTCCCGCGACACCGTGCTGTCCACCAGCGCGATCAGGTCGTCGTCGTAGACGTCCTTCTTCTTGTCGGCCAGCGCCTTGAAGCGGCGGAACGAGTCGTTGAGCGCGTTGTCGCCCAGCTCGTAGCCCAGCTCGCGGAGCTTGGCGCGGAAGGCGTGGCGCCCGGAATGCTTGCCCATCACCAGGGTGGATTTGGTCAGGCCGACCGATTCCGGAGTCATGATCTCATAGGTGCCGGAGTGCTTGAGCATTCCGTCCTGGTGGATCCCCGCCTCGTGGGCGAAGGCGTTGGCGCCGACGATGGCCTTGTTCGGCTGGACCGCGAAGCCGGTCGCCGCCGACACCAGCCGCGAGGCCCGCATGATGTTCTCGGTCCGCACCGAGGTGCGGTAGGGGAACAGGTCGCCGCGGGTGCGGACGGCCATCACGATCTCCTCCATCGACGCGTTGCCGGCGCGCTCGCCGAGGCCGTTGACGGTGCACTCCACCTGCCGCGCGCCGGCCTTCACCGCCGCCAGCGAGTTCGCCACCGCCAGGCCGAGGTCGTTGTGGCAATGGACCGAGAGGACGGCCTTGTCGATGTTCGGCACCCGGCTCCGCAGCATGGCGATCAGCGCCGCGAATTCGTCGGGCGCGGTGTAGCCCACCGTGTCGGGGACGTTGATCGTCCGCGCCCCCGCCTTGATGGCGCTCTCGACGGTGCGGCAGAGGAAGTCCGGCTCGGTGCGGGTGCCGTCCTCGGGGCTCCACTCGACGTCGTCGCACCGGTCGCGCGCCATCGTCACGCTGTCGATCACCGCCTGGTGGACGTCCTCGGGCTCCATGTCCAGCTTGTGCTTCATGTGGAGCGGGCTGGTGGAGATGAAGGTGTGGATGCGCTTGCGGCGCGCCGGCGCCAGCGCCTGCGCGGCGCGCTCGATGTCCTGCCGGCCGGAGCGCGCGAGCGAGCAGATCACCGGTTCGGTCACGATTTTGGAGATCTCGGAGATGGCCTCGAAATCGCCATTCGAGGCGATGGCGAAGCCGGCCTCGATGACGTCGACTCCCAGGGCCTCGAGCGCCCTGGCGATCTCGATCTTCTCCTCGAGGGTCATCGATGCGCCCGGCGACTGCTCGCCGTCGCGCATGGTGGTGTCGAAAATCCGGACGTGCTCCCGGTCGTCCGTCGCGGTCGCGGGGGTCGTGGGGGTCATGGGGCGGTTCTCCCGAAGCGGCTTGCGGGTCGGTCTGGCGAGTCACCCCCGGAGCGCGCCCCGGCGGCGCGCCCGGGGGCGCGTAAGTCGCCGCCCCGTTCCGAAGTTAACATAGCACTTCACCATGCCCGCGCAACCCCTTGAAGCGTCGCCGCTATGACAGGATACCGCCCGCGCCCGCCGCGCGCAACGCGGCTCCTGCCCATCGGCGCATGTTTTTTTCCGCGGCGCAAGGGGAATTCCCGTATGACTCGCGAAATTCCGGCCCCGCGCGGCCGGCCGCCGCGGAGGGCGCCATGAAACGGAAGCCCGCCTCGCCGGAATCGCCGGAGCGCAGCCGCGGCCGGGTCGACATCCACCTCGGCGACAACATGGAGGTCCTGCCGCGCTTCGAGAGCGGCTCCTTCGACCTCGTCTATATCGACCCGCCCTTCAACACCGGCGCGGCGCGGACCCGCCGGACGCTGAAGACCGTCCGCGACGACGACGGCGACCGGACCGGCTTCCAGGGCCGGCGGTATAGGACGATCCGCCTCGGCGAAATGTCCTTCGCCGATTCCTTCGCCGACTACACGGCGTTCCTGGCGCCGCGGCTGGAGCAGGCGCGCAGGCTGGTCTCGCCCGCCGGGTCGTTCTTCCTGCACGTCGATTACCGGGAGGCGCATTACTGCAAGGTGCTTCTCGACCGGATTTTCGGCAGGGAGAATTTCATGAACGAGATAATCTGGGCCTACGACTACGGCGGCCGGTCGCGGCGCCGCTGGTCTCCCAAGCACGACAACATCCTGTGGTACGTCGGGAACCCCCGCGCCTACACCTACCGCTACGGCGACATCGACCGCATCCCCTACATGGCGCCCGGCCTCGCGGGGCCGGAGAAGGCGGCGCGGGGCAAGACTCCGACGGACGTGTGGTGGAACACCGTCGTCAGCCCCACGGGAAAGGAGAAGACCGGCTACCCGACCCAGAAACCGCTGGCGATCCTCGACCGGATCGTCCGCGTGCACTCCGACCCCGGCGACCGGGTGCTGGACTTCTTCGCGGGAAGCGGGACGACGGGCGAGGCCGCGGTTCGGGCCGGGCGCGACGCGGCGCTCGTCGACAACCATCCCGGCGCGGTCGAGGTCATGGCGCGGCGCCTCGCGTTCGCGAATCCGCGAGTCCACGGACGGCGGTGAACGGGCGGCGTCCCGCCCCGCCGCCGCTACATGTTCGGGTAGTTCGGGCCGCCGCCGCCCTCCGGCGGGGTCCAGGCGATGTTGTTCGCCGGGTCCTTGATGTCGCAGGTCTTGCAGTGCACGCAGTTCTGCGCGTTGATATGCAGGCGCGGGCCTCCTCCGTCGGCGTCGCGCAGGATCTCGTAGACGCCCGCCGGGCAATAGAGCCGCTCCGGCGCGCCATAGACCGCGAGGGTCGTGTCGATCGCCGCCGCCGCGTCGGCGACCTTCAGATGCGCGGGCTGGTCCTCCTCATGGGCGACGCCGGAAAACGCGAGGTTGGTCAGCCGGTCGAAGGTCAACTCGCCGTCGGGCTTCGGATAGGCGATGGGCGGGCATTCCGCCGCCGGGCGGGTGGCCCCGCGGTCGCCGTCCGGCGGATGGCGCAAGGTCCACGGCGCGCGGCCGCGCAGGAGGATCTGGTCGATCCCGGCATGCAGCGCCCCGGCCCACAGCCCGCGGCGAAAGCCGGGGCGGAAGTTGCGCGCGCGGCGCAGCTCGTCCCACGCCCAGGATTCGCGGAACGCCGCCTCGTAGGCCGTGAGTTCGACGCCGCCGCCGGCACCGCCCGACAGCGCCTCCGCCGCCGCCTCGGCGGCGAGCATGCCCGACTTCATCGCCGTGTGCGTCCCCTTGATTTTGGGGACGTTGAGGGTCCCCGCCTCGCAGCCGACCAGCGCGCCGCCGGGGAAGGCGAGTTTCGGCAGGCATTGCAGGCCGCCCTCGTTGATCGCCCGCGCGCCGTAGGCGACGCGGCGCCCGCCGGCGAACGTATCGCGGACCTTCGGGTGGGTCTTGAAGCGCTGGAACTCCTCGTAGGGGCTGAGATGGGGGTTGGCGTAGTCGAGGCCGACGACGAAGCCGACGGCGACCAGTTTGTCGTCGAAATGGTAGAGGAACGAACCGCCATAGGTCCGCCCGTCCAGCGGCCAGCCGGCGGTGTGGACGACCAGGCCGGGACGGTGGCGTTCGGGCGCGACCTCCCACAGCTCCTTGAGGCCGATGCCGTAGGTCTGCGGCTCGGCGCCGGCGCGCAGGTCGAAACGCGCCATCGCCTCCTTGCCCAGGCTGCCGCGGCAGCCCTCGGCGAGCAGGACGATTCGGCCCAGCAGCTCGACTCCCGGCTGGTGGTTGGGGCCGGGTTCGCCGGAGCGCGTCACGCCCATGTCGCCGGTGGCGACGCCGCGCGCCGCCCCGGCCGAATCGGTGAGGATTTCCGTCGCCGCGAAGCCCGGGTAGATCTCGACTCCCAGCGCCTCGGCCTCGCCGGCGAGCCAGCGGCAGAGCGCGCCGAGACTGACGACGTAGTTCCCCCGGTTGCGCATGGCCGGCGGCAGGAGCCAATGCGGGACCGCGAGGCCGCCTTTCTCCGACAGGAACAGGAACCGCTCCTCGGCGACGGCGGTCTCGACCGGCGCGCCGCGCTCGCGCCAGTCCGGGAGCAGTTCGTCGAGCGCGCGGGTCTCCAGCACCGCGCCCGAGAGGATGTGCGCGCCGACCTCCGACCCCTTCTCGACGACGCACACGCCGAGTTCCGGCGCGCGCTGCTTGAGTCGGATCGCCGCAGCCAGCCCGGCCGGGCCGGCCCCGACGACGACCGCGTCGTAGTCCATCGATTCGCGCGTCATAGACTCTCGTTCCGTCCCGCTGCCCGTCCGCTATGCTGGCGGCCGGAGATTACGCGGCGCCCCGGCGGCGCGCCAGCACGGAAAGGAAGCCCGGCCATGCCCGCGACCGAAGGGATTGCCCGCGCCAACGGGATCGACATCGCCTACCGCATCGAGGGGCCGGAGGACGCGCCGGTCCTCACCTTCTCCAACAGCCTCGCCTCCAATTGGGGCATGTGGGACGACCAGGCGGCGGCGTTCGCCGGCGCGTGGCGGGTGCTGCGCTACGACACGCGCGGCCACGGGCGCACCGAGGCGCCGCCCGGCCCCTACGACATGGCGACGCTGGCCGCCGACGTCGCCGCGCTGTGGGACTCGCTCGGCGTCGAGAAGAGCGCCTTCTGCGGCTGCTCGATGGGCGGCATGACCGGCCAGCACCTCGGAATCCACGACGGCGGCCGGCTGACCGCGCTGGCGCTCTGCAACACGGTGGCGGAATGGCCGGCGGGCGCCGAGGCGATGTGGGCCGAGCGCATCGCCGGGGCGCGCGCCAACGGAATGGCGGCGGCGGTCGACGCCACCCTCGCGCGCTGGTTCACCCAGGGCTACCGCGACTCCGGCGGGCCGGCGCTGGCGCGCATCGGCGACATGATCCGGACGACGCCGGTCGAGGGCTTCGCCGGCTGCTGCCGCGCCATAAGCCGGATCGACTATCTCGGCCGGGTCGCCGAAATCTCCGTTCCGGTGTTGCTGGTCGCCGGCGCCGAGGACCCCGCCACCCCGGTCGCCGCGCATCGCGCCATCCACGAACGCATCCCCGGCTCCGAACTGGTGGTGATCGAGAACGCCGCGCACCTCGCCAACGCGGAGCGGCCGGCGGAGTTCAACCGGGCGCTGGAGGCGTTTCTGGCGCGCCGGGCGCGCGCGTGAGCGGCGGCGCGGCGCCGGCGAGCAGCGGCGCGATCTCGTCGTACACGCGGCGGTCGCCGCAGGCGACGATTCGCTCCGCTCCGTAGGCCGGGCCGCCGTCCCACGCCGCGATGACGCCGCCGGACGCGGCGACCAGCGGCTCCAGCGCGCAGACGTCCCAGGGCTTCAGGTCGGCCTCGACGACGAGGTCGAGGCGGCCGGCCGCCAGCATCGCGTAGGCGTAGCAATTGCCGCCCAGCTGGACGGCGGCGGCGCGTTCGCGAACCCGCGCCCAGACCGCGGCCTCGGCGGCGGTCCGGAACATGGCGGGGTCGGTCGCCGCCGCCACCGCCGCGTCGAGGCCGGAACAGGGCCGCGCGGCGATCGGCGCGCCGTTCAGCGCCGCCCCCTCCGGCGAGCCGGCGAAGCGCTCGCCCAGGATCGGCTGGTCGACGATCCCCAGCACCGGGCGGCCCTCGAAGGCCAGTCCGACCAGCGCGCCGAACAGCGGGAAGCCGGCGACGAAGGCGCGGGTGCCGTCGATGGGGTCGAGCACCCAGCGCCACGGCGCTTCGGGGCGTTCGGCGCCGCCTTCCTCGCCGAGGATTCCGTGGCCGGGGTAGCGCTCGGCGATGAGCGCGCGCATCGCCGCCTCGGCCTCGCGGTCGGCGGCGGTGACGGGCTGCGCGCGCGGCGCGGCGGTGGCCTTGTGGCCAATGACGCCGGGGCGGCGGAAATAGCGGCGGACGACCGCCCCGGCGGCGTCGGCGAGCGCGTGGGCGAAGGCGAGCAGCTCCCCCGTGTCCGGGGTCATCCGCCGCCGTCCTCCAGCGCCGTGAAACGGCGGACCGCGGCGGCGGCCAGCAGCGCGGCGGCGCACAGGACGCGGATCATCGGCTCCTCCCGTTGCGCTGGACTCGACGGCCCGCGCCCGTTATGCTACGCGGGTTCCCTGGCCCGGCGCATTGGCGGCGGCGCATCCGCGGAGGCGGGATTGTAAATGAGCTGGAGCGTCGCATACACGAACGATTTCGGCGGCTGGTGGGCCATGCTGCCCGAGAAGACGCAGGACGACCTCGCGGCGGCGGTCGGCCTGCTGAAGGAGCGCGGCCCCGGCTTGGCGCCCCCCCACGCGTTCGAAACGCGGGAGTCCCGCCATCGGCGCATGCGCGAACTCCGCGCGCGGAGCAGCGGCGCGCCGATCCGCGTCCTGCATGCGTTCGACTCGCGAGATTCGGCGATTTTGCTGATCGGGACCGCCGAGAACGGAGGCGACGGGTCCTTCGCGGGGCTCTTGCAGTGGGCCGACGCCCTATACGACAGCCACCTGGGGGGAGCCGATAGATCCGGGATCGAAACGATGGGCGAACGGCGCGATTTCGACGATCTTTTATCGAAAATTTCACCTCAACGCTGCGAACGCATCGCCTGGAAGAAGCGCGCGCTGCTGTCCCCGGGATCGGCGTCCGCCGCCGAACCGGATCCGGCGGCGGACGCGGAGAACGCGCAATTCCCCGATAATTTCGACGATTTGGAGCGATGGTTCGCAGAGCATCTATCCGGCGGCAAGGTGCGCCTGCTGCGGCGCGCCGTTCGGGCGGCGAAAAAGTCGCCCTTCAAGAACCCCCGCCTCGCCTACCGCGCCCTGTCTATATTGCATGATTATTATGTACCCATGCGCATCGAAGGCGGAAAGGCGAGAAAGGACGAATACGATAAAGCATTGCGCGCCGCGAACCTGACCGAGGCCGCGACGTTCGCGGGAACCAGATCGGGCGAATACGGAGACACATATTTCGTAAACCACGGCGGACGAAAAAGAGAATTGGTCCGGCATTTGAAAGGCGGCAATTCCCGCGATCCGCGATACGGATTCCGCCTCTACTTTTTCTGGGACGACGACGACCGGGAGGTCGTGGTGGGCTCCCTGCCCAACCATCTGACGACGAGGATCAGCTGAGGCGGCGCGTATCGGACGGGATCGGGGCGAGGCCGTTTGGCCCCGGCGGCGCGAACCCCTAGGATGCGCGCCGCCGTTCCCCGTCCGAGGAGTCCCGCCGATGAAGACCAGGGCCGCCGTCGCCTACGAGGCGGGCAAGCCGCTCGCCGTCGAGGAGCTGGAGCTGGACGGTCCGCGCGAGGGCGAATGCCTCGTCGAGATTAAGGCGACGGGCATCTGCCACACCGACGAATTCACCCTTTCGGGCGCGGATCCGGAGGGGCTGTTCCCGGCCGTCCTCGGCCACGAGGGCGCCGGCGTGGTGGTGGACACGGGCCCCGGCGTGGCCGGCCTCGCGCCCGGCGACCACGTCATCCCGCTCTACACGCCGGAATGCCGCCAGTGCGCGTACTGCCTGTCGGGCAAGACCAACCTGTGCCAGGCGATCCGCGCCACCCAGGGCCGGGGGGTCATGCCGGACGGGACGAGCCGCTTCTCCCTCGGCGGCGAAAGGGTGTTCCACTACATGGGCACGTCGACCTTCTCGAACTTCACCGTGGTTCCGGAGATCGCGCTGGCGAAAATCCGCAAGGACGCGCCGTTCGACAAGGTCTGCTACATCGGCTGCGGCGTCACCACCGGCCTCGGCGCGGTGATGAACACGGCGAAGGTCGAGCCCGGGGCGAACTGCGTCGTGTTCGGCCTGGGCGGCATCGGCCTCAACGCGATCCAGGGCCTGCGCATCGTCGGCGCCGACATGATCGTGGGCGTCGACACCAACCCCGCCAAGCGCCCGCTGGCCGAGAAGTTCGGCATGACCCACTTCGTCGACCCCAACGCGGTCGAGGGCGACCTGGCGGCGTATCTCGTCGACCTCACCGGCGGCGGCGCCGACTACACCTTCGAATGCATCGGCAACGTCGACGTCATGCGGACGGCGCTCGAATGCGCGCACAAGGGCTGGGGCGAATCCGTCATCATCGGCGTCGCCGGCGCGGGCCAGGAGATCCGCACCCGGCCCTTCCAGCTGGTGACGGGCCGCGTCTGGCGCGGGACCGCGTTCGGCGGCGCGAGGGGCCGCACCGACGTCCCGCGCATCGTCGACTGGTACATGGAGGGCAAGATCGACATCGACAGCCTGATCACCCACACCATGCCGCTCGCCGACATCGACAAAGGGTTCGCGCTGATGCGCGCGGGCGAATCGATCCGGAGCGTCGTGACCTTCTGACGGCGCCGCCGGACGCGCGCACGGGCCGGAACCGCCGGAGCGCCGCCCCGCCCCCGGAGCGCGCCTGCCCGATGTGCGCCGCCGCGCCCGAAGCGCCGGCGAGCGTCTCCTCCGCCCGTCAGCGGCCCGCCGGAGGCCGCGGCAGGTCCAGCCCCACCCCCTCCAGCGCGCCGAACCATTCGGCGAGCCGCGCGCGGTCGGCCGCCGGCAGCGGCGGGCGCAGGATCGACGCCACGTTCGCCTCCGCATGCGCCGCGTCGCCGGTCCCGAACAGCACCGTGTCGACGCCGGGTTCGTGGCGCGCGTAGCGGTAGGCGGCGTCGACGACGCTCTCCGCGCCGCCGCCGCGCACCAGGAAGTCGAGGGGCCGGCCGGTCGCGGCCAGCTCCCGGGGAACCTTCCCGGCGGCGGCGAGCGCGCGCATCGTCCGGGCGAGATAGGCGGCGTCGCTGAAGATCGCCCGCACCGCGAACATGACGATAGTCCCCACGCCCTGCGCCCGCGCAGCGGGGAACACCCGCCGCCGCGCGTTCTGGTTCATCATGTGGAAGGCGCACATCGCCGCGTCCCACGAATCGTCCGCCAGGGCGCGGGCGAGCATGTCGTGGCGCGGGTCCCGCGGCCCCGTCTCGGTAATGCCGATATGGGCGATCTTGCCGGCCTCGCGGGCCCGTTCGAGCATCGGACGCAGCCGGTCGCGGGCGGCCGCGTAATCGCCGGGCGCCACCGCGTGCAGCATGTAGAGGTCGATGCGATCCACGCCGAGGCGCTTCAACGATCCGTCGACGCCGGCCGCGATTTCCGCCGGAGTCCGCGCCGCCCCGCCCCGCCGGACCCGCGCCTTCGTCGCGACGACCGCGCTGTCGCGCCCCGCCCCGCGCAGCGCCTCGCCGACGATCTCCTCGGTGCCGTAGGCCTCCGCCGTGTCGAGGAAGTTCACGCCGAGATCGAGGGCGCGGCGGACGACGGCGACCGACTCGGCGCGCGTCTTGCCGGCGGCGAGACCCAGGCGGCTGCTTCCGCCGCAGCCGAGCCCGGCCACCGAGACCTCGAGGCCGGTTCGGCCGAGCGTTGTGTACTCCACCCGCGCGCTCCCACGTCAGAGGACGATGGCCCTGGCCAGCGCCAGGAAGGCGAAGAAGCCCACCGCGTCGGTGACGGTGGTGAGCGGCGCCCCCGCCGAGACCGCCGGGTCGACCCCGGCGCGCGCCAGCGCCGGCGGGATCGGCACGCCCGACGCGCCGGCCACCGGCAGGTTGACGACGATGGCGAGTCCGATCGCCGCGCCGATGAGCGGGTCGCCGAACCACAGCGCCGCCCCCGCGCCCGTCACCGCCGCGAAGAGCCCCCCGTTTATCGACGCGACGGCGCATTCCTTCCGCACCATGCGCGCGGCGTTCACCGCCGTCAGCTCCCTGGTCGCCAGCGCGCGCGCCGCCACGGTGAGCGTCTGCGCGCCCGCATTGCCGCCCATCGACGCGACGATGGGCATCGGCGCCGCCAGCGCCACCGCCTGTTCGATGGTGTCGGCGAAGATGGCGATGGTGAGCGACGCCCGCGCCGCGTCGGGCGCGGGCGGGTCGAATCCGGTGTCGTCGCCGCCATCCGCCGGCCCTCGCCGCGCGTTCGCGCCGCGCGCCGGCGGCGGTTCGCCTCGCTACTCGGTTGGTGCGGTCGAGAAGACTCGAACTTCCACGGGGTTGCCCCCACAGCGACCTCAACGCTGCGCGTCTACCAGTTCCGCCACGACCGCGCCGCCCCGGCTGTTAGCAAACCCCGCGCGCCGGCGCAACCCGTGCTAGCCTCTCGACCATGACCGCCGTCGAATGGCGCATATCCGAGGCCCCCGTCGCCTATCCCGCCGCGGTGGCGGAGATGGAGGCGCGGGTCGCCGACATCCGCGCCGGGCGCGCGCGCGAGCGCGTGTGGCTGCTCGAACACCCGCCGCTCTACACGCGCGGCGCCAGCGCCCGCCCCGACGAACTGATCGACGCCGGCGGCCTGCCGGTGTTCGCGACCGGGCGCGGCGGGCGCTACACCTATCACGGCCCCGGCCAGCGAATCGCCTACGTCATGCTCGACCTGAAGGCCCCCGGCCGCCGCGCCGACGCCCGGCGCTTCGTGCGCGACCTGGAGGACTGGCTGATCGCGGCGCTCGGCGACCTCGGCGCGCGCGCCTTCCGCCGCGAGGGCCGGGTGGGCGTGTGGACCGCCGCCGGCGGCCGCGAGGCCAAGATCGCCGCGTTGGGAATCCGCCTGCGCCGCTGGGTGAGCTATCACGGCGTGTCGGTCAACGTGGAGCCGGACCTGTCGCGTTACGCCGGCATCGTCCCCTGCGGCGTCCGCGACCGCGGCGTCACATCCCTCGTCGAACTCGGCCTGCCCGTCGCGACGACAGACCTGGATTCCGCGCTGCGCACCCGCTTCGCGGAGCGCTTCGGCCCCGTCGCGTCCGTGTAACGTCGCGCCCGCGCAACCCGGCGGGTTTCAACGGCCGGGCGGGTCCTCCCGCCGCGCCGGCCATTCCCCCGCCAGCACTTCGAACCGCGCCTCGACGCGAGTCAGCCGCTCGCGGATGTCCGCTTGGCCGGCCCTCAATTCGCGGGTTTCCGCCTGCACCCGATCAATCGCGCCGAGGACCGCCGCGCCGACCGCCAGCACCGATACGATCACGCCAAGGAAACCGATAGCCACGCCAATGGCGGGCCCCAAGTCGCGCCAACGGACGCGGCTTCCCGATCTTCCGTTCGCCGTCCCGACCTCGACCGCCATGCCGGTTCTCCTGCGATGCCGCCGCGCCGCTACTCTCGCACGAAAGGCCGCCGCCGGGCAACCGCCGCGCGCCGTCAGCCGGCCCGCTCCAGACGCCGGGCCAGGAAGTCCAGCCTGTCCTGCCCCCAGAACAATTCGCCGTCGACGATCCAGATCGGCGAACCGAACACGTCCTTCTCGACGGCCTCCTCGGTGTTGCGCGCGAACGCCGCCGCGACCGCCTCGCTTTCGGCCTCCGCGGCCAGCGCGCGCCCGTCCAGCCCGCAGGAGTCGGCGATCGCCGCCAGCGTCTCCGGGTCGGCGATGTCGCGCTCCTCCCGCCAGCACGCCGCGAGGCAGCCGTCGGCCAGCGCCATCGTCCGCGCCCGGTCCGCGCCCGCCAGCTGCGCCGCGATCAGCGTCTTGCCGGCGCGGGTCGGGTCGACCGGGAAGTGCGCCGGATGCAGGTTGAGCGGCATGTCCAGGAACGCCCGCCAGCGCGCCAGTTCGCGCAGCCGGTTCGCCTGCACCGGCTTCGGGCGCTGTCCCACCGGCTTGGTCCCGTTGCGCGCGAACACCGACATGATGTCGAACGGCTTGTAGGTCGCTTCCGCGCCGCAGCGCCGGACCAGTTCGGCGAAGCGCGGCCCCGCGAGATAGGTCCACGGCGACGACAGCGCGAGAAAATAGTCGATGGACACGCCCATCCTTCGGCCTCCCCCATGTTGCGCGCCGCTCCCCTATGCCGCGTTCCGGCCCCGCGCGCAACGCTGCCCCCGGCCGGACACGGGGACACGGGCGCCCGTATCCGCGGCTTCCGGCATCGACCCCCGGCCTTACCGGCGGCGGGAGGGGCCATCCTCGAAACGATACCCGAAGGCGTCGAGCATCGGGCGGCACAGGTCCGCGATGTACCCCTTCGACAAATCGGTGTAGTAGTCGCGGTAATCGACGTTCGGCGGTTTCGACTTGGTATTGATCCGCGACAGCGTTTGCGGCGGCAGTCCCAGCCGTCCGCATAACGCGTCGTAATCCCGTTGCAGGTTTTCGAATCGGACGACGTAATCCGCATAGGGCGCGCCCCGGGCTGGAATAGAACCGCGGGATATCCTCGATCTGGTCGAACAGCCGCTCCCGCAATATGGCCTCGACGGCCTCCCTCCCGCGGCCGCCGAGAAACCGGCGCCGCAGCCCGTGCAGGCGCAGCGCCCTGGGCGCGTTGCGAACCAGCGCGCGCGGACTCCGCCCCCCCCCACCAGACATCGCGCCAATACCTCGAGAAGGAGAACTTGAAATACAGAAAAGAAATCAATAGATCGTAAGGATTCCTCGCCGCCGTGAACTTGAAATACGTCGACCACGCCCTTTCGCCGACCATACTCCGAACCGTGTCGGGCAAGAAGTGGCCGCCGCCATGGACCGCCGCGCCGGCGCCGGTGACGCGGAAGCGGGAGTCGTCCCGGCCGGCGACGAAACGCAGCGGGCGCCAGGAGTATGCGACGTCGTCCTCCCCAAGCACGCGAGACAGCGAAACCTGCAAACTCATGCCGGCGACCTTGCGAGGCCGCACGAATACGAACTTATGCCGGTGCGACACGATGCACATGCGCTGCGCTCCCCGATACCCTTTCGCCGAACCGCGCCTCGCTCGGCGGGCGCGGCTGGACCCGCGCGCGATTCCGGGTTACTCTGCCGGGGCGGGAGGCGAACGGCCCGTTCCCGCGGTTCGTAACGGGATGCCGGGTGGAATGTCCACTGCCGCGATGGAGAACGCCGCCGGACGGCGGGGCGCGGCCGCCCGGCCCCCGGGGGCGCGCCAGATATACAAGGCGCTGGTCGAGGACCCGGTCTCGGTCTATCGCCACGTGGGAAGCGGCGGGTTCCGCGTCCGCCGGCGGCTGTTCGCGCGCGTCGCCACCGCGGTCCAGCCGCATATCGTCCGCCACGTCCTCGTGACCCGCGCCGCCCGGTACCGCAAGACCCCCATCGCCCGCGCGCTGCTGGAGCCGATCCTCGGCCGCGGCCTGCTGACCAGCGAGGGGGTGTTCTGGTGCCGCCAGCGGCGCATCGCCGCGCCGGCGTTCCACCGCAAGCGGGTCGCCGGCTTCGCCGACGCGATGGCGAAGCTGGCCGAGGACATGCAGCGCGGCTGGGCGCCCGCCGCCGCCGCCGGCGCCGCGCTCGACATGCAGTCCGAGATGTCGCGCGTGACCATGAAGATCATCGCCCGGGCGATGTTCTCCGACGGCCTCGACGAGGAGGAGGCGCGCCGCGTCGGCGACGCCATCCGCGCGCTCGACCGCCACCGGCTGCGGTTCCGCGACTTCATCGGCGTCCCCGAATGGCTGCCGCGCCTGCCGGACCTGCGGGTGCGCGCGGCGGTGCGCGTCATCGACCGCACCGTGAACCGGATCATCGCCGAACGCCGCGCCGACCCGCGCGACCGCGGCGACCTGCTGAGCATGTTCATGCTGGCCGAGGACGAGGAGACCGGCGAGCGCATGACCGACCGCCAGCTGCGCGACGAGGTCATCACCATGTTCATGGCCGGGCACGAGACCACGGCGACCGCGCTGGCCTGGACCCTCCACGCGCTGGAGCGCCACCCCGAGGTCGAGGCGCGGCTGCACGCCGAGGTCGATGCCGTCCTGCCCGACCGCCCGCCGCGCCTCGCCGACCTCGAACGCCTGCCCTGGACGCGCATGACCGTCGAGGAGACCATGCGCCTCCACCCGACCGTGCCGATGATCTCGCGCCAGGCCGTCGAGGACGACGAGATCGACGGCCAGCGCGTGCCGCGCGGAACGCTCGTCAACCTGAACATCTGGCTCGCCCACCGCGACCCGGAAGTGTGGCCCGACCCGGAGCGCTTCGATCCCGGGCGTTTCGACCCCGCGAACCGCGGCGGCTGGCCGAAGCACGCCTACTTCCCCTTCGGCGGCGGTCCGCGCATCTGCATCGGCAACGGCTTCGCGATGATGGAGGCGCAGATCATCCTGGCCTCGGTGGCCCGCCGCTGGCGCCTGCGCGCCGCCGGAGGCCACGAGGTACACGCCGTCGGCAGCGTCGTCCTCCGCCCGCGCGGCGGCCTGCCGATGAAGCTGGAGCGCCGCCGTTAGGCCGCCCGGCGCCGCCCGCTCCTCCGCCGCCGCCGCCGCGCTATAATCAAGGCATGGAGTTCAGCGACGAACAGGTCGAGCGCTATGCGCGGCATATCGTGCTGCCCGAAGTCGGCGGGAAGGGGCAGGCGCGGCTGCTCGAATCGCGCGCGCTCGTCATCGGCGCCGGCGGGCTCGGCTCGCCCGCCATCCTCTACCTCGCCGCCGCCGGAGTCGGGACCATCGGCGTCGTCGACGACGACACCGTCGACCTGTCCAACCTCCAGCGCCAGATCGCCCATACGCAAGGGCGCATCGGCGCGCGCAAGGTCGACAGCGCGCGCGAGGCCGCCGCCGCCATCAACCCCGACGCGGCGCTGGAGCCGCACCCGGTCCGCCTGACCGCCGCCAACGCCGGAGCGCTGTTCGCCGATTACGACCTCATCCTCGACGGCAGCGACAATTTCGACACCCGCTTCCTCGTCAACGACGCCGCCTACCTCGCGGGCAAGACGCTGGTCTCGGCGGCGGTGCTGCGCTTCGAGGGGCAGATCGCCACCTTCAAGGCGCATCTCGGCGGCGCGCACCCCTGCTACCGCTGCATCTTCCCCGCCCCGCCGCCGGAGGGACTCGCGCCCAACTGCGCGCAGGGCGGCGTGCTCGGCGCGCTCGTCGGCGTGCTCGGCGCCATGCAGGCGGTCGAAGCGGTCAAGGAGCTGCTCGGCATAGGCGACAGCCTGTCGGGCCACCTCGCGATCTACGACGGGCTGGGCGGGCGGTTCCGCAAGGTCCGCGTGCGCCCGGACCCGGCCTGCCGCCTCTGCGGCCCGCAGGCGGACATCCGCGACCTCTCGCGGCGCGCGGCGTAGGCGGGAGCATGGATCGGTCGTTCGCGACTGGCCGGTTTGGCGCGTATCGCTCGCATTCCCCGGGTGCGCCGGCGTCTCGCCGGCGTCTTCTTCCGAATGCGCTTCGCGCATTGGCCGGCGGGACGCCGGCGCACCCAGGTTATCGGCGCGCGGCGTAGGCGGTGGGCGCGGCGCCTGGCAAATTGTCGCTCGTCGTCTTCTCCGGCGACTATGCACGGGCGCATTACGCGCTGGCGGCGGCGGCGGCGGCGGCGGCCATCGGGCGGCCGGCGACGCTGTTCTTCACCATGGAGGCGGCGCGCGCCCTCGCCGCGGACGTTGGCGAAGGCGGCGGCTGGCGCGCGCTCCCCGGCGCGGAGGCGGACGCGGCGCTGCGCGCGCGCGGGGTGGCGGGGTTCGAGGAGCTGCTCGAATCCTGCGCCGCACTGGGCGTCCGCTTCCTGGTCTGCGAAATGGGGCTGCGCGCCATCGGCATGGCGCCGGAGGCGCTGCGCGGCGACGTCGGCGCGGCCGTCGCCGGCCTCGTGACCTTCCTGAACGACGCCGAGGCCGACGGCGCCATGCTGTTCGTCTGACGCCGCGGCCTACCCCAGTTTGAGCAGCGCGCGGACGACGCGCCGCGTCCGCGCGCCGAACAGGGCGTCGGAAAACCACGCGCCGCCGGCGCGCTTGCTCGCCTCCGACAGGGTCGGGTAGGGCGCGATGACCGACGCCATCGCGCCGATCCTGAGCCGTTTGTGGACCGCGAGCGCCCAGGGCAGGATCGCCTCCCCGGCGCGCGCGCCGACGATGGAGGCGCCGAGAACCCGGCCCCGGCGCGTCGTCACCGCCTTCACCAGCCCTTCCGTCCGGCGCTCCGCCTGCGCCCGGTCGTTCTCGGCGAAGGGCCAGCGAACGACGCGGCAATCCGGAAACCGCGCGCGCGCCGCCGCCTCGGCCATGCCCACCTGCGCCACCTCCGGGTCGGTGTAGGTGCACCAGGGGACGGCGGAATAATTGACGCGGGCGGGCAGGCGGAACAGCGCGCGGCGAAGGACGACCCCCGCCTGGTAGCCCGCCATGTGGGTGAACTGGAACGGCCCCGCCGCGTCGCCGATGGCGAACACCCGCCGGTTGGTCGTCCGCAGCCCGGCGTCGACCGCGATCGTCCGGCCCGCCTCTATCCCCGCCTTGGCGAGGCCGAGATCGTCGATATTCGCGCGCCGCCCCGCCGCCACCAGCAGGTGCGAACCCGCGAACCGCAGCTGCTCCCCGCCGCGTTCGGCGCGGACGGCGGCACCGCGCTCCGTCCGCTCGACCGCCGTCGCGACGGCGCCGAGCGCGAACTCCACCCCCTCGGCGGCGATGCGCTCCAGCGCGACCGCCGCCGTCTCCGGGTCGTCCTTCGCGAACGGGCGCCCGCGCTCGACCACCGTCACCGCCGCGCCGAGGCGGCGATGCGCCTGCGCCATCTCCAGGCCGATAGGGCCGGCGCCGAGGACGACCAGGCGCTCCGGCCTCTCCGCATTGTCGAACACGGTCTCGTTGGTGAGGAACGGGACCTCGTCCAGGCCCGGTATCGGCGGGACGACGGGGGAGGACCCGGTGGCGATGACGTAGCGCCGGGCGCGGATCTCGAACTCCCCGGCGGCGACGCGGTCGGGGCCGGCGAACCGCGCGTGCGCGCGGACCACGCGGACGCCCAGGCCCTCGAAACGCTCCACCGAATCGTTCGGCGCGATGGCGGCGATGACGCCGCGCACGTGGCTGCGCACGCGCGCGAAGTCCACCTCGGGCTCGGCGGCGGCCACGCCGAACGGCGCGGCGTCGCGGAAGGTCTGCGCGACGTGGGCGGCGGCGAGCAGCGATTTCGACGGAACGCAGCCGTAATTCAGGCAGTCGCCGCCCATCCGCGCGCGCTCGACCAGCACGACGCGCGCGCCCATCTGCGCCGCGCCGGCGGCGACCGACAGGCCGCCCGACCCCGCGCCGATGACGCAAAGGTCGGTCTTCAGCGTTTGCGCCACGCCGCCCGGCCCACGGTCAGAAGACCCGCGGTCAGAAGAAGATGCGCCGGGGGCTCATGCCGGCGTAGAGATGCGCCACGTATTCTCCGTAGCCGTTGTAGAGGCGGGTGGGCACGGTCTCTTCGCCGCCGAGCAGGCGCTCCTCCTTCTGGCTCCAGTCGGGGAAGGGGACGTTGGGGTTCACGTTGGCCCAGAAGCCGTAGAGGCGGTCGTTGATCGTGTTCCAGAAGGTGGCGGGCCGTTCGTCGGTGAACGTAATCCGGCGGATCGATTTGATCGACTTGAAGCCGTATTTCCACGGGACGACGAGGCGGAGCGGCGCGCCGTTCTGCTTCTCCAGCGGCTTGCCGTAGAGGCCGGTTGCGAGGAAGGCGAGTTCGTTGGCGGCCTCGGCCATCGTCAGGCCCTCGGTGTAGGGCCAGGGGAACCAGCCCTGGCGCTGGCCGGGGGCGATGTCGGGGTCGTGGAAACTCTCGAACCGGACGAAGGCGGCGCGCGAAAGCGGGCGGGCGAAGTCCAGCAGCGCCGGCAGCGCGAAGCCGCTCCACGGCACGGTCATCGCCCACGCCTCGACGCAGCGGTGGCGGTAGAGGCGCTCCTCGCGCGGCATCCGGGCGAGCAGGTCCTCGAAGCCGATCTCGACCTCCTGCTCGACGAGGCCGTCTATCGTCACCGTCCAGTCGCCGGTGCGCAGGCGCTGCGCGGCCTTCCAGATGTTCTTGACCGACGCGAATTCGTAGAAGTTGTTGTAGGTCGTGACGTCGCCCTCGGCGCTCAGCGGGCGCTGGACCGCGTAGCGGTCGTTGCGCGGGAAGGGGTAGAGCGCCGCTCCGGGCGCCGCCGCGCGGGCCGCGGGCGCCAGCGCCGCGGCGGCCGCGCCGGCGAGCAGGGCGCGGCGCGACAGGACGAATTTCTCCGGCGTCGCCGCCGATTCCCGCGGCTCCCAGTCCCTTCGGCGCAGGACGATCACGGCGCTCCCCTTCCGAACCGGCTTCCCTGCGCCGGACTTTGCGGCGCGCGCGCCGCCGCGTCAACGCGCGCCGCCGCCGAATCGCCGCCGAACGTGACGGCGCCGGCCCCGGGAGGGGGGGCCGGCGCGCGCCTTCGTCTCCGGCGTGTCGTCAGCCGCCGCCGCCGCGGCGCCGCGCTTCCATCTCGCGCTGCTGCTGGAGGACGTAGCTGTCCAGCCCGGCGCCGGCGACGTCCTTGAGGTCGGAGTCCTTCAAAGCGCCTTCCTGCTTGCCGGCCTTCTCCTTCTTCGCGTTCTCCTTCTCGGGAGTCGGCCGCGCGGTGTCCTTACCCATCGTTCTCTCCTCCTGTGGGTCGGTCGGTTCGCGCTTGGGGTTATAGCAACGCGAAAGGCGAAAGTCAAGCTTTTTCATCTCGTAACGAAGTCGGAGATCGTGTCGAGGCAGCGGCTCCGGTTTGCGGCGCGCGCGCCGCCGAACGTGACGGCGCCGGCCCGGCGGGCCGGCGCGCGCCTTCTGCCTCCGGCGTATCGGCCGGGTCGTCAGCCGCCGTTCTACCCGGACCGGTCGGGGTACCCGTAAAGCTGACGGTAGCGGACGTAGCTGTCCAGCCCGGCGCCGACGACGTCCTTGAGGTCGTCGTCCTTCAGGACGCCTTCCTGCTTGTCGTTCTCCTTCTCGGGAGCCGGCCGCGCGGTTTCCTTACCCATCGTTCTTTCCTCCTGTGGTTCGGTCGGTTCATGACGAGGGAGTTATAGCAACGCGAAAGGCGAAAGTCAAGCTTTTTCGAGCTCGTCGACGAATCCGGAGATCGTGTCGAGGCCGCGGCTCCAGAACGCCGGGTCGCGGGCGTCGAGGCCGAACGGCGCCAGCAACTCGCGGTGGCGCAGGGTCCCGCCGGCGCGCAGCATGTCGAGGTAGCGCGCCTCGAACCCGTCCGGCGATTCGCGCCACACGGCGTAGAGCGCCAGCGCCAGGCACTCGCCGAAGGCGTAGGCGTACACGTAGAACGGCGTGTGGACGAAATGCGGGATGTAGGACCAGAACGCCCGGTAGTCGTCGTCCAGCCGGACCGAGGGGCCCAGGCTCTCGCCCTGGACCGCCATCCACAGATCGCCGATCTCGTCCGCCGTCAGCTCGCCCTTCGCGCGCCGGTCGTGCAGGCGGATCTCGAAATCGCAGAACGCCGCCTGCCGCGCGACGGTGTTCAGCATGTCCTCCACCTTGCCGGCGAGCAGCGCGCGGCGGCGCGCCGGGTCCGCCTCGCCGTCGAGCAGGGCGCGGAACGTCAATTGCTCGCCGAACACGCTCGCCGTCTCCGACAGGGTCAGCGGCGGGTCCGCCATCAGCGCGCCCCGGGGAGCGGACAGGACCTGGTGGACGCCGTGGCCCAGTTCGTGCGCCAGCACAGCCGCGTCGCGCGGCCGCCCCCGGTAGTTGAGCAATACGTAAGGGTGCGCCGACGCCGCCGCGGGGTGCGAGAACGCGCCCGGGTCCTTGCCCGGCCGCGGCGCCGCGTCGATCCAGCCCTCGTCGAAAAACCGCGCGGCGATGCGCGCCGTCTCCGGCGAGAACCCGGCGTAGGCGGCGAGGACGACGCGCCGCGCCTCGTCCCACGGAATGCGCCGCCCGCCGGCCCCCGGCGGCGGCGCGAGGCGGTCGCGCCAGTCCAGAGCGTCCGCGCCGAACCAGCGCGCCTTCAGCGCGTAATAGCGGTGCGACAGGCGCGGGACGGACTCGCGCGCCGCCGCGAGCAGCGCGTCGACCACCTCGTCCTCGACGCGGTTCTCCAGGTTGCGCCGCGAGATGGGCCGGGGGTGGCCGCGCCACGAATCCTCGATCGCCTTGTCCTTCGCCAGCGTGTTGAGGATCAGCGCGAAGACCGGCGCGTTCTCCCCCAGCACGCGCGACACGCCCGCGGCGGCGGCGCGCCGGGTCTCCGCGTCCTCGTCGGACAGCAGGTCCAGCGCCGCCGCGCAGTCCAGCTCCCGCCCCCGGACCGGGAAGCGCAGCCCCGCCACCGTCCGGTCGAACAGCCGCGTCCAGGCGTCGGCGCCGGCGACGCGCTTCTCGTGCAGCAGGCGCTCCAGCTCGTCGGAGAGCTGGTGCGGGCGGAAATCGCGCAGGTCGCGGATCCACGGGCGGAGCCGCGCCAGCGCCGGATCCGCCAGCCGCTCCGCCAGCGCGTCGTCGTCCATGCGGTTGATTTCGAGGCCGACGAACAACAGTTTCGCGGCGATGGCGTTGGTCCGCTCCCGCACGTCCTGGAGGAACCGCCCGGCGCGCGGGTCGGTCATGTCGCCGGCGTGCAGCAGTTCGGCGTAGCTGGAGGCGCGCTCCAGGACGTCGGTAATCGCCTCGTATTCGCCGACCGCCGCCGCCAGCCCGGCGCCGTCGAGCGCCGCCAGCCGCCCCTTGCAGCGCTCCGCGAGCGCCCCGGCGCGCGCCTCCGCATCCGCCAGGTCGCGCGCCAGCGCCGGCGAATCGGCGCCGTCGTAAAGGTCGGAGAGGTCCCATTCGGGGAGCGATCCGGGGGCGTCGGTCATGCCGTCTCCATTTCCGCGCCGGGGGAGCGTATAATTTCGCGGGGAAGCGGGCCAACCGCGCGGGGGAGAAGCGGCGATGACGCTCGACAGCTGGCCCAACCTGGCGGCGATGTTTTTCTCGCAGGCCGAGCGCCTGGACGGCAAGCCGTTCCTGTGGAGCAAGCGCGGCGGCGCCTACGCGGCGCTGTCGTGGCGCGAGACCGCGGCGCAGGTCCGCGCCCTCGCCGGCGCGCTGCGGCGCTACGGCCTCGCGCCCGGCGACCGGGTGCTGTTGTGCTCCGAGAACGCGCCGCACTGGGCCATCGCCGACTTCGCGATCATGGCCGCCGGCGGGATCACGGTCCCGGCCTACACCACCAACACCGTCCGCGACCACGCGCACGTGCTGGCCGATTCGGGGGCGGCGATGGCGGTCGTCTCCAGCGCCGCGCTCGGCGGCCGCGTCGTGGCCGCCGCCGCCGAGGCGCCGGCGCTGAAGCGCGTCGTCGCCGTCGCGCCGCCGGCGGCGGAGGGCGGCCCCGAGGTCACGAACTGGGAGCAAGCCCTCGCCGACGGCGCAGGCGCGGCGATCAACGACCCGGCGGCGATCGACGGCGACTCGGTGGCCTGCCTCATCTACACGTCGGGCACCGGCGGCGCGCCGAAGGGGGTGATGCTGAGCCACCGCGCCATCCTCGCCAACTGCTTCGGCGCGCACGACCTGCTGCGCGAACTCGGCCTGGGCGAGGAGGTGTTCCTGTCGTTCCTGCCGCTGTCGCACGCCTACGAACATTCCTGCGGCCTGATGTTCCCCGCCGCCATCGGCGCGCAGATCTACTACGCCGAGAGCATCGATAGCCTGACCGCCAACCTGGCCGAGGCGCGGCCCACCGTCATGACCGCCGTCCCGCGCCTCTACGAGGTCATGCGCCAGCGCATCCTGTCCGGCGTCGCGCGGCAGGGCGGGGCGAAGGCGCGGCTGTTCCACCGCGCCGTCACGCTCGGCCGCAAGCGCTACGAGGCGCCGGACTCGCTCGGCCTCCTCGACCGCCTCGTCGACGCGGCGCTGGAGAAACTGGTGCGCGACAAGGTGCGGGCGCGGTTCGGCGGGCGGCTCAAGGCGCTGGTGTCCGGCGGCGCGCCGCTGAATTACGACGTAGGCGTGTTCTTCACCGCGCTCGGCCTGCGGGTGCTGCAAGGCTACGGGCAGACCGAAGCGGCGCCGGTGGTCAGCTGCAACCGCCCCGGCCGCGTCCGGCTGGAGACGGTGGGCCGCCCCGTCGCCGGGGTGGAGGCGAAGATCGCCGGGGACGGCGAAATCCTGGTCCGCGGCCCGCTGCTGATGGACGGCTATTGGGGCCGGCCCGAAGACACCGCCGAGGCCCTGCGCGATGGCTGGCTGCACACCGGCGACGTGGGCCAGATCGACGCCGACGGCTACATCCGCATCACCGACCGCAAGAAGGACCTGATCGTCAATTCCGGCGGCGACAACATTGCGCCGCAGCGCGTCGAGGGCGTCCTCGCGCTGGAGCCCGAGATCGCCCAGGCGATGGCGGTGGGCGACCGCCGCCCGCATCTGGTCGGGCTGGTGGTCCCGGCGGAGGAGTTCGTCGGCGAATGGGCGCGCGGGCGCGGCGTGGAGCCGGACCTGTCCGCGCTGGCCGGCGACCCGGACTTCCGCGCGGCAGTGGGCGCGGCGGTCGCCCGCGCCAACGCCGGGCTGTCGCGGATCGAGCAGGTCAAGCGCTTCGCCATCGCCCGCGAGCCGTTCACGGTCGAGAACGCGACGATGACCCCGACCTTGAAAATCCGCCGCCACGAAGTGTTGAAGCGCTACGGCGCCGAACTCGACGCGCTCTATGCGCGGGCGGAGGCGGGGTGACTCCGTTCGCCGAATTCCGCCGCCGGGCCGAGGCGCGCCAGGGCGTGACGGTCAACTGGAGCGCGACGGGCATGGAGCGGCGACTCGCGCGAGGCGTCCTGTTTGCCGGACACGCCATCCGCATGCGAAAGTGCCCGTGAAGGAATGGCGCGAGGGAGGATGGCATGGCGGTTATCGCGGAAGACGGAATGGACGGGCGGATCGACAGGCGCGCGAACTGGCGCGACTGGAGCCCCGTAATCGCCCTGGTCGTGGGGTTCCTCGGCGTAATCGTGTCCATCCTGGCGGTGGGTATGGCGATACTCGGCGCGGTCGACGGGGCGAGAGCGGAGATCGGCGGCGTGAGAACCGAGCTCAAGGCGGAGATCGGCGTCGTCGGGGCGAAGGTCGACGATTTGGCGGCGGGACAGGCGGAGATCCGCGAACGCCTCACGCGCGTCGAGGCGCAGCTCGAGGTCCTGTCCGGCGCATGGCCGCCGGCGCGGAGAAGCGGCGCCGACCGATAACCGGCGCGGTCGCCCGCGCCGACGCCGGGCCGTCGCGGATCGAGCAGGCCGAGCGCTTCGCGGTCGCCCGCGAGCCGTTCACCGTGGAGAACGCGACGATGACCCCGACCCCGAAAATCCACCGCCGCGGGGCGCCGAAGCGCTACGGCGCCGCACGCGCCGCGCTCTACGCGCGGGCGGGATGACCCCGTTCGCGGAATTCCGCCGCCGGGCCGAGGAGCGCCACGGCGGCGCGGCGGCGGTCGACTCGCTGCTGCCCGCGCCGGCGAGCGCGGCGGAGCTGCGCGCGCGCGGCGACGACCGCTACCTGTCGCTGATGAGCCTGCGGATATTCTCGGCGGGCCTGAAGCAGTCGATGGTGAAGGCGAAATGGCCGGCGTTCGAGGAGGCGTTCCACCGCTTCGACCCGCGCCGCGCCGCGGCGATGCCCGAGCCGGAGCTGGAGGCGCTGATGGCCGACCGGCGGCTGATCCGCCATTGGCCGAAACTCTCCTCCGTCCCCGCCAACGCGCGCGCGATGCTGGCGGTGGCCGGCGAGGCGGGAAGCGTCGGCGCCTGGCTCGCCGGCTGGCCCGCGACCGACGTCATCGGCCTGTGGGCGGAGGTCGGCAAGCGTTTCAAACAGATGGGCGGGCGCTCGGCCCCCGTCTTCCTGCGCATGGCGGGCAAGGACACGTTCATGCTCTCCCCCGACGTGGCGCGGGCGCTGGTCGAGGCCGGCGCGGTCGACCGCCCGCCCTCCGGCAAGCGCGACCTGGCGCGCGTCCAGGCGGCGTTCGGCGCCTGGACGGAGGAATCCGGCGCCCCGCTCTGCGCCATAAGCCGCACCCTCGCCCTGGCGATGGACTGACCCGGGGCGGGCCGTGCTCACCAAACTGACCGTCCGCAACTTCAAGCGTTTCGAGGACGTCGAAATCGCGCTCGAGAACCCGGTGGTGTTCATCGGGCCGAACAATTCCGGCAAGACGTCGGCGATGCAGGCGCTGGCGCTGTGGCATACCGGACTGCGTATATGGAACGCTAGGCGCGCGGGCGAGGCCGCGCCGGAGAAACGCCCGGGCGTGACGGTCAACCGCCGCGATGCGATAGCGGTTCCGGTCCCGCGCGCCGCGCTTCTGTGGCGCGGCCTCCGCACCCGCGACGCGACGCGCAAGGCCGACGGCGGCCAGAGCACCAAAAACGTCCGCGTCGAAATCGTCGTCGAGGGAGTCTCCGAGGGCCGCGCGTGGACCTGCGGGCTGGAGTTCGATTACGCCAACCCGGAATCCTTCTACTGCCGGCCGCTGCGGACGGAAGCGGGCCGCATGCCGGTTCCGGACGCCGCCGGAGCGGTCCGGCCGGTCTTCCTGCCGCCGATGTCAGGCCTCGCGGCGACCGAGACGCGGATCGACCGGGGCGCGGTGGACGTGCGGATCGGCGAGGGGCGCACGGCGGAAGTGCTCCGCAACCTCTGTTACCGCATCCACGAGGAGACGCCGGAGCTCTGGCCGGATCTGGCGAGACGGATCGAATCCCTCTTCGGCGCGACTCTCGAGGCGCCCGAATACGTCCCCGCGCGCGGCGAGATCGAAATGGCCTACACGGAAGGCGGGATTCGGCTCGACCTGTCGTCCAGCGGGCGGGGGTTGCAGCAGACCTTGCTGATGACGGCCTATATGTACGTCAATCCGGGAGCCGTGTTTCTTCTCGACGAACCCGACGCGCATCTCGAGATTTTGCGCCAACGTGAGGTTTACAACCTCCTTACGGAAACCGCCTCGCAAAAAGGCGGGCAGATCGTCGCGGCGAGCCATTCGGAAGTGGTCCTGAACGAAGCCGCGGGCAAGGATCTCGTCGTCGCCTTTCCGAGCGTGGGCGCGCCGCGCCGCATCGACAGGCGGGCCGGGGTCGACCAGCTGCGCAAGGCGCTCGCGGAGATCGGTTTCGACCAATACGCGCAAGCCGAACAGAACGGCTGGGTGCTCTATCTGGAGGGTTCGACCGATCTGGCTATCTTGCACGCCTTCGCGCGGCGCCTGGGCCACGCTGCGGCCGAACGTCTGCTGGAGCGGCCTTTCGTCCATTACGTGGGCAACCGGCCGAGCGCGGCCGAGCGGCATTATTTCGGCCTCCGCGAAGCGCTTCCCGGTTTGAAGGGCGTCGCCCTCTTCGACCGCATCGACGCCGGCCCGGCGGGCGGCCCGCTCGTCCGGCTGGTCTGGAGGAAGAGGGAGATCGAAAACTACCTGTGCTCCGAAGCGGCGCTCGAGGCCTGGGCCAGAAGCGGCGCCGAGGGCCCCGCGCCGCTCTTCGCCAAAGCGGACGCGGACCGGCGCGCAGCCGCGATGCGCGAGGCGGTCTCCGAGGTCGCGGGCGCGATGGAGACGCTGGGCAAGGGCTCGCCCTGGGACGGCGGCGCCAAGGCGAGCGATGATTTCCTCACCCCCCTGTTCGCCGCCTACTTCCGCAAGCTCGGCCTCTCCGACCGGATGGCCAAAAAGAACTTTCACGAACTCGCGCGGTTCGTCCCGGAAGCCGGGATCGACCCGGAGGTAGGGGAGAAGCTCGACGCCATCGCGCGCGCGGCGGGCGCCGCGGAGCCGGCTGCGTGACGCGCCGTGCGCGCGTTCCTCCGCCACCCCGCCGCGTCGGCGCTCGGCGGCTTCCTCGCCCTCGCCGCCGCCATCGGCATAGGCCGCTTCGCCTATACGCCGATACTGCCCTACATGGTGGAGGAACTGGGGCTCGACCGGTCGCGGGCCGGGCTCATCGCCTCGGCGAACTTCCTCGGCTATTTCGTCGGCGCGCTGGCCGCGGCGGCGGCGCCGGGCGGGCGGCGGCTCCGGTTGCCGTGGGCGCTGGCGCTGAACGCGCTCGCCGTCGGCGCGATGGCCGCCGGCGCCTCGGTACCGCTCTTCCTCCTCCTGCGTTTCGCGAGCGGGGCGGCGAGCGCGCTGGCGATGGTCTTCGCCTCGGCGCTGGTCCTGGAGCGGCTCGCCGCGATGCGCCGCCCGGAATGGGCCGCGCTGCTCTACGCCGGAGTCGGCGGCGGGATCGCCATCTCCGCCCTGGCGGTCCCGGCCGCCGCGCTCCACGGCGGCGACTGGCGCGGCCCGTGGCTCGCCTGCTCGGCCGCCGCGGCGGTCCTCTCCCTCGCGGCGGTATGGCTGGCGCGGGAGGACGCGCCGCCGCCGCCGCGCGGCCCCGCCCGCCGCGCCGCGCCGGCGGCGGATGGCGGGCCGCGGCTGCGCCGGTTCGTCCTCGCCTACGGGCTGTTCGGCTTCGGATACGCGGTGACCGCAACTTTCGTCTCCGACATGGCGCGCGCCGACCCCGCGCTGCGCCCGGCGGAGAACGCGGTGTGGCTCTGCGTCGGGCTGGCCGCCATGCCGTCGGTCGCGCCGTGGATTTGGGCCGGGCGGCGCTGGGGCAACGACCGCGCGTTCGCGGCCGCCTGCCTCGTCGAGGCGGCGGGAGTCGCCCTGGGCGGGCTGGCCGGCGGCGCGGCGAGCCTGCTGCTGGCCGCCGGCCTTCTCGGCGGGACTTTCGTCGGCATAACGGCGCTCGGCCTCGTCAACGCCCGCCTGCTGTCGCCCGGCGACCCGCGCCGCGCCATCGCCCTGGCCACCGCGTCGTTCGGCCTGGGCCAGATGGCGGCGCCGGCCTGCGCCGGGGCGCTGCGCGACGCGTTGGGCGGCTACGCGGTCCCGTCGCTGCTGGCGGCCGCCGCCCTCGCCGCCGCGGCCCTGCTCGCGGTCGGCGCCGCGCCGCCCGGGCGGGGGTAGAAGGGCGCACGCCTCTCTCGGCGATGGCGGCTGGCGCAGGCGGTCGGAGAAACTTGAGCATGGCGAGAGCGTAACGGGCGGCGGCGAGGGTGTCGCAGGCGGGCGCGTTCATGCGGGGAACGCGACTCGACGGCGCGCCGCCCGGCCTTGCCGCGCCGCGCAGGGGCTGGCATGAGAGCGCCATGGCCTCGCAACGCCTGCCCGAGCCCGACGCGCCGCCGCCGCCCTATTGGGACGAGGCGCGCCGCGCGCTCGCCGCGGCCGACCCGGTGATGGCCGGGGCGATCGCCGCCGCCGGCGGGGCCGCGCTGCGGCCGCGCCGCGACGCGTTCCATTCGCTGGCGCGGTCCGTCGTCGGGCAGCAGATCTCGGTCAAGGCGGCGGAATCGGTGTGGGGGCGGCTCGCCGCGCATTGCGGCGCGGTGACACCCGCCGCGCTCGCCGGCCGGACCGGGGAGGAGCTGCGCGCCTGCGGCCTGTCGCTGCGGAAGGCGGGCTACCTGCTGGGCCTCGCCGAGCGGTTCGCCTCCGGCGCCATAGACCCGGACGCGCTGCGCCTGCTCGACGACGAAGCGGCGGTGGAGGCGCTCTGCCGGGCGAAGGGGGTCGGGCGCTGGACGGCGGAAATGTTCCTCATCTTCCACATGCTGCGGCCCGACGTGCTGCCGCTGGCCGATCTCGGCGTCCAGCGCGCCATCGGCAACCTCTACGCCGGCGGCGAGCGGCCGACGGCGGAGGCGATGCGCGCCGCCGCCGAGCCGTGGCGGCCGTGGCGCTCGGTCGCAGTGTGGCACCTGTGGCGCAGCCTCGACGCCGTGCCGGTCGAATACTGACTCGCGGCGCGATCCGAACCGCGCTATAATCCCGCCCGCCCCCGCGGCGCGGCGGGCTGGTCTCCTGCGGAGGGAAAGGCGGTTCCGATGCGGCGGAGGATGCGGTTTGCGGCGGCCCTGGCGGCCGCCGTCCCGGCGCTGTCCGGCGGCGCGGCGGCGCAGCAGCCGTCGCTGGTGGTCGTGGACGAGGTGCGCCACGAGCCGCTGGCGCAGACGCAGCCGGTGCTGGGCCGCTTCGTCGCCCGCCAAGGCGGCGAGGTGTCGGCGCGCATCGCCGGCCCGGTGACGGAAATGCGCGTCGACGTGGGCGACCGGGTGAAGGCCGGCGACGTCATCGCCGTCCTCGACCTGGACCGGCTGCGGCTCCAGCGCGACCTGGCCGCCGCGACCGAGCGCGAGATGACCGCGCTGGCCGCATCCGCCCGCGCGCGACTCGCCAAGCGCCGCCAGGACCTGGAGCGCCTCGAGGCCATCCGCGAGTCCGCCGCGTTCAGCCAGGCGCGCTACGACAACGCGGTGCAGGACCTGGCCATCGACGAGGGCGCGGCGGCGGCGGCGGCGGCGGCGCTCGCGCGGGTGCGCGCCAGCCTGCGCCTCGCCGAGGACGATCTCGCCGATGGCGAGGTCGCGGCGCCCTACGACGGCGTCGTCGTCACCCGCCACACCGAGGTCGGGGCCTGGGTCGGCGTCGGCGCCCCGGTGGCGACGCTGCTCAACGAGGGCGACCTGGAGATCGAGGTCGACGTCCCCTACAACCGCGTCGCCGGCCTCGCGCCGGGGACCGCGGTCGCCATCGCCCTCGCCGACGGGTCGCCGCACGCGGCGGCGGTGCGCGCCGTGGGCGCGGAGCAGAACGCCATCACCCACACCCGCCAGGTGCGCTTCACGCCCGAGATAACCGGCGTCGCGGTCGCCAACGCGGCCGGCGAGTCGGTGTCGATCGACCTGCCGCTCGGCGCGCCCCGGCAGGTGGTCACGGTGCACAAGGACGCGATCCTGAAGCGCCAGGGGCTGTCGCTGGTGTACGTCGTCAACGCCGAGGGCGCGGCGGAGATCCGCCCCGTCGAACTCGGCGAGGCGGTGGGGCCGCGCTTTGAGGTGCTGGGCGGCGTCGCCGTCGGCGAGGCGGCGGTGATCCGCGGCAACGAACGCCTGCGCCCCGGACAGGCGGTGCAGGTCGGCGGCCCGGAGGCCTTCGAAAACCAGGCCGCCGAAGCCGCCCCGAACGAAGAAGGCGAGGCCTCATGAACCTGATCCGCGGCGCCATCGACCGCCCCATCGCGGTGCTCGCCGCGGTGCTGATGGTGGTCATCTTCGGCCTGCTGGCGTTGCAGCGCATCCCCATCCAGCTCGCGCCGGAGGTGAACAAGCCGGTCATCACCGTGCGCACCAACTGGCCCGGCGGCTCCCCCTACGAGGTCGAGCGCGAGATCCTCAACCGGCAGGAGGAGAAGCTCAAGGGCATCGAGGGCCTGGTCGAGACCGAGGGCGCGGCGCAGGACGGCCGCGCCGAGATCACGCTGCGCTTCGCGCTCGGCACCAACATGGACCGCGCCGTCCTCCTCGTCGCCAACCGCCTCGACCAGGTGGAGGAATACCCCGAGGAGGCGCTGCGCCCGACCATCTCCACCACCGGGCTGGGCGACAACCCCATCGCCTGGTTCATCGTCACCCGGACGCCGGGCAACGAACGCCCGATCCAGACCTATGGCGACTTCATGGAGGACGTCGTCCAGGAGCGGCTGGAGCGCGTGCGGGGAGTCGCCGCCACCAACATGTTCGGCGGCAGCGCGCGCGAGATGCGGGTCATCATCGACCCCGACCGGATGGCGCTTTACGGCCTCACCGTGGCCGACGTGGTGGAGTCGCTCCGCGCCGCCAACGCCTCCGTCTCCGCCGGCGACGTCGAGGAGGGCAAACGCCGCTACGTGGTGCGCGCCGAGGGCGAGTTCGAGACCGTCGACCACGTCAAGCGCGTCGTGCTGACCAGCGACGCGAGCGGCGCGACGGGCCGCATCGGGCGCGTCACCGTCGGCGACATCGCCGACGTCCGGTTCGAATACAAGGAGCCGCGCGCCAACATCCGCTTCCTCGCCGAGGACTCGCTCGCGGTCAACGCCGTCCGCAGCAACGGCGCCAACGTCATCGAGACGATGGAGGGCATCCAGGAGGCGGTGCGCGAGCTCAACGAGACGGCGATACCCGAAGCCGGACTCGTCATGAGCCAAGTCTATGACGAGACGGTCTACATCAAGTCGTCGATCTCGCTGGTGCGGCAGAACATCTGGGTCGGCGGCGCGCTGGCGGCCATGGTCCTGCTGGTCTTCCTGCGCTCGCTACGCGCCACCCTGGTGGTGTCGATGGCGATCCCCATATCGGTCGTCGCCGCCTTCGTCGCGATGGCGGCGATGGGGCGGTCGATCAACGTCATCTCGCTCGCCGGCATCGCCTTCGCCGTCGGCATGGTGGTCGACGCCGCCATCGTCGTGCTGGAGAACATCTACCGCCACCGCGAGCTCGGGCTGCGCCCGGTGGAGGCCGCCTACAAGGGCGCGACCCAGGTGTGGAGCGCCGTCATGGTCTCGGCGCTCACCACGGTCCTGGTCTTTATCCCCATCCTGGTGATGGAGCTGGAGGCGGGGCAGCTGTTCCGCGACATCGCGGTGGCGATCTCGGTCGCCGTGCTCGCCTCGCTCGCCGTCTCCATCACCGTCATCCCCGCCCTGTCGAAGGAGATGCTGCGGCGCGCCGTCGTCAGCGAGAGGCGGGTGCGGCTGCCGGTGCTCGACCATTTCGCGCGGCTCGTCGCGGCGCTGATCATGGGCTATGCGCGCCTGGTCATCCGCTCGCGCCCGGCGGCGCTGGTGGTCGCCTGCGGGCTGGTCATCGGCGCCGGCTGGGCCAGCTGGCAATTGCTGCCCAAGCTCGAATACCTCCCCGGCGGCAACCGCAACCTGATCTTCGGGATCATGATCCCGCCGCCGGGCTACAACCTGGACACCATGACCGAGATCGGGCGCCGGGTGGAGGACCGCGTGCGCCACCTGTGGGGCAGCGAGACCGGCCCCGAACCCGAACCCGGCGGCCCGCCGAAGATCCGCAACTACTTTTTCGTCGCGCTGCCCTCGCGCACTATCTTCGGCGCCGGGACCTATGACGAGACCGCCGACCGCGTCTCCGAACTGATCCCGGTGCTCCAGCAATCGCTGGCCGGCGAGCCGGGGACCATCGGGTTTTTCACCCAGCCCAGCCTGTTCGACCGCGACATCACCGGCGGGCGGTCGATCAAGCTCGACATCTCCGGCCCCGACCTCGAGGACGTGGTGCTGACGGCGCAAAGCGCGTTCGGGCTGACCCTGGGCGCCCTGCCGCCGGCGCGCGGCAACCAGGTGCGCCCCATCCCCGGCATCGAACTCGGCTCGCCCGAGGTGCGGGTGGTGCCGGACCGCGTGCGCCTCGCCGACAACGGCGTGTCCGCGCGCGCCCTGGGGCTGAGCATCGACGCCTTCAACGACGGCCTGCGGGTGGACGAGATCACCGTCGACGGGCGGCGCACCGACCTCACCCTGCGCGGCCCGGAGGACAAGATCGACCGCACCCAGGGGATCGACAACCTGCCGGTGCTCACCGCCAGCGGGCGCATACTGCCGGTGCAGATGCTCGCCGACGTGCGCATCACCTCCGGCCCGACCGAAATCCGCCACCTCGAGCGCGAGCGGACGATCACGCTGGTGATCGGCCCGTCGCCCGAAGTCTCGCTGGAGGAGGCGATCGAGATCGTCCAGGCGCAGGTGATCGACAAACTCCAGGCCGGCGGGCTGCCGGCCGGGGTGAAGCTGCGCATGTCCGGCTCCGCCGCGCAGCTCGACGTCACCTTCGAAGCCATGGTGACCAACCTGATGGTCTCGGTGGTGATCGTCTATCTGCTGATGGCGGTGCTGTTCGAGAGCTTCCTCTACCCGTTCATCATCATGCTGTCGGTGCCGCTGGCGACCGCCGGCGGGATGCTCGGCCTGGCGGTGCTCAACCTCTATCTCGGCGCGATGGGCAAGCTCCAGCCGCTCGACATGCTCACCATGCTGGGCTTCATCATCCTCGTCGGAATCGTCGTCAACAACGCCATCCTGCTCGTCGACCAGACGCTGAAGCACGTCCGCGACGAGGGGATGGCGCCGGGCGACGCCATCCTCGAATCGACTCGCAACCGCCTGCGGCCGATCTTCATGTCCACGCTGACGAGCATTTTCGGCATGATGCCGCTGGTGCTGGTCCCCGGCGCCGGGTCGGAGCTCTACCGCGGCCTCGGCTCGGTGGTGGTCGGCGGCCTGTCGCTGTCGGCGCTGCTGACCTTGCTGATCATCCCGGCGCTGCTCGCGCTCCTCGTCCCCCGGCGGGCGCCGGCGCCGCGCCGCGACGCGGTCCTCGCCGCGGCGCAGGCCGCCGAATGAGCGCGGAGGGCGCGGCCCGCGAGATCCGCTGCCGGGAGTTCGCCGCATACGGCGCGCCGCTCGCCGCCGGACGCCGTCCGCTTCCCGAGCCCCGGGGCCGCGAGGCGCTGGTGCGCGTCCGCAATTGCGGCGTGTGCCACAGCGACATCCACATCCAGGACGGCCATTTCGCCCTCGGCGGCGGCAAGCGGCTCGACATCTCCTCGGGCCGGCCGCTGCCCTTCACCCTGGGCCACGAGGTCGAGGGCGAGGTCGCGGCGCTGGGGCCGGACGCCGACGGCGCCGGGGTGGGAGACCGCGTCGTCGTCTATCCGTGGATCGGCTGCGGCGCCTGCGCCACCTGCGCCCGGGGCGACGAGCACATGTGCAACCGCCCGCGCAACATCGGCGTCAACCTGCATGGCGGCTACGCCGACCATTGCCTGGTTCCGGATTCGAAATACCTGTTCGGCTACGGGAGCGTCGACCCGGCGCTGGCGGCGACCTACGCCTGTTCGGGGATCACCGCCTACGGGGCGCTGGCGAAACTCGCGCCGCCGGCGGAGGACGGCCCAGTCATGATCGTCGGCATGGGCGGCGTCGGCATGGCGGCCCTCGCCTTCGCGCGGGCGCTGTTTCCGTCCGCGCCGCCGCTGGCGGCCGACATCGACCCGGCGAAGCGCCGCGCGGCGCTCGAGGCGGGCGCGGCGGAGGCGTTCGACAGCGCCGACCCGGCGGCGGCCAAGGCGGTGCGCAAGGCGACCGGCGGCGGGTGCGCCGGGGTGGTGGATTTCGTCGGCTCCGAGTCGTCGTTCGGTTTCGCCGACGCGGTCGCGCGCAAGGGCGGGCGCATCGTCGTCGTCGGGCTGATCGGCGGCCGCATGTCGATGCCGCTGCCGATGTTCCCTTTGCGCGCGCTCACGGTTTCGGGTTCGCTGGTCGGCTCGCCGGCGCAGTTCGCCGACATGATGGCGCTGGTCCGCGCCGGCCGGGTTTCGCCGACGCCGGTGCGCCGCCGCCCGCTGGCCGAGGCCAATTCCGTCCTCGACGCGCTCCGCGCCGGCGAGATCGTCGGCCGCGCCGTCCTCGCGCCGGAATAGCGGAGCGTTCGCGGGCCATGCTGAAGCGGCTGAAATTAACCAATTTCAAAAGCTGGTCGGAAGCCGACGTAAAATTCGGCCGAATTACCGGCCTGTTCGGCACGAATTCCTCGGGGAAATCCAGCTTCATACAGTTCCTGCTGCTTCTGAAACAAACTCGCGAGTCCAGCGATCGCGCGGCGGCTCTGGATCTGAATGGACGGCTGGTTGAACTCGGCACCGCCGAAGACGTGATTCATGCGCACGATTCGAAACTCGGAATGGCGTTCGATCTCGAATTCGAGCACCGCAATCGTCTTGAAGACAAGACGCTGATGCGCTTGATCGATAGTGCAAGCGAGGCAGCCTCGAACCGCGCGGTACGTGCAAGTTTGCACGTTTACAAGAGGGCGTTTCGAAGCCGATCGCTGACTCATTGTTTTGGCGACGCAAAGTTTCATCTGAAAGGAAATGATAAAAGCGATACCGGCTTCAATCTCCTGGCCGATACTTCGGGCCGGACCTTTTCGTTCGAGCGCACGAGAGGACGGCGATGGCCGCTACCAGGACCGGTCATGACCTACCGTTTCCCCGATCAGGCGCGTGCTTATTTTACGAACAGCGGCTTTCTTGCCGATCTGGAGGCGGCGTTCGAGGCGGCACTCGACAAAATTTACTATCTGGGTCCGCTGCGCGACCACCCGAAACGAGATTATCTTTGGTCGCGTTCTCGTCCCCGGGACGTGGGCGCAAGGGGCGAGCGGACGATAGACGCAATTATCGCGGCGGAGGACGCGGGCGAGAAGCAGAATACCAAGTGGCGGGGACGCTTGCGACCGTTTTCCCACGTCGTCGCTCACTGGTTGCGCGAACTGGAGCTTGTCGACGGGTTTCGGGTTGTCGAAGTCGCCAAGGGATCGAACCGATGGGAGACGAAGATTCGTACCGCTACCGGCGGTGCGGAAGTCATGCTCACCGACGTGGGATTCGGCGTGTCCCAAGTGTTGCCGGTGATCGTGTTGCTGCATTACGTTCCGGAAGGATCCACGGTTTTGTTGGAGCAACCGGAAATACACCTTCATCCGCTGGCGCAAACTGGCCTAGCGGATGTGATAGTAAATGCGGCGACTCATCGCAAGGTGCAGGTAATCGTAGAGAGTCACTCGGAGCACCTGCTTCTTCGTATTCAAAGGCGCGTCGCGGAGCGACGAATCGAATCCGACGATGTTGCGTTGTATTTTTGTGACGCCTCTCGAACCGAGTCTCGCGTCGAACCGCTCGACCTCGACATATTCGGGAATATCGGAAACTGGCCAGATCGTTTCATGGGCGATGCATTCACGGAGACGGCGGAAGCCGAACTCGCACGTCTGAAACGCATGAGAAACCACGCGCGATGACTCGGTGGGTGGTTGACACCAACGTGCCCATCGTCGCGAATGGGCGCAACGATGGGATCCATCCCGTCAGCTTGGATTGCCGAGACGCTACGGTCCGGTTTCTCGTTCGAATTCGCAAAAATAAAGAGAAGGTTATTCTCGATAACGAAGGCGAGGTTCAGAAAGAATACAAGCGGCATCTGCAATCCTCCGGACAGCCCGGCGTCGGAGACCTGTTCTATCATGAAGTTCTGCGCAACCCGACGATAGTCGAAAGAGTCGACCTTCCGAAACGCGGCGATGGCGAGTATCGGGATCTGCCCCAAGGCGTAATCGACTCGGGTTTCGATCGGAGCGACCGCAAATTCGCGGCGCTGGCGAAACGCGAGAGCGCGCCCGTGGTCAACGCGGTCGACAGCGACTGGCTCGACGCGCAGAGCTTGCTGGCCGCCAACGGTATTCGTGTCGAATTCCTGTGCGGTTGCGATCCCAAGCTTTGGCGCGTTTGGGGCGCGTAAGACCCCGCTCGAATCGTAACGCCGGTCGATCCGCTTATTCGGCCCCGCCTTCGTCGCCTGACCGCGGGATCGGCTTTACGGCGACTCCGCCGATCGCCTGCTCGGCGGCGATCAGCTCCACCGTCGCGACGTGGACGCGCCGGGGCGTGTCGAGCGCGTAGAGCATCGCCGCCGCGACGTCCTCCGGCTCCAGCAGTTCGAAGCCCGCGGACAGCCGCGCCACGGCCTCCGGATCGTCGATGGCGGTCTGGAAGAATTCGGTCCGCACCCGCCCGGGGCACAGTTCCGTCACCCGGATCCCCGACCCCAGCAACTCCACCCGCAAGTTCTGCGAGAACAGGTGCACCGCCCCCTTCGATGCGCCGTAGATCGCCGTGAACAGCGGATACAACCCGGCCACCGAACCGATGTTGACGATATGCCCCCGGCCGCGCTCCCGCATTCCGGGCAGCGCCGCCCGCGTCGCATGGACGAGGGCGATGGCGTTGGTCGCGAGCGTCGCGTCGAGGTCGTCCGGCGCGGCGTCCAGGAACGACTCCATTCCCCGCCCTACCCCCGCCGAATTCACGAGAATATCGATCTCGCGCCCCTCCAGCGCGGCGTACACCGCATCGCGGTCGCGCAGGTCCAGGGCGAGCGTCTCGCATCCCGTCTCGGCCGCCAGCGCCTCGAGCCGTTCGGCGCGGCGCCCGACGGCGACCACCTCGAGGCCGCGTCCGGCCAGCGCCCGGGCGCAGGCGCGCCCGATGCCCGCCGTGGCGCCCGTCACCAGCGCCGACCGGTACTCGGCCATGGTCACGCCGGCGCGGGCTCCTCCTCCGCGCGCCGCGCGCGGGCGCGGATTTGCGACAGCGTGGTCCGCGCGGTTATCGCCTCCAGGCCCAGCCGGACCTCGATGACCGCGGGCTTGCCCGAGGCGCGGGCGCGCGCCAGCGCCGGCGCGAATTCCGCCGTCGCCGCCACCGTCTCGCCATGCGCGCCGTAGGCGCGGGCGAGGGCGGCGAAATCCGGGTTGCGCAGGTCCGTGGCGACGGTCCGCCCCGGGTAATCGCGCTCCTGGTGCATGCGGATGGTGCCGAACGCGCCGTTGTTCACGACGACGACGATCACCGCCGCGCCGTGCAGGACCGCGGTGGCGAGTTCGTGGCCCGTCATCCCGAATCCGCCATCGCCGACGAAGACCACGACCTCGCGTTCGGGATGCGCGAGTTTGGCGGCGATCCCGGCGGGAACGCCGTAGCCCATCGCCCCCGAGGTCGGGCCGAGTTCGGAAGGGTGGACGCGGAAATTCCAGAACCGCTGCGGCCAGCCGGAGAAGTTCCCCGCGTCCAGCGCGACGATGGCGTCATTGGGCAACGCCTCCCGCGCCGCCGCCACGACCGCCGCCATGTCGACCGGGCCGGCGGCCGGCGGCGGCGCGAGGTCGGCGCGGCGGTCGGCGCGGACCGCCTCCAGCCACCGCGCGCGGCCCGCTCCGCCCGGCGCGGGGTCGAGATCCCGCGCCGCCCGGGCGAATTCCGCCGCGCCGGCGGCGATCGACAGCGCGGGCTGGAACACCCGCCCGATCTCCCCCGGGTCGGGATGGACGTGGACGAGCTCCTGGCTCGGCGCGGGGGCCTCCAGCGCCGTGTAGCCGCGCGTCGTGATCTCGCCCAGCCGCGCGCCGACGACCAGCAGCAGGTCGGCGGACTCGAGCCGCTTCGCCAGCGCCGGGGCGGCCGAGGTCGACAGGTCGCCGGCGTAGTTCGGATGCAGGTTGTCGAACAGGTCCTGGCGGCGGAACGACACGCAGACCGGCAGCGCGCCGGCTTCCGCGAAGGCGCGGATATCGGCGCAGGCGGCGGCGCTCCACCCCGAGCCGCCGAGCAGCATCAGCGGGCGTTCGCTGGCGGCGAGCCGCGCGCGCAGCGCCGCCAGCGCCGCCGGGCCGGGGTGCGGCCGCACCGCCTCGTAGCGCCGCCCGTCGGCGACGCGGACGGCGTCGCGCAGCATGTCCTCCGGCAGCGCTACGACGACCGGCCCCTGCCGTCCCGACGCGGCGGTTCGGAACGCGCGGTGGACGAGTTCGGGGATGCGCCGCGCGTCGTCGATCTGGATCGCGAGTTTGGCCATCGGCGGCTGGAACATGTGGCGGTAGTCGACCTCCTGGAAGCCTTCGCGGCCCGCCGCGCCGCGCGCCACCTGGCCCACGAACAGCACCATCGGCGTCGAGTCCTGCATGGCGGTGTGGACGCCGATGGCGGCGTTGCACGCGCCGGGGCCGCGGGTGACGAAGCACACTCCGGGCCGCCCCGTCGCCTTGCCCCAGGCCTCCGCCATGAACGCCGCGCCGCCCTCCTGCCGGCAGGCGACGGCGCGGATGCGGTTGCGCGCCCCGTAAAGCGCGTCCAGCGCCGCCAGGTAGCTTTCACCGGGGACGCAGAACACCGTGTCGACGCCGTGCAGGAGCAGCGAGTCGACGAGGACCTCGCCGCCGGTGCGTGGGTCGGGACTATTGCTCATGTCGGTCCTTGGCGATCAGGGACGATTCCTGGCCGGATCGTCAAATCGACAGCGAGAACGAACCGTCGAGGCCATTGTAAACCAGCACGCAGGAGGCGAGCAGATCACGACCGATGAGGGCGATCAGACCTTGAGATTCGAGGTTCGCTCCGTAGGCGCGCGGTGCGTTGAAGCGATGAGGGAAGCCGCCGATCTCGAACTGGCAAGCAAATATCGGCACGATTTCCCTATCGTGCGTAGCCGAGGTCATGGGGCCGGTATCGAGCAGAGGCAGACCGGTATTTTCCGCCGTTGTCCGATCAACGCAAGTTGCGCCGGCGCCAGTGTCGATCAGGGCTTGTCCCACCACGGGGGCCGCGGGAGTCGGGATCGGGCCGGAGATGGATGCAGTCCGGGGTTCAAGCGGATACAACGCCACTTGCACCCTGGGCCCCAGAATTTGAAGCCCTTCGCCGGGAGGTACGGAAACGGGGTTACCGTCTCCATCCTTTCCTTCGCCCTCAAGGCGTGCGTTAAGGACGGCCAACGAGCGGAATTCCTAACGCCAACGCCGGGATGCTCGGCGGATCCGGATCTTCCGGATGCAGAACGGAACGGACCAAAAACGGACCGGCGCCGAACATCCGGGATCCTGCCCTTGCGCCCTGTTCGAAGGTCTCGAAATTTCCGTGCACGGCCTCCCCCTTGATCACGAGGTACTTTCCCGGATACTTCTCGGAAAGTTCCCGGAGGTTCTCCTTCAGATAGGCTTTCTCGCGGGCGAGCGGGTCCGCCATCTTCCCTCCTCCCGATGTTTTCGCCGCCGACGCAGCGGCGGCGCGACTATACATATGGGAACGCCGAGCCGCAAGCGCCACGCCGGTCCATGCGGTCGGCGGCTTCGCGGCGGAGCGTTCGAGCAGGGCTTCCAGGGCGCGGGTTTGCGCGGCGCTGGCGCGGCGTCGTTCGGCCTGTCCCTCGATAAGCGCGTCGAGCCGGCGCATGTTCTCGGTGGGGCGCCGGTCGGCGGCGCGGGTTCGGGCTTCGGCCCGGCGCATGCGGTCGCGGTTGGCGCGGACCATTTCGCGGACGCCCCATGCGACGATTGCGCATTGGGCGGCGCCGACGAGGGCGGACACGGCGAGCGCGGCGCCGGCGATCCAGTTGGCCGAGCGCCGTGCGGCCAGCGTCGCGGTCCGGTAATCGAGGCTGGCGGTCTCGAACCCGGACATGACGGGCTCCTCCGGGCGGGCCGCGGCGCCGACGATACCGCCGCCGCGCCGCCGGCGCCATAGCGGTCCCGCGTCAGGCGAAGCGCTCGACCGCCACCGCCTTGATCAGCGCATGCACCGGGACGCCGGGGGCGAGGGCCAGACGGTCGGCGGCGAGGCGGGTCACGTCGGCGCGCAGCCGGGCGCCGGAGGCGGTCTCCACCGCCACCGCCACGACGCCGTTCGGCCGCCGCTCCACCCCCGCCACCGCGCCCACCACCATGTTGATCACGCTTATCCGCTCCGGCGCGTCGAGCGCCAGCGCCACGTCGCGCGCGCGCAGCCTTATGCGCGCCCGCGCCCCCGGCGCGGCGGCGATGCGCCCGACGAGGAGCGGCCCCAGCGGAGTCTCCAGCCGCGTCAGCATGCGCGCCCGGTCGTGCGACTCCACCGTGGCCTGGAGCACCGTGCCCGCCTCCGCCAAGTCGGTGAACCCCGCCTCGTCGAGCCGGCTGGCGATGTCCGCTACCGGGCCCGCCGCCACCGCCTTGCCGGAGTCCATGAGCACCACCGTGTCGGCGATGCTTATGACCTCCTCCACCGCGTGGCTCACGTAGAGGATCGGCGTCCGGACCTCGCGGTTCAGCCGGGCGATGAACGGCAGCACCTCGGCCTTGCGCGGGCCGTCCAGCGCCGCCAGCGGTTCGTCCATCAGCAGCAGGTCGGGGCGCGCCAGCAGGGCGCGCCCGATGGCGACGCGCTGGCGCTCGCCGCCCGACAGGGTCGCCGGGCGGCGGCGCAGCAGCGCGCCGAGGTCGAGCAGCTCCACCGCATGCGCGAACGTCGCATGGGCGGCGCGCCCGCGCGCGCGCCGCGCGCCGTATTCCAGGTTGCCGCGCACGTCGAGATGCGGGAACAGCCGCCCATCCTGGAACACGTAGCCCACCCGCCGCCGCTCCGCCGGCAGGTCGATGCGCCGTTCGGTGTCGAGCAGCGTCCGCCCGCCCACCGCGACGCGGCCGCGCGCCGGGCGGCGCAGCCCGGCGACGACGTCGAGGACCGTGGTCTTGCCCGAACCCGACCGCCCGAACAGCGCCGTCGCGCCGTCCTCCGGCGCCGAGAACGCCGCGTCGAGCGCGAACGCGCCGACCTGGTCCTCCGCCCGGACCTCGAGCACGGCCGTCAGGCGCCCGTTCGCGCGCGGACCCGCCGCGCCAGCAATTCGGAGGCGAACAGCGCCGCCAGCGCCAGCGCGATGGCCACGACCGCGAGCCGCATCGCCGCCGCCTCCCCGCCCGGAGTCTGGGTGTAGCCGTAAATCGCCAGCGGCAGGGTGCGGGTCTCGCCGGGGATGTTGGAGACGAAAGCGATCGTCGCGCCGAACTCGCCCAGGCTGCGCGCGAAGGACAGCACCGCGCCGGCCAGTATCCCCGGCAGGATCAGCGGCAGGGTGACGCTGCGGAACACGTCGCCGCGTCCGGCGCCGAGGGTGCGCGCCGCCGCCTCGAGGCCGCGGTCGACGCTCTCCAGCGACAGGCGGATGGCGCGCACCATCAGCGGGAACCCCATCACCGCCGAGGCCAGCGCCGCGCCCTGCCAGGTGAACGCGAAGGTGAAGCCGAACGCCTCCTCCAGCGGTTGGCCGATGACCCCGCGGCGCCCGAAGCCCACCAGCAGCAGGTAGCCGATCGCCACCGGCGGCAGCACCAGCGGCAGGTGGACGATCCCGTCGAGCAGCGTCTTGCCGGGGAACTCGCGGCGCGCGAGCAGCCACGCCACCGCCAGGCCGGGGGGCAGGCTGGCGGCGGCGCACCACGCGGCGACGCGCAGGCTGAGCGCCACCGCCTCCCATTCCTCCGGCGTCGGCGGCGCCACCTATTCGCCCGCCGGGAGGGGGAGGAACCCGAATTCGCGGAAAATCTCCGCCGCGCGCGCGCCCCGCAGCCAGGCGAACAGCGCCTCCGCCGCGGGGGTCCGGTTGCCTTCGATCGGGGCCAGCGGATAGACGATCGGCGGGTGGCCTGCGGCGGGGAGGAGCGCCAGTTCGCGGCAGCGCGGGCACGCCGCGAGGTCGGTGCGATAGACGATCCCGAGCGCCGCCTCGCCGCGCGCGACCAGCGCCGTCGCGGCGCGCGCGTCGCCGGCGCGCGCCGTCCGCGCGGCGACGGCGGACCACAGGCCGAGCGCGCGCAGCGCCTGCCTGGCGTAGATCCCCGCCGGCGCGTGGTCCGGGTCGGCGATGGCCAGCCGCCCGCCCTCCAGCGCCGCCGCGAGGTCCGGCGCGCCATCGGCGAAGGACAATTCCAGCGTCGAGTCCGGCGGCGCAGCCAGCGCCAGGCGGTTGCCGAACAGCGCCGCGCGCGCGCCGGGCGCGATGAGTCCGCGCGCCTCGAGGTAGTCCATCCAGGCGGCGTTGGCGGAGAGGAACAGCGCCGCCGGCGCGCCGGCCTCGATCTGCCGGGCGAGGACCGAGCTGGAGGCGTAGGCCGCGACAGCGCGGTCGCCGGAGACGCCATGGTAGGCGGCGATGGCGGCGTCGAGCGCATCGGTCGTGCTGGCGGCGGCGAAGATCGTCACCCGCTCCGCCCGCGCGGCGCCCGGCGCGCCGGCCTGGAGCGCCGCCGCCAGCAGAAGCGCCGCCGCCGCCCGCCGCCCGCCGATCCGCATGCCCGCATATCGCGCGCCGCCGCGGCCGGAGTCAACGCCGCTACACGCCGAAGAACCCGGCGATGGTCTCGATCTGCGCCTCCAGCATGGCGCGCCCGTCCTGGACCGCCGCGCCGCGCGCCGCGGCGGCGGCGAGGAACGGCGTCGGGCGGTCCGCCAGAACGACGTCGATGGCGAGCGTCCCCGGCCCCGCGCCGTCCAGCGGAAGCGGCGGCGGGTCGCCCGCCGTCATGCCGAGCGGGCTGGCGTTGACCAGGACATCGCCGCCGCCCGCCGCGTCCGGCTCGACGGCGTGCGCGCGGACGCGCGGGAACGCCTCCGCCAGGCGCGCGGCGAGGCCGGCGGCGCGCCCCGGCGCCGGGTCGATGATGGCCAGCCGCGCGATCCCCGCCCCGGCGAGGGCGAAGGCTATGGCGCGCCCCACCCCGCCCGCGCCGGCCATGAGCGCCGACCGGCCCTTGAAGTCGTGGCCCCCGGCGCGCGCCGCCGCGACGCATCCCTCGCCGTCGAACATGTCGCCCCGCCAGCGCCCGTCCGCCTCCCGCCGCGCCGCGTTGACCGCGCCGACGCGGCGCGCCGTGGGCGCGAGGTCATCGACCAGCCCGGCCATGGCGATCTTGTGCGGGACGGTGAGGACGAGGCCGCGCAAATTGGCGACTCGCCGCAGCCCGGCGAACGCCGCCGCGAGGTCGGCGCCGGCGACGCGCAGCGGGACCATGACTCCGTCATGGCCGCGCTCGGCGCAGATCCGGTTGAACAGCGCCGGCGAGCCGACCTGCGCCACCGGGTCCCCGGCGATGGCGTAGAGCGCCGCGCCGCTGGTGAAACTTGCGGGATGCATGGCGGATTGTCCGCGCGCCCCGCCGCTGGCGTCAAGGCGCGGCGAATGCCGTAGAATGACACGCGGCGACTCATCCGACACGACGGGAGAAGACCGATGACCGACGGCGCGGCGCTCGACCCCGGGTTCCCCCGGGGCAAGTTCCACATCTCGCAACCCGGCGCGGCGGAGTGGCGGTCCGGATTGCGGGGGCATTTCGCGTATCGCGACCTGGGAATTTCCGCCGCCACCGGCGGCAAGGTGCTGGCGCAGGTCATCAAGGCGACGGACGCCAGCGCCGAACCCGGCGACAGGCACCGGCACGCGCTCGACTTCCACATGGTGTACATGCTCAAGGGCTGGGCGCGGATGGAGTTCGAGGGCGTCGGCGAGCTGCGGATGGAGGCGGGGTCCTGCTGGTACCAGGAGCCGGGAATCCGCCACAGCGTGATCGAATATTCCGACGATTTCGAGGTGCTGGAGATCACCGTTCCGGCGGACTTCGCGACCGAGTCGATCGAAGGCTGACGCCGCGCCATGCCCGGCATAACCAGCGAAGTCCGCAGCATCGGCGGCGCGCCGGTCGGCTGGATCGCCGTCGACAACGCCGCCAGATTGAACGTCGTCGACGGCGCGCTGTGCCGCGATCTCGCCGGCGCGGTCGCGGAGCTGGGCGCGGCGGCGGAGCTGCGCGCCCTCGTGCTCACGGGCGCGGGCGACCGCGCGTTCATCGGCGGCGCGGACATAAACGAGATGGCGGCGCTCGACGCGCGGTCGGCGGAGGCGTTCATCCGCGGCCTGCGCGGCGCATGCGCCGCCATCCGCGCGGCGCCGATACCGGTAGTTGCGCGCGTCGCCGGCTACTGCCTCGGCGGCGGCCTCGAGATCGCCGCCGCCTGCGACTTCCGCATCGCCGCCGAGGGCGCGCGCTTCGGCATGCCGGAGGTGCGCGTCGGCGTGCCGTCGGTCATCGACGCGGCGCTCCTCCCCGACCTGATCGGCTGGGGGCGGACGCGCATGCTCCTTTACACCGGCGAGATTATCGACGCGCGCGAAGCGCTCGCCTGGGGCCTGGTCGAAAGGCTGGTCGCGCCGGAGGCGCTGGACGACGCGGTCGCGGCGGCGGTGGGCGGAATCGCCGCCGCGGGGCCGCGCGCGATCCGGGCGCAGAAGGCGCTGGTCCGGCGGTGGGAGGGGCTTGCGCGCGAGGACGCGATAGAGGCCGGCGTCGCCGCCTTCGCCGCCGCGTGGGAGACGGACGAGCCCCGCCGCCTCATGCGCGCCTTCCTCGACCGCCCGCGCAAGCCGCGCGCGGAACAGGCGCGGGCGGCGCGGGTTTCGTCGAGGCGGGAGGGCTGACGGCGGCGCTGGACCGGGCGGCGTTACGACCTTTACGCCCGGACCGACGGAGTCGACGTCCTGCCGCTGCGGAACGCGCCGCCCGGGCGAGGCCGGGCTTGACGGGCGGGCGGCAAGGAAAGGCGTGCTTATGAAGAACATCGGTAAGGAAAGCCGCGAATCTCCGCCGGCGTCGAAGCGGAGCGCCGTAGCGGAGAACGAAGGTATCGATTTCAGCGATATCCCCGAATTGGACGAGACGTTCTGGCGGAAGGCGACACTCTCCCGGCCCAACGTCCCGGCGGAAACGATTCGGCAGGCCGACGCCGGCGACAAACGGCGGTTGAGCGAGAGGCGGCGCGCGGCGGACCTGCCCTTCGACACGCGCCCCGCCGCGGCGGCGGCGCAGGACGACCTGGACCCGCGTTACGCGCGATACGGATATTTGCCCCGGGTCGTCGCGCCCGAAGTTCTGGAGCACGACCGGAGGGGGCTGGCCGAACAGCTGCTGTCGCTGCGCATGCTCGACGGAGACTGTCCGACCTGGGGCGCGCTTCTGGCGCTCGGGAGGGACCCGCAACGCTGGCTCCCCGGCGCCCTACGTCCAATTTCTGCGCGTCGACGGGAAGGACATCACCGATCCGATCCCCACCCGGAAGGCGTTGCGCGGCCGGCTCGAGGACGTGCTCCGCCGCCTGACCGACCTGCTCGAGTTGAGCGTATCCGTCCGCACGGAAGTGGCGGGATGCGTCCGCGAGCAACGGCGGCCCGACTACCCCGCGGCGGCGCTGCGGCAGCTGGCGTGGAACGCGGCGATGCACCGCGCCTACGACGACGGGAGCAACGCGCCCGTCCGCGTGTACTGGTTCGCCGACCGGGTGGAGATAACGAATCCGGGCGGGCTCCATGGCCCCGTCACGGAGGAGAATTTCGGCCGGGGCGCCACGAGCTACCGGAACCCGCTGGTGGCCGAGGCGATGCGCGGGCTGGGCTTCGCGCAACGGTTCGGCCTCGGCGTTCCGCTGGCCCGGCGGGCGCTGGCGGAGAACGGCAACCCGCCGCCGGAATTCGCCTTCTGCCCGGCGGAGACGAGAGTCACGGTGCGGGCGGCGCCGTAATCCCCGCGGCGCGGCGCGCGCCCGCGGGAGCGACGCCGCCGGGGGCGTCGATACCGGGCCGGTTCGACGTCATGCGCTCCCACCCACTGCGTCGAGGGCGAGGAATTCGCGCAGCGCGTCCTCCTTCCTCCGGCGACGCGCCGATGGCGTAGAGCAGGACGTTGGTGTCAACGCGCCGCATCGCGGTCGTACAGGACGTCGCGGGGCAAGTTATCGGCCATGCTGCGCAACCCGACGCCCCGCGCCTCGAAATCGGCGAGGACCTCGGCCAGCAGCCGGCGCCTGCGGGCGATCTCCGTTTCTTCGGCGGGATCGCCACCGCCCCGGATGAAAGCGTTGAGATAGTCGCGCAGCAGGGCGGCCACCGACGTTCCCAACCGGGCCGCCCGGTCGCGGGATAGCCGGTAGGTCTCTTCGTCGATGGAAACGGGGACGATCTTCATGTCGGAGCCCTCTCGTTATCGGCGCAAGCGAGATCGTAGCTGGCCTGCATCCGCAACCAGTGATCCGCGTCGCTCCACCCGACGCGCTCGAGCGCCAGCGCCATCATGGGAGAGACACGGGCGCGGCCGTTCAACACCCGCGACAGCGTGGGCCGCGCGACGCCGAGCCGCGCGGCGCACTCCGTCGCCGTCCAGCCCTTCGCCTCCATACTAATCCGGATCAGCTCGCCCGGATGCGATGGATTGCGCATGCGCACGAAACGGCGCCTCCTCAGTGATAGTCGATCAGGTTCACGTCGACCGCCTCGCCATCCTTGAAGCGAAAAACGATACGCCGATTCCCGGAAACGCGCACGCTCCACAGCCCGGCGAGGGGCCCTTTCAACCGGTGCAACGACAGGCCGGGCAAATCCATGTTGCGCGGCAAACGCGCATTCTGCAACGCGGCGAGGATGCGTCGTATCCGATCTACCCGATCCGGATTCAATCCGCGAGCGTCGTCGCGCTCGTAGAGCCTCCGCAGTCCCTTATGCGCAATTTCCATAGCACTCCTCCTCGGGATCCTCGACCGCCGGCCGCGCCGGCGCGCTCTCCGCGCTCATCCGTCCCTCCCCTATCGGTGGAGCGCCACCCTGCATGGCGCCGCCACCCCGCGAAAAGTGTGATTTCACACTCCGAGTAAACCAACAAATTTATTGGTTTACGGCGCCGCCACCCCGCGAAAAGTGTGATTTCACACTCGCCCGACATTGGTGAAGCGCCACCCTGCGCGGCGATCCCTGCGTTCGCCGCGGAGAGCGCGCCGATATGCGGGCGAGGCGAGGGCGGTCGGGGTGGAGGGATCGGCCCCGGGGAAACCGGCAAACGTCCATACCCGCACGAACCGCGGTGCGAGGACGCCGGACAGCCGAACATGCGGCGCGGCGCTGGCGGCGTCCTGAAAACCATGCGCGCTTGCGATTGCTCGCCGTCCGACGCATGATGCGAGGCGGCGGGGCGCTCGGCGCGGCACCGGGACGGCGACGCAATCGACGGAGACATCGCATGATCGATGTGCTTTCCAAACCCGCCGACCGGATAGGCGTCGCGGACATCCGGGCCCTGATCGACTCCGAGGTTCCCGAAGGGGAACAGATCGAGTTCAAGGGGGCGTTACCGGCGGAGAAAGGCAAAACCGATCCCTGGATGGATGGCAAGGGCGGTATTGGCAATTACGCCAGAGACTCGATATTGGAAGAGGCCGTCGCGTTCGCGAACGCGCATGGCGGGACCTTGTTGCTGGGTATCGGAGAATCGACGGATCCCACGAAAAGCGCGGTCGCAGCCAATATCTCACCGATCCCGCGATGCGCAGATCTGTCGGAGCGGCTGAAATTGGCGTTCCGCGACTGCGTGGAGCCGCAGCTGCCCATGCTCGAGATTTTCTCCGTTGCGACCGAAAACGATGGCGGCGTTATCGTGATTCGCGTGGGGCGGTCGAGACTGGCGCCGCACCGTATAAGTACGACGCGCCATTGCCCGGTTCGACGATCCGACCGATGCGAGAGAATGACCATGCGGGAAATTCAGGACATGACGCTGAACCTATCGCGAGGATTCGAGCGCTTGGAGCAACGCCTCAAAGGTCGCGCGAATCGTTTCCCCTCGGAATTTCAACTTCTCGCAACGCCCGACGATGCGTGGGGGCTTCGTTTGACCGCAGCTCCCGTTCAAGACGATCTTCGCATAGAGCGTGTGTTCCAGGGCGGCGCAATCGTCAAGGATTTCGACACGCCGTGGCGCCGGATATTGCATCGGGGGAATGAACTCGACGGATTTCATGAAAGCTGGATCCCGAGGTCTTGGCGACCCAAGCTGCGCGCAGCGCGTGCGGAAGTTGAACCCAATTTTACCAGAAGATCGCAATCTCGCAATCCTTTTCGAGAAATTCATTGCGATGGACTGGTTGAACTTGGTTTCGCGCATATTCGCGTTTATCCTCGCCACGGACACAAGCCGAAAGGGTCTGAAATGGATCTTTTGTCGCCGGGATTGTCGCCAGAACTACCCACAGAAATGTTTGCGAATCTAGCCCTCTGGGTCGATCATATCAGAAAACAGATGAATTCTCCCACGGTGGAATATGCCCTTGAATTTGAGATTCGTGTTGTGGGGGGTGCGGTACCGGTTCATGTTGATCCGATGCCATTTCTTGAACTTAAACTACCGCCGTTGTTGCCAGGAACTATTATTTTTCCTCGGTACTCTCTTGGTGAGTCTGCGTCAATTTCTAACTTAATATCGCTCTTTTATCGTGATTTCTGCCATTATCTTGGACAAGATACGAGCACCGAAGAATCGCCGTTCACCATACGAGATTGGCGCGCTTAGTATCCATACCAAGACGATACCACAGCGCGAATTATCGGCGGCGCCCAGACGACATGCTGTGATGCAATTATTGAGCAAACCTACGCTTGCCCAATAAGGATAAAAATAACACTATATGCTTGCTCCTAGATTACGGCACTCGGAATAAAAGCATATGGCATCGACGATCTGCATCGCGCTCGTACAGCGCGTGACGGGGCAGGTTGTCGGCCATGCTGCGCAACCCGACGCCCTGCGCCTCGAAATCGGCGAGGACCTCGGCCAACAATCTACGCCTGTGGACGATTTCCATCTCTTCAACGGAACCGTCATCATCGCACGCATCCCGTCCGATACGAACGAATCGAGATAATCGCACCCTAGGCGGCCATCAACGTGTCTAACTAGTGTCCCGAATCTAAAGTTCGCCGCATAGTCCTAGAAAGTGTGCAATGGCAAAATGCATGACATACGCACCAATTGCATCGGCGCATTATGATACTAACTTCAGACGCAGGACACTAGGCCACACGGTCGCGGGATAGCCGCGAGTCTCTTCGCCAGTGCAACAGATACGATCTTCATGTCTGTAACCTCGCGTTAACGCCCGTCCGTATATCGTTCTTTTCATCGTTTGTCATCCGATAGCCACGAACATTACGATAGCCACGATTATAGATAGGTTCGAATTCACGAATCAAAAACATCTCCATAGCCCCGATAACTCCCATAAGGCCGAACAATTCTTCATGCCTGCACTCAATAGAAAGAGTCACAATTTTGCACTCTGCAAAATACTCCCTAAAAACCTCGTGCGGACGGTTGTTTTCTTCCATCCAATTTTTTGCAAAAGTGCTGCCCGTATCCTTCCCAGAAAAATATTGTCCAATTCTCACCATCAAATTCCGTGCTTGGCCTGATTTCATCCCGGACATTCCAACATATTGCACACACGTCCCCTCGATGATAACATACACGCCGAATCGATTTTCGAGTTCGCCGAGGTCGGAACGCTGGCGAGGATTTCTGACTTCGATCCATTCGAAGTTGAATCCGCCTATCAGAATCTCATTGTCCATCGTCATGTCTCCCATGCCTCCGGCTGGGTTTCCCTGCCTTCCCGCACATCGTAACGCTCAATCCGCGCTGCGTCCACTTAAGTTCTCATCGAGGAGTTCGCGAAGCGCGTCCTCGTCGGCAATGTCCGCGTCCCATCCGTAGGCCGCCGCGACGGCGGAGTCAAGGGCGGCGTGGGCACCGGTGAGCCATTGCGGGCGGGCGTTGTATAGGGCGGTGAGAGTGCGCTTGTCAAGCTCGCGCGCGGCGGCCGCGTCGCGGGGGACGGGGCGCGGCGGGTAGCCGGGGACGGGCTCCTCGATCCACTGGACCCATTCGGGCGGGTTGAGCCAGCGGTCGCGTAGCTCCGTCAGGCGGCGCGCCGCCTCGGCGATGGCGACGGCGCGGGGGTTGTCGGCGTAGTCGGCGGCGGGGACGTCGGGGGACAGGCCCTCGGGAAAGGGGAAGGTTTCGAACGTGGTCGTAGGCGTGTAGCGGGGGCGGTCTTCCAGACTCGTGCCCAATCGTAGCGACCATGCCTCGTGAAACCGGCTATGCAGGATGCCGAAGGTCGTGTCGTCGTCGCGCGCCATCACGATCAGCGCGCTGTCGGGGCAGATAGCGGTGTCGAGCCAGACGAACAAGCGGTGTTTGGCGACGCGCGGCGTCGCGATATAGCGCTTCAGGCCGTCGAGCGCGCGCCGCATGCCGGGGCGCGGCGCCTCGTGGCGCCACCAGAATTCGCGCACCTTCCGCGCGCGGTTCCGCTGGCGCACGGGCTTCACATGCTCGGCGGCATGGGCGAACGGCGCTTCGTAGAGGGCCGCTTCCGCCTCGCTCATGGACGCGCCGAAATCGACGATCCACCGCCCGGACGGGCGGCGCGTCACGTCCATGCCGTTCATCCACGGCTTGAGCACGTCGCCGTTGGGCCGCCCGTTCGGGTTCGCGGGAAGCCGCAACCATTCGCGCGCCAGATCGCCCGGAACGTCGAACGCGCCGTTCTTGGTGTCGCCCATGAACGAAACGCCCGCGTTCCGCGCCAGACGCGCCGCCTTGCCGAGATCGACGCGCCCCGCCGTGAGGTCGGCGGCGATGCGGTCCGCCGCCGCGCCGTTCAGCCGCCCGGACGCGCCCGCCTCCTTCGGACCAAAGCAGACCAGCGACACCCGAACGGCGGCGCCGTCCACCACCCAGGGTTCGTCGGACCACGCATCGAAGATCGCGCCATCCGCGACGATGCGGTCCAGAACCGCGCGGTTGCGCCCGCCCCGGATCGAGTTCGTCGCCACCAGACCAGCGCGCGCGACCGCGCCATCCGCGACGAGGCGCGCCGCCTTGTCGAACCAGTGGCACACGAGGTCCGCCTCGCCGTGAAGACGCGAACCGTAAAGCCGCCGCAACGCCTCTACGTAATCCCCGCCCAGGCCGCGCCGCAGCAATTTGCCGCCCAGGAACGGCGGGTTGCCGATGACGACGTCTGCCGCCGGCCACTCCGGCTCCCCGCCCTCCGGCGACAGGATCGCATCGCCGTTCCGGATCGTCTCCAACGGCTTCAGGATCGGATCCCGAGACTCCCGGAACCCGTTGCGCCGCATCCACTGGATCTCGCCGATCCATACCGACACCTGCGCCAGTTCCGCCGCGTAGGCGTTGAGCTCGATACCCCGCACGTTCGCCGGGCCGACCGCGGGGAAGCCGTATTCCAGCCCCAGCGCCTCCGCCTCCAGCTGGACGCGGTGCTCCAGGTCCTTCAGCGCGTGCAGCGCCAGATACAGGAAGTTCCCCGAACCGCAGGCGGGGTCCAGCACCGTGAAGCCCCGCAGGCGTTCGAGGACCCCGTCCAGCAACCGCCGCGCCTCCGCCCGGCGCCGCGTCCGCGCCGCCGGCGCACGCGCGCGCCCGGCCCGCTCCAGCGCCGACGCAATCCCCGCCTTCGCCGCCTCCCACTCCGCCAGCAGCGGGCGGACCACCACGGGATCGACGATGCGCATGATCTTGTCGCGGTCGGTGTAATGCGCGCCCAGTTGCGAGCGCTTGTCCGGGTCCAGGCCGCGCTCGAACAGCGTGCCGAGGATGGAGGGGTCGATCTCCGACCAGTCGAGCGCCGCCGCCTTCAGCGCCGCGTCGATCTCCGCACGCGCCAACGGCAACGCCGAATCGTCGTCGAACAGCCCGCCGTTGAACCACGCCACCGACTCGAAACCCACCCGGCCGCCGCCCGCCATCGCCGCGAACAGGTCCCGCGCCAGGGCGGCGAACTCCCCCGGACGCTCCCGCGCGCGCTCCAGCATCCGCGTGAACATGCGCGCCGGGAGCAAGCCGATGTCCTCCGCGAACAGGCAGAACACCAGCCGGTTCACGAAATGCGCCACCGCCCGCGCATCGTGGCCGCGCGCCCGCAACGATTGCGCCAGCGCCGCGAACGCCGCAGCCGCCCGCTCCGTCGCCGCCTGCCGCGTCTCCCCCGGACGCAAACGCTCCGGGTCCGACATGGCCCACTTCAACTTCGCCCGGACCGACGCCTCCGCAAGGTCCTCCAGCGCGAATTCGTGCGACGCGCTCACGCTGTTCGTCCAGTTCGTGCGGATGCGGAACCGCGCCATGTCCGACACGACGAGCAGCGGCGGGTTCTCCAGCGCCAGCGCGTAGCGCCGCAACTGGTTGAACGCGGCGTCGAGGTCGGCGTGCTTGCCCTTGTACTCCCAGGCGAAGCAATGGCGCTTCCACACGTCCGCCCAGCCCCGCGCGCCGGTGTCCTTGCGCGCCCCGCGCTCGAAGCAGTAGCGCTCGCCCGACGGGTCGGCTTCGGCGGGGGTGGGTTCGCCGAGCAGGCGGCACAGGTCGATGAAGTGCTCCTGGCTGCCGGAGCGCTCCTTCAACTCCGAAGCCCGCCACTTGGCGATGAACGCGGCCGGAGTCACGAAGCGGGGCGGCGCGAGGAACGCATCGGAGCAAGCCCGCCCGGCGTCACGGGTTCGCGCCGTCCTCCTCCGCCTCCGGGCGCCAGCGCAGCACGGGGTTGCGGGCGGCGCGGGTTTCGTCGAGGCGGCGGCGCGGCGCGTGGCGGGGAGCGGAGCGGAAATACTCCGCCTCGCCGGCGCGGGCGCGCCCGGCCAGGGCGCGCAGGACCGCGGCCAGCGAATCCAGCGCCGCCTTGCTCTCGGTCTCGGTCGGCTCCACCAGCATCGCGCCCTTCGCCACCAGCGGGAAGTAGATCGTCATCGGGTGGACGCCTTCGTCTATCAGCGCCTTGGCGAAGTCCAGCGTCGTCACCCCGGTGTCCTTGAGGAACGAGTCGTCGAACAGCGCCTCGTGCATGCACGGGCCGGGCCACGGCGCGGTCAGGACGCCGTCCAGGCGGGCGAGCAGGTAGTTGGCGCTCAGCACCGCGTCCTCCGCCGCCTGGCGCGCGCCGTCGCCGCCGACGCTCATCAGCCACGCCAGCGCGCGCACGAAGGTCCCGAACTGGCCGTGGAAGCCGCGCAGGCGGCCGATCGCGGCGGCCGCCCCGCCCTCGGCGCTTTCGGCGAGCGCGAACCCCTCCGGCCCGGCCACGACCCAGGGCAGGGGGGCGAACGGCGCCAGCTCCGCGGTCATGACCACCGGGCCGGCGCCGGGGCCGCCGCCGCCATGCGGCGTCGAGAAGGTCTTGTGCAGGTTGAGGTGCATGGCGTCGACGCCGAGATCGGCGGGGCGGACGCGCCCGGCGATGGCGTTGAAGTTCGCCCCGTCGCAATAGAACAGCGCGCCGGCCTCGTGGATCGCCTCGGCGATTTCGAGGATCTCGCGCTCGAACAGGCCGCAGGTGTTGGGGTTGGTGAGCATGACCGCCGCCACGTCGGGGCCGAGGCGGGCCTCCAGCGCCGCGCGGTCGACGCGGCCCGTCGAATCCCCCGGGATCTCGACGACGCGGTAGCCGCAGGCGGCGGCGGTCGCGGGGTTGGTGCCGTGCGCCGAGGCGGGCGCCAGCACGGTCTCGCGCGCGCCGCCGCGCGCCTCCAGGCAGGCGCGAATGCACATCAGGCCGCACAACTCGCCCTGCGCCCCGGCGGCGGGCGACAGCGCCGCGGCGGGGAACCCGGTCAGGACCCGCAGCCAACGGGCCAGCGTGTCCATCAGCCGCAGCGCGCCCTGCGTCGTGGCCGGCGGCTGCAACGGGTGCAGCTCGGCGAAGCCCGGCAGCCGCGCCATCCGTTCGTTGAGGCGCGGGTTGTATTTCATCGTGCAGGAGCCGAGCGGGTAGGTCCCCGTATCGACGCCGAAATTGTTGCGCGACAGCCGCGTGTAGTGGCGGACGACCTGCGGTTCGGACAGGTCGGGGAGGCCGATGGGGCCGCGCCGCGCCTGCCCGCCCAGGCGGTCCGCGCCGGCGGGCGCGCCGCCGGGCGGGGCGGGGAGGTCGACGCCGCTCCGGCCCGGCGCGTGCTGTTCGAAGAGGAGGGGCTCCTCGACGTCGAGGCCGCGGTTGCCGGTGACGGTCCGGGGCGCGCTCACGACAGGGCCTCCGCGAGGCCGGCGGCGAGGGCGGCCGCGTCGTCCTCCGTCGTCAGTTCGGTCGCGGCGACGAGCAGCAGGTCGGCGAGGTCGGGCCGGCCCGGCGCGAGCCGCGACACCGGAACGCCGGCGAGGATGCGCCGCGCCGCCAGTTCGTCCGCGACCGCCGCCGCCGGGCGCGGCAGGCGGACGGTGAACTCGTTGAAGAAACTCCCGTTCAACACTTCGACTCCTGGGATTGCGGCGAGGCGGTCGGCGGTGTGCGCCGCCCAGGCGTGGTTCACGCGCGCGAGTTCGCGGAAGCCGGCCTCGCCCAGCAGGGCCAGGTGGATGGAGAACGCCAGCGCGCACAGGCCGGCGTTGGTGCAGATGTTGCTCGTCGCGCGGCCGCGGCGGATGTGCTGCTCGCGCGCGTTGAGCGTCAGCACCCAGCCGCGCCGCCCGTCGGCGTCGACCGTCTCGCCGGCGAGGCGGCCGGGCATCTGGCGGACGAAGCGCTCGCGGGCGGCGAACAACCCGACATGCGGCCCGCCGAACGACAGGCCGACGCCGAGGCCCTGCCCCTCGCCGACGACGATGTCCGCGCCCCACGCGCCGGGCGGCTCCAGCGCGCCGAGGGACACCGGCTCGCACACCGCGGCGACGAGCAGCGCGCCGCGCGCATGGCACGCCTCGGCGAGCGCGGAGAAGTCGCGGACGACGCCGAACATGTCGGGCTGCTGGACGACGACGCAGGCGGTCTCGTCGTCGATCAGCGCCTCCAGCGCCGCCGTCCCGTGCGGCGCGCCGGCGGGCGGCATGGGGCGGTTGCGCGCCACCGCGAGGGGGGTGAACCGGGCCAGCGTCTCGACCACCTCGACGTAATGCGGATGCAGGCCGCCGGAGAGCGCGGCCTTGCTGCGCCGCGTGACGCGCCCGGCCATCTGCACCGCCTCGGCGCAGGCGCTGGCGCCGTCGTACATCGACGCGTTGGCGACCTCCATGCCGGTTATCGCCGCGACCTGGGTCTGGAATTCGAACAGGGTTTGCAGCGTCCCCTGGCTGATCTCCGGCTGGTAGGGGGTGTAGGCGGTGAGGAACTCGCCGCGCTGGACGAGCGCGTCGACCGCGGCAGGGACGTGATGGCGGTAGGCGCCGGCGCCGAGGAAGAACGGCGCCGCGCCGGCCGGCAGGTTCTCCGCCGCCATCGCCTCCAGCGCGCGGCCCACCGCGACCTCGCCCATCCCCGGCGGCAGGTCGAGCGGGGCGGCGAGGCGCGCCCGGGGCGGGACGTCGCGAAACAGCTCGTCGACAGTCCCGGCCGCCGCCGGCGACGCCGCCACCGCGGCGAGCATTTCGGCGCGGTCGGCGGCGGTGAGCGGAAGGTAGCGCATGGCGGCCCGCCCCCTATTCGAGCGACTCGACGAAGGCGCGGTAGGCGTCGCCGTCCATCAGCCCGGCGAGCTGCGCCGGCTCGGAGACGCGGAGGCGGAGGAACCAGCCCTCGCCGGTGGGGTCGGCGTTGACGAGGCCGGGTTCGGCGGCGAGGCGTTCGTTGACCGCCACCACCTCGCCGGCGACCGGAGCGTAGAGCTCGCTCGCCGCCTTGACCGACTCGATGACCGCCGCCTCCTCGCCCTGGGCGAGGACGCGCCCGACCTTCGGCAGTTCGACGAACACGACGTCTCCCAGCTGCTCCTGCGCGTAGGCGCTGACGCCGACCGCGGCGACGTCGTCGTCGAGCGCGATCCACTCGTGCTCGTCGGTGTATCTGCGTTCGCTCATCGTGCTGGCTCCTTCGGGTTCGCGCGGCGGCGGGGGACGAACGGCAATTCCACCGTCCGGCACGGCGCCTCCCGCCCGCGGATCGCGACGGCGATTTCGGACCCCGGCGCGGCGTGCGCGGCGTCGACGTAGCCCATGGCGATCGGCGCGCCGAGGACGGGGGAGAAGCCGCCGCTGGTGACGCGGCCTATGGGGCGCGCGCGGCGGTCGAGGAGGGGCGCGCCGGCGCGCGCGGGGATGCGGCCCTCCGGGCGCAGCCCGACACGGCGCCGGGCGGGGCCGCCGGCGAGTTCGCGGGCTATGCGCGCCGCGCCGGGGAAGTCCCCCGCCGCGCGCCGCCGCGCCGGGATCGTCCATGCGAGGCCCGCCTCGACGGGCGAGGTCGTCTCGTCGATGTCCTGCCCCCACAGGCACAGGCCGGCCTCGAGGCGGAGCATGTCGCGCGCGCCGAGGCCGGCGGGCGCGGCGTCGGGATGGGCGAGGAGGCGGCGCGCCAGATCCTCGGCGCGGCGCGCGGGAACGGAGATCTCGAACCCGTCCTCGCCGGTGTAGCCCGACCGCGAGACCGTGCACGCGGCGCCGCCGACGGCGAGGCGGGCGGAGCGCATGAAGCGCAGCCCGGCGGCGGCGGGGCAGAGCGCGGCGAGGACCGCCTCGGCGCGCGGCCCCTGCAACGCCAGCAGCGCCAGCTCCTCCGCCGGCTCGAGCCGCGCGCGGCCCGCCAGGCGGCCGGCGAGGAGGCGGTAGTCCGCCGCCTTGCGCGCGGCGTTGACCGTCAGCGCCAGCCGCCCGCCGGCGCCGGGCCGGGAGACGACGAGGTCGTCGACGATCCCGCCGGACTCGTCGAGCAGGAGCGTATAGCGCATGGCGCCGGGGGCGAGGCCGGCGATGTCGCCGGGGACCAGCGACTCCAGCGCGCCGGCCGCGCCGGACTCGGCGTCGAGCCGCGCCTGGCCCATGTGGGAGACGTCGAAAAGCGCCGCCGCGGAGCGGCACTGGCGGTGTTCGGCGAGAATGCCGCCGGGGTAATGCAGCGGCATGTCGTAGCCCGCGAAGGCGGTCATGCGCGCGCCGAGCGCGCGGTGCAGCGCGTGCAGCGGGGTGCGGGCGAGGGTCGTCCGGTCGGCGTCGCTGCTCATGGTCCCCCCCGGGCGTGCGGGTTCGCCGCCCGCCCCGCGCGGGCCGCGCCCCCTCTGTCCGGGAACCTGAGAGTTTCACCCGCGCCGCGGGCTTACCCCTTCGGTGGGGGGCCGCCTGTGCGGCCTCCGCTTTCCAGAGCCTCCTCGGCCGCGCGGTCCTTTCGCCTGAGAGATTCCGGGGCGGTTGCTCCTTCGGCGCCGGCCCGCCCTCGCGGACGGCCGGTCTCTCCCGCGCGGCCGGATCCAGTATGACGGCCGCGCGGGGGAACGCAAGCGCGCTCCGCGGTCGGGGGTTATCGGGTTATCCGGCGATATGCGTCGCGACGGAGCGCCGCCCGAACGATCGTCACTTCCGATGCGTCTTCGTCGATCGAGTACAGCACGCGCCAGTTCCCAACCCGGATCCGCCGCAAGCCGCGAAACTCGCCCGTCAATACGCCCCCGGCGCGGGGGCGTTCCGCGGTCGGCGAATTGCTTCGATTACACGCCGCCGATCCGGCATGGGAATACGGGCGATCTCCCTGTCGGCGCGTCTCCCGATTTGCACGGAGTAGCTCACGGGGGATTCCGGCCCCGTCGCCTCGACCCGGAATTCAGGCGGCCGCGAAGCCGAAGGCGCGGGGAGGCGCCGCGGTCAATCCGTATCGAGCAGCTTGCGGCTGACCTGTTCCCAATCCAACATCGGATCGTTCGGGTCTCCGAGCCGCTCGGCGGCGGCTTCCAGATCGTCGAGATCGTCCAGATAGCGTTCGATCGCATGGCGAACGATGTCGGCCCGGCTGCGCTTGAGCCGGGCCGACATCGCGCTCAGATCGGAGGCGAGATTATCCGGGAGGCTCGCGGAGATACGGGGCATGATGCGATCCCCATGCATGCAGGTGGGAAGACACTCGCGTAACGCCCCGGCGCCCGTAGGTCAATTCCCGTTCGCCGCCGCGCGATGCTCCCGGCCCGGCGCGGGCGCCGTCGAATTCGTTGACAGCAAATTCGTTGACAACAGGTTCGTTGACCGGATCGCCGCGCCCGCCCGCCGGTCAGCGGGGCGCCAGGACCATGGTCATCTGGCGGCCCTCCATCTTGGGGAACTGCTCGACCTTGCCGAGTTCGTCGAGCTCGCCCTTGACCCGGTCGAGGACGCGGAGGCCCAGGCTCTGGTGCGCCATCTCGCGGCCGCGGAAGCGCATGGTGACCTTCACCTTGTCGCCCTCCTCGAGGAACTTCGCGATGGACCGCATCTTGACGCCGTAATCGTGGTCGTCGATGCCGGGGCGCATCTTGATCTCCTTGACGTCGATGGTCTTCTGCTTCTTGCGGGCCTCGGCGGCGCGCTTCTGGCCGTCGTATTTGAACTTGCCGTAGTCGAGGATCTTGCAGACCGGCGGCTCGGCGTTCGGCGACACCTCGACAAGGTCGAGGCCGGCGTCGCCGGCGTGGCGGCGCGCGTCCTCGAGGGCGACGACGCCGACCATGCCGCCCGCGGCGTCGATGAGGCGGACCGGATCGGCCTCGATCTGCTCGTTGGCCCTCGGTCCGTCGCGCTGCGGCGGCAGCGGGGGGTAGAATCTGGCTATTCCGCGACTCCTTCGTTCATCGCGCGGCCCGCGCCCGAACCGGGAACGGCCGCCTCCGCCGCAAGTTTAGCGGCCGCGTCGGCCAGCGCAAGCGCCTCCTGCCCGCGGGCGCCCAGGCGGCGCAGCGTCACCGTCCCGTCCTCCGCCTCGCGGCGGCCCACGGCGGCGATGACCGGGACCTTGGCGGCGCTGTGCTCGCGCACCTTGTAGCCGATCTTCTCGTTGCGCAGGTCGGTCTCGACGCGCAGCCCGGCGGCGGCGAGGCGCGCCGCGGCGGCCCGGGCGCGCGCGTCGCCGGCGTCGGTGATCGTCGCGACGACGACCTGCACCGGCGCCAGCCACAACGGCAGCCGCCCGGCGTAATGCTCCAGCACAATGCCGAGGAAGCGCTCGAACGAGCCCAGGATCGCGCGGTGCAGCATGACCGGGCGCCGCCGCGACCCGTCCTCGGCGACGTAGGAGGCGTCGAGGCGCTCGGGGAGCACGAAATCGACCTGGAGCGTGCCGCACTGCCAGTCGCGGCCGATGGCGTCGCGCAGCACGAATTCGAGTTTGGGGCCGTAGAACGCGCCCTCGCCGGGGTTGCGCTCGGCGGCCATGCCGGCGGCGGCGCACGCCTCTTGCAACGCGGCCTCGGCGCGGTCCCATACCGCGTCGGAGCCGACGCGCTCGGCCGGGCGGTCGGCGAATTTGACGCTTACCTCGTCGAAGCCGAAATCGCGATAGACGGAAAGCAGCAACTCGCAGAAACGCGCCGTCTCGCCGGCGATCGAGTCCTCGGCGCAGAAGATGTGCGCGTCGTCCTGGACGAAGGCGCGCACGCGCATCAGGCCGTGCAGCGACCCGGAGGATTCGTTGCGGTGGCAGGAGCCGAACTCGGCCATGCGCAGCGGCAGGTCGCGGTAGCTTTTCAGCCCCTGGCGGAAGATCTGCACGTGGCAGGGGCAGTTCATCGGCTTGAGCGCGAGCGACCGGTCCTCCGACTCGGCGGTGAACATGTGCTCGCGGAACTTCTCCCAATGCCCCGACCTCTCCCACAGGGCGCGGTCCACCAGCTGCGGCGTGCGCACCTCGACGTATCCGGCCGCGTCGAGCCGGGCGCGCATGTAGTCCTGCGCCGCGCGGTAGAGGGTCCAGCCCCTGGGATGCCAGAAGACGCTCCCGGCGGCCTCCTCCTGGAAGTGGAACAGGTCCATCTCGCGGCCGAGCCGGCGGTGGTCGCGCTTCTCGGCCTCCTCGCGGCGGCGCAGCCAGGCGGCCAGGTCCTTCTCCGTCGCCCATGCCGCGCCGTAGATGCGCTGGAGCATGGGGTTGCGCGAGTCGCCGCGCCAATAGGCGCCGGCCACCTTGAGGAGTTTGAACGCCGTCCCCAGCTTGCCGGTGGAGGGCAGGTGCGGGCCGCGGCACGGGTCGGCGAAGGCGCCCTGGCGGTAGATCGTGACCTCCTCGCCCTCCGGCAGATCGCGGAGGATCTCCGCCTTGTAGGCCTCGCCGGCCTTCTCGTAATGCGCCGCCGCCTCGTCGCGCCGCCAAACCTCGCGGGTTACGGGCTCGTCGCGGGCGACGATTTCGCGCATTCGCTCCTCGATCCGCTCCAGGTCGGCGGGGGCGAAGGGCGCGTCGCGCGCGAAGTCGTAATAGAATCCGTCCTCGATGACCGGGCCGATCGTCACCTGGACCTCGGGCCACAATTCCTTCACCGCCTCGGCGAGCACGTGGGCGGCGTCGTGGCGGATCGTCTCGAGGCCCTCCGGGTCGCGCGCGGTGACGACGGACACCGCCGCGTCGGAGTCGATCTCGCGCGACAGGTCGCGCAGTTCGCCGTCGACGCGGACGACGAGGGCGGCGCGGGCGAGGCCGGGGCCGATATCGGCGGCGAGCTGCGCGCCGGTGACGGGGCCTTCGTACCGGCGGACCGAGCCGTCGGGCAGGGTAATCGCGACGGCGCGGCCCACGGCGCCGGTCAGCGCCCGGAGAAGGCGGCGGGGCGCCGCTCGACGAAATGGGCGACGCCCTCCTTGAAGTCCTCGCTGCCGAAGGAGCGGAGCATCTCTTCGTTCGCCACCTGGACGGCGTCGCCGAGGCGCAGCCCCAGCGTCCGGTACACCTGCTCCTTCATCACCCGCATCGAGCGCGGGCTGACCGAATCGACCAGGTCGAGGGCGTAGGCGCGCGCGTCGCCGGCGAAGGTTTCGGCGGGGAACACCCGGTTGACGAGGCCGCGCTGGAGCGCCTCCTCGGCGCCGACGCGGCGCGCCGACAGCAGCATGTCGAGCGCGGCCGCATGGCCGACGATGCGGACCAGCATGTAGTCGATCCCGTGCTCGGCGATCAGCCCGCGCCTGGCGAAGGCGGTGGTGAAGAACGCGTCCGCGCTGGCCAGCCGGACGTCGCAATAGAGCGACATGACCATGCCGAGCCCGGCGGCGGGGCCGTTCACCGCGGCGATCACCGGCTTGGGGATCGACGGGAAGTAGCAATAGCGGCGCGAGAAGTCGCCAGGCACGTCGAGCCGGTTCGGCATGACGACGCGCAGTTCCGAACCCCGGCGGACGCGCTCCGCCGCCTCTTCGGCGGTCTCCTCCGCGCCCGAGCGGAGCGACTCCATGTCGGCGCCGGCGCAGAAGCCGCGCCCCGCGCCGGTGAGCAGGACGGCGCGCACGCCGTCGTCGCGCGCCGCCTCGGCCATCGCGGCGCGCAGCTCCTCCTCCATCCTCGGCGTCCAGGCGTTGAGCCTGTCGGGCCGGTCCAGCGTGACCGTGGCTATGCGGTCGGCGACCGAATAGGCGATCTCCCGGTAGGCGGCCATGTCGTCCCTCCCTACGGCTCCGGCGACACGCGGACCGCGAGCTTGCCGAAATTGCGGCCCTTCAACAGGCCGATCAGGCCTTCCGGCGCGTTCTCCAGCCCGTCGATGAAGTCCTCGCGGTATTTCACCCGGCCCTCGCGGACCCAGGCGGCCATGTGGCGCAGGAAGTCCGCCGTCTGGTTGGCGTAGTCGCGCACGATGAAGCCGCGGAAGGTCACGCGGTTGACGAGGGTGCGCATGAGCAGTTGGGGAACCATGTCGGGGCCGGCGGGCGGCGCGGTGTCGTTGTAATGCGAAATCAGGCCGCAGACCGGCACCCGCGAGAGCATGTTGAGGAGGGGAAGCACGGCCGCGAACACCTTGCCGCCCACGTTCTCGAAATACACGTCGATCCCCTTCGGGCAGGCGGCGGCGAGGCGTTCGGCGAAGTCGGGCGCGCGATGGTCGACGCAGGCGTCGAAGCCGAGTTCGTCGACGACGAAGGCGCATTTTTCGGCCCCGCCGGCGACGCCGACCGCGCGGGCGCCCTTGATGCGCGCGATCTGCCCGACGACGCTCCCCACCGCGCCCGACGCCGCGGCGACGACGACCGTCTCCCCGGCTTGCGGCTTGCCGATGTTCAGCAGGCCGGTATAGGCGGTCATTCCCGGCATCCCCAGCACGCCCAGCGCGGTGGAGGCGGGGGCGATGGCCGGGTCCAGCTTGCGCAGGTCCCCGCCGGCGGCGGCGGCGTATTCCTGCCAGCCGGCGCGCCCGACGACGAGGTCGCCCGCGGCGAAGCCGGGATGGCGCGACTCCTCGACCGCGCCCACCGTCCCGCCCTCCATGACGCCGCCGACCTCCACCGGGTCGGCGTAGGTGCGGCCGGCGTTCATGCGCCCGCGCATGTAGGGGTCGAGCGACAGGTAGACGGTGCGCATGAGGACGCCGTCCTCCGGGCATTCCGGAACCGGGGCCTCGACGAGCGCGAAGTCCGAGGGCTTCGGTTCGCCCTTGGGGCGCGCGGCGAGAGTCACCTGGCGGTTCACGCGGTTGGGCATGGGTCTCCTCCGGTCGGGCGGGCGCGGCGGGCGGAGCGATAACAGCCCGCGCGCCCGCCGTCGAGTGCCGGCGGCAATTGCCGATTCGGAGGACGGCGCATAATTTTTTCGACCGAGGCGAAGAAGGGCTGTTGACTCCGCCCGGGCGGCCGGATAAGCTGAGATTCAGTCGCGGGGCCTCGTCGCGGGGCCTCGTCGCGGGGCCTCGTCGCGGGGCCTCGTCGCGGGGCCTCGTCGCGGGGCCTCGTCGCGGGGCCTCGTCGCGGGGCCTCGTCGCGGGGCCTCGTCGCGGGGCCTCGTCGCGGGGCCTCGTCGCGGGGCCTCGTCGCGGGGCCTCGTCGCGGGGCCTCGTCGCGGGGCCTCGTCGCGGGGCCTCTTAGGAAGTGCAGGGAGGCACGCCATGTACGATTCGTTCGCGCTTCGCCGACTCGGGATCTCCGCCGCCGCCGCGCTCGCCCTGGCGTTGTCGGCCTGCGGGGGCGGCGGGGGCGGAGGCTCGCCTGCGGAGCTGGCCGCCGCGCCCGCTCCGGGCGACGGCGCCGCGCCGGCGGACGGGAATTCCGCCGCCGCGGGCGCGCCGCCGCGGGCGGGGGAAGGCGGCGGGAGCCTCCCCGTCGAGGAGCGCCTTTCCGTCGAACCCGGAGCGGAGGAGGGCGTTCCGGTCGGCGAGGGCGCGGGCGAAGGCGGCCCCGCCGCTCCCGGCGGGGGGTCGGCGTCTCCGAGCGGGGCGGCGTGGCACGTCTTCGGCGAGGTCGGAACGGGCGGGAACGGCGCCGCCCTCGTGACCTCCGGCGACCTCGCGGCGTTGCCGGTGGAGGGAATCGTCCACAGCGCCGTGACCGATGTGGAAGACGGAGTGTTCGTCGGGCAGCGCAGCGCGCCGTATCCGGCGCTGAACAACCGCCGGGACGAAACCGGGCTCTGGATCGACAACGCGCAGGAGGGGTGGGATGGCGTTTACCGGAAGGCCGACAGCGGCTTGAGCCAATCCTCGCTTACGTTGCCCCGGCGGACCGGAAACATGAACGGGGGCGGGGCCATCGCGGTCGGCCTGGGACGCGGCGCCAATGGCGGGGTTTCCTACAAGCTCTCCTATTCCCATGTGTTGGAGAATAGCGGAAGCCTGCTCGAGTCGTGGACCCTGGACAGCGAGGCGGCGGGCGCGAACGTCCGAAAATTGAGCTCCGGCGGGAGCAAGGGGGCGGTGTTCCGCCGCGAGGATTCCCAAGGGAGTCTCTGGGCCATCGTCATGACCGACGTTGCGAACGCCGGCGACACCGACTGGCTCGCGACCGGCATGTGGGCCTGGACGCCGGCGGACGGCGCGGCGCGCGCGCACCGCTTCGGCGTCTTCGCGGACGGCGGCGACCCCTTCGAGCATTCCGGCGGCGGCCTCGGCGGGCGCCCCGAAGCCCTCACCGGCGTGGCGACCTATGCGGGGGACGCGGCGGGCGTGTACACCCGGCTGATCGCCGGAGCGCGGAAGACCGACTTTTTCGAGGCCGATGTGACCCTCTCCGCCGATTTCAGCGCCGATCCGGTGGGTAGCGGCGCCGGCCTGATTTCCGGCTCGGTCAGCGGTTTCGAGGTCGCCGGCTCGGCCATCGCCGGAAACCCGGTGTTGACCCTGGGCGAGTCCGGACTCGGCGCCCAGGGAAGCACGGCCGGCTCGAGCGTCAACGGAGTGACGAGCATGAGCTTCGGCGGCCATAGCTGGGCCGGCAAATGGGGAAGCCAGTTCTTCGGCAAGGACGCCAACGAGATTCCGCTGTCCGTCGTCGGCACGTTCGGCGCGGTGGCCGGCGCGTACGGCTCGCGCGGCGGTCATTCCGCCGAAATCGATCCCAGCCACCCCAACGTCGATCGCGAAGTCGTGGCCACGCGCCAGGCCTTCGTCGGCGCGTTCACCGCGGACCGGACGTCCTACGAGGACACACCCGAGCGCCCGGAGCCGCGACAGGAGTACGGCTGGAATTCGAGGGGGGAGTGGGCGCCGCTGCCGCCGCAGCCGCCGCAACCGCCGCAGCCGACCCCGTAGCCGCTATCGCGGCTCTCCCGGCGGCGAGCGCATCCGGCTTACGGTTCTCGAGGTCCCCGCCGACGGCGGACACCCCGGCGCCTCCGGGTGTCCGCATTCCGGGTTCGCGCGGCGCATCGGACGATCTCCCGCCGGTAGTCCCCGCGGCGTCCCGGCGGCGGGAGTCCGCAAGGCGCGCGCGGTTTGCCCACCCGCTGCCCGGCGCGGATAATGCGCGGGCGGCGGGGACGGGGAGGCGGCGATGGACCTGGGACTGGCGGGCAAGCGCGCGGTCGTGACCGGCGGCACGCGCGGCATCGGCCGGGCGATCGCCGAACATCTGGCCGCCGAGGGCTGCGCGGTGGGGATCTGCGCGCGCGGCGCGGCGGCGATTCGCCCGGCTTGCGACCGGCTGCGGGCGCTCGGCGCCCCGGCGGCGACCGGCGCAGCGGTCGACGTGCGCGACCGGGCGCGGCTGGAGGACTGGATCGAAACCGCGGCGGCGGAGTTCGGCGGCGTCGACATCCTGGTCGTCAACGTCTCCGGTTTCGGGACGACGGCGGACGAGGCGGGCTGGCGCGACGCCTTCGAGGTCGACATGCTGGCGAGTTTCAACACGGTGGCGGCGGCGCGCCCGCATCTGGAGTCGTCCGGGGCGGGGTCCGTCGTCGCGATTTCGAGTATCGCGGCGGTGGAGTTCTTCGGCGGCGCCCGGCCCTACAACGCGATCAAGGCGGCGCTGCTGGCCTGGGTCTCGAACCTGTCCAAGGAGCTGGCGCCGGCGGGCGTCCGGGCGAATTCGGTGTCGCCGGGAACGATCTATTTCGAGGGCGGGGTGTGGCATGAGCGCGAGCGGAACGCGCCGGAGGCGTTCGCGCGGGCGCTCGCCGCCAACCCGATGGGACGGATGGGCGCGCCGGACGAGGTGGCGAAGGCGGCGGCGTTCCTCGCCAGCCCGGCGGCGAGTTTCATAACCGGCGCCAACCTTGTGGTGGACGGCGGCCTGACGCGGCGGGTGCAGTTCTGACCCCCGCCGCGCCGCGCCCGCCGGGAAGCGTCAGCAGCCGCCGATGCAGCTGACGAGGGACGACCGGCACCCGGCGGGGCCGATGCCGCCCGACACCGTGCTGAGCTCGACGTCCGCCAGCAACTCGTTCGGGTCCGGCGGCAGGACGAAGTGGTAGGTGTCCTCGGTGTTGGGGACGATCATCACCTTGGTGTCGTCCGCGGGCTTCGCGCCGTGCATGTAGATCGCCTGCTCGCAGTGCGTCTCCATCTCGGGCCGGAAGGGGCCTTGCAACGCTTTCATGTCCGTCCTCCATTGCGTTTCGATTACGGCGCGCGTCCGGCGCCGCGCAGCGAGGGGTTCATGGCATGAATCGTTGCGTTTGTCAAGCCGTATTCGCGTCCGGCGCCGGGAAAGGCCGGATTCGCGTCGAGGAAATCGGCGCGCGCGCGATCCGGGACCCGGAGAGCTTGACAAACGCGAAAAGATTCGCTAGTCTTGTTTTGCATCGTAATCGCAAGGGAGCCAGCCATGAACGATACGGACACGGCCGCGGGCGCGATGGAGGCTTTCGTCGACGCATGGCGGCGCGACCCGGAATTCCGCGCGCATGTCGAGGCCGACCCCAAAGCCGCGCTGGCGGAGCGGGGCGTCCCGGTTCCGCCCGGCGAGGTGCGCCTGGCGGTGGACACGGCGGACACGCGCCACGTGGTGTTCCCGCCCGACCCCAACGGCGCAATCGCCGACGAACAGCTCTCGGCGGTGGCCGGGGGACTTTCCTTCGGCTCTTTCGGCGCGCTGGTGCGCGGCGAGATCCGCAACTAGGCCCGCCCCAGGGGGAGGGGCGCTCCATGCCCGTCCCGCTCAAGGCGCTGACCTCGCTCGTCGTCGCCGGCGGCGGCGCGCTGGCGCTGCATTTCGAGCGCGCCGCCGGCTCGGCGCATGTCGGCTGGGCCGCGGTCGCGCTGGCGGGGCTGATGATCTTCGGCGTCTGGCTGTTCCCGGACACGCGCCGCGGCGATTGACCGGCGCGCGCCGGGCGCCTATACCGGGGGCGCGCCAGACGGTCGGATGGCCGCTCCGCCCCCGGGCGGAGAGGAAAGTCCGGGCTCCACGGAGGCACGGCGCCGGGTAACTCCCGGCGGGGGCGACCCCGGAGACAGCGCCACAGAGAGCAGACCGCCCGCGCCAAGGCGCCTCCGGCGCCCCGCGGGCAAGGGTGAAAGGGTGCGGTAAGAGCGCACCGCGGCGGCGGCGACGCCGCCGGCACGGCAAGCCTCGCCGGGAGCAAGACCGCATAGGGACGCCGCGCGCCGCCGGCCTCGGCCGGCGGCCGGACCGCGCCTCCGCGGTCGTCGTCCGGGTAGGTCGCACGAGGCGTCCGGCGACGGACGCCCCAGAAGAATGGCCATCGCCCCGCCATGCGGGGTACAGAACCCGGCTTACAGACCGTCTGGCCGCTTTCCTCCCTCCCTGCCGGAGACGCCCCGTGTCCCTCCTCCTCCGCGCCGCGCCCGCGGCCTTGCTTCTGCTCGCCGCCGCCGGGGCGCGCGCGGACGACGGCGCGCCCGCCTTCCTCGCCGCGATTTCGGAGAACGACAATTACGTCCCCCGGCGGGAGCGGCAGGACCGGCATTACACCAACGGCAACGCGCTCGCCTGGGGCTTCCCCCGCGGGGCGCATCCGGCGTGGCTGGACCGGTTCGGCCGGCTCGCGCCGCTCGCCGGCGGCGGCGGCGCGGAATACGGCCTGTTGCTGGGCCAGAACCTGTACACGCCCGAAGCTTTCGCCGCGCCCGAATTCGCCGCGGGCGACAGGCCGTTCGCCGGGTGGCTCTACGCCGAGGCCTCCGTTCGCGCGCATGCGCCCGGGGTCGAGGAGAGCCTCGCCGCGAGCCTCGGCGTCGTCGGCCCGGCGGCGCTGGGCGAGCAAAGCCAGAAACTGACCCACGTCGTCACCGGCGACCGCGAACCGCGCGGCTGGAGCGGCCAGCTGCCTAACGAGCCGGCGCTGTTGCTGCGCTACCGGCGCAGCTGGTTCGCGCCATTGGTCGACGCCGGCGGCCTTGCGGTCGACCTGGTCTCCCGCGCCGGCGCCGCGGTCGGGAACGTCCTGGTCGAGGGCGGGGCGGGCGCCGCGCTACGGCTCGGCTCCTTCCTTCCCGAACGCGATCTCCCGCTCCGGCTGCAACCGGGGCTTTCCGGCAATTCCGCGCGGTTCGACGCGCGGCCGGGCCGGACCGACTGGTTCGTCTTCGCCGGCTGGCAGGGGCGGGCCGTGCTCCGCAACATGTTCCTCGACGGCGGCGCCTTCCGCGGCGGCCCTTCGGTCGACCGCAAGCCGCTCGTGTGGGACGGGACGGCGGGGGTCGCATTCACGTTCGGCGCGCTTTCGCGCCCGGCGATGCTGACCTTCGGCCTGGTGCGCCGGGGCAAGGAGTTCAAGGGGCAGACGGGGCTGGACACGTTCGGCTCGGCGCAGCTCGCCGTCCAATTCTGACGGCCGCTCCGGCGCCCGCGCCGGTTGCGGCGCACCGGCGGCGCGGCCACAATGGCGGCCTCCCGTCCCTTTCCGGCGCGCCGCCATGACCGTATCCGCCCTGCGCTGCGACCGCTACCGCATCCCGCTCCCCGTCGCGCTCTCCGACTCGACGCATGGGGAGATGACCGCCTTCGACCTCGTAACGGCGCGCGTAACCGACGCGGAGGGGCGCGAGGGCCTCGGCTACACCTACGCCGGAAGCGGCGCCGGGGCGGGGGCGATCCGCGCGCTGGTCGAGGACGACCTGTTCCCGCTGCTCGAAGGCGCCGACGAAACGCGCATCGAGGCGTTGTGGCGGCGCATGTGGCGGCGTACCCACTTCGTCGGGCGGGGCGGCCCGGTGTCCTTCGCGATGGCGGCGGTCGACATCGCGCTGTGGGACCTCAAGGCGCGGCAGGCGGGCATGCCGTTGTGGCGGCTGCTCGGCGGCCATGACGGCCGGGTGCGCGCCTATGCCGGCGGCATCGACCTCCAGTTTCCGCTGGAGCGGCTGCTGGAGCAGACCCGCGCCAACCTCGACAAGGGCTTCCGCGCCATCAAGATGAAGGTGGGCCGCGACCGCCTCGCCGAGGACGTGGAGCGCGTCGGCGCGATGCGGGACTTCCTCGGCGCGGACGTCCCGCTGATGGCGGACGCCAACATGCGCTGGACGGCGGACGAGGCGGTGGAGGCGGCGCTGGCGCTCGCCGGCGCGCGGCTGGGCTGGCTGGAGGAGCCGATGGCGCCCGAGGACGTAGCCGGCCACGCGCGGCTGCGCCGCATGGCCCCGGTCCCCATAGCGGCGGGGGAGAACCTGCACACGCTGGCGGAGTTCCGCGCCTATATGGAGGCGGGGGCGGTGTCGTTCCCCGAGCCCGACGTCGCCACCTGCGGCGGGGTCACGCCGTGGCTCAAGGTGGCGAAACTGGCGGAGGCGTTCGACCTTCCCGTGACCTCGCACGGCGTCCACGACCTGCACGTCCATCTGCTGGCCGCCGTTCCGAACGCCTCCTACCTCGAGGTCCACGGCTTCGGCCTGGAGAATTTCATCGCCGCGCCGCTCACGGTGCGCGACGGCTTCGCGACCGCGCCCGACCGGCCCGGCCACGGCGTCGAATTCGACTGGAAGGGGCTCGAGGCGCTGCGGGCGTGACGGCGGATAAGGAGCGCGACATGGTCTCCGAGCGCACGAGAAACGACGTCTGGCGGGAACTCCTCGACGCCGCGCGGCTGGCGCGGTATTACGAGGCGCTGGCCGACAGGCATCGGCGCAACCATACCCTGACGCGGCTGTTCCTGCTGGCCACGGCGGCGAGCGGCGTCGCGGCCTTGCTGGACGTTCTGCCGGACCCCGCCCGGCTCGTCGCGAGCGGCCTGATAGTCGTCGCGGTCGCCTGGGACTTCGTGGCGGACTATGCGAAGAAGGCCGCCGTCCTGCACGCGATAAACCTCGAATGCAGCGCGCTGGAGAAGGAATGGCGCGTTCTGTGGTGTGACGCCAACGACGACGACGCCGACGATTCCGAAGTGCTGCGCCGGAACCGGGAACTTTCTCGAAAAATTATGGCGATTACCGGTTGGGCGGGACATGTCGATGTCCGGGAAGATCGGAAATTGAACGAAGAATGCGAAGAGGCCGCTTATAGAATTACGGCGGAACGTCATGCCGCGTAAAGCGGTCGACGCCGAGAGGAACGAAATCCGGAGCGGCGGCAAGCCGGCGAAACCCGGCAAAACGCCGCTGCCTCCGACTCCTCCGAGGCCGAAGCCGGCATCGGATGCGCCACCGACCGCGCCCGATCATGGAATACAGAGGCCACGTTTCGGATTCGCGAAAGGAGGACGAGGAATGACCACAGGAGCCCGGCGCGGAGGCGCGCGGTCGGTTGTCGAAATGACGGCGGGCATTGTCGCCGCCTATGTGGCCCACAACCCGGTTCCGGCGCAGCAGCTGCCGGAGCTGATCGAGTCGGTGGGCCGCGCGCTCGCCGAAGCCAGCGGCGCGGTGGCGGCGGAATCGCCAGCGACGGCCGGCGCGGCGCCGGAGCCGCCCGTTCCCGTCCGCGACACGATCCTCGGCGACTTCATCGTCTGTCTCGAGGACGGCAAGGCGCTCAAGAGCCTCAAGCGGCGCCTGCGCGCGCGGTTCGGCATGTCGCCCGAGGAATACCGCGCCAAATGGGGGCTGCCGGACGACTACCCGATGGTCGCGCCGAACTACGCCAAGCGGCTCTCGGAGGCGGCGAAGGCGCGGGGACTCGGCCGCCGCAAGCGCGACTGACGCCGTAGCGTAACGGCGCCGCCGCCGCGGGCGAAGCCGGGCGGCGCCTTTTTCTCGAACCCCACGCCGGCTCCGGGCCGTTCCATCGGACGGGCGACCCGGCGGAGCGGGCGCCCGAAGCGTCGTTGCGATATCGCCATGCCGCTTACGCGGCGGGAGGGAAGGCGGTATCGTGGCCGCGCCGCTTCCCGCCGGTCGGAGAGACTCCGCATGACCCGAAACCTGCGCCGCGCGGCGCGCTGGCTGGGCGCCGGCGCCGCCGGGAGCATGCTCGCGGGCTGCGCCCTGCTCGCCGGCCCGCCGTCGGGACCGGTCGGCGTCGCCGAGCGGCTGGCGGCGTTCCCCACCCGCGGCCTGCCGCTGCGCGGCGCGGTCACGATCCGCTGGAGCGACAGGCAAATCCCCTTCGTCGAGGCCGACCGCGACGAAGACGCCGCCTTCGCGCTCGGCCTCGTTCACGCGCATCTGCGCCTCGGCCAGATGGCGCTGGCGCGCATGATCGCCTACGGGCGCCTGTCGGAGGCGGTGGGCCCCATCGCCGTCGACATCGACCGGGCGCTGCGCATCCTGTCGTTCCCGCGCGCCGCGGCCGCCAGCGAACGCGCGATGGACCCCGCCGCGCGGCGCTGGACGCAAGCGTTCGTCGACGGCGTGAACCACTACCTGAAGACCATGCGCGACCCGCCGCACGAGTTCCGCGCGCTCGGCCTCGACCGCGAGCCGTGGACGGTCGCCGACGTGCTCACGGTGGGGCGGCTCGTCGGAACCGACGTGAACTGGCTGGTCTGGCTCGACCTGCTGGCGCTGCGCGGGCGCGCCGACTGGCCGGCGCTGTGGGCGCGGCTGCTGGAGGCCGGCCGGGCGTCGACGCCGAGCTTCTCCGGCGAAGCGGGGGCGCTCGGCGCGCTGCTGGGGGGCGCCGCGCGCTCCGGCAGCAACAGCCTCGCCCTGGCGCCGTCGCGCGCCGCAACCGGCGGCGCGATCCTCGCCAACGACCCGCATCTCGGCATAACCGTCCCCAACCTCTGGCTGGCCGCCGGAATCCGTTCGCCCTCCTACCATGCGGTCGGGCTGATGGGGCCGGGGCTGCCGGTGTTCGCCATCGGGCGGACGCCGCGCATCGCCTGGGGCGGAACCAACATGCGCGCCGCGTCGAGCGACCTGGTCGATGTGAGCGGCCTGCCGGAGTCCGCCTTCTCCGAGCGGCGCGAGCGCATACGCGTGCGCTGGTGGTTCGACGCCGAGGCGGTCGTGCGCGAGACGCCGTGGGGCCCGGTCGTCACCGACGCGCCGCAACTCGCCGAATCCGGCCTGCCGCCGGCGGCGCTGAAATGGACCGGCCACGCGCCGAGCGACGAGATCGGCGCCATGCTCGCCGCCATGCGGGCGCGCGACTTCTCCGAATTCCGCGCCGCCTTCTCCGCCTTCGCCGTCCCCGGCCAGAACATGCTCTACGCCGACGTCGACGGGAACATCGGCCAAGTCATGGCGGTCCGCCTGCCGGCCCGCTCCGGCCCGCCGCCCGACCTGGTCGTCCCCCCCGACCGCGCCGCCGCGTGGGACGCGATGCTCTCCGCCGCCGAGCTGCCGTTCGCCCTCAACCCCGAGGAGGGGTTCCTGGCGTCGGCGAACAACCGCCCCGCCGCGGCCGGGCCGCCGGTCGGGTTCTTCTTCTCCTCCGACGACCGCGCGCGCCGCATGGCCGACATCGTCGCCGCCGAGGCGCCGATGGACGTCGCGGACGTAGCCGCGCTCCAGCGCGATACGCGCATGATCTCGGCCGGCCGGACGCGCGACCTTTTCGTGGCGCGGCTCGACTCCTCCGGCCTCGCCGCGTCCGCCGGCCCGCGCGCCGCCGAGGCGCTCCGCCGGCTGCGCGAATGGGACGGGCGCCACCGCGCGGAGTCGGTCGGGGCCGTGACCTACGAGCAATTCCGCCACGGCTTCGTCCGCGCGTTCTACCCGGCGGCGTTCGGCGCCGAAGACGGCGCCGCCTTCGCCGAGGTCGAGCGCATCGCCATGCTGCTGCCCGAACACGTAGCCGAGGCGGACGAGGAGGTCGTCCGCGCCGCGCTCGCCGCGGGCCTCGCCGTCGCGGCCGAGGGGCTGGACGCCTATGCGACATGGGCCGACATGCACCGGCTGCGGCTCGCCCACCCGCTCGCCGCCGCGCCGGTGCTGGGAGGCCGCTACCGCTTCGCCGAATACGGCGTCGGCGGCAGTTCGCAAACGCTGATGAAGACCGCCCACGACGCGGCCGGGGAGCGCCATTTCGTCCAATACGGCGCCAATGCGCGGCATATCTCCGACATGGCCGACCCGGACGCCAATTATTTCGTCCTGCTCGGCGGCCAGGACGGCTGGCTCGGCTCCTCCACCCTGCTCGACCAATGGCCGCTGTGGCGCGACGGAGAATACGTCCGGATGCCGCTCACGCCGGACGCCGTCCGCGCCGCCTTCCCGCGCGTCATGACCCTCGAACCCGGCGGGTAGCGCCGGAACCTGCGAACGCCGGCCGTTCTCGAAGCCGTCGCGGCGCCCGCGCGCCGGTCGGGGGTCGGACGACTCGGGAGTCGGGCGGCTCAGGAGTCGGGCGGCGGGGCGAGCGGGCCGCGCAGGCGCGCGATCAGGAAGTCGAGCTGCTCCAGCGACCGGTAGTCGATCCGCAGCTGGCCGGATTCGCCCCGGTCGACGATGCTGACCGCGAACCCGGTCGCCTGCTCCAGCTCCTCCTTCAGCTTCGCCAGGTCGGCGCTTTTGGGGGCGGTTTCCGCGGCGTCCCGCCGCCGCCGCTTCGCGCCGCGCCCGCCGCCCGCCGCGCCCTCGCGCGCCAGGCGCTCGACCTGGCGCACGTTGAGGCCGCCGGAGACCGCCTTGCGCGCCAGCGCCTCGGGGTCGGCCGCGCCGAGCAGCGCCCGCCCGTGGCCGGCGCTCAGCGTCCCGTCGTCGAGCAGGCGGCGCACCGGCTCCGGCAGGCCGAGCAGCCGCATGGTGTTGGCCACGTGGCTGCGGCTCTTGCCGACGGCGGCCGCCAAGCTCTCCTGCGTGCCGCCGAATTCGTCCATCAGGCGGCGGTAGCCTTCGGCCTCCTCGAGCGGCCCCAAATCCTCGCGCTGGACGTTCTCGATCAGCGCGACCTCGGCCGCCTCGCGGTCGTCGAGGCGGTCGACGATGACCGGGACCTCGTGCAGCCGGACGCGCTGCGCCGCGCGCCAGCGCCGCTCGCCGGCGACGATCTGGAGCGGCGCGCCGCCCTCCGGCGCCGGGCGGGCCAGGATCGGCTGGACGATCCCGCGCTGGCGGATCGACTCGGCCAGCGATTCGAGCTCCGCCTCGTCGAAACGGCGGCGCGGCTGGAACGGCCCCGGCGCCAGGTCGGTTATCGGGACCGTCCGCGCGCCGCGTCCGCCGCCCGCCGCCGCCGCGCCGAACACCGCGTCGAGGCCGCGCCCGAGCGCCGGCCGCCGCGCCGTCACCGGAGCGCCTCCGCGCCGCGCCCGTTCGCCTCCTCGCGGCGGAGAAGTTCGCTCACCAGGGCGATATAGGCGCGCGACCCGGCGCAGCGGAAGTCGTAGGTCAGGACCGGCTGGCCGTGCGACGGCGCCTCCGAGACGCGCACGTTGCGGGGGATCGCCGTCTCGAACACCTTGTCGCCGAGATACTGGCGCGCGTCCAGCGCCACCTGCTCCGACAGGTTGTTGCGCCGGTCGAACATGGTCAGCACCACCCCCTCGACGGCGAGCGCCGGGTTGAAGCCGTCGCGCACCCGGTCGATGGCGCCCATGATCTGGCCCAGGCCCTCCAGCGCGTAGAATTCGCATTGCAGCGGGACGAGCACGCTCGACGCGGCGACGAGCGCGTTCAGCGTCAGCAGCCCCAGCCCCGGCGGGCAGTCGATGAAGATGTAGTCGTAGGCGTCCGACAGCCGCGCCAGCTCGCGCCGGAGCCGGTGGGCGCGGTCGTCCGCGCCGCTCAATTCGTGGTCGACGCCGGCGAGGTCGACATCGGCGGGCACCAGGAACAGGCCGGGGACTCCGGTCGCCGCCGCCTCCGCGCCGCCTCCGTCGCCGTTGAGCAGGTCGTAACTCGTGCGCCCCCGGTCGCCGGCGTGGACTCCCAGCCCGGTGCTGGCGTTGCCCTGCGGGTCCATGTCGACGATGAGGACGCGTTTGTTGACCGCCGCCAGCCCGGTGGCGAGGTTGACCGCCGTCGTCGTCTTGCCGACGCCGCCCTTCTGGTTGGCGACGGCGATGACGCGCGCCGGGGCGGCGGGCGCGGATTCAGCGGCCGGCGGCGCGCTCAAGGTTTTCCACGATCAGGATCACGCCGCTGGGGTCGCTCATGCTGGGGCGCCGGGCGACCGCCATTTTCCACTCCCGGCGCGCCGCCGTCAATTCCTCTTCCGCCCGGCGCCCCTTCGGCAGCACGGCGCGCCCGCCGGGGGCGAGGAGCGGCCTTGCCCAGGCGAGGAGTTGGGGCAGCGGCGCGCAGGCCCGCGCCGTCACCGCCGGGGCCGGCGCGACGGGCGCGCTCTCCGCCCGCGCGCGGTGGACCCGGGCCGGCGCGCCGGTCTCGCGGATCGCCGCCGCCAGGAACGCCGCCTTGCGCGAATTGACCTCGATCAAATCGACGCGCGCGCCGCGCTCCGCCAGCGCCAGCGCCAAGACGAGGCCGGGGAACCCGGCGCCGCTGCCGATGTCGACGATGCGGTCCGCGTCGGGGGGAACGAATCGGGCCAATTGCGCGCTGTCGAGCATGTGCCGGCGCCACGGGTCGACGAGGCTCGACGCGCCCACCAGGTTCGTCCCCCGCGACCACGCCCGCAGAAGGTCGAGATAGGCGGCGAGCCGCGCCGTCGTTTCACGTGAAACATTGGCGAGGCGGGCGAACTCGCCCGCGCCCAGCGGCGCGGGCGGCGCCGCGCTCACGCCGCGCGCCGCAAGTGGCCGAGCAGCGCCGCCACCGCCGCCGGAGTCACCCCCGGCACCCGCGCCGCCGCCGCCAGCGTCGCCGGGCGCGCCTCCGCCAGCCGCTCGCGCGCCTCCGTCGACAACCCGGCGACGCGCGCGAAATCGAGGCCGGAAGGCACTTCCAGCGCCGCCTCGCGGCGGAACGCCGCGATCTCGGCGCGCTGGCGCTCCAGATAGACGGCGTAGCGGCATTCGATCTCCAGCTGCCGCGCCGCGTCGGCCGGGCACGCCGCGAGTTCGGGCCACAGCCGCGCCAGGTCGGCGAACCCGATCTCCGGCCGCGCCAGCAGGTCGAGGCCGTTGCGAACCCGCCCGTCCGCCCGCAAGCGCAGGCCGCGGCGCGCCGCCTCGCCGGGAGTGAGCCGGCGCGCCGCCAGCGCGCGGCGCGCCGCGGCGACGGCGCCGCGTTTCGCCCGCCACCGCCGCTCGCGCGCGGCCCCCACGCAGCCGGCGCGGACGCCGAGGCCCGTCAGGCGCAGGTCGGCGTTGTCGGGCCGCAGGCTCAGGCGGTATTCCGACCGCGCCGTGAACAGCCGATACGGCTCGCGCACCCCCAGCGTCGTCAGGTCGTCGATCATCACGCCGATCATCGCCGCCGCCCGGTCGAGCGCGAACCGGCCGCCGCCGCCGGCCGCCAGCGCGGCGTTCGTCCCCGCCACGATCCCCTGGCCCGCCGCCTCCTCGTAGCCCGTGGTCCCGTTGATCTGCCCGGCCAGGAACAGCCCCGGCAAGCGGCGCGCCTCCAGCGTCGGCCCCAGCTCGCGCGGGTCCACGAAGTCGTATTCGATGGCGTAGCCCGGCCGGCGCACGACCGCCTTCTCCAGTCCGGGGATCGTCCGCACCATCGCCTCCTGGACCTCGGCGGGCAGCGAGGTGGAGATCCCGTTGGGATAAATCGTGTCGTCGTCGAGTCCCTCCGGCTCGAGGAAGACCGAATGCCCGTCGCGGTCGGGGAATCGCGCCACCTTGTCCTCTATCGACGGGCAGTAGCGCGGCCCCCGGCCCTCTATCGCGCCCGAGAACATCGGCGCGCGATGGAGGTTGGCGCGGACGACGGCGTGGGTCTCCGGCGTCGTGCGCGCGATGTGGCAGACCGTCTGCGGCGTCGCGACCGCATCGGTCAGGCACGAGAACGGCTTGGGCGGCGAGTCGCCGTGCTGGACCGCGAGCGCGGAGAAGTCGACGGTCCGCCCGTCGAGGCGCGGCGGCGTCCCCGTCTTGAGCCGCCCCGTGCGGAAGCCGAGGCCGGCTATGCCGTCCGCCAGCGCGACCGCCGGCGCTTCGCCGGCGCGCCCGGCGGCGGCGCTCCGTTCGCCGACATGGACCCGCCCGCGCAGGAACGTCCCGCTCGTGACGACCGCGGCCGCGGCGCGAATTTCCTCCCCGTCCTCGAGGATTACGCCGCCGGCGCGCCCGTCGCGGCCGACGACGAGGCCGCCGACCGCCGCCTTGCGGATGTCCAGGTTCTCCTGTTCGGTGAGCAGTTCGGCGATGGCCCGGCGGTAGAGCTTGCGGTCGGCCTGGCAGCGCGGGCCGCGCACCGCCGGCCCCTTGCTGGCGTTGAGCTCACGGAACTGGATTCCCGCCCGGTCGGCGGCGCGGCCCATCAGCCCGTCGAGCGCGTCGACCTCGCGCACCACCGTCCCCTTGGCGATTCCACCGATGGCGGGGTTGCACGACATCGCGCCGATGGTCGCGGGGTCGTGGGTCAACAGCAGCGTCCGCGCGCCGGCCCGCGCCGCCGCCGCCGCCGCCTCGCACCCCGCATGGCCCCCGCCGACCACGATGACGTCGCAACGTGTCATGGCTTTCCCTCGTTTGCCACTTGGCGCAGAACTTCCGGCACCCAGTCGACAAACATCCTGGCACTGGAGTAGCGGCGATGTATCTGGTCTACGGTATCGTTCATAGAGAATTTTGCGAAATCTCCGTGAACAAGGCGATTCCTTTCCCTTCCTATCGCGAGGAAAGCCTGTATGGATTCACCCAATTCGGTGTTATCGGCCACTATTTCCTTGGCGCGCGCGGCGAATTTCGTTCCGAACAATCCAAAAAATATTCGCGCGTTAGGGCTATTCCAGTCGAACCACCTATAGTACTCGCGCGTGGTCGCCTTTTTTTCGACGAATCCAACCAGCGGATGGTCGCGGGAGATCAAGCTCGCCTCCGAAAATTTCCTCACCGTTTCTGTCAGACGCGCCTCGAAATGGCTGGCGGCGGCCAATAGAAGCGTCTTGCTGAAATGCTGTTTTACCGAAAGGCCCAAGGATAGATCGTTCTCCGTGAGCAGGACGTCAAGGCGAGTAAATTCTTCATACATCTTGTCCACAGCGGTCGGAGTCATAACTGTAATCCGTTATTCCGCAGACAGGATGTCCACGGCCCTGTCCAATCGAGTGCGAACGGTCGTCGCCCGAGTAGTGTATCTTTGCGAAGCCTGTACGAATTCCCGATCTTCCCGCAACCGGTGGATTCGCGTTGCGTCAAGAGAAAAGTCGACGACTTCTCCGCTATCGTGTGCGGGCTGACATATCGCCGCAAACGTCGCTTCGAAAAGCGCAACGTTGAATTTCCTGTTCCTGTTCATAAAAACAGTTCCGGAGAGCCTTTCCGTCGCACGGACGAAAGACCTGAAGAGACGCTCCAGATATTCGTTTCTGTCTGGGGTGTTGGATTTGCTAGTCTTGGAAAACGCATTGAGAAATTTCGCCATGGAGGGCTTGTATGCGCCGCCGTCGACAAGCATGGCAAAACCGCGAAGCAATATCTCCACGTCCCTCATATTCAAATCAGGTTCGTCGGCGCCGAGAATTCGCCTCCAGCCGGGGATCTCATTTATTCTCGTGAGCATATCATAAAACTTGGAATGATACATGCTGCTTCGTATCTCCTGCGGATGGAGGTTGACGCCGCCCGTGTTGAGCCTGTTGAATATCTCGTACATCGAACTGTCATCCGCCCCAAGCGCGTTCTGTCGAACGGTTATACAGCGTATCGGCCGCATGTCCAGACGCGACTTATCGTCCTCTCTCAATGCCGAATACGTTTTTCCATGAAGCCGATTGCGCCGGTTGGGAAGAGGCGTCGGCAAACTCAATTTGAAGTCCTGAAAGCACTCGTTGTCTTGCAGCAATTCGTCGGAAATGCCGCTGGATTCGTTGAACATACGCCGAAGATGTCCGCGTTTTTCCTTTCTGGGAAATCGTTCCCGCAGATAGTAATACACCGACATGAGACGCTGCTGACCATCGATCAGCAAATTCCTGTTCTGCTCCTGCTCGTAAAGAAAGAGCTGGGGAACCGGAAGACCCAGTATGAGAGATTCGATCAATTTCGACGATCTGCGCAAATCCCAGACAAAATGTCTTTGGAAACCGGGGATAAGCACCCACCGGCGATCTATCAGTTCCTTCAACGTCATAACCGTGAAATCGCTGGGGACCGAGTTTATGTCGTACTCGTCGATCGGGAAGTCGTCCGCCTCGGCCTCCGCGTAATCGTCGTAGCGATCCGCGGAGGCATCGCTCGTGGCGGAGCCCGAGGAAACGGGGTCGGCCGTTCCGATGCTCGTTCCGCCGACACCCGAGCCGTTGCCGGATTGCAAATCGCCGCCAACGCCATGCGGCATTCGTTTCCGAATGGTTCGGATATACGGAAGGCCCGTCGCGGCGTCGGGCATTTCAGCCTTAACCGCGCGCAGAGCGTCCCGATCGCTCCCGCCGGACAGGATGACTTCCTCGACGATCTGCCGAATCGTCCGAGGTGCGGTCATACGTCGATCCCCCGCCGTTCAAGCCAGTCAAGCCAGCACGGCTAGCCGGCGCGCCGCCGGTTGCCGCGTTGGGAGGTGTTTATCGAAGCTCCGCGCCGGCGGCAAGCTCAATTTCGACACGCGCGTCGGGTTCCCCGCCGTGTTTCACGTGAAACGCCCTCACTTGCCGATGCAGAAACTCGAGAACACCGCGTCGAGGACGTCCTCCACGTCGGCGCGGCCGGTGACCCGGCCCAGCGCGCGCGCCGCGGCGCGCAGGTCCTCGGCCGCGAGCTCCGCCTCGGTCACGGCCGCGAAGCGCGCCAGCGCCGCAGCGCAGCCCTCCAGCGCGGCCCGGTGCCGCGCGCGGGTCAGCGGCGGCGCGGCGCCCGCCGCGCCGTTCGCGCCGAGATCCTCCGCCAGCAGGGTGGCGAGGCGGTCGATCCCCTCCCCCGTCAGGCACGAGATCGCCGCCGCCGGCCAGTCCCCCGCCCGCTCCGGCAGCGCCGCGGCGGCCTGCGCGTCGAGCAGGTCGCGCTTGTTCCACACGACGATCCCGCCCGCGGCGAGGCCCCGGACCGCGCCCGTATCCGCGTCCGGCCATTCCGCCGCGTCGAAGACGGCGAGGACGCGGTCCGCCCTGCGCGCGCGCGTCTCGGCGCGGCGGACGCCCTCGCGCTCCACCGGGTCGACCGCGGCGCGCAGGCCGGCCGTGTCCACCACCGTCGCCGGGACGCCGCCGAGATCGAGCCGGACCTCTATCGCGTCGCGCGTCGTCCCGGGAGCCGCGTTCACGATCGCCGCGTCGCGCCGCGCCAGCCGGTTGACGAGGCTCGACTTGCCGGCGTTGGGCGGCCCGACCACCGCGACCTCGGCGCCGGCGCGCAGACGTTCGCCGCGCCCGCCGTCGTCGAGATGGGCGGCGATCTCCCGCGCCACCGCCGCCGCGTCCGCGCGCGCCCGCGCCTCGGCGCCGGCGGGCAGGTCTTCATCGGCGAAGTCCAGCGCCGCCTCGACGAAGGCCAGCGCGCGCACCAGCCGCTCGCGCCAGCCCTCGTAGAGCGCGCCCAGCGCGCCGTCGAGCTGGCGCAGCGCCTGGCGCGCCTGCGCCGCCGTCTCCGCCGCCACCAGGTCCGCCAGCCCCTCGGCGGCGGTCAGGTCCAGTTTGCCGTTGACGAAGGCGCGGCGGGAGAACTCTCCCGGCTCCGCCGTCCGCAGCCTCGGCAGGCGGCCGAGCGCGGCGAGCAGGCCGTCGACCACCGCGCGCCCGCCATGGCAGTGGATTTCGGCCACGTCCTCGCCGGTGAAACTCGCCGGCGCGGGGAACCACAGGACCAGCGCGCGGTCGAGCGGCGCGCCGCCGGCGGGGTCGGCGAGCGCCGCCACGGTCGCGCGCCGCGCCGGCGGCAGGCGGCCCGCCAGCGCCGCCAGCGCCGCGCCGGCCTCCGCGCCCGACAGCCGGACGACCGCCACCCCGGCGGCGCCGGCGGCCGACGACAGCGCGAAGATGGTGTCGCCCGCGCCCACCCCCGCCGCGCGCCGCGCCGCCCGGTCAGTCCGGGCGGTCGTCCGGGCGCAGCCGCAGCCGCTCGACCGGCCGCCCGCCGATGAGGTGGTCGGCGACCACCGCGTCCACGTCCTCGCGGGTTTCGCAGCGGTACCAGACGCCTTCGGGATAGACGACCATCGCCGGCCCCAACTCGCAGCGGTCGAGGCAGCCCGAGGCGTTGACGCGGATTCCGCGCGCGCCCATCTTCTTCGCCTTCGCCTTCATGTAGTTGCGCAGCGCCGTCCCGCCGCGCGCATGGCAGCAGCCGCGCGGGTCCGATTCGTCGCGTTCGTTGGTGCAGCAGAAGACGTGCAGGCGGTAATAGGGCGCGTCGGCTCGGGCCACGGCTTCCCCCGGGGGCGGGTCGGGTGTAGGGTGCGCGCCACTGTAGCCGAAGGCGCGGCCCGCGCAAGCCGGGGCGGCTCCGGGCGGCCTTGCGCGGAGACCGCGATGGCGGAGAACCTGCTGGCGCGAGAGACCAGCCCCTACTTGCTCCAGCACCGCGGCAACCCGGTCGCTTGGCGCCCCTGGGGGCCGGAGGCGCTGGCGCTCGCGCGCGAGACCGACCGGCCGATCCTGCTCTCGGTCGGCTACGCGGCGTGCCACTGGTGCCACGTGATGGCGCACGAGTGCTTCGAGGACGCCGCCATCGCGGCGCGCATGAACGCGCTTTTCGTCAACGTGAAGGTCGACCGCGAGGAGCGCCCGGACCTCGACGCGATTTACCAGCACGCGCTGGCGCTGCTCGGCGAACAGGGCGGCTGGCCGCTCACCATGTTCCTCACCCCGGACGGCGAGCCGTTCTGGGGCGGCACCTATTTCCCGCCCGAGCCGCGTTACGGCCGCCCCGGCTTCCCGCAGGTGCTGGAGGCGATCGATCGCGTCTGGCGCGAGGATCCGAAGCGCCTGCGCGAGAACGTCGACGCGCTGCGCAAGGGCCTGGCGAAGCTGTCGAAGCCGCCCGGCGGCGCCGATATCGGCCTCGCCGAACTCGACTCCGCCGCCCGCGGCCTTCTCGGCATGATGGACACCGCCCTGGGCGGCCTGCGCGGCGCGCCGAAATTCCCCCAGACGGCGGTGTTCGAGGCGCTGTGGCGCGCCCATCTGCGCACCGGCGAGGCGGCGTTCGCCCAGGCGGTCGCCGTGACCTGCGAGCGCATGTGCCAGGGCGGAATATACGACCATCTCGGCGGCGGCTTCGCGCGCTACTCCACCGACCCGCTGTGGCTCGCGCCGCATTTCGAGAAGATGCTGTACGACAACGCGCGGATCGTCGAACTGCTGACCCTGGTCTGGCAGGGCGCGCGGACCCCGCTTTTCGCGGCCCGGATCCGCGAGACGGTCGCCTGGCTGCTGCGCGAGATGGTCGCCGAATCCGGCGCCTTCGCCGCCACCCTCGACGCCGACAGCGAGGGCGAGGAGGGCCGGTTCTACGTCTGGAGCGAAGAGGAGGTGGACGAGGTCCTGGGCGCCGACGCGCGGATCTTCAAGGCCGCCTACGACGTCTCCGCCGGCGGCAATTGGGAGGGCCGCAACATCCTCAACCGCCTGCGCGTCCCGGAGCTCCCCTCGGCGGCGGACGAGGCGCGCCTTCCCGCCCTGCGCGACCGCCTGCTGCGCCGCCGCGAGACCCGCCCGCGCCCCGGCCGCGACGACAAGGTCCTGGCGGACTGGAACGGCCTCATGATCGCGGCGCTGGCCCGCGCCGGCGCGGTTTTCGGCGAGCCGGGCTGGATCGCCGCCGCCCGCCGCGCCTTCGACGCCGTGGCGGAGACGATGGGCGACGGCGACCGCCTGTTCCACTCCTGGCGGCGCGGCTCGGCGCGCCACGCCGGAATGCTCGACGACTACGCCAACATGGCGCGCGCGGCGCTGGCGCTGTACGAGGTCGAGCGCGCGCCGCGCCTCCTGGAGCGCGCGCGCGCCTGGGCCGGCGCGCTCGACGCGCTGTTCGGCGACGCCGACGGCGGCGGCTATTTCCAGTCCGCCGCCGACGCCGAGGACGTCATCGTCCGGGCGACGACGGCCGTCGACGGCGCCCTGCCGTCGGGCAACGGCGTCATGACCGAGGTCCTCTCCACCCTCGCCGCCGTCACCGGCGACGACTCCTGGCGCCGCCGCCGCGACCGCCTGGTCGGCGCGTTCTCCCGCCAGGCCGCGCAGCATCCGGCTTCGGCCTGCGCGTTCCTGAACGGCCTCGAACAGGCCATCGACGGCGTGCAGATCGTCGTCGTCGGCGCGCCGGACGACCCCCGGACCGGCGCGCTCGCGAACGCGGTGAACGGGCGCAGCCTGCCGGGCCGCGTCCTGACCGTCGTCGCCGACGGCGCCGGGCTCCCGGCGGGCCATCCCGCCGCCGGAAAGACGGCGGTCGACGGCGCTCCGGCGGCCTATGTGTGCCGCGGCCGGGTCTGCTCGCCGCCGGCGACCGACACGGACTCGCTCGACCGGCTGCTGCGCCGGAGTCCGGCGTGACGGCCGCGGTTCTCGAAACCCCGGTCGGCCGGCTGCGCCTGATCGCCGCCGGCGGCGCCCTCGCCCGCGTCGAGTGGCGCCCGGAGGCGGAGCCGCGCGCCGCGCCCGGCGGCGCGCTCGCCGAGGCGGCGGCGCAGCTCGAAGCCTATTTCGCCGGGCGCCTGACGCGCTTCTCCCTGCCGCTGGCGCCGGCGGGCACGGCGTTCCAGCGCCGCGTATGGGCGGCGATGGCGGCGATCCCCTTCGGCGAGACGCGGACCTATGGCGCGCTCGCCGCCGCGGTCGGAGGCGCCGCCCGCGCGGTCGGCGGGGCGTGCGGCGCGAACCCGATCCCCATCGTCGTCCCGTGCCACCGCGTCACGGCCGCCGGCGGCAAGCTCGGCGGCTGGAGCGGCGCGCCGGGCGCGAAACGTTTTCTGCTCGCGCTCGAATCCGCGCGGCGCCCGGCGAACCCTCGTCCCAACCGAAGGAGCGACCCGAAGCCATGAAATGTCACGCCATCCGCGCCCATGAGACGGGCGGCCCCGAAGTCATGCGCTGGGAGGAGGTCGAGGTCGGCGACCCCGGCCCCGGCCAGATCCGCGTCCGCCACGGTTTCGTCGGCCTGAACTACATCGATACCTACCACCGCTCGGGGCTGTATCCCATCGCCGAAAGCCCGTTCACGCCGGGCCTCGAGGGCGCGGGGACGGTGGAGGCGGTCGGCGCCGGGGTGGAGGATCTGGCGGTCGGCGACCGCATCGCCTACGCCGCCCCGCCCATGGGCGCCTACGCCGAAGTCCGCCTGATGACCGCCGCGAACGTCGTCAAGGTCCCGGACGGCGTCGACGACGAGACCGCCGCGGCGATGATGCTCAAGGGCATGACGGTGGAGTATCTCCTGCGCCGCACCTACCCGGTGAAGGCGGGCGAGACCATCCTCTTCCACGCCGCCGCCGGCGGCGTCGGCCTCATCGCCTGCCAGTGGGCGAAAGCCATCGGCGCGACGGTGATCGGCACCGTGGGGACCGACGAGAAGGCGGAGCTGGCCCGCGCCCACGGCTGCGACCACCCCGTCGTCTATACGCGCGAGAATTTCGTCGAACGGGTGCGGGAGATCACCGGCGGCAAGGGCGTTCCCGTCGCGTACGATTCGGTGGGGAAGACGACCTTCGCGGGGTCGCTCGACTGCCTCGCCCCGCGCGGCCTGCTGGCGGCGTTCGGCCAGTCGTCCGGCTCCGTTCCGGCGTTCGATCCCGGCCTGCTCGCCGCCAAGGGGTCGCTCTACCTCACCCGTCCGTCGCTGATGGTCTACAACGCCACGCGCGCCGAACTGGCGGACAGCGCCGCCGCCCTGTTCGGCATGGTGTCGTCCGGCAAGGTGAAGATTCGGATCGATAACCGCTACCCCCTCGCCGACGCCGTCCGGGCCCACCGCGACCTGGAGGGCCGCAAGACCACGGGGTCGACGATCTTCACCGTGTAATCCGCGGGTCTCGGTAAATCCCGGGAGCGCCGGCGTTTTGCCGGCAAATGCGCGAAGCGCACCGAAAAGAAAACGCCGGCGCTCCCGGTAATTCGCACTTCCTGGACCGCCTTCGCAGGTGGTTCGGCGAAGGATTCCTGGGCACGCTGGCGTTTCGCCGGAAATATACGAAATACAATTGAATGAAGATGCTGGCAAAACGCCAGCACACCCAAAGGTTATGAGAAATACGGGGTAGCCCTTTCCGCCCCTACTGATTCATCGACCGGAAGAATTCGTCGTTCGACTTCGTGCTCCGGAGTTTGTCGAGCAGGAACTCCATGGCGTCGGTCACGCCCATGGGCGTCAGCACGCGGCGGAGCATCCACATTTTGGAGAGCTCGCCCTTGTCGGCCAGCAGCTCCTCCTTGCGCGTGCCCGACTTGCCGATGTCGATGGCCGGGAAGGTGCGCTTGTCGGCGAGCTTGCGGTCGAGGACGATCTCGGAATTGCCGGTACCCTTGAACTCCTCGAAGATCACCTCGTCCATGCGCGATCCGGTCTCGATGAGCGCCGTCGCGATGATGGTCAGCGAACCGCCCTGCTCGATGTTGCGCGCAGCGCCGAAAAAGCGCTTGGGCCGTTGCAGCGCGTTCGAGTCCACGCCGCCCGTCAGCACCTTGCCCGAGGACGGCGCCACGGTGTTGTAGGCGCGCGCAAGGCGGGTGATCGAATCCAGCAGGATCACCACGTCGCGCCGGTGTTCGGTCAGCCGCTTCGCCTTCTCGATCACCATTTCGGTGACCTGCACGTGGCGCGTCGCCGGCTCGTCGAAGGTCGAGCTGATGACCTCGCCGCGCACCGACCGCTGCATGTCGGTCACCTCCTCGGGGCGTTCGTCGATCAGCAAGACGATCAGGTAGGCGTCGGGATGGTTGGCGGCGAGCGAATGGGCGATGTTCTGGAGGATCACCGTCTTGCCGGTGCGCGGCGGGGCGACGATCAGCGCCCGCTGCCCCATGCCGATCGGCGACACCAGGTCGATCACCCGCGCGCTCATGTCCTTGATCGTCGGGTTCTCGATCTCCAGCCGCAGCCGCTGGTCGGGGTAGAGCGGCGTCAAATTGTCGAAATTGACCTTGTGGCGCGCCTTTTCCGGCCCCTCGTAATTGACGGCGTTGACCTTCAGCAGGGCGAAATAGCGCTCTCCGTCCTTGGGCTGGCGGATCTCCCCCTCCACCGTGTCGCCGGTGCGTAGCCCGAAGCGGCGGATCTGGTTCGGCGACACGTAGATGTCGTCCGGCCCCGGCAAGTAGTTCGCCTCGGCCGAGCGCAGGAAGCCGAAACCGTCCTGGAGGGTTTCCAGCACCCCCTCGCCGAAAATGGCGACTCCGTTCTCCGCGAGCTGCTTGAGGATCGCGAATTGCAGGTCCTGCTTGCGCATGGCGCCGGCGTTCTCGACCCCGCACTCCTCCGCATAGGCGAGGAGGTCGGTCGGCTTCTTCGCTTTGAGTTCGGTGAGGTTCATGATCTTTCGCCGGATTCCCCGCCGATGCGAAACCGCGGCGGATTGGGAGGGGGAAGGGACGCGCGCGGCAGATGGCCGCGTCCGGCGGCCGCCGGTCCGAAAGAAAGGCTCCGGCCCGCGAGCGGCCGGGCGGGCGCGTGTAGCACGGCGCGCCAGGGCAAGTCAAACGTCTGTGGACGGGAGGCGTCGTGTTCGGGATCGGCTGCCCGAAACGCCCGCGACGCGGGTGGGGCGAAAGGGCGTGGCGGCGGAGAGCGCCGCCCGCTTGTCGGTTCGCGGCCCTCCCGGCGCCCCGGCGCGGGAAAGCGGGGTCGGTCCGGCCGCGCCGGCCTAGCCGCCGAACGGGAGCCGGGGGAAAAGGAGTGGCGACATCATGGTGGGCAGGGGACTCAACGGGACGCCTCCGGTAACGACCAGTCTGTCGGTTCCGCCGGAAATCCCGGACAGATCGTCGTCCGACAGGCCGCCGTCCGGGCCGGGCGGGAGGACGAAATGAAGGGTGTCCCCGGTGTCCTCGACGACGCGGACGTCGTCGACGTGCGGCGGAATCTCGACGCCGAGCGCGGCGACGGCGGATTTCGGATCCGCCTCGACCTCGGCGCGAAAATCCGGGTCGGCGCGGAGCCGTTCGGCGAACTCGCGCAGCGTCACGGCCGGCGGAGCGTCTTTGCTCATGGCGAAACTCCCGATTGTCGCCGGTTGCCCCAGCGTCGGGTACCTTATATCGCGAAAACCGCCTTATGTCAAGCTTGCGTTCCGGCGCCGGGCCGTCAGCGGGGCTTGAACGCCGCGTCGGGCGGCACGCGCAGGCCGCTCGCCATGCTGTTGGTCTGGTTGAACAGGCCGATCACGCTCATCAGCTCGCCGAGCGCCTCGTTGTCGAGGCCGAGCTTCCGCGCCGCGGCGGTGTGCGACCAGGTGCAGTATTCGCAGCCGTTGGTCGCGCTCACCGCGATGGCGACGAGCTCCTTGGTCAACCGGTCCAGCTTGCCCGGCGCCATCACGTCCTCCAGCTGCCGCCACAGCCGCTCCAGCGTCGGCGGATGCACCGCGATGGACTTCCAGAAATTCGGCACGAAGTCGATGCCGCGGCTGGCCATGATGTCGTCGTAGACCGCGCGCACCGCGTCGTCGGCGTCGTCGTACTCCACCATCTTGACCGTGGGCGTGTCCGCCATGGCGAATCCTCTCTTTTCGTTCCGGGAAACCCGGGTTGATACATGCGCCGGACGCCGTCGATCGAGAGCGTCGAGCCGGCGGCGTCCATCGTCGCCAATCCTTCGATCCCGTTCGCGACGGCCGTCTAATACATGTGCTGGCCGCCGTTGATCGAGAGAGTCGATCCGGTGACGAATCCGGCCTCGTCGGCGACCAGGAACACCACCGCGCGGGCGATCTCCTCGGCCCGGCCGAGGCGGCCCACGGGGATACGCTCGACGATGCGCTTCAGCACCCGCTCCGGCACCGCGGCGACCATGTCGGTGTCGATATAGCCCGGCGCGATGGCGTTGACGGTGATCCCCTTCGCCGCCCCCTCCTGCGCCAGCGCCTTGGTGAAGCCGTGGATGCCCGACTTGGCGGCGGCGTAGTTGACCTGCCCGTATTGCCCCGCCTGGCCGTTGATCGAGCCGATGTTGACGATCCGCCCGAAGCCGCGCGCGCGCATCCCGTCGATGACGCACCGCGCCATGTTGAAGCACGAGCCGATATTGGTGTCGATCACCGCCTGCCACATGTCGCGGCTCATGCGGTGCATGGTGGCGTCGCGGGTGATCCCGGCGTTGTTGACCAACACCTCGACCGGCCCGAGGTCGGCGGCGACGCGGGCGGCGCCCGCCTCGCAGGCGGCGAAATCGGCGACGTCCCACTTGTAGGCCGCGATCCCGGTCTCGACCGTGAAGCCGCGCGCGCGCGCGTCGTTCGCGGCGTAAACCGCCGCCACCCGGTAGCCCTCCGCGTCGAGCGCCCGCGCCACCGCGGCGCCGATGCCCCGCGTGCCACCGGTCACAACCGCCACCCGTCCCGTCATGTCCGCTCCTTCCGCGCTCCGCCGTTCGCGCGCATCATAGCCCGGCGCCGCGCCGGGCGGGCGGGATTCCCGGCCGCCAGCAGCCATTCGGCCAGCGGCTCGGCGCAGTCCGCGCGGGCGCGGCGGCCGACGACCATGCCGATATGCCCCGTTCGCGGCCGCAGGATCCGCGCGCCGGGCAGCGCCGCCGCCAGCGCCGCCGCCGAATCGGGCGGGACCAGACGGTCGCGCTCGGGGACGAAGACGAGCGCCGGAAACGCCGCCGCCGCCGGGTCGACGACCTCTCCGGCGACGCGCCAGCGCCCGTTCGCCGTGGCGTTGCGCCCGTACCAGTCGAACAGGCACTCCAGCGCCGCCGGCCCGGCGAGCGGGACGCCGTCGTCGAGCCAGTCCTCGACCTCGACGAAGGCCGCGGCGGCCGGGTCTTCGGGCGGCAGCGCCGCGAAGGCGCGGAACTTGGCGGCGATGCGCGCGGGCTGCGCCAGCGCGAACAGCGCCTGCAAGCCCTCCGCCGGCAGGACTCCGAGCCGTGAGATCGCCGGCGCGAGCCAGGGCTCCGCCGCGCGCGCGAGCGCCCCCGCGCCGCCGTCCCCGGCGTGGAAGTCCCACGGCGTCGCCAGCAGCGCCAGCGCCGAGACCCGGTCCGGGCGCCGCAGCGCCAGCGCCAGCGCCAGCAGCCCACCCATGCAGTAGCCCACCGCCGCGACCGGCCCGCCGGCCACCGCGCACGCCGCCTCCAGCGCCGGCTCCAGCCGCCGCGCGACGTAGTCGCCGAGCGAGAAGGCGCGCTCCTCTTCTCCCGGCTCCCCCCAGTCCACCACCAGCGGGCGCAGGCCGCGCTCGGCGAGGACCCGCGTCAGGCTCCGCCCCGGCGCCAGGTCGAGGATGCGCGCCCGGTTGACCAGCGACGGGACGAGAAGGACGGGCCTTCCCGCCCCCGGGCACGGGGAGTGCTCGCACAGCGCCACGGCGCCCCACCGGCCGAGCTCCGCCCGCCCGGCCGCGGCGCGGCGGCGCGGGTGCGCGCGGTAGCGTTCGACCCCGGCGAGGAATTGCGCGAGCCGCGCGCCGGCCTCGGCCCCGACGGCGCGCGCCAGCTCCTCAGGTTCGACCGCGGCGAGCCGGTCGGCGAGCCCGGCGCCCTCCGCCGCCAGCGTCCGATCCCACGGCGCCAGCCCGGCGCGCGCCGCCGGCAGGGCGGCCAGCGCCCCGAACCACAGGCTCCCCGCCAGCCCGGCGTGGAGCGGCGGCGGCCGCCGCGTCACCGCCCGGCGGCGCGGGGAGCGCCGCGGCCAGGAACTCCGCCTGCCCCGGAACCCCGGCCCGGTCGACCTGCCGCTCCCACAGGTCCAGGTAGTCGCGCGCCAGCGCCGCCGGGTCCGGCGTCTTCGCCATCGCGAACGCCGCCAGTCAGGAGAGCACGGCGACTCAGGAGAGCACGGCGACCGTCTTCGACCGGATCAGGTCGAAGTCGATCCCGGCGCCGATCCCGGGCCGGTCGGGGGCGTGCGCGAGGCCGTCCGCGTCGATCTCGATGTCGTCGACCACGCCGTATTTCTGCGCGCCCTCCGGCAGGATGACCTCGAAGAAACTCGTGTTCCGGATCGCCGCGATGACGTGCAAATTGGCCCAGTTGTTGTGCGAATTGCCGCCGTGGTGGACCTCGTAGTTCATGCCGAACGCCTCGGCGAGGCGCGCGGTCTTGAGCACCGGGGTAATGCCGCCCTTCACCGCCACGTCGCCGCGCAGGTAGTCGGTGGCGCGCATCGTTATCCATGGGACGTAGGAGGTGAAGCCGCCCGGCGAATACTCCGTCGCCATCAGCGGGATGTCGAGTTTCTCGCGCAATTTCGCGCAGTTGTAGATGTCGTCGTCGGCGAGCGGGTCCTCGTACCAGTGGAAGCCGAGCGCCTCGATGGCGCGCCCGACGCGGATCGCCTCCTCGTAATCGTAGCTCCAGGTGGAATCCAGCATGACGGGGAAATCGTCGCCGACCGCGGCGCGCACCGCCTCGCACACGGCGATATCCTCGCGCCAGCGCGCCGGCGGGTGGATCTTGTAGCCCCGCCAACCCGCCGCCTCGTGGCGCGCCGCCTCCTCGGCGTAGGCCTCCGGCGATGGCAGCACGGCGGAGGAGGCGTAGGCGGGAACGCTGTGGCGGAAGGTGCCGATCAGGCGGTGGACCGGCATGTCCGCCGCCTTGCCGGCGATGTCCCAGAGCGCCACGTCGAGCGCGCCTATGGCCCGCCACGAAACCGCGCGGCGGCGCGCCAGCAGGCGGTGGTGCAGCGCCTCGCGGTCGAGCGGGTCCTGCCCCATGAGCATCGGCTTGAGGTGGCGGATCGCCGCTTGCGCGTCGTTGTCCGCGCCGTTCATCGCGCTGCCGAGGAAGGCGTGGCCCACCGGCCCCGAATCGGTCGACACGGCGACGAGGCCGAGCTGGCTCTTGCCGCCGAACCGCCCGGTGAGCCGGCCGTAGGCGGTGGCCGGGATGTCGTCCCAGGCGAACAGCGTGACGGTGACGTCGTCGATCTTCACGGGCGCTCTCCCTCGCGCGGGGCCTTCGGACCCGGCAGTGTAGCCGCCGCGCCGCGCCTGGGCCATCATGCGGCGAACGGCGCAGACGCGGGAGGAGGCGATGAGCGACGAGGAGAGGGGCGCGCGGGGCGAGGTCGCGGTCAGCCCGCCCGACGCCGGCGAGAGTTACTGGCAGCCCGTTCCGGCCAACGGCTGGGCGGAGGCGAAGATCTCATGGCGCGGCGGTCCGCGCGTGTCCGGCTTTTCGTCGGGCGTCCAGGTCATCGCGCCGGGGGGGTACGTCCGCGAACACCGCCACGGGCGCGAACACGAGTTGCTGTTCTTCTATTCCGGGCGCGGGCGCGTCGAGACGGGCGGCGAATCGCACCCCGTCGCCGAGGGCGCGATGATGTTCATCGGCCCCGGAAACCCGCACCGGATCGTCAACGAGGGCGCGGACGACCTGAAGATGATGTGGGTGCTCATGCCGGGCGGTCTGGAGGATTTCTTCGCGGCCATCGGCCGCCGCCGGACTCCGGGCGAGCCGCCCCCGGCGCCGTTCCCGCGTCCGGAGAACGCGGAGGAGATCGAGCGCGCGACGGTCTTCGCCCCGCTCGCGGACTGACGCGCGGCGGGCGGCCCATATTATCGTTCGGCGATATATGGCGCGTCCGCGCGCGCCATGTTATCGTTCGGTGACATATGGCGCGCCCGCGCGCGCCATGTTATCGTTCGGTGACATATGGCGCGCCCGCGCGCGCCATGTTATCGTTCGGTGACATATGGCGCGCCCGCGCGCGCCATGTTATCGTTCGGTGACATATGGCGCGCCCGCGCGCGCCATGTTATCGTTCGGTGACATATGGCGCGCCCGCGCGCCGACCCCGGTGAGTATCGCGCCGCATGTCCAGCAAGGACGACCCGCCCGGCCATCGCGCCGGGCGCTACGTGAGACAGCCCGGAGGCTACAGGGCGTTTCTTCCGAACCCCTTGCCGCCGAAACCGCCGGTGCGTCTGGAAGGCCGCCTGCAAGGCCTGTTGTCGGCGGCCGACCGCGCCCTGGGCCGGCTCGACGGCGCCGTCCAGACCCTCCCCGACGCCGACCTTTTCATGCGGATGTATGTGAGCAAGGAGGCGGTGCTCTCCAGCCGGATCGAGGGAACGCAGAGCTCCCTCAACGACGTGCTCGCCGCGGAGGCGCGGCGGGTCGCGCCGAACCGATCCGGCGACGTGAGGGAGGTGAACAATTACGTGGAGGCGATGAATTACGGGATCGGGCGGCTGCCGCGCCTGCCGCTGTCGATCCGCCTGATCCGGGAGATGCACGAGAGGCTGCTGCGGGACGCGCGCGGCGGCCATGCGGCGCCGGGCAGTCTGCGCGAGTCGCAGAACTGGATCGGGGGAGCCTCCCCGGACGACGCGATTTTCGTCCCGCCGCCGCACCGGGAGGCGGCGCGGGCGCTCGGCGACCTCGAAACCTTCCTCCACCGCCGCGACGACGTCCCGGCGCTCGTCAGGATCGGGCTGGCTCACGCCCAGTTCGAGACCATCTATCCCTTTCTCGACGGAAACGGACGCATCGGGCGTCTTCTGATAGTGTTTCTTCTGTGCGAAAAGAAAATTCTCACGAAACCCGTCCTGTACATATCCAATTTCTTCGTGCAGAACCGGGCGGAGTATTACGACCGCCTCCAGACCGTTCGCGACACCGGCGATTGGGAAGGCTGGCTGGCGTTCTTTCTGCGCGGCGTGGAAAGCGTGGGGAACGAAGCGGCGGCGACGGTGCGGCGGATTCTGGAACTGCGGGAGGCGCACCGAGCCGCCGTCACCGGACGCCTGGGCCGGGCCGCCGCCAACGGCCACCGCGCGCTCGAGGGGCTCTACCGGCGGCCTTATGCGAAGGTCTCCGACGTCCAGGAAATGGCCGGGCTCAAGAGCTACGCCGCCGCCAACGCCCTGGCCGCCCGTCTGGCCGCCATCGGAATCCTCGAGGAACTCACCGGCCAGAAGCGCAACCGCCTGTTCGCCTATCGCCAATACATCCGCATTTTCGAGGACGATCCGGAGTGACCGCGCGTCAGGGCGCCGCCCAGCCGGGAAGAACGCCGGCCTCCACCCCGAAGGCGAGGCGGACGGCGGTGTAGGCGACCAGGGTCGCCGCCGCTATGCCGACCAGGTTCACCCAGATTCCGCCGCGGATCAGCTGCGGAACCGTGATGTGGCCGCTCGCGAACACCACCGCGTTGGGCGGAGTCGCCACCGGCATCATGAAGGCGCAATTCGCCGCCAGCACGGTGGGGAAGACCAGCAGGAGCGGGTTCTCGCCGATGCCGACGGCGATCCCGGCGACGATCGGCAGGAAGGTCGAGGTCGTCGCCGTGTTGCTCGTCAATTCGGTGAGGAAGATGATCAGCGTCACGATGGCGAGGATCACCGCCAGAGTCGGCAGCGCCGCCACCCCGGAGGTCGCATCGCCGATCCAGCCGGCGAGGCCCGAACTCTTGATCCCCGCCGCGAGGGCGAGGCCGCCGCCGAACAGCACCACCACCCCCCAGGGGATCTTCGCCGCCCACTCGCCGCTCATCGCGAACACGCCCTTGCGCGGCTCCACGGGGACGACGAACAGAGCCACCGCGACCGCCATCGCGATGCTGGTGTCGTTCAGCGCGAGCCCGGGCAGCAGGTCCGCCAGCAGCGGGCGGAACACCCACAGGAACGCGGCCGCGCCGACCGCCAGGGCGACGACGCGCTCGCCGCGCGACATCGGCCCCATCTCCGCCAGCTGGGCGCGGATCAGCCCGGCATGCCCCTCTATCGGCGGCATGCGCATCGGGAACGCGACGCGGGTGAGCACGAGCCACGCGGCCGGCAGCATGATCGCCACCATCGGGACGCCGACCGCCATCCACTGCGCGAAACCGATCTCGTAACCGTAGGTCTCGCTCATGAAGCCCGCCAGCACGGCGTTCGGCGCGGTGCCGATCAGCGTTCCGCTGCCGCCGATGGTGGCGGCGTAGGCGACGCCGATCATCAGCGCGGTGGCGAAGTTGCGCCGCGCCGCCTCGTCGCCCGGCCGGCGCGGTGCCCCGTCGCGCAGCAGGTCGATGACCGACAGCGCGATCGGCAGCATCATGATCGTCGTCGTGGTGTTGAACACCCACATGCTCGTCAGGCCGCAGGCCAGCATGAAGCCGCCGACGATGTTCTCGGGCCGGCTGCCGACTTGCGAGACGATGAGCAGGGCGATCCGCCGGTGCAGGCCCCAGCGCTGCATCGCCAGCGCGATGATGAAACCGCCGAGCAGCAGCAGGACCACGCGGTGCGCGTAGGGCGCGGCGGTCTCGTCTAGCGGCAGCACGCCGAGCACCGGGAACAGAGCCACCGGCAGCAGCGCCGTGGCCGAGAGCGGGATCGCCTCGCTCACCCACCACACGGCGACGAGCAGGGCGACGGCGGCGCAGTGCCAGCCCGCGGCGGACAGGCCCTCGGGCGCCGGCAGCGCCTCGATCGCCACGAATACCGCCGCGCCGAGCCACAGCCCGACCTTGCGCTTGGCGGTGAAGGCCGGCTCCGCGCCGCCGTTCGCCGAGTCGCTCATGAGGTCCCCCGCTCCGCCCGGCCGATCCGCCCGCGACCGGGCGCGCCGCTATTCCGTCTTGTCGTCCGCCGCCGCCGCCGCGGCGCGCGCAGCGCGCGGGTTGCCGGGAACGACGTTCGCTTGCGCCGGGCGGTAGCCGAAACTGCGCGCCACCTTGTAGGCGTTTTCGGCGCGGTTTTGCCAGCGCACCACCTGCTGCTGGTGCCGCGCCCGCTCGGAGGACCGCTTCGCCTCGGTCAGCGACAGCAGCACGTAGGCGTCGCCGATATGCTTGTGCAGCCGCGCCCGCTCGCGCGGGAAGGCGTCGACGTCGAAATACCGCTTCGCGTCCTCCAGCGTCTCGACGGCCCGCAGCAGGTTGCGCGTCCGGTAGCCGTTCTCCGCCTCCTGGACCCAGGCGAGGCCCACCTCGATCAACGTCGCGCCGCGCGCGGCGGGGAACTCCTCCGGGTTCGCCGCCGCCATCGCCTCGTCGTAGGCCGCGAAGGCGGCGGCCAGCGCCTCCCGGTCGCCGGCGATCTCGAACCGGTCGCGGTGGGCGTTGGCGACCGCGCGCAGCGCCGCCGCGCGCCGCGCCGGGTCGCCGCCGGCGAGCGCCAGCATCGCGCGGTAGGCGGCGACGGCGCCGTCGAGCGGCGCGGCGTCGCCGCGCGCCCGCGCCAGCGCCCGCCGCGCGTCGCCGATGCGCCGCTGCGTTTCGGCCTGCCCCGGCGCATCGCCGGCGGCGGCGCGGACCTCCAGCGCACGCGCGAACGCCGCGATACCGCTTTCGAGATTGGCCGCCGGGTCCGTCTTCTCCGCCAGGCGGACATGCGCGCGCCCGGCGCCGTCATGCAGGCGCGCCACTTCCGCCGGCGCCAGTTCGGCGGCGAAATTGTCGATGGCGTAGGCGTATTCGGCGATGGCGAGCGCGTATTTGCCGCGGTCCATCATCGCGTCCGCGCGGGCGATCTCGCCGCCGATGCGGGCCTGGCGCGCCGCCGCCTCGCGCGGCTCGACGACGGTCCGCACGTAGTCGGTCGCGAACCACAACCCGGCCGCGAAGCCGGCGGCGATCATCGCCGAAATCGTGCGCGGAAAGCGCCCGAGAAAGCGCCACGCCCAGGACATCGCCCGTCCGGCCGCCGGCGCTCAGGCGCCGGCCGGCGGGAGGGCTATGGGGAACTCCACCCGCATCGCCGCCGCCGCGCCCTGCATCCGCATCGAGACCCAGCGGCTCGCGAACGCCACCTCGCGCGCGCCCTCGGGGAAGCGGAAGGTGAACTCGGCGCGCATCGAGCCCTTGCGGTCGACCGCGACCGCCGACTCCGAAATCCCCTTCGTCGCGAGCAGGGGGAACCGCGCGCCGGTCTCCGTATCGACCAGCGCGACGGCCTCCATGTAGTCGGCGTCGAGATAGATCGGTCGCCCCGTCGTCGCGTTGTTGCGGACGCTCAACCCCACCGTCAGCGTGTCGCCGCGCCGCTCGAGGAAGCGCAGCCGCCAGCGCCAGTGGTTGGCCTCGGCGACCGCCGCGTTCGCCTCCACGCGCCAGGACGCGTCCGCCGCCGCGGCGGGCGGCGGCCCGGCCGCCTGCATCGCCATCGCCGGCGCGGCCACGACGACCGACGCCCAGGCCGCCATCGTATGGAGCATTCTCATGCGCGCCTCCCCCCATCGCCTCCGCCAAACTGCATGGCGGCTTCCTCGCGGAAGCGATCGACGATTCGGACCGGTGTAACCCGGGAACGCCTTCGAGCGATCAACTTCTTCCGCACTCGATGAAGAACAGCGCCCATGGCCACATGCCCTGCTCCTCCTCGGTGGCGGGGCGGTCGCCGGGCGGGTCGAAGACCAGCCACAGCGGGCCGCGGCCGCCGATGTCCAGAGGGCGCCCGTCCACCCGCGTCGCCAGGATCCAGTCGCGCGACTCGACCTCGGCGCGCGGGATTTCGGTCCCGAAACCGTCCAGCGCCAGGGTCGCGAGGGGGCCGGCGCAGCCGGCCGCATCCAGCGCGGCGGCCAGGGGCGGGCCGGAGAAAACCGCCGGGCCGGCGCCGATGTCGATGACGGCGTCGCGCATGCCCAGCGCCTCCAGCGCGGCGAGGTCGAACGCGAACGCCCCGTCGAACGCGCGCTCGTGGTAGTCGAGGAAGGCGTCGCGCCCGGCGTCGAAAGCGGGGCGGTTGGCGTTGGCGACGTCGCCGGCGATGGTCAGGACGGCCGGGCCCGCATCGTCCGCCCGGACGGCGGTCCAGGCGAGCGATGCGGCGAGAACGGCGGCGCACAGCGGTTTCACTCGGGCGACTCCCTCACGCGGTCACTCGTCGGGCCCGGACCCGACGTCGTCGGTGTCGAGCTGGCCGGAGATGCGGCGGCGGATGTGCGACCACGAAATGCCGACCGCCAGCACCGTAGCCACGACCAGCAGCGACACCCAGGTCATCGGCGTAACCGCAGCCGGGTCGAGCAGGCCGAGATCGACGAACAGCCACACCAGCGCGGCCAGGAACGCCGCCACCAGCAGCGCGCCGATGCGCCCTATCGAACGCAGCGTCGCGCGCAGATAGACGATATAGGCGATCAGCAGCGCCAGCCCGACGACGACCTCCAGCGGCCCCACGCCGGACTCCGGCGCCGCGAATTTCTCCGCCATCCAGTGGTAGTAGGAATACCCGGTCGGGTTGAACGTGCCGAACACCAGCGCGAGAGCGACGGCCCAGCGCACCGCGAAATTCCGCGAGGTGAACGGACGGGCCACGACCGGGGCTCCCGAACGGCGGCGCGGGCCGGGCTATTCGTCGCGCTGCGCCCGCTTCCGCGCCAGTTTGCGGAGGCGGCGGATCGCCTCCGCCTTCTCGCGCGCGCGCCTCTGGCTGGGTTTTTCGTAGGAGCGGCGCATTTTCATCTCCCTGAAAACGCCTTCGCGCTGCATCTTCTTCTTGAGCGCGCGCAGCGCCTGGTCGACGTTGTTGTCGCGGACGAGTACTTGCAAGGGCCGTTGGTCCTTCTTCGGTTCCGGCGCGGCCGCGGCGGCGGCCCCATCCCCCCTATACCGCGCCGCGCCCCGCCTGTAAAGGCCGCGAAAATTCGCGCGCCGAGCGCCCGCCGGACCCGGTGAACGCGATCTCGCGCGACACTTCGGCGACGCGCAGGCGGAAGCGCGAGAACGCGCCGCCCTTGCCCGCCGCCTGCGCCTCGCGGTGGACCGGGTGCGCGCGCCACGCCGCCACCGCCGCCTCGTCGCGCCAGAACGACAGCGACACGAATTTGCCCGCCTCCGACCGGCTCTCGAAACGCTCGACGGACAGGAACCCGTCCATTTCGCGGACCGCGCCGGCGAGGCGCTCGGCCCAGGCGAAATAGGCGTCCTCGCCGCCCGGCGCGACCGTGAATTCGAAGATCACCGCGATCATGGCGCCGCTCCCGCCCGCCCGGCTTTGACGGCGCCGGGCCGCCGGTTCATAGTGCCGGGCATGGCCATACTCAAGATCGCGCGCATGGGGCATCCGGTTCTGGAGCGCCGCGCGCGCGCGGTCGGCGACCCGACGGTCCCGGCCGTCCGCCGCCTGGTCGCCGACATGCGCGAGACCCTCGCCGACATCGGCGGCGCCGGGCTCGCCGCGCCGCAGGTCCATGAATCGGTGCGCGTCGTCATCCTCGAGGTCCCGGCCGAGCGCCTGCCCGAAGGCGAGGAGGCGATCCCCTTCACCGTGCTGGTCGACCCCGAGGTCGAACCCGTCGGCGGCGAGGTCGCGGTGGACTGGGAGGCGTGCCTGTCGGTTCCCGGCCTGCGCGGCGCGGTGCCGCGGCCGGCGCGCATCCGCTACCGCGCGCGGGGCCTCGACGGAGAGGAGATCGCGCGCGAGGTCGACGGCTTCCATGCGCGGGCGGTCCAGCACGAATGCGACCATCTCGACGGAATCCTCTACCCCATGCGGATGACCGACATGGCGAGTTTGCATTTCATCTCGGAGGCGGGCCGTAACCCGCGCCTGCGCGAGGCGCTCGATGCCGGACGAAGCGGCGGCTGAGCGCGCGGCGATCCTCGACGCGGCGCTGGCCCGCGCCGGCGCCGAGGGCTGGACGTGGCGCGGCGTGGAGCGCGCGGCGCGCGACGCCGGCTTCGCGGCGGCCATGGCGCGCCGCCGGTTCCCGGACGGACTCCGCGAGGTCCGCCCCGCGGTCCATGCGCTGTTCGATTCCCGCGCCGCGGCCGCGGCCGACGCCAAGGCGCTCGCCGCGCTGCCGGCGCGCGAGCGCATCGCGGCGCTGGTCCGCGGCCGGCTCGCCGTCATGGCGCCGCATCGCGCCGCCGCGCGCCGGCTCGCCGCCGGCGGCCCGGCGGCGGCGAGCCGCGCCCTGCTCCGCACCGTCGACGGCCTGTGGATCCAGGCCGGCGACGACGCGACGGGGTTCGACCACTACACGAAGCGCGCGCTGCTCGCCGCGGTCTATGGCGCGGCGCTGCTGTGTTGGTTCGACGACGACAGCGACGGGTTCGCGGACACCCACGCGCTGCTCGACCGGCGCATCGCCGGCGTCATGCGGCTGGGCAAGGCGCGCGCCCGCCTCGACCGGGCCTGCGGCGCGCTCGACGGACCGCTGAAGCGCGTCCTCCGCGCCGCCGGCGCGCGCCATGCGCGGCGGCCCGGCGGCGAAAGCGTCACGCCCCGTCCCGGAGAAGCCGGGTGACGTGGCCCATCTTGCGGCCGGGCCGCGCCTCGGCCTTGCCGTAGAGATGGAGTTTGGCGTCCGGGTCGGCGAGGCGCTCGCGCCATTCGCCGGCCTCGGCGCCGAGCAGGTTGCGCATTTCGGCGCGGGTGAGGCGGCGCGTAGAGCCGAGCGGCAGGCCGCACACCGCGCGCACCGCCTGTTCGAACTGGCTCGTGACGGCGGCGTCGAGGGTCCAATGCCCCGAATTGTGTGGGCGCGGCGCGATCTCGTTCACCAGCAGCCCGCCGTCGCGGGCGACGAACATCTCCACCGCCAGCAGCCCCGCGACGTCCAGATATTCGGCGATGCGCTCGGCGATGGCGCGCGCCTCGCGCGCCGCGCCAGCGTCGATCCGCGCCGGCGCCAGGCTGGTCCGCAGGATCCCGTCCTCGTGGCAGTTCTCCGCCGCGTCCCAGGCCGCGGTCCGCCCGTCCGGGCCGCGCGCGAGGACGACGGAAATCTCGCGGGCGAAGTCCACCCGCGCCTCGAGGATGCCCGGCGCCGCGCCCACCGCCCGCCACGCCGCTTCGGGGTCGTCCGCCTCGGCGAACCGCGCCTGGCCCTTGCCGTCGTAGCCGAGGCGGCGCGTCTTGAGCAGGCAGTCGCCGCCGAGCCGCGCGCGCGCCGGGGCGAGGTCCGCCGGCCCGTCGATCCGCGCCCAGGGCGCGGTGGGGATGCCGAGCGCCGCCATCGTCTTCTTCTCGGCGGCGCGGTCCTGAGCTACGGCGAGAGCGCGCGCGCCGGGCCGGACCGGAACTCGCCGCGCCAGCCGCTCCAGCGCCGCGACGGGGACGTTCTCGAATTCCAGCGTCACGGCGTCGACCGCGCCGGCGAAGCGGTCGAGCGCCGCTTCGTCGCCGTAATCGGCGCAAGTGGCGGCGGCGGCGACCTGCGCCGCCGGCGCGCCGGGCTCGGGGCAGAAGACGTGCGCGCGGTAGCCGAGCCGGGCGGCGGCGAGCGCCAGCATGCGCCCGAGCTGGCCGCCGCCGAGTATGCCGATCGCCGCGCCGGGCGGGACGGGCGCGGCGCCCCAGGCGGCGTCCCCGGCGGCGCCCTCGGCGCCGGGCGTCACTCGGCGTCGTCCGGCCGTTCGGGGACGGCTTCGGTCCGCTCCGCCCGCCAGCGCTCCAGCGCCGCGGCGGCGTCCGGGTCGCCGAGGGCGGCGATGGACGCGGCGAACAGCGCGGCGTTGACGGCGCCGGCGCGGCCGATGGCGAACGTCGCGACCGGAACCCCGGCGGGCATCTGGACGATGGACAGCAGGCTGTCGAGGCCGCCCAGATGCGGCGAGGGGACGGGGACTCCCAGCACCGGGAGGGTGGTTTTCGCCGCGATCATGCCCGGCAGGTGCGCCGCGCCGCCGGCGCCGGCGACGATCGCCTGCAACCCGCGCCCGCGCGCGGCCCCGGCGTAGGCGAACAGGCGGTCGGGCGTCCGGTGCGCGGAGACGACGCGGCTTTCCGCCGCGACGCCCAGGGCGTCCAGGGTCGCGGCGGCGTGGCGCATCGTCTCCCAGTCCGACCGCGACCCCATGACGACGCCGACACGGGGCGCCGGCCCGGTCATCGGCGGCGCTCCGCCGGCGCGGTCAGGCGACGGCGCCGGGCGCCATGGCGCCCTCGATGCGGCCGATCCGGTCCCTGATCTCCAGTTTCCGCTTTTTCAGCCGCAATATCTGAACGTCGTCGTACACGCCGCCTTTGGTCATCTCATCGATTCGCGCGTCCAGCACCGAGTGCTCGGCGCGCAGCCTTTCGAGCTGTTCGGCCATCGTTTCCTGGTTCATCGGCGACCGCGTCCCCTTTCCGGCGATTGACGGGTGTGGGCCGCCCCTATAGCACGGACCGGGCCGCCGGGGAACCGCGGCGCGCCCCCGGACCGAGCGAGGCCCCGCCATGGCGGACGAAGCGGAGAGCGGCGCCCGCGGCGTCCGCTACCAACCCGACGAGTCGCCGCCGCCGGCGCTGGCCGCCGCGCTCGGGCTGCAGCTGGTCCTGCTCGGCGCTGCGGGCATCGTCCTCATGCCGGCCATCGTCGTCCGCGCCTCGGGGTGGGACGAGTCCTACGCGCCGTGGGCGGTGTTCGCCGTCCTCGCCGTGTGCGGCGCGACCACGATGCTGCAGGCGGTCCGCCTGGGGCGCGCGGGGGCGGGATACGTCCTCCTCATGGGGACCTCCAGCGTCTTCGTCGCCGTTTCGATAACCGCGCTCGCCGAGGGCGGGCCGGCGCTGCTCGCGGCGCTGGTGGTCGCCTCGTCGCTGGTCCAGTTCGCGCTGGCGTCGCGGCTGGCGCTGCTGCGCCGCGTCGTCACGCCGACCGTGGCGGGGACGGTGGTCATGCTGATTTCGGTCGCGGTCATGCCGGTGGCGTGGGACCTGCTCACCCGCGTCCCGGAGGACGCGCCGGCGGCGGCGGCCCCCGCCAGCGCGGCGCTCACGCTGGCGGTCCTCGCCGCGGTCGCGCTGCGCGGCGGCGGGGTGTGGCGGCTGTGGGCCCCCGTGCTCGGCGTCGCCGCCGGCTGCGCCGCGGCGGCGGCCTTCGGCATTTACGACGCGGGCGGCATCGCCGCGGCGCCGTGGGTGGGGCTGCCGGATTTCCGCTGGCCGGGCCTGGACCTGGATTTCGGCCCGGCCTTCTGGGCGCTGCTGCCGGCGTTCCTGTTCGCGACCGCGGTGAGCGCGGTGGAGACGGTGGGTGACGGCGTGGCCGTCCAGGGCGCGGCGTGGCGCAAGCCGCGCGCGGTGGACTTCCGCGCCGTCCAGGGGGCGGTGACGGCCGACGGGGTGGGCAACCTGCTGTCGGGCCTCGCCGGCACGGTGCCCAACACCACCTATTCCTCGAGCGTCGCGGTCGCCGAGATCACCCGCGTGGCGGCGCGGAGCGTCGGCGTGTGGGCGGGCGCCTGGCTGCTCGCGCTGGCGCTGGCGCCCAAGGCCATCGCGGTCGTCCTGGCGATTCCCGGCCCGGTGGCGGGCGCCTACCTGATGGCGTTGATGGCGATTCTCTTCATGGTCGGGGCGAGGTTCGTCGTCGAGAACGGCGCCGGCCCGCGCGAGATGCTCATCGCCGGCGTGGCGTTCTGGATCGGCGCCGGGTTCCAGAACGGCGACGTCTTCGCCGACCGCCTCGGCGCGTGGTGGGGCGCGCTGCTGGGCAACGGCATGGCGGCGGGCGGCCTCGCCGCCGTCGTCATGACGCTGTTCGCCGCCGCGGCCGGCCCGCGGCGGCGCTTGGAGGCGCCGCTGGAGGCCGCGTCGCTGCCGCGCGTCCTCGGGTTTCTCGACGGCTTCGCCGAGGCGGCGGGCTGGGGCGGCGGCATGGCCGGCCGCCTCCGCGCCGTGGGCGAGGAGACGTTGTACGCGCTGGTCGACCGCGCCGCGCCGGAGCGGCGGATATTGCTGGTCGCGCGGCGCGACGGCGGGGCGGCGGAATTGGAATTCGTGGCCGCGGCCGGCGGCGGCAACATCGAGGACCGGATCGCCCTGCTCGACCGCGGCGGGGCGGACGCGCATCCGCTCGACGGCGATCTGTCGCTCCGGCTGCTGCGCCATTACGCGGCGTCGGTGCGACATCGGCAATACCACGACACCGACATCGTGACGGTCCGCGTCGACCCGCCGGCGGAGTAGGGCGCGGGGACGGGCCGGAGCGATTCCCGGACGGACATTCGGGCGGTCGCGCGACTCAATTCCGGAGGCAGTAGAGGACCATCTCGTAATCGATTCCCCATTCCCTCTCGCAGCGCCGCCTGGCCGGGTCGCCGCCGTAAGACCGTTCGACGACGCGCTTCGCGGAACGCTGGTTGTCGTCGCAAAAATCGACCATCTCGAAATCGGTCCCCCATTCGTTTCTGCAATGCCGGGCGATGAGATCGTCAGGTTTGCGCGCCAGGTTCGACCGGGCCTCCGTCTGGGTGCGGATGCAGTGCATGACCATCTCGTAGTCGTCGCTCCACTCGAGCTCGCAACGAGTCCGGATCGGGCCGGAAAACGCGCCGATCTCGCTCTTCGCCCGCCGCTGGCTTTCGACGCGGTACGGGACCATGTCGCGGTCGGCGCCCCATTCCGATTGGCGCCTTCGATCGATCTCGTCGGCGCGGGCGGCGGCGGCCGGAGCGAGGACGGCCAATGCAAGGATCGCCGTTCCGAAGACGGAGATCTTCATCGCGCGCTCCGGTCCGTATCCGGCGCCGCGTCAGCCCCGCCGCGCCGCAATCATTTGTGGTGCGAGAGCTTGCGGGTCTCCGCCGTGACGACGTCGACCACCGCCGGGCGGCCCTCCCGGGTCGCGGCGATGGCGCGGGCGTAGGCGCCGGGCAGCGCCGCCGGCTCCTCCACCCGCTCGGCGTGGCAGCCGAGCGCCTCGGCCAGCGCGCGGTAGTCGCCGGTCTGCCGCGCCGCGTCGTACCGCGCGATCGAGTCGGGGATGTTGCGGTCGTAGCCGGAAAACACCGAGTCGTGCTTGATCACGGTGAGCGTGCCGACGCCGTTGCGCGCCGCGGTCTCCAGGTCCATCGCCGTCATGCCGACCGCGCCGTCGCCCATCACGTTGACGACCAATTTGTCGGGGTTGGCGATCTTCGCGCCCATCGCCAGGCCGAGCGAGAAGCCCAGCTGCGACGACTGCCCCCAGCCGAGATAGCTGCGCGGGACGGTCGATTGGTAGAACACGCTCTGGATGTCGCGCGACGCGCCCGCCTCGTGGGTGATCATCGTCGTGTCCGGGTCCACCGCCCTCCACAACTCGCGGAACATGCGGTAGCCGTTTACGGGCTTGGAGTCGTCGGCGAACAGCGGTTCGAACTCGGCGAGCCAGGCCTTCTTGATCCCCGCCAGCTCCGCCTCGGTCGCAGCGCGGACCTCGGTCCGCCCGTTCGGCCCCGTGCGGCGGCGCAGCTCCTCCGCCAGCGCGGCGAGGAACAGTTTCGCGTCCGCCAGCGCGCCGACGGCGGCGGGGTAGTCCTTGTCGATATCCACCGCGTCGTTGGTGACGTGGATTATCGCCTTGCCGTCGGGGACGACGCGGGTGAACGGCGCGACGCTGAGGCTGGAGCCGACCGCGAGCAGGACGTCGGACGCCTCCAGGTAATGCGCCACCATCGCAGTGGCGACGAGCGCGCCCACGCCGGCGGCCAGCGGGTGGGTTTCGGGGATGGCGCTCTTGCCCTGCAAGGTGGTCATGACCGGCGCGCCCAGCAGCTCCGCCACGTCGACGAGCTCGGCGCTCGCGCCGGCGTAGAGTGCGCCCGAACCGGCCCAGATCAGCGGCGTTTGCGCGGCGAGCAGGCGGTCGGCGGCCTCCTCCACCGCGCCCTGGTCCGCGCCCATGCGGAGCGGCGGGCGCGGGGTCCAGTCGACCTCGCCGGGATATTCGCTCCGGCACACATCGGCGGGCAGCTCCAGCATCGCCGGGCGCGGGCGGCCGGAGCGCAGCGCGGTGAAGGCGCGGCGCATCTGCGCCTCCAGCTGGTCCGGCGCCAGCAGGGTCTGCGACCATTTGGTCACGCCGCGATAGTTGCGCGCGCTGTCGAAGGTGGGGTCGGTGCCGACGAAGCGGATCCCCGGATGCCCCGGCAGGAACAGCACCGGGGTCGAATCGGTGTGCGCGTGGGCGATCCCGGCGAAGGCGTTCTCCGATCCGGCCAGCGCCTGCACGGTGACGACGCCGATCTTGGCGCCGTCGGTCGAGCGCGAGACCCCGTCCGCCATGTTGCCCGCCACCCGCTCCTGCCGGGTGACGATGGGCTGGATTCCGGCGCGCGCCATCGCGTCCATGATGGGGCTGAACGGGTAGCAGAAGCTCTGCTCCACGCCCTCGGCGCGAAGGATTCGGACGAGCGCGTCGGCGGTCTGCATGGCGGCCTCCCCGGCGGTTGGGTCGGCGGCCATCATAGGCGGCCGCGGTCCGGGCGGCCAGACGGGGCGCCGTTACGCCCCGGCCGCCGCGCGGAACCGGTTCATCGCCTCCGCCCCGTCGAAACTGTGCGGGAAGACCAGAGGAAGCGGCTCCGCCGCGACCTTCGCGCATACGAAGACGGGGCCCGGCGCGTCCCGCATCATGGCTCCGATCTCCGGCGCGTCCTCTTCGCGGGAGAACGTCCGCGCGTTGGCGATCCCGCAGCCGCGCGCCACCGCCGCCAGATCGGTGGGCCCCGCCGTCGCCGTGGGCTGGCCGCCGGTCTCGGCGTAGGACTCGTTGTCGAGCGCGATGATCGCCAGGTTGGCCGGGGCGCGGTTGGCGACGGTCGCCAGCGCGCCGAGGCTCATCAGCAGGTCGCCATCGCCGCAGAACAACGCGACGCGCTTTTCCGGCCGCGCCATGGCGAGGCCGAGCGCGAACGGCGCCGCCTGCCCCATCGCGCCGATGAAGCAGAAGTTGCGCGCGTCGTCCCCGGCGGCCGCCAGGTCCCAGGTGGCGGAGCCGAGGCTGGAGACCGCGAGGAGGTTTTCCGGGCGCCCCTCCAGCAGGGCGGCGACGAGCGGACGGCGGCGCAGCATCGGCTCAGCCCTCGCGGAATTGCTTGGCGCCGATCATGCGCTGCGACAACAGCGCGGCCGCCGACCGGCGGGTGTTGAACGCCAAGTCCGCCGCCGCCGCGACGGCGGGTCCGACATCGGCCGCGGAGTCGGCGCGCAGCACGTGCGCGTCCATCGCCTCCAGCACCTTCGGCGCGGCCCGCCCCATGGGGACCTGCCAGGGGATGAACTCGCCCCATTCGCCGCGCATCGACACGATGGCGAGGAGCGGGACGCGGCATATGTTCGGCAGCGCCAGCGCGTTGACGCAATTGCCGACTCCGCTCGACTGCATCAGCAGCGCCCCGCGCCGCCCGCCGGCCCAGGCGCCGCACAGCAGGCCGACGCCCTCCTCCTCGGTGGTCAGCGCCACCGTGTCGAAGTCGTTCGCCGCCTCGCACATGCGGATGAGCGGCGCATGCGCGGCGTCGGGCACGTGGGCCACCAGCGTGGCCCCGCGCGCCCGCAGGACGTCGAAAACATCCCGGCGCCAATCGGCGGGTTCGGCGGTCGTCATGCGGCGCTCGCGGCGGTCAGAGGATGCGGTGAACGCGGTAGGCCGGCCCGGTCGGGCGGCGGTCGCCGACGCCTATGGCGAGGATGCGGTTGAGCCAGGCGTATTTTTCGGACGCGGTCTCGAAGGTCGGCGCGGTGCGGAAGTAGTATTCCGACGGGTCCACCGCCTCGCCCGCCGCCAGCCGCGCCGCGACCTCGGGGGCGGCGTCGCGGATCCCCCGGTAGCGCATGAAGACGAGCGCGTCGTCGTCGGTGCGAAGCGTCACGCGCACGTCGAGTTCGAACGCGCCGTCGGCGCGTTGCAGGAGCCAGTCGCCGCCGGGCGCGGGCTCGACGACTCCCTTCAGGCGCGGCCCGGAGAAATTGCCGCCCGTCACGGCGACGATGCGGCGGAGACCGAGCGGCGTCCGACCCACCTCGCGCGGGGGGCCGACGGTCAATTCGACGTCGAACAGGAATTCGGATCGCAGCGACAGATCCGGATCCGGCATGGCGGGCCTCCCCGAGGGACGGGGCCAGTGTAGGCGCTCCGCCGCGCCGGGGGAAGCCCGGCGGCGCGGGGCGGAATCCGCTTGCCCGCCGGCGCGGGCCGGGGTAGTGTCGCCGCCGCGCCCGGCGCAAGCCGCGGCGCATGTGGGGCCATAGCTCAGTTGGGAGAGCGCTTGAATGGCATTCAAGAGGTCGGGGGTTCGACTCCCCCTGGCTCCACCACCCGCGCCCGGCCGCCGCGCGCGCGCGTGACGCCCCGCTCCGGCGCGCCGGTGCTGGTCACCGGCGGCGCCGGATATATCGGCGCGCACGTCGTCCTCGCCCTGCGCGGCGCCGGCTACCCGGTCGTCGTCCTCGACGACCTGTCGACGGGGCGCGCGGAGGCGGTCCCGGACGGCGCCGCGTTCGTCGCCGGCGACGCCGGGGATTCGGCGCTCGTCGGCGGGCTCCTCGCCGAACGCGGGGTCGGCGCGGTCGTCCACCTCGCGGCGAGCGCCAGCGTGCCGGAATCGGTGCGCGACCCGCTGCGCTACTGGCGCAACAACGCCGCCGCGACGGCGAACCTGCTCCACGCCTGCGCCGCCGCCGATGTGCGGCGGTTCGTCTTCTCCTCGACCGCGGCGGTGTATGGAATCCCCCGCGCCGTCCCGGTGGACGAGGATGCGCCGACGGCGCCCATCAACCCCTACGGCGCCTCCAAACTCGCCGCCGAATGGATGCTGCGCGACGCCGCCGCGGCGCACGGCATGCGCTACGTCGCGCTGCGCTATTTCAACGTCGCCGGCGCGGACCCGGACGGGCGCGCCGGCCAGCGCGGGCGCCGCGCGGAGCACCTGATCACCGTCGCCTGCGACGCCGCGCTCGGCCTGCGCGACGGCGTCTCCGTGTTCGGCTCCGACTACGACACCGAGGACGGCACCGGGGTGCGCGACTACATCCACGTCGCCGACCTCGCCGAGGCGCACGTCGCGGCGCTGCGCCATATCGAGGACGGCGGCGCCGGCGGTACGTTCAATTGCGGCTACGGGCGCGGCTATTCGGTCCGCGAGGCGCTGGCGGCGGTGGAGCGCGAGGCGGGAGTCGCGCTCCGCGTCCGCGATGCGCCGCGCCGCCCCGGCGACCCGCCGGCGCTGGTGGCGGACGCGACGCGCATCCGCGCCGCGCTCGGCTGGTCGCCCCGCCGCGGCGACCTCGGCCTCATCGTCCGCGACGCGCTGCGATGGCGGAGGCGGCTGGAGGCGGAGTCGCGCCGACCGCCCGGGCGGAGGGAGCGGACTTCCGGCGCGCCCCGCGCCGCGGACCGGGACTCCGCTTGCGGCGGGCGGTCGTCCGCGTAGGATGCGCGGGCGCGAATTCCCGCACGTCGATGGAGGCTCATGAATGACGACCACGGGCGCCGCAACGGTCTTCGACACGTTGTCCACGTCTCGCGAACTCGAATCGGCCGGGATCGCGCGCCAACATGCGGAAGCCATCGCGACGGCGATCGCCGCCGCCGGTGGGCGCGCCGCGAGCAGGGCCGATCTGCAAGCGGGGCTCGCCGAGCTCAAGGCCGACATGCTCCGGATGGCCATCGGCGTCGTAATCGCCCAGACCGCGTTCACGGCCGGCCTGACCTTCGGCCTGGTCAAACTGTTCGGCGGAGCGTCGTAACGGCCGCGGCGTTCGACTCGCCCGCCCGCCGCGCCGGACCGGCGCCCGGCAGGCCGGTTGTCAACAACCGAAGCGTAACGCAGGAACCGCCGGGCGCGTATTTTCGACCGGGCTTTTCGCGCAGCGCGCGGATCCGAAAAACAGATGCGGGTTTTCGTTCGACAGGCCTTTCGCCCGGCGGTATTCTCCCCTTCGCCGTCGTCGGCAGCCGACAGGGAGTGGACCATGACCAGCACACGATACGCGCGCCGCGCGGCCGCATGCGCCGCGGCGCTGCTCGCCTGGCCGGCGGGGGCGGAGGACGCGGCGGGCGACGGGGCGACCCGGCTGCCGGACGTCGAGGTCATCGGCGTCACGCCGCTGTCCGGCGCGGGGACCCCCGTCGACCGCGTCCCCTACCGCGTGCAGGTCGCCGGGCCGGACGATTTCGAGTCGGACGGCCAGACGTCGGTGTACGACTTCTTCGATCGCGAGATGGCGGGCGCCTCGGCGGTCGACGTCCAGAACAACCCCTACCAGAAGAACTTCTCCTACCGCGGCTTCGTCGCCGGCCCGCTGCTCGGCGAGAGCGTCGGCATCGCCGCCTTCCTCGACGGGGTGCGGATCAACGACCCGTTCGGCGACGTGGTCCAGTCGGACCTGTTCCCCGAAATGGCGATCGCGCGGATCGAGCTCGGCAACGCCGACCCCGCCTTCGGCTTCAACGCCCTCGGCGGCGCGCTGGTCCTGCGCACCCATGACGGGACGAGCTTCCAGGGCCTCGAGGTTTCGCAGTCCGGCGGCTCCTTCGGGCGGCTGCGCACGACCCTGCGCGCGGGCCGCGAGGCCGGGCGCTTCAATTCGTTCCTCGCCCTCCAGCGCGACAGCGAGGACGGATGGCGCGACGCCTCGCCGTCGGAGCTGGACCGGCTCTTCGCCAATGCGGGGTTCCGGGGCGAAAGCGGATCGATGCGCCTCGACCTGGCGTTCGCCGACACCGACCTGATCGGCAACGGCCTCGCCCCGGCCGAACTCCACGCGATCGCCCGCGAGGCGAATTTCACCACCCCGGACCGGACGCTCAACAACAACCTTCTGGTCTCCGGGAGCGGCGAGCTGTTCGCGGGCGGCGACCTGTCGATACAGGCCAACGTCTACGTCCGCCGCCTGCGCCGGCAGACCCTCAACGGCGACGAGATCGACGCCGAGACGTGCGCGTTCGAAGACGGCGACGACCTGGCCGATGTCGTCGAGACGCTGGCCGACAACGGCCTGCTCGCCGCCGGCCCGGTCCCGGCCGGCTTCGTGTGCGGCGGCGATGACGACGACGACGAGGGCGGCGGCGAGGCCGCCATGGGCGGCGGCGACGACGACGAGGAGGAAGAGGAGGAGGAGTTCGCCATCCTTCTCGACCAGGACAAGAAGGCCATCGCGAGCTACGAGATCGACGAGGACGGCGCCTACGGCGCGCTCAACCGCTCCTCGACGCAGACGACGGCGTTCGGCGGCAGCGTCCAGGCGGCGCTCGACCGGCCGCTCGGCGGGATGGAGAACCGCCTCGTCATCGGCGTCGGAGTCGATACCGGCCGGACCGAGTTCTACTCCACGTCCGAGGTCGGGCGGCTGCTGCCCAGCCGCGCCGTGGTCGGCGGACCGGGCGGCAGGCCCAACTTCAACACCGGAATCGTGGAGATCGGGCTGACGGAGGACGAGCCGGAGCCGGAAGTCGCGCCCGAACCGGAGCCGGAGCCGGAGCCGACTCCCGCGCCCCGGCCGGCGCCTCAGCCGGCGCCCCGTCCCGCCGAGCCCATGCCGCAGGATACCTGCCCGCCCGAGGTCCGGGAGAGAGGAGAATGTCCGCAGACCAATGCGGCCGAGGCGGCGGAGCCCGAGGTCGGCGAGACCGCCCCGGTGGCGTTGACCGCCCGGAACCGCTATCTCCGCGCCTATCTTTCGGACACGCTGCGGGTGAACGCGAACCTCTCCGTCACCGCGTCGGCGGCCGCCAATTGGGCCGAGATCGAACTGACCGACGAAGGCGTGGTCTGGGGCGAGCGCCAGACCGCGCTGCGCGGCGACCACGACTATTTCAGCCTCAACCCCGCCATCGGCGCGGCGTACGAGATTCCCGGCCTGGCGTCGCCGGTCACGCTGTTCGGCGGCTTCCGCCAGGGCAGCCGCGCGCCGTCGCCGGCGGAACTGTCCTGCGCCGACCCGGACGACCCGTGCAACCTGCCCAACGCCTTCGTCGCCGACCCGCCGCTGGAGCAGGTGACGTCGCGCACCTTCGAGGCCGGCCTGCGCGGCCGCATGGCGCGCGAACGGCTGGGCGGCCTCACCTCGCTCGACTGGAGCGCGAGCGCCTACCGGGCGACCAACAGCGACGACATCATCTTCGTCAGCGCCGGGGTGGGCCTGTCGAGCGGCTACTTCAAGAACGTCGCCGAGACGCGGCGCCAGGGCTTCGACCTGACCCTCGCCGGCGATGGCGGCCGCTTCGACTGGTTCCTCAACTACAGTTACGTCGAGGCCACCTTCCAGTCTCCCTTCGAGGTGAGCGCCGAGAACCATCCGATGGCGGAGGACGGCGAAATCCCCGTCGAGGCGGGGGACGCCATCCCCGGCGTTCCGGCGCACAGCCTGGGCGCGGGGGTCGATGTGGAGCCGCTGGACGGCCTGCGGGTGAGCCCGAGCGTCGTCTATCGCTCCGGCGTTCACCTGCGCGGCGACGAGGGCAACCTGCTGCCCCGGACGGACGGCTACGCGGTGGCGAACCTGGACGCCAGTTACCGGATCGCCGACTGGATCGAGGCGTTCGGGCGCATCGAGAACATTTTCGACAAGCGCTACGAGACCTTCGGCGTGCTGGGCGAGACCGGCGACGAAGTGCCGATCCGCGAACTGCCGGGCGGGATAACCGACCCCCGGTTCATCTCGCCGGGCCAGCCCTTCGCCGCGATGGTGGGAGTCCGCATCCGCCTCAACTGACTCCCGCTCCGAACCGGGTTCTACGCGCTCCGTCCGGCCGCCGGCCGGCGCAGCGCCCGAACCCGGTTCTCCGTCGCCGGACGGGTCGAGAACAAGCGCGCCGTCATCGCTCCCGGCGGGATTCCGGTGCGCAGCGTGCTCACGCGGCCGCCCTCCGCCGCGCGGCCGGGCGGGGAGGAAGCCCGGCGCGGCCGCCCTCCCACGGGACGAGGACGCAGCCGGCGATCCGCCAGGCGCCGTCGGCCCGCCGCATGGGGTAGAACGCCAGATGCGCCGCGCCGTCGGAATCGACCACCAGAACCTCCTGCACCGGAGTCCGCCCCGACAGGTCGAGGGCGCGGAAACTCACCTCGGCGGGCCGATAGACGGGGCGGTAGGCCGCCCGGACCATCGCCAGAAAGGCCGCGGCGTTGCCGAACTTCACCTGGATTCCCGGCGCCGCGAGGGCGAACGCCGCCTCGGCGTCGTCGCGCCGGAAGGCGTCGATCTGCGCCGCGATGACGCCGCGTATGGCGCGCCGGTCGGCTTCGCCGGGCGCGGTCGAGTCGTCCGCCGCCGCCGCGCCCGGCGGCGCGAGCAGGAGAAGGAGGAGCGCCGTCCGCGCGATCACCGGGCGAAGACGCGCACCTCGCCGACCCGCGCGTCGGGCGAGGTCGAAAAGGCGAGTTGCAGCCGGTCGGCGGGCAGGTTCATGGCGATCAGCGAGTCCATGACCCGCCCGGCGTTGCGCGCCGCCGCCTCGGCGTGGCGCGCCGCCTCCCCGGCGCCGCCCGCCGCCGGAGACACGGCGACCAGTTCGAACCGCGCGTCGGGGCGGCGTTGCAGCGCCGCGCTCACCGCGTCGTAAAGCGCGTTCTCGAAGTCCGCGTCGCCGCGGTCGAAACGGATGACGACGAGCGCCGGCCCGCCGGCCCCGGCGCGCGGCAGCGGCGCCGCGGCCATGCCCGCCGCCGGTTCGAGCGCCGCCAGCGCGCCGTCCGCGCTCCCGTCGAGATACCCCGCATAGCGGGCGAAGGTCTGGCCGAGTTCGGCGAGCAGGCGGTCGTTGTCGCCCATCACCCGGGCGAGTTCGCTCTCCACCCCGGCGATGGCGGAGCGGTCGGCGCCCAGCGCGTCGTGCACCGACCGCGCCGCGCGAGTCGATTCGGACAGGTAGGCGGCCATGCCGCTATTGCCCTCGATGCGCTCGCCGAGCTCCCGCAGGCGCGCCGAATAGGCGGCGGCGACGGCTTGCAGCGCGGTCTGCGCCGACCGCCACTGCGCGACGAGGATGGGGTCGTCGGGCGAGGCGCCCGCCCGCAGCCGGTCGCGGACCGCGTCGACGGCGGCGACGTAGAGCTCCGCCGATTCCCCGGCGCCGCCGGCGAGCTCGCGGAGCTCCGCGCGCTGGGTCTCGATCAGCCGCGCCAGTCCGGACAGCTCGTTGGCGAGTTCGCTGGCGCGCCGGCGCAACAGCCGCGACGGCGCGCCCTCCACCGGCGCCGCGGCCGATCGGAACGCCGGCGCCGCGGCGGTTGCCGGGGGCGGCGCCGGGGCGGCGGCCGCGATCCCGCCGTCGTCCGCCATCGCCGCCGGCGGCGGCGGCGGGGTCTCGGCCGGGCGCGGCCCGCCGCCGGTAAACGAGCAGGCGCCGAGCGCGCCCGCCGCGATGAACGCCGCGACGCGCGGCGCGGTCCGCCTCAAACCGATCGTCATGATCGCCACCCTCGACCCGCCGCGCCGGGCGCGGAAGGGCTCCCCCGTCGGTGCGCCGGAACCGGCGCGGCGCACGGACGCGAGCATAAGCCGAACGCGGCGGCGCCCGCAAGCCGTTGTTTCCGTTCGGGCGCGCCGCCGCTCACGCGAAGGTCCGCGCCATCCACCGGACCTCGCCGATGGTCTCGGCGTCCGCCGGCCACGGCGCGGGCGGGTAGTCGGGCGCGGGATTGTCGCTCTCCAGCCGCCAGCACCCGCCGCGCCGCCCGGCGCGCTTGACCACCAGCCCGTCCGCGGTGCGCAGCACGTAGAGCCGCCCGGCGCGGCGGGGCCGGTCCGTCCGGTCCACCAGGATGCGCGCGCCGTCGGGCAGGGTCGGCTCCATCGACGCGCCGCGCACGCCGATGACGACGCAGCGGGTGGGGTCCAGCCCCTGGCCCTCGAGCCAGTCGCGGCGGAAGGCGAGCGCGCCCACCGTCCGCTCCTCCGCCGCCTCGGTCCCGCCCCCCGCGGCGGCGGCGATCTCCACCACCTCGATCTGGCGGACCGGCGGGCGGCCCCTGGGCCGGATGGTGAGTTCGAGCCCGAGCGCCGCGCAGATGTCCGCCGCCCGGTCCACCGAAGGCGCCTGTTCGCGTTTGGGGTCGAGCAGCCCGCGCAGCGTCCAGGGTTTGAGTCCGCGCTCGCGCTCGAACCGCCGCGCCCCCGTCCCCGCCGCGCGGATCGCGTCCCGCGCCGCCGCCCTGATCCGATCGCTCGCCCGGTTCATGCGCGCCGTGTAGCATGCCCGGCGCATGAACGATAGGGCATGACGCGGCGTCGTTCGCTCCCGCCCGCCATATCGCGAGCGCCGAGCCCGCCGTCACCCGCCGGACTTGACAACGAATCGGTTGGCAACGATATTGTTGGCAACCGATTCGTTGGCAGGGGCGACGATGCTCGAGAAGGCGGGCGGAAACTGGGTTTCCGGCGAGAAATTTTTCGATCGCGAGGCCGAGCTCGACGCGCTGACGGAGCGCGCGCGGAGCGGCGCGCACACGCTGCTGACGGCGCAGCGCCGCATGGGCAAGACGAGCCTGGTGCGCGAAACGCTGCGCCGGCTTGCGGAGACCGGCGAATTCGAGACCGTGTTCGTCGATCTGGAGCACGCCGCGGACGCGGCGGACGCCATCGCCGAAATCGGCTTCCGGACTTGCCGGGCGGAGAATCTGTGGGGCCGCGTGGCGCCGCTGTTCGCCCCCCTGAAGGCGCTCGGCGAGCGAATCGAGGAAGTGGGAATCGCCGACGCGCGGGTCAAACTGCGCGCCGGGATCGACGCCGGAAGCTGGCGGCGCGACGGCGAGCGGATATTCGAGGCCCTCGCGGCCCACGACCGGCCGGTCGCGCTCGCCATCGACGAACTGCCCATTCTGGTCAACCGGCTGCTCAAAGGACCGGAGGGACGGCCGGTCGCGGACCTGTTCCTGAGCTTCCTGCGCAAGAACGCGCAGACCCACAAGGGCAAGGTCGTCATGATCGTCTCCGGCAGCGTCGGGCTGGAGCCGATCTTGCGGCGCGCGGGGTTGAGCGCGCACGCCAACGTTTTCCCCCGTTACGAATTGAAACCCTGGACGGAGGAGGTCGCCTCCGCTTGTCTGGCGGCGCTGGCGCAAAGATACGAGGTCGGCCTCCCGGAGGAGGCGCGCCGCGGGATGTGCCGCCGGCTGCGCTGTTGCGTTCCCCACCACGTCCAGCAGTTTTTCGACTTGCTGCACGAAGACCTTCGCCGGCGCCGGCGGAGCGCCGCCGGGCCGAGCGACGTCGAGCGCGTGTACCGGAACGACATGTTGGGAAGCGCCGGGCAGATCGACCTGGACCACTACGAGCAGAGGCTGAAGGAGGTTCTCGGCAACGACGGATACCGCATCGCGCTTGAAATCCTGACCGACGCGGCGGTCCATGGCGGCCGGCTTTCGGACGATTCCCTCGGACGCTATCGCGCCCATTTCGCCGCGCCGCCGGACTCCGACCCGGCGGGCGGCGTCTCCGACGCGATGGAGGTGCTCCGGCATGACGGGTATCTCGCCCCGACGGACGGCGGCCACCGGTTCGTTTCCGGCTGGCTCGAGGACTGGTGGCGCGCTCGGCATGGCGACGGGTTCGTTCCCGCCTGGGAACGCTGACGCCCGGCGGCGAGGGAGGCGGACATGAAGGATATGAAATACAATCCCGGTTTTCTCACCGACGACGAGTTGGTGTCGTCGTTCCGTGTGCGCGAAAGCGAGTTGGAATCGATCCTCGAAACCTTGCGGGGATGCACGGCGGAGTCGAACGCGCATATGATCGTCCTAGGCTCGCGCGGCAGCGGCAAGACGACCTTGCTGCTGCGCGCGGCGGCCGAGGCGCGCCGCGACCCCGCGCTTTCCGAAAACCTGTTCCCTGTCGTCTTCCCCGAGGAAAGCTACGAGATCGGCAGCTGCGGCGAGTTCTGGCTGGCCTGCCTCGCCCACCTCGCCGACCAGGCGCCGCGCCGCGAGGACGAGCCCGACCTCCAGCGGAGCTATGAGGAGCTGCGCGCCGAACGCGACGACCGGCGGCTGGCGGACCGCTGCCTCGGCGCAGTGCTCGGTTTCGCGGAGCGCGAAGACAAGCGGCTCGTGCTCGTCGTCGAAAACCTGAACATGATGTTCGCCGATATGCGCGACGCCGCCGACGACGCATGGCGGCTTCGCCATACCCTCCAGACCGAGCCGCGGATCGTCCTGCTCGCCAGCGCCACGAGCCGGTTCCAACAGATCGACGACCCTGCCGAAGCGTTCTACGGGTTCTTCCGCCCGATACTGCTGCGCCCCCTCGACACCGGGGAATGCGCCGCGTTGTGGGAGGCCGTGTCCGGGCGGCGCCCCGCCGGGAGATCCGTCCGTCCGGTGCAGATACTCACCGGCGGCAACGCCCGGCTGATCGCCATCGTCGCCCGTTTCGACTCGCGGTTCGCCTTCTCGGCGTTGATGGACGGCCTGCTGAACCTGATCGACGACCACACCGACTACTTCAAGGGCCATCTCGACGGGCTCCCGGCGCAAGAGCGGCGGGTCTATCTCGCCCTCGCCGAACTCTGGAAGCCGGCGACGACGCGCGAGATCGCCGACCGGGCGCGACTGAACAGCAGCGCGTGCAGCGCGCAATTGCGGCGTCTTTGCCAACGCGGGGCGGTCGAGGAAGACGGCGGCGATCGCCGCCGCAAGCGGTATTACGTGACGGAGAGGTTGTACAATATCTACTACCTGCTCCGGAAGCGGCATGGCGGCGCCGGCCATGTCGTCGAGGTCCTGATCCGGTTCATGTCCTCTTATTACTCGCCGACGCAATTGATGGACATCGGCGCCCGCATAGCCCGCGACGCGGCGGCGGTTGGCGAGGAAATGCGCGCGCTTCACGCCGCGGCGCTGAAGCGATTGATTGCCGAGCCGAGATTGGCTGGATACAGAGATCGACTCCTCACCGAAACGCCTGCGGCTTTCTTTGCCCCTCCGGTCGTTTCCGACAGCAACGGATTTGGGGAAGATGGCCAAAAATCACCCGATCTCCTTGAGAAGGTTAACCGGCTTACGGATTCCGGGCAAATTCTCAACGCGTTGCGGGCGTATAACAGTCTCGTCAGGGAATTCGACTCCGGACGAGACGCCGATGCTCTTCATCGGATTGATTCGTCTTTCACTAGAAACATCATCGAGTTAATCGTCGATAAAGAGTACGGAGAAGTGGTTAACATTATCAGCGACATTATGCAAAATTTCGAGACGCATATCTATCTGGATTTCGATCATATTGTCTTCATGACGATAATGTCTAGCGGAAGCGCAGAAATATCTAAAAATCAACCTGAAAATGCGGTTGAAATTTTCGACACCGCCGCGCGGCGATTCGGCAATATCGATCATCCCCTGGCCGAATTCGTGATAGCTCATGCGCTTCTGAACAAAGGACATGCATCGGCGTATATGAATCGGCCCTGCGATGCGCTGAAAACCTATGACGAGATCATGGGGAAATTCGGGGATAGCGATAATTCTCGAGTTGTTCCGCTGATCGCCGATACGCTCGTGGATAAAAGTTCAGAGCTGAAGAATGTGGATCGAATAGACGAATCTCTGAGCGCCGCGGATGAAGCATTGCGACGATTTCACGATACGGAAGGTTCGCAATTCGACTTACCGGTTGCTCGCGCTTTTATTATCAAGAGCGGCGCACTGATCATAAAAGGCATGAGGGAAGAGTCCAGGGCGGCGCTGGAAGACGCCGTGAGGATATTCTGCCGAGAAAAAGGCGAGATAGAAGGTACGATTATCATCGGCCACTTGGTCTCTGAGGGTATGGACCTGACGCACCGGGGAATGATCGACGAATCTCTGGTTATTCTTCGCACTATCGAGAGAATAGAGAGAGAATATGGGTCCGAGATTGGCGGGGAAAATGCCGCCGTGGCGCTTGCCAACATCGGATCGAATTTCGTCGGGGCTGGTCGATACGAAGAATCTCTAGGCATTCTCGATGACGCGATCCGGCGGTTTGAGAAGGCGGGAGCCGATCACCGATTCTTTTTTGTGCAAGCGTTTCTGTCCAAAGGCCAATCGCTCGACGCCATGGGTAGGAAGGAAGAGGCGTTGCTTGTGTACAGCGAAGCGATGAACAAATTCGACAGCGACGACAAGGAAGGCGTTCGCTTTCTCGTTGGAATCACGCATGTTCGTAAATGCTCGACATTAATCGAGATGGAGCGAATGGATGAAGCGCTTGATGTTCTCGACAAGATAACGGATCGGGTCGACGCATTCGACAGGGCATGGTTGCATGTGCGGCCGGATAGTGGGAACGGATTCTCCGAACGGGTGGGGAGGCTGATGCTTAAGGTGGCGCTTCATTGGCTAACGAACGGAAAATTCGCAGATGCGCGCGCGACGGCCTCACGGGCGTTTGACATGGGGTTCGCGGATTCGGCGGACCGGATCGATGGGCATGGCATTCGCGCCGTGGCCAGCAGTCTGATGGGAGATCGCGCGGCGTCGGAATCCGATATTGCGGAGGCGCTCCGGATGCTCCCGGAGGCCGAGGATCGCGTCAAAGTCGTGGTCGCTTATCTGGTGGGACTTTGCGGGCGATTCCATGAATCGGACGTTCTGAAATGGGTTTCCGCATCGCCATCGTCGATGCTCTTGCTGCCGATGACGGTTGCGCTGCGACGGGAGCTTGGGGAGTCTCCCGAAGTGGCGCGAGAGGTGTCGGAGGTGGCCGACGATATTCGTAACGACCTTGCCAAGATGAAAGCGCACTCACCCCAGACGAGGTTCGGCGAGAGGCTGGACGAGGTTGACGTGGATGGCTGACCTATATTTTCCAGACCGCGCTCGTGGCCGGTTCGGCGTCATTCGCTCCTGCCCGCCATATTGAGGGCGAGGAGTTCGCGCAGCGCATCCTCGTCGGAAATGTCCGCGTCCCATCTGTAGGCCGCGGCGACGGCGGAGTCGAGGGCGGCGTGGGCGTCGGCGAGCCAGCGGGGGCGGACGTTGTATAGGGCGGTGAGAGTGCGCTTGTCCAGCTCGCGCGTGGCGGCGGCGTCGCGGGGGAGGGGGCGGGGCGGGTAGCCGGGGACGGGCTCGTCGGTCCACTGGACCCATTCGGGCGGATTGAGCCAGCGGTCGCGCAACTCGACCAGGCGGCGCGCCGCCTCGGCGATGGCGATGGCGCGCGGGTCGTCGGCGTAGCCGGCGGCGGGGATGTCGGGGGACAGGCCCTCGGGGAAGGGAAAGGTCTCGAACGTGGTCGTGGGGGTGTAGCGCGGCGCGCCGACAAGCGTCGAACCCAATCGGATCGACCAGGCCTCGTGGAAGCGGCTGTGCAGGACGCCGAAGGCCGTGTCGTCGTCGCGCGCGATGACTATCAGCTGATGGTCCGGGCATACGCCCGTGTCGAGCCACGCGAACACGCGGTGCTTGGCCATCGTGGGCGTTACGATGCAACGGGACATGCCGCACAGCGCCCGCCGCATGGCGGGGCGGGAGCGCGAGTGGCGCCACCATTCCTCCCGGAGCGATTTCACGCGGTTCGACAGTCTCCGGGGCTTCACGTGTTCAACGACGTGGGCGAACGGGGCCTCGAAAAGCGCCGCGTCGGATTCGGTCATGTCGGATCCGAAATCGACGATCCACCGGTCGGAGGAGCGCCGCATCAGGTCCGATCCGTTGATCCGGGGCTTGAGCACATCGCTGTTGGGCCGTCCGTTGGGGTTCGCGGGCAGGCGCAGCCATGCGCGCGCCAGATCGCCCGGAACGTCGAACGGGCCGTTCTTGTTGACTCCCAGAAACGCCGCCGACCGGTTCGCCGCGAGCCGCCGCGCCCGCGTCAGATCGATGGCGCCGCCGGTCAGGTCCGAATGTATACGCGTCGCCGGCGCGCCATTCAGGCGCACGGGAAGCCCGGAGCTCCCGCGCGCGAAGCAAACCAGCGACACCCGCACGGCGGCCCCGTCGTTGACCCAGGGTTCGTCGGACCATGCGTCGAAAATCGCGCCGTTCTCGACGATGCGATCCAACGCCGCGCGGTTGCTTCCGCCCCGGATCGAGTTCGTCGCCACCAGCCCGGCGCGCGCCAGATCGCCCCGCGCCACCAGTTCCCCGGCCCGGTGAAACCAGTAGCAGACGAGATCGGCAGACGCGGAAACCGAGCGCAGATATGCGCGGCGCAAACGCTCCGTATATTCATGGCCCAACCCGCCCCGCATCGCCTTGTCGCCCAGGAACGGCGGGTTGCCGATGACGACGTCCGCCGCCGGCCACTCCGGCGCCCCGCCCTCCGGAGACAGGATCGCGTCGCGGCACTGGATCGTCTCCAGCGGCTTCAGGATCGGATCGCGCGACTCCCGGAACCCGTTGCGCCGCATCCATTGGATCTCGCCGACCCACACCGACACCTGCGCCAGTTCCGCCGCGTAGGCGTTGAGTTCGATCCCTTTCACGTTCGCCGGGCCGACCGCGGGGAAGCCGCGCTCCAGCCCCAGCGCCTCCGCCTCCAGCTGGACGCGGTGCTCCAGGTCCTTCAGCGCGTGCAGCGCCAGATACAGGAAGTTTCCCGAACCGCAGGCGGGGTCGAGCACCGTGAAGCCGCGCAGGCGCTCGAGGAAGCCGTCCAGCAACCGCCGCGCCTCCGCCCGACGCCGCGCCCGCGCCGCCGCCGAACGCGCGCGCCCGGCGCGCGCCTGCGCCGCCGCGACCTCCGCCTTCGCCGCCGCCCACTCCGCCAGCAGCGGGCGGACCACCACGGGGTCGACGATGCGCATGATCTTGTCGCGGTCGGTGTAATGCGCGCCCAGTTGCGAGCGTTTGTCCGGGTCCAGCCCGCGCTCGAACAGCGTGCCCAGGATGGAGGGGTCGATCTCCGACCAGTCGAGCGCCGCCGCCGCCAGCGCCGCGTCGATCTCCGAACGCGCCAGAGGCAAAGCCGAATCGTCGTCGAACAGCCCGCCGTTGAACCGCGCGACGGTCTCGAACCCGACATCGCCGCCCTGCGCCATCGCCCCGAACAGGCGGCCCGCCAGCGCCGCGAAGTCTTCGGGCCGGCGCCGCGCGCGCTCCAGCATCCGCGTGAACATGGCGCCGGGCAGCAGGCCCACATCCTCGGCGAACATGCAGAACACGAGGCGGTTCACGAAATGCGCCACCGCCGGCGCGGCGTGGCCGCGCTCGCGCAACGACCGCGCCAGCGCCGCGAACGCCGCCGCCGCCCGCTCGGTGAGCGCCTGCCGGCTTTCCCCCGGACGCAGACGCTCCGGGTCGGCCATAACCCGTTTGAGCGTATCGCGGACGGCCGCGTCGGCGAGGTCGTCGAGGCCGAACTCATGCGTCGCGCTGACGCTGTTCGTCCAATTGGTGCGGATGCGGAACCGCGCCATGTCGCAAACGACGAGCAAGGGCGGGTTCTCCAGCGCCAGCGCGTATTGCCGCAGCTGGTCGAACGCGGCGTCGAGGTCGGCGCGCCTGCCCTTGTATTCCCAGGCGAAGCAATGGCGCTTCCACACGTCCGCCCAGCCGTCGCCGCCGGTGTCCTTGCGCGCCCCGCGCTCGAAACAATAGCGCTCGCCCGACGGGTCGGCCTCTGCGGGGGTGGGTTCTCCGAGCAGGCGGCACAGGTCGATGAAGTGCTCCTGGCTCCCGGAGCGCTCCTTCAACTCCGAAGCCCGCCACTTGGCGATGAACGCGGCAGGGGTCACGGCGTGGGGCTGGCGGGATCGGGACCGGCGTGGAGCGGGAGCATATGGCGGGCCTCGGCGCGGGGCGTCCTCGCGGACGCGGCCCGCCTTACCCGGCGGGAGCGGCGCGCGTCAAGAACGAAAATAGAAATACAGGCCGGCGCGAGCCGCCGCCGGCGCGCCGGTGTAGGATGGCGGCCCATCGGCGGAGGGACGTCATGGACGCGCTGCGGGCGGTGTTTCCCATGCTCATCGCGGTGTCGCTGGCCGCGGTGCTCGCCGTGCTGCTGGTCGGCGTCGCCGGCATGCTGCGCGGCGGCGGCTTCAACCGGCGCTACGGCAACGCGTTGATGCGCCTGCGCGTCGCCACCCAGGCGGCGGCGGTCGCGCTCATCGTCATCTACGCGTTGTTCGTCCGCGCCTAGAAGAACCACCCGGCCGACAGCTGGACGAAATCGTCGCCGCGAAGGTCGCGCAACGCGCCGTCCGGCGGGACGTCCGCGAACAGCCGCGCCTCCGCCGCCAGCCGGACGCCCGCGCCGACGCGCCGGCTCGCCTCCAGCGTGAACAGCGCCGCGCCGCTGGAGAGGTCGCGGATCGCGCCCGCGAGCAGCGCGGTGTCCGCCGCGTCGTTGAACGCCAGCCGCGCCCCCGCGAAAAGGTCGTTCTGGAACGGGTTCGGCGCGGCGCCGCCCCGGCCGTCGCGCAGATGCTCGACGAGGACGCCGACGTCCGCCCCGCCCAGAGCGCCGTAGAACGTGTATTCGAACCCGCCGACGAAGGCGGCGTAGTCGCGCTCCGCGCCCCGGGCGTCGCGCTGGCCCCGGCGATGCAGCGCCTCCAGTTTCCACAGCCACCCGCCGGTCGTGTATTGCAGGTCCAGCCCCGTCTGGTCGATGACCTCGTAGGTCGGGACAAGGGTCAGGCCGCCGGAGGCGTCGACGCGCGGCGCCAGCGACGGCTCGCGCGCCACGCCGTGGAATCGGTAAACGCCCAGGTCCCAGCCGCCGAAACTGTGGCTGTAGCGCAGCGCGACGGACTGCCGCCGGCGCCCGGCGGCGGATTCGTGGCGCGCCGCGCCGGCATCGACCGCGACGGCGCTCCGCAGCCGCCCGCGCCGCCCCGGGTAGGTCCGCTCGCGGACCAGCGGCATCCACACCAGGTCGACGTCGCCCCAGTCGCGGACCAGCGTCAGATGGGCCATCGGCTGGCCCAATTTGTCCTCCAGGTCGATGTTCTCCACCAGGTCGGTCTGGTTGACGATGTCGACCAGATGAAACGACTCGGCGACGCCCCAGAACAATTTGCCGATGCCCAGACCGAGCTCCCAGTCGTCGCGGACGATACGGAGGTGGAACTCGCGCAGGTCGCCGCGGCTGCGCTCCGGGTCGGCGCCGTCGGCGCGCAGGAACGGCCGGACGGTCAGCGCCGAGCCGTCGTCCCATTCGAGGTAGAGTTCGGGTTCGACCGCGACCGAAACGCCGTGGCGGCGCTGGCCGGGGAACGCCGGCGGGCGGAGGAAGCCGCGGCCCTCGACGACGACGCTGCCCGACGACTCCGAAAAGACGGGCGCCGCCTGCGCGCCGGCCGGGACCGCCGCAACCGGGACCGCCGCCGCCGCCGCGAGAACCGCCGCGCGCCACCGCTTCATCGCCGCCTCCTCCCGCGCCCGCCGCCCCGCCTCGCCGGCTCCGGCGCCCGGCGCTACCATGCCTGCGGCGCGGCGAACGGGGGACGGCGTGAAGATAGGGATTTCCGTCGGCGGATACGACCGCCGCGACATCGCCGCCACGGCCGCCTTCGTCGCCGAGGCGGAGCGGCTCGGCGCCGCATACGCCTGGTCGGCGGAAGCGTGGGCGCAGGACGCGGCGACCACCCTCGCCTACCTCGCGGCGCGCACCGAGCGCATCGTTCTGGGAACCGGGATCATGCAGATCAGCGCGCGGGCGCCGTCGATGACGGCGATGACGGCGCTGTCGCTGCACGCGCTCAGCGGCGGGCGCTTCGTCCTCGGCCTCGGCGCCAGCGGCCCGCAGGTGGTCGAGGGGCTGCACGGCGTCCCCTACCGCGCGCCGCTGGGCCGGCTCCGCGAAACGGTCGAGATCGTCCGCATGGCCTGCCGCGGCGAGAAACTGCGCTACGCCGGCCGCCACCACACGCTGCCGCTGCCCGGCGGCGAGGGCAAGGCCATCCGCCTCGACCATCCGCCGGCGCGAATCCCGATCTTCCTCGCCACGCTGGCGCCGCGCGCGCTCGAATACGCCGGCGGCGCCGCCGATGGCTGGCTCGGAACCTCGTTCTCGCCCGACCATGCGGAGGCGCATCTGGCCCATCTGCGGCGCGGCGCCGAGGCGGCGGGGCGGACCCTCGGCGATATCGCCCTGCACGCCGCCTGCCCGGTCGCCATCGGCGACGACGTCGCGGCGCTGGCCGCGGCGCGCAAGCCGGCGGTGGCGTTCACCATGGGCGCCATGGGGTCGGCCCGGACCAACTTCTACAAGGACGCCTACGCCCGCGCGGGCTACGCCGACGACGCCGAGGCGGTCCAGCGCCTGTGGCGCGGCGGCAGGCGCGAGGCCGCCGCCGCGCGGGTCCCCGACGCGATGGTGACGCGGTTCGGCGCCTTCGGCCCGCCGGCGGCGGTGCGCGACCGCCTCCGCCGCTACCGCGGCGCCGGGATCGACGCGCTCACCGTCCGCCTCGACGGGCCGGACGATTCCGCCCGGCTCGCCCTGCTGGAGCAGGTCCTCGACCTCGCGCGCGGCCTCGACGCGGCGGCGTGACGCGCCTTACCCGCGCGGCGACCAGGCGGAGGGGAGCAGCAGGGTCGACGACATGGTCTCCAGCGCGCCGACGTTGGCGGCGAGGAACGCCTTCCATTCCGGGTCGGCCTGGGAGGCGCGGCGGGCCTCCATGCGCGCCTCGAAATTCGGATACGCCCACAGGTGGACGACCTCGTTGGGGTCGGGGATCTGCGTGACCCACAGGCCGATGTTGCGCGAATACTTCTCGCGCGCCGGCAGCGCCTCGGCCATCGCCCGGCCCCACCCCGCCGCCTTGCCCGGCGGCAGGCGGTAGATGCGCAATTCGTAGATGTTGCCCGCGCCTTCGGGTTCGCGCATGTCGCGCAGCGGGTTCATGACGCGCACCGTCTGGTCGATCAGGTGCGGGCGGATCAACGGGACGTATTCGGTCCGCCACGCCTCCAGCTTGCCGAGCTCGCCGCGCAGCCGCGCCATTTCGGCCATGTCGCCGTAGCGCCACAGATGGACGAACTGGTTGAGCCGCCCCAGCTCGGAGGAAAAATGCCCCTCCAGCGTCCCGTATCTGTCGCCTTCGCGGATGCGGCGGGCGACCGTGCCGCTCGCCTCCAGCACCTTGCCGACGGTCCCCGGCTTGCATGTGTACATGCGCAGTTCGTGGATCATGGCTCCTCCCGCGGCGCCCGGTCCGGGCGCGGATCGATGGATCGCCGCGCCCGGCGAGGCTTGAAGCCCGCGGGCGGACGCGCGATTGTGACGGGGGCCGCCGCCGCGGCCGCGACGCGCGATACGCGAACGCGGCGCGGCGCGCAAGGCGGGCGGACCGGGGCGGCGCAAACTGGGGAGGCGGCGGCGATGCTCGACGGAAAGATCGCGCTCGTGACCGGGGGCGGAAGCGGAATCGGCAAGGCGATCGCCCAGGCGTTCGCGGCCGCCGGGGCGCGGGTGACGCTCGCCGGGCGGCGGCGGGAGGTCCTGGAGGCGGCGGCGGGCGACATCGGCGCCGCGGCGGAGGCCGCGCCCTGCGACGTGACCGACGACGCGCAGGTGGACTCGCTGTTCGCCGGCGTCGCCGAACGCCACGGACGGCTCGACGTCCTCGTCAACAACGCCGGGATGTCGGCGCCGGGGCCGACGCATGAGATGGACCCGGACACGTGGCGCAAGGTCATCGACGTGAACCTCACCGGCGCGTTCCTCTGCGCCCGCGCCGCGCTCCGGCTCATGATCCCCGCGAAGTCGGGGCGGATACTCAACGTCGGCAGCATTTCGGCGCAGATGTCGCGCGCCCACGCCGCGCCCTACACCGCGAGCAAGTTCGGGCTGGAGGGGCTCACCCGCTCGCTCGCCCTCGACGCGCGCGAACACGGCGTCGCCGTCGGCATCCTCCATCCCGGCAACGTGGCGACCGACATCTGGCGCGGGCGCGAGGAGATCTCGCGGCGCGAAGGGCTGATCCCGCTCGCCGAAATCGGCCGCGCGGCGGTAACGATGGCGGGAATGGACCCGGCGGTGAACGTGCTGACCGCCACCGTCCTGCCCGTGACCCAGCCCTATCTCGGCCGCGGATGACCGGCTTCGGCGCCGCCGGCGGGCGCGACCTCGACCTGCTGGACGACCTGGTCGCCCGCGCCCGGCGCGCCGGCGCCGACGCGGCCGACGCCATGCTCGCGCGCTCGGCGGCGCTGGAGGCGTCGTGGCGCATGGGCGAGAACGAGGGGGTGGAGCGCGCCGAGGCGGCGGAGCTGGGCGTGCGCGTGTTCATCGGCGCGCGGCAGGCCGTCGCCTCCGCCACCGACCTCGGCGCGGAGGCGCGCGGCGCGCTGGTCGAGCGCGTGCTGGCGATGGCCGCGGCCGTCCCCGAAGACCCCCATTGCGGCCTGCCCGACCGCGACCGCATGGCGGCGGAGCTCCCCGACCTCGACCTCGCCGATTCCGCCGAGCCGGCGTCGGAGTCGCTGCTCGCCGCCGCGGCCGCGGCCGAGGACGCGGCGCGCGCCGTCGCCGGCGTGACCAATTCCGAGGGCGCCGGGGCCAGCTGGCGGCGCGGCGCCGTAGCCCTCGCGGCGTCCAACGGCTTCGCCGGGCGCTACGAGGGGACGCGCTTCGGCGTGTTCGCCTCGGTCGTCGCCGGCGGCGACACGGCGATGGAGCGCGATTACGAGTGGCGCTCCGCGCGCCATGCCGCCGACCTCGAGGCGCCGGAGGCGATCGGGCGCCGCGCCGGCGAGCGCGCCGTGGCCCGGCTCGGCGCGCGCAAGCGCGAGAGCGGGCGCGCGCCGGTGGTGTTCGACCCCCGGGTGTCGGGCGGCTTCGTCCGGCTGCTCGCCGGCCTGGTCTCCGGCGCCGCCGTCGTCCGCGGGACCAGCTGCCTGCGCGACCGCATGGGCGAAGCGCTGTTCGCGCCCGGAATCGCGATTATCGACGACCCTCACCGCCCGCGCGGCCTGGCGTCGCGCCCGTTCGACGGCGAGGGCGCGGCGGGCCGCCGGCTGGCGGTGGTGGAGGACGGCGCGCTCGCCAGCTGGCTGCTGGACTCGCGCTCGGCGCGGCGGCTCGGCCTCGCCGCCACCGGCCACGCCGCGCGCGGCCCGGCCGGCGCGCCGGCGCCGGGGCCGAGCAACCTCTACATGGCGGCCGGGCGCGAAAGCCGCGAGGCGCTGATCGGCGGCGTCGAATCGGGCTTCTACGTCACCGAGGCGATGGGGATGAGCTTCAACCCCACCACCGGCGACTACAGCCGCGGCGCGTCGGGCTTCTGGATCGAGAAGGGCGAGATCGCCCACCCGGTGAGCGAGATGACCGTCGCCGGCAACCTGCTGGAGATGTTCCCCCGGACGACCCCGGCCGACGACCTGGAGTTCCGCCACGGTCTCGACGCCCCGACGCTCCGCGTCGACGGCATGACCGTGGCCGGCCTGTGACCGGCGGGGCGCTCGCCCGCGACCACGATCTTCTGCGCCGGGCGGTGCGCGACGCCGGCGCGCTCGCGCTCGACTACTTCCGGCGCGGCCGCGACCGCTACGAGGTCCGCGAGAAGAGTCCCGGCGACCCCGTCACCGAGGCCGATCTGGCGGTCGACGCCGCGCTGCGCGAGGCGCTGGCGGGCGCGCGGCCCGATTACGGCTGGCTCTCGGAGGAGGCCGAGGACGAGCCGGCGCGCCTCGCCGCCCGCAAGGTGTGGGTGGTGGACCCCATCGACGGCACGCGCGGCTTCGTGCATGGAAACCGCGAATGGGCGGTCTCGGCCGCCCTCGTCGAGGCCGGGCGCCCGGTGGCGGCGTGCGTCTTCAACCCGGCGGCGGAGGCGTTCCACGACGCCGTGGCCGGCGGCGGCGCGCGGCTGAACGGCGCGCCGGCGCGGGTGTCCGCCGCGCCGAGCATCGCCGGCGCCGCGCTCGCCTCGAGCCGGCACGAACGCCGCCGCGCGCTGTGGAGCGGGCGCGTCCCCGAAGCCGAGCTCCGCCCCATCGACGCCATCGCCTGGAAGCTCGCGCTGGTCGCCTGCGGCGGCGTCGACGGCGCGGTCGCGCTGCGGCCCAAGAGCGACTGGGACATCGCCGCCGGCGACCTGCTGGTCCGCGAGGCCGGCGGCGCGGTGACGACTCCCGACGGCGGCGCGCTGCGCTACAACCTTCCGGACGTGCGCAAGCGGGGGCTGGTCGCGGCGGGGCCGGAGCTGCACCGGCTGCTGGTCGCGCGGCTGGCGCGGTGAAGGGCGAGGCCGCCGCGCTGGCCCGCCGGCTGGCCGCGGAGCACCTCGCCCGCTACAAGGGCCGGATAGCGGCGGCGATCGCCTGCATGGTCGTCGCCGCCTGCGCGCAGCCGGCGCTGGCGTGGCTCATGGAGTCGGTGGTCGGCGACATCTTCATCGCCCGCGACCGGGCGGCGCTCGCCTTCGTCCCGCTCGCCGTCCTCTGCGTGATCGTCGTCGGCGGGGCGGCGAATTTCAGCCAGACGATGCTGATGAGCCACGTAGGGCTGCGGGTGGTCGCCGACCTCCAGGCGCGGACCTTCGACCGCCTGATGCGCCTCGACCTCGCCTACTTCCAGCGGACGCCCACCGGCCGCCTGATCGGCAACCTGACCAGCGACGCCGCGCTGGTGCGCCAGGCGGCCGCGGCGACCATGACCGGCCTCGTCCGCGACCTGCTCACGGTCGCGCTCCTCGTCGCGCTGATGTTCTACCAGAACGCCGAGCTCGCCTGCATCGTGTTCTTCGTCTTTCCCCTCGCCTGGTGGCCCATCGGCCGCCTCGGCAGGCGGATGCGCAAGGCGGTGGGCGGCGCGCAGGCGGAGATCGGCGAGTTCTCCGCCCTGCTGGGCGAGGTGTTCCAGGGCGCCCGCCACGTCAAGGCCTACGGCATGGAGGGCTACGAGTCGGCGCGCGCCCGCGCCGTCATCGAGCGCATGTTCCGCAAGTTCCTCAAGCCCATCCGCACGCGGGCGGCCAACGCGCCGATCATGGAGGCGCTGGGCGGGCTGGCGGCGGCGGCGGTGCTCTATTACGGCGGCGCCCAGGTCATCGACGGGACCCGCGACGCCGGGAGCTTCTTCGCCTTCGTCACCGCGCTCATGCTGGCCTACCGCCCGCTCAAGAGCGTCGCCAGCCTGTACTCCACCTTGCAGGAGGGAGTCGCGGCGGCGCGGCGCGTGTTCGCCGTGATCGACGAACGCCCCCGCGTGGTCGAGGCCGCGAACGCGGCGCCGCTGCGGGTGCGCCGCGGCGCCGTCCGGCTGGAGGCGGCGCGGTTCTCCTACCGCGCCGGGCGCCCGGCGCTGAACGGGATTTCGCTGGAGGCGCCCGGCGGCGCCACCGTGGCGCTGGTCGGGCCGTCGGGGGCGGGAAAATCCACCGTCCTCGACCTCATCGCCCGCTTCTTCGACCCCGATTCGGGCCGCGTCCTGATCGACGGGCAGGACGTGCGCGGCGTCTCCCTGGCCTCGCTGCGCGGCGCCATCGCCCTGGTCAGCCAGGAGGCGACGCTGTTCGACGACACGGTGTTCGCCAACATCGCCTACGGCGCGCCGGGCGGGGCGGCGGACCGGGCGGCGGTGGAGGCGGCGGCGCGCGCGGCGGCGGCGCACGGCTTCGTCTCCGCCCTGCCGGACGGATACGACACCGTCGTCGGCGAGCGCGGCGTCGCGCTGTCGGGCGGCGAGCGCCAGCGCATAGCCATCGCCCGGGCGATGCTCAAGGACGCGCCGATCCTCCTGCTCGACGAGGCCACCGCCGCGCTCGACGCCGAGTCGGAGCGCCAGGTCCAGGCGGCGCTGGAGCGCCTCAAGCGCGGGCGGACGACGCTGGTCATCGCCCACCGCCTGTCCACCGTCCGCGGCGCCGACCTGATCTGCGTCATCGACGGCGGGCGGCTGGCGGAGCAGGGCGGCCACGCCGAGCTGCGCGCCGCCGGCCGCCTGTACGCGCGCCTCTACGACATGCAGTTCGCGCACGCCCAGGCGGCGGAGTGACGGCGCCGCCGGACTCTCCGGGCCCCGGCGCCGCGCTGGCGCTCTATCGCGGCCTCGCCGGGGCGGCCGCGCCGGCGGTCCGCGCGCATCTGCGCCGCCGCGCCGCGCGCGGCAAGGAGGACCCGGCGCGGCTCGGCGAACGCCTGGGCGTCCCCTCCGCGCCCCGCCCCGCCGGGCCGCTGGTGTGGCTGCACGCCGCCAGCGTCGGCGAGACGCTCTCGGTGCTCCCCCTCGTCGCGCGCCTGCTGGAGGACCCGGCGCTGTCGGTGCTGGTCACGTCGGGCACCGTGGCTTCGGCGCGGCTCGCGGCGGAGCGCCTGCCGCCGCGCGCGGTCCACCAATACGCGCCGGTCGACCTGCCCGGGGCGGCGGCGCGGTTCCTCGACCGCTGGCGGCCCGGCCTCGCGCTGTTCGTCGAATCCGAATTGTGGCCCAACCTCATCCTGGCGGCGCGCGCGCGCGGCGTTCCGCTGGCCCTCGCGCAGGCCCGCATGTCGGAGCGGTCGTGGCGGCGCTGGCGGCGCGTCCCCGGCGCGGCGCGGCGGCTGCTCGGCGGCTTCCGCCTGGTCGCGGCGCAGACCGCGGCCGACGCCGAACGCTACCGCCGCCTCGGCGCCCCGGACGCGCGCGCGCTGGGCTCGCTCAAGGACTCCGCCCCGCCGCCGCCGGCGGATCCGGCGGCGCTCCGCGCCTGGCGCCGCGCCGTCGGCGCCCGCCCGGTCTGGGTCGCGGCGAGCACCCACCCCGGCGCCGAGGAGGCCGCGGTGTTCGCCGCGCAGCAGGCGGCGCGGGCGCGGCTCGACGGATTGCTCGCCGTCGTCGCGCCCCGCCATCCCGAGCGCGGCGCGGAACTGGCGCGCGCGGCGGCGGCGCGCGGCCTGCGCGCCGCGCTGCGGTCGCGCGGCGCAGCGCCGGACGCCGCGGCCGGCGTTTACATCGCCGACACCCTCGGCGAGCTCGGCCTGTTCTACCGCGCCGCGCCGCTGGCTTTCGTCGGCGGCTCGATCGCGCGGCGCGGCGGGCACAACCCGGTCGAGGCGATCCGGCTCGGCTGCGCGGTCCTGACCGGGCCGGACCTGGCGAACTTCTCCGCCGTCGCGGCGGACCTGCGCGCCGCCGGCGCGCTCCGCACGGTCGCGGACGCCGGCGAGCTGGCGGCGGCGGTGGGCGGTCTGCTCGCCGACTCCGCCGCGCGCGCGCGGCTGGCGGCGCGCCAGGCGCGCGCCATCGCCGGGCGGGCCGGCGCGCTCGACGCCGTGCTGGCGGCGCTGGCGCCCCTCCTGCCCGGCCGCGGCGGGAATCCGCCCGGTGCGCGCGCCTGAATTCTGGCGCGAGGACGGCTGGCGCGCGCGGGCGCTGGCGCCCGCCGCCGCCGTCTGGGGCCTGCTCGCCCGGGCCCGCCGCGCGCGGGCGCGGCCGGCCCCGGCGCCGCTGCCGGCGGTTTGCGTCGGCAACCTGGTGGCCGGCGGCGCGGGCAAGACTCCGGTGGCGATGGCGGTCGCCGCCCGGCTGCGCGCGCGCGGCCGGACCCCGCATCTGATCGGGCGCGGCTATGGCGGGCGCGCGCGCGGGCCGCTGGCGGTGGACCCGGAACGCCACGACGCGCGGCGGGTGGGCGACGAGGCGCTGCTGCTGGCGCGGGCGGCGCCGGCCTGGGTGGCGCGCGACCGCGCCGCCGCCGCCCGCGCCGCCCGCGCCGCCGGCGCCGACGTCGTCGTCCTGGACGACGGCCACCAGGACCCTGCGCTCGCCGCCGCCCTGTCGCTCGTGGTCGTCGATGGCGGCTACGGGTTCGGCAACGGGCGCCTGCTGCCCGCCGGCCCGCTGCGCGAACCCGTCGCCCTGGGCCTCGCCCGCGCCGATGCGGCGGTGCTGGTGGGCGACGACCGGGCGGGCGTCCGCGCCCGCCTGCCGCGCGGCCTTCCGGTCGTCGCGGCGCGCCTCGCCCCCGGCCGCGGCGCCGAGGCGGTTGCGGGCCGCCCGGTCGTCGCCTTCGCCGGCATCGGCCGCCCCGACAAGTTCTTCGCAACGCTGGAATCGCTGTCCTGCGTCCTGGCCGGGGCGCATGCGTTCGCCGACCATTACCGCTACCGCGCGCACGAAGTGCTGGCGCTGGCGGACAAGGCGGCGGCGCTCGGCGCCGTCCTCGTCACCACCGCCAAGGACGCCGTCCGCCTGCCCGAAAGCGTGCGCGCCCTTCCCGCCGTCCTCGAGGTCGAGCTCGAGTGGGGCGATGGCGGCGCCGCGATCGACGCCCTGCTCGAACGGGCGGCCCGGCGCGCGCCCGAACCTTGACGCCGGCGCCGCGGCGGCGATAGTGGCGGGCGCTCCGGCGTTTCCCCGGACTCTCCAGATTCGCGGCGCAGTTCCCATGTTCGACACGCTTTCCGGCAGGCTCGGGGAGATTTTCGGCCGGCTGACCCGGCGCGGCGCGTTGTCCGAGGGCGATGTCGACGCGGCGCTGCGCGAGGTGCGCGCGGCGCTGCTCGAGGCCGACGTCGCGCTGCCGGTCGCCAGGTCCTTCATCGCCGAGGTGCGCGAGCGCGCGGTCGGCGAGAAGGTGCTGAAAAGCGTCACCCCCGGCCAGATGGTCGTCAAGGCGGTCCACGACCGCCTCGTCGAGACCCTGGGCGCCGGCGGCGAGGCGCTGTCGCTCGCCGCCGGGCCGCCCGCCGTGCTCATGCTGGTGGGCCTGCAAGGCTCCGGCAAGACCACCACCACCGCCAAGATCGCCCGCCGCCTCGCCGTCCGCGACCGCAAGAAGGTCATGGTCGCCTCGCTCGACACCGCCCGCCCCGCGGCGCAGGAGCAGCTGGCGCAGCTCGCCGGCAAGGCGGAGGTCGACGCGCTGCCCATCGTCCCCGGCCAGCCGCCGGACGCCATCGCCGACCGCGCGCTGCGCGCCGCGCGCCTCGGCGGGTGCGACGTCCTGCTGCTCGACACCGCCGGGCGGTTGCACGTGGACGAGGCGCTGATGGCCGAACTCGCCGCGGTGCGCGCCGCCGCGAACCCGGTCGAAACGCTCCTCGTCGCCGATGCGCTCACCGGGCAGGATGCGGTCAACGTCGCCGCCGCGTTCAAGGCGCGCGCGGGCGTGACCGGAATCGTGCTCACCCGCGTCGACGGCGACGGGCGCGGCGGCGCGGCGCTCTCCATGCGCGCCGTGACCGGCTGCCCCATCAAACTGGTCGGGACCGGGGAGGGCCTCGACGCCCTCGACGAGTTCCACCCCGACCGCGTCGCCTCGCGCATTCTCGGCATGGGCGACGTGGTCTCGCTGGTCGAGAAGGCCGCCGAGACCGTCGAGAAGGACGAGGCGGAGGCGCTGGCGCGCAAACTGTCGAAAGGCCGCATGGACCTCGACGACTTCGCCGCCCAATTGCGCCAGTTGCGCAAGATGGGCGGGATGGACGGCGTGCTCGGCCTGCTGCCCGGAATCGGCGGCATGCGCCGCCAGCTGGCCGGCGCGCAGATCGACGATGGGCAGATCCGCCGCCAGCAGGCCATCCTCTCGTCGATGACCCCGCGCGAGCGCGCCAACGCCAAACTGCTCAACGCCTCGCGTAAGCGGCGGATCGCCGCCGGCGCCGGCGTCGGCGTCCCGGACGTGAACCGTCTGCTCAAGCAGTTCAAGGACATGCAGACCATGATGAAGCGCATGAAGAAGGCGGGCGGGCGGCTCCCCGCCGGCTTTCCGAGCATGGCCGGCGGCCCGCCCCCCATGCCCGGCGCCCGCCCCCGCCCCTGGTAGGCGGCGCCCGCCTTGCGAGAAAGGCTGCAACGCGCCATATAATGCCGCAAAGCGCCGTTTCTCGGCGGTTGCGGGCCCCGTAGGGCGGGAGAACGGCATGTTGCTGCGGTTCGGCGTATCGAACCACTTGTCGATACGCGATTTCCAGGAATTGTCGTTCGTCGCGTCCTCGCTGAAGGACCGTCGCGAGGGGTTGATCCCGTGCAAGGCGGCGCCGGGCGGGTTCGTCGTCCCGGCGGTCGCGATCTACGGCGCCAACGCCTCCGGCAAGAGCAATCTCGTCAACGCCCTGGGAACCATGCGCGGCATGGTGCTGGAGTCCCAAACCCGGTTGAAACCGGACGGCGGGGTTCCGCGCCGTCCGTTCGAGCTCGATCCAGCCTGCGCCGGAACGCCGTCGCGCTTTGAGATTGACTTCGCGGTCGACGGCGTGCTCCACCGTTACGGCTTCGAGTCGTCGGACGCGGCTTTCGAGTCGGAATGGCTATACGTCTTCCCCAAGTCCTACCGCCGCCTGCTGTTCGAGCGTAACGGCGACAAGTTCCGTTTCGGACGCGCTCTCAAGGGCAAGAACGCCGCCATCGCGCGTTTGACCAGACCCAACAGCCTGTATCTCTCGGCAGCGGCGCAGAACGGGCACGCATTGCTTACCAGCATATTCAATTACTTCGAGTCGATTCACGGCGTCCGGGACGTGAGTGTGGAAAGTTGGGTGGCTTCCCTACGGTATGCTAAAAGCGATCCGGATCCGCGCATAATCAAGCTCCTCCAGGAAATGGACACCGGCGTTATGGATTTTCGTCGGGAAGACGTGGATATTCCTGAAGGAGAAGGTAAAATTAAAGAGCTTTTTCTTGATATGATAAAACGATACGGGAGGGATCGGCCCAATGTTTTCGACTGGTTTTCCAAGCCGACAGCTCTTGAATTCGCGCATCGGAGCCGGGACGGCGAGCTTGTGCATTTCCCTCTGGAATGGGAAAGCGCCGGCACGCGCCGATTGTTGGTGGCTCTCGGACCTTCGTTCCAGGCGTTGGACAAGGGCAATCTCCTGTTCATAGACGAACTCGACGCCAGCTTGCATACCCGTGCGGCGGAGGCCGTGCTGAATCTGTTCTGCTCACCCGAAACCAACCCGAGGGGCGTCCAGGTCGTCGCGACGACCCACGACACCAATTTGTTGAACGCGCCGGCGTTGCGGCGCGACCAGGTCTGGTTCGTCGAAAAGGACTCCGGCGGCGCGACGCGGCTTTATCCGCTCACCGATATCCGCACCCGCAAGGGCGACAACGTCGAAAGGGGATATCGGCAAGGTCGTTACGGAGCTGCGCCCGGCGATATGGATATTTCGGCCCTTGTCCCGCCGCGGTAGGACGGATCTCCGCCGTCTCCCCGCGGAACGCGATCCGAGACGGAAGTTCATCCTGTTCTGCGAAGGCGGGAAAACCGAACCGGCGTATTTCTCCGCTGTCCGGAGAGCCCACCGGAGCACGCTGATCGAAATTTATTCGGGCGTGGGCGTACCCATGACCGTGGCGAAGAGGGCTGCGGCCCGCGCCAGAAAACACGGTCTCGCTCCGCGCCAACGCAAGCAGAGAGATTCGTTCGAGGAAAGCGATCAAGTGTGGGCGGTTTTCGACCGCGACGATCATCCGCGCTTCGACGAGGCGGTGGCGTTGTGCAAATCCAATGGCGTCTGCGTCGCCCGATCCGACCCGTGCTTCGAACTCTGGCTTATCCTGCACGAGCGCGATTACGACCGGGCATGTACGCGCCGCGACGTCCAGAGAAAGCTGGCGTCTCTGCGCCCGGAATACGACAGGGACGGCGCCAAGACGCCGGATTGCGCGGACCTTATCCAGCGCGTCGAGGACGCCGAACGCCGCGCCGAAGCGCAGCTGCAACGGCGTGACGAAGAGGGCGCGCCGCACGGAAACCCGTCTTCGACCGCGGGCCGGCTGACGCGGGCGATTCGCGAGGCCGATGAGGCGGCGCGACCGGGCGGCACGCGCGCCGAAGCCGCTGGACACGCGCCGCGCGGCCGGGTAGGTTCGCCGTTCGTTGCGATTCGCGTTGCCGGCCCGCCGCGAGGGCGGTAGGGTCGGATTCGCCGCCGCGCCGCCTCCCGGCCCCGCGATCCGGGGAGCGCGGAGAATCGCCGTGCGCCGCGCGGCGCTACGCGCCGGTAAGATCCAGCCGGAATACGCCGACGCGGATATCGCCCGGCTTCTTGATGTCCGCCGCTTTGTTTTGCAGGAATGCGGTCAGTCCGTCGAAATCGAGGCGTCTCTTTTTGTCCGGAGTCAGCCAGAATTTACGCCTCCCACCGTTCTGCCTCCATTCTCCAAGATAGACCAACAGGAGGCAGCCCGCCTTGCAGTCGGGATCGCACAAATAACCCTTGGCCAGCTGGTCGCGGAGTGCGGTTTCAAGATCCTTCCCGGAGTACCTGTCGGCAATTTTCACTTCTATGGTGACTTTCCGGTTCGAATCGGAGAAGTGAAGACGGATATCCGGAGACTTGCCCTCCACGACCTCTTCCTCCCGGACCACCCGATATACGCCGTTCGCCCTCCATCGGAGGCGGAGCGCCAGAGTGCGCTGAATCCATTCCTCCTTCTTCGCGCTCTGGACCAGTTCGCGATCCGACAAATCTCCGTCTGCCAACTCGTCCCTAATATCTCCCAATCTGGCCATCGTTAGGTGGAAAGTCCCATCCCTGTCGTTAGGAGGAATTTCATAATTTCTTTCGAGCGCGATGATCTCTTCCGCAGTATAGGGTTCGAATTCTGCGTCGTCCGCCGCCCGCTGGCGCGCGCGCGACTTCAGATAATCGGCCGTCGACGCGAAGTCGGGCTCGCTCGCCAGCGATTTCAAGGCGCGGCATGTTGCGGCCCCGGGGACGTCGCACAGTTTCGGAAGCAGCCCCTCGCGCGCGTGTTGGGCGTGATCGCGCGCGTCCGGTCTGTAGCTCCCGTCACGGCGCCGATCTTCCTCCGGGCGGATGAAGGCGTAGGCCAGTTTGGTGAGATCCCGGAATACGCCGGCCTGGATATCCGGATCCTCGACGCTGAACGTGACGGAATCGCGGGATTCGAAGAGCAGTGCGAATATCTCGACGGCGCGCTCGCGGGACGCCGCATCGTCGGGGTCGACAAGCGTCGCCTTCAGCGCTTCCGTCGCTTCCACCGGGTCGAACCGCGCCAGCCCCAGAAGCCACGAAAGCGCAAGCTGGCCCCTAGAATCGGCGCGGTAGCGGTCGGCGCATTCGCGGGCGACAGTATCCCTGTCCACCGCATCGCCGGATTCGTCCAGGATACCTAAGATTTGATCGAGGTGTTCGGCCCAATTCGCCTGCTCGTCCTCCGCGACTTCGGGTGGCCACGACGTTATCTCGCGAAGCAGGCGGCGAGCGAGGAGCCGCTTGAGCGCATTATCCGCGCGGGCCAGTTTGCTCAATTCTGGCAAGTGGTCATGGCAGCCGGCGACGCCGAGCTGGGCGCTTACCTCGCCGCCTATCGCCTTCTCCACCTCGGCGGGATGAGATTTCGTCAAATCCGCGAGGAATGGCGCAAATCCGCCCAACTCCACGGTTGCGTAAGCGACGGCCCGTTCGGCATCGCCGGGCGATAGCGCGTCGGTCCATCCGCGGTTCTCCGCCTCGGCCGATACGCCCACGAGACCCAATATCGCGTCGTCTTGCATGACGCCCTTCTCCGACTCGGGTCGAGTCGCCCACATCGCCGGCATCGTCGCCCGCCAATGCTCCCCAAGCGCCTTCTCGACTTCTGCGACGATATCCGAATTGAACGCCTCGGTCAGTCTCTGTCTGCTCCATACATTATACGAAGAAAAATCTCTGGCGGCGCGCCTTAGCCAATCATAGATATCATAGACGGTATGCATTCGTCGATCTTCCGTAAAATACTCGTCGGGAGAAGAAATCAATTCATTCCTCCACGTTTCCCATTCGCGCAGATGTTTCTCTTCTTCTTTTTCGTGCGAGTCTTTCTGCGCTTGCAATTCACGCTTCCACTCGGGTTCTACGTATTCTTTTGGCGGCGCCGTTCTTTCATCCAGTATCCGGCAAAGATCGAGGTCGCCATCCAGCTTCTCTCGAATGGAGGCCAATTCCGACTCCCTATCTCCTCCCCACGGCCAGAGATCGAGCAGCGCGTGCAGCGCCACAACGCGTCTGTCCGGCAAGCTCGCGTCAGCCAGGGATTCCATCAACCAGAGCCGATCCGCCGGTTTCATACCCCCGATGAGGCTGTCGCGCGACCCACGGTAGTATCGCCAGTGGGAACGCTTACCTTTCACCTTGTATAGGAAATCCAACTCTGCCCAGAACGCGGAGGCCCGCAGGGCACGCGAATTTTGAACTGACTTTCGAAGTCTCTCCGCGGGTTTCTCGTCCATGAAAATCCCCACGGCATGTGCGAATACGGCTTGGCCGAATTTCGAAGCGACCACGCATGCGCGGATCAAATACTCATCGGGAGCGCCCAAATTTTCGGAAACCTGCCTCTCGCACAGCGTCGCCAGAGCCGGAACGAGGTGATCGAACCTGGTGAATAGATCGCAAGGGCTACCCATACGTTCGTGCTCCCGTAGTATGAGATTGCTAATTTCGTTGCGCAACTCCTCGGCGTGTGTCGATTTGGGATGCACGGTTTCGGCGATTTTGCGCGCCGCCCACTGGAACCCGCCGACCGTGTGTCGCGGCTCCGGCGTCCGCTTCATCAGCTCGATCAACCCGTCGGTCGTGAGTATGTCGGGATAGAGCTGTGGCGCGGCTCCGTGCACGACCCTGCCGGGCCACGCCTGCGGACGTTTCATCAAATCGTCCGCGATCTCGCGCAGATCGACGTTGCGTCGACACGCGGCGAGCGCCCGGATCGCGATAACCCGGTGATATTCTCGCTGGGCTTCGTCCATAGCCACGGCTCTTGCCAAATCGGCGCACTGCTCGATCCGCCCCTGCCAGACCGTCTCGATCAGCAGCGCACGAACTTCGTCGTTGGAACGACCGAGGTCCCAGCATTCGCGTATCGTCGGCGCGAGGGCTGGATCGGCGATCCTGCGCACCGACGCTATGGGGATGTCCAGGCCGCGGCGGCCGCCCTTGCCGTATCGGGTGGCGAACGCCCGCAAGAGCCGACGTTTCGTATCGACGTCGAGCGATTCCGGATCTCCGTGCGAAAGAAGCGTTTCCGGCTCGCACTCGATGAGTTCGTTACGCACCGCGTCGTCCCGGAGCGCCAACCACGCCGCGATTTCACGCATGGAGGGCAGGACCACGTCGAATCCGTGCTTGTTGGCGAACAGAAGACGGAATAGCGCGCGCGTCGCCATTCCCTTATCCCGAAGATGTTTCAGCTGCTGGGCGGCCAGATATTCCCGGACGGTGCGATGGTGAAAGCGCACCCGCCCATAGGTGGCCGGATCGAAAAGCGCGCGCCGCAACAGCGCCGACCGCTTTTCGGACGTCCAGCCGTTCAGTATCCGGGCGGGATCCAGCGCTCGGTCGCCACGCCGAATATCCAACGTCCCGTCCGGAGATCGGATGACGCCGGTTCGCATGAGCGCGAGGGCCAGAGCAAGGCGCTCGGCCCCGCGGACAGCGCACTCGTCGGCGAGGACGCGATGATCGGGCCGGTCGGGGTCGCGCAGTTTGGCGGTTACGTTCAGATCGTGCAGACGCTTCCACGAACCGAGGCGGCGGGAGTCGGGCCAGGATTGCTCCAGCCACTCCAGGTCCAGCGGACGGCGGGCGAAACTCCAGGCGTTTCGCCCCTCGACTTCGGCGAGGAACGTCGGTCCGTCGTCCACTCCGAGCCGTCGCTCCACGAACAGCCTTATCCGCCTGTCGCTCAACGGCAGCATGTAGAAAATTTGCAACGATTCTCCGTTCGCGGAGTCCGGGCCTTCCTCGTCCGCCGACGCCGGGCACCGGCCCTTGAGCGGCGCCAGGAACGCGTCGCCGGAGGAGCGCTCGCGAACGGCGGTCGTTTTCTCCTCCAGTACTGGCAGCCACTTCGATACCATCGGTCCGTCAATGGCTTGGCACCAGTCGCTCAACCGGGACGAGACGACGAATCGGGCGCGATGCAGGCAACCCCGAATATCCCTCGAGAGGTTGCGAAGCGCTCTCTCAAGAGTGCCTTGCCTGAGTTTCAGTTCATCGATCGAGTCGAGAAAGAACCATGCCGTCTCCTCCGGCTTCTTCACCCAGGAGTCGAACCGCACTTCCTCGTCCGGCGTGAGTAGGTCGCGCGTCTTGTCCCGATCGAGCGATTCGAGCGGCAGGAAGAACGCATACTTGCCATCATCGACCAGCCGCTCCGCCACGCGCTTCATTTCGACGGTCTTGCCGGCGCCCGCCTCGGCCAGCAACACGACTCGAGGGCACTTCAGTAGGTCCTTCCAGCTCTTGTCGAAATCGAAATCCGAGTCGCCAAAACTGGCCAGGAGCTCGGCATCGCCGAGCTCCTTGTCCGTCAACGGGTGGAAGCGCCTGTCGAGATCGATAAACTCGGTCACGAGAATCCTACCCTCACGCGGACGATCGAACACCGGCCCCGCGCCGGCGACTCCGGAGCGCTACCATAGAGCCGCTTCCGCCGCCTGTCAAACGCAGAGTCGACCGCCACGCGCGCCGGCCCCGCGCCCGGCGCGTTGAGGAGGCCGAAAGCCGCGCCGAAGCGCACGCGCCGCACGGAGACCCGTCGACGGCCGCGGCCGGTCGAGCCGGGCGATTCGCGTGGCCGACGCGGCGGCGCGCTCGCGCGACCGGGCGGCGAGCGCGCCGAGGCTGCTGGACACCCGCCGCGCGGACGGGTAGATTCCCCGTTCGTTGCGATTCGCGTTGCCGGTCCGCCGCGAGGGCGGTAGGGTCGGATTCGCCGCCACGCCGGAGGACGCCGCCATGCCGGAGCTCGAGTTCAAGGGCAAGCAACACCTCTACGCCCACCATCTGGCGGTTCCCTACCGCCCGCTGGTCCCGGACCGCGCGCGGTCGGTCGGCGCCGGCGGGCAGGACGACAATTTGATTATCCACGGCGACAATCTGGACGCGCTGAAGGCGCTGCTGCCGCGCTACGCCGCGCGGGTGAAATGCGTCTATATCGACCCGCCCTACAACACCGGCAACGAGGGCTGGGCCTACAACGACAAGGTGAACGCTCCGCTGATGCGCGAGTGGCTGGAGCGCAACGGGCAGGTCGACCGCGAGGACCTGGAGCGCCACGACAAATGGCTCTGCATGATGTGGCCGCGCCTGCGGCTGCTCAAGGAGCTGCTGGCGGACGACGGCGCGATCTTCGTGTCGATCGACGACAACGAATCCCACCATTTGCGGATGGTTATGGACGAAATTTTCGGGGAGGAGAATTTCTTCGCCGTCCTTACCCGAAGGGCGATGCACACCGTCCGCAATTCCAGCAAGGACTTCAATCTGAACGCGGACTACGTCATGGCCTACGCCAGGAACAAGTCGTGGTTTTCCGAAAGCGAGGACCGCTATATCCGCCACGTTACCGACAAGTCCGCCTCCTATCCGCACGACGACGGCGACGGGCGCGGCAAATACAAACTCGACCCCATTCACGCGCGGAACTATTACGAACCCTATACGTTCAGGTTCGCCAACGGCGCGGAGTGGTCCCCACCCCAGGGGAGATACCCGGTCTATTCGCAGGACACCTTGCGCCGGATGGAGCGGGAAGGCCGCATCGATCTCTCCGGGAGGGAGCCGCTGGCCAAGCGGTATCTGGCGGAAGTGCAGGAGGGGCAACCCCCGAACGCCGTCCTCGATCCGGACGTCGTCGGGTTCAACGCGAACGGAACGCGGGAGCTGCGCGAGATATTCGGCCAGGGCGGGGTCTTCCCGCAACCGAAGCCGACGAAACTCGTCAAATTTCTCATGGAGATACTGAGAAGCAAGGACGCCATCGTCCTCGACTCCTTCGCCGGCAGCGGGACGACGGCGCACGCCGTGCTGGCGCTGAACAAGGAGGACGGCGGGAGCCGCAAATTCATCCTCGTCGAATGCGAGGATTACGCCGATTCGATTACCGCCGAGCGGGTGCGCCGCGTCGTCCACGGCGTCCCGGAGGCGAAGGACGCCGCCTTGCGCGAGGGGCTGGGCGGGTCGTTCGCCTATTGCACGCTCGGCCCGCCGCTCGAAATGGAGACGATGTTGAACGGCGAGGCGCTGCCCGCCTGGCCGGTGCTCGCGGCCTACCTGCTGCACATCGCCTCCGGCGTGTCCGCCGGCGCCGAGGACCTCGCGCCGTTGAACGACGACGGGCTGTTCCACCGCGGCGACGCTGCCGATTACTACCTGATCTACGAACCGGACCTCGCATGGCTGCGCGGGCGCGGCGCGGTGCTGAACGCCGACCGCGCCGAACGCATAGCGGCCGCCAACCGGGCAGGGGAAAAGAAAAGGAAGGCGGTGGTCTTCGCGGCGGGGAAATACATCACCCAGGACGAACTGACGCCGATGGGCATAACATTCTGCCAGCTGCCCTACGAGCTGGTCGGCGCCGGACCCGGCCCCTGAACGCCGGAGGCGCGCCATGATGGAGTTGAAGGAATACCAGACCCGCGCGCTGGAGGCGTTCGTCCGCTGGCGCCGGACTCTCGAGGAGGAGGCGCGGGATTCGCGGCGGATTATCGCGAGGCTGGAGGAGGCCGGAGAGCCGGTTCCCCCGACGCTGCGCGACTGGCCGCGCAGCGCCTGGACGAGGCTGGCGAACGCCGGCGGCGTGGCCGACCGCAGCGCCGGGTACGCGGTCCGCACCGACGACGCCGGGCGGCCGATCCCGCATGTCTGCCTCAAGGTTCCCACCGGCGGCGGCAAGACGCTGCTCGCCGCTGCCGCGCTGGAGCGGCTCGACCGCCCGACCGGGCTGACGTTGTGGGTCGCCCCCACCCGCGCCATCTACGCGCAGACCCTCGCCGCCCTGCGCGACCGCCAGCACCCCTACCGCCAGATGCTGGAGCGCGCCAGCGGCGGCCGGGTCATGGTAATGGAGAAGGACGACCGGCTTTCGGCGCTGGACGCGGCGAATTACCTTTGCGTCATGCTGCTGATGCTGCCCGCCGCCAACCGGCGCAGGGGCCGCGAATTCCTGCGCATGTTCCGCGATTCCGGGCGCTACCCCACCCTGTTCCCCAAGGCGGACGACGTTCTGGGCGACGCGCGCCTGCTGGCCGAGCACCCCGACCTGGAGCGCGTCTCGCCGAACGGCCCCGTCAAGCGCAGCCTGTTCAACGTCTTCAAGATGCTGCGCCCCGTGGTGGTGCTGGACGAGGCGCACAAGGCCTACGGCAAGAAGCGCGCGGCGGGGGAGGAGTTCGCCCGCGCCATCAGCCGCCTCGACCCGCGCATGGTCATCGAGCTCTCCGCCACCCCCAACCGGGAGATCGGCAACCTGCTGGTCGATATCGGCGGCGCGGAGCTGAAGGCCGAGGAGATGATCAAACTGCCGGTCCGGGTGACGTCGTTCTCCCGGGTCGAATGGCGCTACGTACTCGAGCGGGCGCATGACGAACTCGAGCGGCTCGACGCCGATGCGCGCGGCCTGGAGGCGCGCGAGGGCCGCTACATCCGCCCCCTCGCGGTGGTCCGGGTGGAGCGCACCGGCAAGGACCAGCGCGACGGCGAGCGCGTCCACGCCGAGGACGTCCGCGAATACCTCATGCGGCTCGGCGTTCCCGAACGCGCCATCGCCGTGAAGTCGGCCGAACGCGACGAACTCGCCCGCGTCGACCTCCTCTCGCCCTATACGCCGGTGCGCTGGGTCGTCACCCGCGCCGCGCTGATGGAAGGGTGGGACTGCCCCTTCGCCTACGTGCTGGCGATGCTGGACAACACCACCGCCCGGCGCGCCCTCACGCAGCTGGTCGGGCGCGTCATGCGCCAGCCGCATGCGCGGCGCACCGGCCTCCGGTCCCTCGACACCTGCCACGTCTTCTGCTGGAACACCGCGGTGGGCGAGGCCGTCGAGCAGGTCAAGCGCGGGCTGGAGGAGGAAGGCCTGACCGGCCTGAGCGGCGAGGTCGTCTCCGGCGGCGCGGACGCGCAACAGGTGACCGTGCGGCGGCGCGAGGCGTTCCGCGACCGGGACATCTTCCTGCCGCGGGTCCTGCACCGCGACGGCGGCGGCTGGCGCGAGCTCGACTATACGCGCCACGTGCTCCCCGAACTCGACTGGGGCGGTATCGGCGCGCCCGACCCGGACGCCAGCCAGGCCGAATCCGCGCTGGTCCAGTCGGCCGCCGTCGATATCGGCGACTCGCCGCTCGCCGTCGCCGCGGACCGCGCGCTGGAGGTCGACGCGACCGTCCGGCTGACATGGTTCGCCCGCCGCCTGTCCGACGTCGTCCCCAACGCGTGGCAGGCGGCCCGCGTCGCCGGGTCGATGCTGGAGGCGCTGCGGGCGCAGGGAGAAACCGACCGCGCCATATACGACCGGCGGTCGTGGCTGGCCTACGCGCTGCGCAGGCATGTGGCCGGCGAGGTCGAGCGGCGGGCGGAGCGCGTCTTTCGCGAGAAGCTCGGGCGGGGCGAAATCCGCTTCGACCTCAACGCCGGCCGGCGCAATTTCCGCATGGTCGAAAGCTTCGAGATCGCCGCGCCCGCGGACGCCGGCCTGTTCGCCCGGGCGACCGGCGAACCCCTGCAACTCAACCTGTTCGAGCCGCTCTACATGCACCAGTTCGACTCCGCCCTGGAGCGGAATTTCGCGCGCTACATGGACGAGCAGAGCGCGCTGCGGTGGTGGCATCGCGTGGCGGCGCGCCAGGGCGGCGACTACTACCTGAAGGGCTGGCGGCGCGACCGCATATGGCCCGATTTCGTCGCGTTGCGCGGCGAGGCCGAAGGCCGGCCGCACCTGCTGGTCTTCGAGACCAAGGGCCGCCACCTCGACAATTCGGACACCGCATACAAGGAGCGGGTGATGAAAACACTGGAGGGCGCCTTCAATTGCGGCGCCATGACCGTGCGCGGCGGCCCGGCGAAAGGCGTGTTCCGGCTGGTGTTCGACGAGGCGGAGTTCCCCGCCGCGGTGGCCGCCGCGCCGGAGGAGCAGCCGTCGCCTTGACATCGGCGGCGCGGCGGCGATACTGCGCGCGCTCCGGCGCGTCCCGGACGGTCCGGGCCGGGGCGCAGATTCCACGTTCGACACGCTTCCCGGCGGGATCGAGGGGGATTTCGGCCCGCCCGCCGCCGGCAAGCGGCCCGGACGACAACCGCAGGCCCCGCACACATCGGGCCCCGCACACCCCAGGAAAGACGGACCGCATGACGTTACGCATTCGCCTCGCCCGCGCCGGCGCCCGCAAGCGCCCGCATTACCGCATCGTGGTGGCGGACTCGCGCGCGCCGCGCGACGGCCGCTTCATCGAACGCGTCGGCGCCTACGACCCGCTGCGCGGCAAGGACGACCCCCAAAGGGTGACGCTCAAGGACGAGCGCATCGCCTACTGGCTCGGCGAGGGCGCGCAGCCCAGCGACCGGGTGGCGCGGCTCCTCGGCGCCGCCGGCCTCGCGCCGCCGCCGCCGCAGCGAAACAACCCGATCAAGGGCCGCCCCGGCGCCAAGGCGCGCGAACGCCTCGAGGCGGCGCAAACCGCCGAGGGGTGACGCAGACCCGCGGCGCCCCGGGTAGCCGGCGCGTCTGCGTCGCCGCCATCGCCGGGGCCAAGGGCGTGCGCGGGGCGGTCCGGCTCAGGACCTTCACCGAGGACCCGGAGGCGGTCGCCGCGTTCCCCGCGCTCAGCGACGAATCGGGCCGGCCCGTCCGCCTCGCGGTCGTCGAACGCGGGCCCGGCGCGCTGGTCGCCCGCGTCGCGGGGGTGGCCGACCGCGCCGCCGCCGAGGCGCTGCGGGGCCGGCGCCTCTACGTCGACCGCGCCGACCTGCCGCCCGCCGGGCCGGAGGAGTTCTACCACGCCGACCTGATCGGCCTCGCCGCGGCGCTGCCCGACGGGCGCGCGGTGGGGCGCGTCGCCGCCGTCCACGATTTCGGCGCCGGGGCGGTGCTCGAGGTCGTTGGCGCGGACGGCGCCTCGGCGCTGCTGCCGTTCACCCGCGAAGCGGCGCCGGACGTGGCGGTCGCCGAGGGCCGCATCGTCGTCGACCCGCCGCCCGGCCTGCCGGGGCTGGAGGCGCTGCTGGCGGAGCCGCCGCCGCCGGAGTCGTGACCGCGGGAGTCGTGACCGCGGCTCCGGTCTGGACGGCGCGGGCGCTCACGATCTATCCTGAGGTCTTTCCCGGCCCGCTCGCCGCCGGCCCGGTGGGGCGCGCGCTCGCCGCCGGGCGGTGGCGGCTCGAGGCGGTGGACATTCGCGGTTTCGCGCGCGATAAACACCGGACGGTGGACGCGGCGCCGTTCGGCGGCGGACCGGGGATGGTGATGCGCGCCGACGTGCTGGCGGCGGCCCTCGACTCGGCGCCGGCGGCGGAGCGGTCGGCGCGGGTGTGCCTCACCCCGCGCGGGCGGCCCATCGACCGGGCGGCCGTCCGGCGGTGGGCCGGGCTCGACGAGGTGACGTGGGTCTGCGGCCGCTTCGAGGGCGTGGACGAGCGCGTGGTCGCGGCGCGCGGGCTGGAGGAGGCGAGCCTGGGCGACTTCGTCCTCGCGGGCGGGGAGGTCGCGGCGATGGCGGCGATCGAAGCGTGCGCGCGGCTGCTGCCCGGCGTCATCGGCGACGCCGCCGGGCTGGAGGAGGAGAGTTTCGAGGCGGGGCTGCTGGAATACCCGCATTACACCCGCCCGAGGACGTGGGAGGGCCGCGAGGCGCCCGCGATCCTGCTTTCGGGCGACCACGAGGCGGTCCGCCGCTGGCGCCGCGAGGAGAGCCGGCGGACGACGCGGGCGCGGCGCCCCGACCTGTGGCGGTGCCATGACGCGGAGCCGGGCGCGGCGGACGGCGGCGAGACGACGACGGAAAGGCGACGATGAACATCATCGAACGGATCGAGCGCGAGGAAATCGCGAAACTGTCCGAGGGGCGCGACATCCCCGAATTCGCGCCGGGGGACACGCTGCGCGTGAGCGTCCGCGTGGTCGAGGGCAGCCGGTCGCGGTTGCAGGCGTTCGAGGGCGTGTGCATCGCCCGCGCCAACAAGGGCCTCAACTCCAGTTTCACGGTCCGCAAACTCTCCTACGGCGAGGGGGTGGAGCGCGTGTTCCCGCTCTACTCGCCGCTGGTGGAGAAGATCGAGCGGATGCGCCGCGGCGCGGTGCGCCGGGCCAAGCTCTATTACCTGCGCGGGCGCACCGGCAAGGCGGCGCGCATCGCCGAGAAGCGCGACGACCGCGGCCGCGCCCGCCGCGCCGAGGGCTAGGCCGATGGCCGCCCCGCGCACCCTCTTCGACAGGATCTGGGACTCGCACGTCGTCGACTCCCGCGACGACGGGACGGCGCTGATCTACATCGACCGCCATCTCGTCCACGAAGTGACGAGCCCGCAGGCGTTCGAGGGGCTGCGCCAGGCGGGCCGCGCCGTCCGCCGGCCCGGCGCGACGCTGGCGGTCGCCGACCACAACGTCCCCACCGTCCCCGCCGACCGCGCGGCGGGGATCGCCGACGCGGTGTCGCGCGTCCAGGTCGAGACACTGGAGGCGAATTGCGCCGAATTCGGCGTCCCCTACCTGCCGCTCGACGACGTCCGCCAGGGCATCGTCCACATCGTCGGCCCCGAACAGGGGTTCACCCTGCCGGGGACCACCATCGTCTGCGGCGACAGCCACACCGCGACCCACGGCGCCTTCGGCGCGCTCGCCTTCGGCATCGGCACCAGCGAGGTCGAGCACGTGCTGGCGACGCAAACCCTGATCCAGCGCCGGCCGAAGACCATGCGGGTGACGGTGGACGGCGCGCCGCCGCCGGGAGTCGCGGCGAAGGACGTCATTCTCGGCGTCATCGGCGCGCTGGGGACGGCGGGCGGCGCCGGCCACGTCATCGAATACGCCGGCGGCGCCATCCGCGGCCTGACGATGGAGGGCCGCATGACGGTGTGCAACATGTCGATCGAGGCCGGCGCGCGCGCCGGCCTCGTCGCCCCCGACGACGCCACCTTCGCCTGGCTCAAGGGCCGGGCCATGGCGCCCAAGGCGGGCGCGTGGGAGCAGGCGGAGGCGTTCTGGCGGACCCTGCGGACCGATGACGGCGCGGCGTTCGACAAGGAGGCGCGCATCTCCGCCGCCGACCTCGCCCCGCACGTCACCTGGGGCACCAGCCCGGAGCACGTGGCGCGCATCGACGGCGCGGTTCCCGACCCGGCGGAGGCGCGCGACCCGCGCGCCCGCGCGGCGCTGGAGCGCGCGCTCGACTACATGGCGCTGGCGCCGGGCGCGCCGCTCGCCGGAGTCGCCATCGACCGCGTGTTCATCGGCAGCTGCACCAACGGGCGCATCGAGGACCTGCGCGCCGCCGCCCGGGTGGCGCGCGGGCGCAAGGTCGCCGACGGCGTGGGCGCGATGGTGGTGCCGGGCTCGGGGCTGGTCAAGGAGCAGGCCGAGGCCGAGGGGCTGGACCGCGTGTTCGTCGAGGCCGGCTTCGAATGGCGCGAGCCGGGCTGCTCGATGTGCCTGGCGATGAACGCCGACCGGCTGGAGCCGGGCGAACGCTGCGCCTCCACCTCGAACCGCAATTTCGAGGGCCGGCAGGGGCGCGGCGGGCGCACCCACCTGATGAGCCCGGCGATGGCCGCCGCCGCCGCCGTCGCCGGCCGCCTCGCCGACGTCCGCGACTTCGCCTGACGCGCGCCCATCGGAGGAGGACCCATGACGCCGTTTCGCAAACTGACCGGAATCGCCGCGCCGCTGCGGATGATCAACGTCGACACCGACCGCATCATTCCCAAGCAGTTCCTGAAGACGATCCGCCGCACCGGCCTCGGCGCCAACCTGTTCAACGACATGCGCTTCACGCCCGACGGCGCGGAGATCGCCGATTTCGTGCTGAACCGCGCGCCCTGGCGCGACGCCGAGATACTCATCGCCGGCGAGAATTTCGGCTGCGGCTCGAGCCGCGAGCACGCGCCCTGGGCGCTGCTCGACTTCGGCGTCCGCTGCGTCATCGCGCCGAGCTTCGGCGACATCTTCTACAACAACTGCTTCAAGAACGGCATCCTGCCGGTGACGCTGCCCGACGCCGCGGTCGCCGCGCTGATGGACCAGGCGGAGCAGGGAAGCAACGCGCGCTTCGCCGTCGACCTGGAGGCGCGCGAGGTCGTCCCGCCGGACGGCGCGGCCATCGGCTTCGAGATCGACCCGTTCCGCCGCCATTGCCTGCTCGAGGGCCTCGACGACATCGGCCTGACGCTGGAGAAGGCGGCGGCGATCGACGCGTTCGAGGCCGCGCGCCGCATCGACCGGCCCTGGCTGGCCGGCTGAGCGGCGCTGGCCGATGGAGACCGCCGCCCTGCTTCCCGGCGAAGCTATCGCGCGCCCGCGATTGAAGGCGCAACGCCGATCCGACAACGGGCGTTGCCCGCGTTGCGGCATGGCGAGCCGGTCCGCCATCGTCGCCGGCAAGCCCACGCCATGGACCTATCGCAGTTTCGTGACGCGCATGATCGGCCGACGCTTGACTTGGCGGCGCCCGGCCGGGAAGGTAGCGGCATGAACATACGCCGCCCTGTCGCCGATCCGTCCACGAGCTCGGGCCCCGAATCTCCGGCGGCCGTCGTCATGCACGGAGGCGAGACGCCGGATGTGACGCTGCACACGGGCGATTGCTGCGGCGTCCTGGACGACATGAGTCCGGATAGCGTCCATCTGGCGGTAACCGACCCGCCCTATTTCCTCGACCGGTTGGGCGACGACTGGGATCAAGCTCGTATCGAGTACTCGAAGGGGCATGCGGGCGTAGTCGGCGGACTGCCGATCGGCATGAGGTTCGATCGGGCGCAGGGGCAGCGCCTACAGGAGTTTCTCTCACCGGTCGCGGCTCGCCTGTTCCGCGTGCTCAAGCCAGGCGCCTTTCTGTTGATGTTCGCGGCGCCGCGGCTCTCGCACCGCGCGGCTGTCGCCGTTGAAGACGCCGGGTTCGAGATTCGAGACATCCTTGCTTGGCGTTACACTGGCAAGGCGCAGTTCAAGGCGTTCTCCATGGATCATTTCGTTCGCAAACGGGCGGACATGACAGAGAACGAAAAGGCCGAAGCCATTCGCCGGCTGGATGGCCGTCGCACTCCGCAGCTACGACCGCAGTTCGAGGCGATCCTGTGCGCCCAGAAACCGCGGGAGGGGACGTTCGTCGATAATTGGTTGACTCACGAAACCGGCCTGATCGACGCCAGACAGACACTCGCCGGGCATGTCCCGGAAACCGTGATGACCGTCGAGAAGCAACAGAAGGATCGGTTCAACGGACACTTGACCGCCAAGCCGGTCAAGCTATGCGAGCATCTGATCCGGGTGTTTTCGGCTCGCGGTCAAACCGTTCTCGATCCTTTCGTCGGATCGGGGACGACGTGTCTGGCGGCGCGCCGTTGCGGGCGAAACAGCATCGGGATCGACGTGAACCCGGATTACGTGGAAATCGCGCGCAGGCGCCTGGCGGGAGCGGCGGCATGAGCATTCGGCCCAAGCAATTGTCCCGGTTCGGCGAATTCCATCTACAGGAAGCCGTGCTGGATGTTCTGTGCGGCGCGTACCCGGAAGGCAGCGGGGTGGGCCCGGCTGAAATCAGCCGCCGGGCTGGCATCTACAGATCCAAGGGGGCCGCCGGCATGAACGACGCCATCGTACAAGGGATACTTAACCAACTGGAGGAGCAACGCAAGGTGGAGCGCGTCAATCCGGCTGTGCGCGGGGCCGGATGGAGGCTCACCGACGAGGAGTACCAGCGCCGTCGCGACGATATCGAGATCGGCTAGCCAGGGACGCGATCTCCGATCGGGTAGGGAGAAGATGAAATGGCGCGCAACCGGAAGATCCTGCTGCTGCCGGGCGACGGCATCGGCCCCGAGGTCATGGACGAGGCGCGGCGCGTCATCGACTGGTTCGCGCGGTCGGGCGCGGTGGGGTTCGAGACCGAGGAGGCGCCGGTCGGCGGAGCGTCCTACGACGCCCACGGCGCGCCGATCGTCGAATCGACGATGGACCTGGCGCTCGCCGCGGACGCGGTCCTGTTCGGCGCCGTCGGCGGGCCGAAATGGGACGATCTCGACTTTTCCGCGAAGCCCGAACGCGGCCTGCTGCGCCTGCGCAAGGACATGGACCTGTTCGCCAACCTGCGCCCGGCGGCGGTGTTCGACCCGCTCGTCGAGGCCTCCACCCTCAAGCCGGAGGTGGTGCGCGGGCTGGACGTCATGATCGTGCGCGAACTCACCGGCGGGATCTATTTCGGCGAGCCGCGCGGCGTCGAGGCGCTGCCGGGCGGCGGGCGGCGCGGCGTCAACACCGAAGTGTACACCACCGCCGAGGTCGAGCGGGTGGGACGGGTCGCCTTCGAACTGGCGCGCAAGCGGCGCGGGCTGGTCCATTCGGTCGAGAAGGCCAACGTCATGGAGAGCGGCCAGATGTGGCGCGAGGACATGCAGGCGCTGCGCGACCGCGAATACGCCGACGTCGAACTGCGCCACATGTACGCCGACAACGCCGCCATGCAGCTGGTGCGCGCCCCGGCGCAATTCGACGTGATGGTGAGCGGCAATCTGTTCGCCGACATCCTCTCCGACTGCGCCGCCATGCTCACCGGCTCGCTCGGCATGCTGCCCTCGGCGAGCCTCGGCGCCGCCGACGCGACCGGGCGGCGGCGGGCGCTCTATGAACCGGTGCACGGCTCCGCGCCCGACATCGCCGGCGAGGGCAAGGCGAACCCCATCGCCATGCTGACCTCGTTCGCGATGATGCTGCGCTATTCGTTCGACCTGGAGGAGGAGGCGGGGCTGGTCGAGAAGGCCGTCTCGCGAGTCCTCGCCGACGGCCTGCGCACCGCCGACATCATGCAGCCGGGCATGACCCCGGTCTCGACGAAGGCGATGGGCGAGGCGGTCATCGGCGCGCTGGAGTCGCTGGCGGCGTGATCCCGTGGCGGGCGAGCTCGGCGCCGAGCCGCCCGGCCGCCGCCAGGGCGAGCATCCGGTAGTCGGCGTAGAACGACCGGAACGGATAGGAGAACGTGGCCGGCCGGTTGCGCTCGATGAAAAAGTGCCCCGCCCAAGCGAAGGCGTAGCCGCACGCCGCGGCGGCGGGAAGCGGGCGCCAGTCGCCCAGCGCCGCCGCCAGGACGACGAGGACGATGGCGAGGCCGGAGCCGAGGTAATGCAGCGCGCGGTTGCGCGCGTCGCGGTGCTCGGACAGGTAATAGGGCCAGAAGTCGGCGAAACGGGCGTATCTCTCGGTCATCGGGGCGCCTCCGCCTTCGGGGCCGGATGTGGGGCCGGACGCCCGCAGCATAGCACGCAAACACGGGGGCGGCGCCCGGCGCGCCGGATGGGCGATGGGCTATCGGGTCGCGGTGGCGGGGGCCACGGGGAACGTCGGGCGCGAGATCCTCGCCCTGCTCGCCGAGCGCGCGTTTCCGGTCGACGAGGCGGTCGCTCTGGCGTCGGCGCGCTCGGTCGGGCGCGAGGTGTCGTTCGGCGAGGACAAGGTCCTCAAGGTCCGCGCGCTGGAGGACTTCGATTTCGAAGGGTGCGACTTCGCCCTGTTCTCGGCGGGCGCGGCGGTCTCCGATACGTACGTCCCGGTCGCGGCGCGGTCGGGCTGCGTGGCGATCGACAATTCCTCGCGCTTCCGCATGGATCCGGAGGTCCCGCTGGCGGTCCCCGAGGTCAACCCGGAGGCGCTGGAGAACTACCGCGCCCGCAACATCGTCGCCAACCCCAATTGCTCCACCATCCAGATGGTGGTGGCGCTCAAGCCGCTCCACGACCTGGCGCGGATCAAGCGGGTGGTCGTGGCGACCTACCAGTCGGTCTCCGGCGCCGGCAAGGCGGCGATGGACGAATTGTTCGACCAGACCCGCAAGGTCTATTTCCAGGAGGACCGCGAGCCGGCGGCCTTCACGCGGCGCATCGCGTTCAACGCCATCCCGCGCATCGACCGGTTCCTCGACGACGGGTCGACCGGCGAGGAGCGCAAGATGGTCATGGAGACTCGCAAGATCCTCGACCCGGAGATCCTGGTGTCCGCCACCTGCGTGCGGGTGCCGGTGTTCGTCGGCCACGCCGAGGCGGTCAACGTCGAGTTCGAAACCCCCATCGACGCCGGCGAGGCGCGCGCCGCGCTCGAGGCCGCGCCGGGCGTCCGGGTGGTCGACGACCCGGGGAAGGACCTCTACGTCACCCCCGTCGAATGCGTCGGCGAGCCCGACGTCTTCGTGAGCCGCCTGCGCGACGACCCGACGACGCCGAACGGCCTCAACATGTGGGTGGTCGCCGACAACCTCCGCAAGGGCGCTGCGCTCAACGCCGTGCAGATCGCCGAGGCGCTGGCCGGGGAATACATGTAGCGCCCGCCGTCAGGCGGCCGGGTCGTCCACCCGCTCCGCGCCGTGGAGGCGGTAGAAGTAACCCGACAGCGAATCCTCCAGCAGCTCCAGGCGGCCGGCGACGACCGCCGCCTCGTCGGTGAAGGCGATGGGCGCGTCGGCGAGCAGCTCGACGAAGGTCTCCGGCCCGCCGGGCAGGCAATAGGGGCAATTCGGCGAGACCATGCTGAGCAGCTGGCGCCGTCCATCGGCGGAGAGCGGGACCAGGAACCCCACCAGCGTGACCGCCTCGCCGTCCAGCGCCCGCAATTCGGGCCGGTATTCGGGGACCAGGTCGATGCCCTCGAACGCCATCCGCACGTCGGCGAGCCACTCCCACGGGACGGCGCCCGCGACCTCGGGCAGCGGATACAGGGTCTCCGCCGGCGGCCCCGGCGGGGCCTCCTGCGCCGCGGCGGCGGCCGCCGCGGCCGCGAGCGCGGCCGCGGCGAGGCCGGCGCGGAGCCGCCTACATGCGGAACTCGCCTTCGCCCGCCAGCGCGCCATCGACGTAGCATTTGTAGTCGGCGAGGCGGACCGCGGACTCCGCCGACGCCTCGCACGACAGCCGCAGGTGGCGGAGCTCGACCTTGATCCGGGTCGGGTCCGCGTAGGGGCGGAAGCGCGCCCGCCCGCCGGCGGAGACGAATTGCACCCAGCGTTCGATAACGATCTTCGCCGGCTCGTCATGGTCGTTGACGATCTCCAGCGCCTCCGCCGGGGCCGCGCCGAGGCAGAGCGCGAGCGCCGCAAGCGCCCGCGCCCCGCCGGAGCGGCGGCGGGGCGCCATGCGGCCCCGCCGGCCTTCTCCTCCGCCTACCAGATCGCCACCGGGTTTCCGGGCGAGCCGGTCGCGCCGACCAGTTTGAGCGGCGCCCAGACGAACAGGAACTCGTGGACCCCCGCCTCGAGCAGCGGCGCGAAGTCGAGGTTCTCGATGTTCCAGATGCCGCGCCGCGTTTGCAGCTCGGTGTGGCAGGGCACCGCGAAGCCCTCCTCCTCGCCGACCGGCTGGGCGTCGTTCGCCGAGGTGTCGCCGCCGGTGAGGATGATCTTGCGCGAGGCCATGTATTCGCACGCGCTCACGCCGAAGCCCGGCTCGCCCGAAGTGAAGGTCGCGCGCGCCGCCGCCCGCTCCTCCGAACTCATGGCGGGCCACCTGGCGTTCGACCACAGGTCGCCGTGGCCGGTGTAGAGGAACACGCAGTCGCCCTCGCCGATGGGGTCGAGCCCCTGCGCCGCGACCATGCCCGTCACGTCGTCCGCGGTGACGATGCCGGGGCTGTCGGTGGTCGTCGGGATCGGCAGCGGGTTCATGCCCTTGTAGGCCGCCGCGTCGAGCAGCACGCCGCGGCACACGAAGCCCTTTTCGGCGACGAATTCGACTCCGAGCGCGCCCATGCCGACGACGCGGCCGCCGGCGCCGCGCTCATAGGTCTCCAGCGGGTCGCGCCCGTTGTAGAAGAAGTCCCCCTCGGAGGTGCGCACGCCGATATGGCCGGGGCCGTCGAACTGGGTCGACACCTGGCCGATCTCGGTGGTGAGCATTTCGTCGTGATAGACGAGGGCGTTCTTGCCGAAGGGTCCGCCGGTCGGCGTGCCGGGGATGGTCATCTGGTAGGTGCGGGGGCCGAACAGCGGCACTTCGGACTGGTAGAGTTTGCCGAGCGTCGCCGTCTTGCCCTCCTTCACCAGCCCCATCGCAGCCAGGACGATGGCCGGGGTGGTGCGGTTGGGCGCGCCCACCTTGTCGTCGGCGCCCCATTCGCTGGGCGCCCAGTTCTCGGTGAGCGGCTTGTCGTCGTGCTGGGCCTGGGCCGCGAGGCCGAAGGCCATGCCGGCCAGCGCCGCCGCGCCGGCCACGGTCCGATCGATACGCATCGTAGATTCTCCTCCCACGCTTGGCGCGCGGCGCGGAACCGCCGCCCCGCGCGCCTCCCGGGCGCATCCTACCACAACACCCCGCGCGAAAGCGCGCGCCCCGACGCGAATACGAATTGGCGGGCGGCTGACCCGGTTTCCCATAATTTGCGGGCGCCTCGGGGCAGGCGGGAAGAATGGCGCGGACATGGCGCGGCGTCCGGCGGCTTGCGGGTGTGCGGTCACGGCCGATTTCGACAGCGCTTGACGGGTCGGACCGCGTCCGACGGCGGCGGTTCGGCGGAAGGATGGAACACGATGGGATCGACGAAGACGGTCGCCGCGGCGCCGGCCGTCGTCTGGAGCCTGGGCCATGTAGCCGGACACAAAGGCCTACGATTCGATCGACGCATCCAGCGTCTAGGAGGCCGCCATGGATATCCGGCCCATAGAGAGCGAAGCCGACTACGGCGAGGCGTTGTCCGCCATCGACGGTCTGATGGGCGCCGCGCCGGGCGGTCCCGAGAGCGACACGCTGAAGGTCCTCATCGCGCTGGTGGACGCCTACTGAAGCCCGGCGCTGGCCCGTCGACCCGCCGGACCCGGTCTCCCTGATCGAGCACGTCATGGAAGCGCGCGGCTATGGAAGGAAGGACCTCGCCGCCCTGCTCGGCTCCGGCCCGCGGGCCTCCGACGTGCTCGAGCGCCGCCGTCCGCTGACCTTGCCGATGATACGCGCCCTCGCGTCCGAGTGGAGGCTGCCGGCCGATGTGCTCGTTCGCGAATACGAATTGGCGGGCGGCTGACCCGGTTTTCCCGTAATTTGCGGGCGCCTCGGGGTATGTGGGAAGGACGGCGCGGACATGGCGCGGCGTCCGGCGGTTTGCGGGTGTGCGGCCGCGGCCGATTTCGACGGCGCTTGACAGGTCGAGTAGCGCGGCGCATGTCGCGGGCTGGGCCGCGTCCAGCGGCGGCGGTTCATCGGGGGCGAAGCACGGTGACATCGACGAAGACGCTCGCGGCGCCGGGCGCCGCCTGGAGCCTGGGCCATGCGGCCGGACACAGGGATCGCGGATCGACGGTCGCGTTCGACGAAGTGGATGCTCTCGCAATCGGTCGCGGCGAATTTCATTCCGCGGCAATAGCGGGAACCGGCTGGAAAGCCGGCGGCGATCCCGACGCCTGGAATTGGACGCGCATGCTCTTAATAATGCCGCGTTTCGGCACGTAGCCCCGAGAGGTCCTGGGAATGGGAATTCATAGATACGTTTGCGATGCCGGGCGTCCGCTGAGGCGGCGCAGGAACAATTTCGCATGCTTCAACGAGATGGAAGACCGTAAGGGTGTTTATGTTTTCCAGAGCAGGAGCGATGGGAGTGTGCTTTACGTGGGGCAGGCAGGCGTGCGTGGAGAAGATCAAAAATTGAAAAAACGAGTTAAGCAACACTATGGGAAGGGGAAAACGGGCGCTAATATGAGCATAAATTGGCGCAAGGAATATTGCTCTCGATGCAACGGAAAATCGTCTTGCGATGAAAGGGGCGTTTGCGCTTTCGGTTCGTATAAGGATCTTCTTCGTTCATGTCGAGTCGTATTTTTCTGCTTCGACGACGAGGATGCGACTAAGGCAAATATAGATGCGCTCGAGAGCCGGTTGAATCTCGCTTTCCAGCCGAGATACGGTGCCGAATCCGTAAAAACGAGAGGCGGTTCGTTCGACGAAGCGGAAGCGGACGAGGTCATTGCTTTCCTCCTGGAAAATGGCCGGGGGCCGGACGAGGCCCCGCCAATTCCGGAAGCGAACCGGATCGACATCGGTGGCGCCGACGCGGCGAATAACGAGGATCGCATCGACAGCGACGCCGCGATTTGCGGTGGGCGGCCGCGCATCCGGGACACTCGGATCCGAGTGTCCGACATACTGAATCTTATGGCCGCCGGCGTGTCGTCAGACGGAATTCTGGCGGATTATCCGTCCTTGAGTAGAGACGATCTGAAAGCGGCGCTGGCTTTCGGCGCCCAGGCGAGCGATAGCGCGGGCCGCGGGTCCGCGTGATCGCCCGCTTTCTAATCGACGAGCAGCTGCCGCCGGCCTTGGCCCGTTGGCTGTCGGCGAAAGGCTATCCGTCCGACCATGTGAACGACCTCGGACTCCGCGCGGCCCCGGATAGCCGGATCGTGGCGCGCGCTCTCCGAACCGGCGCAATCATCTGGTCCAAGGATGGAGATTTCAAGGATTTCGCTCTCCGAACGCCGCGTGTGCAGGTGGTGTGGCTTCGGTTCGGCAATATCGCCACTCCCCTGCTCAAGACCCAATTGGCGCCGCTTCTACCGACCGTCCTGGATCAGCTTCGGCGGCGGCAAAACCCGGTTGAAATTTCGTAAAGTCCAGCCCCCTTCACGAGCATCCGCCGGCGCCGCCCCGGCATCGGGCGCTCCTGCCCGGCCGGTCGGCGGTCCTGTTCGATCGGATCGGTATGAAGGGCGCCGTGGATTCTACGGATCCGAAGCCGAGCGTAAGCGGACGTAAACCCAGTGTTCGTCGCCGGTTTCGCGGCGGACGGTGTCGCGCACGACGTCCCGCAGCCTGTCCCCCGTGTCGACGTCATGAGCATCCTCCCATCCATCACCCTGCTCCCTTCTCCCCCGCCTGGGCGGCGAAGATGGAGGTGTAGCCGCCCGACCAGTCGGGCGGGACGAGGCAGGGGCGCGGGTCGTGGTGGGCCCAGCGGGCCGGGGCGCCGCGGACTATGTGGCGATAATGCTCCGTGCGCGACGGGTTCGGCGTGTAGGGGAAGGCGTCGGCGGACGCGTAGGCGTTCAGAAGCAGGGGGCGGCCGGAACTCTCGCCGCTCGGCGGGGAGCCGTGGACGACGCGGCAATTGTGCACCGTGATCGAACCCGCCGGGCCGGCGAGGGTCCGCACGGCGGACAGGTCGAGGGACGCGGCGTCGGAAGCGGACAGGCCGCCGGTCCACCGGCCTTGCGAATCGTACTGATCGTAGAGCGGCCCCTCGTGGCTGCCGGGGATCACCGCGACCGGGCCGTCGGACTCATCGGCGTCGTAGAGATAGGCGCCTATCGTCAGCGGGCTGTAGTTCGTGTGCGGGTAGAACTGGATGTCCTGGTGCCAGTGCACCGCATCGCCGCCGCCGCGCCACTTGAAGTTGAGCTTCGAATGGTGGAACGCCACGTCCGGCCCCACCAGGTCGGCCGCTACGTCGGCGATGACGCCGTTCGCGAACTCCCAATAGAGCGGATGGCGCGAGTCCGGCTCCTTGATGCGGCGGACCATCGGGCGGTCGGGCGTATGCTCCGGCGACAGGTCGAAGACGTCGTCCGACCCGGCGACCGCGCGGCTCTTGTCGACGAACTCCGCCGTCACCGCGCGCAGCGCCTCCAGCAGGCCGCCGGGGATCAGCTGCTCGACCATGACGTAGCCGTCGGTGAAATACGCCTCGCGCTGGGCCTGGCTCAGCACGCGCGCGGGGTGGGAGAGCACCTGTTCGGGAGTCACGCCTCGCCTCCTTCTCCATCGGGCGGCCCCTTCAGTTCTACCACGTTTCCGTCCGGGTCGGCGATATAGAGCGATGGGCCGAAGCCCTCGGCGCCGTAGCGGCGCTCCCACGCCGGCGCGGCGACCCCGTGCGCCGCCAGCGCCGCCGACACCGCCGCCGCGTCGAACCGGGCCACGCGGACGCAGAAATGGTCCATGTTGCGGCCCTCGCGCCCCGGCGGCGCGCCGCCCGCGCGGCCGAGCGGCCCCGCCATGTCCACCAGGTCGATCAGGCTCGCGCCGGCGCGCAGCTGGACGAGGCCCAGCGACTCCACCCGGCGTTCGACGGCGCAGCCGAGGACGTCGCGGTAGAACGCCGCCATGCGCTCCGGCCGCGCCGTCCGCAGGACCACGTGGTCGAGGCCGAGCAGGGCGAGCGGCGCGGCGGCGCTCACGCCAGCGCCTCGGCGAACAGTTCGGCGGCGTGCCGCGCCCGGCGCCCGGCGAGGTCGGCGATCTGGCTCCGGCAGCTGAACCCGTCGGCGACGATTTCCGCCCCCGCCGGCGCCGCCGCCAGCGCCGGAAGCAGGTCGAGGCCGGCGATCTCCCGCGACACCGCGAAGGTCTCCGCCTGGTAGCCGAACGCGCCGGCCATGCCGCAGCAGGTGGACTCGACGGTTGAGGCGGTAACGCCGGGGATGCTCTCCAGCGCCGCCGCGACTGCGCCGGCGGCGCCGAACGCCTTCTGGTGGCAATGGCCGTGGACGAGTATGCGCCGCTCGCCCGCGCCGCGCAGGGACAGGCCGGGCGCGGCGCGCAACAGAAAACTCTCGAACGGCTCCGCCGCCGCCGCGACCGCCGCGCTGTCCGCCCCCGGCAGCAGCGCCGGCCATTCGTCGGCCAGGGTGTGCAGGCAGGAGGGTTCGAGGCCGACGATCGGCGCGCCGGCCCGCGCCGCCGGGGCGAGGACGGCGAGCGACCGCCGCGCCTCGGCGCGCGCCTCGTCCACCGCGCCGACGGCGAGGAAGGTGCGCCCGCAGCACAGGGGCCGCCCGCGCGCCGCGCGCGCCACGCGGACGCGGCGCCCGGCGGCGGACAGGACGCGGAGCGCAGCGCGCGCCGCCTCCGGCGCGAACCACGTCGCGAAGGTGTCGACGAACAGCACCGCCTCCGGGCCGCCGCCGGCGGGCGCGGGGGTTTCGAGGAGCGGGCGCCGGGACCAGCGCGGCGGCGGGCGGCGGGCGCTCAGGCCGAGCCACGCTTCGCCGGCGCGGCGCAGCGCCGCCGACCGGCGGGCCAGGTTGGCGAGCCGCGCCGCCCGCGCAACCCACGGCGCGTAGCGCGGCAGCCAGCCGATGGCGCGGTCGCGGCGCGAGAACCCGCGCGCCGCGGCGCGGCGGTGCAGCACCTCGATCTTCATGCGCGCCATGTCGACGCCGGTGGGGCATTCGCGGCGGCAGGCCTTGCAGCCCAGGCACAGCGCCATCGCCTCGGCCATGCCGTCGGAGGCCAGCGCGTCGGGGCCGAGCTGGCCGGTCAGCGCGAGGCGCAGCGCGTTGGCGCGCCCGCGCGTGACGTGCGCCTCGTCGCGCGTCGCGCGGAAGGAGGGGCACATCGCGCCGCCCGCCGTCTTGCGGCAGGCGCCGTTGCCGTTGCACATCTCGACGGCCGCGAGCATCCCGCCCGCGCCCCGGTCCGACCAGTCGAGCGCGGGCGCGAACGGCGCCGGCGCGTAGCCGGGCGGGTAGCGGAACAGCGTCCGGTCGTCCATGCGCGGCGGGCGGACGATCTTGCCGGGGTTGAACGCGCCGCCGGGGTCGAACGCGTCCTTCGTCTCGGCGAAGGCGCGGGCGAGGCGCGGGCCGAACACGGATTCGAGGAACTCCGAGCGCACCAGGCCATCGCCGTGCTCGCCGGAATGCGCGCCGCCGTAATCGCGCGCCATCGCGAACGCTTCTTCGGCGATGGCGCGCATCGTCCCCGCCGCCGCCGGGTCCTTCATGTTCAGGACCGGGCGGACGTGCAGGCAGCCCACCGAGGCGTGCGCGTACCACGTCCCCCGCGTCCCGTGGCGGGCGAACAGGTCGGTCACGCGATCGGCGTAGGCGGGCAGGTCCTCCAGCGGCACGGCGCAGTCCTCGACGAAGGAGACGGGCTTGCCGTCGCCCTTCATCGACATGACGATGTTGAGGCCCGCCTTGCGCATCTCCCACACCGCGCCCATGTCGGCGCGCGCCGTCGCCCGCGCGACCGCGCCGGGCCGGCCCAGCTCGGCCATCAGGGACTCCAGTTCGGCGAGCGCGCGCGCGACCGGCGCATCCTCGGCGCCGGAGAATTCGACGATCAGCACGGCCGCCGGCGTCTTCCCGGATTCGCAGGCGGCGAAGCGTTCGACGGCGGAGCGGAATTGCGGCCGGGCGCGCGCGAGGTCGAGGAGCGTCCGGTCGGCGAGCTCGACGGCGCTCGGGTCCAGCGCGGCGATGGGCGCGGCGGCGCGCAGGGCGGCGCCCAGCGAATCGAAGCGGCAGACGCCGAGCGCGGCGCGGCGCGGGATCGGCTGGAGGTCGAGCTCCAGCCCGGTAAAGAACGCCAGCGTCCCTTCGGACCCCACCAGCAGGCTCGCCATGTTGTGGCCGGCCGCGCCGACCAGGTCCAGGTTGTAGCCGCCGACGCGGCGCAGGAGTTTCGGGAAGCGCGCGGCGATCTCCCCCGCCTCGCGCGCCGCCAGCGCCCGCACCGCGCGGACCAGCGCGAGGTAATCCGCCGGCGCGTCCACCCCGTCGAGATCGGCGGGGACGGGGCCGAACCGGCGCGTCCCGCCCGACGCCGTCAGCGCCTCGACGGCGTGGACGTTGTGGACCATGTTGCCGTAGCGGATCGACCGCGCGCCGCAGCTGTTGTTGCCCGCCATGCCGCCGAGGGTGGCGCGGCTTCCGGTGGAGACGTCGACGGGGAAGAACAACCCGTCGCGCGCGAGTTCCGCATTCAGCCGGTCGAGGACGACTCCGGGCTGGACGGCGATGCGCCGCCGCTTCGCGTCGAGCGCGCCGATGGCGGTCATGTGGCGGGACGTATCGACGACCAGCGCGCGGCCCACCGTCTGGCCGCATTGCGAGGTGCCGCCGCCGCGCGGCAGGACGGGCAGGCCCTCCTCGCGCGCCAGGGCGATGACGGTTTCGATATCGGCGGCGCCGCGCGGCGCGACGACGCCGAGGGGCGTGACCTGGTAGATCGATGCGTCGGTGGCGTAGCGCCCGCGCGTCCAGGCGTCGAACGCCGCTTCGCCCGCGATCTCCCGGCGCAGCCGGCGCGCGAAGGCGCTGTCGCCGATCCCGCCGCGATCTGTTACATGGCCCGCAGACACGCGGAAAGGATAGCGCAATGGCGGCGCGGCGCGGAAGGCAGTTCCTGCACACCCCCGGACCGACGATGACGCCGGACCGCATCCTGCGCGCGATGGCGCGCCCGGCGGTGGACCATCGCGGCCCCGAATTCGCGCGCGTCGCGGAGCGCTGCTTCGCCGGCCTGAAGCGCGTGTTCCGCACCGCGCGCCCGGTGCTGATCTACCCCGCCGCCGGCCACGGCGCGTGGGAGGCGGCGCTCGCCAACACCTGCGCGCCGGGCGACCGCGTGCTGATGTGCGAGACCGGCGCGTTCTCGCAATGGTGGAAGGACATGGCGGAGGCGCTCGGCCTCGCCGTCGACTACCTGCCCGGCGACTGGCGCCACGGCGCCGACCCGGAGGCGGTGGAGGCGCGCCTGTCCGCTGATCGCGACCGCTCCATCCGCGCCGTCGCCGTGGTCCACAACGAGACCTCGACCGGCGTCGCCAGCCGCGTCGCGCGAATCCGCGAGGCCATCGACGCGGCGGGCCACCCGGCGCTGTTCCTGGTCGACACCGTCTCGTCGCTCGCCTCGATCGACTTCCGCATGGACGAATGGGGCGTGGACGTAGCGGTGGGCGGCTCGCAGAAGGGGCTGATGCTTCCCCCCGGCCTGGGCTTCACCGGGGTGAGCGAAAAGGCGTTCCGCGCCGCGAAGGCGAACCCCGCGCCGCGCAGCTATTGGGACTGGCGCGGGATGGCGCCCGACGGCGAGACCGCCGGGTTCGTCTGCACCCCGCCCATTGCGCTGATGTTCGGCCTCGCCGAGGCGCTCGACATGCTGGAGGAGGAGGGGCTGGAGGCGTGTTTCGCGCGTCATCGCCGCCTCGCCGCGGCGGCGCGCGCCGCCGTCGCCGGATGGGGGCTGGAGGTCAACGCGCTGGACCCCGGGGAGGCGTCGGATTCGGTAACCGCCGTCCTGCTCCCCGAGGGCCACGACGCGGAGGCGGTCCGGCGCATCGCGCGCGAGCGCTACGACGTGGTGCTGGGCGTGGGCATTTTGCGGCTGGCGGGGCGGGCGTTCCGCATCGGCCACCTGGGCGATCTCAACGAGCCGACGCTGCTCGGCGCGCTGGCGGCGGTGCAGGCCGCCCTCGCCGACGCCGGCGTCCCGCGCGGCGAGCGCGGAATCCTCGCCGCCATCGACTCGCTGGCCGCGGGGGCGGCGGATGGCTGAACGCACGGCCGCCCCGGGCTGAAATCCTGAACGCGGTCGCTCCGAGGCGGTCCGGAAACGCCCTTGCGCCGCTTGCGCGTCCATGATAAAATGATTCATAATCTTCGCGGGCCCCTTCGCGGGCCCCTTCGCGGGCCCCTTCGCGGGCCCCTTCGCGGGCCCCTTCGCGGGCCCCTTCGCGGGCCCCTTCGCGGGCCCCTTCGCGGGCCCCTTCGCAATGACGTGAGGGCGTGCCTTGTTCGCGAAGACTCTCCTGCTTCCGATGGCGGCGGCGCTCGCTATCGGGCTGTCGGCCTGCGGCGGCGGGGGTGGGGGCGGCGGGGGCGGTGGCCAGCCGTCGCCGAACCCGGCGCCGTCCTCGCCCGGCCCCGGGGGCGAGCCTCCGTCCTCGCCCGGTCCGGGGACGGACCCGGCGCCGCCCGCGCCGCCGCCGCCCGATCCGGCCCCGGACCCGGCCCCGCCCGCGCCGCCGCCGTCCGATCCGGCCCCGGACCCGGCCCCGCCTCCCTCCCCAAGCAACGCGCCGCCGGTCGCGGACGCCGGGAGCGACCTCTACGGCATCGGAGGCTATCCGCTAAAGCTGGTCGGGGCGGCCGGATGGGGCGGGAGCGGGAGTTCGGACCCCGAGGGCGGAGCGCTGACCTACGCCTGGGCGCAGACCGGCGGGACTCCGATGGCGGCGTTGACCGGCGCGTCCACCGCCGAGCCGACCATCACACCGCCGCAGGTGACGGAGAGGACGGTGTTGACGTTCACGCTGACGGTGACCGACCCCGGCGGCCTGTCGGCGACCGATACCACAACGTTCACCGTGTCCCGCAACTCCGCGCCGATCGCCCGCGCCGGAGACGACGTCATGGCCTCCCCGGGCGACACGGTGACGCTGGACGGGAGCGAGACTAGGGACCCCGAGAGCGGGCCTCTGACCTACGCCTGGGCGCAGACCGGCGGGACTCCGACGGCGGCGTTGACCGGCGGGTCCTCGGCCAGCGCGACCTTCACTGCGCCGCAGGTGACGGGGGACACGGCGTTGACGTTCACACTGACGGCGACCGACGCCGGCGGCCTGTCGGCGACCGATAGCGTGACGGTGACGGTCAACGTCAACGACGCGCCCACCGCCGCCGCCGGGAGCGACTTCACGACGAATGAAGGCTCTCCGGTAACGCTCGACGGGAGCGGGAGTTCGGACCCCGATGGGGATAGCCTGACCTACGCCTGGGCGCAGACCGGCGGGACTCCGACGGCGGCGTTGACCGGCGGGTCCTCGGCCAGCGCGACCTTCACCGCGCCGCAGGTGACGGGGGACACGGCGTTGACGTTCACGCTGACGGTGACCGACCCCGGCGGCCTGTCGGCGACCGATACCGTGACGGTCACGGTCAAGAACGTCAACGACGCGCCCACCGCGTCCGCCGGGGCCGACGTCACGACCGCCGAAGGCTATCCGGTAGCGCTCGACGGGAGCGGGAGTTGGGACCCCGAGAACGAGAGGCTGACCTACGCCTGGGCGCAGACCGGCGGGACGCCGACGGTAACGTTGAACGGCGCGTCCACCTCCGCTCCGACCTTCACGGCGCCGCAGGTGACGGGGGACACGGCGTTGACGTTCACGCTGACGGTGACCGACCCCAACCGCCAGTCGGCGACCGACACCGTGACGGTCACGGTGCAGGACAACGCCGCGCCGACCGCGGGCGTCCGCGTCGCCTTCACGACGACGTGGGAAGGCCATCCGGTAACGCTCGACGGGAGCGATAGTTCGGACCCCGAGAACGGGGGGCTGACCTACGCCTGGACGCAGACCGGCGGGTCTCCGACGGTGGCGTTGACCGGCGCGTCCTCGGTCCGCGCGACCTTCACCGCGCCGCAGGTGGCGGGGAGCACGGCGTTGACGTTCACGCTGACGGTGACCGACCCCGGCGGCCTGTCGGCGACCGATACCGTGACGTACACGGTGCGAAACAACACCGCGCCCACCGCCGCCGCCGGCGCCGACTTCTCGACCGCCGGAGACTACCCGGTAACGCTCAACGGGAGCGGGAGTCGGGACCCCGAAAACGGAGATCTGGCCTACGCCTGGACGCAGACCGCGGGGACGCCGACGGCGGCGTTGACCGGCGCGTCCACGAGCCACGCGACCTTCACCGCGCCGCAAGTGACGGCGAACGCGGCGTTGACGTTCACCCTGACGGTGACCGACCCCGGCGGCCTGTCGGCGACCGATACCGTGACGGTCACGGTGAAGAGCGTCAACGACGCGCCGACGGCGAACGCCGGGAGCGACTTCACCATAAGCGACGGCGACACGGCGACGCTGGACGGGAGCGCGAGTTCGGACCCCGAAAACGGAGATCTGGCCTACGCCTGGACGCAGACCGCGGGGACGCCGTCGGTGACGCTGCGCGGCGCGGACACGTCCGCGCCGTCCTTCGCCACGCCGCAACTCTCCGCGAACGCCAGCTTGACCTTCCGGTTGACCGTGACCGACCCCGGCGGCGCGGCGGCGACCGACACGGTGACGGTCACGGTGACCGCCGACGACGACACGCCGACCGCGAACGCCGGGGACGACTTCACGACCTATGAAGGCGACATGGCGGCGCTCGACGGGAGCGCGGGCGGGGTGGACCCCGGCGACGGGCCGGCGGCCTTCGCATGGGCGCAGACCGGCGGGACGCCGTCGGTGGCGTTGACCGGCGCGGCCACGGCGGCCCCGACCTTCACCGCGCCGCAAGTGACGGCGGACGCGGCGTTGACGTTCACCCTGACGGTGTCCGAGGCCGGCGGCCAGTCGGCGACCGATAGCGTGACGGTCACGGTGGCGAACGTCCGCCCGGCCAACTCCGCGGTCCGGACGCCGGGCTCGGGCGAGACGCTGGAGCCCGCGGCGGCGAAGAGCACGGCGAGTTCGTGGGAGACCGCGGAATACACCGCCTCCGTCGGGTTGCCGCTGATCAACGCGGCGGCGGGCTATGCGGCGCGCACCGCGGGCAATCCGGGCGGGGGCGGCGTAACCATCGCCGTCATGGACCTTCGGCCGGTCGACACCGATCATCCCGATCTGGCGGGAGCGACCATGATCGACACCGGAGCCGATATTATCGACGGCGGTCATGGAACGCGGGTCGCCGGGGTCGCCGCCGCCCGGCGCGACGGCTTCGGCATGCACGGGGTCGCCTACAACGCGAATATCGTCGGCATCTCGCAGGGATATTTCCTTTCTTCCATCAGGGTCGCCTTTGCGTCGGCGGCGGGCGTACCATACACTGGCGTGTCCAGTACGGCCGATCCTGCGGGCAGCGCCCACGTCGCGGTCATGTCGTACAACTACAGGGATCTGCCACGGGTTGTCCAGGAACAGATCGCGACCTCCGTGCGGCTGGCGACCGGTCGGGGCCGGATCGTCGTCGCGAGCTCGGGGAACGCCCAGAGCGGGAGGGTCGTCGACCGTTCGGAGCCGGCGGGTGTGCCGGTCAGCACGTTTGCGGACGAGGGCATCGCCGGGTTGGCCATTGCGGCCTCGGCCTTGAACGCGGACGGCACGGGCCAGGCGAGTTGGGCACACCAATGCGGCGCGGTCGCACAGTATTGCCTGATGGCGCCGGGGACGACCATCTACTCGACCGATACGATACCCGCGAGCGCTACTGCCCCAGGCGCGCGCGCCTACAGGACGACGTCCGGCACGTCCCTCTCCGCCCCCTATGTGGCCGGCGCGGCGGCGGCGGTGTGGGGCGCGTTCCCCAACAAGACCGGGCGCCAGGTCGTCGACCGGCTGTTGACGACGGCGCAGCAGATCGACGACGCGAACTGCAACTACGATTCGACCACCGGCGTGTCCGCCAAGTGCGGCCACGGCGCCCTCGACCTCGGCGCGGCGATGAACCCGGTGGGTTTCACCAGCATGGCGCTGCCCGGCTCGGGCGCGGCGCCGGTGCGGAGCACCGCGGTCCGGCTGCCGCCGGGCGCCAGCGCGCTTCCGGTCCCGGCGCTTGCCGACACCGTCGTTTACGACGAACAGGGGTTCCCCTTCCTCCACGACCTGAACGCCGCCTTCCTCGCCGGCGAGGACTGGACTTCGGGGAGCCTCGTGCACGGGTTTCTGGAGCCGGCGCGGCGCGAATGGACGGTCGCGCCGCTGGGCGTGGGCGCGGCGTTCTCCTTCGCCGGCCCGGCCGATCACGGCGTGGGCGCCGGAGCGGCGCGGCGCGCATGGCGGGCGTTCGATCCGGACCCGGGCGCCGCCGGAGAGCCGCTGCGCGACTACCGTTTCTCGCTCCAGCCGCAGGCGGGGCTGACGGTGACGGTGGGGCAAGGCGCAGGGGCGCCCGGCGCGCGGACCGGCTTCGCGTCCTCCCCGGACGGCGGCTTGTTCACGGACGGGCTGTCGGTGCGCCCGTTCGCGGCGTTCTCCGGCGAGGGTCCGGGGGTGGGAGTGGACTGGCGCCTCGACGGGCGGACGCGGTTGAGTTTCTCCGGTCGGGATGGGCGCAGCCGCTTCGGGGCGCCGCGCGCGCGTCTGGTGTCGGTGGGGGTCGACCGCCGCTTCGCCGGCGGGCTGTCGGTCAAACTGGGCGCGGGGACGCTGCGGGAGCGCGGCGCGCGCCTGGGCATGCGTTCGTCGGGCGGGTTCGGCCCGGCGCCGGCTTCGGTGACGAACTTCGTCGACCTGGGCGTGGAGAAGCCGCTTTCGGGCAAGGCGACGGCGTTCGGGAGTTACAGTTTCGGGTCGACGGGGTCGCGCCCCGGCGCTCCGGGTTCGCTGGTCCGACACTGGGGCGCGCTGCGTTCGGACTCTCTGGCGGTCGGCGTCTCTGCGTCGGGCGTGTTCGCTCCGGGGGATCGGCTGACGGCGACGGCGTCTGCGCCGTTCCGCCCGCGCGGTCGTGTGGCGATGGTTCTGGCCCCGGCGCGGGAGGTTGCGGACGGCGAGGTGGCGTTCGCGGCGCGGGCGGTGTCGCTCGCGTCGGCCGGTCGCGAAGTGCGGACGCAACTCGTCTATGACGCCTGGAGCGGCGACCGCGCGTCGGCGGTGCTGGGCGGGTATGCGCGCTTCGGGGCGGACGCCGGCGCGCCGGAGGGCGGCCCGGACTGGGGGATCGCCGCGAAGATGCGGCTCGGGTTCTGAACGCGCCGCCCCGAACCGAAATCCCGAATGCGACCGCCCCGCATCGCGGGCGCTTCCGTCCGAACCCGGCTATACATCGGGCGGCGGTCTTCGGCGGCGGAGCGCTCGGGACTCCGCCCTCGGGACCGCGGCGAGGAGAGGACGCGCCCATGAACGCACTATGCCGGCTTACGGCGCGCGCGGCCGTCGCCGCGCTGCGCAAGGGCGAGGTCTCGCCGCTGGAGCTGGTCGACGCGGCGGCGGAGCGGATCGCCGAAACCGACGGCGCGATCGGCGCCATGCCGACGCTCTGCCTCGACCGGGCGCGCGACCGGGCGCGGCGGATTACGGCCTCGCCCCCCGCCGACCCGCCGCCGGGCTGGCTCGCCGGCCTGCCCATCGCGGTGAAGGACCTGGACGAGGTGGAGGGCGTGCGCACCACCTTCGGCTCGCCGATCCACGCCGGCCATGTCCCGTCGCGCTCGGATTACATGGTCGAAAGGCTGGAGGCGAACGGCGCGGTCGTCGTCGGCAAGTCGAACACGCCGGAATTCGGCGCCGGGTCGCAGACCTTCAACGCGGTGTTCGGCGCCACCGGCAACCCGTGGCGGACGGACCTGACCCCCGGCGGATCGTCCGGCGGCTCGGCGGCGGCGCTGGCGGCGGGGCAGGTGTGGCTCGCGACCGGCAGCGACTTCGGCGGCTCGCTGCGCAACCCCGCGAGTTTCTGCGGCGTGGTGGGGTTGCGACCGAGTCCGGGCCGCGTCGCGCACGGGCCTTCCGGCGCGCCGTTCGGCGACCTCGCGGTCCACGGCCCGATGGCGCGCGACGTGGCCGACGCGGCGCTGATGCTCGACGCCATGGCCGGGCGCCATCCCGGCGACCCGCTGTCGCTGGAGGCGCCGCGAACCCCGTTCGCGCGCGCCGCGGCCGAGCCCGCGGCGCCGCGGCGGGTGGCGTTCGCCCCGGACCTGGGCGGGATCGCGCCGGTGGAGCCCGTCGTGCGCGACGCGGTGCGCGCGGCGGCGGCGGCGTTCGCCGATATGGGTGCCGAGGTGGAGGAGGCGTGTTTCGACCTTTCGGAGGCGCAGCGGACGTTCCACGTCCTGCGCGCCCTGGGCTTCGCGGCGGCGCGCGGCGAGCTGGCGGCGGAGCATCGCCGCGAGCTGAAATGGGAGGTGGCGTGGAACATCGAGGCGGGCTGGGCCCTCGGCGTCGAGGAGATCGTCGCCGCCGAGCGCGCGCGGGGCGAGATCTTTCACCGCGCCGCCGCGTTCTTCGCGCGCTGGGACCTGCTGCTCTGCCCCGCCGCCGCGCTGCCGCCGTTCTCGAAGACGACGCGCTGGCCGGAGCGGATCGACGGCGCGGAGCTCCGGGATTACATCGACTGGCTTCTGGTCTGCTCGGCGGTGACGCTGACGAGCTGCCCGGCGATCTCGGTCCCCTGCGCGCTGACCGGGGACGGGCTGCCCATCGGCGTGCAGATGGTCGCCCCGCCGCGCCGCGAGGACCTGCTGGTCGGCGCCGCCAGGTCGTTCGAGGACGCGCACGGTTTCGCCGCGATGGTCCCCCGGGACCCGGCGGCGTAAGCAAAGCTTGACATTCTCCGGCGATTATGTATAATGCCCAAAGTCGAAACCATATCCGAGATGGAGCGCGAACATGACCGAGAAAACGAGTCGCTGGGACACCGCGTCCGCCATGCCGCTGGCGCTGACGGAGTTCGGACGCGCGACCGGCGATTCCGAATTGCGCGCCCTCGCGCGCGACGACCCCCGGGACTTCGCCGACCGGCTCGGTTACGAGTTGAAGCCGGAGGTCGACGTCAAGGTGGTGGAGAACGAAGAGGACCTGTTCTGGGTCGTGTTCCCCGACGATCCCAACCGCGACCTGTCGTCGGAGATGCTCGGCGGCGTGGTCGGCGGGCGGTCCCGGTCGGAGGACCAGAACGCCGCGAACGGCTGCGCCAGCAGCCTCTCGACGCTTCCGTCCTGCATCAGCTCGTTCAGCAGCAAGGGGTAGCCGCTGGACCTGCGCGCGCGGGCAAGCCAGAATCGGCGGCGGGGCCGCGCCCGCCCCGCCCCCGAACCCGCGAGAGGAGACCCGCGCCGTGAAACTCTACGATTTCGGCCCCGCCGCCAACGCCAAGCGCGTGCGCATGTTCCTGGCCGAGAAGGGCATGGAGGTGCCGACCGTCCAGCTCGACGTGCGCAACGGCGCGCAGTTCAAGGAGCCCTACGCCTCGATGAACCCGTTTCACTGCGTGCCGTTCCTGGAGCTCGACGACGGAACGACCATCGCCGAGTCGATCTCGGTGTGCCGCTACCTCGAGGAGGCGGTCCAGCCCGAGCCGCCGCTGTTCGGGCGCGGCCCCAGGGAGCGCGCCATCGTCGACATGTGGAACCGCCGTGTGGAGCTCGACGGGTTCATGCCGGCGCTGCATGCGACGCGCAACCACGTCCCCATGTTCGCGGGTCGGGTGGCGCCGGGAACGCGCACCGACCTGCCGCAACTGCCGGCGATGGTCGCGCGCGGCAAGGAGATGCTGGCGATCTTCCTCCCGCGCCTGGACGCGCAGCTGGCGGACAACGAATTCATCGCCGGCGCCTCGGTCAGCATCGCCGACATCACCTGCTTCTTCGTGGCCGGCATGGCGGAGCGCTTCGAAATGGACCTCGCCGGGAACTGGCCCAACGTCCACCGCTGGCGGACGGCCTTCTCCGCCCGCCCCTCCGCCGACGCCTGACGCGGCGGGCGGCGCGCCGGGGCGCTCTACGCCGGGTCGTCCGGCTGCGCGTCGGAGGCGCGGGCGCGGCCCACCAGCGTGGCGCCGCCGTCGACGACCAGCGTATGGCCGGTGACGTAGCGCGCCTCCGCGCTCAGGAGGAACCGCGCGGCGCGGCCCACGTCCCATCCCGTTCCCTCGATTCCCAGCACCGATGCGCGGCGGCGGCGGTCGCGCGCCTCGGCGCTCATCCCCGCGCCGGACACCATCGGCGTGAACACCGGGCCGGGGGCGACGCAATTCACGCGGATCCCCTCCGGGCCGTGGTCGACCGCCATGGCGCGGGTGAGCGCCACGACCGCGCCCTTCGACGTCGAATAGGCGGTCATGCCGCGCGGACGCAGCGCGGCGATGGAGGCTACGTTGACGATGGCCCCGCCGCCGGTCCGCCGCATCGCCGGGATCGCGAACCGCGCCGCCAGAACCATCGACTCGACGTTGACGCGCAGGACCCGGCGCCAGTCCTCCAGGTCCGAATCGACGACGCTCCCCGCGCTCCCGACCCCTACGTTGTTGTCGAGGCAGTCCAGCCGGCCCCAGGCGTCGAGCGCCCGCGCGACCATGCTTCGGCACCCGTCGGGATCGGCGACGTCGGCGGCGTGCGCCAGCGCCGCGCCGCCTTCATCGGCGATCATCTCGACCGTACGTTCGGCGCGCGCAAGGTCACGGTCGGCGACCAGCGCCCTGGCGCCGGCGCGGGCGAGCAGGATCGCCGCGGCGCGCCCGTTGCCGATCCCGTCCCCCGCCGCGCCACCGCCGGCGACTATCGCCACCTTGCCGTCGAGGCCCCAGACGTTTCCGCCGCCGCTCATTAGTGTCCTCCTTTCGGCCGCCGGGTCGAAGCTGACGGCCCGATGGGTGTAGAAACCGGGGCGCCGCCGCACCGGAGTCCCGGATGTTCCGCCTGTCGATACTCGAACAGTCCATCGCCGTCGCCGGGCGGCCGCAGGCGGAGTCGATCCGCAACGCCGTGGCGCTCGCCCGCCATTGCGAGGCGCTCGGCTACGAACGCTTCTGGGTGTCCGAACATCATAGCCATCCGACCATCGTCGGCACGGCGCCGGAGATCCTCGTCGCCGCCATCGCCGGGGCGACGGAGGCCATCCGCGTCGGCAGCGCCGGAGTGATGCTGCCGCATTATTCGCCGCTCAAGGTGGCGGAGCAGTTCCGCGTGCTCGACGCGCTGGCGCCGGGGCGCATCGACCTGGGCCTCGGCCGCGCGCCGGGCTCCGACGGGCGCACCGCCTTCGCGCTGCATCCGCTGGCCGACCGGCGCGCGGAGCGCTTCCCCGCCGACGTGCGCGACCTGCTCGCCTGGGTCGGCGGCGAGCCGCTGCCGGACGACCACCCGTTCCGCGCCGTCCGCGCGTATCCGGAGGGCGGGACGGTCCCCGAAGTGTGGATCCTCGGCAGCTCCGATTACGGCGCCCAGGTGGCGGCGATGTTCGGGCTGCCCTACTGCTTCGCGTGGTTCTTCACCAATGGGCGCGGCTGCGCCGAGGCGCTGGAGCTCTACCGCCGGAACTACCGCCCGAGCGCCCGCCACCCCGAGCCGCACGACGGCGTATGCGTCTGGGCGCTGGCGGCGGACACGGAGGAGGAGGCGGACTACCACTTCCGCCCGCGCGCCCGCTGGCAGTTGTTGCGCGACCAAGGGATTTACGGCGCGCTGGAATCGCCGGAGGACTCGGCGGCGCAGGCGGCCGATGGCGGCGGGGCGCGGCGCCTGGCGCGGCTGCGCGAGCGCGCCATGCTCGGCGCGCCGGACGCGGCGGCGGCGAAGATCCGCGCCGTCGCCGACGAACTCGGCGTGCGCGAGGTGGCGGTCGTCACCTGGGCGCACGACGAGGCGGCGCGGCGGCGCAGCTACACGTTGCTGGCCCGGGCGTTCGGCCTCGCTCCGCGCCGCCCTCCGGCGTAGGCGGCCATGACCGGGCTCGCCAGGAAGGCGGCGGCGCATGGCGCATGGCGCATGGCGCCGCCGCGGACGGCCTGCCGGTACGTTGCGGCGCTTCCCGCCGGCGCCGTGTCGCCGCGCCGGGAACAGGAACTACGCTTCCGCGCCGAGGACGACTTCAAGATCGCGCTTGCGGCGCTCGACGGCGAGGAACCGGCCGGCGAACGGGCCGATTCCGGGCGCGGTCATCGCCGCCTCCGTCGCGATCCCGTTCGCATGACAGGCGGCGCCGGCGAGAGTGGCGAGGGCTGCGCGAGGGGCGTATAGTCCGCGCCCGACAGCCTGACAGGAGGCCGGCCATGGACGCCGCCGCGAGCGCGACACCGAACGACCTCGACGCGTTGTGGATGCCGTTCACCGCCAACCGCCAGTTCAAGGCGGCGCCGCGGCTGCTCGAATCCGCCGAGGGCATGTACTACCGCTCCGCCGACGGGCGGCGGGTGCTCGACGGGACGGCCGGGCTGTGGTGCGTCAACGCCGGCCACGGGCGGCGCGAGATCGTCGAGGCCATAAGCCGCCAAGCCGCGCGCATGGACTACGCGCCCGCCTTCCAGATGGGCCATCCGGCGCAATTCGAGCTCGCCTCGCGGGTCGCCGCGCTGCTGCCGGGCGACCTGGACCATGTGTTTTTCGTCAATTCGGGGTCGGAGGCGGTCGACACCGCGCTCAAGATCGCGCTCGCCTACCACCAGGCCGCCGGCGCGCCGGAGCGGACCATGCTGATAGGCCGCGCGCGCGGCTATCACGGCGTCGGCTTCGGCGGCCTGTCGGTGGGCGGCATCGCCAACAACCGGCGCCAGTTCCGCAACCTGCTGGGCGCCGTGGCGCACCTGCCGCACACGCATGCGCCTGAGCATAACGCCTTCAGCCGCGGCGAGCCGGAATGGGGCGCGCACCTGGCCGACGCGCTGGAGGACCTGGTCGCGCTGCACGGGGCGGACACCATCGCGGCGGTCGTCGTGGAGCCGATGGCGGGCTCCACCGGGGTGCTGATCCCGCCGAAGGGGTATCTCCGCCGCCTGCGCGAGATCTGCGACCGCCACGGGATCCTGCTGGTCTTCGACGAGGTGATCACCGGGTTCGGGCGCCTCGGCGCGTCCTTCGCGTGCGAGCGCTTCGGCGTCGTCCCCGACATCGTGACGATGGCGAAGGGTATCACCAACGCGGCCGTGCCCATGGGCGCGGCGGCGGTGCGGGCGGGGATATACGACGCCATCGTCGACGGCCCGGAGCACCTGATCGAACTGTTCCACGGCTACACCTATTCCGGCCATCCGCTGGCCTGCGCCGCCGGCCTTGCCGCGCTGGACGTCTATCGCGACGAGGGGCTGTTCGACCGCGCCGCCGAACTCGCGCCCTATTTCGAGGACGCCGCGCACGGCCTGCGCGACCGGGCGCACGTCATCGACGTCCGCAACCTGGGCCTGGTGGCGGGGATCGAGCTGGAGCCGCGCCCCGGACGGCCGACGACCCGCGCCTACGACGTGTTCGCGCGCTGCTACGAGAAGGGCGTGCTGGTGCGCACCACCGCCGACATCGTGGCCCTGTCGCCGCCGCTCGTCGTCGAGCGCGGGCAGATCGACGAGATTTGCGAAACCCTGGGCGAGGCGCTGGACGAAGCGGCGTAGGGCGCGGCGCGCTCAGGCGATATTGGTTTCGACCCAGCTCGCCAGATCGCTCTTCGGCGCGGCGCCGACCTTCATCGCCGCGACCTCGCCGCCCTTGAACAGCAGCAAGGTGGGGATCCCGCGCACCTGGTACTTCGTCGGCGTCTCCGGGTTCTCGTCGATGTTCATCTTGGCGACGGTGACGCGGCCGCCGAGATCGCTCGCCAGCTCCTCGAGCGTGGGGGCGATGGCCTTGCACGGGCCGCACCACTCGGCCCAGAAATCGACCAGCACCGGAGTCTCGGACTCGAGGACGTCGCGCGCGAAACTGGCGTCGGAAACCTTGGTCGTGGCGGTCATGCCGCGTCCCCTCCCATGGGCTGCCCCTGAAGCCGATTATAGGATCTGCCGCCAGGCCGGTCAAGGCGCGTGGGCGCCGGTTCGGGCGGCAATGGGAGTCCGCCGACGGCCCCGGAGAACGGAAGAAAACCCTACTACCGCGCCGCCCGCCGCTCCCCGGCCCGGTTTCGCACCCGCGCGCGAACGCCCGGCCCGTTTTCGACGAGCGCCTTGGAGAGCTCATGCGCCTTCTGGGCGTTCATCCAGAATTCGGGGCTTTGCCCGAAATACGCGCCGAGCGCGATAGCCGTCTCGGCGCTCACGCCGCGCCGCTCGCAAGCGATCTCGCGCAGAAGGGACGCCCGCAGGCCGGCGCCCCGGGCGACGACTTCGATGGCGAGGCCCATTTCCTCGATCTGCTCGCGCAGGAAGGCGCCGGGGTGCTCGGCGATCCGGTGGGTGGGTATGCGCGGCATCGCGATACGCTCCCTCATGCTGTCCGCGTTCATCGGTAATGGTTGTTCAGCTCGACGCTCCACGCGCCGCCATCGCGCCAGACGAAGCATATGCGCGATCCGCGCAATCCCCGACCGGGGCTTCAAGGCGGTTTCCCGGCGGCGTGCGCAGGTCGTCGAGGCGAGCCGCATAGTCGATCCTGTCCAGCTTGCTCCGCGCCCGGCGCAAGATCGACTCCGGGAACGATTTCTCGCTCAAGCCGTTGAAGACATTCTCCGTTCGTTTATCGGCGAAGGATTCGATCATGCCCGGTCCCGCCCGCCGCGCCGGTCAAGGCGCGTGGGCGTCGAGGAGGGAGTCGTCGAGCGGGGAGAGGCGCCCGAGGTCGACCCAGGCCAGGGCGCAGCGGACCGGGCGGCCGGGGAACGCCGCGCGCAGCGCGCCGCGATAGGCCGCCATCTGGCGCAGATGCGCCGCCGGCGGGCGCGCCGCATGGGCCTCCTCCCCGCCGGTCTTGAAATCCAGCGCCAGCACCGCGCCGGGGGCGACGGCGAGACGGTCGACGCGGCCCGAAAACGCACGCGGGCCGGGCGCGCCCACCCACGCCTCGGCGCGTCCCCCGGGGCCGAACAGCGGCGCGAAAACCGGGTCGGCCTCGACGAGCGCGACGATTCGCTCGAGGCGTTCGCGGTCGCCGGCGGACAGGTCCCGCGGCAGGTCCGGCCAGGCTTGCAGGGCGCGGTGCAGCCGCAGCCCACGCTCCTCCGCCTCGCTGCTGCGCTGGCGTGACACGTCCGCCGAACGTGCGCAGTGCAGCCGCAGCCCGCGCGCCTCGGGCGCGAAGGCGGGGGCGGAGGACGGGGGGCGGCCGGGCTTCGGCGCCTTTTCGGCCGGCGGCGCGGCGCCTATCCACGACGGCGCGGGCGCGGCGCCCGGCGCCGCCTCCGGCGCGCGCCCGTCCGCCCGGTCGGGGGCGGCGGTCTGCGCGCATTGCAGGACGCGGACGCCGTCGTCCTCCTCGCGCGCGGCGGGGAGGCCGGCGAGGCCGCGTTCGACCATCGCGTGCCACGATTCCGGCTTCCGCTCGCCGCGCCCGGCCCAGCCGCAGACGACCAGGCGGTCCTCGGCGCGGGTCATGGCGACGTAGAGCAGGCGGCGGTGTTCGTCGAGTTCGCGCTCCTGCGCCGCGTCGCGCCATTGCCTGCTCAGCGGATCCCAATATTCGCTTCGGATCGGCCACAGGACCATGCCGCCGTCCGGCGCCCAGACCAGCTGCGCCCGGCTTCGCGGCGTCGCCATGGTGTCGGGCAGATAGACCACCGGGGCCTCCATGCCCTTGGCGCCGTGGACGGTCATGACGCGCACCGCGCCGCCGCCCGGGTCGCCGTCGCGCTTGACCTCCACGCCGCCGGTCTCGAGCCAGTGCAGGAAACCCTGGAGGCTCGGCGCGGCGGCGCGTTCGTAGGCCAGCGCCTGGGCGAGGAATTCGTCCAGCGGGTCGTCCGCCTCGGCGCCGAGGCGTTCGCGGAAGCGGCGGCGCCCGCCGCCGGCGGCGAGCAGCTCCGCGTAGAGCTCCCACGGCGGCGTCCGGTCGGCGCGGGCGAGCAGGGCGCGCAGGCGCTCCACGGCGCCGGCGTAAAGCGGGTTCGCGCCGGCCTCCGCATTCAGGCGCGCCCACAGCGTCGTCCCGCGCCGGCGCGCGAGGCGGAACAGGTCGTCGTCGTCGAACCCGAACAGCGGGCTCTTGAGCGCCTCGGCGAGGCTGAGATCGTCGTCCGGCAGCAGCAGGAAGCGCCCCAGCGCCACCAGGTCCATGACGGCGATGTGTTCGGCCAGGACCAGCCGGTCGGCGCCGGCGACCTCCACCCCGGCGGATTTGAGGCGGCGCGCCAGTTCGTCGCCGAAACGGTTGCGCCGGCGGACCAGCACCAGCACGTCGCCCGGCCGCGCGGGCCGGCCGCGGCTTTCGAGCATCGTGCGCCCATCGCAGAGCGCGGCGATATGCGCCGCCACCCGCCCGGCGAGGAGGTCGAGCGCCGCCGGCGGCGCGATGCGCTCGACGGGCGGCTTCCAGGGCGGCGGCGGCTCCGGGGCGTCGGCTTCGACCGCCGGCCAGAACTCGACGCGCCCGGCCTGCCCTGCGCGCCGCGCCTCGTGGCGGACCGGGCGGCCGCCGAAGATCACGCCGGAGGAGGCGTCCGCCGCCGCGAACGCCGCGTCCACCGCCGCCAGCACCGGCGCGGCGGAGCGGAACGACGTCTCCAGCGGCGCGTCCTCCCAGCGCAGCCCGGCGCCGCGCGCGCGGTCGGCGAACCAGTCCTTCATCTCGGAGAATTTCGCCGGGTCGGCGCGCTGGAAGCCGTAGATCGACTGTTTGGGGTCGCCGACCGCGAACACGGTGCGCGGGCCGGCGCGCGCTCCCGCGCCGGCGAAGAACTCCTCGGTGAGCGCGCGCACCGCCTCCCACTGCTCGGGGTTGGTGTCCTGCGCCTCGTCGATGAGGACGTGGTCGACGCCGCCGTCGAGTTTGTAGAGGACCCAGGCCGCCGCGCCCGAATGGGTCAGCAGGCCGCGCGCGGAGAGGACGAGGTCGTCGAAATCGAGCCCGCCGCGGGCGCGCTTGCGCGCTGCGTAGGCGTCGAGGACCGCGCCGCCGAGGGTGAGGAGCGCAGTCGTCGCGGCGGCCACGGCGGCCCGCTTGCGGTCCCGGACGGCGCGGGCGAGGCGGGCCTGTTCGGCGGCGATGACCGCGTCGAACCCCGGCGCGCTTGCGCGGACCGCCTTGGTGGCGACGGTCTTGCGTGGGGAGTCGTCCGCGGTGAGGAAGGCGCGGACGTAGGAGTCGAAGCGGGCGGTCCGCTCGTCCCCGTCCGCCGCCAGCCAGGCGGACATCGCGGCGGCGCGCTCCTTGTCGCCCTTCCCGCCGGCCGCCATCGCGGCGGCCAGCGCGCGCAGCGCGTCCTCGTCCTCCGCCGCGCCGGGGGCGCAGGCGGCGCGGACGACGTCCTCCGGCTCGGTCCCGCGGGCTATGCCGATGGCCTCGTGCGTCCGGTCGACCAGCGCTTCGAGGCCGCCGGACTCGTCGACGATCCGGCGCAGGCGGGCGCGCTCGCCGGCCAGTTCGCCGAGCAGGTCGGTCACGCGGGTCTCGTGGACGCGGCGCACCAGCGTGTCGAGCGCGCCGCGCAGGGCCGGGCCGGGGTTCGCGATCAGGGCGCGTTGGGCCTCGTCCATCGCCTCGCGGGATTCGCGCTCGTCGAGGACCTCGAACCGGGGCGGGACTCCCGCCTCGAGCGGGAATCGGCGCAGCAGCGACTGGCAGAAGGCGTGGACGGTCACGATGGGCATGCCGCCGGGGGCGTCGAGCACCCGCGCCAGCAGGCGGCGCGCGGTGTCGCGCATTCCGGGGTCCGGCGGCGCGCCGGCCAGCTGCGCGAGTTCGGCGTCGAGTTCGGCGTCGGCGGCGACGGCCCAGCGGGCGAGGCGGTCGTTGAGGCGGTTGGCCATTTCCGCCGCGGCGGCGTTGGTGAAGGTGAGGCAGAGGATGCGGCGCGGCGCGGCCGGCGGCGCGCCGGCGCCGAGCAGCAGGCGCAGCGCGCGGTCGACCAGCACCTTGGTCTTGCCGGAGCCGGCGGAGGCGTCGACCCAGGCCGACGCGCCGGGGTCCGCCGCCGCGCGCTGCGCCGCGTCGGCGCCGGTCACGACTCGTCCCCGTCCGCCGCGCCCCATTCGCCGACGCGGGCCAGATGCTCGTAATCGCTGTATCTGGGCGCGTGGCGGGGCGCCGGGCGCGACGGGTAGGGCGTGTCCTCGTCGTCGTAGAGGGCGACCAAGGCCAGCAGCCCGTCCGCCGCCGCCTGCGCCAGTTCGGCGGCGGAGGTCTTCCTCGGCGCCTTGATCTCGCCGGCCGGGTCGCCGCCGGACAGGCGCCAGTGGGCGAGCGACTCCGGCGGCGCGGCGGGCAGGCCGGCGAAGCCGCCATGCGCCAGGATCGCGCCCTCCAGAGGCAGTTGCGGCGCGTAGCCGGCGAGGATCTCGCGTTCGGAAGGCGGCGCGCCGGTCTTGTAATCGACGATGTCGACGCCGCCGCCGGGACGCAGGTCGATCCGGTCGGCGCGCGCGGTGAGTATGAACGGGCCGCCGGGCGCGTCGAACGTCCACTTCCCGTCGATCTCCACCCGCGATTCGATCCCGGCGGCGCGGCGCTTGCGCTCTTCCTCGAGGAACCAGTCGGCCACGCGCGCGAAGCGCGCCCGCCAGAAGGCCCGGACGCTCGGCGCGGCGGCGGTCGCGGCCAGCGCCTTGCGGCCCTCGGCGAGCAGCCGGGCGCGGGCGTCGGCGGGCAGCGGACCGGGAGTCGCGGCGACGAACCGCGCCAGCGCGTCGTGGACGGCGGAGCCGTATTGGGCCTGCGCCGGGTCGTCGTCGACGGGGTCGAGCTTGCGCAGCTCCAATATGTGGCGGGCGTAGATCTCGTACGGGTCGCGCCGCCACGCCTCGATCCGGGTGACGGAGAGTTCGCGCGGGCGGGCGGCGGCGGGCGGGCGCGGCGCCGGCGGCGGGGCCGGGCGCGGCGGCCCGTCCATCGGGTCGAGCGCCGCCCGCCAGGCGGGCCACGGGGACGCGTCCAGCGCCAGCCCGGCGCCTTGCAGCACCGCCTCGAGGCGGGTCAGCCAGCGCGCCTTGACGGTCGGAGTCCCGTCCGCCGTCGCGGCGCGGGTGAGCAGGACTCGCGGCGCGTGGAGAAGCTGGGCGAAGTCGTGCGCGGCGAGGCCGACGAAGCGTTCGGGGAGCTCGAGGCCGATGCGGGCGCGCATATGCCGCCCGAGCCATGGGTCGGCCGCGGCTTCGCCGGGCCAGCTGCCCTCGTCGAGGCCGCCCAGGACGACCAGGTCGGCGCGCAGCAGCCGCGCCTCCAGCGGCCCCCAGACGAACAGGCGCGGATGCCGGTCGCGGACCGGGCGGAGCGCCGCGCCCTTCAGCGCGTCGTCGAGCACGGCGGCGTAGTCGGCGCCGGGGATCGGCCGCAGCCCGGCCGCCGCGCGCGCCAAATCGTCGAACAGCTTCCGGCAGGCGATTCCCGCGTCATGCGTCCATACGGCCGGCGCGCCGTCCTCGCCGGTCGACAAGCTTTCGGCGAAAGCGCGGTGCGCGGCGGCGATGTCGGCGAGCGCGACGGAGGGCTCCGCCAGCGCGCGCGCCAGCGGTTCGGCGGCGGCGGCCAAGTCGTCGATCCAGTCGAAAAGGTCCTCCTCCGGCGGCGTTCGGTCCTTTTCGAGCGCCGCCTTGCGCGCGGCCGCCAGGGCGGCCTTCAGGCCGGCGAAACCCGGCGCGGGGCGCGGGCCGCGCAGGCAGGCGCGCTCCAGCCGGCGGGCGCGGCGGAGGAAGTCGGCGCGCGCGCCGCCGCCGCAGCTCAGCGGGTGCTTGAGCAAGGCGAGCAGGAGGACCGGCGCCAGATCGCGCGCCAGCGCGTCGACAGCCAGGCGGAGGAAGACTCCGGGTTCGGTGTCGGCGAGGGGGCGGCCGGCGGAGTCGTCCACCTCCAGCCCCCAGCGCCCGAGCTCGGCGCGGACGCGGCGCGCCAGGCCGCGGTCGGCGGTGACGAGCGCCGCCGTGCGCCCCGGCTGCTCCAGCGCGCGGCGCATGGCGAGGGCGGCCGTCTCCGCCTCGGTCCGCGCGTCGGGGCAGGCGGCGGCCTCCAGCCCGGCGACGGCGTCCGTTCCGACATGGCCGAGATCGCGCCACTTCTCGACCGTCGCGCCGGGGCGCATGAGCTCGCGGACCAGCGCCGCGCGCGGCGGCGCTTCCTCCTCCGCCTCCGGCCAGGCGGGGACGCGGCGGCGGTCGACTCCGAGCCGCCCCAGAAGCGCCTTGAGGCCGAATTGCGGATGGGTTTCGTCGAGCGCCTCCCAGCTCGCGTCGTCGATCCCGCGGTCGAGGCCGGGGAGCAGGACCAGCCCGCGCGGCAGGCCGGCGACCGCCGCCAGCAGCTCGGCGACGGCGGGCTGGCTGCCGGTGGAGCCGGCGGCGACCACGGGCGAGTCGGGCGGCGCGCGGCGCCAGTCCTCGGCCAGCGCCTCCAGCGCGCGGACGCGGCGGGCGGCGGGGTCGATAAGGCCGCGCTCGGCGAGGATCTTCGGCCACGCATCGGCGATGATGGCGAGGAATTCCAGGGTCTCGCGCCAGTGTTCGGCGAGGTCGTCGGGGACCAGGCCGTCGAGGGCGGCGAAATCGACGCGCGCCGTCTGCATTTCGTCGAGGAGCCGCGCGAGCTCCGCCGCCAGCGCCATCGCCTGCGCGCCCGGCGCCCCGGGCTGTTTGGCGCGCACGAGTTCCGCCAGCAGCAGGCGGCGCGCCAGCGCGCCTATCGCCGGCGGCGCGGGGGAGTCGAGGCCGAGGTCCTCCTCGTCGCCGGGGCCAAGATCCTCCTCGTCGTCGAGGTCGCCGAGGGCGCGGATGTCGGGCAGCAGCATGGCGCCGCCGCGCAGGCGCGGCAGCGCCTCGCGCAGGGCGCGGACCGCGCGCCGGGTGGGCAGGAAGACGCGGACGTGCGCCAGCGCCGTCGGGTCGCCGCCGTGTTCAGCGAGCAGGCCGCGGGCCAGCGTATCGACGAAGGGGCGCGACGCGGGGACGGCGGCGACGCGGACGGTCATTGCAGCCGCGCCAGCGCCGCATCGACGCCGCGCAGCGCCTCCGGCGTTCCCACGTGGAGCCACGCGCCGTCATGGACGATGGCGGCGAGCCGCCCGGCGGCGAGGGCGCGGTCGAAGAGCCGGTTGAGCGAAAACGCGCCCGCCGGCGCGCCGGCGAACAGACGCGGCGACAGGATCGCGCGGCCGGTATAGACGAAGGGAGCGATCTCGCGCTCGCGGCGGCGGCGGGGCGCGCCGGACGGATCGAAGGCGAAATCGCCGCGCCCGGAATAACCGAACGCGCCGGCCGCGGGGTGGAGCAGGAGGAGGACGTCCATCGCGGCGTCGTCCCACGCCCGCGCGAGGCGGCGCCACGCCGGCTCCACGCCGTCGAGGACCACGACGTCGCTGTTGGCGGCGCAGAACGCCTCGCCGGCGAAACGCGCCAGCGCGGCGGCGATCCCGCCGCCGGTGTCGAGCGGCTCGGCCTCGCGCGAAAGCGCGACCTCGGGCCGGGCGCGGCCGGCGAGATGCGCCGCCACCCGGTCGGCGAGATGCCAGACGTTGACCACGGCGCGCTCCACCCCGGCGTCGGCCAGCGAATCGAGGGCGCGGTCGAGGAGCGTCCGCCCGCCGGCGCGGAGCAGCGGCTTCGGAACCGTATCGGTGATCGGGCGCAGGCGCGCGCCGCGCCCGGCCGCGAGCACCATCGCCCGGCGCGGCGCGAACCCGGTCACGGGCGGGGCGCCCGCCGCAGCGGCGGCGGGACGTGGGCGTCGAACCAGGCGCGGACGGGGGCCAGCGCCGGGCGCGCGAGGTCGGACTCCAGCAGCCGCCAGACGCGCGGGACCAGGCGGAGGTAGCCGGGCTTGCCGTCGCGCCGCCACAGGCGGGTGAAAATGCCGACGATCTTGGCGTTGCGCTGCGCGGCGAGGACGTCGCGGGCGGCGCGGAAGGCGCGCGGGTCGATGTCGGGCACGGCCGCCAGGTAGCGCGCGGTCATGGCCTCCGCCAGCGGGGGCGGGACGTCGCGGCGGGCGTCCTCGAGCAGCGACGCCAGGTCGTAGGCGGGCGGCCCGGCCAGCGCGTCCTGGAAGTCGAGCAGGCCGACGCGCGCGGCGCCGGCGCGGCCGGGCAGCCACACCAGGTTGTCGGCGTGGTAGTCGCGCAGGACGAGCGCCGGCGGGGCGTGCGCCGCCAGCGGCAGCGCGGCGCGCCAGGCGGCGTGGTGGCCGGCGCGGAGCGCATCGCCGCCGGGCGCGCCCATGGCGGGCAGGAACCAGTCGATCAGGAGGTCGGCCTCGGCGAGGAAGGCGGCCTCGTCGTAGGGCGCCGCCCAGTCCGGCGGCGCGTGGCGGCGGAGGTCCGCCAGCAGGTCCGCCGCGGCAGCGTAGAGCCGGACCGGGTCGGCGCCGCCGTCGAGCGCGCGCCCGAAGGTCAGGTCGCCCAGGTCCTCCAGCAGCAGCAGGCCGGACTCCTCGTCGCCGGCGCATATGCGCGGCGCGCTGTAGCCGCGCTCCAGCAGCCAGCGGGCGACGGCGGCGAAGGGGCGGGTGTCGTTGTGCGGCGGCGGCGCGTCCATCAGGACCGCCCGGCGCGGGCCGAGCGCCAGACGTTCGTAGCGGCGGAAGGAGGCGTCGCCGGCGAGCGGCGTCCGCGCCGCGCCGCGCCAGCCGGCGGCGTCGAGGAAGGCGGCGATGCGGGCCGCGCGGTCAGCCGGCATCGGCCAGCGCGCGGAGCCGCGCCCTCCAGCCGCCGTGGGCCTCCAGCCGCGCCGCGCGCCCCCGGCTGGCGAAGGCGAGCCGGACGTCGAGCCGCGGCGCCGGCGGCGGCGGCCCCATGCGTTCGGGCCATTCGACCAGCAGGATGGCCTCGTCGAGCGCCTCCTCGAGGCCGAGTTCGGCGGCGTCGCCCGGGCGCGCGAGGCGGTAGAGGTCGCAATGCCAGACCGGACAGGGGGCGGCGTCGTAGGTCTGGACCAGGGTGAAGGTGGGGCTCGGGACCTCCTCGGCGACGCCGAGCGCGCGCAGGAAGCCGCGCGCGAAGGCGGTCTTGCCGGCGCCGAGGGGGCCGTGGAGGGCGATCAGGTCGCCCGGCAGCGCGGCGGCGGCGGCGGCGGCGGCGAGGCGCGCGGTCGCCGCCGCGTCGGGAAGCGCGCAGGAGAGGGCGGACACGGGCCTAGCCGCCGCTCCGGGCGCGGCGTTCCGGGAGAGGCGGCGCCGGAATTACGGGATAACGGGCGAGAACGCGGGCGGCGGCGCCCCGGCGGCGGCGGCGGCCGTTCCGGGCGGGCGGCGCGGGATACGGGCCATTCCGGGAATTGCGGGACATGCGGGACGGCGGCGAGCGGCGGAGGCGGCCGCGATTCCGGGCGGGCGGGCGTCCGATTCCGGGAATTGCGGAAGCGCCGGCGGACGGCCATGCCCGGCGTTCCGGGAGAAGCGGCGCCGGAATTACGGGATAACGGGCGAAGCCGCGGGAGGCGGCGCCCCGGCGGCGGCCGTTCCGGGCGGGCGGCGCGGGATACGGGCCATTCCGGGAATTGCGGGACATGCGGGACGGCGGCGAGCGGCGCGGGCGGCCGCGGCTCCGGGCGGGCGGGGATCCGATTCCGGGAATTGCGGAACGGTCGGCGGGCGGCCATATGGCGGGGGGATGGTCGAGAAAACCGACGTCGCCATCGTCGGCGCGGGGCCGGCGGGGCTGTTCGCGGTGTTCGAGTGCGGGATGCTCGGACTGCGCTGCCATGCGTTCGACAGCCTCGACGCGCCGGGCGGGCAATGCGCGGCGCTCTACCCCGCGAAGCCGATCTACGACATTCCCGGAATCCCGCGCATCGACGGGGCGGAGCTGGCGGAGCGCCTGCGCGCGCAGGCGGCGCCGTTCGCGCCGCGCTACCGGCTGGGCCGCGCGGTGACGGGGCTGGAGCGGCGCGGCGACCGCTGGCGCGTCACCGCCGCCGGCGGCGCGGCGGTGGACGCCGCGGCGGTCATGATCGCCGCGGGGGCCGGCGCGTTCGGCTTCAACCGCCCGCCGCTCGACGGGATCGAAAGCTACGAAGGCAAGGCGGTGTTCTACGCCGTAAGCGACCCGGAGCGCTTCCGGGACCGGCGGATCGTCATCGCCGGCGGCGGCGATTCGGCGGTCGACTGGGCGCTGGCGCTGGCGGACAGGGCGGCGCGCGTCACCGTGGTCCACCGCCGCGCGCGGTTTCGCGCCGCGCCGGACAGCGCGGCGCGGCTGGAGGCGCTGGCGGCGGAGGGGCGGATCGATCTCGCCGTCCCCTATCGGCTCGCCGGGCTGGAGGGCGATGGGGAGGCGCTGGAGGCCGTGGCGCTGGCGGACCTCGACGGCGGCCGGCGCCGCGTCCCGGCCGATGCGCTGCTGGCGTTTTACGGGCTGGCGTCGACGCTGGGGCCCATCGCCGGATGGGGGCTGGCGCTGGAGCGGTCGCGGATCGCCGTGGACCCGGCGACCTGCGAGACCGACCTGCCGGGCGTGTTCGCCATCGGCGACGTCGCGGCGTATCCCGGCAAGCTGAAACTGATCCTCGCCGGGTTTTCGGAGGCCGCCCTGGCGGCGCATGCGGCGTTCGCCCTCGCCCGCCCGGGGCAGGCGCTGCATTTCGAATATTCGACGGCGAAGGGCGTCCCCGCCGCCCCGCCGGAGGGTCAGTCCGACGCGGCCGCGATGGCTTCGGGAAGCGAGGGGTGAATGCGGAGGATCTCGTTGAAGCCGGCGATCTCGAAGACCTCGGTGATCGATTGGCCGGGAGAGCAGACGGAGAATTTTGCGTCCCGCTTCCACAGCCCCTTGGCCACCAGCAGGACGGCGCGCAGCCCGGCGCTGCTGATGTAGGAGAGTTCGGAGAGGTCGACGACCACGGCGCGGTCGTCCTCGCCGATGGCCGCGTTCATGACGTATTCGAACTCGCGCGCCGTGCCGCCGTCGATTCGGCCGTCGACCGAGGCGATCAGCGCCCCGTCCTTGCGTTCGGTCTTCACTTCCATGGTTTGCGCCGCCTTGTTGTCGGGTTGCGCGAAGAGGCGGGAGAACGCGGCTAGAGCGCCGCGTCCCCGGTCTCCCCGGTGTGGATGCGCATGGCGCCCGCCATGTCGCAGACGAAGATCTTGCCGTCGCCGGGGTTGCCGGTCGACGCCTTCTCGCGGATGGCCCCCACCACCTGGTCGACCTTGTCGTCGGAGATCATGGCCTCGACCTCGACCATCGGCATGAAGGCCACGTCGTATTGGGCGCCGCGGTGGATCTCCGCATGGCCGGAATGCGAGTCGAACGCCTTCACCTCCCCGGCGACGAGGCTGCCGACGCCGATCTCCTTCAGCGCCTCGTGGACCGGATCGAGTTTGTGCGGCTTGATGACCGCCTTGACGAGTTTCATCGGCAGGGCCCCCTAACCCGGATTGCCGCTTGCGTTCCGCCCGTTACAGATCGTAGCCGCGTTCGCCGTGGGTCGCAAGGTCGAGCCCCAGCAGCTCGTCCTCCTCGTCGACGCGGAGGCCGCCGCAGAGCGCGCCGGCGGCCTTGACGATGGCGAAGGTCGCCAGCGCCGACCACGCCGCCACGGCGAGGGCGCCGACGGCCTGGACGCCGAGCTGGCGGGCGACGGTGACGCCCTCCTCCAGCCCGCCGCCGCCGAACGACGCCAGGGCCAGGCCGGAGACCAGCAGGGTGCCGATCAGGCCGCCGACGCCGTGGACCGCGAAGACGTCCAGCGAATCGTCGATGCTCCAGGTCTGCTTCACCACCTCGGTGGCGAAGAAGCAGACGGCGCCGGCGACGGCGCCCAGGACCAGCGCGCCGATGGGACCGACGAACCCCGACGCCGGGGTGATCGTCGCCAGGCCGGCGATGACGCCGGTCGCCGCGCCGACGATCGAGGTCTTGCCGAACTTGATCCACTCGATGGCGCCCCACACGATGGCGGCGGTGGCGGCGGCGATGTGGGTGACGGCGATGGCCATCCCCGCGCCGCCGTCGGCGGCGAGCTGGCTGCCGCCGTTGAAGCCGAACCAGCCGACCCACAGCAAGCCTGCGCCGATCGCGGTCATGCCGGGATTGTGCGGCGGATGCGTCGCGTTGGGAAAGCCGCGCCTGGAGCCGAGCTGCGCGGCGATGACGAGCGCCGAGACGCCGGCGCTCAGATGCACCACCAAGCCGCCGGCGAAGTCCATCACGCCGAGGCCGGAGAGCCAGCCGCCGCCCCACACCCAGTGGCAGATCGGCGAATAGACGACGAGGAGCCACGCGCCGCTCGCCATCAACACGACCGGGAATTTGACGCGCTCCACATAGGCGCCGACGATCAGCGCCGGGGTGATGACGGCGAAGGTCATCTGGAAGACGGCGAAGACGATCTCCGGGATGGTCCCGGACAGGGCGTCGGGCGTCACGCCGGAGAAGAACGCCTTGTCGAGGCCGCCGAACAGGCCGCCGACCGATTCCCCGAACGAGAGGCTGTAGCCGACGGCGAGCCAGAGGACGCTGGAGAGGCAGGCGATGGCGAAGCAGTGGACGACCACCGACAGCACCGCCTGCGACCGGACCAGCCCGGCGTAGAACATCGCCAGGCCCGGCAGGGTCATGAGCAGGACCAGCGCCGTGGCGACGATGATCCACGCGGTGTCGCCGGAATCCGCCGCCGCATCCTGCGCCAGCGCCGGCGACGCGAACAGCGCCGCGGCCAAGCCGGCCCCGAAGAGTATGGTTCTCACGCCTGCGCCCCTTCCGCTGCCCCCGAACGCGAATCGGCCGATTCTACCACGCGCCGGCGGCCGCCGGCAAGCGCCGTATCGCCCCGTCGCGGCCCGGCGCCGGAAGAATGCGTCAGAAGAAGAATTTGAGGCCCAGCGACAGGCCCCAGAAGGCCGGCGCCTTCGCGCTTATTCCGTAGCGCACCGGGGGGCCGCCGGGGGCGACCGTGGAGGCGTGCCCGCGCAGGCTCCGCCACGCGGCGAGGCCGCCCTGGAAGTCCTCGAACGCCGCTCCGTAGCGGAGCTTGGCGGCCAGCGCGCGCCCGGCGCCCAGCGCGTAGTCCGCGCCCGCCAGGACCTGCCAGCTCCACAACCGGTCGGAGAACGTCTCGTCGGCGTAGGACACCCGGCCGGCAGCGTCGGGGTTCCGGGGCGGGTCCAGGCCGAGGAGGGTCTCGGCGCCGCCCCGGATCGAGGTCCCGCGGTAGTCGAGGGCGACGCGGGACAGGCCCGCCCCGGCGCCGATCCAGGGCGCCAAGCCGGTCCCTGCGAGCGGGGCGAAGTCGTAATAGACGTTGACGAACAGGCCGTCGGCGCGCAGTTCGGTTATCTCCTCGCTGCGTTCGACGAACTCCTGCTGCTTCGGGTCTCCGGGGACGGTGAGCGACCGCTTCTCGCCGCCCTGGCGGCGGTGGAGGTATTCCGCCTCGATACGGAGCGGCCCGGGCCAGGCGTAGCCGACGGCGAGGCCGGCGAGCGGGCCGGCGTCGAGCGCGAAGGCGTTGGCGCGCGCCGGCAGGGCGCGGGGGGCGCAGTCCCCGGCCGGCGGCGCAGCGCTCCCGTCGGCGAAGACGTAGGGCGCCAGCCAGCCGTCGCAGTTCGTCCCGACGCCGACGTTGGTGCGCGTCGCCTCCAGCGTCCGCGCCAGCGACAGGCCGGCCTCCGCGCCGAGGTAGAAGCCGTCGTCGGCGGCGTTGGCCGCGCCCGCCGCCGCCAGCAGGGCGGCGAAACCGAATCCGATACTCCGCATGGCGGCCCTCCCCGGCCCGGACGAATCTCCTCGCCCGTGCAATAGCACGCCCGGCCGGCCGCTTGCAAGCGCGCGCGCCGGGGGCGTATATGGCGCGCTTGGCGGGCGCGCCGGAGAAGGAAGCGGATACGGTGCATCCGGACGGACGAATCCCGGCGCGGAGCGCGGGCGGCGGCGTGCGCGATGCGGCGGTGGTGTTCTCCACCCGCGCCGGCGTCGGCGCGGCCGGCCTGGCGAGTCAGCTCCTGCTGGCCTGGGCCCTGCTTCCCGAAGGCCGCGGCGCCTACGCGGTGTGCGTCACCTTCGCGGCGCTGCTCGCATTGGCGACGTCGTTGAGCACCGACCGGGGCGCGCAGTATTTCGTCATGACGGGGCGGATCGACATGCCGCGGGGCGCCGCCATCGCCTTCGGCGCCGGCCTCGCGGGCGCCGCCGCCGGGGCCGCGGCCGCCTTGCCGCTCATCGCCGGCGGACAGGGGTTCTTCGGCAAAGCGGAGCCGGGCGCATTCCGGCTGGCGCTGGTCCTCGTCCCGCTGGTCTCGCTGTCGATGGCGGCGGAGCAGCTGCTGGCGGGGATCGGCCGTTTCGCCGCGCTGGCGGTCCATCTCGCCGTCCGGTCGGTCGTGGCGCTGGCCGCGGTCGCGGTCCTGGTCGGGGGGCTGGGCCTGGGAGTCGAGGGGGGCCTGCTCGCGCTGGCGGCGGGCCACGGCGCGATGCTGCTGCTGTGCCTCCGCGACTTGAGGAGGCATGGCGGCCTCGCCCTCGCTGCGCCGTCGCCGGCGCAGGCGCGGCGGGCGGCGGGTTACGGCCTGCGGTACCATCCCGGACGACTCGGCGTGGAGGGGGAGCGGCATCTGGGCGTCCTGGCGCTCGGGTTGCTGGCCGCGCCCGCCGCCGATATCGGCCTGTTCGCGGTGGCCTCGGCGCTCGCGCTGAGCGTCGCCGGCATCGCCAACGCGGCGGGAGTGGCCGCCTATCCGCGCATGGCCGGGGCGGGCGGCGGGGCGGCGCGGGAGCTCGGGCTGCGTCTGCGGCTCGTCGTCATGGCGACGGCGGCGGCGCTGGCCGCGCTGCTGGCCTGCGCCGGCCCGCTGGTCCGCGTCGCATTGTCCGACGCCTTCGCGCCCGTCGTTCCGCTCATGGCGATCATGGCGCCGGGAGTCCTCGCCTACGCCGCCTCCAACATGTTCGCCACCTGGTTCAACGGCGCGGGCCGGCCCGGCGTCTGCTCGTGGACGGCGTGGTGCGGCCTGGGCGCGGCGGCGGCGGCGCTGGCGGCGCTGTATTCCGCGTTCGGCGCGGCGGGGGCGGCGGCGGCGGCCGCGTTCGGCGCAGTCGTCCGCGCCGCGCTTCTGGCGGCGGCGTTCCACCGCGCGACCGGCGCGCCGGCGCGCGAAATCTGGGCGCCGCGGACGGGGGATTTCGCCCTTCTGTGGGCGCGCCGCGGCCAGTTGGCCCTCTTCGGGACGCGCCGCCCGCCGGCCGGAGCCGGGCGGTGACGCCGATTCGCCGGTCCGCGCCCTCGGCGGCCGAGATCGTGTTCTGGCTGATGGCGGCGATGGTGATCTTCAACGTCAAGACCTTCGACGAATTGATCGGGGCGGGGCGGGCCGTGTCCTTGCCGATCGCGGCCGCCCTCGCGGCGTGCCACCTGCTCCTGGCCAGTCTCGTTCTCCGGCTTTCGTGGCGGAGGGTCATGGGGACGCCCGGCCTACTGGCGGCGGCGGCGCTCGGGTCCTATCTCGTCCTGGGCGCGGCGGCCTCGATCCGGACCGGCGCCGGCGGCTGGGAATACGCGCCGCGTTACGCTTACGTCCTGCTGGGCGTCGTCGCGGCGGCCGTCGGCGCGGCCACGGCGCTCGGGCGGGTCGGCGCCGAGGGGCTGGCGCGGGGGCTTCTTCCGCTCTTCGGCGCAGCGAGCGCGCTGGTGCTGGCGTCGCCGTGGCTCCCGGAAACGACCTCGATGGAGGCCGATATGCGGCCCCTCGAATGGCCGCGGCCCGCGGGGCTTTTCGGTAACCCGAACGCGGCGGGCTTCGCCGGCTGCGCGGCCGCGGCGCTGGCCCTGCCGGCGCTGCGCGCGCGCCGGCTCCGGGCGCCGGCCGGACTGGCGCTGGCGCTCGGCGCGGCCGCCGCCGTCGCCACCTATTCGCGCACCGCCATCGTCACGCTCACGGCGGTGGTCCTCGTCTTCTCGGCGCTGGCGGCCGGCGGTCCCCGGCGCCGCCTTCTCGTCGGGGGACTCGTCCTGGCGGGCCTCGCGGGCGCCGTTTTCGTCGCGGCGACGGCGTGGAGCCCGGCGTTCCCGCCTTACGACCGGACGAACGGTCCGGCGATCGGCGATGCGGGCGGACCGGACCGCCTCGCGATGACGCGCGCCGCCGGATTCCACCGTCTGCTTATCGAGGATACGAGCAGTTTGAACCGCTTCTACCTGCTGGAGACCGCCGTGTCGCGCGCGGCGGACCGGCCGATACTGGGGAGCGGGTTCGGCGCGTTTCACGCAATGCCGGCGGTCGGCATGTTCGTCTGCTACACCATCGGCGGCTTCGCGTCTTGCGGCGCGCACAACCTGTTCCTGGCGATGGCGGGAGAAGCGGGGATCGTCCCGCCGGTACTGTTCCTGCTCTTTCTGGCCGCCGCGGTCCGCGCGCGGCTGCGGTCGGGGCCGTCCCTCGCCGGCGATGCGGCCGCGGGCTGGGCCTTGGTCCTCGCCGGAGATGCGATGAGCGGGCATGCGGCGCTGATCGCGTCGCCGTGGAACGCGTTTCTCATCGGTTTGACCTGCGCCGCGGCGGCCCACGCAGAGCGGAGCGTGCGGCGCGGTGGCGCGCCCCGAAACGCCGCGAACTAGGCGCCGGGCGCCCGCCTGCGGCGGGCGCGCAGCGCGAGGGGCGGCCTGCGCCCCGCGGAATCGAACAGAAGCGCGCCGCCCGCGGCCGCGAACAGCCCGAGGCCCCCGGCCAGAACCGTGGCCAGGAAGGGATTCAAGCCGTCGCGCCGCGCCACGATGGCCGGCGACGCCATGCGGACCTCCGGATACACGGAGGCGTCGTGGACCTCGAGTTCGAGCAATTTGTCCTCGAGTTCGAACAGCGCCTTCCGCTCGCGGTCCCGCCGCTCTTCCAGTTCGAGCTTTCCGGCCTTCGCCGCCTCCCTCCGCGCCTCCATGTCCCGCACCTCTTCATCCAGCCGCGCCATATGCGCCGCCACGGGAACGCGGCTCTCTCCGCCTCCGGGGACCGGATCGGCGATTTCGATCAGGCCGGCGTCGGCGGGGTCGGCGCGTTCGTCCTCTTCCGCCCAGGCGGCGAGCACGGCTTCGACCCGCCGGTACCGCGCCCGCAGGGCGGCGACGAGGGCTTCGACATCGGCGCGCTGGCCGGCGGGATCGAGCGCCGCGCCCGGTTCGGCGATGACCACCTCCGTGCGGTACGGCAAGGGACTCGACGACGCGAACGCCTGGGCCTTGAGCAGCGCGATCGTCAGCACGCTGGAGGCCCCGCTTGGCGCCTCGCCCCTGCGAATCTGGTCGAGGAGCCCCTCGGCCTCTTCGATGAGGCGGCGGAGGGTCCGCCGCAGCTCGTGCGCGTCGGCCACCGCCTCGGCGCGCACCCGGGAGAGCCGGCTCAGCGTGCTCCGCTTATGCCGTATGGCCCGCGTCAACCGGTCGATTTCGTTCGCTTCCAGGAACGCCTCCACGTCTCTCTGGGCCGCTTCGTAGTTGCGCCGCTGCGCCTGCGCCGCCGCGCGAATCGCTTCGGCCTGGGCGGGCACCGACCGGCGCCGCTCGTTCGCAACGCGGACGTATTCCCCGGCCCAGGCGTTGGCCAGGAGTTGCGCGTTGAGCCGGTCGTTCGCCCTGGCGGATACGGATATCAGGTAGCTGACATTCAGGCGGCCCTGCGGGTTGACCAGACCGGCGCCGATGGCCCGGAGCAGCCGCCGTGGCCGGCGCTCCTTCTCGTCCAGCAGGTCGCCGACCTGCGCGATCACGGCGGTGGCGACGTCGCCGTGGTGGACCAGTCCGAGCAGTTCCGCCTGCCGCGCCGACATGGTCGACCCGGTGGAGCCGGGTCGCTGCTCTATCGGGCTGATGGTCACGGTGGCGGCGGCCCGGTACTGCGGCGCGATGAGCGCGCGGCCGCCGAACAGCGCGAGGGCGATCGCCGCCGCCGCGGCCGCGGCCAAGCCGATCTCCCGCCACCACGAGAACACGGGAAGGATATGGGCGGCGAGGCTCGACTCGCCCGGCTCGTCCGCGCCGGGAGCGGGAACGGGCGGTTCGGAGGCTTCAGGGGGCATGGGTTCGCGCTTGGGTGTCTTGCGTGAGCGCCGCGGGCCAAGCCCGCGGCGCCGATGACCGCGGCATCCTTACCGCAACGCCGCGCGCGCGCAACCCGCGCCGCTACCGGCGCATGACGAGCGCGCCGCCGCCGAGTTCGAAACCGGACAGGCGGTTTATGAAACTCATGCCGAGCAGCGACACGCCGAGATCGGAATCGGTGACCGAACCGCGCACGTCCGCCATCCGCACGCCGCCCACCGCGACCTCGCGCAGGCGGACCGGGGCGCCCAGCACCGTCCCGTTGGCGGTCGCGTAACGCTGCGTGTAGGCGAGGCGGTCCGGGTCGAACCCCACCCGCCGCGCGTCGGCCTTGCTCAGCACCACGTCCGAGGCGCCGGTGTCGACGAGGAAGGTCACGGGGACGCCGTCGACGCGCCCCGGCGCGACGAACTCGCCGCGCCGGTTGGCGCGGATCCGGGCCTCCCCCGACGCGGCGCGGGAGGGCGCCTCAGCGAAGGGGCGCCCGCTCACCGCGGCCGCGCCGTCGTCCGCCCGCCGCCAGGCGGCGTAACCGGCGGCGAGGAGGCCGAGCAGCACGGCCCAGACCAGCGCGTTGCGCAGGTTGCGCGGCAGGCCGCCGCGGAACAGGACCGGCAGCAGCACGGCCAGCAGGACCGCCAGGGCGACGAGGCGGATCTGCTCGCCGCGCGTCTCCAGCCCCGCGACCGCGCCGCAGGCCGCGAGCGGCGCGGCGGCCAGCGCCGCAAGCCACGGCGCGGCGGCGCGGAGACTCACGCGGCGCGCCCGCTAGAGGATGGCGAGGGCGGCCTCCGGCGGGCGCCCCAGCGCCGCGCGCGCGCCGGCGACGACGATGGGCCGTTCGATGAGAATCGGATGGGCGGCCATCGCCGCGAGGAGGGCGTCGCCGCCGAGCGCCGGGTCGTCGAGGCCGTTCTCCCGGTATGCGGCCTCCTTGCGGCGCATCAGTTCGCGCGGGGCGAGGCCGAGCATGGCGGCCAGCGCGCGCAGCGTCTCCGCGTCGGGCGGGGTCTTCAGGTATTCGACGATTTCGGGCTCGATCCCCCGCTCCCTGAGCAGCGCGAGGGTCCGGCGCGACTTGCTGCAGCGCGGGTTGTGGTAGATCGTCACGCTCATCGGGCGCTCCCGTCGTTCGCGTCGGCCGCGCCGCCATCGTAGCACGCCGCGCCGTCGGCGAAGGCGCGCCAGAGCGCCAGCAGGGCCAGCGCGGCCGTCTCGACGCGCAGGACCAGGGGGCCGAGCGCCACCGGGCGGGCGGCGCCGGACGCGGCCAGCATCCGCCTCTCGCCGCCGTCGAACCCGCCCTCGGGGCCGACCAGCAGGACGGCGCCGGCGCCGCGCAGGCCGGGGAGGACCTCGCCCGGCGGACGGCCGCGCGGGTCGCCCCAGGCCAGCGGCGCGGGCCGAGCGAGCAGTTCTGGCAACGGGATCGGCGCGGCGACCTCGGGGACGTCCAGCCGGCCGCATTGCTCCGCCGCCGCGACGGCGCGGGCGCGCAGGCGCTCCGGGCGCGCGCCGATGGGCCGCGCGCGGCGCAGGGCGACGGGTTGCAAGGCGCGCGCGCCGAGTTCGGCCGCCTTCTCGACCAGCAGCTCCAGCCGGGGGCGGCGCGGCGGCGCGAAGGCGAGGACCGGGCCGCGCGGCGGCGGCTGCGGGCGCAGCTGCGCCTGCGCCTCGAGCCGCGCGGCGCCGGCGAGCTCCGCGCGCCATTCGCCGTCGCGGCCGTTGAAGACCGCCACCGAGGCGCCGGCGCCGAGGCGCATGACGCGGCGCAGGTAATGCGCCTGCGCCGGGTCGAGCGCCACGGGCGCGCCGGCGGCGAGCGGCGCGTCGACGAACAGGCGGACGCGGGGCCGCGCCGGCGGATCCGTCACCGGCGTCGCGCCGCCGCCGCGCGCGCGCTACGCTTCCGGCCATGGGGATTCGCGCGTTCGCCCGCGGCGCCTCCGCCTACGCCCGGCTCGCGCGGCTGGACCGGCCGGCGGGATTCCTTTTGCTCATGTGGCCGTGCTGGTGGGCGGTGGCGCTGGCCGGGCGCGGCCCGGCGGCGGACGCGGAGCTGTATGCGATCTTCCTCGCCGGGGCGCTGGCGGCGCGCTCGGCGGGCTGCGTGTGGAACGACGTCGCCGACCGGCGCATCGACGCGCAGGCGGCGCGCACTCGCGACCGCCCGGTGGCGAGCGGGCGCGTGCCGGTCCCGCGGGCGCTGGCGTTCATGGGCGCGCTGGCGCTCGCCGCGCTGGGCGCGCTCCTGCTGCTGCCGCCGCCGGCGGTCGCGGTCGGGCTGGCGGCGCTGGCGCTGGTCCTGCCCTACCCGTTCATGAAGCGGATATTCGGCTGGCCGCAGGCGTGGCTCGGTCTGACCTTCGCCTGGGGCGCGCTCGCGGGGTGGGCGGCGGCCGCGGGCGGGCTGGACCCGGCGGCCGCGGCGCTTTACGCCGGCGCCGCCGTCTGGACTTTCGGCTACGACACGATCTACGCGCACCAGGACAGGATCGACGACGCCCGGATAGGCGTCAATTCGGCCGCGCGGCGGCTCGGCGCGCGCACGCGCCCGGCGTTGTGGGCGGCCTACGGGCTGGCGCTCGCCGGCCTCGGCGGCGCGGCGGGTCTGGCGGGGGCGGGGTGGCCCGCCTATGCCGGCCTCGCCGCCGGCGGCGCGGTGCTGGCGTGGCAGGCGGCGACGCTCGACATCGACGATGCGGCGGGGTGCGCGCGCCGCTTCCGCGCCAACATCCCGTTCGGGGCGGTCGTGTTCGCCGGCTTCCTCGCCGGCTGACCCTACGGCGCGTTGCGCCCGCCGCCGCCGTCGAGGAGGAGGTCGGGGCCGAGCTGGCGCAGGTTCGCCAGACCGGTCTGGGCCATCGCGTCGTCGAGCTCGCCCCGCAGCATGGCGATGGCGTGGCGCGCGCCGGCCGCGCCGGCCGCCGCGGCGCCGTAGAGCGCGGGGCGGCCGAGGAAGACGAACTCGGCGCCGAGGCACATGGCGACCAGCACGTCGGCGCCGCGCCGGACGCCGCTGTCGAGCATCACCGCCGCGCGGTCGCCGACGGCGGCGCGGACCGCGGGCAGGACCTCGAGCGGCGAAGCGGCGCGGTCGAGCTGGCGCGCGCCGTGGTTCGACACGACCACCCCGTCCACGCCGAGTTCGACGGCGCGCGCGGCGTCGCCGGGATGCATGATCCCCTTGAGGACGAACGCGCCCGGCCACAGGCGGCGGAACGCCTCGACGTCCCTCCAGCGCGCCGGCGCGGGCGACTGGCCGGACAGGAAGTCGGCGACCTCGCCGGCGTTCGCGCCCGCCCCGGCGTAGGGCGCCCAATTGGCGAAGATCGGCGTTCCGCGCCGCAGCCACGCGGCGAGCCAGCCCGGCCGCCGCAGCGCGTCGAGCCGCGCCGCCAGCGGAACCCGCAGCGGCCGGCCGAAGCCGTTGCGGCGGTTGCGCTCGCGCTTCGGATGCACCGGCACGTCGACCGTGAGCACGAGGGTGGAGAGCCCGGCGTCGCGGGCGCGGCGGACCATGTCCTCCGAGATCGCGCGGTCGCGCGCCAGGTAGAGCTGGTACCAGCCGTGCTCCGGCGCGACCCGGCCCAGATCCTCGATGGAGGCGTTGGCGGCGCCGGACATGACGAAGGGGATGTCGGCGTCGCGCGCCGCCTCGGCGAGGATGAGGTCGGCGCCCTGGCGGGCGAGGCCGGCGAGGCCCATCGGCGCGATTCCGAACGGCGCCGCCCAGTCGCGCCCGAACAGCCGCGCCGCCGGGTCGCGGTCGGTTACGTCGGCCAGGCAGCGCGGCACGAGCCGGCGGTCGAGGAACGCGCGCCGGTTGCGCTCCAGCCCCTCCTCGTCCTCGACTCCGCCCTCGATGTAGTCGAAGACGATTCGCGGCAGGCGGCGCCGGGCCATCCGCCGCAGGTCGTCGGAATTGAGCGCTCGGGTGACGTCCATCGCGATGGGCGGTCCGGCTGGCGGCGGGGCGGTCGGCGCGCTATAGCACGCGCGCCCCGGCGGGCCAAGCCGCCCGGGGCGGCGGGAGCGGGAACGGCGATGCCCTATCGCGGCTTGCGCGACTTCATGGCGCGCCTGGAGGCCGATGGCGAGCTGGTCCGGGTCCGCGAGCCGGTGTCGATCCGGCTGGAGGCGACCGAGATCCAGACCCGCCTGCTCGCCGAAAAGGGGCCGGCGGCGCTGTTCGAGAACCCGGTCGGCGCCGGCGGGCGGCGCTACGCCATGCCGGTGCTGGTCAACCTGTTCGGCACCGTCGGGCGGGTGGCGGCGGGGATGGAGCGCACGCCCGACCGGCTGCGCGAGGTGGGGGAGACGCTGGCCTTCCTGCGCCAGCCGGAGCCGCCGGGCGGCTGGCGCGAGGCGGCGCGGATGCTGCCGCTGCTCAAGACGGTCGCGGCGATGCGCCCGCGCGTCGTGCGCTCGGCGCCGGTCCAGGAGGTCGTGTTGCGCGGCGCCGATATCGACCTGGCGGACCTGCCGATCCCCACCTGCTGGCCGGGGGAGCCGGCGCCGCTGATCACCTGGGGCATGGTCGTCACCGAGGGGCCGGGCGGCGACCCGGCCGACAGCTGCAACCTGGGCGTGTACCGGATGCAGGTGACGGGCCGCGACGGCGCGTTGATGCGCTGGCTGCGCCACCGCGGCGGGGCGGGGCACCACGCCCGCCGGGCGGCGCGCGGCGGCGGGCCGCTGCCGGCCGCCGTCGTCATCGGCGCCGATCCGGGAACCATGCTCGCCGCGGTGACGCCGGTCCCCGAAACCCTGTCGGAATACCGCTTCGCCGGCCTGCTGCGCGGCGCGCGGGTGGAGCTGGCGGAGTGCCTCTCCGTCCCGCTCAAGGTCCCCGCCCACGCCGAGATCGTCCTGGAGGGCGAGGTTTCGCTCGACGACTACGGCGACGAGGGGCCGTATGGCGACCACACGGGTTATTACAACGCGGTGGAGCGGTTCCCGCGGTTCCGCGCGCTGGCGGTGACGCGCCGGGCGGAGCCGGTGTACCTCTCCACCTTCACCGGGCGGCCGCCGGACGAGCCGAGCGTCCTGGGCGAGGCGCTGAACGAGGTGTTCGTTCCCCTGCTGCGCCAGCAGTTCCCGGAGATCGTGGACTTCTGGCTGCCGCCGGAGGGGTGCAGTTACCGCATCGCGGTGGTGTCGATCCGCAAGGCGTATCCGGGCCATGCGCGCCGGGCGATGATGGCGGTGTGGTCGTTCCTGCGGCAGTTCCTCTACACGAAGTTCGTCATCGTGGTGGACGACGACATCGACGCGCGCGACTGGCGCGACGTGATGTGGGCGGTGGCGACGCGCATGGACCCGGCGCGCGACACGGTGATTATCGAGCGCACGCCCATCGATTACCTCGATTTCGCGAGTCCGGAGCCGGGCCTGGGCGGCAAGATCGGCTTCGACGCGACGAACAAGGTCCCGCCGGAGACGACGCGCGAATGGGGCCGCCGCCTCCGCATGAGCGACGACGTCATCGACAAGGTGACGCGCGACTGGGCGCGCTACGGCCTGCCGGGGAGCGGAAAATCGATCTGGGGGTAGGCGCGCGGGGCCTTATCGACGGCTTTGCGGCGGAGGCGCCCGCCCCGTTCGACTCCCCGGACGAGGGCGGTTAATTTCGGCCCGCCGCCGCGTCGAATCGCGCCGGGCGGCGCCCGATGGGCGCGGAGTTGCGAACCGCGGGCGCGGGAAGCCGGAGCACGATGAACACGATGAAAACGTCGGAGGCCGCCGCGCCGCCCGTCGCTTCGCCGCAAGCGGCGCTGGACGCCTTGCTGCGCGACGCGCTGCCGCCCCAGGGACGCTGGAGCGATGACGAATATCTGTGGCTCGACGACCGCTGCGGGCGCCGGGTCGAGTTCACCGACGGCCGTATCGAGGAATTGCCCATGCCGACGGACGCGCACCAGGCGATCCTCGAGTTCCTCTACCGCGCGCTGTTCGGGTGGCTTCGTCCGCGCGGCGGCGTCGCGAGGGTTTCGGGCATCCGGGTGCGGCTGCGCGCGGGCAAGTTCCGCGAACCCGACGTCGCGGCGCTGCGCGACCGCGCCGATCCGCGCCGCGAGAACCGCTACTGGCTCGGCGCGGATCTCGTCGTCGAGGTGGTGAGTCCGGACGACCCCGCCCGCGACCTGGCGGTGAAGCGCGCCGACTACGCCGAGGCGGGAATCCCCGAATACTGGATCGTCGACCCCCGCGACGAAACGATAACAGTGCTTGCGCTGGACGGCGGCGCCTATGTCTCGCGCGGCGTGTTCGGCCGCGGCGAAACCGCGCGTTCGGCGGTGTTCGACGGCTTCGCGGCGGACGCGTCCGCCGTGTTCGACTCCCCGGCCGAGGGCGGCTGACCCGCGGCGTCGAATCGCGCCCGAAAGCGGGGCGGGGTAACATGGGCGCGGAGTTTCGAATCGTGGGCGCGGGAGGCCGGAACATGACGGAGACAGCGGAAACCGCCGCGTCCGCCGCCGCCGCTTCGCAAATGGCGCTGGACGCCTTGTTGCGCGACGTTCTGCCGCCGCAGGGACGCTGGAGCGACGACGAATATCTGTGGCTCACCGACCGCTGTGGGCGCCGGGTCGAGTTCACCGACGGCCGTATCGAGGAATTGCCCATGCCTACCTATACGCATCAGGCGATCCTCCAGTTCCTCTACCGCGCGCTGTTCGACTGGCTCCGTCCGCGCGGCGGAGTCGCGGTGGTTGCGGGCCTGCGGGTGCGGCTGCGGGAGGGCAAGTTCCGCGAACCCGACGTCATTGCGCTGCGCGACCGCGCCGACCCCCGTTTCGAGGACCGCTACTGGCTCGGCGCGGATCTCGTCGTCGAGGTGGTGAGTCCGGACGACCCCGCCCGCGATCTGGCGGTGAAGCGCGCGGACTACGCCGAGGCGGGAATTCCCGAATACTGGATCGTCGACCCTCGCGACGAAACGATAACCGTGCTTGCGCTGGACGGCGGCGCCTATGTCGCGCGCGGCATGTTCGGCCGCGGCGAAACCGCGCGTTCGGCGGTGTTCGACGGCTTCGCGGCGGACGCGTCCGCCGTGTTCGACTCCCCGGACGAGGACGGCTGACTCGCCGGCGTCGAATCGCGCCCGGCGTCCGATGGGCGCGGCGTTTCGAGTCGCGAGGGCGGGAGGCCGGAAGACGACGAACACGGCGGCGGATATCCGCCGGACGATCCTCCCGTTCCTCCGCCGCCCGGCGTTCGGTCGGCGCCGGCGCGGTTGCCGGGGCGGGGCCGGAACGCTAGAATGGGCCTTCTCCCCGGAGACGAATCGAGAGGGCCGGTCGGGATGGCCGAGGCCGCGCGCGACGTCGGGCTGTTCGTCACCTGCCTGGTGGACCTGTTCCGCCCCGGCGTGGGCTTCGCCGCCGCCGCGCTGCTGGAGCGCGCCGGATGCCGGGTGAGCGTCCCGCCGCAGACCTGCTGCGGCCAGCCGGGCTACAATTCCGGCGACCTCGCCACCGCGCGGGCGGTCGCGCGGCAGGCCGTCGCCGCGTTCGAGAATCACGAATACGTCGTCGCGCCCTCCGGCAGCTGCGCCGGCATGGTCCGCCGCCACTACCCCGCGCTGCTGGCCGACGAGCCGGAATGGGCCGGGCGCGCCGAGGCGCTCGCCGGGCGGACTTGGGAGCTCACCGCGTTCCTCGTCGACGTGTGCGGAACGGAGTCGGTCGACGCCCGCTTCGACGGCGCGGCGACCTACCACGATTCCTGCTCCGGGCTGCGCGAACTCGGAGTCCGCGAGCAACCGCGCAAATTGCTGCGGAGCGTGCGCGGCCTCGAACTGCGCGAGCTCGAGGGCGGCGACGAATGCTGCGGCTTCGGCGGGACCTTCTGCGTCAAATACCCCGACGTCTCGCTGCGGATGGCGGGGAACAAGGCCGCGGCCGCCCGGGCCACGGGCGCCGATGCGCTGCTCGGCGGCGACATGGGATGCCTGCTCAACCTCGCCGGCAAACTGGCCCGCGACGGCAGCCCCATCGCCGTCCGCCATGTCGCCGAGGTCCTCGCCGGGCGCGGCGACGCGCCCATCGCGGGCGCAACCCGGCGATGAAAATCGACACGCCCCGGTTCGCGGAGAAGAGCCGCGCGGCGCTCGCCGACCCCGAGCTGCGCCGCGCGATGGAGACGATGCAGGCCAATTTTTCCGGCGCCCGGGGCGCCGCGGTGGCCGGACTGCCGGAGTTCGACGCGCTGCGCGACCGCGCCCGCGCCGTCAAGGACCGGACGCTGGCGCATCTCGACCATTACCTGGAGGCGTGGGAGTCCGCCGCGGCCGCCGCCGGGGTCCGGGTCCACTGGGCGCGCGACGGCGCCGAGGCGCGCGAGACCATAGCCCGCCTCTGCCGGGAGTCCGGCGCGCGGCGGATCGCCAAGGCGAAGTCGATGATCGGCGAGGAGATCGGCCTCAACCCGCATCTCGAGGCCGCCGGGTTCGAGGTCGTCGAAACCGATCTCGGCGAATACATCCTCCAGCTCGCCGACGAGCCGCCGAGCCACATCATCGGCCCGGCGGTGCACAAGACGGTCGAGCAGGTCTCGGACCTGTTCCACGAACGCCACGCCGCGCTCGGCCAGACGCGCAAGACCGGGAGCGCGGCGCTGGTGGGCGAGGCGCGCGAAGTGCTGCGCGGCGCCTACTTCCGCGCCGACCTGGCCATAACCGGCGCCAACTTCCTCGTCGCCGAGACGGGCTCGGTCGTCATCGTCACCAATGAGGGCAACGCCGACCTGGTCCAGGGCCTCGCGCGGGTCCACATCGCGCTCGCGAGCATCGAGAAGGTCCTGCCGGGACTCGACGACGTAGCCACCGTCCTGCGCGTCCTGGCGCGCTCGGCGACGGGGCAGGAAATGGCGGCCTACACCACCGTCGCCACTGGGCCGCGCCGGCCGGGCGAGAGCGACGGGCCGGAGGAGCTCCACGTCGTCCTGCTCGACAACGGGCGGAGCAAGCTCCTGGGCACCAGGTTCCAGGACGTGCTGCGCTGCATTCGCTGCGGCGCCTGCATGAACCACTGCCCGGTCTATGGCGCGGTCGGCGGCCACGCCTACGGGTGGGTGTATCCGGGGCCGATAGGCGCGGTGCTGACCCCGGCGCTGGCGGGCGTCGAGGCGGGCCGCCACCTGCCCAACGCCTCGACGTTCTGCGGGCGCTGCGCCGAGGTGTGCCCGATGCGCATACCGCTCCCCGGCCTGATGCGCGAATGGCGGGCGGAGGAGTTCTCGCGCGGCCTGGCGCCGCCGCGCCAGCGCTGGGCGCTGGGGTTGTGGTCGTGGGCGGTGCGGCGCCCGCGCCTCTACCGGCTGGGGACCCGCATGGCGGCGCGCGCGCTGGCGGCGCTCGCCGGGCGGCGCGGGCGCCTGCGCCGGCTGCCCGGCGCGGTGGGGTGGACCGGCGGCCGCGACCTGCCGGCGCCGCAAGGCGGGACGTTCCAGGCGCGATGGGCGCGCCGGGCGCGGTGAGCGGCGCGCGCGCGGCGGTGTTCGACGCGGTCCGCCGCGGCCTCGGCCGCGGGCCGGTCGACGCCGCGACGGCGCGCCGCCTTGACGCGCGCATGGCGCCCGCCGCCGACCCGCTGGTGCCCGCGCGCGGGCGCGGCGGGCCGCGCGAACGCGTCGACGCCTTCCAGGCCCGCCTCGAGGCGGTCGGCGCCACCGTCGTCCGCATCGGCGGGCCGGGCGAGCTTCCGGGCGCGGTCGCCGAATATCTCGCCAACCGCAACCTGCCGGCGTCGGTGCTGGCGTCGCCCGACCCGTGGTTCGACCGCGCGCCGTGGGACCGCCGCCCGGCGCTGGAGGTCCGCCGCGGCGCGCACGGGCCCGAAGACCTGGTGGGCCTGTCGCGCGCCTTCGCCGGGGTGGCGGAGACGGGTTCGCTGGCGATGGCCGGCGGGGCGGACAACCCGCACATGGCGAGTTTCGTTCCGGAGACGCAAATCGCCGCGCTGCCGGCTTCGCGGATCGTCGGCGCGTTCGAGGACGTGTGGCGGCTGGCGCGGAGCGGCGGGTTGCCGCGCACGCTGACCTTCGTGACCGGCCCGTCGCGCACGGGCGATATCGGCCTGAAGATCGAACTCGGCGCGCACGGCCCGCGCCGCCTGCACGCGGTCATAATCGGCGATGCCGAAGACCCCGGCTGACCGCCGCGGCCTCTCCGAGGAGGACCTGCGCGTCTGGCGCGCCGCGGCCGGCGCGGCCGAACCGCTGCGCGCGCACGACTCCGGCGCGGCCACTCCGGCTCCGGGCGAGGCGGCGCCCCCGCGCCGGCCCGCCCGCCGCGCGCCGCCGCCTTCCCCGCCGCCGTCGTCGTTACCGGCCGGGGCGCCGCCGCCGTTACCGGCCGGGGCGGCGGGCGGCGTCGATGCGCGCACCCGCCAGCGCCTGCGGCGCGGCCAAGTCCCCATCGACCGGCGGCTCGACCTGCACGGCATGACGCAGCGGGAGGCGCACGGCGCGCTGGCCCGCGCGCTGGCGGCGGCGCAGGCGGCCGGCGCGCGCTGCGCGCTCGTCGTCACCGGCAAGGGGGACATTTCGGGCGGGACCGGGGTGCTGCGGCGGGCGGTCCCGCGCTGGCTCGGCGAGGCGCCGAACGCCGCGCGGGTCCTCGACTTCGCCGAGGCGCGCCAGCGCGACGGCGGCGCCGGCGCGCTCTACGTGCTGCTCAGGAGGCGGCGGCGCTGACGGAGCCCCCCGCCGCCGCGAACCCCTCCAGCCAGTGGACGTCGTAGCGCCCGGCGGCGAATTCCGGCGCCTCCACCAAGCGGCGGTGCAGCGGCAGGGTGGTGGGGATCCCGTCGATGACGAACTCCTCCAGGCTGCGCTTGAGGCGCATCAGGCACTCCGCCCGCGTCGCGCCGTGGACCACCAGTTTCGCCACCATGCTGTCGTAATAGGGCGGCACGGTGTAGCCGGCGTAGAGCGCCGAATCGACGCGCACGCCGAGCCCGCCCGGCGGGTGGTAATCGGTCACCGTGCCGGGGCGCGGCGCGAAGGTCTCCGGGTCCTCGGCGGTGATCCGGCATTCGACGGCGTGGCCGGTGAGGCGGATGTCGTCCTGCCCCAGCTCCAGCGGCGCGCCGGCGGCGATGCGGATCTGCTCGCGCACCAGGTCGATGCCGGTGATCATCTCGGTGACCGGATGCTCGACCTGGAGGCGGGTGTTCATCTCGATGAAGTAGAACGCGCCGTCGTCGTAGAGGAATTCGATCGTCCCGGCGCCGAGATAGCCGAGGGCGCCCACCGCCGCGACCGCGCGCGCGCCGATTTCGGCCCGCGTCGCCGCGTCCACCGCCGGCGACGGCGCCTCCTCCAGAAGCTTCTGGTGGCGGCGTTGCAGCGAGCAGTCGCGCTCGCCGAAATGGACCGCCGCGCCCGACGAGTCGGCGAGTATCTGGACCTCCACGTGGCGCGGCGCGGCGAGGTATTTCTCGAGGAACACCGCGCCGTCGCCGAACGCCTCGCGCGCCTCGCGCGCCGCGAGTTCGAGCGCGCCCTCCAGTTCGTCCGCGCCGCGCGCCACCTTCATCCCCCGCCCGCCGCCGCCGGCCGACGCCTTGACCAGCACCGGATAGCCGATCCCGGCCGCCGTCTCGCGCGCCCGGCCGGGGTCGCGCACCGGGCCGTCGGAGCCGGGGACCAGCGCCAGCCCGTGGCGGCGCATCGCCGCGCGCCCCGCCAATTTGTCGCCCATCAGGCGGATGTGGTTCGGGGCCGGGCCGATGAAGGCGATCCCGTGCGCGCGCACGATCTCGGCGAAATGGGCGTTCTCCGACAGGAAGCCGTAGCCGGGGTGGACCGCGTCGGCCCCCGTCACCTCGGCGGCGGCGATCAGCGCCGGGACCTTCAGGTAGCTGTCGCGCGCCGGCGGCGGGCCGATGCACACCGCCTCGTCGGCGAGGCGGACGTGCATGGCCTCGGCGTCGGCCGTCGAATGGACCGCCACGGTGCGGATGCCCATCTCGCGGCAGGCGCGGTGGATGCGCATGGCGATTTCGCCGCGGTTGGCGATCAGCACCTTGTGGAACACGCCGGGCGGACCGCCGTCGTCCGGTCAGGCGACGACGGCCAGCGCCTGGCCGTATTCGACCGGGGCGCCGTTGGCGGCGAGGATTCGCGCCACCGTGCCGCCGCGCGGCGCGCGCACCGGGTTCATGGTCTTCATCGCCTCGATGATGAACATCGTCTCGCCCTCGGCGACCGTCCCGCCCTCGACGACGAACGGCCGCTCGCCGGGGCCCGGCGCGGTGTAGAGCGTGCCGACCATGGGCGAAACGACGGCGCCCGGATGGCTCGCGTCGATGGCGGCCTCGCCGCCGTCCGCCGCGCCCGCGTCCGCCGCGCCGGAAGCCGCCGCCGCCTCCGCGGCGGGCGCGGGCGCCGGGGGCGGAGGCGCCGGCGCGGCGAGGGTCCGCGCCACGCGCACGCGCCGCGAGTCCTCGCCGATCTCGATTTCGCTGAGGCCGGTCTCCTCGAGCAGCGCGGCGAGCCGGCGGATCGTCTCCTCGTCGAGCGCCGGGCCGCCGCTCACGCCGGCGCCTCCGCCAGCATCCCGGCGAGCGCCTTCAGCGCGAGGCGGTAGCCGGCGCTCCCGAAGCCGCAGATCGCGCCCCGCGCCGCGAGCGACACCCAGGAGCGGCGGCGGAACGGCTCGCGCGCCAGCACGTTCGACATGTGGACCTCCACCGCCGGCCCGTCGAACGCCAGCAGCGCGTCCATGATCGCCACCGATGTGTGGCTGTAGCCGCCGGCGTTGATGACGATCCCCTCCCGCTCGCCGCGCGCGCCCTGGATCCAGTCGATCAGCGCACCTTCCGAATTGCTCTGCCGGCAGGCGACGGCGAGGCCCAGCTCGCGCCCCGCGCTGCGGCACAGCGCGTCCACGTCCGCCAGCGTCTCGCGTCCGTAAATGCCGGGCTGGCGCACGCCGAGCATGTTGAGGTTCGGCCCGTTGAGGACCAGGACGGGGCGGGTCATGGCGTTCGCCGGATGGGTGCGGCGCCACTATTCACGCCCCAGGCGGGCCGCGCAAGGCGGCGCCGGACGGGGCGCGCGACCCACTATTGCGAATGCGTCTCATTATCTATATAACGCGCCTCCCGACACGACGGAGGGAGGCCTGCATGACCGAGAAAACCAGGGGCCCGGCGGCGTTCGCCGTCCTCGCCGCATGCGCGGCGGCGGCGCCGGCGGCGGGCGAAACCGGGGACGGAGGCGACGGGGCGACGGCCCTGCCGCCGATCAGCGTCACCGCGACCCGCAACCCGGTCGAGGCGTTCGAATATCCGGGGATGGTGACGGTCCTCGGGCCGCGCGAGATCCGGACGCGGCAGGCGTCGACCGTCGACGACCTGATCGGCGCCATGCCCAACGTGGTGTTCTCCGGCGGGCCGCGGCGGACCGCCGAGGCGCCGGCGATCCGCGGCTTCGAGGGGCCGGACGTGATCGTGCTGTTCGACGGCGCGCGGCAGAATTTCGGCTCAACGCATGACGGGCGGTTCTTCATCGATCCGAGCCTGCTCAAGCGCGTCGAGGTGCTGCGCGGCCCGGCCTCGGCGCTCTACGGCAGCGGCGGCGCCGGCGGGGTGATCGAATTCCGCACCATCGACGCCGCCGACTTCCTCGACCCCGGCGAGCGCGCCGGCGCGTCGATTTCGGCCGGCGGCCGGACGGCGAGCGGCGAGCGCGCCGGTTCGCTGACCGCCTACGGGCTGCCGGGCGGCGGCGTGGACCTGGTGGCGAGCGTCACCCGCCGCGCGTCGGGGCCGATACGGCTCGGCGACGGGAGCACGCTGCGCGACACCGATGACGACATCGCCGCCGGCCTCGCCAAACTCGGCTTCGCCGCCGGCGGGGGCCACCGCATCGAGGGCGCCTTCATGCGCTTCGGCAACGCCGCCCGCGAACCCAACAACGGCGAGGGCGAAGGCGGCCTCGGCATCGTGGACAAGGACGTCCGCGCCGACACCTGGCGCGCCGCCTGGCGCTACGACGACCCGGAAGACCGGCTGTTCGACCTCGACGCCGTGGCCTATCGCAGCGCCTTCCGGCTCGACGAGACGCGGCGCGACGATTCGGGGACGGGGCCCGCGGGCGAGCTCCTCGAGCGCGACGTGACCACGACCGGGCTGCGGATCGACAACCGCTCGCGGACCGCCTTCTCCGATGGCGCGAGCGCCGTCTTCACCTATGGCGGCGAGTTCTACCGCGACGTCCAGAACGGCGCCGCCGGCGCGGGGGAGCGCGACGGGGTCCCGGACGCGGAGTCGGAGTTCCTCGGCGTCTTCGCGCAGGCGGAGTTGCGCTTCGCCGAACCGTTCGGAGTCCTGCCGGGGACGGCGCTGGTCATCCCCGGAATCCGCTACGACCGTTACGAGAGTTCGAGCGCCATCGCGGCGGCCAACGCCGAGCGGCAATTGTCGCCGCGGCTGGGCGCGAGCTGGTCGCCCGCCGGCTGGGCGATGGTCTTCGCCAACTACGCGCACGCCTTCCGCGCGCCGACCTTCAACGAGCTCTACCTCGACGGCCTCCATTTCGCGATCCCGCTCGCGCCGTGCGACGAGCAGGGCTGCCTGCCGCGCGGACTGCTTCTCAACCGGTTCCTCGCCAACCCGGCGCTCAAGCCGCAGCGCACCCGGACCTTCGAATTCGGCGGCGGGCTGACCTTCGACGAAGTGGCGGCGGCGCACGACCGCCTCGACGTCAAGGCGTCGCGGTTCCGCGTCCGGGCCGAGGACCTGATCGACCGCGTCGTGAGCCAGCCGGCGCCGCATCCCGGCCCCGGCGGGTGCTGGCCCTACGAATTCGGACCGCGGGGGCCGGCGTTCGTCCCCGGCCGGTGCGACGGGACCGCGACCTCGGTCAACCTGCGCGACGCCGTCCTCGAGGGCGTGGAGGTCGAGGCGGCCTACGAAAGCCCCCGTTTCTCGGTCTCCGCGGGATGGTCGACCATCGACGGCGAGGACCGCGGGACGGGCCGGAAACTGGGCGTGCTCAAGCCCGACACGCTGTCTCTTCACCTGGGGGTGAAAATGCCCGAATTCGACTCCGCCGCCGGCTGGCGGACGGTCGCGGCGCGCAAGTTCGACAAGGCGAACGCGCCGGAGGACGAACGCGCCGCCTACACCGTCCATGACGTGTATTTCGCATGGGCGCCGACCGGCGGCGCGCTCGAGGGACTCCGCGTCGATCTCGGCGTCGACAACCTCTTCGACGAGGCGTATTCGCGCGTCTGGACCGGCGCGCTGGAGGCGGGGCGGGACGTCAAGGTCTCGGTCGGTTATGCCGCCGCCTGGTGACGTCCGCCGGGCCGCGGCCGGCGCGGCCGCACTGCTCGCCGCCGCCTTCGGCCCGGCCGCGGCGGAGGAGGGCGGAGTCGTGTCGATCGGCGGCGCGATAACCGAGATCGCCTACGCGCTCGGCGCCGGCGACCGGCTGGTCGCGCGCGACAGCACCAGCGTCTGGCCGGAGGCGGCGCTGGCGCTCCCCGACGTGGGCTATCTGCGCCGGCTGTCGGCCGAGCCGATCCTGGCGATGCGCCCCGGCCTGATCCTCCTCGAGGCCGACGCCGGGCCGCCGGCGGCGCTGGACCAGTTGCGCGCGGCCGGCGCCAATATCGCCACGATCCCCGACGCGCCGACTCCCGCCGGCGTCGTGGACAAGGTGGCCGCGGTCGCCGCCGCGCTCGGCCTGGAGGCGGAGGGGCGGGCGCTCGCGGCGCGGCTGGAGCGCGAGTTCGCCGCGGTCCGGGCGCGCGCCGCCGCCGTCGAGGACCCGCCGCGGGTCCTCTTCCTGCTGTCGGTCGGGCAGGGCGCGCCGATGGCCGCCGGACGCGACACTTCGGCGGACAGCATCATCGCGCTCGCCGGCGCGGCCAACGCGGTCGCGGGGTTCGACGGATACAAGCCGCTCTCGATGGAGGCCGCGGCCGGCGCGGCGCCCGACGTCCTGCTCGTGACCGAGCGGACGCTGGATCGCCTCGGCGGGCGCGGCGCGCTTCTGGCGCGGCCCGAAGTGGCGGCGACCCGCGCCGGCCGCGAGGGCCGCCTCGTCGTCATGGACGGGCTGCTGCTGCTCGGCTTCGGGCCGCGCGCGCCGGAGGCGGCCCGCCTGCTCGCGGACGAGATCCACTCCGCCGCCGCGGCGCCGGCGGCGGGTCGGTGACGGCGGGCGCCGCCGCCGCGAGCCTCGCCGGCCTCGTCCGCCGGCGGGACGGCCGGCGGCGCCTGCTCTTTGGCGCCCTCGGCCTGCTGCTGGCCGCCGCCGCGCTCGCGGCGGCGGGGACGGGCGCGCTCGACATCGCTCCGGCGCAGATACTGTCGATCCTGTTCGACCGGGCCGGGCTCGCGCTCCCGTGGGGCCACGATCCGTTGCAGGCGAACGTGCTGCTGGAGATCCGCCTGCCGCGCGTGTGCCTGGGCCTGTTGACGGGCGCGGCGCTCGCCGTCGCGGGCGCCGCGCTGCAAGGCCTGTTCCGCAACCCGCTGGCGGATCCGGGGCTGGTCGGGGTGTCGTCGGGCGCGGCGCTGGCGGCGGCGGCGGTCATCGTCATCGCCCCGCCGGCCGCAGCGGCGTTCTCCACCCTGCTGGCGGCGTTCCTGCTGCCGATAGCGGCGTTCGCCGGCGCGCTGGCGGCGGCGTTCGCGGTCTATCGCATCGCCAGCCGCAGCGGGCGGACCGACGTCGCCTCCATGCTGCTGGCCGGGATCGCCGTCAACGCCATCGCCGCCGCCGGCATCGGCGGCCTCGTCTTCCTCGGCGACGACCGGGAGGTCCGCGACCTCAATTTCTGGATGCTCGGCAGCCTCGGCGGCGCGGCGTGGGACTCGCTCCTGCCGGTCGCGCCGTTCATTCTGCTCGCCATCGCGCTGCTGGCGCGCCTCGCCCGCCCGCTCGACGCGCTGCTGCTGGGCGAAACCGAGGCGTGGCATCTCGGCTTCGACGTCGAGCGCGCCAAACGCCGGATCGTCGTCCTCGCCGCGCTCGCCGCCGGCGCGAGCGTGGCGCTGACCGGAGTCATCGGCTTCGTCGGCCTCGTCGCGCCGCATCTGGCGCGGCTCGCCTTCGGCCCCGGCCACCGGACGCTGCTGCCGGCGGCGATCCTTCTGGGCGCCGCGCTCGTCACCCTCGCCGACCTCGCCGCGCGCACCGTCGCGCTGCCGGCGGAACTGCCGCTCGGCGTGCTGACCAACCTGATCGGCGGGCCGTTCTTCCTGTGGCTCCTGGCGCGCCGCGCGACGGCCGGATTCGCGTAATGCTCTCCGCCTCGGCCATCGACGTGGACCTGGGCCGCGCGCCCGTCCTGCGGGGCGTCTCGCTCTGCGTCCGCGAAGGCGAGACGGTAGCGCTGATCGGGCCGAACGGCGCGGGCAAATCGACGCTGCTGCGCGCATTGTCCGGCGCCGTCGCCCCGCGCCGCGGCCGCGTCGCCCTCGACGGGCGGCCGCTCGCCGACTGGCCGCGCGACGCGCTCGCGCGGCGCCGCGCGGTGCTGCCGCAAACCCCGGTGCTGTCCTTTCCGTTCGGCGTCCTCGACGTCGTCATGCTCGGCCGCTCCCCCCATGCGGGGCGGAGCCGGCGCGCCGACGACCTGCGCGCGGTCGAGGGCGCGCTCGCCGAGACCGGCGCGCTGCACCTCGCCGGCCGCGACTACACGACGCTGTCCGGCGGCGAGCGCCAGCGGGTGCGCCTCGCGGCGGCGCTGGCGCAGGTCTGGCCCGAACCGGAGCGCGGCGGCGCGGCGGCGGACGGCGGCGGCGGCGGGCGCTACGTCCTGTTCGACGAGCCGACCAACGCCCTCGACCTCGCCCACCAGCAGGTCTTCATGGAGGCGGCGAAGCAGCTGGCGCGGCGCGGATACGGCGTGCTCGCGGTCTTCCACGACCCGAACCTCGCGGCGCTGCACGCCGACCGGGTGTGCGTCCTCGCCGCCGGCCGCCCGGTGGCCGACGGACCGCCCGATTCGGTCCTGCGCGAGGAGATGTTCGAGAGCGTCTTCGGCGTCCGGGTCCGCCTCGTCCGGCATCCCGAACGCCGCCGCCCCATCGTCCTGCCGGCGTAACGCCGGCGCCAACCGGAGGAAACACGACGTGTTCATCGCCATGAACCGGTTCAAGGTGAAGCCGGGCTGCGAGGAGGAGTTCGAAAGGGTCTGGAGGGAGCGCGATTCGCGCCTGAAGGACGTGGCCGGCTTCGTCGAGTTCCGCCTGCTGCGTGGCCCGGCGGACGACGAGCGCGCGATCTACGTCTCCCACACCCTGTGGGCGTCGCGCGCGGAATTCGAGGCGTGGACGGAATCGGAGGCGTTCCGCGAGGCGCACCGCTCGGCGGGCGCGCGCCGCGGCATGTATCTCGGCGGGCCGCATTTCGAGGGCTTCGACGTGCTGCTGACCGCGCCGTAGCCCGCGCCGCGCCCTCCGCCGCGCGCCGGTCTATACTGCCTTCGGGCGGAGGACCGGGGCGGCGGACGGGGCCGGCGGATGGGCGGCGAACCGAGCGGCGGAGGCGCGGCGGCCGAGGGATCGACCGTGCGCGCCAAATCGCCGCTGCGAATCAGTTTCGCCGGCGGCGGGACCGACCTTCCGGCCTGGTACGAGACGCGCGGCGGCGCGGTCCTGTCCTGCACCCTGGGCAGCAGCGCCTACGTCACCCTCTACCCCCGCGCCGATCGGCGGGTCGTCGTCCGCTCCCTCGATCTGGGATACGCCATCGAATACGGCCTCGACGAGCAGCCGGCGTTCGACGGAGTCCTCGACCTCGCCAAGGCCGCCGTCCGGCGGTTCTCGGCGGATCGGGGGTTCGACATCGACATCCGCTCCGACGCCCCGGCCGGCGGCGGCCTCGGCGGCTCCTCGGCGCTGACCGCGGCCATGGTCGGCGCGCTGGCGCTCCACGCCGGCAAGCCGCTCGCCCCGCGCGAGGCGGCGGAGCTGGCCTGCGCCATCGAGCGCGACGACCTGGGAATCGCCGGCGGCATGCAGGACCAGTACGCGACCGCGTTCGGCGGCTTCAACCGCATGGAGTTCGACCGCGCGGGAGTCACCGTCGCGCCGCTGCGCCTCGACCCCGGCGTGCGCAACGACCTGGAGGCGCATTTGCTCCTCTGTTACGTGGGCCGGGTGCGCAAGGACGCCGGCCTGATCGCGCGCCAGACCCGGTTCATCGAGCGGGGCCGGGCGGAGACGATCGAGGGCATGCGGCGGATCCAGGCCGAGGTCGGGCCGATGGCGGAGGCGCTGCTGGCCGGCGAGCTGGAGCGTTTCGGGCGCGGCCTGCACCGCGCCTTCGTCCACAAGAAGATGATGAACCCGCACATCACCGACGGCACCGCCGCCGATCTTCTTTACGCGGCGGCGCTGGAGCAGGGCGCGCTCGGCGGCAAGCTGCTGGGCGCCGGCGGCGGCGGCTACATGCTGATCTACGCGCCGACCGCGCGCCAGCATGCGGTGCGCGCGGCGCTGGAGGCGCGCGGCGGCCGGTTCATGGAGTTCACCTTCGGCGAGCCGGGCCTGCAAGCCTGGCGCAGCCGCGCCTCCTGACCCCGCCGCCGGACGTGAAGCCGGAGGACGTGGAGCCGCCGGACGTGGAGCCGGAGGACGCCGGCGCGCTGGAGGCGCTGGTGCTGGCGGGCGGCGCCGGCTCCCGCCTCGGCGCCCTCGCCGCGGACCGCCCGAAGGCGCTCGTCGAGGTCGCCGGCCGGCCCATGATCGCCTGGGCGCTGGAGCCCGTCCGCGCGGCCGGAATCCGCCGCGCCGTCCTGTGCGTCGGGCATATGGCGGAGCAGGTGGAGGCCGCGCTGGGGGACTCGTTCGCGGGCGGAATGCGGCTGGAGTATTCCCGCGAGTCCCGCCCCCTCGGCACCGCCGGCGCGCTCCGCCTGGCGGCGGGCCGCCTCTCCGCCCCGGCGGCGCTGGTCGCCAACGCCGACAGTTGGGCCGACGCCGACCTGGCGCGGTTCGCGGCGTGGCGCCGCCGCGCCGGCTTTCCGGCCGCCCTGCTCGCCGCGCGCGCCGCCGACGCCGCCCGCTTCGGGACGCTGGAGGCCGACCCCGCCTCCGGCGCCCTCGCCGCGTTCCGCGAGAAGCGCGGGGTCCGCGCGCCCGCGCTCGTCAGCGCCGGCGTCCACATTCTGCCGCGCCGCCTGCTGGCGGAGATCCCGGCGGGGCGCGCGGTCTCGCTCGAACGCGAGATGCTCCCCGCCTGGGCGGCGCGCGGCGAGGCGGGGGTCTGGCCGGGCGCGGCGCAGTTCGTCGACGCCGGAACGCCGGAGGGCCTCGCCGCCGCGCGAAATATTTTGCGAATGCGTCGCATTCGCCCTTGACGCGCCGCAATGCGAATGCAAATCGTTCGCAACATGCGGCGGCCGGCGCGGCCGCCCGTTCCGTGAAGGAGGAGCACAGATGCGCGCAAGCGCCCGCGGGATTCGCGTTCTCGCCGCCCTGCTCGCCGCCCCGGCGGCGGCCTCGGCGCAGGAGGCCATGCCGCCCCCCGAGGAGATGTGGGAGATCATTCGCCAGCAGCAGGCGGTCATCGAGGAATTGCGCGCGCAGGTCCGCCGCAACGAGGAGGGGATCGCGGCGACCCGCGAGAGCCTCGCCGAAACCGACGTCAAGGTGGAGGCGACCGGCGACCTCGTCGAGTCGGCGATGACCGACGACGGCGCGGGCGGCGGCTGGTGGGCCGACACGCAGCTCGGCGGCTATGGCGAGGTCCATTACAACGGCGGCGACAAGGACCAGGTCGACGTCCACCGCTTCGTGCTGTTCCTGGGCCACGACTTCGCCGACGACCTGCGGTTCGCGGGCGAGCTCGAGGTCGAGCACGCGCTCGCCGGCGACGGCAAGCCGGGCGAGGTCGAGGTCGAGCAGGCGTTCGTCGAGTGGGACTTCGCCGCCAACCACGCGGCGCGCGCAGGGGTGTTCCTCGTCCCCGTCGGCATGCTCAACGAGACGCATGAGCCGCCGACCTTCTTCGGCGTCGAGCGCAACAACGTCGAGAAGAACATCATCCCCACCACCTGGTGGGAGGCGGGAGTCGGAGTCGCCGGCGCGATGGGGAGCGGCCTCTCCTGGGACCTGTCGGCGCATTCGGGGCTGAAGGTGAAGGACGACTTCAAGATCCGCGGCGGGCGCCAGAAGGTGGCGGAGGCGACGGCGAAGAGCGCCGCGTTCACCGGCCGGCTGCGCTGGACCGGCGCGCCGGGAGTCGAGATCGCCGCGACGGGGCAATACCAGACCGACGTCACGCAGGAGGACGAGGAGCTCGCGCCGGACGGCGTTTCGGCGACCCTGCTGGAGGCCCACGCCGACATCCGCCGCGGCGTGTTCGGCCTGCGCGCGCTGGCGGCGCGGTGGGAGCTCGACGGCGCGGCGCCGGCGGCGCTCGGCCGCGACACGCAATGGGGCTGGTTCGTCGAGCCGTCGATCCGCTTCGACGCCGGCGGGCGCGAGATCGGCCTGTTCGCCCGCTACAGCATGACCGACAACGAAGCCGGCAACGACGACGACACCGCCATCGAGTATTACGACGTGGGGACCAACCTCTGGCTGCACGAGGACGTCGTGCTCAAACTCGACGTCACCATGGTCAAGACCCCCGGCGGCGGGAAGGACGACACCATCCTCAACGCGGGCGTCGGCTTCCAGTTCTAGCATGGCGCGCCGGCGCCTCCTTCCGGTCCTCGCCGCGGCCGCGCTCGCCGCCCCGTCCCCGATGGGCGCGGCCGCGGACGAGGGTATCGAGGAGGTCTATCTGGCGCCGGAGGCGTTCCTCGCCGAAGCCTTCCCCGGCGCGGAGCCGAAGGCCGCCAAGTTCTGGATTACCGGCGCGCATCGCGGCGCCATAGAGGAGATCCTCGGCCACGGCCTCGCCGCCCTGCGCGTCGGCTACTGGCGCGCCGGGGGGCGGACGGCGTGGATCCTGGAGGAGATCGGCAAGGTGAAGCCGATAACCACCGGCCTCGTCGTCGACGACGGGGCCATCGCGCGCATCCGCGTGCTGGTCTATCGCGAAAGCCGCGGCTGGGAGGTCCGCCACGACTTCTTCACCGAACAGTTCGCCGGCGCGCGCCTCGGCGGCGGATTGCGGCTCGACCGGCGCATCGACGGCATTTCCGGCGCCACGCTTTCGGTTCGCGCGCTCACCAATCTGGCGCGGCTTGCGCTCTACCTCCACCGGGCGGTAATCGACGGCTCATGAAACGCCGCGCGCGGCGCCGCGTGTTCTACCGGCGCCAGGCCCTTCTGTGGCACCGCCGCCTCGGCCTCGCGGCGGCGGTCCTCGCCATCCTGCTCGCCGTCACCGGCGTGCTGTTGAACCGGACCGAGGCGCTCGGCCTCGACCGCCGCTTCGTCGACGCCGAATGGCTGCTCGGCTGGTACGGCGTCGACGCCGCCGCGCCGGAGGAGGGGTTCGCGGCCGGCGCGCTCCACGTCTCGCAGGCGGGCGGGCGGATCTACCTCGACTCCGCCGCCATCGCCGAGGCCGCCGCGCCGCTGGTGGGCGCGGTCCGGAGCGGCCCGGTCGTCGCCGCGGCGACCGAGGAGGCGATCTACCTGTTCGCGCCCGACGGCGCGCTGGTCGAAAAGGCGGTTCCGGTCGGCGTTCCCCGCCCGCTCCGGGGCCTCGCCGCGGGGGCGGGGGGCGCGCTCTTCCTCCGCGCCGGCGGCGGCGCATGGGCCGGCGACCTCGACCTGTCCGCATGGCGCCCGGCGGGCGCGGCGGAGGGTCCTGCCGATTGGCCGCGGGCGCGGCCTTTGCCGCCCGACCTGGCGGAGCGGATCGCCGAGTCGCGGCGCGGCGCCGGCCTGCCGTGGGAGCGGGTGGTTCTGGACCTGCACAGCGGCCGCCTGTTCGGCGCCTGGGGTCCGCTGGCGATGGACGCCGCCGCCGCCGCGCTCGTCCTTCTGGCGCTGACCGGCTTCTACAACTGGTTCGCGCGGCGGCGCTGACCGGGTCGGACGCCGGCCGCGGCGGGGTTCATGCGAATAGCTTTTCGAGCCATGCGAGAAAGGCGGAGCAAAGACGTCCGTCGGTCTTCAGGTCGCCGCGCCCGATGGCCGCCCCCATGAGGCCGGGATTTTCTCTGGTGGCCAGCCAGGCATGGAGCTCGGCCCTGCTTTGCTTCTTTGGTCGGAATTTCCGCGCTCCCTCCGGGATATCCCGAATGTATCGCTGCGCCAACTCCCAGGCCGGGTCGCCTTCCGGGATCATTCCTTGCACGAAATCCTCGAGTTCGCCGGTCGATCGGTTGTCGGGCATCGACCATACCCCCACGCGGGGCGGCCCTTTCATGATCGTTCCGCCCGGGGATGGATCCTGGGGCGCGTGAATGCCCGCCCTTCGGACCCGGTCCGAGACGGCCCGCCAGCGGCCGTCCGGATTGCCGTTCGCGTCCAGCACGAACCCGACGGCGACACGACCGGGCGCCTTGATCTCCGGGCCGACGGATTCGAGCAGTTCGTCGACGCCGCCCTTGTCCTCGATTTGGAACGACAACCCCGGCAAATCGCGGTCCCGCAGGTGGCGCACGACCTTCCTGTCGTCCCGTCCCTCGACAAAAAGAATCTTCGACATTTGCGCCGCGCCGCCCGTCTAACGGACCTCGATACCCTGATCGGCCACGGTTTCGATTTCCTGCTTCGAGTACAGAACGGCGCGGGTGTATTCGTCGCTCCGCTCCAGACGCGCGAGAGCGACCTCGGATTCCGGGGAGTCGGCGGCGGCCCGCGCGAACCCCCGCACGCAGTCGAAACTGTGCGTGGCGGCGAAAACCTGAATATCATCCTCTTCCGCCTTCTGCAGGACCATGCGCCAGAATTTTTCATGCACCGAATAATGAATGCCGTTCTCGACCTCGTCGATGACGAGGAATCCGCCGCGGCTGCCGGCGAGAACGAGGGCCACCCCGAACATGCGCGTCGCGCCATCGCCGAGGCTCCGCAACGGAACCGGCTTGTCGCGATCCTGCAATTTTACGACGACCCTCCGTTTCTGTTCGCGCGGGCCGTAACGTCCACGATCCTCGCCGACCACCGCCACCCGGTTAGCCTTGCTATGGAGCACGAGATTCAACGCTCGGATCACGCGATTCTCGTCATCCGTCAAAGCGATCTCATCCCAGAGTTTGGCGATTTCACCGGTGCTTGGCAAGCCCGGCCCCAGTGCTTGGCAATTCAGCTCCTCCCGAGGGGAGGAACGCTCATCGATAAGCCGTCGGTAAGGTATATAGATTCTGGGACCTTCCACGTGGATGCGGCGTGGGATAAACCAGGGTATCGTTCGTTTGTAGTCCGCGAAAGTTACCTGTATTGCCAACAGAGGGGCATCGGAGGGGAAATTGGGAAACAATCTCCCCAGACGAGCCGCCAGTTCCTCGCTTGGAATGACCGCCTCGATTTTCAGATTCTCGTCGCTCGAAACGCTCACCGGGCCGATTTCTATACGGGAATTGGGCGAAACGTCGCGACCGTGGAACAGAGCCGCGAAATCGGATGCGGACATTTTATCGCCATCTTCGTCCACAGCGGAAACGACTTCGTCATGGCTGCTCGACAGCGTGGACAGCAATTGCTCATGGCCGCGCGACGCGTAGAGGCGCACCGCCTCGAGGGTGGCGGTCTTGCCGACGCCGTTCATTCCGGAAAGCAGGGTTACGCGCCCCAGACGCGGTATATCGAGTGCCCGGAGTCCCCGGAACCCGCGGATCGACAGACTGGGGAGATGCAGGGGTCGGCTCGGTGACTCGGTCATAATGGCGCTACCTTCCTCGACTGACCATATCATACCACCTTGCGCCAGCCGGCGCAAGCGCGTGGAGGCGCCGGACCGCCAACGGCGTCCTCGGGCTCCGACGGCGCCTCCGTCGGAACCCGCCGCGCCCCTTCCGCCGCCGCGAACGGCCGGACCGTCGCATGCGGCGCGGCCGCCGTCAAGCGCGGGCGCCCGGCGCTCTCACGGCAGGCGTTCGAGGCGGTCCAGCCAGTCGGAGAAGTGCGGGCATTCGCGCCGGATGCGCGGCAGGCCGATCGCCTGGGCGGCGAGCAGTCCGGATACCGGCTTGCGGTATCCGGGTATCAGCTTCGAGATCTGCTTGGAGGGGGCGGTGTCGGGCGAGTCGTCGATTTCCTCCGGCGTCGCGAAGGAATCCCGTATGGCCTGGAACTTCGGCGCGAGGCCGGGTTGGTCCACTCCCCGGGCGAATTGCCGGCAATCGCTGAACAGCATCGCCTCGAATTCGTGCATCGCGACGTAGGGGACGAAGCGGGCGGGGTCGAAACGCGCGCCCATCGCCCCGCGCAGGTCGGCGAGCAGCGCGTCCTCGATTATCCCGGCCCTGTTCGCCGGCGCGACCGCCGCCGCCCGCCCCGGCCAATCCGTCGGAAGCCCGTAGTAGTCCACCATCGTCGTCGCGGCGCATCCCCTGTCCTCTTTGAGGTGGCGCACGATCTCGCGGCGCACCGCGCTCCAGGACAATATCCCTCCGCGCCGGTCGCGGCGGCGCGCGTTTCCAATCGGGCGGGCTCCAACGACATGAAAACCGCAGTTATATAAGTGCGGCGCGAGTATGGTGTTTACGAATTCCTCTTCGGTATATCCCTCTACATGGACGAACAGCCGCCTTATCCCCGCCATTGCCCGCCCGTGTTCGGCCGCCCGCCCCCGTTCTCCGGAGCGGGGCGGCCGCCCAGTTCGTTTTTCTCCCACAGCTGGCCGAGGCTGTAATCCTCCAGCCATTTCTCGAGCCGCTCCCCGTCGAGTCTGGAGAATTCGGTTGCTCCGCGCACGCGGTCGGCGACGAGCACGTCCTCCGGATCGAAATGATCCAGCAGTATCGGCGACTGCGTGGCGAGCACGATCTGGGTGTCGACCGACGCCTGCTGGACCAGCGCCGCCAACAGCGTTATCGCGTGAGGATGCAACCCGAGCTCCGGTTCGTCGAGGAAAATTACCGAGGGGCGGCAAGACGCCGGCTGAAGCAACAGCGTCGCCAGCGCGACGAACCGCAACGCGCCGTCCGAAAAGGACGAGGCGTTGAGACGTTCGTCCCATCCCTTATGCCTCCACCCCAGAAGAATCTTGTCCTCGTTAAGTGCGAGAGGCTCCAGAACGAAATCGTCGAAAAACGGCGCCGCCAGCCGCGCCGTGCGGCGTATCAGGTCGTACTTCCCGGCGTGCTTTTCACGAAGAAAATAGAGAAAGGCCGCGAGGTTGGCGCCGTCCGGCCGCAAGCATTTGTTGTCGTTCACATCCGCCGTCTTCTTCATGGGCGAATGGAAGCTCGTGTCGTGAAAGTGGTACGGGAGCCAGCGGTCGAACCGGTTGCGGACGCGTCCGGCGGCGGGAGGTTCGGGCGCGGATTCACCAAACCCCGCTTCGCCGTCATCGGAGGAAACGCCGCTTCCGTAACAGCCGCGGGCGTCTTCCCGGTCCGGATCCGTCAAGGATTCTTTTGACGGATACAGCCCATCTGCGTCGTCTGCCTCGAGATCGATCCCGTAGAGCTGCTTCCCGGGGCCGAACGAGACGCGGATCGAGAGAACCGGCGTCGTTCTCGACCCGAAATGCAACAGTTTGTCGGCGCCGCCGGCGCGGGCGACGTAGTTGCGCAAGCGGCCGGCGCCGATGGCCGCCAGGAATTCGAACACGCCGAGGAAATTCGACTTCCCCGACCCGTTCGCCCCGATCAGCACGTTGATCGGGCGCAGCTCCAGCCGCTCCGCGCGCGCGATGCTCTTGAAGCCTTCCACGGTGATCCAGTCGAGAGCGGCCATGCGCCGATCCTCACGCGACGTCCAGGCGGGAGCGGGCGGGCCGGCGTTCGACCGGCGCCGGGCCCGTCGCGCCAGTCCAACCGGGCATCGAATCGCCTGTTTAATTATCGTCATTCCCGCGAAGGCGGGAATCTCTACCACAACGCGCGGCATTGCAGCGCTCGACGGAGATTCCCGCCTTCGCGGGAATGACGGGGGGGAGAAACGCAAGCGGGCGATTCCGGATTCGGTCCGGCATCGCCGCCGCGCAAACGGACATGCGGGCGGGGCGCCCGCGCCGCGCGAACGCGGTCATGCCCGGAAGACCTTCATCGCCTCGTCGCCGAGGCGGTTGATGACCTTGACGGCGATGCGGCCCGACGCCGGGCGGGGGAAGGGGCGGGAGACGGCCGAATGCAAACTCGCCCAGGCGTCGGCGTCAATCTCCGCCTTCAACGTCGTCTTCAACGCCTTGTAGGGGTCGTTCGCCCCCAGGAAGTAGGCGTGGCGGACGAAAAAACTCTCCTCGTCGTAATCCGTGTCCACGAACCAGCAGGCGATGCCCTCCGGCCCGTCGCTCCGCACCTCGCCGGTGTTGGGGTGGAACACGTCGACGCCGTTGACCCGGACCCGGATGCGGCCTTCGCCGGCGTCCTCTATGTCGATGTCGGGTTCGCCGAAGACGACGAACAAATTGCCCTTGCCGGTGTTCTTCAGGTCGCCGGCCATGTGCAGGTCGGCGTTCATCCGCGCCTTGAGCACGGGGACGCGGCCCAGTTTCTCGAACTCGGTCGAATGCGCGTCGTAGGCGAAGGCGCAGGCGACCAGCACGTCGAACCCCGCCTCCGCCGCCTCGCGCGCCGCCCCCACCAGATCGGCGCGCTGGACCGTGCCGAATTCGGGGCCGATGAACACGCCTGCGCGGCGGACCGCGCCGTCCTCCGTCCCGTCCTCCGCCCCGCCCTCGGCGTAGCGGCCCTCGGCGCAGACGTAGTCGCCGGGCCACGGCGCGACCGACGAGAACGTTATGCGGTCCTCGCGATGCGCCTGCTGGACGCCGGCGATGCGCAGATGGTCGAGGACGGTCCGGGCGAAGTCCGGCGACTCGCCGTAGCGGTCGCCGCCGTCGCCGAGGGTGTGGAAGCTCTCGCCGTCCTCGTCCACCGCCAGCATACGGTGCGGCACCAGGCTCTCGACGGTGAACGGCCCGGCGACGCGGACCCGCGCCTTGTCCTCGTAAGGCTTGTCGTAGAGGTATTCGGTATCGGCCTTCGCGGCGATGGCGGCGTCGATCTCCCGCTGCCGGGCGATGCGCGCCTCCCACCACGCGGCGTGCGCCGTCTTCGCGTCGTCCGGCCAATTGGCGCCGGCCTCGCGCGGGACCTGCCATTCCTCCCAGGACTCGCCCGCCGCCGCGTTGAGGGTGGCGCGCAACGGCTCCAGCGCGTCTTGCGCGGCCTCCCAGATCGTGTCGATTTCGGCGTTGTTGGCGATGGATTTGAGGGTGACGTGCGGGACGCGGGCATAAACGAAGCCCTGTCGGACGTCGCCGCCGGTCGGGGTTTCGGCGGGGGCGCGGCGGGTCAGCTCGGCTTCCTTGCGTTGGCCTTCGGGGCTGTCGGCGAGGAGGTACCACGGGTAGCGCGCGCCCATGACCCGCGCGCGGGCCAGCGCCAGCGCGACGCGCGAGGTGTCGATGGTTATCCAGCGCCGGCCCCATTGCTCGGCGACGTAGGCGGTGGTTCCGGAGCCGCAGGTGGGGTCGAGAACGAGGTCGCCGGGGTCAGTGGTCATGAGGATGCAGCGTTCCACGACCTTCGCGTTCGTTTGGACGACATATATTTTCTTGTCCGAAAACCCGCTAATTCCAACATCTACCCATATGTTGCTCCTGTTTATGACAGGAAAATCGGAAAGCATTCTCTTGTACCTGAACGATTTCCCCAGAGGGAAAAGCCTCGATGCCATATCTAGACGTCTTATTCCATCATCGTGTGTTTTCCAGTGCGAATTCGCAGGGCAGGAAAATTCCTGATTCCATAGAGTAACCTTGCCAAGCGACACGCCGGATATGCCTTGGCTGGACATACCTTGATGCGCCAGTATCTTAGTTCCTTCCGGCAAATTGTTCGGATCCGACAATTCATGATCGGATAGCCGCCTTATGTCCCCTTTTGGGAATTCAGCCCAGTCATACTGTCCCGCATCGCGCGCAGGCTTCTTTTCATCATACAGGGCGCGATATTTTACGCTTTCCCGGTCTTTTGAATACCATATCAGCGTATCCGTAACATTGGATAACAAGGATGTCGCAAATCCACCCGTCTTGTTGAAATTTATTTGCGAGCAGAAGTTCTCTTCCCCGAACACCTCGTCCATCAACGCCCGCACGCGGTGGACGTTCTCGTCGCCGATCTGCACGAACACCGAGCCGCTATCCGCCAGCAGGTCGCGCGCCGCGGTCAGCCGGTCGCGCAAATAGCTCAAATAGGAGTGAATCCCGTCGCGCCACGTGTCGCGAAACGCCTTCACCTGCTCCGGCTCCCGGGTGATGTGCTCCCTCTTCCCGTCCTTCACGTCGCGGCTGGTCGTCGACCACTGGAAGTTCGAGTTGAACCGGATGCCGTAGGGCGGGTCGATATAGACGCACTGGACCTTGCCGCGCAGCCCGTCGCGGTCGGCGAGGCTGCCCATGACACGCAGCGCATCGCCCAGGACCATGCGGTTCGCCCAATTGGCGTCGTGGCGGTAGAACTCGGTGCGCGCCGCCCCCTCCGGAACGCCGTTGAAATCGGCGAACAGGTTCGGCGCGCCGTCGTCCTCGCCCGGGCGTTCGGAGGCGCGGACCAGGTCGTCGACCAGCGCCTTGGGGTGGACCTTCTCCTGTATGTAGAGCGGCGGCGCCTGGACGATGAGGTCGGACTCGTCCTGTTCGTCCTTGCCGCGCCAGACGAGCTGCGGGTCGAGGTCGCGGTCGCGGCGTTGGTAGGCGAGGCGGACGGGCACCTTGTCGGCGTCGGTCATCAGCGCGTGCGCCTCCGCCGTCGGCGCATTCCGCCGCCGCGCCCCGTCATGCGTCAGCGTCTCGACCTTCTTCGCCATTCACACGTTCCTCGCTCGTCGGGCGCCCCGGCGTCCCGCCGGCATCTTCTCTCTTGAATGCGCTTCGCGCATTGGCCGGCGGGACGCCGGCGCACCCAGGCGCCCCAGGGCGCGGCCCCTCCTCGCCATTTTCGCCCGCGGGGCGCGGGAGTCAACCGCCGGGCGCCGCCAGAAGGTTGCGCAGCGCGGGGAGCAGCGTCGGGACGCTGTCCCGGGCGGCGACCCAGATGGTGTCGTCGTCGATGCCGAGATACCCATGCGCCAGACGGTTGCGCATGCCGATGACGGCCCGCCAGGGGATCTCGGGATGCGCATCGTGGATCGACGTCGAAACGCGCGTCGCCGCCTCGCCGATGAGTTCGAGATTGCGAAGCGTGGCGTCGTAAACCATTTCATCGGCGATGAAATCGTCCCGGGTCGGTCCTCCGGTGTATTTCACGACCTTCTCGCAAAAACCGATCATGTCCCGGATGTAGCAGCGCCACTCCCGTCCTTCTCCGCCCGGGTCAGACATGAATCGCGTCCCTTTCGACGTAGGGCCGGAATTCGACGCGCAGCGCCTTGTCGGTGACGAGGTCGACCGGGCGGCCCAACAGGTCTTCGATGTGGAATTGCGTTCCGAAGAAGCGCTCCGGCGTCGCCGGCCCGTCGAACCGGACCAGCAGGTCGATGTCGCTGTCCGCCTTCGCGCCGTCGCGGGCGAAGGAGCCGAACAGCGTCAGTTCCTCCACCCCGAACCGCTCGGCGAGAGTCGCCTTGCACCCCCGGAGCGCGGCGAGGACGTCGTCGCGCGTCGGCGGCGCGCCGACCGGTTGCGTATCGGGGTTTCGAATCTCCGCCATCCCCTCGCCTCCACCGCGCCGCCACGCGCACGGCGCCGGCGCTCCGGTCAAGACACCCGAATAACGCCGACGCGAGCGCGCAAAGAGGACGGCGGGGCGGGCCCCGCCCGGTTCAGCGGGGCAGGACGCCCTGCTTGGTGCTGATGGTGCTGGCGCAGCCGACGCAGCTCGGGATCGTGCTCGCGGTTCCGGCCGAGCTCAGCGGCACCGCGTCCGCCGTCGAGCCGCCCGCCACCGGGGCGAGCGCCCAGTCGGACAGTTCGGCGCTCGGGTCCGCCGGCATGGCGACGTGGTACACGGCATCGGTGTTCTCCACGACCCGGACCTCGGCGCCGGGCGGGACCTCGACGCCGATCTCCGCGAGCGCGTCCGCCGCGTCGCCGGAATCGATCCGCGCGCGCAACTCCTCGTCGCCGCGGTAGCGCTCGGCCAGCGACTCCAGATTCTCCATCATGGCCGAATGGCCATCCCGCGCCCAGTCGTTCATCGCGCCGCGTCCCTTCGTCTTTGCATCCGCGCGAACCCCTAGCAGACGGGGGCACGAATGTCAAGACGCGCCGGCGGGGCCGCCGGCCGCCCGGCGCAGGCCGTCGGCGAAGGACGACAGGCTCGCGCTGCGGAGCGGCACGAAGGTCCGCCGCGTCCGCTTGCAGAACCGCTTGGCGCGCCGGCATGCGCCGTGGCTTACGCAGTCCACCGGGCACATCGCCACCTCGCCCCGGCCGAGGACCCGTTCGAGCGCGCGGTCGTTGTCCTCCACCCCGCCGTCGTGATGGATGAAGCGCCCGTTGGCGTTCTCGACCAGCGATCGGAAATGCCCGATCAGGCCCGCCCGGCCGCCGACATAGACGACGCCGCGCCCGGCGAGGTCGATGGGCGGCGCGGCGGCTTCGTCCGGCGCCGGGCCGCGGACCAGCGCCGCGAGGGATTCGCACTCGCCCTCCGCCGCCGCGAGCGACCGGCGCAGGCCGTCCGCCTCGTCCTCGCGCTCCCGCAGCTCCGCCGTCCGTTCGGCGAGCCGCCGCGCGCGGTCGTCCGCCAGCCGTTTGAGTGCGGCGGCGCGGACCTCGACGGCGCGGAGATCGGCGGCGGAGTCGCCGCGCGCGCGGCGGTTGGCGGCGACGGAGAGCCGGCGGTTCTCCGCCTCCAGCGCGTCGATGCGCGCGCGCAGGCGGTCGATCTCGCCGCGCTGCCCGGCGAGGCGCCGGCGCGCCCGGGCCGCGTCCTCGCCCGCCTCCCGCGCCTCGCGCTCCAGCGCCGTTAGCCGGCGCCGGAACGCGCGGTTCGTCGCGCCCTCCAGATGCGAGAGCATGTGGACCTCGCCGAACAGCGCCACCTTCAGGGCCCGCGTCGCCTCGGGGTGGGTCATCAGCGCCCAAAACGGGCCGGCGAACTCCCCCCGCTTCGCGTGCTCGTCCCAATACGCCCGCAGCTCCGCGTCCCCGGCGAGCGGCGCGCAGCGGCGGATATGGGCGCGGAACTTCCCGTCGAGCAGTTTCTGGACCAGTTTCGCCGCCGCGCCGCCGCCCGCCATCTCGTGGACGAGGCGGCCGTGGACGTGGAAGTCGACGGCGTCCGGCGCCAGCCGCAGCCCGGCCCTGGCGGCGATCTTGCGCAGGTCCTCCACGGCGAGGCAGGTGCCGAGGATCATGCAGTGGTAGGCGGTCTCGAGCTCCCAGACGCGGCGGCGGCGCGCAGGCGCGGCCTTCGGCGCGGGCGGATCGGGCGGCAGGCGCATGGCGGGGGCCTCGCGGCACTATTGCGAACGGTTCTCATTCGCAATATGACTCGCGCCGGCGGCGATTGCAAGTGCGACGCATTCGCATTTATCGGCCGCCCTGGCCCCGGCGCGGAGGTTGAACCCGGGCGGCGGCGAACCCATACTCCCGCCCGGCGGATACGGGCGCGCGGGAGGCCGAAAGTCGGGTCATGCGGATCAGCATCAACGGGGAAAACCGGACGTTCGACGCGCCGATCACCGTCGCCGCGCTGCTGGCCGAACTCGGCTTCGACGCGCGCAAGATCGCCGTCGAGCGCAACCGCGAGATCGTCCGCCGCTCGGCCTTCGCCGACACCGCGCTGGGCGACGGCGACCGCATCGAGATCGTCCACTTCATCGGCGGCGGCGCGGACGAGTCCGCCGCCGGGGACGGGGACGAATGGACCGTCGCCGGGCGGCGGCTGCGCTCGCGGCTGATCGTCGGCACCGGCAAATACAAGGACCTGGAGGAGACCGCCGCCGCCGTGGCCGCCTCGGGCGCCGAGATCGTCACCGTCGCCGTCCGCCGCGTCAACGTGACCGACCCCGGCGCGCCGATGCTGACGGACCATCTCGACCCGAAGCAATACGTCTATCTGCCCAACACCGCCGGCTGCTTCACCGCCGAGGACTCGCTCCGCACCCTGCGCCTCGCTCGCGAGGCGGGCGGCTGGGAGCTGGTCAAACTCGAGGTGCTGGGCGACAGGACGACCCTCTACCCGAACATGGCCGAGACCTTCGCCGCCGCCGAGGCGCTGATCGCCGACGGCTTCCGGGTCATGGTCTATTGCAACGACGACCCCATCGCGGCGAAGCGGCTGGAGGACATGGGCTGCGCCGCGATCATGCCGCTCGGCGCGCCCATCGGCTCCGGCCTGGGGCTCCAGAACCCGGTCAACGTCCGGATTATCGTCGAGAACGCCGGCGTTCCGGTCATCGTCGACGCCGGGGTGGGCACGGCGTCCGACGCCGCCGAGGCGATGGAGCTCGGCTGCGACGCGGTGCTGATGAACACGGCGATCGCCGGCGCCGGCGACCCGATCCTGATGGCGCGGGCGATGAAGGCGGCGGTGGAGGCGGGGCGGCTCGCCTACCGCGCCGGGCGCATCCCCCGGAAGACCTACGCCTCGCCGTCCTCGCCGCTCGCCGGCCTGATCTGAACCCGCACCCGGCCCGGCGGGCGCGCGGCGTTCACCCCCGCGCCGCCGGCCGCGCCTCGCCGCGCTCCAGCAGGCTCAACGCGCAGGCGAGCGCCGGGTCCTCCGCCTCGGCGGCGCCGGGGCAGGCCTCCGCCAGTTCGCGCGCGCCCGCCATCGACTCGCGCGACCCGCCCGGCAGCGCGTTGTCGAGGTCCGATTCGCGCATCGCCCGGTCCGCGCCGTCGTCCACCAGCACGTCGGGCACGATCCCGGTGGCCTGTATCGACCGGCCGGAGGGCGTGTAGTAAAGCGCCGTCGTCAGCCGGACCGCGCCGCCGCCGCTCACCGGCGCGATGGTCTGCACCGAGCCCTTGCCGAACGACCGCGCGCCCAGCACCAGCGCGCGCCCGTGGTCCTGGAGCGCGCCGGAGACGATCTCCGCCGCCGACGCCGAGCCTTCGTCGATCAGCACCGCCAGCGGCAGGCCGCGGGACAGGTCGTCGGAATCGGCCGAGAAGCGCCGCGCCCTGGCGCCGTCGCGTCCGCGCGTCGACACGATCTCGCCGCCGGAGAGGAACGAGTCGGCGACTCCGAGCGCCTGCTCGAGCAGCCCGCCGGCGTTGTTGCGCAGGTCGATCACGTAGCCGACCTCGCCGTCGATCTCGCGCGCCAGGCGGCGCAGCGCGCGGCGCACTCCGTCCTCGGCGCGTTCGTTGAAGGTGGTGACGCGGAGATACCCCACGTTCCCCTCCGCCCGCGCCCGCACCGCCTCGATCTCGATCACCGCGCGGGTGATCCGCACCGCGAAGGTCCGGTCCTCCGGCGGGCGGCGGATGTCGAGGCGGACATCGGTGCCCGCCCGCCCGCGCATCAGGCGGACCGAGTCGGACAGCGGGCGGCCGCGGATGTCGGTCCCGTTCACGCCGACGATGAAATCGCCGGTCCGCAGCCCGGCGCGCGCGCCCGGCGTTCCGTCGAGGGGCGCGACGATCTTCACCAGGCCGTCCTCCATCGTCACCTCGATGCCGATGCCGCCGAACTCGCCGCGGGTGCGCAGTTGCATCTCCTTGTAGCGGTCCGGCGGCAGGTAGCCCGAATGCGGGTCGAGGCCGCCCAGCATCCGCGACAGGCCGGCCCGCATCAGCGCGCCGGGGGCGAGGGGGTTCTCCGCCTCCTCCGCCTCCGCTCCGCCGCCGCCGTCGGCCCGCTCCTCGGCGTCCTCGAACCCCTCCAGCGCCAGCAGCGCCATGGTCTGCGCCGAGACGGGCTCCACGTAGTCCTCGCGGGCCATCGCGAACACTTCGGCGAACAGGTCGAGCTGGCGCTCGCGCTCGCCGGCCTCCGGCGGCGGGTCGGCGAGGCGGTCGAACTCCGACGACACTTCGGCGATTTCGGGGTGGTCCTCCGCCGCCTCCTCGAACGACGCATGGCCCGGGCCCAGCAGCCCCGGAACCAGCAGGTCGGGGCCGCAACTGGCCGCGAACAGCGCCAGCGCCGCCCCGGCGGCGGCGCGAAGCGGCCGCGCGCCGCCGCGGCCGCCGGGCCCGCGCGCGTCCCCGGCGGTCAAGCCGCTAGCCCGCGCGCTGGCCGGCGATGGCGCGGCGCATCGTCTCGAGGTCGATGGCGCCGCGCAGGATCTCGCCGCCGATGACGAAGGCCGGCGTCCCGCCGATGTCGAGCGCGCCGGCGAGCGCGGCGACCTCCTCCAGCCGCGCCCCGATCTCCGGCGCCTCCATGTCCGCCGCCAGCCGCTCCGCGTCGAGCCCGACCTCGCGCGCGATGTCGAATATCTGGTCGTCGTCGAAGGTCCCGCGCGCGCCCATCAGCGCGATGTGGAGCGCCAGGTAGCCGCCCTGCCGCTCCGCCGCCAGCGCCGCTTGCGCCGCGCGGCGCGACTGCGGGCTGAGGATGGGGAACTCCTTGAACACCACGCGGAGGTTGGGGTCTTCGTCGAGCGCCGTCATCAGAATGTCGAGCGACCGCTTGCAGTAGCCGCAGCGGTAGTCGAAGAATTCGACGACGGTGACGTCGCCGTCGGGGTTGCCGGCGACGGGGGAGTTCGGGTCGTCGAAGATCGCGCCGCGCATGGCGACCAGGTTGGCCTCGGCCTCGGCGCGCTTCGCCTGTTCGGCGCGGCGGTTGTGGGCGCGCACCGACTCGACGATCTTCTCGGGGTTTTCGGCGATGTAGCGCTCGATCAGCGCCTCCACCGCCGCGCGCTGCGCGTCGCTGAGCGCGTCCGCCGCCGCCGCCGGGCCGGCGGCGAGCGCGAGCATGGCCAGCGCGGCGCCGAGGGCCCGCCCGCCGAAAATCCGTGTCGTCATCGTCCCGCGCCTCCCAGCGCTCCCGTCCACGGCGACAGAATGGCCATGAACCGCCCCGGCGGCAAGCGCCGGCGGCGTCAGGCCGCTTCGTCGACGGTGACGGCCACGCGTTTCCCCATCCGGCGCAGCGCGTTCTCGATCTCCGCCGGCCGGGTGGCGCGTTCGGGGTTCAACATGGCGCCCAACTCGTCTTCGGCGACGCCCAGCTTCCGGGCCAGCCGGCTTCGCGGCGCGCCCGCCTGGAGGCACGCCTCGTGAAGCGCGGCCTTCAACGCGATTCGCACCGGCGGCGCGACCATGCGTCGCCCTGCGCCGGGAGGCGACGGCGCGGGAAGCGGCGCGCCCTCCCGCATGGTCGTCGAGATCAGCTCCCGCAGCAGATCCTGCGCTTCGACCAGCGCCTCCTCCAGCGTGGCGCCGCACGTCCCGCCCCAGCCGAAATCGGGGAACGTGACGATACGCCAGCCGTCCTCGTCGCATTCGACCGATGCGGGGTAGGCGTATGTGCGGGGCATACGCTCACCATTCCGGAATCCTGTAAGGTCAAGGCCGGCGAGCGCGTGTTGCCGGCGCCGCCGATCCGCTATGTTTATCATGCCGGGGTTCGCCCGGCCAACCCGATGTATAGTCGGCGCGCCGACGTTCCGGAACGGGGGAGGAGGGCCGTGCGCGACAGGCTGCACCCGCAACTCAGGGCGATGCTGGAGCGGATCGCCGAGGCGGGATACCCCGACCAGACGACCGTTGCTGTGGCGGAAGCGCGGCGCATCACCGTAGATCGCGCCGAGCGCTTCTACGGCGCCCCGGAGCCGGTCGACCGCGTCGCGCCGCTCACCGTGGACGGCGCGGCCGGGCCGCTGCGAGCGCGGCTCTACGCGGTGGACTCCGCCGCCCCCCTGCCCGTCGTGGTGTATTTCCACGGCGGCGGCTGGGTGCTGGGCGACGTCGACAGCCACGACAAGGGGGTGCGGGCGATCACCGCGGCGGCGCGCTGCCTGTCGGTGTCGGTCGACTACCGGCGCGCGCCGGAACACCCGTTCCCGGCGGCGGCGGAGGATTGCTTCGCGGCGCTGCGGTGGGTTGCGGCGAACGCCGCGCGCCTGGGCGGCGACCCGGAGCGCATCGCCATCGCCGGAGACAGCGCCGGCGGCAACCTCGCCGCCGTCTCGGCGTTGACGGCGCGCGACTCGGGCGGGCCGGCGCTCGCCTTCCAGCTGCTCATCTATCCGGTGGTCGATTCCGACCTCGACGGCGGGACCTATGCGACCCTGGGGCGCGCGCCGGTGCTCGACCGCGCCCGCATGGCGTATTTCTGGGACAGTTACGTCCCCGACCCGGCGCAGCGGAGCGACTGGCGCTGCGCCCCCCTGCGCGCCGCGACCCACGCCGGCCTGCCGCCGGCGCTGGTCATCGGCGCCGGAGTCGACCCGCTGTTCGGGGAGGGCGCCGCCTACGCCGAGGCGCTGCGCGCGGCCGGGGTGGAGGCGGAGCACCTCGCCTTTCCGCGCATGACGCACGCCTTTTTCCAGGCGCCGGGGATACTCGACGACGCCCGCGCCGCCGTCGACGCCGCCGGCGCCGCGCTGCGCCGCGCCTTCGGCGAATAACGGGAGGCGGCTATGGCGAAGCGGCGGAGAGGGCGGTTCGCGGCGGCGGTCCTGGGGGCGCTGGCGCTCGCGGGGTGCGCGAGTTCGGTCCCCGACCGGCAGGGCGACCTGTGCGCCGTCTTCTCGCAATACCCGGAATGGTACGACTACGCGCGCGGGTCGGAGGCGCTGTGGGGAACTCCGGTCCCGGTCCTGATGTCCTTCGTCCGCCACGAATCGAGCTTTCGCAGCGACGCCCGCCCGCCGCGCGAGTGGTTCCTGTTCATCCCGCTCGGCCGGGCGTCGTCGGCGCAGGGCTACGCGCAGGCGCTGGACGCCGTCTGGGGCGAATACGAGGAGGAGCGCGGCTGGCTGTTCCGCAGCCGCTCCGACATGGAGGACGCGCTCGACTTCATCGGCTGGTACAACGACAAGAGCCGGCGCGAGCTCGGCATCGGCCTCGACGACGCCTACCGCCTCTACCTCGCCTACCACGAAGGCCGGGGCGGATACCGGCGCGGGACGTGGCGGGACAAGCCGGAGCTCCAGGCGATCGCGCGGCGGGTGGCCGACACGGCGGCGCGCTACGGCGCGCAACTGGCGCGCTGCGACGCCGCGCCCGGTTGCGATTCCTGGTACGACGTCTGGCCCCTGTGCAGCTGAACGGACGCTACTCCGCCGCGCCGATGCGCTCCAGCCGCCGGTCCCGCGGCAGCGCGGCGACGAGTTCGGCGATGGGGCGCCCATCGCCGGGGCGGCGCCAGCCGGGGGCGATCTCGGCGAGCGGCAGCAGGACGAAGGCGCGCTCGGCGAGGCGCGGATGCGGCAGGCGCAGCCCCGGCTCGTCCACCACCGCGGCGCCGTGGGCGAGCAGGTCCAGGTCGATCGGGCGCGCCTCCCAACGCGCGCGCCGGACCCGCCCGAGGCGCGCCTCGACGGCGAGGAGGCGCGCCAGGACCTCGCGCGGCGGGCGGGCGGAGCGGAACCGCGCGACGGCGTTGACGAACCACGGCTGGCCGGACTCCGGGACCGGCGGGCCGCGCCACCACGACGAGACCGCCGGCGGCCCGCCCAGCTCGCCGACCAGCAGGTCCAGCGCGCGGCGGCAGGCGGCGAGCGGCGGCGCGCCGTCCGGCCCCGGCAGGTTCGCGCCGACGCCGACGAAAACCTCCGCGCCGGCGCCCCCCCCTTGAGAAATCCGCCGTCCTCCCCGACTATGGGAGTCCGAAGCGCCCGGCATGGCGGCCGGGCGGGCCGAACGCGGCGCATCCAACCATGGGAGAACCACCCCTATGATTTCCTACGACGACGAACGCATAGCCCTCTTCATCGACGGGGCGAACCTCTACAACGCCGCGCGGGCGCTGGGGTTCGACATCGACTACAAGCGGCTGCTGGAGAAGTTCTCACGCCAGGGCCGGCTGATCCGCGCCTTCTACTACACGGCGCTGCTCGACGACCAGGAATACTCGCCGATCCGCCCCCTCGTCGACTGGCTCGACTACAACGGCTACACCATGGTCACCAAGCCGACCAAGGAGTTCACCGACTCCATGGGGCGGCGCAAGATCAAGGGCAACATGGACATCGAGCTGGCCATCGACGTGATGGACATGTCGGCGCATGTGGACCACATCTGCATCCTGTCCGGCGACGGCGATTTCCGCCGCCTCGTCGAGGCGGTCCAGCGCAAGGGGGTGCGGGTGTCGGTCGTCTCCACCATCCGCTCGCAGCCGCCGATGATCGCCGATGAGCTGCGCCGCCAGGCCGACAACTTCATCGAGCTGATGGACCTGCGCGACGAGATCATGCGCGACCCGACCTACCGCCAGCAGCGCGAGGCCATGCGCGCCGCCGCGCCGCATCATTACGACGACGAAGGCGACGAACCCTACGACGACGCGGGCGACGAGGACGAGGCCGACCTCGCGCGCGCCTGACCGGCGCGGGGCGCGCGCCGCATGAACGTCGGCCACGAGGCCCTCGCGGCGCTGGTCGAGGCCGTCTTCGCCAACGCCGGCAGCGGCGAGGCGGAGGCGGAGACCGTCGCGCGCCATCTGGTCGGCGCGAACCTCGCCGGGCACGACAGCCACGGGGTCGTCCGCGCGCCCGCCTACCTGGCCTGGGTGGAGGCGGGGACGCTGGTCCCGAACCAGTCGATCTCGGTGGTTTTCGAGAACGACTCGCTGGCCGTCGTCGACGGCAATTTCGGCTTCGGCCAGGTGCTGGGCGAACAGGCGGTCGCGCTCGGCGCGGACAAATGCCGCCGCGCCGGGCTGTCGCTGGTGGGGCTGCGCAATTCGGGCCATGTCGGGCGGGTGGGCGACTGGGCGATCCAGGCCGCCGAGGCCGGGCTGCTGTCGCTGCATTTCGTCAACACCTCCGGCGGCGGCATCCTCGTCGCGCCATGGGGCGGGACCGACCGCCGCCTGTCGGCGAACCCCATCGCGGCGGGGATTCCGGTCCCCGGCCGCCCGCCGATCGTCGTCGACCTCTCCACCTGCGTCATCGCCGAGGGCAAGATCCGCGTCGCCCGCAACAAGGGCGTCCCGGTTCCGGAGAACGCCATAATCGACTCCGCCGGGCGCCCCACCGTGGACCCGGAGCGGTTCTACGCCGACCCGCCGGGCGCCATACTGCCCATCGCCGGGCATAAGGGATACGCGCTCTCGGTGCTGGTCGAGGCGCTGGCGGGGGCGCTGACCGGCGGCGGCTCCAGCCATCCCGGCAACGCTACCGCCGACCGCGTGTGCAACGGCATGTTGTCGATCTTCATCGACCCCGACACGGTCGCCGGGGAGTCGTTCGGCGCCGACATGGCGCGGTTGGCCGCCTGGGCGAAGGACTCGCCGAAGGCGGAGGGGTTTTCGGAGATCCTCATGCCCGGCGACCCGGAGGAGAACGCCCGCGCCGAGCGGCTCGCCAACGGAATCCCGCTCGACGCCGCGACGCGGGCGCAGTTGCGCGGCGCCGCGCGCAAGGTCGGCCTGTCCGACGCCCGCATCGCCGAAACCCTGGGAGAGGACACCCGATGCCCCCCCCGATAACCGTCGCCGCCGCGCCGCTGCGCGCCCTGGTCGCCGACATCTTCGCCGCCGCCGGCTGCGGCGCCGGCGAGGCGGCGCGCATCGCCCGCTACCTCGTCACCGCCGACCTGGTGGGCCATCCGAGCCACGGCGTCATCCGCGTCCCGCGCTATCTCGACTGGATGGAGCGCGGTTGGATCCGTCCGGGGCGCGAGATCGAGGTCCTGCGCGACGCGCCGGGCTTCGCCGTGGTCGATGGCGGGTTCGGCTTCGGCCAGACGGTCGGCGAGCAGGCGGTCGACCTCGGCGTGGAGAAGGCGCGCGCCGGCGGAGTCTCAGTGGTCGGGCTGCGCAATTCCAGCCATCTGGGGCGCATCGCCGACTGGCCGGAGCGCGCGGCGGCCGCCGGCATGGTGTCGGTCCATTTCGTCAACGCCTCGGGGGTGGGGGCGCTGGTGGCGCCGTTCGGCGGCGTCGACCGGCGCATGTCGACCAACCCGTTCGCCGTCGGCGTTCCCAACGGCGGCGCGCCGATCATCCTCGACTTCGCCACCTCCATCGTCGCCGAGGGCAAGGTGATGGTGGCGGTGAACGGCGGCAAGCCGCTGCCCGACGGCGCGCTGATCGACGGCGATGGCGCGCTTTCGTCCGATCCGGAGGCGCTTTACGGGCCCATCGGCGACAAGACGAAGGTGAGCGCGCGCGGCGGCCGCGGCGCCATCCGCGCGATGGGCGAGCACAAGGGTTCGGGCCTGTCGATGATGTGCGAGCTGCTGGCCGGCGCGCTCGCCGGCAACGGCAGCGCGAGAGAGAGCGGCAAGGCGCTCGCCAACGGCATGTTGTCGATCTACGTCGACGCGGGCGCGATGGACACCGGCGGCTTCGCCGGGGAGGTCGCCGATTTCGTCGCCTGGGCGCGGAGCGCGCGGCCCATCGACCCGGCCGAGCCGGTGCTGGCCCCCGGCGACCCCGAACGCGCCCGCCGCGCCGCGCGCGAGAAGGACGGCATCCCGCTGGAGGACGACACCCGCCGCGCCCTGCTCGACATCGCCCGCCGACGCCAGGTCCGGGTTCCGGACGGAATCGGCGCGTAATTCCCGTCGCGCGCGGCGTTGATACGGCGCGGCGTTTCGCCTATAGAGGCCCGGGACAACGAGGAGGTCGGGACCATACGCTACATGCTTCTGTCGGAGTTCTATGAACGCTACAGCCGCGACCGGCGCCTGCCGCGTGGATTCTGGAGCGGCTTTCTTGACGGGTTCGGAGCGATGTTCAACATTGGGCCGAGGCCGTTCGATCCTCCGCGCTATCCGCGGGACGCGCAGCGTCACGACTGGGTTCGTATCGGCGGCGACATGCGCGCGGCGATGAGGCGTATCGATGAAGAAATCGGAACCGGCGGCGGTCGATCCTGACGATCCGAAGGCTGCGCTCGGCCTGCCGACGGAGATACTCGAATCGCTGCCGGAAGACGCCCGGATTTCCATAATTAAGGCTGCTTCGCTTTCCGGTCCTCTTCCTCCTCCCGTGATGTACGAGAGTTACGAAAAACCCTTCCCGGCAGCGCAAATCGGATCATGACGTTGGCGGAGGACGAACAACGGCATCGCGCCGAATGGGAAGACAGCGTCCTGGACGCCGTAAAAGGCGATACCAAACGGGGACAATACATCGGTGCGGCGTTGGCCATTGTCTGCGTGGGCGGGGCGATTTATCTTGCGTCGAACGGCGCGCAAATCGTCGCCGCGATCCTGGCGGGCGTAAGCGCGCTCGGCCTTGCCGGGCGCTTTCTGTTTCGCATGCCGGGACGATGAAACTTCGCAATCGATTCGTTGCAAAGGAAACTCCCATGATCCGCATCTGCCCAAACCGCCGTCAATTCGCCCTCGGAGCCGCCGGCGCGGCGGCCGCCGCCGTGACCGGATTCCCCGCCATCGTCCGGGCGCAGGACGCGCCGATCAAGCTCGGCATGCCCACCATCCTGTCGGGCCGGGTCGCGCAGCTCGGCGTCTCGACGGTCAACGCGGCGCGGATGTCGATCGACGCGTTCAACGCCGCCGGCGGCCTCGACGGGCGCCCGGTGGAGCTGCTGCCGCGCGACAGCAAGGCCCGGCCCGACGAGGCGGCGCGCGTCGTCCGCGACCTGGTCAATAGCGAAGGAGTCGACGTCGTCTTCAACGCCGAGGCGTCCAGCGCCACCTTCGCCGTCCAGGAGGTCGTGCGCGAGACCGGAACGCTGTGCCTGCACATCGTCTCGGAGACCTCGTCGCTCACCGCCGACCCCGCGATCCGCAGCCCCAACGCGTTCCGCTTCGCCCGCCAGGGCATCCACGACGCGGTGGGGAGCGCGCGCTACGCGGCCGAAATCGTCGAACGCGACGGCCTCAGGCGCTGGATGTCGGTGTCGCCCGACTACGCCTACGGGCGCGACAACACCGAATTGTTCTTCCGCCTGCTGGACGACTTCTCCGGCGGGATCGAGGTCGCGGGCGCGGGATGGCCCAAATTGTTCCAGCCCGACTACACCGAGGTCATCGTCCAGATCCTCCGCAAGCGCCCGGACGCGGTCTATAGCGCGCTGTGGGGCGGCGACCTGGTGTCGTTCATCGACCAGGCGGCGATCTACGGCATGTTCGACGAGATCGCCTTCTTCACCATCAATCTCGCCGACTACACCACCATGAGCGCGCTGCGCGAACTCCCCGCCGGGCTTCATTCCGGAACCCGCTACATCGCCAGCTTCCCCGACACGGAGGCGAACCGCGCCTTCGACGAAGCCTACGCCGCGCGGTACGGCGACCATCCGACCAACTGGTCGTGGGAGGCGAAGGCGGGGATCGACTTCCTGCTCGCCGCCATGGCCGAATCCGGCGCGCCCGGCGGCGCCCCGGTCGCGGAGGCGCTGCGCGGCATGAGCCTGCCGCAGCCGGTCGGCGTCGGCCCCGGCGGCGCCATGACCTTGCGCGCGGAGGACGGAACCGCGGTGGACTACGCCATCGGCTGGGGCGTGACCGTCCCCGAGCCGCCCTTCGTCACCGGCGTCCAGGCGGCGGACTGGGCCGACGTGCTGGCGCACGAGGCGGCGTGGAAGCGCGAGATGGGCTACGCCTGACGGCGACGGTTACACCGGGTCCCAGTCGAAGACGTCGGCGCTGACCTCGAGCGGGTAGTAGGAGGCCGCAAGCGCCGGCGCGGCGTGCGCGGCGATCGCCTCCGGCGTCCAGCCCTCGCCGCGTTGCACCGAGCGCAGCGGGCGCGGCTGGCTCATGAGGAAGATCTCGTTGTTGCGGACGGCGAATATCTGGCCGCTGACCTTCGCCTCGTCGGCCGCGTGGCTCACCAGATACACCGCCAGCGGCGCGATCTTGTCCGGCGTCATCCGCTTGAGGCGCTCGATTCGCTCCGCCCCGTCGGCGTCGGTTATGGGGATCGTCCCGATCATCCGGCTCCAGGCGAAGGGGGATATGACGTTCGAGCGGACGCCGAACCGCGCCATGTCGAGCGCGATGGATTTCGACAGGCCGACAATTCCGAGTTTCGCCGCCGCGTAGTTCGCCTGCCCGACATTGCCGACCAGCCCCGAGGTCGAGGTCATGTGCACGAACGCGCCGGAGCCCTGCGCGCGGAACCGCGCCGCCGCCGCGCGGCTCACGTTGAACGCGCCCTTCAGATGCACGTCGATGACGGCGTCCCAGTCGTCGCCGGTCATCTTGTGGAAGATGGCGTCGCGCAGAATTCCGGCGTTGTTGACCGCCGCGTCGAGTCGTCCGAATTCGGACTCCGCCCGCGCGACCATGGCTTCGGCGGCGGCGCGGTCGGTCACGCTGCCGAAATCGGCGACGGCGCGCCCGCCCGCGTCCTCAATCTCCCTGACGACCTCCAGCGCCGGGGCGTGGTCGGAGCCGCCGCCGCGGACGCCGCCGCCCGGGTCGTTGACCACGACGTTCGCGCCCGCGCGGGCCATCGCGAGCGCGAAGCCGCGCCCGATCCCGCGCCCGGCGCCCGTCACCAGCACGGTCTTGCCGCGCGCCATGCCGTCCCCGGCCATTCCCCGCCTCCCTTCACCGGCATGGTGGGCGCCGGCATGGTGGGCGCGGCTGGGATCGAACCAGCGACCCCCACGATGTCAACGTGGTGCTCTCCCGCTGAGCTACGCGCCCGAGGCCGGCTGCACCCTATACCCCCGCCCGCCGCAGGGCAAGGTCAGAACGGCTCGATTACCGCCAGCGCGACGACGGCGATCATGAGCGCGGTGGGGACCTCGTTGGCGACGCGGTAGAAGCGCGCCGAGCGCCGGTTCCGGTCCGCCGCGAAGTCGCGGCGCCAGCGGCCCATCGCGCCGTGCATCCCCGTCAGCGCCACGACCAGCGCCAGTTTGGCGGGGAGCCAGACCGTGTCGAGAAGCCCCGGATTCGCCCAAACCAGCGCCAAGCCGAACGCCCAGGACGCCAGCATCGCCGGAGTCATGATGGCGCGGTGAAGCCGCCGCTCCATCGTCTTGAAGACCTCGCTTCGGTCCGACCCCGGCGGCGCATCGCAGTGATAGACGAACAGGCGCGGCAGGTAGAGCAGGCCCGCCATCCACGCGATAACCGACACGATATGCGCCGTCTTGAGCAACGGGTAATAGAACGCCAGAAGTCCGCTCACGCCGTCGTCCCCCCGCCCGCCACCCGGCGCGGACAGGCCCGGAATCCGGCCGGGCAGGCCGCGCCGCCGCCGCCGCCGCATATCGTCTCCTCCGGCGCCGCCAGCGCCGCCCGGGCGAGGCCCTCCAGCGCGTCGAGGAAGCGGGAATGCGTCCCCAGCGCCGGAACCCGGACGTAGGCGGGAACGCCGAGCCGCTCGGCCATGTCGCGATACTCCATGTCGAGTTCGACCAGGGTTTCCGAATGCTCCGAGACGAACGACACCGGGGCGACGACGACCGCCTTGCCGTCGGCCGCCGCCCGCGCCAGCTCGTCGTCGAGCGATGGCCCGATCCATTCCAGCGGCCCGACGCGGCTCTGGTAGCACACTTGCCAGTCCGCGTTCCGGTTCTCCAGGCGTCCGACGACGGCTTCGGCGCTCCGCTCCACCTGCCATCGGTACGGGTCGCCCCGCCGCGCGACCGTCCGCTTCGGCAGTCCATGCGCCGAGAACAGGATCCGCCAGGGCGTGTCCGCCGGCAATGCGCGCGCCGCTTCGGCAATGAGCGCCGCATGCGCGGCGGCGAACTCGGCGCGGTCCGGGTAGCAGCAGATCGCCGATGCCGGCGCGCGGACGCCCGCTTCCCGCGCCGCGCGCCGCCATTCCGCCAGCGAGGATCCCGTGGTCGCGGTGGAGTATTGCGGGTAGAGCGGCAGCAACGCCACGCGGTCCGGGTCGTGCGCGGCGACGGCGCGGGCGGCCTCAGCGATGAACGGCCGCCAGTAGCGCATGGCGACGAATACGCGCGCGCCGTCGAGATCGCGCAAGCGATCCTCCAGCGCGCCGGCCTGCTCCTCGGTCAGCCGCCGCAGCGGCGAGGCGCCGCCGATCCGGGCGTAGATCGCCTGCGCCGTCGGCGCGCGCCGCGCCGCGATCAACCGCGCCAGTCCCCAACGGATCGGCCCCGGCGCGGAGATAATCGCCGGATCGCCGAACAGGTTGCGGAGGAACGGGCGCACCGCGGCGGGGCCGTCCGGCCCGCCCAGATTGAACAACACGACGGCCGGCCCGCTCACGCGCGCGCCTGCCCGCGCAGCGCCGCCGCGAGCGCCGCAACGTGCTCCGGCGGCGTCTCCGGCAAGACGCCGTGGCCGAGATTGAATATCCACGGCCGCCCCGCGAAGACGCGGCGCAGCGCCGCAACAGCGTCGGTCATCGCCCGCCCGCCGACCGCGAGCAGCGCCGGGTCCAGGTTCCCCTGCAACGCGACGCCGGGGCCTACGGCGCGCGCCGCGAGCGCCGGCGGAGCCGACGTGTCGAGGCTCACCGCATCGACTCCGGCGCGCGCCGCATAGCCGCCGAGCGCCAGCCCCGCGCCGCGTGGGAAACCGACGATCCGCGCGCCCGGACACGCCCTCCGCACCGCCGCGGCGATGCGCGCCATCGGCGCGACGCACCAGCGCTCGAACGAATCCGGCGGCAGAACTCCCGCCCAGCTGTCGAAAACCTGCACGACGTCCGCGCCGGCGCGGATCTGCGCGACGAGATGGCGCGCCGCCGCTCCCTCGAGAATCTCCATCAGGCGCGCAAACACCTCGGGCTCGGCGTGGACCCAGCGCCGGGCGCGGAGGAAATCGCGGCTTCCCCCGCCCTCGATCATGTAGGCCGCAAGGGTCCACGGCGCGCCGGCGAAACCGATAAGCGCCGCGCCTGCCGGCAGTTCCGCGCGGACGCGCGCCAGCGCCTCGTACACCGGCGCGAGGCGCGGAACCGGATCGTCGATGCGCAGCCGCGGCAGGTCGGCGGGAGAAGTCAGCGCGTCGAGTTTTGGCCCTTCCCCGTCCACGAACGCCACCTCCATGCCGAGTGCGTGCGGGACGACGAGGATGTCGGAGAACAGGATCGCCCCGTCCATGCCGAAGCGGCGGACCGGTTGCAGCGTCGCCTCCGCCGCCAGCGCCGGGTCGTAACAGAAGGAGAGGAAGTCCGCCGCGCGCGCGCGCAGCGCCCGGTATTCGGGCAGGTACCGCCCCGCTTGCCGCATCAACCAGAACGGCGGGCGGTCGAGCGCCTGTCCGTCCAGCGCCCGGAGCAGCGGCTTGGTCACGGTCTGGCCGCTGCGCGGACGCAACGTATTCTTGACGTCCGGGATCTTAAGGGAAAAGCAATAGTCGTCGTTTCCGGTGGATTCCGGGAATTCCCGTTGCGCTCCGGTCGTTCACAGCCGGGCGCGGCGGATTCCGCGGCGTTCCGATGCGGTTGTCCGCTTCTCCACAAGGGGACGAAACGGCGGCCGACTCGCCGGCTTTCCACCGCCTCCGCCGCCGCGGGGCGAGAAGCCGGGTTGCTCAGCTGCGCGCGCCGCCTTGTCCACAGGGTGGCGCGCAGACGCGCCTTGCTTGGCGCGCGCGCGATGGCTAGGGTGGCCGCCGCGCACCCGTAGCTCAGCTGGATAGAGCGCTGCCCTCCGAAGGCAGAGGTCACAGGTTCGAATCCTGTCGGGTGCGCCAGCCGCGGTCAGGACCGCAGGACGGCCCCGGTCGCCTTTGCGACCCGGGCGACGATGGCGTCGACCGCGGCGCGGATTTCGGCGTCGGTCGGCGTCCGCTCCCTGGGCTGGATCGTGACCGAGACCGCCAGCGATTTCCGCCCCGCCTCCACGCCATCGCCCCGGTAGTCGTCGAACAGCGTGACCTCGGTCAGCGCATGCTTGCCGGGGAGCTTGCCGGAAAGGCCGCGGATCGCGCGCAGCAGGTCGTCGGCGGGCAGCGCCGCATCGACGACGAAGGCGAAGTCGCGGCGGATGGGTTGCAGGTCGGATTCGGCGTCGCGGCTCCGCGCGCCGCCTCTCGACAGCGGGACGCGGTCGAGGACGATCTCGAACGCGGCGATCGGGTCGGCGAGGTCGAACGCGGCGGCGGCGCGCGGGTGGAGCATCCCGAACCATGCGAGCGCCGCCTTCGATCCCAGGCGCAGGCCGCCGGACTGTCCGGGATGGTACCAATCCGGCGCGTCCGCGGCGGTCCGAAGGTTGTTCGCCGGTCCGTCGAGCGCGGCGATGAGCGCCAGGGTGTCGGCCTTGGCGTCGAACGCGTCGACCGGGCGCGGTGCCTCCAGCCAGTGGCGCGGGCCGGTCGCGCCGACGCGGATCCCGGCGGCGGCGGCGAATTGCGCCTCCGGCGCGCGGCCGGAATAGATCGGGCCGACCTCGAACAGCGCGAAGTCCTCCTGTCCGCGCGCCCGGTTGCGCGCCGCCGCGGCGAGCAGGTTGGGAAGCAGGCTCGGCCGCATGTCGGACAGATGCGCGCCGATGGGGTTGGCGAGCCGCAGTTCCGGCGCGCCGCCGCCGAACGACCGCGCCCGGTCTCCGTCGAGGAACGACCATGTGACGCATTCGAAAAATCCGCGCGCCGCCAGCGCCCGCCGCGCCCGCCGCTCGCGGCGTTGGCGCACGTCCAGCGCCGGCCGGGCGACGGCGCGCGGGCGCGGAGGCGTCACCGGCGGGATGGCGTCGTAGCCGGCGACGCGCAGCGCTTCCTCCACCAGGTCGGCTTCGCCGTCGATGTCATGGCGCCAGGACGGGATGCGGCAGCGCGCCGCGCCGTCCTCCACCGCGCCGGGCGCGAAGCCGAGCGAGTCGAGAATGCGGAGCGACCTGTCCGCCGCGATCTCGAGGCCGCCGAGCGCATGGATCCTGTTCGGGCGGAAGGACACCTCCCGGTCGTCATGCGGCGCGGTGCCGGCGATGGAGAGATCGCTGGCTTCGCCGCCGCACAATTCGAGTATCAGCCGCGTCGCCCGCTCCGCGCCGTCGACGGTCCCGGCGCGGTCCACGCCGCGTTCGAAGCGGTAGCGCGCGTCCGACTCGATGCGCAGTTTGCGGCCCGTCGCGGCGGTGCGGACCGGATCGAACCACGCGGCCTCCAGGAACACGTTGCGGGTGTTCTCCGAACACGCCGTCGCCGCGCCGCCCACGATCCCGGCGATCGCCGCCGGCCCGGCGTCGTCGGCGATGACCGTCATGTCCGCGTCCAGCGCATAGGTTTTGCCGTCGAGCGCCGCGATGGTCTCTCCGTCGCGCGCGAGGCGGGCGCACAGCGTTGCGCCGGAGAGTGTGTCGGCGTCGAAGACGTGCAGCGGCCGCGCGCGCTCCAGCGTCACCAAATTGGTGATGTCGACGAGCGCCGAGATCGGCCGCAGGCCCACTGCGCGCAGGCGGTTGCGCAACCAAGCCGGGCTCGGCCCGTCGCGAACCCCGGAGATACAGCGCCCGACGAACAGCGGGCAGGCGCCGGCGGACTCGGGCGCGAAGTCGAGGCTCGCGCCGACCCGCCCCGCGCCGGCGCCGGGGACGGGCTCCACCGGCGGATCGAGGAAGCGGCCGACTCCGGCGGCGGCGAGGTCGCGGGCGAGGCCGAGGACTCCCAGGCAATCCCCCCGCTCCGGCGTGATCGCCGCGTCGATGACCGGATCGTCGAGGCCCGCAACCGCCGCGAAGGGCGCGCCCGCCGGGGAGTCGTCCGGGAGCTCGATAATTCCCTCATGCGAGTCCGACAGGCCCATCTCGCGTTCGGAGCACAACATGCCGGCGCCCGTGACGCCGCGGATGGCGCGCTTCTCCAGCACCGCGCCGGTTCCGGGAATGCGCGCGCCGATGGGGGCGAACACGCCCTTCATTCCCGCGCGCGCGTTGGGCGCGCCGCATACGACGTCGAGGGTCTCCCGCCCGGTGTCGACGCGGCACACTTGCAGCCGGTCGGCGTTCGGGTGCGGCCGCGCCGCGACGACGCGGGCGACGACGAACGGCGCGAGCTCCGCCGCCCGGTCGGACACGGATTCGACCTCATGCCCCAGCATCGTCAGCCGGTCGGCGATTTCGTCCGCGCCGGCCTCGGTGTCGAGGAACTCCCGGAGCCAGCCGAGGGTGAACTTCACCGCCCCAGGCCTTGGCCGAGGGTCGGCGCGTCGCCGGCGCGGAAGCCGTGGCGGCGCAGCCAGCGCAGGTCGCCGTCGAAGAAGGAGCGCAGGTCGCGCACGCCGTATTTCAGCATCGCCAGCCGGTCGATCCCCATGCCGAAGGCGAAGCCCTGGTGTTCGGCCGGGTCGAGGCCGCAATTCGCCAGCACGCGCGGATGGACCATGCCGCAGCCGAGGATCTCAAGCCAGTCGTCGCCCGGTCCGCCGGTGTGGCCGGCGCGGAACTCGCCCCCCTCGGTATTGCAGCCGATATCGACCTCCGCCGAGGGTTCGGTGAACGGGAAGTAGCTGGGACGGAACCGCAGCGGCGCATCGGCGACCTCGAAGAACGCCGCCGCGAAATCCATCAGGCAGCCCTTGAGATGGCCCATGTGGATATCGCGGTCCACCAGCAGCCCCTCGAGTTGGTGGAACATCGGCGTGTGGGTCATGTCGTGGTCGCGGCGGTAGGTGCGGCCCGGGACGACGATGCGGTGCGGCGGCGGCGCGCCGGTCATGCGGCGGATCTGCACCGGCGAGGTGTGGGTGCGGAGCAGCGCCCGGCTCCCGTCGCCGTCCTCGGCAAAATAGAACGTGTCGTGCATCTGCCGCGCCGGGTGTTCGGGCGGGATGTTGAGCGCCGTGAAATTGTGGAAGTCGTCCTCGATGTCCGGGCCCTCCGCAACCGTAAAGCCCATATCGGCGAAGATTTCCGTCAGTTCGTCCAGCGCCTGGCTCACCGGGTGGACCGCGCCGGCGGACTCCGGGCGCGCCGGCGCGGTCACGTCGACGGTCTCCGCTGCGAGGCGCGCCTCCAGCCGGGCCGCGTCGAGCGCCGCCTTGCGGGAGTCTATGGCGGCGGCGATCTCGTCCTTGAGGCGGTTCAGCGCCTGCCCGGCGGCGCGGCGTTCTCCGGGCGGCATGTCGGCGAGGCCGCGCATCGCCGCCGCGACGCGCCCCTTGCGGCCGAGCGCGGCGACGCGGACGGCCTCGAGCGCGCCGGAGTCTCCGGCCTCGGCTATGGCGGCGAGGTATTCGCCGCGCAGCGCCTCGGCGCGCGCGGTCGGGTCGGCGTCGGGCATCGCGTCGCCGCGCGTCAGGCCTCCAGCGCCGCCCGCGCGGCCGCGACCAGCCGTTCGAACCCCGCCGGATCGCGCGCCGCGATGTCGGCGAGCACCTTGCGGTCGAGCGCGATCCCGGCGCGCGCGGCGCCGTGAATGAACGCGCCGTAGGTCATGCCGTGCGCCCGCGCGCCGGCGTTGATGCGCTGGATCCACAGGCGGCGGAAGTCCCGCTTGCGGTTGCGGCGGTCGCGGTAGGCGTATTGCGCCGCCTTCTCGACCGCCTGCCGGGCGACGCGGACGGTGTTCTTGCGCCGCCCCTGGTAGCCCTTGGCCGCCTTGACGATCTTGCGGTGGCGGGCGTGTTTGGTGACGCCCCGCTTGACGCGCGCCATGACCCGCTCCTCAGCCGTAGGGGAGGTAGAACTTGCGGACGGTCCGCGCGTCCGATTCCGCCATGATCGTCGAGCCGCGCCCGTTGCGGATGAACTTCCGCGTGCGCTTGATCATGCCGTGGCGCTTGCCGGCCTGGAAGGCGCGCACCTTCCCCGACGCGGTCAGGCGAAAGCGCTTCCTGGCGCTGGACTTGGTCTTGAGTTTCGGCATTCCCGCCTCGCGGTCGAACGGCGCGCTCCGCGAGGCCGGCCGGCCAGCGGAAGCGGGATTATAACCCCGCCGCGCGGCGCGCGCAAGGGGCGCCGCGCCCCGGCGAATGCGCGCCCGTCCGCTCGCGCTCCCGCCCGGCGGTCGCATTCGGCGTCCGTGACGACCGCGCCGAGCGAAGCCGTTTCATGCGCACGGCGTTCCCCTTGCGAGACGAAGCCGCCGTGAAAACGGCGTCGCCCCGGAGGGACCGATCAGTCGGGCGCGGCGGTCGTCAGGGAGCCCGCGCTGCCGATGGACGACGGCCCGGTGGAGCATGCGAAGCTGCCCACGCTGCTGACGCTGGCCGCCGTACTTGCCCGCACTCCTCCGGCGATCGAGCCGAGGTCCTCGTCCGTCATCGCCTCGTTCGGGTCCGAGGGCAGCGCGAGGTGGTAGGTGTCATCGGTGTTCGCCACGACTCGGCAGTCGACGCCGGACGGCAGATCGATATCCAGTTCGGCGAGCGCGTCGGCCGTGTCCCCGGAGTCGATCCGGGCGCGCAGCTCGGGATCGTCGCGGTAACGCCTCGCCAGATCCTCGACGCGCGCTTGGCCGGCGCGCTGCTCCGGCGACCAGTGTGCAGGAAAAGTCACGAGCGTTTCCTTCCATCGGTTCGGCGCCCCTTGCGAAGCGCCGCAATTCGAGAGGTGTGCGCGCGGAAGCGGGGTTATGGCCCCGCCGCGCGCGGTCGTGTCTTTCTACGCGGCGGTGCCCAGGGAGCCCACGCTGCTGACGCTCGAAGGGAAGCAGGAGCAACCGAAGGATCCCATGCTGCCGACGCTGCCGGCCGTGCTCACGTTCGAGTTTCCGCCCGAGACCGACCCCAGCGCCTCGTCCGTTATCGCCTCGTTCGGGTCCGGGGGCAGCGCGAGGTGATAGGTGTCATCGGTGTTCGCCACGATCCGATGATCGACGTCCGGCGGCAGGTCGATGCCCAGTTCGGCGAGCGCGTCGGCCGTGTCTCCGGAATCGATCCGCGCGCGCAACTCGGGATCGTCGCGGTAACGCTGCGCCAGATCCTCGGCGCGCGCCTGGCCGGCGCGCTCCTCCGGCGACCAGTGTGCGGGAAAAGTCACGAGCGTCTCCTTCCATCGGCTCCGCGCCCTTGCGAAGCGCCCTTGCGAAGCGCCCTTGCGAAGCGCCCTTGCGAAGCGCCCTTGCGAAGCGCCCTTGCGAAGCGCCCTTGCGAAGCGCCCTTGCGAAGCGCCCTTGCGAAGCGCCCTTGCGAAGCGCCCTTGCGAAGCGCCCTTGCGAAGCGCCCCAATTCAACGGTCGTATGTTTATCATAAGAATTCCGGTTTGTCAAGCTTTGGACAGAGCCGGGGGCGAGACGGTCTTTCGGACTTCTTGCTCGAGCGCGCCGAAGAGCGCCGCGCGCCGACGGCTACCGTATCGCGGTCCGCCGCGATGGGTGCTCGAACCGCGCGCGGCGTGCGCGCGGCTTGCCGATGGCCTCGGCGACGGCGCGCCCGACGGCGGCCGGCATGGCGTCGCGCTGTCCGTCGATCCGGTCCATGCGCCGGTTCATGTCGGCGCGGAGCCATGCGATGAGCCCGACCATCGACCCGGCCAGCATGAGGAATCCGGACGCCAACGCGATTAAGCCCGTCCACTCCGCCATCGCCGTCGCTCCCGTCGGCGCGGGTTCGCAACCGCGCGGCGACGATGGCCCGCCCCGCCGCGGCCTGCATGAACCGCGTCGCTATCGATCCCGGGCGGGGGGCGGCGCGGCGGCGAGCAGTTCGGCGACTCCGAGCGCCGCGCCCCGCGCCATGGCGTCGGCGACGCCGCCCCAGGCGCCGTCGAGCGCGCCGGCGGCCACCTCGCCCTCCTGCGCGAAGGTCCCGATCTCGCGCCCGTCCGCGCCGACGAGGCGCCACGAGAGGACGACAAGGTCGCGTTCGCCGCCGCGCCGCACCTCCACCGCGCCGGTGAGCAGCGGCGCGCCGGAGCCCTCGACCGCCGCCTGGATCCCGGCGCGCGACAGCGCCGCGCGGGCGGCGTCGGCCAGCGCGGCGGCGCCGTTCCCCGGCGCGCCGGTCACCGCGCCGACGGCGACCCGGCGGCGCGGCGGCGGAAGGGCGGCGGGCGCGGGGGCCGGCGGCGCGTCGCGGATCAGCGCGGCCAGGCGCCGCGCCGCCTCGCCGGCCAGCGCCGCCGCCAGTTCGGGGCCGCCATCCTCCCACGCCGCGCCGGCCGCGGGAACCGCCTGCTCCATCAGCGCGGCGATCTCGGCGTCGGCGTCGACCAGCCGCCACGAGACGACGCGCCCCCCGTCCGGCGCCGTCCGCGCTTGCGCCTCCAATATGTAGCTCGCGCGGTGCGCCGACCGGTCGCTCGCCGCCACGCCGAGTTCGACGAGCCGGGCCGCGAGCGCCGGGCGCAGCGCCGCGTCCAGCGCCTCCGGCGCGCCGTCCACCCCGGCGACGAAGACGCCGACCTTGTCGACGCCGCCCGGACCGTCCGCGAGCGCTGGGCCATCGGGCGAAAAGACGTGCGGCCGCGCCTGGCAGCCGGCGAGAAGGAGCGCGGCGGCGGCTATCCGGGCGAGGCGGGGCAAGGTTCAGCGCCGGAGCGCGATGGCGGACAGGCAGCGACCGTAATCGGCGGCGCCGCGCCGCCGCGCGCGCCGGTAGCTGAAGAACCGCTCATCGGCGAGAGTGTCGCCCCCGGTCGCCTCGACATGCCCCGCCCCCGCCGCAGCCAGGCGGTCGGCGGCGTAGCCCGGCAGGTCGAACAGCCAGCGGCCGGGCCGGGCGCCGCCGCGGAACCGCGCCTTCGCGCCGGGGTCGCGGCGCAGCACATCGGCGCGCATGTCGTCGGCGACTTCATAGGAGTCCGGTCCGATGCAGGGGCCGATGGCGGCGCGGATCCGCGCCGCCGCCGCGCCGTGCGCGACCATCGCCGCGACGACCGCCTCGAGGATTCCGGCCGCCGCGCCGCGCCAGCCGGCATGGGCGGCGGCCACGACTCCCGCCTCGGAATCGGCGAGCAGCACCGGCGCGCAATCGGCGGTGAGCACGCCGACGACGAGGCCGGGCGCCGCCGCGATCAGCCCGTCGGCGCGCGGCGGGCGCTCCGGCGGCGCGTCGACGCGAACCGCCCGGTCGCCGTGGACCTGATGCGCCGTCGCCAGCGGCGCCGCGCCGAGGCCGAGGCCGGCCACCGCGGCCGCGCGGTTCGCCGCCACCGCCTCCGGGTCGTCGCCGGAGCCGGGGCCGCAATTGAGCGATTCGTAAATCCCGCGCGAAACTCCGCCGGCGCGGCTGAAGAAGCCGTGCGCCACGCCGCCCTGCGCGGCGAGGCCCGGCGCTGCGATCGGCTCCGGCGCGCTCACGCCGGGAACCCCGCCGGCGCCGGGCCGCCCGGCGCGCCGAACGCCATCACCTGGAACAGGACTCCCATTTCGCCGGGCGCGGTCAGCCGCCGCAGCGCCGCGTCGACGTCCGCCGCCGCCCCCGGCGCGGCGCGCCCGAGCCGCGCCGCGCGTTCGCGGATCCCCAGCGCATGGAGGAATGCGCCCTGGTCCGCGGGCCCCCATACCCGCGCCCCGGCCTCGCGCGCGGCCCGCGCCAGCGCCGGGAAGTCCACCCGCGCCGACAGGTCCGCCGCGCCGGGGTCGGCCAGGAGCGGATGCGCGCGGTGGCGGCGCGCGGCCGCCGCCGTGTCGCCGCCGCCGCCGCCATAGTCGACGATCAGCGCCGCGCCGCCGTCGACCGCGATCCGCCGGGCGATGTCGCCGGCGAGCGCCAGCGCGGCCGGGCTCACCTCCGCCGTCGCCCCCGGTTCGGGCGCGCGGCCGAGCGCGGCGAGCAGCCGCGAGGCCGGGGTCGGCCCCGGCGCGCAGCGGACCTCGAGCCGCGCGCCGTCGCCGGAGAGGCCGACCATGCGCTCGCGCCATCCCGCCTCGGTGGCGGCGAAGCGGTGGACCGGGAGCGCGTCGAAGAACTCGTTGGCGACCAGCAGCATGGGGCCGCCGGGGACCGTCGCCAGGCCGTCGTGCCAGGTGGGCCGCGCCGCGCCCAGCGCCGCCTCCTGCGCGCGGCGCAGCGCCGGGCTTATCTCCACCAGGTGGATGTCGACCGCGCGGCGGAACGCCGGCGCGGCGCGCGCCGCGCGCAGCAGGTCCGCCATCAGCGTTCCGCGCCCCGGGCCGAGCTCGACCAGCCGCGCCGGGTCCGGCGCGCCCATGCGCTCCCACATGTCGGCGCACCATGCGCCGACCAGCTCGCCGAACATCTGGCTGATTTCGGGCGCGGTGGTGAAGTCTCCCGCGCGGCCGAGCGGGTCCGGCGACCGGGCGCCGCCGTAATAGCCGCCGCGCCGGTCGGCGAGCGCCAGCGCCATGTATTCGGCGAAGGGGATCGGCCCGGTCCGCCGGACGGTCCGGCGCAGCCGCTCCTCGAGCTCGGTCACGCCGCCGCGCGCGCGCCGGGGCGCGTCCGCGCCGCCAGCCACAACCCGGCGGCGAGCATGGGCGCCGACAGCAACTGCCCCATCGTCGCGCCGCCGGCGAGGAAGCCGATATGCGAATCCGGCTCGCGGAAGAACTCGACCGCGATGCGCGCCAGCGCGTAGCCGGCGAGGAACGCGCCGGTGAGCAGGCCGGGCCGCGCCGCCGCGCCGCGGCGCCAAGCGAGCCACGCCAGCGCCGCGAACAGGACCAACCCCTCCAGCGCCGCCTCGTAGAGCTGGCTCGGATGCCGCGCGACCGGCCCGCCGGCGGGGAACGCCATCGCCCACGGCGCGTCGGAGGCGCGCCCGTAGAGCTCGCCGTTGACGAAATTGGCGATGCGCCCGAAGAACAACCCGATCGGCGCCGCCGCCGCCGCGAGGTCGGCGACCGCGAGGATCGGGAGGCGGTTGCGCCGCGCGAACCACGCCAGCGCGACCGCCACCCCCGCCATGCCGCCGTGGAACGACATGCCGCCCTCCCAGACGCGGAAGACGGACGCCGGATCGGCGAGGACTCCGTCCAGCCCGTAAATCAGGACCGAGCCCAGGCGCCCGCCGGCGATGACTCCGACGGTGGCCCATAGCAGGAGGTCGTCGATCCGCTCCGGCGCGACCGCGCCGCCGCGCGCCGCGAGGCGCCGCGCGTAACGCCAGCCCAGCAGCAGCCCGGCGACGTAGGCCAGCGCGTACCAGCGGATCTCCGCCGGCCCGAACGCCATCGCCACCGGATCGATGTCGGGGAACGCGAGCCCCCAGGAGCCGGACATGCCTCCGGTCGCGCCCGGACTAGCGGTAGGGGTCGTCGGCCGACAGGTAGCGGGCGACGTAGTCGGCGACGCCGTCCTCCAGGCCGCGGAACGGCGCCGCGTAGCCCGCGGCGCGCAGGCGGTCGAGCCGCGCCTCGGTGACGTACTGGTATTGCGCGCGGATGTCGAGCGGCATTTCGACCCAGGCGATGTTCTCCTCCCGCCCCAGCGCCGCGAACAGTATGCGCGCCAGCTCGAGGAACGTGCGCGCCCGCCCCGTTCCCACGTTGTAAATCCCGTTCGCGCCGGGAGTGTCGAGCAGCCACAGCATGACCGCGACGCAATCGTCGACATGGACGAAATCGCGCTTCTGCCCGCCATGCGCGTAGTCGGGCCGGGCGGAGCGGAACAGCGTGAGGGGGTTGCCCAGCGCCGTCATCGCGTATTCGCGCCCGACCAGGCTTTGCATCGACCCCTTGTGGTATTCGTTGGGGCCGTAAACGTTGAAGAATTTGAGTCCCGCCCATTGCGGCGGGCGGGTCTCCGCCCGCGCCGCCAGCGCCGCCGCGCGGCGGTCGAACAGGTGCTTGCTCCAGCCGTAGGCGCTCAGCGGCCGCAGCGCCGCGAGCGGCGCCGCGTCGTCGAAGCCCTGCGCGCCGTCGCCATAGGTGGCGGCGGAGGAGGCGTAGATCAGCCGCACGCGCTTTTCGGCGCAGACCCGCCACAGCTCCATCGACGCGTGGAAGTTGCTCCGCAGGATCAGGTCGACGTCGGCCTCGGTCGTCGAGGAGACGGCGCCGAGATGCGCCACCGCGTCGATGCGCGCATGCGCGCCGGCGACGTAGGCGGCCGCGCGTTCGGGCGCCACGATGTCGACGGGCGCGCGCCTGGAGAGGTTGCGCCATTTCTCGCCGTCGCCGAAACTGTCGCAGACGACGTAGTCCGCCCCTCGTTCGTCGAGGGCGGCGATGAGGTTGGAGCCGATGAAGCCGGCGCCGCCGGTGACCACGATCATCCGGGCGGTTTAGCGAACCGTCCGGCGGGAAACAAGGAGTCGAGGGCGATGCGCGACGAAGGGCGGTTTTTCGACGACATGGCGCGCCTCGCCGGCGGCGCCTGGTCGACGGCGGACGCGATGCGTGAGGAGTTCGAGGCGCGGGTTCGCGAACGCATGGAGGCGGCGCTGGAGCGCATGGGCGCCGTCCGCCGCGAGGAGTTCGACGCCGTCCGCGCCATGGCCGTCAAGGCGCGCGAGGAGAACGAGGCCCTCGCCGCCCGCGTCGCCGCCCTCGAGGCCGCGCTGGCGGCCCGCGCCGACTCCGGTTGACCCCGAGGCCGCCGGTCGCGGCGGCCTCGGCGGTCGGTTATTCGCAGCCGGCGGAGCCGGCGGTGCTCAGCGTTCCGGCGCTGCTGGCGCAACTCGGAGCGCAGCCCACCGTGCTCGCGCTGCCGACGCTGCCCGCCGACGAGGCGCGCACGCCGCCATGCACCGCAGCGAGGGTCTCGTCCCCAAGAACCGCATTCGGGTCGGGCGGGAGGATGAAATGCATCCTGTCCGCGCTGTTCGCGCGCACCCGCACGTCCACGTCCGCCGGCAGCTCCAGACCCTTCTCGGCCAGGGCCCGCCGCGGGTCGGACTCGAAAAGCGCGCGGTAGGCGGGGTCGTTCTCCCAGGCGTCGCCGATGGCGCGATAAACGCCCTCGTCGATGTCGCCGCGCGGGGTTGTCGTCGTCATGGGGTGTCTCCCTTCGAAGGCCGCGTCACGAGGATCCGCCCGGGCGGGGGCCGGTGCTGGCGGAACTGGCGGTGCCGCTGGAGCTGACGGTGGACGGGACGGTCCCGACGGTGCTCGCCGTGGCGACCGAACCGAGGCAGTTGGCGCCGCCCGAAACGCGCGACAACTCGCTATCCGCCAGGTTGACGTTCGGGTCCGGCGGCATGACCAGGCGATAGACCTCGTCGGTGTTGGCGACGATGCGCATGTCGCTGTCGGTGGGGATGTCGATCCCGCGTTCGGCGAGGACTTCGCGCGGCTCCGAGGCGGCGCGCGCGCGCAGGGCGGGGTCGTCGCGCCAATCGGCGGCGAGGGAGTCGAGGGCGCTCTCGATCGCCATCGTCTCTCCCGCGTCCATATCGGCGACCAGATGCCTCCGCAAGAGGGTGTCGCTCATAGTCCGATCTCCTTGTATTCTGCGCCGCGGCCTAGGCCGCGGAGCCGGCGGTGCCGACGGAGCCGATCGACCCCGCGCAGGCCGCGCAACTGGGGACGGTGCTGAGGGTTCCGATCGATCCCACGGTGGCCGCGGTCCCGACGGTCGATCCTCCCGTCACCCGGCCCAGCGTCTCGTCGCCCAGCGTTCCGTTGGGGTCGAAGGGAAGCGGCAGGTGGAACACCTCGTCGGTGTTCGCGACGAACCGGGTCTCGACGCCGGGCGGCAGCGCGAGCCCCAGCTCGGCGACCTCCCCGGCCGCGTCGCCGGCCTCGAGGCGGGCGCGCAGCTCGGGATCGCCGCGGTAGCGCTCCGCCAGTTCCTCGAAACGCGCCCAATCGACGCCTTCCGGCGCCGCCCAATGCGAGGGAGCGGTCATGTCGGAGTTCTCCTCTATCGACGGAACGGGCGTTCGCCATCCCGACGCCGGCGCGGCGCCTCACGATGCGCCGGCGTCGTCGTTCGACGCGCCCTCGCTCCATTCGTTCGCCGGCCTTCTAGCACAGGAACGCTTGCCTGTCAAGCCTTTTCCGCGGGCGCCGGCGGTATTGACCGCGCGGGCGAATCGTCGGCTATGCTTCCGGCCCGCGAAACACGGAGGACCCGGCCATGAGGATTCCCCCGGTCGCGCGCGCGTTCCTGGCCCGGCGCGACGGCGCGACCGCCATCGAATACGCCCTCATCGCGGCGCTCGTCGCCGTGGTGGTCATCGCCGCGGTGAGCGCCGTCGGGCCGGACCTCGACGCGCCCTTCGCCCTCCCCGGCGCCGACGCGCCGGACGCGCCCGCCGAGGCCGCGCCGGAGGCCGCCGATCCGGGCGGGCCGCCGGCGGCGGGAGGCGCCGCGCCGGAGGAATAGCCGGCCCGCCCCTCGCGCGGCTGGCGGTGGCGCGCGCTCCGGCGTAGAGTCCGGGGCGCGGCGCGCGGCGGCGCCGGCGGCGCGACGGGAGGGCGCCATGACGATTACCCGGAGACGGCTCCTGGCCGGAGCGGCGGCGGGCGCGCTGGCGGCGCGCGGCGGCGCGGCGGACGAAGACGATTCCATAACGGTCGCCGGAATCCTCGACGGCTCGGGCGGCCTCGACATCTACGGCCGCCCCATGATCGACTGCATGCGGCTGGCGGCGGACGAGACCAACGCCGGCGGCGGCCTGCTCGGGCGGCCGGTCGACCTGAAGCTCTACGACGCGCAGTCGGAGCTCCAGCTCTACCGCCAATACGCCATCCGCGCCGCCACCCGCGACGGCGCCGCGGTCGTCCACGCCGGCATCACCAGCGCCTCGCGCGAGGCCATCCGCCCGCTGCTGCGGCGCTACCGGACGCTCTACTTCTACAACACGCAATACGAGGGCGGGGTCTGCGACCGCAACGTCTTCTGCACCGGCTCGACTCCGGCGCAGACGGTCGCCCGGCTGGCGCCGGAGGCCATGCGGCGCTGGGGCCGGCGCATCTACGTCCTCGCCGCGGACTACAATTACGGCCAGATCACCGCGCGCTGGGTGGCCAAATTCGCCCGTGACGGCGGCGGCGAGGTCGCGGCGGCGGACTTCTTCCCCCTCGACGCGACCGATTTCGGCCCCACCATCCGCAAGATCCAGGCCGCCGCGCCGGACATGGTGATGTCGGTGCTGGTCGGCGGCGCGCACATGGCGTTCTACCGCCAGTGGGCGGCGGCGGGCATGAAGTCGCGCATCCCCATGGCCTCGACCACCTTCGGCGTCGGCAACGAACACCGCGCCCTGGCGCCGGAGGAGAGCGAGGGGATCCTCGCCTGCTACGGCTATTTCTCCGAACTCGACACCGCCGCCAACCGCGCCTTCCTCGCCCGCCTCGACGCCGCCTACGGCGCCCGCGCGCCGGCGGTGAACGAGCTCGCGGTCCGCTCCTACGAGGGGTTCCTCCTGTGGGCCGAGGCGGTCCGCCGCGCCGGCTCCGCCGACCGCATGGCGGTCGTCGAGGCGCTCGAGGACGGCCTCGCGCTGGACGGACCCAGCGGCCGCGTCGCGGTGGACCCCGCCACCCACCACGTGACGCAGACGGTCTATCTCGGCGAAGTGTCCGGCGGCGCGTTCCGCGTCCTCTCGCGCCACCCCGGCAGCCCGCCCGCCGACACCGCCGCCGTCTGCGACCTGCGGCGCAACCCCGACGACACGACGATGTACGAGATCGACGTCGACGTCTGAACGCGGGCGGCGTCCGAGCGCGGACGACATTTAAACGCGGGCGCCGGGCGGGGCGGCGGTGGATTTCGCGGCGGTCCTGGCGCTCCAGCTGCTCACCGGAGTCGCCGTGCTGGCGCTGGTCGCCGCCGGCCTCGCGGTGGTCTTCGGCATGACGCGGGTCATCAACCTCGCGCATGGCGAGTTCCTCATGCTCGGCGGCTACGCCGCGATCCTGGCCCACGGCCTGGGAGTCGGCCTGTGGGCCGCCATGCTGGTCGTCGCTCCCGCCGTCGTCGGAGCCGTCGGCTGGATCGTCGAGCGCCTGCTGGTCCGCCGCCTCTACGGGCGCGCGACCGACACGCTGCTGGCCACCTGGGGGCTGGGCCTGCTGCTGTCCGGCGGCGTCACCATGGCGTTCGGGAACACGACGCGCGGGGTGTCCGCGCCGCTCGGCTCGTTCGCGGTCGGCGCATACCGCGTCGGGGCCTACGACCTGGCGCTGGTCGCCGCCGCCGCCGCCGTGTTCGCCGGCATGTATCTGGTCCTGCGCCGCACCCGCGCCGGCCTGCGCGCGCGCGCGGCGATGGAGGACCCGGAGGCGGCGGCGGCGTTCGGCGTCGACGGCGCCCGGGCCCGGGCCGCCGCGTTCACCGCCGGGGCGGCGCTGAGCGGCCTCGCCGGCGCGCTGCTCGCTCCCGTCGCCGGGGTCGTCCCCACCATCGGCGCCGCCTACATCGCCAAGGCGTTCGTCACCGTGATCGCCGGCGGCGCCTCGATCGTCGCCGGGCCGCTGTCCGCGGCGGCGCTGCTCGGCGGCGTCGGGACCGGGGTGGGGTTCGCCGCGACTCCGGCGTTCGGCGAGGTCGCGCTGCTCGCCGCCGCGCTGGTCCTGCTGCGCTTCCTGCCGCGCGGGATTTTCGGGCGCGCCTCCGGGAGCGCGGGGTGAGCGCCGCCGCGCGGGGCCGCGCGGCCGCGCTGGCGGTCGCGGCCGCCGCCGCCGTCGCCGTCGGGCCCGAACTGCTGCCGCTGTTCGCCGTCATCGACGCGGCGACCGTGGCCAGCCTGGCGATCCTGGCGCTGAGCCTGGGCGTCGTGTGGGGGTTCGGCGGAATCCCGTGCTTCGGCCAGACCGCCTTTTTCGGCGTCGGCGGCTACGCCTACGCCGTCGCGGCGATCGCATGGGGGGACGCCGCCGCCGCCGTCCCCGCCGCCGTCCTCGCCGCCGCCGCCTTCGCCGCGGTCCTGGGCTACGTCATGTTCTACGGGCGGCTCGGTGACCTGCATGCGGGCATCGTCACGCTGACCGTGACGCTGATCCTGTTCAAACTCGCCAATTCCGCCGCCGGCCCGGAATACGCCATCGCCGGGGTGCGGCTCGGCGGCGCCAACGGCATTCCCGCGGCGCCGCCGCTGAACCCGCCGTTCCTGCCCGGCGCGCCGCTGGGGCCCGAGGCGTCGCTCCGCGTCGCCGTGGCGGCGCTGGCCGCCTGCTACCTGGCGAGCGCGCGGCTGCTGGCGTCGCCGTTCGGGCGCGCCGCCATGGCGATCCGCGAGAACCCGCTGCGCGCCGAACTGCTGGGCTACGACGTGCGCCTGCGCCGGCTCGCGATTTTCGTCTTCGCCGCCGGCATGGCCGGGCTTTCGGGCGCGCTCTTCGCCGGCGTCTCCTTCGTCAGCCCGGCGATGTTCGGCCTGGGCTACGCCGCGCAGAGCCTGGTGTGGGCGGTCGCCGGCGGCCTCGGAACGCTGCCCGGCCCCATACTCGGCGCCGTGGCGGTGCAATACCTGATGCTGGCGGCGGGGGGGCTGGGGGCGCTCCATCCGGCGCTTTCCGCCGTCGACTCGCGCGCCGTTCTGGGCGCGGTGCTGGTCGCCGCCGTGCTGGCCGCGCCGCGCGGGTTGTGGCCGCTTCTCGCCGCCTGCGCCGCGCGCCTTCGGCGGCGCCGGGCGGGGCCGTGACCCCGGCGCTGGAGGCGGCGGGCCTCGCCGCCGGCTTCGGCGGCGTCGCGGCCCTCCGCGGCCTCGACCTCGCCGTCGCGCCCGGCGAGCGGCGCTGCCTGATCGGCCCCAACGGCGCCGGCAAGAGCACCTTCCTGAAATGCGCCGCCGGGCGGCTGCGCCCGCGCGCCGGCCGCGTCCGCCTCGCCGGCCGCGACGTCACGCGGTGGCCGGCCTGCGCCCGCGCCGCCGCCGGGCTGGGGGTGAAGACCCAGGTCCCGAGCCTGTTCGAGCCGCTCACCGTCGCCGAGCATTGCCGCCTCGCCGCGCGCGGTCCGGTCGACGCCGAATTGCTCGCCCGCCTCGGCCTGGACCCCGGCGACCCGCGCCCGGCCTCCGCCCTGTCGCACGGCGAGCGCCAGATGGCGGAGCTCGCGACGGTGCTCTCCGCCCGCCCGCGCGTCGTCCTGCTCGACGAACCCGCGGCGGGCCTCTCGCCGGAGGAGTCGGACCGCGCCGCCGCCGTCCTCCGCGGCCTCGCGGGCCGGACGGCGGTCGTCGTCGTCGAGCACGACATGCGCTTCGTCGCCGCGCTGGACTGCCCGGTGACGGTGCTGCACCGGGGCCGCGTCCTCGCCGAGGGCGCCCGCGCCGAGGCGCTGGCCGACCCGGCGGTGCGCGCGGCCTATTTCGGCGCGCCCCCCGGCGCCGCCGCGTAGCGGTGCTGGACGCGGCAGGCCTGTCCGCCGGTTACGGCGGGATGACCGCGGTCTCCGGCGTCGACCTCGCGGTGGCGGCCGGCGAACGCCTCGCGGTGGTGGGGCGCAACGGCGCGGGCAAGACGACCCTGCTCAAGGCGCTGATGGGCCTCGCGCCGGCGCGCGCCGCGCGCCTCTCCCTCGCCGGGCGCGACCTGCGCGCCGCGCCGGCGCATGCGCGCGGCCGCGCCGGCATGGCGTGGGTCCCGCAGGGCAGCCATGTCTTCACCGCCCTGACGGTGCGCGAGAACCTGATGCTCGGCGCCCTCGGCGGCCGGGCGGCGGGGCGGCGCGCCGCCGCGCGCGCCGCGGCGGAGGCGGTCGCGCGCGTCCCCGCCGTCGCGCCGCTCCTCGACCGGCCCGGCGGCCGCCTGAGCGGCGGCGAACGCCAGGCGGTCGCGCTGGCGCGCGCGCTGGCCGCCCGGCCGCTGCTGCTCCTGCTCGACGAACCCGCCGAGGGGCTGCAACCGTCCGCCGTCGATGCGCTGGCCGAAACCCTGCGCGGCCTCGCCGCCGGCGGCCTCGCCGTCCTGCTGGTCGAGCAGAACCGCGAATTCGCCGCCCGCGCCGCCGGGCGGGCGGCGGTCATGGAGCGCGGCCGCCTCGCCGCCGCCGCGTGACCCCCGCGCTCCGCCTCGCCCGCGCCGCGCGCCGGATGCGCCGGGGGGCGCCGCCGGCGCTGGTCCTCGTCGTCGACCGCGCCCGCCTCGCCGACCCGCTCGGCGCGGCGCGGCGCCTGCCGCCGGGCGCCGTCGTCCTGCTGCGCGACTACGCCGCGCCCGACCGCGCGGCGTTCGCCCGCGCGCTGGCGGCGTTGTGCCGCCGCCGCCGGCTGGCGTTCGTCGTCGCCGGCGACTGGCGGCTCGCCGCCCGCCTCGGCGCCGGCCTCCACATGCCCGAGGCGCTGGCGCGCCCGCGCCGCTCCGCCCGCCTGCGCCTGCGCACCACCGCCGCGCACGGCGCGGCCGGGCTGCGGCGGGCGGCGCGCGCCGGCGCCGGCATGGCGCTGCTGTCGCCCGCGTTCCCGACCGCGAGCCATCCCGGCGCGCCGGCGCTGGGTCCGGTCCGGTTCGCGGCGCTGGCGCGCGCCGCCCGGCTGCCCGTCATCGCGCTCGGCGGCGTCGATGCGCGCCGCGCGCGCCGCCTCGCCGGGACCGGCGCGCGCGGCGCCGCCGCCGTCGCCGCCCTTGCGCCCCGCCCCGCGCCCGCGTAGGGTGGCGGAAACCGGAGGGAGCCTATGGACATCGCACCGTTGGTCGGCCTGTTTCTCGCCATGGCGGCGCTCAATGTGGGGCTGTTCGGCTGGCTGCGCGCCGACATAACCGCGCTGCGCGATCGCATGGCGGTGCTGGAGAAGGAGTTGCGCGGCGACATGGCTGCGCTGCGCGACTGCATGGCGGGGTTGGAGAAGGAATTGCGCGGCGACATGGCTGCGCTGCGCGACCGCATGGCGGGGTTGGAGAAGGAGTTGCGCGGCGACATGGCGGCGCTGCGCGAGCGCATGGCGCGGCTGGAGGGCGCGCTGACCGGCGTGTCGCCGAACTCCCCCGCGGCCGCCAACCTCGGCGCAGACGACCCGGACCCCGAACCCCGGCCGTAACGCCGGCGCCTTAGGCCGGGGAGCGGTGGCGCGCCGGACCATCGCCGAACAATCCGCCGTCCTCGCCTGGCGGCGGCGCAAGCGGGGTGTGCGCATCCTCCTCGTCACCTCGCTCGAGACGCGCCGCTGGGTGCTCCCCAAGGGCAACGTCGAGGACGGCCTGACGCCGCGCGAGTCGGCGCTGCGCGAGGCGTTCGAGGAGGCGGGGATCGAGGGCGACGCCGCCGGCCGCCGGATCGGCGCCTACCTCTACCGCAAGGACGACAGCAAGGGCGGCGGGCTGCGCCGCGTCGCCGTGTTCCCCATGCAGGTCACGCGGGTGCTGGACGACTGGCCCGAGAAGGACCGCCGCCGGCGCGAATGGATGTCGCCCGAAGACGCCGCCGCCGCCGTCGCCGAGAAGAAACTCGCCAGGATCATCGCCAGGTTCGCCCGCGGCCTTGCCCTGCCTTCCGATCCATGACTCCGTCCAATCCGTGACTCCGTCCGATCCGTGACGCGGGCCGGCGCGCGCGGTATGGTCGCCGGCGGTTCGGCGCGGGGGCGCGGCATGTCGGCGGATTCCGGCCGGAATCTCGAAATCGAGATCAAACTTTCCGGCGCGCCGGAGGCGCTGGCCGCCGCGTTCCGCGAGTGCGGCGGCGGCCCGGCGCGCCCGAAGCGGACCGCCAGCGCGTATTACGACACGGCCGACGGCCGCCTGTGGAGCCGGGGCTTCGCCCTGCGGCTGCGCCCGGCGGAGGACGGCGGCGGCGAGCTCACCCTCAAGCGCGAGGCCGCCGGCGCGCTCGGGCGCGGGGAGTGGACCGCGCGCCTCGCCGCCCCGGCCGCCGACCTGGCGCTGTTGCCGCCCGGCGCCCCGCGCGGCGAGATCGGCGTCGTCCTGCCCGAAGAGCTGGCGCCCCGCTTCGCCACCAACGTCGCGCGCCGCAAGACGCGGTTCGAGACCTGCGGCGCCGCCGTCGAGGCCGTCCTCGACACCGGCGAGGTCGCCGCCGGCGGCGAACGGCGCCCGCTCGCGGAGCTGGAATTCGAACTGCTCTCCGGGCCGGTCGCGCCGATGCTCCGCGCGGCGCGCGCGGCGGCCGAGGCGCACGGGCTGCGCGTCGAGACGCGCTCCAAGGCGGCGCGGGCGCGCGCGCTGGCGAACGGCGCTCCGCCGCCGCCGCGCAAGGCCGCGCGCCCGGCGCTCCGCGCCGCCGACCCGCCGGCGCGCGCCTTCGCGGCGGCGTTCGCGTCGGCGGCGGCGCACGTCGCGGCGAACGTCGCCCCCGCCGCCGCCGGCGTCGACCCGGAGGGAGTCCACCAGCTCCGCGTCGGGCTGCGGCGGCTGCGCACGCTGCTGGCGCTGCTGCCCGCCGGCGCCCTCCCCGGCGGCGAATCGCTCGCCTCCGATGCGCGATGGGCGCTGCGCGGCCTCGGCCCGGCGCGCGACCGCGACGTCTTCCTCGCCGAAACCCTGCCGCCGGTCATGCGCGCCGACCCGGAGGCGCCGGGCCTGGCGCGCCTCGCCGAGCGCGCCGCCGGGTCCGCGCGCGAAGCGAACGCCGGCGTCCGCCGGCTGCTCGACGGGCGCCGCTTCAACCTGTTCCTCATCGACCTGCTGCTGCTCGCCGAGGGGGAGCCGGCGGTCGGCGGCGATTTGGGGGCGGCGCTCGGCCCCTTCGCCGGCGAGGCGCTGCGCAAGCGCCGCCGCAAATTGCTGGCCGCCGGCCGGGGCTTCGAGAACCTTTCCAACGCGCGCCGCCACGGCGTGCGCATCGCCCTCAAGAAGTTCCGCTACGCCTGCGACGCCTTCCAGGCGCTCTATCCGCCGCGCGCGGCGGCGCCCTATCTGGAGTCGGCCGCCCGGTTGCAGGACGCGCTGGGGCGGCTGAACGACTCCGTCGTCGCCCCGCGCCTCGCCGGCGAGATCGCCGCCGGCGACGCCGAAGCCGCCCTGGGCGCGGCCGTCGTCCGGGGCTGGTACGTCCACCGCCTGCGCGCGGTCGACGGGCGGATGGTCGCGGCGTGGCGCGCCTTCGCGGCGCTGCCGCCCTTCTGGCGGCGGACGTGATCTCGGTCCTGGTGGCGAACGCCAAGGGCGGCTGCGGCAAGACCACCGTCGCCGTCAACCTCGCCTCCGCCTTCGCCAACGCCGGCCTGCGGACGGCGCTCGCCGACGGCGACCGCCAGCGTTCGGCTTGGCGCTGGCTCGAGCGCCGCCCCGGGGACGCCGCGCCGGTGGCGGCGCTCGACTGGCGCGACTCGCCCCGCCCGGCGCCGAAGCGGACCGAGCGCCTGGTCGTCGACTCCGGCGCCGGTCTGGGTTCCGAGCGGGTGCGGGAGTTCCTCCGCCGCGCCGACCTGCTGGTCATGCCGGTGGCGCCGTCGGTGTTCGACGAGGCGGCGGCGCGCCGATTCCTCAAGCGGGTGGAGCGGCTCAAGCCGGTGCGCGGCGGGCGCAAGCCGGTCGCGGCGGTCGCCAACCGCGTCCAGGCGGGGACCCGCGCCGCCGCGGAGCTGGAGTCGTTCCTTGCCGGCCTGGGCCATTCCGTCGCCGCTCGCCTCGCCAACCGCGCGATCTACGCCGACGCCGCCCGCCGCGGCCTGGGAGTTTTCGACCTCCCCCCGTCGCGCCGCGCCGCCGTCGTCGCCGACTGGGTCCCGCTGCTCCGCTTCGTCGAGGACGGCGGCGCGAATTGACGCGGGACGCGCGAGGGATGCTGGATTAACCCGCATTTCTCATGGCGCCCTCGCGGGCGGTTCGGTTAACTGTGAGAAATGCGTTCTAACTCCTTATCGTATTCTGCGGCTTCCGGCGGCGGCTCCGCGCGGCGCACCGCGTCGATCTCCGCGTCCGAAAGCTCCTCGACGGCGACCGCCCGGCGGTCGCGGCGCTTCAGGCGCGCGTATTCGTCCGCCGACATGACGACGATCCCGTCTCGCCCGTCATGGTCGACCGACAGCGGCGACTTGAGCGCTTCCCGCCGGTAGAGGTCGAAATTTTGCCGGAATTCCAGCGAAGTGACTCTGTGCATGGTGTTCCAGAACCGCCTTGACGGAGCCGCAAGGGCCGTAGGATTGTAATCTGTAGGCGACGGCGGCGTGAGTCAAGCCGCGGGACGAACGCCGTGTCAGGGCGTTCTTCGATGGCGCGCGGCTTGCGGCGAAAGGAAGCGCTGTTGCTCCGTTTCGTGAGGGAGTGGATCGGCTTTCCGTCGCCGGAGGGCGGAGGGCGGCGTCGGCGGGGCCGGTGGGCGCGCCTCGCGCTCGGCTGCGCCGTCGCCGCGGTCTTCGTCTGGCTGTTCGCGCGCGCGGTCGACGCGGACGCGCTGCGCCGCGCCTTCGCCAACCTGTCGGCGGGCGCGGCGGGCGCGGCGCTGGCGCTCCTGGCCGCCGGCCACGCCATGCGCGTCGTCCGCTGGTGGTGGATGCTGCGCGCGCTGGAGCCGGGCCTGCCGCTCGCCGCCTGCATCCGTCCGTTCCTCGCCGGCATGGCGGTCAACAACGTCGCCCCGCTCCGCGCCGGCGACGCGCTCCGCGTCGTGGCCTTCCGCCGCCAGTTGCGCTCCCCCGCCGCTCGGGTGCTGGGAACCTTGATCGTCGAGCGCGCGCTGGACACGGCGGCGATGGCGGCGCTGTTCTTCCTGTGCCTGTCGGGCCTGCCCGAGGGCGCGCTGCCGCCGGGCGCGGCGGCGGCGGCGGGGTGGCTCGCCGCTGCGGCGGCGGCCCTCCTTGCGGCGGGCTTCCTCTTCGCCGCGCCGCGCCGCGCCGGGGTTCCGCGCCTCGTCGCCCGCCTCGGCGGGCGCTGGCGCGCCGCCGCCGCGCGTCTGGCCGAGGCGCTGGGCGTCGTCCGCTCCGCGCCGCGCCTGTTCGCATTGTCCCTGTTCTCGGCGGCGATATGGGGGTGCGACGGCGCGGCCATCGTCGTTCTCGCCGCCGCGCTCGCGCCCGGCGCCGCGCCGGCGGGGCCGTGGCTGTCGCTGTCGGCGGGCGCGCTGGCGACGGCGATTCCCTCCGGCCCCGGCTATGTGGGGACGTTCGATTACTTCACCGCCCTGGGCCTCTCCGCCCACGGCGCCGCGCCCGCCGCCGCCGCCGCCGTGGCGCTGACCCTGCACGCGCTGTGGATCCCGTTCACCGCCGCCGGCCTGCTGTGCCTCGCCCCGTTCGCGCGGGCGGGCCGGGGCGGGGCGGAATGAACTCGAGAAATTCCTCGCGCCGGCGGCAATCCGTTACGACCGCATGAGGAGAATGAAGGACTCCCGGTCGACCGCGATATCTCTCCGAATTTTCGACATCGTGCCCTTGCTCAGGATTTCGCCTGCGGGCGCCGGCGCGACGTGACGCGGCCGTCGGAATGCCTCATGACGACGTGGCTTCCCCGGCGCCGAACGACCTCGAAGCCCGCTCCCCGCAAACGTTCGACGACCTGCCCGCCCGTCAGGCGCGGCGTCTTCGTCATACGGCCAGTCTTTGCACGCCAATCAGCTCGAGGGTGTCCGGTTCGTCCGCCTCGGCGTCGAGATAGACGGCGATGGCCTCCGCCATTCTCTCCATCAATTGGTCGATGGACCTGGCTTGCGTGTGGCAACCGGGCAGCGTCGGCGCGCTGCCTATGAAGTAGCCATCCTCGTCCTTTTCGATGACGACGGTGTAAACGCCGCTCATGTCCGCCCTCCTCCTTGCTCAGGAGTTTCCTTCCTCGTCCGGAGAATACCGCATCGGGGCGCGGCGCGCATGCGGGTTTCGCCGCCCGCTCCCCGCGGCGCACCTCCGTCCTTTCCGGACCGCCGATCCCGGCGATACGCGGCCGCGCCTTCTGCGCCGCCCGAAAATTTTTTCGCCGCTCCGCAAATTTCCCTCTTGCCAACCGTCGCGAGTCGGTGTAGGAGCCCCGTCGAGAGTCGCTGGATGCGCCCGTAATCGGGTGTCGTGGAGTGTTGATGATGAGGGGTCGGGGGACCAAAGCGATGAATTTGCGTTCGTTCGTTGTTCCCGCCGCGTGCGGTTGCGCGCTGGCGGCGGGGCTGTTCGTTGCGCCGGCGGAGATTCGCGCCGAGGACGGCGACGCGATCGAAATCGGCGACATTTACGTGGTCGGCACGCGCCGCCCCGTCCGCTCCACCGCCGACACCCCGGCGCCCATCGACCTGATCGGCGGCGAGGACTTCACCGACCAGGGCTCGACCGACCTGTCCGACCTGATGCGCACGCTGGTGCCGTCCTACAACGTCGCCACGCAGCCCATCAGCGACGCGGCGACCTTCATCCGGCCCGCCAACCTGCGCGGGCTCGGCCCCGACCAGACCCTCGTCTTCGTGAACGGCAAGCGCCGCCACCGCGCCGCCGTCATCAGCTGGCTGGGCAACGGCCTGTCCGAGGGCGCGCAGGGACCCGACATCAGCGTCATTCCGGCGATCGCGCTCAAACGCGTCGAGGTGCTGCGTGACACCGCCTCGGCGCAATACGGCTCCGACGCCATCGCCGGCGTGATGAACTTCGTGCTCAAGGATCGGCCCGACGGCGGCGTCGCCGAGGCGCAATGGGGGCGGACCTATGAGGGCGATGGCGCCGCATACCGCCTCGCGGGGAACGTCGGAGTCCCGCTCGGCGAGGGCGGTTTCGCCAATCTCAGCGCGCAATGGCGCGAGTCCGAACCGACCGTGCGCAGCGTCCAGCGCTCCGACGCCGAGGGGCTGATTGCCGATGGGAACACCTATGTGCGCCAGCCCTACGCCCAGATTTGGGGCCAGCCCGACGTGAGCGGGGACTACACGGTCTTCGTCAATTCCGGCTTCGAGATGAACGAGGCGGCGGAGGTGTACGCCTTCGGCAACATCGCCAACCGCGAGACCGAGGGCGGGTTCTTCTTCCGCAACCCGAATACGCGCGGCGACGTTTTCGCGAAACGACTCGTCGGCGACCTGACTCCGAACGACGGCGTCAGCTGCCCCGCCATTACGCCGACGGACGACTTCTTCAGCCCGGAAAAAGCGCGCGCGTATATGAATGCGAACCCCGGCTGTTTCGTGTTCAACGAGCGGTTCCCCGGCGGATTCACCCCCCAGTTCAAGGGCGAGGTGAGCGACCACGCCGCCACCGCCGGCCTCCGCGGCGCGTTCGACTCGGGCATGACCTGGGACGCGAGCTACACGCTCGGCCAGAACAAGATCGACTTCTCGATGCGGGACACCATCAACGCCAGCCTCGGGCCGGACACGCCGACGCAATTCGATCTCGGCTCCTATACGCAGACCGAGCAGACGGCGAACCTCGATCTGACCTATGAGGTGGACGTCGCCGCCTTCGACTCGCCGCTGCACACCGCCGTCGGCGCCGAATGGCGCCGGGAGCAGTTCGAGATTACGGCTGGCGAGCCGAACTCCTGGCAGGCCGGCCCCCTCGCGCCCGACAGTTTCGGTGATATCGGCTTTGGCATCGGCGCCAATGGGTTCTCCGGCTTTTCCGATGTCGTCGCGGGGTCGTGGAGCCGGTCGAACGTCGCCGGTTACGTCGACCTTGAGGCCGACGTCACCGGGCGCCTCACCGTCGGGACCATGGGCCGGGTGGAGCATTTCGACGACTTCGACACGACGACCGACGTGAAGCTCGGCGCGCTTTACCAGCTGAACGACAATCTCGGCCTGCGCGGCTCCGCCAGCACCGGCTTCCGCGCGCCCACCGTCGGGCAGCAGAACGTGATCAACGTCACCACGGCGTTCATAACCGACTTGACCACCGGGATAGAGGGGTTGGGGCAACGCGCGACGATTCCGCCGACCTGCGCCGAGGCGCGGCTGAAGGGCGGAAAACCCCTCGAGCCCGAGGAGTCGGTGACGTTCACCGTCGGCATGGTGGCGGAGGCGGGACCATTCTCCGTTACGGCGGACTACTACCGCATCGACGTGGAGGGCCGCCTCGCCCCATCGGCGACCAAGGGCCTGACCGACGCCGAGAAGGCGATGATCGGCGATAGCGGCTGCGTTCCCGCTGCCGACGCGCGTAATTTCCGCTACTTCACCAACGGCTTGGATACGCGCACGCAGGGTGTCGACCTCGTCGCGAGCGTGGACCTGCCGGCGGTCGCCCCGGTCCTCGAGGCCGGGGAGACGGAGCTGGTCTTCGTCGGCAACTGGACCCGGACGACGGTCACGAAGTACGATCCGGAGGCGCTGGACCCGGCGGACCCCAACACCGGGGTGCGCTCCGGGCAGCGCATCGTCCAGCTCGAGGACGCGCTTCCGAAGATCCGTTTCAACGCCACCCTGCGACACGAGCAGGAGCGTTGGAGCGCCTTCGCGCGGCTCAACTATTTCGGCTCCTACTCCGAGTACCACGCCGACTCGGCGAGTAGGCTGTTCCATCCCGGATCCGAGATCACCCTCGACGTGGAGGGGAGCTACAAGCCGATGCCCGGCGTGGAGCTGAGCCTGGGCGCCGAGAACGTCCTCGACAACTTCCCGGACGAAAACCCGTTCGCGAAGGATTTCGGCTCGAAATACCCCGAGTCGTCGCCGATGGGCTTCGCCGGTGGCTTCTACTACGCCCGCGCGCGCTACACGTTCTGATTACCGCCCCCGCCGCCGGCCCGCACTCTTGCGGGCCGCGGCGATGGGTGGTAGCGTTGTGATGAATGGGTTGCGCTTGCAACCGATGGCGGTTAGAGAGGAACGGCCATGTGGATGATCGGACTGAAGATGTCGGCGGCAATAATCGTCTCGGCGTTGTGGGCCGGGGCCGCCCTGGCGGACGTGTCCGACGCCGATCTGGCGCAGCCCGCCGGCGGCGACTGGCTGCACTTTAACGGCGGCTGGAGCGGCGCGCGCATCAGCACGCTGACGCCGAACCGGATCGACACCGGTAACGTCGGCGATCTGGGCGTCGAGTGGACCTACTCCATCGGCGGCGACACTTGGCCCGGCGACAGCCGCGAATACGGCGGCGCGGGTCCATGGGGCGCGGGTCCATGGATCGTCGGCAGTTACGACGCCGAGCTCGGCATGTATTTCACGGGGACGGCGAATGCCTATCCGTGGAACCCCTACACCGAGCGCGCCGGCGTCGGCGGAATGGCGAACGAGGGCGCGGCGGCCATCGTCACGGTGAACGTCGACAGCGGCGAGGTGGTCTGGCGCTACACCGCCGTGCCCGGTGATCCGTGGGATTACGGCGTGCCGCAGACCCCCACCATGCTGGCGACGACCATCGACGACATGCGCGTGCTGGTGCAGCCGAACAAGACCGGCTTCACCCACTATCTCGCCGCGGCCACCGGGGAATTCCTCCGGGCAGATCAATGGGGCGATATCTGCATAAAATGCCCGAAGTGTTGTCCCAAATAAGGGCTAATGTTCTCGTTGCGGTGATTGTCATGCTCAAAATCCGCAACATCATATGTGGAATGTGGACCCAGATCAAGAAGGGCTTCTCTGGGCGTAGAGCTCGGTTGTTGCCGCCATGGATTACGGCGTTGAGTTTGAGTGTCGCGGGAGGTATGGGAATATTTCAGTATTGTGACGCAAATCATTCTGATCGCGTTCTGCAATCTACGAAATACTATGATGGCTTTGTGAAAATGAATATAATTGGTATGTCTATGAAAATCACTCAGGGTCGTTTAATCGATAAGTTCTGGGAGAGAATTGAGGAAAAAATTGAAAAAACACCTAGTGAATGTGAGAATCTCGGAGATGTAACTGCCGACACAAGTATATCGTTCGGAAAAAAACACAAAGTTAAATTGTACAGCCTTCTCGATCATTATAATATGGTTATACAGTGCGGCTTGAATGGAGCATGCGATGCCAAGACAGTTCATTCCTTGTATGCGCGGGATATGCGAGAGTTTTCTAATGCATTCTGCCATTACTTTAAGGACGAATCATGTGAATGGAGGGAAGATCAGTCGAGAGATGCGGAAATACTCCGCTTCATTGATGATAGCAGCAAAACGTTCGCGTGCGATTACCGTGAGTACCATAAGGAATGTGCGAAAATTGATTCTGCATACCCTTCGGCATGTGCGTCGTTCGTGTCACCTTAAATCGCAACCGCACCGCACGCAATGAATCGCGGAATCGCGCGTGGACACGCAAGACGCGAAACTGGACGCGAATATGCGTACATGGAGGTAAAGTCATGACCGTCGCAAAGACGAGGTCGGCGCGCATCGAGGTACGCACGACGCAGAATGTGAAGGCGTTGCTTCAGCGTGCAGCGGCTGTGTCGCGTAAGAACGTCACGGAGTTTCTGATCGAAGCGGGGATCGACGCCGCCGAGGACGCGCTGGCCGCTCGGCGGGACACCGAGGCGTCGCCCTTCGCGACCGCGTCCATCGACGCCACCTCGGACGAGCTAGCCAACCGGCGGGTGTTCCTTCTCGACGCCGGGCAGTGGCGGGCTTTCCAGGAGGTTCTTGATCGCCCGGTCGCCGACAACCCTCGTCTAGCGCGGTTGCTGGCCGAGAAGAGCACGCTGGAGTGACGCAGGTGCACGGCGCACTATCGCTGCCGGTCGGGAAACTCGGCGCGACGCACGACGTCGATTCTTTCGCGTGTGGAAAGCCCCTGCTCGACCGTTTTCTCAAGCGATTTGCGTTGGCCAACCAGCATGCCGACAGCTCCCGAACCTATGTCGCTTGCCAGGGATCGACGGTACTCGCCTATTACAGTCTCGCGGCTGGATCGGTAGAGCGCTCCGACGCGCCTCTCAGGGTCGGCAAGGGGCTGGCTCGATATTCGATCCCGGTAATGATTCTTGCCCGTCTTGCGGTCGACCGGGCATGGCAGGGCCGCGGCCTGGGCAAGGCGTTGGTCAAGGACGCGCTCTTCAGGACCGAGAAGGCCGCTGACATTGTTGGTATTCGGGCGCTTCTCGTTCACGCCAAGGACGAAGCGGCCCGGGCTTGGTACAACGCTTTGGGGTTCGAACCGAGTCCTACGGATCCCTGTCACCTGTTCATGCTCATGAAAGATCTACGGGCAAAGCTGGGCAAGTGACCGGGGCGGGGAACGCGATCCCGCTTTTCATCCGCCCGCGCCGCCGGTTTCCGCGCCCGGCGCTTGCGCCATGCGTTCGGGGAAGGGTGGGCCAAACGCCGCCGTCCCGGGCGGCCGCTTGACACGATCTCCGGGGTGCGGCATGGTCGCCGGCATGGGAACCGTGTTCGACACACTCGCCTACACGCGCCGCCTTACGCAGGCCGGCGTCAAGGACAAGCACGCCGAAGCGCTGACCGACGCCTTGCGCGCCGCCTTCAGCGAAGGCGTCGCCACCAGGGCGGACATCGCCCGCCTCGAAGCGCGCATGGACGCGCTGAAGGCGAACATGCGCGCCATGCAGTGGGTCCTCGGCCTTATCGCCGCCCTGCTGGTCATGATGGCGGCGCGGCTGTTCGGCGTCCTCTAGAGTCATCCGCCGGCGCCGCCTTCCGCGATCGCGAGAGCCCGGCCCGCCCGCCGTCAGCCGCCCGGATCGCCGCCGGCGTTCGCGCCCGGCGCTTGCGCCATGCGTTCGGGGAAGGGCCGGCCGAGCGCGCCGGCAACCGTCCCTTCGATCCGCGCCATGCGCGCGTTGGTCGCCGCCAGATCGCCGCGCAGCGCGCCCTGCCCGGCCTCCAGCCGCGCCAGCCGCTCGCCGTGTTCGGTTTGCGTCTCCTCGATGCGGGCCAGCCGCGCGCCATGCTCGGACTGCACGGCGCGCATGTCGGAGACCTCGCCCTTCACCTCGGCAATGTCGTCGCGGAGCAGCAGGAACAGGGGGATGAGCATCGCCGCGTTCAGGGTCGCGATGGCGACGAACAGGCCGACGAAGGGGTTGATGATCTTCGACATGGCGGGACCTCTCCGCCCGGGACGCGCCGGGCCGCCCGACCTTACACCGCCCGCCGCCGTTCGTCCAACCCAGCGGGCGCGACTCCCGGCGGGCCCCGGCGTCACCCGCCCGCGCCACCGAAAGGGGCGGCCGCTTGACACGGCCTCCGGGGCGCGGCATGGCCGCCGGCATGGACACCGTGTTCGACACGCTCGCCTACACGCGCCGCCTTACGCAAGCCGGCGTCGAGGATCGACACGCCGAAGCGCTGACCGACGCCTTGCGCGCCGCGTTCAGCGAAGGCGTCGCCACCAGGGCGGACGTCGCCCGCCTTGAAGGGCGCATGGACGCACTGGGCGCGCGCATGGACGCGCTGGAGGCGAACATGCGCGCCATGCAGTGGGTTCTCGGGCTCATGGCCGCCCTGCTCGTCATGATGGCGGCGCGGCTGTTCGGAGTCCTCTAGAGCTATCCGCCGGCGCGCCTTCCGTGATCGCGAAAGCCCGCCCGCCCGCCGTCACCCGCCCGCGTCGGCGTCCGCGCCTGGCGCCTGCGCCATGCGTTCGGGGAAGGGCCGGCCGAGCGCGCCGGCGACCGTCCCTTCGATCCGCGCCATGCGCTCGTTGGTCGCGGCCAGATCGCCGCGCAGCGCGCCCTGTCCGGCCTCCAGCCGCGCCAGCCGCTCGCCGTGTTCGGTTCGCGTCGCCTCGACGACCGCCTCGATGTGAGCCAGCCGCTCGCCATGTCCGGACTGCACGGCGCGCATGTCGGAGACCTCGCTTTTCACCTGGGCAATGTCGTCACGGAGCAGCAGGAACAGGGGGATGAGCATCGCCGCGTTCAGGGTCGCGATGGCGACGAACAGGCCGACGAAGGGGTTGATGATCTTCGACATGGCGTTACCTCTCCTCCCGGGACGCGCCGGGCCGCCCGATCTTACACCGCCCGCCGCAGTTCGTCCAACCCCGCGGGTGTGGCTCTCGGCGGGCCCCCGGCGTCATCCGCCCGCGCCGCCGAAAGGGGCGGCCGCTTGACACGGCCTCCGGGGCGCGGCATGGTCGCCGGCATGGAAACCGTGTTCGACACGCTCGCCTACACGCGCCGCCTTACGCAAGCCGGCGTGGAGCACGAACAGGCGGAGGCCCTTGCCGACGCCTTGCGCGTTGCGTTCAACGAAGGCGTCGCCACCAAGGCGGATATTCACGGCGTCAAGTCGGACATCGCCCGCCTCGAGGCGCGCATGGACGCGCAGGACGCGAAGCTGGACGCGTTGGATGCGAAGCTGGACGCGAACATGCGCGCCATGCAATGGGTTCTCGGCCTTATCGCCGCCCTGCTCGTCATGATGGCGGCGCGGCTGTTCGGCGTCCTCTAGAGTCACCGCCCGCGCCGCCTTCCGCGATCGCGAGAGCCCGGCCCGGCCGCCGTCAGCCGCCCGGCGCTTGCGCCATGCGTTCGGGGAAGGGCCGGCCGAGCGCGCCGGGCGCCGCGGTCCCGGGCCGTTTGACACGACCCCCGGGGCGCGGCATAATCGCCGGCATGGACACCGTGTTCGACACGCTCGCCTACACGCGCCGCCTTACGCAAGCCGGCGTCGAGGACAAACACGCCGAGGCGTTGACCGACGCCTTGCGCGCCGCCTTCAGCGAAGGCGTCGCCACCAGGGCGGACATCGCCCGCCTGGAATCGCGCATGGATGCGCAGGACGCGAAACTGGACGCGCAAGACGCGAAAATGGACGCGCAGGACGCGAAACTGGACGCACAAGACGCGAAGCTGGACGCGCTGGACGCGAAGCTGGACGCGAACATGCGCGCCGTGCAATGGGTTCTCGGCTTGGTGGTCGTCCTGCTAGCCACAGTCATCGCACGGTTGTTCGGCGCGATTTGATCGTGGCTGTCCCGGACGGCCGCTCGACACGATTCACGATTCCACGGGGCGCGGCATGGTCGCCGACGTGGACCATGAGCAGGCGAAGGCCCTCGCCGACGCCTTGCGCGTTGCGTTCAACGAAGGCGTCGCCACCAAGGCGGATATTCACGGCGTCAAGTCCGACATCGCCCGCCTCGAGGCGCGCATGGACGCGCAGGACGCGAAATTGGACGCGCTGGATGCAAAACTGGACGCGAACATGCGCGCCATGCAATGGGTCCTCGGCCTTGTCGTGGCCCTGCTCGTCATGATGGCGGCGCGGCTGTTCGCCGTTATCTGAATCGCCTGCCGGCGAAGGCTTCCGCGTCCGGCGCTTGCGCCATGCGTTCGGGGAAGGGCCGGCCGAGCGCGCCGGCGACCGTCCCTTCGATCCGCGCCATGCGCGCGTTGGTCGCCGCCAGATCGCCGCGCAGCGCGCCCTGCCCTGCCTCCAGCCGCGCCAGCCGCTCGCCGTGTTCGGTTTGCGCCGCCTCGATGCGGGCCAGCCGCTCGCCATGTTCGGACTGCACGGCGCGCATGTCGGCGATGTCGTCGCGGAGCAGCAGGAACATGGGGATGAGCATCGCCGCGTTCAGGGTCGCGATGGCGACGAACAGGCCGACGAAGGGGTTGATGATCTTCGGCATGGCGTTACCCCCCGGGACGCGCCGGGCCGCCCGATCCTGCACCGCCCGCCGCAGTTCGTCCAACCCCGCGGGCGCGGCTCTCGGCGGGCCTCGGCGTCACCCGCCCGCGCCGCCGTCCCGGGCCGCCGCTTGACACGATCTTCGGGGCGCGGCATGGTCGCCGGCATGGAAACCGTGTTCGACACGCTCGCCTACACACGCCGCCTCACGCAAGCCGGCGTCGAGGCTAGGCATGCGGAGGCGCTGACCGACGCCTTGCGCGTTGCGTTCAACGAGGGCGTCGCCACCAAGGCGGATATCGCCCGCCTCGAGGCGCGCATGGACGCGCAGGATTCGAAACTGGACGCACACATGCGCGCCATGCAATGGGTTCTCGGCCTGATGGCCGCCTTGCTCGTCATGATGGCGGCGCGTCTGTTCGGCGTCCTCTAGAGTCACCGCCCGCGCCGCCTTCCGCGATCGCGAAAGCCCGGCCCGCCCGCCGTCACCCGCCCGGACCGCCGCCGCTTTCCGCGCCCGGCGGCTTGCGCCATGCGCTCGGGGAAGGGCCGGCCGAGCGCGCCGGCGACCGTCCCTTCGATCCGCGCCATGCGCGCGTTGGTCGCGGCCAGATCGCCGCGCAGCGCGCCTTGCCCGGCCTCCAGCCGCGCCAGCCGCTCGCCGTGTTCGGTTCGCGCCGCCTCGATGCGGGCCAGCCGCTCGCCATGTTCGGACTGCACGGCGCGCATGTCGGCGATGTCGTCGCGGAGCAGCAGGAACAGAGGGATGAGCATCGCCGCGTTCAGGGTCGCGATGGCGACGAACAGGCCGACGAAGGGGTTGACGATCCTCGACATGGCGGGACCTCCCGCCCGGCGACGCGCCGAACCGTCCGATTCCTACACCGCCCTCCGCCGTTTGTCCAACCCGCGGACGCGACTCCCGGCGGGCCCGGCGCCGGCGCCATGCGTTCGGGGAAGGGCCGGCCGAGCGCGCCGGGCGCCGCCGTCCCGGGCCGCTTGACACCATCTCCGGGGCATGGCATGGTCGTCGGCATGGAAACCGTGTTCGACACGCTCGCCTACACGCGCCGCCTTACGCAAGCCGGCGTGGAGCATGAACAGGCGGAGGCCCTTACCGACGCCTTGCGCGTTGCGTTCAACGAAGGCGTCGCCACCAAGGCGGATATTCACGGCGTCAAGTCCGACATCGCCCGCCTCGAAGGACGCCTGGACGCGCTAGGCGCGCGTATGGACGCGCAAGACGCGAAATTGGACGCGCTGGATGCAAAACTGGACGCGAACATGCGCGCCATGCAATGGATCCTCGGCCTTGTCGTGGCCCTGCTCGTCATGATGGCGGCGCGCCTGTTCGGCGTTATCTGAATCCGCGCGCCGCTCCACAGCGGCTCGCGCCCCTGGGACCGCCGGCGTCTCGCCGGCCCGCGTCCGCGGCGTCCGAAGCGGAAATTGCCGGCGAGACGCCGGCGATCCCGGGAAAGGCGGATCCGGGACCGCGCTCCGTCCATAATGAAAATTGCCGGGGGCCGGGACGGCCGCTTGACCGGGCGCGCGGGGTTCCGCATTGTGCCCGCGCCGCGACGCGGCGGCGAAACGGGGAGAGCCGATGCCGAAAGAGGAGCCCATCGAGTTCCAGGGGGTCGTGAAGGAAGTCCTGCCCAACGCCATGTTCCGCGTCGCGCTCGAGAACGAACACGCGATACTCGCCCATACGTCCGGCCGCATGCGCAAGAACCGCATCCGGGTCCTCGTCGGCGACCGCGTGACGGTCGAGATGACCCCGTACGACCTGACGAAGGGCCGTATCGTCTTCCGCCATAAGTGAGCGCGCCGGCGCAGCGCGCGCCCCTGGTGCTGGCGTCGGCGTCGCCGCGTCGCCGCGCCCTCCTCGCCCGGATCGGCCTCGAGCCCGACGAGGTCCGGCCCGCGAACATCGACGAGGCGCCGCTGCCCGGCGAACCGCCGCGCGCGCAGGCGCTGCGCCTCGCCCGCGCCAAGGCGGCCGTCGCCGCCGCCCGCCCCGGCTCGGCCTGGACGCTCGCCGCCGACACCGTGGTCGCCCGCGGCCGCCGAGCGCTCGGCAAACCCGCCGACGCGGCCCAGGCGCGCGCCTTCCTCGCCCTCCTGTCCGGGCGGCGCCACCGCGTCTGGACCGGCGTCGCCGCCATCGCCCCCGACGGGCGCGCCGCGTCGCGCGTCGTCATGACCGCGGTGCGGTTCAAACGCCTCGCCCCGCGCGAGATCGACGCCTGCGTCGAGTCCGGCGAATGGCGCGGCAAGGCCGGCGGCTACGCCATCCAGGGCCTGGCCGGCGGCTTCGTCGTCGCCGTCAACGGCTCCCCCTCCAACGTCGTCGGCCTGCCGCTCCACGCGGCGCGCGCGCTCCTCGCCGGCCTCGGCTACCCCGTCGACGCGCCGCCCGGCCGCGCCCGGCCATGAGCGAAAGGCTGCTCGTCTCCGTCGACCCCGGCATGGTCCGCGCCGTCCGCATGGCCGGCGGGCGGGCGCAGGCCTTCCGCTGCCTCTCGCGGGCGCGCCCGAGCCGCGTCGGAGAGGTCCGGTCGGGCCGCGTGACGCGAGTCGTCCCCGCCCTCGACGCCGCCTTCGTCGATTGCGGGCTGGAGCGCGACGCCTTCCTCGCCGCCGCCGACGCGCCCGGCGCGGCGGGCCCGATCTCCGCCCGCGTCCGCGAGGGCGAGGCGCTGGCGGTGCAGGCGGTGAGCGACCCCCGGCCCGGCAAGGGCGCGCGGGTCTCGGCGCAAATTCGCCTCGCCGGGCGGCTCGCGGCCTGGCGGCCGGACGGCGCGGGGGTTTCGGTCTCGCGCCGCGTCGCCGGCCGCGCGGCGCGGGCGCGCCTGCGCGCCGCCGCCCGCCGTCTCGCCGAAAACCCCGACGGCCCGCTTCTCGGCGGCGTGGACGTTCGCGCCGCCGCCTCCGACGCCGACATCGCCGCCGACCTGGACTGCCTGGCGCGCGCCGCCGCCGCCCTCGCGCGCGCCGACGGCCCGCCGCCGCGCGTGCTGCTGCCCGCGCCCGATCCCGTCGAGCGCGTCCTGCGCGACCTCGCCGCGCCCGGCGTCGCGGAGATCGTCATCGACGACGGCGCGGCGCTGGCCGCGGCGCGGCGCTGGGCCGAACGCTGCGCGCCGGGCCTCGCCCCGCGCCTCGCCCGCCATTCCGGCCCCGCGCCGCTGTTCGAGGCCGAGGGCGTAGCGGAGGACGTGGCGCTGCTGGCCGAAGGGCGGGTTCCCCTCGCCAATGGCGGCGCGTTGACGATCCAGCGGACCGAGGCCCTGTGCGCCATCGACGTGGACAGCGCGGGCTTTACCGGCCGCGGCGCGCTGGCGTTGAACCTGGCCGCCGCGGAGGAGGCGGCGCGGCAGTTGCGCCTGCGCGACGTCGGCGGGCTGGCGGCGGTGGATTTCGTCGGCATGTCCGGCCCCGGCGACGCCGCCGCGGTCGAGGCCGCGCTGCGCGCCGCCGCCGCGGCGGACGACGCGCCGGTTCGCGTCGCGCCGATGTCGCCGTTCGGGGTCGTCGAGCTTACGCGGCGGCGCGCGGGCGCGGCGCCGGACGAGGTCGCCGGCGAGGAGTGTCCGTGCTGCGGCGGCGCCGGGCGGCGCAAGACCGCCTTCGCCATCGCCTGCGAGGTCGTCCGCGCCTGCCTCGCCGAGGCCGCCGCCCGCCCCGGCCGGCCCCTCACCGTCCGCGCCGCGCCCGACGTCCTCGCCGCGCTCGACGGCCCGTTGCGCGCGGCGGTCGCCGCCGCCTGCGAAGCGGAGTTCCGGCCCGGCCCGGCGCGCGCGCGCGAGACGTTCGATGTTTTCGCCGGAGAGGCTCCGTGAGCGCGCCGAAGCCGGGACGCGCGCGCCCCTGCCCCGTCTGCGGGCGCCCGGCGGTGGAGGAGGAGCGCCCGTTCTGCTCCCGCCGCTGCCGCGCGGTGGACCTGAACCGCTGGCTCAAGGGCGCCTACGCCATCCCCGGCCGCCCGCCCGGCGACGAGGACGAATAGCCGCGGCCGGCGTGATCCGCGCCGGCGCGGGGAAGCGCACGGGGCGGCGCCGTAATTTTTTTCCGACCGAGGCGAAAACAGGCGTTGACTCCGCCCGGGGCAGTCATGTAAAATCGGACTCAAGTCGTGGGGACTCGTCGCGGGGCCTCTTAGGAAGTGTGGGAGGCACGCCATGTACGACTTGTTTGCGCTTCGCCGACTCGCGATCTCCGCCGCCGCCGCCGCCATTCTCGCCCTGGCGTTGTCGGCCTGCGGGGGAGGCGGCGGCGGAGGCTCGCCCGCGGAACTTGCCGCCGCGCCCGCTTCGGGGAACGGCGGCGCCGCGCCGGCGGATGGGGATTCCGCCGCCGCGGGCGCGCCGCCGGGCGCGGGGGCAGGCGGCGGGAGCCCGCCCGTCGAACCGGGGGCGCAGGACCCCGGAGCGGGCGTTCCGGTCGGCGAGGGCCCGGGCGCAGGCGGCCCCACCGCCCCCGGCGGGGCGGCGGCGGCGTCTCCGAGCGCGGCGGCGTGGCATGTCTTCGGCGAGGTGGGAACGGGCCCGAACGGCGCCGCCCTCGTGACCGCCGAGGATTTGGCGGGCGTCTCTACGTATGCCCTGAATTACGCCAACGTCTTTGGGCCGAATGCCTATTACTATGGGAAAGGGCGTCCCAGCGGCGTTCTGCTAGGATACCCTTACCAGGGGGCGGGGCTTTCCAGCGGCGGCTCTCCGCCGCAATACCCTTACCAGGGGGCGGGGCTTCCCAGCGGCAGCGTTTCGCTGTCGGATGACACTGCGAGGCCCGGCGCAGGCTGGATGGAGGTGCGCGTCGGGCATAACGACGCCGGGCAGGTCAGCTATGGCCTGACCTACGCAGAGAGCAAATACGTAACGACCCGAGACCGTCGCGTTGAGACATACCGGTGGACGGTCGACAGCGAGGCGGAGGGAACGAACGTCCGGCGCCTGGGTTTCGGCGGTCGACAGGGGGCGATGTTCCGCCGCGAGACGGACGCGGGGAATCTCTGGGCGGCCGTCGCCACCGACATCTCCGGCCCCGGAGATACGGACTGGCTGGCGACCGGGGTCTGGGCCCACAAAACCACGACCGGGCTGCGGGACGACTGGTTGGACTCAAGCTGGGACTGGTCGAACGGAAGCCGGTTCGGCGTTTTCGCCAGCGGCGGGGATCCCTACGGCGGGAGTCTCGATCCCGACGCCCGCGCCGAACTCATAACGGCGTTGACCGGCTCGGCGACGTACGAGGGCGGCGCCTCCGGCGTCTATTCCCGCCGCACCGGAGCGACGGAGGCGACGCGGCGCAACGACCTCTTCTCGGCGGACGCGACGCTGACGATCGATTTCAGCGCCGAGACGGGCAGCTACCCCGGCGCGGGCGCCGCCGCCGGTCGCATCCACAATATGAAGATCGGCGGGGCGCCGATCGCCGGAAACCCGGAGATTGCCTTGTTCAACGGACTGCTGTCCCCATACGGGGAAATCTGGGAGACCGGCCTGAGGAGCGTGAGCGTGACGATCGACGACGGCGGGGCCTGGGAGGGCGGCGACACCGGACGCTGGAAGGGCGGTTGGGGCGCGCTACTCTTCGGCAATCCCGCGTCCGGCGCCACGGGAGCCGACAAATTGCCGGGCTCCGTCGCCGGCGCCTTCAGCGTGGGAGACGGCAAGAATTACGCGCCGGTCACCCCGGGGTGGGAGCCCCGTGGACACTACATCATCGGCGCGTTCGCCGCGCACCGAACGGCGTGGACCGACGCGCCCGAGGGCGTGCGGCAGGACGCGCCCTGAAGGCGCACGGACGGGCGGCGCATCGCCGCGCCGCCGATTCGACGGGATCTCCGGGCGACGGCTCCTCGCCCGGCGGCGAGGACGAATGGTCCCGGCCGGTGTAGCCTGCGCCGACGCGGGAACGGACGGGAGCGGCGCCATGGCCATTCTGCGGATCGCCCGGATGGGGCATCCGGTCCTGCGCGCGGCGGCGCAGCCGGTCGCCGACCCCGCCGCGCCCGAGGTCGCGCGCCTCGCCGCCGACATGCGCGAGACGCTGGAGCATATCGGCGCGAGCGGCCTCGCCGCGCCGCAGGTCTTCGCGCCGGTCCGCCTGGTGGTCTATCGCCTGCGCGCCGACCGCATCCCCTCCGGCTCCGGGCTGGCGCCGGTCCCGTGGACGGTCATGGCCAACCCCGAACTCGCGCCGCGCGCCGGCGGAACGGCGGAAGTGTGGGAGCGCTGCCTGTCGCTGCCGGGGCTGCACGGCCTGGTCCCCCGCCATCGCCGCGTCGGCGTCCGCTACACGACGCTGGCGGGCGAAGCGGCGGAATTCGAGGCCGAGGGCAGCCACGCCGCGCTGCTCCAGCACGAATGCGACCATCTCGACGGCGTGCTCTACCCCATGCGCATGACCGACCTGTCGCTGCTCGCCTTCAACGATTCGCCGGGCGCGCTCGCCGCGCGGGCCGAGGAGGCGCCGGAGACGGTCGACCCGCTGTTCCTCGACCTGGCGGCGCGCTGGCCCGACCGCGAACGCTGGCTCCGCCCCGCCCCGCCGCCGTGACGGCGCGGCCGATCGACCGGCCGTCGCCCAACCACGACGCGCGCGGCCGCGCGGTCGACATGCTGGTGCTCCACTACACCGGGATGCCCGACGCCGCGTCGGCGCTGGCGCGGCTGTGCGATCCGGCGTCCCGCGTCAGCGCGCATTACCTGGTCGACGAGGACGGCGCCGTCTCGCGGCTGGTTCCGGAGGAGCGGCGCGCCTGGCATGCGGGAGTCGCCGAATGGGCCGGCGAGTCCGACGTGAACGCCCGCTCGATCGGGATCGAACTGGTCAATCCCGGCTACGAACACGGCTACCGCCCGTTCCCGGAGGCGCAGATGGCGGCGCTGGAGCGCCTCGCCGCCGCCGTCGTCCGCCGCCACCGCATCTCGCCGCGCCGCGTGGTCGGCCATTCCGACGTCGCCCCCGCGCGCAAGCGCGACCCCGGCGAATTGTTCGACTGGGCGCGGCTGGCGCGCGCCGGCGTGGGCCTGTGGCCCGAGCTCCCCGAGATCCCCGAGCTGCCGCCGCCGGCCCGCCCGGCGCCCGCCGCCGAAGCGTGCGAGCGCCTCCGGGCGTGGGGCTATGCCGCCCCCGGCGCCGGCGCCGGGGGCGCAACGGCGGCGGCGGTCGTCGCGGCGTTCCAGCGCCACTTCCGCCCGCGCCGCGTCGACGGCGCCTGGGACGCGGAATGCGGCGCCCTGCTGGACGCGCTGCTGCGCCTGGCGGCGTGACGGCGGCGGCGAAACCGCCTATCGTTCCGTCCCGGCGACAGGGGAGGACGGTCATGACGTTCGGGAACGACCCGGAAGGGATGCGGCTGCCGATCAAGGTCGACGCGACGTCCAACGGCGAATTCGCGCCGATCCCGCTCGACGCGGCGAACCGCGCGGCGCGGCGGGAGGCGCACGCCCGCGCGGGGGAGAACGCGCGCCGCCTGGGCCTGTCGCGGCGCGGCTTCATGGTCTCCGCCTGCGGCGCCGCGGCGACCCTGCTCGCCATGAACCGCGCCAACGCCGCCGCCGGGCGGACCGGCGGCTTCTTCGACCTGCCGCAGCTCGCCGAACTCGACGCCGGCGCGGCGGCGGAGAGCCTCGACGGGCGGGAATTCGTCTTCGACGTCCAGGGCCATTTCGTCGGCCGGCACGGCCTGGGCCGCGTCGGCCTGGGCGGCGCCGACGCCTTCGTCCGCGACATCTTCGTCGATTCCGACACCGACATGATGGTGCTCTCGTTCATCCCGTCGAACCGCGAGCGCGAGCTGCTGACCATCGCCGAGGCCGACGAGACCCGCCGCGTCATCGACGAAATGGAGGGCAGCCGGCGGCTCCTGGTCCACGGGCGGGTGAACCCCAACCAGGACGGCGACCTGGACGGCATGGACGAACTGGCCGAGCGCTGGGGCGTCTCGGCGTGGAAGACCTATACCCAATGGGGGCCGGACGGCCGCCCCGGCTTCTTCCTGCACGACGACGCCGGAGTCGCGCTGATCGAGAAGGCCCGCGCGCTGGGAGTGAAGACGATCTGCGTCCACAAGGGCCTGCCCTTCGGCCGCCGCTCCTACGAACACAGCCTGGCGAGCGATGTGGGCGTCGCGGCGCGCATGTTCCCGGACGTGAACTTCCTCGTCTATCATTCGGGCTACATCAGCGGCGCGGCGGAGGGCCCCTACGACCCCGCGCGCGGCGAGGGGGTGGACGAACTGGTCCGCTCCTGCAAGGAGAACGGCGTCGGGCCGGGCGGCAACGTCTATGCCGAGCTCGGCAGCACCTGGCGCTTCCTGATGCGCGACCCGGAGGCCGCCGCGCACGTCGTCGGCAAGCTGGTCAAGCATATCGGCGCGGACAACGTCCTCTACGGCTCGGACTGCATCTGGTACGGCTCGCCGCAGGACCAGATCCAGGCGTTCCGCGCGTTCCAGATCGCGCCCGAGCTCCAGGAGGCGCACGGCTACGCGCCGATGACCCCGGAGCTGCGCGCGCGCATCTTCGGCCTCAACGCGGCCCGCGTGTACGGCGTCGATGCGGGCGAAGTGTTGCTGCGCGCGCGGCGGGACCGTTTCGGCCGCGCCCGCGCCGCCCGCCGCGCCGCGCCCGACCCGCATTTCCTCACCTTCGGCCCGAAGACCCGCGGCGAATACGCCGCCCTCCTCAAGGCCCGCGGCGGCCCGCTCTAGACGCGGGCGGCGGCGCCGTCCCGGAATTCCCGAATCGGTCCCGAGGCCGCGCGCCGACGAATTCGGCGGTTGACAGGCTCGTCCACGATGTCTATCGTTCGTTCTATGTGCGGCGGGGCGGGAGCGAAGGCATGAAGGGGAGGAGCGCCGTGCGGACCGGGCTCGAGAATCGCCCGCCGCTCGGGACGGCGCGGGCGGCGGCGCCGCGCCTTCGTCCGTTTATCCCGGAATTCCCGGATCGCCCCCGCCCGGAAGCGCGGGCGTCCTCGCCTGCGTCTTGCGCGCCGCCCGGCGCCGTCCCGGTTGTCCCGGAATCGCCTACCCGCTCCCGCCCGGATCGCCGGCGCGGCGCGGGCGCCGTCCCGGTTGTCCCGGAATCGTCCTCCCGCCCCCGCCCGGATCGCTAGCGTGGCGCATGCGCCGTCCCGGTTATCCCGGAATCGTCCTCCCGCCCCCGCCCGGATCGCCGGCGCCGCCCGGGCGCCGTCCCGGTTGTCCCGGAACCGCATTCCGCCGCGCCCCGGCGCCGCGCCTTGCCGCGCGCCGCGGGGTGTGGTTTGTTTTCGCTTCGGGCCGGCGGAGCGCCGGCCGGCGCCACCGGGAGGACGACCATGACGACGTTCGGGACTCTCGCGCGCGGGTTCGCGCGCCTCTTGTGCATCGCCGCGCCGCTGGCGCTCGCCGCGCTCCCCGCGCGCGCCGATACCGTGAAACTCGGCCTGATCGAGCCGTTCTCCGGCCCCATCGCCGCCGTCGGGCGCGACACGCTGGAGATCTTCGAATTCTTCGCCGGGGAGGTCAACGCGCGCGGCGGCGTGCTCGGCGGCCGCCACATCGAGATCGTCCCGCTCGACAACGCCATGAACGCCGAGAAGACCACCCAGCAGCTGCGCAAGGTCATCGACGACGGCATCCGCTTCGTCAGCCAGGGGGTGGGCTCCAACCACGCCCTGAACATCATCAAGTTCCTCGGCCGCCACAACCGCCGCAACCCCGACCAGGCGATCCTGTTCCTCAACCATTCGGCGGTGACGACGGCGTTCACCAACGAGCTCTGCTCGTTCTGGCACTTCCGCTTCGACGCCAACGTCGACATGAAGGTCGCGGCGCTGGCGACGCAGATCGGCCGCGACCCGTCGGCCTCCAGGCTCTACATGCTGAACCAGAACTACGCCTACGGGCAGTCGTTCCAGGCCGCCGCGCGGCGGATGCTCGCCGAGCGCGCGCCGAACGTCGCGCTCGTCGGCGACGAACTCGTCGTCCCCTTCGGCAAGGTGCTCGACTTCACGCCCTACATCGCCAAGATCAGGGCGTCCGGCGCCGACACGGTGCTCACCGGCAATTGGGGGCCGGACCTCGTGCGCTTCGTCAAGGCCGCGGCGGAGGCCAACCTCGACGCGCCCTTCTACACCATCTACGGCGGCCTGCCGAGCTCGGTCGCCGGCATCGGCGGCAAGGACGGCATGGCGGTGCGCATGAAGCAGGTCACCGAAATGCACGAGAACGACCCGCTCTACGACTCCCAGCCGCCCGAAACGCTCGACGCCTACGACCGCTGGCGCGAACAGTCCGGCAAGAGCGTGTATTCCGACCGCATCGTGTGGACGGTCGAATTCTTCGCCGCCGCGCTCGACAAGGCGGGGAGCGACGACCCGGCCCAGGTCGCCCTCGCGCTCGAGGGGATGACCATGGACGGGCCGGCCGGCCCCATCGCCATGCGCGCCGCCGACCACCAGATCGTCTTCCCGATGGCGATCAGCACCATGTCGCAGGACGTCCGCCGCCCCATGATCTACGACGGCGACGATTACGGCGTCGCCTTCGCCACCGACGGGTGGGTCGCGGCGGGCGAAGTCGAACAGCCCACGACCTGCGACATGAAGCGCCCCGTCTGACCCCTTCCGACCGTCGCCGAGGCCCCCGGCGCTCCGGCGCCGGGGCCGGAGCGCGGAGGACGGCATGGAAAGTTTCGTCTTCGCGCTGTTCAACGGCGTGCTCTACGGCATGCTGCTGTTCCTGCTCGCGAGCGGGCTCACGCTGATCTTCAGCATGATGGGCGTGCTCAATTTCGCCCACGCCAGCTTCTTCATGCTCGGCGCCTATTTCGCCTACCAGATCAGCGAGGGCCTGTCGTTCTGGGCGGCGCTCCTCCTCGCCCCCGTCGTCGTCGGCGTCGCCGGCGCCGCGGTCGAGCGCTGGGGCCTGCGCCCGGTCCACCGCTACGGCCACGTCGCCGAACTCCTGTTCACCTTCGGCATCGCCTACGTCATCGAGGAGCTGGTGCAGATGGTCTGGGGCCGGGTGCCCGTCCCCTACGAGATTCCGGAATCGATGACCGGCGCGCTGTTCTCCTGGCAGGGCTTCGACTACTCGATCTACCGCGTCTTCATGCTGGTCGTCTCGGTGGCGATTTTCGTCGCCCTGTTCGCCCTGCTCACCTGGACCCGCATCGGGCTGATCATCCGCGCCGCCGTGTCCGACCCGACCCATGTCGCCACCCTGGGCCACGACGTGCCGCGCATCTTCATGTGGACCTTCGGCTTCGGCTGCGCGCTGGCCGGAGTCGCCGGAGTCGTCGGCGGCAACGTGCTCGGCACCGAGCCGGCGATGGCGATCCAGCTCGGCCCCATCGTCTTCGTCGTCATCGTCATCGGCGGCCTGGGCTCGCTCGGCGGCGCGCTGGCGGCGGCGCTGATCATCGGCGTCGTCACCCGCCTGGCGATCTTCTACGATTACGGCGTCGGCGGCCTCCTGCTGGCGTTCGGAGTCGAGATCGACCCCGCCGGCCTGCTGCGCGACTTCACCCGCGTCACCACCGCCCAGGTGGCGCCGGTGCTGCCCTACCTGCTGCTCGTGCTGATGCTGGTCCTCAAGCCGCGCGGCCTGTTCGGGACCCGCGACGTATGACCGCCGCGCGCCTCGCCCCGTGGGTCGGCTTCGCCGTCATCCTCGCGGCGCTGCCGCAGCTCTTCCCGTCGGGCTTCGCGCTCACCACGATGAGCCAGATCGGCCTGCTCGTCGTCTTCGCGCTGGCCTACAACATGCTGCTCGGCCAGGGCGGCATGCTCTCCTTCGGCCATGCGATCTATTTCGGGCTGGCGGGCTATTTCACCGTCCACTACCTCAACTTCGTCTACGAAGGCCGCGCCCCCTACGTCCCGGTGAGCCTGATGCCGCTGCTGGGCGGCCTGGTCGGCCTGTTTTTCGGCGTGCTCGTAGGCTACGTCTCGACCCGCCGCGCGGGGACGACCTTCGCCATGATCTCGCTCGGCTTCGGCGAGATGGTCACGGCGCTGACCCTGGTGCTGGTGGCGATCTTCAACGGCGAGGACGGGATCCAGACCGACCGCGTCATCGGGGAGGACCTGTTCGGCGCCGATTTCGGGCCGAACATAGAGGTCTATTACCTGGTCGCCGGCTGGTGCTTCGTTTGCGTCCTGGCGATGTTCCTGCTCACGCGGACTCCGTTCGGGCGGCTTTCCAACGCGGTCCGCGACAACCCCGAACGCATCGAATTCGTCGGCTATTCGAGCCAGCGCATCCGCTGGCTGGCGTTCTCGCTGTCGTCCTTCTTCGCCGGGATCGCCGGCGCGCTGCACGCCGTCAACATCGAACACGTCGGCTTCGAGCAGGTGAGCATCCTGCAATCGGGGCTGGTGCTGTTCATGGTCTATATCGGCGGCGCCGCCAATTTCGCCGGACCGATCCTCGGCGCGGCGCTGCTCTACTTCCTCCAGAGCACGCTGACCGGCGTGACCGAGGCGTGGGTGCTGTATCTCGGCGTCCTGTTCGTCGCCGTGATCATGTTCTTCCCCGGCGGCCTCGCCGGGCTGGTCGCCATGCACCGGCCGATCTGGGCCGGCGGCGCGCGCCTCCTGGCCCCCCTCGCGCTGCCCTACGCGGCGTTTTCGGCCGCGTCGGTCGCGGGCGCGCTCGGCGTCATCGGCCTCGTCGAGATGCTCTACTTCCTGAGCTCGCGCTTGAGCACCGAGACCGACCTTTCGGTCTTCGGCGTCGCGGTCGACCCGTCCGGCGTCCTGTCGTGGGCCGCCTTCGCCGCGCTCGCCGGCGCCGGCGCGCTCGCCATGCGCCGGACCTGGCCGCCCGCCGCCGCGGCGTGGAGCGAGGCCATCGCCGCCGCCCGCGCGAGGCTCGGCGCGTGACCGCCGCCCTCGCCCTCGCCGGGGTCCGCAAGAGCTTCGGCAAGACCGAGATCATCCGCGGCGTCGACCTGGAGGTCGCGGCCGGCGAGCGCCACGCCATCATCGGCCCCAACGGCGCCGGCAAGTCCACCCTCTACAACCTGGTCAGCGGCCGCTTCCCGCCCTCGGCGGGCGAGATCCGCCTCCACGGGGAGGACATCGCCGGCAAGCCCCCGTTCGCCATCGCCCGCATGGGCCTCGCGCGGTCGTTCCAGGTCACCAACATCTTCGCCCGCATGAGCGTGCTCGACAACGTCCGCTGCGGCGCGCTGTTCGCGCTCGGCCACGGTTATGCGTGGTGGAAGCTGGTGGGCCGCCTCCGCGACGTCGCCGAGCGCGCCGAGGGCGTCCTGCGCCGGACCGGCCTGTGGGAAAAGCGGAATCTGCCGGCCGGCCTGCTCTCCTACGCCGACCAGCGCGCCCTGGAGCTCGGCGTCGCCATCGCCGGCGGCGCGGAAACGATCCTGCTCGACGAGCCGACCGCCGGGATGAGCCATTCCGAGATCGAGCAGGCGGTGGCGCTGATCCGCCGCATTTCCGAGGGCAAGACCCTGGTCATCGTCGAGCACGACATGGGGGTGGTGTTCGACCTCGCCGACCGCATTTCGGTCCTGGTCTATGGGGAGATCATAGCGACCGGCGCGCCGGCGGAGATCCGCGCCTCCGCTGCGGTCCGCGAGGCGTATCTCGGCACGGAGGCGGCGTGATGCTCCGGGTGCGCGACCTGCACGCCTATTACGGCAAGAGCCACATCCTCCAGGGCGTGAGTTTCGACGTGGGCGCGGGGGAGATCGTGAGCCTGCTGGGCCGCAACGGCGTCGGCCGCTCGACGACGCTCAAGGCCGTCACCGGCGAGGTGGCGCCGCACGGCGCCATTACCTTCAAGGGCGAGCGGATAGACGGCCGCAAGACGCATGAGATCGCCCGCCGCGGCGTCGGCTACGTCCCCGAGAACCGCAACATCTTCCCCACCCTCACGGTGCGCCAGAACCTGGTCCTGGGCATAAAGGACATGCGCGCGAAGGGCCGTTGGTCCATCGACGACATGTTCGACATGTTCCCCAACCTGCGCGAGCGCGCCGACGCCCTGGGTTCGGTGATTTCCGGCGGCGAACAGCAGATGCTCACCATGTGCCGCACGCTGATGGGCGACCCGGACCTGGTGATGATCGACGAGCCCACCGAGGGCCTGGCGCCGAAATTGGTCGAACAGGTGGCCCGCCTCCTCGCCGAGATCGCCCGCCGCGGCGTGTCGATCCTGCTGGTGGAGCAGAAGCTCGCCATCGCGTTGGACATCTCGCACCGCATCTACGTAATGGGCCACGGCAAGATCGTGTTCGACGGCTCGGTGGATGAGTTCAAGGCCGACGAGAAGGTGCGCGGGGAGTGGCTGGAGGTGTAGGGCGCACGTTTTCGGGGCGGTTTCGGCGGTCGGCGGAGGTCGGCCGGGAAGAACTCGATGGTGCGGAACGAACATGAGCGTAAGTATGGAGAGCAAAAATGTCGCACATCAATGAAGGCGGAAAACCGCCATGGGCGGATCGTCGGGACCTGTCCGAGGAGGCCCTCGCTGAAGAATGTCCCGATGTCCTCGGTCCGGGAACGTGGGACACCGAGGCTATGGGCGGCCCGCCGCCCGGGCCGCGCGAATTTTGGATTGCGATGCAATTCGGCCAAACGAAACCAAAATATCGACGCCTCGCGATCACGGGATCGTCGACGACCGCCGCGCCAACGAATTCCCGAGCCCGCCGGGTTCGGAAGATGTTTATGGCCGCAATCCGATCTCGGAGGATATGGCGGCGATACCGTGATTCTCGATTTGATGCGCGATCACGAAGGGAGAAACTCCGAACTCCCGCGCCAGCTCGTCCATGTCCTCGCCGTCGACCGAAGCGGCCGGCGCCTTGTTCCGCAACGCGGCGGAGGGCGCCAGGAATTCGGCGGCGAAGGCGCGGTTGCGCTGCTGTTGCTCGGAGCGCGCTCGAGTGAGCAACGCATTCGAATCCGGAGATACGAGGACTTGCGCCAGCGCGCGGCAGAAGAGGAACTTCCTGCCGTTCTCGCCAAACCTTCGCAACGCGAAAGCCGGGTTGTTCTCGTCGTCGCGGACCACCACCCCGTCGATCAGCTCCGCGCCGGAGAAATCGACCGGGCGCGCCGCCTCCTCCAGCGACTCGGGGGATTCGCCCACCGCCTCCGCCACGCCCGCCATCGTCGGCAACGGCGCTCCGTCCAGGTCCAGGGCGCGCCGAAACGCCCTCGCCAACTCGTATCCGGCGCGCCACGGATTGCCTTCCTCCAGGTTCGCCGCCTCCAGCACGTGGCTCCGAACCGACCCGACGCGACTCAAGGCGAGTCCGCGCTCCCTCGCGCGGCGGGCGGCGCGCGATATGGCCGCGCATCCGGCGGCCGGGTCTCGTCCGTCCAGGGCCGCCACGGATTCCCCGAGCGGCATCCCGTCGAGTCTTCCGGCCAGATCGAGCACCAGCGCGCGGTCATCCTCCGCGATGGCGTACGGGTCCCAACCCAGGCCGGCGGCGGCCTCGCAAAAATCGGCCTCCGCGCGGTCGGCGGCCTGGACGGCGGCCCATTCCTCTTGCAGAAGGGTGCCTTCGATATCGAACGAATCGAGGCGGCGCACCGTCCCGTCGATCAGATCGGCGCAGGTTTCGCGAAACGCGCCGCTGTCCACCCAGAGGCTTCCGCCGGAGAGAAAATCGACCCCCGCCCAACGGGACCGCCCGGGTAGCCATTCAAGGCGGGTTCGGGCGCCCGTCGGCGCGATTCTCAACGTCGGAAAAGCGTATCCGTCCATGCCGACGCCAAGCGTGTGTCGGCGCAAGAAACCCGGGTCGCGTTCTTTTACCGGGTTTGCCAGTTCGTGCGTAAGGAACCACCAATTCGTCGCCAGCCACTCGGCGAGCGGGTAGATCGGAACGAAAATTTCCTCGCGAACCGTCCTGGAGCGACTGTCGAAAACACGGGCGATCGCCGTTTCGCCGGCCCGTATCCGCAGCGACGCCCACGTCGCGCGCAGTTCCGGCCCCGCGACGCCGTCCGCGCCCATCCAGTCGAATTCGAATTCAAGGTTCGGCATACAGCGCCTCGATTCCCGCCGGCCATTCGTCGTCGTCGAGCGGGTATCCCTTGTAGGTCCCTGTCTGGGAATTCACCAAGCGGCCCTCGTAAACCACACCGTCGTCCATATACCATGCGTAGCGTGGGAATCCTCGCTCCCATGGCGCGCCGACCGCGCCGCGACGAATCGCCGAACGCAACCGATCTCGAATTTTATCCCTCTGGAGCGCCAGCGCGCGCGGGCAGCATGAGGCGTCTCTTCGCAAGCGGGGCAAACCGGCGAAACTGGGGACGTCCTTGTGCTCCACGCTGCCGACATAGTCGACGCGCCCGGCCAGCGCGCGGAGGTCGACGCCGGGGGGAGCGGACATTTCGCGGTTTCGCGGTCGCTTGCGTCGAGGCGCGCGCATGGCCGATGACTTCGCCCTTCAACCGACGTCCGCCGCCGCGGCGTCGGCGATGGCGCCGGTAACGCGGGCGAGGTCGGCTTCGTCCATCGTGTAGGCCGGCGTCGTATAGACCACGCTTCCTATCGGGCGCAGCCACACGCCGGCGTCGATGAAACGTCGGCGGAGGCGGGCCGGACGCGGGTTCGCCGCCAGCTCCACCGCCCCCACCGCGCCCTTGACGCGGACCGAGCGCACGTTCGGCAGCGCGGCGAGGGGCGAGAGCGCGGCGGCGAGGCGGCGCTCGATGGCGCGGACCTGGGCCAGACGCGGCTCCTCGGCGAGCAGGTCGAGCGAGGCCAGCGCGGCGGCGCAGGCGGCGGCGTTGCCCATATAGGTCGGGCCGTGCATCAGCGCCGCCTCCGGGTCGTCGGACAGGAAGGCGGAGAAAATCTCGTCGGTCGCCACCGTCGCCGCCAGCGGCAGGGTCCCGCCCGTCAGCGCCTTCGACAGGGTGACGATATCCGGCGCCACGCCCGCCTGTTCGAAGGCGAACATCGTCCCCGTCCGCCCGAAGCCGGTGAAAATCTCGTCCGCTATCAACGGCAGGCCGTGGGCGCGCGCGGCGTCGCCGATGGCGCGCAGCGCCGCCGCGTCGTGCATCCGCATCCCGATGGCGCCCTGGATGAGCGGCTCGACGACGACCGCGGCGATCTCCCCGCCCCGCGCCTCCAGCAGTTCGCCCAGCGCCGCCCGCGCCGCTTCGGTCGTCGGCAGCGGCGCCGCGATCTGCTCCGGCAGCACGCCTGCGAACAGGCGGTGCATCCCCTCCTCCGGGTCGCAAATGCTCATCGCCGCGAAGGTGTCGCCGTGGTAGTTCCCGGCGAAACTCAGGAACCGCGTCCGCCGCACGGCGCCCCGGTTGCGATGGGACTGCACCGCCATCTTCATCGCGACCTCGACCGCGACCGAGCCGGAGTCGGAGAAGAATACGCGGTTCAGCGGCCCCGGCAGCAGCGCCGCCAGACGCTCCGCCAGCTCCATGACCGGCCGGTGCGCGAGGCCGCCCAGCATGACGTGCGGCATCAGCGCCGCCTGTTCGGCGATGGCGGCGACGAGGCGGGGGTGGTTGTAGCCGTGCACCGCCGTCCACCACGACGCGATCCCGTCGATCAACACCCGTCCGTCGGCCAGATGGAGGCGGACGCCCTCGGTGCGTTCGACGGCGAGCGGCGGCGGCGCCGTCTTCATCTGCGTATAGGGGAGCCAGACGCGGTCGCGCCCGCGGGCGTACCAGTCCGGCATGGCGCCGGAGGAGCGGTTCAATCGGCCACCGGTTCGACGGCGTATCGGATCGACGGTTCGGTTGCGCCGCCGCCGCCCTCGCCGGTGGCGGCCGGCATCGGGCGGACGCCCAGGCGCGCCCAGAGGCGGCGGTCGCGCGACTCCTCCGGGTTCGGGGTGGTCAGCAGTTTCTCGCCGATGAAGATCGAATTGGCGCCGGCGAGGAAGGCCAGCGCCTGGGTCTCGTCGCTCATCGTTTCGCGCCCGGCGGACAGCCGGACCACCGAGCCCGGCATCATGACGCGCGCCGCGGCGATCGCGCGGACGAACTCGATCCCGTCCAGCGGCTCCGCATCCGCCAGCGGCGTTCCCTCGACCCGCACCAGCATGTTGATGGGCACGCTCTCCGGATGGCGCGGCATCGAGGCCAGCGCCGCCAGCATCGCCGCGCGGTCGGCCCGGCTTTCGCCCATTCCGGCGATCCCGCCGCAGCAGACGGATATGCCGGCGGCGCGCACCCGCTCCAGCGTCTCGAACCGGTCGGCGAGGCTGCGCGTCGTCACGATCTCGCCGTAGAACCCGGGCGATGTGTCGATGTTGTGGTTGTAATAGTCGAGGCCGGCGCGCTTCAGCTTCTCCGCCTGTCCGTCCGCCAGCATCCCCAGCGTGACGCAGGTCTCCATGCCGAGCGCCTTGACCCCGCGCACCATGGCGCAGACGCGGTCGAGGTCGCGATCCTTCGGGCCGCGCCACGCCGCGCCCATGCAATAGCGGCTCGCGCCGGCGTCGCGCGCCCGCCGCGCCGCCGCGACCACGGCGCCGGCGTCCATCAATTTTTCGGCCGCGACTCCGGTGTCGTAACGCGCGCTTTGCGGGCAGTAGGCGCAATCCTCCGGGCAGCCGCCGGTCTTGATCGACAGCAGCGTCGACATCTGCACCCGGTTCGGGTCGAAACCGCGGCGGTGGACCGTTTGCGCGCGGAACATCAGTTCGGCGAACGGCAGGTCGAGCAGCGCCAGCGCTTCGGCGGGAGTCCAGTCGTGGCGCGGCGCGCACTCGTCCGCCGCGCCGCCCGGCGGGTCGTCGCCCGCGGCGCGGCCGGCGGCTGGATTCTCCCCATGCATGGCGGCATTATAGCGTTTCCCGCCGTGTGCGGTCAAGCCGCGCCGGCCGCGCTCCGTCCTTCGAGGCTCCGCCCTGGCCCACGCGCACCGGTCGCTCGCCGCCTTCGCGGAGGCGAAACTCGCCGAACTCGAGGCGCGGCGCGAACGCCGGGCGCCCGTCGAGACCGCGCGCGCGGCGGGCGGACGGGCCCGGCGCGGCGGCGCGGAACTGGTCTCGTTCTGCTGCAACGACTATCTCGGCCTGTCGCACCATCCGGCGGTGAAGGCGGCGGCGCGGCGGGCCATCGACGAGTACGGCGCGGGCGCCGGCGCCTCGCGGCTCGTCACCGGCGACCACCCGCTGTTCGCCCGCCTCGAGGCCAGGCTCGCGGCGTTCAAGGGAACCGGGGATTGCGTCGTCTTCGGCTCCGGCTACCTCGCCAATCTGGGAATACTCCCGGTCCTGGCGGGGCCGCGCGACCTGGTCGTCGCCGACGAACTCTCGCATGCCTGCCTGCTCGCCGGCGCGCGACTCGGCGGCGCGGCGGTCTTCCGCTTCCGCCACAACGACGCGGGCCATGCCGGGGAGATCCTCGCCCGCGAGCGCGCGGGGCGGCGCAACGCCCTGGTCGTCACCGACGGCGTGTTCAGCATGGACGGCGACCTGGCGCCCATCGACGCGCTGGGCGAAGCCGCCGAGCGCCACGGCGCCTGGCTGATGACCGACGACGCGCACGGCATCGGGGTCCTCGCGGCGGGGCGCGGCTCCGGCGCGCTGGCGCGGCGCAAGCCGCCGTTGCAGATGGGCACGCTGTCGAAGGCGCTCGGCGGCTACGGCGGCTACCTGTGCGCCGACCGGCCGGTGGTCGACCTGATGCGCACGCGGGCGCGCACGCTGATCTATTCGACCGGCCTGCCGCCGGCCTCCGCCGCCGCCGCCCTCGCCGCGCTGGAGATCGTCGAGTCGGATCCGGCGCTCGCGGAACGCCCGCTGGCGCTGGCGCGCCGCTTCGCGCGGCGGCTGGGGCTGCCGGAGGCGCAAAGCCCCATCGTTCCCATCCTCTGCGGCGAGTCGGAAGCGGCGCTCGCCGCCTCGCGCCGGCTGGAGGCGGAGGGCTTCCTGGTCGCGGCGATCCGCCCGCCCACCGTGCCGCGCGGGACGGCGCGGCTGCGCGTCACCTTGAGCGCCGCGCACCGCGAGGAGGACGTCGACCGCCTCGCCGACGCGGTGCGGAGCGCCGTGTGACCGTCCGGTTCGTCACCGCGTCCGGCACCGAGATCGGCAAGACCTACGTCACGGCCTCGCTCTGCGCCCAGCTGCGCGCGCGCGGGCGCCCGGCCGCGGCGCTCAAGCCCGTCGTGAGCGGTTACGCCGATGCGGCGGCGCGGGAGAGCGACCCGGGGGTTCTGCTGGCGGCGCTCGGCCGATCCGTCGACGCCGGCTCCGTCGCCGCCATCGCGCCGTGGCGGTTCGCCGCGCCGCTGTCGCCGGACATGGCGGCGCGCCGCGAGGGCCGGCGCGTGGACTTCGACTCGCTGCTGGCGTTCTGCCGCGAGGCGATGGCGCGGCCGGGCCGCGACCTGCTGATCGAGGGCGTCGGCGGCGTCATGGTCCCGCTCGACGAGCGCCGGACCGTCCGCGACTGGATCGCCGCGCTCGGCGCTCCCGCCATCTTGGTGGCGGGGAGCTATCTGGGGACCATCAGCCACACGCTGACCGCCATCGCCGCGCTGCGCGAGGCGGGCGCGGCGCTCGATTCCGTCGTCGTCGACGAATCCGCCGGGGCGGCGCCGCCGCTGGCGGAGACCGCCGCCGTCATCGCCCGTTTCGCCGGCGGGGTCCCCGTCGTTCCGCTGGCCCGCAGCGCCGGCGCGGCGTGGACGGCGCGGCCCGCCGAGCTGCTCGACCGCCTGCGGTGGCCCTGACCGCGCCGGATGGGCTATACCGCGCCCGGATTCGGAGCCGCCCCGCATGATCCCTCGCCCGGACTCGCGCCGCGATGGCCGCCGCTAGCGCCAGGCCGCGCCGGCGCGGGCTGATGCTGGCGTTGTCCTCGCCGTCGGGCGCGGGCAAGACGACCATCGCGCGCGGCCTGCTCGCCGGCGACGAAAACCTGTGGATGTCGGTGTCGGTGACGACCCGCCCGCCGCGCGCCGGGGAGCGGGCCGGAGAGGACTACCGCTTCGTCAAGCGCGCCGAGTTCGACGCCATGGCCGCCGGCGGCGAGCTGCTGGAGCACGCGCGGGTGTTCGAGCACCATTACGGCACGCCCCGCCTGCCGGTCGAAAAGTCGCTGGAGGCCGGGCGCGACGTGCTGTTCGACATCGACTGGCAGGGCGCGCAGCAGTTGACCGAGACGGCGCGCGCCAACCTGGTCAAGGTTTTCGTCCTGCCGCCGTCGACGCGGGAGCTGGAGAAGCGCCTGCGCAAGCGGGCGAGCGACAGCGCCGAGGCGGTCGCCGGGCGGATGGCCAAGGCGGCGGGCGAAATGACCCATTGGGCGGAATACGATTACATCGTCGTCAACGACCGCATCGAGCGCGCGCTGGAGGAGGTCGCGGCGATCCTCGCCGCCGAGCGCCTGCGCCGCGAGCGTTACGTCGAGATGAGCCGCTTCATCGCCGGGCTTCAAGACGGCTGAGGACGGCGGCGAGCCGGAGGAAATCGGCGACCTCCAGCACGCCCGCGCGCAAGCGCCCGTCGACCCCGGCCCCGGCGAGCAGCGCCGGCGTGTCGACGCCGAGCGCCGCCAGGCTGGAGCGCAGCATCTTGCGGCGCTGGCCGAAGGCGGCGGCGGTCACGCGCCGCAGCGCGGCCGCGTCCGCCGGCGGCGGGGCGGCGCGGGGCGCGAGGCGGACGACGCTGGACGCGACCTTGGGCGGCGGGGCGAAGGCGCGCGCCGGCACGTCGAACGCGATCTCCACCGCGCACAGCCATTGCGCGAGCACGCCGAGCCGCCCCCGGGCCGGCGCGCCGGGCGCCGCCGCGAGCCGCGCCGCCACCTCCTTCTGGAACATCAGCGTGAAGCCGGCGGCGAAGCCCGCGTCGCGGGCGAGCGCCTCCAGCCATCCCGTCAACAAGCGGGTGGCGAGGTTGTAGGGCAGGTTGGCGACGACGCGCCGGGGCGGCGGGGCGAGTTCGGCGAGATCGACCGCCAGCGCGTCGGCGTGGACGACGCGCAGGCGCCCGGCCGCGGCGCGTTCGAGATCCGCCAGCGCCGCCGCGCAGCGCGGGTCGCGCTCCACCGCGACGACCTCGGCGCCCGCCTCGAGCAGGGCGCGGGTCAGCCCGCCCGGCCCGGCCCCGATCTCGACGACGCGCGCGCCCTCCAGCGCCCCGGCCGCGCGCGCGATGCGGCGGGTGAGGTTGAGGTCGAGAAGGAAGTTCTGCCCCAGCTTCTTGCGCGCCGAAATCCGATGCGCGGCGATGACCGCGCGCAGCGGCGGCAGGGCGGAGAGATCGGGCCGCGCGGGCGCCGCTCCCTTTCGGAATCGTCCTGGGGCCATGATACGCTGCGCGCTCGCCGCGACCGGCGGCAGGATAGACGGACCGGCCGCCCGATGGAACGCGACGCGCTCTATTACGGCGATTGTCTCGACTGGATGGCGCGCTGGCCCGACCGGTCGGTCGACCTGATCTATCTCGACCCGCCGTTCAACTCGAACACGGGCTACGACATCCTCTTCTCCAGCGGCGGCGGCCCGGAGGGCGGGGCGCAGTTCCGCGCGTTCGACGACAGCTGGCGGTGGGATTCGGCGGCGGAGGCGCGGCTGCGCCGGATCGAGGACGCCGCGGCGCGCCCGGCGCATCGGGCGATACTCGGCCTTCGCGCGGCGCTGGGGCCGTCGGGCATGCTGGCCTACCTCGCCTATATGGCGGAGCGGCTGGAGCATATGCGCCGCCTGCTGAAGCCCGCGGGTTCGATCTACCTGCATTGCGACCCGACGGCGTCGCATTACCTCAAGATCGTCATGGACGGGATTTTCGGGCATGCGAACTTCCGCCGGGAGATTATCTGGAGCCTGCGAACGGCGTCGGGCTACAAGAGCTCCGTGAACGGATGGATTCGCGGGCACGACACCATTCTCTACTACACGCGCGGGGACGAATTCACGTTCGACAAGCAATATCTGCCTCACAAGCCGGAATACATCGCCCGCTTCCGCAAGGTCGATCCGGAAGGCCGGCGGTACCGCGACGACCGGGCGGAGAAGCGCAGGCAATACCTGGACGAGACCGAGGGCGTCGCGTTGACCGACGTGTGGTCGGACGTCATGTCGTTTCAACAACATTCGTCGTCCAGCGAGCGGCTGGGTTACCCGACGCAAAAGCCGCTGGCGCTGCTGGAGCGGATATTGCGCGCCAGCAGCGCGCCCGGAGACACGGTGCTGGACCCGTTCTGCGGCTGCGGAACGACGATAGAGGCGGCGCGGCGCCTGGGCCGGCGCTGGATCGGGGTCGATATTTCCGCGTTCGCCATCGACCTGGTCCGGGAGCGCCGATTGAAGAATCCGCGCATTCCTGCGCGCGGCATTCCGGGTGACATGGAGTCGGCGCGCATGCTGGCGCGCGAGCGACCCTTCGACTTCGAGAGCTGGGCGGTGACGCGGCTTCCCGGGTTCGCGCCGAACGCCCGGCAGCGGGGCGATGGCGGAGTCGACGGCCGCGCGACCCTCGCTGTCCTACCCGACACCCGCGAATCCAGGCTGGCGCTGGCGCAGGTCAAGGGCGGCCGGTTCGGCCTCGACCAACTCCGCGCGTTCATGAACGCGATGGAGCGCGACCGCGCCGCGCTCGGCTGTTTCGTGACGCTGGACCCGGTCACGTCGCCGGCCGCGCGCCGCGAGGCGGCCGCGATGGGCGAGGTGGCGATCGGCGCGGCGCGGTATCCCCGGATGCAGTTGTGGTCCGTCCGCGAATACTTCGACGGCCGCATGCCGCCGCTCCCGCCGATGACCGACCCGTTCACCGGCGGCCCGATGGCGCAGCCGGAGCTGTTGTGAACGACCGCCGCCAATTTGCTCGACCGCTGTGTCGACGATCCGATTGTCAACGGATCCGTCGGTGGCGCAATTAGCGTGTCGTTTTCATCTATCCAGCAGTAACTCACTATTATCCTGTGTCCGGAGTCGGCAATTTACATACCGCGCGGTCCGCCGCTTTCCGTGGTCTTCACCGATTGGCTGTCGACGACGCCGGCGGACGGGCTGGCCCGCCGCCCCTCCGCCTTGCGCGCCTCCAGCATAAGGCGATGGCCGATCGACACCCACAAACCGCTATCGCGCCAGGCCGAGAAATATCGATACACCGTCCGCCATGGCGGGAACTCCTTCGGCGACATGCGCCACGGACAGCCGCTGCGAAGGACGTACAAGATGGCGTTGACCACCTCCCGCAAATCCGTGCGGCGCCGGCGTCCCAGAGGCTTGCGGGCCGGCATGTCGGGGGCAATCAATCGCCATTCCGCCTCTCGCAAATCGCTTGCATAGCGCACGCCATCGCGCGCGGACTTCGCGCGAGTGATTTCAGTCCACATGTCGCGCCTCGCTGGCTGGTTCCCACAACCAGTGAACCACAACCGACTGAAATCACTCAAATCATTTCGAAACGGCCTCTAACGATCCCGCGCCGCCGTCAGCCGATGAAATCGGCGACGAGGCGGGCGGCCTCCTCCGGGCGGTCGAGCTCGGGGCGATGGGCGGCGGCGGCGAGGACGCGAACCTCCGCCGGGCCGGACACGCCGGCGGCGAAACGGTCGGCGTAGGAGCGCGGGAGGATGCGGTCCTCCGCGCCCCACAACAACAGGGTCGGGCAGGCGATGCGGCCCAGGCGGCGGGCCAGGCCGGTGTCGCCGAGCGGCCAGAAAGCGCGCGCCGACGCCTCCAGCGCCCGCGTCTGCTCTATCGGCCACTCCACCGAATTGGCGCCCTCCGGCGCGGCGACAAGCGCCTTCCACACCGCCGGGTCGTGGCACATCAGCCCCGGCAGGTCGGGCTTGCGCTGGCCCCACGGGTCGGCCATCGGCTCGGCCTCGTCGCACAGGCCCCACGGAGCGATCAGCGCCAGCCTGGCGCAGGAATCGGGCCAGAACGCCGCAACCTCGGCCGCGAAGGCGCCGCCGGGGCCGCCGCCCACCAGCGCCGCCGCGCCGTCCAGCCCGGCGGCCGTCAGCAGGTCGCGCGCGGCGAGGACCCAGTCGATATGCGCGTCGAGCCGGCGATGCCCCTCGCCGCCGGGGTAGCCGGGCAGCGACGGCGCGATGACCGTGTAGCGCTCGGCCAGCGCGTCGAGGAAGGGGATCCACTTCGGCAACCCGCCATGCCCCGGCAGGTAGCCGACCGCCGGCCCGGCGCCCTTGCGCCACACCCGGCACGGCGCGCCGTTGACCTCGACGAACGCCGACTCCGGTTCGGCGGGCACTTATTCGGCCGCCTCGGCCGCCGCCCAGGCCACCGGGTCCGGCGCGGCGCGGTCGGCGAGCGCCATCGGCCGCGGCCACCAGCGGTTCTCCCACTCGCTCCACAGGTCGGCGAGCTGCGGCATCACCTTCTCGGCGTAGAGGCGGGTGTTGTAGTTCGCCAGCTCCTTGCCCATGTTGCCGAATTGCAGCAGCAGCATGAGCTGGCCGAAGCGCAGTTCGGTCGCGACCTCGCGCAGTTTCTCGGCCACTTGGTCCGGCGTTCCGACGATGACGTAGCCGTTGTCGAGGATGGCGTCGAACTCGCGCGCCTTCTTGTCCACCCCGGCGATGGCGCGCTTGCTGCGCAGCGCCGCCTGCCCGACCTGGCTTTCGACGCCGGCGCGGATCGTCGCCTCGGTGGCGTAGCCCGGCGGGGTCGCGAAGCGCGGATCGATGTGCAGGCAGCGGCCGTAGAAGTATTCGGCGGGTTCGCGGTAGAGCTCGCGCGCCTCGCGCTCGGTCTCGGCGACGCCGACGAACTGGAGGAAGCCGGCGCGGTAGGGGTTGCGGTCCTTGCCGAGCCGCGCCATCTCGTCCCAGAAGCCCTGCATCGTCTGGCGCGCCGCCTTGTAGCCGTAATAGGACAGGTAGCAATAGACGTAGTCCATGCGGGCGCACCACCGCCACGTCTCCACCGACCCGCCGCCGGGGATCCAGATCGGCGGGTGCGGGCGCTGGATCGGGCGCGGCCAGGCGTTGACGTAGCGCTGGCTGTTGAACCGCCCGGCGAAGGCGAAGGTGTCGGGCTCGGTCCACGCGCGGAGGACCAGGTCGTGCGCCTCGTAATAGCGCTCGCGCAGTTGCGACGGGTTCTGCCCGTAGGCGTAGCAGGTGTCCATCGGTGAGCCGACCGGGAACCCGGCGATGAGCCGCCCGCCGGATATGCAGTCGATCATCGCGAATTCCTCCGCGACGCGGGTCGGCGGGTTGTAGAGCGCCAGGCTGTTGCCCATGACGCAGATCGCCGCCTCCGGCGCCGCCCGGCGCGCCAGCGCGCTCGCGACCAGGTTCGGCGACGGCATCAACCCGTAGCCGTTGGAGTGGTGTTCGTTGCAGCACACCGCGTCGAGGCCGGCCCGGGCGGCGAACTCCATCTCGTCCATGAACGCGTTGTACATGGCGTGCGCGCGTTCGGGCCGGAACAGGCTGGAGTGGATATCGACCCACACCGAGGGGTGGTTCTCCCGGAAGTCGTCCGGCAGCTCGGTGTAGGGCATCAGGTGGAACCAGAGGTGTTTCACGGCGCGGCTCCCTCCGGCAGGGGCGTGCGCGCGGCGCGGCGCAGGTCGCCGCGCACGTGCTCGGTCGAGTAGCCGTTGAACAGGTGCCCCAGCAGGCCGCGGTCGAGGTCGGAGGTCCCGAACAGCCAGTCGGCGATGGGGAAGGTCAGGTTCATGTTCCGCTCCATCATCAGCGATTGCGCGTGGTGCGCGGCGTGGTGGCGGCGGATGGTGTTGACGAACGGGCAGTGGCGCACGAACCGGCCCTCGTCCACGTGGCAACAGAAATGCATGAACTCGTAGGTGAGGTACACCCCGGTGGTCGTGCACATCAGCAGCCAGCCGCAATTGGGCGAGAACAGCCAGCCGACCGCCGCCGCGCCGGGGATCGACATCAGCACGAACACCACCAGCGCGTAGGGCGGGAAGAACGTCACCCGCCAGTCGCGCGGCCCGGCGAAGCGCATCTCCGTGTCGGTGAAGAACTGGTGGTGCATCAGCGTGTGGCGGCGGTAGATCGCCCGCAGCGCGGCGGACTTCTGCGGCCGGTGCATGACGTGGCGGTGCAGGAGCCACTCGAAAACGTTGCACAGCAGGAACACGACCGGGACGGTGAGCCACTCCCACCACGCGACGGCGGTTATGTGGGCGGTATAGACGTAGAAGGCGAGCGCGCCGATGGCGTAGATGACCGCTACGTGCAGCGCGCCGCTGTACCAGCTGTTGACGCGCCGGCGGTATTCGGCGCGGTAGGCGCGCTGGCGGTCGTTCATGGCGCTGGCCGCGAGTTCCGTCATGGTCCGTTCCCTCCCCCGGTTTCCGGCATGGCGCGGAGCGCCGCGTCGATGTCGGCCCCGGTCATTTCCCACTCGTTCTCGAAATTGGCGACGACGGCGCGCATGAACGGCGCGCACAGCGCGAGCGCGCGCGTATCGTCGCCGGTGTGGTCGGCGAGCAGGGCGAGCGCCAGCTGCGCCGGCGCCGCGCCCTCGTAGGTCCACTCGAACCCGCGGTCGGTGAACCGCTTGAGGTCGGCGCGCTCCGCCAGCGGCGCGCCGTCCGCGGTGACGACGACGCCGTCGATGGTCCGCTCCCCGCGATAGATCGTCATGGCGCGCGGATCACGTCCGCCCGATCCGTTACGGCGCGCCGCCGAAAATTTCCACGAAGCCGAATATCAACCCCGCGGTTAACGCCGTCTGCGCAATGACGATCCCGATCGCCACCTTGAGCATATCCGCCTTGAGATTGGCGAGATCGGCTTTCGTCGCGCAGTCCTCGATCTTGTTCTCCAGGCGGCGGATATCGGTCTTGGTGGCGAGGCCGGCGCGCCCGTCGCGAATGGCGACGGCGGCGGCTTCGGCCTGGCGCTTGGCGAAGCCGGCGGACTCGAGTTCACGCGCCACCGCCAAGGTGTCGAAATCGGCTACGGTTCCGGTCATGCGAAGAGCCTATATGACCGATCGCCGCGCCGCAACCCCCCGTTTCATGCATGGAAAGGCCGGCGCGTGTGGTATCGACGGGCCCGGATGGGGGCGGGACGCGGAATGGCGGAGAAACGGCGCGGCGCGGACGGCGCATGGCTCTCGGTCGTCGGCGTCGGCGAGGAGGGGGCGGACGGGCTCGGCCCCCGGGCGCGGGCGTTGCTCGACTCCGCCGAGGTCCTCGCCGGGGGGCGGCGGCATCTGGCGATGATCCCCGATGACGGGCGGCCGCGCCTGCCGTGGCCGCGCCCGTTCGCGGCGGGAGTCGACGCGCTGCTCGCGCTGCGCCCGCGCCGCGTATGCGTCCTTGCGACCGGCGACCCGATGCATTACGGCGTCGGCGCGGCGCTGGCGCGGCGGGTTCCGCCGGAGGAAATGACGGTGGTCCCGGCGGCGGACGCCTTCGCGCTCGCCTGCGCCGAGCTCAAATGGCCGCGCGCGGAGGTGGCGACCCTGTCGCTGCACGCGCGGCCCGTTGCGGCGCTGGCGGCATATCTCCGGCCCGGCGCGCGGCTGCTGGCGCTCTCCCGCGACGGGGCGACGCCGGCCGCCTGCGCCCGGCTGCTCGCGGCGCGCGGCTACGGCGACAGCGCGATGTCCGTGCTCGAACATATGGGCGGGCCGCAATTCCGCCGCCGCGACAGGCGAGCGCGCGACTGGCCGGAGGCACCCGCCGCCGCCCTCAACGCCATCGCCATTCTCTGCGCCGCCGGCGCGGGCGCCCCGCCGCCGCCGGGACTCGTCCCCGGCCTCGCCGACGCCGCCTACGAACACGACGGCCAGCTCACCAAGCGCGAGGTCCGCGCGGCGACGCTGGCGGCGCTCGCGCCCGCGCCCGGCGAACTGTTGTGGGACGTGGGCGCGGGGGCGGGTTCGATCGCCGTCGAATGGCTGCGCGCGCACCCCGCCTGCCGCGCCGTCGCCGTCGAGCGCGACCCGGCGCGCGCGGCGCGCATCCGCCGCAACGCCGAGGCGCTGGGCGCGGACCGCCTCGAGGTCGCCGCCGGCGAAGCGCCCGGCGCGCTCGCCGGGCTGGCGGCGCCCGACGCGGCGTTCATCGGCGGCGGCGCGGCGGACGCTGCGGTGTGGGACGCCTGCCGCGCCGCGCTGCGGCCGGGCGGGCGGCTGGTCGCCAACTCCGTCACCGCCGCCGGCGAGGCGCGCCTACTGGAGCGCCAGGCGCGCCACGGCGGCGCGCTTGCGCGCATCGCGGTCTCCCGCGCCGAGCCGCTGGGCGGCGGCCTCGTCTGGCGCGCGCTCGCGCCGGTGACGCAACTCGCGCAGGTCAAATCGTGACGGGGACGGTGTACGGCCTCGGAGTCGGCCCCGGCGACCCGGAGCTGATCACCCTCAAGGCGCTGCGCCTGTTGCGCGCCGCGTCGCTCGTCGTCTATCCTGCGCCGGAGGAGGGCGAGAGCCTGACCCGCGCCATCGTCGCGCCGCATCTCGACGGCGGCCGGGAGGAAATGGCGATCCGCGTGCCCATGTCGGCGGCGCGCTTCCCGGCGGACGCGATTTACGACCGCGCGGCGGCGGCGATCGCGGCGCGCGCCGCCGCCGGCGGCGACGTGGCGGCGCTGTGCGAAGGCGACCCCTTCCTCTACGGTTCGTTCATGTACCTGTTCGCCCGCCTCGCGGAGCGCGTCCCCGTCGAGGTCGTTCCCGGCGTGTCGTCGCTGACCGCCTGCGCGGCGCGGCTGGGCTTCCCGCTCGCGGCGCGCGACGACGTGCTGAGCGTGATCCCCGCCAGCCTCGCCGAGGCGGAGCTGGCGCGCCGCATCGACGCCGCCGACGCCGCCGCGGTGGTGAAGGTGGGGCGGCATTTCGCCAAACTGCGCCGCGTGCTGGAATCCCTCGGCCTCGCCGACCGCGCGCGCTACGTCGAACACGCGACGATGGCGAGCGAGCGCGCCCCGCCGCTGGCCGCTGTGGACCCGGCCGCCGTCCCCTACTTCTCGATGGCGCTCGTCCACAAGCGCGGCGGCGCGTGGAAGCGGTGACGCCGGCGGTCGTCGCGCCCGGCGCGGGCGGGCTGGCGACGGCGCGGCGGGCGGCGGCGGCGCTCGGCGGCGCGGCGGTCCACGGCCGCGCCGGGCGCGTCGACGGCGCCGATGAAAGCTTCGCCGACACGGCGGCGCATCTGGCGGCGCTGTTCCGCGCCGGGCGGCCCATAGTCGGCGTGTGCGCGGCGGGCATCCTCGTCCGCGCGCTGGCGCCGCTGCTTGCGGGGAAGGACTCCGACCCGCCGGTAGTCGCGGTGTCGGAGGACGGCGCGCATGCGGTCCCGTTGCTCGGCGGCCACCGCGGCGCGAACCGCATGGCGCGGCGCATCGCGGCGGCGCTGGGCGGAAGCGCGGCCGTGACCACCGCCACCGACTCGCGCTTCGGCGTCGCGCTGGACGACCCGCCGCCGGGCTGGACGCTCGCCAATCCCGGCGACGCCCGCGCGTTCCTCGCCGCGCTGCTGGCGGGGGAGCGCGTCCGCGCCGCCGATCCGCCGCCCTGGATCGCCGCAAGCGCGCTGCCCCTCGACCCCGCCGGCGGCTTGGAAATCCGCGTCGACGACCGCGCCGGGGCGAAGGGTTCGCCGCGCGCGCTGCTCTACCGCCCGCGCCGGCTGGCGCTCGGCGTGGGCTGCGAACGCGGCGCGGACCCGGACGAGGCGGCGGCGCTCGCCGAGGCGGTATGCGCGGCGGCGGGTGTCTCCGGGGCGGCGGTCGCCTGCGTCGCCTCGCTCGACCTGAAGGCCGACGAGCCGGCGGTGCACGCCGTCGCGGCGCGCTTCGGCGCGCCGGCGCGGTTCTTCCCCGCCGCGCGGCTGGAGGAGGAGACGCCGCGCCTCGCCAACCCGTCCGCCGCGGTGTTCCGCGCCGTCGGCTGCCACGGCGTGGCGGAGGCGGCGGCGCTGGCGGCGGCCGGCCCGGAGGGAGAGCTTGTCGCGCCCAAGCGCATCGCCGGGCGGGCGACCGCCGCGCTCGCCCGCGCCGCCGGAATCATCGACGCGGAGACCGCGGGCGCGCCGCGCGGCCGCCTCGCGGTGGTCGGCCTCGGCCCCGGCGGTCCCGCCTGGCGGACGCCGGAGGCGGAGGCGGCGCTCGCCGCCGCCGGCGACGTGGTGGGCTATGGCGGCTATCTCGACCTGCTCGGCCCGCCGCCGCCGGGGCAGAGCCGCCATCCCTTCCCGCTCGGCGCGGAGGAGGCGCGGGCGCGCCATGCGCTCGACTTGGCGGCGCGCGGCGGGCGCGTGGCGCTGGTCTCGTCGGGCGACCCGGGCGTGTACGCCATGGCGGCGCTGGTGTTCGAATGCCTCGACCGGGGCGGGCGCGCCGACTGGCGCCGCGTCGACGTCCGGGTGGCGCCGGGGGTCTCCGCCATGCAGGCGGCGGCGGCGCGGGCGGGCGCGCCGCTGGGGCACGATTTCTGCGCCGTGTCGCTCTCCGACCTGCTGACCCCGTGGGCGGTCGTGGAGAAGCGCCTGCGCGCGGCGGCGGCGGGGGATTTCGTCGTCGCGCTCTACAACCCGGCCTCGGCGCGCCGCCGCGCCGCGCTCGATGCGGCGCGGCGCATCCTGCTCGCCGCGCGCGCGCCCGAAACCCCGGTGGTGCTGGCGCGCGACCTGGGCCGCCCCGGCGAGACGGCGCGGCGGACGACCCTCGCCGCGCTCTCCGCCGCCGACGCCGACATGCGCACCGTCGTGCTGGTCGGCGCCGCGGCGACCCGCGTCGCGGAAGGCGGAGAGTGGGTCTATACGCCGCGCGGCTACCGCGTCGGCGGCGGCGGCGGATGACGGTCCATTTCATCGGCGCGGGGCCGGGCGCGGCGGACCTGATCACGGTGCGCGGGCGGGCGCTGGTCGCGCGCTGCCCGGTATGCCTCTACGCCGGCTCGCTGGTTCCGCCGGAGGTCGTGGCCGTCGCGCCCGCCGGCGCGCGCGTCGTCGACACCGCGCCGCTGACCCTCGACGCCATCGTGGCGGAAATGCGCGCCGCCGACGCGGCGGGGCGCGACGTGGCGCGCGTGCATTCCGGCGACCCGTCGCTCTACGGCGCGCTGGCCGAACAGGCGCGCCGCCTCGACGCGCTGGGGATCGCGTGGGACGTGACTCCGGGCGTCCCCGCCTTCGCCGCCGCCGCCGCCGCGCTGCGCGCCGAACTGACCCTCCCCGGAGTGGCGCAGACGGTCGTCCTCACGCGGACGGCGGGCAAGGCCACCGCGATGCCGCCGGGCGAGGAGCTGGAGCGCCTCGCCGCCTCCGGCGCGACGCTGGCGATCCACCTGTCGATCCGCAATTTGCGCGCGGTGGAGCGGGCGCTGGTCCCGGCCTACGGCGCCGATTGCCCCGCCGCCGTCGTCCACCGCGCCAGCTGGCCCGACCAGCGCATCCTGCGCGGAACGCTGGCGGACATCCGCGCCCGCGTCCGCGCGGCGCGGATCACGCGCACCGCGACGATCCTCGTGGGCCGCGTCCTCGACCCTGCGGGGTTCGCCGACAGCGCGCTTTACAGCCCCGCCCACGCCCACCTGCTGCGCCCCCGGCGCGCCTTGACTTCCGCGCCGGAATAATGTATAGGCGCGCGGCGTTCCAGCCCCGAAGGGAAAGAGCGGCCATGTTCGCACGACTTCTCGCGCCCGCCGCGGCGCTTTGCCTGCTCGCCCTGTCCGGCTGCGGCGGGGGCGGAGGAAGCGCGTCCGTGGCGCCATCGCCCGCGCCGCCGGGCGGGACCGGCTCCCAACTCTTCGCGCTGCCCGCCGCCGCCGACGGCGAGGTGGCCGCCGCCGCCGGCAACCGGCCGCGCGCCGGAAGCGTGACTCAGTCCTCCAACGGCGTGGACGGCGTCACCACCGACCGTGTCCAGGTTTCCATGACCTTCGACGGCGGCGAGTCGCCGACGATCTCGGTGTCGAACACGCCGGACGGCGCGACGACCGCCACCTGGACGATGAGCACCGCCGCCGCGACGGAGGACAACATCGAATCGCCGGAGGATGGCGTGGTCGCGTTCGTGATCCCCGAGACGGGCGGCGCCCGCTGGGTCAGCCTGCGCACCGACCGGGATGGGGAAACCGACACCGACTATCTGGTGTACGGCGTCTGGGCCTGGGTTCCCCGGGACGAAGCCCGGGCCGAGGATTTCGAGATCGGCGTCTTCGCCGACGGCGGCGAGCCCTTCACGGGCGCCAACGTCCTGGCGTTGACGGGAACGGCGACCTATCGCCGCGAGGGCGGGGCGAACGGGATCTATTCCTACCCCGATGACGAGGCGGAGGGTGGAATCGAGAACGACCTCTTCGCCGCCGACGTCGAGCTGACCGCGAATTTCGGCGCGGCGGACGCGGCGGGGACGATTTCCGGCGCGATCACGAACCCCACATCCGACGACGGCTCGCCCGTCGCGGAGCCGGGGGAACAACCGATCGTGCTGACGCTCGGCGCCGCGCCCATCGGGACCGGTGACGGCGGCTTCTTCTCCGGCCAGGCCAGCATGTCGCTCAACGACATCTCCCACACCGGCCAATGGGGCGGCGAGTTCTTCGGCAACGGCGCCGCCGGCGCCGCGCCCGGCTCCGTCGCCGGGACCTTCGGCGTTACCGGGATGAGCCCGACGCTCGGGCGGGCGACGCTCGTCGGAGCCTTCGGCGCGACCAGATAGCCGCGTTCACGGCGCAAGCGGCGGCGCGACTCCGTTGGGCAGGGGGGCCTGGAACACGTTGAGGGTCATCGACACCAGCGTGTAGTAGCCGAGCACGCCGACCAGCTCGACGACTCCGGCGGCGCCGAGCAGCGCCTCCGCCGCCGCGTAGCGCGCGTCGGAGACGTCATGCGCCGCCAGCAGCTCCTGGGCGAAGTCGTAAACCGCGGCCTCGTCGGCGTTGACGAAGTCCGGGCGCCGCCGCGCCTCCACGGCGTCGATGACGTCCTCCGCGAGGCCGGCCTCGAGCGCCAGCCGCTTGTGCGCGAACCATTCGAATTGCGCCGTCCAATGGCGCCCGACGCACAGGATGGCGAGCTCCTTGAGCCGGCCCTCGATGGACGTCCCGAAGCGCAGCAGCGCGCCGAGCTCCTGCGCCTTGCCGGCGAATTCCGGACTGCGCAGCCAGGCGTTGAACGGTCCGTACCGCCCCCCGCCGCGCGGCCCGGCGGCGATGGCGTCGTGCACGGAGCGCTGCGCCGGAGTCATGTCCTCCGGCGCGAGATACGGCATGCGGCTCATAATCGTTCCCTCCGTCGGTTTGCGGGCGGACTACAGCGGCAAATGCGGGCCGATATAGCCTATTTCGACTTCGTAGCGCTCTCTGTCAAAACGAAGATGAATGCGGAGGCCGCTCCCGCACCGGGCATGCCAGAAGAACAGTTCTCTCTCCCCAGACGCCGACCGATACCGACGCTTATCGCGTAGCTTCGGAGTTGTGCGCACCGACCAGCTTTCATCCGTAACATGACAACTCCACGGCGGTTCGGGACCGCCGACGCCGCGCCACCTCCCCGCCGCCGTATCAAGCTCGATCAATCTGCGCACCACGGTATGAAAGTGGGGGAGTTTCGCGATGTGACGCTCCACATCGGGGCCGAACGAGAGGTTGGGGAACGCCGCTCGTCGGTTGCTCCATAATTCCCCGGGCGTCAGGCCCGCGCGAAGGTCCCCGCGATGACGACGGCATATTCCGGCGGCGTGCTCCAGCCGCGCGAGATGATCGATATCTTCCGACTCCCGGCTGAAAGTGTCGTTCGGAAGCAATTCCTTGAACTCCACTGTCAACCTGTCGCGATCCCACCTGTCGGTGGTCGGAAACCCAACGGCGATCCCGCCTGTCAGCGCGCACAACAAGAGGGGCGCTCCGTCTTCTGGCGAGAAGGTCGTGGTCTCGCAGGTCAGGAATCTATGCTCCGCTTCGCGGTCGACTCCACCCAAAAGAGGCGCTTTCGTCGCCAGACGAATGAGAAAACCGAATTCGTCACGCGCTCCCGCTCCTTTCAACTTATGCACGGCGTCCTGCACCGATACGCCGGGAGCGCATTCGATTTCGTGGAAATGCCGATCCATGCGCAAGCTGTATCCGGTAACGTTCTCCCGCACGAGCCGCGACATTCCTACGGCGACGCCCTTCAGGAATTCTGTCGCCGCCCGGGCGTCGCCGGCCGAGAGGCTGGCGCGATTGAGGACCATTTCGCGCATGGTCACGACGACGGCGCCAGCAGCCGGGCAAGGTTCTCCTCGTGCTGATCGAAGAAGCCCGCCGGCCACTCGGACAGCCGCCCGTCCCGGTCGATTTTCGGCGACGACACGACCGTTCGCGCGCCCCGCCGTTCGAAATAGTGGAACGCTGCGTGTTCGGGTGGGATCAAGCCGTCGCGAACGGCTATGCGAACGCCGTCCATGAAATGATCGCTATGCGTCTCCACGATGACCTGGACGCCCGCCATCGTCGCGCGAACGGCAAGTTCCGCCAGTTTGGTTTGCCCGCGCGGATGCAAATGCGCCTCCGGGTTCTCGATAAGGCACAGGGATCCCTTGGGGCCGAACATCGCGACGAGCACGGGCAGGGCGTACGACAGGCCGAAGCCCACATTGGTCGCGCGGTAGCGTTGGGTCTCGACGTCGCCCTCGCGGTCGAAGGAAAACCCGGCGATGAGGGCGTCGGCGTCGGCGATCGGCTCCAGCCGCAGATGGGCGCCGGGGCTGACCTCGCCAAGCCAGCGTTCGATCCCCGCCGCAAGGCGCCGCGATTCGCAGCCCTCGAAACGCGGGTCGTCATCGGCATGCACCCGATCATCGTGTGCGTTGAGATAATTCAACGCATACTCCCCACGCGCGCCCAGGTCGCCGCCGCGCGCGGACGTTTCCGAAAGGCCGTAGGTTTTCCTGGGACCGACGCGCTCCGCGTTGACGTAGAACAAGTTCCCTCCGAAAGGCGGCGAGTCCCGCCACGTTTCGGGAACGCCGAACCCGCCGAATCGCTCGGGCGCGGCGTCGGAACGCCGCATCTCGAGGCGGTCGGACGTCCTATCATAATCGTAGGCGAGGAGGCACGGCTCCCCTACGCCGCCGCGATATAGCGAAAATTCGACGACGTCGGTCTCGGCGTCCTCGCACAGCACGTCCTTGCCCGTTCCGATATCCGCAAGGCGGCCGTCCAACACCAGCCAACCTTCCCTCAACCGCCGCGCCTCGTAGGATTGCCACAGCACCAGCAGGGCTTGTATGACGCTGCTTTTCCCGGCGCCGTTCACGCCGCACAGAAGAGTAAGCGGCGCACAGTCCAGCTCCAATTTCTTGAAGCATTTGAAATTGGACAACTCGACTTTCCTAAGCATCTCCGAGGCACTCCTCGATCAAATTGTCCACGGCCTGGAATTGCTTTCGGACGCGTCGCGGCGTGCCGGTGGAGTAAGAGATCGCCCCGTCGAACTCGGTATCCGAATTGAGCAATTCCGTGAACCGTCGGCGAACCGCCTCGCGATTTCGCACCAGCCGCTCTATGTCCTCCGCCGAACGCCGCGCCAAGCCGATGCTCCAGGCGCCGAACAACGCCCGGTTCACTTGATTACGCATGTCTTCGGAGCGATAGCGCTTGCGAAACGCGTCGTTCCCGAATATGTCGCGGGCGGCGCGCATCGACTTTTTGAAATCGCAGGCCATGGAATCGCGCTCGCCCGCCGACATGGAATTTATCGCCTTCATGGCGTCCCCCATATACCCGTCGACGTCGTTAGCGTCGTAATTTTCCCACGGCTTCATATGAAAAGCGAGAAAGCGCAGGACGCAATCCCGATCCGCCATGCGTGTTTTCGATATGCCGCCATCGGTAGCGGCGTGAAATTCGTCGCTATCCGCGAGATTCCGCAAGAATTCCCGGACAGGGCCCGGGTTGAGCGCGTGGCGAATCTCCTGGCCGTTGAGTTTCATGCCGCCGGTGTTGATACGATGGAATATGTTGAACATGACCTCGCTGGGCGTTCCCGGCTCTATGACGTTAACGACGATTTGCGTTTCGCCGATGCGTCTTTGCAACGCGCGTGGGAGTTTCTCGTATTTGTCTCCGTTCAATTTGTCGAGATACTCCATATTAACCAGAGCATAGTTATTATTCACGTAATCGTAGATTGTCGACATTCTTTGCAAGCCGTCGACCACCGCCCAGTTGTCGTACTTGTCGGCCCCGACGTAGAAGACAGGCAGAGGGATGCGAAGCAGTAGAGATTCGATCAAGCGGCTTTTCCGATCCCGTTTCCATATGCCCCGCAAACGCTGAAACTCCGGGGCAAGGTCGATTTCCTTGTGGCGGATGCGGGCGACGAGCTGTTCGATCACGATTTGCTTCGTGCTGATTTTTATCCTCTCGGGGTTGAAAGGATGCTCGATTGTCCGGTCGATCCCGTCTTCCGCATCGCGCTCGATACCGCTATCCTGTTCGTCGTTCTCGTCGTCGATAAACGGCGCGCCGCCGCGCTCCCCGACTTTCGCCGGCGCGCGCGGCGACGCCGGGTCGCCGTTCGTCCGGCCGGATTCGCGCGCCGCCGTGGAATCGTCGACCCGCCTTTCCAAACCCGCGCCGCATTCGGATTTCAGCTCGGCGAATCGAGCGCCTTCGACCTCGCTATTCGACGGGATATCCTCGCCGTCGCTGCGCAGCTTGCTTCGATACCAGCTTATGTTCTGGAGCGTCGTCTGCGCGCCGGGGAACTCGGCCATGACGGCGGACAGCGCTTCGGTGTTCGTCATGCCGGCGCGAATGGCCCGCGTCGCCGCGTCGCCGATACCGAATTTTTCGCCTGCCGACATTCGCGATCCCCCGCATCGCGCGAACCCTGTTCGCCTTTCGCCGTAGCGGCCCGGACGAACCGGGTCGAGGCGACCGGCGCATCATAGCGCGGGGCGCGGGGCGGTCAACCGGCGCCGTCGAGGAAGGCGGCGACAAGGGCGCGGGCGGCGGCGGCGGGGGGGAGGGCGCCGGAGGCGACGCGGCGCTCCAGCGACTCCAGGCGGGCGGACACCGCCGGGGCGGCGCGCAGGCGCTGCTCCAGCGCCGCGCGCAGCTCCGCCCGCATCCACGCCACCGCCTGCTCGGCGCGGCGGGCGGCGGCGGTCTCCGCAGTCGCGGCGGCGAACGCCTCGACGGCCTCGCGCACCGCGTCCAGGCCGCGGCGCTCCAGCGCCGAACACGACAGCGCGCGCGGCGTCCAGCCCGGAGTCGCCGGGCGCATCAGGCGCAGCGCGGCGGCGTAGTCGGCGCAGGTCCGCCGCGCCCGGTCGGCGAACGCGCCGTCCTCCTTGGTCGCGACGACCAGGTCGGCGACCTCGACGACGCCGCGCTTGATGCCCTGCAACTCGTCGCCGCCGCCGGGCGCCACCAGCAGGACGACCATGTCCGCCAGGTCGCGCGCGGCGATCTCCGACTGTCCGGCGCCGACGGTCTCGACGATGACCGTGTCGAATCCCGCCGCCTCGCACAGCAGCACCGCGTCGCGGGCGCCCCGGGCGACGCCGCCGGACGCGCCGCCGGACGGGCTGGGGCGGACGAAGGCGGCCTCGGCGCGCGCCAGCTCCGCCATGCGGGTCTTGTCGCCCAGCACCGCGCCGCCGCTCCGCGCGCTCGACGGGTCGATGGCCAGCACCGCGAGGCGGCGGCCGCGCTCCAGCAGATGCAGCCCGAACGCCTCGACGAAGGTGGACTTGCCGACCCCCGGCGCGCCGGACACGGCGATGCGGAGCGTGTCCGCGCCGGCGGGGGCGGCGGCGAGTTCGGCCAGCAGCGCCTCGGCGGCTTCGCGGTGGTCGGCGCGGGCGGACTCGACGAGGGTGACGGCGCGGGCCAGCGCGCGGCGGTCGCCGGCGCGGACGGCGCGCGCGGCGGCGGCGGGGTCGGTCACGCCGCGCGGCGCCGGGCCTCGATCGCGCCGAGCACGCCGCGCGCCGCGTCGGGGATCGGCGTGCCCGGCCCGAACACCGCGCCGACGCCGGCGGCGCGCAGCATCCCGCGGTCGCGGTCGGGGATGACGCCGCCGCACACCACCGCGACCTCCGCCGCGCCGGCGGCGCGCAGCGCCGCCGCCAGCGCCGGGACCAGGGTCCGGTGCCCCGCCGCCTGGCTGGACACGCCGACCGCGTGGACGTCGTTCTCCAGCGCTTGGCGCGCGGCCTCCTCCGGGGTCTGGAACAGCGGCCCCACATCGACGTCGAAGCCCAGGTCGGCGAAGCCGCTGGCGATCACCCGGGCGCCGCGGTCGTGGCCGTCCTGGCCCAGTTTGACCACCAGCAGGCGCGGGCGGCGGCCCTCGCGGCGGGCGAAGGCGTCGACCTCGGCGCGCACTTCGGCGAGTCCCGCGTCGTCGCCCCAGGCGGCGGCGTAGGCCCCCCCCGGCGCGCCGGTCCGGACGCGGTGGCGGCCGAACACGTCCTCCAGCGCCGACGACACTTCGCCCACGGTGGCGCGGCGGCGCATGGCGTCGATGGAGAGCGCCAGCAGATTGGCGTCGCCGCGCGCGCCTTCGGCGAGCGCCGCCAGCGCCGCGCGGCAGGCGGCCTCGTCGCGCCCGGCGCGCACCGCCTCCAGCCGCGCGACCTGGCGCGCGCGCACCGCCGCGTTGTCGATGTCGAGGATGTCGATGGCCTCGTCGGCCTCGGGGCGGTAGCGGTTGACGCCGACGACGACCTCCTCGCCGCGGTCGATGCGGGCCTGGCGCGCCGCCGCGGCCTCCTCGATGCGGCGCTTGGGCAGGCCGGCGAGCACCGCCTTCGTCATCCCGCCCATCTCCTCCACCTCGGCGATCAGCGGGCGCGCGGCGGCGGCCAGGCGCGCGGTCAGGCTCTCGACGTAATAGGAGCCGCCCAGCGGGTCCGCGACGTCCGCCGCGCCGGTCTCCTCGCGCAGGACGAGCTGGGTGTTGCGGGCGATGCGGGCGGAGAAGTCGGTCGGCAGCGCCACCGCCTCGTCGAGCGCGTTGGTGTGGAGCGATTGCGCCCCGCCGAGAACCGCCGCCAGCGCCTCGAACGCGGTGCGGACCACGTTGTTGTAGGGGTCCTGCGCCTGGAGCGACACGCCGGAGGTCTGGCAATGGGTGCGCAGCATGAGCGAGCGCGGGTCGGCGGGCGCGAAGTGGCGGCGCATCAGCTCCGCCCACAGGAGCCGCGCCGCGCGCAATTTGGCGATCTCCATGAAGAAGTTCATGCCGACGTCGAAGAAGAACGACAGCCGCGGCGCGAAGGAGTCCACCGCCAATCCGCGCGCGGCCGCCGCGCGGACGTACTCGATTCCGTCGGCGAGGGTGTAGGCGAGCTCCTGCACGCAGGTCGCCCCGGCCTCCTGCATGTGGTAGCCGGAGATCGAGATGGGGTTGAAGCGCGGCATGTTCTCCGCCGACCAGGCGATGACGTCGGCGACGATCCGCATCGACGGTTCGGGCGGGTAGATATAGGTGTTGCGGACCATGAACTCCTTGAGGATGTCGTTTTGGACGGTGCCGGAGAGCGCCGCCGGCGCCGCGCCCTGCTCCTCGGCGGCGACGACGTAGCCGGCGAGCACCGGCAGCACGGCGCCGTTCATGGTCATCGACACGCTCATGCGGTCGAGGGGCACGCCGTCGAAGAGGATTTTCATGTCCTCGACGGAGTCGACGGCGACCCCGGCCTTGCCCACGTCGCCGATGACGCGGGGGTGGTCGGAGTCGTAGCCGCGGTGGGTGGCGAGGTCGAAGGCGACGGAGAGTCCCTTCTGCCCCGCCGCCAGGTTGCGGCGGTAGAAGGCGTTGGACTCCTCGGCGGTGGAGAACCCGGCGTATTGCCGCACCGTCCACGGCCGCCCGGCGTACATGGTGGCGCGCGGGCCGCGGACGAACGGCGCCAGCCCCGGCAGCGAGTCGAGGTGTTCGATCCCGGCGAGGTCCGCCGCGGTGTAGAGCGGCTTGACGTCGATCCCCTCCGGGGTCGCGCGGACGAGGCTTTCTGGGTCGGCGCCCTTGAGTTCGCGCCGCGCCAGCGCGCGCCATTCGTCCGGCGCCGGCGTCGGGAAATCGGCCATGGCGGTCGCGTCGGCTACGGGCCCGCGGCGGGGCCGGGGGATGCGACCTTAGCGCGTTTCGCGGCGCGCGGGAACGGCCGCCGCCCCGTCCCTCCCCGCCCGACTGCAATATCGCCGGCCTGGGGAGGCGGAGCTCCCCCAGCTGCCGCGGCGTCGAAACCGTGGACAGGAATCGCACACATGCGAACATATCGCCCAATGGTAACGTAAGATGAAACGGCCTGCGACAATACTATTGCCGCAGGCCGTTGTATTCATGGTTGCCTACGGTTAGCGGTCGATGCATGCGAGACATACATGCCACGTATGCCCGCGCATCCGACCTGCGCGCCTTTAGGCCGGGACAGCTAACGAAGAGAAGGCGTGCACGCCCAGGTCCTCGCTCTGGCCTCCCGACCGCGCCCCCCGTGCGACGCAACCGCTCGAACGGGGAACATCCGCCATGGGAAACCTGCTACCCCCTTACGAACCGGAGCCTCGATCTCCGCGCGAAACCGTCCCCATTGAATATCCCGGCGGATCCGCGAGTCAAGTGCGACGTTCGGCGCGCCGCCGCTCGGCCATGGCGGTCGCGTCGGCTACGGGCCCGCGGCGGGCCCGGGGGCGCGACCTTGGCGCGTTTCGCGGCGGGCGGGAATGGCCGGGGCCCCATCCCTCCCCGCCCGATCGCGCGGCGCGGCGAGCGCGCTCCGCCTGGGGCGGGACTGCGATCGCCCCGCGCGAGCCCGGACGAGGGCTTGACAAGCGCGCGCGCCCGTGCTATGCGCCTTGCTCGAAACATGGCCGCCCCCGAACGGGGAGTGGCCGGCGTGACGTCCGACATCCCATCCGGACCGTCGAGGTTCGGGGGGAGCGGGAAGGGAAGGCAGGACATGCTCAACGCGAACGAGATCCTGCGGGGGGGGGGAGTAGAATGGAGCGACCTCCTCTCCTTCGCCGAACGTTACCGTAACGACGACGACTTCCGGTCGCGGGTCGATTCCGGAGATCCGAACAAGGAAGTCCTCGCGCTGGGGGTGGATGTGCCCCCCGGCGCCGAACTCCGCATAGCGGAGAACACCTCCGAGAAAATCCACCTGGTGGTTCCCGCCGATCCCAACGCCTCCCTCAGCGATGAGGAGCTGCGGGGCGTCAGCGGCGGGAACAGCGCGGCATCGGTGAGCACGGTGGGGTCCTTCGGGACCGTCGCCTGCGCGCCCAGTTGCCTCAGCAGCACCAGCAGCGCCGGCAGCGTCGGCAGCGCCAGCAGCCGGTAGGCGCGGGGAACGGAGGATGACCATGAACAAACCGGATGCGTTCGCCGCGAAGGCGGCGCGGCCGTCGCTGTCCGACGAGATGGCGATCGGCAAATCGCTCGGGGCTCTCGCCGACGAGTGGGAGGCCAATCCGGAGGCGCGCTCGCGCGCCGACGAAACCGTCCGCGGCCTGTTTTCGGAACGGGGGTTCGAGATTCCGGGCGAGGTCGAGCTGCGGCTCGTGGAGGAATCCCGCGACGTCCACCACGTGATCATGCCGCCGGATCCGAACGTAGCCCTGGCCGACGAGGCGCTGAACCGCGTGTCCGGCGGCGCCAACTGCGTCGGTTCGGCCGGCACCGCCAGCACGGTGGGGTGCTTCCCCAGCTGCCTCGGAACCGCCGGCACCGCCAGTTCGGCGAGCACGGCGGAATGACCGCGACCGACAAGGGAGGAACTGCGAAATGATCCCGCACGAAAGGGACGACGTGGCCGCCCGCTACAGGGCGCTTTACGACGCCTGGGATCGCGACCCCGAATTCCGGGCGCGCCTGGTGGCGGACCCCCGCGCGGCCGTGGTCGAACAGGGGCTGGAGGCGCCCGAGGCGATGGAGGTCCGCGTGGCGGTGAACGACGCGGAGACGATGCACATCGTCTTCCCGCCCGATCCGAACGCGGCGCTGTCGGACGACACGATGTCGTCGGTGAGCGGCGGAACGCCTGCGTCCTCCGCGTCCTCGGTCGGCAGCGCCGGCAGCGTGGGCTCGGTTCCGAGCACCGTCAGCACCGCCTCCTGCCTGGGCACCATCGGCTCGGCCGGATCCAGCTGACCGCGCGGGCGGCCCGCCGGCGAAACCCGGCGGGCCGTCCGTGTTCGGCCGTTGCGGCGGTAAAGGATTCCCGCAGGAGTTACGGGAAACGCGGCCTAACGCGGAGAGGACGGGCCCGCCCGGGTCCCCGCGCCGGCCTCCCGGCCGCGCCCGGCGCGGGCCGCCGCCAGCTCCTCGGCGGGGTCGAAGGCGACTCCCAGCCGGGCGGCGGCGGCGGCGACCAGGCGGACCGCCGTCGCGGCGCTCAGCAGGCCGCGGTCCCGCGCCCGCGCCGCCGCGTCCACGACGCGCGCCAGGGCGCGGGCGTGGCGCTCCTCGTCCGCCGGCGCCATCTCGGGCCATTCGACCGAAACCGCCAGCGCCGGGTCGAGGGCCGCCCGCGACTCCGCCGACTCGCCGGCCGGGTCGAGGCGGCGGCGGACGACGTAGGCGCCCACCTCCTCCAGGATCGCCGTCCATTCGCGCTGGCGCATGCTGAGCATCTTGATCGCCGGCGAACCCATCTCCGCCGCCGTCGCGCGGTTCACGTCGCCGCCGCCGCCGAACCAGTGCTCCGGCCAGCCCTGGCCGGAGAGGATGTGGTTGCGGAACAGCCGCGCCGCGCGCCCGGCGTCCTCGGCGCGCAGGTCGGGCGCGAGCGCCCGCCAGCGCTCGGCCTCGTTGTGGACGCGCACAGAACCGGGCTCGGGCGCGCCGATCTCGGCCGCGCGGCGCTCCGCCTCCTCCTGTCCGATCCCCGCCACCTCGACGTCCCAGACGAAGGCGCGGAGGAACCCGGCGCGGTCGCGCTCGCCGCCCAGGAAGCCCTCGTACTCCTCCAGCCAGTCGAAGGCGGCCGCCAGATCCGAACGACCGCGCGACGCCGTCATCAGGCGGTTGCGCTGGAACAGGAAGCATTCGCCGTCCGCCATCGCCGCGCGGGCGCGCCGGGCCGCGGGCCCGAACACCTCCTCCGGCCCCGCCACGGCGGCGCGGTAGCGGCGCGCGCGGCCGGCGGCGTCGGGCGCGGTCGCGACGCCGATGGGCCGGGCCGCGTTGTCCGGATCGGCGACGACTTCGGCCGCGTCGCCGGGGTCGAGATAACCGAGCCGGACGTGCCCCGACGCCGGGTCGACGAAGACCGGCCAGAACTGTTCGCCGAACAGCGCCATCTCGCGCATCATGCGCGGCAGGTTGCGGCGCATGTCGGTGACGGGGTCGCGCCAGAATGCGTCGAGCCAGCGCTGCGCCTCGCGGTCGGGGGCGCACAGGCGCACGCCGTCGGCGAGCAGCCAGGCGATGGGCATTTCGACCAGCTGGCGGGCGAGGACGTTGCCCTCCCACAGCGCGAGCGCGCGGCGGCGCATTTCGGCCTGGCCCAGCGGCGAGGGGCCGCGGCGTTCGCCGCCGACCGCGCGCCAGCCGGAATCGTCCTCCGGCGCGGCGGCGGCGGCGCGGACCGGGCGTCCGCCCAGCAGGCGGATCAGGCTCTCGCGGATCATCTCTCCCACTCCTTCTCCAGCGCCGTCCAGCGGTAAATCCCGGCGAGCTCCAGCCCGCGCAGCGGCAGGTCGCGCAGCGCGTCGAGGCGGGCGCCGTGGCCGGCCATGCAGTGCAGGACGCAGGCGCGGTCCGCCGGCGCGCACCACAGGCCGACGTGGTGGCCGATGGCCGCGCGGCGCCCGGCGGCGCGCATCAGCACGCCGTCGCCCTCGCGCGGCGCCTCGCCGGGGGCGAGCGGGCGCGCGACCGCGCCGGCCAGCCGCGTCGCCAGCGCGTCGCGTTCGCGCACCCCGCGCCCGCGCGGCAGCGCCACGCGGACGCCGAAGCGGGACCGCAGCACGTCGGCGGCGAAGTCGCCGCATTCGTAGCGCCCGGGCTCCCAGGCGCGGCCGAGCCAGGCGTGCGACCAATGCGCCGTTCGCAGCTCGCCGCCGCCGATACAGGCCATGTCAGAACAGCCCCGGCGAGGCGTCGGGGTCGTGGCGCGCCAGCACCGCGCGGCGCCCGCGCAGGCTGGGGACGCCGAGTCGGGCGGCGACGCGGGCGCGGTCGACGCGCACCTCGCGCACCTCCAGCGTCTGGTCCCACTCGACCTCCAGCGAGTCGTCGTCGCCGGGGACGGCCGAGACCTGGATTATGCGCGCCCGCGCCCCGGCCGCGCCGCGCGCGCGTTCGATCCATTGCGTCAGCACGGAGCCGACGTTGTCCATCCACAGTTCGGCGCGGGGCGGGCGGCCCTCCACGTCGTCGGCGATGCGCAGGCCGAAGCGCAGCGCCGGATATGCGTTCCCCTCGATGGTCCAGCCGCGCGTGTCGTTCACCGCCCGCGCCGGCGCCGGCGCGTCGGGGTGGGTGATCTCCACCGCGTGGAGCAGCGCCCGCTCCGGCGACAGCGCGCGCGCCGCCCGGCGCCAGCGCGCCGCGGCCTCCCGCCGCGAGGTCATGCGCCGCCTCCCGCCGGCGCGGCGCCGGGGAGGCTCGTCTCGATCCGCAATTCGGCGCGCCAGCGCGGCGCGCCGCCGCGCCCCGCCGCCTGGCGCCACGTCACGCCGCCGGCGCCGCCGACGATGCGCGCATCGGCGTACGCCAGCCCGTCCGCCGGGTCGGTCCAGCGGAAGGGGCCGGCGCCGATGGACTCGATCCAGGCGCGCATTTCCGTGAGGCGGGCGTGGGGAACCTCCGCCTTCGCCTCGCGGACGACGCGCGGGCGGGGGCGTATCCGCGCCTGGCGTTGCGCGCCGTCGGCGGCGGGGGTGCGCGCGGAGTCCTCCGCCGCGGCGAAGCCGTAATCGGCGGAGATCTCGGCCCAGGCGGGCCAGGCGGGGGCCGTCCAGCGCAGCGCGGCGGGCGGCGCGCCGCGCATGGCGGTGCGCAGCCCGGAATCGTCGAGCGTCGAGCCGGCGCCGGCCCAGGCGAGCGCGAAATCGGCCGTCGCGCCCGGCTGCGCCATGGCGTTCACCACGGCGCGGAAGGCCGGCGAATTCTCTGTCCATTCGTAGGGCTCGACCGGCGGCGATTCGCCGATCCCGATCGCCGCCTCCAGCCCGCCGCAACGGACGCACAAGCGCAGCCCCCGTTCGACGGCGGGGACGAGTTCCGGTCCGTCGCCGGCGCCGAAATCCCACGGGTCCGGCGGGTTCCCGGCGCTGAGCCGGAACATCGCGAAGTAGTCCCGCACATTGAAGCGGAGCAACGCCATGTAGGCGGGGCGGGTCTCCGTCCATCCCGCCGGCAGGGCGCCCCAGCGCTTCGCGGGGCGCCGCGAGTCGACGACGGTCGGACTCTCGCCCAACGGGCCGATTCCGAACCTCCGCGCCAGCACCCCCGACTCGTCGCCCGGGGGAACCTCGGGGTCCCAGATCGACCGGGTCCCGGGCGCGGCGCCGGCGAGGCCCGTCTCGATCCGCAGGTCCGCGCGCCAGCGCGGCTCCCCGCCGCGCCCCGCCGCTTGGCGCCAGGCCGCGCCGCCGGCGCCGCCGACGATGCGCGCGTCGGCGTGGACCGACCCGTCCGCCGGGTCGGTCCAGCGGAACGCGCCGGCGCCCACCGAGTCGATCCAGGCGCGCATCTCGGCGAGCCGCGCCTGGGGGACCTCCGCCTTCGCCTCGCGGACGACGCGCGGGCGGGTGAAGATCCGCGCCTGGCGCAGCGCGCCGTCTTCGAACGGCGCGCGCGCGCAGTCCTCCGCCGCCGCGAAGGCGTAATCGGCGGACATCTCGGCCCAGGCGGGCCAGGCGGGGACGGTCATCCGGTCGCTCCTCCCAGGTTGCGCGAGAGGGCGCGGGAAAACGGCCCGCCCTCCTCGACGTCCTCGACGACGACGGCGATCACCCAGTCGCGGCCGTCGAATTCGGTCCGCCGCGCGACCTCGCGCTGCGGCGTCCCGCGGTTCTCGAAGCGGATGTCCACGCGCGGCGCCCCGGCGCCGGCGGGGGCCAGGGCGCGCATCTGTTCGGGCGTGAACACCCCTTCGCCGCGGGTGAGGATGGCGGGGACCTCGTTCGGCCGCAGTCCGCCGGCGATTCCGCCGCGGTGGAATATCTCCGGGACTCCGCCGCCCGCCGGCGCGGCGGCGGGGCCGCCCAGGCCGAGCGCGCCGAACAGCCCGCTCGCCAGCGGCCCGACGATCGATTGCCGCACCGCGATCCGCGTCAGGTCGGCGAGGATCGATTGCGTGAGGTCGCGGAAGGACAGCTTGCCCGTGCTCGCCAGCTGGACGAACGCGTCCTCGAGCCCCTTCGCCATTCGCGCGCCGGCGGCGGCGATCTCATCGGTCGCGTCGGCCGCGTCGGCGGCGTATTCCGCCAATCCGTCGCGCGCGGCGGCGAGCCAGGGGTTGCGGGCGCGCGCCATCGCCTCCGCGCCGGCGTCGATCTCGGCGCGGACGGCGGCGATGTCGCGGCGGATCGCCGCTACCGCGTCGGCGGCGGGGTCCGGCCCCTTGGGCTCGGGCGCGCCGTGCGCGCCGGGCGCCTCTCCCGGCGGCGCCGCGCCGGGGTCGCTCTCGGCGCGGCGAACGGCGCGGAACGCCTCGGCAAAGCGTGCGGCGATCGCGGCGCGCGCGCGCTCTTCGATCTCCGCCGCGACCGTCCCGGCGGCCAGATGCGCCTCCAGCTCCTCGACCTCGCGCGCCATCTCCGCCCGCGCCAGTTCCAGCGGCCCGAGCGTCAGGCGCTCCAGCGCCTCTTCGCTGCGCCGCGCGATCTCGAGGACGCGCCGCGCCGCCGCATCGGCCGCGTCGCCGGTCGCATCGGCGGCCTCCTTCGCCGCCCCGCCCGCTTCCCGCGCCGCGCCGCTCACCTCGTCCAGGCCCTGGCCGAGGATCGCCGCCAGCGCCGAGTACACCCGCGTCAACCGCTGCGCCGCCTCCCACTCCTCCTGGAGCCACTTCGCCCGAACCGCCGCAGACGGCCCCGCCGGCTGCCGCCCTGTCGAGACCCGCACGGCGCCGGACCGCCGCGCCGCCTCGTCCGCCGCCGCCTCCGCCCGCGCCGCCGCGAGTCTGGACTCGATTTCGGCCTCCGCCCGCGCCGCCTCAGCCAGCAGCTCGGCCACCCGTTCCGCGCCTTCCGCGCCGCCGCGCCGCAGGTCCGCCGTCAGCGCCCCCATCAGCGCCGCCAATTCGGCGCGGTTGCGGAAGAAAGTGGCCTTCGCGTTTCCACTCACGCCGCGCGCGCGGTCGTGCTCGACCCGACGTTCAAGTTCCGCGACGCGCGCGACGCGCTCCGCCAGCGCCTCCAGCGGCGTATCCTCGCGAACCAGATCCGCGAGCGCCTCCGACACCGACGCCAGCCAGTCCAGCACGCCCGATCGCGCGATCGAGTTGCGCAGGTCCTCCATCGCCGAGCCGAGGCGGCCGAAGGCGGCCTCGGCGGTGGCGGACGCCTCCGGCACGGCGGCGGCGAACTCGTCGCGCATCTGCCGCGCCATCGCCGGCAGCAGGTCGGTCGCGAGTACCCGGCCCGTCTCCAGGAGCGCGTTGAATTCCGCATCGGTCTTGCCCATCGCGCGGGCTGCGATCTGAAGCGCGCCGGGAATCCGCTCGCCGAGCTGGCCGCGCAGATCGTCGACGCTCACCACTCCTTTCGCCGCGATCCGCCCGACGGCCGTCAGCGCGCCCGACGCCTCCTCGGTCGTGAGGCCCATGACCCGCGCGGCCTCGGCGACCGCGGTGAATATCTCCCGCGTCCGGGCGCCTTCCAGCGACGTCCCGCGCGTCGCGGTCGACAGCCGGTTATAGGCGGCGGCGATTTCCCGCATGCCGAAGCCGAGCCGGGTCGCCTCTTCGCGGACGTGCGCGAACGCGCGCGCGCCCTCCCCGGCGGACCCGGCGGCGAACCGGAACCGCCGCTCCAGCCGCTCCATCGACAGTCCGGCTTCGACGACGCTGCGGACGGCGGCGCCGACGCCGGACAAGAACTTCTGGAGAGCGGCGAACGCTACGTTGGCGGCAAGACCGGCCTTCGCGAAATCGTGTATCGAGACCGCCGCGCGGCGCCAGCCGCGCTCGGCCCGACTCGCGCTCCGCGCGACGCCCGACAGTTTGCTGTCGAGGCGGTCGAGATCGCGGATCGCGCCGTTCAGCTGTCCGCGGATGCGGATCGTGAGATCGGTGTTGCTTCCAGCCATCGTCTAGCTTACCCTCGCATGCATGGAACCCAAGCCGCCGAGCTTCTGGAGCCGGGTGTGGGATGTGGTCCTCGGCTGTTTCGAGGGCCTGTTCGCCGGCGCCGTTTTCGCGGCTATCCTGTGGGCCGCCGGCATCGCGTTTCTCGCGCTCGTAGTGCTCATCCTGCTCGCGTAGCAGGTTCGTTCGCCGCGCCGGCCGCGGCGCAAGACGCCGTGTTCGCGCGGCCGCTCCATCGACGGTCCGGCTTCGACGACGCTGCGGACGGCGGCGCCGAAATCGCGTATCGAGACCGCCGCGCGGCGCCATCCGCGCTCGGCCCGACTCACGCTCCGCGCGACGCCCGACAGTTTGCTTTCCAGCCGGTCGATATCGCGGATCGCGCCGTCCAGCCGCCCGGTGATGCGGATCGTGAGATCGGTGTTGCCTCCAGCCATCGCCTGGCTTACCCTCGCATGCATGGAGCCTAGGCCGCCGAACTTCTGGAGCCGGGTGTGGGATATGGTCCTCGGCAGTTTCGAGGCCCTGTTCGCCGCCGCCGTTTTCTTGGCTATCCTGTGGGCTGCCGGCATCGCGTTTCTCGCGCTCGTAGTGCTCATCCTGCTCGCGTAGCAGGTTCGTTCGCCGCGCCGAGCCCGCCGAGCGCGGAGCGGATCCGGCCGCCCGCCGCCACCGCGCTGCTCCGAAGCTTGTTGAAGCCGCGCGTGGCGCCTTGCAGTTTGCTCTGGAGACGGTCGAGATCGCGGATCGCGCCATCCAGCCGCCCGGTGATGCGGATCGTGAGATCGGTGTTGCCTGTCGTCATCGTTCGGCCTACCCTTCCCCCATGCGGCAAATGCCGCAGTTCGTGCTTGAAGCCCTGTTGCTCGGATGCGAAACTCGTGAACGAAGGCGACGATGCGGACCAACCAAGACAAAAAGCATTGGGAACGTTACCTTCCCGCCAAGCCGCAGCTTCCCCGATGTTTGCGTCTGCTGCTGAGGGTGCTTACGGCGCTGGAACGCTCGACGCTTTGCATCGAGAAATTTACCAGGCTCCTTTCCAAGTCCGCATTTTCTCTTGCCAGGTTTATTTTGGGAATTCTTACGCTCATCTTCGTCCTGTTTATGGTATTCTAGGCGCGAGCGGCTCCGCGTCCCTCCGTTCTCACCTGCGTCATCGATGGCGGCGCGCCGCGTCGAGGCGATACGCCCTCCCCCGTCCGGCCGCCGGCGCGGCCCGGGCGCGCGGACCTTCGCGGTCGCGCCAAGCGCGCCCGGAGCCGGGGGCCGGGACCGGATACGCGGCAGGTTCGGCGATTGCGCCCGCCCGGCGGCGGGGAGGCGCCTCGCCGCCGGGCGCGGCCTCACCGCCCCTACGGCGCTCCGGCCGCCCAGGGGCAGGGGCCTGACGCCGCGCGGCGCTCGGCCTCCCGCCAGAACAGTTCGATCTGCCGCCACGTCAGCCGCCGGGCGACGTCGTCGTGTCCGCGTCCGTGTCCGGCGCGGACGAGGGCGTCGAGGATTCGGGCGAGGGGGACCCGGCCGCGCTCCGGCGCTCCGCGGCCGCGCGGCGGCGAACGAACATCGCCACGAAGCGCCGGATGAAAAAATCCCCGTTCAGGTCCCACAACGCGTCGCCCAGCGCCCCGCCGTCGGAATCGGACAGCCGCGCGAGCCAGTCGGCGCCGCGCCCGGTGGCGCGGGAGAGGAGGGCGAGCCAGACGTCGGCATGCTCCGCCAGCGCCGCGTCGACGTCGTCCAGCGTCGGCCCCGACTCCGGGTCGGCCTCCGCCGCCGCCGCCAGCGCGTCGAGGAGGGGGCGCGCCTCGCGCGCCGCCTCCAGGCCCTCGCGAAAGCGGTATTCGCGCACCGCGACGACGACCTTCTCGCCGCCGTCCGGGTCCCGGACCGCCACTTCGCGGTCCGGGAACAGGACGTCGAGCTCGGCGCGCGGGTCGGCGGGCGCCCCGCCCGTCCCCGCCGCCGCGCTCACGCCGGGACTCCGTCGCAGACCAGCGAGGGCTTGCCGGCGCCGGGGTCGAGGATGCGCGCGTCGAGCACGATCTGCTGTTCGGTGTCGCGGCTCATCAGCGCCATCTCGCCGCCGGCGCTGACCGAGCACAGCGGCGCGTAGTAGTTGCGCCCCTTGCCGGTCTGCGTGTCCTCCAGGTAGCGCAGCGCGGCGCGCGCCTCGCGCAGCTCGGTCGCCAGCACCTGCTGGCGCGCCGCGGCGGCCTTCGGCGTGTAGCTCGCCACCTTGAGGTATTTGCCGGCGGCGATCCCGGCGCCGGGCGTGACGTAGAGGCGCGCCCGGTCGGCGTCGACCTCGTAGTCGGTCCCCTTGGTCGTCGCCGTCGCCTGCGCGGCCTTGTCGCCCATCGTCACCGCGCCGACGGCGGTGACCGCGAGCACGCCGGCCGGCTTGGCGTCGCTCGCGCCCAGCTGGTACCAGCGGCCCGGCGTCACCGGGCCGATGACCTCGTCGGCGACCGCCTGCGCCGCGTCCGCCGCCGCCTTCGGGTCGCCGGCGGCGAGGAACAGCGCCAGGTTCTCCATCGACATGTCGTGCAGGGTCACCTGCATCGACCGGGTCTGCTGGCGCAGCTTGTCCACCAGCTGGCGGGCCACCGGGCCGGAGCCCGAAAACACCGTCGCGCGCTCGGACTCGACGTTGAGCGTCGCGCCCACCGCGTCGCCCAGGTAGCGTTCGCCGGTGAGGTTGCCGTCCGCGTCGCGGACGTCGAGGAACACCCGCCCCGAACCGATGAGGACGTTGTCCCTGTGCAGGCTTTGCGCCGTCGCCATGATCGCTACTCCCTTCCAGTTTCGGTGTGCCACGTAGCCAGCCGGCAGAGCGCGCCGCGCATGACGGCTCCGCCGGCGCGGACCACCCGGCCGACATGGTCGACCTGGAGGCCCCATTCGTCTCCGGACTCGTGTCCCCGGTCGCGCGGGCCGCGCCGCGCCGGGCCGGGCGCGGCGAGGCCGGAGACCGCGCCGCCGAGCGTCGGGTCGCGGCGCAGGCGGGCGCCCACGGCGTCCACCAGCGCGTCCCACGCCTCCTCGTCCGCCGCCGCCGCGCGCCAGGCGACGAAGCCCTCGACCGCCCATCCGGTGGTCAGGCGGTAGACGTCGGCGCCGCCCGCGCGCTCCTGGCGGCGGTTCGCGCGCACCACCTCCCACAGCAGGGGGTGGTCCTCGGCGCGGCGCACCACCACGCGATGCCCGAACACCGGGCCGCCGGGGAGCCCCGCCGGCGGGCGCCAGGGGGAGGCGGCGAGGAAGTCCTCCACCGCGCCCCGGACCGCGCCGCACAGCGCGGCGTGAATGCGTTGCGTTCCGCTCATGCCGTCCGCGCCCCCCTCCGCGCGCGGCGCGGCGCCGCGGCGGCGAAGGCCGGCGCCGGGCGGCCCGACAGGCCGAGCAGGCTCCGGTAGCGGGCGCGCCCGTCCTCGGCGAGGCGGCGCCAGCGCGCCGACGGCCCGGAGCGGTCCACCGCATCGGCGCCGATCGCCGCGTCGGTGTCGCCCGCCGTCGCCGCCGCCAGCCGGTCGCACAGCCGCGCCGCGGCCCAGGCCAGCACCGCCTCGGAATCGGCCGCCGGGATCGTGTCGCGCGCCGCGTCCAGCGCATGCGGCAGCGCATAGTGCAGCCGCGCCTTCGCGCCGGCGGCGAGGCCGCGCAGCGCCAGCCCCTCCGGCAGGGCGCGCCAGCGGGCGCGCGGCAGCGCCGCCGCCGGGGCGCGGCCCACCGGATACTCCACCCACAGCGCGGCGGAGGCGCCCGGGCGCCAGTCCGCCGGCCAGCCGGCGCGGGCCGCGCCGGTCGAATCCGGCGCCGGCGCGGCGAGGTCGGCGTGGACCCGCCGCGGGCGGTCGGTCGAATAACGCGCCGCGGCGTCGGCGAGCGCGGCGTCGCGCAGCTCCTCCAGCCCCACCGGGCGGCCCCGCTTCACCGCGCCGCCGATGGCGGCGTAGAGCAGCGCCGCGGAGTCGCCCTCGGCGGGGAGTCCGGGCCGGCGCGGCGCGCCCGCCGCCGTGGCCTGCAACAGCAGCGCGCCGCCGTCGATGCGCCACGCCGACGCCGGGAGCGCCGCGCGCGGCGTCCGCCCGACGGGGTATTCGACGCCGCGCGCCGCGTAGGCGCCGGCCTCCCACCCCGCCGGCAGGGCGATGCGCGCCGCGCCGGTATCGGCGCCGGGCGCGGATACGGCGAGCGGCAGCGCGCGCTCGGGCCCCGCCGGCAGCAGCCGCGCGAGGTCGCCGTCGCCGACGAGCCCCGCGAGCCGCGCGCGCCAGTCGGCCAGCGGCATCAGCCGACCTTGGCCTTGTAGAGGCCGCGCCAGTCCATCGCCGCGCCGCCATAGACGTGCCGGACCTTGTAGGTGATCCGGTCGTTGGTGAAGAGGCTGCCCGAGGTCGGGTGGTCCTGCGTCAGCACCTCCGGCTCCTCGCGCCCGTCGAGGAAGCCGATTTCGACGGTGGGGATGTCCAACGGGTCGGCGGCGAGGAACCAGTCGTCGGCGTCCGTGAACTCCGGCTGCGGGACCACCTCCAGGGCGAGGCTCTGGACGAAGGTCCGGTCGTTCTCGGTCGAGCGCCGGAACAGGTTCGCCGCCGTCTCCTCGAGGTCGAAGGGGACGATGAGGCATTTCGGGCCGATGCCGAGCGGCTTGCCGCCGGTGGGCTCGGCCTGCTTCATCATCGCCAGCCGCGCCGCGGCCAGGCTGGCGGAGGACAGCGCCGCGCTCCCCAGGTTCTTGTGCGTCGCGTGGAACAGGCGCACGCCGTCCGCCATGTCGCTGGCGGCGGAGACATCGGTGAGGAAGCCGGCCGCGAAGGCGCTCAGCGTCCGCTTGCAGGCGCGCGCCAGCATGCGCGGCAGGCGCTGGAGCGCCATCGCGTCGTCGTTGCGGATCGCCTCCAGCGTGACGGTCTCCAGGCCGCCGTATTTCGCCGGCGCGTAGGTCTCCTCCTCGTCCAACGGCGTGGCCTGCGCGGCGTAGGCGGCGCCTTCCGCCACCTTGGGCATGTTGGCGTAGCCGCCCCAGCGCACCCGCTTCTGTTCGCGGAAGTCGGTGAGCGCCGCGGTCGCGCACCAGCGCCGCCAGCCGTCGTAGATCCCGGTCTCGCGGTAATCGGCGAGCATCCGCCGCGACATCGAGTCGCCCAGCACCTCGGCGATCCCCGTCGTCGTCACCGCCTCGCGGAGCGCCGCGCCGTCGCAGTCGCGCAGCATCCCGGTGACGCGGCGGTCGCCGGTGGTCTCGACGTAGGCTTCGCGGAGCGAAACCTGCGAGCGGTCGGCGGGGTCGAAGAAGGCGTCCCACATGCGCCGGACCTTCGCCGCGCGGTCGCCGGCGCGGACGGCGCCGGCGGGCACGGCCGGCGCGCCGAGCCCGGCCACCTGGCCGCCCGGCGCGGCGGCGGCGAGATAGGCGCGCTCGTCGGCGACGGCGCGGTCCACCGCTTCGGGCGCGAGTTCGGCCTCCGGCGCCGTGTCCAGCCGCGCGGCGAGGCGCGTCCGGGCCGCCTCCGGCAGCGGCGCGGCGGCGACGCGGATCCGCGCCTCGGCGCGCGCCGCCGCCAGCGCCGCCGCCCGGGCCCGCTCCGCCGCGGCCTCCAGCGCGGCGCCGGAGTTGGAGTCGACGTCGGCGCCGGCGTTCGCGTTCGCCTTCGTATTCGGGTTTTCGTTCATGGCGTTTCCTTCCGTTTCGGCGCGCGCGGAGTCGCGCACCGCCTCGACCAGCGCGATCAGCGCCCCGCCGGCCGCGGGGCGCGCCACCAGGTCCACCGAGTCGACGCGCTCGATCTCGCGCACCGCCAGCGCGTAGGCGCCGCCGGGCGCGGCCTCGGCGCGGACCCGGCCGCGCGCGCAGAGCGACAGCCCCATCAGTTCGGTCATGCCGCGCGCGGCGGCCGCGGCGAGCAGCCGGCCCACCGGGCCGTCGGGCTGGACCAGCGCCAGGTCGGCGCGGACCTCGGCCGGCGCGCCGCCGGCGGCGGCCACGAATTCGGGGCGCTCGATCCGCCCGACGATGTTGCGGGCGTCGCGGGCGCGGTCGGCCAGGTGGTCCTCGTCGGAGCGCGCGAAGACCCGCGCGCCGTCGAACAGCGGCGCCGCGCGGCGCAAGGTGTCGTCGGGGTAGAACACCCCGCCCTCCGCCATCCCGGCGCGGATCGCGCGGACCCGCCAGCGCCCGCCGGCCCGGGCCGCGCCGGAATCGGCCGCGCCGGAACCGGGCGATCCGGAATCGGGCGGATCGGCGGCCGCGAGGAGCGCGAGGCCGGCCGAGGACGGCGGCATGGCGCGCGGCAGGGTTTCGGTCATGGGCGTTCTCCGTTGGCGTTCGGCTCGTGTTCGTCAATTGTGCCAACGGATCGCCGCTCGCGTAAGAGGACCATGGTCCGCCCCCCTTCGGCGGGCGGCGAAACCGCGAATCCCGCTACATGCTGTGGATTGCGCCGCGCGGACATGCTAGGGATAGCGTCATGACCGAGGGGGCCGCCGCGCGGATCGAGTCGGTTCCGTTCGCCGAGAGCCTCGGCGAGCGCTACCTCTCCTACGCGCTGTCGACGATCATGGCGCGCTCGCTCCCCGACGCGCGCGACGGGCTGAAGCCGGTCCACCGGCGCCTGCTCCACGCCATGCGCGAACTGCGCCTTGACGCCGATGGCGGGTTCAAGAAGTGCGCCCGCGTGGTGGGCGACGTCATCGGCAAGTTCCACCCGCACGGCGAGGCGGCGGTCTACGACGCCATGGTGCGCCTGGCCCAGGGCTTCGCGGTCCGCTACCCGCTGGTCGACGGGCAGGGCAATTTCGGCAATATCGACGGCGACCGCGCCGCCGCCATGCGCTATACCGAGGCGCGGCTGACTCCGGTGGCCGAGGCGCTGCTGGCCGACATCGACCGCGGCACGGTCGACTTCCGCGACAATTACGACGGGTCGGAGAGCGAGCCGGAGGTGCTGCCGGCGGCGTTCCCCAACCTGCTCGCCAACGGCGCCAGCGGCATCGCCGTCGGCATGGCCTGCGCCATCCCGCCGCACAACGCGCACGAGCTATGCGACGCGCTGCTCCACCTGATCGATTCGCCCGGGGCGGACGCGGCGGCGCTCGCGGAGTTCGTCCCCGGCCCCGACCTGCCGACCGGCGGCGAGCTGGTGGAGCCGCGCGATTCGGTCGTCGCCGCCTACGCGGCCGGGCGCGGGTCGTTCCGCCTGCGCGCGCGCTGGCGGCGCGAGGAGCTGGGGCGCGGACAGTTCCGCATCGTCGTCCACGAACTGCCGTGGCAGGTCCCCAAGGCGCGGCTGATCGAGCGCGTCGCCGAGGCGATGGCGGCGCGCAAACTCCCCTGGCTCGCCGACGTAATCGACGAGTCGGCCGAGGACGTGCGCGTCGTCCTGGTCCCGCGGTCGCGCGCGGTGGACGCGTCGGCGCTGATGGAGTCGCTGTTCCGCGCCACCGAACTCGAGGTTCGCGTCCCGCTCAACCTGAACGTGCTGGACTCGCGGAACCGCCCGCGCGTCATGCCGCTCGCCGAGGCGCTGCGCGCGTTCCTCGACCACCGCCGCGAGGTGCTGGAGCGGCGCTCGCGCCACCGGCTGGAGCGCATCGCGCGCCGCCTCGCGGTCCTCGAGGCCCACATGGTCGCCTTCGTCAATCTCGACGAGGTCGTCCGCATCGTCCGCGAGGAGGACGACCCGAAGGCCGCGATGATGGCGCGCTGGCCGCTCGACGACGCGCAGGCGGAGGCGATCCTGAACATGCGCCTGCGCAACCTGCGCCGGCTGGAGGAGCTGGCGATCCGCCGCGAGGCCGACGCGCTGGCCGCCGAGCGCGGCGCGCTCGACGCGCTGCTCGCCGACGCGGCGGCGCAATGGCGCGCCGTCGGCGCCGAGATCGCCGACATCCGCGCGCGCTTCGGCAAGGACACGCCGGAGGGCCGACGGCGGACCGTCATCGGCGCCCCGCCGGAGGACGGAGCGGCGCCGGCGCCGATGGTCGAGCGCGAGCCGATCACCGTCCTGTGCTCCGAGAAGGGCTGGATCCGCGCCGTGCGCGGCCATCTCGCCGAGGACGCCGAGGCGCGCTTCAAGGAGGGCGACCGCGAATGGCGGCGCGTCCATGCGCATTCGACCGACCGCCTGCTGGCGTTCGCCACCGACGGGCGGTTCTACACGCTGGACTGCGAGCGCCTGCCGGGCGGGCGCGGCTTCGGCGAGCCGCTGCGCCAGTCGATAGACCTGCCCGCCGGCCACGCGCCGGTGGCGCTGCTGGTCCACGACCCGGAGCGCCGCCTGCTGGTCGCGGCGAGCGACGGGCGCGGCTTCGTGGCGGCGGAGAAGGACGTGGCGGCGCGGACGCGCGGCGGGCGCCAGGTCCTCAACCTCGCCGCCCCCGCCGAGGCGTGCGTCTGCGCCCCGGCGGCGGGGGACCGCGTCGCCGTCATCGGCGAGAACCGCAAGATGCTGGTCTTCCCGCTCGCCGACCTGCCCGAAATGGCGCGCGGCCGCGGCGTCCGCTTGCAGCGGTACCGCGAGGGCGGCCTGTCCGACGCGGTGGTGTTCTCGTCCGCGGCGGGCCTGTCCTGGCGCCAGGGTTCGCGCGCGCGCACTCTCGCCGATGTCGCCGATTGGGAAGGCAAGCGCGGCGCCGCCGGCCGCGCCGCCCCGCGCGGCTTCCCGAAAAACAACCGCTTCGGGTAGGGACGGCGGGCGCGCTACCAGGCCAAAGCTTCGGGGACGTCCGCGAACAGGTCTCGCAATTCGTCGATAAGCGGATACTGCCGCTGCATTTCGCGCCAGACCGTCGGATGGGCGCTGGACAGGAACTCCTCTTTCCATGTGTCGAGTTCGCCGGCGCCGGCGTCCGTGTCCCGTAGCTCGCGATATTCGGAGAGAAGAGCGCGATACGCGCGATAGGCCTCGCGGCGCGCTTTGGTCAGCACGTCCCGGTTGAGTTTCAGGACCTCTATGGTGTAACGTGCCCGTTTCCCGTCGATTGCGGAAAGGTTTTCCGCGAGGAGAAACCGGAAAGTGTCCACGATCTCCAGATCGAGAAATTCCAACGGATCCTCCCGACGCGGGTCGATCGGAGCCGGCGCGCCCGGCAGCGGCTTCACGACCGGCGCGTCCGGGCGGCGGGTAACGTCGACGAGATCGCCGTGGCCCACCACAGCGAACCGCGCGCCCTTGCCCCGATTGCATTGCCCGCAAGCGAGCAGGTAGTTCTCCCATACGAAAGCGCGTTCCGGGTAAAGATCCTTCGGCGCGATGTGGTCGATTTCGTAGCCGGCCGAGTCCTCGCAATAGCAGCAGCGCCGCGCGCCGGCGCACATGTCCGCGAGCCCACGGCGAACGACTTTGAAAACGCGATTTCTCTTCCGGTTGTAACGTTTGAAGAGAGCTCTCCCCGCCTCCACTTGTTTCGGATAGCCGCCGGCGGTATCGACCTTGTTCTGGTATGCCGCCAAGCCCTCCCGGGTTTGGGCAGGAAGGCCGGGATCGATCAAACGCAGCATCTCGAGGTCAGTTAGCCGCAGCAATACGGTTTGGGCTGCTCGCCATCGTCGAGCGTAATTTTTCCAACCGCCGCTTTTCCTTTTTCGAGAGCGATTCAGTGAGGCGCTTTCGATTGAGCCGGGCGAGCTCATCCAATTTGGCTTTCGAGGCTTCGGACCTGGTGATATCCTCGCCGAACAGGCCGGTGTCGTAGGCGTCAAGGATGTTGCCATCGATCAGACGATCCAGCTCCGATCCGGCTATGCGCCGCGGCTTTTCGCCGGAGCCGGGCGCCGGCAGCAGCCAGACGCTGCCGCGCCGCGCCGCGCGGCAGACGATCAGGCTGTGCGTGGTCACGAGAAATTGGGTTTTCGGAAAACAGTCGACAAACCAGTCGCCGATGCGCTTCTGCCATCCAGGGTGAAGGTGTACGTCGATTTCGTCGATAGCGACGACTCCGGGGAGATTCACCTTCCCTGCCCCGGCGTCGATGGCGCCGAGCGCCGCGTCGGTTCCGTATATCAGAAACATGAGGCGCATAATCTCGAACGTCAGGCTGAGGATCGACCGGTAGCCGTCGCTCATATCCTCGACGGAGACCCGCGATCCGAGGCCATCCGTCACCGTGACCCGTTTCGAGGTGACTTCGCTTATGTGCGCCTCGTGCGGCAAAAGCCCGGAGTTGTTTATGAAGGCGATTACGGCTTCTTGTACATCGTCCGCCTTGTATCCATTTTCGAGTTTCTCGACCTGGAGTTCTTGCAACCAGCGCAAGCTCTCTCCCAACGCGACGTTTTCGCCGAACGCCGAGAGGTGCGGCGCGAGCCGCGGATGAGACCAATAGAGCCTGTCCATATCCGGGTCGCCGCCGGAGAAACGCCGAAAAGGACCGAACGACGCGGAAAACCACCCCGTCCCTCCGCCCCAGACCGTCCTGTCGGCGTGTGTTACGTCGGAAAATTTGGCCGCCGGTGGCTGACCGTTCCGCTTGCGCGAACCGGATTTGGCTTTCATGTGTACTTCCGCGATTATCGGTGCCTCGCTCTGACGGCCGCTCTTAATCCATTTATCCTTTTCGTGCTGAAGCAACACGACATCGATTCGTCCGGATTTCTCCCCCGTCGCCAGCCAGCGGGACCAGTCCTGGCGGGCGGCTTCGGCGTTCTTCTCGCCCATGAGCGCCAGCGCCAGGGCGCGCACGACGGTCGTCTTGCCGGAGCCGTTGTCTCCGATCAAGACATGCCACCCCGCCGTTTCCCCGTCGCGCAACTCGAAGTCGAATTCCCGTATCGACCGGAGATTCCGAATGGCGAGCGACCGGATGTGCATCGGACGGCTCCCGCGCGCCTCACTCGAGTCCCGCCGCCGCGCGGAGGCGGAGGACGATGGGGTAGGCGAAGCCGCCGGGGCGGAGCGCCGGGCCGGCCGCGGTCTCCGCGACGAGGGCCCGGAAGTCCGCGATGGGCGCGGGGGCCGGGCCGCCGAACGCCGCCTCCGCCAGCGCCGCCGGGGCGAGTTCGAGGAGGGCGGGCAGGTTCTCGCGCAGCGACTCGGCGCGGGCGCGGTCAGCCTGGACCGCGAGCACGGCGGCGGCGAACGCGCCGGGGCACGCCCAGGCGAAGCCGCGCCGGGCGAACAATTCCATCGCCTCGCGATGCAGCGGGACCAGTTTCTCCAGCGTTTGCCGCCGGCTCCACTGCCCGGTCGTCCGCGCCACCTTCGCGGTGAACAGCCGGGTGCGCAGCGCGCCGGCGCCGCCGCCGGCGACGGCCATGCCGTCGGGCGCGGGGCAGTCGCCGCCGGAGTCCGGCAGCGCCGGGGCGAGGAAGGCGAGGTCCCGCGCGTCCGGCGGCGCCGAGCCGGGCGCCCAGCCCTGCGCGCGGGCCGCGGCGACGGCGTGAACCGGCGCGGCGTCGACGACGGCGACGACGGTCACGGTCTCGGTCGCGCCGCCGCAGCGCGAGTCCAGCCACGCGGCGGCCGCCCGGAGGATGGCGCCGGCATGGGGCTCCAGCGCCCGGGCCGCGCTTTCGGGCGCGGCGTCCACGGCGGCGAGCGCGTAGTCGCCGCCGTCGCAATCCGCCCACGCCGTCGCGGCGATTCCCTCCGCGTCGTACACCCGTTGCTGCGCCGGCGCCGGGGCCGCCGCCCCCAACGCCGCCGCGCAAAGCCCCGCCGCCAACGCGCGCATTCGCGCCACCGCGTCCTCCCCGCGACCGCACCGGGGGCGGATCGTGCCCCGATCCCGCTCCGGCCGCAAGGGCGGAGTCGTTTATGGCGGCCTTACCCGAGTTTATCGAAAATCGATAAGACGGGATAAACTCCCTATAACCGGGCGCCGGCGCGGAGTCAGAACCCGAGCCGCATCTTCGCGGCCACACCCCAGTCCGGGCCGCCCTCCGGCGCGCCGGCGTCCGCTCCGAAGCGCGCGTAGCCGCCCAGCGTCGCCGCCGCGCCGTCGCCGCTCCAGGCGTCATAGACCAGCTGCGTCCGCACCTCCCGACCGGCCGACGCAAGCGACACCGCGCGCGCCGCGAACGCCACCTCGCCGTCCGCAACCTCCCGCGCCGGCGCCAGAACCATCGCCACCCGGCCGCGCGGGCGGAACGGCGCCGACGCCGTAGCCGTCAGCCGGTCCCCCGGAGCGAACACGCCCGCCGCGGAGACGCCGACCGCCAGCGAGTCCGAACGCAGCGCGCCCCAGTGTCGGACCAGAGAACCCGGAGCGCCGGGCCGCGCGCCCGTCGACCCGAAACTATAACTCCCGAACGCCGTCGCCGCGCCCGAGATTGGCTTCTCCACCCCCACATCGACGAAATTCGTCACCGAAGCCGGAGCCGCCCCGAACCCGCCCGACGACCGCATCCCCAGGCGCGCGCCGCGCTCCCGCAGCGTCCCCGCGCCCAGTTTGACCGACAGCCCGCCGGCGAAGCGGCGGTCGACGCCCACCGCAACCAGACGCGCGCGCGGCGCCCCGAAGCGGCTCTGGCCGTCCCGACCGGTGAAACTCAACCGCGTCCGCCCGTCGAGGCGCCAGTCTACCCCCACCCCCGGACCCTCGCCGGAGAACGCCGCGAACGGGCGCACCGAAAGCCCGTCGGCGAACGGGTCGCGGTCGACGGACGCGGCGAAGCCGGTCCGCGCGCCGGGCGCGCCCGCGCCTTGCCCGACCGTCACCGTCAGCCCCGCCTGCGGCTGGAGCGAGAACCGATAGTCGCGTAGCGGCTCCCCGGCGGCGCCCGGGTCCGGATCGAACGCCCGCCACGCGCGCCGCGCCGCTCCGGCGCCGTAATCGGCCGGGCCGGCGAAGGAGAACGCCGCGCCCACGCCCAGCGGCGCGACCGTCCACTCGCGCCGCGCCGGCTCCAGGAACCCGTCCAGGAGGCTCCCCGAAGTCCAGCCCTCGCCGGCGAGGAAGGCGGCGTTCAGGTCGTGGAGGAACGGAAACCCCTGCTCGTCGTAAACGACGGTGTCGACCAGCGCCGCGACCGGGCGGACGCTGGCGCCCGGCGGCAGCCGGACCGCGGTGCCCCGCACCGGCGCCGCGCCCGAGCCGGGCAGCGCCATGCTGGTGAAGCCGACGGGGTTCATCGCCGCGCCCAGGTCGAGGGCGCCGTGGCCGTATGTGTCGGACAAGCCCGTGGTCGAATCGTAGGCGCCGGTCGCCGTGTCGACCTGCCGCGCCGTCGTCAGCAGCCGGTCGACGATCTGGCTCGCGGTCTTGTTGGGGAACGCCGCCCACACCGCCGCCGCCGCGCCCGCCGCATACGGCGCGGCGAAGGAGGTGCCGTCCTTGACCGCATGTCCGTAGGAGCACGTGGGGCCCGGGGCATTGTCCGCCGTAGCTGGTCGTGTAAACTTGCTCGCCCGGCGCGAACAGGCACCAGCGCCTGGCGAAGCCGCAGGTATTGCTGTGGCGGGCCTTGCCGTCGCCGTTCCGGTTCAGCGATCCGACCACGATGACGTGTCCGGCGATTCCGTCCTCCATCGCGGCGGTGGCCGGCAGGCCGCCGGGTCCGGTCGCGCCGGCGTTCGCCAGGCCGGTGAAGAGGATTCGGCCCCGGTCGGCGAGACGCCGCAGCCCCCGCTCTATGGAGTCCTGATACCGGTGCCGCCGACGATAGGTATAGGCCCTGCTGATGACCCCGATATGGGCGCTGGCCGCGGGAACGGACGAGACGCCTCTTTCGTAAGTCCCCGACAGCCCCGCCATGGACGCGAACGCGGCTTCCAGGTCGTAGGTGAAGTCGTACGACAGGCCGACGAGATTCGCGTTGTAGGCGACGCCGTGGCCGCCCGACCCGTTGCGCCGCGCGGCGACGATCCCGGCGACCTCCACTTCGTGGTTGTCCCTGTTCCCGCCGTGGACCTCGTAGGTCGCGATCCCCGCAAGCTCGGGATGGGGCGGGATCTTGACGCCGAAAACCGCGACGGTGACGCCGCCGCCGCCCGGCTCGCCCGTGGTGCGGGCGGCGTAGCCCTCGGCCGCGCGGATCAACCCGAGCCCGTTGGACCGCGTGTATTCCGCGGTCTTCCACGAACTCGCCGCGTTCGCCGCCGTTGCGGGCGCCAGCGTCTCGCCCGAGGCCGGCGCGCGGACCGTGTTCGTCGCCGGGCGGACGTTCTGCACCGTGACCGTCACGCTGTCGGTCGCCGTCCGGCCGCCGGCGTCGGACACCGTCAGCGTGAACGTCAACGCCGCGTCCGCCGTCACTTGCGGCGCCGTGAAGGTCGGGGCGGCGGTGTCCGCGCCGGCCAGCGCCGCCGTCGGCGTCCCGGTCTGCGTCCAGGCATACGTCAGCGTCCCGCCCTCGGGGGCCGAACTCTCGCCGCCGTCGAGCGCCGCCGCGTCGCCTTCCCAAACGGCGAAATCGTCCCCGCGTCCGCGGTCGGCGGCGCATCGCCCGGGGCGGGGGGCGAGGTCGTCCCCGGCGCCGTCCCCGGATCCGGCGCCGGAGGCGAGGTCGGCGCGGGGCTCGGCGCCGGAGTCGGCGGGGCCGGGGTCGTCGGAGCCGGAGTCGTCGGAGCCGGAGTCGTCGGAGCCGGCTGGCCGCCCCCGCCCCCGCCGCAGGCCAGCAACCCGACGGAGATCGCCGCCCACGCCAGAAGCGCGAGCCGTTTCGCGAGCAACGTTCGTTTCATCGTCTTCTTCGCCGCCCGCGAGGACCGCGCGCGGAAACGCGCCGGGCGGGCGGCTATAATACGCCCCGCCCCGGCGCGCAACGCCGCGGCGTCCGGCCGGGCGGGGACGCGCGAACCGCTCCCGATCCCCGGCCTTCGGGTTACACTGCCGCCATGGAGCCCGTCCGGCCTGCGCGCATTTCGGCGGCGGTGTTGCTCCGGGCCTACCGCATGGGGCTGTTCCCCATGGCGGCGGCGCGGCGCGACCCGGAGATCCACTGGGTGGACCCGGAGATGCGGGGCGTCCTGCCGCTCGACCGCTTCCACCTCCCGCGCTCGCTGGCCCGGACGGCGCGGCGGGAGGCGTTCGCGCTCCGCATCGACGGCGCGTTCGACGCCGTCGTCGCGGCCTGCGCCGCGCCCGCGCCCGGGCGGCGCGCTACGTGGATCAACCGCCCCATCCAGCGGCTCTACGGCGAGCTGTTCCGCCTGGGATACGCCCATTCGGTGGAGTGCCGGCGCGGCGGCGTCCTCGCCGGCGGGCTTTACGGCGTGGCGCTGGGCGGCGCGTTCTTCGGCGAGAGCATGTTCAGCCGCGCCCGCGACGCCAGCAAGCTGGCGCTGGCGCATCTGGCGGCGCGGCTGGCCGCCGGCGGGTTCCGGCTGCTCGACGTCCAGTTCCACACCGCCCATCTGGCGCGTTTCGGCGCGGTCGAGATTCCGCGCGCCGAATACCTCCGCCGCCTCGCGGCGGCGCTGGAGGCGGAGGCCGACTTCTATTCGCTGCCGGCGCCGGAGTCCGCCGCCGACTGGCTGCCGTTCGTCCCCTCCGCCAGCGGCGGCCCGGCGCAGTCGAGCACGATCGCGTCATAGACCGGGTGTTCGAGGGCGGAGAGGCCCGGGCTCGAGGCGAACATCCAGCCGCGGAACCACGGCTTCGCGGGCGCCTCGGCGCTCCGCCATTCGAAAACCTCCAGGAACGCGGCGGCGTCGGGCGGAAGTTCGGGCGGCCGCCGCCAGCAGGCGGAGACGCGTATCTCCAGCGTGCCGAACCGCGCCGCCGCGCCGGCCTCCGCCGCGATCTCCGACACCCGGCCCGTCACCTTGTCGAGGGCCTGGAGCCGCGCCGCGCCGAACCCGATCCAGCGGTCGGCGAACGGATCCTCGTCCTCGGCCGGGGCGGAGGCCGCCGCCGCCAGGAGCGCCGCCGCGGCCGCGGCGGCCGTTCTCGATCCCGGCCTCAATCCGCGAACGGCTCCTCGAGCGAGCGCACCAGGTCGAGCAGGACGGCGCGCATCTGCGCCTCGTCGCAGCCCATCAGCACCGCGTCCTCCAGCGCGTCCCGGCACATCTGGCGGATCTCGAGAATGTTCTCGTTGAGCACCTTGATCTTCTCGAGGCAGGCGACGGGCGCGCCGTCCGGCCCGCGCCAGGTCGGCGGCGGGGCCGCGGGCGGCGCCTTGCGCGCGCCGGGGGCCGCGGTCACGGCGAACCCCCGCCGCGCTCCGAGAAGACCAGCTGGGTCATCAGGTCGATCATGTCGGGCGCCGCCTGCGCGAAGAGGATCTCGCCGCCGGGCGGTATGGTGTCGGTCTCGCCGCCGGGCTCCAGCGCGACGTATGCGCCGCCGAGCAGCCCCTCGGCCTTGATCGCCGCCGTGGTATCCGCCGTCAGCTTCACGTCGTCGCGCACGCGCATTTCGACGCGGGCCATGAAACTCTCCGGGTCGAGGGCCATGCCGCTCACCGAGCCGATGGCGATGCCGCTTACGCGCACGTCCGCGCCGACCGACAGCGCGCCGACCGAGGAGAACTCGGCGTACACCGCATAGCCGCCCGCCGGCGCCATGTCGGCGCGCGAATAGGCGTATCCGAAGAACCCCGCCGCGACCGCGAGAACGACCGCCCCGACCAGGGTCTCGACGATGTTCCGCTTCATGGCCTCCCCCGCCGCGCCGCCGCCCGCCGAATATCGGTTGCGCCGGGCGGGCGGTCAAGCGGCGGCGCGTCAGCCGCGCGCGAGGGCGGCGGAGACGTCGATGCGGCAGGCCCGCAGCGCCGGGGCCAGCGCCGCCGCGGCGCCGAGCGCGACCGCCGCCAGGAAGAGCAGCGGCTCGCCCGCCGCCATCGCCAGCCCGTCGAGGCCGACGCCGTATTCGCGCCGCAGCCAGCCGCCGGCGGCCAGCGCCGCGCCGTGGCCGAGCGCCAGCCCCAGCGCCGCCCCGGCGGTCGACAACAGGCACCCCTCGACGAGCATCTGGCGCAGGATCGCGCCGCGGCCCGCCCCCAGCGCGCGCATCACCGCGATGTCGTAGCGCCGCCGCTCCAGCGCGCCCGAGAGCGCCGCGAAAATGCCGAGCGCGGCGCTCGCCATCAGCACGTAGGCGAAGGCGCGGAAGCCGTCGACGCCGAAACCTATCGTCTTCGTCAGGCGGGCGATCTCGAACCCCGGCAGCGCCGCCTGCATCGGCGTCGTCGCGGCGACCAGGCGCGGCAGGACCGCCGCCCCCACCGGGTTGCGCAGTTGGACGAGGAGCGCGGTGACCTCGCGGTCGCCGCCCGCGCCGCCGGCGAGCAGCGGGCCTTCGCCGCCCGGTTCGTCCTCGGGTTCGCCTTCCCCGCCCCGTTCGCCGCCCTCCGCCCCGCCATGCGGCGCGTGGACCCGCCACACGCTGTCGATCGACGTGAGGATCAGGCGGTCGAGCACGGTTCCCGTCGGCGCGAACACGCCGACGACGCGGTAGGGCGTGTCGGCGTGCGCCATGCCGCCGGCGGCGACGCCGTGCGACCCGACGAAGCGGGCGCCGACCTCCAGCCCGCCCTCGGCGGCGGCGCGGGCGCCGACCGTCGCCTCCAGCGGCGCCCGCCACAGCGCGCCGCGCGCCACCTCGGCGCCGAACAGCGCCGGGTAGGCGTGCTCCGCGCCGACGATGCGCCAGCCGCGGTAGCTGTCGCCCAGCGCGAGCGGCAGCGCCGCGCCGATCATCGGGTGCCGCGCCAGCGCCCGGGCGTCCTCCAGGCGGACGTTGCCGGTGGGGATGTCGACGTGGAACACGCTGGAGAGCACCAGTTGCAACGGGCTGCCCTTCGCGCCCACCACCATGTCCACCCCGCGCGCGTCGCGCTCCAGCGTGTCGCGCAATTGGTCGGCGAACAGCATCAGCAGGGCGACCGCGCCCACGCCGATGGCGAGCATCGCCACGTTCAGCGCCGTGGTCAGCGGGCGCTGGCGCAGATAGGCGAGCGAGAGGGCCAGCGCGTTCACGCCGCCGCCCCCGGCGACAGGTCGAGCCGCAGCGCGAAGGAGTCGCGGATGCGGCGGTCGTGGCTGGCGACCACCAGCGCCGCGCCGCGCGCCTCGGCCCGGGCGCGCAGCAGGGCGAGCGCGCGCTCCGCGTTGTCGTCGTCGAGGCTCGAAGTGGGTTCGTCGGCTAGCAGCGCCTTGGGGCCGGCGGCGAGCGCGCGCGCCAGCGCCGCCCGCTGCGCCTGGCCGCGGCTCAGCATGTGCGGACGGGCGCCGGCCGCGTCGGCGATCCCGAGTTCGCGGAGCGTGTCATCGACCGCGTCGTCCGCCGCGCCGAGCCCGGCGAACCTCCGCGCCAGCGCCAGATTCTGCCGCACGGTCAGCGCGTCGACCAGGTGCAGGCGCTGGAGCACTATGCCGATGTGGCGGCCGCGGAAGCGGTCCAGCGCGCCGCCGGAGAGCGCGCCGAGCGCCTGTCCGTCCACCAGCGCCTCGCCCGCGGTCGGCCGCAGCAGGCCGGCGAGGATGTGCAGCAGCGTGGTCTTGCCGCAGCCGGACGGGCCGTGGACCAGCCATTGCTCCCCCGCCGCGGCGCGCCATGCGTCGACGGCGAGGACCGTCTTGCCGGCGTAGTCGTGGCGGATCCCCCGCGCCTCCAGCATGGGGCGGGGTCCTAGCCCGGGGGAGTCCAGGCTTCGTAGTCCCCCGTCGCGCGGTCGCGGGCGCGGCCGCTCAACAGGGCGCCGGGCGGGCGGTAGGCCCCCGGGCCGCCGGTCGGGTTGGGCAGGTGGGGCTTTTGCCACGGATGCGCCTTCAGCGGCGCCTCGGAGGGCGGCGAGTCCAGCGTGTGCGTCAGCCAGCCCCGCCATTCGGGCGGCGCCGACGACGCGTCCGCGCCGCCGGCGTAGATCGCCCAGCGCCGTTCGCGCCGTCCGCGCCGCGGGCGCTTCTCGCGGTAATAGGCGTTCCCGGCCTCGTCCGCGCCCACCTTCACGCCGCGGAAGCGGGTGAAAAGCCTGGTTCCGATGCCCGCGCCCACCGCGCCCCCTCCGCTCCGCCGCGCCGCCGCCGACCATAGGCCCCGCCCGCGCCGCCGTCCAATGCGCGGACGCGGGCGGTTTCGGCCCGATCCGAAACGGAGGCGCGGCCGGTACCGCCGCGCTCTCCGGCCTCCGGCAACGGGACGCGCCGCCCCGGCGAAACCGGGTGCGCGACGGCGCGAAACGCGTTAGACCGGCCGGCGGCGGAGTGGCGGGACGGCGGGAAGGGGCGCGATGGCGCGCGAGTTCGACGCCGCGGCCGCTTGAACGCCGGTTCGCCCGCAGGCGGATGGTCGAGGACCTGTTGCGCGGCTTCGCCCCCGCGCCGGTCGCCCAGGCGCTCGATTTCGCGACAGTTGGCGTTGGCGTTGCGCGCGGCTGGCGGCGCTGCTGGCGGGCGTCGCCGATCCGGAGCGACTCGCCGAGGTGGGCGACCTGGTCATCGACTGCGCCGACGGCGCGGAACTGCTGGCGCGCGTGCGGGAGGCCGCGGACCGGCGCTGACGCGGCCTCGTCCGGGCGAACGTTCGGATGGCGGGTTCTCCTGTTTCGTTTGCCCCCGCCGCGCTGGAGCGCGGAGACCGTTGAACCGGACTTCACGCGAAAAAATTCGGCCGGGGGGCAAGCCCTTCGGACCGCCCTGTGAAGAGGTAAGGAAGTACAGATTTAAGGGGTGAACGTCCGGGCCACTCGAAAGCCGTAGTAGCTGAACCGGAATCCGGAGTCATCCCAGTAGCGGAGCGCCGCGCGGAGGAACTCGGGAATGTAGTTCCAGGACCCGCCGAGGAGAACGCGACACGAACATTCGCCGCCGTTGCTCTCAAGCCACGCGCGCCCGTCCCGAGGAGCGCGGGCGTAGTTCTCGTGCCAGCAATCCTCCACCCACTCCCACGCGTTCCCGAGAACGTCGTGCAAGCCGAAACCGTTCGGCCGGAAACTCCCGGCGGGCGACGTCCGGGCGTAACCGTCGTCGCAATCCGTGGCCCAATCGAGACCGCTACTGGCGTCCACCCCGTTCGCATGCCGGCATTGGCCCGACGCGCTCGCGCCCCAATACCGCGCCGTCCCCGTCTCCGCGCGAGCGACGTACTCCCACTCCGCCTCGCTCAAAAGGCGATACTCCTCCCCAGTCTCACGCGACAGCCACGACGCATACGCCTTCGCGTCGTCCCAGCTCACGCACACCGCGGGGTGCGAATCCGACTGTGAAAAACCGGGAGAACGCCACGACCGGCCCGAACGCTCCCTCCACACCCCATCCTTGTAAGTCCAGCACGAATTCCCCGTCGAACGCCCCGTCGCCGAAACGAAGCGCGCGAACTCCCCGCGCGTCACCTCATACACCCCGACGGCGAACGGAGAGTCGAACGTCACCCCATGCTGCGGACCTTCGTCGCTGGCGCGTCCCTCCTCCGACGAAGGCGAACCCATCGTGAAACGCCCCGCCGGGACCACCACCATCTCCGGGCAACGATCGCAGTCGCGGAAGACGTCCCCGACCTCGAACTCGTCGGGAGGGAGCTGATCCCCCACCACGTCGCCGCCGCCGCCCGTCGTGACGACGTCCGCCAGGCCCAGCGCGAACAGGTTGCGCCACTCCCCCGTTTCGGGGTCTTGCCACAGCACCACCGACCAGACCGCGCCGTCCCGGCCGGCGCCGACCAGCGCGCCCTGCACCAGGAACTCCTCGCCGGCCGAGAACGGACGCACGATGCGCCGCGTGTCGCGGGTCGGCTCCTCGCGCAGCACCCCGGCCGCCTGCGCCGTCGCCATGCGCTCGTCCGCGCGGAACGAGAACAGGCAGGCGCGCTCCGGCCCGGTCAGCGCCGCCGCGTCCAGCACCGTCGTCGGAACCTGCCTGGAGCGTCCGTCCTCCAGCAGGACGTGCGCCTCCACCCGCACCGAACCGGCGCCGTCCCAACTCCACGAAATCGTCACGTCCGGCGGCTCCACCGCGCGCGCGTTCGCCACCGCGACGTCGAACGTCGCAATCTGCAACTCCTCGCGCCAAGCCTCCACCCGCCGGTGCAACGCGTTGCGCAGGCCGAACGACAGCGCGTCGCAATAGACCCGGACGCCTTCCGGACCGGTCGACGCCGGGCGGAACGTCACCCGCGGCCGGTCGCCGAGCCGCACGGCCTCCCTGTTGAGCGCCGCGATGACGCCGCGCGCCATCGCGTCGAACCGCTCCGGCCCGCCGCCGGAGTCCTGCCCCGCCGCCGGCGCCGCCGCCAGCACGGCGCACGCCGCCGCCGCCGCTGCAACGCGCATCCCCGCCATCGCTCCCCTCCGCGATCCGTCCCCGCCGCAACGCGACGATAGCGCGGCGCGGCGCCGGCGGCGACGCGCGCCCCGAGCGCGCCCGAACCCGCCGCGCTAACGCGGGCGCGGCATGAGGCGGACGCCGGGGCGGACACGCCGGTAGTCGAGCGCGGCGTGGTTGACGGGGACCGGGCCGGGGGCGGCGGCCACGAGTATGTCCTCCGCGATGCGCTCGAAATCGGCGCGGAAATGCACCGAACTCTTGACGACGACGATGGCCTTGCCCTCCGGCGCGACGCCCACGTGGCGGAAGATCGCCCGGTCCGCCGCCTGCATCTTGATCGACGACACCACGACCTCGACGCCGCCGACCTCCAGCAGCGCCATCGGCCCCAGCGCCATCCGCGCGCCGGCGAACATCGGCCCGGTCGCAGTGAAGCGCCCGTCGCCGAGCGCGCGGACGAGCGCCTCGGCGGCGAGCGGCGGCTCGCCGCGCCAGCCCGGGTCCGCGCCGAGCGACACGCGGATTCGCGCGCCCTCCCCCGCCGCATGCGCCGCCGCGGCCGCCGCCGGGTCGCAAAACGCGCCGAGGACCGCGCCCCGCGCCCCGGCGGCGACCAGGGCGCGCAACAGGCCCAGCGTGTTCGAATCGCCGCCGCCGCCGGGGTTGTCCTGCGTGTCCGCGATCACGACCGGCCCCCGGCGCGCCCGCATGGCGCGCGCCACCGCCTCGTCCGGCGCGTAGATACGCCCGGCGAACCCGCCCTCCGCCGCGGCGAAGGCGCGCGCCAGGCGGTCCGCCGCCGCGTCCGCCGCCGCCTGCGTATCGGCGTAGGCCAGCGCCGAGGGCCCGGCGGCGGAGATATCGGCGAGGGGGAAGCCCATGCAGATCGACTGCGACCACACGCCGGGCGGCGGGTCCTCCAGCATGGCGTAGAGCGATTTCGCCGGTTCGATCCCGGTGCATTGCCACGGCAGCGGCGGAAGGAAGTCCAGCTTGCGGAACGCCTTCGCCGGGCGCGCGCCGCCCGCCATGCGCTCGATCGATGGCAGCGCCCGCGCGCCGGTCCGCGCCATGTCGGTGTGCGGGTAGGCGCGGTAGGCCACCAGCGCGTCGGCGGCGGCCATCATCTCCGCGGTCGCGTTGGCGTGCAGGTCCAGGCTGGCGGCGACCGGGACGGCGGCGCCGACGGCGGCGCGGACCCGCGCCAGCAGCTCCCCCTCGCCGTCCTCCAGGTGTTCGCACACCATGGCGCCGTGCAGGTCGAGATAGACGGCGTCGAGCGGGCCGGCGGCGGCGATGTCGTCGAGCAGCATGGCGGCGATGCGTTCGAACGCGCCGCGCTCCACATGGGCGGAAGGTTCGGCGGTCGCCCAGGCGAGCGGCGCGACCTCGTGTCCGGCGGCGGCCGCGGCGTCGAGGAACCCGGCGATGGGCAGGTTGATACCGGCGACGGCGGGCGCCAGCGCCGCGCCGCGCGAGAGCGCCGGCCAGCCGCCGCCGCGCGCGAAATCCGCGAAACGCGCCGGGGTGGGCGCGAAGGTGTTGGTCTCGTGCTGGAACCCGCCCGCGGCGATCCTCATGGCGCGGCGTCCGTCCGGGCGGCGCAGTTGCGTCCGGCCCCGCGCCGGTCCATACCCGCCGCATGGACGCGGCGCGCCCCGAATGCGGCGTCCGCGCGGCCGCTCGCGGCCTCGAATCGTCCGGTATCGGGACGCGGCAGGCGGAGGCCGTGGCGGTCGCCATGCCCGACGGGCGCGCCGGCCTCGCCACCACGGAAGACATCCGCCGCCTCGAGGAGAAGCTCGCGGAGAAGATCGACAACTGCGCGACCAAAGCCGACCTCGCCGAACTGCGCGGTTACGTCGATACCGGGTTCGCCAACTTGCGCGGCGAAATCGCCGGCGCGCGCAGCGAACTTTACCGCCTGCTGTGGATACAAACCGGGCTCGTCGCCAGCATGATCGCCGCCGCCGGTCGACGGCGGCGGACGGGAGTCAGCCGGGGCGGTAGCAGGCGCGCTCGAGGTCGAAGCAGCCGCGCAGCGAGGCGCCGCCGGCGACGGCCCGCAACTGCTCGTCCGACAGGTCGGTGTTCGGGTCGGGCGGGAACACCACGTGGCGCACCTCGTCGGTGTCGATCGCGAGGCGGACCTCGTCGGCCTTCACCGCCACCCCGCCGGCCGCGAGCGCCGCCTTCGGGTCGCTCTCCATCAGCGTGCGGTAGTCCTCGTCCTCGTCCCACGCCCTGGCGACGGCGCGGTAGCGCTTCTCATGCGTGTACATTCGACGTCCTCCTCGTTCGACAGGACCGCATGTTAGCGCGGCGGCGCGGAAATTGCAAGCGAAATCGACGGGCGCGCCTACCAGCGCATGCGCCAGGCGGCGCCGGCCCAGGCGAGGGCGCGGCCGGGAACGTGGCCGGCGTCGCGCGCGTAGCCGACCTCCCACACCGCTTGCCCCGGGCCGAGCGCGCCGCCGCCGCCGAGGGTCAGCCGCGTCTCGCGGCCATCGGGGCTGAGGGCGACGTCGCGGGTGTCGTAGAGCGCGGCGCCGGCGGGGGTGCGGCCGACCGGGTAGGTGAAGGTCCCGCGGCCCGACTCGGCGCGGAGCGGCTGCGACAGCGCGAGGCGGACGCGCGATTCGCCGGCGGTCCGCTCCAGCGCGAGGGCGCCGGAGCTATAGACCGCGCCGCCGGCCTGGAACATCGCGCCGGCCGGGTAGTCGGACCGGCCCGCGGCGACGAGGGCGTCGGCCGCCACGGCGAGGCCGCCGCCGACCGGCCAGCGCGCCTCGCGCGACACCCAGGCGAGCCGCGAGCGCGCGTCGCGGCCGAACGCGCCCGACGGCCGCGCGCCCTGGTTGGCGCCGGTCTCGGCGAGGAAGCCGAGGCGGACGGGCCCGTCGAACGGCCGCGCCGAGAAGCCGAACGCGCCGGCGGCGGCGGCGCGCTCCGCCGCGCCCGCCCCCGGCGCGGCGCCGATGGCGGCGCGCGGCGCGAAGGCCGCCCCCGGCGCCGCGGCCCAGGCGAGATGCGGCAGCAGCCGTGCGCGCTCGACCGCGTCGTCTTCCGGGAAAACCGGGACGCCGGCGCGCGGCGCCGGGGCGGAGAAGAGCGTCCCCGCGGGCAGCCAGAACGGCGCGTTCCCCGCGTCGAAGGCGGCGAACTCGACGCCGGCGAGGCGCGCGCCGAGGTCGCCCCACGCGGCCGGCGCGACGAGGCGGGTGGCGGCGAGCGGCGCCCGCAGCGCCGGGGCGCCCGTGACCAGCGGACCGATGGGCCGCGTCGCGGCGTCCAGGTCCATGACCCCGGCGCCGTAGGTGAGGCTGTCGGCGTAGGGGCCGGAGTCGTCGGCGGTGTCGACGAGGCGCTTGCCGATCTCCTCCGGCGTCAGCTGGCCGCGGAACGCCTCGATCAGGATCGCCAACCCGCCGGCGGCGATGGGCGCGGCGAACGAGGTGCCCGACGCGAAGCCCTGGTCGTCCGCCTCCGCCGTCCCGGGGTCCGGGTCCGGGTTGGCGACGAGGATCGACGAGCCGGGGACGGCGAGGCAGTAATGCCGCCCGTCGCGCGCCGCGCTCCAGTCGTCCGGCAGCGGGCCGCAGCGGTTCGAGAACCAGGCGATGCCGCCGCTCTCGTCGAGCGCGGCGGCGGCGAAGCTGATTCCGCGCACCTCCGGAACCCGGTAGGCGGTCGCCGCGTCGGGGCCGGGGGAGGGCAGGCCGTCGTTCCCCGCCGCGTGGACCTCGAGGGTGCGCTCCTCGGCGGGCACGTCGGTCTGGGTCAGCATGCGCCAGTAGAGCGGCAGGTTGTCGCGCAGCCATTGTTCGTCCTGGGCGTGGCTGCGGCTCTGCGCCTCCAGGCCGTCGATCGAGAAGCCGCCGACGCCGTAGGAGCGGCTCACGACGTCGAACCGCCGGTAGTGCGCCCTGCCCTCGGCGGCGGCGGCGGCGTCGAAGGCGGCGGTGTCCCACGTCGGCGGCGCCGCGATCGAGCCGTCGATGAAGCCGATATAGAGGCCGCCGACCACGTCCAGCTCCCAACGTTCGTCGAAATTGAAGGTGAGGGGGACGAGGTTGGCGCCCGGCGCGACGCCGGCGATCCATCCCAGCGCGGCGGACGCCGCCTGGGTGCCGTGGCGGCGGACGAAATTGCCCGCCGCGTCCTTCTCCCACAGGGCGGGGATTTCGTACCAGGCGCTGAAGGTGCGCCGGTCGGTGTTGTGGATGAACCACGTGTCGTCGCGGGTCGGGTAGCCGTCGCGGCGGACGATCTCGCGCGCCAGCGACTCGATGCGCGCGCCGTCGCCGGCGGCGACCTCATAGACGCGGCACCCGGCCTCCGCCGACTCGCACGCCGCGAAGGCGTTTTGCGCCGCGTCGTAGGCGAGGGGGCGCCAGTAATGCTGTTCGTGGCCGTCATCGGCCACCCGGCCCGAGAACGCCCAGGCGTTGGCGTCGACGCCGTCGTCCTCGACGGCGAGCCGGACCCCGCGCCCGCTCAGCCCGCGCGCGTAGGCGTGGTGGGCGTTGACGACGGAGAGCGCCGGCTGGACCGCGAACTTGCGGTCGGCGAGGAGCGCTTCGGGGTCGCTCGACCCCCAGGACGGCAGCGACACCGCCATCCTGGCGGCGAAGGCCGCGTCGTCGAGGATGGCCGCCGGCGGCGCCGGCTCCGCCGCCCCGGCGATGCGCTCCGCCTCGCGCGGCCGGCCGCCGGCGTATTCGGCGGTCCGCGGCGCGGAGCTGTCCGCCAGCAACTGGTCGTAATCCACTTCCGCCGGCGGCGGGACGGACGCCGGGCGGCCCTCTACGCCGCCGGCCCCGGCGCCGCCGGATCCGTCGACGTAGATGGTTCCTCCGCAGGCGGACAGCGCGAGCGCCGCCAGCGCGGCGGCGGCGCGCGGGATCGATGTCAGGCGTGTCACGGCGGCCCCCGGAGCGACCGGCGCCCCCGGCGGGCGCCTCCCCGGGCCCCGCTTACACCGGCCGCCGCCTCGGCGCCAGCTCCATCCGGGCCGGCGGCGGACCCGGAAGGCTCCGATGAACGCGCTGCCTCAGTCCGGCCCGGACGAGGCTTCCAGCCGCGCCAGCAGTTGGGCGCCGTCGGCGCAGTCGATCACCGACTCGCCGACTTCCTCCAGCCGCGCCGGGTCGCTCACGCCCTCCAGCAACGCCGCCAGCCGCGCCGCCGTCGCGGCGTCGAACTTCCGCGCCGCCTGCCGTGCGAGCAGCGCCCGCTCCCGCTCCATGCCGCGCTCGATACCGCGCTCGATACCGCGCGCCATGCCGCGCTGGATACCGCGCTCGACGCCCTCCGCCCGCGCGCGCGCCATCAGCGCGTCGTAATGCGCGTCTATGCTCTCCGCCAGCAACGAACCCATCGCTCCCAGGTCTCCCGCTTCCTCCAGCATCCGCAGCGTCCCCGCCAAGCCGGGGTTCTCGGACGCAGCCCGGCTCCGCTCCACCGTCCGCCGCACCCACTCCGCGAACGCGCGCCGCAAACTCTCGTGCTCCGGACCCGCAAGCAGGCGGTCCAGGTCCCGCAGCGCCGGGGCCATGTCCGAACGCGAACCCCGCTCCAGCGCAATCTGCGCCGAAACCGCGTTGCCCTCGGGCAAATCCTCGACGCGCAGCGCGTGCTCGTCAAGCAGCAGGTAACGCTGCCGCGGCTGGAACGGCGCCAGAGCGCCGTCCGCCGCCGCGATCAGGCCGTCCATGTCCTCCGCAGCCGACCACCGGGTCCGCCCGTTGTAGATGACCACGGGGAGCACCGGCGGCAACCGGCCGCCGGGCTTCACCGCCTCCGCGCGGACGAGCTTGACGTAGGTCTGCGCGGTGTAGGCCAGAACCCGCGCCGCCATGAACGGGTCCACCGTCGACTGGAACTCCAGCAGGACCAGGAGGTAGAGCCAGTCCCTCCCGCCGTCCGGGGGGCGGTAGCGGACGCGCCACAGCGCGTCGCCCCGACTGGCGCGCAGGTCGTCGTCGACGTAGTCGGCGGGCGTCTGTTCGAGGCTGGCGAAGTCCAGCCGGGGGGCGACCCCCGGCGGCGCGAAGCCGCGCAGCAGGTCCTCGACCATCCGGCGGTGGTCGAACCAGCGCCGGAACGCCAGATCGTGAAACTCGCGCACGCCATCGCCCCGCCATGCAAGCCGGACGAACGGCGCGGCCCCGCTTCAGCCGGGTCCGGACGAGGCTTCCAAGCGCGCCAGCAGGTCGGCGCCGTCGGCGCAGTCGATCACCGACTCGCCGACCTCCTCCAGCCGCGCCGGGTCGCTCACGCCCTCCAGCAGCGCCGCCAGACGCGCCGCCGTCGCAGCGCCGAACTTCCGCGCCGCCAGACGCGCCAGAAGCGCCCGCTCCTGCGCCAAGCCGCGCTCGACGCCTTCCGCCCGCGCGCGCGCCATCAGCGCGTCGTAATGCGCGTCTATGCTCTCCGCCAGCAACGAACCCATCGCTCCCAGGTCTCCCGCTTCCTCCAGCATCCGCAGCGTCCCCGACAGGCCGGGGTTCTCGGACGCAGCCCGGCTCCGCTCCACCGTCCGCCGCACCCACTCCGCGAACGCGCGCCGCAAACTCTCGTGCTCCGGACCCGCAAGCAGGCGGTCCAGGTCCCGCAGCGCCGGGGCCATGTCCGAACGCGAACCCCGCTCCAGCGCAATCTGCGCCGAAACCGCGTTGCCCTCGGGCAAATCCTCGACGCGCAGCGCGTGCTCGTCAAGCAGCAGATACCGCTGCCGCGGCTGGAACGGCGCCAGAGCGCCGTCCGCCGCGGCTATCAGGCCGTCCATATCCTCCGCAGCCGACCACCGGGTCCGCCCGTTGTAGATGACCACGGGGAGCACCGGCGGCAACCCGCCGCCGGGCTTCACCGCCTCCGCGCGAATGAGTTTGACGTAGGTCTGCGCGGTGTAGGCCAGAACCCGCGCCGCCATGAACGGGTCCACCGTCGACTGGAACTCCAGCAGGACCAGGAGGTAGAGCCACTCCCGCGCCCCGTCCCCGCGGTAACGGACGCGCCACAGCGCGTCGCCCCGGCTGGCGCGCAGGTCGTCGTCGACGTAGTCGGCGGGCGTCTGTTCGAGGCTGGCGAAATCCAGCCGGGGGGCGACCCCCGGCGGGGCGAAGCCGCGCAGCAGGTCCTCGACCATCCGGCGGTGGTCGAACCAGCGCCTGAACGCCAAGTCGTGAAACTCGCGCACGCCATCGCCCCGCCATACAAGCCGGACGAACGGCGCGGCCCCGCTTCAGCCGGACCCGGACGAGGCTTCCAGCCGCGCCAGCAGTTGGGCGCCGTCGGCGCAGTCGATCACCGACTCGCCGATCTCCTCCAGCCGCGCCGGGTCGCTCACGCCCTCCAGCAGCGCAGCCAGTCGCGCCGCCGTCGCAGCGCCGAACTTCCGCGCCGCCTGCCGCGCGAGCAGCGCCCGCTCCCGCGCCATGCCGCGCTCCGCAGCCTGCTTCTCGGCGCGCTCAAGGCCGCGCGCAACGCCGCGCGCGACCTGTTCGTCGACGTACTTGTCGATATTCTCCGCCAGCAACGAACCCATCGCTCCCAGGTCTCCCGCTTCCTCCAGCAGCCGCAGCGTCCCCGCCAGGCCGGGGTTCTCGGACGCAGCCCGGCTCCGCTCCACCGTCCGCCGCACCCACTCCGCGAACGCGCGCCGCAAACTCTCGTGCTCCGGACCCGCAAGCAGGCGGTCCAGGTCGCGCAGCGCCGGGGCCATGTCTGAACGCGAACCCCGCTCCAACGCAATCTGCGCCGAAACCGCGTTGCCCTCGGGCAAATCCTCGACGCGCAGCGCGTGCTCGTCAAGCAGCAGATACCGCTGCCGCGGCTGGAACGGCGCCAGCGCGCCGTCCGCAGCGGCGATCAGGCCGTCCATATCCTCCGCAGCCGACCACCGGGTCCGCCCGTTGTAGATGACCACGGGAAGCACCGGCGGCAACCCGCCGCCGGGTTTCACCGCCTCCGCGCGAATGAGTTTGACGTAGGTTTGCGCGGTGTAGGCCAGAACCCGCGCCGCCATGAACGGGTCCACCGTCGACTGGAACTCCAGCAGGACCAGGAGGTAGAGCCACTCCCGTTCTCCGTCCCCGCGGTAGCGGACGCGCCACAGCGCGTCGCCCCGGCTGGCGCGCAGGTCGTCGTCGACGTAGTCGGCGGGCGTCTGTTCGAGGCTGGCGAAGTCCAGCCGGGGGGCGACCCCCGGCGGGGCGAAGCCGCGCAGCAGGTCCTCGACCATCCGGCGATGGTCGAACCAGCGCCGGAACGCCAAGTCGTGAAACTCGCGCATGGCCCATGATAACGCGGGCGGCGCCGGACCGGGCGCGCCATCGCCGCCCGCGTCCCGAAGCACGGATCGAAGCCGCCGCGGAGCTGCGGGCGTCCCGTGCGAAGGACGGAACGGCGCGCCCCCGCCCCCGAAGACAGGGGCGGGGGCGCCGGCTCGCGTTTCCGCGGCGATGCGGGCCGATCAGTCGGCGTATTGGGCCTGGAAGGTTCCGACGAAGGAGCTGTTCCCGCCGCTGACGGGGGCGGTCACGCCGAAGGTCCCCGCGGCGTCGGTGGGAACGCGCGCGCCGCCGCGCTTGGGCTCGGGGTCGCCGTGGTTGCCGAAGAACTGGCCGCCCCAATCGCCGTCGTAGTTCGCCCCGGCGTAGGTCATGTTCGCTTCTCCCGTGAACGCGCCGGGACCGGCCCCGGGCGCGACCAGCGAGGCCGAGCCGAGACGGATCGTGGGGTTCCCGGGCAGGGGGTGGGCCGCATCGCCCGCCCTCATGCCGGTGATACTCCCGGAGATGCTCCCCTCGCCGCCGCCGCGGCCGAAATTGGCGGTGAGGGTCGCGCGCCCCGTCCAGAAGAGGTTGTGCGTGCGCGGGCGGCCCGAAGTGTCTTCGGCGTAGGACAGGAGCCCATCGGCCCGGCCCGTATAATACGCCTCTCCGGTCAGCGTCCACAACTGGTTGATGTCGAAGGGCGCGCCGCCGTCGGCGAAGACGCCGAAAGCGGCGTCGAATCCGTTGCTCGCCCTGTACCACCACATTCCGGTCGCCAACCAGTCGGTGCGCGGTGAGGGGCCGACGACGTTGGCGCGGGCGAGCAGGCGCAGCTGCCCGCCGGGGACGGCGGCGCGGAAGAGCGCCCCGTTCTTCGCGCCGGTCCGGCTCCAGCGGGTGAAGTAGCCCGAGGCCTGGTTCGGCGCCTGGCTGTCGACCGACCAGTGCGTGAGCGAACCGGGACTTCCGCCCGAGGTCGCCGGGCGGTCCGCATGGCGAAGCTCGACATGGTATTGCGGGCCGCCGATGCCCCACAGGACCTTCGCATGGACCCTGTCGTCGACCTCGCCGGAGGCGCCTCGCGAGGATTGCGACACGCCGCTGGCCGCATGGTAGGTGACGCGCGAATTCTGCTGCGGCGTGCCGATGTTCAGCGCCGTCTCCTGCCAGAAGGCGGCCGGGTCGGGGCGCACGAGGGTGTAGGGCGCGGAGCGGGTGTAAACCGCCGTCGTCCGGGCGAAGGAGGGCCGGAGTCCGGCCGCCATCCGGACGTGGTTGGCCGGAACGGAGGCGCGTTCGGCGACCGAGACGAGGTCGGTGTGCTCCGCGCCCGGACCGTTCCGCTCGTCCTCGGTGGGCGTCCAGTTCGCCCGCTCCCGGGTGAACCCCGGCAGAAGCTGGGCCGGGGTATGGATCGGAGCGGACAGGCGCGCCTCGTCGGGCAGCGCGCTTCCGGCGCCGCCCCGCATGACCACGTCCTTGCCGCAGGCGGAGAGCAGGACCGCCAGGACGGCCGCCGCGGCGGCGCCCCCGATGGCGGGATTCCGGTGTTTCAGCGTCATGGTTCTCGTGCTCCTTTCCTGCCGCCCGGGGCGGCGTTGCGTCGTGCGCTCGCCGGCGCGGCCCCGCCCCGGAGGACGGGGCCGCCGCCGGTCAGCGGTGGACCTCAAAGGTTCCGACGAAGCTGCTGCCCTCGCCCGCGGTCACGCCGAACGTTCCCGCGGCGGAGGACGGCTGCGCGTCCGCGCCCGTGGCGCCGGCGGCCGCGTTGCCGAAGAACTGGCCGCCCCATCCGCCGCTGTAGCTTTCCCCGGCATAGGTCATGCTCGCGGCGCCCTCGAAGTTGGAGCGCGGCAGAGCGAAGCCCAGGCCCGAGCCGGCGCCGGCGCCCAGCGAGGCTTCGCCGAGGGCGATCTCGGGCAGCCCCAGCATGTACTCGCCGCCCGACTTCATGCCGTAAATGCGCCCGGAGACGGACCCGTCGCCGCGCGTGGAGCCGAAATCGGCGGTAAGGCGCGCGTCGCCCGAGAAGAGGAGGTTGATCCCCGGGAAGGAGGCGGCGCGCACGTCGCGCAGCGCGTATCCGTGGGAGAACACGCCGTGGGCCACGCCGGTGTAGGTCGCCGTTCCGGCCAGAGGCCGAATGTCGTTGCGATCGAAAGGGTCGCCCCCGTCGGCGAAGACGCCGAAGGACGTATAGGGCGCCGTCGTCGTCCGGGTCCACCACATGCCGGTCGCCAGCCAGTCGGTGTCCCGCCAGGTGGTCCGGTCCGTGCGCACGATGAGTCGCAGCTGCCCGCCGGGGATGTTCTGGTTGAACTCTCTCGCGCGCTCCCCGTCGGCTCCGGTCCAGCTGGGAGCGACCGGATCGCTTCCGGCGGTCGGGCTGTAGGACCTGGGCCTGGTGTCGATGGACCAGTGCGTGAGCCGGCCGGGCGCGAGAGGATTGCCGGCGTAGCGGAGCTCCACGTGGTAGGTGGGCCGGTTGTCGGAGTAGAGGCCCGGCGGTATCGCATCGATCTCCGCGTGGACCCGGTCGTGGACGCCGCCGCCGGCGCTCCGCGAGGATTGCGACACGCCGCTGGACGCCCGGTAGGTGACCAGGCGTTTCTGCGCCTCCGCGCCGGAGTCGGTCGCGGATTCCTGCCAGAAGGCGTCGTTGTCGGGACGCACGCGGGTGTAGGGCGCCGGTCGGGTGTAACTCGCGCCGTCCTGGGCGAAGGAGGGCCGGAGCCCGGCCGCGGCCGCCACCTTCACGGGGTCGATTTGCGCGCGTTCGGCGACCGAGACGAGGTCCGTGTACTCCCTGTTCGAACCCGTCCGCTCGGCCGCGGTGGGCGTCCAGTTCGCCCGCTCCCGGACCCACGCCGGCAGCCGCTGCTGGACCGAAGGCAAGGGAACGCCGCCCCTCAGGAAAAGGCGCTCCTCGGCGGGCGGGGCGTCCTCGCCGCCGCCGCCCGTCACCGTCACGCTCTTGCCGCAGGCGGCCAGCAGGGCCGCGAGGGCCGCCGCCGCCGCGGCGCGCGCGATGGCGGATTTCGACAGTGTCGCTTTCATTGTTTCGTGCTCCTCTTCATGTTCGCGCCGCCGGCGCCCTTGCGGGAGGGCGTTGCCGGTCAGCGATGGACCTCGAAGGTTCCGAGGAAACTGCTGCCCACGCCCGCGGTCACGCCGAAGGTTCCCGCGGCGGAGGACGGCTGCTCGTCCGCGCCCGTGGCGCCGGCGGCCGCGTTGCCGAAGAACTGGCCGCCCCATCCGCCGCTATAGGTCTGCCCGGCATACGTCAGGCTCGCGGCGCCGGCGAAGCCCGGGTACACCGCCGCGCCCGGCCTGCCCAGCGAGGCGTCGCCGAGGGCGATCTCGGGCAGCCCCGGCATGTACCGGTCGCCCGCCTTCATGCCGTAAATGCGCCCGGAGACCGACCCGTGGGCCAGGGCGTCGCCGAAATCGGCGGTGAGGCTCGCGGTCCCCGAGAAGAGGACGTTGACCCCCGGGAAGGTGCTGGCCCGCACGTCGCTCGACGCTCCGTGGGAGAAGACGCCGTGGGCCGCGCCGGTGTAGGTCGCCGTTCCGGCCAGGGACGGAAACCTCGGGTGGCTGAAAGGGTCGCCGCCGTCGGCGAAGACGCCGAACGACGAATAGGGCGCGGCCGTCGTCCGGGTCCACCACATTCCGGTCGCCAGCCAGTCGGTGTCCGCGGCGTCGGCCCGGTCCGAGCGAACGATGAGTTTCAGGGCGCCGCCGGGGATGTTCTGGCTGAACTCGCGCGCGCGCGCCCCGTCGGGTCCGTCCCACCTGGTCCAGCTGGGGAGCAGATGCGTGCCTCCGAACGGGCTGTTGGGCGGCGGCGTGTTGTCGATGGACCAGTGCGTGAGCGCGCCGGGCGCGTCCGGGACGCCGCCGTACCGGAGCTCCACGCGGGTGGTGAGCTTGTTGCCGAAGAGCGGATCTATCGCGCCGATCTCCACGTGGACCCGGTCGTGGACGCTGCCGCCGGCGCCCCGCGAGGATTGCGACACGCCGCTGGACGCGAAGTAGTTGACCCGCGACGCCTGCGCGCCGGTGTCGGACGCGTGCTCCTGCCAGAAGGCGCCGTAGTCGGGACGCAGGCGGGTGTAGGGCGCCGACCGGGTGTAACTCGCCGTGTTCTGGGCGAACGAGGGCCGGAGCCCGGCCGCGGCGGCCACCTTCGCGGGATCGATGATCTGGCGCTGGTTGAGCGGGATGAGGTCCGTGTACCGCCTGTCCGGACCCGCCCGCTGGGCCGCGGTGGGCGTCCAGTTCGCCCGCTCCCGGACCCACCCCGGCAGCTGCTGCCGGACCGAAGGCAGCGGAACGCCGCCCCTCAGGAAAAGGCGCTCCTCGGCGGGCGGGGCGTCCTCGCCGCCGCCGCCGCCCGTCACCGTCACGCTCTTGCCGCAGGCGGAGAGCAGGGCCGCGAGGACCGCCGCCGCGGCGGCGCGCGCGATGGCGGGATTCCGATGTTTCGTCGTCATGTTCCTCATGCTCCTTTCATGGTCGCCCGGAGGCGGTATTGCGGGATTGCCGGCGCGGCCCCGCCCCGGAGGACGGGACCGGCGCCGATCGGCGATGGGACTCGAGGTCGGGGTAGTCGATGTCTATCCGCATCAGCCGGGGGCGGGACCGGCGCCGATCGGCGGTGGGACCCCGCGATGGACCTCGAAGGTTCCGATGAAGCTGCGGCCCTCGCTCGCGCTCGCGCCGAAGGTCCCCGCGGCGGAGGAGGGATGCGCGGCCGCGCCCGTAGCGCCGGCGGCCGCGTTGCCGAAGAACTGGCCGCCCCATTGGCCCCTCCAGCTCTGTTCGGCATACTCCATAGCGGTGAAGCCCCTGAACGTGCCGGTGCGCTCCCAGTCACTGCCGTTTATCGAGCCTTCGCGGAGGGTAATCGCGGGGAGCCCCGGCAGGGACACGCGGCCCGCCCTCATGTCGTGAATCCTTCCGGAGACGGCCCCGAAGGCCGAAGCGTCGCCGAAATCGGCGGCGAGGGTCGCGCGCGCCTGGAAGGGAACGTTGCGGTCGGCGCCCGCGTCCCTGTAGGAGAAGACGCCGTGGGCTCCGCCGGTGTAGGTCGCCGTTCCGGCCAGTTGCCGAGCGCGCGCCTGGACATGGACCGGGTCGCCTCCGTCGGCGAAGACGCCGAAAGCCGCGTGGGGCGCGTTCTCCGTGGACGACCACCACATTCCGGTCGCCAGCCAGTCGGTGTCCGCGGCGCCGGTCCGGTCCGTGCGCACGATGAGTTTCAGATTCCCGCCGGGGATGGATTCGCTGAATACGCCCCCGTGCGTCCCGTCGGGTCCGGTCCAGCGGGTGAAATAGTCGTGACCATCGCTGTCGAGGAGCCAGTCCGCGAGCGAACCGGCCTCTTCCGGGTCGCTGGCGTACCGGAGCCCCACGCGAAAGGTGGGCCGGTCGCCGCGCCAGCCGACCTCCGCGTGGACCCTGTCTCCGGAACGCGAGGAGCGGCCCCGCGAGGATTGCGACACGCCGCTGGCCGCCCAGTACAGGACCTTCTCCTTCGGCAGGTCCTCCGGATCCGGCGGGTCCAGGTCCCTGTCGCGCGCATCTTCGCGCCAGAAGGCGCCCTGGTTGGGACTCAGGCGGATGTAGGGCGGCGGTCGGGTGTAAGTCGTGCCGTCAAAGGCGAACGAGGGCCGGCGGTGTCTGGCCGCGTACGACAAGCTCGCCGTCGGAATGGCGGCGCGTTCGGCGACCGAGAGGAGGTCGGTGTACGCCGCCACGCCCGAGGTCGCCCGATCGACCGCGGTGGGCGTCCGGTTCGCGTTCAGCCGGATCCAGTTCGGCAGTTCCGCCCGCGCGACATGCGCCGGAGCGGCGAACAGGCGCTCCTCGGTGGGCAGGGCGGTATCGCCGCCGCCGCCGCTCACCGTCACGCTCTTGCCGCCGCAGGCGGCCAGCAGGGCCGCGAGGACGGCCGCCGCCGCGGCGCGCGCGATGGCGGATTTCGACAGTGTCGCTTTCATCTTTTCGATTTCCTTTCTGCTCTTTCCCCGCCGTTCCCGTTCCTGCGAGAACGGCGGGGAGGGTTATGCGAACGTCGTTTCGCGGTCGTTCCGGCGTTACCTGTGCGCGCCGAAGGCGCCGATGAGGGTCCGGCTCGACGCGCCGCTCCCCGTCGTGGCGCCGAAGGTCCCGGCGACCGAGCCCGGAAGTGCATCGGCGCCCGTGGCGTCGTCGGCGGGGTTGCCGAAGAATTGCGCTCCCCAACTGCCCGACCAGTAGAGGTTATCGAACGTCATCCGCGCCTGGCTGGCGATCTGGTAGCCGACCTGGCTGGGCGGCCCGACCACCGCCTCCCGGAGCGTCAGGGTCGGGTTTCCGGCGAGGTCCTCGCCGCCCGCGGCGAAGCCGTCGATGGTCCCCGAGAGCGTCCCGTAAGCTTCGGGGCCGTAGTTCTCGCGCACCGCCGCCGAGCCGAAATCGGCGGTCAGGCTCGCGTCCGCCTCGAAGAAGTCGTTCGTGCGGGTTCCCGCGACGACGCGGGAATACACGCCCGACGCGTCCCCGGTGTAGGTCGCCGAGCCGACCAGCGGGGCGGGGACGAAGAAGGCGTAGGCGTCGAACGGGTCGCCGCCGGTGGCGAACACGCCGAAGCGGTGTTCGGCGGTGGAGCCGGCCGGGGGAGTCCGCGCCCACAGGCCGGTGGCGAGCCAATCGGTGTCGTCCGCATCGGCGATGTCGGTGGTGACGGCGAGCCACAGGTCGCCGGCGGTGGAGCTGGCGCGGAAGATCGCGCCCTTCTCGCCGTCGGCGCTCCAGCGCCCACTGCTCGGGGCCGGGGTCACGGTCTCCGTCGCCGAACCCAGCTGGAAGGTCACCTCGTCCGCCTCGCTGTCGAACGTCCAGCTTTCGGCCACGGCGCGGTCCCAGGGGACCGAGACGTAGCCGACCTTGTAGGTGACGTTCCCGTCGTCGTCGTGGCCGAGAGCGACGGCGATGGCGTCCTCGTTGACGTACGAGCCGCGTTCGGACTGGGTGATTCCGGCGTCGGCGAAGAGGAAGGCGTGGTCCCAATTGAAGAGCGATTCCTCCCGCCACAGGCCGCTGGCGTCGCGCCGGTCGAAGGCGCCGGCGCACGGGCCGTCGGCGCAGCGGTAGCGCCGCCCGACGTCGCCGGCGCGCGGGCGCATGCCCGCGGCCTTCGCCATCTGCGCCGCCGAGAGCGCGGCGCGCTCCGCCGCGGTGACGAGGGTTACGCGGTCCGCGCCGGTCCCGACTCCGTCGCCGAGGATGCCCCAGGCGGCCGCGGCGCGGGCCGCCGACCCGCCGCCGCCGGCGCTCAGCCGGTCCTCGGTGGGCAGGGCGCCGCCGCCGGCGCCGCCGCCGCTCACGACCACATCGCCGCCGCAGGCGGAGAGCGCGACGATGGCCGACGCCGCGGCCAGGAGCCCGAGCCTGCGGGCGAATTTCAGTGCGATCATGGGATATCCTCCTTTCCGGACGGTCGCCGACCATAGCGCCAACCGGCCCGAATGTCAAGGGAAAACCGCCGTTCGCAAGCGAACTCCTATAAAGATTCGCAAAACTCGCGCGTTCCCGCCGCGCCGGCCCGCCGGGCGTCCTCTTGACCGGCTTGCCGCCGGCGCTCCATGCTTCGGCGATCCGGGGCGCGGCTTCGCCCCGCGCGGATCGACGGGAAGGGAGGCGCGCAATGCAACTTGCGGTGGTGCTGATACCGGCTTCGGAAGGAGGGTTCGTCGCCGTGAACCCCGAAACGGGCACGACGACCCAGGGAGCGACCGTCGAGGAGGCCCTGGCCAACCTGCGCGAGGCGACTGAACTTTACCTGGAGGAATTTCCTTTCGATCCGTCGGGGACGCCGCTGCTCACGACCATCGATGTCAAGCCGCGCGCCGCGTAGGCTGCCCCGTGTTTCCGGACAGGCGACGATACGCGCGCTGGAGCGCCTCGGATTCGTCGTCGTCCGTCGAAAAGGAAGTCACGTCACGATGCGCAGAGGGTTTTCCCGCTGCGTCGTCCCCGATCGTCTGGAGGTCAAGGCCGGTACGTTGCTCGGCGTATTGAAACAGGCGGGCGTATCGCGAGACGAATTTCCGTCCGCGGCGGCCGGCGGGTGAATATCGATGCGCACATCGGCGCGCCCGAAAGCGGAATTCCGGTTCGTCCGTCTCGTCTTCCTCGACCTTCTCCCACGCCGCCCGGACGCGCCGGCGGACGCCGGCGCGTCCGGTGGAAGCGTTACTGGCCGCTGCGCGGCGCGGCGAACGCGCCGATGAAGGTCGCGCCCCCCCCGACGGTGGTGGCGCCGAAGGTCCCGGCGACGCTGGTCGGCCGGCCGCCGTCGCGGCTGGGCGATTGGCCGCCGAAGAATCCGGCCTCCCAGACGCCGCTGTACCCGAGCCCGTTGAAACCCATGTACGTCGCGCCTTCGGTCGCCCGGCCGGCCCCTTGCGTGAACTGGCCGATGACCGCCTGTCTGAGCCTCATGGTCGGGTTCCCGCGCAGGGCGACGCCCCCGGTCGTGAAGTTGCCCACCCGCCCGGAGAGGTGGCCGTAGCCGTCCTCGGGGGTCGCGTCGAAATCGGCGGTCAGCGACGCCCGCGCCTCGAAGAACACGTTGTTCCGAATTCCGGTGAGCGGGCTGACGCTCGACCAGATACCGGACGCCGGCCCGGCATAGGTCGCCGTTCCGGACAGGCCGGATATGATGTTCCAGCCGTTGGGGCGGCCGACCTGGCCGATGGGGTCGCCGCCGGCGGCGAACACGCCGAACCGGTGTCCGTCGGCGGCGCCGTCGTCGGGGACGTAGGCCCACATGCCGGTGGCCAGCCAGTCGCTAGCCAGCCCCAGGCTGCCGTAGTGGCGGGCGTTGGTGGTCACGGCGACGTACAAATCGCCGTCCCTCGCGCTCGGGAAGTCGCCGCCGGACGGGGAGGCGCTCAGCCGCGCGGCCGCCCATCCGTCCCTGCTGTCCCACCTCTTGACGCTCAACGGCGCGGCGCGCGAACGCGTCCGGCCGTCATTGCCGGGATGCCTGAACGACGCGTTCGCCTCCGTGCTGTCCACCTCCCATCTCTCGGGCGGGTTCCGCCAGATCGCCCTGTAGGTGAACTGGTTCGACCGGTTCAGGTTGGCCGGGTCCAGCCCCACCTCGAGGTCGATGGCGTCCGAACCGTTGCGGGCGGCGTCCGCCATCTTCGCGGCGGACAGGCGCGCGAGTTCCGCGGGCGAGAAGAAGGCGGCGGAGCGGTTGTCGCCGGACTCGGCGACGTCGTGGCCGAAGACGCGCCACGCCGCCGCGCCGCGCGCCGTCCCTCCGGCGCCGCCCGCGCCGAGGCGGACCTCGGGGGCGAGGGGCAGGTTGCCCGCGCCGGCGTCGCCGGACCTCACGGCGACGTCGCCGCCGCAGGCGGAGAGCAGGGCGATGGCCGCCGCCGCGGCCGGGAGCCCGAACCCGCGGGCGAATTGCAGTGCAATCATGGGATTATCCCCTTGGCAGGTCGGTTTCGATTGGTCGCCACCATAGCGCCGATCGGCCCGAATGTCAAGGGAAAACCGCCGTTCGCAAGTGATTTGTTGTAAAGCCGCGTGAAGACCGCGCGTTGTCGAGGAGGCCCTGGCCGACCTGCGCGAGGCGACCGAACTTTACCTGGAGGAATGTCCTTTCGATCCGTCGGGGACGCCGCTGTTCACGACCATCGACGTCGCGCCGCGCGCCGCGTAACCCGGTTTTATCGTATCGAACCGAACGGGCGACCATCCGTTCGCGGCCGTTTTCTTTGTCGTATGCGGCTCCCGTCTCGCGCCGTCCCGCGTCGGCGGTTCCGGGGGTTACGCGGCGGACTCCCGGGTCGCGGACCACAGGGCCACGGTGAGGGGGCCGCCCGGGAGCAGGCGCGCGGGGGCGGGGCGGAGGCCGGCGGCGCGGCACCAATTGGCGACCTCGGATTCGGAGAACCCCAGGCGGCGGTGCGCGTGCTCCTCGCGCAGCGACTCGCGGTCGTGCGGGGCGAAATCGACCAGGATCAGCCGCCCGCCGGGCTCGAGGACGCGCGCCGCCTCGGCGATCGCATCCGCCGGCGCGTCGGCGTAATGCAGGACCATGTGGAAGACCACGGCGTCGAACGCAGCGTCGGCGAACGGCAGGCTGTACATGTCCGCGTGGCGCAGCTGGCAGTGGCTCAGCCCGGCCTCGGCGAGGCGGACGCGCGCCAGCGCCAGCATTTCGTGCGACAGGTCGACGCCGACGCCGCGGGCGATGCGCCCGGCCGCGCGCTCCAGGATGCGGCCCGTCCCGGCGCCCACGTCGAGCAGCGCGCGGATCGGCCCCTCGCCCAGGGCGTCGAGCAGCGCCGCCTCGACCTCCGCCTCGGAGACGTGCAGCGCGCGCAGCTCGTCCCACCGCGCGGCGTTGTCGCGGAAGTAGCGCGCGGCGCGCTCGGCGCGGGCGCGCTTGACGGCGCCCAGGCGCTCCCGGTCGCGCGCCGCGGTCGGGTCGCCGGGCGGAATCCGCGCGCACAGCAGCCGCGCCAGGCCGCCGCCCGCCTCGTCCGGCGCCAGGCGGTAGAAGACCCAGGTGCGCTCCTGGAAGCGCTCGAGAAGCCCGCCCTCGCAGAGCCGTTTGAGGTGCCGCGACACGCGCGGCTGGCTCTGGCCCAGGATCTGCGCGAGTTCGGTGACGGTCAGCTCGCCGTCGGCGCACAGGGCGAGCAGGCGCAGGCGGGTGATCTCGCCGGCCGCGCGCAGGGCGGACAGCAGGGACGCGAGGGACTGGGGCATCTGCGCCGGGGATTGTCCGGGGGTTGTATTGACTCACGCGAGGTCCATCCCTATACGATGGGCGCGCAAGCGGCGAATTGGCGGCGCGCGGAGCCGGCGGCGGAGGTCGAGGCGGGCGATGACGGATGGTATCGCGATGGCGCGCGCGCGCGCCGCCGTCCGTGTCCTGGCGTTCGCCTTGGCGGCGGCCGTGGCCGGCTGCGCGGCGGCGCCCCCGGACGAAGAGGCGCGGGCGTCCGCCCCGGCGGACGCGGCGCAGGACCCGTTCGAGCCGTTCAACCGCGCCATGTTCCGGTTCAACCTGGCGCTGGACCGCTACGCGCTGGAGCCGGTGGCGCGGGCCTACGCCGGGCTCGTTCCTCCCGGCGCGCGCGAGGCGGTCCACAACGTCTTCCTCAACGTGCAGCTGCCGGTCTCGGCGGTGAACGCCTTGCTCCAGGAGGACGCGACGCGCGCGGCGCAGGCGCTGGGGCGGTTCGCGATCAACTCCACCTTCGGCCTCGCCGGCGCGTTCGACCCCGCCGGCGCGGCGGGGCTGGACCATGTGGACGAGGATTTCGGCCAGACCCTCGCCGTCTGGGGAGTCGGTTCGGGGCCCTACCTGGTGCTGCCGGCGCTGGGCCCGACGACGGCGCGCGGCGCGTCCGGGCGGGTGGCGGATATCTTCCTCGACCCCTCGAGCTACGCGCTGAACCGGGCGCCGGGGTTCGCGCGGCCGGTATTCGTGGCGACGAACGTCGTAAGCGCGCGCGCCCGGGGGCTGGACAGGTTCGCGGCCGCGGCGCGCGACGCGCTGGACCTCTACGCGGTGGTGCGGAGCGGCTATTTCCAGCGGCGGAAGGACCTTATATTCGACGGCGCGCCGCCGGACGGCGAGCGGCCCCCGCACGTGCTGGAAGACGAGTTCAATGACCCGTTCCTGTTCATACTGGAAGACGACCTCGGATAGGGCCGCGGCGGCGCGCGGCGGAGTCACGCGGCGCCGGTTCGCGGGCGGGCTGGCGGCGCTGGCCTGCGCCGCGGCGGCGCCCGGCGGCCTCGCGTCGCAGGACGCGGTGGAGGACGGATCCGCCGCGCACGTCGCGGCGCTGATCGACCGGGCGCTGGCGATGCTGAAGGCGCCGCCCGGCGACCCGGCGCGGAGCGACGCGGCGTTCCGCCGCCTGCTCGACGACTATTTCGACCTGCCGACGATCGCCCGGCTGGTGCTGGGCCGCCACTGGCGCGCCGCGGCGCCGGAGCAGCGGGAGTCGTTCTCGCAGGCGTTCGAGGAGCACATCGTCCGCGTCTATACCTCGCGGCTCCGCTCCTACGACGGCGAGGAGGCGGCGATCCGCGGGGCTGCGGCGCGCACCGGGCGCGACGCCGTCGTCGCCATGGAGGTCCGGCGGCCCGAAGGCCCGCCGCTGCGGCTCGACTGGCTGGTGCGCCGCGCCGGATCGCAATACCGCGTCATCGACGTGGCGGCGCAGGGCGTGAGCCTGCTGACCACCAAGCGGGAGGAGTTCAACGCCGTCGTCGCGCGCGTCGGCCTGGACGGGCTGATCGCCCAGCTGCGGGAGCTCAACGCCGCCGGGCCGTGACCGGCGGTCACCGGGAAAGGGGCGGCGCGCCGGTCAGCGCCTGCCGCGCCGCCGGAGCCGCCACGCCTTGATCCACGCCTTGCAATGTTCGTCGCGGCCGGTCAGCACGTCCTCGGCGAGGCGGTAGAGCTCGGACTCGCGGTCCATCGCGAAGACCTCCGGCGGCGGACTGGCGACGGGGTTGACGATGCCGCTGTCGGCCCCCGCCTCCACCGCCATGATCGTGAAGACGTCGTTGATCGTCTTGCGGGCGGGAATGCCGAAGGAGACGTTCGAGAACCCGCCGGTGACGCGGACGCCGCCGCCGAACCGCGCGCGCAGGCCGCGGATGGCGTCGAGGGCGTGCGCGCCGAACGCGCCGTCGACCGAAATGGGGAAGTAGAGCGGGTCGATGTAGATGTCGGAATCGGCGAAGCCGCGCGCGCGCGCCGCCTCGACCATGCGCGAGGCGTTGTCGATGCGCTGGTCCGCGCCGTCGGGCATTCCGGAATCGCCGGCCGCCGTCACCACGACCTCGGCGCCGCGCCGCAGCGCCAGGTCGAGCGCGTCCATGCGCTCCAGCGACGCCGAATTGAGCAGCGGCCGGGGGCCGCCCTCCGCGCAGGCGGCGAGTCCGGCGGCGATGATGTCGACGTTCGACGAATCCACCGAGACGGGCAGCCGCGAGGCGGCCTGGACGAAGCGGACGAGCCACGCCATCGCCGCCGTCTGTTCGGCGAATTTGACCGAGATCTCGTCTACGTTGACGTCGAGGAAGTCGGCGCCGGCGGCCTCCTGCGCCGCGACGACGGCGCGCAGGTAGCGTTCGCACTCGGCGTCGCCCTCCATCGCGCCGCGCACGGCGATCATGATGTGCTTGACCCGCCCTTCCTCGAAGTCCTGCGTCCGCGCCGCCCATTCGGGGACCGGCAGCAGGCGCTCGGCGCCGCCGGAGTCGGCGTAGCGCACCGCCGGGCCGCCTTCGGCGGCGTCGGCGGCGAAACGCGCGCCGCGCCTCATGACCGCGCGGGTGGTGTGCATGTTCTCGCCGATGACGACGAATTCGCCCCCCGGCGCGGCGTCCAGTTTCATGCGGTCCTCCTTCGCGCGGCGCGCTCCCCGCCCGCCGCCGGCGCCGCGACGCGCTCCGGCATGGGCTTGAACTGGCAGCCGTCGACGAACAGGTCGAAGAAATCCGGCGCGGTCTCCAGCTCCACGTGTTCGACGGTCTCGACCAGCCGCTCCAGGCGCCGCCGCGCCGGCTCCGACAGGAGGGCGATGCGCGCGCCGGCGATGGCGGCGTTGCCCGCCTTGACGACGCGCTCCGGCGGGACCGGCGCGAGCAGGCCGATGGCGGCGGCGTTCGGCGCGTCGACATAGGTCGCGAACCCGCCGGCGAGGAACAGCCGGTCGACCTCCGCCGGGTCGACCCCGAGCTCCCGCAGGACGATGTATTGGCCGCAATAGTTCGCCGCCTTCGCTTGGCCGAGATTGCTCGCGTCCTCCTTGGAGAAGCGGATCCCCCGCTCCGCCGCGACGGGGATGGCGAAGCGCCTGCGGTCGGCGGCGAAGACTCCCTTCGCCGTCATGACGCCGTGGCGGCGCAGCTCGGCGAGCAGGTCGATGAGGCCCGAGCCGCAAATCCCCTCCGGCGGGCCGCCGCCGATGACGCGGAACGAGAACGCGCCGCCGGCGGACTCCCCGGCGGACTCCAGCGCGATCGACTCGATGGCGCCGTCCGCCGCCGGCATGCCGAACTCGACGAGGCCGCCCTCGAAGGCGGGGCCGGCGGGGCAGGAGGCGGCGACGATGCGGTCGCCGGCGGCCGCGACGACCTCGGTGTTGGTCCCCATATCGACCAGCATGACCGTCTCGCCGCCGCGGTTTTCGATGTCGATGGCGAGCAGGCACGCCGCCGCGTCGGCCCCGACGTGGCTCGCGATCAACGGCAGGCCGTAGGCGGCGGCGCGGCGGTTCGCGCGCAGGCCCAGCGCCCAGGCGTCGGCGTGGAGCGCGGTGCCGGCGCGCGCGCCGGCGCGCCATTCCGCCTCCACCGTCGATTTGTAGGGCCGCTGCCCGATGGACTGGACGTCGTAGCCGAACAGGACGTCGCGCATGGTGGAGTTGGCGGCGACGACGAATTCGTAGATCGCGCGCCGCGCGAAGCGCCGCCGCCGCGCCAGGGCGCGGATCTCGCGGTTAATCGCGGCGATGGCGGCGCCTTGCAACGCGCCGCGCCCGGCCTCGGCCTCGTAGGAGATGCGCGTCATCACGTCGCTGCCGCCGAAGCGCTGCGGGTTCTCGAACGCCACCGTCTCGACCGACTCGCCGGTCTCCAGGTCGACCAGGTCGAGCACGACCGTCGTGGTGCCGAGGTCGATGGCGGCGCCGAGGATGCGCCCGCGATAGTCGTCGATGCGTTCGCCGCCGCGCCACACGCCATCGCCCCGGCGCGTCACCGCCGGCGCATGTTCGCGAACGCCGCGCGCGCCGCCGAGGGTGACGATGCGCGTCCTCCGCCGCAGCGGGGCGAACGCGATCTCGACGTCGTCGCGGACCAGCGCCGCCTGGCAGGCGAGGCGCCAGGGGCCGCGCAGGAACGATTCCGCCGCCGCGCGCGGCCCCAGCGCCTCGAGGCCGGCGGAGACCTCGACGACGCATTCGTGGCAGCGCCCGGCGCGCCGGCACGAGGTCGGCACCTCGACCGCGAGTTCGTCGGCGTAGTCGAAGAGGGTGCGGCCGATGACGGCGGCGCCCGCCGCGCCGCCGTGGCGGACCAGGGTCATGCGCCGCCGTTGCGTCGGCGGGCGGCGGCGCGCTCGCGGATCTCGCGGATGCGCCGCCGGGCGCGCTCGCGGCTGTCGGGCCGGCTCTCCCACGCGAGGCGGTAGTCGAAGCGCCCGTCATGGGTGCATGCCGGCGCCTCGTCCTCCGCGCTCGCGCGCAGCTGGTGGCGGCAGCGGATGCGAGCGGTGCAGCGGTCATGCCGGTCGCGGTAGGGGCAGCGGGTCCGCGCCTGGGCGTCGGCGTGCTCCGCCATGCCGCCGAAAATCTCGGCGATGCGGTCGAGCCGGCCTTGCAGCGCGTCCCTGTCCGGCGGCGGGGCCTTAGCCATCGGCGGCGACCAGCTCCTTGGCGAGGGCGACGCAGGCGAGCGCGTCCTTGCCGTAGCCGTCGGCGCCCATGTCGTCGGCGAACTCCTGCGTCACCGGCGCGCCGCCGACCATGATGCGCACCTCGTCGCGCAGGTCGGCGTCGATGAACGCCTCGATGGTCTTGCCCATGTTGGGCATGGTGGTGGTGAGCAGCGCCGACATGCCGAGCACCGGCGCGCCGTGCTCCTCCACCGCCTCGATGAACTCGTCCTCCGACGTGTCGACGCCCAGGTCGTGGACGACGAACCCCGCCCCGCGCAGCATCATGATGCAGAGGTTCTTGCCGATGTCGTGCAGGTCGCCCTTCACCGTCCCCATCACCACCGTGCCGATGGGCTCGATGCCGGAGGCGGAGAGGATCGGCTCGATATGCGCCATCCCCGCCTTCATGGCGCGGGCGCAGGCCAGCACTTCGGGGACGAAGATGAAGTTCTCGCGGAACTTGATCCCGACGATCCCCATGCCCGCTATCAGCCCGTCGTCCATGATCTCCAGCGCGTCGACGCCCTCGTCGAGGGCGCGGCGGGTGAGCGCGTCGACCTCGCCGTCGGCGCCCTCGATAATTCCCGCCGCGATGTCCTGCATGAGCGGGCGGGCGCGGGCGAACAGCGCCACGTTGCGCTCGATCTCCTCCGGCCGCTCCAGATACTCCTCGATCTCGGCGCGGACGATCGCGTTGGCGACGTCGCCGAGCACGGGCATGGCGCGACCCTCCGCCGCCGCCTAGTGGCGCGGCGCGCGCGCGGCGCGCCAGTCGCGCGCCGCGCGCGGGATCTCGAGCAGGTTCTCGATGGGGGTTTGCAGCGGCACCGCGCATTCCGGCGCGATCATCGGCACCCCCGCCTCCAGGTTGGCGAACACCTCGGCGCGCACCTCCTCCGGCCCGCGGGCGAACAGCGTCTCCGGGTTGTTGATGTTGCCGACCAGCGCGATGCCGCCGCCCGCCGCCGCCATCGACTCGCCGGGGCGGTTCTTGGAGTCGTAATGGAACGCGGCCATGCCGGTCTCGGCGATGAACCCCATCCGGTCGACGGTGCGCCCGCAGATGTGGAGGATCAGCGGGATGTCCAGCCGCTCGGCGAACTCGCGGTGCAGCTCCTTCAGGTAGCGGTCGTAATACTCGCCGCTCACCAGGTCGCCGGTGGCGTGGTCGGGCAGGGTGAGGGCGTCGGCGCCCGCGTCGATCTGCGCCTGCCCGAACAGGATCGTCGCCTGCTTGAGGCGGTCGAGCACGAGTTTGGTCCGCCCCGGATCGTCGAGCGAGAGCAGCAGGAACGGCTCGACCCCGAAACAGTGGTAGGCGAGCGACCACGGCCCCATCGTCTTGCCGATGATCGCCACCTCGTCGCCGAGTTCGCGGCGCAGGATGCGGATCGCGTCGAGCACGCAGCGGGTGTCGGGGTGGGTGAGGAAATCGTTGGGAATGCGGATTTCGTCGGCGTCGGTCCAGATCGGTTCGCGCATCCGCACGGTGGGCCAGTTGTCCTTCTGCTCCCACTGCATCTTGCAGCCGAGCGCCGAGGACTCCTGGATGATCGAGAACACCGGCATGACCGAGTCGAAGCCGAGTTCGGTGTGGCCCGCGGCGGCGAGGCGGGCCATCGGCTCCGCCTCGCGGTTGGCGCGCGGGAACGGCGCGTCGACCAGGTCCATCAACTCCACCGTCGCCACCGAGGTGGGGTTGCACACCGGGGTTCGGTCGACGGGGTCTCCCGCCAGCGCGGCGAGGACTCGCCGGCGCGGCGTCATCGGCGCGACGTTGTCGCCCATGTCTCGGTCGCCCATGTCTCGGCCTCCTTCGGTTTCGGGCGCGTCAGTTGCGCGCGCTGGGAGCCGCCAGCACGCCGCGCGCCGCTTGCGCTTCCAATTCCCGCATCACCGCGCGCAGGTTGAGCGCGCGCACCATCAGCAGCCCCACCAGCGGGTCGTGGGCGTGGCCGCAGGGGAACCGGACCTCGTCGTCGCGGCCCTCCGCCTGCTCCATCTCGGCGAGCCGCGCGAGGCCGCGCGCCACCGCCAGCGCGCGCCGCCGCTCGCCGCCGTCGCCGGCGACGCGGTAGGCGCCGCCGCCGATCCCCTCGGCGCGGATGGTCTGGCCGGACTTGCGGTCGTCGACCGTCATGGGCCGGGGCGCCGCCTCGTCCTCCGGGGCCTTGCAGGCGTCGAGGAACAGCCGCTTGACCGCGAGCCGGTGCCCCGCGCCGCACCGGAAGCGCACCGCGCCGGGCGCGTCGGCCGCCGCCATCCCGCCCAGGCTCCGCATCGCCGCGGCGATGCCGGCCGCCCGCCCCTCGGCGCCCGGCAGGCGGCTGTAGGAATGGACGGTGAAAACCCGCGCGCCATCGCCCGGCCCCTCGTAGAGGCCGACCGATATGTCGTGGAAGCGCGGGTCCATCGAAAGCAGTTCGACCCGCCGCCCCAGATCGACGATGCCCATGCCGGGGCCCCCGGACGGTCGCGCGGAAGGCCCGACCTTAGGCCGGGCGGTCGCGGGTATCAAGGCGCATGAGCGCGCCCGGAGCGGCGCGAAGCGGACTCGCGCCGCCGCCGCGGGCGATCGGTTAGAAAAGAAGCATATCCCTTGGTGTCGAGCGGCCGCTACGAATCTATGCGTCCGGGTCGGTATTACGTGTCGGGAAAACGCCGTTCGAGGCGTTTCATTGCATCGTCCGCCTTTTCGGACATACGGCGCAGCTCGGACTCGTCCATGACCTGTCCGCTCTGGAAAAGCACGTTGCGCCGCGCCACTCGCGCGACGATTTCGTCCGTCGCGCGATCCTTCGCCGCGAAATAGTCCGCGAGCGACATCCGATCCCGCATCGCCTTCCACATCGAAAGCGCCCTCCCCCTCGCCGTCGGATTGGCGCACGATTATACGATTCCCGTGTGTCGAGGCGATACCGCTTGCATGCAGCGGAGACCGCTCGCCGCTACACCGCGCCGGCGGCGCGCAGGGCGGCGATTTCGGCGGGGGCGTAGCCGAGCTCGCCGAGGATCTCGTCGGTGTGCTCGCCCAGGGTGGGCGGACGGCGGCGGATCCCGCCGGGACTCGCCGACAGGTCCAGCGGCGCGCGGAGCAGCGGGACCGGATCGGCGACGCCGGGATAGGCGAAGGGCAGCATCAGCCCCATCGCCCGGATGTGGCCGTGCTCCAGAACGTCCTGCGGCGCCAGCACCGGCGCCGAGGGCACCCGCGCCGCGTCGAGTTCGCGGACGCACTCTTCGGTCGTCCGCTCGCCGGTCCATTCCGCCATGCGCTCGCAGACGGCGTCGCGGTTGTCGCCGCGGGATTCGTCGGTGGCGAAGCGCGGGTCGGAGAGCCAATGCTCCTCGCCCATCAGCCGCGCCCAGCGTTCGTAGAGCGGGTTGCCCACGGTCTGCACGAGGATCCAGCCGTCGCGGGTCTGGAACGCGTCGGTCGGCGCCGAGGTCTGGCCGCGGTTGCCGGTGGCGACGCGGTCCGGCGCGCGCAGCGCCTGTTCGACGACGGCGGGGTGGTTGAACGACAGCGCCGTGCCGAGCAGCGAGGTCTCGACCCGCTGCCCCTCGCCGGTCTTCTCCCGGTGCATGAGCGCCGCCATCGTCCCGAACGCGGAATAGAGCGCGGTCCCGAAATCGACGTAGGGCAGGAAGGCGCGCATGGGCTCCTCCGGCGCGCCGGAGAGGTACATCGCGCCGTTCATCGCCTGGCCGATGCCGTCGAAGCCGACGCGCCCGCTCATCGGCCCGACCGGCCCGAAGCCCGAGGTCGTGGCGAGGATGACGTCGCGCCGGTGCGCCTTCAGGCTGTCGTAATCGACGCCCATCCGCGCGAGGGCGGGCGGCGGCAGGTTGGCGACGACCACGTCGGCGGCGGCGGCGAGCCGGCGCACCACCTCGGCGCCGCCGGGGGTGCGCGGGTTCAGCGTCATCCCGCGCTTGTTGCGCGCCATTTGCAGGAAGCCGGCGCCCGGCCCGCCGTCGCAGACCGGCTGCACGAAGCGGTCCTCGCTGCCGGCGATCTTTTCGACGCGGATTACGTCGGCGCCCAGCTCCGCCAGCAGCGTGGCGCAGAACGGGCCGGCGATGTAGCGCCCGAAATCGAGCACCCGCACGCCGTCCAGGACTCCCGTCATGTCTCCCCTCCCTCGTCCTTCGGGTTCGCCAGCGTTCCCGTAACCATGACCGTGCGGTGCGGGAACGGGATCTCCACCCCCGCCGCGTCGAAGGCGCGCTTCATGCGGCGGTGGAATTCGCGGCGCACGCCCCATTGCCGGTTCGGCCGCGTCTTGAGCCGCACCCGGATGTTGACCGACGAATCGCCGAACGACTCCAGCCCCAGCACGTCGAGGGGTTCGAGGATGCGCGGCCCGTAGTGGGGGTCGCGGCGCATGTCCTCGGCGATCTCGCGCAGGATGGCGGCGACCGCGTCCACGTCCTCCTTGTAGGCCACCCCCGCCTCGACGAAGGCGTAGGAGAACCCCTTGCTGCGGTTGACCACGCTGCCGACGTCGCCGAACGGGACGATGTGGACGTCCCCCCGCAGGTCGCGCAGGCGGACGGTGCGCAGCGTCATGCCCTCGACCTGGCCGGAATGCCCGCCGAGGTCGACTACGTCGCCCACGGCGATGGAGTCCTCGAGCAGGATGAATATGCCCGTCGCCACGTCCTTGACGATGCTCTGCGCGCCGAAGCCGATGGCGATGCCGGCGACTCCGGCGGCGGCGAGCAGCGGGCCGATGGAGATTCCCAGTTCCGCGAACAGGGTGAGCGCGGCGACCGCGGCGATCGCCCAGCCCGCCGCGCGGCGCGCCAGCGGCAGCAGGGTGCGCGCGCGCGGCCCGCCGCCGCGCCGGGCGGCGCGGGCGCAGGCGGCGTCCACCAGCTCCCACGCGGCGAGGGCGGCGAGGACGGTGAAGGCCGCCGCCGCCGCGCGCCCGGCGATCGCGCCTCCCGGCCCGCCCGCCAGCCATGCGGCCGCGCCGCCGATCCAGATTTCCGCCAGCGCCAGCGCGGCGGATGCGAGGATGGCGGCCCAGGCGGCCTTGCGCGCGGCGGCGGCGTAGAGTCCGGCGCGGGACTCCAGCCCCGGCGCGGGCCCGGCGAGGCGCCGCCGCGCCGCCGCGAGAAGGCGCGATTCGCGGCCCAGGCCGCGCCGCGCCGCCCACGTCAGCGCCAGCGCGGCGGCGAGGACCGCGGCCGTCGCCCCCGCGCGGGCGAGGAGCGCCGCGCCGTCGTCCGAGATCGCCCACGCCCAGGCGCTCCGCCACGCCGGATCCGCCACGTCCTGGGCGAACGCCGCGCCCGGCGCGACCGGCCACGCCGCCGCCGCGAGCGCAAGCAGGCGAAGCGTGCGCCTATGAGAGTTCGACGATGGCGATGATCGCTCCGGCCAGGGCGACCATCGTTCCGACGATGGCGCCGGTCTGGATCCACACGATGCGGTAGAGGTCGGCCTTGGTGGCGTTGTTGTCGATCCTGTCCTCGAGGCGCGCGGTGGAGGCGTCGATCTTCTCGTCGAGGCGCGTGGTCTTCTCGTCGAGGCGCGCGTTGGAGGCGTCGATCTTCGCGTCGAGATGCGCGGTCGAGGAATCGATCTTCGCGTCGAGATGCGCGTTGGAGGCGTCGATCTTTTCGTCGAGGCGCGCGGTCGAGGAATCGATCTTTTCGTCGAAGTGCGCGTTGGAGGCGTCGATCTTCGCGTCGAGGCGCGCGGCGGAGGCGTCGACCTTCTCATCGATCCGCGCCGCGGTCGCGTCGATCTTGTCGTCGATCTGCGCGGCGGTTGCTTCGAGATCGGCGCGCGTCGCGGCGCGGTCGCCGGAATTGGCGATGGCCTCCGCGATCGCCTCGGCTTGGCGGCGGGCGACGCCGGCCGCCTCAAGGCGCCGCGCGGCCCGAAGGGTGTCGAAAGCCGTCGCCGGTTGCGTGTTCGCCATGCCGGCAGGCTAGGCCGGCGGCGCGGCGCGCGCAAGGGCGGCATGCGTGCATTATCGTGCTTGACGGCGCGCCGGAATGTTCCTATTATGTGCCTTATGGAGCACGAACGGCGCATGACGGCGCGCGCGGCCCGCGAGCGGGTCGCGGCGGCGCTCGGGGCGGCCGGCGGAACGCTCGCCGCCCTTTCGGACCCGCTTCCCGCTATCGACCGCGCGGTGGCGCGGGAATACGGGGTGGCGGCGTCGGCTCTGGCCTCGGGCGGGCGGGGCCGGGCGCCGACGCTGGCGCGCTGGACGGCGCTCGCGCTCGGCCACGCCGGCGCGCGGCGCCCGGCCGGCGCGCTGTGCCGGCGCTACGGCTGCGGCGCCGGGACGGTGCTCCGCGCCGTGGCGGCGGTGGCCGGCGGCGCCGTCGCGCCCGCGCGCCTCGCCGCGCTGGCGCGGCGGGCCTGCGGCGGCGGCGCGGCGCGAGGGGCGGCGGACCGGGCGGAGGAGCGCGCGCGGACCCGCGCGTGCCTCACCTGCGGCGGGGCGTTCGAGTCCGAGGGGCCGCACAACCGGATGTGCGACCCTTGCCGCGAGGAGCGCGCGGGCGAGCCCGAGGACCTGTGGACCGTCCATGCGCCGCTCCAGCTGGACGACGAGGCGTGGTGAACGGGGCCGGCGGCGCGGCGCCGCTCCCCGGCGCGCTGGCGGACATCGCGGCGGCGGCCGGCCGCGCGGCGGCGTGCGACGTAGCGCTGGCGCATGGCGGCGCCGAGTCGTGGCGCGTGCCCCGCAGCCTCGACGGCGAGGCCGGCCGCGCGCTCGCCGACCTGGTGGGCCGCCGCGCGGCGCGGGCGCTGGCGCGGCGTTTCGGCGGCGACACGCTGGCGGTCCCCCTCGCCCGCCGCGCGCTCGTCGCCCATCTCGCCGCGGCCGGCCTGACGACGTCCGAGATCGCGCGCCGCCTCCGCATCGCCCGCCGCACCGTCCGCCGCTACCGCGCCGGGGCGTGACGGGCCGCCGACGCCGTCCTCCCCCGGCGGTGCTACATGAACGCCGACGGCGCACGCCCCCGGAGGTCGCCATGAGCGCTGCGCAGGGATTGCCCGCGGCCATGATCGACGCGCATTTCGGCGCCGAGGAGGAGGCGCGCGCGGAGGCGCGCCGCCGGAAGTCGCAGCCGGTCGACGAGTACATGATCGTCCGTTGCGAGCGGACGGGCTACGGCAATTGGCGGGTCCGCTCGATTCCCGCCGATCTCGCGCTGGACATGTTCGATCTGGCTCCGGCGATGGGGACGCCGATTTTCGGATTGCGCAGTCGATCGGCGGACGGGAAGGACCGATGACCGATGGCGGTGGGGAACGGCGCGCCCCGCCGGCGCACCCAGGCGCCATGAGAAACGCAGGTTGGTTTATAGTTATATCGGCATCACTTCGCGGCCGCCCCGGCGAGGTCGATCTCGCCCTCCCACAGGCTTCGGTGTCCGCCTGCGCCGTCGCCGACGATCTGGCCCGTGCGGATCCGGCGGATGGGGTAGGCGGGGAGCGGCGCCCAGACCAGGCAGCGGTCGCCGAGGCGCTCCCACGCCACCCGGCGCGGCGACCGCGGATACGCCGGCATGCGGGCGTGCGGGGTAAAGTCGCGGTTGTCGAAGCCGTCCCGGCGGCGCTCCTCCGGCAGGTCGGCGGGATCCAACGGTTCGACGTGCAGGAAGAAGCGCGCCGCCAGACCCTCCCGCGCGCAGCCCGTTTTGGCGTAGATCAGCCCGCGGCCGACGACCCGGACGTCGAACTCGGCGGCGATGTCCGGCGGGCGGGCGAGGATGGAGTCGTCCGTCCGGCGGCGCGCCGCGCGCATTTCGTTCACGTCGAACAGCTCGAGGAAGGGACTGCCGTACGCCGCCAGGCTCCAGGCCGGGGGAACGATGGGGCGATCTTCCGGATGGAGGCCATCGAGTACCGTCCATCGCGGGTAATAGAACGCCACGTCGCATGCGTCGCCGAACCCGTCGAAGACGATGCGCGTGCGATCCCCGGGCCGCAATATGCGCAGGCTCCTTTTCAGATGGTATCTCCCGAAGCGGCAAACGCGGACGTCCGCGCCCGGGCGTTCGGCGAGCGCGCGCTCCAGCCCGGCGCGGAAGACCGGTTCCCAATAGGCGAAATCGTAGCGCGCGCGCAGGCGCCACGGCGTGGTCCGATCCTCGAGGCCGTTGAAATAGACCTGCTGGTGCGGGTGGAGAAGCGTCATGGACACGGCCGCAGCTGCGACTCCCGCTCCCGCCAGCGCGCGGAGCGCGGTTTTGCCCCCCCCCCCCCCCCCCGCGCCGGACGCCAGGCGCCCGGCGGCGCGGGCGAGCGCGGCGGCGCCGAGCGCGGCGAGGACGCAGAACGGCGCGTGGATGAAGAACATGTGCCGCCAGCCGTCATAGGCGTGAGCGCCGGTAAGCGCGGCCGCCAGCGGCGGCGCGGCCCAGCAGGCGGCGAGCAGCAGGGCGAAGCGCGAGGGCGTGTTGCGCAACGCGGCGCCGGGATGGGCGAGGCCGCGCCGCAAGGCGAGGCCGAACCCCGCGAGGCCCAACGCCAGCAGGACCTGCGGCGTCGAGACCGCGAACCATGCCGGGAAGTAACGCGCCGGCAGGTCCGAGGACGGGAATACCCGGCCCTGGAACAGGACGGGCATCTCGTTCGGGTGGCGGGAGAGCGTCCTCACGGCGTCGATGAAGGCGCCGGGGCCATCGGCCCACATGTAGGGCGATACGGCGCAAAGGACTCCCGCCCAGCCCGCAGCGAAGGCGGCCAGCGTCGCCAGGACGCGGCGCCGCGCCGCCGGATCGGGAGCGAGAGCCAGGTCGAGGACCCGCGCCGCGAGGACGGCGGCCAGGAAGGCCAGCCCGGCCGGGAGGCGCAGGTTGGTCAACACCGCCGCGCCTGCGCCGCACAGCAGGAACGCCCCCGCCCCGCCGCGGCGGAACGCGCGGTGGGCGAGCCAGAGGCAGATGGCGAACAGCGCCAGGGCGGGGACGTCCTTGGGGTTGAAGAACGAGTGCGCGTAGATGCGCGGCTGGAGGACGAACAGCGCGAGGGCGAGGAGGGCTGCGATGGAGGACCCCGTCATGCGCCGCGCCAGCAGGGCGCAGCACAGCGCGCCGGCGAGGAAGAGGACGTAGCTCGCGGCGTGGCGGAGCAGGTGGACGTGGCGCAGGTCGTCGAGGCCCAGGGCCTTCCCGGCGAGCAGGAGCGGCAGCTCGAACACGACGCCGTAATACCTCTCGTGGGGCGGCGCGAAGCGGAGTTCGGCGCCGTCGGCGAAATGGCTCCGCCAGGTTTCGGCGCGCCGGAGCTGCGTGTTCTCGTCGGCGGAGAGGCCGTAATCGTCGAGGATGGCGGCGCCGACCGCGGCGAGGAGGGCGCAAGCGGCGAGGAGGCCCGTTGCCCGGCGCGTCATCGCGGCCCGCCCGCGAGGTCGATCTCGCCCTCCCACAGGCTGCGCCATCCGCCGCCGCCGTCGGAAACGATCTGCCCCGTGCGAATGCGGCGGATAGGGTAGTCGGGGAGCGGCGCCGTGACCACGCAGCGGCCGCCGAGGCGCTCCCGCATCGCCCGGCGGGACGACCGGGGATACGCCGGCGGGCCCTCGAGCGGTTCGAAGTCGAGGTTGTCGAAGCCGTAGCCGCGGCGGTCGGCGGGCAGGTCGGCGGGGTTCATCGGTTCGACGTGCAGGAAGAAGCGCGCCTCCGGGTCCTCCCGCGCGCAGCCGTCCCTGGCGTAGATCAGCCCGGAGTCGACGACCCAGACGTCGAACCGGGCGGCGAGGTCCGGCGGGCGGGCGGGGACCGGATCCGCCATCCGCCGCCGCGCCGCGCGCACCTCGTCCATGGCGAACGCGTCGAGGAAGGAACTGCCGTACGCCGCCAGGCTCCAGGCCGGGGGCGCGATGGGGCGGAGTCCCGGCGCGGCGCCCTTCCGTATCTCCCACCCCGGATGGGAGAGCGCCGTCCCGCACGCGCCGCCTTGCTCGACGACGGAGAGGCGGGCGCGGTCCCCGCGCCGCAATATGCGCATGTTCTCTCTCATATGGGTGTCCGAGGGGCCGCACACCCGGACCTCCGCGCCCGGGCGTTCGGCGAGCGCGCGCTCCAGCCCGGCGCGGTAGGCCGGCCCCCAATAGGCGAAATCGTAACGCTCGCGGATGCGCCACGGCGTGGTCCGCTCCTCGAGGCCGTTGAAATACACCTGCTGGTGCGGGTGGAGGAGCGTCATGGACACGCCCGCCGCCGCCGCGCCCGCCGCCGCCGCCGCGCCGAGCGCGGCCCCTCCCCGCCGCGCCATGCGGCGGGCGGCGCGGGCGGCCGCGGCGGCGCCGAGCGCGGCGAGGACGCAGAACGGCGCATGGATGAAGAACAGGTGCCGCCAGCCGTTATAGGCGTGGGCGCCGGAAAGCATGGCCGCCAGCGGCGGCCCGGCCCAGCACGCGGCGAGCAACAGGGCGAAGCGCGCCGGCCCGTTGCGCAGCGCGGCGCCCGGACGGGCGAGGCCGCGCCGCAAGGCGAGGGCGAACCCCGCGAGGCCGAGCGCCAGCAGGACCGGCGGCGTCGAGACCGCGAGCCACACCGGGAAGTAGTGCGCCGGCGCGTCCGGGGAGAACAGGGTCCGGCCCTGGAACAGGACGGACGCCAGGGCCGGGTGGTGGGCGAACGTCGCCGCGGCGTCGACGAAGGCGCCGGCGCCGCCGGCCCACATCCAGGGCGAGATCGCGTAGAGGACCCCCGCCCAGCCCGCCGCGAAAGCGGCGAGCGAAGCGAGGATGCGCCGCCGCTCCGCCGCGCCGGACGCGAGGGCCAGATCGAGGACCCGCGCCGCGAGGACGGCGGCCAGGAAGGCCAGCCCGGCCGGGAGGCGCAGGTTGGTCAATACGGCCGCCGCGGCGCCGCAGAGCAGGAACGCCCCCGCCCCGCCGCGCCGGAACGCCCGGTGGGCGAGCCAGAGGCAGGCGGCGAACAGCGCGAGGGCCGGGACGTCCTTGGGGTTGAAGAACGAGTGCGCGTAGATGCGCGGCTGGAGGACGAACAGCGCGAAGGCGAAGAGGGCCGCGACGACGGACCCGGTCATGCGCCGCGCCAGCAGGCCGCAGCACAACGCGCCGGCGAGGAAGAGGACATGGCCCGCGGCGTGGCGCAGCAGGAGGATGCGGCGCCCCGGACGTGGGCCGGAGTCGTCGAGGCCCAGCGCCTTCCCGGCGAGCAGCAGCGGCAGGTCGAACGCCACGCCGTAGAACCGGTCGGAGGGCGGGTCGAAGCGGAGTGCGGCTTCGCCCGGGGGGTAGCGCCAATTGACCTCGGCGATCCGGCGCTGCTTGTCCTCGTCGGCGGAGACCCCGTAATCGTCGAGGATGGCGGCGCCGATGGCGGCGAGGACGGCGCAAGCGGAGAGGAGGGCGTAAAGGCTCCCGGCCCGGCGCGTCATCGCCGGCCCCCGCCCGTAAGGTCGATCTCGCCCTCCCACAGGCTCCGCCATCCGCCGCCGCCGTCGGGAACGATCTGCCCCGTGCGGACGCGGCGGATGGGGTAGTCCGGGAGCGGCGCCGTGACCACGCAGCGGTCGCCGGCGCGCTCCCGCAGCGCCCGGCGGGACGACCGGGAATACGCCGGCGGGGCCCCGAGCGTTTCGAAGTCGAGGTTGTCGAAGCCGTAGCCGCGGCGGTCGGCGGGCAGGTCGGCGGGGTCCATCGGCTCGACGTGCAGGAAGAAGCGCGCCGCCAGGGCCTCCTGCGCGCAATCGTCCCTGGCGTAAACCAGCCAGCGCCCATCGCGCCGGACGTCGAATGCGGCGGCGATGTCCGGCGGGCGGGCGAGGACGGGGTCGTCCGTCCGGCGCCGCGCCGCGCGCACGTCGGCCATGGCGAACAGCTCGAGGAAGGGACTGCCGTACGCCGCCAGGCTCCAGGCCGGGGGAACCATGGGGCGGTCTCCCGGACGGCCCTGGTACACCAGCCATTGCGTCCAGAAGAGCGCGATCTCGCATGCGTCGCGCGGGCGGCCGATGGGGAGGCGCGCGCGATCCTCGCGCCGCAATATGCGCACGTTCTCTCCGATATACCGGCCCGGGCGGCCGCAGATGCGGACCCCCCCGCCCGGGCGTCCGTCGCGCGCGCGCTCCATGCCGGCGCGGACCGCGGGGCCCCAATAGGCGAAATCGTAGCGCTCGCGCAGGCGCCACGGCGTGGTCCGGTCCTCGAGGCCGTTGAAATAGACCTGCTGGTGCGGGTGGAGGAGCGTCATCGACACCGCCGCGGCTGCGACTCCCGATCCCGCCAGCGCGCCGAGCGCGATCATCGCCCCCCTCCCCCCCCCCCCCCCCCCCGCGCCGGGCGGCGCGGGCGAGCGCGGCGGCGCCGAGGGCGGCGAGGACGCAGAACGGCGCGTGGATGAAGAACATGTGCCGCCAGCCGCTGAACGAGGGGGCGCCGGCGAGCGCGTGGGCCAGCGGCGGCCCGGCCCAGCACGCGGCGAGCAGCAGGGCGAAGCGCGAAGGCGTGTTGCGCAAGGCGGCGCCGGGACGGGCGAGGCCGCGCCGCGCCGCAAGGGCGAGGCCCGCGAGGCCCAACGCCAGCAGGACCGGCGGCGTCGAGACCGCGAACCACACCGGATAATAATACGGAGGCAAGGACGTGGGAGAGGATACGTAGAGCCGGCCCTGGAACAGGGAGTTCCCCCGGGCCGGGTGGTCGGCGAGCGTCGCCGCGGCGTCGATGAAGGCGCCGGGGCCGTCCTCCCACATGTAGGGCGATACGGCGTAGAGGACCCCCGCCCAGCCCGCCGCGAACGCGGCGAGCGAAGCGAGGACGCGCCGCCGCGCCGCGGGGTCGGAGGCGAACGCCAGATCGAGAACCCGCGCCGCGGCGACCGCGGCCAGGAAGGCCAGCCCGACCGGGATGCGCATGTTGGTCAGCACGGCGGCCGCGGCGCCGCAGAGCAGGAACGCCCCCGCCCCGCCGCTGAGGAATGCGCGATGGGCGAGCCAGAGACAGACGGCGAACAGCGCGAGGGCGGGGACGTCCTTGGGGTTGAAGAACGCGTGGGCGTAGAGGCGTGGCTGGAGGACGAACAGCGCCAAGGCGAGGAAGGCCGCGATGGAGGACCCGGTCATGCGCCGCGCGAGGAGGGCGCAGCACAGCGCGCCGGCGAGGAAGAGGATGTAGCTCGCGGCGTGGCGGAGCAGATGGACGTGGCGCGTGTCGCCGAGGCCCAGCGCCTTCTCGGCGAACAGGACCGGCAAGTCGAAGACGACGCCGTAAAACCTGTTGTGGGCGTAGGCCGTCCCGAAGTCGAGCTCGCCTTCGCCAATTATGTAGCGCCAATTGATCTCGGCGCTCCGGAGCCGCGAGACCTCGTCGAGGGAGACCCCGTAATCGTCGAGGACGGACGCGCCGATGGCGGCGAGGACGGCGCAAGCGGAGAGGAGGGCGCAAAGGCTCCCGGCCCGGCGCGTCATCGCCGGCCCCCGCCCGTAAGGTCGATCTCGCCCTCCCACAGGCTCCGCCATCCGCCGCCGCCGTCGGGAACGATCTGCCCCGTGCGGACGCGGCGGATGGGGTAGTCCGGGAGCGGCGCCGTGACCACGCAGCGGTCGCCGGCGCGCTCCCGCAGCGCCCGGCGGGACGACCGGGAATACGCCGGCGGGGCCCCGAGCGTTTCGAAGTCGAGGTTGTCGAAGCCGTAGCCGCGGCGGTCGGCGGGCAGGTCGGCGGGGTCCATCGGCTCGACGTGCAGGAAGAAGCGCGCCGCCAGGGCCTCCTGCGCGCAATCGTCCCTGGCGTAAACCAGCCAGCGCCCATCGCGCCGGACGTCGAATGCGGCGGCGATGTCCGGCGGGCGGGCGAGGACGGGGTCGTCCGTCCGGCGCCGCGCCGCGCGCACGTCGGCCATGGCGAACAGCTCGAGGAAGGGACTGCCGTACGCCGCCAGGCTCCAGGCCGGGGGAACCATGGGGCGGTCTCCCGGACGGCCCTGGTACACCAGCCATTGCGTCCAGAAGAGCGCGATCTCGCATGCGTCGCGCGGGCGGAGGACGGCGAGGCGCGCGCGGTCGCCGGGCCGCAATATGCCCAGGTTCTCCCGAATGTACCTGCCCGGGCGGCCGCAGACGCGGACCTCCGCGCCCGGGCGTCCTTCGGCGAGGGCGCGCTCCATGCCGGTGCGGACCTCGGGGCCCCAATAGGCGAAATCGTAGCGCTCGCGCAGCCGCCACGGCGTGGCCCGGTCCTCGAGGCCGTTGAAATACACCTGCTGGTGCGGATGGAGAAGCGTCATGGACACCGCCGCCGCCGCGGCGCCCGCGCCCGCCAGCGCGCCGAGCGCGGTCCTCCCTTCTCCCCGCGCCATGCGCCGCGCGCGGCGGGCCAACGCGGCGGCGCCGAGCGCGGCGAGGACGCAGAACGGCGCGTGGATGAAGAACATGTGCCGCCAGCCGCTGAACATGGGGGCGCCGGAGAGCGCGGCCGCCAGCGGCGGCCCGGCCCAGCACGCGGCGAGCAGCAGGGCGAAGCGCGAAGGCGTATTGCGCAATGCGGCGCCGGGACGGGCGAGGCCGCGCCGCAACGCGATGGCGAACCCCGCAAGGCCGAGCGCCAGCAGGACCGGCGGCGTCGAGACCGCGAACCACACCGGATAGTAATACGGAGGCAAGGACATGGGGGAGAATACGTAGAGCCGGCCCTGGAACAGGTAGTTCCCCCGGGACGGGTGGCGGGCGAGCGTCGCCACGGCGTCGACGAGGGCGGCCGGGCCATCCTCCCACATGTAGGGGGAGATCGCGTAGAGGACCCCCGCCCAGCCCGCCGCGAAGGCGGCGAGAGAGGCGAGGACGCGCCGCCGCTCCGCCGGGCCGGACGCGAGGGCCAGGTCGAGTATCCGCGCCGCGAGGACCGCGGCCAGAAAGGCCAGCCCGGCCGGGATGCGCAGGTCGGTCAACACGGCGGCGCCGGCGCCGCAGAGCAGGAACGCCCCCGCCCCGCCGCGCCGGAGCGCCCGGTGCGCGAGCCAGAGACAGACGGCGAACAGCGCGAGGGCGGGGATGTCCTTGGGGTTGAAGAACGCGTGCGCGTAGATGCGCGGCTGGAGGACGAACAGCGCGAAGGCGAGGAGGGCTGCGAGGCCGGACCCGGTCATGCGCCGCGCCAGCAGGCCGCAGCACAGCGCGCCGGCGAGGAAGAGGAGGTGGATCGCGGCGTGGCGCAGCAGATAGACGCGGCGATCGTCGTCGAGGCCCAGCGCCTTCTCGGCGAGCAGGATCGGCAGTTTGTACGCGACGCCGTAATACCGGTCGTGGGGCCATCTGAAGCGCAGCTCGCCTGCGCCGGAGACGTAGTCCCAGCTGACCTCGGCGGTGTAGCGGTGGTTTTCCGCGTCGAGGGAGACCCCGTAATCGTCGAGGACGGCCGCGCCGGCGGCCGCGAGGACGGCGCAAGCGGCGAGGAGGGCGAGAAGGCTCCCGGCCCGGCGCGTCATCGCCGGTCCCCCCCGCCCGTAAGGTCGATCTCGCCCTCCCACAGGCTGCGCCATCCGCCGCCGCCGTCGGGGACGATCTGCCCCGTCCGGACGCGGCGGACGGGGTAGTCCGGGAGCGGCGCCATGACCGCGCAGCGGTCGCCGCTGCGCTCCCGCATCGCCCGGCGGGACGACCGGGGATACGCCGGCGGGCCCCGGAGCGGTTCGAAGTCGAGATTGTCGAAGCCGTAGCCGCGGCGGTCGGCGGGCAGGTCGGCGGGGTTCATCGGTTCGACGTGCAGGAAGAAGCGCGCCTCCGGGTCCTCCGGCGCGCAGCCGTCCCTGGCGTAGAGCAGCCCGCGGCCGGCGACCCGGACGTCGAACCGGGCGGCGATGTCCGGCGGGCGGGCGGGGACCGGATCCGCCATCCGCCGCCGCGCCGCGCGCACGTCGTCCATGGCGAACAGCTCGAGGAAGGAACTGCCGTAAGCCGCCAGGGTCCAGGCCGGGGGAGCGATGGGGCGGTCTCCCGGACGGCGCTGGAACACCAGCCAGGTCGGGTCCATGAACGCGATGCCGCATGCGTCGTGCGTGCGGACGATGCGGAGGCGCGCGCGGTCCTCGCGCCGCAATATGCCCAGGTTCTGCTTTATATACGGGTACGCGCCCGTGGGGCCGCAGACGCGGACCTCCGCGCCCGGATTCTCCGCAAGCGCGCGCTCCAGCCCGGCGCGGAAGGCGGGGCCCCAATAGGCGAAATCGTAGCGCTCGCGCAGGCGCCACGGCGTGGTCCGGTCCTCGAGGCCGTTGAAATAGACCTGCTGGTGCGGATGGAGAAGCGTCATGGACACGGCCGCAGCTGCGACTCCCGCTCCCGCCAGCGCGCGGAGCGCGGTTTTGCCCCCCCCCCCCCCCCCCCCCCCCCCGCGCCGGACGCCAGGCGCCCGGCGGCGCGGGCGAGCGCGGCGGCGCCGAGCGCGGCGAGGACGCAGAACGGCGCGTGGATGAAGAACATGTGCCGCCAGCCGTTATAGGCGTGAGCGCCGGTAAGCGCGGCCGCCAGCGGCGGCGCGGCCCAGCAGGCGGCGAGCAGCAGCGCGAAGCGCGAGGGCGTGTTGCGCAACGCGGCGCCCGGACGGGCGAGGCCACGCCGCAGCGCGACGGCGAACCCCGCGAGGCCCAACGCCAGCAGGACCGGCGGCGTCGAGACCGCGAACCACGCCGGGAAGTAACCCGCCGCCACCTCCCAGGGAAGGAACACCCGGCCCTGGAACAGCCCCGCCATGCTGTGCGGATGGCGGGCGGACGCCGCCGCGGCGTCGACGAGGGCGGCGGGGCCGCCGGCCCACATCCAGGGCGAGATCGCGTAGAGGACCGCCGCCCAGCCCGCCGCGAAAGCGGCCAGCGAGCCGAGGACGCGCCGCCGCTCCGCCGCGCCGGACGCGAGGGCCAGGTCGAGGACCCGCGCCGCGAGGACGGCGGCCAGGAAGGCCAGCCCGGCCGGGATGCGCAGGTTGGTCAACACCGCCGCGCCCGCGCCGCAGAGCAGGAACGCCCCCGCCCCGCCGCGCTGGAGCGCCCGGTGGGCGAGCCAGAGGCAGGCGGCGAACAGCGCGAGGGCGGGGACGTCCTTGGAGTTGAAGAACGCGTGCGCGTAGATGCGCGGCTGGAGGACGAACAGCGCGAAGGCGAGGAGGGCTGCGAGGCCGGACCCGGTCATGCGCCGCGCCAGCAGGCCGCAGCACAGCGCGCCGGCGAGGAAGAAGACGTAGCTCGCGGCGTGGCGGAGCAGGTGGACGTGGCGCGTGTCGTCGAGGCCCAGGGCCTTCTCGGCGAGCAGCAGCGGCAGTTCGAACGCCACTCCGTAATAGAACCGGTGGGAGGCGGTTCGGAAGCGGGGTTCGGCGCCTTCGGTGGCGTAGCGCCAATTGGTTTCGGCGCTCTTGCGTTGCTTCTCCTCGTCGGCGGAGACTCCGTAATCGTCGAGGATGGCGGCGCCGGCCGCGGCGAGGAGGGCGCAGGCGGCGAAGAGAACCCAAAGGCCCGCGGCCCGGCGCGTCATCGCCGATCCCCGCCCGCGACGTCGATCTCGCCCTCCCACAGGCTCCGCCATCCGCCGCCGCCGTCGGGAACGATCTGCCCCGTCCGGACGCGGCGGACGGGGTAGTCCGGGAGCGGCGCCCAGACCAGGCAGCGCTCGCCGCGGCGCGTCGCCGACGCGCGGGAGGGCGGCCAGCGATATGCGGGTCCGTGGCCGCGCGGGGAGAAGTCGTGGTTGTCGAACCCGTGGCGGCGGCGGTCCTCCGGCAGGTCGGCGGGGTCCATCGGTGCGACGTGGAGAAAGAACCGCGCGGCCGTGTCCCCCCGCGCGCAGCCGTCCCTCGCGTAGATGAGCGCGCCGCCGTGGACCCGGACGTCGAACCGGGCGGCGAGGTCCGGCGGGCCGGCGGGGACCGGATCCGCCATCCGCCGCCGCGCCGCGCGCACGTCGTCCATGTCGAACGCGTCGAGGAAGGAACTGCCGTAAGCCGCCAGGCTCCAGGCCGGGGCGGCGATGGGGCGGTCTCCCGAATGGCCCTCGAACACCGCCCGCCGCGGGTAGGAGAACGCGACGCCGCACGCGTCGTATTGCCCGACGACGGAAAGGCGCGCGCGGTCCCCGGGCCGCAATATGCGCGCGTTCCTGTTCGGATGGCCGCCGGCGGGGCCGCACACCCGGACCTCCGCGCCCGGGCGTTCGGCGAGCGCGCGCTCCAGCCCGGCGCGGAAGGCGGGGCCCCGGTAGCCGAAATCGTAGCGCTCGCGCAGGCGCCACGGCGCGGTCCGCTCCTCGAGGCCGTTGAAATACACCTGCTGGTGCGGATGGAGGAGCGTCGTCGACACGGCCGCCGCCGCCGCGCCCGCCGCCGCCGCCGCGCCGAGCGCGGTCCTCCCCGCCCCCCGCGCCGCGCGCCGGGCGGCGCGGGCGAGCGCCGCGGCGCCGAGCGCAGCGAGGACGCAGAACGGCGCGTGGAGGAAGAACATGTGCCGCCAGCCGCCATAGGCGTGGGCGCCGAGGATCGCGACCGCCAGCTGCGGCCCGGCCCAGCATGCGGCGGCGAGCAGGGCGAAGCGCGCCGGCGTGTTGCGCAAGGCGGCGCCCGGCCGGGCGAGGCCGCGCCGCAAGGCGAGGGCGAACCCCGCGATCCCGAGCGCCAGCAGGACCGGCGGCGTCGAGACCGCGAACCACGCCGGGAAGTAATGCGCCGGCAGGTCCGCAGGGGACAGGATTCGGCCGTGGAACAGGACGTCGACCGGGTTGTTGTGGCGGGCGGAGGCGGCCGCGGCGTCGATGAAGGCGCCGGGGCCGTCGGCCCACATGTAGGGCGATACGGCGTAGAGGACCCCCGCCCAGCCCGCCGCGAACGCGGCGAGCGAAGCGAGGACGCGCCGCCGCGCCGCCGGACCGGAGGCGAACGCCAGGTCGAGGACCCGCGCCGCGGCGACGGCGGCCAGGAAGGCCAGCCCGGCCGGGATGCGCAGGTTGGTCAACACCGCCGCGCCCGCGCCGCACAGCAGGAACGCCCCCGCCCCGCCGCGCCGGAGCGCGCGGTGGGCGAGCCAGAGGCAGACGGCGAACAACGCGAGGGCGGGGACGTCCTTGGCGTTGAAGAACGACTGCGCGTAGATGCGCGGCTGGAGGACGAATAGCGCGAAGGCGAGGAGGGCCGCGGGGGCGGACCCGGTCATGCGCCGGGCCAGCAGGCCGCAGCACAGCGCGCCGGCGAGGAAGAGAAGATGGGTCGCGGCGTGGCGCAGCAGGTGGACGCGGCGCCCTGGATGTGGGCCGGAGTCGTCGAGGCCCAGCGCCTTCTCGGCGAGCAGCAGCGGCAGTTCGAACGCCACGCCGTAGAACCGGTCGTAGGGGACGTCGTCGCCGAAATGGAGTTCGGCTTCGCCGATCGCATAGCGCCAATTGGCCTCGGCGATTTGGCGTTGCTTGGGCTCGTCCCAGGAGACCCCGTAATCGTCGAGGACGGCCGCGCCGATGGCGGCGAGGACGGCGCAAGCGGCGAGGAGGGCGCAAAGGCTCCCGGCCCGGCGCGTCATCGCCGGCCCGTCCCGGCGAGGTCGATCTCGCCTTCCCACAGGCTTCTGTGTCCGCCTGCGCCGCCGCCGTCGGGGACGATCTGCCCCGTCCGGACGCGGCGGACGGGGTAGTCCGGGAGCGGCGCCGAAACCAGGCAGCGCCCGCCGCGGCGCTCCCACCTCGTCTGGCGGGACGGCTGGAGATACGCCCGCATGCGGTCGGGCAGGCTGAAATCGCGGTTGTCGAAGCCGTGGCGGCGGCGATCCTCCGGCAGGTCGGCGGGGTCCGCGGGGTCTATGTGCAGGAAGAAGCGCGCCGTCAGGTCCTCCGGCGCGCAGCCGTCCCTGGCGTAGATCAGCCGATCATCGTGGATCCAGACGTCGAACCGGGCGGCGATGTCCGGCGGACGGGCGGGGACCGGATCCGCCATGCGCCGCCGCGCCGCGCGCACTTCGTCCATGTCGAACGCGTCGACGAAGGAACTGCCATAGGCCGCCAGACTCCAGGCCGGGGCGTCGGCGGGCCGGCCTCGCTTCCCCGGGTTCGTCGGATAGGGGAACAGGACTTCGCAGTCGTCGGGAGTCCCGGCGACCGCGGTCCGCTCGCGGTCTTCGCGCCGCAATATGCGCATGTTCCTTTTCAGGAGGGGGACCACGACGCTACAGACGCGGACGACCGCGTCCGGGCGTTCGGCGAGGGCGCGCTCCAGGCCGGCGCGGACCGCGGGTCCCCCGTAACCGAAGTCGTAGCGCTCGCTCAGGCGCCACGGCGTGGATCGGTCCTCGAGGCCGTTGAAATAGACCTGCTGGTGCGGGTGGAGGAGGATCGTGGAGACCGCCACCGCCGCGGCGCCCGCGCCCGCCAGCGCGCGGAGCGCGATCATCGCCCCCCCCCCCCCCCCCCCCCCCCCGCGCCAGACGCCATGCGCCGGGCGGCGCAGGCGAGCGCGGCGGCGCCGAGCGCGGCGAGGACGCAGAACGGCGCGTGGATGAAGAACATGTGCCGCCAGCCGTTGTAGCTGTGGGCGCCGAGGATCGCGGCGGCCAGCTGCGGCCCGGCCCAGCACGCGGCGGCGAGCAGGGCGAAGCGCGAAGGCGTGTTGCGCAACGCGCCGGCGGGGCGCGCCAAGCCGCGCCGCAAGGCGAGGGCGAACCCCGCCAAGCCCAACGCCAGCAGGACCGGCGGCGTCGAGATCGCGAACCACACCGGGAAGTAATGCGCCGGCAAGTCCGAGGAGAACAGGGTCCGGCCCTGGAACCGCGGCTTGAAAAGATCGGCGTGGTGGGTGAGCGTCGCCGCGGCGTCGACCAAGGCGGCGGGGCCATCGACCCACATGTAAGGGGAGATTGCATAAAGGACCCCCGCCCAGCCCGCCGCAAGGGCGGCGAGCGCCGCCAGGACGCGCCGCCGCTCCGCCGGACCGGAGGCGAACGCCAGGTCGAGGACCCGCGCCGCCGTGACCGCGGCCAGGAAGGCCAGCCCGGCCGGGATGCGCAGGTTGGTCAACACCGCCGCACCCGCGCCGCAGAGCAGGAACGCGCCCGCGCCGCCGCGCCGGAACGCGCGGTGCGCGAGCCAGAGGCAGACGGCGAACAGCGCGAGGGCGGGGACGTCCTTGGAGTTGAAGAACGCGTGGGCGTAGATGCGCGGCTGGAGGACGAACAGCGCGAAGGCGAGGAAGGCGGCGGGGGCGGACCCGGTCATGCGCCGGGCTAGCAGGCCGCAGCACAGCGCGCCGGCGAGGAAGAGGAGGTGGCCGGCGGCGTGGCGCAGCAGATGGACATGGCGCTGGTCGTCGAGGCCCAGCGCCTTCTCGGCGAGCAGCAGCGGCAGTTCGAACGCGACGCCGTAGAACCGGTCGGAGGGCCGCATGAAGCGGAGTTCGGCGCCGTCGGCGATATGGCGCCAATTGATCTCGGTGATGTCGCGCTGGTCTTTCTCGTCTTTGAAAACCCCGTAATCGTCGAGGACGGCCGCGCCGATGGCCGCGAGGACGGCGCAAGCGGCGAGGAGGGCGCAAAGGCTCCCGGCCCGGTGCGTCATCGCCGGTCCCCGCCCGCGAGGTCGATCTCGCCCTCCCACAGGCTCCGCCATCCGCCGCCGCCGTCGGGAACGATCTGCCCCGTGCGGACGCGGCGGACGGGGTAGTCCGGGAGCGGCGCCGAAACCACGCAGCGATCGCCGATGCGCGTCACCGACGGCAAGGGCGGCGGCCACGGATACGCCCATATGTGGCCGCGCGGGGAGAAGTCGAGATTGTCGAAACCGTCCCGGCGGCGGTCCCGGGGCAGGTCGGCGGGGTCCGCGGGGTCCACGTGCAGGAAGAAGCGCGCCTCCGGGTCCTCCCGCGCGCAGCCGTCCCTGGCGTAGAGCAGCCCGCGGCCGACGACCCGGACGTCGAACCGGGCGGCGATGTCCGGCGGGCGGGCGGGAACCGGATCCGCCATGCGCCGCCGCGCCGCGCGCACCTCGTCCATGGCGAACGCGTCGACGAAGGAGCTGCCATAGGCCGCCAGGGTCCAGGCCGGGGCGACGACGGGGCGGTCTTTCGGACGGCCCTCGAACATCAGCCGCTGCGGCCAGGAAAGCGCCGCGCCGCATGCGTCGCGCTGGACGACGAGGGCGATGCGCGCGCGGTCGCCGGGCGGCAATATGCCCTTGTTCCTTTCCAGGTGACGACCCGCGGGGCCGCAGATCCGGAGTTCCTCGCCCGGGCGTTCGGCGAGCGCGCGCTCCAGCCCGGCGCGGAAGGCGGCGCCCCAATAGCCGAAATCGTAACGCTCGCGCAGGCGCCACGGCGTGGTCCGCTCCTCGAGGCCGTTGAAATACACCTGCTGGTGCGGATGGAGGAGCGTCATGGACACCGCCGCCGCCGCGGCGCCCGCGCCCGCCAGCGCGCCGAGCGCGGTCCTTCCCCCCCGCGCCAGGCGCCGGGCGGCGCGGGCCAACGCGGCGGCGCCGAGCGCGGCGAGGACGCAGAACGGCGCATGGATGAAGAATATGTGCCGCCAGCCTTCATAGGCGTGGGCGCCGGCGAGCGCGGCCGCCAGCGGCGGCCCGGCCCAGCACGCGGCGAGCAACAGGGCGAAGCGCGCCGGCCCGTTGCGCAGCGCGGCGCCCGGACGCGCCAAGCCGCGCCGCGCCGCGAGGACGAACCCCGCGAGGCCGAGCGCCAGCAGGACCGGCGGCGTCGAGACCGCGAACCATACCGGGAAGTAACGCGCCGGCAGGTCCAGCGCCGGGAACGCCCCGCCCTGGAACAGGACCCGGTCGGGGTTGGGATGGCGGGCGAGCGCCGCCACGGCGTCGATGAAGGCGCCGGGGCCGTCCTCCCACATGTAGGGGGAGATCGCGTAGAGGACCCCCGCCCAGCCCGCCGCGAACGCGGCGAGCGAAGCGAGGACGCGCCGCCGCGCCGCCGGACCGGACGCCAACGCCAGGTCGAGGACCCGCGCCGCGAGGACGGCGGCCAGGAAGGCCAGCCCGGCCGGGATGCGCAGGTTGGTCAATACGGCCGCCGCCGCGCCGCACGGCAGGAACGCCCCCGCCCCGCCGCGCCGGAGCGCGCGGTGCGCGAGCCAGAGGCAGATTGCGAACAGCGCAAGGGCGGGAACGTCCTTGGAGTTGAAGAACGCATGCGCGTAGATGCGCGGCTGGAGCGCGAACAGCGCCAGGGCGAGGAGGGCCGCGAGGGCGGACCCGGTCATGCGCCGCGCCAGCAGGCCGCAGCACAGCGCGCCGGCGAGGAAGAGGAGGTGCCCCGCGGCGTGGCGCAGCAGGTGGACGTGGCGCAGGTCGTCGAGGCCCAGCGCCTTCTCGGCGAGCAGCAGCGGCAGTTCGAACGCGACGCCGTAATACCTGTTGTGGGCGAGTCCGGCCCCGAACTCGAGCGCGCCGTCGCCGGAAATGTAGCGCCAATCGATCTCGGCGATTTCGCGTTGATTGAGCTCGTCCCAGGAGACCCCGTAATCGTCGAGGACGGCCGCGCCGACGACGGCGAGCAGGACGCCGGCGGCGAGGACGGCGAAACCCGCCCCGCCCCGGGCGGGCGGCGCGGCGCCGGAACGCGGCTCGAACATGCGGCGGCCCCCCGAACGGCGGAAAATCCCCGCCTTCGATACCCCATGACGCGCCGGCGGTAAACCGTTCCGGCGCCCGCCGCGGGCGCGGAAGGCGCGGATTCCCAACGCCTTGGCGGCGCGGCCGGGGCGATTCCGGGGGCGGACCATGGTCCTCTGCCCGAGGGGCGCTCCGGGCGCTGTAATGGGTCCATGCGCACCGCACTGCTCATCCGCGACGAATCCTCCGACCACGGCACGCTCGGCGCGCTGGCGGCCGACGGCGGCCCGGCGCTGCACGTCATGGAGCCGCCGTGGCGGGGGAACGCGCGCAACCGCTCGCGCATTCCGCCCGGCGCCTACCGCGTCCTGCCGCACGTCTCGCCGCGCTTCGGGCGCTCGGCGCTGGTCGCGCGGGTGCCGGGGCGCAGCCATATCCTCGTCCACGCCGGCAATCTCGGCGGCGACGCGGCGCTCGGCCTGCGCACCCACACGCGCGGCTGCCTGCTGCCGGGGACGCGCCGCGGCTGGCTCGCCGCCGGCGCGCGGCGCCAGCGCGCCGTGCTGGCGAGCCGGACCGCGCTGCGCCTGCTGCTCGCCTGGATGGCGGGGGAGCCGTTCGAACTCCGCGTCGTCGACGCCGTTCCGCTGGAGGATACTCATGCTTGACGCCCTGTTCGCCGTTCTCACCGGCGGCGCGACCGGCCTGCTCGGCGCGGCGCTGTCGTTCGCCGCCGACTTCCTCGCGCGCCGCCAGCGCCACGCGCAGGAGGTGGAGCTGCGCCGCCTCGACGCGGAGATGGCGCGGATCGAGGCGGAGGGCGCCGCGCGCGCCGCCGCGCTGGAGGCGGAGTCGGAGCGCGACGCGGCGCGCTGGTCGGCGATGGAGGCGTCCTACGCCGAGGCGGGGCGGCGGTGGTCCGCCGGCGGCCATTCCGCGCTGGTGTGGGTCGACGTCGCGCGCGGCCTGCTGCGCCCGGTCCTCACCCTGGCGAGCCTCGCCTTCATCGCCGCGATCTACTGGTCGCTCGGGACCTGGGCCGAGACCGTCGCCATGCAGGAGCGCATCGTCGACACCGCGCTCTACATCGCCACCACCTGCGTGCTGTGGTGGTTCGGCGCGCGCGGCGTCTCGCACGGCGCGCCCGCCGCGCCGGCGCCCGCGCGATGACCGAACGCGAACGCCTCGAGGCGGCGGCGAAGGCCGATCTGCTGCCCTACCAGCGGGCCTGGGTCGACGACGGCGCGCGGCTGAAGATCGGCATGTGGGCGCGCCAGACCGGCAAGACCTTCGCCGCCACCTTCGAGATGGTGAACGACCTCGCCCGGGCGGGCGTGGAGGGCCGCCGGTCGCCGTGGCTGGTCCTGTCGCGCGGCGAGCGCCAGGCGCGCGAGGCCATGCGCGCCGGGGTGCGCGCCCACGCCCGGAGCATCGGCGCGATCTTCCGCGAGCTGGAGCGCGACGTCGCCATCGGCGCCGCGACCGTCCGCGCCGCCGAATGGGACGCCGGCGGCGGCAACGTCATCACCGCGCTGCCCGCCAATCCCGACACCGCGCGGGGCTACGCCCGCAACGTCTATCTCGACGAGTTCGCGATCCACCGCCGTGACCGCGAGCTGTGGGCGGCGGTCTTTCCCACCGTCACCCGGGGTTGGCGGCTCCGCGTCACCAGCACCCCGAAGGGCAAGCGCGGCAAGTTCCACGAATTGATGGCCGACGACGGCGCCGCCGCCGCGCTCGGCTGGTCGCGCCACACCGTCGGCATCCACCGCGCGGTGGGGGAGGGCCTCGGCGTCGACGCCGACGGGCTGCGCGCCGGCCTCGCCGACGACGAACTCTGGCGGCAGGAATACCTGTGCGAATGGCTCGACGAGGCCGGCGCCTGGCTGCCCTGGGAGCTCGTCGACTCCTGCGTCCATCCGGACGCGGGCGACCCGGCGCGCTTCGCCGGCGGCGCCGCGTTCATCGGCGTCGACATCGCCGCCCGCGCGCACCTGTGGGCCGCCTGGGCGATCGAACTGGTGGGCGACGTGGCGTGGACGCGCGAATTGCGCGTGCTGCGCGGCGGGACCTTCGCCGAGCGCGACGACGCCCTCGCCGACATGATCCGGCGCTTCCGCCCGGTGCGCGTCGCCGCCGACGCCACCGGAGTCGGCGCGGCGGTGGTGGAGGGATGGCGGCGCGCGCACGGCGCGGCGCGGGTCGAGCCGGTGGTCTTCACCCCGGCGCGGAAACTGGACCTGGCGACGGCGCTGCGGCGGCGGTTCGAGGACCGCGCGATCCGCATCCCGCCGGACGCCGCCCTGCGCGCCGACCTGCACGGCGTCCGCCGCGCCCCCGGCCCCGCGGGCGCGCCGCGGCTGGTCGCCGACGCGGACGGCGAGGGGCACGGCGACCGCTTCTGGGCCGGGGCGCTGGCCTGCGCCGCGGCGGTCGCGGCGGCGCCCGCGGCGGGGGCCTCCGCCGGCGACCGCGGCGCCGTCCGCGCCGCCTACGCGCCGCGCCCCCGAAGCCGCCGATGACCGCGGAGTCTCATGGTCGCCCACTCTCCGTGGATTTGCGCCCGCACCCGCTGACGGCGGCGGGGCGGGAGGCGGTGGCGATCGTCGCGCCGCCCGGCGCGACGGTGGCGGACGCGATGGCGTTGGCGCTGCCGCCCGGCGCGCCCGCGCCCGCCGCGCTCGCCGGCGCCGCGGAGGTCGCGCTCGACGGGCGTACCGTCCCGCCCGAGGCGTGGGACCGGACTCCCGTCGCCGGGGCGCGGACGCTGGCCGTCCGCGCGGCGCTCGCCGGGGGCGATTCCGACCCGCTGCGCGCGGCGCTCCAGATCGCCGTGCTGGCCGCGGCGGCGCAACTGCCGCTCCTCGCCCCGGCGTCGTGGGGCCTCGCCGCCGAGGGCGGGCTGACCCTGGGCGGCTCGCTCGCCTCCGCCGCCATCCTCGCCGCCGGGACGCTGGTGGTGAACGCCGTCGCGCCGGTGGAGCCCGAACCCGTCCCCGCGCCGGGCCGCCTCGAGGCGCCGGCGGAGCGATACGCCCTCGCCGGCGGCGCCAACCGCGCCCGGCCCTACGGCCCCATGCTCCTGGTGCTGGGAACCCACCGCGTCTTCCCCGACCTGGCCGCCCGCGAATACACCGAATTCCGCTCCGGCGAGCAGTTCCTGTCGCAGATATTCTCCTTCGGCATCGGCGACCTGGAGGTCTCCGACATCCGCATCGGCGACACGCCGCTCGACTCGTTCGACGAGGTCGCGCACGCGCTCTACGCCCCCGCCGCGGCCGTGACGCTGGTCCACGGCGCGGTCGCCGCGGCGGAGGGGGCGGCGCTGCCGCTGGCCGCGAAGGGCGCCGACCCGAAGACCGCGCCGCCGCCCTGGACGATGCGGACCACCGCCGAGGACACGACGCGCCTCGCCGTGGACCTGGTGGCGCGGCTCTACGACATCGACCGCTCCGGGGCCGTCCGCGCGGCCGCGATGACCGCCGCCGTGGAGTGGCGCGCCCACGGCGCGCAGGACACCGCCCCCTGGACCGCGCGTTCGGTGGCGCTCTCCGGCGACTCGCAGGCGCAGCTGCGCCGTTCGGAGCGCTGGGACGTCCCCGCCGGGCAATACGACGTGCGCGTGCGCATCGCCGACGCGGCCGAGACCGGCGACGCCCGGCGGCCGCGCCGGGCGGCGTGGACGGCGCTGCGGTCCTACCGCGCGGCCGGCCCGGCCGTCCCCCGCGCCGACTGGCGGCTGGCGGTGGACGCGCGCGCCTCCGGGCAGCTCTCCGGGCGGCTCGACCGGCTTTCGGCGCTGGCGGCGCAGAAGGTCCCGGTGTGGACTCCGGGCGCGAACGGCGCGGCGGGGTCGTGGAGCGCCGACACGGCGTCCGGGCGCCGCGCGTCGTCGAACCCGGCGGCGGTCTTCCGCGCCTTCGCGCGCGGCTGGCGGCTCGGCGGCGGCGCAACGGGGCGCCCGCTCGCCGGGTCGCTGCGCGCGGCGGCCGACATCGACGACGCCGCGCTCGGCGCCTGGCACGAATGGTGCGAGGCGAAGGACCTGCGCTGCGACTACGTCCTCGACCGGCCGGTCCAGCCCGAGGAGGCGGAGGCGCTCATCGCCCGCTGCGGGCGCGCCGCGCCGAGCTGGGCCACCGGCAAGCTCGGAGTCGTCTGGGAGGACGCCGGCGACCAACCCACCATGTCGGTCACGCCGGAGCGGATAATCGCCGGGTCGATGTCCGCCCGCTGGGCCAACGCGCCCGCCGCCGAGGAGATCTCCGCGCGCTTCGTCGACCCGGAGGCCGGGTGGACCTGGAGCGAGGCGCGCCGGCTCATGCCCGGAGTCGCCGCGCCGGCCTATACGGCGGCCATCCAGCTGCCGGGCGTGACCCGGGCCGGCCAGGCGGCGCAGGAATGCAACCTCCAGGCGGCGCGGCAGCTGCACCACCGCCGCCGGCTGGAATGGGAGATGGGCGCCGACGGCGCGGCGCTGGCGCGCGGCGACGTCGTCTGGATTACCCACGACCTGGTCTCCGGCGGGCGGACGGGGCGGTTCTCGGCGGCGCCCGTCGCCTCGCCCGACCCGTCGCGCCCGCCGCCGGCGCGCTGGGCGCTGCGCGCCGAGCGCCCGCACGGCGTCCCCGCGCCGCCGGGGTCGTGGGGGTGGCTCCTGGTCGAGGCGCCGGACGGCGCGCTGCACACCGCCCGGGCCTACCCCCACGCCGAGCCCCCCGACCGCTTCGACCTGTGGGCGGGGGAGGAGCTGCCGGCCGCGATGGGCGGCCCCGCCGATGCGAACCAGCCCGGCGGCGCCGCGGCGGCGGACTGGACGTGGCGGTTCTACGCCGCCGGGGCGGAGCCGCTGAAGGCGCGGATCGTCGCCGTCGAGCCGCGCTCGGCCGAGCGCGTGCGCGTCCACGCCATCGACGAGGTCGCGGCCTACCACGCGGCGGCGGACCTGCCGCCCGCCGCGCCGCTCGCGGCGCCCGGCGCGCCGGCGCCGCGCGTGCTCGACGCCCGCGTCGCCGAGGAGCTGGTGCGCGTCGGCGCGGGCTATGCGGTGGAGATCGCGCTGGCGCTCACCGTCGCCGGCGACTGGCGCGGCGGCGCCGTCCGCGCGCGGCGCGACGGCGGCCCGTGGCGGCTCGCGGCCGTCATCGTCGCCGGGGCGGACGAGGCGCGGTGGCTGGAGCAGCCCGCCGGGATGCTGGAGATCGCCGTCGTCCCCGGCTCGCTCGTCGCGCCCGCCGGGCCGGCGTTCCGCCTGACGCACGGCGTCCGCGGCTTCCTCGCGCCGCCGGGGGAGGTGACGGGTTTCCGCGCCGAGGCGCTGCCCGACGGGACGCGGCGGTTCCGCTGGACCGCGCCGCCCGACGCGGACCTGGCCGGCGTCGCCGTCCGTTACCAGCTGGCGCCCGGCGAGGGCCGCCCGGCGCCGGACTGGGACGCCATGCGCCCGCTGCACGAGGGCCTGCTGGCGGCGTCGCCGTTCGAGACCTTCGAACCGCCGCGCGGATCGTGGGTCTTCGCCGCCCGCGCCCGCGACACCGGCGGGCGGTGGTCGGAGGGCGTGGCCCGCCTCGCGCTGACGCTGGGCGACCAGCGGCTCGGCCCCGCGCTCGTCTATCGCTGCGAACCGGCGCTGGGATGGCCGGGAGTCGTCGACGGCCACGTCGTCCGCGACGCCGGCGGCGACGCCGACGGCGCCATCGAGGGCGTAGGCGATTACACATGGGACGATCTGGACGCCGCGGACCTGCCGGCCGGATGGGCGGGCTGGACCGACTGGCAGACCCGCGCCGGCGCCGATGGCGGCGGGGAGATCTCCTACGCCACGCCGGAGGTCGACCTGGGCGTCGAGGCCGACGCGACGCTGCGCTGGTCCGGCGACTGGGCGGGCGCCGCAGCCGCCTTCGAGTGGAAGGGCGGGCGGCGCACGCTCGTCCTCGCGCCGGCCGAGGTCCAGGTGGCCACCGGCCCGCGCAAGCTCGTCCGGCTCCGCAAGTTCCCCGCGGCGGACGCCCTGCCGGCGGAATGGATGGCGGCGGGGGCCGGCGCGCAGCCCGTCCACCAATTGCGGCTGGGCCTCCGGGCGGACGGCCGGGGGGCGGTCCAATTGCAGCTCGGCGCGAACGCCGCCGGCGCCGGCCCGGAGCTGGCCGCGGCGATCGAAAGCGGCGCGCGCTTCTCCGTCACCCTGACCTATGGCGACGCGGCCGGGCGCGAGACGACCCGCGCGGTCTCCTTCGGCGGCCCGGCGGCGGCGGGCGCGGCGAGCGCCGACGACTCCGAACCCTACGTCTGGGTTCCGGCGGCGGCGGAGGCGGCGGAGATCGCGGCGCTCCTCGCCGCCGTGCCGGCCACGCCGGCGAACCGCGCCGACATGCGCGCCGAGCTGGCGATAACCGGCGTCGCGGCGGCGGACTGGACGGCGGTCCCCGCCGGCGCGGCGGTGCGGGCGCGGCGCTTCCGCCTGCGCTGGCGGGTCACGGGCGACGGGACCCGCCCGCTGCGCCTCGCCAACCTGTGCTGGTCGGCGCACGCGCCCGTCGTGGAGCACCGCCTGCGCGCGGCGAACACGTCGCAATGGCCCGGCGCGGTGGGCGCGCGGCGCGTGCCGACGAGCCTCGCGCGGGTGCTGGACGTGCGGTTGTCGTTCCGCGGCGACCGCGCCGGGTGGGGCTGGGCGCTGGCCGCCGAGAACCCGCCGACCGTGAAGATCGTCGACGCGGCCGGAAACCCGGCCGACGCCGTGGTGGACGCCGCGGTGCGCGGCCTGTCCGGCGCCTGAAGGAGGAGGAAAGCGATGCCCTGGCCAAGCGCGGCGCGGCTGGTGAACACCTGGACCGACACGGGGGCGGACAATCCGAGCCGCGCCCGCGACGCCATCGACGCGGCGATAACGGCGGTCCGCGAACTGGTGTCCGGCGCCAACCGGGCGAACGGCCCGCTGCGCCTTGACGCGGCGGGCAAGGCGCCGGCGGCGAACCTGCCGCGCGGGACCGCGCACGGCGTCGCCAGCCTGGACGCCTCCGGCAAGGTGCCGGCGGCGGAGCTGCCCGCCGCGGCCGGACTGCCGACCGGCGCGGCGGTCCCGTTCGCCGGGCGGACCGCGCCGGCGGGGTTCCTGCTGTGCACGGGGCGGGAGGCGTCGCGCGCGGCCTACCCGGCGCTGTACGCCGCCATCGGCGACGCCTTCGGGTCGGCGCGGCCGGGGTATTTCCGCCTGCCGGACCTGCGCGGCCGGGTCGCGGTCGGCGCCGGCCGGACGCGGGCGGGCCTGGGCGCGTCCGTGGGTTCGGCGGGCGGGGCGGACAGCGTCCGGCTGTCGACGTCGCAGATGCCGGCGCACAGCCACCGCCTCGCGGCGCGCGCCGTGCGCGACCCCGGCGGCGGCGGAAGCCTCTCCACGCGCGGGCTGGTGGGGGCGGACGAGTACGTCGCGGTGGTGAACGACCGCAACCGCTTCGGCGCCTACGACCTGGCGGGGGTGTCGTCGCCCGCGCCGACCCTCGGCAAGTCGAGCGCCGAGGGCGGCGGCGCCGCCGTCCGCGTCGTCCAGCCTTCGCTCGTCCTGAACTATGTCATCAAGACGTAGATCGAGAGGTGGGGCGATCGAGAGGCGGGGCGCCCCGGCCGGTCAGCCGTTGGGGCGCGCCCAGCCGTAATAGGTGTTCCAGCGGTGGCGGTTCGGCTGCGGGTCGCCGCCGAGGCCGAACCCGCCGGCCACCCCGTCGAGCTCGGCGTCGGAGAGCACGACTCCGGGCGGCGGCGGGAACACCACGTGGAGGACCTCCGGCGTGTCTTCGACGACGCGCGCCGAAACCGCGCCCGCCGGCATGTCGAGGCCCCATTCCGCCAGCGCGGTCCTGGGGTTCGCGTCGATCCGGGCGCGAAAGCTGGGGTCGTCCCGCCAGGCGTTCGCGAAAGCGTCGATCGAAGAGTCGTTCATGCCGCCGCCCTTTCCTTTGTATCCGTTCCGTCTGCGGATTTTTCTTAACACGCGGGCGCGCAAAAGTCAAGGCGTGCGGGGCGGCGGCTCCGATCCGCTTTCCGGGGCGCGCGGCGGTCCTCCGGAACCGGATTCGCCGGCCGTCAGCCGTCCGCGCCGGCCTCCGGTTCGGGCGCTTGCGCCATCCGTTCGGGCGCCATGCGGTCGGGGAAGGCGCGCGCCAGCACGCCGGCCACCGTCCCCTCGACCCGCGCCAGACGCTCGTTCGTCGCCGACAGGTCGCCGCGCACCGCGGCCTGCCCGTCCTCCAGCCCGGCCTGCGCCGCCTGGACGGATTCGAGGCCCTCCTCGATCCGCGTCAAACGCTGGCCGTGTTCGGTTTGCGTCGCCTCGACGGCCTCGAGGCCGCCCTCGATCCGCGTCAGGCGTTCGCCCTGTTCGGACTGCACCGCCTCGATCCGCGTCAGGCGCTGGCCGTGTTCGGTTTGCGTCGCCTCGACGGCCTCGAGGCCGTCCTCGATCCGCGTCAGGCGCTCGCCCTGTTCGGACTGCGCCGCCTCGATCCGCGCCAGGCGCTCGGCGTTCCCGGCCACCTCGCCGCGCACGTCGGAGATCTCGCCGCGCACGTCGGAGATCTCGCCGCGCACGTCGGAGATCTCGCCGCGCGTTTCGGCTTGCCCGGCCTCGAGTCCGTCCATGCGCGCCTCGATGCGGGACAGGCGGTCGCCTTGCGTGATCAGCAGCGTGACCACGGGCGCGGCGAACGCCGCCAGCGCCGCGACGATGGCGACGAAAAGACCGACGAACGGATTGATACGCGGCATGGCCAACTCCCGCCGGCGGCGCGCCGGCCCGAACGGCATGATAGCATATCGGCATAGCGGACCGCCCGCCCGCCCGCCCGCCAGCCGCGCCGCCCCCCTTGACAAAAGGCGGGTTTTCGTATAGAAGCCCGCCATCGGCCGCCGCGCCGCGGCGGCCGCGCCATCTTCACCTGGGGAGCGAGACATGGAAAAGCCGATCGCGGCGAACATCGCCGACTACAAGGCCGGGAGCGCGGGGCTGGAGGCGTTCGCCGAGCGGTATCGGAGCGACCCGGGCGCGCGGGCGCGCCCGGCGGACCTGGCGCGCGAATTCGGCATGGCGCTGCCGGCGGACGTCGAGGCGCGCGTGGCCGAGGATTCGGACGGCGTCACGCACATCGTGATCCCGCCCGACCCGAACGACGCGCTCGCCGACGAGTCGCTGGCGGCCGTGTCGGGCGGGACCAATACGGTCGCCGCGAGCAGCGCCGCCTGCATCATCAGCACCGTGAGCACCATGAGGCCGCCGTCCTGACCGGCGCCTCCGACCCCCTTGATAAAAGGCGGGTTTTCGTATAGGAGCGTTGCGTCGGCCGCCGTTCCGCGGCGGCCGCGCGACCTTCGTCCGGGGAGCGGGACATGGACCGGTCGATGACGGAGAACGCCGCGGACTACAGGGCCGGAGGCGCGGGTCTGGAGGCGTTTGCGGAGCGCTACCGGGCCGACCCCGGCGCGCGGTCGCGCCCGGCGGAGCTGGCGCGCGAATTCGGCATGGCGCTGCCGGCCGAGGTCGAGGCGCGCGTGGCCGAGGATTCGGACGGCGTCACGCATGTCGTGTTCCCGCCCGATCCGAACGCCGCGCTTGACGACGAGGCGCTGGCGGCGGTGTCGGGCGGGACCAATACGGTCGCGGCGAGCAGCCTCGCCTGCATCATAAGCACCGTGAGCAGCATGAAGGCGCCGTCGTCGTAACCGGCGTGGCGGCCGCCGGCTTCGCGAGGCCCTTGACAAACGGCGGGCTTTCGTATAAGAGGCCATCCTGGATCGCCATTCGAAATGGCGGCCGAAACACTCACCTGGGGAGCGAGACATGCAAATGACGGCGAAGGACATCGAGCGCGGGATCGCGGGGATGGAGTCGTTCGCGGAGCGCTGGCGGAGCGACCCCGGCGCGCAGGAGCGCCTGCCGGAACTGGCGCGCGAATGCGGCATGGAGATCCCGGCGGGCGTCGAGGCGCGCGTCGCCGAGGATTCGGACGGCGTCATGCACGTCGTGCTCCCGCCCGACCCGAACGAACAGCTCGCCGACGAGGCGCTGGGCGGGGTGTCGGGCGGAGTCGGCGCCGCCTCCCTCTTCACCATCATCAGCACCGTGAGCACCATCAGGCCGTAGGCGCCGGCGCTGCGCTCCCGGCGCGGTTATCCGCTTATCCGGGTCCAGGCTTCGGCCGCCCACATCCACGGCGCGCGCGGACGCGGGAGCGCGCGCCGCGGAATCCGCGACAGCACCGCGAAGTCCGCGCCGTCGCCGCATATCGCCGCGGCGATGGCGCGCCCCGCCGCCGTGCTCACGGCCAGCCCCTCGCCGGAATAGCCGTGCGCGAACCACGCGCCGTCGCGCGTCCGCCCGGCGCAGGGCAGTCCGGTTCGCGTCGCCGCCACCGCGCCCGACCACGCATGGGCGATCTCGACGCCCGCGAGTTCGGGGAACACCGCGGCGATGCGCCGGCGCAGAAAGTCGGCGAGGCTGCGCGGCGGGCGGCCGGCGAAGCGCGCGCCGCCGCCGAACAGCAACCGGTGGTCCGGCAGGCGGCGGAAGTAATCGACGTGGCGGCGGTCGTCGCACACCGCCGCGCCGCTCGGCAGCAGGCGCCGCGCCGGCTCCGCCCCCAGCGGCGCGGTGGCGCAGACGAAACTCTCCACCGGCGCGACGTGGCGGCCCAGCTCCGGGCGCAGCGCGCCGATACGGGCGTTGCAGGCCAACACGACCGCGCGGGCGCGCGCGCGCCCGGCGCGCGTCCGCACCGCGCCGCCGCCGGCCTCCAGCGCCGGGCTGCCCTCGTATAGCGCCGCGCCGGCGGACTCCGCCCCGGCCGCCAGCGCGCGGCACAGCGCCAGCGGGTCGAAATGCCGCGCCCCGGCGTCGTACAGCCCGCCCGCGTAGAGCGGGCTCGCCACATGCGCCGCCAGTCCCGCGCGGTCGAGCGGGGTAAGTTCGGGGTAGCCGTAATCGCGCGCCGCCGCCTCGGCCCATCCGGCGAAGGCGCGGAGCGACGACCGCCGCCGCGCCGCGTGGACGAAGCCCCGCCGCAGGCCGCAACCGGCGGCGTCCTCCTCGAGGCGGCGCAGCGCGCCGCGCGCGAGGTCCCACAGCGCCCGGGCGTCGGCGCGGCCGACCAGCGCCTCCACCCGTTTCATGGGCGGCGCGAAACCGGCCACCGCCTGCCCGCCGTTCCGGCCCGACGCGCCCCAGCCGACGCGCCGCGCCTCGACCAGCGCCACCGACGCGCCGCGCCGGGCGAGTTCGCGCGCCGCGGACAGGCCGGTGAGGCCGCCGCCGACGACGCACGCATCGACGTCGACCGCGCCCTCCAGCGGCGGGCGCGGCGGAGTCTCCGGCCCGGCGGCGGCGTAATGGCCGGGGATGGCGTCGTCCGGGGCCGGCATCGCCGGAGCCCTACCGCGAAACCGGGGCGGGTTCAACGCGCATGCGCCGCGCGCGTTGCGCCGGCCCGCGCCGCGCGCTATTCCTCGCGCGGGCGAAGCGGCGGGGAGCGCGGCGATGACGCGGGCGAGGGCGAGGATGTGCGCGGCGGCGCTGGCGTTCGGGGCGGCCGCCCCGGGCGCGGCGGACGACTCGCGGTGCGGCGGCGCGGACGCCATCGGCGGCGCCCTGGCGGCGGGGATACCGGACGACGCGACGGTCGCGCTCATCCCCTTCGGCCCGCCGCACGGCGCCGTCCCGGCCGGCGCCGCCGGCGAGCTTTACGCGCACGTCCGGTGCGCGCTGGTCGAAGCGTCGGGCGGGAGGCACGTCTTCAGCGCGCGGGACCTCTTCGACGCGAAACTGTCCGTCTGGCAGGGGTCCGACCTGACGGAATTCATGGCGCGGCAGGAGGTCGACGTCACGGTCCTCTGCCGCGACGACCCGGCGCCCGCCGGCGTGCGGCTGTCCTGCGCCGCCGCTCCCGCCCACAAGGGAAGCCCGCTCGCGGGCGACGTCCCGGCGCCGCGCGTGGAATTCGCCGTCGCGGACCGGTATTTCCCTTACGAATACGCCGTGTCGCGGCTCGCGCACGCGCTCGCGGCGGACGCGCGCAAGACGGCGGCGCGGGACGGAGCGGCGCTCGCGGAGGCGTTCGTCGCCGGCCCCGACGGGCCGGCCTCGGCGTTGTCGTCCAACATCGCGAAGCGCGCGAACCGCGTCGCCCGCGGGGTCCTGCGCCCGCGCGGCGGCGGCGACCCCCCCGCGCTCGAGCTGCGCGGCGCGCTCGCCCGGCTGGACGGCGACACGCTGGAGCTGCAGCTGGATATGCGCGTCGCCGGCGGGGACGTCGTCGCGGAGGGGGTCGCCACGCTCCAACGCGCCTGGCTGCCCCCGTACCTCGCGGAGGGCGCGGGCCTCCACCGGGCGGAGGCGCGGGCGGTCGAGGGTCCGGGGTTCGGCAGGGCCGCCGCGCGCCGGGCGGCGGCGAACCTGGCGCGCGCCCGGCTGGTCGCGGCGGCGCTCGGCCTCGAGCCGCCCGGCGAAGAGGCGCGCTCCGTGGAGGACGGGGTGGAGGCGCTGCGGTGGCTCCTCGAACGGGGCGTTCCCTTCGACGAGAGCCGCGAATGGCGCGGCGCCGAACCCGGCGTCCACACCGCGGCGCTGGCGGGCGGGGCGGTCGCCGTCGGCGCGGCGGCGCGCCCCGGCTTCTCCGCCCGCCTGAAGCAGGCCGAACTCCGCCCCGGCGACCGCCTCGAGGTCGAACTGGCGGCGGAGGAGGCGGTGCGCGCCGCCGTCTTCTTCTGGGGCGCGGACGAGAAGGTCTGGCGGCTCTTTCCGAACCCCGCCGCCGGCGAGACGGCGGCGCTCCCGGCCGGCGGGCGCGCCGTCGTTCCGCACGAGAAGCGGTGCCCCGTCCGGGTCGGCCTGCCGGAAGGGTCGCAGGAGGACCTCGAGGTCGTCGTCGCGGTCGCGGTTCCGCCGCCGGCGGCGCCGGATTTCGAGAAACTCGCGCCGCCGCTGTGCTACGACCCCCGCGCGCCGATGCCCGAGGCGGTTCCGGCCGCCGGTTTCCTCGACGAACTGGCGGCGCTGCCGCTGGAGCGCGCCGCCGTCGTCGCGCTGCCTTTCGCGGTCCGGGCGGCGGAATGAGCGCGCGGCGGCCGCGCCCGGCGCGCCTCCGGGCCCTCCGGCGCGCCGCGGCGGCGGGGCGCCTCGCGCTGTGCGCCGCATGCGCGGCGCCGGCGGCGCAGGCGCAGGACCCGCACGGCGTCGCCGTGATCATCGGCAACCGGGACTACGAACACGTCCCCGCCGTGGACTACGCCCGCCGCGACGCGGACGCCTTCCGGGCCTACGTGTTGGGCGTCCTCGGCTTCGCCCCGGACGACGTCATCGACCTGCGCAACGCGACCGAGGACGCCATGCTGAGGGCGCTGGGCGATCCGCGCACGCCGGCGGCCGGTCGGAAGAGCGACCTCTACTTCGCGCTCGACCCCGACGGCGGCGGTTCGGACGTGGTGGTGTTCTACTCCGGCCACGGCGCGCCGGGGCTGGACGACGAGCAGGGGTATCTTCTTCCGGTGGACGTGCGCGCGATCCACGCGCAACGGGACGGCTATCCCATCGCGGCGCTTTTCGGCGCGCTGGAGGCGCTGCTCGACGCGGAATTGGCGCAATCGGTCCGGGTGTTCCTGGACGCGTGCTTTTCGGGCTCGAGCGCCGGAGGCTCGCTGTTTCCGGGGACCTCCGCGGTGCGCCCCGTCCCCGTGATGCCGGAAGGGGTGGCGGAGGGGATGACGGTGCTGACCGCCGGCGGGCCGAAGGAGCTGGCGCACTGGGACGTCGCCGCGCGGCACGGCATGTTCACCCATCACCTGCTCGACGCGCTGTACGGCCGGGGGGACAGGGACGAGAACGGCGACGTCACGGCCAGGGAGGCGCGGAACTACCTGCGCAGGTTCATGTCCGGGGCGGTGTGGTCTCTCGCGGCAGTCGAGCAGAACGCGCACCTGCTGCCGCCGTTGCGGCCGGACGATCCGGGCGCGGTCCTGTCGCAGGCGCCCGCGGGGGGCTGGACGCCGCGCCCGCAGGAGTTCCCGGAGATCGAGCTCGCGTCCGGCGGGAGCGCCGCCGGCCCCGGCCCGGCGCCCGACCCCGATCCCCTGCCGGACGCGGAGATGGTGGAGAACGCGCTCGGTCTCGGTTTCGCGGATCGTGTGGCGGTGCAGGCGGGCCTCGAATCTCTCGTGGGTTCGGTGGGGCATGCGGACGGGGTTTTCGGCGACAGGACGCGGACTGCGCTGCGGCGGTGGCAGGAGGGCCGCGGCGTCCCGGCGACGGGGTATCTGACGCGCGACCAGGCGGACGCGCTGGCCGCGGAGGGCCGGAAGGCGGCGGACGCGGCGGCGCGCGCGCAGGCGCAGGCGGCGGCGGAGGCGGAACGGGCGGCGCGGGAAAAGGCCGACCGGGAACAGGCGGAGCGGGACCGGGCGGCGCGCGCGCGGGCCGAGCGGGAGCGCGACGACGGGGCGTTCGCGTCGGCGCGGCGTGCGAACACGGCGGCGGCGTTCGATGAGTATCTGGCGTCGTTCCCGTCGGGCCGCCACAGGGACGACGCGCGGCGCTTGCGCGACGAGGCGGCGAAGGTTCGCGCGGTCGGGGAGGTTTTCCGGGACTGCGATCATTGCCCGGAGATGGTGGTGGTCCCGGCGGGGCGTTTCACGATGGGCTCGCCTTCGTCGGAGTCGGGGCGCGATAGCGACGAGGGTCCGCAGCGCCGGGTGACGTTCGGCGCGAAGTTCGCGGTGGGTGTGTACGAGGTTACGTTCGCCGAGTGGGACGCGTGCGTTTCGGACGGGGGGTGCGGCGGTTACCATCCGGACGATGCGGGCTGGGGCCGGGGCAGGCGCCCGGTCATGCGTGTGAGCTGGGACGATGCGCAAGCCTATGCGTCTTGGCTGTCGCGGGAGACGGGAGAGTCGTATCGCCTGTTGAGCGAGGCGGAATGGGAATACGTCGCCCGCGCCGGGACGACGACCCGGTATTGGTGGGGCAATAACGTCGGTCGGAACCGCGCGAATTGCGATGGCTGCGGGAGCCGTTGGGACGATGAGAGCACGGCCCCTGTGGGGAGTTTCGGCGCGAACGGGTTCGGCCTGCACGACGTCCACGGCAACGTTTGGGAGTGGGTGGAGGACTGCTGGCACGACAGTTATGCGGGCGCTCCTCGGGACGGGAGCGCATGGCTTGGGAACAACGGCGGCGATTGTTCCCGTCGCGTTCTCCGCGGCGGGTCCTGGCTCCACCGACCCTAGTACCTCCGCGCGGCGAACCGCAACAGGGACGACTCCGGAACGGTACTACTACGACGGCTTTCGTTTGCTCCGTTCGGTCCGGACGTTCACCCCTTAAATCCTTACTTCCTTACCTCTTCACAGGGGGGTCCGGGGGGCTTGCCCCCCGGCCGATTTTTTTCGCGTGAATCCGTTTCGCCGGCCTTCGCGCTTGACGGCGGCCGGCCCGCCTGCGACAGTCCGGCCGTGCGCGGCGGCGGAGGGCGCGGGATGACGCGGCGGGTTCTGACCGAGGTGACCGGCAACGTCTGGAAGGTGCTGGTGAAGCCGGGCGACGCGGTCGCCGCCGGCGACGTCCTGTTCATCCTCGAGGTCATGAAGACCGAAGTGCCGTTCGAGGCCGAGGCCGCCGGCGTCGTCGCGGCCGTGCACGTAAGCGAGGGCGACGAAGGCGTGGAGGAAGGGACCCTGGCGGTCGAAATCGCGTGACCGGCCCGCCCCCGGCTTGACTCCCGGCGCGCGGCGAGCGAACGTCTCCGCATGGCGCGGACGGACCACGAGAAGACGAGCGCGAGGGCGGGCGGCCGGGCGCCGGCCGGCGGAGGCGCCGCCGCCGTCGTAGCGGCGGTAATCGCCATGGGCGGCCTGCTCGCCGCGATGATCGATCACGGCTTCGGGCAGCTCGGCGCGCGCATCGCGGGCGTCGAAGCCGGACAGAGGGAAACCGGCGCCGCGGTGAGAGACCTCGACGCCGCGATACGAGGCCTCGCCGTCGCGGTGAGGGACCTGGACACCCGGGTGGGGCGAGTCGAGGGGCGGTTGGGAATCGCGCCGCCGGACGGAGCGGAGCCGTGACCGCGCGCGCCGGGGGCCGGAGCGGGGAGGAGGCGCGGATGGATCGCGAGAGGACGAGCGCGAGGGCGGACGTCCCGGCGCCGCGCGATCGGTTGCGGGCCAACGGGGGCGTCATCGCCGTCGTCGCGGCGATAATCGCCGTGGGCGGCCTGCTCGCCGCGATGATCGATAACGGCTTCGGGCAGCTCGGCGCGCGCATTGCGAGCGTCGAGGCCGGGCAGAGGGAAACCAACGCCGCGATAAGAGACCTCGCCGCCGCGGTGAGGGACCTGAACACGCGGGTGGGGCGGATCGAGGGGCGGTTGGGAATCGCGCCGGCGGACGGGACGGAGCCGTGAGCGCGCGCGCCGGGGGCCGGAGCGGGGAGGACGGCGAATGATCGATCCGTTCGGGCGGAGCATCGAATACCTGCGCGTCTCGGTCACCGACCGGTGCGACTTCCGCTGCGTCTATTGCATGGCCGAGGACATGACCTTCCTCCCGAAGGCGGAAATCCTCAGCCTCGAGGAGCTCGACCGGCTGTGCGGCGCCTTCGTCCGCCGCGGCGTGCGCAAGCTGCGCCTCACCGGCGGCGAACCCCTGGTGCGCAAGAACGTCATGAGCCTGTTCCGCAGCCTGTCGCGCCGCCTCGGCGGCGGCGACGGGAGCGGCGGCGCGCTCGACGAACTCACGCTGACCACCAACGGCAGCCAGCTGGCGCGCTTCGCCGGCGAGCTGGCCGATTGCGGCGTCCGGCGCGTCAACGTCTCGCTCGACACCCGCGACCCCGACCGCTTCGCCGCCATTACCCGCTGGGGCCGCCTCGACAAGGTGCTCGGCGGCCTCGCCGCGGCGAAGGCCGCCGGCCTCGCGGTCAAGATCAACGCCGTCGCGCTCAAGGGCGTCAACGAACACGAGTTCGACGACATGGTCGCCTGGTGCGGCGGCGAGGGCTACGACCTCACCCTGATCGAGACCATGCCGCTCGGCGACATAACGGGCGACCGCACCGACCAGTACCTGCCGCTGTCGCTGGTCCGCGCCCGCCTGCGCGAACGCTGGACCCTGACCGACATCGACTACGCCACCGGCGGCCCGGCGCGCTACGTCCGCGTCGAGGAGACCGGCGGGCGGCTCGGCTTCATCACCCCGCTCACGCACAACTTCTGCGAATCGTGCAACCGCGTGCGGCTGACCTGCGCCGGGACCCTCTACATGTGCCTGGGGCAGGAGGACGCGGCCGACCTGCGCGCGCCGCTGCGCGCGAGCGAGAGCGACGAGCCGCTGCTGGCCGCCATCGACGCGGCGATCGACCGCAAGCCGAAGGGCCACGACTTCATCATCGACCGCCGCCGCCGCCGCCCGGCGCTCGCCCGGCACATGAGCGTAACCGGCGGCTGACGCCGCTCGCGCCCCGTGCCCGGCCCGGCGATCGGCTTCCTCGCCGCGGACTTCCCCGCGGCGGCGGAGGCGCGCGACGCCCTGCGCCGGCGCTACGGCGATTGCCCGCCGGAGCGCGCCGACGTCATCGTCGCCCTCGGCGGCGACGGCTTCATGATCGAGACCCTGCACCGGACCCGGACCCTGCCGCGCGCCGCGCCGATCTACGGCGTCAACCGGGGGACCGTCGGCTTCCTCATGAACCGCTACCGGCCCGGCGGCCTGCCGGCGCGCATAGCGGCCGCGGTCCCCGCCGAGCTCCGTCCGCTGCGCATGACCGCGACCGCCGGCGACGGGCGGCGCATCGAGGCGCTGGCGATCAACGAGGTGTCGCTGCTGCGCGAAACCCGCCTGGCGGCGCATCTGCGCATTTCCGTGGACGGGCGCGAGCGCCTCGACCGGCTGGTGTGCGACGGCGCCATCGTCGCGACCCCCGCCGGCAGCACCGCCTACAACCTGTCCGCCCAGGGGCCGATCCTGCCGCTGGCGTCGCGGCTTCTGGCGCTCACGCCGATCTGCGCCTTCCGGCCCCGGCGCTGGCGCGGCGCGCTGCTGCCGGAATCGGTCACCGTCGCCGTCGACGTCCTCGACGCCGACCGCCGCCCGGTCAGCGCCACCGCCGACTACACCGAGGCGCGCGGCGTGACGCGGGTGGAGATCGCGCAGGACCCGGCGGCCCTGCCGGTCCTCCTGTTCGACCCCGAACACGACCTGGAGGAGCGCATCATCGCCGAGCAGTTCCTCCCGTGACCCCCCGCCCCCATCCTCCGGCAAGGAGCGCGTCATGAACGTCCAGGACAGCCACGCCGCCGTCACCGGCGGCGCCTCCGGCCTCGGCGCCGCGACCGCGGCGCGCATCGTCGCCGATGGCGGCCGCGTCACCATCCTCGACCGCGACGCCGGCAAGGGAGAGGCCCACGCCGCCGCCCTCGGCGGCCGGGCGCGGTTCCGCCGCCTCGACGTGACCGACGAGGCCGACATGGTGGCGGCCGTCGGCGAGGCGGTCGCGGCGTTCGGCCCGTTGACCCTCATGGTCAGCTGCGCCGGGGTGGCCAATCCGGGGCGCATCCTCGGCCGCAACGGCGTCCTGCCGCTCGATTCCTACAAGACGGTGGTCATGATCAACCTGGTCGGCAGTTTCAACGCCATGAAGGCGGCCGCCGACGCCATGCGCCACAACGCGCCGGATTCCGGCGGCTGCCGCGGGCTGGTCGTCAACACCGCCTCGGTCGCCGCCTACGAAGGCCAGGTCGGGCAGGCCGCCTACGCGTCGTCCAAGGGCGGCCTCGTCGGCCTCACCCTGCCGGCGGCGCGCGACCTGGCGCAATACGGCGTTCGCGTGATGACCGTGGCGCCGGGGCTGTTCCTCACCCCGTTGATGGAGGGCCTGCCGGAGGACGTCCAGCGCTCCCTCGCCGCCAACACGCCGTTCCCCAAACGCCTCGGAACGGCGGAGGAGTACGCCGACCTGGTGGCGGCGATTTACGCCAACGACATGCTGAACGGAGAGGTCATCCGCCTCGACGGCGCGGTCCGGCTGGCCCCGCGGTGACGGCCGCGCCGGCGCTTCGCGGCGCGGCCTGCGGCGGTTTCGGCGAGACGCGGTCGAGCGACTCCAGGAGCGCGCGGGTCTGCGCGTCGCTGGCGCGCCGTTGCGCGGCCATCTCCTCGAGCAGCGCGTCCAGCCGCCGCGCGTTCTCGACCCCATCGCGCCGTCGTTCGGCCATCTCTTCGAGCAGCGCGTCGAGGCGCCGCGTATTCTCGACGCCGGCGCGCCGTCGTTCGGCCTGCCCCTCGACAAGCGCGTCCAGCCGCTGCGCGTTCTCGCCTCCGTCGCGCCGCTGTTCGGCCTGCCCCTCGATAAGCGTGTCCAGCCGCCGCATGTTCTCGGCGTGGCGTTGTTCGTCGGCGCGGAGTTGTTCTTCGTGGCGGCGTTGGTCGGCGCGGAGTCGTTCTTCGTGGCGGCGTTCGGCGGCCTGGAGTTGTGCTTCGTGGCGCTGTTGGTCGGCGCGGAGTTGTTCTTCGTGGCGCTGTTCGTCGGCGCGGCGGCGTTCGTCGATCCGGCGTTCACCGGTCCGCGCCTGGGCGTCGGCGCGCCGTCCGCGTTCGCGGTTGGCCCGGATCATCTCGCGGATGCCCCAGGCGACGATGCCGGTTTGCAGGACGGAGACGAAGATGCCCATGGCGGCGATCCAGTTGGCCATGTGGCGCGCGGAGAGGGTCGCGGTCCGGTAATCGAGGCTGGCGAGCTCGAATTCGGACACGGGCTTTCTCCGGGGCGCGGACCGTCGCGGCGGCCCCGATACTATCCGAAGCGGGCGGCGGGACTCAACGGGCCGCGCCGGCGCTGCGCAGCGCGTCCAGCGCGCCCTGGAGGATGTAGGCCGCCGCCGCCCGGTCGACGCGCGCGGCGCGGCGCCGGCGGCTCATCCCCGACGCGATCATCGCCCGCTCGACGGCGGCGGTGGACAGGCGCTCGTCCCACATCAGCGCCGGGAGGGAAAGCCGCTCGGCCAGGTTCGCCGCCCATGCGCGCGCCGACTCCGCGCGCGCGCCTTCGCCGCCGTCCATATGGCGCGGCAGGCCGACGACGAGTCCGCCCACCCCCTCCCGCGCGCACAGCGCCGCGATGCGCGCCGAGTCGCCGCGGAAGCGTCCGCGCCGCAGGGTCTCGCGCGGGCCGGCGACGGCGCGGCCGGGGTCGGAGAGCGCGAGGCCGATGGTCTTCGTCCCCAGGTCGACGCCGAGCAGGCGCGTCCCCGCCCCCGCCATGCCGGCGAACATCGCCGCGTCGTCGGTCACCGCCGCGCCGCCGCCGTCCTCCTCCAGCCCGACCTCCAGCCTGTCCGGGTAGAAGGCGATGTGCGCCTTCAGCGCCGCCGCCGCGGGGATCGGGTCCGGATAGCTCCAGGCCGCGTTCCCGGCGGCGCGGCCGCCGGCCTCGACCGTCCAGTAGCGCGCTTCGCCCTTCCACGGGCAGCGGGTGCGGCGTTCGGTCGGGCGCAGCCGCGCCATGGCGACGTCGGCGGGCGGGAAGTAGAGCACCGGCGCGTGTCCGGTCTCGCGCGCCAATAGCGCCCGCGCGCTGTCGGCGACGACGGCGCCCGCCAGCCGCGCCCGCGCCCGCCCGCGCGCGGGGCCGATCTCCACGCGATGCCCGTCCGCCATGCGCCCCCCCCCCCGCTCCGCGCCGCGCGGTTGCCCCGCCGCCGCGCCGTAGTCTATACCGCGCGGGCGGTTCGGGGAGCGAGGGTTCGGGGCGGGAGCGATGGAGTCCGTATTCGACCGCGCCGCGCCGGAGGCGGCGGCCGACCCCTATCCGGCCTATGCGCGGCTGCGCGCCCGGGATCCCGTGCATTGGAGCGCGCGGCTCGGCGCCTGGGTTCTGACCCGCTACGACGACGTCATGGCGGCGCAGCGCGACCGCCGCTTCTCCGCCGACCGCGCCAGCCCCTTCGCCGACCGCATGGACGCGGCCGCGCGCCCGGAGGCGGCGCGGATGGGGCGCGTGCTGGCGCGCTGGATGGTGTTCAGCGACCCGCCGCGCCACACCGTGCTGCGCCGGCTTACGGTGGAGGCGTTCACGCCCACCGCGGTTTCGGCGCTGCGCGGGCGCATCGCCGCCCTCGTCGACTCGCTGCTCGACGACATGGCGGCGGCCGGGCCGGAGGCGGAGCTGATGGCCGCCTTCGCGAAGCCCCTGCCGGCGCTCGTCATCGCCCACATCCTCGGCGTGCCGGAGCGCGACACCGGGCGGTTCCGCCGCTGGTCCGATGACATCGCCGATGTGGTGGGCGCGCGGCGCGGCGACCCGGCGCGGCTGGAGCGCGGCGCGGCGGCGCTCGCCGCCCTCGACGACTACCTCGCCGGGATCGTCGCCGAACGCCGGCGCGCCGGCGCGTCGGGCGCGCTGGTCGACGCGCTGATCGCGGCGCGCGACGCCGATGCGGCGCTGGGGGAGGACGAACTGGTCGCCAATTGCGCCCTGCTCCTGTTCGCCGGCCACGAGACGACGACCAACCTCATCGGCAACGGCGTCCGGCTGCTTCTCGAACGCCCGGAGCAATTCGCCGCGCTGCGCGCCGACCCGGCGCTCGCCGCCGGCGCGGTGGAGGAGGTCCTGCGCTACGAAGGCGCGGCGCACGCCATCGCCCGCGTCGCGGTCGAGGACGTGGAGCTGCGCGGCAAGGCCATCGCGCGGGGCGACCGCGTGTTTCTCATGCTCGGCGCCGCCAACCGCGACCCGGAGGCGTTCGCCGACCCGGAGGCGTTCGACATAAGGCGCCGCCCGTCGCGCCATCTGGCGTTCGGTTACGGCCCGCATTTCTGCGTCGGCGCGCCGCTCGCCCGCCTCGAGGGCGAGGTGGCGCTCTCCCGGCTCGCCGCCCGCTTCCCCGGCATGGCGCTCGCGGAGGCGGAGGCGGCGTGGCGCCCGCATCTGGTTCTGCGCGGCCTGTCCCGCCTGCCGCTGGCGCTGCGCCGCCGCGCCGCGTGAGCCGGCGCGGCCCGGACCCGGCCGCGCCCTCCGCCCTGCGGGTCGTCGGCGAGGGCGCCGCCGACATCGCCTCGTCGCTCCGCCGGCCGTCGCTTTGGGTGGTTCCCGGCTGGTACGATTTCATCCTCGCCTACCGCCGGACCGCCATCGGCCCGTTCTGGGAGACGGTCGCCGCCGCCGCGTGGGTGGGCGGGATCGGCCTGGTGTTCGGGCGCATCCTGGGGGCGGGGGACGCGAACTACCCCGCCTATGCGGGCGCCGGCGTGGTCCTGTGGCTCTACATGTCGTCGACCGTGGCGGGAAGCGCCAACCTGTTCACCTCCAAGCGAATTTTCATCCTCAACGTGGCCGGCCCGCTTTACGCCTACGTCCTGCGCTACGTCGCCGGGGGCCTGGCGCGGTTCGCGATGCGCGCGCCCGTGCTCGCGGCGGCGCTCGCGGTCGCCGCGTGGGCGCCGGGGCCGGAGAGGGCCGGGCCGCCGGACTTGCCGATGGCCGTCCTCGGGTTCGCGATGATCGTGCTCGCCTCGCTCTGGGCCGCGCCGCTCATCGGCTTCCTGTGCGCGCGGCGCCGCGATGCGGGATACGCGCTCGACATCGCCATGCGCTTCCTGTTCTTCGCGACCCCGGTGTTCTGGCGCGCCGGCGACCTGGGGGACCGGGCCCTGGTCGCGCGCTTCAACCCCTTCGCGCATTTCCTCGAGGTCGCGCGCGCCCCGCTGGTCGGCGAGCCGGCGTGGAGCGGATCCTGGACCGTCGTCGCCGCCGTCAACCTCGCCGGCCTGGCCGCGCTGCTTCTGCTGCACGGCCGTTGCGCCCGGCGGACCGCCTTCTGGGTCTGACGCGGCGGTGGACGGTTTCGCCATCCGCTTGCGGCGCGTCGGCCTGCGCCTGCCGGTCGGCAGCCGCGCCTGGCGCCGCGGGCGCGGCCCCGCCCCCGGCGCGGCGGAGGTCGCCGCGCTGGAGGACGTCTCGCTCGAGGTGGCGCGCGGGACTCGGTTGGGCCTCGTCGGCCACAACGGCGCCGGCAAGACCGTCCTGCTGCGGGTCATGGCGGGGATCTACCCGCCGACCTCGGGCAGCCGCGAGGCGCGCGGGCGCGTCTCCGCGATGCTGGAGACGACCGTCGGCGACTACCGCGAGTCCACCGGTTTCGAATACGCCGTCCTGATGGGCCTGTGCCAGGGCGTGACCCGCGCCGAGGCCGCCGCCCGCGTCCCCGACATCGCCGGGTTCAGCGGCCTAGGCGACTGGATGCGCCAGCCGCTCCGCACGTATTCCGCCGGCATGCGCGTCCGCCTCGCCTTCGCCATCGCGACCTGCGCCCGCGCCGACATATTGCTGCTCGACGAGGATATCGGCGCCGCCGACCCCGGGTTCCGCGCCCGCGCCCGGGCGCGCGTCGACTCCGTGCTGGGCCCCGGGGGCGCGCTGGTCATGGCCTCGCAGTCGATGCGCGCGGTCCGCGAGTTCTGCGACTCCGCGGTGTGGCTGCACGAGGGCCGCGTCCGCGCCGCCGGCCCGGCCGGCGAGACGGTCGCGGCCTATCTCGCCGAACGCCGGGCCGGCGGCGCGTAACCCGCGCGCCGGCTTACGCCGCCTGGGCGAGCGCCTGGTCGATGTCGGCCAGGATGTCGTCGACGTGCTCGATGCCGACCGACAGCCGCACCTGCCCCGGCGTGACTCCGGAGGCCGCCTGCTCCTCGGGCGACAGCTGCGAATGCGTCGTCGTCGCCGGGTGGATGGCGAGGCTCCGCGCGTCGCCGATATTGGCGACGTGGTAGAGCAGTTGCAGCGAGTCGATGAAGCGCCGCCCGGCCTCCAGCCCGCCCTTCAGTTCGAAGCCCACCAGCCCGCCGTAGCCGCCGTCGAGGCAGGCGTCGGCGCGCCGCCGCGTCTCGCCCGCCGCCAGGCCGGGATAGATCGTCCTGGCCACCGCCGGATGCGCCGCCAGGCGGTCGGCGACGGCCGCCGCGTTCTCGCAGTGGCGGCGCATGCGCAGCGGCAGGGTCTCCAGCCCCTGGAGGAGCAGGAAGGCGTTGAACGGCGAGATCGCCGGCCCCAGGTCGCGCAGCAGCGTCGTGCGCGCCTTGAGGATGTAGGCGATGGGCCCCAGCGGCTTCGCCGCCTCGGTCCACACCGCGCCGTGGTAGCTCGGGTCGGGTTCGTTCAGGTAGGGCTGGCGTTCGGGGTGCGCGGCCCAGTCGAAATTGCCGCCGTCGACGATGACGCCGCCGATCGAATTGCCGTGGCCGCCGATGTATTTCGTCGCCGAATACATGACGATGGCGGCGCCGTGCTCCAGCGGCCGGCACAGCAGCGGCGCCGCCGTGTTGTCGACGACGAGCGGGATCCCCGCCGCGCGCCCGATCTCCGCCGCCTCGCGGATGGGGAACACGTCGAGTTTCGGGTTGGGCAGGGTCTCGGCGTAGAAGGCGCGGGTCCTGTCGTCGACGGCGCGGCGGAAGTTCTCCGGGTCCGCCGGGTCGACGAAGCGGACCTCGATCCCCTGGTCGCGCAGCGTGTTGGCGAACAGGTTCCAGGTGCCGCCGTAAAGGTCGGTGGCGCTGACCACGTTGTCGCCGGCGTGGGCGATGTTCTGGAGCGCGAGCGCGCTCGCCGCCTGCCCCGACGCGAGGGCGAGCGCCGCCGCCCCGCCCTCGAACGCCGCCATGCGCTGCTCGAACGCGTCCTGGGTCGGATTCATGATCCGCGTGTAGATGTTGCCGAGCTCCTTGAGCGCGAACAGGTCCGCCGCGTGCCCGGTGTCGCGGAACTGGTACGAGGTGGTCTGGTGGATCGGCACCGCGACCGAACCCGTGTTCGGGTCGCTGCGGTGCCCTGCGTGCAGGACGACGGTCTCCGGATGAAGGTCGCGTGGGCCGGTCATGATCGGTCCTCCCGTGGATGCGCGCGCCGCGCCCGGGGGCCGGGCCGGCGCGATGGAGCATAAGGATATGCTTATATATGCAACTTGTCAATCCCCGATCGCGGGGACCGAGAAGGTCAGCGTCGTCCACTCGCTCTCCCAGTCCGCCTCGGCGCCGGGCGCGGCCTCCGCCATGTGGACGGCGCGCAGCAGCCACGCGCCCGCATGGGGCAAGGCCAATTCCGCGCGCCCGTCGGCGCCGGCGCGCGCCGTGACCGGGTCGTCCGGCGCGGCGGCGGCGTAGCCGGTAATCCGCGCCCCGGCGAGCGGCGCGCCGCGCAGCAGCAGGCGGACGGGGAGCGCCGCCCCCGCCGCCGGGCGCCGTTCGAGGACGATCTCCAGCGGCAGGCCGAGCGCGGCGCCGGGGTCCGCGCCCGCCGCGTCGGCATGGAGGATCGCCTTCGCCGAGCGCGCGTAGGATTCCCGCCCCGGCGCGCCGCTCTCGCCGCGTTCGGCGCGCGCCCGCCGCGCGTCCTCGAACCCCTCCGCCGCGAGGTAGGCGTCGAACCGGTCCGCCGCGAGGGTCAGGAAGGTGCGCGCGCTGCGGTAGCCGACGATCCAGGCGCCCGGCGCGGCGAGCGCGACGCGGCCGACCGTCAGCCGGTTGGGTTCGCCGGGAACCTCGCCGCCGCCGCCGGGCCCGCGGACGAAGAAGCGCTCGATGTGGCGCGGGTCGCGCAGGAACGGCATTCCGTCGAATGCGTCGCCGATGAACAGGCGCAGCCCCACGCTCTCCCCCGGCGCGGCGGCGTAGCGTTCCGGCTGGATCCAGAAATCATGCGCGCGGGCGCCGCCGACCGCCGCCAGCAGGAGGACGGCGGCCCATGCGGCGGCGGGAAAACGCAGTCTCCCCGGCGCATTCTTCTGGCGCGCGCGGGGCGGCCGGAATTCCACGATTCGTCTTCTACGCAACCGCCCCGGCGCGCCGCCCGCTCGACTCGGACGTTCTCGCGCGGCGCATCGCGATATCCCGTCTCATTCCGAGGCAGGCGCCAAGGCGCTTCACCGCCCGTCCGGCTCTCTCGGCGCGGTGCGTTCGATCAGGGCGCGTTGACCTTCGATCGTGACGTCGAGCGCGCGGCGCTGGTCCTCGCGCGCCGCGCGTTGCTCCTCGATCATGGCGTCGAACGCGCGCCGCTGCTCTTCGATGGTAGCGTCGAACGCGCGTCGTTGCTCTTCGCGCGCCGCGCGTTGCTCTTCGATCATGGCGTCGAGCGCGCGGCGCTGGTCGTCGGTCGCGCGGCGCTGGTCGGCGAGGGCGGCCATGGCTTCCGTGTGGCGCTGGTCGGACTCGCGGCGCTGGTTTTCGACGGCCTCGGCGCGCGCGCGGTTGGAGCGGTCCATCATGCGCAAGCCGCGCCATATCAGGATGCACTGCGCGCCGCCCACCGTGGCGGACACCGCCAGCGCGGCGGCGGATATCCACAGGGCGATGTGGCGCGCGGCGAGAGTGGCCGCCTGGTAATCGACCGCGGCGGCGTCTTGCTCGATCATTCCGATCCTCCGTGGGCGTCGTCGATGAGGGCCGCCTCGCGCCGGTCCGCATGTTACGCGCGCGTTCCCGCCCGGTCAATCGGGCGCCCCGGCGGCGAGGCCGAGAAGGGCGAGGTCGTCGCGGGCGACGAGGACCGTCGGGACGCGGCGCATGCGCTCGGAGAACCGGCCCTTCGCCTCGAAACGGGCGCGGAAGGGCGAGGCGCCTGGTCATGCGCCGCCGCTCGCCTCCTCGGCTATCCGAAGGGCATGATGAAATATCTCGTTCATGAAACCGATCCAGGCCGCGTCGTCTTCGAGCAACCGATCGATTTGGAAATCCGCCTCCATGCGCATTTCCTCCAGCCTCCCGCGCATGGTCGGAGTAACGACCCCGGCCACGAGAAAATTCTTGCGCCCCGCCGGCGACTCGTCGAAAGTCTTCTTGATTGCCCCCAGCCTCTCCAGCGCCCCGGCCGGATCCTTGCCGCCCTTGATCTCGATAACCACCGCCAGCTTTCCGGCTTTCTCGAACGCGATATCCGGCTCCGATCCGAAAATCATGCGGACACCGCCGATCAACGGCCAGATCCGGCCGTCGGCGCCGGCGGCCGCGTCCGCCAGCAGCCCACGGTTTCGAGTCCAGTCCAGCACGCGCCGTTTGACGGCGTTTTCCGCCTCCTGGCCGATAATGTTGCGAATGGAGCCGTCCGCGGCGATGCCCAACGTGGCGAGGACGTTGCGATAGCCGTCCTCGAGGGTCCACTCCGAACGGTTCAGAATTATGGAGCCGATAACCGCGTTATAGAGTCGGCATACGCGAAGCGCCTTCTCGTCGCTGACGCGCGCATTACCCGGCTTGTCCTCCCAGATATCGACGGACCCGGCTATGCCTTGCACGCGCTTGAGCGACAGCAAAGCGATACCGCGATAATGAAGCGACGCCTCCGGTATCGCCTTGAGAATAGCGGGATGGGCGAAAACCAGACGGCGGGCGATACCCGCGTCTTTCACGCGCCGCCAAGCGTCTTCCGCAATACACAGGTCGCGCTTGTCGTAGCGGAGCCTCGGCGCGAAACGCCTTATCTTCTCCCGCGCCTCCAGATCGCCGCGGGATGCGATCCGCCGCGCGATCTCCACGGCGCGCGCGATGGCGTCCTCGGTACGCTTTCCCGCCGAGTCAGGCATGCGAAGACTCCGGCATGCGCCAGCGGTACACGCATTTGCGCAGTTCGCGGCGCCCGAAACGCCCCATCTGCTGGCTGGCGTTGCCCTTGCCGCGCGGCAACGCGCCGATCTCCTCGCAGGCGAAGCCACAGCGCTCGGCGATGTCGGAAAGGACCAGGTCGACGGGAATTTCCTCGCCGTGGTACTGGACGTTGTCGTTCGCCATGACGACCGCGCCGCCGGGCCGCGTTATCCGCGCGAGTTCGGCGACGACGACCGCCATCTCGGCGAAATAGTTGGCGACCAGGCGGATGACGTGCGGGTTGCCGAGCTCCGACCGTCGGCGGCGGAGGGCGGCCAGCGCCTCGGCGAGGGCGTCCTGCGCGGCGACGGCGGCCCGCGCCCGGCGCAGCACGCCGCGGCGGGGATACGCCCGGTCGAGGGCGGCCGCCTTGGAGCGGTTCTCCACCGTGGCGCTGACCAGGTCCTGCCGCAGCGCGCCGAACGCCGCGCGGTCGAATCCCAGCCAGGCGAGTTCGAGGGCGTAGGTGCGGGTGTAGTCGTAGCGGTTGGCGTAGGGCGGCGAGGTCACGGTCAGCCCCACCGAATCGCCGGGCAGCCGGGCCAGCTCCCGCAGCGCCGACCCCTCGACGATGCGCGGCGCGCGACCGCCGTAACTCTCCGCCAGCGCCGGCGCGTCGTGGACGATCTCGCCGAGGCGCCGTTCGAGCGCCTCGGCGAAACCGGGGACGAAGCCCTTGTTCATGCCGCCGCGCAAATTTCGCCCGCTGCGCGAGTCCCAGCGCAGGTATTGCCCGTCCTTGCGCGTGTAGCTCGCCTCCTCCAGCACGCTCATGCAGGCGACGTCGAGGACCGCGCGCACGCGCCCGTCCTCGACCCCGGCCAGGAAGGCCCGGGCCCTGGCGATGGCCTCCTCGGTCCCGGCGGGGAAGGCGCGCTCGGTGATGGGGACGTGGGGGAAGCGAAACGCCGGGTCCGCGCGCCGCGCGCCGCCGCGCGAGACCGCGCGCAGCAGCCGGTCGGCGTATTCGGCGATGGCCCCGGCGGGCATGCCGTTCGCGATCCACGACACCGCCCGGGCAACGCGGGCGCCGACGGGCATGATCTCGACGCCGAGGGCGCTTCGCCCCGCGCCGCCGGCGACGAGGACGGCCGTCCCGGCGCCCGCGAACGGGTCCAGCACCGGGCCGCCGGCGGCGCGCAGCGCGCCCGCGGCGAGGTCCGCCGAGAACCCCTCCTTGTATCTGAACCAGCGCAGCCCGGGCCGCGCCTTGTTCCCTTGCCAGGACACCAGCCGGCGGCTGTAGTCGGCGCGCACGACGAGGCGATCGGCGAAGCGCCGGCGCAGGGCCTCGCGCGCCGCGCTCCCCCGGCGCGCTTCCGCGTCCGGTTCCTCCCGGCCCCGCCGCGCGGCGACTTGAACGGTCGTCATTCCGCCTCCTCCGTTCGCGCCGCGCGGGCGCCTGCGTCCGCTCGATGTTCATGGAATATCGCATTCCCGCGATCCGAAAGCCAGACGCGGGCGGCCGACCGGATGCGGGAGCGGCCGGCAAGGCCGCCGGGGCGGGGGAGCAGGCGGCGAACCGCGCAAGCGCCGCGGCCGTTTCCGCGTTGGAAGCGTCTTCTCGATGCGGGCGGGGCGCAGGGTTGAAAGTAGCGTCACGATGGCGCGGCGGCGGGCAGGGCGCCCGCGGGGCTCCGCCCGGTCAATCGGGCGCCCCGGCGGCGAGGCCGAGAAGGGCGAGATCGTCGCGGGCGACGAGGACCGTCGGGACGCGGCGCATGCGCTCGGAGAACCGGCCCTTCGCCTCGAAACGGGCGCGGAAGGGCGAGGCGCGGAGGAACGCGGCGAAGCGGCGGGGGACGCCGCCGGCTATCGCGACGCCGCCCCAGGCGCCGAAAGCGAGCGCCAGGTCGCCGGCGACCGCGCCGAGAAAGGCGCAGAACCGCTCCAGCGCGGCGGCGGCGGGCGCGCGGCCCGCCAGCGCATCCCCGATCATCGCCTCCGGCGTCGTCGACTCCGCCCCGCCCAGCGCCGCCTCCAGCGCGCCCAGCCCCGCGCCCGACAGCACGGTCTCGGCCGAGACGCGGCCGAACCGCTCGCGCAGGCGGGCGAGGAGGCGCGCCTCCCCGGCGTCCGCCGCCGGCAGGCCGATGTGGCCCGCCTCGGTGGCGAGCGCGCCGCCGCCCGCCGCCGCCGGCAGCAGCAGCGACGCGCCGAGGCCGGTGCCGACCGAAACCAGCGCCGCGGGCGCGGCGAAGTCCAGCGCGCCGGGGCCGCCGAGCGGGCGCAAATCCTCCGGCGCCAGGCGCGGCAGGCCGAGCGCCGCCGCCTGCGCGTCGTTGCGCAACTCCGCCGTGGCGGCGCCGGCGCGGCGCGCCAGCGCGGCGGCGTCGAACCGCCATGCGCCGTTGGTCAGCCGCGCGCGCCCGTTGGCGACGACCCCGGCGACGGCGAGCCGCAGCGCCGATACGCGCGGCGCGCCCAGCCGCTCCAGCGCCGCCGCCAGCGCCTCGTCGACGCCGGGGTAATCGGCGACCGCGAGGGTCTCCCGCGCGCGGATCCGCCCGCCGCGGGAGAGGGCGAAGCGCGCATTGGTGCCGCCGATGTCGCCGAGCAGCGCCGCGTCAACCATCGCCGCCGCGTCGGACATCGTCGAACGACTCCGCCAGCCCGCGCAGCCAGTCCTGCGCCGCCGCCACGCCGGGCAGCCGCCAGGCGGCGCGCGTCGCCTCGGCGCCGCCGACGCGGACGGCGAGGCCGCCCATCTCGCGGACGACGGCGAACCCCGCCTCGTCGGTCACGTCGTCGCCGAGAAAGGCGGGTTCGCGGCCCGCGAACGGCGCCTCCGCCATGAAGGCGCGGATCGCCGTCCCCTTGTCGCGCCCGGCGGGCTTGACCTCGATCACGCATTTGCCCTCCAGCGCGGCCAGTCCGGGCCGCCCGTCCAGCAGCCGCCGGACCGCCGCGCGCGCCTCCGCGCCGAGTTCGGGGCGGGCGCGGTAGTGGAGCGCCGCGGTCGCGCCCTTGTCCTCCAGGACCAGGCCGGGCCGCCGGTCGCACATCCGGCGCAGCGCCGCCGCCAGGCCGCGCGGCAGCGGCGGCGCCGGCCGGCGCGCGGACGCCTCGCCGGCGCGGCGCAGCTCGAGCCCGTGCAGCCCGGCGGCGGCGAGTTCCGCGCCGGGCAGCATCCGGTCGATCTGCGCCAGGGGCCGGCCGGAGACGACGGCGACGGCGCCGCCGAGCGCGCGCCGCAGCCGCGCCAGCGCCGCGCGCGTTCCGGCGGGGACCAGCGCGAGTTCGGGCCGGGGCGCGATTTCGGCGATGGCGCCGTCGATGTCGAGGAACAGCGCCAGGCGGCGTCCGCGGCCGGCGCCGGCGGGGAGCGGGCGCGGCGGCGCGGGCGCGGTCACGCCGGCGCCGCCGGCGCGGCGTCGAGGGCGCGGAGGAAGCCGTCGCGCCACGTATCGAGGGTGTTCGCCTCCAGCGCGTCCATCGCCGCCCGCCAGCGTTCGACGCGCTCCTCCAGCGGCATGTCCAGCGCGCGCGCCACCGCTTCGGCCACGCCCTGGACGTCGAACGGGTTGACGAGGAGGGCGGCGGACAATTCGCGCGCCGCGCCGGCGAAGCGCGACAGGACCAGCGCGCCGGGGTCGCGCGGGTTCTGCGAGGCGACGTATTCCTTCGCCACCAGGTTCATGCCGTCGCGCAGCGGCGTCACCAGGCCGACGCGGGCGGCGCGGTAGAGGCCGAGCAGGCTGCTCTGCGCGTAGCTCTTGACGAGATAGTTGAGCGGCGCCCAGTCCACTTCGGCGAAGCGCCCGTTGATATGGCCGGCGCGGGCCTCCAGTTCGGCGCGGATGGCGCGGTATTCGGCCACGCCGACCCGCGACGGCGGCGTGATCTGGAGGAAGCGCACCCGCCCGCGATAGGCCGGATACGCCTCCAGCAGCGCCTCGAAGGCGTCGAAGCGTTCGGGGATCCCCTTGCTGTAGTCGAGCCGGTCGACTCCGACGATCCACGAGGACGCGCCGCCGTGGCGCCGCAGGCCGCGCGCGACGGGGCCCTGGGCGAAGCGCCGCGCCGCGTGCGCCATCGCCGCCGCGTCTATGCCGATGGGGAACGCGGCGGCGCGGAACGCGCGCCCGAACGCCCGCGCGCGCCCGTCCTCCGACGCCTCGCCGCCGGCCTCGAAGCGCACGTATTCGAGGAACGCGCGCAGGTCGGCCGCGGTCTGGAGCCCCACGACGTCGTAGGCGGACAGGTCGCGCGCGAGTTCGCGGTGCGGCGGCAGGACGGCGAACGCCTCGAGCGCCGGGAACGGCGTATGCAGGAAGAAGCCGATCTTCCCCTCCGCGCCGGCGCGCCGCAGCTCCGCGCCCAGCGGGATCAGGTGGTAGTCGTGGACCCACACCAGGTCGTCCGGCCGCAGCCGCCGCGCGAGGCGGCGCGCGAACATGGCGTTGACGCGGCGGTAGCCGGCGTAGTGGCCGCGGCGGAAGTTCGCGTTGTCGGGCCGGTAGTGGAGGACCGGCCACAGCGCCTGGTTGGCGAAACCGTCGTAATAGTCGTCGTATTCGCGGCGGAGGAGGTCGACCGTGACGAAGGTCGCGCGCGGCGTCTCGACGACGCGCTCGCGGCGCCCGGGGCCGATCTCGCCGCTCCAGCCGAACCACACGCCGCCATGCGCCTCCAGCGCGCCGCGCAGCGCGACGGCGAGGCCGCCGGTGTCGCCGCGCGGCCGGTCGCCGGCGGCGACGCGGTTCGAGGCGACGACGAGGCGCCTCACAACACTTCGTCCCAGCTCTTGCCGAGCCGCATCGCCGAATTGATCAGCCCCACCATCGAATAGGTCTGCGGGAAGTTGCCCCACAACTCGCCCGTCGCCGGGTCGATGTCCTCCGACAGCAGCCCCAGCGGGTTGCGGCGGGCGAGCATCGCCTCGAACAGGCCGCGCGCCTCTTCGCGCCGCCCCGCCGCCGCCAGCGCGTCGATGTACCAGAAGGCGCAGACGAGGAACGCCGTCTCCGGCGTCCCGAAATCGTCCGCCGCCGCGTAGCGGTGGAGGAAGTCGCCGGATTTCAGCGTCTTCTCCACCATGGCGAGCGTCCCGAGGAAGCGCGGGTCGCGCGGCGCGACGAACCCCAATTCGTGCAGCAACAGCAGGCTCGCATCGACCGTATCGCCGCCGAAGGTCTCCATGAAGCCGCCGCGGGCGGGGTCGAAGGCGCGCGCGCATATGGCGGCGTGGATGCGGTCCGCCTCGCCGCGCCAGCGCCGCGCGCGGCCGGGCAGCGCGAGCCGCGCGGCGATCTTCGCCAGCCGGTCGCACGCCGCCCAGCACATGACGGCGGAGAAGGTGTGGACCGCCGCGCGCGAGCGGAACTCCCACAATCCGGCGTCGGGCGAGTCGAACGCCGCCGCCGCGCGTTCGCCGAGCGCCTCCAGCCGCGCGAACAGGCGCGGGCCGCCGGGGCTGGCGAGGCGTTCGTCGAAGAACGCCTGCGTCGCCGCCAGTATGGCGCTGCCGTAGACGTCGTTCTGCACGTGCTCGTGCGCCTGGTTGCCGCGCCGCACCGGCCCCATGCCGCGGTAGCCGGGGAGCGACTCGACGGCGGTTTCGGCGATGCCGGGCTCCAGCGCCACCCCATAGACCGGTTGCAGGCCGCCGCCGCCCGCCGCCGCCGCGAGGTTGGCGATGTAGTGGATGTGCCCCTCCATCGTCCGCGTCGCGCCGAGGCGGTTCAGCGCCTTGACGACGAAGCAGGCGTCGCGCAGCCAGCAATAGCGGTAGTCCCAATTGCGCCCGCTGCCGGGCGCCTCCGGGATCGACGTCGTCAGCGCCGCGACGATGCCGCCGGTCTCCTCGTAATGGCTGAGTTTCAGCGTGATCGCGGCGCGGATGACCGCCTCCTGCCATTCCGGCGGTATCGACAGGTAGCGCACCCATTCGCGCCAGTAGGCGGCGGTGTCGTCGAGGAACCGGCGGCACGTCTCGGCGAGCGGCCGCCCCAGGCTCTCGTCGGGCCCCAGCAGCATGTCGACCGGGCGCTCGAGGATGAACGGAGTCTCGTCCCACAGGTAGGAGACCGGCGCGTCCGAGGTGCAGCGCAGCGCCAGGTCGGGCGCGAGGTAGCGGATGTGGTTGCTGCCGCGCGCGCGTTCGGGCCGCCCGGCGCCCCAGCTGTGCGCCGGGCGGAGGCGGACGGCGATGCGCGGCGCGCCGCCGACCGGGCGGATCCGCCGGACCAGCGCCATCGGCCGGAAGGTCCGCCCGAACTGCTTGAAGCGCGGCGCGAAGTCGACGATCTCCACCGCCGCGCCGGCGCGGTCGTAAAGCGTCGTGACGAGGATCGCCGTATTGCGCATGTAGCGCTGCTCGGCGCGCGCGAAGTCGACGATCTCGACCGCGAACGTCCCCCGGTCCGCCGCCCCGTCCGCGAGCAGGGCGCAGAACGCCGGGTCGCCGTCCAGCCGCGGCAGGCAGCACCAGACGATCCGCCCGCGCGAATCCACCAGCGCGCCGACGGCGCAATTACCGATGACGCCGAGGTTGAGGTCGCTCGTCATCGCCGCCGGGCGGCCGCCGGATTCACGGATACCCTATCGAGAAAGCGATTCCGACAAGTCAAGCCGATAACCGCCCATTTACCTATGTTGTCTTCGTCACTCCCAGAACAGGAGCGTGCGGACCTCGATGCTCTCGCGCGGCGGCGCGCCGGGCGGGGTCGACGGGTCGGGGAACGCGCCGTGGCCGGTCCACCGCGCCGCGCCGGCGCCGGAATCGTAGCATTTCAGCAGGACCGCCTCGCCCGGCGTCATGTCGGGGAAGTAATACCAGCGCTGGTCCGGATTCCACGCCATGTGGTAGATGACGCCGACGCGGTCGCCGTAGCGGCGTTCGGCGGCGATCAGGTCGCGGTCGGCGATGCTGCCGTATTCGCAGATCGCCAGCGGCGAGGTGCGCACCGGCCCGCGCAGCGGGCGCCAGACGTTGATCGAGGCGAAGCGGTTCTCCAGCCGCCGCTCCGCCTCTTCCGTCGGCAGCAGGTCGCGGACCCGTTGCGCCGCCGAGGCCGCGGTGAAGTCGTTGTGCATCAGCTGCGCGGGGCCGCGGATCCCCATCCGCGCTTGCGCGTCCGGGTCGTCGATCCGCCGCGTGGCGTCGAACACGACGACCTTCGCCGCGCCGGTCTCGCGCCGGATCAACGCCTCCATCTCCGGGTAATAGACCCGGCGCAGCTCGTCGTCGTCGGCGAAGTCGCGGACCGCGGTGGCGTGGTCGCGCAGCGCGAAGCCGTGGCGGTCGAGCTCGAGGCGGTCCGCGACGGGCCGCCCGTCGCGGACCAGGATCTCGCGCGATTCGAACGCGCCCGTCCGGTCGTCCGGGCCGTCGCCGGGCCGCTTGACCAGCGCCACCGGGGTCTCGCCGGTGTCCACGGTGAACATGGCCTCGGTCTTCACCGCGTCGAGCGCGGCGAATTCGGGTGTCGGGAGCATGGGGCGCGCCTCTCCAGCCGCAGGGAGGCCCATCATGGGCGAAGCGGGGGCGCCGCGCAAGCGCCCCCGCCCCCGGGGAGGACGTTATGCCGTCAGCGGTGGGCGCCGAACGCGCCGACGAACGACCGGACGGAGGCGCCGCTTCCCGTCGCCGCGCCGAAGGTTCCGGCGATCGAGCCGGGCAGCGCGTCCGCGCCCGTCGCGCCCGCCGCCGGGTTGCCGAAGAACTGGCCGCCCCACGTCCCGGCCCAGGCCGCGCCGTCGAAGGTCATGCTCGTCGCCGCCCGGTGCGCGCCGCCGGCGTAACCCGGTATGCCGATGGCCGCGCCGGCCAGCGTCAGTTCCGGCGCGCCGGGGATCGCGGCGTCCGTGGCGAAGTTGTGGACGCGGCCGGACACGACGCCATGGCCGATATGCGGGAGCCCGTTCAGCTCCGTCGCGTCGAAATCGGCCGTCAGCGTGACGTCCGCCTCGAAGAACGCGTTGCTCCGCGCCGTCCCGGAGACGGTGGAATAGACGCCGCCGGCCCGGCCCGTATAGGTCGCGCTTCCGGCGAGCCCCGCCACACTGGCGGTCGAGAAGACGTCGCCGCCGTCCGCGAACACGCCGAAGCGGTATTTGTTGGCCGCGCCGTCGTTCGGCGTCCAGGCCCAGATTCCGGTGGCCAGCCAGTCGGTGTCGCCGGCGCCGGAATAGTCGGTGTCGATCGCCAGCCAGAGCTTGCGCTGGCCGTTCTCATGGCGGAACAGCGCGCCCTGCCGGCCGCCGTCGCTCCAGCGCCGCACGTTCGCCAGCAGCGCCGCGCCGCCGGTCACGACGCCGTCCTTCCCCGCGCCGTCGTTGCGCGGCTTGTCCACGGTCTGTCGGCCCCTGTCGTTGCTCGGGCGCGCCGCCGGCTCCCCGGTGCGTTCGCTGTCGAGGGTCCAGTCCTGGAACACTTCGTTGGCGCCGCTGGGCAGGTCCGTATAGCCCACCTTGTAGGTGACTTGGCCGCCGCTGTAGCCGAGTTCGACCGCGACGGCGTCGCTGTTGCGGCAAATCCCGAAGCCGCTCCGGCAGAAGGCTTGCGCGGACTGGGTTACGCCGCTGTCGGCGGTGACGTAGGCGCGCCACGAGCCGGCGTCCGCCCGGTGCCGCCACAGCCCGTTCGCGGAGGTCCTGTCGACCGCCGCGCTCCTGTCCTGCCGCCCGTAGCCCCGCGAGAGGGCGCCGTCGCGCGGGTAATGGCCGGCCGCCGCCGCCATCTTCCCCGCCGAGAGGACGCCCAGTTCGGTCGCCGTCACGAGTGTGGCGCGGTCCGCGCCCGACCCCACGCCGTCGCCGAGGATGCGCCACGCCGCCGCGCGCCGCGTCGCCGACCCGGCGCCGCCATCGGCGGTGAGCCGCTCCTCGTCGACGAGGCCCGTCCCGCCGCCGCCCGACACCGTGACGTTTCCGCCGCAGCCGGAGGCCAGCAGGGCGAAGAGGGACGCGGCGGCTACGGAAGCGATCCCGCGAACCCGCGCGAACCCGAACGATCTTGCGGTCATTTCCTTGCTCCTTTCCTGCCCGGCGCATACGTCTATCTCATAACGATGGAAAAGTCAAGTGAATTATGGAGCGTCCCGCCGCCGGGTCCGTTTTTTCGCCGCGGGCGGGCGGCGCGCGTGGTATAACCGCCGCCCCGCGCGCCGCCGGCCGGCGCGACCGGCGCGACGGAGCGCGCGCGGCATGGCGCCCATCCCCCTGGCCTCGATCCCCGCCCATTACGCCGCGGCGCTGGGCGGCGGGCGGACCTGCCTCGCCTACCCCGACGGAAGCCTGGCGTGGGGGGAGCTGGAGGCCCGGGCGAACCGCATGGCGCGGGCGTTCGCCGCGTTCGGCGTCGGCGAGGGCGACATGGCGACGCTGGCGCTGCCCAACGGCCTCGCCTTCCACATCGCCTGCTTCGCGCTGTGGAAGCTCGGCGCCACGCCGCACGTCGTCTCCGCCCGCCTGCCGGCGGCGGAGTTGCGCGCCATCCTCGCCCTCGCCCGCCCGCGCCTCGCCGTCGGAGTCGACGGGCCGGCCGCCGCCGCCGGGCGCGCCCTCGCCGAGCTGGAGGCCGAGGCGGCGCGGCGCAGCGACTCGCCGCTCCCCGTCAGGACGGCGCGCCGCTGGAAGGCGATGTCGAGCGGCGGCTCGACCGGGCGGCCCAAGATCATCGTCGACCGCGCCCCGGCCGAATACGACCCCGGCGAATGGATGCTCGACATGCCGGTCCGCGCGGCCGTCCTCAATCCCGGGCCGCTCTACCACAACGCGCCGTTCGTCTTTTCGCATTACGGCCTGTTTCGCGGCAACCTCGTCGCGGGCCTCGCGCGGTTCGACGCGCTGGAGGCGCTGCGCGCCATCGAGCGCCACTGCGTGCGCTGGACGATGATGGTGCCGACGATGATGGGCCGCATATGGCGCCTGCCGGCGGAGGCGCGCGGCGGGTTCGACCTGTCCAGCCTCCGGGTCGCCGCCCACGTCGCCTCGCCCATGCCGCCGTGGCTCAAGGAGAAGTGGATCTCCTGGCTCGGCCCCGACCGCGTGTGGGAGCTCTACGGCGGCACCGAGGCGGTCGGCGCGACGTGGATTTCCGGGACCGAATGGCTGGCCCATCGCGGTTCGGTCGGCCGCTGCGTGCGCGGCTCGCGGGTGCGCATCCTGGACGAGTCGGGCCGCGAATGCGCGCCGGGGGAGGTCGGCGAGGTCTATATGCTCCCCGCCGGCGGGCCGGAGAGCACGTATCACTACATCGGCGCCGAACGCCGCGCCGACCCGGAGGGGTGGGAGAGCCTGGGCGACATGGGCTGGCTCGACGCCGACGGCTATCTTTATCTCGCCGACCGGCGCGGCGACCTGATCCTGTCGGGCGGGGCGAACGTCTGGCCCGCCGAGGTCGAGGCGGCGCTGGTCCGCGCCCCCGGCGTCGACGACGCGGTCGCCATCGGCCTGCCCGACGACGACATGGGCGAGACGGTCCACGCCATCGTCCGCCCGGCGGCGGACCGGCGCGGCCGCTTGCGGGAGGACGACCTGCGCGCGTTCATGGAGGGCGAGCTGGCGCGCTACAAGACTCCGCGCAGCTACGAGTTCGTCGACGTCCCTTTGCGCGACGACGCCGGCAAGGTCCGCCGCTCCCGCCTCCGCGCCGAACGCCTGCCGGGCTGACCGGGGCGGCGAATCCCCCCGGGGAGTCCCGTCAATCGGGCGGCGCGGCGTAGCGTGCCGGGGCGGCGGAGATCATGGCCGCGACCATAGTCCCGCCTCGCCTGCAACGCCCGCCGCCGCCCGATTCCGGGACGCGGCGCGAATGGATTCCGGGATTTCCCGGAATTGGCCCGGCGGGCCGGGAAACCGGCGCGGCGACCAGCGCCTGTTGTCCGACCGCCTCGAGGGAGCGGGCGAGCGCGGCCGGTTTCCCGTTGCCGGTCGGTCTCGCGGAATCCGGCGACGCCGCGGGACTGCCGCGACAGCTATTCCGTCAGGCGCGCACGGGCATACGGGACTGGAGCACGAAACGCCGTGATCGCTCTCCGCCGCCGATCAAGCGCCCGATTCGCGTCAGCGCGGCCATTTCCAGCCGCACGTACCAAGGCGCGCGGCGCGCCAGGAAGCGCGCTTGCTCCTCGCGCGGCAGTTCGGACACCCATTCAAGATACATGTCTATCGCTGTGGCGAGCGAGTCCTCGACAGCGCAGCGCGAGGCGCCGTCGACGGCAATGTCGAGGTCGGTGCATATCGCCTGCCAGCGGCCGCCGCACGCATATGCGTAACACTGGAACCCAAGGCCCATAAACATCCTCCCCGCCCGCCGCCGGGGCAGCCCGGACGGCGGAGACACGGTATCATGGCGGGTCGGCGGCGCGAAACGCCTCGCGGCATAGGGAATGGGCGGCGCCGGCGAGGCAATGGCGTATGGGGTCGAACTGTGCGGCCGGGGCAAGTCGCCTGCTTCACGCGCGCGGAATCCTGGAGGCGATCCACTGGAAGCCCGCCACCCGGTTGGTCATCGACCGCATCCACATACTGAAGCCGATCCGCTTTGAGAACGTCCGCCGCAACACGCGCTGGCCACAAGGCCCCCACCGGCGCCGCCCGCCGGGCAATGACGCGCGACGCGACGGACTGCCTGTCCGTTGCGGTCGGACGACCGCCAGCAGCACGCCTCGACGGCACCCTGCTTTTCCGCCTTGAAAATGCGCGGCGGAATCATCGACGTGGGCGCCCCGGAGATCAAGGCGTGACCGTATTACAGGCGCTGGCGGAGTGTTACGACCGGATCGCCGCCGAAGGCGCCGCGCCGCACACAATATCTCCCAGTAAGTCAATTCAAAGATGGATTGGTATTATTCCTCTTGCGCCGCATGGGGTCGCGACAACTCCGCGAGCAGCTTCTCCACGATCTCTCCGATTTCCGCGAACGTCAATACGCCGAGCTCCCGCGCCGCGGCGACGTTGCTGAAGCGCCGCAACGCCGTTTTGAGCATCTCCGTGTTCTTCAACGGCGATTGCGGATCTGCGCGAAAATTCCCGGCCAAACTGTTAACGAACGCGTCTTGCGCCACCATGGATCCGAACACCGAGCCGCGGGAAACGATCATCGCCATCAAGTTTTCCCAGTACGTTTGGCTCCTCCGGACCACATTCGACAAATTGGACTTCGATTCTGCCCCATCGCGGTTCGCGACGCGGTTCACCAGGCGCTCGCGCCACCATGCGCGCGCGAAAGGCGGGTCGACGAACACGCTCCTGTTGCCCCGGGCCGAAGGCAAGCCGCTCATGCGCCGAAGGACGGTTCTCACGCAATCGTCCATGGACTTTCCCTGATCGCCCTTCTCGGCCAGCGCACGATCGATTCGCTCCTCGCCGCTCTCGGTCCGTCCGCCGTTGGCGGCGAGCCAGAACGCCTCCTCGATAACCCCGTCCTTGAGGTGTTGGATAGTCGTTTCGGCCCAAAAGGATACGCGGCACGCAATCCTCGGAGGCGCCTCTTTCCATAATCCGTGGACGGCTTCTTCCTGATCGACGGTCATGTCCTTGAAGGACTGTTCGGTCATCGCTCCGTCGAACGCCGGCGGTCGATCCCCATCCTCGACAGGAACCTGCTGATCCATAAAGTCTATGAACGCCCGCCTGTCTTTGGCCGCGGTCAAGAAAGAACGCTGAAATTCGCCCCCCTTCTCTCCGAGCAAGCGGCCTCGCCTGGCGGTAAATCGCGTATAGGCGACCTCGTCGCGCTCCGCATATGCCGTCATGGTCAGCCCTTACTCCGCGATCTTGTGGGGATGGAGAAAGGTCGCTATTTCTTCCGGTCGAAAATCGTCTTCCCACCAGCCGGGTAGCGTCTTCTCCTCGAGTTGAGCCGCCAGCGCGACCAGGTTTGGGTAGGATTTCCAGCCCTCTTCTCCGTCGTCCTCTGTGTAGCTTCTCTGCAAGCAGGCCAACGCAGCGGATACGATATGGGTCATCACGTTCGCGCCGGCGGCCCCTTGCTGGTTGGCCGGTTGCTGCAAATAGCGATGAAGATCCGGCGCCAACTTGACTTTGAACCTGAATCCGTTCTCGGTGCTATCCTTGAGGTAAAACTGACCGGATCCGAGATCCGCATCCTTGCCGAAATCCAAAAGCCCGATCAACCCGGATTGCAGGGCAAAGGTATGGCAGACCGCCAGCCTCGATCCCTTCGCCAAACGGAGATCGACTCGATCCCACATGGGGTTCACGCCATCGCGCTCCCGATCTATCCGATGATCGATGTCTTCGGCGCAGACGATCATCGGTGTGAACAGCGGATAAGAGCCGAGGTCGTCCCGGCGCCAGGCCACACGATGCGACGCCTCGCTGGACACCACGACTTCACGATAAGCCGACACCGGGCTCGCCACAGCGCAGGCGAAGCGAACCTTGCTCTCTCGGATCCATGCCTCTATCAGGGGAGCGCCCTCGACACGGTGGCGGAGGTCGAACGAGCGCCCATGCTCCCTGTGTGTCAAATGCACGCTGTAGGCTCCACCGGGAAAGCTGCCGTTACCGGCCTCAAGGACCGGCCACGGGAATCCCCGACTGCCCGCTGCCGAATCGGTCGGACGCACGCTAACTATCATCGCCCGTTCCTCCTTTCACAACGCGGGGCGCCTTGTAGAGATCGACCCTGAATACCGGCGCGGACACCGCTTCGAGATCGGCCGGCCGGTCGTGTTCGACCGTCAGCCGATAGGTGGTATTCGCCTGCACGCCACGCAATCGAATTTCCGTCCCGTTGCTCCCGACATCCGCCTGTATCCGCCCCGTTGCGTCCTCCACCGCTACCGACGCGATCGCCAGATATTCGTCTTGCAGAACGCGCTCGCAGGTTGCATCCACATTCTCGTCGACGCGCAGTCGCAGCATAATTTCGTCGCCCGCTTCGCCGCACACGATCTCGATACCATGCTTCCGTCGACCTATCGGCACCACGGTCGAACGAAACGGCAGAGGTTGTGCTCTCGTCGCGCCTCTGGTCCGAGGCCGCGCCGCCCCCGACGGCGTATCGGGAGTTCTGTCCGCCTCATCCGGATCGGTCTCCGCTTGTGGCCCGCCGGGTTGCGACCGATTGACGTTGAACCGGCGGACAATGACAGGCGGGCCCCAGTAGGCATACTGTCGAGACTCGCCGCCAGGACCGTCACCGTCGCTGGAGACCGGGAGAAAACCCTCCGGCGTATATTCCTCATCGTCGATTTTGGGGACTCGGTCTTTGATCCAATTTCCAACAAGGCGGAAGGCGGCCGTCAAATTTTTCCTCTGTTCGGTCGATAGGAGACCGAAATCCAGCTTATCGTGCATCGGTCCTTCCGCCTTACGCACGAGGAGATGCAGAATGCTGCCGAGTCTGGGGAGCAAAACCGCATGGAAGGGGCGTTGCTCGGTAAAATCCGACGGTCTCAGTCTGGGTATCTCGTCGGTAATCCACATACCATTGCGGAACAATTCGATGCGAGTTGCGTCGGCGGGCGCCGGAGTCGTCAACGCTACATCTACGCAACCAAGATCTGTCTCTACCTCGTGTCGTATTTTGTTGGAAAGCACCTTGTAGGCCGCCCACGCATTCTTTCCCGAAGGGCGCAGCCCGACGAAAGGCGAATTACTGTCGCTGCGATAAGATCTCTGGCGCTCTCGCTCGCCTTCGAGAATATTTACCAATTCATCCTTACCAATATGCATTTCGGCATCATCTTTGATCGTTTTTTCATCGATCTCCAAGATCAGTCTTTCGTCATGAATTGCGGCGCTGAAATTATACGCAGACACTACCGAGACAATACGGCAAAGATTTTCTTTTTGGCCGCCGAATTTGTTGAATCCAGGTATCATCACAACGCTCCCATGTCCCCACTCCTGCTCTATCTCGTCTAACGCGCAAGAAATGACAGACGGAATAGTGGCTCGGTCAAGGAATTTGTATAGCTTGCCATCCTTGGCTCCGCCCAGAATTTTTTCGACCAAATAGCCATGGGCGGAATACGGGAGATCACGACCGTACCGGCCAGCCAGTAACGTGAAGCCGGATGCTATTCTTGTTCCATTTTCCAACACGCCTCCGTAGAGCACATAACGAAGGTCGGAAGCAGACATTGCCGCGAAGTGGCCAACTCCATAGGAACCGGCCGAATGGGACGGTTTAGCGCTGGATCCGTCGCCAAGAAGGGATGTCATTCTGGGTTCGTCCAAGCCGACGCCATTATCCATCACGGATAACATATAGCTATCGCCATCGGCAATATCGCCGAGGGCGCTTTCTATATCATCCACAACTTGCTGCGCCGGGGCCGGCAGCTCTCCACCCGCCTGATCCTCATTATCCCTTATAGCATTTTTGAAAGCACGCTTATACCCTTTCATATCAGGAACATCCCTGGAGCGCATCTTGGTGACACGAAAGCGAATTCGGGCAGTTCGCTCATCCGCCTCGGCCGCGGCATCGAGAGAATTCTGGAGGAGCTCTCGAATTACACGCGCCGGTTCGCGATCATTGAACCCAGACGTATTCCAAGCGGTAAAACCGCTCATGCCGTGGCCGACGCCAAATTCCAGAGTCGCCTTCTTGGCCATGCTAGATTCTCCCCCAGTTCGCCGCCTTCACCGCATCATGCAGCATGTCGCCCGCCATGTCCACCTCGGCCGGAGTCGTGAAGCGGCCCAGGCTGATTCGAATCCCGGACGCGGCGAGCTCGCCCCCGCAACCTAGCGCCAACAACACGTGGGACGGTCCCGGATCGCCGCTCGAACATGCCGCTCCCGTCGATATGGCCAGCCGATCAGCAACCGCGGCGACGACCCGATCCGCCGAAATACCGGGGAACCCGATGCTCAGGTTTCCGGGTATCCGGCGGGTGGGATGGCCGAACGATCGCATGGAGGGTAGCGCATTCCTGATCGCGGCGCCAACCCGCCCGGTGAGATCGGCGAGGCGCCGTGCTTCGGCGGGCCACTCGACCCGCGCGATATCGCTCGCCGCTCCCAACCCCACCGCCAAAGGCGTCGCGACGGTGCCCGGACGCATGGCGCCTTCCTGCGCTCCGCCCGTCAGGATGGGCGACAGCCGCGCGCGGACGTCCTGGCGGACGTATAACGCCCCTATCCCGTTCGGGCCGTAGAATTTATGCCCCGACAGGCTCAACAGGTCGACTCCCAGATCCTCCACGTCGACGCCCATCCGGCCTATCGCCTGCGTCGCGTCGGTATGCGCGGCGGCGCCGACCGAGTGGCACAGTTCGGCAATTTCGCGGACGGGCTGAACGACGCCGATCTCGTTGTTGGCCAGCATGACGGACGCCAACAAGGTGCGCTCGGTCAACGCCCCTTCCAGCGCCCGCAAATCGAGCAGGCCATCCCCCATCACCGGCAGAATCTCGATGTCGAAGCCGTCCTCCTCAAGGGACTCCGCCGTGTCGAGCACCGCCGGATGCTCGGTCGCGACGGTGACGATATGGCGACGTTCCCGAGCCGCCCGCGCCAAACCGCGAATCGCCAGATTGCAGGATTCGGTGGCGCCCGACACGAATACGATTTCGTCGTCGTCCGCGCCGATCAGCTCGGCCACCTGGCAGCGGGCGGTCTCCACCGCTTCCCGGGCCTCCCACCCGAACCGGTGATTCCGCGAATGCGCATTGCCGAACCGCTCCGACCAGTAGGGCGCCATCGCGTCCGCTACGCGCGGGTCCAGCGGCGTGGTCGCCTGGTAGTCGAGATAGATCGGTCGGTCCGGCACGGAATTCTACTCGGTGCAATCGCACGGCAGCACGCTGTCCGCGTAGCGCGACAGGGAAGCGCGGCCCTCGCTGGCGGCCAGTGTGTCGTAACTGAAATCGGTGGACGCTCCGAAGAACCCTATGAAAGGTCGGCCGTCGGGGTTGGTGCGCTCCCTGTCCTCCTTCTCCAGATCCCGACCGTACTTGCGCTCCATCCGCGACCACCATTGGAGATCGCAAGGCGTATCGACGGTCGACCCGAAGCCTCGTACGTTGCGCTTCTTGCGCGACTCCATCTCTGCGTGAATCTCCGCCAGATTGCCGACTCCCTTGAGAAAACAATAGACGCAATTGGACAGCGCCTTGTTCGAGTTCAGCTTCAAGTCCCATCCTTGCTGCCGCCAAAAATGCTGGACGTCCGCGCGATTCACGTGCATCTTGGTCAGCGGCATGTACACATGCTCGCCTTCGTAGCCGGCATTGGCGTGGATGTCGGAAGACCGAGCCTCCACCCGCGCCACCCGCAACCCTTCGTCGCCGCGCAAACCGATAAACGCGATATATTCTATCCCGCCTTTCCCGAACCACGCTTTCCGCCCGAATATCTTGTCCTTCAGGTGGCGATTCTCGAAAGGTCCGGCCGAACCGGAGAAGTCCCGGTAGCGCTGCTTCGGCCGTCCGGTCGGTCGGCGCAGCACGAACTCGCGCTTGCGAAGCAGTATCTCCTTCGGCACGCCGCCGCCGGCGCGAATGTGGCTTTCATGCATCCGATCCGCATCCACCAGAGATTCCGGCCGCCCGTGACCGAGGCGCGGAATGCCCTCCTTGCTGGCGAACCAGTCGCGGAGGAACATGCGGGTTATCTCCAGCTTGAGAGTCGCCGTACACGTCCGCCGGAACTGGCTCGGGAGGTACGCCTTGTGAGACAGAAGCTCCTCGAACGATTCGCCGCGCCAGCGAAATCCGTCCGGGTTTTTCTCCGAATAAGGCCGCTCGTTCACCAGCCGATAGGTGGATATGCGCCTCCATTCGCCCTGTCTTGCATCTTCGTAAGTTTGGAATTGCACGAAGAAAAAAGGAATACCGTAATCTTCCTCCACGCGCCGCTTGCATTCCGCCGCGAACCGATAGGTCGCCGGGTGCTCGCACGAAGTGTTGTTGAACACCACGACGTCGCCGCGGTCCCGGCGCAGAAAGCCGTTCTCCAGCAGAGTGAACAGCAACATTCCGCTGGAGCGCCCGCCGGAAAATTTTACGACATGCGGGAGTTCGGCGTGGCGCCTGGCGCTATACCGGAAGGTGTAGGTTCGACCGGGATCGTACCGGTCGGGCCGCTCTGCCCGGGATCCGATAGCGAGTTTCGGTATCGCCTGCATCGCAATCCCCGTTCGTATCGCGGGGCGGCGCCCGCGCCGTTCCCCATCGAGCGGCGCGCCGGCGACGGCGCGGCGCGGGCGCATTGTAATCGTCGCCCGCCCCGCGTCAAAGGCGCGACTCCGCGGACGAACACGCGATGGCGCCGAGCGCCGCGCCGACCCGGAGGGGTGGGAGAGCCTGGGCGGCATGGGCTGGCTCGACGCCGACGGCCATCGCCCGCCCGGCGGAGGACCCGCGCCGCCGCCCGAATTACCCGGCCAGCGCGCGGCTGCGGGCGGCGGCGGCGCGCACGGCCGCGGCCATCAGCGGCGCCAGCCCGTCCTCCGCCATAAGAACCTCCAGCGCGGCGGCGGTGGTCCCGCCGGGGCTGGTGACGTTGCGCCGCAGCGCCGCCGCGGACTCCTCCGACGCATCCAGCAACGCGCCGGAGCCGGCGACGGTGGCCCGCGCCAGGCGCTCCGCCAGCGGGCGGTCGAGGCCTGCGGCGGCCCCCGCATCGGCGAGGCGCTCCGCCAGCAGGAAGACGTAGGCCGGCCCGCTGCCGGATACGGCGGTCACCGCGTCCATGAGCGCCTCGTCGTCGATCCACGCCACCTCGCCCACCGCCTCGAGCAGGCGGCCGCACAGCGCGCGCATGTCCGGCGTCACGCCGGGGCCGGGGCAGGCCACGCTTATCCCCCGCCCGACGGCCGCCGGAGTGTTCGGCATCGCTCGCACGACCGCGGCGCCGGCGCCGAGTCCGCCGCGCAGCGCCTCCAGCGTCACGCCGGCGGCTATGGACAGGAAGACCGGCGGCGGCGCGGCGGCGGCGAAACGCGCATAGGCCGGCAGGACCGCGCCGATGGCCTGCGGCTTGACCGCGAAGAGCACGAGCTCCGGCGCCGCGGCGCCCAGCGCCTCCGGCGAATCGACGACCGCCGCGCCCAGGCCGCGGCGCAGCGCGGCGGCGGCCCTGGCGTCGGGCTCCACCACCGCGGCCGCTTCGGCCTCCAGCGCGCCCTTGCCGAGCCAGCCGGCCAGCAGCGCGCCGCCCATGCGGCCGCCGCCGACGAGGACGACCGACGCGCCCATCAGGCGTTCCCCTTGGGGTCGACGAGCGCCGCGGCGATGGCGCCCTCCGCGTCCTCCCCGCCCCACAGGACGAACTGGAACGCGGGGTAGTAGCGGTCGCATTCGCGCCGGCCGGCGTCCACCACCTCCTCCAGCGCGGCGAGTCCGAGCGGCTCTCCGCCGCCGATCAGCGTATGGCGGAAGGTCGGCCAGCCGTCCTCCGACCACAGTTCGAAATGGCCGATCCACAGGCGCTCGTTGATGCCGGCGAGGAGGGGATAGACCGCATCGCGGTTCGGCGGCGGCACCCGCATGTCGAGGCCGCAGGTGAAGCACAGCGCCCCGGCGTCGGGCCGCCATGCGAACCACAATTGCAGGTCGCACCAGCGCCCGGCGAGCCGCGCCGCGAGCTCGGCGTCGCTCCGCCGCTCCCAGGCCCAGTCGCGGGCGTCCGCCAGCCGCTCCGCCAGGTCGATGGCGCCGCAGGGCGCGCCCGCCCCGGCGATCGCGAATCCGTCCATCGCGGCCCCCTCCGTCCCCGCGGCGCGGGGCTAAGATATTGTGGCCTCATACCGCGAAACCACAATATCCTGTAGGGGGCCGCCTGTCGAGGGCCGCGGCCGCGCCCGGCGGTCACGGGCAGGGGTAGGTGTAGCGGTCGTGGATCTCGTCGAGGCGGCGCTCCAGGTCGGGCGGGAGGACGAGGCCGGCGCTGGCGAGGTTCGATTCGAGCTGCGCCATGGTCGTCGCGCCGATGATGTTGGAGGTCACGAACGGGCGCGACGTGACGAAGGCGAGCGCCATCTGCGCCGGGTCCAGCCCCGCCTCGCGCGCGGCCGCCGCGTATTCCGCGACGGCGGCGTCGGCGCGCGGGCCGGAATAGCGCCGGAAGCCGTCGAACTCCGCGAGCCGCGAGCCCGGCGGGCGGGCGCCGTCGAGATACTTCCCCGACAGGACGCCGCCGCCGAGCGGCGAATAGGCGAGCAGGCCTACGTCCTCGCGGTGGGCGATCTCGGCGAGGCCGTTCTCGAACGCGCGGTTGAGGAGCGAATAGGGGTTCTGGATGGCGGCCGGGCGCGGCAGGCCGCCGGTCTCGGCCGCGGCGACGCAGCGCATGACGCCCCACGGCGTTTCGTTCGACAGGCCGACATGGCCGACCTTGCCGGCCTCCACCGCGCGGGCGAGCGCCTCCAGCGTATCCTCCAGCGCCACGTCGTCGGCGCGCGGCGCGTGGACGTAGCCGAGCGCGCCGAAATTGTTCACCCGCCGCTCCGGCCAGTGGACCTGGTAGAGGTCGATGCGGTCCGCGCGCAGCCGGGCGAGGCTGGCGTCGAGCGCGGCGGCGATGTGCGCGGCGTCGAGGCGCGGCCCGCCGCGGATCCACTCGAAGGCGGGCGGGCCGCTCGGGTTCTCCACCGCGCGCCCGGCGGCCTTGGTGGCGACGACCGCCCGCGCGCGGTTGCCCGGCTTCGCCAGCCACGTCCCGATGATCTCCTCGGTGCGGTGCGCTGTCTCCGCCCTGGGCGGGACGGGGTACATCTCCGCCGTGTCGAGGAAGTTGACGCCGCGGTCGAAGGCGAGGTCGAGCTGCCGGTGCGCCTCGGCCTCGGTGTTCTGCTGGCCCCAGGTCATGGTGCCGAGGCAGATCGCGCTGACGCGCGTCTCGGCGCGGCCGAGGCGGCGGTATTCCATGCGGTCTCTCCGGGAGCGGGCGGCGGCGCGTTATAGACGCCGCCGGGGCGGCCGCCAACGCCGGCCCCGCTTGCGCCGCGATTCTCATTATGGACGGAGCGTGGTCCGGATCCGCCTTTCCTGGGACCGCCGGCGTCTCGCCGGCCCGCGTCCGCGACGTCCGAAGCGGAAATTGCCGGCGAGACGCCGGCGGTCCCAGGGATGTGAGCCACTGCGGAGCGGCGAGATTCCCCATAATGAGAATCGTTGCCGCTTGCGCCGGGGCGCGGGGCCGGTTATCGTCGTGTCATGATGGACACGACCTTCGACACGCTGGAGGCCGCCGAGGCCCTCTCCCGCGCCGGGCTCCAGGAGCGTCACGCCAAGGCCATCGCCGTGACCGTGCGCAAGGCGGTGAGCGAGGGCGTGGCGACGAAGGCGGACATTCGCGAGCTCGACGCCAAGATCGACGTTTTGAAGGCCAACGTTGGCGCGATCAAGGCCGAGCTCGGCGCCATCAGGTGGATTCTCGGCTTCATGCTCGCGGTCGTCCTGGCGATGGCGGGGCGCATGTTCGGCGTCCTCTGATACGCGGTCAGTCGAACTCCTCGCCGGGGTAGGCGCCCCACAGGCTGCGGCGGAGCATCCAGCCGCGGAAGTCCTCCAGCCGCACCTCGCACCAGTCCGCGCGGCAGCGGTAGAGGCGCCCGCGCACGCCGGTCTCGGCGCGCGCCAGCAGCGGCGCGGCGAAGTCGGGGCGGCTGCGCAGCGCGGCCTCGCCGCCGGCCACCACGACCGTCCGCCGGCCCGACAGCAGCGCCTTGTGGATCCAGCCCTCGGCGCCGTCGCGGTCGCGGACGCGCCGCCATTGTTCGAACTCCCCTACGACCTCCACCGGCATCGCCCGCCGCAGGAAGACCCATGCGACGGGGTAGCGGAATCCGGGGCCGGTGCGCAGGTTGGCGCGGTCGGCCGCGAGGCTCACGAACCGCGGCAGCGGCAGGCCGCTCGGCCCGGTTTCGGCCGCCGGCGCGGCCGGCGCGGCGAACAGGAGCGCGAGGACTGCGGCGGCGGCGCGGAGGGGCATGGCGGGTTTCGATATAGTCCGGCGCGCCCGGCCGGCCAGCGGGGACCGGCCAGCGGGCGGGCGCGGTTTGCCGCCCGCCGGCAAGTCTGCTACGCAGGCGCCGGCGGCGATCACCGCCGTTTCGCGACCGCAGTTCCGCAACCGCCTCGAGGGGCCGCGCGATGACCCGCCGCAAGCCCGTGGTCGTCGTGACCCGCAAACTGCCCCAGGCCGTCGAAACGCGGATGATGGAGCTGTTCGACGCGCGGCTGAACGAGGAGGACCGGCCCATGTCGTCCGCCGAACTGGCGGCGGCGGCGGGGGAGGCCGACGTTCTGGCGCCGACGGTGACCGACCGCATCGACGCCCGGGTGATCGACGCGGCGGGCGGGCGGCTGCGGCTGATCGCCAGCTACGGCGCCGGGGTCGACCACATCGACCTCAAGCGGGCGCGCGAGCGCGGGGTCGCGGTGACCAACACGCCGGGGGTCCTCACCGAGGACACGGCCGACATGACAATGGCGCTGATCCTCGCCGTCCCGCGCCGGCTGGCCGAGGGCGAGCGTCTGGTCCGCAGCGGCGAATGGCGGGGCTGGGGGCCGACCTCCATGCTCGGCCACCGCATCGGCGGCAAGCGGCTCGGCATCGTCGGCATGGGCCGCGTCGGCGCGGCGGTGGCGCGGCGCGCCCGGGGCTTCGGCGTCGCCGTCCACTACCACAACCGCCGCCGCGCCCCGCGCGAGCTGGAGCGCGAACTCGAGGCGACCTGGTGGGCGAGCCTCGACCAGATGCTGGCGCGGATGGACATCGTTTCGGTCAACTGCCCGCGCACCCCGGCGACGTTCCACCTGCTTTCGGCGCGCCGGCTGGCGCTGCTGCAACCCCACGCCTACGTCGTCAACACCTCGCGCGGCGAGGCGATCGACGAGGCGGCGCTGGCGCGCCTGCTGCGCGACGGGCGCATCGCCGGCGCCGGCCTCGACGTGTTCGAGCACGAACCGGCGATCGACCGCAGGCTGGTGGCGATGGAGAACGTCGTCCTCCTGCCGCACATGGCGTCGGCGACCATCGAGGGGCGGCTCGACGCCGGCGACCGGGTCATCGTCAACATCAAGAGTTTCGTCGACGGCCACACGCCGCCCGACCGGGTGCTGACGGAGGAGATGTAACCGCCGCCGCGGCGTTCGCCGCCCGCCCGCCCCGGCCCCCTTCGCCGAACCGGCCGCGAGGGCGGTTCGGGAGGCGCGGGTTGCGCTTCCGGGCCTTGCGAGGGGCGGACCATGGTCCTCTTCCGCGGGACCTCTTTTCGCGCTTCAATTGGAGGGAACGCTCCACGAACAGGATCGATCCCATGCCCGACCCCTATCCCGCCCCCGCCCTGCACACGTCCGGCCGCCCCAACAACATCGACCGCCTCCCCGAAGAACTCCGCGACCGCATCGACGCCCTCCTCGCCGAAGGCGTCCCCCAGGCCGAAATCCTCGAACGCATGGAGCGCCCCCTCGCCGACGCAGGCGCCCCGCCCCTCTCCTCCTCCGGACTCAGCCGCTACGCCCGCCGCGGCGAGCGCGCGCAATACTGGATCGAGGAGACCCGCCTCCTCGCCGAGGCCGTCCGCGCCCGCCCCCCGGACGCACCCGGAGACGGCGAGAGCGCCCGCGACATTGCCCCGGCCGCGCGCGACATGCTCCGCGCCCTCGTCCTCGCCGCGCTGGTCCGCGAGACCGAGCGCAAGGACGAGGACGGCGAGGCCGCCCCCGACCCGCACACCCTCGACACCCTGTCGCGCGTCCTGTTGCGCGTCGAGCGCATCGAGCGCGAGGCGCGCCGCGACGAGCGGGAGGACCGCGAGGCGGAGCGGGCCGAAGCCGCGGCGGCGGCGGAGCCGACGCCGTGGGAGCGCCGCGAGCGCGCGGGCCGCATGCTCCGCCAGGTGGTCAAGGACGTCTACGGCCACGACATGGACGCGTCCGACGCGGCGCGGTCGGCGCAGGCGTGGGTCGAAGGCACGGACCTTCCGGCGACGGTGCGCGAGGAGTATTTCGTGGCTTACGGGACGCTTCCGCCGAAGTGCCTGGCGACGCTTGCGGAGCAGCGGCGCCTGGGTCTGTCGGGTCCGTCTGCGATCCCGCAATTCGTGGGCGCGCGCCCCGGCCACCCGCCGCCGCCGCCGAAACTGCGGGGCTTCGTCCCGGAACTCCCGGAATGGGGCCTGGGTCCGCTCCCCGAGGCGGCGCGGGCGGCGGCTGTGGCGGCCTACGGCGCCGAGGCCGTCCCGGTTCTCCCGGAATCGGGCATAACCGCCCGCGCCGCCGCCGCCGCGTAGACGGACGCGCTCCTGGGAGCGCCGGCGTCCCGCCGGCCTCGCGCGAAGCGCGACGCTGCGCCGCCGTCCCCGCGCGCCGTCCCGGTTCTCCCGGAATCCCGCATCCCGGAATCCATCCCCCCGGGCGCGCCCGCCGGCGCCGCGCCTCAGAACACCGGGACGATGTCGTTCGGATCGAACGCCACCGTCTCCCCGTCGATCCCGATCTCCGGGATCGCCGGAAACGCGACGTCGTAGCCCTCGAGTATCCCCTTCATCCGCAGCACCGCCGCGCGCCAGTTCTCGCGGCGCTCCTCCATGTCGAGAAGCCCCAGCCCCGCGCCCGCCGCCTCCGTCTCGAGCAGGCGGTGGGCGGGGAGGAAGCCTTCCGGCAGGTCCCAGAATTCCGCCGGCGGCTCGTAGAGGATGCCGGACAGGAAGACGTAGCCGGCGCGGATCTGGCGCGTGATCGTCGCCTTGTCGTCCGCGCCCAGCGTCGGCAGCAGGTTGCGCAGCACCGCCATGCAGACGGCGAGATGGCGCGCCTCGTCCTTGCCGATGAAGCGGAACGCCTCCTTCAACGCCGGAATCGTCGACCGCCGGTGCATGCCGTGGAACAGCGTCGCCGCCGCCAGCTCGCCCATCAGGAAGGCGGTGAACAGGATCGCCAGCGGATATTTCGGGACGGCGTGCTTGAAGCCCTCCCAATACCGCGCGCCGTTGCGGTGGTACCAGAGCACGTTGTTGCGCGCGAGCCGGCCGAGCGCGGTCGCCGGCGCGTGGTCGAACGGCCCGCCCGGCGTGAGCCGCCCGATGACCCGCTGGCACACTTCCTCGTGGTTCACCTCGTCGCGGACGATGGAGAAGAAGCACTTGCGGACCGGGTCCTCCTCGCGCTTCTCGTAAGTGCGGATCATCGCCCTGGCGAACACCGCCGGCCCCGAACTGTCGAACACGCCGAGCAGCGCGAACCAGTAGGCGATGGCGTAGCGCTGGTCGGGCGCGAAGTCCTCCGGCCGCAGCGTGTCCCACGGCAGCGCCGCCGGCGACCAGCCCGGATCCCGCGATTGTTCGTAGATCTCGACGAGTTTCGGCGTCTCCACCCGCCATTCGATCGGGAAGATGTTGTCCTCGGGGAAGGGCGGCGGCGCCTCCAGCGCGGCGAGGAGCCGCGCGGCGTCCGGCGGGGCGGGGACGTCCGCCGCCGCCGGACTCGCGCCGTGCATCGCCGCTCCCGCGGCGCCGGCCTAGAACTCGACCAGCGACTTCAGGTTTGCGAGCGAATCCGCATAGACGCCCTCGAGCGCCTGGGAGATCCCCACGCCGCCGTCCTCGGGGTAGGCCGAGGCGAGGATCGTCGCCCGCCAGTGGACCACCGCCGTGTCCGCGGTCGGGCCGGGGGTGGCCCAGACCGTCGAGCGGTATTGCGCGTCGGTCAGGAAGCCCTCGGTCATCTCGTAGGTGTAGAGCGTCGGCCCCTTGACGCTCATGACCTCGACCACCTCGCCCAGGTCGCCGCCGAGCTGCAATTTGCGGACGCTGCCGAGCTCGCCGTTACCCTCGGTGTATTCGCAGGTCAGCACCACGGGGATCCACTTGGTGAGATCGCAATAGCCGCCGTATTCCGCCCAGATCGCCTGCGGGCTGCCGACGATCTCGATGGATTCGTGGATGGCGATGCTCTCGCCATAGGTCACGTCCGCCTGCGCTGCGCCGGCGGCGGCCAGCGCCATCGCGCCGCCCGCGAGAGCCCCGGCGACCCGCGCCGGCGCGTCGATGCCCCTCATGAAACTCCTCCCCCAAGGTCCGGTGTGGATGGCGGGCGCGGACCCCCGCGCCGCGGCGGCAATCTATTCGGCGCGCCCGCCGATGGCAAACGCCGCCGCGGTCGCCGGCCGGTGGCGGCGATGGCCCCACAGGCTGCGGATGTCGCCCTTCTCCGCCCGCGCCGAATCGGCGACCAGCCGCCCGCCCCAGCCGTACTCCAGCATGAAGCCCGAAGGCGTGTTCATGTAGAACGAGACCACCCGGTCGTTGGAGTGCCGGCCCAGGGTCAGCGCCACCCGCCCGTCCTCGGCGAGCGCCATGTCGTAGGCTTCGCCCACGTCGTCGAGCGCGTCCAGCTCCACCATCGCGTGGTTCAGTTTCGGCGCCGCGCCGCCGAACACGGCGATGGCGTGGTGGCGCGCGTTGCAGCGCAGGAAGCGCGCCTCGGTGGGCGCCTCGCGCCAGTCGGTCACGCGGAAGCCGAGCGCGTCGCGGTAGAACGCCGCGCAGCCCGCCGGGTCGCCGGCGTGGACCGCGATATGGCCCAGGCCCAGCGCGCCGGACCGGAACCCCGACATCGGCCGCCCCGGCGCGAACCCGCCGCCCGCCGGATCCAGGCCGTGGAACAGCTCCGCTCGGCGCCCGTCCGGGTCGGCGCAATGGACCATGCCCGCGACCCCGCGCAGCGCGCGCTCGGCCGCGGTCGATCCGGCCACGGCCGCGCCCCGGCCCTCCAGCGCCGCCGCGAGCGCGTCGAGTTCGTCCGGCCCCGCGACCTCCCAGCCGTAGAACGCGCCGCCGTCGCGCGCGGCGGGCGCGACGATCAGCCGCCGCCCCGACTCGTCGATGCGGTAGGCCGCCGCGCCGCCGCCGGCCTCGACCTCCTCCATTCCCAGCAGGCCGGTCGCGAAGGGCCGCCACGCCGCCGCGTCCGCCGCGCCGATGCCGACGTAGCCCAGTCCCAGAACGCCCATGCCGCCCCCGTCCGTCCGCCGTCCGCGCCGCGACTATCCGCCCCCGTCCGCGCCGGCGCAAGCCGGTTCGCGCCGCCGCGCCGCGCGACAAGGAAACGTCTTGACAAATCCTTTCCGATATGCTTATACTCCCCATCGAGGCGTGTCGAACTGGACGAACGCGCTATCGACGGCGCGTAGCTTGTTTTGTCTTGCAACGTATCGACCGGAGGAGCCAGCGCCATGCGCGAGAACGGATCGGGAGACTTCGAAAGCCTGTTCGAGGACATCTGGGCCCGCCACATGGAGGACGAGGACTTCCACGAACGGATCGACGAAGACCCGCGCGAGGTGCTCGCCGAAAAGGGCCTCGAACTGCCGCGCAACATCGATCTCCGCGTCCACGCGAACACCGCCGATACGCTGTTCGTCGTCTTCCCGCCCGACCCGAACGGCTTTCTGTCGGACGAGACGCTGCGCGCCATCGCCGGCGGCGCCACCGCCGCGTCGCTCGGTTTCGCCAGTTCGTTCGGCAGCCTCCCCAGCAGCGTGAGCACCGCCGGCTGTTCGGCCCTCGCGCCGGGCGCCGAGGAGGGCTGACCGATGGCCGCAATCCCTCGCGCCGGTCCGCGCGGCGGCGCCCCGCTTGCGCGGCCGCGCGGAACCGCCTAATTGTCGCGGCGAACCGCGTCCGCCAGGGAGTGACCGAGATGGCCGCCGACAAGCCTTCCGCCGAGCTGACCCCCGAACAGATCGAGAAGGGCCAGCAGATCTACGCCGACATCGTGGCCAGATACTACGGAGACCCGGAGTTCAAGGCCAGGGTCGACGCCGACCCCACCGGCGCCCTCAAGGCCGAGGGCTTCGTGGTCCCCGACGGCGCCAGGGTCCAGCTGCTGTTCAATACCGAGAACCTCCTGCACATCGTCCTGCCCGCGTCGAAATAGTGCGCGCGCCCGCGCGGCGGCGGCAAGCGCCCCCCCCCCCCCCCGCGCGCGCCGGAGGGGGGCGGGGCGCGGCGATTCGTGGTAAGGGTCGCGCCGCCCATCCGGGGCGCGGGGCGGTGACGTCATGAGCAGTCCGTTTCGACAGGCGGCGCTGAAGCGCCTCTCGAGCCCCGAGGAGCTCGACCGCTCGCTCGCCGTGACCGGCTCCAAGCGCTGGATCGCCGCGGCGACCCTGTTCGTCATCGCCGCCCTGACGGTCTTCTGGTCGCTGGTCGGCGAGGTGTCGAGCTACGTCCCCTCGCAGGGGATCCTCCTGAACCGGGGCGGCGCCGTCGTCGACGCCGTGGCGACCGGCAACGGCGCCCTCACGCGCATCGTCCCGGCGGTGGGCGACCGGGTGGAGGCCGGCGAGGTGGTGGGCGAAATGGCCAATTTCGAGACCATGGAGCGCTACCGCGGCGCGCTCGCCCTGGTCGAGGAGCGGAGGACGGGCCTCGCCGAACTCAACGCCTCCATCGCCGAGGAGGAGGCGCTGATCGCCGAAAACCTGGCGCGGCGGCGCGCGCGGCTGGCCGAACTGGAGCGCAGCGGCCGCGCCGCGGTGGACGCCGCCCGCGCCCGCCTCGAGGACCACGAGCGCCTGTTCGAGGAGCGCGTCGTCACCCGCGTCACCGTCGAGCGCAGCCAGCAGGCGCTGGACCGCGCCCGGCGCGAGCTCTTCGCCACCCTGCGCGAGCGCGACGACCTCGAGGCGAACGAACTCCAGCGCGACAACGAGCGCCGCCGCCGCGTTTCGGAGGCCGAGGCGCGGCTCCAGGCGGCGGAGCGCGCGGCCAACGAGATCTCCGCGCAGATCGAAACCCAGCGCGTGCCCGCGCCGGTGTCCGGCGTCGTCAGCGAGATCAAGGCCGCGGTCGGCGCCATCCTCCAGCCCGGCCAAGCCGTGGTCAGCATCGAGACGGGGGCGGAGCAGCTCGAAATGCTCATCTACCTGCCCGCCGCCGAAGGCAAGCGGGTCGAGCCCGGCATGGAGGCGCTGGTGTCGCCCAGCACCGTGCGGCGCGAGGAATACGGCGCGCTCAAGGGCGTCGTCGAGAGCGTGTCCGCGTTCCCCGCCAGCCTCGAGAGCATCGTCGCCACCCTCCAGAACCGCAATCTCGCGCAGAGCCTGTCGCGGAGCGGCCCGCTCTACGCCGGGCGCGTCTCGCTCGTTCCCGACCCCGCCACCGCGAGCGGCTTCGCCTGGACATCGCCCAAGGCGGCGAGCGAAACCCTGACCGCGGGCACCCTCGCCACGGCGGAGGTCAAGACCGGCGGGCGGGCGCCGATCTCCCTCGCGATCCCGCTCGTCAAGGAGACGCTGGGGCTTTGACCGACGCTCCGGCCCTCGCCCCGAACCTGAGCGGGCGGCGCGGCGGCCGCCGCGCCGCGCCCACCATCCTCCAGATGGAGGCGACCGAGTGCGGCGCCGCGTGCCTCGCCATGGTGCTGGCGCATTACGGCCTCTGGATCCCCCTCGAGGAGCTGCGCGTCCGCTGCGGCGTGTCGCGCGACGGCAGCAAGGCCGCCAACATGCTGCGGGCGGCGCGCGAATACGGCCTCGTGGCGCAGGGCTTCCGGCGCGACCCCGGCCGCCTGTTCGACCTGCCGTTCCCGATGATCGTCTTCTGGAACTTCAACCACTTCATCGTCGTCGAGGGCATTCGCGGCGACAACGTTTACATCAACGACCCCGCCGAGGGGCCGCGCCGGCTGACGATGAAGGAGTTCGACGAGGGCTTCACCGGGGTTTGCCTGGGGTTCCGGCCCGGCCCCGGCTTCCGCCGCGGCGGCGCCCGGCCGAGCGTCCTGCGCGGCCTGCTGTCGCGGCTCGGCAACGCGCGCGCGCCGCTCTTCTACGTCGTCCTCGTCACCCTGCTGCTGGTGATTCCGGGCCTCGCCGTTCCCACCCTCTCCAAGGTGTTCGTCGACGACGTCCTGATTCCGCGCAGCGACACGCTGATGGCGCCGCTGCTGATCGGCCTCGCCGCCGCCGCCCTCCTCCAGGGCGCGCTCACCTGGCTGCAACAGATCTGCACCTCGCGCATGGAGGCCAAACTGGCGCTGGTGGCGAGCTCGCGGTTCTTCTGGCACGTCGTGACCTTGCCGATGACCTTCTTCGGCCAGCGTTTCGCCGGCGACATCGCCAACCGGGTGGCGTCGAACGACCGCGTGGCGCAGATGATCTCCAGCGAGTTCGCCACCAACGCCATCAACGTGCTCACCATGGCGATCTACGCCCCCGTCATGATGGCCTACGACACGACGCTCACGCTGGTGGCCTTCGCCATGGTCGCCGTCAACGTCGTCGCGCTGCGGCTGGTGTCGCGCGCGCGGGAGGACGGCAACCGCCGGCTGCTCAAGGAGCAGGGCGCGCTCGTCGGCGCCTCGGTGAACGGCGTCCGCATGATCGAGACGCTGAAGGGGAACGGCACCGAGAGCGACTTCTTCGCGCGCTGGTCGGGCATGCACGCCAAGGCGCTGCTCGCGCAGCAGCAGATGGGGCTGCTGACGAGCCTGCTCAACGTCGTCCCGCCGCTGCTGGCGTCGCTCACCACGGTGGCGATCCTCGGCGTCGGCGGCGTGCGCATCCTCGACGGGGCGCTCACCATCGGCGGGCTGGTGGCGTTCCAGGCGCTGGCCCGCAGTTTCTCGCAGCCGGTCGACGGGCTGGTCCAGTTCGGCGCCGAGCTCCAGACCATAAGGGGGGAGATCGCCCGCCTCGACGACGTGCTGCATTACAAGCCGAGCCCGCAGGCTGCGCGCGGGCTGAACGAGCGCCGGCCCGCCAGGCCGCCGGTCGTCCACGGCTTCGTGACCCTCGACAACGTCACCTTCGGCTACAACGCCAAGGAGGCGCCGCTGATCGAGAACCTGAGCCTGTCGATACGGCCCGGCCAGCGGGTGGCCCTGGTCGGCGGCTCCGGCAGCGGCAAGTCCACCGTCGGCAGGCTGATCTGCGGGCTGCTGGAGCCCTGGGCCGGCGAGGTGCGGATCGACGACCGGCGGATACAGGACATCCCGCCGAGCCACATCGTCGATACGGTCGCCTACGTCGACCAGGAGATCGTGCTGTTCGAGGGCAGCGTGCGCGACAACGTGACCCTCTGGAACCCGCTCGTCGAAGACCTCGACCTGACCCACGCGCTGCGCGACGCCGCCATCCACGAGGACATCGTGGCGCGGCCCGGCAAATACGACGCGCAGGTGGGCGAATACGGGCGCAATTTCAGCGGCGGCCAGCGCCAGCGCCTCGAGATCGCCCGCGCCTTCGCGGCCAACCCGGTGGTGCTGGTCCTCGACGAGGCGACGGCGGCGCTCGATTCGGTGACCGAACTCGCCATCGACGACAACCTCCGCCGCCGCGGCTGCACCTGCGTCATCGTCGCCCACCGCCTCAGCACCATCCGCGACGCCGACGAGATCGTCGTCCTCGACGCGGGGCGGGTGGTCCAGCGCGGCCGCCACGACGCCCTGATCCGCGAGGACGGCGTCTATCGCGACCTCATCGCCGCGAGCTGACCGCCATGGCCGAGTCCTCCGTCGCCGAACGCCTGGGCGGGCGCGCCTTCGAGACCGGCTCGCACGAGCCGTTCCTGCTCGACGACCCCGAAAAGGCGTTCTACGTCGAACGCGGCTTCCTCAACCTGTTCGGCGTCGAGACCGATTCCGAGCGGCGGATGCTCGGGCGGCGCCCGTTCGTGGCGCGCCTCGACCCGGGCGCCGTGACCTTCGGCGGCGCCGTCCGCCCGCGCAACGGCGGCGACGGCGCGGCGGAGGGCCTGTTCGCGCTGCTCGCCGTCCCGTCGCAGGACGCGGTCCTGGTCGACGGCCAGCGCGCGCGGATCGAGTCGGTCGAGGCGTTCGACCTCGACGCCACGATCTGGATCGAGGAGTGGATCGCCAACTGCTCCGGCTACCTGGTGCGCGACCTCGGCCCGCCGCCGCCCGGCGCCCGGCTGCTCGAGGCCGAACCCGACGTGTCCTACCCCGCCGGGTCGTTCCTCAGCGCGCAGCATCTGGACACGGTCTGGGTCTCCGCCGACCGTCCCATGCGCTACATGGGCCGCGACGAACTGGTCGTCCCGCCGGGCGCGCCGCCCTTGCCGCTGACCGAATTCACCTGGGTCGAGCTGGAGGAGGACACGGCGGTGTCCGGCCTCTACACGCCCACCGTCCTGTTCCAGCGCCGGCTGCGGGACTCGCTGGCGCTGTTCAACCGCATGGTGTGCGCCTACGGCGCCGAGTCGGGCGGGCGGCGGTCGACGGCGATGGTGGACCGCCACAGCCGCGGCGTCGAGGTGCGCGGCGCCAGCGCGGCGACGATGTTCGGCAATCTCGGCTCGGTGCTCGGCGCGGCGGAGTCGCGCGGCGTCGCGGCGGCGACCGGGGGGACCCCGTTGCAGGCCGCCGCCGCCGCCGTCGCCCACTCCGACAGGGTCGAACTCGCCCTGCCGCGCGAGCCGGACGAGAGCGGCTCCATCGTCGAGGCGGTGACGCGGCTCGTCCGCCCGGCCGGCGTCCGCGTGCGCGAGATCGCCCTCGCCCCCGGCTGGCACCGCCGCCGCGGCCCCTCCTTCGTCGGGGAGACGCGCGAGGGCGCCGAGCCCCTCGCGGCGATCTCCGGCGACGACGGATACCGCGCCGTCGACGGGCGGACCGGCGAATCGTTCGCCATCGACGGGCGGCGGGCCGAGGCCATCTCCGACCGCGGGACGATGCTCTACCCGCCGCTCCCGCGCGAGATCGCCGGCGGCGGGGCGGCGATGCTCCACAGCCTGCGCGGCTTCGGGCCGGACTTCCGCACGGTCGCCGCCATGGCCACGCTCGGCGGGCTGCTGGCGCTGGTCACGCCCGTGCTCACCGGGCGGCTGCTGGCCGAGGTCATTCCCCGCGTCGACACGCCGATGTGGGTCGCGTTCCTGGGCGCCCTGTTCCTCGCCGCGTTCGGGACGGCGCTGTTCGACATCGTGCGCGCGCTGGCGCTGCTGCGCGTCGAGGGGCGCGTCGACGAACGCCTCCAATCGGCGGTGTGGAGCCGCCTGCTGTCGCTGTCGACGGGCTTCTTCCGCCTGTACTCCGCCGGCGACCTCGCCGACCGGGCCAACGGCATATCGCAGATCCGCCAGGTGCTGACCGGCGTCGTGACCGGCGCGGTCATCAGCGGCGTCTTCTCGCTGTTCAGTTTCGCGCTGCTGTTCTATTACAGCTGGGCGCTCGCCCTGTGCGCCGGCGGGCTGGTGGTGCTCCTGATGGCCGCGACCTTCGTGTTCGGCCGCGGCCAGATGCGCCACCTGCGCAAGTCGTTCACCATCCAGGGCGCCATCGACGGCTTCGTCTTCCAGATGATCACCGGCATATCGAAACTGCGCATCGCCAACGCCGAGATCCACGCGCTGCTGCGCTGGGCCGAGAAGTTCGCCGAACAGAAGCGCGCGACCCTCTCCGCGCGGCGCTGGATGGCGGCGCAGGCCACCTTCAACGTCATGTTCATGCCGCTGTCGATGATCGCGATCTTCGCCTATATCGCGTTCCAGCTGCTCGGCGACGACGGCGAGGCGGCGTTCGGCCTCGCCGACTACCTGTCGTTCAACGCCGCCTACGGCCAGTTCGTCGCCGCCGTCACCGGGCTGACCACCGCCTGGACGACGGCGATCTCGGTCATCCCGCTGTTCGAGCGCGTCCAGCCCATCCTCGCCGCGACGCCGGAAAGCGCCGCCGGCGGGATCGACCCCGGCGAGCTGATCGGCGACATCGAATTCTCCAACGTCTCGTTCCGCTACCTGCCGGACGCGCCGAACGTGGTCAACGGCGTCACCTTCCGCATCCGCGCCGGCAGTTTCGTGGCCTTCGTCGGCCCGTCGGGTTCGGGCAAGTCCACCCTCTACCGGCTGATGCTGGGCTTCGAACAGCCCGATTCCGGGTCGGTGTTCATCGACGGCCACGACCTGGCCGGGCTGGACCTGGCGGCGCTGCGCTCGCGCATGGGCGTGGTCCTGCAAAACGGCCAGACCCTCGCCGCGAGCATCTTCGAGAACATCTCCGGCACCGCGTCGCTGACCATGAACGAGGCCTGGGACGCCGCCCGCGCCGCCGGGCTGGACAAGGACATCGAGGCCATGCCGATGGGCATGCACACCGTGCTGCCGGAGGGCGGCGTGGGCCTGTCCGGCGGGCAGCGGCAGCGGCTGCTGATCGCCCGCGCGCTGGCCCGCAAGCCGCGCATCATCCTGCTCGACGAGGCCACCAGCGCCCTCGACAACCGCACCCAGGCGGTGGTCCAGGCGTCCCTCAAGGGCATCAGCGCCACCCGCGTCGTCATCGCCCACCGCCTCAGCACCGTCCAGGAGGCGGAGCACATCTACGTGATGGAGGCCGGGCGGATCGTCGAGCATGGCGGCTACGACGAACTCATGGAGAAGGACGGCGCCTTCGCCCAGCTCGCGCGCCGCCAGCTGGTCTGACGCCCGCGCGCCGCCGATCCGGATTCCGCTCCCCCGGGCCGCCGGCGCCGCCCGCGTTATCATGGGCGATGCGCGAGTTTCACGATCTGGCGTTCCGGCGCTGGTTCGACCACCGCCGGATGGTCGAGGACCTGCTGCGCGGCTTCGCGCCGCCGGGGGTCGCCGCCCGGCTGGACTTCGCCAGCCTCGAACAGATGCCCGCCGACTACGTCGACGACGACCTGCGCGCCAGCCGGGGCGACGCGCTGTGGCGCGTCCGTTACCGCGGGGACGGAGAACGGGAGTGGCTCTACCTCCTGGTCCTGCTGGAGTTCCAGTCGACGGTGGACCCGTTCATGGCGGCGCGGGTTCTGGCCTACACCGCGCAGACCTACGTCAAACTCGTCCGCGCGGAGGCGGTGAAGCCCGGCGGCGGGTTGCCGCCGGTGCTTCCCGTGGTCATCTACAACGGGCGGACCCGGTGGTCGGCTGCGGAGGACATGGACGGCCTGATCGCGGCGGCGGACGGCGCTCTGGCGCCGTTCCAGCCGCGGCAGCGTTACCTGCTGCTTGACGAGCACGCGCTGCGCGTCGAGGATTTGCCCGAGGGCAACGCGGTTTCGGCGCAGATTGCGCTGGAGCGGGGTTCGCGTTCGGACATGGCCCCGGCGCTGCGGGACCTGGACCGCCTGCTTGCGGGTCCGGAGCACGAGAGTTTGCGGCGCGCATTCGCGGAGTGGGTGCGCCGGACGGTGGAGCGGAGCCGGGCTGCGTCCGAGAACCCCGGCTTGGCGGGGACGCTGCGGATGCTGGAGGAAGCGGGAGACCTGGGAGCGATGGGTTCGTTGCTGGCGGAGAGCATAGACGCGCATTACGACGCGCTGATGGCGCGCGCGCGGGCGGAGGGCGTCGAGCGCGGCTTGGAGCGCGGCATGGCGCGCGGTTTGGCGCAGGAGCGGGCGCTTCTGTCGCGTCTGGCGGCGCGGAAGTTCGGCGCTGCGACGGCGGCGCGTCTGGCGGCGCTGCTGGAGGGCGTGAGCGACCCGGCGCGGCTGGAGGAGGTCGGCGAGTCGGTGATCGACTGCGCCGACGGCGCCGACCTGCTGGCGCGGCTGGAAGCCTCGTCCGGGCCGGACTGAGGCGGGGCCGCGCCGTTCGTCCGGCTTGCATGGCGGGGCGATGGCGTGCGCGAGTTTCACGATCTGGCGTTCCGGCGCTGGTTCGACCACCGCCGGATGGTCGAGGACCTGCTGCGCGGCTTCGCGCCGCCGGGGGTCGCCCCCCGGCTGGACTTCGCCAGCCTTGAACAGACGCCCGCCGACTACGTCGACGACGACCTGCGCGCCAGCCGGGGCGACGCGCTGTGGCGCGTCCGCTACCGCCCCCCGGACGGCGGGAGGGACTGGCTCTACCTCCTGGTCCTGCTGGAGTTCCAGTCGACGGTGGACCCGTTCATGGCGGCGCGGGTTCTGGCCTACACCGCGCAGACCTACGTCAAACTCGTCCGCGCGGAGGCGGTGAAGCCCGGCGGCCGGTTGCCGCCGGTGCTCCCCGTGGTCATCTACAACGGGCGGACCCGGTGGTCGGCTGCGAAGGACATGGACGGCCTGATCGCGGCGGCGGACGGCGCTCTGGCGCCGTTCCAGCCGCGGCAGCGTTACCTGCTGCTTGACGAGCACGCGCTGCGCGTCGAGGATTTGCCCGAGGGCAACGCGGTTTCGGCGCAGATTGCGTTGGAGCGGGGTTCGCGTTCGGACATGGCCCCGGCGCTGCGGGACCTGGACCGCCTGCTTGCGGGTCCGGAGCACGAGAGTTTGCGGCGCGCGTTCGCGGAGTGGGTGCGCCGGACGGTGGAGCGGAGCCGGGCTGCGTCCGAAAACCCCGGCCTGTCGGGGACGCTGCGGATGCTGGAGGAAGCGGGAGACCTGGGAGCGATGGAATCGTTACTGGCGGAGAACATCGACAAATACGTCGACGAACAGGTCGCGCGCGGTATCGAGCGCGGCATCGAGCGCGGCATGGAGCGGGAGCGGGCGCTGCTCGCACGGCAGGCGGCGCGGAAGTTCGGCGCTGCGACGGCGGCGCGGCTGGCGGCGTTGCTGGAGGGCGTGAGCGACCCGGCGCGGCTGGAGGAGATCGGCGAGTCGGTGATCGACTGCGCCGACGGCGCCGACCTGCTGGCGCGGGCGAGAGGTTCGACCGGACCGGATCGATAGCCGAACCGGCGCAAGGCCGTTGACCCCGGCGGCGCAAACCTTCGATGCGCGCGCCGCGCTCTCCGTCGAGGGGTTAAACCCGGGCGCCTCGCTCGGGAGCGAACGCCCTGTCGAAATCGGGGCGGCGGGCGTCCGCCGCGCCGAATGAATTCGCCCTTTCGCCCGCATCGCCGGGACGACGCTTCTCCTCCGCGATTCGCGCGCCCGAGGCGGCGCGGCGCCCCGACAGGGGCCGAACAACGGTCCTCTTCCGCGGAGACTCGCATCCCGCTTCAATCGACGGAGCCTTCCACGCACCGGGCTTTCCCCATACGCGGCGCTTCTCCCGCCGCCGCCCGGAGAACGCCCCCTCCCTCGCCTCCATGCGCGCGCCCCGGGAGCGCGGGCATCCTCGTCCGCATCCCGTCCCGCGCCGCGCTATAATGAACGAGCCGGCGCAACGCGCGGAGGAGGATCGGCAATGGACGTCTGCGTCGTCACCGGCGCCAGCACGGGGATAGGCCGCGCGGCCGCGCTGCGCTTCGCGCGCGGGGGCTACCGCGTCGTCGCGGCGATGCGCAACCCCGGCAAGGCCGATCCCTTCCCCGCCGAACACGCGGCGCAGATCCGCGCGCAGGTCCTCGACGTCGCCGACTCCGACTCCATCGCCGCCGCGCTGGAGGAGGTTGCGGCGCAGGAAGGGCGCATCGACGCGCTGGTCAACAACGCCGGCCTGTCGAACGCCTGCCCCGCCGAAACCTACCCGGAGGACGAACACCGCGCGCTGTTCGAAACCAACTACTGGGGCCCGGTCCGCCTGACCCAGGCCGTTCTGCCGGGAATGCGCGAACGCGGGCGCGGCGCGATCGTCAACGTCTCCTCAATCCTCGGCCGCGTCGCGGCGGTGAACCAGGCCGCCTATTGCGCCTCGAAATTCGCCATCGAGGCGTTCAGCGAGTCGCTGGCGCTGGAGGCGGCGCAATTCGGAATCCGCGTCGCCATCGTCGAACCCGGAGTCACCGCCACCGCCATCTTCCGCAACACCCCCGTCCATTACGACCGCGAATCGCCCTACCGGGAGGCGATGCGCAAGGGCGGGCGGTTCTATACCTCGACCATCCCCCGGGCGACGCCGCCGGAGGAGATCGCCGACGTGATGTTCGAGGCGGCCACGACGGACACCCCCAAACTGCGCTGGCTCCACGGCCTCGGCGCCGGGCTGGTGGCGGGGCGGGCGAGAATTTCCGACGAGGACTACATCGCCCTGACGGCGCTCGACGACGAGTCCTACAACCGCCGCTTCGCCGAACTCTTCGGCGTGGACCTCGCATGGAAGCCCGGCGCCGGCGCGTGATTCCGGCGCGATGAAGCGGGTTTCGCCGTTTCCGCGCGGGCGGGGACGGTGACGGCGCGCCGCCGCGTCCTCGCCATCGGCGGGGCGGCCGCCGCGGCGCTCATCGCCGCCGCGTTCGCCGCCGGCCCGGAACTCGCGGACGGGGAGCGGCTGCGCCCGCGCGCCGCGGCGGCCCTCGGCGCGCTGGCGGGGCGCGAACTGGCGGTCTCCGGGCCGCTGTCGTTCTCCCTCTTCCCGCCCGCGCTGCGCATCGCGGACGCGCGGATCTCCGCCGGCGGCGCAGCGGAGGACGAGCTGCGCGCCGCCGCCGTCGCGCTCCGCCTCGCCCCGGCGCCGCTGCTGGCGGGGCGGGTCCGCATCGCCGGCGCGCGGCTGGTCGAACCCGAATTCCGCCTGGCGCGCGGCCGCGACGGCGCGCCGAACTGGCAGCTCGCGGCGTGGGAGGCGCTGGTCCGGGGCGGCGCGGACGCGGCGCCGGAGAACGTCTCGGTCGCGCGCGGGCGGGCGGCCTGGCGCGGGCCGAACGGGGCCGAATACGAGATCGCCGACCTCGACCTCGCCCTGGAGCGGGCGCCCGGCGGCGCGCTGCGCGCCGAGGGATGGGCGTCGTGGGACGGCCTGCCCCTCGCCTGGACCGCCGCGCGCGACGGCGCGGCGCTGCACGTGCGAATCGAGAGCGAAGGCGCGGTCGCGACGTTCGCGGGGCAGGCGCCGGAGGGCGGCGGCCTGTCGGGACGGGCGGAGCTGGAGGCGGACCCGCGCGCGCTGGCGCGGGCGCTCGCGCCGTTCCCCGCCCTCGCGCCGCCGCCGGACGCGGCGCTCGCCTTCGCCGCGCGCGTGGACTGGGAGGACGGCCGGCTGGCCGCGCGCGACGCGGCGGCGCGGCTGGGGGACTCGGCGCTGTCCGGCGCCTTCTCCGTGTCCGCCGCCGCGCCGCGCCGGTTCGCGCTCGACCTCCGCGCCGCCCGGTTCGACCTCGATTCGTGGATCGCCGAGGACGGATGGCGCGCGCTGGCCGCGGCCGTCCTTCCCGCCGATCTGGGCGGCGAGATCGCCGTCGCCGTGGAGTCCCTCCGCGCCGGCGGGCGGACGCTGCGCGGCGCGGCGCTCGACGCTGCGCTCGACGGCGGCGCGTTCGCGGTCCGGCGCGCGGCGGCGGTCCTCGGCGGCGGCGCGGAGGCGGCGTTCGCGGGCGCCGCCGCTCCCGGCGCCGATAGCTGGACCTTCGACGGCCGCATCGACGCCGCCGCCGACAACCTGCCGGCGCTTCTCGACTGGGCCGGCCTGGCCGCGCCGGAGGCCGCCTCCGTCCCGCGCCGCCTCCGCCTGTCCGCCGCCGTCGCCGGCGGCGCGCGCAAGGGGCGGGCGGACGACATCGCGCTCGAGCTCGGCGCCGGCGCGCTCGCCGGCGCGCTGGCCTGGGAGTTCGGCGACCGCCCGGCCTTCGACGCGGCGCTCGCCGCGGACCGCCTGGATCTCGATTCCTGGAATTTCTGGGCCGCCGATATGGACGCCGACCGCCTCCTCGACGCGCTGGCGGGGTTCGACGCCCGCTTCGCGCTGGAGGCGGAGGCGGTCGCCGCGTTCGGCGCGGCGGCGCGCGGCGTCGTCCTGCGCGGCGCGCTGAAGGACGGCGCGCTGGCGATCGACGAGGCGCGGGCGGACGGCGCGGCGGGCGCGCGCGTGTCCGTTTCCGGCGCGTTGACCGGCCTCGGCGCGGAGCCCGCCATCGACGCCGCGATCCGCGCGCGCGCGCCCGACCTCGCGGCGGCGGCGCGCGCCGTCCCGGCGCTGGCCGTCCTCGCCGCCGTCGAGGGGCCGGCCGAGCTTCACGCCACGGCGGTCGGCGGGCGCGGCGCGGTGGAGATCGACGCCGCGCTGTCGCTCGCCGGGGCGCGCGCCGCCCTGCGCGGCGTCGTCGGCGACCCGCTCGGCGCGCGCCTCCACGACCTGGAGGGAACGCTGGAGAGCGCCGATCCAGCGCGGCTCTGGGCGGCGTTCGGCGGGCCGGGCGCGCGCGCCGCGCCGCCGCTGTTCTCCCGCCCCCTGGCGCTGCGCGCCGCGCTGGTCGGCGATTCCGGCGCGCTGGCGTTCGACGCCGAGGCCGAGCTCGCCGGCGGGCGCTGGACCGCGTCCGGCGCGTTCGCCGACGAGGGCGGACTCACGCTGGAGGCCGAGGCCGCCTATCCGGACTTCGCCCGCCTGCTGCCGCTGCTCGGCGGCGCGGAGCTGGACGGCGCGGACACGGCGGACGCGCGGCGCGCGCTTTCCGGCCCCGCCTCGGGCCGGCTCGCCCTGTCCGGCGCGGCGCCGGCGTTCGCCTTCGACGCCGCCTTCGCCCTGTCCGGCGGCGCGCTGGCGCTGGAGGGGCGGGTCGACGGCGACTCCTTCGCGGTCGACGGCGCGCTCGACCACCCGTCGCTGGCGGCGGCGCTGGCGGCGGCCGGGATCGGCGGCGGCCTCGCGCGCCTGCCGGGCGCGGTCGCCTTGCGCGCCGCCGCCTCCGGCGACGGGGACGGGGCGCGCATCGACGACGTCTCCGCCGACCTCGCCTCCGGCCGGGGCGGAATCCGGGCGAGCGGGAGTCTCGCGCTCGACCTGTCGGGGCGGCGCCCGAAACTCACCGGCGCCCTCGCCGCCGACCGCCTCCGCGCCGCGTTCTTCCTCCCCGCCTCCGGCGCCGGGGCGGACCCGTCGCGCGCGCCGCTGGGCCTGTCCTGGCTGCGCGGCGCGGACGCCGAGCTGGACGTCTCGGCCGCGTCGCTCGATCTGGCCGGCCTGCCGCTGGAGGACGCCCGGGCGGCGCTCGTCCTGCGCGACGGGGCGCTGGAGGCGGCGCCGCTGGCCGGGCGGCTGTTCGGCGGCGCGGTCGAGGCGCGCCTGCGCCTTTCCGCCGGCGCGGCGCCCGAACTCGACGGCGAGATCGCCGTCTCCGGCGCGCGCCTCGCGCCGGCGCTGGAGCGGCTGGCCGGGATCCGCTCGGTGCGCGGCCCGGTCGACTTCGGGATGCGCTTCGCCACCGCCGGCGCCACCGCGCAGCGCATGGTGCTGGCGCTGGAGGGCGATGGGGAGTTCCGCGCCGCGGACGGGCGGATCGCCGGTTTCGACCTCGCCTCCGCCGCCGCGGCCATCGCCGCCGCCCGCGAATCCGGCGCCCCGCCCGACCTGTCGGCGCTAGGAGAGGGGGAGACCGCCTACGAAACGCTCTCCGGGAGCTTCTCCGTTGCCGGCGGCCGGCTGCGCGCCGGCGGCGTCCGCCTCGCCGCCGGCGCGGCGGAGGCGCGCGTCTCCGTCGAGGCGAACCTGGCCGCGCGCCGCCACCGCGCCGCCGCCGAACTGCGCTTCGCGGCCTACCCGGACTTGCCGCCTGTCATCCTTCGCCGCGAGGGCCCGCTCGACTCGCCGCGCCGCCGCGCCGATTTCGGGGAGTTCTCCGCCGCCCTCGGCGCGGCGGCGGCGCGCGCGGAGTAGGCGCCCGCGTCAGGCGCCGCTCCACTTCGGCGGGCGCTTTTCGGCGAAGGCCCGGGGACCCTCGACGAAATCGGCGCTGTCGAAAAGCTCCCGGACGGCGGGGTAGGTCGTCGTTATCGCCTCCTCCAGCGTGGGCTTGTCGAGGCCGGCGTTCACCGCCTGCTTGGAGGCGCGGATCGACATCGGCGAGCATTCGAGGATCGGGCCGGCCCACCGCCGCGCGGCGTCCATCAGCCCGGCCCGGTCCGTCACCTCGTTGACGAAGCCCATGCGCAGCCCCTCCTCGGCGGAGACGCGCCGCCCGGTCAGGATCATGCCGAGCGCCTGCTTTTGCGGGATGATGCGCGGCAGGCGGTGCAGGCCGCCGGCCAGGGCGGCGAGGCCGACGCGCGGCTCCGGCAGCGCGAACACCGCGTTGTCGGAGGCGACGACCAGGTCGCAGGCCAGCGCGATCTCGAACCCGCCGCCCATCGCGAAGCCGTTGACCGCGGCGATGACGGGCTTCGCCAGGTCGAATCGCTGCGTCAGCCCGGCGAACCCGGTCGCCGGGCGGTCGCGCGGGCCGCCCGCCGCCTGGTATTTCAGGTCGTTGCCGGCCGAGAACGCCTTGTCTCCCGCGCCGGTGACGATGGCGACCCATTGCTCCGGGTCGGCGGCGAAATCGTCGAATACGGCGTGGAGCTCGAAATGCGCCGGCGAATGCAGCGCGTTGTAGACCTCCGGCCGGTTTATCGTCACCACCGTGATCCGGCCCTCGCGGGCGACCTTCAGGAACTCGTACTCGGCCATGGGCGTCCTCCCCGGCGCGCGGCGGGCTCCGGCGACGCTACCGCTTCCCGCCCGCGGCCGGCAAGGCGCGCGCCGCCGCGCGCCGGCCGAGGAAAACCGCGAGGAGCACCGCCGGAACGCCGGCCGCGGCCGTGCCGACGAACAACGCGGCGTAGCCGTGCGCGTCGACGACGACGCCGGAGAACCCGGCGAGGAACTTGCCCGGCAGCGTCATCAGCGAGCTGAACAAGGCGTATTGGGTCGCCGTGTAGGCGAGGCTCGTCAGGCTGGACAGGTAGGCGATGAACGCCGTCCCGGCGAGGCCAGCGCTGAAATTATCGGCGCAGATCGCCGCGCCCAGCAACCATAATTCCGGCCCGGCGGCGGCGAGGGCCGCGAACAGCAGGTTGGTCAGCGGCAGCAGGACCGCCGCCGCGACCAGCGGCGGGAACAGCCCGAACCGCGCCACCAGGACTCCGCCGGCGAGCGCGCCCGCTATCGTCGCCGCCGTCCCGCCGAACTTCGCCACGGCGCCGATCTGCGTCAGCGTGAACCCGGTGTCGAGGTAGAACGGGTTGGCCATCGCCCCCATCAGCACGTCGGAGACGCGGAACAGCGCGACGAAAGCGAGGATCGCCAGCGCGAGGCGCCCGTGGCGGGCGAAGAAGTCCGCGATGGGGCCGACGAACGCGGCGGCGAGCCACGCCCGCGCCCCCCGCGCCGGCGCCGGCGCGGGGGGCCGGTCGGGCTCGCGGATCGCCAGCGCCGCCGCCATCCCCACCAGGGTCAGCGCCGCCATCAGCGCATAGGTCGCCGGCCACGGGATGCGGTCGGCGACGATCAGCGCGCCGCCGCCGGAGACGAGGATCGCGATGCGGTAGCCGAGCTGGTAGGTCGCCGCCATCGCCCCCTGGAGGGTCTCCTCCGCCGCCTCGATCCGCCAGGCGTCGATGGCCACGTCCTGCGTCGCCGACGAGAAGGCGACGAGCAGCGCCAGCAGCGCCATGAGGACCAGGTCCCGCGACGGATCCGTGTGCGCCATGCCGAGCAGGCCGGCGGCGATCCCCATCATCGCCAGCAGCATCCACGAGCGCCGGCGGCCCAGCCGGCGGGTCAGATACGGCAGCGGCAGCCGGTCCACCGCCGGCGCCCAGAACACCTTGATCGAATAGGTCAGCCCGACCCAGCTGAAAAAACCTATCGCCGAACGCGAGACGCCGTGCTCGGCGAGCCACGCCGACAGGGTCGAGAACACCAGCAGGAAGGGCAGCCCGGCGGAGAAGCCGAGGAACAGCATCGCCGCGACCGGCCCGCGGGCGTAAACCGCCGCCGCTTCGCCCCAGCCGCGACCGGTCGGGGCGGCGGCGGCTTGCGGCGGGCGAATCGTCCGGTCCTCCACGCCTCCTACCGGGCGGGCGGACGGGCGCCGAGATGGCCGAGCGTCTCGGCGGCGGCGGCTGCGCCGGCGCGGCCGGCCTCCGCCGCCGAGCCGCCCGCCGCGAGGACGTGGAGAAAGCCGGCGGCGTAGAGGTCGCCGGCGCCCGTGGTGTCGACGACGCGGGGAACGGGAACGGCGGCGATCTCGTGGACCGCGCCGCCGGCGACGACGACCGAGCCGCGCGCGCCGCGCGTCAGCGCCGTGGCCTCGCACGCGCCGCGGACCGCCGCCAGCCCGGATTCGAAATCCGCCGCCTCGTAAAGGGCCGCCAGCTCGGCCGCGTTCGCGACCAGGACGTCGATTTCGCCGCCGTCGACGAGGGCGCGGAAGTCCCGCCTGTGCCGCTCCACGCAGAAGGGGTCGGAAAGGCTCAACGCCACCTTGCGGCCCGCCCCGCGCGCGATGGACGCGGCCTTCCGGCACGCCGCCCGCGCCGCCGGCGGGTCCCAGAGGTAGCCTTCGAGATAGGTAATCCGCGCGGCGGCGACGTGCGCCGGGTCGACGTCGCCGGGCGCGAGCTCGGCCGCGGCGCCCAGCCAGGTGCACATCGTCCGCTGCGCGTCGGGCGTGACCATGACCAGGCAGCGCCCCGTGCCGGCGCCGCCGGCGGCGGGCGGGACGGCGAAGTCCACGCCGAGCGCGCGCATGTCCCGCGCGAAGACGCCGCCCAGCCGGTCGTCGCCGGTCTTGCCGATGAAGGCCGCCTTGCCGCCGAGGGCGGCGATTCCGGCGACGGTGTTGGCGGCGGAGCCGCCGGACGCCTCCACCGACGGCGCCATCGCCGCCTGGAGCCGCCCGGCGCGGCCGCCGTCGACCAGCGTCATCGCGCCCTTCGGCAGGCCGCGGGCGGCGAGAAACGCGTCGTCGACATGCGAGAGCACGTCGACCACGGCGTTGCCCAGGCCGACGACCGCGCGCTCTTCCTCCGGCATGACGGGCCTCCGGCGCTCCCTGCGCGTTGACAAAGCCGCGGCGGTTCGATATCCTCACGATATGCGAGGGACGGCGCGAGCCGCGCCAGTATGGCGCGATTCGGCGAACCGGGCCACGGCGCCGCGCGGCGGCCGGGTCGGCGGGCGCCGCGAAACGCTTCGAAAGTCCAGTGGGGATGCTCGCCGTTTCCGACATCGTGTATCCCTTCTCGGTCGGGTTCGCGGTCGCGCTGGCGGGGAGCCTCGCCATAGGCTTCACCCGGCGCTGGCACGGCGCCTTCAGTTACGACAGCACCGCCGGGCCGCAGAAGTTCCACGAGGCGCCCACCCCGAGGATCGGCGGCCTCGCGGTCTATGCCGGGTTCTGGGCCGCCTCGGCCATGGTCCCGCCGCCGATGCGCGGCGCGCTGTTCGCCCTGGGCGCGGCCGCGTCCCTCACCTTTCTGGCCGGCGCGTTCGAGGACGTGACCAAGAACGGCCGCGTCGCCCCGCGGCTCGTCGCCCCCATCCTCTCCGGCGCCGCCTTCTGCCTGGCGACCGGCTATGCGGTTACGCACGTGCAGGTCCCCTACCTCGACCGGGCGCTGGCGGTTCCGGCCGTCGCCATCGCCCTCACCGCCCTGGCCATGGCCGCGGTGTCGCACGCGCTGAACATCGTCGACGGCTTCAACGGACTGGCGGCGGGGACGGCGATCGTCGCGGCGATCGCGTTCTCCGGCGTGGCCCTCGGCGCGGGCGATTCCGACATGGCGCTCTGCTGCTTCGTCTTCGCCGGAGTCATGCTGGGGTTCCTGGTCGCGAACTTCCCCGGCGGGCGGGTCTTCCTCGGCGACGGCGGCGCGTATTTCACCGGCTTCGCGCTCGCCGCAATGGCGGTCATGGCGCCGGCGCGCAACCCCGGCGTGTCGCCGTGGGTCGGCGCGGTGGTGCTGGCCTACCCGCTGCTGGAAGTGGCGTTCTCCGTCGTCCGCAAGCTCCGCCGCGGGCGCCAGCCCCACCGGCCCGACGGGCTGCACCTGCACATGCTGGTGTACCGGCGCTACGGCAAGCGGATCGCGCGGGCGGCCGGAAACGACCGGATCGCCAACCCCGCGACCGGCGCGCTGATGTGGACCGGCGCGGGCGCGGGGCTGGCTCTGGCGCTGGCCCTCCCGCCGGAGCGCGACTGGGCGCTCGCCGCCCTGGCGGTCCTGGCATGCCTCTACGCGCTGGCCTACCGCGCGGCGGCGCGGTTCCGCAGCGGCGGATAGGGGCGGGCGGCGCATGACTCCGCGCGGCTCCGCCGCCGGCCCCGAGGCGGCCGCCCTCCCGTCGGTGTCGGTCCTCATTCCCGCCCGCGACGCCGAGGCGGTGCTGGAGGACGCCCTGGATTCGGTGCTGGCCCAGGATTACCCGGGACCGATGGAGGTCGTCGTGGTCGACGGCTCCGACACGCAGGCCGTGTCCGGCCTGGTCCGGCGGCGCTTTCCCTCGGTGCGGCTCGTGCGCAATCCGGAGCGGATCGTGCCCACGGGCCTCAACGCCGCGTTGCGGATCGCCGCTGGCGACGTGATCGTGCGCTGCGACGCGCACACCGTGTTCCCGCCGGGCTACGTCCGGCGCGCGGTGGAGACGCTGGAGCGCACCGGGGCCGCGAACGTCGGCGGAATGCAGACGCCGGCGGGGCGCACCGCCGTCGAACGGGCCATCGCCGCGGCGATGGCGTCGCAGATCGGATCCGGCGGCGCGCGCTACCGCACCGGCGGCGTCGAGGGGCCGGCCGATACGGTGTATCTCGGCGTGTTCCGGCGCGGTCCGCTCGACGAAGTGGGGTATTACGACCCATCGCTGGTCCGCAACCAGGACTACGAACTCAACTGGCAGTTGCGTCAACGCGGATACTGCGTCTGGTTCGACCCCGCCCTCTCGGTGCTCTACCGGCCCCGCAGCTCGTTCCGGGCGCTCGCCCGGCAGTATTTCGATTATGGGCGGTGGAAGCGCGTAGTCCTGCGGCGCTACCCCGCGTCGCTGCGGCTCCGGCAGGTCGCGGCGCCGCTGCTGGTGGCCGGGCTGGCGTTGTCGGCGGCGCTCGGCGCGGCGGGCCTGGCCGCGGGCGCGGCGCTGCCTCTCGCCTACCTCCTCGCCATCGGGGCGGCGGCGGTGACCGCCGCGGCGCGCGGCCGCCTGTCCGACGCGCTGCTGCTCCCCGCGGTTCTGGCGACGATGCATCTGAGCTGGGGGTTCGGATTCTTCTTTCCGCCCGCGGCGGCCGTCCGCGCGGCCCGCGCGTGGAATTTCGAGACCGTCCCGGGGGGCGGCGCGCCTTCCGTGTCGGTGATCGTCGCGGCGCGCAACGCCGAGTCGACCATAGGGAAGGCCCTGGATTCGATCTTCGCCCAGGATTATCCCGGACCTGTCGAAGTCGTCGTCGCGGACGGGTCGGACACCCCGGCGCTCGGCGCGCTGGTCCGGCGGAACTATCCGGCGGCGCGGCTGGTCCCCAACCCGGACGGCTCCATTCCGGTCGGCCTCAACGCCGCGCTTCGGGAGGCGACCGGACACATGATCGTCCGTTGCGACGCCCATTCGGTCCTGCCGCCCGGCTACGTGCGGCGCGCCGTGGCCACCCAGGCCAGAACGGGCGCCGGGAACGTCGGCGGGCGGCAGCGGCCGGTCGGACTCACCCTGTTCGAGAGGGCCGTGGGACTCGCCATGACCGACCCGCTCGGCGCCGGCGGCGCCCGGTACCGCATCGGCGGCGCCGAAGGCTCCGTGGATACGGTCTATCTGGGCGCGTTTCCGCGCCGCGCGCTGGAGTCGGTCGGCGGATACAACCCCGATCTGGCGCGGAACGAGGACTACGAGCTCAACTGGCGGCTGCGGATGCGCCGGTATCGCGTCTGGTACGATCCCGAACTGGTCGCCGATTACCGGCCGCGCAGCGCCTTGCGGACGCTGGCGCGGCAGTATTTCGACAACGGCCGCTGGAAGCGGGCCATGTTGCGGCGGTATCCGGGCTCGGTGCAGCTGCGCCAATTGGCCGCGCCGGCCATCGTGGCGGCTCTCGCCGCCTCCGCCGCGCTCGCGGCGGCGGGAAGCGTAGCCGCCGCGGTGTTTCCGCTGGCCTACGGCTTCGCCGTGGTCGCCGGCAGCGCCGTAATCGGCGTCCGCCGCCGCGAGCGCGCCGCGCTCCTGCTGCCCCTGGTGCTGCCGACGATCCACCTGGCGTGGGGCGCGGGATTTTTCTACCCCCCCCCCCCCGCCCGGCGCGGGGGGGGGGGGGGGAGGGATTACGAACCCCGACTCTCGGATCCTTCTCCCCCGCCGGCTGCAGCCCCGGCCCGATAGCGCGCGATCAGCGGTAGCTGCGCCAGACTGAACGCCAGCGTCAGGGGGACGATGCCGAACAGTTTGAACTGGATCCACGCCTCGGTGCTCCAATTGCGCCAGACCGCCTCGTTCGCCGCCGCCAGGACGACGAAGAACCCCGCCCAGCGCAGGGTGAGCAGGCGCCATCCCCGGTCCGAAAGTTGCAGCGCGTCGCCCAGGAGGCGCGGCAACAGCCGCAAGTCCAGCGCTTGGCCGCCGGCCAGGATCGCCGCGAACAGCAGGTTGACGACGGTCGGCTTCGTCTTGATGAACGTCTCGTCGTCGAACAGCAGGGTCAGCCCGCCGAAGCCGAGGACGAAGACGCCGGAGACCAGCGGCATGACCGGCAGCCGCCCCTCGAGCCGCCAGCAGGCCGGGACGGCGACCGCGGTCGCCGCCATGAAGGCTGCGGTGGCCGGCATGAGCCCCCAGCGCCCGTTGACGACGAAGAACACGACGAGCGGCCCGACCTCGAGCGCCAATTTGCCGAATTGCCGCATCGCCCGCCGCTACTCCTCGTCCAGGCCGAGCAGGGCGCGGGCGAAGGCGCGCGCCTCGAACGGGCGCAGGTCGTCCAGGCCCTCGCCGACCCCCACCGCATGCACCGGCAGGCCGAACGCCTCGGCGAGCGCCACCGTAACGCCGCCGCGCGCGGTCCCGTCCAGTTTCGTCACGACCAGACCGGTGACGGCGGCGGAATCGCGGAACGCCGCCACCTGCCGGTGCGCGTTCTGGCCGGTGGAGGCGTCGAGCACCAGCACCGTGTCGTGCGGCGCGCCGGCGTCCTGCTTGCCGAGCACGCGCGCGACCTTGCCGAGCTGCGCCATCAGGCCGGCCTTGTTCTGCAACCGCCCGGCGGTGTCGACGATCAGCGCGTCGGACCCATCGGCGCGGGCGCGCGCATGGGCGTCGAACGCCACCCCCGCCGGGTCCCCCCCCGGCTTGCCGGAGACCACCTCGGCGCCGGCGCGCTCGCCCCAGATCCGCAACTGCTCCACCGCCGCCGCGCGGTAGGTGTCGCAGGCGGCCAGCGTCACGCGGCGCCCGTCGCGGCCCCATCGCGCCGCGAGCTTGCCGATGGTGGTCGTCTTGCCGGTCCCGTTGGCGCCGACGGCGAGCACCACGTGCGGCGCGCGGGCGGGGTCCAGCGCCAGCGGCCGGGCGACCGGGGCGAGTATCCCGGCGACGTCCTCCGCCAGCGCCGCGCGCAGGGCGCCGGCGTCCGCGAAACGTCGCCCGGCGAGGCCGCCGGCGAGCCGCGCCGCCGCCGCCGGGCCCAGGTCGGCCGTAATCAGCAGATCCTCCAGCTCGTCCAGCGCGGCCGGGTCGAGGCCGCGCTTGCCGACGATCCCGGCGATGCCGTCGCCCAAGGTCCGCGCCGACCGCGCGAGGCCGGCGCGCAGGCGGGCGAACAGGCCGCCGCTCACGCCGCCTCCGCGCGCCAGGTTTCGCCGTCGCGGTCCACCAGGCGCGCCGCCACGACGCGCCCCGGACGCGCGGGCGCGGCGAGGCGCGCGCGCATGAAGTGCTCGGTGCGGCCCTCGGCGGGGCTCTCCATCAGCACCGCGGCCCGCGCGCCCCGGTAGCGCGGCCAGAGCCGGTCCCGGGCGGCGGCCGCGGCGGCGCGCAGCTCCGCCGCCCGCGCCTTGCGCTCGGCCTTGTCCACCTGCGGCATGCGCGCCGCCGGCGTCCCCGGCCGCTCGGAGTAGGGGAACACGTGCGCGAAGACGATCCCGCACTCGCCGACCAGCGCGCGGGTCTCCGCGTGCATCGCCGGGGTTTCGGTAGGGAAGCCGGCGATGAGGTCGGCGCCGATGGCGATGTCGGGCCGCGCCGCGCGCAGCGCCCGGCACAGCGCGACCAGGTCGGCGCGGCGGTGGCGGCGCTTCATGCGCTTGAGCACCATGTCGGCGCCCGATTGCGCGCTCAGGTGGACGTGCGGCGCCAGGCGCGGCTCGGCGGCGAACAGCGCGACCAGCGGCGGACCCAGCTGCGCCGGGTCGAGCGACGACAGGCGCAGGCGTTCGAGTTCGGGGACGGCGGCGAGCAGGCGCCGGACCATCGCCGCGAAGCCCATGGGCGCCGGCAGGTCGGCGCCCCAGGAGGCGATGTCCACCCCCGTCAGCACGATCTCGCGGAAGCCGCGCCCGGCGAGCGCGCGCGCCTCCGCCGCCAGGCGGCCCAGCGGAACGCTCCGGCTGGGGCCGCGCCCGTAGGGGATGACGCAAAACGTGCAGCGATGGTCGCAGCCCGTCTGCGCCCGCAGGAAGGCGCGCGCCCGCCCGTCGAACCCGGCGGCGGCGGGGGCCTCCTCCGGTTCGGCGCGCGGCCCGCCCGGCGCGAACGCGCCCGGCGCCAATTTGTCCCGGTTGCCGAGGAGGGAGTCGACCTCCGGCATCGCGGCGTAGCGCACGGGGGAGATCTCGGAGGCGCAGCCGGTGACGACGATCCGCGCGCGCGGGCGTTCGCGGCGCGCGCGGCGGATCGCCTGCCGCGCCTGGCGCTCCGCCTCGGCGGTGACGGCGCAGGTGTTGACGACGACCAGGTCGCCCCGCCCGCGCGCGTGGGCGCGCATGATCTCGGATTCGCAGGCGTTGAGGCGGCAGCCGAAGGTGACGATCCGGGGTTCGCTCACCGCGGCGAGGCCCCCAATTCGTTACGGGCCAATTCGCCGCGGAAGACGATCTCGGCCGGGCCGGTCATGCGCACCCGCCCGTCGGCCTCGTCCCACGCGATGTCGAGATCGCCGCCGTCGAGCCGGACGGTGGCGCGGCGCCCGCACAGCCCGCGCCGGTGCGCGGCGACCAGGACGGCGCAGGCGCCGGTGCCGCAGGCGCGGGTGATCCCCGCGCCGCGCTCCCACACGCGCATGCGCAGCGCGCCGTCGCCGGCGAGGTGCGCCGCCTCGACGTTGGCGCCTTCGGGGAACAACGGGTCCGTCTCGACCAGCGGCCCCAGCGCCTCCAGGTCGACGGCCTCGGCGTCGGGCGCGAAGAACACCGCATGCGGGTTGCCCATGCTCACCGCCGCCGGGTCGCGGAGCGGGCCGGCGGAAAGGCCGAGATGCAGCGTGTCGCGCTCCTCGGCGAGGGGGATGTCGCGCCAGCCGAGTCCGGGCGCGCCCATGTCGACGCGGACCCCATCGCCATGCGCGGCGGCCGCGAGCGTTCCGGCGGCGGTGTCGAGGACCGCCCGGTCGCGCCCGCTTTCGGCCATCAGCAGGCGCGCGGCGCAGCGGGCGCCGTTGCCGCACGCCGCCGCCGCGCCGCCATCGGCGTTGAACACCCGCATGAAGGCGTCGGCGCGGGCCGAGGGCTCCAGCACGATGACCTGGTCGCAGCCGATCCCGGTGCGCCGGTCGGCGACCGCGCGCGCGTCCTCCGGGGCGAACGCGACCGGCGCGGCGCGTCCGTCGAACACCGCGAAGTCGTTGCCCAGCCCGTGCATCTTGACGAAGCGCCGCCGCATGGGGCGTCGTATAGGCCGTTCCGCCGCCGCCGTCACGCCGCCCCCATCGCGCACTCAGGACGGAGCGGCGTAGGGAACGACGTAGGGGCCTTCGGGGGCGAACGCCACATGCGGGTCGCCGGACGCGGCGACGCCCGCCGCGACCGCGTCCTCGACCGAATCCGCCGCCGCGACGCCGGTCAGCGCGCGCTCCTCCGCCGACAGGCCGTCGGTGTAGAGCAGGACCTCCCCCGCCCGCATGGGCTTGAGCTGCATCTGCGTCTGCCATTCGTCGATGTCGGCGCGGGGCTTGGCGAACAGGCTTTCGCGGAACGCCTCCGGCCCCAGCGCGGCGAGGCGGCGCTGCGCGGCGGCGAATTCGGGTGAGCCCAGCCCTTCGGAGCACGCCGAAGCGACGACGAGCCGCCCGCCCGGCGCGAGGATTCCGAGCGCCCCGACCATCCCCTTGATCGTCTGGTAGTAGGTGGAGTCGAGCGGGTGGCCGGCGGCGCTCGTCACCACTGTGGCGAAGCGCCGCGGGACGGCGACGCGAGCGTGGCGGCGGGCGAAGGCGACCGCCTCGAGGTGGCTTGCGACGATCTCGCCGCAATTGACGAAGGCGAGGCGCCGGTCCTCGTCGATGACCGTGTTGACGGCGAGCGCGCCGCCGATCATGGCGACGATCTCCAGCTGGTCGCCGTGGAGCGGGTTGCCGTCGAGGACGCAATTGTCGGCGTTCGGGTCGTCCATGTAGCGGGCGCTATGGAACGCCGCGATGGTCTCGGCGTGCGCCAGCCCCGGCGCGACGACCTTGCGCCCGCCCGACCAGCCGGCCATGAAGTGCGGCTCCACCAGGCCGACGGCGATGCGCAGGTCGGCGTCGACGAAGCGCCGGTCGATGCGCGCGGCGTTCCCCCGGCTCGTGGTTCCCACATGGACGTGCGCCGCGTCGTCGCGGGCGAAATGGTTGACGACGCGGACCGTGTCCAGCACCCACCGGTCGCCGACGACCTCGCGCAGCTCCGCGCCTTCGTTCGGCCGGTGCAGCCCGGTGGCGACGAGGACCGTTATGGCGTCGGCGGGCAGTCCCGCGTCGAGCAGCGCGCGGACCAGCGGCGGCAGCAGCGCGCCGTTCGGAACCAGGCGGGTGACGTCGCAGATGGCGATGCAGGCCGAGCGCGCGGCCCCGGCCCTTTCCGCCAGCCCCGCCCGCGCCAGCGCCGCCGCGACCGCCGCCCCCGGCTCCGCGACGACCGGCATTGCGGGCTTGCGGACGACGGTCGGGCGCCAGTCCGCCGCCACCCGGACGGGGAGCTCGCCGCGCCCGTAGCGCAAGGCGATGGCGTTCACGCGCCGGCCTCTTTCTCCACCGCGCCAGCCACGTCGATGGGCGGGTCTAGGCGCACGGCCCGCGCCGCGCGGGCCAGGATTTGCGTCTTGAGCTTCCGTTCGGCCGCGTCGTCCGGCCATCCGACGACGTTCGCATGCCGGGGCGGCGTATCGTCGCGCGCCGTTCGGAGGCCGGCGTTCGCGACATCGGACGCCGAGATCTCTCCCCATCCATGGAGTCGCCGCGCGCTCGGATGCCGCTCCGCCACGGCTACCCCTATGTCACGGATGCGCGCGCGGTCGAGTCCATCGATGCGGAAGACGGAAAGTTCCAGGTTTCGGTTCGGCTCGAACAACTTCGGTTTCACTCCGCCATCGCTTCCGAACCGTCCTTTTTCCGTCGCGTAACGCGCGAGCGAACCGCTCGCCCCGACCGTCATTTACCGGCGGTGTCCCGGAGCCGTTCGAAGCAACATTCGACAAGCCGAGGGATCCCGCCGCTCCAGATCTCGCTGCCGCTGACGCGCGCGCCGCCGAAGAGGCCGGCGAACGCGACCTCTCCCGACGGACCGATACTGACCGTAAGCATCGCGTCCCGCGAAACCGCCCAGTCGAAGTCCACCTCGCCGCGCGGAGTCGCTTCCACGTCCGGTCTGGCGACGTAACTCGGGAATCCATCGATCGCCAGTTCGGCTATCTCGACCGTGCGGGGCGAAACCGCCAATGCGCCCTCGCCGTCCCAATTGTCTTCGCCGGCGCGCGCGAGGATACCGCGCACTTCCTTTTTCAGCGCCCGCCGTTCGGCGACGGCGAACACGCCGGAAACGCCGGCGCTTCCGGCGCGGAGATCGCCCGTTCGGGTCAGCGCCATTCGAGAATGCTCCACTGCGCGGCCGCCCTCCCGAACCGTTCGACGCTGCGGCGATGGGCTCCGCTCATGCTCCCGCCTTCCCCATATTGACGATGCGCAGGGCGGCGCAAGCGGCACCGTACCCATTATCGATGTTGACCGCAACCACGCCGGGGCTGCAACTGGCGAGGATGCTGCGGAGCGCCGACTCGCCGCCGGCGGCGACGCCATAGCCGGTGCTCGCCGGGACGGCGATTACCGGGCACGCCACCAGGCCGGCGACGACGCTCACCAGCGCCGCGTCCATGCCGGCGACGGCGATCAGCACGCGCATTTCGCGCAGCCGCTCCACCCGGTCGAGCAGGCGCCACAGGCCGGCCACGCCCACGTCGAGGACGAGTTCCGACGCGACGCCGGAGAAGGCGAGCGTGCGCTCCGCCTCGCGCGCCACGGGGACGTCCGACGTCCCGGCGCTCACCACGGCGGTCCGCGCCGGTCCCTCCGGCGGCGCGGGCGCGCCGAAAAACCCCGTGCGCGAGACCGGGTCGTAATCGACGGCCGCGCGCCATTCGCCGGCGAGGGCCGCGAACGCCGCCGCGTCCAGCCGGGTGAGAAGCATGGCGCGGCCGGCGGCGCGCGCCTCCGCCAGGACGGTTTCGATCTGCGCCGTCGATTTGCCGGCGCAGAGGACGGCCTCGTCGAGGCCGGTGCGCGACGCGCGCGCGAAATCGAGCCGGACCTCCGGCGCCTCGCCGGTCATCGCCCGCGCGGATGCAGGAACGCGCCGCCGCGCCGATACGCCTCGAAGCGGACCTCCGCGGCCTTGCCGGCGCGGGCGAACATCGCCGCCACCGCCGGGGCGACGCGCGTCCGCTCCTCCGGCGCCAGCGCGGCGAGCGCCGCCGCGTCGAGCTCCACCGCCACCCCGTCGGCGCGCAGCCGGCAGCGCACGGTGCGCGCGCCCAGGCGGCGGCGGAGGTAGCGCTCGGCGGCGTCGATGGCGCCGAGCACGTCGCCCTCGATGGCGATCCCGGTCTCCACGCGGCTGGACAGGCAGGGCGAGGAGGGCAGCTCCGCCACCTCGTCGAGGCCCAGCCGCCGCGCGACGGCGCGCACCGCCGCCTTGTCCACCCCCGCTTCGACGTACGGATGCCGCACGCCCTTCTCCCGCGCCGCCCGGAGGCCGGGGCGCCAGTCGCCGAGATCGTCGAGATTGGCGCCGGAGACGACGGTCCAGCCGGCGCGCGCGCCGACCGCGCGATACAGGTTGCTCTTGCAGTGGTAGCAGCGGTCGGCGGGGTTGCGGAGGTAGTAGGGGTCGGAGAACTCGCCCGCCTCGAGGATCTCCAGCGTCCAGCCATCGGCGGCGGCGCGGCGGCGGACGCGCGCGGTCGCCGCGGCCGGGACGGCGGGCGAGACGGCGTGCGCCATGCGCGCCGCGCGCGGGTCGCGGGCGTGGGCGAGCGCCGCCAGCGTCATGCTGTCGACGCCGCCGCTGACCGCGACCGTCGCCGGTCCGATCTCCGCCAGCGTCCGCTCGATGCGTTCAATCGCCGCCGTCGCCGTCATCGCCGCCTTCCGCCAGCGCCCGCCGCTCCGCCGCCGCGCGCCGCGCCGCGCGCGCCGCGTGTCCGCCGCCCTCGCCGCGCAGGTCGGCGAGTTCCGCCTTCGCCGTGCGCGCGCCGCCGGGCCGCGCCGCCACCTTTACCCGAACCGGCCCGCCGGGGCCATCGACGCGGACCTGCCTGCGGTCGAGGACGAGGCGGTCGACGACGTCGCGGCGCAGGCCGAGCGTCGTCGTTTCGGCGAAGCAGAGTTCGGCGAGCGCGTCCGCCGCCTCCGGCCGCGCGAGGACCTCCACCCGCGCCGCCAGGCGGCCGTTCTTGCCCATGAGCGGGTGCTGGACCGCATCGATGGCGCCCGGCGCGGCGCGAATCCGCTCCAGCGCCAGGGCCAGGTCCTCCGGGGACTGGTCGTCGACGTCGAAGGCCAGCCGCGCCGCCCGGTCGGCCGCGAGGACGGCGTTCGCGCCCGCCGCGGCGTCTTCGTAGAGCGCGGCCCGCAGCGCGTTGCTCCGGCCCTTCAGTTCGCGCGCTCCGAACCCGTGGCCCGAGGCGAGGAGCTTGCGCGGGGTCGGGTCGGGCGCTTGCGACGGCGCGAGATGGCGCAGGATCGCCGCGCCCGTCGGCGTGACGCGCTCGCCCTCGAGGCCGTCGTCCACCAGGACGAAACCCTCCAGCAGGCGCAGCGCGGCGGGGGCGGGCAGCGGCAGGGCGCCGTGCGCCGTCTCGACCGCGCCGCGCCCGCGCGGCAGCGGGCCGCACGACCAGCCGGGCGCGCCGAGGGCCTCGATCGCCGCCGCCGCCGCGACGAAATCGATGGGCGTGTCCCAACCGCCGAGTTCGTGGAAGCGGACGTCGGCGGGGGCGACGCCGTGGACCGCCGCCTCGGCTTCCGCCGCCGCGTCGAGCATGGCCCGCGCCCGGTCGCGCACCGGCGCCGGCAGCGCGGCGCCCGAGATCCGTTCGGCCAGCGCGCGCGCCGGGGTGGAGTGGGCGGGCTCCGGCCCCCGGACGACGAACCGCCGCCCGGCCAGCGCGCCGTCGTCGTGCGGGCGGAATTCCCAGGATACGTCCGGCGGCGGGTCGAGCGCGGCGATGGCTGCGCGCACCGGCTCCTCGATCTCCGGGCGCGCATCGACCAGCGCGGCGGAGAACATGTCGCCGGCGGCCCCGCCGAGTGCGTCGAGGTGGACGTGCATGGGTCAGTGTCCCGTGCAGCTGTTACAAGAACGATGGCGCTTGGCGACGCGCGTATTCCGTCAGGATCGGCGTTGATCCTGGTAGGCCTTGAAGCCGTATCCGCCGGCCGCCCCCAGAGCGGAAGCGCCGATCGTCTTCAAAATTTCAAAGAACATATCCGAATGGTTTGGCAAAAGATACTATGTCAACAAACCGAACCCAACAATCGATATAACGGAACCACCGAAAAATAGCCGCGTGTTCTCCCGGCGGTGACGTTTTTCTTCTATGGCTATTTCATGAGAATGCTCAAGAAATTGAGTGACGTGGTCGGAGTTAAATTTATCGAAGATAGGGTGATGATCGGGAGACGACTGCATGACGCCGCCCGCGACAATTCGTTCGAATTGTCCAACAACGGTATGGGACGAAGAAATTTCCCGTTCATGATTCCCGGTATCGGAGACGTCGGGTTCCCGCCCTGTCTCTTCCCGATTCGCCGCGCCGTTCAACGGAGCACCTGTGAGAAGGATTTCTCCGCTTCGCGGATGCTGGCGTCAAAGGCCGCCACTGGCCCATGCCGCGGCTCGAGCAACCGGGTCGCCATGGCGTCGTATATGCGCCGGTAAAGCAACAACTGTGCGAGTTCCTCCGCCAGCTTGTCATCGCTCCTCGCGAGCTGCGCCAGCGCCGCCAAGGCGTTCCGGCGCGCCGTATCGCGCCGCCCTCCCCACTTACGCGCTTCCTCCTTGGTAAGTGGGCGTCGAAGGACGGCCATCGAGGGAATTTCAAGCAGGTCGTCGTTCAGTGCGGTCATGTCGCTCATTGCTCGGTCTGCGCCGTTGCGCCCGAGGGCGAAGCGGTGTCGATGGGGTACATACACCGTTCCGGCGACTCCTCGCAACCCGCCGGGCGATGCGGTGGCTCATCGTCCCCCACCAGCGCCAGCGCCGCGCGCAGGACGCTCGCGTCGGCGCCGGGGCGCGGCGCATGTTGGCTCAAGTGCCGGCGCCAGGCGCGGCCGCCGCGGCGGCCGCGGAACAGGCCCAGCATGTGGCGCGCGACGCCGTTGAGCGGAACCCCGCGCGCCGCCTCGCGCATGGCGTAGGGGATCATCGCCTCCGCCGCCGCGCGCCGGCATGGCGGCCGCGCCGCCGCGTCGCCGAAAATCTCGCGGTCGGCGGCGGCGAGCATGTAGGGGTTCTCGTAGGCCGCGCGGCCGATCATGACCCCGTCCACGTAGCGGAGATGCGCCCGCGCCTCCTCGAGGGCGGAAACGCCGCCGTTGATGACGACCTCGAGCTCCGGACGGTCGCGCTTGAGGCGGTGGACGCGCGCATGGTCGAGCGGCGGAATCTCGCGGTTCTGCTTCGGCGTCAGGCCGGAGAGGATGGCCTTGCGGGCGTGGACGATGAAGGTCCGGCAGCCGGCCGCCGCCGCGGCGTCGACGAAACGGAGCAGGAAGCCGTAATCGCCGCGGTCGTCGATGCCGATGCGAGTCTTGACGGTGACCGGCAGGCCGGAGGCGGCGGCCATCGCGCGGACGCAGGCGGCGACCAGCTCCGGCTCGGCCATCAGGCAGGCGCCGATGCGGCGGTCGCGCACGCGCGCGCTGGGGCAGCCGGCGTTGAGGTTCGCCTCGTCGTAACCCCACTCGGCCGCCAGCGCCGCCGCGCGCGCCAGTTCGCCGGGGTCGCCGCCGCCGAGCTGGAGCGCGACCGGGTGTTCGCAGGGGTCGAAGCGCAGGTGGCGCTCCGCGTCGCCGTGCAGGAGCGCGCCGGTGGGGATCATCTCGGTGTAGAGCAGCGCGCGGCGGGTGAGGCGGCGCAGGAAGAACCGGTCGTGGCGGTCGGTCCGGTCCATCATCGGCGCCACGCACAGGCGGCGGTCGAGGGGTTCAGGCGTCATCGGCCTCGAGTCCCCAAGCCGTCCAGCCCGCCGGCGCGCCGCCGCGGGCGAAGAGTTCGATCTTGCGCGAGGAGGGGAACATTCTCTCTATCCGCCGGCGCACTTCCTCCGGTTTTCGCGAATGCGCGCCCCGCCGGGCGCTCACCAGCTGGCGCACGTTGCGCGCGCCGCGCGGCGCCGGGATCCTCCCGCGCTTGAAGACGAGGCAGAGTTCGCACCGGCTCATCGTATAGAAGCCCGGGTTGACCCGCATCTTGTCCCACACGAAGGCGACGGTCGCCCATTGGAACCCCCAGGCCTTGCCGAGGTCGATCGCCTGGTCCAGGTGCGGGTTGGTGGCCCACAGGAACAAGAGGCTGTTCTCGGCGGCGATGCGGTCCACCCGCAAGGTCCGCAGCGCGTCGAGCGTGACGGTCCCGTAGTGGCGCGCCGCGCCGCCGGTGTCGCCGCTCCCCGCCCCGGCGTGTTGCAGCTGGCCCTTGTAGTCCCATGGCGGGTCGGCGTAGAGGACGTCGAACCGCGCGCCGGGCAGGGGCGGGAAGAGCGGCGCGCGCCGCGGCGCCAGCGGCTTCTCCTACGCCGCCGCCGCGGCGTCGACCGGGCGGACCCGGCCGCGCTCTATGACGTAGAGGCGGTCGAGCAGGTCGGCGGAGTGGACGGTGTCGGATTCCGACAGCAGGACCGTCAGGCCCATCTCCTTGAGGCCCGCCAGCACTTCGGCGAGGCGGGCGGCGAGCGCCGGCGCCACGCCCTCGAACGGCTCGTCGAGCAGCGCCAGTTCGCGGCCCGCCATCAGGGCGCGGGCGAGCGCCACCAGTTTCTGCTGGCCGCCCGACAGCTGCAACGCCCGCCTCCCGGCGAAGGCGGCGACCTCGGGCATGAGTTCGTGGATGCGCTCCAGCCGCGCCTCGGCGTCGGCGCTCCGCGTCGCCCAGGCCGGCATGAGGACGTTCTCCCGCGCGTCCAGCCCCGGCACCAGGCGGCGGTCCTCCGGCATGTAGCCGATCCCCAGCCGGGCGCGCGCATGGGCCGGCAGGCGGAGAAGGTCCGACTCGCCGAACGCGACGGCGCCGGCGCGGGCGCGGACCAGCCCCATCGCCGCGCGCATGAAGGTGGTCTTGCCGGCGCCGTTGCGCCCCATCAGCCCGCAGCAGGAGCCCGGCGGGACCTCGAGCGAGACGTCCTCCAGGATCGACGCCGAGGCGATCGACACGCACAGGCCGGAGACCGCGAGCCGCGCCACGTCACGCCCGCCGGTGCAGTTCGGGGCCGACCACGTGGCGGCGCACGTCGGCGTCGGCGAGGACCTCGCCAGTCGGCCCGTCGGCGATGACCCGCCCGTCGTAGAAGGCGACGACGCGCGCGGCGTAGCGCTCCACCACCTCCATGTCGTGTTCGACGAACAGCGCCGCCGCCTCGCCCTCCGCCAGCGCCTCGGCGACCGTGTCCATCACCGCCCCCTTCTCCTCGGCGCTGACGCCGCTGGTGGGTTCGTCGAGGAGCAGCACCCGGGTTTCGCCGGCCAGCGCCATGGCGATGTCGAGGAGCTTGCGCAGCCCCTGCGGCAGTTCGCCGGCGATCCGCTCGGCGTGGGATTCGAGGCCGAACCGGGCCAGCGCCGCCGCGGCGCCGGCGGTGGTCGCGGCGTCGCGCAGCGGGCGCCAGAAGCCGGGCCGCCCGGGACGCGCCGCGCCGACCGCGAGCAGCATGTTGTCGAACGCCGTCAACGCCGGAAAGATCTGCGGGATCTGGAACGACCGGCGAACGCCGAGCCGGGCGATCCGGCGAGGTTCGAGGCCGCCTATCGCGCGCCCGTCATGGAGGATCGTCCCGCTATCGGGCTTGAGGTAGCCGGTGACCATGTTGACGAAGGTGGTCTTGCCGGCGCCGTTGGCGCCGATGACGCCGACGCGCTCGCCGGCGGCCACCGCGACATCGACCGCCCGAGCGGCCGCCACGGCGCCGAAGCGCTTCTCCAGCCCGCGCGCCTCCAGCGCCGGGGCGATCACCGCCCGGCCCTCCGCCGGACCGCGCGCACCGCCGACCACAGGCCGCCGGGCAGGAACAGGATCGTCAGCAGCAGGGTCCCGCCGAGCAGGATCTGCCAGAAGTCGGGCGCGTATTGCAGCGCGTAGCTGCGCACCAGTTCGAACAGCAGCGAGCCCAGGAACGGCGCGGCGACGCTGCCCGAGCCCGACAGGATGGCGACGAAGACGAACTCGCCCGACTTGGTCCAATAGACGAAGTCCTCCGGCGTGACGTGGCCGATCAGCAGCGCCGTCAGCACCCCGCCTAGCCCGGACGACGCGGCGGCGAGGACGTATTTCACGTGGATCGCCCGGCGCGTGGAGACTCCCAGATAGTCCACCCGGACCTCGTTCTCGCGGATCGCCTCGCCGATCCGGCCCAGCATCGATTCGAGGTAGCGGTGCGCGGCCCAGGCGACGGCGAGGGCGAGCAGCGCGGTGAGCGCGAACAGCCACAGCGTGAGGCGCGAGTCGCCCTCCGGCGCGAAGCCGAGGAAGGTCGGCGCGGGGACGCCGAACCCGTCGGTGCTGCCGAGCGCCGCGCTGTTGGTCAGCAGGCCGAACAGGATCATCGAGAAGGCCAGGCTCAGCATGGCGAAGAAAATGCCGCGGTAGCGCGCCAGCAGGAACCCGAGCGCCCAGGCGACGGCGGCGGAGACCGCGACTCCCGCCGCCAGCATGACGGCGACGTCGGTCACGCCGCCGAAATGGCCGAGCATGGCGGCGGCGTAGGCGCCGAGACCGTAATAGAGCGCCTGGCCGAACGACACCAGGCCGGCGCGGATCTGGATCGTCAGGCCCAGCACCACGAGCCCGTTGGCGAGGGCGAGGGCGAGCATGTTGGCGGCCCATCCCGGCAGCCACCACCACGCGGAGAGGACGGCGAGCGCGGCGGCGGCGAGGCCGGCGGCGGTGTAGTCGCGGCGCACGGGCTAGATCTTGCGCGCCTCGGCGCGCCCGAACAGGCCCTGCGGGCGGGCGGCCAGCACCAGCGCCATGACCCCATAGACCACGAACAGCTCCAGCACCGGCATGGCGTTGACGGCGAGGGTGCGTCCGATCCCCACCAGCAGCGCGCCGACCGCGGCGCCTTCGATGCTGCCCAGCCCGCCGATCACCACCACCGCGAAGGCGAGCACGATGACCTCGACGCCGATTCCCGGCACCACCGAAATCATCGGCGCGGTGAATGCGCCGCCGACCGCGCCGAGCGCCGCGCCCACGGAGAAGGTGACGAGGAACATACGCCTTACGTCGACGCCGAGCGCCGAACTTATCTCGCGGTCGTAGATCACCGCTTGCAGCAGTTTGCCGGTCCGGGTGCGGTTGAGGCCCCACCACACCGCGCCGCCGACCGCGGCGGCGAGCGCGACGAGGCAGAAGTCGTAAACCGGGAACGGCACGCCGCCGACCTCGACGAAACCGAGCGCGGTGTAGGGCTGGTAGGGCAGGTAGGACTCCGCCCCGAACACGAGTTTGATCGCGTCCTCGAGGATCAGGAACAGGGCGAAAGTGGCGAGCACGACGACGATCTCGTCGCGCCCGTAGAGCCAGCGCAGCACTCCGCGCTCGATCGCCGGGCCGAAGACCGCGCCGACCGCGAGCGCGGAGGCGAGCAGCAGCGCGTAGGAGGCGAACACGGGGCCGCCCGTCGCCATGTATTCGCCGACGGCCCAGGCGGCGGTGTAGGCGCCGAGGGCATACAGGCTGCCATGCGCGACGTTGAGGATGTTCATCACGCCGTAGATGAGCGTGAGCCCCACGGCGACGAGGAACAGCCACGACGCGTAGGTCACGCCGTTGACGAGGATCAGGGTCGGGTCGAGCATGGGTCGGCGGCGGCGCCCGGGTGCGGCGGCGGGGCGCGCAAGAAAGCACCGCCGCGCGCGCGGTTCAAGCGGAGGGCGGGTCGGGCGGGTCGGGCCAGTCGGTGCGGCGGAGGTCGGCGAGCGGGACCGCGGGCGGGTCGGTGGTGGCGCGGTATTCGGCGAGGAACGCCGCGCCGTGCGACGCGAAGGCCGCCTCGACGGACTCGAGGTAACGCCGCGCGACGACGGCGCGGCCCGCCGCGGCGCCGCGTTCGTAGCGCGCCCGCGCCGCCGCCGAGCCGCGGTAGAGCCACACCCGGCCGGGGAGCGGACGGTCGAGCAGTCCGGAGGCGTCGACGCGGTCGTAGTTGAATTCGCGCCGGTCGAGTTTCGCCAGTTCGGCGCCGGTCGCGCGAAACGCCATGCCGTTCGCCGCCGCCCCCGGCGCCGGGCGGAGGTTGACGACGGCGACGAAGAGGTCGGCGCGCGCCCCCGTCCGCGCGTCCACGTAACAGGGCCGGCCGGGGCGGATTTCGGCGTTGTCGCGCGCCACGTTCCAGGCGCGCCGATGGCCCGCCAGGCGGCGCAGCGCGGTTTCGCCGGGCGCGAACGCGCCGCGTCCGAGCCACGCGGCGAGCGCGGCGGCGTCCGCCAGCGAGCCGTATCCGAACACCCATTCCATCGTCGACCGCCCCTTCGCGATTCGCGCTGCGCCCGGCGGCAGGCTACACGCCGGCGACAGCGGCCGTCCCCCGGGGCGCGCGTTCGCCGGCCTTGCGGGCGGGGCGGGCTCCGGGGCAGGTTGCGGGCGATCCGCCCGATCGGCCGGTAGTGGGGGCGGAAGTCGCGCCCGCAGTCCGAGAGGCAATGCGCCTCGTCGATGACCGGCAGCGCGACCCGGCCGGCGATCTCCGCCAGGACCCGGGCGTTGAACCGGTCGTTGGCCAGCCGTTCGGGGGAGATCAACAGCACGTCCACAGCGTCGCGGCGCAGCGCGTCCTCCGCCGCATTCCAGTCGTCGCGGTTGTCGGAGGCGATCCTGAGTGTCCGTTTTGAAATGAGTTGAGTGATTTCAGTCGGTTGTGGTTCACTGGTTGTGTGACCGAAACCAGTGAGGCGCAACATGTGGACTGAAATCACTCGCGCGCAGTATGCGCGTGCGGGCCGCTGCTACGCAAGCGATCCGGACGACGCAGAATGGGGCCCGATCGAGCCCGACATGCCGCGCCGCAAACCGCTCGGGCGCAGGCGTCGTGTGGCGCTTCGCGCGGTGGTGAACGCGATTCTTTATATCTGTCGCACCGGCTGCCCGTGGCGCATGTTGCCGAAGGATTTTCCGCCTTGGCAGACGGTGTCCGGGTATTTCGCGGCGTGGCGCGACAGCGGTTTGTGGGTATCGATCGACCATCGTCTCCTGCTGGCGGCGCGTAAGGCCGAGGGGCGTGCGGCCAGCCCGTCGGCTGGCGTTATCGATAGCCCATCGGCGAAGACGACGGAGAGCGGCGGCCCGCGCGGCTTCGACGCCGGCAAGAAGGTCAAAGGCCGCAAGCGGCGCATCGTCACCGACGCTTGCAGTTTTCCGGTCGCGGCGGTAGTTCATCCCGCGAATATCCAGGATCGCGATGGCGCGCCCGAGCTGCTCGCCTCGATCCGGCGTCGGTTTCCGTGGTTGCGCCACATTTTTGCCGATGGCGCGGGCGCGGGTCCGCAACTGGCGGCGGCCCTCGAGGGCAAGGGGCGTTGGCGGCTCGAGGTCGTGAAACGCGCCCCGTCCGGGCAGGGGTTCAAGGTGTTGCCACGCCGCTGGGTCGTCGAACGGACATTGGCCTGGCTGAGCCGTAACCGGCGTCTGGCCAAGGATTTCGAGGCGACCATCGCCACGGCGCAAGCATGGCTCTTCATCGGAAATGTGCAGATACTCATCCGAAGAATGGCAAGAGCATAAAAGCAAAACTTATTCCGGTACGGGCTCTTAGAGGCCGTTTTAGAATATACTATTGAAATTATTCGATTTCTGATCGGTATGGCTGCATGCTTCACACACATGCCAATGGACTCCCGCAATCTTGGGAGTTACGATCCGTTTGCCGACGCGGATACCGTGCAGACAGGATGCGGGGACAATACACTGAAAGTAATCGATTCATTCTGAAACGGCCTCTTAGACTCAGGACACTAGTGTCTCATAATCACCTCGATGATTTCTCCTCCGGAAACCGAAACCTTGCGCATGAAGTTTCCGCCATTCCACTCCATCGAAGCATTATATCCGGTCGCGGTTTCCCACCACACACTCGCCGACAAGTAATAATCCCCGTCGGCGACATTCTCGAAAGTCGCCCATCCGTTGGAATTACAAGTTTTCTCAATAACGTCTTCCCGGTAACGAGGATCCGGAGGATCCGGAAGTTTCACATCTCCGGTGTCAAGGTGCGGATTGGTGACGGATCCGAAGATAGCAGTCATCCTTTCCGTGGCGTAAGCACTTACTCCCAAAAGACCAACCTTCCCCCCGGCGCAGGTAACGTTATCTCCGCCCCTTTGCCGAAGAAAGGCGTTCACCTTGATGGTGTTGTTTCCCGGAAACTTCATGTAGGCGATTTCGTCCGGGTTGTAAGAGGCCGTTTCAGAATGAATCGATTACTTTCAGTGTATTGTCCCCGCATCCTGTCTGCACGGTATCCGCGTCGGCAAACGGATCGTAACTCCCAAGATTGCGGGAGTCCATTGGCATGTGTGTGAAGCATGCAGCCATACCGATCAAAAATCGAATAATTTCAATAGTATATTCTAAAACGGCCTCTAAGTGCTGTGGATTTCCACTTGCGCCGGGGCGCCGCCTCCGGCGCAAGCAGCGAGGGCGGCGGCGATGGACGCGAGGATCGCGGGCCGGAAGATCGGGATCATGGTCATGCTTCGTTGGGGTTGGGTGCGAACGGCTGTCGTCCGCGCTCTGCAGGCCGCGGACGTCGCGGCGCATCGTCGCGCAACAGGGGAAGTTGAACTCATGCGTGGCGCGGTGGATCGGGTCGATTTCGACCGCCGCCGCGACGTCGAAGCCCGCGGCTTCGAAGCCGAGGCCCAGGCCGCCGGCGCCGGCGAACAGGTCGATCCCGACAGGCCGCGCCATCGTCCCCTCCGTCCGTCCGCCGCGCCGCGAATCGATCCGATTATAGCTCATGATTCGTTTCCATTGGCCAGGAAAGCGCGGCGTCACCGGCGGCGGGGAAGGCGGACGATGAGGAGGAGCGGCATGGCGGCGAGGGCGACCAGGGTCATCAGTTTGAAGTCGTTGACATAGGCGATGGCGCCGGCTTGGCGGAGCATCTCGGCGTCGAGGAGGGCGAGGCCGGCGGCGGAGGCGGACGACCAGGCTTCGGGCAGGCCGGCGGCGTCGAAGGCGGTGACGTGGGCGCCGAGCTCGGCGCGGGCGATCCGCGTGTAGCGGGTGACGAGGGCCACCAGCACGGCGATGGCGATCGAACTGCCGAGGTTGCGCGCAAGGTTGAAAATCCCCGCCGCCTCGGTCCGGCGGCGGTCGTCGAGGGTGGCGAAGGCGATGACGTTGAGCGGCACGAAGAACATGCCGAGGCCGAAGCCCTGGACGACGCCGGTCCAGATCAGCGCGAACATGTCGACGCCGGCGTCGAACCCCGCCATCTCCCACATCGACCAGGCGATCAGCCCCAGCCCGGCGAGGGCGATGAGGCGCAGGTCGACCGATTTGGAGATCTGGCTCACCAGCAGCATGGCGGCCATCGCGCCGGCGCCGCGCGGGGCGAGGACGACGCCGACGGCGAGCGGCGGGTAGTCCGCCAGGTGCTGGAGGAACGGCGGCAGCAACGCCAAGCCGGTGAGCAGCAGCGCGCCGAAGGCGGCGACCAGCGCCAGCCCGGCGAGGAAGTTGCGGTCGGCGAACAGGCGCGGGTCGACGAACGGCCGGCGCGGCGCGGTCGCGGTGTGGACGACGAACATGAAGAACGCGGCGGCCGCCACCCCGGCCTCGAGGACGATCTCGGGGCTTTCGAACCAGTCCTCGATCTCGCCGCGGTCGAGCATGAGCTGGAAGGCGCCGACGGCGAGGGCGAGCAGCAGGAAGCCGAAGCGGTCGAGGCGCCGGCGGCGGTCGCGCGGAGTCTCCGGGACGACGGCGAGGACGCCCGCCAGCGCCGCGGCGCCGAACGGCAGGTTGATGAAGAACACCCAGCGCCAGTCGTAGAACTCGGTGAGCCAGCCGCCCAGGGTCGGGCCGACAATGGGGCCGATCATCACCCCGCTGCTCCATATCGCCATCGCTTGGCCGTGCTGTTCGCGCGGGTAGGTGTCGAGCATGACCGCCTGCGACAGCGGGACGAGGAAGGCGCCGCACGCGCCCTGGGCGAGGCGGTAGATCACGATCTCCTCGAGCGAGCCGGCGATGCCGCACAGCATCGAGGCGACGGTGAAGCCGGCGACGGCGACCGCGAGCAAGCGCTTGCGCCCGAACCGCCCGGCGAGGAAACCGGTCGGCGGCATGAAGATCGCCGCGGCGACGATGTAGGAGGTCAGGACCCAGGAGATGCGGTCCTGGGTGGTGAGCAGCGCCCCCTGCATGGTGGGCAGGGCGACGTTGGCGATGGTCATGTCCACCGCCTGCATGATCGTCGCCGTCATCACGGTGGCGACGACCAGCGCGCGGCGGGCGCGGCCGCCCTCGGCGAAGGCCACGGCGCGCGCCGTCAGGGCGCCGCCGGGCGCCCCCCGGCGGCGGCGCGGCCGAGGAGGCCGTCGAGCCAGGCCGCGGCGGAGGCGGCGAACCGGGGGAGCGGGCGTTCGTAGCCGGTGTCGATGGACACGGCGGCGCTCATCCCCACCCGCAGCGGCGGGTCGCCCGGCCGCGTGGCGACGCGGAAGCGCACCGGCACGCGCTGGATCACCTTGACCCAATTGCCGGTGGCGTTCTGCGGCGGCAGCAGCGAGAACTCGGCGCCGGTGGCGGGGCTGAAACTCGTCACCTCGGCGGTCCATTCGCGGCCGGGATACGCGTCCACCGCCACCGTCGCGCGCTGCCCCAGGGCGACGTGGGCCAGGTCGCTCTCCTTCAGGTTGGCCTCGAGCCAGATTCCGGCGGTCTCGACGAGGCCGATCATGGGTTCGCCGACCTTGACGAAGGTCCCCGGCCGCAAGGCGACGCGGCCGACGATCCCGTCCGCCGGGGCGCGGACGACGGTGTTGCGGAGGTCGAGCGCCATGCGGTCGCGGTAGGCGCGCGCGTTCTCGAAGCGGGCGAAGGCCTCGTCGGGGGCGCCGGGGTCGCCGCCGAGGCGGGCGAGGACCACGCCGAGCTCGCGTTCGGCGACGGCGGCCTCGCGGCGCGCGGTGTCCAGGTCGTGGCGGGCCTCGTCGATGCGCGCGGCGGGGACGACGCCGCGTTCGGCGAGGGCGGACTGGCGCGCGAACTCGCCCTCGAAATAGCGTTCGCCGGTCCGCGCCAGCGCCAGGCGCTCGGCCTTGTGGCGGTATTCGGAGCGCAGCGCGGCGATCTCGGTGCGGACCATGACGAGCCGCGCCTCGGCCTCGGCGAGGGCGATGCGGAACGGCTCGTCGTCGATGCGGAACAGCACCGCGCCCCAGGGCACTTCGTCGTTGGTACTGACGGGGACCTCGACCACGCGGCCCTCGACCTCTGCGGCGACGGCGACCTTGTCGGCGCGGATGTAGGCGTTGTCGGTGGAGACGAAGCGCGCGCCCTCGACCCAATAGTGCAGCCCGGCCCAGGCGCCGGCGGCGGGCGCGGCGGCGAGCAGCAGGACGCGCAGCAGCGCGCGCGCGCGGCGCGCCGGCCGGCGGGCGATGGGCGCCCCGCGGGCGCGCCGCGCCGCCGGCGCCGTGTCGGCGGCGGGATCGGGCATGGCGGCGGCTACCCTACCGCCTTCGCCGCCGTTTCGGAACGGCGGCGCCGGGATGCGGAACGCGGGCGGGTGGATTCCGGGAGAACCGGGACGGCGCGCGGGGACGGCGGCGGCGCAACGCCGCGCTTCGCGCGAGGCCGGCGGGACGCCGGCGCTCCCAGGAGCGCGTCCGTCTACGCGGCGGCGGCGGCGCGGGCGGTTATGCCCGATTCCGGGAGAACCGGGACAGCCTCGGCGCCGTAGGCCGCCACAGCCGCCGCCCGCGCCGCCTCGGGGAGCGGACCCAAGCCCCATTCCGGGAGTTCCGGGACGAAGCCCCGCAGTTTCGGCGGCGGCGGCGGGTGGCCGGGGCGCGCGCCCACGAATTGCGGGATCGCAGACGGACCCGACAGACCCAGGCGCCGCTGCTCCGCAAGCGTCGCCAGGCACTTCGGCGGAAGCGTCCCGTAAGCCACGAAATACTCCTCGCGCACCGTCGCCGGAAGGTCCGTGCCTTCGACCCACGCCTGCGCCGACCGCGCCGCGTCGGACGCGTCCATGTCGTGGCCGTAGACGTCCTTGACCACCTGGCGGAGCATGCGGCCCGCGCGCTCGCGGCGCTCCCACGGCGTCGGCTCCGCCGCCGCCGCGGCTTCGGCCCGCTCCGCCTCGCGGTCCTCCCGCTCGTCGCGGCGCGCCTCGCGCTCGATGCGCTCGACGCGCAACAGGACGCGCGACAGGGTGTCGAGGGTGTGCGGGTCGGGGGCGGCCTCGCCGTCCTCGTCCTTGCGCTCGGTCTCGCGGACCAGCGCGGCGAGGACGAGGGCGCGGAGCATGTCGCGCGCGGCCGGGGCAATGTCGCGGGCGCTCTCGCCGTCTCCGGGTGCGTCCGGGGGGCGGGCGCGGACGGCCTCGGCGAGGAGGCGGGTCTCCTCGATCCAGTATTGCGCGCGCTCGCCGCGGCGGGCGTAGCGGCTGAGTCCGGAGGAGGAGAGGGGCGGGGCGCCTGCGTCGGCGAGGGGGCGCTCCATGCGTTCGAGGATTTCGGCCTGGGGGACGCCTTCGGCGAGGAGGGCGTCGATGCGGTCGCGGAGTTCTTCGGGGAGGCGGTCGATGTTGTTGGGGCGGCCGGACGTGTGCAGGGCGGGGGCGGGATAGGGGTCGGGCATGGGATCGATCCTGTTCGTGGAGCGTTCCCTCCAATTGAAGCGCGAAAAGAGGTCCCGCGGAAGAGGACCATGGTCCGCCCCCGGATCAGGGGGGCGGTTGTCCGATTCCGCCCGTCCGGTCTAAATCGACCGATCATGATCGGCGCGCTCGACCTTGCGGCGAGGAGACTCGCGCGCGGACTCGCCGCCGCGGCGCTGGCGGCGGGCGGGTGCGCGACTCCGGACGCCGCGCCGCGCCCGGTCGACGCGGCCGATGGCGCCGACCGCCTGCTCGCCCGGAGCCTCGCGGACCCGGAGCTGGCGCGGTTCCTCGCCGCCCACGGACTCGCGCCCGGCAATCCGTGGACCCTCGACGCCCTGACCGCGGCCGCGATCCATCACGACGCGGACATCGCGCTGGCGCGCGCGCGCTGGCGAAGCGCCGCCGCCGCCGAAGCCGCCGCCGGGCGGCCGCGCGCGCCCGAACTCGCGCCCGAACTCGCCTGGGACACGCAGCCCGAGGACCCGGACGATTCGCCGCTCTCGGTCGGCCTCGCGGTGGCGGTCCCGCTTGCCGGCGGCGCGGCGCGGGCGGCGCGGCGGGCGGAGGCGCGCGCCGAGGCGGAGGCGCTGGCGTTCGCCGCCATGCGGCGCGGCTGGGAGCGCCGCGCGGAAACGCGCCGCGCCGCGCTCGCCTGCCACGCGGCGGAGCGCCGCCTCGCCCACGCCGCCGCGGCGCGCCGCATCCGCGAGGACATCGCCGCCGCGCATGCGCGCCGCCACGCGCTCGGCGAGGACGGCGGCGGCGCCGTCGCCCGGGCGCGCCGCGAGGCGGCGGACGCGGCGCGGGAGGAGGCGCGCCGCGCCGGGGCGCGCGAAACCTGCCGCGGACGGCTCGCCGCCGCGCTGGGCGCGCCGGTCGCCGCCGTCGCCGGCGTGACGCTCGACGCGCGCGGCCTGGAGGATGCGGGGCGCGCCGCGCCGCCGCCGCGCGCGGCGCGCCGGGCGGCGTTGACGGGGCGGCTGGACGTCCGCGCCGCGCTGGCCCGGCATGCGGCGGCCGAAGCGCGGCTCGCGCTCGAGGCCGCGCGCGCATGGCCCGATCTGGTTCTCGAGCCCGGCCTGGCGTGGGACGGCGGCGGCCTCGTCTGGAGCCTGGGAAGCCAGGTCGGGCGGCTGCTGCGCCACGACAATAGCGCGCCGCTCGCGGCGGCGGCGGCGGCGCGCGACGCCGCGGCGCGCGCGGTGCTGGCGGTCCAGGGCCGGATCCTCGCCGAGCTCGCCGCCGCCGACGCGGAGCTCGCGGCCGCGCGCCTGCGCCGCGGCGCCGCGCGCGACGGAGCTCGGCGGGCGGAGGAGCTGCGCGCCGCCGCCGAGGCGCGGCTGGCGGCGGGCGAATCGGGACGACTGGAGGCGCTCGAGGCCGAACTCGGAGTCGTCGCGGCCGCGCGGGCGGAGACCGACGCCCGGCTCGACCTGCTCGCCGCGCTGGCGGCCTATGAGGACGTCGTCGAGCGCGTCGTCGTCGGCGCGTCCGGCCTGGACCCCGCCGCGCTGGCGCTGGCGGAGCCCGGCGGGTGACGCGCCGCGGCGCCGTTCGCGCGGCGCTCCTTCTTCTTCTCGTCACGGTTCTGGCGCTGGCGGCGGTCGCCGCGCGCGACGGGGCGGCGCGGCTTTGGGACGCGCTCACGGCCGGCGGCGCGGACGACGGCGATGAGGATGAAGACGATGACGGCGACGACGACGGCGACGACGACGCATTCGCGCCGCCGCCGGTGGTGGGCGGGATGCCGGCCGTCCGCCTCGACGCCGCGCGGGCGGCGCTGGCCGGGGTGACGGCTACGCGGCTCGAGCCCGCGCGCCGCGCCCCCGCCGCCGCCGCGCCGGCGGAGGTGGTGGACATCCAGCCGCTGGCGGCGCTGCGCGACCGCTACCGCGAGCGGTTCTTCGCCGCCCGCGCCGCCGAGGTGCAGCTGGAGGCGGCGCGGCGCGACCACGAACGGCTGGCGGCGCTCCACCGCGGCAACGCCGACGTATCGGAGAAGGCGGCGCTGCGGGCGGAGGCGGACCGCGACGCGGCGCGCGCCGAACGCGACCGCGTGCGCGCCGAGCTCGCCGCCCTGCGCGCGCGGGCGCGGCGCGAATGGGGGCCGGCGCTCGCCGGGCGCGCCTTCTCCGCCGACGGCGCGGGCTTCGCCGGCCTCGCCTCGGGGGCCGACAGCCTGTTGCGCGCGGCGGCGCCTCCGGGGGCGGTTGCGCCCGGAGGGGCGCGCGGCGCGTGGTTCGAACATGGCGGCGCGCGCATCGCCGCCGAATGGCTGGCGCCGGCGCCGCGCGCGGCGGGGGGCGGCGCGGGGCATTTCTTCCTCGCCCGCGGCGCCGCGGCGCCGGCGGGGCTGCGGCTCACCCTGCGGATCCCGCTGGCGGACGAGGCGGCGGAGGGCCTCGCGTTGCCGCCGGAGGCGGCGGTGCGCGCCATGGGGCGCGACTGGGTCTACGTCCGCGCCGGCGCGGACCTGTTCGTCCGCCGCGAAGTGACGCTCGCCGGCCCGCTGCCGGACGGGCGCTACTGGCTCGCCGGCCGGGAGCCCGCCGGCGAGGTGGTCACCGCCGGCGCCGCGATCCTCTATGCGGAGGAGTTCCGCTCGCAAATCCGCAACGAAGACGACGACGACTGACGTGCTTGGGCTCGTCGTCCGCGCCTCGGTCCGCCGCCCCGGAGTCGTCGCGGCCCTCGCGGCGCTGCTGCTGGGCTGGGGCGGATACCGGCTGGCGACGGCGAGTCTCGACGTCTTCCCCGAATTCTCGCCCGTCCTCGTCGTCGTCCAGACCGAGGCGCCCGGCTACGGCGCCGAGCAGGTGGAGCGCCTGGTCACCGTGCCCGTAGAGGCGGCCATCGGCGGGCTGCCGGGGATCGAGTCGCTGCGCTCGCAATCGATCCCCGGACTCTCGGTGGTCAACGCGACCTTCGCCGACTCCATAGGCCGGCGGGAGGCGCGGCGGATGGTGGGCGAACGCCTCGCGCCGCTGGCGGCGGCCATGCCGCCGCGCGCGAACCCCCCGGCGATGACGCCGTTCGCCTCCTCGTCGGCGACGGTCATGACCATCGGCCTCACCTCGCCGGCGCTCTCCACGGTCGAACTGCGCGAACTGGCCGACCGGACGGTCAAGCCGCGCCTGCTGCGCGCGCCGGGGGTGGCGGACGTCAACGTCTTCGGCGGCGCCGAGAAGCAGTGGCGGATCGAGGCCGACCCGGACGCGCTGCGCCGCCGCGGGATGACCCTCGCCGACCTGGCCGCGGCGGCGGCGGGCGCCTTCGACCGCCGCGGCGCCGGCGCCGTCGAGACCCCGTCGTGGAGCCTGGCGCTGGCGACGAGCGGACAGGCGATGGACCCGGCCGACCTGGCGAAGGTCGCCGCGCGCGCCGGCGGCGGCGGCGGCGCGGTCGCCATAGGCGAGGTGGCGCAGGTGGTCCCCGGCGCGGCGCCGGCGATCGGCAAGGCGGCGGTGATGGGCGAACCCGCCGTGGTGATGATGGTCATCGGCCAGTTCGGCGCCGACACGCTGGCGGCGAGCCGCGAGGTCGACGCCGCGCTCGCCGACCTGGCGCCGGCGCTGGAGCGGCGGGGAGTCGTCCTGCACGACGACCTGTTCCGTCCCGCCGGCTACATCCAGCGCTCGCTGGCCGGCCTTTCGGAGCACGTAGCCGTCGGGTCGGCGCTGGTGGTCGCGGTCCTCGTCGCGTTCCTGTTCGACGCGCGGACGGCGTTCATCTCCGCCCTCGCCATTCCGCTGTCGCTGGCCGCCGCCGCGCTGGCGCTGCTGGAGATGGGAATGAGCCTCAACGTCATGGCGTTGGGCGGCCTCGCCATCGCGCTGGGCGAGGTGGTCGACGACGCCATCATCGACACCGAGAACGCGTTCCGCCGCCTGCGCGAGAACCGCGCCGCCGCCGCGCCGCGCCCGGCGCGCGAGGTGGTGTTCGACGCGTCGATGGAGGTCCGCGCGTCGATGGTCCACGCGACGGTCATCGTGGCGCTGGCCTTCGCGCCGCTGCTGGCGCTCTCCGGAGTGGCGGGGCGCATGGTCCTGCCGGTGGGGGCCGCCTACATCCTCGCCATCGCCGCGTCGCTCGCGGTGGCGCTGACGGTGACGCCGGCGCTGTGCGTCCTGCTGCTGGGGAGGGGCGCCGCCGACCCGCGCCCGCCGCCGCTGGTCCGCGTCCTCCAGCCCGCCTACGAACGGCTGCTGCGCGCGGTGGCGCGCCGCGACCGCGCGGTCATGGCCGCGGCGGCCGCGGCCGTGGCCGCCGGCCTCGCCGTCCTGCCCGCCCTCGACGAACGCTTCCTCCCCGAGCTGCGCGAGGGCCATTACATGATCCACACCTCCGGCGTTCCCGGCGCCTCGCTCGACGAGACGATGCGGATCGGAACCCTGCTCACCGGGCGGGTGACGGAGATCCCCGGGGTGCGGAAGATGTCACAATGGGCCGGGCGCGCCGAGCGCGGCGCCGACACCTTCGGCGGCCATTACGCCGAATACGAGGTCGATCTCGACCCCCTGCCGGGCGCCGGCCAGCAGCGCGTCCTCGACTCGATCCGCGATCTGCTCGACCGCTTTCCGGGCATCGCCGGCGAGGTCAACACCTTCCTCGTCGAGCGCGTCGAGGAGACCGTGTCGGGCTACGCCGCCGCGGTCGTGGTTAACATTTACGGCGCGAATCTCGACCTGCTGGAGCGCAAGGGCCGCGAGGCGGCGGCGCTGATGCGCGGCCTGCCCGGTGCCGTGGACGTGCGTGCGCGGGCGCAGCACGGGCTGCCGGCGCTGTCGGTGGAGGTGGACTACGACCGGCTCGCCCTGCACGGAGTCCGCCCCGCCGAGGTGTACGACGCGGTGGACATCGCCTTCCAGGGCCGCGAGGTCGGGCTCGTCCACGAGGGCGGCCGCGCGGTCCCGGCGGCGGTGGCCGCGCCGCCCGAATTCCGCGCCGCGCCGGAGCGCATCGGCGAACTGCCGGTGGCGGCGCGCGGCGGGCGGGTCCTGACCCTCGGCGAACTGGCGCGCGTCGAACGGGACTCGCGGCGCTACGTCGTCCTGCGCGAGGGCGGCGGGCGGGTGCAGACCGTGACCGCCAACCTGGCGGGCGTGGACGCCGGCGCATTCCTCGCGCAATTGGAGGAGCGGCTGCACGCCGAGCTCGACCTGCCGGCGGGGAGCCATTTCGAGATCTCCGGCTCGGCGGCGGAGGGCGGCGCGGCGCGCGCCGAACTGGTCCTGCGCGCCGCGCTGGCCGGCGCCGCGATGATGCTGGTGCTCTACCTGGCGCTGGGCCGCGCCGGCAACGTGCTGCTGGTGGCGGTCAACCTGCCCTTCGCGCTGGTCGGCGGCGTGCTGGCGGCGCTGTGGACCGGCGGCGTCCTGTCCCTCGGTTCGTTCGTCGGGTTCGTCACCCTGTTCGGCGTCACCCTGCGCAACGCCATCATGCTGGCCTCGCACTACCGCCGTCTGGTGGAGGTCGAGGGGCGGGAATGGTCGATGGAGACGGCGATCCGCGGCGCGCGGGAGCGCCTGCCGTCGATCCTGATGACGGCGCTGGTCACGGCGCTGGCCATGCTGCCCATCGCCATCGGCAGCGACAATCCGGGCCGCGAGATCATCGGCCCGATGGCCGGCGTGATCGTCGGCGGCATGGCCACCTCGACCCTTCTCAGCCTGCTGGTCCTGCCGGCGGCGATGGCGCGGTACGGGCGCTTCGGGCCGCCGCGCGCGGCTTGACCGGGCGCGGCGGCGCTTCCGGCGGGGAGGCCGCCCTGCCGCGCTTCGGCGCCGGGAGCCTGCGCCGCATGTGCGCCCGGACCTGGACCTTCGCGGCTGCCCCAGGCCCGCGCCCTGCCGCGCCAAGTTCGCATTGGCGCGGCGCACACGCGCCTACACGGCGCGCGTCGGGGCGAGGGGCGCATGGCGTTCGGGGAGTGCGCGCGCGGGCCGGGGCGAGAAGCCGGGTTTCCTCGATCCAGGACTGCGCGCGCTCGCCGCGTCGGGCGTAGCGGCTGAGTCCGGAGGAGGAGAGGGGCGGGGCGCCTGCGTCGGCGAGGGGGCGCTCCATGCGGCCGAGGATTTCGGCCTGGGGGACGCCTTCGGCGAGGAGGGCGTCGATGCGGTCGCGGAGTTCGTCGGGGAGGCGGTCGATGTTGTTGGGCCCCCCGGTGGGGTGCGGGGCGGCGGCGGGAGCAGGGCGGAGCATGGGGTCGATCCTGTGCGTAGAGAGTTCCCCTAACTGAAGCGCGAAAGGAGGTGCAACGGAAGAGGACCATGGTCCGCCCCCGAATCTGCGGTGGTGGCGGGGCGCGTTGGCGTCCTTATGTCGTGCGGAGGTATCGGCGGACGCCGGCGCGAAATCGGGTTCGCGCACACCTACCGGTAAACGCAATGTAATGCGCTTGCGCGCAGATTCGGGTGAGTAGGCATCATTTACCATACGGTTTTGGCAACCGCGTTACAGTTTGGCACCATGCGGTGGGGGTCGCCACCATTTATGGATCGATAATTATTCTCTGTTATGTTTCGGATCGAGAAAAGCAATGAGCACCTTCTCAAGGATATATATCAACCGGCTCTGCACCTTATGTTCTTTAGAGGCCGTTTCAGAATGAATCGATTACTTTCAGTGTATTGTCCCCGCATCCTGTCTGCACGGTATCCGCGTCGGCAAACGGATCGTAACTCCCAAGATTGCGGGAGTCCATTGGCATGTGTGTGAAGCATGCAGCCATACCGATCAGAAATCGAATAATTTCAATAGTATATTCTAAAACGGCCTCTTAGGGTCGTTCGATTTTTCGACATATATCGTAATTATCACCCAGTCTTTCGACGCCGCCTTGAAATCGTCGGGATCTTTATTTTGTCGTTGCACCAATTTGTCTTGAATGTTCTGGCAGTGGTAGTAATATAGTTCTGGCGAATTCGATCTTTCAAACTCGTAGTTGCCTCTCCGACATACAGGGCGTTACAAGACGCGTCAACAAAAATATATGCCCCTATTCTTTTTTGATCAATTTTGGTATGATCATCAGCCTTACAGCAGTCAACCTCCGCGGCCAGCAATCCATTTACCATGCCCAGCACTTGCAACAATACGTCGTCTTGTTGCCGCACCTCATACACTTGGTTTACCGTGTCTAGTGTCCTGAGTCTAAAGTTCGCTGCATAATGTGCGGTCGACGCGGTGACAGAAGCGTTTGACGGATGCGAGGATATCGTCGGCGGTTTTGGTCCATTTGAAGGGCTTGGGATCCTGGTTGTGCCGGTCGATGAAGGCATGGATATCCGCCTCGAGCTGTTTCGTGGAGGTGTGCACGCCCCGTTGAAGCTGCTTGCGCGTCAGCTCGGAGAACCAGCGCTCCACCTGATCGATCCATGAGGCCGAGGTCGGCGTGAAGTGAGCGTGATAGCGTGGCCGTCGCGCCAGCCATGCCTTGACCGAAGCGGTCTTGTGGGTCGTGTAGTTGTCCATGACGATATGAACGTCCAGGTCTTCGGGGACGCGGGCGTCGATCTCCTTGAGGAAATCGAGGAACTCCCGCGCCCGGTGGCGTCTATAGCGCTTGCCGATGACGAAGCCCGTTGCGGCGTCGAGCGCGGCGAACAGCGACGTCGTCCCGTGCCGGACATAGGCGTGCGTCCGCCGTTCGGGCATGCCCGGCATCGTCGGCAAGACCGGCTGCTCGCGGTCGAGGGCTTGTCCCTGGCTCTTCTCATCGACGCAGAGCACAAGCGCGCGGGCCGGCGGCGACAGATAGAACCCCACGATATCCCGCACCTTGTCCACGAATAGCGGATCGCTGGAAAGCTTGAACGCCTCCGACCGGTGCGGTTGCAGCCCGAACGCCTTCCAGATCCGCCGCACCGTCGTGTGCGAAAGCTCCGCTTTCCGGGCCATCGAGCGGATCGACCAATGCGTCGCGTCGGGGGGCGACGTCTCAAGCGTCCGCTTGACGACCTCGGCCACCCGCGCGTCCTCTATGCTCCGCGGACGCCCCGAACGCGGCGCGTCCGACAGGCCCTCGACACGATCCTGCAGAAAACGGCGACGCCACTTGCCGACGGTGTGTTCGTGCACGCCGAGTTCCGCCGCCACCGCCTTGCTCGTCAAGCCATCGGCGCAGCGCAGGACGATGCGGCAGCGATCCGACATCCCCCGCGCCACCCGGCGACGGCGAACCTGACGCTCAAGGAACGACCGCTCTGCGGCGCTCAACGCCACGGCCGCCACGGGCCGACCGACACAACGCCCCATCGCTTACCCTCCCCGAATCGGCGATCACTGCCCGTTATGATACTAACTTCAGACGCAGGACACTAGCCCGGATTTCTCATACGTCTCTGGTTTGAGGGTCGGTGTGCGGTGTCGGCGAGGATTTTCAGGTTTGTGCATCCGCCGCCGTTTTCGGGGCGCGTTGGAGCGCCCGTCGGCTGGCGACGGGTGGTTCGGCTTGGCGATGTCTCCGTTGTTGCGGGGAAGGGTGAGTTGTGCGCCGCTTCAAGCTGCGGCGGCGGATAATCGTCTTCGTGCGGTGCGGAATTCGTCCTGGAAAGGATGGTTGGTGTCCATTGCGATCTTGATGCGGCGGACACTGATGCGAACCCATGCGGCGATCTTGAGCAGTTTGAGGCGCAGGCTTCCGCATGTGGCGGCGGCGAGGCGGGTGTGGGCGAGGCCGAGGCGGCGCAGGGCGCAGAGCAGCACATAGGCCATCGAGGCGAACCACAAGCGGAGTTGGTTGGCGCGCATGCCGTGCGCCGACGTGCGGTCGGCGAACAGGTCGAGTTGGCGCCCTTGATGCGGTTCTCCATCTCGCCGCGTTGGCAATACAGGTCCTCGTAGAGGCTCCGGGCGTCGTGCGCGCTGGCGGCGAGCGAGGTGACGACGAAGCGCGGATTGGCCTTGCCATGGGTCCATTCCGCCTTGCCGACGACGCGGCGTTCGCGGCTCCAACTGTCGCGCGTGGACCACATGAAGTCGGCGAAGCGCCGCGCTGGCGCGGCGCTTCGCTCGCTGTCCGCCTCGGCCTCCGCCAGCGCGTCCACGACCTGCGCCGCCAGACGGTCGTTGCGCGCCAGACCGAACAGGTAATCCACCCCGTTGGCTTCGCGCCACGCCATCAGCGCCTCGCGCGCGAACCCCGAATCGGCCCGCAACACGATCCGTGTGTCCGGCCACCGCGCCCGCAACAGGGCCACGATCCGCGCAGCCTCCTCTACCGCCCCGGCCGCCCCGTCGACGTTCGCCGGGCGCAGCCGCGCCGCCAGAAGGTGACGACCGCACAAAACGTAAAGCGGCAAGTAGCAGTAGCAGTCGTAAGAGGCCGTTTCAGAATGAATCGATTACTTTCAGTGTATTGTCCCCGCATCCTGTCTGCACGGTATCCGCGTCGGCAAACGGATCGTAACTCCCAAGATTGCGGGAGTCCATTGGCATGTGTGTGAAGCATGCAGCCATACCGATCAAAAATCGAATAATTTCAATAGTATATTCTAAAACGGCCTCTAATAGCCGTGGAAAAACCGCCCCTCCTGCGAACCATGAACCGGATCGTCCGTCGCGTCGAAATCCAGAACCACCCGATCCGGAGCCGCCTCATGCGCATCCAGGAACAGCGTCCCCGACACATCCGCAATCGCCGACCCGTCATGGACGATCTTGCTGTCCCCGGACGGAGACGAACCGCCCAACTCCAACCGGCTCGGCGTCGACTTCCCCGCAACCGGGGCGCAGGTCCGGCGCTTCGCGTGCAACTTCCCCGCCAATACCGCCATAACCGGATCGCCGCGCAACACGTCGTGGTCGATCAAGTCCTCATAGCCCAACGCAATCCCGAACACACGCTGACCCACAAGCGTCCGAACCGAGTGCTCCACGAACCGGCCATCGCGATGATCCTTGAAGCAGGCCGCAAGCCGGTCCACCAGCCCAACCGCCGCATCCGCCTGTCCGAGCAGCAGAGCGCCGGCGTCCGAGGTCATCGACCCGCCGTCGAAATCCGCCACAACAGCCCGCCCCGAAACCGCTTGAATGGCGCCGGACGCCGCGCTACACTCCGTTCGCATCGGGGAACCCCCTGCCCTGATATAAGTCCTTGGCCAAGAACGCTATATCACAGGCAGGACCCCGGTGCACTCAAAACTATGAGAAATCCGGGGTAGCTGGTTCCCACAACCAGTGAACCACAACCGACTGGAATCGCTCAATTCACTTCGAAACGGCCTCTATGGCGAACTGGTCCGCGACCGCGTCTTGTTGGCGGAGGTCGATGATGACTGACGGGCGAGCGGCCACGCTCGATATCGGGACGCCGCTCGCATCCCCGGCCTCGGCGGCGGCTGACGGGGATCAATCGTGGCGCAGCTCCAGCACCCTCCCGACGATAGCCAACATGTCCGCCCGGTGCGGGGCGCTCAAAATTCCGAATATCCTCGCCATTTCCAGAACGATGGGGTAATTCCGTTCGGAAAATGCGAACCCGGCTCTCTCGTTTCGTTCCGCCGTCCGGCCTATCAACGGCCGACCGGCGTTCAGCTCCGAGATCGGGATGCAAAAATAGAGCATGGGCTGCACGCCAACCGCCCGCTGCTTTTCCCGAACGGTTATTTCCGCAACGATTCCCTGCACTCCAAACCGATAAACCAGTTGCGGATATTTCAACGTCACGAGCGAAAAAGGCATGCCGTTAATATCCGTTTCGCGCGGGCGGGTTCGCGCGATGCCGAAGCGATCATGGTTAGCTACGAGATTCTCCTGTTTCACGTTTTCAAGATATGCTTTCAAATCAAGCATGTCGTCACGCCGAATAGTTCCCCATTCGCTAAATTTATAGAGGTAGAACGACAATTCGGTCATGAATCGTTTCTTGCCTCTTCCATAGTACGTAATGGAGGCATGATGCGATGGAGCCTTGTCGGTGTCATAGGATATTTGCCACTCGACATAGTTGTCATGCGTAAATCGGGATGTACGCGAAGCGAACGGCTGTCCGTATTCGTAGAACGTGCCGCGAGTCTTGACTCTGATTTTCCCGGTCGGTTTCGTCAATGGAAGCGATTCGTCGATACGCCGGTTCGTTGCATCGACGATCATGCCGCTCCTCCGGGAATCAGCCGCTCGAAATATCCGTCGACTCCGGAAGATACGGACCCTGGGACATCGACGTGTTTTTCAAGGAACGGGTGATGCGCGACGGCGTCCGCGACGAAGGCGGTTCTGTATTCCCAAAAAAGTTTGCGGTCTATGAAGACATCGCAATTGCCGTAGTAGTAAGGCAGGCGATCCAGGTTGCGTTTGAAAACATCGATGTAGATATAGTAATCCAGCTTATTCTTATCGACCACGATCAGATTGGGGCGGTAATCTCGCATGAAAGTTCGGTTGCGCTTCAACGCGTTTATATCCCGCATGGGATAGAAAAACAGCGAATCGTCGGTTATTTTCACGTTTTTAGCCGGATACTTGTTCACGTATTTCGGAATGAAATCGTGATCGGACAATTTCAGAATGCGTCCGTCGGCGGCGCGGAAGGGGAAGTCGGCGATCTCTTCGTAGGACATGCCCCGGGGAGAGCGAACGTACAGGGCTATGACGATCGGGAATTGCGTGATCGCGGAATTTTCCTCGAACATCCCGCTGCTGACGAGGGCTCCCGCCCGGAGCTCGTAGAATTCCCTGAAGCCGCGCAACAGGTTGAAGTTCGCCTTCTTTATAAGATACGAGAGCGGGTGCAGCACGCATACGACGTCCGCGCGCAACTTCGCGTACGACATCAGGAAAGACAGCCCCAGGTCGCGACGGCGCAAATCTCGATCCATTTCATCGGACTTGCGCTTTATCGCGCGCCGGATTTGCGACGTCCGGTCGTTGTAGGGTGGGTTCCCGACGATCGCCAGACGGCGCGATTCGGGAATGCCGAACGATTTGCGGTTCGCATCGACCAGCGCGTTGCGATGCAAGACGGCGACTCCGGGGCGCCGCTGTTTCGCCATGGCGACGGCGTAGCCGTCCACGTCGACGCCGACGACGTCCCCCGCCCGCGCGTTCTCCAGAAACGACCCGTATCCGCACGCGCTGTCGAGAAGCAGCGTGTCCTCGTCGAGATGGGGCGCCAGCAAGTCCTGCGCGATGCGCACGCATTCCTCGGGAGTGTAATAACTTCCGAGGTTCACGCGCTCCCGCTCGTGCAAATGCCGTTGCCTCACGGATCGACCCCTTGCATCCGCGTCGCCTCCGGATCGCCCCGGCTGGCGGCCGGCGCGCCCATCCACGCTCGATTCGTTCCGGTGTACCCCGATCCGGCCGGACTCGTCAAGGAGGACACGGGGGCGGGAACGCGCGATCGAGGAGTCGAACCGGCGTCACGTTCTTTCCAGCAGAACGATGCGGTTCGTGTTCGTACCCCTGTCGTTGTTGCCGACGCCCCATGTATGCGGCGTCTTGGTGAAGCGCTGCGCGTTGACGAGAATCCGCCTCACCCGGAACGGCAGGCCCGCGACGCCGGCGACGACGTGCTCCTCCAGCCGGACCGATCCGTTGCGCACCTCGCCCACCTCGAACGCCACATGGCCGCCCGGCCGCGTTATCCGCGCCAGCTCCGCGAAGGCGGAGCGGACGAACCGCCGCCAGTCCGCGACGTTGCGATGCCGCGCAATCGGCGCGGATTTCGGGTCGACGCCGAGGAACCAGCACCGCAGCCAGTTGTCCTGCTCGTAGTTCACCACGTCCAGGAACGGCGGCGACGTCACCGTCAGCGTCACCGAGGCGTCGGGAATCTCCGGGGTCGCGTCGGCGGGCCGGCACAGGAACCGTGCGTTCTTCGCTTTCGGCGCGCGCTGCGAGAGCAGGCTCTTCGACTTGCGCAGAATGAGCGCCGCTACGTCGCGCTCCGGCGGCGTCTGGCCGAGGCGGCGGTTGAGGATCTCCTGCCGCTCCGCCGTGACCGCCTGGTTGGGCGGCATGGTCCGGACCGAGAAGAACCCCGGCGAATGCCCGGTCAGCCGGCCGATGGCGACCATGCGGATCCAGCGGTCGGTCTTGTCGGGCGCGCGCTCCAGAAACCGGCGGCGCAACCCCTCGATCCGCGCCAGCGTCCGGGGGTGGTAGAACGCCAGCAGGTCTTCGCGCTCCACGTCCGCCTCGGCGAACCGGCGGAACGGAATCCGGTCCAACCGGGCCGCGATGGCGCGGAGCGGCGGCGGGTTCACGCGCGGCTCGGCGAGCGCTGCGCTCAGGGGGGCGATGTCGTTACCCTAGGGGATGCGTCCGCGCAGCGCGGCTTCGACGGGGGTGGTCCCGCGCCCCATGAACGGGTCGTAGACGACGTCGCCGGGCCGGCTGTAGCGGTCGATGAACCAGGCCGGCAGTTGCGGCTTGAAGCAGGCGCGGTAGCTGATCTCGTGGATGCGCTCCGCCTGCCGCTGGCGCGCGGTCCAGAACTCGCCGAACTCGTACGGAAGGCCGCCGCGGTCCCGCCGCTCCGAAACCGGTTCGGAAACCGCGCGCGCGGCACGGGCCCGGCTCACCGCAGGCCGAGGCCGCGGGCGACGATGCCGCGCAGCACTTCGCGTGTTCCGCCCTGGATGGTGAGTTTGGGCGCGATGAGGGTCGCCTCCGCCAGCACGGCGTCGAAGCCGGGACGGTTGCCCGCCGCGCGGTCGGCGAACGCCGCCAGGTCGCGCGCGGCCGCCGGCAGCGCCTGGCTCCAATTCGTCCCCAGGTCCTTCACCATCGCCGCCTCGACCGCGGGTTCGCCGCCCTCGGCCAGCGCGCCGGCGACGGAGATCGACATCCGCCTGAGCGTGTTCAGCTGCGCCGCGAGCCGCCCCAGGCCCTCGGCGCCGCGCAGGTCCGGGTCGCGCCCCAGCGCGCCGATGAGCGCCGCCAGGACCCGGTAGGTTTCGAGAAACCGCTCCGGCCCGCTGCGCTCGAAGGCGAGCTCGCTCGTCGCCTGCCGCCACGCCATGCCGGGATCGCCCAGCAGCGAATCGGCGGGGATCTCGGCGCCGTCGAAGACGACCTCGTTGAACTCGTGGCCGCCGGTCATGAACGGGATGGGGTTGGTCTCGATCCCCGGAGTCGTCATGTCCACCAGGAACTGGCTCAAACCGTGGCGGCGGTTCTCCGCCGTCGGCGGCGAGGTGCGGAACAGGCCGATCATGTAGTCGGCGCGGTGGGCGTAGCTGGTCCAGACCTTGCGCCCGTCGAGCCGCCAGCCGGCGCCGGTCCGCGCCGCGCGGGCCCGGGCGGCGAACAGGTCGGACCCGGAATCGGGTTCGCTCATGCCGATGCAGAATGCGCATTCGCCGCGGACGATCCGGGGCAGCACGCGCGCCTTGACCGCTTCGGAGGCGTAGCGCAGCAGCATCGGCCCGGACTGCCGGTCGGCGACGAAATGCGCCTGGATCGGCGCGTTGGCCGCGAGCATCTCCTCGTTGACGACGTAGCGTTCGAGGAAGCCGCGCTCCGCGCCGCCGTAGCGCCGGGGCCAGGTCATGCCGATCCAGCCCCGGGCGCCGACGCGGCGGCTGAACGCGCGGTCGAAGGAGTCCAGCCCGGCGGTTCCGGTCGGGTCCACCGTCCCGGCGGCGATCTCGTCGGCGAGGAAGGCGCGGACCTCGCCGCGCAGCGCCTCCGCCTCCGGCGGCAGGGGCGCCGGGTCGAAGCGCAACGGGGCCGTCACCGCGCCGCCCCCACGACGGGAACGGGAGTCGTCAGCAGCGGCCAGAACCCGTCCGCGCCCGCCGCCGCGACCATGCGGCCGAGCTCCGCCGCCCAGCGGCTCTCGGCGCCGAAATCGTCGCGCCACGACCACAGCCGGCGGGTGAAGCGTTGCAGGACGTGCTCCAGCGTGAAGCCAATGGCGCCGTGCATTTGATGCGCGATGGCGGCGCCGGCGCCGGCCGCCTCGCCGACGCGGATCTTCGCCGCGGCGACCTCCATGAACGTCCGGTCGTCGAAACGCGCGCCGCCGGCGGCGGACATCGCTTCGGCCGCCGCGCCGGAGGCGGCGACGGCCGCCGCCGCCTCGCCAGCGAGTTTCGCCAATTCGTGCTGGACGGCCTGGAACTTGCCGATGGGGCGCGCGAACGCGACGCGGGTCTTCGCGTAGTCGACGGTTATCTCCAGCACCGCCTCCAGCGCGCCGGCCATCTGCGCCGCGCGCGCGGCCGCGCCGACCAGCTCCAGGTCGCGCGGGTCCACGCGCCGCTCCGACACCGCCAGCGGCGCGCCGGCGAACGCCACGCCGGCGCGCGGCTCGCCGGCCGGGTTGACGCCCGCGCCGACCCGGCACGCGGCGCGGGCGAACAGCGCGACGCGCCCGTCCGCGGCCAGGGCGATATGTTCGGCCTCGGCGGCGAAGGGGACCGCGCGGGCGGTCGCGGCGGCCCCGAACAGGTCCTGCGGGCCGCCCTCCGCCCGCGCGGCGGTCAGCGGGCCGCCGGGCGCGGGCAGCCCGGCGCGCGCGAGCAGCCAGCCGGCGACCAGCGTCTCCGCCAGCGGGACGGCGACCGCATGCGCGCCCGCGCGGCGCAGGATCGCGAACCCGTCGGCCATCGACGCCCCCGCGCCGCCGGCGGATTCGGGGAGCCAGGCGCGGGCGACTCCGGCCTCCTCCAGGGCGCGCCAGAGCGGCGCGCGCCACGCCGAATCATCGGCGGCGGCGTTGACGTCGCGCGGGTCGGCGCGGTCGCGGAAGATGCGCGCCGCGCCCTCGACCAGCGCCGCGTCGACTCCCGCCAAGGCTCAGCGTCCGGCGAAGTTCGGCGCCCGGCGCTCCGCCATCGCCGCCACGCCCTCCGCGAAGTCGGCGGTCGCGCGCAGCCGGGTCTGCTCGGCGAGCTCGCGGTCGGTCGCGGCGGCGACGCGGTCGGCGAGGCCGTCGCGCAGGGTGGCGCGGGTCGCGGCGAGGCCGAGCGGCGCGTTGGCGGCGATCTCCGCCGCCAGCTCCAGCGCCGCGCCGCGCACCCGCTCGCGCGGGACGAGCACGTCGGCCAGGCCCATCGCATGGGCCTCCTCGCCCTTGACGCGGCGGCTGGTGTAGAACATCAGCGCGGCGTTCGACGCCCCGACCGCCGCCGGCAGGGTCTCGGTCAGCCCGAACCCGGGATGGAAGCCCAGGCGGGTGAAATTGGCGCAGAACCGCGCCTCCGGGCAGGCGACTCGCAGGTCCGCCGCCATCGCCAGGCCGAGTCCGCCGCCCACCGCGGCGCCCTGGACCGCGGCGACCACCGGCTTGCGGGCGCGGAACAGGCGCACCGCCTCGCGGTAGAGCGAATCCGCCCGCAGCGGGCGCGCGCCCTCCTCGCGGCCTTTCTCCGCCGCGCCGAAATCCCCGCCGGCGGCGAAGTTCGCCCCGGCGCAGAACGACTTGCCCCGGGAGGCGAGGACCACCGCCCGGCAGCCGTCCTCGCGGTCCAGCGCCTCGAGGGCGTCGGCGAGGGCGCCGATCAGCGCGTGGTCGAAGAAGTTGTGCGGCGGGCGGCGGATCTCGACCAGCGCGACGTCGTTCGCGACGTCGACCGCGAGGTCCGCGAAGCTGCCGAACGCCGTCACGGCGCGTCGCGGTCCGCCGCCTCGCGTCCGCTCTCCGCCGCGAAGCGCTCGAGCTTCTCCGGCGGCTGTTCGGTCTGGTGTCTGGCCTTCCATTCGGAATAGGGCATGCCGTAAACGATCTCGCGCGCCGCCTCGTAGTCCAGCGCCTCGCCGCGCGCCTCGGCCTCGGCGCGGTACCATTTGGACAGGCAGTTGCGGCAGAACCCGGCGAGGTTCATCAGGTCGATGTTCTGCACGTCGGCGCGTTCGCGGAGGTGCCCCACCAGCGTGCGGAACGCCGCCGCCTCGATCTCGGTCCGTCCGGTTTCGTCCATCGCCGCCTCCCTCGTCCGCCGGGGCGCGGAGTCTAGCCGCCGCCGGGAGGGTCCGCCACCCCGCGCAGGGTCTCGCGCATCAACATGCGGACGACGCTCCGGCCCGCCTCCTCGCCGCCGCCGGCGCGCGCCCATTCGGCGCGCTGGCGGCGGGCCGAGGAGCCGCCGCGGACGATCTCGCGCGCATGCGCGACCTCCGCCCGGCAGTCGAGCGCCTCGGCGTCCTCGGCGATCATGTCGAGGAGTTCGTCGACCAGCGCCGCCATCGGCTTGACCCGGCGCTCGCCGAAATCGATCAGCCCGCGGTCCATGCCGTGGCGCATGGCGCGCCACCGGTTCTCCGCCACCAGCGCGGCGGGGTAGATGCGGAACCGCATGTTGCGCCGGCGCAGGCGCCACAACATGCGCATGACGCAGCGGGTCAGCGCGGCGACGCAAACCGCGTCGTCCACGCGCGCGCAGCAATCGAAGATGCGCGCCTCGAGGGTGGGGAAGCGGGCGCTCGGCCGCACGTCCCACCAGAGTTTCGTCGCGTCCTCGATCGCCTCGGCGGCGATCAGGGCGGCGACCAGCGCCTCGTATTCGCGCCAGCCGTCGAGCCGGGGCGGCAGGCCGGTCCGCGGCATGGCGTCCCACACCGTCAGGCGGTAGGAGGCGAGGCCGGTGTCCTCCCCCTCCCAGAACGGCGACGACGCGGTGAGCGCCAGAAGATGGGGCAGGAAGTAGGAGAACTGGTTCATCAGGTCGATGCGCAACTCGTCCGGCTCCACGCCGATATGGACGTGCATGCCGCAGATCAGCAGCCGCCGCGCCGGCGCGCGGTATTCCTCGGCGATCTCGCCGTAACGCGGCCGCCGCGTCGGGCGCTGCCGCCGCCAGCCCCCGAAGGGGTGGGTGGAGGCGGCGACGATGGCGAGGCCGCGGCCCGCCGCCGCCGCCGAAATCTCGCGGCGCAGCCGGACCAGTTCGGCGCGCACCTCGGCCATGCTCCCGCACACCCGCGTGCCCACCTCGATCTGCGTTTGCAGGAACTCCGGCGAGACCTGCCCCGGCAGCCGCGCCTCGCATTCCGCCAGCAGGCCCTCCGGCGCCTCCGGAACCAGATCGCCCGTTTCGGCGTCGACGAGGTAGTATTCCTCCTCGACCCCGACCGTGAACGGCGGTTCGTTCGCGGTCACGGCTCCGGCTCCAGGGCTTCGCGGAGCGCCGAATCGAGGATCCGCGCCCAGCGTTCGACCCCGGCGGGGGACTCCAGCAGGTCCTGGCGCACCTCGACGGCGGCGCTCCGCAAGGCGCCGCCGCGGGCGTGGTGCGGCAGGGTGAAGGTCAGGTCGCTGTACCCCGTATAGGGTTCGTTGTCGCCGACGCGCAGGCCGCTCCGGCGGCGCAGCGCGCGGAGCAGGCCCCCCGCCAGCCGCGTGTCGTCGTCGTGCAGCACCGCCGCCTGCCACGGGCGCGCACCGCCGTCGACGACCGGCGTGAAACTGTGCACCGCGACCAGCGCCGGCGCGCCGCAGGCGGCAATGGCGGCGGCGACCGCCGCGTGGTAGGGCCGGTGCCAGGCGGCGGCGCGGCGGTCGCGCGCGGCGGCGTCGAGTCCGGCGTTCCCCGGCACGGCGACGCCGTGGCTCACGGCGGGAATCGACTGCGGATGGCCGAGCGCGCGGTTGGGGTCGATGACCAGCCGCGAGAACCGGCACAGCACCGCGGGCGCGCCGAGCAGCTCCGCCAGCCGCGCGGTGAGCGGCCCCGCGCCGATGTCCCAGGCGATGTGGCTGGCGCGCTCGGCGGCGCCCAGGCCGAGCCCGTCGAATTCGGCGGGGATGCGGGCGCTCGCATGGTCGCATACCAGCAGCGCGCCGCGCCGCCGGCCCGGCAGGGTTTCGGCCGCCTCCATGTCGCCCTTACACCGCGCGGCGCGGGGGATAGCGCTCGGCGAGCAGGGCGTAGAGGGCGCGCAGCGCCGATGCCTCGCCGCCGACCGGCCGTCCGGGCCGGGGGCGCAGGTTCCAGCCCATGCAGTCGATATGCGCCCAGCGCGCGGCGCGGCCCACGAATTCGCGCAGGAACAGCGCCGCCGTCACCGCGCCGCCGAACGGGCCGTCGGAGACGTTGCCGATGTCGGCGACGCCGCTGTCGAGCAGATCGCGGTAGGGGCGCCACAGCGGCAGGCGCCACAGCGGGTCGGCCTCGGCGCGGGCGTGGCGCGCCAGATCGGCGGCCAGCGCGTCGTCATCGGTGAACAGCGCCGGCACTTCCGTCCCCAGCGCCACCCGCGCGGCGCCGGTGAGCGTCGCCGCGTCGACCAGCAGGTCCGGCGCTTCGGAGTCGGCCTCCGCCAGCGCGTCGGCGAGGACCAGCCGGCCCTCGGCGTCGGTGTTGCCGATCTCCACCGTCTTGCCGGAGCGCGCGCGCAACACATCGCCGGGCCGGAACGACTCGCCGGAGACCGCGTTCTCCACCGCCGGGACCAGCACGCGCAGGCGGAGGTCGAGGCCGGCGTCCATGACCGCGGCGGCGAGGCCGAGCGCGACCGCGGCGCCGCCCATGTCCTTCTTCATCAGCCGCATGCCGGCGGCGGTCTTGAGGTCGAGGCCGCCGGAATCGAAGCACACGCCCTTGCCAACCAGCGTCACGCGCGGCGCGCCGGCGCGGCCCCACCGCAGGTCGACCAGGCGCGGCGCGCGGGCGCTCGCCCGCCCCACCGCGTGGATCATGGGGTAGTTGCGCTCGATCAGCTCCCGCCCCGTCGTCACCGCGATGGCGGCGCCGTGGGCTTCCGCCAGCCCGCGCGCGGCGTGCTCCAGGTCCTCCGGCCCCATGTCGTTGGCGGGGGTGTTGACGAGGTCGCGGGCGAGGCCGGTCGCCCGCGCGAGCCGCCGCGCCAGCGCCAGGTCCGCGCCGGGCGGCGGCGCGGCGGTGGGCGCGGGCCGCGCCGGCTTGGTCCTGTAGGCGTCGAAGCGGTAATTGCCGAGCATCCAGCCCAGCGCCGCGTGGGTCGCCGTCCGCTCGGTCCATTCGAACCCCGCCGCCGCGTCGAAGGCGTAGTTTCCCGGCCCCAGCCGCCCCGGTCCTCCGGCGAACGCCCACGGGTTGACGTCCTCGCCGACGACCAGCAGTGCGGCCGCTACGCCGCCGTCCGCGTCCGGCAGCGGCGCGACGGCGCCGGGCTTCGGCGCGAACCCGGTGGACTCCAGCCAGCGCCTTGCGCGCGGCCCGGCGCCGTCCCGCCATTCGGCGAACGCGGCGGCGGCGACGCAGACGATCGGCGCCGCGCCGGGCGCACGCGAGTCGGTGATGGTGTCGAGCATGAAGGCGTCCTGTACGGCGCGGCTCCGCGGAGCCGTAACGATGGGGATGCGGGAAGCGCCGGCGGCGCGCGGCCCTCGGCGGGCGTCAGTCCGCTTCGTCGACGGCCGGGCGGACGCCGAGCGCGCCCTCGATGCGGCCGAGGCGCGTGTTGAGAACGCGGAGCTCCTGCTCCAGGCCGCCCACCCGGCCTTCTACGCCGCCAATCCGGTTTTCCAGGCCCGTCATGCGCGCCTCCATGCTCGTCATGCGCGCGCCGAGTTGTTCGGCGACCTGCGCGATACTGGCGTGCAGAAACAGGCCGACGCCGCCCATCGCGAGGACCACGGTGAGGACAGCCAGAAACATGCGAATGTCGTCGCGTATCGCCGACGCCGGCGCAAGGCGGCGCGGGCGCGATTCCTCCCGATCCATCGCGATGTCGGCCATCGTCCGCTCCGTTCTCCCGCGCCCCCGCCGCGGCGCGCCATAGTGTAGCGCGCCGCCGCCGCCGCGCAAGGCGTTTCCGCGAAAACCGGCGGTTCTCATACCGGTCCAATTGCGATCGACCCCCGATCCGCTTTTCCCGGGCCTGCCGGCGTTTCGCCGCGCTATACTGCCCGCCATGGACCGGGCCGACATCGACCGCGTGGCCGCGCGAATCGCCGCCGCCAACCGGAGCCGCGAGCGCTTCCGGCCGCTGCGCGGCGCCGACGCGCCGACCGATCTGGACGACGCCTACCGCATCCAGGAGCGGGTGGACCGCCTGCTCGGCGGCGCGGACGGGAGCGCCGGGCACAAGATCGCCCTCACCTCGAAGGCGGTGCGGGAGCTGTGCGGGATCGACACCCCCGCTTACGGCGCGCTGCCCGCCGCCGGAGTCCGGCGTTCGCCGGCCGTGCTGAAGTCGTCCGCCTTCGTCCGGCTGGGCCTCGAATTCGAACTCGCGGTCACGATGGGCCGCGACGCGCCGCCGGAGGACGCGCCGTGGGACCGCGAGTCGATCGCCGCCCGCGTGGCGCATTGCGCGCCCGCCTTCGAGACCGTCGACGACCGGGGCGCGGACTACGCCGACCTCGACGCGGCGTCGGTGGTCGCCGACCGCTGCTGGTGCGCCGGCGCGGCGCTCGGCCCGCCCTCCGCCGCATGGCGCGGCCTCGACCTCGCCGCCGCGCCCGTCGCGTTGGCGTGGAACGGCGAGATCGTCGACCGCGGGACGGCGGGGGCGTCGATGGGCCATCCTTTCGAGGGCCTCGCCTGGGTCGCCAACCACCTCGCCGCGCGCGGGCGGACGCTGGCGGCGGGCGAGATCGTCCTCACCGGCAGCGCGCTGGCGACGCGGTTCCCCGAACCGGGCGACGAGATCGCCTACGCGGTGGAGGGCCTGGGCGAGGCGCGGGTGCGCATCGCCGCCTGACCGGGTCCGGTCCGCGCGCTTGGCAAGCGCGGGCGGCCCGCGCATAGTGCCGCCATGCCCGATTCGACGCGACAGCGCGCCGCCGCGCTCGGCCTCGCCGACGCCGCGAGCTTCCGCTTCTGGCATCGCGACGTCCTGCGCTGGGGCGACACCGACGGCCTCGGCCACATTGACAACGTGACCTTCGCGCGGTTCTGCGAATCGGGCCGGGTCGCCTACACCGCCGCCTGCGGGCGGTCCTGCGGCGCCGCTTCGGAGGATTTCGTCGTCGTCCACCTGTCCATCGACTTCCGCGCCGAGATGCGCTTCCCCGGCGAGGTTATGGGCGGCGCGCGGCTGCTCGACATCGGGCGCAGCTCGATCCGCCTGGGGCACGGCCTGTTCCAGGACGGGCGCTGCGCCGCCACCGCCGAGAGCGTCCTGGCGATGGTCGACCGCGCGACCGGCGCGCCGCGCCCGGTTCCCGACGCGCTCCGCGCCGCGCTGCGCGACCCGCCCGCCTGACCCGGCGGCCCCGCGCCCCGCCCCGCCGCGTCCATGACCCTGGAGGCCCTGGCGGCCGCCGAATCCTGGTCCATGTGGGCCGTGTTCGCGCTCACCGCCGCCGCCGTCGCCGCGTTCGCGTGGGAGCGCTGGCCGCTGGAGGTCACCGCGCTCGGCGTCCTCGCCGCCCTGCTGGCGCTGTTCGAGGCGGCGCCCGTCGCCGGACTCGACGCGGCGCGCCTGTTGGAGGGGTTCGGCAATCCCGGCCTCGTCACCGTCGCCGCCATGCTGGTGATCGGCCAGGCGCTGGTCCAGACCGGCGCGCTGGAGGGCGTCGCCGAACGTTTCCACCGGGCCGGCGGACGGGGGCTCCTCGCCGTCATGGCGGTGAGCTTGGTCCCGGTCGCCCTGCTGTCGAGCGTGCTCAACAACACCCCGGTGGCGGTGATCTTCATCCCCATCCTCGCCGGCCTCGCCGAGCGGCTGCGCGTCCCGGCGAGCCGCGTGCTCATGCCCCTGAGCTTCGCGGCGATCCTGGGCGGGATGACGACGCTCATCGGCTCCTCGACCAACCTGCTCGTCGCCGGGGTGGTCGTGGAGCTCGGCCTGCCTGCGGTGGGGTTCTTCGATTTCCTCGTTCCCGGCTCCGTCCTGGCGGCCGCGGGCATGGCCTACGTCCTGCTGGTCGCGCCGCGCATCCTGCCCGACCGCGCCTCGCTGGCGGGGCGCCTCGCCGCCGACGGGCGCCAGTTCATCGCCCAGATCGAAATCCGCGCCGACTCGCCGCTGGCCGGCGAGCGCGCCGTGGCGGGGATGTTCCGCGGCCTCGAAGGCGCGACGGTGCGAATCGTCCAGCGCGGCGAGCACGCCTTTCTGCCGCCCTTCGACGGCGTGGCGCTGGCGCCGGGCGACGTCGCCGCGATCGCCGTCACCCGGCGGGCGCTCACCGGCCTCCTCGCCCGCCACCGCGGCGCGCTGCACGCCGAGGCCGGCGCCGGGGACGCCGGCGACAGCGGGGGCGACGGCGGCCAGCAAATGCTCGCCGAGGTCATGGTCACTCCGGCGTCGCGCATGGCCGGCCAGACGCTGGAGCAGCTGGGGTTCCGCCGCCGCGCCGGCTGCATCGTGCTGGGCGTCCAACGCCGCGCCCGCATGTTCCGCCAGCGCCTGACCGACATCCGCCTCGAGGCCGGCGACAGCCTGTTGATCCAGGGCCCGCCCGACCGCGTGCGCGCGCTGCGGGCGGACCGCGACGCCCTGCTGATGGAGTGGACCGAACAGCCGCTGCCGCGCTACCAGCGCGCCCGCCGCGCGGCGCTGGCGTTCGCCGCGACGGTGGGGGCGGCCGCGGCCGGAGTCGCGCCCGTCGTCGTCGCCGCCGTCGCCGGGGCGGCGGCGATGCTGGCGCTGGGCTGCATCGACGTCCGCCAGGCGGCGCGCGCGCTCGACCGCACCGTAATCCTCACCGTCGCGGCGACGCTGGCGCTCGGCGCGGCGCTGCTGGAGACCGGCGGCGCCGGCTGGATCGCCGCGCGCATGGCGGCGGCGCTGGACGGCGCCGGCCCGGCTTGGACCCTGTCGGCGCTGTTCCTGGTCATAGCCCTCGCGACCAACGTGCTGAGCAACAACGCGGCGGCGGTGCTGTTCGCCCCCATCGCCGTCCTGCTCGCCGGGCGGACCGGCCAGGACCCGACGCCGTTCGTCCACGCGACGATCCTCGCCGCCAGTTGTTCCTTCGCCTCCCCCGTCGGCTACCAGACCAACCTGCTCGTCATGGCGCCGGGCCATTACCGCTTCGCCGACTACGCGCGCGCCGGCCTGCCGCTGACCCTGCTCCTGTGGGCCGCGTTCACCGCCTTCGCGCCGTGGTACTACGGCCTGCCTTTCGCGGCGCCGTGAGCGGAGCGCGGGCGCGGGGCATGCGCGACATCGACCCGGGGAAGCTGGAGTTCTTCCACTCGACCGAGCCGCAGCCGTGCGCCTACCTCCCCGGCCGCGTCGAGCGCCGGGCCGTCACCGGCCTGTCGGGGCCGAATTCGCAGCGCCGCCTCGACCTGTTGAACCGCGCCGGATTCCGCCGCGGCCACGGCGTGGCCTACCGGCCCGCCTGCCCCGGCTGCTCCGCCTGCGTCCCGGTGCGGGTGGCGGCGGCGGAATTCGCGCCCTCGCGTTCGCTGCGGCGGGCGGCGGCGCGCAACGCCGACCTGCGCGCGCGCGAGCGCCCGCCGCATGCGACGCTGGAGCAATACGGCGTGTTCGCCTCCTACCAGCGCCTGCGCCACGGCGGCGACATGGCCGAGATGAGTTTCGGCGAATACCGGTCGCTGGTGGAGGATACCGAGGTCGACACCCGCGTCGTCGAGTTCCGCGACGGCGGCGGGCGGCTCGCCGCGGCGGCGATCACCGACTGGCTGGCCGACGGGCTTTCGGGCGTTTACAACTTCTTCTCGGTCGACCGGGCGCGCGCCAGCCCCGGCGCCTATGCGGTGCTCTGGCACGTCGCGCGCGCGCGCGCCTTGGGGCTGCCCTACGTCTATCTCGGCTACTGGGTCGCCGGCAGCCGCAAGATGGCGTGGAAGGCCCGCTTCCGGCCGCTGGAGGCGCTGTCCGGCGGGCGCTGGCGGCGCTTCGATCCGACCGCTTTTCCGCAACCCGTTTTCCCCGCGACCGAGGCTCCGGAGGGCCGCCCGAAATGACGAAACGAACCGACCGCCGCGGCTTTCTCGCCGCCGCCGCCGCCGCCGCCGGCGCGGCGGCGTCCGCGCTTCCCGCCCCCGCCATCGCCCAGGGGCGGGTGCGGTGGAAGATGGTCACCACCTGGCCCAGGAACTTCCCGGGCCTCGGCACCGGCGCGCAGCGCGTGGCCGACCGCATCGCCGCGCTCACCGACGGGCGGATGGAAGTGCGTCTCTACGCCGCCGGCGAACTGGTGCCGGCGTTCGAGGCGTTCGACGCGGTGCGCGAGGGCGTCGCCGAGATGACCCACGACGCCGCCTATTACTGGGTCGCCAAGCACAAGAGCGCGCCGTTCTTCTGCACCGTCCCCGGCGGCCTGACGCAGCAGGAGCACATGGGCTGGATCTACCACGGCGGCGGCCAGGCGCTGTGGGACGAACTCTACGCCGGATTCGGACTCAAGGCGTTCCTCGCCGGCGGCACCGGGGTGCAGATGGGCGGCTGGTTCCAGAAGGAGATAACCGGCCTGGACTCGTTCAAGGGCCTGAAGATGCGCATTCCCGGCCTCGGCGCCGAGGTCGTCAACCGCCTCGGCGCCACCGCCGTCAACCTGCCGGGCGGCGAGATCATGCCGGCGCTGCAATCGGGCGTGATCGACGCCACCGAATGGGTCGGGCCGTGGAACGACCTGGCCTTCGGCTTCCACAAGGTGGCGAAGTTCTATTACGGCCCCGGCTTCCACGAGCCGAGCTCGGCGCTGGAGGTCGTCGTCGACAAGGCGAAGTTCGAGTCCCTGCCGGCCGACCTGCGCGCCGCCGTCGAGAACGCCTGCATGGCCGAGAACGGCTACATGCTGAGCGAGTTCACCGCCGCCAACGGCGCCGCCCAGGCGGTGCTGACCGGCAAGCACGGCGTCGCCATCGGCTCCTTCCCCGAGGACGTGGTGCGCGCCGCCTACGCCGCCGCCGCCGAGGTCGCGGCCGAGACCGCGTCGTTCGACGACCTGGCCCGGCGCGTCTATGAGAGCTGGGCGGGCTTCCGCGCCGAGGCGGTGGCCCGCGCGCCCTTCGCCGAGCGCGGCTACATGAACGACCGCGCCCGCGCCGGCTGACGGCGGCTCACGCCTTCGCGCTCGGGCGCGCCGAGACCTTCTCGAGCCACGCGGCCAGATGTGTCTGGCCGGGTTCGGGAGCGGATTTCGACCAGCCCGCGAAGTCCACCGCCACCATCGCCAGGACGTCGGCGATGGTGTAGCGCGCCCCGGCGACGAATTCGCTCTCCGCCAGCACTCCGTCGAGCCACGCGAAGAACAGCCGCATCCGTTCGCGCCCCCGCTCCGCCAGTTCGGGGATCTGCGCGAACGGATGCGGCCCGGCGAGCGCCCGGCCGGCGAAGCGCGGCGAGCCGTTGCGCAGCATCTCCCCCGCCGGCTGGACTCCGTTCAACTCGACCTGGCGGTGGCGCATTTCGACGGTGGCGCGGTCCAGCGCGTCGGTCCCCATCAGCGGCGGGTCGGGCCGGAGCGTCTCGAAATAGCGGCAGATGGCGACCGACTCCGCGATCCGCGCGCCGTCGTCCAGCTCCAGGCACGGCACCGTCCCTGCGGGGTTGACGGCGAGATAGTCGGCCCCGAGGTTCTCCTTCGCCATCAGGTCGACGGTCCGCGTCGGCACCTCGATCCCCTTTTCGGCGAGGAAGACCCGCACCCGGCGGGCGTTCGGCGCATGCGGATGGTCGTAGAGAATCATCGCTCGGCGTCTCCTTCCCGGTGTCCGTCCCAGACCTCCTCGATGCTCCGCGCCAGCGCGGCGTAGTCGCGCCGGACCGGGAATTCGGGATGCGCGCGCGCCATGGCGCCGGAGGGGCGGAACAGGAACCCGGCGTCGGCTTGCCGCAGCATCGAGACGTCGTTGTAGGAATCCCCCGCCGCCGCCACCCGCGCGTTCAGGCCCTGGAGCGCGGCGACGACGCGCCGCTTGGGGTCGTCCTGGCGCGGCCGCCAGCCGGCGACGCGCCCGGCGCCGTCGACCTCCAGCCCGTGGCAGAACAGCATGGGGTTGCCCAGCCGCGCCATCAGCGGCCCGGCGAGTTCGTAGAACGTGTCGGAGAGGACGGCGACCTGCGCCCGCGCGCGCAGCCGGTCGAGGAACTCCGCCGCGCCGGCGAGCGGCGCGAGCGCCCCGGCGGCGGCGCGCAGGTCGGCGAGGCGCAGCCCGCGTTCGTCCAGGATCGCGAGGCGGCGCGCCATCAGCTCGCCGTAGTCGGGCACGTCGCGCGTCGTCAGGCGCAATGCGTCGACCCCCGTCCGCTCCGCCAGCGCGACCCAGATCTCGGGCGCGAGGACTCCCTCCAGGTCGAGGCAGGCTATGCGCATGTCAGGGGCGCGCGTCCGCGCGGTCGGCGACCGCGGCGATGCGGCGCGCGGCGCGCAGCACCGGCGGCTCGATCAATTTGCCGTCGACCACCGCCAGTCCGCCCTCCGCCGCCTCCGCCGCGGCGATGGCGGCGCGGGCGCGCGCGACCTCGCCGGCGCCGGGGCGGAACGCCGCGTTGATGGGCGCGACCTGGCGCGGGTGGATCGCCGCCTTGCCGGTGAAGCCGAGCGCCCGCGCGCGGCGCGCCTCCGCCGCCAGCCCCGCTTCGTCCGCCAGGTCGAGCGACGGCGCGTCGAGCAGGTCGACCCCCGCGCCGGCCGCCGCCGCGACGAGGCGCTGGCGCGCATAGGACAGCGGCTCCCACGCCACGTCGACGCGCAGCTCCGCCGCCATGTCCACCGCGCCGAAGGCAAGCGAGTCGATGCGCGGACTCGCCCGCGCGATCTCGTGCGCCGCCTCCAGCGCCCGGCAGGTCTCGATGACGATATGGAAGCGCATGTCCGCATGCGGGCCGCCGGAGAACAATTCGTCGAGCATCCGTGCGTCTTCCGGGTCCTCGACCTTCGGCGCCATCAGCGCCGGCGGCGGCGCCGGGGAGTCGCAAATCGCCGCCAGGTCGCGCACGCCCTCGGCGCAGCGCGGCGAGTTGATCCGCAGCAGCAGCTCGGCCCCGGCCTCCGGCGGCGCGGCGAACCGGGCGAGGGCGTTGGCGCGCGCCTCGGCCTTGCGCAGCGGGACGCCGTCCTCCAGCTCCAGGCACACTTGGTCGGCGCCCGAGGCGAGCGCCTTGGGGAACAGTTCCGGCCGGTCGGCCGGCGCGAATATCAGGCTGCGCCGCGCCCGCGGCGGCGCGGTCGGATGGGGCATCGCGTGTCTCGCCGGGGGGCGGGACGCGCCCGTCTGCGGCGCGCGGCCTTATGGCGCCACGCCGGGCCGCCGCCGTCAAGGGCGGACGGCGCCGGCGGGCGGAAACCGGGCGCCGGAGCCCGGATCGCGGTTCCCTTGCCGAATACGGGCGAGGCCTTGACAAACGCGGTCCCGTATGCTAGGGTTTCTTGTGTTGAATGGAGAGTAACAGCAAGGAGGAAGCCATGGAGATGGGAACCGATCCTGTGCGTCTGGCGGACGCCGCCGACGCGTATCGCGATTCGGCCGAAATGCGCGCGCTGGCCGGCGCCGACCCGCGCGCGTTCCTCGACGCCCACGGGATCGCCGATGTCGTGGACGGCAATCCGCGGACGAAGGACATGGACGTCCGCATCCACGCGAACACCGCCGACGTGTTTCACCTGCCGATGCCGGCGGACCCGAACGCCGAGCTCGTCGACGAACAGCTGGACGCCGTCGCCGGCGGACTCAAGGCGTACACGGCCGCCTCGGCCGGGACCTTCGCCTGCTCCACCATACCGTCCACGGCGAGCACGATGTCGAGCGCGAGCTGCCGGAACGGCCCCTGATCGGAGCCGATCGAACGGCCTCCTCCGGCCCGCGGCGATCGCGCTCGCGTGCTGGAGGAGAGCCGGCGGGCAGTGCGAAGAACCAGGGCGCGGACGGCGCTCCCGAAGCGGCCGGGCCGCCGCCGTCAAGGGCGGGCGCCGCCGGCGGGCGGAAACCGGGCGCCGAAACCCGGAGCGCGATTCCCTTGCCGAATACGGGCGCGGCCTTGACAAGCGCGGCCCCGTATGCTAGGGCGGCTCGTCTCAAACGGAGTGCGATGGCGAGGAGGAAGCCATGGAGATGGGAACGGATCCGGCGCGTCTGGCGGACGCCGCCGACGCGTATCGCGACTCGGCCGAAATGCGCGCGCTGGCCGACGCCGACCCGCGCGCGTTCCTCGACGCCCACGGGATCGCCGACGTCGTGGACGGCAATCCGCAGACGAAGGGCATGGACGTCCGCATCCACGCGAACACCGCCGAGGTGTTTCACCTGCCGATGTCGGCGGACCCGAACAGCGACCTCGCCGACGAACAGCTGGACGCCGTCGCCGGCGGGATCAGGGCGCACACGGCCGCCTCGGCCGGGACCTTCGCCTGCTCCACCATACCGTCGACGGCGAGCACGATGTCGAGCGCGAGCTGCCGGTAGCCGCGCGCCTCCCCCCGATCGGAGCCGGTTGACCGGCCTCCTCCGGCCCGCGACAATGACGCTTCGCGCGGCGCTGGAGGACAGCCGGTGGACAGTTCGAAGAACCGGGGCGCGGACGGCGCTCCCGAAGAGGCCGGGGCCCGGCCGGAGGTGCCGGCGGCGGACGGCGCCGGGGACGAACGCCCCGATGCCGCCGAGTCGCCGCCGCCCCTCGGCGAAACGGAGCTCCGCGCCGCGCTTGACCGCCTCGCGACGAAAGGGGACGTGGACGGGATCAAGGCCGCGCTGTCGAGCGGGATAGGCGCGATCAGGGCGCCGCTGTCCAGCGAGATGGGCGAGATCAGGGCGTCGATGTCGAAGGAGATCGGCGCCGCCGTCAGGGCGTCGCTGTCGGGCGAACTGGCCGATCTCAAGGCGGCGCTGTCGAACGAGGCCGGCGAAATCGGCGCTTCGGTGTCGAAGGACATGGCCAGGGTCAAGGATATGATCGCGCGCAAGGAGGCGTCGCAGCTGCGCTGGCTGCTCGCGGTCCTGATCGTGTCGACGATTTGCCTCGCCACCGCGACGGTCGCCATGCTCCTGGTCATGCACAAACTACAATTGTTCGGCGCCTGACCGGCGGCGCGGACGCGCGGACGGCGGACCCGGCGGAGGACCGCCCCCCGCCGCAATTCACCCTGCTCGCCGTCGCGGCCGCCGCCGCCGTCGCGCTGGCCATCGCCGCCGCCGACCGGAGCGCGGCCATGGTGCAGCTGTTCGCCATCGGCGCCGGCCTCGGTATCGCCCTCTACCATGCGAGTTTCGGCTTCGCCGGCGCATGGCGCCGCGCCCTGGCGGAGGGCGACCTGTCGGGGCCGGCGGCGCAGGCGGCGATGATCGCCGCCGCAACGCTCCTGTTCGCGCCGGTGCTGGCGGGCGGCGAGGTTCGCGGCGCCCTCGCCCCGGTCGGCGTCGCGATGGCGTTCGGCGCCTTCCTGTTCGGCGCCGGCATGCCGCTCGCCGGCGGCTGCGCGTCGGGGGCGCTGTTCGCGGCCGGCGGCGGCGGCGCGCGGATGGCCGTCGTCCTCGCCGCGTTCTGCGCCGGCGCCTTCGCCGGCAGCCTGCATCTCGGCTGGTGGCAAGCGCTGCCGCGCGCCGCGCCGGTGTCGCTGGGCGCACTGCTCGGCTGGCCGGCGGCCGTAGCGCTGCAAATCGCCGTCCTCGCCCTCGCCCTCGCCGCCGCGCGGCGGTTCGGCGCGCGGGCGCGCCGCCCGCTCTGGGGCGGCTGGCGTCCGGGCGCGTGGTGGCGCGGCCCGTGGCCGCTGTTGCTCGGCGCGGCGGCGCTGGCGCTCGGCAATTGGCTCACCCTGCTCGTCGCCGGCCACGCCTGGTCGATAACCTGGGGCTTCACGCTGTGGGGCGCCAAGACGGCGGCGGCGCTCGGCTGGGACCCGGCCTCCAGCGCCTTCTGGGCCGGACGCACGGCGCTGGAGCGCCCGCTCCTCGCCGACACCGTCTCGACGATGAATTTCGGCATTCTCCTCGGCGCATTCGCGGCGGCGGCGGCGGCGGGGCGCTTCCGCCCGCGCCTGCGCATGTCCGCGCGGTCGCTGGCGGCGGCGCTGCTCGGCGGGCTGCTGATGGGCTACGGCGCGCGCCTCGCCCACGGTTGCAACATCGGCGCGTTCTTCTCCGGCGTCGCCTCGACGAGCCTGCACGGCTGGGTGTGGCTCCTCGCCGCCGTTCCCGGCGCCGCGCTGGGCGCGCGGCTGCGCCCGGCGTTCGGGCTGGACCGGCCGGCGCCGTGACGCGCCACCTGCGCGTCCTGCTCGCCGGCGCCGCCTTCGGCGCGGCGGCCTACGGCGCCATGCACGCCCTGGCCTGGGCCCTCGCCCGCCTCGCGGCGCCGGGATGACCGCGCCGGGCGGCCTGCGCCGTCACGCGGCGGCCAGCACGTGGATCTTGCGTTCGGCGATCATGTCCTTCGTCTTCGCCGCGTAGGTTTTCATGTGCGGCGCCGCGGCGTGCGCCTTGAGCGCGTCGAGGCTGGCCCACTTCTCGACCACGACGAAGGTGTCCGCGCCGAACTTGGCCTGTAGCGGCCCCACTCCCTCGGCGTCGACCGTGGCCGCGTATTCGATGCACCCGTCCTCGGCCTTCACGGCGGGAACGTTGGCCTGGAAAGCATCGAGGACCCGCCCCCGCATTCCCGGCTTGGCGGCGATCACGGCGACGACGTGGACGATGGACATGATTTCCCCCGGGGGTTCGCGGTTGCGGCGGCCAACGCTACCCGCCGCCCCGCGCGGCCGCAACTGCGGCGGCGGACGCCTGCGATCCGGAGTCCGGATATTTCGCATCGTGCGCGATGTATTCGAACCCGTCCGTTATACCGAGACCTCTGCATAACCCGTTGTGGTTATGGTATGGTGGCTTCATGCAGAAACCGTTTCGTGCGCAGCCTGCGTTGTTCGTATCGGCTGCGGCGCTGGATCATCCGGCGCTCCGCGCGCTCGATGCTGCGGAGTCGCTTCTGGACCGGTCGGAGATCGCACGACTGTTGTCGTCGATCTACGGGTCACGGACGGGTCGTCCGAGTTACCCGCTTCTGACGCTGTTCCGGGGGCTGTTGCTCGGCGTGTGGTATGGGCTTTCGGACGTCCGGTTGTCGCAGTGCCTGTATCGTGACCTGCTGTTTCGGCGTTTCTGCCGCCTTGAGTTGGGCGGCGGGGTTCCGGACGCGACGATGTTGGGGCGGTTCCGGTCTCGCCTTGTGAAGCACGACCTGTGGGAGTTGCTGCTGGGGGAAGTGAACCGCCAGCTGGAGGAGCAGCGCATCGTGATGACCGAGGGGCGGATTAACATCGTCGATGCGACGCCGGTGGAGGCGGCGCGTTCGGGCCGGGGCCAGGGGAAGGACGGGGCGGCGGTCCGGGATCCGGAGGCGGGGCTTCATGTGAAGCAGGACAGCCGGGGCCGCATGAAGAGCGCCTATGGCTACTCGGTTCACACGGGGGTCGATGAGGATGGGTTCGTCCACCGCCAGACGGTGACGCCGGGCAACGTCCACGACAGCCGGGAGCGCGACAGGTTGCTGTTAGGCGACGAGACGGCGTTCTATGCGGACGCCGCCTACAGTTCGCGCGAGACGCGGGACAAACTGGCGCGTTTCGGGATTGCGGACCGGGCGCAACGCAAGGGCTATCGCGGCCATCCGTTGCGCGAAGCGGACAAGGAGCGCAACGATGAGATCGCGGTCGTGCGGTCGGGGGTGGAGCGCGTGTTCGCCGTCTATAAGCGGTGTTACGGCCTCGGACGGACCCGCTTCCTGGGCTTGGCGAAGAACACGACCTTCTTCGGCCTCGCCGCCATCGCGCTCAACATCCGCAAGGGCGCCATGTTTCTGCGCCTCTACGGCCTCGCCCAGCCCGCCGCCGAGGGATAAACACGGGACAAGTGCGTCCGAACGGCGGCACATCGGACCAAATCGGGTCGTCGGGCCGTCGAATCGACCCCCCAGCAACGCCAAATCGGCGCCCGAATGCCCAAAACAACCCCTGCGGGCCGCAACCCAATCCCGGAAAACCCGCCCTTGTGCAGAGGTCTCGTTCGGAAATTCGCACCCCTCACAGGCTGCGCCCGCGCCCCGACGGCGGCGACCTGACGGCTCGACCTGTATAGCCGCCCGGTTCCCGCCGCCTGCCCGGTCGGTTCGGCGAGGGGCATGGGAAACCCGACGGGACGGCGCAAATGGGGAGAAGGCGCATGGAGAGAGACAGGCTGTTGGCGCGCATATCCGCGCGCGACGACGTTTTCGGCGGCAAGCCCATAATCCGCGACATGCGGATCTCGGTGGAGCTCGTGTTGAGCCTGCTGGCGCAAGGCGAGACGGCCGAGGCCATTCTCGAGGAGTATCCCGAACTGGAGGCGGACGACGTCCGCGCCTGCCTCGCCTATGCGCGCGCGGCCATCGCCGGGGATACGCTGTCGGCGATCGACCCGCCCCCCGCTTGAACCGCGCCCGCGCCGGGCGTAGCCTCGGCGGACCGCCCGCCAACGGGGACCGCGCGATGGGCCTGCTCGCAAACCGGATGGACCGCGTGAAGCCGTCGCCCACCATGGCGGTCACCGCGCGCGCCGCCGAACTCAAGGCCGCCGGAGAGGACGTCCTCGGCCTCGGCGCCGGGGAGCCCGACTTCGACACCCCCGACCACGTCAAGGAAGCGGCCATCGCCGCCATCCGCGCCGGATACACCAAATACACCCGCGTCGACGGGTCCCCCGAACTCAAGCGCGCCGTCGCCGACAAATTCCGGCGCGACAACGGCCTCGACTACGCGCCGGAGCAAATCGTCGTCGGAGCCGGCGGCAAGCAGGTGCTCTTCAACGCCATGCTCGCCACCGTGAACCGCGGCGACGAGGTGATAATCCCCCGGCCCTACTGGGTCTCCTACCCCGACATGGCGCGAGTCGCAGGCGGCGAACCCGTCTTCGTCGACTCGTCGGCCGAGTCGGGATTCCGCATCTCGCCGGAGGCGCTGGAGGCGGCGATCACCCCGCGCGCCAAATGGCTCGTCCTCAACTCGCCGTCCAACCCCTCCGGCGCCGCCTACTCGGCCGCCGAACTGCGCGCCCTCGCCGACGTACTCGTCCGCCATCCCCATGTCCACGTCATGGCCGACGACATCTACGAAAAGGTCGTCCATGACGATTTCACCTTTTCGACCATCGCCCAGGTCGCGCCGGAGCTGTACGACCGCACCCTCACCGTCAACGGAGTCTCCAAAGCCTACGCCATGACCGGCTGGCGCATCGGCTTCGCCGGCGGGCCGGAGCCGCTGGTCCGCGCCATGGCCAAACTCCAGTCGCAGAGCACCACCAACGCCGCCTCGATCAGCCAGGCCGCCGCCGTCGCCGCGCTCGACGGCGACCACGGCTTCCTCGCCGCGCGCAACGCCGCGTTCCAGGCGCGCCGCGACCGCGTCGCCGCCGCGCTGAACGCCACCCCCGGCCTCTCCTGCCGCGTCCCGGAGGGCGCGTTCTACCTCTACCCCAGCTGCGCCGGCGCGATCGGCCGCCGCGCGCCCGGCGGCGCCGTCATCGCCAACAGCGAGGACTACGCGCGCTACCTGCTGGAGAGCGCGGGCGTCGCCGTGGTGCACGGCGCGGCGTTCGGCCTCGACCCGCATTTCCGCATATCCTACGCCACCTCCGACGCGGTCCTCGACGACGCCTGCGCGCGCATCCGCCGCGCCACCGAAGCGCTCGCCTGACCGCCGCGCCGGACGCCCGGACGCCCAGACGCTCAGAAGCAAGGGACGAAGACCGCCATGGACCGCGACTCGCCCGTCGACATCGCCTATTCCGCCTGCCCGCACGACTGCCCCAGCACCTGCGCGCTGGAGGTCGAGCGGCTGGATTCGCGGACCATCGGCCGCGTCCGCGGCGCGCGCGAGAACGATTACACCGCCGGGATCGTCTGCGCGAAGGTCGCCCGCTACGCCGAACGGACCCACCACCCCGGCCGTCTGCGCCACCCGTTGCGCCGGACGGCGAATGGCCATGAGCGCCTGTCGTGGACGGACGCGCTCGACGAAGCGGCGGAGGCTTTCCTCAAGGCCGAGGCGCGCCTCGGCTCCGAGTCGGTCTGGCCCTACTTCTACGCCGGCACCATGGGGCTGCTCCAGCGCGACGGCATCGAGCGGCTGCGCCACGCCAAGCGGTATTCCGGCCAGCACAGCACCATCTGCACCACCCTCGTGCGCGCCGGCTGGATCGCCGGGACGGGCGCGCTGCGCGGCCCCGACCCGCGCGAAATGGCGGTCTCCGACCTCATCGTCTCCTGGGGCGGCAACCCCGCCTCCACCCAGGTCAACGCGATGACCCACATCCAGCGCGCGCGCAAGGCGCGGGGGGCGAAACTCGTCGTCATCGACCCCTACCGCACCCGCACCGCCCAGGTCGCCGACATGCACCTCGCGCTGCGGCCCGGGACCGACGGCGCGCTCGCCTGCGCCGTCATGCACGCGCTGTTCCGCGACGGCCATGCCGACCGCGGCTTCATGGCGCGCCACACCGATTGCCCGGAGCGGCTGGAGGCGCATCTGCGCGGCCGGACGCCGGAATGGGCGGCCGAAATCACCGGCCTGCCCGCCGCCGAAATCAAGGCGTTCGCGCAGCTCTACGGCGAGACCGCGCGCAGCTACATCCGCGTCGGCTACGGCTTCTCGCGCTCGCGCAACGGTGCCGTCGCGGTGCACGCCGTCAGCTGCCTGCCCTCCGTCTCCGGCGCCTGGCGGCATGAGGGCGGCGGCGCGTTCTACTCCAACGCCGACATCTACGGCTGGGACAAGACGCTGATCGAGGGCCTCGACGTTCGCGACCCGTCGATCCGCATGCTCGACATGTCGCGCATCGGCCCCATCCTGACGGGCGACCGCGCCGCGCTCCGGGACGGGCCGCCGGTCGCCGCCATGCTGGTGCAGAACACCAACCCGGCCGTCGTCGCGCCCGAGTCGGCGCTGGTGAACCGCGGGCTGGCGCGCGAGGACCTGTTCCTCTGCGTCCACGAACAGTTCATGACCGAGACGGCGGCGCACGCCGATATCGTGCTGCCCGCCACCACCTTCGTGGAGCACACCGATATTTACCAGGGCGGCGGCCACCAATACGTGACCCTCGGGCCGCGCCTCATCGAGCCGCTCGCCGAGGCGCGGCCCAACCACTTCGTCATCTGCGAACTGGCGCGCCGCCTCGGCGCCGAGCATCCCGGCTTCGCCATGAGCGAGGAGGAGATTATCGACGCCACCCTGCGCGCCTCCGGCCACGGAACGCTGGAGGCGCTGCGCCGCGACCGCTGGCGCGACTGCCAGCCCGGTTTCGCGGCGGCGCATTTCGCCGACGGCTTCGCCTGGCCCGGCGGGCGCTTCCGCTTCGCCCCCGACTGGGCGGCGCTCGGCCCCGACCACGCCGCGCTGCCGGCGCTGCCCGACCACCTCGACAACATCGACAAGGCCGATTCGCGCCACCCGTTCCGGCTCGTCGCGGCGCCGGCGCACAACTACCTCAACTCGTCGTTCACCGAAACCCCGACCTCGATCGCCAGGGAGTCGCGTCCGGCGGTCAAGCTCCACCCCGACGACGCGCGCGCGCTCGGCATCGGCGACGGCGCCCCGGTGCGCATGGGCAACCGGCGCGGCGAAATCCGCCTCCACGCCGAGATTTTCGACGGCTTGCAACGCGGCGTCGCCGTCGTCGAGAGCATCTGGCCGAACCGCGCCTTCCCCGGCGGCGCCGGCGTCAACACCCTGCTCTCCGCCGATCCCGGCCCGCCCAACGGCGGCATGTGCGTCCACGACACGGCGGTATGGGTCGCGGCGGAATAGGCGGCGACCCGGTTTTCGACGGCGCGATTAGCGAACGGCCGGCGGTGGCGCCGCCGCCGCGTCAGAGGTTGCCGGCGGCGTGTTTCGCCCCCATCGCGGCCAGCGTATCCGGCGCGGGCGTACCGCCCGGCGTGACCGAGGCGAGCCAGGTCGCATAGTCGGGCGCGGTTCCGCCGGACACGCCCTCGAGCGCGGCGTCGTCGAGCGCGCCCGCGGCCCCGCCGCCGGCCGGAATCGCGCGGAGGACGCCGTCGGCGAACGCGAACGTCACGCCGGGGTCGGGCGCCGGCAGGCCGTGTTCGGCGAGGACGGCGCGCGGATCGTCCGCGAAGCGCCGGCGCAGCGCCTCGTCCTCCTCATACGCCTTCCGGAGTCTCTCCAGCGCCGAGTCGATGTCGTTCATTTCCGGTCTCCGTCCAAGTTTCTTTGAGATTTCATAGACGAAAGCGCGCGATTTGTCAAGAAGCGCCGGCCTCCGCAGATGTCGCTATCGGCAGGCCGGGGCGGGCGCCCCATTCGGCCCAGGAGCCGTCATAGACCGACCAGTCGCGCTTGCCCGCCTCGTCGAGGGCGAGGGCCAGGATGCACGCCGTCACGCCGGAGCCGCAGGTACAGACGACCGGGCGGTCCCAGTCCAGGCCGGCGGCGGCGAAACGCGCGCGCGCCTCCGCCGCGCCGGGCAGCCGCGCGCCGTCCGCCAGCAACGCCTCCCACGGCAGCGACAACGCCCCCGGCATGCGGCCGCCGGAGCGGACGCCGGGGTAGGGGTCGGCCTCCGCGCCCGAAAACCGTTCGGCCTTGCGGGCGTCGACGACCTGCGCGCGCCTGTCGGCCAGCGCCGCGCGCACATCGCGCCAGTCGCGCACGAGCTCCGCGCGCGGCGGCGCAGCGGCGTAGTCCGCCGGCGGGGGAGACACATCGCCGGCCTCCACCGCGCCGCCGGCCGCGCGCCACGCCGGCAGGCCGCCGTCCAGCACCGAAACCCGTTCGTGCCCGAAGACGCGGAACATCCACCAGACGCGGGCGGCGCTGTAGAGGCCGCGCGTGTCGTAGGCGACCACGTGGCTGTCGCGCGATATGCCGAGCGCCCCGACCTTCGCCGCGAAGGTTTCGGAGTCGGGCAGCATGTGGGCGAGCTCGCCCCAGGGCGCCGGGTCGGCGATGTCGTCGATGTCGAAGAAGACCGCGCCCGGAATATGCGCCGCGCGGTGTTCGGCGCGCGCGTCGCGGCCGAGATCGGGCAGGTGGTAGGTCGCGTCGACCACCGCTGCGCCGGCGAGGCCGGAGCGCAGCCGGGCCGCGTCGACGACCGCCGGCGGCGCGCTCACGGGTCCCTCTCCACCGGCGTGTCGGCGCGCCCGCCCCATTCGGTCCACGACCCGTCGTAGACCGCCGCCGCGGCGCCGGCGAGATGCAGGCCGAGCGCCAGGTTGCACGCCGTCACCCCGGAGCCGCAGGTGGTTATCGTCGGCCGCGCGAGGTCGACTCCCGCGGCGCGGAACAGCGCGGCGAGCGCCTCCGGATCCTTCATCGTCCCGTCATCGGCGTAGAGTTCGAGGAAGGGCAGGTTGCGCGCTCCCGGCATGCGCCCGCCGCGCAGGCCGGGCCGCGGCTCGGGCTCGGTCCCGGCGAAGCGCCCGCGCGACCGCGCGTCGAGCACCTGTTCGGCGCCGGAGGCGAGCGCCGCGCGCACCTCCTCCAGGCCGCGCGCCCCGGCGGGGCCGGACGGCGCGGGATACGCCGCCGGCGCGGGGGAGGCGGCGCCGGAGGCCAGCGGGCGGCCCTCGGCGCGCCACTTCGGCAGGCCGCCGTCGAGCGTCGAGACCGCCGCGTGGCCGAAGGCGCGGAACGTCCACCACACGCGCGCCGCGCTGCCGACTCCCGTCGCGTCGTAGCAGACGACGCGCGAGTCGCGGGAGATCCCCAGCGCGCCGACCTTCTCGGCGAAGGCCGCGGCGCCGGGCAGCATGTGCGGCAGCGGGTTCGCCGTATCGGCGATCTCGTCGATGTCGAAGAACGCCGCGCCGGGGATGTGCGCCGCCGCGAATTCGGCGCGCGCGTCGCGTTCCAGCTGCGGCATGTGCCATGAGCCGTCGAGGACTCGCAGATCGGGGTCGTCGAGGCGCGCGGCGAGCCAGTCCGTGGAGACCAGCGCGCCGGGGTCCGGATCCGTCATTTCGCTCCTCCCCGTTCGCCGCGGGCGCGCCGCCCGATGGCCTCGATTCCCGTCACGCCGGCGCCTTCTCCAGCCACGGCGGGACCGGCAGGTTTCTCGACCGCAGGAAGGCCGGGTTGAAGAGCTTGCTGGTGTAGCGGCTGCCGGAATCGCAGAGGACCGTGACGACGGTGTGGCCCGGCCCCATCGCCTCGGCCATCCGGATCGCCCCGGCGACGTTGACCCCGGTGGAGCCGCCCATGACGAGGCCCTCTTCGGCGGCGAGCGCGAACACTTCCTCCAGCGCCTCGGCGTCGCCCACCTGCTGCGCGTCGTCGATGGGCGCGCCCGCGACGTTGCCGGTGATGCGCCCCTGGCCGATGCCCTCGGTAATCGACTCGCCCTCCAGCGGCGCCTTGCCGGGGGCGAGGAGCGAGATCATCCCCGCGCCTTGCGGGTCGGTCGCCCAGACCTGGACCTTCGGGTCGCGCTCCTTCAGCGCGATGGCGACGCCGGCGAGGGTGCCGCCGGTGCCGATGGCGCAGGTGAAGCCGTCGATCCGCCCGCCGGTCTGGCGCCAGATCTCCGGCCCCGTCCCCTCGACATGCGCCTGGCGGTTCGCGGTGTTGTCGAACTGGTTGGCCCACACCGCGCCGTCGGGCAGGGTCCGGTCGAGCTCGGCGGCGAGGCGGCCGGAGAACTTCACGTAGTTGTTCGGGTCCTTGTAGGGAACGGCGGGAACCAGGCGGAGGTCGGCGCCGCACAGGCGCAGCATGTCCTTCTTCTCCTGGCTTTGCGTCTCCGGCAGGACGATGACCGTGCGGTAGCCGAGCGCGTTGCCCACCAGGGCCAGGCCGATGCCGGTGTTCCCCGCCGTCCCTTCGACCACCGCGCCGCCGGGGCGCAGCGCGCCGCGCCGCTCGGCGTCGCGAATTATGTAGAGCGCGGCGCGGTCCTTGACCGACTGGCCGGGGTTGAGGAACTCGCACTTGCCCAGGATCTCGCACCCGGTGCGCTCGGAGGCGCGCGCGAGGCGGACCAGCGGCGTGTCGCCGATGAGATCGATGAAGCCCCGTTTCGCCGCCATGCCGGCGCCTCCCCCGGACATCGAACCGCTCACGCCGCGCGCGGGCCGCGGCGGACGAACCCGCGCTGCGGGTCGTAGCCCAGGATCGCGCCGACCATGAACAGGACCGTGCAGCCGGCGACCACCGCCGCGCCGAGGCCGTAGAACTGCCCCTCGCTGGCGTAGCGGATCAGCTGGACGCCATAGGTGAACGGGTTGACGTGGGCGAGCCAGAAGACGGCGTCCGCGCCGCTGTCCTCCAGCAGCCACAGCGGGAACAGCGCCGGCGAAATGAAGAACATCGGGAAGATCACGAAGTTCATCGTCCCGGCGAAATTCTCCAGCTGCTTGATGTGCACCGACAGCAGCAGCCCCAGCGCCCCCAGCGCCATGCCGGTCGCGAACAGCGCCGGCAGCGCGTAGAGCCAGCCCCACGGGTCGCTGAACGCCACGTGCAGCCCGGTATAGGCGTCGAACGGCAGGCACACCAGCAGGAAGGCGTAGGCCTGGACCACCGACACGAACGTCCCCGAAAGCAATTTGGCGGTGAGCAGGTACCAGCGCGGCAGCGGCGCGGTGAGCAGCAGGCGCATCATGCCCATCTCGCGGTCGTACACCATCGACAGCGAGGATTGCATGCCGCTGAACAGCAGCACCATGCCGGCGAGGCCCGGCAGAATGTAGTATTCGTACACGACGTTGCGCGCCGCGTAGGGATCGCCCGCGTCGATGCCGAAGACGCTGCGGAAGCCGACCGCGAAGACGAACAGCCACAGCGCCGGCCGGACGAAGGCCGAGAACAGCCGCCCCTTCTGTTGCAGGAACTTGACGAGCTCGCGCCGGCTCAACGCTACGACGGCGGCGGTCGCGTGGGGAATCCGCATGGGTGTCTCCGAAGGCGGGGCGGGTTTGCGGGGCGCGGGGTTCAGAACGCGCACGCGGTGTCGCGCTCCTCATGGCCCAGCGTGTCGAGGTCGGTGACGCGGTGGCGGAAGCCCTCGATCGGCGCGCGGGCGACCGTCCATTCCGGCGTCGTCAGCAATATGGGCTGGCGCAACTGGTTGTTCCAGGGCCGGAACCCCATGCCCGGCCCCTTGCTGCCGTCGACGCGCAGCCGGCCCTCGCGCAGGAACGCGGCGATGGCCGCCGGGTCCGTCGTCCGCGCCCGGGCGACGGCGTGGCCGATGATCCGCATGGCCACCCAGGCGCCCCAATCCGCCCCGCCCATGCGGCGCCCGTGCATGCGCTCGAACCGGCCGTGCACCTGCGGCGCGCCGTGGCGCAGGTACGACCAGTGCCAGACCCGCGGGACCAGCCCGCCCGCTCCCACGACGGGCGCCGGCAGCCGCGTCGCGTAGGGCGCGCCGAGCGCGAACTCGCCATCGGCGTCGGCGACGAAGACGGCGTCGTAATCCGCCGCGCCGGTGAGGAAGTCGAGGTCGTTGCGCTCCCGCTCCTCCGGGTCGCCGCCGAGCACGAAGTCGCGGACGTCGACGATCTCCAGCCCGAACAGCTCCGCCGCGCGGACGAAGGCGCGCGCGGTCGCCGCGTCCTCCGGCAGCGGGCCGCGCAGCACCAGCGCGTCGCTCCACTTCCGCGATTTGAGGTATTGCGCGACCGCGTCGGCCAGCATGGCGCGGCTGGCGGCGGTGTGGAACAGGTGCGGCTGGCAGTCCGCGTTGCGCAGCGAATCCCCCGCCGCCGTCGTATTGAACAGGACGGCGCCCAGGTCCGCGGTCGCCGCCGCGGCCTCCGCCACCGCCGCATCGGGCGCGTCGAGGAGGAAGAATCCGGTCCCGGCGGCGCGCATGCCGCGGATAGCCGCGATCATGCCCGCCGCGTCGGCGACCGTCCGGCGCTCCAGCGCGAACCGCGCCTTCGCCGCGCGTTCGAGGCGCTTCAGCTCCGCGGCGCCCACCTGCGCCCCGGCGAAGGCGCGGCGGTCCCGGATGGCGGTCGCCGAACGGATGTCGACGGGGTGGACCCCCCAATCGTCGTAGCGCGGGTCCTCGGCCAGGTCGAGATAGCCGATGACGACCTCGGGCGGCGGCGGGCCGTCCTCTTGCGCCGGCGCCGGCGCGGCGAAGGCGAGCGCCGCCAGCGCGGCGAGAAGGCGCGGGACCATCGCCGTTCAGTCGTCGATGCGCACGGTGTGCGGAGTCCGCCCCACCGAGATCGCCTTGACCGCCACCCGGCGCCCGGTGTCGATGACGGTCACGTCGTCGCTCGCGCCGTTGGCCACTATGAGGAACCGTTCATCGGCGGTCAGCGCCGCGCCCCACACCCGGTCGCCGGCGAGGATGTAGTCCTCGACGCCGCGGCTCTCCACGTCCACCACCGCGACGTGGTTGGCGCGGCCGAGCGTGACGTAAGCGGTCCGCCCGTCGCCGGTCATCGCGAAATCCACCGGCGTTACGTCCTCGACGCGCATCCCGCGCGGTTCGAAATATATCTCGTCGCGCAGCTCGTAGGTCTGGGCGTCGAGGATCGAGACCGATCCGCCGAGCTCGTTCGTCACCCAGTATTCCCGGTCGTCCGGGGTGACGATCCCGCGGCGCGGCCGGTCGCCGACCAGCACTTCGTCGAGGATCTCCCCCTCCCACGGGTCGATGACGAGGACCGTGTTGGTGACTTCCGAGGTCACGAAGACGACCTTGCCGTCGTGGCGGAAGGTCACGCCCTCGGGCTCGATGCCCACGTCTTCTATCGTCCGCAGCGCCTCGCCCGTCTCCAGGTCGGTGACGGTGACCTCGTTGTCGTCCTCGTTGGCGGCGACGAGGATGCGCCCGGACGGGTCGAGGGCGAAGATCTCCGGGTCCTCGCCGGCCTCGATCTCGCCCACGATCTCGAGCGATTCGACGTCGAGTATCTCGATCCGGTCGCTGCCGCTGGCGGCGACCAGCAGCCGGGCCTTGTCCGGAGTCCAGCGCATGTCGCGCGGGCGGACGCCGGTGCGCACCGTGGCTATGACCTCCAGCCGCCCGCCATCGATCACCGAGACGGTGTCGTCGCTCTCGTTGCTGACGAAGATATGCCCCGTCCCCGCCGCTCCGGCGGAGCCGGCCGCGAGGGCGCCGCAGATCGCGGCGGCGGCGAAGGCGCGCATGGTTCGCATGGTTCGCATGGTTCGCTCCTTGCGGTCGTAGTCGCGGGCGGGCGCGGTCACGCCGCGCCGGCGCCGGTCATGGCGACGAAAGCGTCGTGGAGGTCGGCCTCCCCCGACCGCTCCACCAGCGCCGCGGGCGCGCCCTCGGCGACGACGCCGCCCTCGTGCAGGACGATGACCCGGTCCGCCTTCTCGGCCTCGTCGACCAGATGCGTCGCCCACAGGATCGCCATCGCGCGGCTGTCGCGCAGTTCGAGCACGTGGTCGAGCAGGGCGCGCCGGCTCGCCGGGTCCAGCCCCACCGTGGGTTCGTCCATCAGCAGCAATTTCGGCTCGTGGACCAGCGCGCGGGCCAGCTCCACCCGCCGCCGCTGGCCGCCGCTGAGCGCGCGCGCGCGGTCGCCGGCGCGGTCCGCGAGTTTCAGCCGCTCCAGCCCGCGCGCGATCCGCCGCCGCGCCTCGCCGCCCGGAATCCCGTGCAGGCTGGCGTGGAAGCCGAGGTTCCCCGCCACCGTCATGTCGAGGTCCAGCGTCGGCTGCTGGAACACGACCCCCAGCCCCGCCAGCGCCGGGACCGCGTTGCGGCGGATGTCGTGGCCGGCGATCCGGATGGCGCCGCCATCGGCGACGAACAGCCCGGTGAGGAGCTGGAACAAGGTCGTCTTGCCGGCGCCGTTGGGGCCCAGCAGCGCCGCGAACTCGCCGGCCTCGACGGATATGTCGACGCCGTCGAGCGCCTTCCGGGGCCCGTAGGCCTTGACCGCCCCCCGGACCTCGAGCGCCGGGCCCGCCCATTCCTTCGCCGCGCCGTTCACCGCGTCACGCCTCCGCCTCGCCGCCATCGCCGCCATCGTCTTCCAGTCCATGCAACAACGACCGGTTCCGGGTCAAGAGTCCGGCGCGGAACCGGTCGATCTCCGGGTCCTCCGGGTCGCGCGGCCGCGGCAGCGGAACCGCCGCGTCGAGGATCGCCCGCGACGGCCGCCGCGACAGGAACAATATGCGGTCGCCGAGATAGATCGCCTCGCGCAGGTCGTGGGTCACGAACAGCACCGTGGTCGGGCGCGCCCGCCACAGGCCGAGCAATATCCCCCGCAGCCGGTTCGCCGCCGGCCCGTCGAGCGAGACGAACGGCTCGTCGAGCAGCAGCAGCGACGGTTCGGTCACGAACGCGCGCGCCAGCGCCACCCGGCGCTGCATCCCGCCCGACAGGCGGTTGGGGAACTCGTCGAGCGAATCGCCCAGCTCCATCCGCCGCAGCAGCTCCGCGCCGCGCCCGGCGCGCGCCTCGGCGCGCGGCAGCACCACGTCGACGTTCTCGCGGACCGTCGCCCACGGCAGCAGGCGCGGCGTCTGGAACATGTAGGAGACCCGCGCCCCGGCGCCCGAATCGCCCCGCAAATCGCCCAGACGGATATCGGCGTCGGCGTCGGAATCCAGCCCGCCGACGATGTTCAGCATGGTCGTCTTGCCGCAGCCCGACGGCCCGACGAAGCAGACGAACTCGCTCGCCCCGGCGGTGAACTCCAGCCCCTCTATGGCCACCCGCCCGCCGCTCCCGCCGCCGGCGTAGGCCTTGCGGCGGATGCGGACATGGAGCGCGCCGCCGGCCGTCCGGGGCGCCGGGCGCGCGCTCACTTGCGCCACCGCGTCAGGCGCCGCTCCAGCGGCTCCACCAGCGCCATCTCCACCGCCAGCATCACGACCACGAAGGCGAACATGTAGGCCAGCACCCCGGCGATGTCGAAATACTGGAAGAACAGCTGCATCTTGTGGCCGACGCCGCTGTCGCCCGCCAGCAGCTCCACCACCAGTACGATCTTCCAGATCAGCGCGACGCCCGACCGCCCCGCCGCCATCAGGTAGGGGTAGAGCTGCGGCAGGAAGAAGCGGAGGAACGTGCGCCACCGCCCGACGCGGAATATGCGCGCCACCTGGAGCAGGTCGCGGTCGATGGCGCGCGCGCCCTCGCGCACCGTCACCACCACGTTGGGGAACTTGTTGAGCGCCACTGCGAGGATCATCGCCGCCTCGTTGATCCCCATCCACACCAGGCACAGGATGATCGTCACCAGCG
>OZ251461.1:1125000-3392457 GCA_965242575.1 Alphaproteobacteria bacterium
AAAACAACCAGGAGGTTGGCTTAGAAGCAGCCATCCTTTAAAGAAAGCGTAACAGCTCACTGGTCTAAACAAGCCGTCCCGCGCCGAAGATGTAACGGGGCTCAAGCCAAGCACCGAAGCTGCGGGCGTTGCGGGGGTTCGCCCCCCGGCGCGGTAGCGGAGCGTTCCGTAAGCCGGCGAAGGCGTCTCGCGAGGGGCGCTGGAGGTATCGGAAGTGAGAATGCTGACACGAGTAGCGACAAAGAGGGTGAGAAACCCTCTCGCCGAAAGTCCAAGGGTTCCTGCGCAAGGCTAATCCGCGCAGGGTGAGCCGGCCCCTAAGGCGAGGGCGAAAGCCGTAGTCGATGGGAACCAGGTCAACATTCCTGGGCCTGCCGGAGGTGACGAATGCCGTGAGTCGTATCCGCTTACCGGATTGCGGATGCGGCGGAGGCGTTCCAGGAAACAGCCCCGGCGCTGAAGACCGTACCCTAAACCGACACAGGTGGACTGGTAGAGCATACCAAGGCGCTTGAGAGAACGATGTCGAAGGAACTCGGCAAATTGCCCGCGTAACTTCGGGATAAGCGGGCCCCGTCCTCGCGCAAGCGGGGGCGGGGGGCACAGACCAGGGGGTGGCGACTGTTTACTAAAAACACAGGACTCTGCCAAGCCGCAAGGCGACGTATAGGGTCTGACGCCTGCCCGGTGCCGGAAGGTTAAGGGGAGAGGTGCGAGCTTCGAACCGAAGCCCCGGTAAACGGCGGCCGTAACTATAACGGTCCTAAGGTAGCGAAATTCCTTGTCGGGTAAGTTCCGACCCGCACGAATGGCGCAACGACTTCCCCACTGTCTCCGACATCGACTCAGCGAAACTGAAATCTCCGTGAAGATGCGGAGTTCCTGCGGTCAGACGGAAAGACCCCGTGCACCTTTACTACAGCTTTGCAGTGGCGCTAGGGCCGGTTTGTGTAGGATAGGTGGGAGCCGTCGAAGCGCCGGCGTCAGCCGGCGTGGAGGCAACCTTGAAATACCACCCTTATCGTTCTTGGCGTCTAACCGAGGCCCGTGATCCGGGTCCGGGACCCTGCATGGCGGGTAGTTTGACTGGGGCGGTCGCCTCCCAAAGCGTAACGGAGGCGCGCGAAGGTGGGCTCAAGCTGGTCGGAAATCAGCTGTAGCGTGCAATGGCATAAGCCCGCTTGACTGCGAGACCGACGGGTCGAGCAGAGACGAAAGTCGGCCATAGTGATCCGGTGGTTCCGAGTGGAAGGGCCATCGCTCAACGGATAAAAGGTACGCCGGGGATAACAGGCTGATAACCCCCAAGAGTCCATATCGACGGGGTTGTTTGGCACCTCGATGTCGGCTCATCGCATCCTGGGGCTTGAAGCAGGTCCCAAGGGTTCGGCTGTTCGCCGATTAAAGCGGTACGTGAGCTGGGTTTAGAACGTCGCGAGACAGTTCGGTCCCTATCTGCCGTAGGTGCAGGAGAATTGAGAGGAGCTGTCCCTAGTACGAGAGGACCGGGATGGACGCGCCTCTGGTGTACCGGTTGTGGCGCCAGCCGCACCGCCGGGTAGCTAAGCGCGGACGGGATAACCGCTGAAAGCATCTAAGCGGGAAGCCTTCCTCGAAACGAGTTCTCCCCCAAGAGCCGTGGAAGACCACCACGTCGATAGGCCGGGTGTGGAAGCGCGGCAACGCGTGAAGCTAACCGGTACTAATCGCTCTTGAGGCTTGAGCAGCGGTTTTCCGTGCGCAGACGACAGCGCGCGCCCGCCGCCGCGATCTTTGCCCGCCCGCCCCGCGCACCGCGCGGCGGGGCCTGGAAGACCTGGTGGTCATAGCGAGGGGCCCGTACCCGATCCCATCCCGAACTCGGCCGTGAAGACCCTCAGCGCCGATGGTACTGCGCCTCAAGGCGTGGGAGAGTAGGTCGCCGCCAGGTCCTCCAGGACCCGCCGCCGTCCGCGCAGGCGAACCGGACCTCGACACGATGCCGCAGCCCCAATCCATCGACGCGGGGTGGAGCAGTCCGGTAGCTCGTCAGGCTCATAACCTGAAGGTCGCAGGTTCGAATCCTGCCCCCGCAACCAACGCCCCGACGGGACGCCGCCTCCGACTCGGCGAGTCGGAGGCGTTTGCGTTTCGGTGTTCGCACTCGCGCCGCCGCGCGGCTCTCTCGCGTCCCCGCACGGCGCGCGACCGAAGGGGGCGGTCGGGCCCGGTCCGGGCGCTTCCGCCGCGTTACGCCGCCGCCCGCGCGCGACCGCCGTTCTTGGCCAGCGAACAATCCCGTACCCGGCGTCAGGATTCATTCGCGCGATCTTTCGCGGCGGCGACGGAAAATTGCGCGAGGCTCGTTTCGGAACGGGATCGGTATAATCCGCGGCAACGCCGAATAGGGGGGATACGATGGCCGGGCGGCGCGTGGTGGTGACGGGCGGGGCGAGCGGCATCGGCCGCGCCTGCGCGGAGCGGTTCGCGCGCGGCGGCGATGACGTCGTCGTCGCTGACGTAAACGCCGACGGCGCGCGGCGGGCGGTGGAGAAGATCGCGGCGGACGGCGGCGGCGCCCGCGCCGTTGCGCTCGACGTCGCCGACCGGGGGCAGGTGGAGGCGCTGGCGCGCGAACTCGGCCGCGTCGACGCGCTGGTCAATTCCGCCGGGCTGTTGCAAAACGCGACCCGCCTCGCCGGCATGGACATGGACGAGCACGACCGCATCTGGGCGGTGAACTACCGCGGCACCTACCTGTGCTGCCGCGCCTTCGCGCCGGCGATGCGCGCGGCCGGGCGCGGCGCCATCGTCAACGTCTCGTCGACCTCGGCGGCGCGCGCCTTCCCGCTGCACGCCTACGGGCCGGCCAAGGCGGCCATCGACTCGCTGACCGCCATCCTCGCCGCCGACCTGGGGGTGGATGGGGTGCGCGTCAACGCGGTGACGCCGGGCTACGTGCTGAGCGACCAGATGCAGGCGCGGATCGACGCCGGCCTCCGCGACCCGGCGAAGATGAAGGCGCAAAGCGCCTTCGGGCGCATGGTGGAGCCGGCGGAGATCGCCGACGGCGCGTATTTCCTGTGCTCCGACGCGGCGCGCGCGATCACCGGCGCGGCGCTCCTCATCGACGCCGGCTGGCTCGCCCGCGTCACCTATGTCCAGCATCCCGGCTGGACGCAGGAGGCGTAGCGCGGGCGGCCGCGGCGTGGCGGACTTCCGCGACGGGCCGCTGGCGGGAATCCGCGTCCTCGACCTCACCAGCGTCGTCATGGGGCCGTTCGCGACCCACATCCTCGCGGACATGGGCGCGGACGTGATCAAGATCGAGGCGCCGGAGGGCGACGTGGTCCGCCGCCTCCGGCCCGCGCGCAACCCCGGCATGGGCGGGTCGTTCCTCCAGCTGCACCGCAACAAGCGCGGGATCGTCCTCGACCTCAAGACGGAGAGGGCGCGCGCCGCGCTGCGCCGCCTGGTGGCGGGCGCCGACGTGTTCCTCCACGCGCTGCGCCCGGGGACCATCGCCCGCCTGGGCTTCGACGCCGACTCGGTCGCCGCAATCAACCCCGGCATCGTCTATTGCGGCGCCTACGGCTTCGGCGCCGGCGGCCCCTACGGCGACAAGCCGGCCTATGACGACGTCATCCAGGCGGCCTCCGGCCTCGCGGCGCTGTGCGGCGAGGCGCGCGACGGGGCGGCGGACGCCGCGCCCGCCTACGTCCCCAGCGTCGTCTGCGACAAACTCGCCGGGCAGGCCATCGCCTATTCCATCCTCGCCGCGCTGTTGCAGCGGGAGCGCGGCGGCGGCGGACAGGCGGTGGAGGCGCCGATGTTCGAGACGGCGGTGGAATTCCTGACCCCGGAGCACTTCTCCGGCGCCGTCTTCGACCCGCCTCTGGGGCGTTTCGGCTACTCCCGCGTGCTCAGCCCGGAGCGCCGCCCCTACCGGACGCGCGACGGCCACGCCTGCATCCTGCCCTATTCCGACCGCGACTGGCGCGCCTTCTTCGCCCTCATCGGCCGGCCCGAACTCGCAGATTCGCCGCGCTACCGCGACCACGCGGCGCGCGCCGACCGGGTCGAGGAGCTCTACCGGCTAATCGCCGCCGAGGCGCCGAAGCGGACCAACGCCGAATGGATGGCGTTCTGCGACGGCGCAAACATTCCCTTCATGCCGGTCATGCGCTTCGAGGATCTTCCCGACGACCCGCATGCGCGCGCCGTCGGCCTGTTCGAGACGGTGGAGCACCCCACCGAGGGCCGCCTGCGGACGGTGCGCCGCCCGGTGAACTTTTCCGGCGCGCCGTTCCGCCTCCGCCGCCACGCCCCGGCGCTCGGCGAACACACCCGCGAGGTGCTGGAGGAGGCCGGCCTCGACGCGGAGGCGGCGGCGGCGCTTCTTCCTGAGGGGGACGACTGACCCCGGCCTTCGCATGGGGGCGATCGACGCGCCCGTTTGCATGCCGCCCCCGGGGCGGTTAGCCCGGATTTCTCATACGTCGCTGGTTTGAGGGGCGGTGTGCGGTGTCGGCGAGGATTTTCCGATTTGTGCATCCGCCGCCGTTTTCGGGGCGCGTTGGATCGCCCGTCGGCTGGCGACGGGCGGTTCGGTTCGGCGATGTCTCCGTTATTGAAGGGAAGGGTGAGTTGTGCGCCGCTTCAAGCTGCGGCGGCGGATAGTCGCCTTCGGGCGGTGCGGAATTCGTCCTGGAAAGGATGGTTGGTGTCCATTGCGATCTTGATGCGACGGACACCGATGCGAACCCATGCGGCGATCTTGAGCAGTTTGAGGCGCAGGCTTCCGCATGTGGCGGCGGCGAGGCGGGTGTGGGCGAGGCCGAGGCGGCGCAGGGCGCAGAGCAACACATAGAGGCCGTTTCAGAATGAATCGATTACTTTCAGGAGACCTCTGCACAAGGGCGGGTTTTCCGGGATTGGGTTGCGGCCCGCAGGGGTTGTTTTGGGATTCGGGCGCCGATTTGGCGTTGCGGGGGGTCGATTCGACGGCCCGACGGCCCGATTCGGTCCGATGTGTCGCCGTTCGGGCGCGCTTGCCCCGTGTTTATCCCTCGCTGGCGGGTTGGGCGAGGCCGTAGAGGCGCAGAAACATGGCGCCCTTGCGGATGTTGAGCGCAATGGCGGCGAGGCCGTAGAAGGTCGTGTTCTTCGCCAAGCCCAGGAAGCGGGTCCGTCCGAGGCCGTAACACCGCTTATAGACGGCGAACACGCGCTCCACCCCCGACCGCACGACCGCGATCTCATCGTTGCGCTCCTTGTCCGCTTCGCTCAACGGATGGCCGAGATAGCCCTTGCGTTGCGCCCGGTCCGCAATCCCGAACCGCGCCAGTTTGTCCCGCGTCTCGCGCGAACTGTAGGCGGCGTCCGCATAGAACGCCGTCTCGTCGCCTAACAGCAACCTGTCGCGCTCCCGGCTGTCGTGGACGTTGCCCGGCGTCACCGTCTGGCGGTGGACGAACCCATCCTCATCGACCCCCGTGTGAACCGAGTAGCCATAGGCGCTCTTCATGCGGCCCCGGCTGTCCTGCTTCACATGAAGCCCCGCCTCCGGATCCCGGACCGCCGCCCCGTCCTTCCCCTTGCCCCGGCCCGAACGCGCCGCCTCCACCGGCGTCGCGTCGACGATGTTAATCCGTCCCTCGGTCATCACGATGCGCTGCTCCTCCAGCTGGCGGTTCACCTCCCCCAACAGCAACTCCCACAGGTCATGCTTCACAAGGCGAGACCGGAACCGCCCCAACGTCGTCGCGTCCGGAACCCCGCCGCCCAACTCAAGGCGGCAGAAACGCCGAAACAGCAGGTCACGATACAGGCACTGCGACAACCGGACGTCCGAAAGCCCATACCACACGCCGAGCAACAGCCCCCGGAACAGCGTCAGAGGCCGTTTCAGAATGAATCGATTACTTTCAGTGTATTGTCCCCGCATCCTGTCTGCACGGTATCCGCGTCGGCAAACGGATCGTAACTCCCAAGATTGCGGGAGTCCATTGGCATGTGTGTGAAGCATGCAGCCATACCGATCAGAAATCGAATAATTTCAATAGTATATTCTAAAACGGCCTCTCAGAAGCGGGTAACTCGGACGACCCGTCCGTGACCCGTAGATCGACGACAACAGTCGTGCGATCTCCGACCAGTCCAGAAGCGACTCCGCAGCATCGAGCGCGCGGAGCGCCGGATGATCCAGCGCCGCAGCCGATACGAACAACGCAGGCTGCGCACGAAACGGTTTCTGCATGAAGCCACCATACCATAACCACAACGGGTTATGCAGAGCTCTCCCATAATGAGAATTGCTGGCCGAACGCACAGTCACTTGACACGCGCCGCCGCTGATCATATGCTTAACTTAGGGACGTTTCGCGGAGGGAAAAGTTCATGTCGGAAGAGTCCACGGCGACAGCCAACGTCCACGGGGCGAAGGCCCATCTCTCGCGCCTGCTGGCGCGCGTCGAGGAGGGGGGGAGATCGTCATCGCCCGCAAGCCCCGCAGCAAGCGCCGGCCCGGGAGTCTGGAAGGGGAAGATCGAGATCGACGACAGTTTCTTCGATCCTCTGCTGGAAGACGAGCTGGTCGCTTGGGAAGGCAGGTGATGCGCGCGTGCGATACTGGCGCCGAAACGCGCGTTCGGAGGTAGAGCATGCCGCGAGAGGCCGCGAAGCCGCCCGCCTTGCCGGACATCCCCGCCCCGGCGGCGCTGGGGACGGGAATCCTGCCTTGCCAGGCGCTCGAGGGACTGGTCGCCCGCAGGGTCCTCGACGCGGATCCGCCCATCGCCCCGGAGCAGATCCAGCCGGCCAGCATCGACCTCCGCCTCGGCGCCAGGGCGTGGCGCGTGCGCGCGAGCTTCCTCCCCGGCGCCGGCGTCCGCGTCGCCGACAAACTGGCGGACCAGGCGATGCACGATTTCGACCTCCGGGGCGGCGCGGTGTTCGAGAAGGGCTGCGTCTACGTCGTCGAACTGCTGGAGCGCGTCCGCCTGCCGCGGGACCTGGAGGGACACGCGAACCCCAAGAGCTCCACCGGCCGGCTCGACGCGTTCACCCGCCTGATCGCCGACGGCGCGGCCTCCTTCGACCGCCTCCCCGGCGGCTATCGCGGCCCGCTCTACGCCGAGATCGCCCCGCGCGCGTTCTCGATCCTGGCGCGCGAGGGGTCGCGGCTCTGCCAACTGCGCCTCAGGCGCGGCGCGCCGACGATGCCGCACGTGGAGATGCGGAAGCTCCACGACGAGACGCCGCTCGTCGACTCGCCGGCGGGCGCGGCGCTCATTCGCGGCGACCGCGCCGCGGTCACGCTCGACCTCCGGGCGCCGGGGGGCGTCGCCGGCTTCCGCGCCCGCAAGCACGCCGCCCTGGTCGACGTCGATTCCCGCGGTCGCTACGACCCGCGCGATTTCTGGGAGCCGGTCCGCCCGCGCGCCGGCGGCGGCATCGTCCTCGATCCCGACGACTTCCACATCCTCGCCACGGTGGAGCGGGTGCGCATCCCGCCCGGCGCGGCGGCGGAGATGGTCGCCTACGACACGATGGTCGGCGAACTCCGCGTCCACTACGCCGGGTTCTTCGACCCCGGCTTCGGCTACGGCCCCGGCGCGGGCGCCAAGGCGGTGCTCGAGGTCCGCTCGCGCGACGTGCCCTTCGTCCTCGACCACGGCCAGATCATCGGCTGGCTGCGCTTCGAGAAGCTCGCCGCCACGCCCGACCGCCTCTACGGCGCCGCCGTCGGCTCCTCCTACCAGAACCAGGGGTTGAAACTCGGCAAGCAGTTCCGCCCCTGGCCGCCGGGCGGCGAATGACCGTCCGGGGCGGACCATGGTCCTCTTCCCAGGCCACGCCGCGCGAAGTCCGATTGGAGCATGGAGCCGAACCGGAACCGCCCCCCTGCCCGCCGTCCCGGATCCCGGCGCCGCGCCGTCCCGCAAATCCCGGATCTCCCCGGGAGCGCGGCCGTCCCGCCCGCATTGCGCGGCGCGCGCCGCCGCATCCCGGAATTCCCGGAACCCCGCCGTCCCGGTTCTCCCGGAATCGCGCTCCCGGGCGACGCCTCCCGGAACGCCGTGCGTCGCCCCGGCCGTCCCGCAAATCCCGGATCTCCCTCGGAGCGCGGCCGTCCCGTCCGCATCGCCCGGCGCGCGCCGCCGCCGCATCCCGGAATTCCCGGAACCCCGCCGTCCCGGTTCTCCCGGAATTGCCTCCCGCCTCCCGGAGCGCGGCGCGGCGCGCGCTTGACCGGGGCGGGGGGCGGCGCTACCAACAGGGGCGGGGGAGGCGGGCGATGGCCGAACGCGGCGCATATTTCGACGAGCGCGAAACCCGCGACCCGGAAGAGCGCGAGGCCGCCGCCTTCGCCACCTTGCGGGCGCAGGCCGCGCGCGCCAAGGCGCAGAGCGCCGCCTGGGCGCGCATCCTCGACGGCGTCGACCCCGAAGACCTGCGCGACCGCGCGGCGCTGGCGGCGCTGCCCGTCACCCGCAAATCGGCGCTCGCCGAACTCCAGCGCGCGGACCCGCCGCTCGGCGGCCTCGCCACCCGGCCGCCGGGCGAACTGGGCTGGATCTTCTCGTCGCCGGGGCCGATCTACGAACCCGGCGCGCGGCGGCGCGACTACTTCCGCATGGGCCGTGCGCTCCACGCCGCCGGAATGCGGCCGGGCGACGTGGTGTACAACACCTTCTCCTACCACCTCACCCCGGCCGGCCACATGATGGAGACGGGCGCCCACGCCTGCGGCTGCGCCGTCGTTCCGGGCGGCGTCGGCAACACCGAACAGCAGCTCCGCGCCATCGCCGACATCCGCCCCAACGCCTATGCGGGGACTCCGTCCTTCCTGCGCATCCTCCTCGACCGGGCGCGCGAGGACGGCTCCGACGCGTCGTCCGTCGTCAAGGCCGCCGTCGGCGGCGAGGCGCTGCCGCCGAGCCTGCGGGAGCGGTTCCGGAGCGGCGGAGTCTCGGTCATGCAGTCCTACGGGACCGCCGAAGCCGGTCTGATCGCCTACGAATCGCCCACCCCCGGCGGCGCGGGCGCGAACCCCGGCATGGTCGTGGACGAGGACGTCATCCTCGAGGTTCTCGCGCCGGGGACCGGCGACCCGGTCGGCGAGGGGGAGGTCGGCGAGGTCGCGGTCAGCGTGCTCAACCCGGACTATCCGCTGTTCCGCTTCGCCACCGGCGACCTGTCCGCCGTCCTGCCCGGGCCCGCGCCCTGCGGGCGGACCGCCCTGCGCATCCGCGGCTGGATGGGCCGCGCCGACCAGACGACCAAGGTGCGCGGCATGTTCGTCCATCCGCTCCAGGTGTCGCAGGCGGCGGCCCGCCACCCGGAGGTCCTGCGCGCGCGCATGGTCGTCGACAACCCCGATCGCGCCGACCGCATGGTCCTGCGCTGCGAGGTGAAGGGCCCCGGCGGCGACGCGCTGCGCGGGCGCATCGCCGAGTCGGTGCGGGCCGTCTGCAAGGTCCGCGGCGAGGTGGAGTTCGCCGCCCCGGGCGCCCTGCCCGACGACGGCGTCGTCATCGAAGACGCGCGTGTCTGGGACTAGCCCCGCCGCCGGCGCGGGCCTGGAGACGCTGGCGCGCTGGCTGGAGGAGTGCGAACGCGCCGTCGTCTTCACCGGCGCCGGCGTCAGCACCGAATCCGGCATCCCCGATTTCCGCTCGCCGGGCGGCGTGTGGGACCGCTACAAGCCGATCCCGTTCGGCGAATTCGTCGCGTCGGAGGAGGCGCGGCGCGAATACTGGCGGCGCAAATTCGCCGTCGACCCGGTGATCGCGCGCGCCGAGCCGAACCGCGGCCACCGCGCCGTCGCCCGGCTCGTCGCCGAGGGGCCGGCGGCGGCGGTGATCACCCAGAACATCGACGGCCTGCACCAGGCCTCCGGCGTCCCCGACGCGCGCGTCATCGAACTCCACGGCAACGGGAGCTACGCCGCCTGCCTCGAATGCGGCGCGCGCCGCGAGCTCGCGCCCATCCGCGCCGCCTTCCTCGCGGACGGGACGATCCCCGTCTGCGGCGGCTGCGGCGGCGTCGTCAAGCCGGCGACGATCTCGTTCGGGCAGGCGATGCCGGAGGCGGCGATGGCGGCGGCGGAGCACGAGACCCGCGCCTGCGACCTGTTCCTCGCCGTCGGCTCGTCGCTTTCGGTTTATCCCGCCGCCGGGTTCCCGGTCATGGCGCGCGAGTCCGGCGCGCGCCTCGCGATCCTCAACCGCGACCGCACCGAACTCGACTCCCTCGCCCACTTGGTGCTCAACCTCGAGATCGGCCCCGCCCTCGGCGCCGTGGCGGGGGTGGCGTGAAGGTCGCGCCCATCGCCGGCGCGCTCGGCGCCGAGATTTCCGGCGTCGACCTGGCGCGGCCCCTCGACGCGGCGGCGGCGGCGGACGTCCGCCGCGCCTTCCTCGACCGTCTCGTGGTCTTCTTCCGCGGCCAGCGGCTGACCCCGAAGCAGCTGGTCCGGGCGGCGCGGGCGTTCGGCGCGCCCGAACCCTACCCCTTCGCCGCCGGCCTCGAAGAGGAGCCGCTGGTGGTTCCCGTGCTCAAGCGCGAGGAGGACCGGGTCAATTTCGGCGGCCTGTGGCACTCCGACACGGCGTATCTGGAGCGGCCGCCGCTCGGCGCCATGCTCTACGCCAAAGAGGCGCCGGAGGTCGGCGGCGACACCCTGTTCGCCAACATGTATCTCGCCTACGAGGCGCTGTCGGACGGAATGCAGGCCATGCTGTCGCGCCTCTCGGCGCTCAACGTCTCCGACAAGGCCGCGGCGGCGGCCACCCGCCCCGGCGGCCGGGCGATGACCGCCGCCGGCGCGCCGCTCGAAGCCGAACACCCCGTCGTCCGCGTCCACCCCGAGACCGGGCGCAAGGCGCTGTACGTGAACCGCGCCCACACGCGGCGCTTCGCCGGCTTCACCGACGCCGAGAGCGCGCCGCTGCTGGAGTGGCTGTTCGCCCACCTCGAGCGGCCCGAATTCACCTGCCGCTTCCGCTGGACTCCCGGCGCGCTGGCGTTCTGGGACAACCGCTGCGCCCAGCACAATCCCGTCAACGACTATCACGGCCGGCGCCGGCTCATGCACCGCGTCAGCATCGCCGGCGACCGCCCCGCCGGCGACCGCCCCGCCGGCCTTGGGGAGGAGCACGCATGAACCTCGACCTGTCCGGGCGCGCGGCGCTCGTCACCGGGTCGACGCGCGGCATCGGCTACGCCGCCGCGCTCGGCCTCGCCCGCCAGGGCGCGTCGGTGGTCCTGCACGGCCGCTCCGACTCCTCGGTCGCCGCGGCGCTGGAGACGGCGCGCGCCGCCGCGCCCGGCGCCGACTTCGCCGGTGCCGCCGGCGATCTCGCTACGGCGGACGGCTGCGATTCCGTGGCGGCGGCCCGCGCGGAGGTCGACATCCTCGTCAACAACGCCGGCGTGTACGCCGCCGCGCCCTTCGCCGAAATCCCCGATTCCGAGTGGGAGCGCTACTTCCAGACCAACGTCATGAGTGGCGTCCGGCTGGCGCGGCGCTACCTGCCCGGAATGATCGCGCGCGACTGGGGGCGAATTGTCTTCGTCTCCAGCGAGTCCGGGGTGTTCATCCCGCCCGACATGATCCATTACGGCTTTTCGAAGGCGGCGCAGCTGGCGGTGTCGCGCGGCCTCGCCGAAACCACCGCCGGAACCGGGGTCACGGTGAATTCGGTCCTGCCGGGGCCGACCTGGGTCGAGACCAACGCCGAACGCGTCGCCCGCCGCGCCGCCGGGCAGGGGCGGACGCTGGAGGAGGCGAAGGCGGACGTGTTCGCCGAGCGCCGCCCGTCGTCGCTGCTGCGCCGCTACGCCGAGCCGGAGGAAGTCGCCAACATGATTTGCTACGCTTGCAGCCCGGCCGCGTCGGCGACCAACGGCGCCGCGCTCAGGGTCGACGGCGGGATCGTGAGGACCTACATCTGATGGCCGACACAGCGATAGACCTCTACACCGACGTCAAGAGCCCCTACGCCTATCTCGCGGTGGAGCCCGCGCGGGCGCTGGCGCGCGATTACCGCGTGGCGCTGAACTGGCTCCCCTACACGCTGGAGATCCCGGACTTCCTGGGCAGCGCCGAGGTCGACGGGGACGGCCGGGTGGTGGCCGAGAACCGCAGCCCGCACCAGTGGCGGCGCGTCCGCTACAGCTACATGGACGTGCGGCGCTACGCCAACCTGCGCGGGCTGACGGTGCGCGGCCCGCGCAAGATCTGGGACTCGTCGCTGGCCCATGCCGGGCTGCTCTACGCCAAGGCGGCGGGTGCGGGAGTCCTCGACGCCTATCTCGACGCGACCTATGCGCGGTTCTGGCGGCGCGAGCTCGATATCGAGGACGCCGCCGCCGTCTCCGGGGTTCTGGCCGAGGCCGGCGCCGACGCCGGCGGGTTCGCCGCCTGGGCGGCGGGGCCGGGCCGCGCCGAGCACGACCGCGTCCGCGCCGCCGCCGAGGAGGCCGGGGTCTTCGGCGTCCCTACCTACGTCCTCGACGGCGAGATCTACTGGGGGCGCGAGCACCTGTCGTTGATCCGCGCGCGGCTGGAGGACGCCGGCCTGCGCCGCCCCGGCGCCGCCGCGCCGGCGGCCGCGGACTACGCCTGGAGGGGCGAGTCGGCCGGGCGGTCCGCCTGACGGGCGCGGCGCAGCTTCCGTTTCGCCGCCGCGCCCTCGGCGCCGCACACGCCGGCGACCGCCGCCCGTTCGCCGTTCCGGCGGGCGAAGCCATCGGCGAGGCGCAGTAGCGCCGACCGCCCGTCCGGGGCCTGCGCGGCGGCCACGCTTTGCGGGCGGGCGGCCGGCCGGGTCTCCGCCTCCGCCGCCTCTGTCGTGCGCATCGCTCGTCTCCCGTTCGGGCCGTCTCGCTCTTGTCGCCACGGAGCAACGGATGCGCGCAACCGGCGGCGCCTCCGGCTTGGCGCAGCGTCCGGCAACGCGCGATTCGCCGCCGCAGGGCTGTCCGGGCTCGGCCCCGCGCGCCTTCGTCGGTGGCTTGGGTTGACGCGCGCAGGCGTTCGGGGATGGAATGAGGCATGGAACACTTGGGGAAACGCGCCACCCGGACGGCGCAGTGGGCGCTTCGGATCTCCGCGGCTGCGCTGATTTTGATTTCGGTCGCGGCCGGGCCTCCGGCGGCGGCGCAGACGTTCGACGAGGCGTGGGCGGCTTACGAACGCGGCGATTACACCACCGCCTTTCGCGGGTTTCTCGGTCTTGCCGAGCAGGGCGATGCCCATGCCCAGTTCAATCTCGGACTCATGTATAGTGACGGCGAAGGTGTTCCGCAGAATTACATCGAGTCTGCGAAGTGGTATCGTCGCGCCGCCGAGCAGGGCGATGCCCATGCCCAGTTCAATCTCGGGATCATGTATGACTTCGGCCAGGGCGTTCCACAAGATTACGTCGAGTCTGCAAAGTGGTATCGTCGCGCCGCCGAGCAGGGCGATGCCTTTGCCCAGCACAGTCTCGGGATCATGTATAGCTTCGGCCAGGGCGTTCCACAAGATTACGTCCGGGCGCACATGTGGTTAAATCTCGCCACGTCACTGTTTTCAACGGACGACACGGACAGGCGGGAGCGCGCGCGAGAAAACCGGGATGCGATTGCGCGGCGTCTCACTCCCGAGGCGCTGGCCCGCGCGCAGCGGATGGCGCACGAGTGGCGCCCGAGGATAGAAGCGCAATCGCCGCCACCCTCGCCGGGTGTGGACTCGGACGGCGACGCGCGGCAACGGATGGTGGCAATTCAGCGCGCCCTCGCGCGGCTTGGTTACGACCCCGGCCCCGCCGACGGTATCGCCGGCCCGCGGACCCGGTCAGCGATCCGCGCCTTCCAGGCAGCCGCCGGATTGCCCGTCAACGGTCTCATGTCCGACCGGCTGGAGAGCGCTGTCCTCTCGGCCGTTCTCGCTGCCGCGCCGGCGTCGTCTCCGCCACCGCGCGCGCTTGAACTGTCGTCCACCGGATCCGGCTTCCGCGTCAGCGCGGAGGGCCACGTCCTCACCAACGCGCATGTCGTCGAGGGCTGCGCCGAGGCGCACATGCCGCCGGCGGGCGCGGTCGCCGTCGCCGCGCGCGACGAGGCCGCCGATCTGGCGCTTCTCAAGGCGCCGGCGGGCGGATCGGTCGCGACGTTCCGGCAAGGGCGCGGAATCCGGCCCGGCGCGATGGCGGTCGTGGTGGGCTACCCGCTGCGCGGCGCGCTCGCTTCGGGGGCGAACGTGACCGTCGGCAACGTCAGCGCACTGGCCGGCCCCGGCGACGACCGGCGGCTCATCCAGATCACCGCGCCGGTCCAGCCCGGCAACAGCGGCGGGCCGGTGCTGGACTCCGCCGGCAACGCGGTTGGCGTGGTGGTGGCGAAACTCGACGCGGTGGCGATGGCGCGCGCCACCGGCGACATCCCGCAGAACGTGAATTTCGCGGTGAGCGCGGGGGCAGCGCGCGCCTTCCTCGATTCCGAGGGCGTCGCCTACGACACCGCGCCGTCCGGCGAGTCGCTCGCGCCGGACGAAGTGGCGGCGAAGGCGGCGGCGTTCACGGTCCTCGTGGAGTGCTGGAACTGACCGGGCAGGGGCGCGGAATCCGAGACGGGCGCGTCGGCGAGGCTTTCAGCCGGAGGGTTCCGATTCGACAGGCTCAATTGGCGACGAGCGGGCATGATCGGCGCTCCGCTTCCGCGCCCTTCTCCGGCCTCGCCAGCATCGTCGATGGCGACGCATCGCCTCGGGTCGAGCCGCCCGCCCCGAATCGGTCCCGTCCGCGCGTCGATCGGTCGCCGATTCTCCCGGAGGACGGCGCGCTGGAACCGGAAGCCGAAGCCGTGCGATACACGCGGTTCGGGAATCGAGACTCTTGAACCTTCTGATTTTATGGGAGAAAGATGCGCAAGCGGCGGAATCCGGGAGACGATCGGGCGCTCTCCTGCAAGCCGCCGAACGAGTCGGGCAAGCGGGGTTGACGGCGCGTGTGCGAGGCGCTACGGGAAGCCGCGCGATGGACGCGCGGCGCACACGGGAACATCGTGGCGCAAACCGCCGCAACGAAACGAATTTGCGTCGGGCATGTTCCCTCGGCCGCTCCAGCCTCGCCCGTCGCATGGCGGCGGGCTAGAGTGTCGCGCGCCCGCGCCGCCGACGCCTTGTGGAGGTTATCATGAACATCCTGCGAGCCATCGCACTGGCCTTCTCGAGGCCGTCCCTTCCCGAGAATCCGGAGGAAACCGGACGCGAATCGGATCGGCGTATCGTGAGACGCTTCGCAAGAGGGAACATCCGCTTGCAACAGGGCAAATTCTCCACCAGGGAGGAGCTCGACGAACGACGCAAGCAGGCGAAGGCCTATGACTTCGGCGGCTGAACCCGCGATGGGGGCGGCCGGCGCGAAGTCGGAGAGTCGGCCGCGCGACGTTATTGACGAATTGCGCGCCGCGTATCGCGCGGCCGATAAATTTACCCGGGAAGTCTCCGAGTTCCGCGATGCCGTGGCGACTCCGGCGAACAACGAGCTGCGATACGCGGGGCACCACTTGCTTCGCGCGCTGAACGACGATGGCGTCGCCGCCGATCCGGAGCACCTGCGCAGAGCGATATCGCATTGCCACAGGGCGCAGTACGAGGCGGCGGAAGCGGGGATTGTCTCTGCTCTGGATATGATAAAGCAATTCGAGGAGGACTATAAATATACTCCCCTAAAAGACATTATCCCCGATTACAGCGAGATATTGCGGCTTGTGCGGACGTCTCAGGAATTGTTGCCGGAGGAACGCGACTCCGAAGATTCGGACGGCAGTGGCGAACTCCCCGATCCGGCAAAGTATATGACGGCGTTCCGGGATCTTCGCGAGAAATACCATGTGCTGGAGGATCATCGAGAAGAGGTAAAGAAACAAGTTAGAATCGAGAGAAGAAAAACCCAAATATTTGTCATCGGCACTTTGGCTACTATTGCGCTTGGCGTGATCGGCTGGCTGCTGAGAAAATGAGAGATTTTAGCGTATTACCAGGAATTTCTCTGGAGTATTGAAAAAAAAGATGCTGGCGAGACGCCGGGGCGCCCAGGGGCTATGAGAAATTCGGGCCGACGCCGCTCGACAAGACCCAGGTTCCGAAGGAATGCTTCACCCGATCGGGGCGCGCCCGCCGGGCGAAAAATCCGCGCTCGCCCGACGAAAAACCCTCTTGCGAACGGTCTTCGCGGGAATCTCCCTCGGCCTCTCTACCGGCCCGCCGCCGTCTCGACATATTCCTTGACGAGCAAAAGATGTTCCATGGATCCTTCAAGTATCAAGTCCATGGGCGATCGATTCTCCAGCAGCGGATGATTTTCCCACAGCCAGTCGTTTTCGACTTCCTCATCGCGGAACAAGCCGGACAGCGTTCGGCGAATGTGGAAAAGGTATGCAATCCTGTCCTTGGCGTCACGTCCCGCGGGCAAGGCGCGGCGACCGTCCAGAACGTCGCAGGCGTATGGCAGGTCGATCTTTTCGAACCCGAACAGGGCGGCGGCGTCGCGCCGCTCCAGCCTCCATGTGCGGAGAAGATTCCCGACAAACCGGACGGGACCCGTAATACGGTTCGGGGACGGCCGCCTGCCAGAGAGATCCGCGACGTCGGCGCATTCCTCGCTGCGCGCTCTATCCGTCACCACCATGCCGCGCCTCCGTTGTCCGCGCGGAATATGGCCAAAGCGCGCGCACGGCGCAAGGCGCGAGCACGATATCGAGGACGCCGCCGCGCCGGCGGCGATGGATTACGCCTGGAGGGGCGAATCGGCCGGGCGGTCCGCCTGGCGGACGCGGCGCAGCGCCCATTTCACCGTCGCGCCCTCGGCGCCGCATACGCCGGCGACCACCGCCTGTTCGCCGTCCCGGCGGGCGAAGCCGTCGGCGAAATAGACGCTGCCGACGATCGCCAGCCCCGACGGCGCGCTCAACCGCCATTGCGCGCCGTCGGCGAGGCGCAGCAGCGCCGACCGCCCGTCCGGGGCCTGCGCGGCGGCGACGTCCGGATGCAGGTGGAAGCGGACCGCATAGGGCCTGGGCTCCGCCGGCGCGGCGCCGGGGGCCGCGCGCAGGGTGTCCTCGCCGCGCAGATCGGCGCCGTCGGCGGCGAGGTAGAAGCGGCGCCGGTGGACGAGGCCGAACCGGCGCGCATAGCCCTCGCGCTCCACCTCGAGCCAGATCGCGCCGCCATCGGCGCGCCTGTCGCCGCGCGCAGGGGCGGCGGGGTCGGCGTCGGAATCGGCGACGACCAGCGTCGAATGCGCGGCGGTGGAGCGCAGCGCATCGGCCCATTCGGCGCTCCGGGCGCTGTGCGGGCCGCAATTGACGACCAGCCGCGCCGCGCCGGCGCTCATCTCGAACGCCGCCGCGCCGGCGTGGTCCGACGGCCGGCCGGCCGCCGGCGCCGCGTCGACGATGACCGCGGTGCGCCCGGCCGCCAGGCGCTGGAACCCCATGCGCTCCGCGCCGGCCGGCGCCCGCGCGCCGCCGCCCGCCGCCTTCAGCACGTCCGCCGCCGGCGGGTCGGTGTCCTCGGCGCTGTCGTTGAACGCCGCCAAGCCGCCATCGCCGTGGCGCAGCGCCGCCAGCGCGCGCGCCATGCGGTCGATGGCGTCGGGGATCGGCTCCGGCGGGGTCCGCCCGGCGGCCAGCAGCAGGTCGCGGCAGTCGACGAGGTCGGCGAGCGCGGCGCAATGGCGCGCCGGCGAACGGTCGCGGTGGCCGCCGTCGGGACGGACCTGCTCGGCGCATTCGCGGGCCAGCAGCCGCGCCGCCCGGGCGACGCCGCGCTCGCCGCGGTCGAGGCACAGCCCGGCATGCAGCAGCCCGCGCAGCGCGGCGAAGCGGTCGGCGCCGGAGGTTTCGGCCAGCGCGGCGCGCCGGAGGTGGCGCGCCTGGACGTCCAGGCTGGCGAGGAACGCCGCCCGCCAGCGCGGGTCGGAGTCGCGAAGCAGGAACCCGGCGCAGGCGCTCCAGGCGGCGATGCGGCGGCCCAGCACGGCGGCGTCCCACGCGCCGGGGCGCCAGCGCCCGCAATTGCGGATCCAGTCCGCCACCACGGCGCGGGCGTGGCGGCGCGCCGTCTCCCCGCCGCTCGCCTTGAAGTGGCGCAGCCAGCCGAACCCGTGCATGCCGGCGGTCCAGGCGGGGTCGATCCCCGGCGGCGCCCACACCGGGCCGCCCGGCGACACCGCCTCGCGGCCGGCGAAGCGGTAGCGCCCCTGGAAGAGGCGGTCGCCGAGGGCGGCGTCGCCGGGCCACGGGTCGGGCGCGTGCAGCGCGAGGCCGCGCGGCGCCCGGCCCAGCAGCGTCAGCGGGTAGAGCCGGCTGGCGTAGAACGCCGAGCGCAGGCCGCCCGGGCGCGGGAGTCCCGCCGCCCGGTCCAGCGCCGCGGCCGCGCTCACGGCGCGCTCCGCAGCCGCGCGATGTTGCCGGCGTAGGCGCCGGCGCCGCCGCGGAACGCCGCCGTCCCGGCCACCAGCACGTCGGCCCCGGCGGCGACGGCGCGCGGCGCGGTGTCCGCGTCGATCCCCCCGTCGACCTGGAGCGCGACCGCCAGCCCCGCGGCGTCGATCATCCGGCGCACCGCCGCGATCTTGGCGAGCTGGCTGTCGATGAACCGCTGCCCGCCGAAACCGGGGTTCACCGTCATCACCGTCACCTGGTCGAGGTCGCCGATGACCGGCTCCAACGCCGCCGCCGGCGTGCCGGGGTTGATCGCCGCCCCCGCCTTCTTGCCGAGGTCGCGCGCCGCGCGCAGCGAGCGGTGCAGGTGCGGCCCCGCCTCCACCGGCACGGTGAGGAGGTCCGCCCCGGCCGCGGCGAATTCGGCGAGGTAGCGGTCCGCCGGCGAGATCATCAGGTGGACGTCGAACGGCGTCCGGACGTGCGCGCGCAGCGCGGCGACGACGCACGGCCCGACGGTGATCGCGGGGACGAAATGCCCGTCCATCGCGTCGATGTGGAGGCAATCGGCGCCGGCGGCGGCCATGGCGCGCGCCTCGTCGCCCAGCCGCGCGAAATCGGCGGCGAGAATCGACGGGGCGACGCGGACGGGCCGTTGCGGCATGGCGGTTAACCTATGCCTTCGCCCCGGCGCTTCAACCGCGCGATGTAGAAGCCGTCCATGCCGCCGCGGCCCGCCAGGTGGCAGGGCAGGCTGCGCACCGCGCCGCCGCCGTCCGCGAGTTCGTCGAGCCCGCCGATCTCCACCGCGCGCACGCGGTCCGGGGCCAGCGCGCCGTTCCGCGCGAGCAGGGCGGCGACCGCCTCCGGCCCCTCCTCCGGCTGGAGCGAACACACCGCATAGACCAGCGTTCCGCCCGGCGCCAGCATCGCCGCCGCGGCGTCGAGCAGCCGGTCCTGCCGCGCGCGCGCGGCGGCGACGTCGGCGGGCCGCCGCAGATGCGGGACGTCGGGGCGCCGGCGGATCGTCCCGGTCGCGGTGCAGGGGGCGTCGAGCAGGACGAACCGCGCCGCTTCCGGCGGCCGCCAGCGCGCCGCATCGGCGCGGACGGCGCGCGCGCGCAGCCCGAGCCGGCGCAGGTTCGCCTCCAGGACGCGCAGCCGGCCGCCGTCGTCGTCGACCGCGGTCACTTCGGCGCCGGCGGCGGCGAGCTGCGCGGTCTTGCCCCCCGGCGCGGCGCACAGGTCGATGACGGCGTCGCCGGGGCCGGCGCCGAGCAGCCGCGCCGGCAGCGCCGCCGCCGCGTCCTGCGGCCACCACGCGCCGTCGGCGTAGCCCGGCAGCGCGTCGACGCGCCCGCCCGGCGCCCGGCGCACCGAGCCGGTCGACAGCACCGCGCCGTCGACCGCATGCGCCACCGCCTCCGGGTCGCCGCGCGCGGTCAGGTCCAGCGGCGCCTCCTCGAGGTGCGCCAGGGCGATGGCGCGCGCGCGCTCCGCGCCGTAGGCGGCGCGCCACGACCGCCGGAGCCACCCCGGCGTGTTCAGCCGCGCCGCGTCCTGCGCGCCGACCCGGCGCGGCCCGTCGACCGCGATCCGCCGCAGGACGGCGTTGACCAGCCCCTTATGCGCCGGCGGCGCGAGCTCCGCCGCGGTGGAGACCGCCGCATGCGGCGGGACGCCGAGAAACAGGATTTGCGCCGCCCCCAAGCGGAGCAGGCCGCGGGTCTCCCAGCGGCCGGGCGGGCGGGCGAGGAGCGGGGCGAGCGCGTCCTCGATCTGCCCGTGGCGGCGCAGCGCGCACGCCGCCAATGCGCGCGCGAAGGCGCGGTCGCGCTCCGGCAGGCCGGCGGCGGCGGCGTCCGCGGCGGCGCCCCCGGCGGCGCCCGCCGGGTCGAACCTGCGCCGGCGCCGCAGCACGCCGTCGACCCAGCCGAGCGCGAGCCGCCGCGCGTTCAGGCCGCCGCCGCTTGCGTTCATATTGCAACGCAACATAGGATGCGCGCGCATCGCGGAAGGGAACGCGGAGGCGAGCGATGGCCGAGTCGACCGCTTTGCCGCGGGTCGCGGCGACGGTGGCCGAACTGCGCGCCGTGGTCGCGGAGTGGCGCGCCGGGGGCGCCGGCCGCGTGGGGGTCGTTCCCACCATGGGCTACCTGCATGCTGGGCACATGGCGCTGGCCGCCGCGGCGCGGGCGCGGTGCGCCCGCACCGTCGCGACGATCTTCGTCAACCCCGCCCAATTCGGGCCGGCCGAGGACCTGGCGACCTATCCGCGCGACCTCGACGGCGACCTCGCCAAACTCGGCGCGGCCGGCGTCGACGCGGCGTTCGTCCCCGAGGCGGCGGAGATGTATCCCGCGGGCTTCGCGACGACCGTGTCGGTCGCCGGGTTGAGCGCCGGCCTGTGCGGCGCGGCGCGGCCGGGCCATTTCGACGGCGTGGCCACCGTGGTCGCCAAATTGCTCCTGCAATGCGGCGCCGACGAGGCGTTCTTCGGCGAGAAGGACTACCAGCAGCTCAAGGTCGTCGAACGGCTGGCGCGCGACCTCGACATTCCCGCCGCCATCGTCCCGGTGGCGACGGTGCGCGAGGCGGACGGGCTCGCGGTCTCGTCGCGCAACGTGCGGCTGAGCCCGGCGCAGCGCGCCGCGGCGCCCGCGCTGTTCCGGGCGCTCGAGGCCGCCGCCCGGACGTTCGCGCGCGGCGCGCCGGCGGCCGAGGCCGAGGCGGCCGGCCGCGCGCGCCTCGCGGGCGCCGGTTTCGACCGCGTCGATTATCTCGAATGCCGCGACGCGGCGACGCTCGCGCCGGTGGACCGGCTGGAGGCGCCGGCGCGGGTGCTCGGCGCGGCGCGGCTCGGCGCGGTCCGCCTCATCGACAACGTCCCGGTCGCGCCGGGCTGACCCGCGTGTCTCACTGTTCGCGCGCGCATCCGGGTCCCGCGTGCGGCATGGCGCTCCCCGGTCGAGGGCGTATCGGGGAGGGGCTCCCCGGGGCGAACGGAGGGTAGCGCGGCCGCCGGCGGTTTCCAAACGGTTCACGCGCCGCCGGGGCGCGGGGCGGTCCTCCGAAGTTGAAATTGCCGGGCGGGAAGGCGGTTGACTCCGCCTGGGCGCCCGTGATAGGCGAAGTCTCGTCGCAATGGAGCGCGGGAGGCGCGCCATGTCCGATTCGTTCGCGTTTCGCCAATTCGGCGTCTCCGCCGCCGCTGTTCTCGCCCTGGCGTTGTCGGCCTGCGGGGGCGGCGGGGGCGGAGGCTCCGCCGCACAGCTGGCCGCCGCGGGCGCTTCGGCGGGCGGCGCCGCGCCGGCGGGCGGGAATCCCGCCGCCGCGGGCGCGCCGCCGGGCGAGGGGGAGGCCGAACCGGGCGTTCCGGTCGGCGAGGACCCGGGCGAAGGCGGCGGCGCCCCCGGCGGGGAATCGCGGTCTTCGAGCGCGGCGGCGTGGCATGCTTTCGGCGCGGCGGGAACGGGCCCGAACGGCGCCGCCCTCGTGACCGCCGGGGATTTGGCGAGCATCGGCGCGGCGGCCCTGGATTACGCCAGCGACACCCAGACCACCAACGGCAGCGGATCGGGTGTCGCCTGGCGCAGCATCTCGCAGTCGGACGGATTGGCGGCGAGGAGCGCCGGGAACGACATGGCGGTGCGCGTCGGGCATAACGCCGCCGGGCAAGTCAGCTACGGCCTGACCTACAGCGAGTCGCGCCGCGCTTCCCCGGCCTACGCATGGAAGTGGACGTTCGACAGCGAGACGGCGGGGACGAACGTCCGGCGCCTGGGCTCCGGCGGCGGGCAAGGGGCGATGTTCCGCCGCGAGACGGATGCGGGGACTCTCTGGGCCGCCGTCGCCACCGACGTCTCCGGCCCCGGGGACGCGGACTGGCTGGCGACCGGGGTCTGGACCTACGCCCCCGCGGGCGGCGCCCAGGAGCCTTCGGGCCGGGACTGGTCGCAGGGATACCGGTTCGGCGTTTTCGCCGGCGGCGGGGACCGCTACGGCGAGGATCTCGATAAGGACGCCCGCGCCAGCCTCGTAACGGGATTGACCGGAACGGCGACGTACGAGGGCGGCGCCGCCGGCGTCTGGTCCCGCCTCACCGGAGCGACGGAGGCGACGCGGCGCAACGATCTCTTCTCGGCGGACGCGGCGCTGATGATCGATTTCAGCGACGAGCCGGCCTACAGCAGGGGCGTCTACAGCAGGGGCGTCGCCATCGGCCGCATCCACAACATGAAGATCGGCGGGACGCCGATCGCCGGAAATCCGGAGATCGCCTTGAGCGGCGGACGCGTGTTCTCGGACGGGTCCATCCAGGCGTACGGCCAGCAAGCGACGAGCATGACGTTCGACGGCGCGGCGTTCGACGACGCGCCCGGGTCCTGGGCGGGCAGTTGGTCTTGGGGAGCGGGGCTCTTCGGCAGTCCCGCGTCCGGCGCCGCGGGAGCCGACAGATTGCCGGGCGCCGTCGCCGGCACGTTCGGCGTGGGGCGCGGCGGCCTCAGGACCGGCCGGGAGAGGAGGCCGGACGGAGACTACGTCATCGGCGCGTTCGGCGCCCGTCGAACGGCGTGGACCCCGGGCGAAGGAAGCCCCGCCGCCCCCGGCGGAGGGTCGGCGTCCGGGAGCGGGGCGGCGTGGCACGTCTTCGGCGAGGCGGGAACGGGCCCGACCGGCGCCGCCCTCGTGACCGCCGGGGATTTGTCGGGCGTCTTCGTGCGGGCCCTCGACGACGCCGCCATCTCGGACCCGACGGTCGGTTCGGGCTCGCCCCACCTCTCGCAGTCGGACGCCTGGCAAGCGAGGGGCGCCCGGGCGTCGATATCCGTGCGCGTCGGGCATAACGACGCCGGGCAGGTCAGCTATGGGCTGACCTATACGGAGAGGACGTCGCGGCCGGGCGAGGAGAGCGACCACCGGGAGCAATGGGAGTTGGACAGCGAGGCGGAGGGAACGAACGTCCGGCGCTGGAGTTCCGGCGGTCGAAAGGGGGCGTTGTTCCGCCGCGAGGACTCGGCGGGGAATCTCTGGGCCGCCGTCTCCACCGACATTTCCGGCTCCGGGGACACGGACTGGCTGGCGGCCGGGGTCTGGGCCTATACGCCCGCGGGCGGTCCGAGTTATCCCCAGCAGTACCCGTCGGGCGACCACCGTCGAGATTCGTCGGGCGGGGCCCGTTTCGGCGTTTTCGCCGGCGGCGGGGACCCCGTCCGCGCCTCCAGCGTGGCGGCGCTGTCCGGCGAGGCGACGTACGAGGGCGACGCCGCGGGCGTCTATTCCCGCCGCAGCGAAGCGACCTTGTCGCGCCGTAACGGAAGGATGGAGTGGACGCGGCTCACCGATTTCTTCACGGCGGACGCGACGTTGACGGTCGATTTCAGCTCCGACACGGCGACCGGACGCATCCACGACATCGCGATAGACGGGACGCCCATCGCCGGAAATCCGGAGATCGACCTGCTCGGAGGCCGTTTGAGCGCCTCCGGTCCGGCGGTCGTCTCGACGGGAGATCCCCCGGACTCGGCCGCGAACATGACGTTCGACGGCAGGAATTGGTCGGGCGGCTGGGGCGCGGCGCTCTTCGGCAATCCTCCGTCCGGCGCCACGGGAGCCGACAGAATGCCGAGTTCCGTCGCCGGGACCTTCGGCGTGAGGTGGTATCCGGTGCCGCACGAGTTGGACACGGACTACTTCATCGGCGTGTTCGGCGCAAGCCGCACGGCGCAGACCGACGCGCCCTAGGGCGCGTCGGGACGAGCCCCGAGGAACGAACGGGCGGCACCGTAATTTTTTCGGCCGAGGCGAAAAAGGCGTTGACTCCGCCCGCTCGCCCGGATAAGCTGAGGCTTGTTGCGGGGCCTCCAATTGAAGTGAGGGAGGCAAGTCGTGTCCGATTCGCTCGCGCTTCGCCAGTTTGGGATCTCCGCCGCCGTTCTCGCCCTGGCGTTGTCGGCCTGCGGGGGCGGCGGGGGTTCGCCCGCGGAACTCGCCGCCGCGCCCGCTTCGGAGACCGGCCCCGGCGCCGCGCCGGCGGACGGGGATTCCGCCGCCGCGGGCGCGCCGCCGGGCGCGGGAGAAGGCGATGGCGGTATCCCGCCCGTCGAGGAGCGCCTTGCCGTCGAACCGGGAGTGGGGGACCCCGAACCAGGCGTTCCGGTCGGCGAGGGGCCGGGCGCAGGCGCTCCCGCCGCCCCGGCGGGGGGATCGACGTCTTCGGCGAGGTCGGAACGGGCGAAGGCGCCGCCGCCCTCGTGACGTCCGGCGAACTTGCGGGAGTGTCGGAGAAGGCGGTCGTCATGGCCGCCACGCTTCAGCCGGACAGCGGCAATTGGTACAGGAGTAGCGATGGCTTGGAGCTGTCTCCGAGGGGCGTCGGCTACGACGAGAGCGGGCTCTGGCGCATTACGCGGAGAGGTACGGTTTTCGCGAGCACCGATAGCGGCCTGACCCAATCCTCTCGTTTGACCGTCGTCAACGCCGGGTTGTACTCCGGCAGCATCGGCTCCTTCAGTCACGCCGCCGAGATGGCGGTCGACATCGGGCACGACGCCCTTGGCGCGGTTACCTACAGACTCGAGCGCATGCACGAGAACCATGGGGGAGATAAGCCGCTCAGGCTATTGGTGCTGGACAGCGAGGCGGAGGGCGCGAACGTCCGGAAATGGAGTTCGGACGGCGGCAAGGGCGCGGTGTTCCGCCGCGACGACTCCGGCGGCAGCCTCTGGGCCGTCGTTACGACCGATGTTTCGGGCGCCGGCGACACCGACTGGCTCGCGACGGGCATGTGGGCCTGGACGCCGGCGAACGGCGCCGCGGAGGATTACTGGTTCGGCGTGTTCGCTGACGGCGGAGAGCCTGTCCAGGACCGTTTCTACAGGAACAGCGACAGCCTCACCGGCGTGGCGACCTACGCGGGAAGCGCGTCGGGCGTGTACACCCGCCCGGTCGACGGCGCTGCGCGGAACGACTTTTTCGAGGCCGACGTGACGCTGACCGCCGATTTCAGCGCCAGAAAGCGCTACTCGTACGCCGGCGAGGTTTCCGGCTCGGTCAGCGGTTTCGAGATCGCTGGCGCGGCCATCGCGGGCGCCCCCGTATTGACCCTGGAAGGGTGGATAAACGTCTCGGGGGGAGGCGCGTCCCCGGGAACTGTGAGGGGGAGGACGAGCATGAGTTTCGGCGGGAACGAGTGGACCGGCCGATGGGGAAGCCAGTTTTTCGGCAGGGACGACGACGGCGGGGCGCCTTCGTCCATCGCCGGCACGTTCGGCGTGGCGGTCGATCCGCCCGATTGGCTCCTGCGCCGGGACAAAATCCCGAACTCCACGGCCTTCCAGGCTTTCGTGGGCGCGTTCGGCGCCTACAGGACGGCCTGGGAGGATACGCCCGTGCGGTTGGCGGGGTCCTGGGATCCGGACGATCCGGCCCAGGACGACTAACGGCGCCCGAACAGGCGTTCGATGTCGGGGAGCTTGAGTTCGACGTAGGTCGGGCGGCCGTGGTTGCACTGGCCGGAATGCGGGGTCGCCTCCATCTCCCGCAACAGGGCGTTCATCTCCGGCACGGTCAGGCGGCGCCCGGCGCGGACGCTGCCGTGGCAGGCCAGGGTGGCGCACACTTCGTCGAGGCGCTCGGCGAGGCTGGCGGCGCCGTCGAGGGCGGCGATGTCGTCGGCCAGGTCGCGCACCAGGCCGGCGGCGTCGATCTCGCCCAGCAGCGCCGGCGTCTCGCGGACGATCACCGCGCCCTCGCCGAACGGCTCCACCGCCAGACCGAGTTCGGCGAGTTCGCCGGCGCGCGCGGCGAGGCCCTCCGCCGCCGCGCGGTCGAGTTCGACGACCTCCGGCATCAGCAGCGTCTGCCGCGCCGCGCCGCCGGCGGCCAGCGCCGCGCGCATCCGCTCCAGCACCAGCCGCTCGTGCGCCGCATGCTGGTCGACGATGACCACCCCGTCGGCGGTCTGCGACACGATGTAGGTCGCGTGCAACTGCCCGCGCGCCGCGCCGAGCGGCCACGCGGCCCCGGCCTCCGCCGCGCCGGCGCCGTCCGCCGGGGGGGATTCGGCGCGCGCCGCCGGGGCGCCGAGCGGCGCCTGCCACGCGCCCGCCGCCGCGAGCGCGCCGGCCGGCGGGCGCGGGGACTCGGCGAACCCCGCGCCCGCGGCGCCGGCGGCGGGCGGGACGGCTGCGGCGGGGCGGGCGGCGCGCAGCGCGGCGCCGGCGACGGTCGTCGACGCGCGGTGGCCGGCGGCGTCCAGCGCCGCGCGCACCGCGCCGACGATCAGCCCGCGCACCCCGGCGGCGTCGCGGAAGCGCACCTCGGCCTTCGCCGGATGGACGTTCACGTCCACCGCCTCCGGCGGCAGTTCAAGGAACAGCGCCGCCATCGGGTGGCGGTCGCGCGCCAGCAATCCTTGGTAGGCGCCGCGCAGCGCGCCGGCGAGCAGGCGGTCGCGCACCGGGCGGCCGTTGACGAACAGGTATTGCCCGCGCGCCTGGGCCCGGTTCAGCGTCGGCAGGCCGGCGAAGCCGGTAACGACCGCGCCGCCGCGCGCGCCGCGGACCGGCGCGGCGTTGTCGGCGAAGTCGGCCCCGGCGACGCGGCGCAGGCGGGCGAGGCGCGCCTCGTCCGGGCCGCCCGTCTCGGCGGCGAGGTCGTGGCGGGTCCGCCCGTCGCTCGCGAGGCGGAAGGCGATGTGGGGCCGCGCCAGGGCGATTTCGGCGAAGCGTTCGCCGGCCGCCGCCGATTCGGCGCGGTCGCTCTTGAGGAATTTGAGCCGCGCCGGGGTGGCGAAGAACAGGTCGCGCGCCTCGACGCGGGTCCCGGCGCCGCGCGCGGCCGGGCGCGGCGCGCCCGCCGCGCCGCCCTCCACCGCCAGCATCCACGCCTCGCCCGCGCCGCGCGCGCGGCTGGTCAGGCGGAGCCGCGCCACCGCGCCGATGGACGGCAGCGCCTCGCCGCGAAAGCCGAAACTCGATATGGCGGCGAGGTCGTCGCCGGGGAGTTTCGACGTCACGTGGCGCTGGACCGCGAGCGCGAGTTCGGCGGCGGTCATCCCGGCGCCGTCGTCGCTCACCGCGACCGCCGTCTTGCCGCCGCGCGCCAGCTCCACCTCGACGCGCCGGGCGCCGGCGTCGATGGCGTTCTCCATCAACTCCTTGACCACGTTGGCGGGCCGCTCCACCGCCTCGCCGGCGGCGATGCGGTTGATCACCCCCTCGGGCAGGCGGCGCAGGGTCACGCGGCGCGGCCCCGGCGCTCGCCGAGATACCGCCGGGCGAGGCGCTTGCCGTGCTCCACCGCCGGCTGGTCGAAGGGGTCGACTCCCAGCAGCCGCGCGGCGATGACGGTCTCGAGCATGAAATGCATGAACAGCCCGCCGAGCGCGCGTTCGTCGAGCGCGGGAAGGCGGATGCGGCGCACCGGGCGGCCCGCGGCGGCGAGCGAATCCGCGGTCGCTCGCGCCATCGCCAGCACCGCGTCGTCGAACGCCGCGCCGGCGAGCCAGGCGAGCCCGGGCTCCTCCTCCGCCGCGGCGGCGGGAACGCGCGGCCCGGACCCGTCCGCGGCGACGGAGATCAGGGTGAACGCCGTGTCGGCGGGGCCGTCGCGCCACAACTGCAACTGGCTGTGCTGGTCGCGCGGGCCGAGCGCGGCGACCGGCGCGGTCCCCTTGCCGTCCTTGCCGAGCGATTCGGCCCACAACTGGCCGAACCACGACGCGAAGGGCGCGAGCCGGTCGCAATAGGGCATGGTCACGACGGCGCGGACGCCGCGCGTCTCCGCCAGCGCGACCTGGACCGCGGCGCCGAGCGCCGGCGGCGAATCGCGCGGGTCGTCCGCGGCGAGGGCCGCGCGCAGGACCTCGGCGGCGCCGGCGCGCGCCGCCCGCGCGTCCAGCCCGGCGCACGCCGCCGGCAGCAGGCCGACCGGCGACAGGACCGAGTAGCGCCCGCCGAGCCTCGGGTCGTGGTCGATGACGCGCAGCCCGCGCCGCAAGGCGAGGCGGCGCAGCGGACCGCCGTCCGGCCGGCAGAGGACGACGAACGCCCGGCGCGCCGCGTCCGCCCCGCCGCCCGCCCGCGCCCACTCCCAGGCGGCGAGGAACTGCGCCAGGGTCTCCGCCGTGCCGCCGGACTTGGAGACGACGAGGAACAGCGTGCGCGCCGGGTCGAGCTCCGCCATCAGCGCCGCGAAACCGCGCGAGTCGAGGTTGTCGGCGAAACGGACGCGGGGCCGGGCGCCGGGCGCGGCGAGCGCGCAAAGCGCCCGCCCGCCGAGGCTGGAGCCGCCGGCGCCGAACACGACGACGTCGCGGAGCGCGCCGCGCGATTCGGCGGCGAGCGCCTCGACCTCGGCGATGTCGTCCGCGCGCTCCGGCAGGGCGAGGAACGGCGGGGATCCCGCCGCGCGCGCGCGGCGCAGGCCGTCGAGCGCCGGGCGGCAGCGCGCCAGCGCCGCCGCCAGCGCGCCGTCGTCGAGGCCGCCGGCGCCGATATGCGCCGCCAAGCATTGCGAGACGTCCTGCGTCCAGGGGTCCTGCGTCCGGGGCATGGGCCGAGTATAACATGCGCGGCCTTGCCGCCGGGGCGCGGCCGGGGCTAGATCGCGCCGCCGCGCCGGGCGGGCGCGCCGGGAAGGGAGAGGCGGATATGCGCGAGAACAAGGTGAGGACGATCTGGGAGGCGGGCGGCGCGGTGGTCAATGGCTGGCTCGCCATCCCGCACGCCTTCTCCGCCGAGACGATGGCCGCGGCGGCGTTCGACAGCGTGACCGTCGACACCCAGCACGGCATGGTGGACTTCCCCGACGCGGTGTCGATGTTCGCCGCCATGTCGGCCTATGCGCCGACGCCGCTGGCGCGAGTCGCGTGGAACGACCCGGCCGCGATCATGAAACTGCTCGACGCCGGCAGTTACGGGATCGTCTGCCCGATGATCAACACGGCCGAGGAATGCGAGCGCTTCGTCGGCGCCTGCCGCTACGCGCCCGCCGGCTACCGCAGTTTCGGCCCGGCGCGCGGCCTGCTCTACGGCGGCCCCGACTACGCCGCGCGCGCCAACGACACCATCGTGACCATGGCGATGATCGAAACCGCGGAGGCGGTGGACAACGCCGACGCGATCATGGCGACGCCCGGCCTCGACGGCGTCTATATCGGCCCCAACGACCTCGCCATCAGCCTCGGCAACCCGCCGAACCCCGAGCCGACGGCGGCGAACGTGGTCGAGGCGTGCGAGACGGTGCTCGCCTGCGCCAAGCGCCACGGCCTCGCGGCCGGGATGCACACGCCGTCCGGCGCGTCGGCCCGCGACAAGATCGAGAAGGGCTACCAATTCGTCACCATCGCCAACGACACCCGCCTGATGGCGGCGGCGGCGGAGCGGGAGATCGACGCGGCGCGCGGCGGCAACGCCTGAACGGCGCGCCGGGCGGGCGTCAGTCGCCGATGAGCGGCGAATCCGGCGGCGAGCCGAGGCTCGACCAATGGGCGTCGAACGCCGCGCGCGCCGCGGCCTCGTCGTCGCCGGAGCGGAGATGGCGGTAGAGCAGGCGGAGCGCCTTCGCGTCGACCGGCGCCAGCGCGGTCGCGAACGACCCCGTCTCGCCGTCGCCGAACACCACGCTCGCGGGGATCCACGGCGAGTGCCCGCCGGGGCCGAGCGCGTGGTACAGTTCGTGGACGACGGTCGCGCGGCGCTCGTCCCCCGCGAGTTCGTCGCGGACCACCGACACGGCGGACAGCAGTTCGTGCGCGGCGCCCAGCCGCGCCTCGGTGTAGCCGGCGCCGAGCAGCGCCAGGCTGACCCGGATCCCCTGGCGCGCCGCCAGCGCCGCCGCCTCGTCGCGCCCGGCGAAGAACAGGCGGATGGTCGCGGCCGAGCGCGGGCGCGACTCCTCGATGCGGATGAGCGGGTCGCCGATCGCGCGGTTGAACGCCGCCACCACCGCCGCGACGTAGGCGCGGTCCTCCGGCCCGGCGCCGTGGAGGGACAGCGCCGGCGGCGACTCCCAGCGCGAGACGCGCCCGGCGGCCGAGGCCGATTCGGCGCGCGCGCCGAAATACACCGCGCGCACGTGCCGCCATTCGCGCTCCCGCGCCTCCTCCCCGCCCGCGCCGGCGGGCGCGGCGCCCGCGAACGCGCCTAGCGCGGCGAGGACGGCCGCGATGCGGACCGCGCCGCGCCCCCGCGGCGGCCTAAACGACGGAGGCCTATACGACACGATGCGCGAGCTCTTCGCCGGCGCGCAGCCGGCGGCAGTTCTCCGCCGCGACGGCGAGGCTTCGCTCGAGGGTCTCGCGGGTCTGCCAGGCGACGTGCGGCGCCATCGCGACGTTGTCGAGGCGGAGCAGCGGGTCGTCCTCCGGCGGCGGCTCCTCGGCGAACACGTCGAGGCCGGCGGCGGCGAGGCGCCCGCTCTCCAGCGCGGCGCGCAGCGCCTCCGGGTCCACCAGCCCGCCGCGCGCGGTGTTGACCAGGATCGCCCCGGGCTTCATGCGCGCCAGCCGCGCCGCGTCGATCATGCGGCAGGTCTCCGGCGTCAGCGGGACGTGGAGGGAGACGACGTCGCTCTCCGCCAGCAGCGCGTCGAGCGGGCGCCACTCCCCCGCCGCGTCGGCCTTGGGCACCGTCGCGACGTAAAGCACCCGCGCGCCCATCAGGGCGAGGATGGGCGCGAGGACGCGCGGAACGGCGCCGTAGCCCACCAGCCCCACCGTCCGCCCGCCGATCTCCCCGGCGCCCTCCAGCACGTCCGGCGGCGTTCGCCAGCCCGCGCCGGCGCGGACGCGGCCGTGCAGGTCGACGAGGCGGCGGAGGCAGGCGACCATCAACGCCAGGGTCATTTCCGCCACGGCGCGGCTATTGGTCCCCGGCATGTTGCACACCGCGACCCCGCGCGCCTCGGCGGCGGCGAGGTCGATGGTGTTGACGCCGACGCCGATCTTCTGGACCAGCTGCAGCCGGGGGGCGGCGGCGATGTCCGCGGCGCGGAAGGGCTCGAGCACGTGCCACACCGCCTCGGCGCCGGCGAGCGCCGCGCGCAGCCCGGCGCGGTCGCCGGGCGCGACGACCTCGACGGCGATGCCGCGTTCGTCCGCGAGCGCCGCGAGGCGGGCGCGGAGCCAGGCGCCGGCCGGGTGGTGCCAGATCGCCTTCATCGCCGAAACCCGCCCCTTCGGTGGACCGCGCGCGGGACTTTGCCCCGCCGCCGCGCGCCGATCAATCCCGCCGCCGCGCCGCCGTGAACCGCCGCCTCTTCGTCGCCCTGGAGCCGCCGCCGCATGCGCGCGCGGCGCTGTTCGCGCTGTCGGGCGGCCTGCGCGGCGCGCGCCGGGTGGAGCCGGCGCATCTCCACCTGACGCTGCGCTTCGCCGGCGAGCTCGATTACCGCGCCGCCAACGACTTGGCGCTGGAGCTCGGCGGGCTGCGCGCCGCCGGGTTCGAATTGCGGCTGGCGGGCGCGAACACCTTCGGTTCGGGCCGCCGCCCGCGCGCGCTGTGGGCGGGGGTCGCGCCGTCGCCGCCGCTGCGGGCGCTCAAGCGGGCGGTCGACGCGGCGGCCGCGCGCGCCGGACTCGGCCCCGACGCGCGCAAGTTCACGCCCCACGTCACCCTGGCGCGCGGCGTCGCGCCGGGGGCGGCGGAGCGCCGCGCGGCCGAAATCGCCGCCGCCGTGGCGGGGGCGTTCCCGGTCCGCGAGGCGGTCCTGTTCGAGAGCCTCCCCGGCGTCGACGGGCGGCTCTACGAGGCGGTCGCGCGCTACCCGCTGGACCCGCCGTGAGCGCGGCGCTCGACGAGGTTCTCGCGGCGGCGCGCGCCTGCCGGATCTGCGCCGCCGCGCTGCCGCTGGGCCCTCGCCCGGTGCTGCGCGCGGCGGCGGAGGCGCGGCTCATGATCGTGGGCCAGGCGCCGGGGACGCGGGTCCACGCGACCGGAGTCCCGTGGAGCGACGCCTCCGGCGCGCGCCTGCGCGGGTGGATGGCGATTGCGCCGGAGGCGTTCTACGACGCGCGCCGGGCGGCGATAATCCCGATGGGGTTCTGTTATCCGGGGCGTCATCCCAAGGGCGGCGACCTGCCGCCGCGGCCCGAATGCGCGCCGGCCTGGCATGCGCGGCTGCGCGCGCTTCTGCCCCGCGTCGAGCTCACCCTGCTCGTCGGCGGCTACGCGCAGCGCCATTACCTCGGCGCCCGCGCCGGCCCGCGCGTGATCGACGCGGTGGCCGCGTGGCGGGACTGGCTGCCGGACTACCTGCCGCTGCCGCATCCGTCGTGGCGGACTCGCGCGTGGGTGGAGCGCAACCCGTGGTTCGAGGCCGATCTGGTCCCCGAGCTGCGCCGCCGCGTCGCCGCGTTGACGGCGCCCCCCGACGCGGCGTAGAAAGGCGGCGCGCCGGAGGAGGGGTGGCCGAGCGGCTGAAGGCGGCGGTTTGCTAAACCGTTATGCGGAGACAATCCGTATCGTGGGTTCGAATCCCATCCCCTCCGCCAAGCCATCGCAAAAACGTGCGCTATGGCAACGAATTGGACAGGGCGCGCGTCCGGATCCCACATGCGGCCGCCGGGGCGCACAAGACCGGGCAAGACCGCGGCGGACAGTTTCGCGCTTGCGTCGCGCCGTTGGATCGGGGTGTCGTTGCCATGCTCGGCGCGCCCGGATGCGCCCATGCGATGGCCCAGCGAACCCGCCATGTCCGATTCGAGATCGCCAGCCTCGACCGAACGCGCCGTCGGCATAGGCCGGCCCGACCGCAACACGTGCGCCCGTTCGCCGGCGGCCCGCGCCGCCGCCGGCCTCGACGACAGGCGGCGCGGCGCGCCCCGGCGTCGACTCGGGCATCGGTCCCGGGAAAAGCCGGGGTTTCAAGGGGCGATGGTCCGGGCGACGCGGAAGCCGGCGAAGTCGGCGCGGTAGCCGGTTCCCTCCGCGGCAAAGCGGTTCGCCGCGCGGAGCGTTTCCGGCCTGTCGTACCAGGAGCCGCCGCGGAGAACGCGCTCGGCGCACTCCCCGGCGTTCGCGGCGCTCTCGCCGGACGGAGAGCTGGCGTAGCCGCCGGTCGCGCAGTCCCGCGTCCATTCCCAGACGTTGCCGAGAACGTCGTGCAAGCCCCAGGCGTTCGCGCCGAAACTCCCGACCGGGGAGGTATATGCGTATCCGTCGTCGCATTCGGCGGCTCCCTGTATCTCCGCGTGGGCGCTCAGGTCCGCGCCGTTCGCATGGCGGCATTGTCCGGCCTCGCCGGCGCGCCAATACCGCGCCGCCGTAGTCCCGGCGCGCGCCGCGTATTCCCACTCCGACTCGCTCAACAGGCGATATTCGCGGCCCGTTTCTTGCGAAAGCCACTCGGCGTAAGCGTGTGCGTCGCTCCAACTCACGCAAACCGCCGGATGGCCGTCCGACTGGATGAAGCCGGGATCCCGCCAGCGCGGCCCTACGCCCATCCCCAGCTCCTCCTCGTTCGGGATCAGCATCGGGTATCTGCGAATCCCCCAGGTTACGCACGGATTCGACGGGTCCCACGTCGCGCGGTTCGTCGCGGCCGCGAACCGCGCGAACTCGCCCCGCGTCACCTCGTGAACGCCCACCGCGAACGGCGCGGGGAAATCCACGATGCGCCGCGGCCCCTCGTCATCGCCGCGCCCTTCTTCGGCGGGCGGCGACCCCATCGTGAAACGCCCCGCCGGAACCGCGACCATTTCGGGGCAATGGGCGCAGTCCCGAAAACTCGCCCCGGGCGCGAAACGGCTCGCCTCGACCGGAGCCCGCGCCGCTTCGGGACGGGACTCCGCAGGCGTCCCGCCGCGTTCGGCGAACCATTCCGCGATGTCCGGACGGTCCCGCTCGAAGGCGGCGTCCTGCGGCGTTCGCCCCCATGCGTCCGTCGCGTCGACATCGGCGCCGCGGTCGACGAGGAGCGCCGCCACGTCGAGCGCGCCGCGCCGCGCCGCGCCGAACAACGGCGTCTCGCCGGCGCCGTTCCCGGCGTCGACATCGGCGCCGCGGTCGATGAGGAGTTTCGCTGTCTCGAGCGACCCGTACTGCGCCGCGTAGTGCAACGGCGCGGCGCCGTCGCGGTCCCTGGCGTCGACCTCGGCGCCGCGGTCGACGAGGATCCGCGCCAGGTCGTCGGAGCGCCACCACGCCGCGTAGTGCAACGGTGTCCTGCCGGACCGGCCCCTGGCGTCGACGTCGGCGCCGCGTCCGGCAAGAAACTCCGCCACGCTCCAATCGTCCCAATCGTCCCTCGCCGCTTCGTGCAACGGCGTCTCGCCGGCGCCGTTTCCGGCGTCGATATCGGCGCCGCGCGCGACGAGAAACTCCGCCGCGCCGAGCGCCCCTCGCCGCGCCGCGCGGTGCAGCGGCGTCCGCCCCGCGCCGTTTTTCGCATCGACGTCGGCGCCGCGCGCGACGAGAAGCGCCGCCGCGTCGACGGCGTTCGCCGCCGCCGCTCGGTGCAGCGGCGTCCCGCCGCCGCCGCCTCCGGCGTGGATATCGGCGCCGCGCGCGATGAGCCATTCGACCGCGTCGGGAGCGTTCCCCGCCGCCGCATGGATCAGCAACGCATCGGCGTCGAGCTCCGCGCCGCGGGCGACCAGCTCGGCGAGCGCCGAGACGGAGTTCGTCCTGGCGGCGATCATGGCCGGAGTCTCGCCGTCCGCCTCCCAGCCCGCGAACGCGCCTTTCAGGCCCAGATCGGCCAGTTCCCTGGGCCACGGCGATACGCCGGCGGGCAGCCAGGCGCGCTCCGCCAGCCGAACGTCCGGATCCACCCCCGCCTCGACCAGCGCCGCGACGGCGGCGGGGAGGTTCAGCGCCGCCGCGTGGTGCAGGTCGGTCCAATCGGTGTATTGGTCCCTCCGCTCGGCCGAGAACGCGCGCCCCAGGGGTTGGGCGGCGGCCGCGTCGGCCTCCGTCCGCGCCGCGCACCCGGAGAACGCGGCCGCAAGCGCGGCGGCGGCGAGCGCCGCCCGGATCGCGAGAACCATGGATCGCGTCATCATGCCGCCCCTCCTTCGCCGCTTGGCGCGTCCGCCGCAAGACCCCGCGCCGTCACGGCGATTCCCGCCCGGCGCCGGCGCCTTCCCGCTCCGCGAACCATTCCGCCAGTTCCGGCGCTCCTTCGCGTTCCGCGATATCCGCCGGCGTCTCGCCCCAGTCGTCCCGGGCCTCGACGTCGGCGCCGCGCTCGACGAGGAACTTCGCCACGCGGAGAGTACGCGGCTGCGCCGCGATGTGCAGCGGCGTCCGGCCGTAGTTGTCCCTGGCGTCGAGGTCGGCGCCGCGCTCGACGAGGAATTTCGCCATCTCGGGAGGGTCCCACATCGCCGCACAGTGCAGCGGCGTCCAGCCGCGGTCGTCTCTGGCGTCGAATGGCGTCTGGCCATCGTCGTTCACGGCGTCGACGTCGGCGCCGCGCGCAATGAGGAATTTCGCCACCTCGGGGGAGTCCAGCCTCGCCGCCCAGTGCAGCGGCGTCCAGCCGCGGTCGTTTCCGGCCTTGACATCGGCGCCGCTCTCGACGAGGAATTTCGCCATATCGGGAGAGTTCCACCGCGCCGCCCAGTGCAGCGGCGTTGCGCCGTAATCGTAACCGTCCCCGACATTGACGTCGGCGCCGCTCTCGACGAGAAACTTAACCGCTTCGAGAGTGTTTCCCTTCGCGAAGTAGTGTAAAGGCGTCTTGCCCATCTCCTCTTTGGCGTTGACGTTTGCGCCGCGCGCGACGAGGAAGCGCGCCGCGTCGAGAGAGTTCCTCGACGCCGCACGGTGCAGCGGCGTCTCGCCTATGTTACCTTCGGCATTGACATCGACGCCGCACTCATCGACGAGGAACTCCGCCAGTTTGAGAGCGTCATCGCGCGCGGCTTGGTGCAAAATCGTGGCGCCGCCCGCGCCTCTGGCGTCGACGTCGGCGCCGCTTTCGACGAGGAAGCGCGCCGCGTCGAGAGAGTTCCCCGACGCCGCCTCGTACAGCGGTGTCCCGTTCAGGCCGTCCCGGGCATCGACGTCGGCGCCGCTTTCGACGAGGAAGCGCGCCGCGTCGAGAGAGTTCTTCGACGCCGCATGGTGCAGCGGTGTCCTGTCCAGGTCGTCCCGGGCGTCGACGTCGGCGCCGCTTTCGACGAGGAAGCGCGCCGCGTCGGGAGAGTTCCCCGACGCCGCCTCGTGCAGCGGTGTCCGGTCCCCGTCGTCCCGGGCGTCGACGTCGGCGCCGCTCTCGACGAGGAAGCGCGCCGCGTCGGGAGAGTTCCCTAACGCCGCACAGTGCAACGGCGTCCGGCCGTCGTTGGGTTTGGGCCTGTATTTGAATTTGAATTTGCATTCGACTTTGGCGTTGACGTCGGCGCCGCTCTCGACGAGGCGGCGCGCCGCGTCGAGAGAGTTCTTCGACGCCGCATGGCACAGCGGTGTCCAGCCCCACCCATCCCGGGCGTCGACGTCGGCGCCGTTCTCGACGAGGAGGCGCGCCGCGTCGAGAGAGTTCCCCGACGCCGCATGGTGCAGCGGCGTCCAGTCCGAGTCGTCCCGGGCGTCGACGTCGGCGCCGCGGGCAACCAGCGCGGCCAGCGCGGCGGCGGAATTCGTCACGACGGCGATCGCGGCCGGAGTTTCGCCGTTCGCCGTCCGGGCGGCGAACAGGTCTCGCAAATCCGGCGAACCCAGTTCGGCCAGGTCATCGACCAGATTCCCGAACGGGACGTTCCACTGCAGACGAACGTTCGGGTCCGCGCCCGCCTCGATCTGCGCCGCCACGGCGTCCGGGAGGTTCAGCGCCGCCGCATAGTGCAGGCGGGTCCAGCCCGTGGCCTCGCTCCTCCACTCGGCCGAGGACGCGCGCCCCGGGGGTCGGGCGGCGGCCGCATCGGCCTTCGTCCGCGCCGCGCGCCCCGAGAACGCGGCCGCGAGCGCCGCCCGGGCGGCCGCATCGGCCTCCGTCCGCGCCGCGCCCCCGGAGAACGCTGCGGCGAGCTCCGCCCGGATCGCGAGAACCGCGGACCGCGTCATGGCGGCCCTTCTTCGCCGCATCGCGCGCCCGCCGCGAGACCCCGCGTCGTCACGGCGATTCCGGCCTGGCGCCCTGATCCGCGAGTCATTCCGCCAGTTCCGATGCGCCTTCGCATTAGCGTATCGCCAGACCGATCGCCGCCGGCGAGGGGCCACACGGCGATCGAGGCCGTCACGCATCCGGCCAGCGCGCCGGAGCCACGGCGAACACGACCGCGCTTCGGCGGCCGGCTTTCACTTGGTCGCGCTCATCCGCTCCGTCCGCCATCGTCACGTCCGCCATGACCCCACCATATTGGCGCATTCCGCCCGCGCTGTCAACGGAGAGTCGCGCGGGGCGCGGCGCATCGGAGGCCGGAAGGGCTTGCGCGCGGCGGCGGCGGCGGGTAGGCGGTGTCGGCGCATCGCGACCCCGTCCGCCGTTCGGCGCCCGCCGCGGACAGGGTTGCGGGCGCACTCCCGGACACGCGTTCGCGGGCGCGCAGCCGATGCCGATGCCGGGGGGGGGGGGGGGGAGGGGCGAACGCGCATGACCGATTTCACCTCCGGCCTCGCCCGCACGCCGGCCAACCACCGGCCGCTCACGCCGTTGTCGTTCCTCTCCCGCAGCGCGGCGGTGTACCCGGACCGGACGGCGTGGATATACGGCGCGGCGCGGGCGAGCTACCGGGAGTTCGCGGCGCGCTGCCGGCGGCTGGCGGCGGCGCTGGCGGCGCGGGGCGTCGGGCCCGGCGACACGGTGGCGGTCATGGCGCCCAACGTCCCCTGCCTGCTGGAGGCGCATTTCGGCGCGCCCATGGCGGGCGCCGCGCTCAACGCGATCAATACGCGGCTCGACGCGGCGGCCGTTCGTTACATCCTCGAACACGGCGAGGCGCGGGTATTGGTCGTCGACCGCGCGTTCGGCGCGACCGCCGCCGCCGCGCTCGCCGGCATGGCGAACCCGCCCGCGGTCGTTCGCTACGACGACCCGGAAGGCGGCGGCGAAGGGGAGGCGGTCGGCGGCGTCGAATACGAAGAGTTCCTCGACGCCGGCGACCCGGAGTTCCGCCCGCGCCCCGTCGCCGACGAGTGGGACGCCATCGCGCTCAACTACACTTCCGGGACCACGGGGGACCCGAAGGGGGTGGTGTACCACCATCGCGGCGCGTGGCTGAACGCGGTCGGCAACCAGATGGCCTGGGCGATGCCGCCGCACCCGGTCTATCTGTGGACGCTGCCGATGTTCCACTGCAACGGCTGGTGCTTCCCGTGGACGGTGACGGCGCTGGCGGGGACGCATGTCTGCCTGCGCCGCGTCGAGGCGCGGGCGATTTACGACGCCGTGGCCCGCCACCGCGTCACCCATTTCTGCGGCGCGCCCATCGTGCTGAACCTGATCGCCGACGCGCCCGCCGCCGACCGCAAGGCGTTCGCGCACAAGGCGCGGGTCATGACCGCGGCGTCGCCGCCGCCGCCGCGGACCATCGCGGCGATGGAGCGGGCGGGGTTCGACGTAACCCATGTGTACGGCCTCACCGAATGCTACGGCCCCGGCGTCGTGTGCGCGTGGCGGGAGGAGTGGGACGATCTGGACCCCGACGAGCGCGCGGCGCGCAAGGCGCGCCAGGGCGTGCGCTACCCGACGATGGAGGAGCTGGCGGTGATGGACCCCGCGTCGACGACTCCGGTCCCGCCGGACGGGGAGGCGGTGGGCGAGGTGGCGATGCGCGGCAACATCGTCATGAAGGGCTATCTCAAGGACCCCGAGGCGACGGCGGCGGCGTTCGCCGGCGGCTGGCTCCGCACCGGCGACCTGGGCGTGATGCACCCGGACGGCTACATCGAGCTGAAGGACCGTGCGAAGGACATCATCGTCTCCGGCGGCGAGAACGTCTCGTCGATCGAGGTCGAGCGCGTCCTCTACCGCCATCCGGCGGTGATGGAGGCGGCGGTGGTCGCCCGGCCGGACGAGAAGTGGGGTGAGACTCCGTGCGCGTTCGTCGAACTGCGCGACGGCGCGGCGCCGGTGGGCGAGGCGGAGATCATCGGCTTCTGCCGCGACAACATGGCGCAGTTCAAGGCGCCGAGGACGGTGGTCTTCGGGCCGCTGCCGAAGACATCGACCGGCAAGATCCGCAAATTCGCGCTGCGTGAACGCGCCAGGGCGCTCGGCGGCGCGGCGGAGGGATGAAGGGGCGGCCCGGGAAACGGCCGCCCCCGCCCCACGCGCGGCAAGTGGCGGACGGAGCGCGAATCCGCCATAGTGCGGCGCGCCGACGCCCTTCGGAGACGCCCCCGCCGTGCGATACGCCCCGCCGCCCGCCGCAGCCGCCCTCCTCGCCCTCGCCGGCTGCGCCTCGGCGCCGCCAGCGCCGACCCTGGAGAGCTATCGCGACCCCGCGCCGGCCTGTTACGACCGGACCCGCGGGCCGCAAACCGCGACGGTGGACAGCCACCTGCATTTCCGCCCCTTCGGCGGCGCCGCGCTGCCGTTCAACGAGGTGGTGCGGTATCTGGAGGACACGGGAGTCCTGTTCGCCAACGTCTACGGCATCGGCCAGATGCTGCCCATCGGTTCGCCCTGCACGTATTACCTGGACTGCCTCGGAACCCCGGTCGCGCCCACCTTGAAGAACGATTTCGTCAACGCGATGAACTACGCCGCGATGACGTCGGACAAGGTCCACCTGACCCTGTCGATGACCTTCCCGGACCTGTCCCGGCCCGGCTCGGTGCTCGACGGGATGCGCCTGCTCGACACGGAGTTCCCCGGCTTTTTCCGCTGGATGGGCGAGGTCAACCTGGTCAAGCAGGCGCTGTTCGGCAATCTGCGCCAGGCGGTCCCGCTGGAGGCGATAGCGGACTGGGCGCCGTTCATGGCCGAACTGCGCCGCCGCGGCGCGCCGCTGGCCATCCATTCCGACCTGGGCGACAACGCCGACCCGACCCGCTACCTGCCCTGGATCGAGGAGGTCGCGCGGCTGTACCCCGACAACAAGATCGTCTGGATGCATCTCGGCCTGTCGCGCGAGCTCACCGACATCGACCCGGACGTCCATATCGGGATCATGGAGTCGCTGTTCCGCCGTTACCCCAACTTTTCCGCCGACATTTCTTGGCGGGTGATCGACGACCACGTGTTCTCCGACCCCGAGCTCGGCGCGCGCTATGCGGCGTTCCTCGACGCGTGGTCGGACCGCATCCTGCCCGGGACCGACTTCGTGGCGTCGGCGAACAAGACCTTCGCCGTCTACGCCGAGGAACTCGAGGTCACGAGCCGCATCCTGCGCCGCCTCGACGACGCGGCGTTCCGCAACATCGCGCTCGGCGAGAACTACTTCCGGCTGCTCGACCTGGACTACCGCGCGCCGCCGATTTGCGCTCGTCCGAACTGAAGCGATACGATACTCCCCACACGACGCAGGAGGAAACGATGACCCGACCCGTGCAAACCGCGCAACGCCTCGACGCAGAACCGGATCGACTCGCTGCGCTGTCGCGCAAGCCCGCGACGAGTGTTTTCAGTGGGGTAAGAACCACGACAGCTCCTCCCATCGCCGCGCCCGCCGGATTCGGGTTCAACGAACGGATGAAGATGGATGGTCTTGAATTTTTGAAGAAACTGCCGGACGCCGCAATCCCGGCGGCGTTCTTCGACCCTCAGTACCGGGGAGTGCTCGATAAACTCCAATATGGCAACGAAGGCGAAAAACGCGGGCGGAGGCGTTTTCTTCTCCAACAGATGTCTGCCGACACCATAAGGAAATTCGTGGAATCGATAGACCGCTGTCTCATACCGTCCGGCCACATGTTTTTGTGGATCGACAAATATCACCTCTGCGAGGGATTTCAGCGCTGGTTCGACGGCACGGATTTGAGCGTTGTCGACCTGGTGAACTGGGACAAATGCAGGCTTGGCATGGGGTACAGAAGCCGGAGAACGACCGAGCACTGTGTGGTATTGCAAAAGCGCCCACGCAAGGCGAAAGGGGTCTGGAAGATACACAATATCCCAGATACATGGAGAGAAAAATCGATCAACGGGACCGGTCATCCGCACAAGAAGCCTGTCGACCTGCAAAGCCAGCTAATCTCCGCCGTTACCAACGAGGGGGACGTAGTGATCGATCCGGCGGCGGGCGACTTCACCGTCTTGACCGCCGCCAACCGGATCCGTCGAAATTTTCTCGGCTGCGACTTGAACGGCTGAAGACGATGGCTCGTATCGAAAACGCGAAAGTCAGGGAACGTTCGGGCGGATACGAACGGCTTTTCGGAAACCGGGATCTGGGCATTCTGATCAGTCGGGTTCAATCCGCTGTCATATCGTCCGGTACTGAGCTCGAGAGAATCATTCTGACGCGTGTCGATCGAGTGTCGGATCTGGATGAATTCCTGGGGCGGGAAACCATGCCGGATGGCGTCCTCGTGGCGCCGAAGGCCAAAATCAAACGTTGCAGGACGCTGCAATTTCCCGATTCCGAACCGGATTTTCTGGTGTTCAAGAGGCGCGAGAACAGGCAGGCATGCCACGTGGTGGAATTGAAGGACGGTCATGTTTTCGACACCAAGAAAGCCGCTGCCGAACGTCGAGCCATTCACTCGTTCATCGCGAGCAACGCCCCTCGGATGCCCTACCGGGTGTCCTGTCATTTCTGTTGCTTTAATCAAGACAGCCGCGAGTCCATAGTGGCCGGCTTCAAACGTAAAATTACGATGGAAGAAGCTATGACCGGTCGCGAATTTTGCGAGTTGCTTGAGATAGACTATGACCGCATCGTTATCGAACGGCAAAGGGAACAGCCGGAAAACGTGCGTTTCTTCCTTGAAGAGCTGGTCAAAATTGGGCCGTTGCGACGAAAGCTGGAAACGATACTGACGCGGAATAACGGGGAATCATGATCGGCGGACCGGCCGCGCCGCTTCACCGCCCGACCGGCGTTATGCGGATTCCGCCGAACGCCTGCTCCGTGGGTGCGATCTCGATGGTCGAGACGTTGACGCGCCAGGGCGCGCGGACGGCGTAGAGGATGGCGTCGGCGATGTCCTCGGGGCGCAGCTCGGCGAACGCGCCATAGGTCCGCCGCGCCTCCTCCTCGCCGGCCGCGCCGGCGAGGAACTCGGTGACGACGCGGCCGGGGCAGATCTCCGTCACCCGCACCCCGGAGCCGGCCAGGTCGAGGCGCAGGTTCTGCGACGCCAGCCGGACCGCGCCCTTCGACGCGCCGTAAATCGGCGACCGGATGGGGTAAAGCCCGGCGACCGAGCCGATGGCGACCGCGTGGCCGCGGCCGCGCGCGCATCCCCGGCGGCACCGCGCGCAGGGTGTGCAGGACTGCAGCCATAAACCAAAGACGAAATTTTTGGGGTTGCGATCTGAACGGGTAGCAATTATTATAGATAGATCTTGGTCAGTTTATCGGCAGGTTTCACCAGCGAGGAGGGAGTCGTGGCTTACAACCGCTTGAAGGAGAGCGAAATTTCCAAAGCTGTTTTGTCCGTTGCAGCGAAGCAACCGGACGGTCTTGCTACCTTCCATGTGCTTCGGAGGGAAATTCCGCGCGTTGTGGAATTGTCTCCCGAGGATCGGAGAGTGTCTCAGACAAGACCGAACGAGGAGTTATGGGAACAACAACTCCGCAATATACAGTCGCACCACGAGCAACTCGGGAATTTTATTTTCGAGGGCTATCTGGAGCACGTTCCTGGCACAGGGTATCGTATTACCGATGCCGAGAGAAGGCGGTTAGAGTGACGACTAACGTGAATCGGCGGATGTTTTTCAAGACCCCGGCGCGGGAACGCGCGGCACGGACGCCCGCGCCTTACCGCTCGACCGGCGTTATGCGGATTCCGCCGAACGCCTGCTCCGTGGGCGCGATCTCGATGGTCGAGACGTTGACGCGCCAGGGCGCGCGGACGGCGTAGAGGATGGCGTCGGCGATGTCCTCGGGGCGCAGCTCGGCGAACGCGCCATAGGTCCGCCGCGCCTCCTCCTCGCCGGCCGCGCCGGCGAGGAACTCGGTGACGACGCGGCCGGGGCAGATCTCCGTCACCCGCACCCCGGAGCCGGCCAGGTCGAGACGCAGGTTCTGCGACGCCAGCCGGACCGCGCCCTTCGACGCGCCGTAAATCGGCGACCGGATGGGGTAAAGCCCGGCGACCGAGCCGATGGCGACCACGTGGCCGCGGCCGCGCGCGCGCATCCCCGGCAGCACCGCGCGCAGGGTGTGCAGGAACGCCGTCACGTTGGTCTCGACGGTGAGGTCGATATCGCTCCGCCCGGCGGCGAGGAAGTCGTCCATGCCGCGCCCCAGGCCGGCGTTGGCGACCAGCACGTCGACCTCCAGCGGCTCCAGCGCCGCGTAGAGCGCATCGGTGTCACGCAGGTCCAGCGGCAACGGAGTCGCGCCGGTCTCGCGCGCCAGCGCCTCCAGCCGGTCGGCCCGGCGCGCGGCCGCGGTGACCGCGAGGCCCGCGCCGGCCAGCGCGCGCGCCGCCGCGGCGCCTATTCCCGCCGACGCGCCGGTGACCAGCGCCGTCCTGTAGTTCGTCTCCACCGCGCGCCCTCCCGCTCCCGCCTTGCCGGGCGCATCGTAGCGGCGTAGGGTCCGCCGTCCAGCCCGCCGGGACGAAAGGCGCCGCCGCGATGATCATGGACGACCGGCTCTACGAGAAGTTCGCGTCCGGCGCGCCCACCGTCGGCACGCATTTCCTGTCGTCCGACCCCGACACGGCCGAGATCGTCGGCGATTGCGGGCTGTTCGACTACGGCGAGTTCTGCGCCGAGTATTCCGCCTTCGACATGGCGGGGCTCTACCACATGGCGCGCGCCGGGCAGTGCGGCGGCCTGCCGCTGATGATCAAGCTCGACCAGGAGGCGCAGGGGTTCTGGGCCCAGGCGGCGCTGGGCGCGGGGTTCAAGGCGGTGCTGTTCACCGACATCCGAACGCCGGCGGACGTGGCCGCCTGCCATCGCGCCGTCCGCCCCGACACGCCCGATGCGGGCGGCCTGATGGGGGTCAAACTGCGCCGCCCCGGATTCGGCGATTACGAACCGGGCGCCTATCTGGCGGACCTCGAGCGCGTCCTCGTCGCGATCATGATCGAGAAGGACCGGGCGATGGCGGACATCGACGCGGTGCTCGCCGAGGCGCGCGGCAAGGGGGTCGCGATGACGCAATGGGGGCCGGCGGATTTCGGCTTCTCGCGCGGCCGGCCGGAGCTGATGTCCACGCCGGAGATCCGCCCGTTCGAGGAGCGCCTGATCGCCAAATCGCTCGAATACGGCGTCCAGCCGCGCTGGGAGGTCGCCGACGCCGAGCAGGCGAAGCGCTACGCCGATCTCGGCGTCCGCCATTTCTGCGTCGGCTGGGACCGCTTCATCTACCGGTCGGGCCTGGGGCGGATCGGCGAGGGCATGCGCAAGCTCGTCGAAAGCCTGTAGCGGGGCGGCGCGCGCGTGCGTGTTCGCGGGTATGAGGGCGCGCGGCGCGCGCTGGCGGCGGCGGGGCTGGCGGCGGCGCTTCTGCATTCCGGCGCGGCCGGGGCGCTGACGCGCGTCATCGTGCTCGACCAGGGCCGCCCGGTCCGCCTGCTCGCCGCCGTTCACGAAACCCGCGCCGACGTCCTCGCCGCGCTGGGCGAGCTCGCCTTCAAGTCGGAGTTCCTGCTCGAGGGCTCGCCGCTGCGCACGCTGGGGGCGCAGATGACCTGCGACTCGTGCCACCCCGACGGCGGCGCCAGCCCGGTGGTGTTCTTCGAGGGGCTGTCGGACAAGCCCGGCAACCTCGACGTGACCAACCGCGCGATCTCGCTGATCGAGGACAACATCTACAACCCGATCAACGTGCCGAGCATCGTCGGCGCGCGGCATACGGCGCCGTTCGCGCGCGACGGCGGCTTCGACACGGTGGAGGACTTCACCCTGTTCGCCATCGCCAACGAGTTCGCCGGCGGAATCCCCTCCGACCTGGCGATCGAGGCGCTGGTGGCGTTCCAGGAGGGCCTCGCGTTTCCGGACAACCCGCTGCTCGGCGCCGACGGGCGCCTCGCCGCCGGCGCCCCCGCCGCCGCGCGCCGCGGCGAGGCGGTGTTCCGCCGCCCGGTCGCCGGCGGGCCTGAGCGCGGCTGCGCCACCTGCCACCGGCCGGAGGACCATTTCGTCGACCGCCGCGTCCACGAGGTGGGCACCGGGCGCGGCGCGCGCGCCGGCATGGCGTTCGAAACCCCGACCCTGCTCGGCGCGGCGGCGACTCCGCCCTATCTCCACGACGGGCGCTACGACACCTTGGCCGAGGCGGCGGACTACTTCGCCAACTATTTCGGCGTCGCGCGCAGCGCGGCGGAGCGCGCCGACCTCGCCGCCTACGTCGAGGCGGTCGCCGGCGGCGCGGCGCCGGAGCCGGAGGCGGCGGAGGACGTGCATCCCGAAACGGCGGCGGTCCTCCTCGAGGTCGTCCTCGAGGCCGACGACTGGATGCTGACGCGGATGGCGGTGCCGCGGGCCACGACCGAACTCGACGACTGGCGCGGCGCGCCGGACGCGCCGGACGGCGCGGCGCTCGACCGCTGGATCCGCCTGCTGCGGCGCATCGAGGCGCGCACCAAGGTGCAGGATTTCGACGGCGCGCGGGCCGCCCTGGCGGAATACCGCGCCGCCGTCGCGGACTGGCGCCGGTCCGTCCCGTAACCGGACTCGGAGGACGAATTGCGTATCGGCGGATTCGAACTGGCGGACGGCATGGGCCGCCTCGGTACCGAGAGCGCGTTCGAAGTGCTGGCGCGCGCGCGAGAGCTGGAGCGCCAGGGGCGCGACATCATCCATCTCGGCATCGGGCAGCCCGACTTCCGCACTCCGGAGCATGTGGTCGAGGCGGCGAAGAAGGCGCTCGACGACGGCGCGCACGGCTACACGCCGGGCAACGGAATCCTGCCGCTGCGCGAGGCGGTGGCGGAGGACATCGCCGCCCGGCGCGGGGTGGAGGTGGACCCGGACCGGGTCGTGATCGTCCCCGGCGGCAAGGTCACCATGTGGTACGCGATCCTGATGTTCGGCCGCCCCGGGGTCGAGATCATGTATCCCGACCCGGGCTTCCCCATTTACGAGTCGGTCATCGCCTGGACCGGCGCTCGGCCCGTCCCCATCCCGCTGCGCGAGGCCAACGGGTTCGCCTTCGACGCCGGGGAGGTGCTGTCGCTGGTCACGCCGGCGACGCGGCTGATGATCCTCAACAGCCCCGCCAACCCCACCGGCGGGGTCGTCCCGCGCGCCGAATTCGACAGGCTGGCGGCGGGGCTGGAGAGCCACCCGCGCGTCGCCGTCCTGTCGGACGAGATTTACGCGCGGCTGACCTATGACGGGGCGGAGGCGGTGAGCCTGCTCGGCTACGAGGGGCTGCGCGACCGGCTGATCCTGCTCGACGGCTGGAGCAAGACCTGGGCGATGACCGGCTGGCGGATCGGCTACGGGGTCTGGCCCGCGCCGCTGGTCGACCTGGCGACGCGGCTCAACATCAATTCGGTGAGCTGCACCGCCGCGGCGACCCAACACGCCGCCATCGCCGCGTTGCGCGGACCGCAGGACCAAGTGGAGGAGATGCGCCGCGCCTTCGACGAACGCCGCCGCGCCATCGTCGACCTGGCGAACGCGGTTCCGGGGATGAGCTCGATAACCCCGCGCGGCGCCTTCTACACCATGCCCAACATTACCGGGACCGGAGTCGACGCGAAGACGATGGAGACCTTCCTGCTGGAGGAGCTGGGGGTGGCGACCGTCGCCGGGACCAGTTTCGGCGCGCTGGGCGAGGGCTACATCCGGTTGTCCTACGCCAATTCGCTCGACAACATCCGCGCCGCGCTCGGCCGCGTCCGCGATTTCGCGGAGTCGGAGGGCTGGGGCGCGGCGGCGGCGCGGGCGGCGGCATGACCCGCCGTCTTCTTCTCCTTCTCGCCGCCGCGCCGGTCCTGGCGTTCGCGGCGGGGACGGCGGCGGCGGAGGACGACCCGACGCGGCGCCCGGTGGCGTCCGGCCGCGACCTGCACATCGCCTGCGGCCAGGCGGTGGAGGGGTTCGACGACCGCATTTACGAGCCGGTGGCGCGCGCGATCATGCTCGTCCAGTGCCACGCCATCGTCAACGCGGTGGCGGAGACGATCCGGCGCGGCGTCTATACCCTCGACGGCGCGCCGGTCTGGACCTGCGTCGACATCCCGGACGAGGCGGGCGCGCTGGCCGACGATTTCGTGTCGTGGATCGGCCGCAACCCGCGCGCCGGCCGCGAACCCGCGGTCCTCGCCTTCGTCCGCGCCATCGAGGAGACGTATCCCTGCGCCGAGTGAGGCGGGCGCGGGCCGCGCCATGCTCCAGCGCGCCTGCGAACATGGGCGATACGCCCGATGCGATCCCGCCCTGCGGAGCGTCGCGCGCGGCCGACCGGCGCCCCGGAACGAAGGAGGCGATCTTCCCCCCGTTCCGCCCGCGCGCGCCGTGGTGGGGCGGCGACTTGCAGACGGCGCGCAACGCCTTGCTCCCGCCGCCGCGCATTCCCGGCGGCGAGGGGGAAGCGCTGGCGTTCCCCATGCGCGACGGGAGCGGCGACGTCCTCACGGCGCGCCTCCACCGCCCGCCGGCGCCGGCGGGGCGGCCGCTCGCGCTCATCGTCCACGGCCTCACCGGCTGCCAGGACAGCGCTTACGTCCGCGCCAGCGCCGCGTTCTTCCTCGCCCGCGGCCACCCCGCGCTGCGGCTCAACCTGCGCGGCGCGGGGCCGTCGCGCGCGCAGTGCCGCGAGCGGTACCACGCCGGGCGCACCGCCGACCTCCGCGCCGTGTTCGCCGGACTGCCGGAGGACCTGAAGGCCGCCGGCGTCGTCGCGTTGGGGTATTCGCTGGGCGGCAACCTGCTGCTCAAATTCCTGGGCGACGGGCCGGTTCCCGATTGCCTGCGCGCCGCCGCCGCCGTGTCGGCGCCCATCGACCTGGCGGCGGCGGCGCGGCGGTTCTCGCGCCCGCGCAACCTCCTCTACCGCCGCTGGCTGCTCGCCCGCGTGAAGGCGGAGGCGCAAGGGCCGGCCGCCGACTTGTCCGCCCGCGAGCGCGCCGCCATCGCCCGGGCGCGGACGATCCCGGAATTCGACGACGCCTTCGTCGCCCCGCGCAACGGCTTCGCCGGCGCCGAGGACTACTATGCGCGGTGTTCGGCGCAGGGATTCCTCGCGGCGATCGGGACGCCGACGTTGCTCGTCCACGCCGCCGACGATCCGTGGATCCCGACCGCGCCCTACCGCGATTACGACTGGCGGCGCGCGCCCGCCTGCCGGTTGCTGGCGAGCGCCGGAGGAGGGCATGTGGGGTTCCACGGGCGCGGCGCGCGAACCGCGTGGCACGACCGCTGCGCGGCGCGCTTTTTCGACTCGGTCGACGCCGCGCGAACCGATCCCGCTCGGGCGCGGGAAGCCGCCGGCGCGGCGGCGGCCTGCCCGGGAATTACGCAGTATGCGGGGTAGAACTTCCGACATACGCGTTTGCGAGAGGGCCTCGGCGAATTCGGGCGGTCGCGCGGATGCGCGTGAACGAGGCCGAGCGCGAAGGCGGCGTCCTCGTCGCGGTCGGCCTCGACGAAGGGGATTTGCCTGTCGCTCCAGCGGATCGTCACCGCGCCGCGCAGCGGCAGGCCGCGGGTGGGGAACGCCGCCAGCCGCTCGGCGACGCCGACCGGTCCCGACGGCGGGCCGGCGAGCAGGGCGCAGCCCGCGAGCATGCTCCCGCCGGCGCCGGCGCCCAGCCAGCGCGCCGCGCGGCGCAGGTTTCGGGTCATGCGGAGTCTCTCCAACCGGCGGGAAGCGGCGCGGCCACGATACCGCCTTCCCTCCCGCCGCGTAACGCGGTATGGTAAGCGCGCAATGACACTTCGGGTGCCCGCTCCGTCGGGTCGCCCGTCCAATAAAACAGCCCGGAAGAGGCGTGGGGTTTGGCCGCCCCCGCCTGGGGCGAATAGGCGGGGTGTGCTCACAACCCGAGTGTCATTGCAACGGCCTGGCGCCCGCCGGGCCGTGGCGGAGCACATGGAGAATTGCAATGACGCTCGCCCGTTACGCGATCCCGGTCGCGGCCTGCGCCGCCCTGTTCCTCGCCGCGTGCGGCGGCGGCGGCGGCGGTTCGACGACGACCGCGCAAACCCCGACCGATCCTCCGCAATCGCCCGCGCCGACCGCATCGGGCGACCCGAATCGGGAGCTGCGCGCCGCCAGAGCGGCGGCGGCGGTTCCGCGATTCGACGGCGTTTTCGCGGGTTCGAGCACCGGAGGCGTGACCTTGTCGTCGAACGTCGACTCGCGCCGCGCCACGACGGATCTCGCCGTCGCCACGTTCTCCAACGGACGATTCCTCGCGGGCGTCGAACGCGAGGGCAAATCCGATCTTTTCATCGACTCCAACGACGCGACCAGCCGTCCAACCAGTGGGGGGACTTCTGAATAGGGCGTTTACTGGCGCGGATACTGGATGTATCTTAGCGGAGTGCTTTGCCGCGGCCGCTGCACGCCGACCGAGTCGGAAGACACCAGCACGATCTCCGCTTTCTCGGTCGACTATTCCGCCAGCGATCCGACCGACTGGCTGGCGGTAGGCAGGTGGACGCACATCGACCATTCGCGCAGGGCGACGGAGTGGGGCGTGTTCGTCGACGGGCCGGGGTTCGACGAGTCGCCGTTCGGGCGCGCTTGCCCCGTGTTTATCTCTCGCTGGCGGGTTGGGCGAGGCCGTAGAGGCGCAGAAACATGGCGCCCTTGCGGATGTTGAGCGCAATGGCGGCGAGGCCGTAGAAGGTCGTGTTCTTCGCCAAGCCCAGGAAGCGGGTCCGTCCGAGGCCGTAACACCGCTTATAGACGGCGAACACGCGCTCCACCCCCGACCGCACGACCGCGATCTCATCGTTGCGCTCCTTGTCCGCTTCGCGCAACGGATGGCCGCGATAGCCCTTGCGTTGCGCCCGGTCCGCAATCCCGAAACGCGCCAGTTTGTCCCGCGTCTCGCGCGAACTGTAGGCGGCGTCCGCATAGAACGCCGTCTCGTCGCCTAACAGCAACCTGTCGCGCTCCCGGCTGTCGTGGACGTTGCCCGGCGTCACCGTCTGGCGGTGGACGAACCCATCCTCATCGACCCCCGTGTGAACCGAGTAGCCATAGGCGCTCTTCATGCGGCCCCGGCTGTCCTGCTTCACATGAAGCCCCGCCTCCGGATCCCGGACCGCCGCCCCGTCCTTCCCCTGGCCCCGGCCCGAACGCGCCGCCTCCACCGGCGTCGCATCGACGATGTTAATCCGCCCCTCGGTCATCACGATGCGCTGCTCCTCCAGCTGGCGGTTCACTTCCCCCAGCAGCAACTCCCACAGGTCGTGCTTCACAAGGCGAGACCGGAACCGCCCCAACATCGTCGCGTCCGGAACCCCGCCGCCCAACTCAAGGCGGCAGAAACGCCGAAACAGCAGGTCACGATACAGGCACTGCGACAACCGGACGTCCGAAAGCCCATACCACACGCCGAGCAACAGCCCCCGGAACAGCGTCAGAAGCGGGTAACTCGGACGACCCGTCCGTGACCCGTAGATCGACGACAACAGTCGTGCGATCTCCGACCGGTCCAGAAGCGACTCCGCAGCATCGAGCGCGCGGAGCGCCGGATGATCCAGCGCCGCAGCCGATACGAACAACGCAGGCTGCGCACGAAACGGTTTCTGCATGAAGCCACCATACCATAACCACAACGGGTTATGCAGAGGTCTCACCGTAGGAACCTCGAACGACATGCGCTCGGCCTTGCCGGCCCAGGAGAGTTGCGGGTCGATATGCGGGTCGTGCGCCCATTCGCGGGCGGCGGAGTCGCGGTCGGCCTCCGGCGTCACCAGCCCGACCGGCGGGTTGTTGGCCCGCTCCGCGCCGGCATGCGCATAGGTCTCTATCTTCCGCCGCGCCATTCTCCGCCTCCGCACGCCGTCCGCGCCCGCGCCCGCCCGGAGCGCGCGGCGCGCCGGGCGGGCGCCGAAACAACCGCACGCGCGCCCGCCGGTCGAGGCGGTCCCGGGAAAGCGGATCGCGCTCCGTCCATGAAGAGAAGCGCCGCCGCCGTTATGCGCCGACCCGGGCGGGCGGGTCCTCCTCGGAGCCGTCGAGGGTGTTGGCGATCAGGCCGACGCTCTCGCGCACCGCGCGCTCGATGGTGTCCGCCACGCCGGCGTTGTCGCGCAGGAACTGCTTGGCGTTCTCCCGCCCCTGGCCGATGCGCTGGCCCTCGAACGAATACCAGGATCCCGCCTTCTCGACGACGCCGGCCTTGCAGCCCAGGTCGATGAGCTCGCCGAGTTTGGAGACGCCCTCGCCGTACATGATGTCGAACTCGACGACCTTGAACGGCGGCGCGAGTTTGTTCTTGACCACCTTCACCCGGGTCTGGTTGCCCACCGGCTCGTCGCGCTGCTTGATCGCGCCGATGCGGCGGATGTCGAGGCGCACCGAGGCGTAGAATTTGAGCGCGTTGCCGCCCGAAGTGGTCTCCGGACTGCCGTACATGACGCCGATCTTCATGCGGATCTGGTTGATGAAGATCACCGTCGTCCGCGACCGCGAGATCGACCCGGTGAGCTTGCGCAGCGCCTGGCTCATCAGCCGCGCCTGGAGACCGACGTGCGAATCGCCCATCTCGCCCTCGAGTTCGGCGCGCGGGGTGAGCGCGGCGACGCTGTCCACCACCAGCACGTCGATGGCGCCGGAGCGCACCAGCGTGTCGGAGATCTCCAGCGCCTGCTCGCCGGTGTCGGGCTGCGACAGCAACAGGTCGTCGACGCCGACGCCGAGGCGGCGCGCATAGACCGGGTCCAGCGCGTGTTCGGCGTCGACGAAGGCGCAGGTCCCGCCCAGCCGCTGCGCCTCCGCCACCGCGTGCAGCGCCAGGGTGGTCTTGCCGGAGCTCTCCGGCCCGTAGATCTCGACGATGCGCCCGCGCGGCAGGCCGCCGATGCCGAGCGCGATGTCCAGCCCGAGCGAGCCGGTGGAGATGGTCTCGACCTCGACCCCGGCGCCGCTCTGCCCGAGTTTCATGATCGAGCCCTTGCCGAAGGCCCGCTCGATCTGGCCGAGTGCCGCGTCCAGCGCCTTCTGCCGGTCGGTCATGTCCTTCCCGACCACGCGGAAATTCGGTTGCGCCATTGGGTGGTTCTCCCGCTCCCTGGTTGCCGATGCCGTTCGCGCAGGCATATGTATGCTTTTTGTTCCCGACGCGCAAGCGCGAATAAACGGCATGAATTCAACGCCCCTCCGCCTCGGGATCGACGCCGCGTTCGCGTTTGGGGGGCGAATCGGCGCGCGGCGGCGGCGGCCGATTCGCGCCGCCCCCGGTCAGCCGAGGCCGAAATTGCCGGCATGGACCGCGTCGAGCCGGGCCAGCGCCGGGGCGGGAAGCGGCCCCTCCCCGGCGGCGGCCAGCGCCTGTTCCAGGTGGCCGGGGTCCGCCATGCCGACGACGACCGTGGAGATCCGCTCCTCCGCCAGCGCGAAGCGGAGGGCGGTTTGCGCGCGCGAACCGTAATCGCCGCCGAGCGCGGCGAAGACAGCGGCCGCGCGCCGCTCCTCGCGGTCGAGGGCGGAATTCTCGACGACGGGGACCTCCCTGCCGTGGCGGCGGTCGCTGGCGAGGACTCCGGCGGCGAAGACGCGGATGTTCATGACTCCGACGTCGGCGGCGCGGCAGGCGTCCAGCACGCCGGAGAAGTCGTGCCCCTCCCAGGCGGCGGGCATCGTCCGCCCGGCGCTCGGGTTGAGCATGTTGCAATAGACCTGCGCGGTGTCGAACCGCCCGCTGGCGACGACCCGGCGGACGGCGGCGGCCTCGCCGAGGCCGGTCACGCCGATGAACCGGACGAGGCCCTGCGCGCGCAGCCCGTCGAACGCGTCGGCGACGTCTCCCAGGACCCGGTCCGCCGCGACATGGCGCGAATCGGTTTCGGCGGCGATGGGGTTGTGCAGTTGCAGGACGTCCACCGAATCGCGGCGCAAGCGCTCCAGGCTGCCGGCCAGGCTGCGTTCGATCTCCCCGGCGGGGTCGGCGAGCGCGGCCGCGTCGAGCCGCGCCTTGGTGGCGACCCAGGGCGCGCAGTCGAAATTCCCCAACAGCCGGCCGAGCGTCCTTTCCGATTCCCCGTCGCCGTAGGACGGCGCGGTGTCGATCACATTAATCCCCGCCTCCAGCGCGCGGGCGAGCGCGGCGCGGCGGGTGTCTTCGTCGCGGTGGATGAGGACGCCGCCCACCCAGCCGCCGCCGAAGGCGAGTTCGGACACCTCCAGCCCGGTGCGGCCCAGGCGGCGGCGTCGCAAGGTCACTCCTCCGTCCATTCGGCGTAAGCGGCGAGCGTCGCGTCGTCGGGCGGGTAAGCGCCGAAGGTGGGATGGCCCGCGGCGATGCGCGACTGGATGAAACGCTCCAGGCGGTCCTGCTCGGCGCCGTCGCGCGCGACCTCTTCGGCGAGGGCGCGGGGGACGACCACCGCGCCGTCGGCGTCGCCGACGAGGACGTCGCCGGGAAAGATCGCCGCGCCGCCGCAGGCGATAGGGCATTGCCGGTCGGCGGCGAACAGGGCGGCGATGCTCGCCGGCGCGGCCGCCCCGGCGCAGAAAACGGGGAAGTCCATCTCCGCCAGCGCCGCCGCGTCGCGCACCGCGCCGTCGGTCACCAGCGCCGCGACACCGCGCTTGCGGAGGCGCAGGGCGAGGATGTCGCCGAGGGTCCCCGCGCCCGCGTCGCCCATGGCGTCGACGACCAGCGCCCAGCCCGCCGGCGCCGCCTCGATGGCCGCGCGCTGCGGGTAGGCGCGGTCGGTCCACACTTCGGGAACCGCCTTGTCCTCGCGCGCCGGGATGTAGCGCAGGGTGTAGGCCGGGGCGGCGAACGGCGCCGCGGCACCGAGCGGCCGGACGCCGCGGAGGTAATGCGCGCGCAGGCCGCGTTTGAGCAGCTGCGTCGACACCGTCGCCGTCCCCGCGCCGCGCAGCGCGGCGAGGACCTCGGGCGCGGGCGGCGCGGGCGCGCCGCCGCCTACCGGCTCCGTCTTCGACACCGCCCGCCTCCCGCCCCGGTCTTCGCCGCCGCGAGGGTAGCGCGCAGCGCGCCCCGGCGCGAGGGTCAGCCGCGCCTGTAGAGCCCCATCAGGCTAGCTTTCTCCAGCGTGTTGAAATTGAGGGTGAAGCCGACGACGGCGGGCATCGTGTCGGCGTCGAGTCCCAGGCGCTCCCGCGACACGGCGAAGAGGGTGAACAGGTAGCGGTGCGGATGGTCGCCCTCCGGCGGGCACGGGCCGCCATAGCCGGGCGCGCCGAAATCGGTGCGGGTCTGGAGCGCGCTGGAGGGCAACAGCAGCGCCGCCGGCGCGCCCGCGCCCTCCGGCAGCGAGTCGGCGGCGGCGGGGATGTCGACGACCAGCCAGTGCCAGAAGCCGCTGCCGGTCGGCGCGTCGGGGTCGTAACAGGTGAGCGCGAAGCTCTTCGTCCCCTCCGGCGCGCCGCGCCATGCGAGATGCGGCGAGACGTTGCCGCCGGCGCAGCCGAAGCCGTAAGCCTCGGAGAGCGCGTGCTTGTCGTCGAGATAGTCGCCGTCGGCGAAACTGTCGCTGGCGAGCGTGAGCGGCATGGCGGAGCCTCGTCGTTCGTTGCCGGGGGCGCGGCCATGATGGCATGAATTCCGGCGGGCGCGCGATTCCGCGCCGTTCCGGGACGGGCGGAAGCCGGGCTCCGGGAGTTACGGGGTTCGGGGGACGGCGCCCCGCCGCTCCCCGGCGACGCGGAGCACGAGTCCATCCGCCAGTTCCGCCGCCGGCTCCAGGCCGGGAAGCGCCCGGATCGACGCCGTGTCCCATCCCAGGCGCCGGAGCCACGGCTTCTCCCCGGCGAACCAGACGACCCATGCCGCGACGCCCGGCGGACCGGCGAGGATCGGCGGCGGGAGGGAGGGGGAGGGAAGCATCCGCAGGCCGTCCCTCATGCCGGTCCGGACGTAGATCGCGTCCGGCATGTTGCTGTAAATACGCCCGCCGTCGATGTTGTCCTCCATCCATTGCATCGTTTCCGACTCCGTCCAGATTCGCGACGTGTAGGAGCGCCCCTCGCGCCAGCCGTGGACCAGCAGGTCGACCGACTTGTCGGCGGAGATCGCCACGAAGACGGCGAAGCATCCGGCCAGAACGTTTTTCGTTCCCCTGCGCAGGTCCGCCTTGTCCCACAGGACCACGGCGACGAACAGGGCGGAGACTTGCGCCGGAGCCACGTAGCGTCCATGGGCCGGGTCGGCCAGGTCGACGGTCGAACCCATGAACAGCAGCAGCGCGGAATACGCGGCGCAGAACACGGCCATGGTGACGAGGGAGGCGGATTCCAGGCGTTCGAGAAACCGCCCGACGCTCCGGCGGCGGAACGCCGCGGCCCAGCCCAACGGCGCCGCCAGGGCGAGCAGCGCGGCGTCGCCGAGCCGGACGGACGTTTCGGAAACGCGAAACAGCACGGAGCGGAAGGGCAGGATCTCCAGCTGCATGGTGTCCGCGAACATCCGCAGGATCGCGAGCGGGGGGTGCGCGGAGACGCCGCGGGGCCCGGTGAGCGTCCCGGTCAGCGCGAGGTTGCGCCACAGCCACGCCGCCAGCGGGGGGACGCTCAACGACAGGTATGCGCAGAGCGCGCCGAGCCGGGCCGCCGGCCTCCCCGGCGCCCACAGGAGGATGACGACCGCGCCGGTCGCCAGAACCGCAACGCCCGTATATCGCGTCGCGACGCACAGGGCGGAGAAGACGCCGCACAAGACCAGCGTCCGCGTCCCGCCCTCGCGCTGGAGCCGATCGATTTGAACCAGCGCCAGCAGCGCGAACAGAAGGAACAAGGGGTCGGACAGCGCATATGACGACATATCGACCAGAAGTGGCGAAGCCAGGACCGCCGCCGTCCCGGCCAGTACCGACCTCCGCGAGTCGCATTTGGAGTCCAGGAACCGCCCGAAGACGAACACGGTCGCGCCGAAGGCCGCCGCGTTGACGAACCGCGCGGCCGCGAGCGGTTCGAGCCCGGCGAGGCTTCCCAGGGCGAGCAGCGCCGGGAACAGCGGCGGCCACCAGGCCGGCGTGGAGCCGTAGAAGTCGACGAACCCCCTCCCCCGGGCGAGGTTTTCCGCCACGGAGAGGAACCTGGACTCGTCGGATCCCGCGCCGGCGCCCCAAACGGAGGTGGCGGCCAGCGCCGCGCCCGCCCCGAGCGCGCCGAGGCCGGCGAGCAGGAGCGTGAATCCGTCGCCGCCGAGTCGCGGCGGCCAGCGGTTTGCGTATGCGCGCGGCTTCATCCCGCCGGTCCGTTCGCTTGCCCGCCGGATCGGCGTCCCGGCGCCCGTTTCGCATGTCCGCCCGGTTGCGGCAAGCGCGGCGCGCCGGCTCGGGAGTCTCTCAGCCCTCGAACGGCCGGGGGACGGCGATCGAACGGTCGACGACGAATCCGGTCACCGGCGGCCTTCGTCCCGCAGCGCCTTCCAGCCCGGCCCGCTCAACCGCAGTTTCTTGCGAAGGGCGCGCAGATCCGCGATCGCGCGCTCGGTTCGCGCCCGCTCCGACCGTTCGGCGGGAACGAGTCGAGCCACCGGGGCGCCGCGGCGGGTAATCGACGCTTCCTCCCCGCGCTCCGCCTCGCCGAGCAGCGCCGACAGACGGGTTTTCGCCTCGGACACTCCGACCTCGGTCATGACCGCCTCCGTCGTTCTCGACCGTTTCCGTGGACCGGCTTATCGGGAAAGCGGGTTCTCCGCAACCTCCGGCGGGGCCGCCGGGTTCGCCCCGCGCCCCTCCCCGGCGACGCGGAACACGAGTCCGTCCGCCAGCTCCGCCGCGGGCTCCAGGCCGGGAGCCGCCCGGATCGACTCCGTGTCCCATCCCAGGCGGCGGAGTTTCTCCCCGGTGAACCAGACGACCCATGTCCCGGCGCCCGACTGCGCGGCGGGGAGCGGCGCCGGAGCCGCGCCGCCGCCGGGCGGGAGCATCTGCGGGCCGTCCTTCATGCCGGTCCGGACGTAGATCGCATCCGGCATGTTGCTGTAAATACGCCCGCCCGCGATGTTTTCTGCTATCCACCGTATCGTTTCCGACTCCATCCAGACACGCGACGTGTAGGAATGGCCCTCGCGCCAGCCGCGGACCAGGCCGTCGGCCGACATGGCGGCGGACATCGCCACGAAGACGGCGAAGCATCCGGCCAGAACGTTTTTCGTTCTCCTTCGCAGGTCCGCCCTGTCCCACAGGACGACGACGATGAACAGGGCGCAGACTTGCGCCGGAGCCACGTAGCGCCCCCGGGCCGGGTCGGCCAGTTCGACGGTCGAACCCGTGAACAGCAGCAACGCCGAATACGCGGCGAAGAACATGGCCATCGTGACGAGGGAGGCGGATTCCAGGCGTTCGAGGAACCGCCCGACGCTCCGGCGGCGGAACGCCATAATCCACCCCAACCCCGCCGCCAGGGCGAGCAGCGCGGCGTCGCCGAGCTGGACGGCCGTTTCGGAAACGCGAAACAGCACGGAGCGGAAGGGCAGTATCTCCAGCTGCATGGTGTCCGCGAACATCCGCAGGATCGCGAACGGAGAATGCGCGGAGGCGAAGCGGGGCCCGGTGAGCGTCCCGGTGAGCGCGAGGTTGCGCCACAACCACGCCGCCAGCGGAGGGACGCTCAACGACAGGTATGCGCAAACCGCGCCGAGCCGGGCCGCCGGCCTCCCCGGCCCCCACAGGAGGATGACGACCGCGCCGGTCGCCAGAACGGAAAGCCCCATATATCTCGTCGAGACGCACAGGGCTGAGAAGACGCCGCACAGGACCAGCGCCCGCGCCCCGCCCTCGCGCTGGAACGCGTCGAGGCGATCCAACGCCAGCAGCGCGAACAGAAGGAACAAGGGGTCGGACAGCGCCTGCGACGACATATCGGTCAGGATCGGCGAAGCCAGGACCGCCGCCGTTCCGGCCAGTACCGACGTCCGCGAGCCGCACTTGGAGTCCAGGAACCGCCCGAAGACGAACACGGTCGCGCCGAAGACCGCCGCGTTGATGAACCGCGCGGCCGCGAGCGGCTCGATCCCGGCGAGGCCGGACAAGGCCAGCAGCGCCGGGAACAGCGGCGGCCAATAGGCCGTCGTGTATCCGTAGAAGTCGACGAAACCCCGCCCCGCGGCGAGGTTTTCCGCCATGAACAGATACATCGCCTCGTCGGAGCCCGCGCCAGCGCCGTAAACGGAGGTGGAGGCCAGCACCGCGCCCGCCCCCAGCGCGCCGAGGCCGGCGAGCAGGAACGCGAACCCGTCGTCGCCGAGGCGCGACAGCCAAACGTTTGCGTGGTCGGTCCGCCTCATCCCGCCGGTCCGTTCGCCTACCCGCCGGATCGACGGCCGGGCGCTCCGTTTCGCACGTTCGGCCGTTTCGCATGTTCGGCGGGTTGCGGCAACGGCGGCGCGCCGCGCGGACGGATATTCGGCGCCGGCGCGCATCGGAATCTGCGGACCCCGGCGCGGCGGTGGCGTCCCGCCCTCCGTCGACGACGGCCCCGTTCTCGACCGCTTCGGCGGACCGCGCCTACCGGGGAGGCGAGTCCTCCGCAACCTCCGGCGGGGGCGCCGGGTTCGCCGCCCGCCCCGCGCCCCGCCGCTCCCCGACGACGCGGAACACGACGCCGTCCGCCAGTTCGGCCACCGCCTCCAGATACGGCAGCCCGGCCAACTCCGCCGCCCCGTAGTTCAACTTGGGGTCGGCTACCCAGTCGTGAATCCAGACCACGAGAACTCCGTCCCGCGCCCGGTCGATCAGCGCCCGGGCATCCTCGAGGCCGGAAGGAAGACGGCGAAGCGGGAGGCGAACGTCCGCGTGGATGTACAGCGGCCATACCACATTGCCGATCATCGCCTCCGGATCTGCGGGCAAGACGCGAATGAAGCGGACAACTTCGGACTCGGCCCACCTTCGTTTGGCGAATCCCCCGGTTCCCTCGGCGTTCGCATACGCGATCTCGTCCAAATTCACCGCGATGCGGTGAGCGGAGAAACCGATCATCGACGCGCAGACAACGGCCTTGAACCCCGTGACGGCGCCGGCCCTCCACGCCGGAAAGACGGCGCCCAGAACGTTTTTCTCGCGTTCGTGAAGAAAAATTCCATCGACGAGAAAAACGATACAGGACAGGACAGGAACGTAAACGGGCGCCAGATAGCGGGGCTGGACACCGTGTCCTGTCGTTTCCATGGAGAGAAGCAGCACGAGAACGACTACGTAGCATACGGAGAAAAACAGGAACACGAGAAACGAATTCCATTGCCAGGATTTCATGGCGGGACCGCCGCCCGACAGGCGGCGGAGCGCCGCATACAGCAGCGCGATAATCGCGAATTTCACCGAAATATGGGGCGGCAATTCCATCATTATGTCGAACAAATGGAAATCGCGATAATTCCTTTCTCCGGTCGGGGGCCTTCCTATGGAAACGTTGCGCAATACCCACAAACACACCGGAGTTAAAGAAACGAACGCGTAAAGAAGCGCACACTTTACCTTGTCGAAGATCGGCGCCCTGTAGCGAAGCGCCAGCATGAGAACCGCGAACACGGTAATCGTCACGCCGATATAGCGCGTAGAGCATGCGGCCGCGGCGAACGCCGCCGACCAGACAAGGCTTCGCCGCCGGTTCGTATCGAGGAATTTCACGAATTGCATGAGGGAAATCGACGTAAACAGTATGAACACAGGCTCCGACAGCGCATAGGACGTCGACTTCGCCAGCGTGGTGGAAAGGGCGATCGACAAGGCGAACCACACGGCGAGAAAGCCGGATTCCACCCGGTTTCGCATGTGCATTCCAACGGAAAAGACAATTAACGCGAGAACTATCGCATTGAACGGACCGGCGACGTCGTAAGGATCGAACAGCGATAGTCCCGCGCCCGCGAGCAGCATGGGGTAAAGAGGAGGCCAATGGACGTAGTCCCCCCCCCCATGTCATGGCGAAGCCGTTCCCCGCCAGGATATTCCGCGCCGTGTCGATATAATAGATCGTGTCCGTGGCCAGGCCGATCCCGTAGGTGGCTTCCCGCGCCAGAATCGACGCGCACGCGATGACGGAAACGACAATCAATGAAACGGTAACGGTATCCGGTCGACCGTGAACGAACCTTCCGGTCATCGTGCGCAGCCCCCTCGAATTCGCCATCGCCGCCCCCCGGGAACCCGCCCGGCGACGGAGACCGCCGCCCCCGCCGCCCATGGGCGCGTTGGATTGACGGCGCCACCGGGGAGCGTAGAATGTGCGGCGGGTTGCGGCAAGGGCGGCGCGCCGCCGCCGCGCGGACGGATGTTCGGTGCGAGCGCATGTCGGAATCGGCGAACCCCGGCGAGGAATCCGGACGCGGCGAAAGCGTCCTGCTCTCCGTCGTCGTTCCGTGCTACGACGAGGAGGCGGTGGTCCGCGAGACCCACCGCCGCCTCGCGGCCGCGCTGGAGGGCGCGCCCGGCCTCGCCTTCGAGATCGTCTACGTCGACGACGGCAGCCGCGACTCCACGCTCGATGCGCTGCGCGAACTCCAACGCGCGGATCCGCGGGTCCGCATCGTCGCGCTGTCGCGCCGTTTCGGGCAGGAGGTGGCTATCGCCGCCGGCGTGGAGCACGCCGGCGGCGACGTATTGGCCATTATCGACGCCGACCTGCAGGACCCGCCCGAGCTCCTGCTCGACATGCTGGAGCGCTGGCGCGGCGGCGCGGACGCGGTCCACGGCGTGCGGACCCATCGCGAGGGCGAGACGGCCTTCAAGCGCTGGACGGCGCGCGCCTTCTACCGCCTCATCAACCGCCTGTCCGACGTCGCGATCCCGCTCGACACCGGCTACTTCCGGCTGCTGGACCGCAAGGTGGCGGACGCCCTCCTCGCGATGCCGGAGCGCGACCGCTTCATGCGCGGGATGGTGGCGTGGACCGGCTTCCGCCAGGAGCCGTTGTCCTTCCGCCGCGCGCAGCGGGCGGGCGGCGCGACGAAATATCTGCTGCGCGACCTGGCCCGGCTCGCGCTGGACGGCATTCTCTCGTTCTCGCTGGCGCCGCTGCGCCTCGCCATATGGATGGGGTTCCTGTCCTCCGGCGTCGCGGTGGCGGGCATCGCCTACGCCATCGCGGTGCGCCTTCTCACCGACACCTGGATCGGCGGCTGGTCGGCGCTTTTCGTCGCCATCATGTTCTTCGGCGGCGCGCAGCTCGTGGTGATCGGCATCCTCGGCGAATATGTCGGGCGCATCTACGGCGAATCCAAGCGGCGGCCGCTCTATTTCGTGCGGGAGCGGCTCGGCTTCCCGCCGCCGGGCGGCCCGCCGCGCCCTCGGTCCGGCGGACGCTAGCGCGTTGGCGGCGCGCAAGGCGCCGGCGCGCGCCGGCAAGAAGCGCCCGGCGCGGAAGAAGACCTCCTCCGGGAAGCCCGCCGCGCGCAAGCGCCCGGCGCGCAAGCCGCCGCGCCGCCGCGGACGCGCGCGCGCCGCGCCCCGGCGGCGGCGGAGCCTCGCGCGCCGCGCCGCCTACCTCCTCGCCGTCGCCGGCGTGTGGGGGCTGGTCCTGCTGGCCGGCGCCGCCGCGGTGCTGGCGGTGGGGCTGCCCGACATCGACCGCGTCCTCGCCGAACCCCGGCGCCCGGGGATCGCCGTGCTCGCCGCCGACGGCGCGCCGCTGGCCAATTTCGGCGAGGTCTATGGCGCCTGGATCGCGCCGGACGACCTGCCGCCGGTGCTGGTCGACGCGGTGCTGTCGATCGAGGACCGGCGCTTCTACCGCCATTTCGGCCTCGATCCGTGGGGCCTGCTGCGGGCGGCCGCGGTCAACCTGGCGGCCGGGCGCGTCGCGCAGGGCGGCTCCACCCTGACCCAGCAGATCGCCAAGAACGTCTTCCTCACCCCCGAACGGACGCTGCGGCGCAAGGTCCAGGAGGCGCTGCTCGCGTTGTGGCTGGAGCGGCGCTACTCCAAGGACGAACTGCTCGCCGCCTATCTCAACCGGGTCTATCTCGGCGCCGGCTGCTTCGGCGTCGAGGCGGCGGCGCGGCGCTATTTCGGCAAGCCGGCGCGCGAACTCGGCCTCGCCGAGGCGGCGATGCTGGCCGGCCTGCCCAAGGCGCCCAGCCGCTACGCGCCGACGCGCGACCCGAAGGCGGCGCGCGGGCGCGCGGCGGCGGTGCTCGACGCCATGGTCGCCGCCGGGCGCCTCGACGCAGCCGCCGCCGCGGCCGCCAAGGCCATGCCCGCGGCGGCGCGGAGCGGCGGCGGCGGCGGCGGCGCGCGCTATTTCGCCGATTGGGTCGCCGACCGGGCGAGCGGATTCGTCGGCCCGCCGCGCGACGACCTGGCGGTGCGGACCACGCTCGACCGGGCGGCGCAGGCGGCCGCCGAGGCCGCCATGCGCGCGGCCGACCTGCCGCCCGGCGCGCAGGCGGCGCTGGTGGCGATGACCCCCGACGGCGCGGTGCGGGCGATGGTCGGCGGCCTGTCCTACGCCGACAGCCAGTTCAACCGCGCCGCGCAGGCGCGCCGCCAGCCCGGGTCGGCGTTCAAACTCGCCGTCTTCGCCGCCGCCCTCGCCGACGGCATGGCGGCGGACGACGTGGTCGACGACTCGCCGGTCACGGTCGACGGCTGGACGCCGCGCAACTACGGCGGCGTCTATCGCGGCCCGGTGACGCTGACCGACGCCTTCGCCCATTCCAGCAACGCCGCCGCGGTCCGCCTCGCCGAGCGCGCCGGGCGCCGGGCGGTGCGGAGCATGGCGCGGCGGCTCGGCCTGTCCGGCCCGCTGCCGGAGGGGCCGAGCCTCGCCCTCGGCGCCGGCGAGGTCACGCTGCTCGAACTCGCCGCCGCCTACGCCGCGCCGGCCAACGCCGGCCGCGCGGCGATCCCGCACGGCATTCTGGAGATCCGCGACCGGTCGGGAGCGGCGCTCTACCGCCGCTCCGGCTCGGGGCCGGGGCGGGTCCTTTCCCCCCGCGTCGCGGCGGCGCTCGACCGGATGCTCGCGGCGGTCGTGCGCGAGGGCACCGGGCGGCGCGCCGCGCCGGAGTCCGGCCCGGCGGCGGGCAAGACCGGCACCAGCCAGGACTCGCGCGACGCGTGGTTCGTCGGCTACCGCCCCGGCCTGGTCGCCGGAGTGTGGGTCGGGCGCGACGATTCGCGGCCGATGAAGGACGTCACCGGCGGCGGCGCGCCGGCGGAGATCTGGCGCGGCTTCATGACCCGCTACCCGCCGTAACGGTGCAGTTCCGGCCCGCGGCGCCGCAGCCAGGCGCGCGCCTCGGCGTAGTCCGGGCGCAGCCGCGCCACCAGCCGCCAGAAGCGCGGGCCGTGGTTCGCCTCCAGCAGGTGCGCCGCCTCGTGCGCGGCGACGTAGTCCAGCACCCGCGACGGCGCCATCGCGAGGCGCCAGGAGAACGACAGCGCGCCGCGCGACGAACAGCTGCCCCAGCGGGTGCGCGCATCGCCGACGCGCAGACTCGCGAACCGCGCGCCGAGGGCCTCGGCGTGCCGCGTCGCCGCTTCGCGCAGGGCCTCGCGCGCCAGCGCCTTGAGCCACCCGGCGACGCGCGGGGCGACCTCCGCCGCCGGGCCGCCGACGACGAGCCTGCCGCCCTCGCGCCGGGCGGCGGCGGGGCCGCCGGGCCGGTGAAGGATCTCCACCGCGCCGTCCGCCACCGGCACGCGGGCGCCGTGGACGAAGGGGCGGCGCGGCGGCAGTTCGGCGAGCCGCGCCGCCACCCAGGCGCGGTGGCGGGCGGCGAACCGGTCGCCCTCGGCGCGCGGCGCGCCCTCCGGCAGCACCAGTTCGGCGACGCCCCGCGCCGGGTCGATGCGGATGCCGATGCGGCGCGCCCGCGCCGACCGGCGCACCTCGAGAGGCGGAGCGGCGGCGGTCAACGCGCGCCGGGGGAATACTCGAGCCGGCGGGAAATCAGGACCGATCGGGGCGGTTGGCGATGCTGTCGCGCAGGCCCTCGAGCAAGCCCTCCACCTTGGCGACCCGCTCCGACAGCCCGCGCATGTCGCGATGCAAGCTCCACAGGAAGCCGAGCACGGCGATCATGAGGGCCACGACGACGACGCTATCGGTTTCCCAACCCATCCCCTGTCCTTTCCGTTCGCGCGCCTTCGCGGCCGGGAGGGAGTCGACGCGGCGCGTCCCGCTGCGCGGGAAAGCTGGACCGGCGCGCCGCCGGCGTCAAGCCCGGTCCGCTTTTCCCGGGACCGCCGGCGTCTCGCCGGCATCGGCATCGGACATCGCTTGCGCGGGCCGGCGGGACGCCGGCGCACGCCCCGCGCCGGATCGATGCGGACGCCGATGCGGCGCGCCCGCGCCGACCGGCGCGCCTCAAGAGGCGGCGCGGCGGTCAACGCGCGCCGGGGCGGGAAATCAGGACCGATCGGGGCGGTTGGCGATGCTGTCGCGCAGGCCCTCGAGCAAGCCCTCCACCTTGGCGACCCGCTCCGACAGCCCGCGCATGTCGCCGGCGACCCGGTCGGACAGGTTGCGCACGTCGCGATGCAAGCTCCACAGGAAGCCGAGCACGGCGGTCATGAGGGCCACGACGACGACGCTATCGGTTTCCCAACCCATCCCTTGTCCTTTCCGTTCGCGCGTCTTCGCGACCGGGAGCGAGTCGACGCGGCGCGTCCCGCTGCGCGGGATAGCTGGACCGGCGCGCCGCCGGCATCAAGCCCTCCGCATGGCGGCCGGGGCGGCGACGGTCAACGCGCGCCGGGGCGCCGGCGTTCGCCCATATGGGCGTTCGGGTCTCGCTCCTCCGCCCCGCGCTCCTCCGCCCCGCGCCCCGGCGGCGGCGCATGCGCCGCGACGCCGCCCACCCTGACGGCGACGGTGCGCGAATCGCCATCGGCGAAACGCAGCGTGAGCGGGAACTCCGCGCCCTCGACCAGCGGCGCGGCGAGACCCGACAGCATGACGTGCAGGCCACCCGGCGCGAAGGCGACGCGCCCGCCCGCCGGAAGCGCGACCTCCTCCAGGCGCCGCATCCGCGCCACATCGCCGTCCATGACGTGGGTATGCAGCTCGGCGCGCTCGGCGGCCGGGGTCTCGACTCCGACCAGCGCCGCGGCGGCGCCGCGGTTGACCAGAGCGACGTAGACCGCGCCCGCGCGCGCCGGGCCGGCCGAGGCCCGGGCCCACGCCGCCTCGACCTCGACCTCCGCCGCCGCGGCGATGGGGGCGAACAGCGCGCCGAACGCCGCCGCGAGGCGCGCGCTCACGCGCCGGTCTCCAGATGCCGCCGCAGCCGCTCCGCCATCGTCCGCCAGTCCGCGTCGTGGCCGAAATGCGCGACGTAAGCGCCGTCCGCGTCCATCAGATAGGTCAGGGCCGTGTGGTCCACCAGGTAGTTCCCCTCCTCGTCCGGCGGGGTCTTGCGCGCGGTCACGCGCCAGGCGCGCGCCGCCGCCGCCGCCTGCTCCGCGCCGCCGGTCAGCCCGACCAGGCGCTCGTGGAAGTGGCCGACATGGGCGCGCATGACGGCGGGCGTGTCGCGCTCCGGGTCCACGGTGACGAAGACGGGCCGGATCGCCGCCCCCTCCGGCCCCAGCGCGTCCAGCGCCTCGGTCATCGTCTGCAACATCGTCGGGCAGACGTCGGGGCAATGGGTGTAGCCGAACGCGATCAGCAGCGGCGCGCCGAGGAACTCGTCGCGGGTGCGCGTCCGCCCGTCGCCGTCCACCAGCGCGAACGGCCCGCCGATGGGAACGCGCGCCGCCGCCGGCGCCTCGACCGGGGGCGCGCGCCCCACCAGCGCCCCGACCAGCGCCGCGCCGGCGGCGAGGCCGGCGGCGGCGAAGAGCGCCGAGGCGAGGCGGTTCGCGCCCCGGCGTTCGCGCTTGTAACCTGCGTCCGCCCGCGCGCCCGGCGGGCGGTCCGGCCCCGGAGGCGCCATGAGAACCCTCGCCCTCGCCTGCCTCGTCCTGTCCCTCGCGGCGGACGCCTTCGCCGGCGCGCGCGACGACCAGCGCCTGATCGTCGGCGCGCGCGGCAAATTGCCGCACCTCGTCGAGGCCGCCCTCGCCGCCGGGGCCGACATCGACGCCGGCGACGCCGCCGGGCGCACCGCGCTGATGTGGGCGGCGTTCCACGGCGACGCGCCGATGCTGCGCTATTTGCTGGAAGCCGGCGCCGGCGTCAACGCGCGCGACCGCCGCGGGCGCGGCGCGTTGACCTGGGCCGCCATCGCCGGGCGGGACGGCGCGGCCCGCGCGCTGCTCGAGGCCGGCGCCGACCCCGCCGCGGCGGACGGCGAGGGCCGCGCCGCCGCCGACCACGCCGCCGCCGCCGGCCACGCGGCGCTCGCCGAACTCCTGGCCGCCGCCGGGGCGCGCCCGCCGGAGTAGTGTTTGCCCCGGAGAGCCTGTCGGTCCTCCTCGCCGCCATCGCCGTCGACGCTTACACCGGGTCGCCGCTGTGGCGGCGGCGCTGGCGCTGGCAGCCGCTGGTCGCGGCGGAGCGCCTCTGCGCCTGGTTTCCGGCCCGGCTCGACCGCGAATCGCGCGGGCCGCGCGCGCTCCGGCTCCGGGGCGGGTTGTGCGCCGCGGTCCTGTGCGCCGGCGGGCTGGCGGGCGGCGCCGCGGTCGAGGCGCTGGCGGCGCGCCAGCCGCTGTGGTGGGCGGCGGCGCTGTTCGTTTTCGCCGGCCTCGTCGACCAGCGCGAGGGCGCGGACGCGCTGCGCCGCCTCGGGCGGGCGCTGGCGGTCCACGACCGCGACGCGGCGGAGGCCGCGCTCGCCCTGCTGTCGCCGCGCGACCCGGTCCATCTGGACTCCCACGGCATGGCGCGGGAGGGCGTCGAGGCGTTCGCGCGGCGGCTGTCGCGGCGCTGGACGGCGCCGGTCCTCTACGCCGCCCTCGCCGGCGCGCCGGGGATCGCCGCCTACTGGCTTATCGACCGCCTTGCGGCGGCGTCCGGGCGCGGCGCGTTCGGCGCGGCCCCGCGCGCGGCGCGGCGCGTCCTGCGCCATGTCCCGGACGCGCTCGCCGGCCTCGCCCTCGCGACGGCGGCGGGGCCGCGCGCGGGGGCCGCCTTCGCCGGGCTGCGCCGCGCGGCGCCGGGGGACCGGGCGCCCGCCGCCCTGGCCGGGGCGCTGGGGGTGGCGCTCGGCGGTCCGCGGCGTTACGCCGCGCGCACCGCCGCCCGGCCCTGGATCGGCGGCGGGCGGCCGCAGGTCGGCCCGAACGACGCGGCGGCGGCGCTACGGCTGCGCGCGCGCGCGGTCGGCGGCGTGTCAGCGGCGCTCGGCGTAATCTGCCTGGTCCGCATGCTCCAGGGCGCGTAGCAGGACGCCGGTCGCCTCCGCCGCCGCGCCGCCGCGCAGCAATATGTCCCGCGCCGTCGCGGGGCGGCCGTAATAGACGGAGTTGTATTCGGCGTCCGGCCGCAGCCAGCCGCCCGCGAGGGACAGCCCGCCATACACGCCCTGGTTGCGCGACAGGGTGACGATGTCGAGGCCGAGATGGAGCGTCGCCGAACCCTTGAGGCCGTTCCCCACCAGGCCGGCGGCGATGTCGTAGCCGGCGCCGAAACTGCCGCCCTCGCCATCGACCAGTTTGGCCAGCGTCCCTTCGTTCATCACGAACATGATCGTTTCGGACTTGCGGAAGCCGAGCTGGAGCCCGACGCTCCCGCCGTTGAAGGTGCAGAACGACGGTTGCGACCAGCCGCCGCCGGCGACCCGCGCCGCCATGACGCACTGGCCGCCGCTGGCGCCGAGGAGCAGGCCGGCCTCGAGCAGGTCGGGGACGAGGACGACGGCCCGCGCGGCGCGGAAGGCGGTGCGCGCCTTCTCCCATTCGGCGCGGTCGTCGACGAAGGCGCGCAACATCGACGCCGAGTCGTCGATCAGTTTCTGCGCCTCGTTCGCCGCCGCCGGCGCGGCGGCGCACAGCGCGAACGCCGCGCCCGCCAGCGCGCGGGCGGGGCGGCCCATGGACGAAGGACGATGCGTCACGGCCCGGGTCCTCCATTGCGAGATTCGAACGGATCGCGGTATCATTTAGCGCGGCGCGCCGGAAAACCCATCGCGCGGCCGAGGCCGGCGGAGGCGCGCCGCATGACGGAAGATCGGACCGCCGCCGAACGCCGCCCCCGCGTCGCGGTGATCGGCGGCGGGTTCTGCGGCCTCGCGGCGGCGTGGGAGCTGGGACGCCTGGGACTCCGCGCCACGGTGCTGGAGGCGGATTCCGAGGTCGGCGGCCTCGCCGGCAGCTTCGCCGTCGGCGGGGCCCGGCTCGAGAAGTTCCACCACCACTGGTTCGCCGGCGACGCCGACATGATGCGGCTCATCGCCGAACTCGGCCTGTCGGGCCGGGTGGAGACGCGCGCGACCCGCACCGGGGCCTGGTTCGCCGGGGACTTCTTCGCGCTCTCGACCCCGCTCGACCTGCTGCGCTTCCGGCCGCTGCCCTTCGCGGACCGCCTGCGGCTCGGGCTGCTGGCGCTGCGGGCGCGCCGCGCGCGCGATTGGCGCGCGCTGGAGGACCGGACCGCCGCCGATTGGCTCCGCGAACTCGGCGGCGAACGCGTCTGGCGCGTGGTGTGGGAGCCGCTGCTGCGCGGCAAGTTCGGCGACCTGGCGGACGAAGTGGCGGCCGTATGGTTCTGGAGCAAGCTCAAGCTCCGGGGCGGCAGCCGCGGCAAGCGCGGCGAGGAGCGCCTGGCCTATTTCCGGGGCGGCTTCGCCGCGCTCGCCGACGCGCTGGCGGACGCGATCCGGGCGCAAGGCGGCGAGGTGCGGACGGACTTCCCCGTCGCGCGCCCGATCGTGGAGGCGGGCCGCGCGGCCGGAGTCGCCGGACCGGGCGGGACGGTCCGCGCCGACGCCGTCATCGCCACCCCCGCGCCGTCCGTGGTGGCCGACCTCGTCGCGGCGTGCGCGCCGCCGGGCTACGCGGCGTCGCTGCGGCGGATACGCTACCTCGCCGCCGTCTGCGTCGCGCTCGAGCTCGACCGTTCCCTTTCGGACTTCTACTGGCTGAACGTCAACGACCCCGGTTTTCCCTTCGTCGGGGCCATCGAACACACGAATTTCGAACCCGCCTCGACCTATGGCGGGCGGCATGTCGTCTATCTGTCGCGCTACCTGCCAGCGGACGGCCCGGCTTGGCGCCAGCCCGACGGCGAGACGGTCGATTTCGCGTTCGCGCATCTGCGCCGGATGTTCCCGGACCTGGACCGCGGGCGCGTCCTCGCCGCCCATGTCTGGCGCGCACGCTGGGCGCAGCCGGTGGTGGAACGCGGCTACCGCGCGCTGATTCCGGAGGCGCGGGCGCCGCTGGACGGGTTGTGGCTGGCGAACATGGCGCAGATCTACCCCGAGGACCGGGGCACCAACTACGCCGTCGCCAAGGGCCGCGAGGTCGCCCGCCTGTGCGCCGCGTCCCTCGGCGTCAGGGGGCCGGACGCGGCGCCCGGTTGACCCAATGGACCCGCCAGCCGGCGCCGGGTTCGGGGCTTTCGACGCGGTCGAGCCGGGTGATCGACAGGTTGGCGGTGACGAAGGCGAACGCGCCCTCCGCGCCGAGGCCCAGCGCATGCGCCGCGGCGGCGCGGATCGACCCGCCATGCGCCACCGCCACGATGTCGCGCCCGCGGTGCTCGGCGGTCAGGCGCTCGATGGCGGGGACGACGCGCGCCATCAGGTCGAGATAGGACTCGCCGCCCGGCGGGCGGTGGTCCGGCGCGGTGAACCAGAACCGGTGCGCCGGCTTGCCGGGAATGTCGTCGACCTTGTCGTAGGGCGTTCCCTGCCAGGCGCCGAAATTCTGTTCGCCGAACGCGGCCTCGGCGCGGACGTCCTCCGTCTCCCCGCGCGCCGCGAGGATGGCGCCCGCGGTGTCGCGCGCGCGGCGCAGATGGCTCGCCACCCACACCGCCCGGCGCGGCAGCGCTTTCGCGAGCCACGCGAACGCGGGCGCGTCGTCGAGGTCGCAGGGCGGGTCCGAGGCGCCGTACATGCGCCCCCGGTTCGCCGTCACCGGCGCATGCCGCACCCACCACCACCGCGTCGTCGTCTCGCGATTCATCGCCCGCGCTCCCCGTCGCCGCGCGGGCGCCCCGCCGGGGCGCGACCGTCGCAAAGCCGCGCTCGTCGCTCCGGCGGCACGTTACCACGCCCGGCGCTCCGAACCGGGACCGTCCGTTGACCGCGGCGCGCGGGCGGGGCAGGGTGGGGCCATGCCGGAGCCGGCCGCAACGCCCCGACTCGCCGGGATCGATTGCTGGATTTTCGATCTCGACAACACCCTCTACCCCGTCGAGTCCGACCTGTTCGCGCAGATCGACGCGCGCATGGGCGCGTTCGTCGCGACGGCGCTCGGCCTCGACGCCGCCGGGGCGCGCCGGCTGCAAAAGGCCTATTTCCGCGATTACGGGACCACCCTGCGCGGGCTGATGGCCAATGACGGCGTCGACCCGGCGGCGTATCTCGATTACGTCCACGACATCGACCACTCGGCGCTGGCCCCGGCGCCGGGGCTCGACGCCGCGCTGGCGGCGCTGCCGGGGCGCAAACTCGTGTTCACCAACGGCTCGGCGCGCCACGCCGGCAAGGTGCTGGAGCGCCTCGGCGTCGCCGACCGCTTCGACGCGGTGTTCGACATCGCCGCCGCCGGCTTCGTTCCCAAGCCCTTCGCCGAACCCTACGATCGCCTCGTCGCGGCGCACCGGGTGCGCGGGGCGAACGCCGCCTTCTTCGAGGACACCCTCGCCAACCTCGCCCCGGCGGCGGCGCGCGGCATGACCACCGTATGGCTGCGCAACGGGCGCGACGCCGCTCCGGCCCGGGGGGCGGCCGACCACGTCATCGACCGCCTCGCCCCCTGGCTCGCCGCGGTCGCCGGCGACATGCGCGCCGCCGGCCCCTCCCCGCGAAACACGTCCCCGCGAAGCAGGAGAACGAACGCATGACCACCGCCGATTCGGGAGACCTCGCCGCCGCCGTCGAGGCGGCGTGGGAGGACCGCGAGGCCATCGGCCCGGACACGAAGGGGCCGGCGCGCGAGGCGGTCGCCGCCGCGCTCGACGGGCTCGACTCCGGGCGCCTGCGCGTCGCCGAGAAGCGCGGCGGCGCGTGGCGCGTCAACGCATGGCTCAAGAAGGCGGTGCTGCTGTCCTTCCGCCTCAACGACATGACGGCGCGCGGCGGCGGCCCCGACGGCGGCGCGTGGTGGGACAAGGCGGACTCCAAATTCCGCGGCTGGGACGCGGAGCGCTTCCGCGCCGCCGGGTTCCGCGCCGTCCCGAACTGCGTCGTCCGCCGCTCCGCCTACATCGCGCCGGGCGTCGTGCTGATGCCGAGTTTCGTCAATCTCGGCGCCTACGTCGATTCGGGAACCATGATCGACACCTGGGCTACGGTCGGCAGTTGCGCCCAGATCGGCCGCGACTGCCATATTTCCGGCGGCGCCGGGATCGGCGGCGTGCTGGAGCCGTTGCAGGCCAGCCCGGTGATCGTCGAGGACAATTGCTTCATCGGCGCGCGTTCGGAGGTCGCCGAGGGCGTCGTCGTCGAGACCGGCGCGGTGCTGGCGATGGGCGTCTATATCGGCGCGTCGACCAAAATCGTCGACCGCGCCACCGGGAAGGTCGTGCGCGGCCGGGTGCCGGCGTATTCCGTGGTCGTCCCCGGCAGCCTGCCCGGAGACACGCCGGGCGCGCCGGCGCTCTATTGCGCCGTCGTCGTCAAGCGGGTGGACGCCGGCACCCGCGCGCGCACCTCGATCAACGACCTGCTGCGCGACTGAGCGCCGCCTCCTCGGCGCCCGGCGGCCGCTCCAGCAGGCCGCGGATCGCCGCCGACAGGTCGGCGCCGCCGCGCAGCGCCGAGTCGACCGCGCGGACGATGGGCATGTCGACGCCGCGCCGCGCCGCCAGCGCGGCGATGGCGGCGGCGCTGGCGGCGCCCTCCACCGTCGCGCCCGCCTCCGCGCTTCGCCCGCCGCCGAGCGCCAGGCCGAACGCGTAGTTGCGCGATTTGACGCTCGCGCAGGTCAGGGCGAGGTCGCCGACCCCGGACAGCCCGGCCAGCGTGTCCGCCCGCCCGCCGAGCGCGGCGGCGAGGCGGCCCGCCTCGGCGAGGCCGCGGGCGATCAGCGCGGCGCGGGCGTTCTCGCCGAAGCCGCGCCCGGCGGCGATTCCGCAGGCGATGGCGACGACGTTCTTCACCGCGCCGCCCACCTGCGCGCCGATGACGTCGTCGGTCCGGTAGAGGCGGAAACTCCCGCCGCCGAGCAGCGCCGCCAGCCGCCGCCCCGCCGCCGCGTCGGCATGCGCCAGCACCGCCGCGGTCGGCTGGCCCGCCGCCGCCTCATCGGCGAAACTCGGGCCGGTCAGCACCGAGATTCCGGCTTCGGGCAGGCATTCGCCCACCACCGCGCTCATCGGCGCGCCGGTCCCGCGCTCGAACCCCTTGCAGCAGACGACGATCTCGGCGCGCGCCGCCGGCGTCCGCGCCAGCGCGGCGCACACTTCGCGCGCCGCCTGCGCCGGGACCGCCAGCAGCGCGACCGGCGCGGCCGGCGCGAGGCGCGCGGTGGGGCGGATCCGCTCCGGCAGCGCGATCCCGGGCAGCCGCCGCGCGTTCTCGCGGTCGCGCCGCAGCGCCTCGGCGCGCGCGGCGCTCCGCGTCCACAGCTCCACTTCGTGGCCCCGGCGCGCGGCGAGCACGGCGAGCGCCGTCCCCCACGCCCCGGCGCCGAGCACGGCGATCGCGCTCACGCCTTCGCGCCCGCGCCGGCGGCCGGCGGCGCGCCGGGGTCCAGCGGCCAGCGCGCCCGCGCCGGCGCGTCGAGCCCGTCGCGGAGGCCCGCCCGCAGCCGCTCGATCCCGGCCCACGCCACCATTGCGCCGTTATCGGTGCAGAGCTGCGGCGGCGGCGCGGCGAACGCCATGCCGAATTCGCCCGCGACCGCCTCCAGCCGCGCGCGCAGCGCCGCGTTCGCGGCGACCCCGCCGGCGGCGGCGAACCGCCCGCCGGGGCCGTGCTCGGCCTGGAACCGGATCATGGCGTTGCGCGCCCGGTCGGCGAGGACGTCGGCGACGGCGGCCTGGAATCCGGCGGCGATGTCGGCGCGATCCCGCTCATCCGAACCGCCCGGCGGCGTCTCCACGGCGCGCCGCGCCGCCGTCTTGAGGCCGGAGAACGAGAAGTCGCAGCCCGGCCGCCCCGCCAGCGGCCGCGGCAGCGCGAAGCGCTCCGGGTCGCCGCGGGCGGCGAGGCGTTCGATTTCCGGCCCGCCAGGGTAGCCGAGTCCGAGCAGCCGCGCCGCCTTGTCGAACGCCTCCCCCGCCGCGTCGTCGATGGTCGTTCCGTAGCGCCGGTAGCGGCCCACCCCGGCGACCGCCAGCAACTGGCAATGCCCGCCCGACGCGAGTAGGACGAGGAACGGGAAGGGCGCGCCGCCCGCCAGCCGCACGCTGAGCGCGTGCGCCTCCAGGTGGTTCACCGCCGCGAAGGGGAGTCCGCGCGCCAGCGCGACGGCCTTGCCGGTGACGAGCCCCACCATGACCCCGCCGATCAGCCCCGGCCCGGCGGTGGCGGCGACCCCGTCGAGGTCGCCGAACCCGGCCCCGGCGCGCCTCATCGCCAGCGCGATTACGGCGTCGAGCCGTTCGACGTGGCTGCGCGCCGCGATTTCCGGCACCACCCCGCCATAGGGCGCATGCGCCGCGAGCTGCGCATGCACGGCCTCGCCGCGAATGTTCCGCGCCGAATCGACGACGGCCGCAGCCGTCTCGTCGCAACTCGTCTCGATTCCGAGCGCCAGCATCGCCGGCCGTCAAACAGTCCTTCGAAGAGAAACCTTCCCGGTCCCGCCTTCGTAGATCATGGTGTAATGCAGCAGGAAATTTCTGCCGATGAGGGCGCGATGGGGCTGGCCTCCGGCGCTCAAATGGACGCCGGCGAATGCTCCGGCAACTGCATGATCCAGATCCGGGACGTAAATCTGCGCAAGATGCATGTTGACTTCGCTCGCTCCATGAGCTCCCGACATATTTTGCCGGTCGACAATCGGTAGTTTCAATGTGGCGGCAAGATCGGAATCGATGCAGCTTTCCACCGCTCCGGTATCCACCAGGGCGGGGAGCGGCGGCGGCGGGAGGTCGGACCGCCCGTCGGCGCCCGCCGCGAAATTCGGATCGAAACCGATTTTCACCCACAGCGTCGGCCCGAGCTGCGCCAACGCCGCCGCGTTGTCCAGCCCGCATTCAGCCGTCGGCATGGGCCGACCGGTACTGGACGTAGGGAGGCAGGGTCAGCGGCCCCGCGCCGACCCTCCTGATAAGATACGGCCCGCGGCCGAAACGCCGGATCGCCGCGTCCGCAGCCGCCTCGAACGTCTCATAGGCGCCCACGAGTTTTTCATCGTGAAACACGACCCACTCGCCGAAATGTTCGAGCTCGAGATCGCTGCGCAAGGCCTCGTAGGCGGCGATCTGCTCCTTCAATCCCACCATGATCGCGGTCTCTCCGAAGGCGCCGGACGGCGGCCATCGTAGCACACGGGCACCCCAAGCCCCTACAGGTCCACCTTCACGCGGGCCAACGCCTCCTCCCACTTCGTCTCCGGGTCACGGTCGAACAGGAAGTCCGCGTCGGCGGGGGCGAACGGAGCGCGCGCGGCGCGCGGCATGGCGGACTCCCCGGCTACACGTGCAGCGTCTTGCCGAAGGCGGCGAGCGCCGATGCCTCCATCACCGCCTCGTTCAGCGTCGGGTGGGCGTGGCAGGTGCGCGCGACGTCCTCCGCCGAGCCGCCGAACTCCAACGCCAGCGCCGCCTCGGCGATCAACGACCCGGCGTCGGCGGCGAGGATGTGGACGCCGAGCAGGCGGTCGGTCCGCGCGTCGGACAGGACCTTGGCGAAGCCCTCCGCCCGCCCGACCGTCCTGGCGCGGCTGTTGGCGGAGAACGGGAACGCGCCCTTGCGGTATTCGATCCCTTCCGCCTTCAACTCCTCCTCGGTCTTGCCGACCCACGCCGCTTCGGGCTCGGTATAGACCACCGCCGGGATGGCGCCGTAGTTCACGCTCGGCCGCCCGCCGGCGAGTCCCTCCGCCAGCGCCAGCGCCTCCGCCGCCGCCTTGTGCGCCAGCATCGGCCCCGGAACGACGTCGCCGATGGCGTAAACCCCCTCGACATTGGTGCGGAGCCGGTCGTCGACGGCGATGAAGCCGCGTTCGTCCACCGCGACGCCGGCCTCCTCGAGGCCGAGTCCGCCGGTGAGCGGCCGCCGCCCAGCGGCCACCAGGGCGATGTCGACGGTCATGCGCTCCGCCGCGCCTTCGCCCGAAGCCGGCGCGAGCTCGAGCGCGACTCCCCCCGCGCCCGCCTCCGCCGCCGCGACCCGGGTTCCGAGGCGGAACGCGATCCCCTGGCGGGCGAGCAGGCGGCGAAGGCGGTCCGCCGCCTCCCCGTCCATGCCGGGCGCCAGGCGGTCGAGGAACTCGATGACCGTCACCTCGGCGCCGAGCCGCCGCCACACCGAACCCAGCTCCAGGCCGATGTAACCGCCGCCGACCACCGCCATCGCCTTCGGGACGCGGGAGAGCGCGAGCGCGCCGGTGGAGCTGACGATCCGCTCCTCGTCGATGGCGATTCCGGGCGGCGCGGCGGGCTCCGACCCCGTCGCCAGGACGATGGCCCGCGCGGCGATGCGGCGGCGGCCGCCATCCGCGCCCGCCGCCTCCAGCGCCGGGCGGCCGCCGTCGCGGACGAGGCGCGCGCGCCCGGTTACGCGCTCCACCCCGTTCTTCTCGAACAGGCGGGCGATCCCGGCGGTGAACTGGGCGACGACGCGATCCTTGCCCGCCATCATCGCGGCCAAGTCGAGCCGCGGCGCGTCGACGAGTATCCCATGGCGGGCGAAGTCGCGGCCCGCCTCGGCGTAGCGCGCCGACCAGTGCAGCAGCGTCTTGGAGGGGATGCAGCCGATATTGAGGCAGGTCCCGCCCAGCGTCTCGCGTTTCTCCACGCACACCGCGCGCATGCCCGCCTGCGCGGCCGCTACGGCCGCGGCGTAGCCGCCGGGGCCGCCGCCGACGACGGCGACGTCGAAGGGCCGCTCTTCGGCCACGTCCGGGATCAGACGTCGAGCATGAGGCGGCGCGGGTCCTCGACGCGCTCGCGGATGCGCGCGAGGAACGTCACCGCCTCGCGCCCGTCGACGATCCGGTGGTCGTAGGACAGCGCGAGATACATCATCGGCCGGACCTCCACCGCGTCGCCCACCGCGACGGGCCGCTTGTCGATCCGGTGCATGCCGAGGATCGCCGATTGCGGCGGGTTGAGGATCGGCGTCGACAGCAGCGATCCGTACACCCCGCCGTTGGAGATGGTGAAGGTCCCGCCGCGCATGTCCGCCGGCGCGAGTTCGCCGTCGCGGGCTCGGCGGCCGAAATCGCCGATCGCCCGCTCGATCTCGGCGAACCCCATGCGCTCGGCGCCGCGCAACACCGGGACCACCAGCCCGCGCGGAGTTCCCACCGCGACGCCGATGTCGCAATAGTCGCGATAGACGATGTCGCCGCCGTCGATCTCGGCGTTGAGCTCGGGCAGTTCGCGCAGCGCCGCCGCCGCCGCCTTGACGAAGAACGACATGAAGCCCAGCCGCGCGCCGTGCCGGGCCTCGAACGCCTCGCGGTATTCGGCGCGGACGCGCATGACCGCGCTCATGTCCACGTCGTTGAAGGTGGTGAGCATGGCGGCGGTGTTCTGCGCCTGCTTGAGGCGCGCGGCGACGGTCCGCCGCAGCCGCGACATGGGAACCCGGCGCTCGCCGCGCCCGCCGGCGGGCGCAGGCGCCGGCGCGGGCGCCGGGTCCGGACTCGCCGGCTCGGCCGCCGCCGGGGCGGCCTCCGCCGCGGCGCGGAGGACGTCGCCCTTGAGGATCCGCCCGCCCTTGCCGGTCCCCGCGATGCGCGCCGGGTCGAGCGCGTGTTCGGCGACCAGCCGGCGCACCGCCGGAGACAGCGCCGGCGCGGCCTCCGGTTCGGCCGCGGCGGCGCCCGGAGCCGGGGCCGCGGCCGGTACCTCCGCCGCGCCCTCCTCGATCCGCCCCACGACGTCGCCCACGGCCGCGGCGCCGTCGGCCGGGACGAGGATTTCGCCGAGCACGCCGGCGGCCTCGGCGTAGATCTCCAGGTTCGCCTTGTCGGTCTCCAGTTCGAGGAGGACCTCGTCGCGCGCCACCGGGTCGCCGGGCGCCTTGAACCACCGCGCCACCGTGGCCTCCGCGACCGATTCCCCCAGGTCGGGGACGACGACGTCGACCGTCACGGCCCGGGGTCCGCGAGCGCGCGCCGCACGAGGTCGTCCTGCTCGCGCCGGTGGACCTTGAGGGTCCCCGCCGCGGTCGACGCCGATTCGGCGCGCCCGACATACGCCGGGCGGGCGCGCCCCGCGCCCTCCGCCTCCAGCAGCGCCTCCAGCCGGGGCTGGACGTAACTCCACGCGCCCATGTTGCGCGGCTCCTCCTGGCACCAGACGACCTCGGCGCGCGGGTATTTCGCCAGTTCCGCCGCCACCGACCGGTCGGGGAACGGCGCCAGCTGCTCGAGCCGCACCAGCGCCGGGCCGTCGCCGCCGCCGCGCGCCGCGGCTAGGTCGTAGAATACCTTGCCCGAACACAGGACCGCCCGGCGCCCGGCCGCGCCCTCCGCCGCGCCGCGCGGGTCCGGCAGCACGCGCCGGAACCGGGCGCCGGGCCCGAGTTCGGCGAGGGCGGAGACCGCGCGCTTGTGGCGCAGCAGCGATTTCGGCGTCATCAGCACCAGCGGCTTGCGGAACTTGCGCCGCATCTGGCGCCGCAGGACGTGGAAGTAGTTGGCGGGGGTCGTGCAGTTAGCGACCTGCATGTTGTCCTCGCCGCAGAGCTGGAGGAACCGCTCCAGCCGCGCCGAACTGTGTTCGGGGCCCTGGCCCTCGTAGCCGTGCGGCAGCAGCATGACGAGGCCCGACATGCGCAGCCATTTGCTTTCGCCGGCGGCGATGAAATTGTCGACGACGACCTGCGCGCCGTTGGCGAAGTCGCCGAACTGCGCCTCCCACAGCACCAGCGTGTTCGGGTCGGCGAGGCTGAAGCCGTATTCGAAGCCCAGCACCGCCGCCTCCGACAGCATCGAATCGGTGACCTCGAACCGCGCCTGGCCGGGGGCGATGAAGTTGAGCGGAATGCGCCGCTCCTCGGTCTTCTGGTCGACGACGACCGCATGGCGCTGCGAGAACGTGCCGCGGCCCGAATCCTGCCCGCTGAGGCGCACCGGGTGGCCTTCGACCAGCAGGCTCCCGAACGCCAGCGCCTCCGCGGTCGCCCAGTCCAGCCCCTCGCCCGCCTCCAGCGCGGCGCGGCGCGCGGCGAGGAAGCGGTCGATCTTGCGGTGCGCCGCGAACCCTTCGGGATACCGGCACAGCGCCGCGCCGATCTCGCGCAGCCGCGCGGCGTCGACTCCGGTCGCCCCGGCGCGGCGCGGCTGCGCCGGCGCCGCCTCCAGCCCGGCCCACCGCCCCTCCAGCCAGTCCGCCTTGCGGACGCGGCGCGCGCGCGCCGCCTCGTATTCGCCGTCGAGCCGGGCGGCGAACTCCGCCGCCTGCCGCTCCGCCTCGCCGGCGGCCAGCACGCCTTCCCCGACCAGGCGGTCGGCGTAGATCCGCCGCGTCGTCGGGTGCGACTCGATGCGGCGGTACATCAGCGGCTGGGTGAACGCCGGCTCGTCGGTCTCGTTGTGGCCGTGGCGGCGGTAGCAGAAGATGTCCAGCACCACGTCGCGGCGGAACCACTGGCGGAAGTCCGCCGCCAGGGTCGCCGCGTGGACCACCGCCTCCGGGTCGTCGCCGTTGACGTGGACGATGGGCGCCTGGACCGTCTTCGCCACGTCGGACGGATAGGGCGAGGAGCGCGCGTATTTCGGGCTGGTGGTGAAGCCGATCTGGTTGTTCACGACGATGTGGACCGCGCCGCCCGAACGGTGGCCGCGCAGCTCCGACATGCCCAGCGTCTCCGCCACCACCCCCTGCCCGGCGAACGCGGCGTCGCCGTGCAGCAGCACCCCCATGACCCGCGCATGGTCGCCGTCGCCGAGCGCCTCCTGCTTGGCGCGCACGCGGCCCATCACCACCGGGTTCACCCATTCGAGGTGCGACGGGTTGGCGGTCATGGAGAGGTGGATCCGCCGCCCGTCCGGCAAGGTCCGGTCCGACGACACGCCGAGGTGGTATTTCACGTCGCCGGACCCCTGGACGTCGTCGGCGTGCGAAACGCTGCCCTGGAACTCGGCGAACACGTCGCCGTAGCTTTTGCCCATCACCGAGGTGAGCACGTTGATGCGCCCGCGATGCGGCATGCCGAAGACGATCTCCTCGACGCCGTGCGCGGCGGAGGCGCGGATGATCGCCTCCAGCGCCGGGACCAGGCTCTCGGCCCCCTCGATCGAGAACCGCTTGGTGGCCGGGAACTTGGCGTGCAGGAAGCGCTCGAACCCCTCCGCCATGTCCAGCGCGCGCAGGATGTCGCGCTTGCGCTGGCGCGTGTAGCGGGTGCGGTTCAGGCCGTTCTCCACCCGCTGCTGGATCCAGGCTTTCTCGTCCGGGTGCTGGATGTGCATGAACTCGACGCCGATGCGGCCGCAATAGACCTGCTTCAGCGTTTCGAGGATCTCGCGCAGGGTCGCCGTCTCGCGCCCCAGCACGCCGTCGATGAAGAACGCGCGGTCGAGATCGGCCTCGCCGAAGCCGTAGGCCGCCGGGTCGAGCTCGGGGTGGCGTCCGCGGCCCTCGATCCGCAGCGGGTCGAGGTCGGCGATCAGGTGGCCGCGGACGCGGTAGGCGCGGATCAGCATCAGCACCCGCAGCGTGTCGCGGACGCGCGCCAGCGGCGCGCCGGCCTCGATGGCGGCGCCGATGGCGGCCTCGGGCGCCGGGGCGGCCGGGTCCGGCGCGCGGTCGAGGTCGGCGAACAGCGCGCGCCAGCTCGGGTCCACCGCCGCCGGGTCGGCGCCGTAGCGCGCATAGATCTCGTCCAGGAAGGCGGCGTCGCCGCCGATGGGAATTCCCGTCCCGGGCCCGCCCGGCGCCATCGTCCTCGCGCCGCGCCCTAGGTCCGCAGCGCCGCCAGCGCGGCCGTTCCCAGTTCGGCCGGCGAGTCCGCCACCGTCACGCCGGCGGCGCGCAGCGCCTCGATCTTCCCTTCCGCGCCGCCGGAGCCGCCGGCGACGATGGCGCCCGCATGGCCCATGCGCCGGCCCGGCGGCGCGGTGAGGCCGGCGATGAACCCGACCACCGGCTTGCGCGTCCGCGACCGGGCGATGAACTCCGCCGCCTCCTCCTCCGCGCCGCCGCCGATCTCGCCGATCATGACCACCGCCTCGGTGTCCGGGTCGGCGAAGAACATCTCCAGGCAATCGACGAAACTCGTCCCCGACACCGGGTCGCCGCCGATGCCGATGCAGGTCGACTGGCCGAGTCCGGCCGCGGTCGTCTGCGCCACCGCCTCGTAGGTGAGCGTGCCGGAGCGCGAGACGACGCCGACCTTGCCCGGGCTGTGGATATGCCCCGGCATGATGCCGATCTTGCAGGCGCCGGGCGTGATCACGCCGGGGCAGTTCGGCCCGACCAGCCGCGTCCGCGATCCGGCGAGCACGCGCTTGACGCGCACCATGTCCGCCGCCGGGACGCCCTCGGTGATGCACACCGCGAGCGGCGCCTCGGCGTCCACCGCCTCGAGGATCGCGTCGGCGGCGAAGCGCGGCGGGACGTAGATGACCGTGGCGTCGGCGCCCGTCTCGGCGACCGCCTCGCGCACCGTGTTGAACACCGGCAGGCCCAGATGCGTCGTCCCGCCCTTGCCCGGAGTGACGCCACCGACCATGCGCGTGCCGTAGGCGATCGCCTGTTCGGAATGGAACGTGCCCTGCCGGCCGGTGAAGCCCTGGCATATGACCTTCGTCGCCGCGTCGACCAGCACCGCCATCAGGCCGCCTCCGCCACCGCGCGGACGATCTTCGCCGCCGCGTCGGCGAGGTCGTCCGCCGGAACGATGGGCAGCCCCGAATCGGCGAGGATCTGCTTGCCGAGGTCGACGTTGGTGCCCTCCAGCCGGACCACCAGCGGCGCCTCGAGGCTGACCACCCGCGCCGCCTCCACCACCCCCCGGGCGATGGTGTCGCAGCGCATGATGCCGCCGAAGATGTTGACCAGCACCCCGTCGACGTCGGGGTCGGAGAGGATCAGTTTGAACGCCTCCGTCACCCGTTCGCCGGAGGCGCCGCCGCCCACGTCGAGGAAGTTCGCCGGCGCGCCGCCGTGCAGCTTGATGATGTCCATCGTCGCCATGGCGAGGCCGGCGCCGTTGACCATGCAGCCGATGTTGCCGTCGAGCTTGACGTAGTTGAGGTCGTGGCGCGCCGCCTCGCGCTCGCGCGGGTCCTCCTCGCTCTCGTCGCGCAGCGCGGCGATCTCCGGGCGGCGGTAGAGCGCGTTGTCGTCGAACGTCATCTTGGCGTCGAGCGCCAGGACCCGGCCGTCCCCGGTCACGGCCAGCGGGTTGATCTCGACCAGGCTGGCGTCGGTCGCGACGAAGGCGGCGTAAAGCCCCAGCAGCAGCGCCGACGCCGCCGCCGCCTCCCGCCCCTCCAGCCCCAGGCCGTAGGCGAGGCGGTCGGCGTGGAACCGCTTCATCCCCGTCGCCGGGTCCATGCCGACGCGCAGGATCTTCTCGGGCGCCGCGGCGGCGACCTCCTCTATGTCCATTCCGCCCGCCGCCGACGCCATCGCGGCGACCCGCCCCTCGGCCCGGTCGAGCAGCACCCCGGCGTACAGCTCGCGCGCGACGTCGCAGCCTTCCTCGACGTACACCCGCCCGACCTCGCGGCCCGCCGGCCCGGTCTGCGGCGTGACCAGGGTCATGCCGAGCATGGCGGCGGCGTGTTCGCGCGCCTCGGCGACCGAGCGGGCGATCTTCACTCCGCCGCCCTTGCCGCGCCCGCCGGCGTGGATCTGCGCCTTGACGACCCATACCGGGCCGCCGAGTTCGCGCGCCGCCTCCTCCGCCTCGCCGGCGGTGTAGGCGACCCGCCCGCGCGGGACCGCGACGCCGTATTCGGCCAGCAGCGCCTTCGCCTGGTATTCGTGGACGTTCACGAGCGCCCCCTGGCGCGCGCCCCGCCGCCGGGGCGCGGGCCGCGGCGGCCGGCGGCGGCGGCCTTCCGCCCGCCGCGGCCGGCGCCGCGCGCCGCCAGCGCCGGCTTGTGGCCCGCCGTCTTGCGCATCAGCGCCCGCGTCGCCTCCACCAGCTCCGCCACCGCCGCCACGGAGGCGTCGAAGCGCTTTTGCTCCGTCCGGTTCAGCGCGATTTCGACCACCCGTTCGACGCCGCCGGCGCCGATCACCACCGGCACGCCGACGTAGAGGCCGTTGACGCCGTATTCGCCGGTCAGATACGCGGCGCAGGGCAGCACCCGCTTGCGGTCGCGGAGGAACGCCTCCGCCATCTGGATCGCCGCCGACGCCGGGGCGTAGAACGCCGACCCGGTCTTGAGCAGGCCGACGATCTCGGCGCCGCCGCCGCGGGTGCGCCGGACGATCTCGTCCACCCGCTTTTTCGTCGTCCAGCCCATCTTCACCAGGTCCGGCAGCGGGATCCCCGCCACCGTCGAATAGCGCGCGAGCGGGACCATCGAATCGCCGTGGCCGCCGAGCACGAAGGCGGTCACGTCCTCCACCGAGACGTCGAACTCCTCGGCGAGGAAGTAGCGGAAGCGCGCCGAGTCGAGGATCCCCGCCATCCCCACCACCCGTTCGGGGGGCAGGTTCGCCGCCTCGCGCAGCGCCCACACCATGGCGTCGAGCGGATTGGTTATGCAGATGACGAAGGCGTCGGGGCAATGCTTGCGGATTCCGGCCCCGACCGCCTGCATGACCTTGCAATTGACCTCGAGCAGGTCGTCGCGGCTCATGCCGGGCTTGCGCGCGGCCCCGGCGGTGACGACGACCGCGTCCGCGCCCTTGATCGCGGCGTAGTTCGCGGCGCCGCTGAACCGCGCGTCGAAGCCCTCGACCGGCGACGATTCGGCGATGTCGAGGCTTTTGCCCTGCGGCAGCCCGTCGACCACGTCGAACAGGACGACGTCGCCCAGTCCCTTGAGGCCGGCGAGGTGGGCGAGCGTGCCGCCGATGTTTCCGGCGCCGACCAGCGCGATCTTGTGACGGGCCACGGGCCTCTCCTCGACGTGCGGGCCGCGCTACATAGCCCCCCCGGCCCCGCCCGGCAAGCCTCGGTACCGCCCCCCGCCGGCGGCGCGCCCGGGGGCTACCAGCGGAGTCGGACGTCGAGGGCGATGCGGCGGTCGGGGGCGCCGGTCCGGGTTTCGCGCAGCGACGTCGCGAGGGCCAGGTCGAGCGCCTCGGCGAGGGCGAGGCGGCCGCCGACGCGCCATTCGCGCGAGCGGTCGCCGGTGAGCGCGAAGCCCGCCAGCGGCGTCGCAACGCCGCCCAGCGCGCGCAAGCCGTAGCCCGCCTCGGCGTCGAGGCGGCCCCCGGCCCTCTGCGACGTATCCGCGCGCGCCGCGTCGGCGCTCCACAGCCGCGCGAGGCCGCTATCGGCTGCGCCCCACGACGGAGACAGCGCCAGAGACAGCCCCAGGCCGCCGGAGCCCGGCGCAACCCGCAGCGCGCCGCCGACGCCCCATTCCTCCGCATCGCCGCCATGCGCCAGCAACGCACGGCCGCGCGCCTCCAGCGTCAACGGCGAAGACGGAGCCGACCACGCCGCGCCGCCGCCCAACTCCACGCCCGCGCCCGCCGCGCCGTCGCCGCCGTCCCAACGCAACCCCGCCTCAAGCGACGGAGTCAGCGACCCGCCGTTCGCGAACGCGATGACGTAGCGCCCCTCCGCCGCAACCCGCAGCCGGAACGTCCGCGCCGACAGCCCCGCGATGAGATCGCCGCCGCCGTCGAGCGCGAAGCGCGCCGCCTGCGCCTCTCCCTTCACATCCACCGCCGCAGCACCCCGCGACAGCGCCCGCGTCCGCGCGCCGATGGCCGCGGCGGTCAACGTCGCCGACGAATCCGCCGCGCCCGCCTCGGCGTCGGCGATCTCCACATCGCCGCGCCCGTGCGACAGCGCAGCCCACGCCCGAGACCCATCGCCCGCAAGCCACCCCACATAGGGCTGGACGCTCGCCATGCTCACCTCGTGGCGGCCCTTCACCGACTCCGCGCCGCCGGAATCGACGTAGTCGACGTCGCTCTCAGACCACGACGCCGACACGCCGCCGAGGACGCGCCCGCCCGAACCGTCCGGAGCCGTCCGCGCGTCGGCGCCGGCGTGCAGCGCCGTGACCTCGCCCTCCCACGACAGCGCCCCGTCGTCGAGGGACAGCGACCGCCGGTCGCCCGAACCCCACAGCGCCGCGTCGGGGCCGTCCCCCGCAGCGCCGCCCGACAGGCCCAACGCGAACGCCGAACCCGGAAGAAGCGCACGCCACCCCGCCCCAAGCGGCGCCGGGGAGTCCTCGGGCAGGCCGTAAGGCCGCGGGTCGTGGAAGAGTGCGGGCCCGCGCGCGCGGGCCGCAGACGCGCCGCCCGGAGCGCCCAGCCGGCCCGCCAGCCACGACAGCGCGTCCGCAGCCCACGCCGCGGCGTCGGCGTCCGCCCCGCCGTCGTAGCCCGCAGGCGCGCCGTCGCCGAAACGCCGCGCCACCGCGGACGCCGCGCCGTCCCACATAGCCCGCGACACTTCCGGCAGGATCGACCGGTTGACCGCGGCAAGCCGCGTCCGCGCGTCCGACCGGTCGGCCACCGCCGGCGCGCCGGCGCGCCAGCCCACCGCGAAGGGCGAGAACTCGGTAATCCCCGCCGCGCACACGCGCTCTTCCGCCTCGTCCAGCCGCGCCCCCGCGACCTCGACCCATGCGGTCCCGTCATGGCGCAGCAGCGTCAACGCGCGACCGCCCGACGCCGCCCGCAACTCCGCAGGCGCCGGCAGGCACAGTTCCAGCCCCGCAGACGGCGCGCCCGTAACCGAGACGTCCACCGCCACTTGCGCCGCGCCGGCGCCGAAGGCGAAGACGCCGGGCGCCAGCGACACTTCGTCCGAAACCGGGCGCAGCGTCACCGACAGGTCCGCCGCCAGCGCCGCCGGAGGAACGATCTCGACGCCGGGCGGAACCCCGGCCTCGGTGCGGACCTCCACCCGATGCCCGCCCACCATGTAAACGGCCGGGTCGCCCGCCGCGGGCGCGCGCACCCGCGTATCGCCGGGCTCCGACACCATCGCCGTCACGACCGCCATTTCGCCGTCCAGGCCGCCGCCGCTCGCCGTGTGCGTGAGCTGCGCCGTGTCGGCGTAGTCGTCGTCGTCCGCCGCCGCCGTCACCGTCACGGTTTGCGGCGCGCTCCAGTTCGACGCGTCGAACGACAACTCCGCCGGCGACGCCGTCACGTCGGAGTCGTCGCTGGAGATCGTCACCGTCACCGCCCCGGTCGGAGCCGCGCCCAGGTTCAGGGTGTAGGTCGCGCCCTCCGCGCCCGTCGCGACCTCCAGCTCCGTCGCCGAGAGGACCAGTTTCTCCGTCGATGGCGGGGGCGGAGGCGGCGCGTCGTCGTTCACTATCGTCCCGACGCCGATGGCGGTCGCGGCGATCACTCCGTCCGCGTTGCGGATGGGCGTCCCGGACGGAGTCGGGCTGTCGATCAGCACCCGCACCGTCTCGCTGGGCTCGATCGCCGAATCCCCTCGCACCTCCACCGCGACGGTCTTGCTCGTCTCGCCGGCGGCGAAGGTCAGCGTCCCGCCCGTAATCGCCGCGTAGTCCGCCACGGGGGTCGCCGTGCCGCCGCCCGCCCAGGCCCAGTCCACCGTCACCTGTCCCGTGCTCGCCGGCTCAAGCCTCACCGTGAACGCCAGTCTCGTGGTCCCGGAGTTCCCCTCCGCCACGCGCGGCGAATCGATCGTCAGCGTCGGCCTGTCGTCGTCGACGATGGTCCCCGTCCCGCGCCCCATCCCCGTCGCGATGACGAACCCGGACGGACCGGGGAACCTCAACGTCATCGTGAAGGTCTCGTCCTCCTCCATGGCGCCGTCGCCCGTCACCGTTATGGGGACGGTCTTGCGCGTCTCGCCCGGCGCGAAGACCAGCCGTCCGGACGTCCCCGCGTAGTCCGGTCCCTGTTGCGCCGTGTCGCCCATCCTGCCGGTTTCGTAGCGTACCGTCGCCTGCGCCGACGCGGCCGGGGACAGGGTCACGACAAAGTCCAGCGTCGTCGAGCCGCTATCGCCCTCCACCACGCGCGGCGAGGAGATCGCGAAGAGCGCCGTGTCGTCGTCGTCCACCGACACCGTCACGCTGGAGATGGCGAGCCCCGCCGTGTAGCCGGAGTCCGGGCAGGGCGCGGTCACCGTGTGGCGGACCGTCGCCGTCTCGTCCACGGTGTTGTCGTCGTCCTCCACGGCGGTCGCCGTCACCGTTTGCGGCGTGCTCCAGTTCGCGGTGGTGAAGGTGAGCGTGGCCGGAGACACCGTGACCGCCGGGTCGTCGCTGGTAATCCCTATCGTCACCCCGGCGGCGCAAGAGGCGCCCGGATCCGTGTCCACGTCCACGGTCCAGAAGCCCGAGTCCCCCTCCGCCACCGCGACGGAGAGCGCGCCGGCGGTAATCCCGGGGCCCGCGTCCAGAGTCGAAACCGGCGCCACGTTCACCGCCGCGGCGGTCAGGTCCGTGCCGCCCGTATGGGCGGCCGCCAGCACCCGCACCGCCAGGTCGGCGGCGGCGGTTATGTCGGCCGTCGACGCGAGCGTCAGGGTCGCCGACGTATCGCCGCTGGACACGGTCGCCACGCTGTTTATCGACACGCCGGTCATCGTCGTCACGAGTTCGAAACTCGACGCCGTCACCCCGCTGCCGAAGGTCACGCCGGTCAGCGCCACGGTAACGGTGGCGCCGTTGAGGTTGTTCTCGTTCAGGAGCGCCGGAGACGTGGACGAAATCGACGCGACGCTGCCGATGACCTTGTGGCGGTACTGGGAGGGCAGGGCGGCGTTGTTGCGGTTGATGGTGCGAGGAGGGAGAAATCCGGTCGTCCAGCTGCTGCCCACGATGGAGTCGGCCGGGATGCCTATGCCGTCGGTGTCGAAGTCGTCAGCGGTCACCGTGTAGGAGAAGTTCACCGTGGTGATTCCCGCGGAATGGGAGGTGGTGCTGCCCGCCCGGCGTTCGACGCCGCCGATGTCGAGCTTCATCTGGGCAGTGTGGGTGGCGCCGGTGGTTATCGACGCGGTGACGATCCGGGTGGTGATCGCCTCTCCGGCGACGTAGTACTCCCCGTTGGCCGGCGTCGAGGTGATGGACACCGTCTGCGCCGCCGCCGGCGCGGCGGACAGGGCGAGGAGCGGCGCGGCGAGAACGGCGCACAGCCGCGCCGCGCGCACGAAACGACTCCGGCCCGTCACGTCTGGCGCGGGGGGGGGGGGGGGGGGGAACGCCATCGCCATGCCCTCGACTCGCAGATTCCCGCCCCCATACCGCATCGCCGGGGCGATGGCAAGCGCAGCGGCGCGCCTCCCGGAGATCAGTTCGCGAGCGCCCGCGACAGGCCGGCGTCGACGGCGCCGGTGACGGGAAGCCCGGCGTCCCTTTGAAAACGGCGGATCGCCGACCGCGTGGCCGGGCCGGCGATCCCGTCCACCGCGCCGGCGTAATAGCCGCGCGCCGCCAGCAATCGCTGGACCTCCGCGGTCGAGGGGGGCCGCGCCGCCTCGGCGGACCGGAGCCGGTCGATGGTCGCGCGGTCCGCGCGCCCGGTCTCCGGCAGTCCGGAGTCCCGCTGGAAGCGGCGGAGCGCCGCCCGGGTCGCCGGGCCGGCGACCCCGTCCACCGCGCTCGTGTAATAGCCGCGCGCCGCCAGCAGGCCCTGGACCTCCACGGTCGACGCCGGGCGCGTCCGGGCCGGGCCGGAGAATTCGAGATGGTCGAGCAGTTCGCGGCTCGCGCGCCCGGTTTCGCGCAGGCCCGAATCCTTCTGGTAGGCGCGGATGGCGGCGCGGGTGCGCGGCCCCTCGGCGCCGTCGACGCCGCCCGGGTCGTAGCCGCGCGCCGCCAGCGCGCGCTGGATCCCGCGCACGTAGGCGCGGCCCATCGCCTGCGACATCTCGTCGACGGTGGTTTCGTAGTCGTAGGGGCCGGGGACGTAAGGCCCGCCCGCCGCCTGGGCGTTGGCGTCGCCGCCCCGTCCCGCCGCCGCGGCGAGCGCCGCCGCCGCCAGCAGCGGGAGCGCGCGCGCCCTCAAACCGCCAGCCAGCCGCAATCGACCGGCAGCAGGATCCCCGTGACCGCCGAGGAGGCGGGCGAGGACAGGTAGAGGATCGCGCCGGCCATCTCCTCCGGCCGGGCGAAGCGGCCCATCGGCGTCCGGTCCTCGAGCCAGGCGCGCACCTCGGGGTCGCGGCGCAGCGGGACGGTCAGGTCGGTCTCGGTGTAGGTCGGGGCGATGGCGTTGACGCGGACCCCGCGCCGCCCCCATTCCGCCGCCAGCGAGCGGGTCATGTTGACCAGCGCGCCCTTGGTCGCGTGGTAGGGCAGGTTGGGGTGGTAGCCGCCGCCGGTCGCGCCCATGATCGAGGCGATGTTGACGATAGCCCCGCTTCCGGCCGCCAGCATATGGCGCGCCGCCGCGCGGGCGCACAGGAAGACCGACGTCTGGTTGACCTTGACGATGAAATCCCACGTCTCGGTGGGCATCGACTCGGCGGGGGCGCGGCGCGCCGTCCCGGCGTTGTTGACCAATATGTCGACGCCGCCAAACGAATCGGCGATCTCGCCGAAGACGCGCTCGACCCGGTCCTCCTCGCTCGCGTCGCAGGTCCAGGCGCGCGCGGCGGCGCCGATTTCCTCCGCCGTCCGCGCCGCCGATTCGCCGTCGATGTCGAGCACGGCGACCCGCGCGCCGGCCTCGGCGAGCGCCCGGCAGGCGACCCGGCCGATCCCCCTGCCGCCGCCGGTCACGACGGCGCTTCGCCCGTCGACGCGGAATTGCGCCAGGACCGAAAAGCCGCCGCCTTCGCCCATCGCCGCCGCCCGCCGGCTCAGAACTTGCCGAACTTCAGATACGCCTCGCGCGGGTCCATGCCCGAGAGGATCGCGCCGCGCACCTCGTTTTCGGCGCCTGCGGCCTCCTCCGCCCGGGCGACCGCCTCCTCCGCCCGCGCTTCGGGGACGACGACCACGCCGTCGCCGTCGGCGATGAGGTAGTCGCCGGTGGCGACGTCGACGCCGCCTATGCGCACCGACGTCCCCATCTCGTCGACGCGCCAGCGCCCGGCGATGTCGGCCGGCGTCGCGAATTTGCAATAGACCGGGAAGCCCAGCTTCGCGATGAAGTCCGCGTCGCGGGTCCCGCCGTCGACGACATAGCCGCGCACGCCGCGCGATTTCAGCGTCTCCGCCGACAATTCGCCCATCAGCGCGATGCCGTCGTCGTTGGCCTGGCAGACGACGACATGGTCCGCCGGCGCGGCGGAGAGGAATTCGGTCCACTTCCGCAGGCTGGCGTCGCGGCCGATCGACGGCGTGCGGACTCCGCTCAGCGTCCACACCCGCCCCGCCAGCGGCGGGCCGGGCGCGAGCGCGCGGATGGCCGGCGGCAGGACCCGGTCGGGCAGGCCCATGCCGGCCAGCGTGTCGTGGACGACGCCGGTGTAGAGCTTCTCCAGCCGGGCCGTCAGGCCGCCGCTCATGACGGGGCGTCCGCGCCGCGCGTCAGGTGAGGAAGACCGCCATCAGCGCAAGGGCGGCGACGACGACCGCGGTCGAGCCGGCGGCCAGTTTGACGAACCGGCCCCACATCAGCCGGTTCTCCTCGAGATGCGCGTCGGAATCGTAACTCATCGGCTCCCCCCGGACCTTCGCCCGCTATCGAACGCAGCCGCTACGTTAACCGGGCGCGCTGCCGACGGCAAGGCGCCGGCGTTGACCGGGGCGGAGGCGTATGGAACCCTCGGCGGCGCGGAGCGCGAACGACGAAAGGACGGGACGATGCGACTGGAGAACAAGATCGCCTTGATCAGCGCGGCGGCGTCGGGCATGGGCCGCGCCGGCGCGCTGCTGTTCGCCCGCGAGGGCGCGAAGGTGGCGGCGGTCGACATCGACCGCGCCGGCGCCGAGGCGGTCGCAGGCGAGATCCGCGCGGCGGGCGGCGAGGCCGCGGCGATCGCCGCCGACCTCTCCCGCGATGACGAATCGCGGCGAGTCGTCGACGCGGCCACCGACGCCTTCGGCGGCCTCGACGTGTTGTGGAACCACGTAGGCCACCCCGGCCCCGGCCGCGTCGAAGGCGTCGACATGGACGATTACGCGCTGGCCATGGACCTCAACATCCGCAGCGTGCTGGTGACGACAGCGCATGCGCTGCCGGCGCTGCGCGCGCGCGGCGGCGGGGCGGTCCTGTTCACCGCGTCGATCGCCGGGCTGGCGGGGTCGCCGTTCAGCCCCATCTATTCGGCGGCCAAATTCGGCGTCGTCGGGCTGATGCAGTCGATGGCGTGCCGCTACGGGCCGGAGGGGATCCGGGTCAACGCGGTCTGCCCGGCGCCCATCGACACGCCGATGCTGGAGACCTTCATGCTGCGGCCCGACAGCCAGGGCGACCGCGAGGCCAACCGCGAGCGCATGAAGGGCGCGATCCCGCTCGGGCGCACCGGCAGGCCGGAGGAAGTGGCCAACGCGGCGCTGTTCCTCTGTTCGGACGAGGCTTCGTTCGTCAACGGCGTGGCGCTGCCGGTCGACGGCGGCTACCTGGCGCGCTGACCTTGGCCGTCGAGGCGGCGCGCGACCCGGACGCCTTCCGCGAGTTCGAACGCGCGGGCTGGAGCCGCGCCTCCGCCGCCTACGAAGACTCCTGGGGGCGGGTGACGGAGCAGACCGCGGCGCCGCTGCTCGACGCCGCCGGCGCCGGGGCGGGATGCAAACTGCTCGACGTCTGCTGCGGTCCCGGCGTCGTCGCCGAGGCGGCCGTTGCGCGCGGCGCCGACGTCCGCGGCGTCGACCTGGCGGAGAGTTTCCTCGCCATCGCCCGGCGGCGGGTCCCCGACGCGCGCTTCGAGGCGGGCGATGCGGAGGCGCCGCCGTTCCCCGACGGCGCGTTCGACGCGGCGGTGTCGGGCTACGGCATCATCCACCTGCCGCGCCCGGCGGCGGCGCTGGCGGAGATGGCGCGCGTCCTGCGCCCCGGCGGGCGCGCCGCGGTCAGCGTGTGGGCCGGACCCGAACCCGGAACCGGCCTCGGCGTGGCGGTTTCGGCGATCCGCGCGCATGCCGACCTGTCGGTCCCGCTGCCGCACGGCCCGGACTTCTTCCAGTTCAGCGCCCCCGGCGCCCTCGCCGCGGCGCTCGCCGGCGCGGGGTTCATGGATGTTTCGGTCACGCGGGTGGAGCAGACCTGCCGGGCGGAGGGCGACGACGCGCTGTGGCGGATGATTGCCGAGGCCGGGGTGCGCATGAGCGGCCTCTTGCGCGCGCAGACCCCGGAGCGCCGCGCCGCCGCCCGCGCGGCGATGATCGCAGGCGTCCGCGCGCTGCCCGACCCCGCCGCCCTGCCCATGCCGGCGCTGGTGGGCGCGGGCGCGAAGCCGGGTTAGGCGGCGCTCCTCCCCGAACCGGCCGGAGGCGCCGCGCGATTGACACGCCCGCCGCCGTCCCCATACTCCCCCGCCTTTTCCGGGGAGAGGCGCCATGACGAACGCGACGGCGAACGCCGCGACGGCGGTGATGCCGACCTATGGACGGATCGACCTCGCGTTCGAACGCGGCGAGGGCGCTTACCTCATCGCGGCCGACGGGCGGCGCTGGCTCGACTTCGCCACCGGGATCGCCGTCAACACCCTCGGCCATTGCCACCCCGGCCTCGTCGCGGCGCTCACCGCGCAGGCCGGGAAGCTCTGGCACTGCTCGAACCTCTACGGCATCCCCGAACAGGCCCGCCTCGCCGAGCGGCTGTGCGCGGCGAGCTTCGCCGACAAGGCGTTCTTCTGCAACTCCGGCGCCGAGGCGATGGAGGGCGTCATCAAGGTGGCGCGGCGCTGCCACCACGGCAGGGGCGCGCCGGAGCGCTGGCGCATCGTCGCCTTCGAGGGCGCGTTCCACGGGCGCACGCTGGCGACCCTCGCCGCCGGCGGCAACGCCAACGCGCTGGAGGGTTTCGGCCCGCCGGCGGACGGGTTCGTCCACGTCCCGTTCGGCGACGCCGCCGCCGTCCGCGCCGCCATAGGGCCGGAGACCGCCGCGATCCTCGTCGAGCCGATCCAGGGCGAGAGCGGAATCCGCGAACCCGCCGGCGGCGCCGGCTTCCTCGCCGAATTGCGCGCCATCGCCGACGAGAACGGCCTGCTGCTGCTGTTCGACGAAGTGCAGACGGGGATCGGCCACACCGGCAGCCTGTTCGCCTACCAGCAGGCCGGCGTCGCGCCCGACGTCATGGGACTCGCCAAGGGCCTGGGCGGCGGATTTCCCATCGGCGCGGTGCTGGCGACCGATGCGGCGTGCGCGGCGATGACTCCCGGCAGCCACGGCTCCACCTTCGGCGGCAACCCGCTCGCCGCCGCCGCCGCCAACGCGGTGCTCGACGCGGTCCAGGCGCCGGGCTTCCTCGACCGCGCAGCCGAGGTCGGCGCGTATCTGTTCGAACGCGTGCGCGCGGTTGCGGCGCGCCATCCCGAAATTATCGAGTCGGTGCGCGGGCGGGGGTTGATGCTCGGCATGGTGTGCAAGGCCGCGAACGCCGACCTGGTGGCGGAGATGCGCGCGCGCGGCGTGCTGCTGGTTCCGGCCGGGGAGAACGTGGCGCGGATGCTGCCGCCGCTGACCATCGCGCGGGAGCATGTCGACGAAGCCTGCGCCGCGCTCGAGGAGGCGTGCGCCGCGCTGGCTCGGTGAAGGCCGATTCGCCGGTGGCCGCGCCGCGGCACTTCCTCGACCTCGACGCGTTCGACGGCGCTGCGCTGCGCCGCATCGTCGCGCTCGGCGCGGAGGCGAAGCGGCGCGGCCGCGCGCTCGGCGCGCCGCTCGCCGGGCGCGCGCTGGCGATGGTGTTCGAGCTCCCGTCGACCCGCACGCGGCTGTCGTTCGAACTGGCGATGGCGCGGCTGGGCGGCCACGCCGTCGCCGTCGGCGCCGCCGACAGCCAGCTCGGCCGCGGCGAGAGCATCGCCGACACGGCGCGGGTGCTGTCGCGCTACGCCGACGCCATCGTCCTGCGCGCCGCCCGCCACGACACCCTGCTGGCGATGGCCGGGGCGGCGGAGGTCCCGGTGATCAACGGCCTCACCGACCGCAGCCATCCGGTCCAGTTGCTGGCCGACGTGATGACCGTCGAGGAGAAGCTCGGCCCCATCGCCGGGCGGACGGTCGCCTGGACCGGGGACGGCAACAACGTCGCCGCGTCGTGGATCCACGCCGCGGCGCGGTTCGGCTTTACCTTGCGGCTCGCCTGTCCGCCGGCGTTCGCGCCGGCGCCGGCGCTGCTGGACTGGGCGCGGGCCGAGGGCGCCGCGGTGAGCCTGCGCGACGACCCTTACGCCGCGGTGGCCGGCGCCGATTGCGTAGTGACCGACACCTGGGTGTCAATGGGCGACGAGCCCGGCGATCGCCGCCGCCCGTTGGCGCCCTACCGGGTGGACGAGGCGCTGATGGCGGCGGCCGGGCCCGAGGCGCTGTTCCTGCACTGCCTGCCGGCGCATCGCGGCGAAGAGGTGGTGGATTCGGTCATCGACGGCCCGCGCTCCGCCGTGTGGGACCAGGCGGAGAACCGCCTGCACGCGCAGGCGGGCCTGCTCCTGTGGTGCCTGGACGCCGCCGGCTGACGGGCTACGAGAAGAGCTGCGCTATTCCCACCGCCAGACCGGCGGCGGCGGCCATGCCGCCCAGAACGCCAAGCAGAACCCATACTTTCACGTCGGATATTTTCGTATCCAGCACGCCGACGCTTTTGCCCGAATCTTCCTTCGTCGCGAGAAACCGGATATGCGTTTCCAAACTCGCTACCCGCTCATGGAGATCCGCTTCGCCGTCATGCTCCAGCAACTTCTTGTCGTCGTCCGGACCCGGACTCACCGGTTCATGCGCCGCGCCACCAGGTCGTCGACGACCGCCGGCTCCGCCAGCGTCGAGGTGTCGCCCAGCTCGGCGTGTTCGTTGGCGGCGATCTTGCGCAGGATGCGGCGCATGATCTTGCCCGACCGCGTCTTCGGCAGGCCGGGCGCCCACTGGACCAGGTCGGGAGCGGCGATGGGGCCGATCTCCTTGCGCACCCATTGCGCGAGTTCGAGACGCAGCGCCTCGCTCTCCTCCGCTCCCGCGACCAGGGTGACGTAAGCGTAGATGCCCTGCCCCTTCACGTCGTGCGGATAGCCGACCACGGCGGCCTCGGCGACCGCCTCGTGCGCCACCAGCGCGCTTTCGACCTCCGCCGTCCCCATGCGGTGGCCGGAGACGTTGATCACGTCGTCCACCCGCCCGGTGATCCAGTAATAACCGTCGGAGTCGCGCCGGCAGCCGTCGCCGGTGAAATACAGCCCCTCGAAAGTCGAGAAATACGTCTCCTCGAAGCGCTCGTGGTCGCCGTACACGGTGCGCATCTGCCCCGGCCAGGATTCGGCGATGCAGAGGTTGCCCTCCGCCGCGCCCTCCAGCGTCCGGCCCGCGCCGTCCACCAGCACCGGGCGGACGCCGAAGAACGGCCGCGTCGCAGAGCCGGGCTTGAGCGCCGTCGCGCCCGGCAGCGGCGCGATCATCGCGCCGCCGGTCTCGGTCTGCCACCAGGTGTCGACCACGGGGCAGCGCCCGCCGCCCACCACGTCGCGGTACCACATCCACGCTTCCGGATTGATGGGTTCGCCGACCGTGCCGAGGATGCGCAAACTGCCGCGCCCGGTCGCCGCGACGGGCCCCTCCCCCTCGCGCATCAGCGCGCGGATCGCCGTCGGCGCGGTGTAGAAAATGGAGACCTTGTGCTTGTCGACGACGCGCCAGAAGCGCGATGCGTCGGGGTAGTTCGGCACGCCCTCGAACATCAGCGTCGTCGCGCCGTTGGCGAGCGGCCCATAGACGATGTAGCTGTGCCCCGTCACCCAGCCGACGTCGGCCGTGCACCAATAGACGTCGTCCTCGCGCCAGTCGAACACGTAGCGGTGGGTCGCCGCGGCGTAGAGCAGGTAGCCGCCCGAACTGTGCAGCACGCCTTTCGGCTTTCCGGTCGAGCCGGAGGTGTAGAGGATGAACAGCGGGTCCTCGGCGCTCATCGGCGGCGCGGCGCGGTCGGCGGCGGCCTCCGCCCGCGCCTCGCGCCACCACACGTCGCGCCCCTCGCGCCAGGGGACGCCGCCGCCGGTGCGGCGGACGACCAGCACCGAAGAGACTCCGGGGCAGCGCTCCAGCGCCCGGTCCATGTTGGCCTTGAGCGGTATGCGGCGCCCGCCGCGCACGCCTTCATCGGCGGTGATCGCCACCCGCGAATCGCAGTCGAGGATGCGGTCGGCGAGCGCCTCGGGCGAGAAGCCGCCGAACACCACCGAATGGATCGCGCCGATGCGCGCGCAGGCGAGCATGGCGAACGCGGCCTCGGGGATCATCGGCATGTAGATCGTCACCCGGTCGCCCTTGCCGACGCCGAGCGAGTCGAGGACGTTGGCCATGCGGCAGACCTCGGCCTTCAGCTCGGCCCAGGAGACGGCGCGCGAGTCGGCGGGGTCGTCGCCCTCCCACAGGATCGCGGTCCGGTCCGGCGTTCGCGCGGCGTGGCGGTCGACGCAATTGGCGGCGACGTTGAGCGCGCCGTCCTCGAACCACCGGATCGACACCGCGCCGCGCGCGAAGGAGGCGTTCCGCCCCCGCTTGGGCGCAACCGCCCAGTCCAGCCGCCGGGCCTGTTCGAGCCAGAACCCGTCCGGGTCCTCGAGCGAGCGCCGATACGCCTCGCGGTAGCCCGCGTCGTCGATATGCGCGGCGCGCGCCGCCTCCGGGGAGACCGGAAACACCTGGCCGTCGGACATGCGAATCGCCCCTCCGTCGTCGTCGCCGCCGGCGATTATACCCGCCCCGGCCCTTCTCCGCCTTCGCGCGCCCCGGTCCGCGGCGCGACGCGCCAGCGCCCCGCCGTCTCCGCCGCGAGGCGCACCGCGCCGTCCGCGACGGCGAGCGGGACGGGGGTGAGGCTTCGGCCGGCGCAGGGGCCGCGCACGCAGGCGCCGCTGTCGATGTCGAAGCGCGCGCCGTGGTTCACGCAGAGGATGTAGGCGCCCGCGCGGTCGAGGAAGCGCCCCGGGACCAGGTCGAGCGGCAGGTTGCGGTGCGGGCAGTCGTTGACGTAGCCCACCGCCCGGTCGCCGCGGCGGACGATGAAGACGTCGGGCGCGCGCGGGTCGGCGGTGGGAACGAGCCGGCTTTCGCCGTCGGCGAGGTCGCCGAGGCGGGCCAGGACCGGGCCCAGGGCGCCGCCTAAGGCGCCGCCCCGCCCATCTCGCACAGCAGCCTCCAGTGTTCGCCGCTCACCGGGACGACGGAAAGCCGCGACTGGCGCACCAGCGCGAGATCGGCGAGCCGCGGCTCCGCCTTGACGGCGGCGAGCGTAACCGGGTTGGGAACGGGCGCGACGGGCTTTACGTCCACCATGACGAAGCGCCCGCTGGCGTCGGTGTGGTCGGGGTAGGCCTCGCGGACCACCTCCATGATCCCGACGATCTTCCTGGCGGTGACCGAGTGGTAGAAGAACGCGCGGTCGCCGACCTTCATGGCCTTCATGTTGTTGGCGGCCTGGTGGTTGCGCACCCCGTCCCAATGGTCCCGCCCCTCGGCGACCAGATCGTCCCACGAATACGCCGCCGGTTCGGACTTCATGAGCCAGTAGGCCATCGCCCTCTCCACCTCGTTCGCGCGGCGGCAGGTTAGCCGAGGCGCGGGGGCGGTCATAGCGCGCCGCCCGCCGCCGCCGCGCGATGCGGCGCGTTCCAGCCCGCTACGCCGTTCCCCGGTCGCCGCGGGATTCGCGAAAATTCCTTCTCCCTTGCGGGCTACGCCGCGCCGGATCGCCAGGGCCGACTTGGGAGTTTCGCGGGGAAGGCGGTGGTGGTGCCCAGGGGAGGATTCGAACCACCGACACGCGGATTTTCAGTCCGCTGCTCTACCGACTGAGCTACCTGGGCGCGCCGAAACGGGCGCAATATACGCGGGACGGCGGCGTTGTCCAGCGCCGGGGCGGCGCTACGGGAACAGGGGCGGACTCTCCAGGCCCGCCGTCTCCGGCAGGCCGAACATGACGTTGAAATTCTGCATCGCCTGGCCGGCCGCGCCCTTGACCAGATTGTCGATGGCCGAGACCAGCACCGCGCCGCCCGGGCGGCGGTCGTCGAACACGCCGACCAGGCACAGGTTCGCGCCGCGCACGTGGCGCGTCGCCGGCGCCGCGCCCTCCGGCAGCACGCGGACGAACGCCTCGCCATCATACGCCTCCCGCAGGCGGGCGCGCAGCGCCGCGGCGCCGCCGCTCCCGGCGAGGCGGATGTAAATCGTCGCCAGCAGGCCGCGGTTCATGGGCAGCAGGTGCGGAACGAAGGTCGCGGCGACCGGCTCGCCGGCGGCGGCGCCCAGCTCCTGGTCGATCTCCGGCGCGTGGCGGTGGCCTTGCAGCCCGTAGGCATGCGCGCCCTCGGCGACCTCGGCGTACAGCATGCCCTCCTTCGCCGCCCGGCCGGCGCCGCTCACCCCCGATTTCGCGTCGATGACGATCGAATCGGGCGCGACCGCGCCCGCGCGCAGCAGCGGCAGCAGCGGCAGCAGCGCCGCCGTCGGGTAGCAGCCCGGGCAGGCGGCGATCCGCGCGCGCCGCAGCGCCGGGCGCGCATGCTCGGTCAGGCCGTAAACCGCCTCGCGTTGCAGCTCCGGCGCGCCGTGCGGGCGGCCGTACCAGCGTTCGTAGGCCGCGGGGTCGCGAAACCGGAAGTCGGCGGACAGGTCGATGACGCGCACATGGCCGGGCAGCGCGCGGACGATCTCCTGCGTCGTCGCGTGCGGCAGGCAGCAGAACGCCGCCTCGATCCCGTCCCACTCCACGTCCTCGACCCTGGCGAGGCGGGGCAGCGGCGGCCCGGCGAGGTGCGGGAACACCGCGCCGAGCGGCTCGCCGGCGCGGCGGTCGGCGGTCAGCGCGGCGATCTCGATGTCGGGCCGCGGCGCCGCGAGGCGCAACATCTCGCCGCCGCTGTAGCCGCTCGCGCCGAGCACCGCGACGCGGACGCGCCTGCCTTCCATCCGGTCTCTCCTTCGCCCTCTCCCCGAAGCGCCGCCGCGCGGCGCGCGGTCAGCGTTTGGAGAACTGGAAGCTCTTGCGCGCCTTGGGTTTGCCGTACTTCTTGCGCTCGACCACGCGGGCGTCGCGGGCGAGGAACCCGCCGCGCTTGAGCGTCGGGCGCAGCGCGGGTTCGAAGCGCGAGAGCGCGCGGCCGATGCCGTGGCGCACCGCGCCGGCCTGGCCCGAAAGCCCGCCGCCGGCCACCGTGCAGGTCACGTCGTATTGCCCCTCGCGCTCCGCCGCGGCGAGCGGCTGGCGCAGGATCATGCGCAGCACCGGGCGGGCGAAATAGCGGCCCTCCTCGCGCCCGTTGACGACGATGCGGCCCGGCCCCGGCTTGATCCACACCCGCGCCACGGCGTTCTTGCGCTTGCCGGTGGCGTAGGCGCGCCCGTGTTCGTCGATCTCGGGTTCGGGCGGCGGCTCGGCGGGCTCCTCGGCGGGCGGCGGGGCCATCGCCTCCTTCAGGTCCTCGAGGCGGATCTTGTTGTCGGCCATGGTCACGCGCTCCGCTTGTTCTTGGGGTTCCGGGACGCGAAGTCGACGGCCTCGGGCTTCTGCGCCGCATGCGGGTGGTCGGGGCCGGCGTAGACGTGCAGTTTGCGCATGACCGCCCGCCCCAGCGGGCCGCGCGGGACCATGCGCTCGACCGCGCGCTTCAGCACCCGTTCGGGGTGTTTGCCGTCCAGCAGCGCGCCGTAGGTCCGCCGCTTGAGCCCGCCGGGGTAGCCGGTGTGCCAGTAGTGGATCTTCCGGTCGCGCTTGGCGCCGGTCAGCCGGACCTTGCGCGCGTTGACGACGATCACGTTGTCGCCGCAATCCATGTGCGGCGTGTAGGTCGGCTTGTGCTTGCCGCGCAGCATGACGGCCACGGCGCTGGCCAGCCGCCCCAGCACGACGCCGTCGGCGTCTATGACGCGCCAGCCGCGCGAAATGTCGGCCGGCCTCGCGGAATAGGTTTTCATCGTGGGTCGCACGCTCGCTCCGGTGGCGCAAGGCGGCGGATTATGGCCCGCCGCCGCCGCGTGTCAACGCCCCGTCCCCGCCCCTGTCCCCGTCCCTGTCCCCGCTTGGCCGGACGGGTTAGGATGACGCCGCCCGCCCCCGACGACGATTAGGGAGAACGTTCATGGCCGCGCCCGCGGAGACGCTCGCCGAACCCCTGGCGCTGCGCGCCGGCTCGAACGGCGTCGCCACCCTCACCCTCAACCGCCCGGCGGCGCGCAACGCGCTGTCGTCGGCGCTGATGGCCGAACTCCAGGACGCGCTGGAGGCGCTGCGCGGCGACGCGGAGGCGAAGGTCGTCGTCATCGCCGGCGCCGGCCCGGCCTTCTGCGCCGGCCACGACCTGAAGGAGGTGCGCGGGCTCGGGCCCGCGGCGCACCCGGCGCTGTTCGCCCAGTGCAGCCGGCTGATGACGACCATCGTGCACTTCCCCAAGCCCGTCATCGCCCGGGTCCACGGGATCGCCACCGCGGCGGGCTGCCAGCTGGCCGCCTCCTGCGACCTCGCTGTGGCGGCGGAGGACGCCCGGTTCGCCACGCCGGGGGTCAATATCGGCCTGTTCTGCTCGACGCCAATGGTGGCGTTGAGCCGCGCCGTCGGGCGCAAGGCGGCGATGGAGATGCTGCTGACCGGGGCGCCGATCCCGGCCCGCCGGGCGCGCGAGATCGGCCTCGTCAACCGCGTCGTCCCCGCCGCCGAACTGGCGGCCGCGACGACGGAGCTGGCGGAGGGGATCGCCGCGAAATCGCCGCTGGTGCTCGCCATCGGCAAGGAGGCGTTCCACCGCCAGGTCGAGATGGGCCTGGAGGACGCCTACGCCTACGCCGGCGACGTCATGTGCCGCAACCTGCGCGCCCGCGACGCCGGGGAGGGGATCGACGCCTTCCTCGAGAAGCGCCCGCCCGTCTGGCGCGGCGAGTGAGCGGCGCCGCGCTTGCCGCCGGCGCCGGGGCGAAGTAGAGCGGGGGCAACCGACGCGGAGTCCGCGCGCGGCCGCCATCGGCCGCGGGCGCCGATCCGCGCGAACCGGGGGAGCGCGCCATGGACGCCAAGGTAATCTGGCTGTTCGTTTTCGTCCTGCTGTATTGGGGTTACTGCATCTTCTGGGGCGTCAAGGGCGCGCTCGCGTCGCGCACGGCGAGCGACTACTTCATCGCCGGGCGCGGCATCTCGATCTGGGTGTTCGTGCTGGCGGCCACCGCCACGTCGTTCTCGGGCTGGACCTTCATGGGCCATCCGGGATTGATTTACCGCGATGGGCTGCCCTACGCCTACGCCTCGTTCTACGCCATCACCATCCCCTTCACCGGCGTGTTGTTCCTCAAGCGCCAGTGGATGATCGGCAAGCGCTTCGGCTTCGTCACGCCGGGGGAAATGCTGTCGGACTACTTCCGCTCCGACAGCATCCGCATCCTGGTGGTGATCGTCGCGCTGGTGTTCTCGGTCCCCTATCTCGGCATCCAGCTGCGCGCGTCGGGCTTCCTGTTCAACGTCCTCACCGACGGAATGCTCGACGTGAATTTCGGCATGTGGCTGCTGTCCGCGGTGGTCATAATCTACGTCGCGTCGGGCGGCTTGCGCGCCGTGGCCTATGTGGACACCGTCCAATGCGTCCTGCTGGCGGGCGGCATCGTCGCCATCGGCGCCATCGCGCTGGCGCAGATCGGCGGCATGGGCCGGCTGGCGGACGGCGTCGCCGCGCTGTCGGAGGAGGACCGGCGCGTCGGGTCCGAGGCGGTCGCCGAACTCGAGTCCCTCGGCCTGACCTATGCGGAGGCCCGGGCGCGCATCGACGCCGGGGCGGAGGACGCCGAAGCGCTCAAGCCGCTGGTCGCGCAAGCGAAGCGGGTCACTCCGGCGGGCTACAGCCATTACGTCGCCATTCCCGGCGCGATCCAGTTCGTCGACGCCGGCGGCAAGGCCCAGGGCGGCGCGTGGACCGGCATCATGGTGCTCGCCTACATGTTCGCGCTGATGGGCATCCAGTCGGCGCCCGCCTTCACCATGTGGGCGTTCTCCAACCGCAGCCCCCGGCCCTTCGCGCCGCAGCAGGTGTGGGCGTCGTCCTTCGGGATCGGCCTGATCCTGTTCACCTTCACGGCGATCCAGGGCATGGGCGGGCACCTGCTCGGCGCCGACCTCGAATTCTACAAGGCGCACCCGGACAAAGTGGCCGAGAGCGCCGTCCGCACCCAGGCCAACATCGTCCGCTCGGCCTATCGCGAGGACGTCGCCGACGCGCTCGATTCGGCGGCCCTCGAATCGGTCGTGGGAGCGGCGCTGGCGGCGTGGCGGGAGGCGGACTCGGTCCCGACTTTCGGCGATGTGGCGGCGGGCGAGGGCCCGGGCGCCGAGGCGGCGCGGCGGCTCCTCGCGCACCACCAGGGCGGGGCGTTCGACGCCGCCGCCGCCCCGGCGCTGGTCGACCTGATGGATTCGGCCGGCAAGCAGGGGATGCTGGCGCCGCAGCTCATCAACCTGGTCGCCGACGCGGCGCCGTGGCTGGTGGGCCTGCTGTCGGTCTGCGCGCTCGCCGCCATGCAATCGACGGGCGCGGCCTACATGTCCACCGCCGGCGGAATGCTCACCCGCGACCTGCTCAAGCGCTACCTCATGCCCTCCGCGAGCCATGCGCAACAGAAACTGTGCGGGCGCATCGGCGTGGTGGCCATCGTCCTTGCGGCGCTGGTAGTCGCCACCGTGTCGTCCGACGCGCTGGTGCTGCTCGGCGGCCTCGCGGTGGCCTACGGGTTCCAGATGTGGCCGGCGTTGATCGCGGTGTGCTGGTGGCCCTGGCTCACCCGCGCCGGAGTCACCCTCGGCCTCGCCGCCGGCCTGGTCGCCGTCACCGCGACCGAGTCCATCGGCCAGCAGCTGGGGATCGAGGCGTGGGGCCGCTGGCCGCTGACGATCCATTCCGCCGGCTGGGGCATCCTGTTCAACCTCGGCGTCGCCATCGCCGTGTCGGCCGTGACGCAGAACGAATCCGACCTCCGGCACAAGATGGTCTTCCACGACTTCCTGCGCGAACATGCGGGCCTGCCGGAGGAGAAGCGCCATCTGGTCCCGCGCGCCTGGGCGCTGGCCGTCGTCTGGTTCCTGTTCGCCATCGGGCCGGGGGCGGTGATCGGCAACACCGCGTTCGGCGCGCCGAACGACCCGGAGAGCTGGATGTTCGGCGTCCCGTCGATCTGGGCGTGGCAGATCCTGTGGTGGGCGATCGGCGTCTTCATGATGTGGCTCCTCGCATACAGGATGGAGCTGTCGACCGCGCCGGCGCGCGCGGTGGAGGCGCTGCGGGACGACATCGGCGACCTGCAACCCGCCGCCGGCAAGGCGTAAGGCGCGGGGCGGCGGGTGGACGGGCGGGGGTATGCGCTCTGGACCCTGGCGCTCGCCGCCGCGCTGTGGTGGCCGGCGGCGCGGCTGGTATGGGTGCTGAGCGTCCGCCGCCTGGAAAGGCGCCTCGGCGCGGCGCTGGGCGATGCGGCGCGCGCTGGGCAGCGCCGCCGCGCCTGGGTGCTCGCGCTGCCGGTCTGCCTCGCCTTCGCGGCGCTGTTCAACCTGCGGCTGCTGGACGCGGCCTGAGGGGCGGGGCATGCCGGACCGCGGGTGGAGGCGCCTCGCCGTCGCGCTGGCGGTCCTCTCGGCGGGGTGGTTCCTCTACGATTCGCTGGTCGCCCGGCGCGACCCGGCGCTCGACGCCCAGGCGGCCGCCGACCGCGCCTTCGAGGACGCGGATTACGAACGCGCGCTGGCGCTCTACCGTGAGCGCGCGGCGTTGCAGCCCGGCAACGCCTTCGCGCTGCGCGGCGTGGCGCTGAGCCTGATGCAGCTGGGGCGGAACGACGCCGCCCTGGCGGCGTTCGCCGACGCCATCGCGGCGGATCCGGAGACGGCGTTCGCCTGGGCCAACCGCGGGATCCTGCACGACCGCATGGGGCGCCACGAGGCGGCGGCGGCGGATTACCGCCGCGCGCTGGCGCTCGACCCGTCGGTGGCCGACGGCCCGCACTGGCTCACGCGCTTCCTGCGCAACCTGCCCGACCGGCCGCCATCGGTCGCCGACCGCCTCGCCTATATCGAGTCGGAGCTCGCCAAGCCCCCGGAGCGCCGCCTGCTCCGCGTGGACGAGGCCGACGCGGCGCAGCGGCCCTACCAGAGGTGAGCCGGCTCCAGCACGCCGAACACGTCCACCAGCAGCACGCGGACGAAGAACAGCACCGCGATGCAGCCGAACAGCTGCCGCACCCAGTCGCGCCGGCCCTCGGCGTCGCGCCAGGTCAGCGCATGCCAGCCGACGACTCCCGTCACGGCGAGGAACAGCAGGTCGACGAGGTCGGGCATCGTCCGCGGCGGTCGCGCCGGCGGCCGGCGGACGCGGCCCCCGGCGTCAGGGGCCGACGGTGCTGAAGGTGCTGATGGAGCTCGGGATGGAGGACGCGCACGACATGGTCGAGGTGCCGTCGGCGTTCCTGCGAAAATCCCCGTGTATGCCGCCGGAGACCGAGGTCAGGTCGCGGTCGACCAGCTGCGCGTTCGGGTCCGGCGGCAGGACGAACCAGTGGACATGCTCGGTGTTGGCCACCACGCGGACGTCGCAATTCGGCGGCGCCTCGAGATCGTATTCGGCGAGCGCGGCGGGCGGATCCGCCTCGGCCCGGCGCCGCAGTCCGGGATCGTCGGCCCAGGCCCGGCCCATGCGCGCGAGCTTCGTCAGCCGCGATGGCGTGTAGATGGCGTGGACACGTCCGGCGCGGCGACTCTCGCGCCCGGTCCATACGGTCGTCGGGGCGCGTTGCGCCATGTCCTTCGCCTTTCTCCCCGCGCGGCGCGGGGGGGGGGGGGGGGGCGCACAGCCTATCCGCCGCCGCCGACCACGAGTTCAAGCAGCGCGAAAGTTATGCCGGCGTTCGCGACGACGATTCCTATCGCGATCTTGAGCATCCGGTTCTCGAGGGCGCCGATGTCCGTCTTGAGGGCGGCGATGTCCGCCTTGGTGGCGACGCCTTCGGCCATGGCGGCGCGCACGGTGTCGGTAATCGCCTCGGCATGCGCCGACGCAAGGCCGGCGTGCATGAGCGCCTTGACGGCGGCGTGGGTGTCGAAGGTCGTTGCGGTCATGCCATCGTCCTAGCGGAACGGGGGTCTCGGCGCAAGCGCGGAATCCGCAGACCTGTCGGCGGCGGCGCAGTCGTCGAAGGCCGTCGCGACGGTCATGCCGCCATACTAACGGCGCGCGGCGCCGGGCGCAAGCGGAGAATCGCGGACCCGCCCGCGCCCCCGGGGGAACGCGCGCGGGCCGCCGAACCCCGATGGCGGCGATCAGTTGTCGGGGTTCGTATCCACGGTTCCGGCGGTGCTGGCGCAGCCCCCGGAGCTCAGGGTGGACGGGGCGGTGGAGCAGGCGAAACTCGCGGCCGTCCCCACGCACAACGCCGAACTCGCCGTCGATCCCCCGGACACCTGGAGCAGCTCCTCGTCGCTCAGCACCGCGTCCGGGTCCGGCGGGAACACCAGATGCGTCGTGTCTTCGGTGTCGGCGACGATGCGCATCTCCATGCCGGGGACGGAGGGTTCGATCCCCAGTTTCCGCAATTCGTCCCGCCCCGCGTCGCCGGCGAGGCGCTCCCGCAGCCCGGCGTCGCCGCGGCAGCGTTCGGTGAGGCGCCCCACCTGCGCATAGAAGGCGCCGTATTCGTCGATAGGCGCGGGCGCGCGGTCCTGTCGCATGACGTTCTCCTTCTTCCGGTCCGGCGCGCGCGCCGCGGAGCGGTTCGCGGCGCGGCGTTCTATGGGTTGGGCGCGGCGGAACTGGCGCTGCCGGCGCTGCTCAGGGTGGAGGGCGCGGTGGAGCAGCCGAAGCTGGCGGCGCAGCCCAGACTGGCCAGGGTGCTGGCCCTGATGCCGCCGGCGACTCCGGAGAGGGATTCGTCGGCCAGATGCGCGTTCGGGTCCGGCGGCAGGATGAAGTGGAAGGTCGCCGCGTCGTTGGCCTTGACGCGGACGGTCGCATCGGGGGCGACGTCCAGCGCGACGTCGCGCGTCAGGGCGGAGATCGCCTCGGCCTCGCCGTCGTCGATCCGCGCCCGCCACGCCTCGTCCTCGCGGTAGCGCCGCGCGGCGTCCTGGAAGGCCAGCCATGCGGGGGCGGCCTCGAGGCCCCGGCCCCCGGGCGGCGTCCATTGGGGAATCGCGGTCATCTCGCGCCTCCTAACTTGCGATGGAGCTGAGGGTGCTGCTGGAGCTGGCGGAGCCCGGGCACGAAGGCGCGGTGCTTGCGCAGCCGAGGCAGCCGGCGCTGCCCGCCGTGCTCGTCCGCCCGCCGGAGACCGACGCCAGCATCTCGTCCTCCAGCGCCGCGTTCGGGTCGGCCGGAAACACGAAGTGGAAGACGTCGTCGGTGTCCGCCGCGACGCGCAGCTCGACGCCGGGCGGGACGTCCAAGCCCTGTTCGACGAAGGCGGCGCGCGGGTCGGTTGCGACGGCGCGGCGGAAATCGGCGTCCTCGCCCAGCTTGCGCCGGAAGAACGCGTTCGGCGTCTCGCCGGAGTCCGCTCCGCCGAGACGCGACGGATCCTTAGATCTGGACCCAGGATCGGTTTTCATGAGTGACGCTCCCCACTTTGGAGAGCGCCCCATCGGAGCGCCCCATCGGAGCGCCCATATTTCAGTCGAGGCCCATAGCACGGGGGGCGCCGCTTGTCAAGCTCTTTCCGCGCCGGGCGGCGGTTTTCGTTACGCGGGGGAGCGCGGCGCCGATCCGCTTTTTCCCGGGGCCGCCGGCGAAGGGCGCGGCCTTCCGCAACGGGAATCGCCGCCGGTTGCGGCCGCGGGCGGTTTCGTGCATCCTGGCGCAAGTTCCGCGCCGGCCGGGGGAGGACGCCATGATCGTCGTGAAATCGCCGTGATCGTCATGAAGTCGATCATCGCCGCGGGGGTCGGGCTGCTCGCGCATGCGGGCGCGGGGTGCTTCTCGCCCACCATCCTCGAGGACGACGGCGAGGTCGTCACCCTGCGCTACGGGCCGTGGGCGACGGCGCCGGAGGTCGGCGCGAAGGCGGACCGCATGTGCGCCGAATACGACCGCGCGGCCGAACTGGTGGCCGACGTCGAATCCCTCGCCGAGCCGAACTTCCGCGAGGCGACCTTCGCCTGCGTCGACCCCGGCGTCGACGCGACCTGAGCCGCGGACTCGAACCGCATGGGAGCGGGCCGGTGAGCGAGAAGGCCGGCGCGCGGACCGGGTTCTCGGTGCGCGCGCAATACGTCAAGGACCTGTCGTTCGAGAACCCCGCCGCCGCGCACATGTCCGCGGCCGCCGAGCCGCCCAAGACGCGGGTGACGGTGGGCGTCGACGGGCGCGAAGGCGGGGACGGGCTGCACGAGGTCGTGCTGAGGATCGACGTGCGCGCGACGCGCGGCGACGAAGTGGCGTTCCTCCTCGAACTGGCCTATGCTGGGCTGTTCCACATCGTCGGCGTGCCCGAGGATCGGCTGCGCCCGCTGGCGATGGTCGAATGCCCGCGCTTCCTGTTCCCGTTCGCGCGCCGCATCGTCGCCGACTGCATCCGCGACGGCGGATTCCCGCCCTTCCTGATCGACCCGATCGATTTCGGCGTCCTGTTCCGCCGCTCCGAACGCGCCCGTCAGGCCGCCAGGGACGGCGATGGCGACGGCGACGGCGGAGACCGCCCCGCGACGACGGTCCACTGACCCGCCCTCACGGGCAGGGCGGCGCGCCCTCCGCGTCGTATTTGCGCCACAGCTGGAACACCGAGCGCTGGAACTCGCGCTGCACCAGCGCCAATTCGTCGTGCGGGGCGGGAATCTCCACCAGGAGCGCCTCGGCGCGGCTGTCGCCGCGGCGCCAGGCGCAGGCGGTGCTGTCGCGCACGAAACCGAGATAATCCGCCAGCCGATCCAGCGGCGCGCGGTCCGCCACCGGCGGCCCGTGGCCCGGGATCAAGAGCTTCCACCCGCCGGCGGCGAGCTCCGCCAGCCGCGCCCGCCACACGGTCGCGTCGCCGTGCGGGAGCGAAGGCGCCCGCCCGTGGAACACCAGGTCGCCGGCGAACAGGGCGCCCGTCCGGCGGTCGCGCACCATCAGGTCGCCCGCGGTGTGGCCGCGGCGCGTGGCCAGCACGTCGACGACGCGCCCGCCCAGGTCGATCTCCAGGTCCGAATCGATCGGCCGGTCGGGCGCGGCGATCTTGGTGTCCGCCGTCCAGTCCGCGCCGGCCAGCGCGGTCACGTTCTCCAGCACCTCCGCGCCCTCGCGGGCGAGCCACGGGGCCGCGTCGCGGTGCATGACGACGGGAACCCCCGCGTCGCGGAACGCGGAGAGGCCGAAGGCGTGGTCGAAATGGTGGTGCGTGACCACGGCGGCGACCGGCGGCGGGCCGGCGATCCGCGCGATGGCGGCCAGCATCTCCTCGGCGTAGCGCCGGGTCGGGCCGGTGTCGACGGCGAGGACGCCGGCATTGCCGACGACGAAACCGATATTGGCGATGTTGGCGCCGTTCTCGGGGGAGACTTCCTCCTGCGCGCCCCACATGACGTAAACGCCGGGCGCGACCTCCTCGGGCGCCAGCCCGTAACCCGCGGCGCCGGCCTCCCCCGGCGCCGCGAGCGCCAACGCGGCCAGCGCCGCGCCGGCCGCCGCCCGTCGGGGGAGCGGCGGGCCGCCCCCCCGGACGCTCATTGCGGCGCGTCCGCCTCCGGCGGCGCGGCGCCGCCCGGGCGCGCCAGCAGGCCGGAGAGCGTCCCCTCCAGCCGCGCCATGCGCTCGCGCAGTTCGTTCTGGCCGATCTCCAGCCGGTCCATGCGGGTGCGCAACTCGGTTTGCCCGGCCAGCATGTCGGCGCGGAGCCAGCCGGCCAGGCCGATGTTGAGCGTGGCGATGGCGAGGAACAGGCCGACGAGCGGAGGAATCTTCATGGCGGCGGCCTACATCGACGGCGCCGGCGCCGCGGCCTCGAAGGCGAGGCCGGCGGTGTCGCGCGCCGAAACCCGCACCTCGCTCTGCTTCTCCGGCAGGTCGAAGTGGAACACCGGGTCGTGCGACAGCGCCGCCCAGGTGGTCATGTCCGCCAGCGCGCCGCGTTCGTCGGCGATCTCGACGCGCTCGATGTAGTAGGCGGCGATGGTCTCGCCCGAATCGTCGGTGGCGAAGCCGGTGTGCATCGGGTGCGCGATCCGGACCTTGAGGCGGCTCGCGCCGCCGGCGCGGTCGAACCGCTTGAGCGCGATGTCGCCTGGCGCGCCGGCGAGGTCGCCGGGAAGGGTCGAGCAGCCGCCGGGGCTGTTCACCGTCACCGCCGTCTGCGCCACGTGCCACACGCCGTCGGCGTCGAGCGCCGCCGCGCGGACCGGAGTCGACCGTTCCAGCCGCAGGTTCATGCCGACCGCGTGGATCGGCCGGTGCGGATAGACGCGAACCGCGACCGGGATCGGGTTGTTCTCGGCGAACACGGCGATCTCGGCGACCGCCGTGTCGGAGTCGCGCAGCTTCACCGCCAGCGGGACGCTGTGCGGCTCCTCCACCCAGTCCGGCATGACGAGGCGGACGAAATCGTCATAGACGACGGGCCCGCCGCCGAGCTCGCTCTCCACCATGCCGGCCCAGACGTCGGAGCCGAGCGGGTCTTTGCTCCCCGCCGCGGCGGGAAGGACGGGGCAGGCCGCCAGCAGGACGGCGAGGGCAAGGGCGCGCGGCATGGTCGATCCTCCTCGTGCGCGGACGTCGTTACATCCGGCCGGGCCGGCCGGCGAGCTCGAACAGCGCGCCGGACGTGTCCTCGGCCGAGACGCGCAGGCTCTGGCGCGAGTCCGGCAGGTCGAAATGGAACACCGGGTCGGCGGCGACCGACGCTTGCAGGGCGAGCTCGGCCAAGGTCCCGCCGTCATCGGCCACCGTGATCCGCTCGATGTAGTAGGCGGGGATGACCTCGCCGTCCGCCGTGCTCGCCAGCCCGGTGTGCATGGGATGGGCGATCTTCAGTTTGAGCCGGCTGTCGCCGTCGGTGCGGACGAACTGGCGCATCGAGATCTCCCCGACCGGGCCGCCCAGGCCGCCGGACGGCGCGGAGCAGCCGCCGGGGCTCGCCACCTCCACCACCCGGTGGACGACGTGCCAGACGCCGTCTGCGTCGCGCGCCGCCGCCCGCACCGGCGTCGTCCGCTCGAGGCGGATGTTGAGGCCGATCCCCCGGATCGGGCGGCGCGGGACCATCCGCATCACCCCGGCGAAGGGGTTGTTCTCGGCGAACAGCGCCACCTCGGTCACGGCGTAGGGCGCGTCGGCGAAACCGATGGTCACGGGGACGCTGAACGCCTCCTCCACCCGCTCCGGGACCACCAGGTGGAAGCTCTCGTCGTGGACCAGCGTCTCGCCCTCGAATTCGAGGGCGGCGATGTCCGCCCACGCCTCGCTGGCCAGCGGGTCGGCGGCGGCGGGCGCGGCGCAGGCGGCCGCGAACGCCGCAATGAGAATCGGACGCGAAAACATGCCGGACCTCCCTTCAGCTCGCCGGCCCGAGGCCGAGCGATTCCTCGAACACCCCGCCGGCGCTGTCCTCGGCGGTCACGCGGACCAGGCTCCGCCCGTCGGCCAGGTCGAAGAAGAATTCCGGATCGCTCGCGAGCGCCGCCCGCGTCGCCAGGGTGGCGATGGACCCGTTCTCGTCCGCCAGCTCGACGCGCTCGATGTAATAGGCCGGGATCGCCGATCCGTCTTCGGCCGTGACGAGGCCGGTGTCCATCGGGTGGGCGATCTTCAGTTTGAGCCGGCTGGCGCCGCCGGCGCGGTCGAACTGGCGGACCGCGATCTCGCCGACGCGCCCCGCGGACCCGCCGCCGGGCGCCGAGCAGCCCCCCGGAGTCAGCACCGAAACCCGCTTGTGGACCACGTGCCAGACCCCGTCGGAGTCGAGCGCCGCCGCGCGCACCGGGCCGGAGCCCTCCAGCCTGATGTCGAACCCCACCGCCCGCAAGTAACGGTGGGGGACGATCCGCACCGCGGTGCGGATGGGGTTGTTCTCGGCGAACAGCGCGATCTCCGCCACCTCGCCGAAGCCGCGCGTGAGTTTGATGGCGACGGGGACGCTGAACGGGTCCTCCACCTCGTCCGGCATCGCCAGGTGCAGCCCGCCGCCATAGACCACCGGCCCGCCGCCGAGCTCGGTCGCCACCAGGTCCGCCCATACGTCGGAGCCGAGCGGGTCGCGCTGCGATTCCGCCGCGGCTCCCGCGCCCGCGGCCAGCAGGCCCGCCAGAAGCGGAGCCGCCGCCCGGAGTTTCGCCATAGCCGGTCTCGCCATAGCCCCGTCCCTCCCGTGTCGGCGCGCCGCGCCTGGATATCCCGGCCAGTATGGCGTATCCTGCGCCGCTTGGAAACCGGGGGCGATCCATGACCGCGGCGAACGGAGATTCCTACGACACGTCGGCGGCGGCGCTGAAGGGGCTGGCGGAGAAGCTGCGCGCGCTGCTCGCCATCCGCACCCTGCCCATCGGCGTGAAATTGTTCGAGGACGCCGGCGAGATGATGGCGATCCCCGGCGTCCGCACGCCGACGGCGGGCTTCCGCTTCACCGGCTGCCAGCTCGTCACGCAAGCCCGCATCGCCGGCTTCACGCTGGGGATCGTGCACGACAACGTGCGGCCCAACAGCAATTGCGGCGGCGTGTTCGGCCTCAACGCGCCCGGCGAGGACTACCTGTCGGGCGAGCAGATGGACGGCGTGTGGTTCGAGAACCGCGCCGCCGCGCGCGCGCACCAGGAGCAGATGGTCCGCGTGCCCGCCGGGCGCTACCGCGGCGTCTGCGCCTCGCCGCTGCGCTCCGGGCGCCTCGACCCGCCCGACATCGTGCTGGTTTACGGCAATCCGGCGCAGATCGTCCTCATCGTCAACGGCCTGCAATGGCGGCGCTACCGCCGCTACGACATGACCGTCACCGGCGAGACGGCGTGTTCGGACTCGTGGGGCCGGGCGCTCGCCACCGGCGAGACCAGCATCTCCATCCCCTGCTACGCCGAGCGCCGCTACGGCGGGGTGGCCGACGACGAAATGCTGATCGCCATGCCGCCGGACGAACTGGCGCGCGCCGTGGAGGGCCTGGAGGGGCTGTCGCGGACCGGCCTGCGCTACCCGATCCCGCCCTACGGCGCGCATATGGACCCGGCGCTCGGCATGGCCCGCAGCTACCCGCCGGGGAAGGCGGCGCAGACGGCTTGACCGGCCGCCGCCCCGGCCCATGACCGCGCGCATCCGCAACTTCGCCATCGTCGCGCATATCGACCACGGCAAATCGACCCTCGCCGACCGCCTCATCGAACGCTGCGGCGGCCTCGAGGCGCGCGAGATGGCCGAACAGGTGCTCGATTCGATGGAGATCGAGCGCGAGCGCGGAATCACCATCAAGGCGCAGACGGCGCGCCTGTCGTGGCGCGCGGCCGACGGCGAGACCTATGCGTTGAACCTGATCGACACGCCGGGCCACGTCGATTTCTCCTACGAGGTCAGCCGCAGCCTCGCCGCCTGCGAGGGCTCGCTGCTGGTGGTCGACGCGACCCAGGGGGTGGAGGCGCAGACCCTCGCCAACGTCTACAAGGCCATCGAGCAGGACCACGAGATCGTCATAGCCCTCAACAAGATCGACCTGCCGGCGGCCGAACCCGGCCGCGTGCGGGCGCAGATCGCCGAGGCGATCGGCCTCGACGCCGGCGATGCGCTGGAGATCTCCGCCAAGACCGGGCAGGGCGTCGACTCGGTGCTCGAGGCCCTGGTGCGCCGCCTCCCGCCGCCCGGCGGCGACCGCGGCGCGCCCCTCAAGGCGCTGCTCGTCGACAGTTGGTACGACCCGTATCTCGGCGTCGTCGTCCTGGTGCGGGTGCGCGACGGCGAGCTGCGCAAGGGGCGCAAACTGCGCTTCATGGCCGCCGGAACCGCGCACCGGGTGGACCGCGTCGGCGTCTTCACTCCCAAGCCCGTCCTCGTCGACTCGCTGGGCCCCGGCGAGGTCGGCTTCCTCACCGCCGCCATCAAGACCGTCGCCGACACCCGCGTGGGCGACACGGTGACCGACGACGCCCGCCCGGCGGCCGAGGCGCTGCCGGGCTTCAAGCCCAGCGCGCCGGTGGTGTTCTGCGGCCTGTATCCCGCCGACCACGCCGATTACGAGCGCCTGCGCGAGAGCCTCTCCAAACTCCGGCTCAACGACGCCAGTTTCGCGCACGAGCCGGAGAGCTCGGCGGCGCTCGGCCTCGGCTTCCGCTGCGGCTTCCTCGGCCTCCTGCACCTGGAGATCGCGCAGGAGCGGCTGGAGCGCGAGTTCGGCCTCGACCTCGTGACCACGGCGCCGAGCGTGATCTACCGCGTGCGCCTCGCCGCCGGCGGCGCGCGCGAATTGCACAACCCCGCCGACCTGCCGGACCCCACGCGCATCGCGCTCATCGAGGAGCCGTGGATCCGCGCCACGGTCTTCGTCCCCGACGACTATCTCGGCGCCGTCCTGCGCCTGTGCGAGGACCGCCGCGGCGAACAGCTCGACCTGACCTGGGTGGGCCGGCGCGCCATGGCGGTCTATCGGCTGCCGCTCAACGAGGTGGTGTTCGACTTCCACGACCGCCTCAAATCGGTGAGCCGCGGCTATGCGAGTTTCGACTACGAGCTCGACGGCTACGCCGCCGGCGACCTGGTGAAGGTGGCGATCCTGGTGAACGGCGAGGCGGTGGAGAGCCTCGCCTTCATGGCCCACCGCGCCCGCGCCGAGGCGCGCGGGCGAGCCCTGTGCGAAAAGCTCAAGACGCTGATCCCGCGCCAGTTGTTCAAGGTCGCCATCCAGGCGGCCATCGGCGGCAAGGTGATCGCGCGCGAGACCGTCGGCGCGCTGCGCAAGGACGTGACCGCCAAGTGCTACGGCGGCGACGCCACCCGCAAGCGCAAACTGCTGGAGAAGCAGAAGCGCGGCAAGAAGCGCATGCGCCAGATCGGCGACGTGGAGATCCCGCAGGAGGCCTTCCTGGCGGCGCTGCGCATCGAGGCGTAGCCCGCCGCGCCGCCGTCAGGCGTGGACCATGCCGCGCTTCTCGAGGAACTGCTGGTGGTAGTCCTCCGCCGGCCACCAGTCGCCCGCCGCCTCGACGACGGTCGCCACCGGCCGCGGCAGCCGCGCCGCGGCCGCGGCGCGGGAGGCCTCCGCCGCCCGCGCCTGCGCCGCGTCGTGGACGAAGATCGCCGAGCGGTATTGCTCGCCCACGTCCGGCCCCTGGCGGTTCACTTGCGTCGGGTCGTGGCAGGCCCAGAACGCCTCCAGCAGCCGTTCGTAGGACACCGCCGCCGGGTCGAACTCCACCCGCACCGCCTCCGCATGCCCCGTCGCGCCCGCGCACACCTGTTCATAGGTCGGGCGGGGCGCGTGGCCGCCGGTGTATCCGACGCTCGTCGCGCGCACGCCCGGCAGTTTGCGGAACGCCGCCTCGACTCCCCAGAAGCAGCCCGCCGCGAAGGTCGCCGCGGCCCTTCCTCCTCCGCTCATGTCCGCCTCCTTACCGCCCGATCCATCGCCGCGCCGCGGCCAGCGCGCACGCCGCCGCCGCGACGACGCCGAGCCGCAGCGCGTCGAACAGCGTCAGCAGGACCATCGCCGCGAGCCAAGCCGGCAGTTCGACGACCGGCAGCACGACGTCGAAATACAGGTCGGGATCGATCCGCTGTTCGACGAACGCCTGTAGCCCGACCAGACTGTTGGCGTCCGCCTTGTACCAGACTTCGGCCGTCTTGCGCCCGCCGGCCAGCGCCAGCACCGCCAGCCCGGCCAGAACGTTGCCGATAGCCAGGCGGAGGAACACCCGCCGCCCCGCGCCGCCGCCGAACATCGCCGTCCTCCCGTTCGCCACACGCTCCGCGGATTCTACCGGACAGAAGCGAGAATCGCCAGGGTCGGGAGGGCGATGAAGCCGAACGCCCATTGCAGGGCGTCGATCTTCGCATCGAATTTCGCTTCGAGGCCGTCGACCTTCGTCCCGAGGTTGTCGACTTTCGTTTCGAGGCTGTCCATCCGCGTTTCCAGACCGCCTATTCTCGCCTCGAGACGGGCGGCCTCCGCGCGGAGGTCCACCTTGGTGGCGACGCCCTCGGCGAGCGCGGCGCGCAAGGCTTCGGCGGACGCGCCCGCCTGGACTTCGGAAACGCCGGCTTCCTGAAGGCGGCGCGCATAGGCGAGGGCGTCGCACGCGGTTTCCACGCCGGCGACGATAGCGCCCGGCGCGTCCGTGTCGCGCCGAGAACTGCCGCATGGCCGCGGGGCCGCCGGCCCGAGCCGGCGGCCCGGCGCGGCGGGGGGTTACAGGTCGAAGATGTTGCCGATGAAGGTCCGGGATTCTCCGGAGTCCCCCTGGGCAGGGCCGGAAACCGCCTCGAAGCGGTAGCGGCCGTCGCCGAGATGCTCCCAGGAGTAGCAGCCGTCGTCCCAGGCGGGGTTGTCCCACTCGAAGCAATCCGCGCCGTCGTCGCGGATCCGGTAGCTCCCGGTCGAGAGGTATCGCGTGTCGCCGCAGATGGTTTCGCCGGACATCCGGCCGCCGATCGTCCGGTACTGGCGGTGTTCGCACCCGTCCGCCATGAGGATCGCCGCGGTCCGGTTGACCGATTCGGCGGCGATTTCGGCGGGGGTCGCGGCGCCCATCGCGAACCCGGCCGGCGGAGTCTTCGGCGTCGGCGCGAATTCGAGGTCGGCGAGCCGTTTCGCGTCCCCCAGCGGTTGCCCCATGTCGGGTTGCTGGCAGCCCCACAGGGCGAGCGCGGCGAGCAGGGCACCGATGGCGTGTGCGCGGGTCATGTCGGGTTCCTCCCGTGTCGGTGTGCGGGGGTCGTCGATGGTCCGTTCCGAAGGCGCCGGCGAAGCTCCCCTTGCCGGCGCGGACGGATGAAACGGAGCGAAACCGCCCCCGTCAACATGGCGGGGACCGTTTGCCGCGGCGATCGATCCGTTCGCGCCATGCGGGGTTCGGTTTCAGGTGCGCCTTGAGGACGTCCACGACGACGTCCTGCATCCCGCCATCCTCCGGCAGTTCGCGCTCATATTTCAGCCGGCCTTTCGAGATCGCGACGGACCGGCTGCCGGCGGCTTGGCGGTTACGCATGGAGGCGCCGCAGCGGCCGCGCAGGCCGGGCTCCCGGAACCGCGGATCCTTGGCGCCAGCGGTATCGATGGACGCGCTTGCGCCGGGCGGCGGCGCCTATGTTGCGGGCGGCGCGTCCGCTGCATGCGACTCCCCGGCCGCCGGGGCCGGCCGGTCCGGCTCCGCCGCCAGCGCCGCCAGGCGGTCGGCGGCGCTGTTCGCGCGCGGGCGCCACAAGCCGCGCTCCAGCGCCTCCAGCAGGCGCGCGGCCGTGTCGCGCGCCGCCGCCGGGTTGACCCGGCGCATGAAACCGCGCACCGCGTCGTCGGCGACGTAAGCGTCGTAAGCCGCGTCGAAATGGTGGTCGGCGACCGCCCGCGCCGTCGCCTGGAAGGCGAACAGGTAATCGACGGTGGCGGCGATCTCGAACGCGCCCTTGTAGCCGTGGCGCATGACGCCGGCGATCCATTTGGGGTTGACGACGCGGGCGCGCACCACCCGCGCGATCTCCTCCTCCAGGCTGCGGACGCGCGGCCGCTCCGGGCGCGAGTGGTCGTTGTGATAGACCGCCGGCGCGCGCCCGGACAGGTGGCGCGCCGCCGCCGCCATCCCCCCCTCGAACTGGTAGTAGTCGTCGGAGTCGAGCAGGTCGTGCTCGCGGTTGTCCTGGTTCTGCACCACGCCGTCCGCGGCGCGCAGGCGCTCGGCGAACAGCCCGTGCGCGGCGACCCCCCCGGCGCCGGCGCCGTAGGCGTAGCCGCCCCAGGCGAGGTAGGCGCGGGCGAGGTCGGCTTCGTCCTCCCACCCCTTCTCGTCGATCAGCGCCTGCAACCCGGCGCCGTAGGCCCCCGGCCTGGAGCCGAACACGCGGTAGCTCGCGCGCCGCGCGGCCGCCTCCGGGTCCGCCGCGCCGGCGGCCTCGGCGCGCACCCGGGCGGCGAGCGGATTGACGTCCTCCGGCTCGTCGAGCGCCGCCACCGCGCGCACCGCCGAATCGAGCAGGTCGATCTGCGCCGGAAACGCGTCGCGGAAGAAGCCGGAGACGCGGAACACCACGTCGACCCGCGGCCGGTCGAGCACCCCCGGCGGCAGGACCTCGAACCCCGTCACCCGCCGCGACGCGGCGTCCCACCTCGGGCGGACGCCGAGCAGCGCCAGCGCCTGGGCGATGTCGTCGCCGCCGGTGCGCATGTTCGCCGTGCCCCAGGCGCTTATCGCCAGCGCCGCCGGCCAGCGCCCGTGGTCCTGGCGGTAGCGCGCGAGCAGCAGGTCCGCCGAGCGCCAGCCGAGCTTCCACGCCGCCGGGGTCGGCACGGCGCGGGTGTCCACCGAATAGAAGTTCCGCCCGGTCGGCAGCGCGTCGGGCCGCCCGCGGGTCGGCGCGCCGGACGGGCCGGGGGCCACGAAGCGCCCGTCGAGGCCGGCGAGCAGGCCGGCGATCTCGGCGCCGCCGCAGGACTCCACCGCCGGAGCGATGCGCCCGGAGATTTCGTCGAGAACCGCCGCCGCCGCCGCGCCGGGCGCGGGCGCCGTCCCCGCGACCAGCGCCCGCGCCAGCAGCTCGATGCGCTCCACCGTGTCGCCGGCGCTCCGCCACGGGTCGGCGGACGCCGCCGCCAGCGCCGCCGGGCGCTTGCCGCGCCAGGGCGCCGCCATCTCGCAATCGAGCGGGTCGAACCCGTCGAGGCCCAGGTCCGCGGCGATGGCGCGCGGCAGCGACTCGCCGCCGCCCTCGCGCGGCAGGCGCGCCAGCGCCGCCAGCAGGTCGACGCGGCGCTCCCCGGCGGGGGATACGCCGAACACGTGCAGCCCGTCGCGGATCTGCATCTCCTTGAGTTCGCACAGGTGGTTGTCGAGTTTGGCGAGCGCGTCGTCCGGCGAATCGCCGGCGGCGACGCCGCAATCGCGGTCCAGCCCGGCGCGCCGCGCCAGGTCCACGATGTCGGCGCGCAGCGCGGCGAGGCGGCGCGGGTCCAGCCCGGCGGCCTCGTAATACTCGTCCACCAGCTGCTCCAGCTCGGCCAGCGGGCCGTAGCTCTCGGCGCGGGTCATCGGCGGCGTGAGGTGGTCGATGATGACCGCCGCGGTCCGCCGCTTCGCTTGGCTCCCCTCTCCGGGGTCGTTGACGATGAACGGGTAGAGGTGCGGCAGCGCCCCGAACGCGGCCTCGGGGAAGCACTCCCGCGACAGCGCCAGGGCCTTCCCCGGCAGCCATTCCAGATTGCCGTGCTTGCCGAAATGGACGACCGCATGCGCGCCGAACTCCTCGCGCAGCCAGGCGTAGAAGGCGAGGTAGGCATGCGGCGGCGGCAGCGCCGGGTCGTGGTAGGACGCGGCGGGGTCGATTCCGTAGCCGCGCGCCGGCTGGACCGCCAGGACGACGGCGCCCAGCTCGAGGACGCGCGGCCGGAACGCGCCGCCCGCCGCCTCCGGGTCGTCCTCCGGCGCGCCCCACCGCTCCTCCACCGTCTTGCGGACGGCCTCGGGCAGCGCCGCCCATGCGGCGCGGTAGCGCGCCAGCGGGTAGCGGGCGCCGCCGCGGGCGGCGGCGAGCCGCCGCATCAGCGCATCGCCATCGGCGGGCGGGACGCGGACCGCGTAGCCCGCGCCGGCCAGCGCGCGCAGCGCCTCCAGCACGCCCGCCGGCGTGTCGAGGCCCACCCCGTTGCCGATCCGCCCGTCGCTCGCCGGATAGTTCGCCAACACGAAGGCCACCCGCCGCTCCCCCGCCGGAGTGCGCCGGAGCCGCGCCCACGCGGCCGCCAGCGCCGCGGCGAAGTCCGCCCGGTCCGCCAGCGGCGCGGCGGCGACGATCGGGCATTGCGTGCGCGGGTCCCATTGGGGCTCGGCCTTGAACGACACGGCGCGGGAGAGGATCCGCCCGTCCACCTCCGGCAGCGCCACGTTCATGGCGATGTCGCGGGCCGACAGGCCCCGGGTCCCGGCGCGCCACGCCGCCTCGGTCCCGCCGGCGAACACGGTCTGGAGCACCGGCGCGTCGAGCCCCGGGAAAGGCCCGGCGGAGAAGCCGGTGGCGTTCAGGACGACATCCGGCGGCGTCTCGGCGAACAGCGCCGCCAGCACGTCCGCCGACACCGGGTCCTTCAGGCTCGTCGCCCAGGCGGCGAAGGTCTCCAGCCCGCGCGCGGCGAGCGCGGCGAGGAGCGCGTCGACCGGCGCGAGGTGGCCGGCCTGGTAGAGCGCGCGGTAGAACACCAGCGCCGCCGCCGGGCCGCCCTTCGCGCCGCCGCGCGCATACAGGCCCGCCGGCGGCAGCGGCGCCGGCTCCGCCCATTCGCCCGCCGCTTCGTCCGGCGCGCCCGCGAGGTGCGCCGCGTAGCGGAGGAAGTTGCGCGCGTTCGCCGCGCCGCCGTGGACGAGGTAGAGCCACAGCCGCCGCCACGCCGCCGCCGGCATGGCGCACAGCGCCGCGAGCTCCGGGTCCGGGCGGTCGTCGCCGGGCAGCGCCGCGAGGGCGGCGCCGTTCTCGCGGCAGCATTCGGCGACGCGCTCGATCCCGTAGGGCCAGTAGGACGCGCCGCCGAGCAGCCGGACGACGACCACCCGCGCGCGCGCCACGACCGAATCCACATACAGGTCGACCGACATGTTGTGGCCGAGCCGCAGCAGGTTGGCGAGCCGGAGCGTCGGCCCGCCGGCCCGCTCCTCCCACGCCGCCGAAAGCGCCGCGAGTTCGGTGTCGGCGGCGCTGAGGACCACGATGTCGCCCGGGGTCTGGCCCAGGTCGACGGCCTCCGATCCGTCGAGGACGGCGCCGGGCGCGGCGGCGAGCAGGTGCATGGCGACCGGCGGCGACCGGCGCCGCGGGCGATTCTACCGTTCGGCGATTCCCGCCATGCGCCCGCGGCGGAATTCCAGAAACGCCGGCATGTGCTCCATCGTCCCCACGGGCGGGGCCCATTCGAAGTCGTCCGGATCCCACACCCCTTCCGCCAAGGGTTTCTCGACGAGCGGCGGCGGCGCGATCCGGCAAACGCCGCCGTATAACCGATACGCTCGCCGGAGAAGCAACGCTCTCACCCTCGGAGCAAAATCCGTCGGTCTCAGAAAAGCGGCGGGAACGAAAGCCGCGTTCGCGGGGCTGGCGAACAAGCCGAAGGGAAGCGGGGGGCTTTCCGATCCCTCGGCGGCGAACTCTTCCAGCCTCCGGTTGTTATGCTCCTTGTGGTCCGCGAGATGCGCCAGCTGGTATCCGGTCGGCCCGCGTTTGCGAAAGTATTTTCCCGTGAACACGAACGCCCACACATGTTTGGGGTAATCGTTGTCGTCGAGGGCCAGACAATGCGGCGGCGGCGCGCTGGCCGTCGCGCGCTTGCGGAACCGCGCGATTTCATCGCTTCCGGCGTAGCGCCGGACTCCCGGAAACGCGCAAGGGGAACCGTCCCACAGATAGATGTCGGGGTCGACGCTGCGCTCGCCCAGCAGCGCTCTCCATTCGTCCGCATGGCGGGCGTTGTCCTTCGTCACCGCCTCGACGATCTCCGGACGAAGGAACCGCACATAGCGCGCGAGCGTGCGGGCGAGCGGCAGCATGTCGGTTTCCGATGGACTCGACCAATCCGGCCACCCCGAGGCGGCCGGTTTCCGCTTGCCGTTCGCCGAACCCGCCGGGAGTTGGGGCGGGCGGTCCGAATCGCCGGCTTCGGCATCGCCGGCTTCGGCGCGGAAGTCCCGATACAGGCGGGCCGCATACTTCAACGTGGCGGAGCTGCGGGCGACATGTTCGCCGCCGATGGGAACCTTGTGCCGTGTCGGCCGGTCCCGCCGTTGTTCTTCGGTGGAGTAGGTGAGCCGGTCGATCAGGTCGTCCATGCGATCGTAATCGAAGTGGCCGTCGAGATCTCCCTCGTATTTTTCCAGGCGCGCGCAATTCGCGAGGCGGGAACGGACGGTCTTCTCGTCATGTCCCCGGACTTCCCGCAAATAGCGCGCGAATTCGTCTTTCCGCATCGTTTGCCCTCCGGATGGGTCGGGATTCGCCGCCGCGCCGGCGCGGCGCACCCTACAGGATATTGCGGCTAGCCGCGCAGCCGGTCCATGACGGAGACCAGCGCGCGGGCGGTCCCCGGCTCCGTCGCCGAATGGCCGGAGTCCTCGACCATGATCGTCTCCGCGTCCGGCCAGGCGGCGGCGAGGGCGGCGGCGGCGGCCGGCGGGCACACCATGTCGTAGCGGCCCTGGACGATGCGGCCGGGAATCCCGGCGAGCCGCCCGGCGCGGTCGAGCAGCGCGTTCTCCGGCAGGAATATGCGGTTGACGAAATAGTGCGCTTCGATGCGCGCGAGTCCCAGCGCCATGTCGTCGCGCTCGAATTCCGCCACGGCCGCCGGGTTCGGCAGCAGGGTGGAGCACGCGCCCTCGTAGCGGCTCCAGGCGCGCGCCGCCGGCATGTGGACCCGCGGATCGGGGTCGACGAGGCGGGCGTGGTAGCCGGCGAGCAGGTCGCCCCGCTCGCCCGGCGGCAGGTGGCCGGCGAAGGCGCGCCAACGTTAGGGGAAGAACCGCCGCGCGCCGTGGAGGAACCAGTCGATCTCGCCCTTCCGGCACAGGAACACCCCGCGCAGGACGAGGGCGCGGCAGCGCTCCGGATGCGCCTCGGCGTAGGCCAGCGCCAGCGTCGACCCCCACGAGCCGCCGAACGGGATCCAGCGGTCGATTCCCAGAAATTCCCGCAGCGTCTCGATATCGGCGACGAGATGCGGCGTGGTGTTGTCCTCCAGCGCGCCGAGGGGGCGCGACCGGCCGGCGCCGCGCTGGTCGAAGACGATTATCCGGTAATGCGCGGGGTCGAAGAACCGCCGGTCGCCCCGACTCGCGCCCGCGCCCGGCCCGCCGTGCAGGAACAGCACGGGCGCTCCGTCGCGCCGCCCGCTTTCCTCCCAATACATCCGGTGCGCCCCGCCGAGCGCCAGCATGCCGGTTGCATGCGGCGCGATCGGGGGATACAGGCCGTTATCCGTCATGGCTCCGCCGCCCGCGACGCGCGCAATAGACCGCACCCGGCGCCGCCCGGCAACCGGGCTTCGCCCGCGCGCCGCCGTGGTCGCGCTCCTCCTCCTCGCCGGCCCGGCCGGGGCGGATTCGCCGGACGATCTGGAGGCCGGCGAACACGGGCGGGTCGTCGCGACGATAGACGGCGACACCGTGGCGCTGGAAAGCGGCCTCGAGGTCCGGCTGACGGGGATCCAGGCGCCGAAACTGGCGCTGGGCAGGCCCGGCTTCGTCGAATGGCCGCTCGCCGGGGAATCACGCGACGCCCTCGCCGCGCTGGTCCAGGACCGCGAGGTGGCGCTGCGCTACGGCGGCCGGCGGCGCGACCGCTACCGGCGCGCGCTCGCGCATATCGTGCGCGAAGACGGGTTGTGGATCCAGCGCGCGATGATCGCCGTCGGCATGGCGCGGGTGTACAGTTTCGCTGACAACCGCGCGCTGGTCGCGGAGCTGCTCGCCGCCGAGCGCGCCGCCCGCGCCGCGCGGCGCGGCCTGTGGGCGCATCCCTGGTACCGCGTCCGGGGCGCGGGGGCGCTCGACCGCGACGTCGATACGTTCCAGGTCGTCGAGGACCGGGTCCTGGCGGCGGCGGTCGTGCGCGGCCGCGTCTATCTCAATTTCGGCGCCGACTGGCGCGCCGACTTCACGATTACCGTGGCCCCGCGCCACCGGCGGATGTTCGAGGAGGCGTGGGCCGCCGCCGGCGTCGAATCCGTCTCCGCCCTCGCCGGGCGCCGCGTCCGCGCGCGCGGCTGGATCGACCTCTACAACGGGCCGCAGATCGTCGCCGACCACCCGGAGCAGATCGAATTCGCCGGCGCGCCGCCGCCCGCGGGCGGCCCGGACAGGCGCTAACCCGCCGATCCGCCGCGATTTTGCCGGCGCGAAAAAATTCGCGCGCCGCGATTGACACTCATTCGCAAGCCGGCCTATCCTCCGCGGCGGGAGGACGGCCGGATGTTCGTCTGCATATGCAACGCCTACCGCGACGTGGAGATCCGCGAGGCGGCGCGCGCCGGGGCGCGGTGCGCGCGCGACGCCTACGCGGCGCTCGGCGCCGGGCCGCGCTGCGGGCGCTGCCTGGGGGACGCGCAAATGCTCATCGACGAGGCGCATGGCGGGCGCGCGCAGCCGCCGCGCCGCATCGGGCGGGTGGAATGTTCTGCTGGCCCCGGCTGAAGCCCGCCGCCGTCCTCGCGGCGGCGCGGCGCCTCGCCCGCCTCGCCGCGGCCGCCGCGCCGGGCGGGAAGGCCGGCGGCGGGGCGCGCGCCGAGGCGCCTCAGTCCGAATCGGCGCGGAGCAGCGTGTAGTTCTCCAGCCCCATCCGCGAGACCAGGTCGAACTGGGTCTCGAGCCAGTCCACGTGCTCCTCCTCGCTGGCGAGGATCTCGCGCAGCAGGTCGCGCGACACGTAATCGCCCACTCGCTCGCAATGCGCGATCCCGTCCCGCAGCACGGGCAGCGCGGCGGTCTCGAGGGCCATGTCGGCCTCGAGGATTTCCTTCACGCTCTCGCCGATGGCGAGCTTGCCGAGGTCCTGGAGGTTGGGCAGCCCCTCCAGGAACAGAATGCGCTCGATCAGCCGGTCGGCGTGGCGCATCTCGTCGACCGACTGGTCGTATTCCTGCTTCGCGAGGCCGTGGACGCCCCAATTCTTCAGCATCCGCGAATGCAGGAAATACTGGTTGATCGCGGTCAGCTCGTTCTTGAGGACCGCGTTGAGGAACGCGACGACCTTCGAGTCGATCTTCATGGGCTTCTCCCTTCCGGCGCGGCGCACGCTACCCGGCCGCGCCGGGCGCGTCAACCGCGCGGCGGCGGGCGGCTATTGCGAATGCGAATGACTTTCATTATCATGCTCCTGCGGCCGCGATTCGGCGGCCGCGCGGCACACAGGGAGACCGCTATGTCCGACACCCGATCGATGCTCCTCGCGCGCGCCGGCGCCGCCGTCCTCGCGACGGGCCTGTGCTTGGCGGCGGGGGGCGCGTCCGCGCAATTCTCCGCCGTCACCTCGGCCGAAACCCGCCCCGAGGGGTCGGGGAAGCTCCAGCAGTCGTTCGACCGCCGGGCCGACAAGGGCCGCGGCGAATACACCGCTTGGAACATGTCGACCTCGGTCGAATACGGCCTCGCGCACAACTTCACCCTCGGCGGCGCGATCCGGACCCAGTCCATCGAGACTTCGGGGCTGGTCGTTCCCGGCTACCTGCCCGGCGACGAGAGCTACACCCTCAAATTCGCCGGCCTCGACATCTCCGGGAAGCACAAATTCCTCAACACGGCCGAGGACGTCATCGGCCTCGCCGCCTACTGGAAGGGCTCCTACGACGCGCTGGACAAGCACTCCGGCAAGGAGAAGACGGTTTACGCCCTCGAAACCGGCGTCGCGGTGCAGAAGTACTTCATGGAGGGCCAGCTGACCTGGCGGGCCAACGCCGCCGTCAAGGCCGTCCACGCGACCCGCGCCGAGGTCGCGACCGCGTTCGACGGCGATGACCAGGCCTGGGCCGACGTCAACGTCGGCGGCGCCGCGCGGCGGCTCTACTTCCCCGGCGGCGAACCGGCGCGGTGCAACGAGGACGGCGGCGACGACGGCTTCTTCTCGACGGATCCCGACACGCGGGAATGCTTCGAATGGCCCAACTTCGCCGAGATGGAGATCGAGCTGAAGTTCGCCACCGGAATCAGCTACCGGTTCATGAACAACTGGTATCTGAGCCTCGAGGCGCTCTACGAACAGGAGCACGAGACCGAGGTGAACCGCGAGCGTTTCTCGCTCTTCGCCGGACCGGGCCTGCACTTCGAGGGGCAGCGCTGGTCGGCGTCGGTGGGCTGGCTGAAGCAGATCGAGGGCGGCGGCGAGAAGATCGACCCGACCGACGACCTGCACTTCATCGAGAAGACCGACAACGAACTCCGCCTGAAGGTCGCCTACAATTTCTGACGCGGCGCGAACGAAACTCGCGAGGGCCGGCCCGGTCCTCGCGGTCCTGGTTCTGGCGGCGGGCGGCGCTGCGCGCGCCGACCCGCCGCCGGACGCCGCGCGGGCGCTCTTTCCGCCGGGGACCGGCTTCGCGCCGGTCCCCGTGACGGCGCTGGACGACGACGCGATCGACGCCGTCGAGGACGCGGCCGGAGTGCGAGTCCGGCCGAAGCGCATCCGCGCCTGGCGCGCGGACGGCGCCGGCGGCTGGCTGTTCACCGACCAGGTGATCGGCAAGCACGAGTTCATAACCTACGCCGTCGCCGTCGACGGCGGCGGCGCGGTCTCCGGGTTCGAGATCCTCGAATATCTCGAATCCTACGGCGGGGAGGTCCGGCGCCCGTCGTGGCGGGCGCAGTTCTACGGCAAGAGCCTGGCGAACGGCCCGCTGGCGCTCGGCGACGACATCGACAACATTTCCGGCGCCACCCTGTCCTCGCGCAACCTCACCGACGGGATTCGCAAATTGCTGCTCCTGCGCGGTCCGCTCGCGAAGGCCGCCCCCGCGCCGTGAGCGCGGCGCTGCGGCGGGCGCTCTACGCCTGCACGGCCGCCCTGGCGGCGACCGGGATCCTCTACGCCGTCCCCCGCTACGCCGACCTGTATTTCGCGCGCGACTGGCCCTCGGTCGCGGCGCCGGGGCTGCTCATGAAGGTCCACGGCGCCCTCGCCGTCTGGGCGCTCCTGTTGCTGGGCGGAATCTGGCAGATACACGTCCGCGCGCGCATTCGCCGCCCCGACAACCGCGCCGCCGGCGTCGTCCTGGCGGCGGCGATGGCGTTCCTCGCCGCGACCGGCTGGCTCCTCTACTACGCCGGCGCGCGCGGCCTGCGGGAGGCCTCCAGCCTGGCGCACACCGCCTGCGGCTTGGCGGTCCTGATCGTCATATTGTGGCACGTCCGCCGCGGCCGCGCCATCCTCGCCCGCCGCCGCGGGCGCGACCCGAAGGCGAAAGGCGCGATTCGCGAAACGTAAATTCGATCCGCGCCCCGATACCCGTTCCCCCCGGGACCGCCGGCGCCGCCCGTGGAGGCGCGCCGCTCGATGAAGGGATGCGCAATCCCGTCCCCGCCGCCGGTCAGCCCCGCGCTTCGAAGGCGGTGGCGAGGCGGGGCAGGCGCCCGGAGGTCCACGCCAGAAGCGCCAGCATGGCGACCGCGCCGATGGCCAGCGGCAGGCGCAGGCCCACCCAGTCCGACGCAGCGCCCATCGCCACCGCGCCCACCGCCGGGCCGCCGCGGAACAGCAGGCCGTAAAGGCTGAGCACGCGCGCGCGCATCGCGCCGTCGACCGTGAGCTGGACCAGCGTGAGGCCGCTCACGCCGCTCACCACCAGCGCGCAGCCGCACAGCGCCACCGCCGGCAGCGCGGCGGCGAGCGAGCCGGCGGCCGCGAAGCCGAGCAGCGCCGCGGTCGACACCGCCATCGACAACAGGCACAGCCGCGCCAGCCCGTCCTGGCCGCCGCCGCGCATGGCGAGCGCCAGGGCGCCGACAAGCGCGCCGACGCCGAAGGTCGCGGTGAGGACCGCCAGCGTGTCGGCGCCGCCGCCGAACACCAGGTCGGCGAAGCCGGGGAGGAGCTCGGTCACGGGGCGCACCAGGATCGACGACGCCAGCATGAGGCCGAGCAGGACGCCGATGCCGGGATGGCCGGCGGCGTAGCGCAGCGCGTCGAGGATGGCGCCGAACATCGACCGCCCGTCCGGCGGGCGCGCCTCGGTCGCCTCGGAATCGAGCTTCAACACCCGCAACACGAGCAGGAAGGCGATGAAACTCAGCGCGTTGACGGCGAACGCCGTCGCCAGGCCGACGCCGACGATCAGCGCGCCGGCAATGGCCGGGCCGATGAAGCGGGCGAGGTTGAACGTCGCCGAATTGATCGCCACCGCGGACGGCAGGTCGGCGCGCGGGACCAGGCTCGGCGCCAGCGCGAGCCGCGCCGGCTGGTTGAAGCCCACCACCGCGCCGCCGAACAGCGCCAGCGCGAACACGCTCCAGATGGTCGCGAACCCCGTCGCCACGAGGAGGAACAACGCGAACGCCTGGAGCATCAGCAGGGTTTGCGCGGCGCGGATGACGGCGATCCGCGGCAGCCGGTCGGCGACCACCCCGCCGATGGGTCCCAGCACCACCGCCGGGAACAGGTCGGCGAAGGCGATGAGGCCGAGCCACGCGCCCGACGCCGTGAGCTCCCAGGTCAGCCAGCCGAGCGCGACGCGCTGGACCCACGTCCCCGTCAGCGAAACCGCGTTGCCGGCGGTGTACAGGCGGAAGTCGCGCCGCGCGAAAAGCCTGCGGAGGGCGGCGAGGCCGCGCGGCGCGCTCACGAGCCCGCGCCGCCGCCGGTCTGCGCCCGGTGGCGAAGCAGGTGGTCGGCGAGCGCGCAGGCCATCATCGCCTCGCCCACCGGAACCGCGCGAATGCCGACGCAGGGGTCGTGCCGGCCCCGCGTGGAGATCTCCGTGTCGGCGCCGTGCACGTCGATGGTGCGCTTCGGCGCCAGTATCGAACTCGTCGGCTTGACCGCGAACCGCGCCACGACGTCCTGCCCGGAGGAGATCCCGCCGAGGATCCCCCCCGCGTGGTTGGAGAGGAACTCCGGCGCCCCGCCGCGTCCGGCGCGCATTTCATCGGCGCTCTCGGCGCCGGTCATCGCCGCCGCCGAGAAACCGGCGCCGATCTCGACTCCCTTCACCGCGTTGATGCTCATCAGCGCCTTGGCGATATCGGCGTCGAGCTTGTCGTAAACCGGCGCGCCGAGGCCGGCGGGGACGCCTTCGGCGACCACCTCGACCACCGCCCCGGTCGAATTCCCCGCCTTGCGGAGCGCGTCGATGTCCTCCGCCCACAGCTCCGCCGCGCGCGCGTCGGGGCACCAGAAGGGGTTGTCCTCGACCGCGCTCCAGTCCCACCGCGACCGGTCGATGGCGCGGCTCCCGACCTGCACCAGGGCGCCGCGCACCGTCACGCCTTCGCCCAGAACCTTGCGCGCGACCGCGCCGGCGGCGACCCGCATCGCCGTCTCGCGGGCGCTGGCCCGCCCGCCGCCGCGATAGTCGCGAACGCCGTATTTGCGCCAATAGGTGTAATCGGCGTGGGCGGGGCGGAATTTTTCGGCGATATCGCCGTAGTCGCGCGGGCGCTGGTCCGTGTTTTCGACGACCAGCGCGATGGGCGCGCCGGTGGTGACGCCCGCGAAGACGCCGGAGAGGATTCGCACCCGGTCCGGCTCGCGCCGCTGCGTGGTGAAGCGCGACCGCCCCGGCCGGCGGCGGTCGAGCCAGGGCTGGATGTCGGCCTCCGCCAGCGGCAGGCGCGGCGGCGCGCCGTCGACGACGCAGCCGATCGCCGGGCCGTGGCTCTCGCCCCAGGTGGTGAAGCGGAAATTGTGGCCGAAGCCGTTCCCCGCCATCAGACCGTGGCGATGTCGGGCGCGTCGACCGCCTTCATGCCGACGACGTGGTAGCCCGCATCGACGTGCAGGACCTCCCCCGTGACCCCGGCGCCGAGGGGGCCGAGAAGGAACACCGCCGCGCCGCCCACGTCGTCGATGGTCACGTTGCGCTTGAGCGGCGAGTTGTATTCGTTCCACTTGAGGATGTAGCGGAAATCGCCGATGCCGCTCGCCGCCAGCGTCCTGATCGGCCCCGCCGACACGGCGTTGACGCGGATTCCCTCGCCGCCCAGGTCGACCGCCAGGTAGCGGACGCTGGCCTCCAGCGCCGCCTTGGCCACGCCCATGACGTTGTAATGCGGCATCACCCGCTCGGCGCCGTAATAGGTGAGCGTGAGCAGGCTTCCGCCGCGCCGCATCGACGCCCGCGCGCGGCGGCAGACCGCGGTGAACGAATAGCACGAGACGTCGAGGCTGCGGACGAAATTGTCGCGCGTGGTGTCGACGTAGCGGCCCTTGAGTTGCTCCTTGTCCGACCAGGCGACGGCGTGGACGACGAAGTCCAGCCCGCCCCAGCGCGCGTCGAGCTCGCCGAACACCGCGTCGAGGTCCGCCGCGTCGGTCACGTCGCAGGGCAGGACCAGCGACGACCCGACCGATTCGGCGAGGGGGCGGACGCGCTTCGCCAGCGCCTCCCCTTGGTAGGAGAAGGCGAGTTCGGCGCCGTGGGCCGCCGCCGCGCGCGCTATGCCCCAGGCGAGCGAGCGGTCGTTGGCGACCCCCATGACGAGGCCCCTGCGGCCGGCCAGAAGCGCCGGGCTTGCTTGCGTCGCCGCTTCGGGCGCGGCGGAATCGCTGTGCGGCATGGGGTCCGGACACGAGTGCAGGGCGGCGGCGGGCGGGCCGCAACCTACACCACGGGCGCGGGCCGCGAAAGCCGCGCCGATCCTCCGCGCGCCGCGCCGATCCTCCGCCGGGCGCCCCGGTTCAGGCGTCGACGATCATCCAGGTTCCGTCCGGCTGCCGGCAGGCGCGCCCGTAGGCCTCCTCCGTCTGCCCGCCGATGGTGATCGTCTGCTGGAACTCGCGGCAATACTGCCCCGTCTCCGTCTGCTCGGTGTGTATCGGCGTATGGGTCCCGCTCACCCCGGTGTCGGGGTTCTCCCAGGTCGTGGTGGTCCCGGTGGGGATCGTCTCCAGCGTCTCCTGGTAGTTGCGCTCGGCCAGAACCCGGTCGGCCTCGTCGAGGTTCCGGCCCAATTCGCCGCCGATCATGGCGCCGATGAGCGCGCCGACGCCGACGGCGGCGAGCTGCCCCGAGCCCTTGCCGACCTGCGAGCCCGCGAGCCCGCCGATGCCGGCGCCGATGATGCTGCCGACCGTCTCCTTCTCCCCGCCCGAACAGCCGCCGAGCGCCAGGACCAGGCCGGCGGCCAGCGCGGTCTTCCAGGGTTTCGTCATGACATCCTCGCGATACCGGTGCGCGCCACCGCGCTTGCCGCGGCGGCCGTGGTTGGCATATAGGCTTTCGCGCGGGCGAATATAAGGGGCCGGACAGGTTCGCGGCATGGCGATTCCCCTGGACGAGGACCCGGTCGCGCTGTTCGCCGCCTGGCTCGAGGACGCCGGCGCGCGGGAGCCGAACGACCCCAACGCCGCCTGCCTCGCCACCGCGGCCGCCGACGGCGCGCCGTCGGCGCGCATGGTCCTGGTCAAGGCCGCCGATTCGGGCGGCCTCGTCTTCTACACCAATCTGGGCAGCCGCAAGGCGCGGGAGCTGGCGGCGAACCCGCGCGCGGCGCTGTGCTGCCACTGGAAGAGCCTGCGCCGCCAGGTGCGAGTCGAGGGCCCCGTCGCGCCGGTCGACGACGCCGAGGCCGACGCCTATTTCGCCGGGCGGAGCCGCCCGAGCCGCATCGGCGCCTGGGCGAGCCGGCAGTCGGAGCCGCTGGAGGGCCGCTTCGTCCTCGAGGCCCGCGCCGCCCGCTTCGCGGCGAGGTTCGGCGCCGGTCCGGTGCCCCGCCCGCCCTTCTGGTCCGGCTTCCGCCTCGCCCCGCTCCGCATCGAGTTCTGGCGCGACGGCGCGTTCCGCCTCCACGACCGCGTCGCCTACCGCCGCGCCGCGCCGGAGGACGCCTGGACGAGCCGGAGGCTGTTCCCGTGAGCGGCGCGCCGCCCGGCGTCGAGGTTTTGGGAATTGCGGCCCGGGCGCGGCTGCTGAAGCGCGCGACCCGGGCGGCGCTGGCGGTGTCCGGCGCGCTGATCTGCCTGAAATTCGCCGCCTGGGTCGCCACCGATTCGGTGGCCGTCCTGTCGTCGCTGGTCGATTCGGCGCTCGACGCGATGGCGTCGGCGGTCAATTTCGTCGCCGTCCGCCATGCGCTGGCGCCGCCCGACGCCGAGCACCGGTTCGGCCACGGCAAGGCGGAATCGATCGCCGGCCTCGCCCAGGCCGCCTTCGTCGCCGGTTCGGCGCTGTTTCTGGTTTTCGAGGCGCTCTCCCGCTTGGCCGGCCCGCGCCCCGTCGCCTATGGCGACGCCGGCGTGGCCGTCATGCTCGTGTCCATCGCCCTGACCTTCGGCCTGGTCCGCTACCAGACCTACGTCGTCCGGCGCACCGGGTCGACGGCGATAGGCGCGGATTCGCTGCACTACCGGGCCGACCTGCTGGCGAACCTGGCGATCATCGGCGCGCTGGTCGGGGCCGGGCGGTTCGACGCCGCGTGGATCGACCCCGCGGCGGCGCTGCTCGTCGCCGCCTACATTCTCTACAGCGCGTGGGGGATCCTGCGGACGGCGCTGGACGGGCTGATGGACCGGGAGTTCCCCGAGGCGGAGCGCCGGCGCATCCTCGATATCGCCGCGGCGCATCCGCAAGTGCGGGGCGTCCACGACCTGCGCACCCGGCGCTCCGGGCCGCGCAGCTTCGTCCAGCTCCACCTCGAGCTCGAGGGATCGATGACCCTGCGCGACGCGCATGTCGTGTCGGACCGGGTGGAGGAGGACATCGTCGCCGCGTTCCCGGGCGCCGAGGTTATCGTCCACCTGGACCCGGAAGGGATCGCCGAGGACATGCCGGATTACGCGCGGTCGCAGATTCGCCCTACTTGATCTTGCCTTCCTTGTAGAGCACGTGCTTGCGCGCGACCGGGTCGTATTTCATGATCTCGAACTTGCCGGTCATGTTTTTCGGGTTCTTCTTCGTCACGTAGAAGTGCCCCGTTCCGGCGCTGGAGTTGAGCCGGATTTTCAGACTGCTGGGTTTGGCCATCTCCGCCTCCCGCTTCCCGCCGCGCCCTTCGCGCGCGCCGCGCGCACCATAGCGCCGGGCCGGGCGCGGTCAAGCCGCCTCCCGCGTTGACAGCGGCCGGGCCGTGATCGAAGCGGCGGCCGCCGCGCGGGGTTAGGGGGCGCGTTTCGCGCCGAACGCGCCTACGATGTTCGCCTGTTCGACGACTCCCGCCGTTTCGGCGTGGCCGGGGCCGTAGAACCCGCCCTGGATGCGGTTGCCGGTCAGGCCGGCCTGGAAGGTTCCGTCGGAAGCGACCGGAACGTCGTCGAACCGCAAGGCCGCCGTCGAATGGGCCGCGCCCCTGTCGAGGTCGCGGATATTCGTGAACGCCGCGTCGAGCGTGCCCCGCGCTCCGTCGGCGGTGTAGGTCAACGCGGCGTCGCCCTGCAACAGGTTGTCCCGCGCGGCGCCTGCGGTCGCGGTCCCGGCCATCAGCCCGCGCCATGTGAGCGTGAACCCCGGCGCGCTTCCGGTCAGGTCGCCAATGGCGGCGCCCAGCCGGTAGCCGAAGTACACGCCGTTGATCGTTCCGCTGTCGATTTCCAGCTGGAACGCCGCATGGTCCATCTGCCCACTGTACCCTTTGGTGCCGAATTCATCTTCGGTTTCGGCGACCGCGGTTTCGATCATCGTGACGCCGTTCTTGCCGAGGACTGCCCGATGTGCGCCGGACGCGACCTCCAGATCGCGCAAGGAGATCGTCTCGGATATCCCGCTTCTCGGCTCCGTCCACGTGCATGTCGTTCCGAAACAGCGCGCCCGGAGCTGGAAGCTGCGGAGATCCGGGTCGGACGAATTCCCGAAGACGGTGGAGGAAATGATCGAATCGGAGCGTTCGAGGAGCGCGGCGGCGCGCGCCCGGACGTCGGCGACGGTCTCGGCCGGAGGCGAGGAGCCGGTCAGCGCTTGCGCGCGCGCCGGGTCCAGGCGGAGACCGGAGCTGGCGCCGCCGGCGCCCCCTCCGCCTCCGCCGCCCCCTCCGCCGCATGCGGCGAGCGAGAGAAGGGCGAGCATCCCGGCGGCGGAGACAAGGTGGCGAAAGATCGTCATGGCGGCTCTCCTCGTGCATCGCCGCGGCGGCGGACGCGCGACGTCGCGACGCAAGGCAATTACCTACCCGCGGACGGGCGGGCGCGTCAATCGCGCGGAAACCTCCTCCGGGGACGCAAGCGCCGCCCGCGCCGCGCCGCCGCCCGAACGGCGGCCGTCGATCGCAAGGAGCGGCAAGGGGCGGAAGCCTCTCCGAACGCCGGATCGCCGCCGCGCCGCCGGACGGGTTCGCGTTGACAGCGGCCGGGGCCGCGCCTATGTCGACCGGGCCGGCGCGAACGCCGCGCCGCGCGTCCCGGAGGGCCGTTCATGCTGAAGGCCGTCGCCCGAAAACTCTTCGGCAGCGTCAACGACCGCACCGTCAGGGCCCACATGCGCACGGCGGCGCGGATCGGCGCGCTGGAGCCGGACCTCGAGGCGCTTTCGGACTCCGATCTCCAGGCGCGCACGGGCGCCCTCCGCGCGCGCGCGGAGGGCGGCGAGAGCCTCGACGACCTGCTGGTCGACGCCTTCGCGACGGTGCGCGAGGCCGCCCGGCGCACCCTCGGCCAGCGCCATTTCGACGTCCAGCTGGTCGGCGGCATGGTGCTGCACAATGGCGAGATCGCCGAAATGAAGACCGGCGAGGGCAAGACGCTGGCGGCCACCCTGCCGGTCTATCTCAACGCGCTCGCCGGGCGCGGCGTCCACGTCGTCACCGTCAACGACTATCTCGCCCGCCGCGACGCCGAATGGATGGGCCGCATATACCGCTTCCTGGGCCTCGAGGTCCGCTGCATCGTCGCCGGGCTCGGCGCCGAGGAGCGGCGCGCCGCCTACGCCGCCGACGTCACATACGGCACCAACAACGAGTTCGGCTTCGACTACCTGCGCGACAACATGAAGTTCCGCCTCGACGACATGGTGCAGCGGACGCCCAACTTCGCCATCGTCGACGAGGTCGACAGCATCCTGGTCGACGAGGCGCGCACGCCGCTCATCATCTCCGGCCCGACCGAGGACAATTCGGAGCTCTACACCCGTATCGACCGCCTGATACCGGAGCTCGGGGAGGACGACTTCGAGGTCGACGAAAAGGCGCGCAAGGCGACGCTGACCGACGCCGGCGCCGAGACCGTCGAGCGCCTGCTCGCCCGCGAGGGCGTGTTGAAGACCCCCGGCCTCTACGACCTGCAAAACGTGAGCGTGGTCCACCACGTCAACCAGGCGCTCAACGCGCACAAGCTGTTCAAGCGCGACGTCGATTACATCGTCAAGGACGACAAGGTCGTCATCATCGACGAGTTCACGGGCCGGATGATGGAGGGGCGGCGCTACTCCAACGGGCAGCACCAGGCGCTCGAGGCCAAGGAGCGCGTGAACATCGAGAACGAGAACCAGACCCTCGCCTCCATCACGTTCCAGAATTACTTCCGGCTCTACCCCAAACTCGCCGGCATGACCGGCACCGCGGCCACCGAGGCGGCCGAATTCTCCGAGATCTACGGCCTCGGCGTGGTCGAGGTCCCCACCCACATGCCCATGGTGCGGGCGGACAACGACGACGAGATCTACCGCTCCGCGCGCGAGAAGCTCGACGCCATCGTCGCCCAGATCGAGGACTGCCGCGAGCGCGGCCAGCCGATCCTCGTCGGCACCACCAGCATCGCGCGGTCGGAGGAGCTGGCCGCCGTCCTCAAGAAGCGCAAGGTCCCGCACAAGGTGCTCAACGCGCGCTACCACGAACAGGAGGCGTTCATCATCGCCCAGGCCGGGCGGCCGGGCGCCGTGACCATCGCCACCAACATGGCCGGGCGCGGCACCGACATCCAGCTCGGCGGCAACCTCGAAATGCGTCTGGCGCAGGAGCTCGGCGAGGCGGCCGACGAAGCGCGGCGCGCCCGCGTCGCCGGGAAGGTGGAGGCCGAAATCGGCGCCGGGCGCGACCGCGCCCTCGAGGCCGGCGGACTCTACGTGATCGGCTCCGAACGCCACGAGAGCCGGCGCATCGACAACCAGCTGCGCGGGCGGTCCGGCCGCCAGGGCGACCCCGGCGCCTCCAAGTTCTTCCTGTCGCTGGAAGACGACCTGATGCGCATCTTCGGCTCCGAGCGCATGGACGGAATGCTGCGCCGCCTCGGCCTCGAGGAGGGCGAGGCGATCTACCACCCGTGGATCAACCGCGCGCTCGCCAAAGCGCAGGAAAAGGTCGAGGCGCGCAACTTCGAGGTCCGCAAGAACCTGCTGCGCTTCGACGACGTGATGAACGACCAGCGCAAGGTGATCTACGCCGAGCGCATCGACCTCATGAAGTCGGACGACCTGTCGGACGCGGCGGCGGACATGCGCGCGCAGGTCATCGCCGACCTGGTCGCCCAATGCATCCCCGAGGGCGCCTTCGCCGAACAGTGGGACACGGCGCGGCTGCACGAAGAGGCGTTGCGGCTGTTCGGCCTCGACCTGCCGGTCGCCGAATGGGCCGCCGAGGAGGGCATCGCCGATGAGGAGATCCGCGCCAGGCTGGCGGACCGGGTGGACCGCAGGATGGCCGAGAAGGCGTCGCGCCTGGGCCCCGACGTCATGCGCCAGATCGAGAAGTCGCTGATGCTGCAACTGCTCGACCAGTTGTGGAAGGACCATCTGCTGTCGCTCGACCACCTGCGCCAGGGGATCGGGCTGCGCGCCTTCGCCCAGCGCGACCCGCTCAACGAATACAAGCGCGAGGCGTTCGAACTGTTCGAGGACATGCTGGAGCGTTTCCGCGAGGCGGTCGCCGCGACCCTGGCGCATGTGGAGCTGCGGCTGCCGGAGGCCCCCTTGCCGGCGCGGAGCGCGCCGTTCGCGATGGAGCGCCGCGCGCCGGCCCTGGCCGCCGTCGCCGGCGGCGCGCCGGAGCCGGGCGGCGACCCCTTCGCCCCCGGCCCCGCCGCGCCGCCGCCGCCATCGCCCCGCCCGCCGGGCCGCCCCGGAGGCTGGGGCAAGGTCGGCCGCAACGCGCCCTGCCCCTGCGGTTCGGGCCGGAAATACAAGCACTGCCACGGCAAGGCCGCGTGACGCGGGCCGGCGGTTCGGAGGGGCGCGGTTAACCCGCGTTTCTCCGCCGCCACGCCGGCCGCGTTGCCCGCGGAGTCCGGCGCCGGCCCGCCACGGCGGGCCGCGCTTCGCGGCCTTGCCGCCGCGGGCTTGCTCTTGCGAAGGAGGGGGACGCGCCTTGCGGCGCAGACCCGGCAACGGTGTCCCCCTCGCCGCGTCGAACGCCCGGCGGCGGCGCTGGCGCCGAGGCAGCCGGGCGGCGTCATGCGCGTTTTCTCCCCGGCCGCGCCGTCACCGCACCGGTGCGCCGGGGCGTTCGAAGCGGGAGCGGATGCGGGACAGCAGGCCGTCGCGGACGCCGCGGTAGGCGGCGAGGCGGACCTCGCGCGCGCCCTCGATGATCGACGGGTCGAAGGTGCGCCAATACTCCACCTCGGTGGCGCTGGCGCGGGTGAACTCCAGCGCGCGGTGCTGCGCGTCCGGCGACAGGGTCACGATCAGGTCGAAGGATTCGTCGTCCAGGTCCTCCAGCGCCTTGGCGCGGTGGCCCGATATGTCGATCCCGATCTCGTCCATCGCGGCGACCGCGAAAGTGTCCAGCGCGCCCCGGCGCAGGCCGGCGGAATCGACGTACACCGCGCCGTGGAGCAGGAACCTCGCCAACCCCTCGGCGATCGGCGACCGCAAGGCGTTGTTCGCGCACATGAACAGCACGCTGTTCGTCATCGCCCCGGCGCCCGGCCCCGCAGATGCAGCGCGCACACCAGGGTGAACAGGCGCCGCGCGGTGGCGCCGTCGATGCGGACGCGCCCGGCCAGCGCCGCCCGGAGCAGCTCCGCGCCCTCGTCGTGGACGGCGCGCCGGCCCATGTCCAGCGCCTCGATGCGCGATGGCGGCGCGGCGCGAATCGCGGCGAAATAGTTCTCGCACACCGTGAAATAGTCCCGGACGACGCGCCGCAGCCCCGACAGCGGGACGACGATGCGCCCGGCGTCCGCGCCGCCCGCCGCCGCGCGGACGCGCATGTCCAGTCGCCCGCCGGCGACCGACAGGCGCACGGCGTAGGGGCCGGGCGGCGCGTCCGCCGGCGCGAAACTGTTGGCCTCCAGCAGGTCGAAGACGGCGACGCGGCGCTCCTGCTCGACCTCCGGGCTCCAGCGGCCCTCCCCGCCGTCGTCGAGGACGATGTCGACGATGCGCCCGCTTTCGGCGTCCTCGATATCGGCGTCCGGGGGCGCGGCGCCGGGGGGCGGCGTCACCGCGGGTCCGGGTCCCCGCCGCCGAGCCGCAGCGTCACCGACAAGGCGTGCGCGTCGAGCCCCTCGGCCCCGGCGAGGCGCGCCGCGGCCGGGCCCAGCGCCGCCAGCCCCGCTGCGCCGCAGTGCAGCAGGCCGGTGCGCTTGAGGAAGTCGAAGACCGACAGGCCGGAGGAGAAGCGCGCGCTCCCCGAAGTGGGCAGGACGTGGTTGGGGCCGGCGACGTAATCGCCCAGCGCCTCCGGCGTCAGGCGGCCGAGGAACACCGCGCCGGCGTGGCGGACGGCGCGCGAGATCGCCTCGGGGTCGGCGGTCGCGATTTGCAAGTGCTCGGGCGCCGCGCGGTCGATGAGCGCCGGCGCGGCGTCGAGCGCGGGGAGGACGACGACCAGGCCGTGGTCGCGCCAGCTCGCCCGGGCGACCTCGGCGCGGGGCAGCTCCGCCAGCAGCGCCTCGACCGCCGCCTCCGCCGCGTCGGCGAAAACCGGGTCGTCGGTCATCAGGATCGATTGCGCCGCCGGGTCGTGCTCGGCCTGGGCGAGAAGGTCGGCGGCGATCCAGCGCGGGTCGTTGGCGCCGTCCGCAACCACGAGGACCTCGGACGGCCCGGCCAGCGCGTCGATGCCGACGGCGCCGAAGACCTGGCGCTTGGCCGCCGTCACCCAGGCGTTGCCGGGGCCGACGATCTTGTCCACCGGGGCGATGCTCTCGGTCCCGTAGGCCAGCGCGGCGATGGCCTGGGCGCCGCCGATGCGCCAGACCTCGTCGACCCCGGCGATGGCGGCGGCGGCGAGGACCGCCGGGTTCGTAACTCCGTCCGGGGTCGGAGTCGCCATGACGAGGCGCTCGACCCCGGCGACGCGGGCGGGGACCGCGTTCATGAGCACCGAACTGGGATACGCCGCCCGCCCGCCCGGAACGTAGAGGCCGACCGCCGCTATCGGGCGCCAGCGCTCGCCCAGGCCCACCCCGGCGGAGTCGCGGCGCCAGCGGTCGCGCGGGACCTGCCCGCGGTGGAACGCCGCGATCCGCTCCGCCGCCAGCTCCAGCGCGGCGGCGGTCTCCGCGTCCAGCGCGGCGCGCGCCCGGGCGATCTCTTCCGGCGCGACGCGCAGCCCGGCGTCCGGGTCCGCGCGGTCGAGGCGGGCGGTGTATGCGCGCAGCGCCGAGTCGCCGCGCGCGCGGACCGCGGCGACGATCTCCGCCGCCTCGGCCGCGGCGCGGGAGTCGGTCGCGCGGCGGTCCGCCAGTTTCGCCGCGAAGCGTTCGGCGAAACCGGGCGCGGCGGCGTCAAGGCGCTCGGCCATCCACGGCCTCCCGAAAGCGGTCTATCCAGGCGCCGATTTCGTCCGGGCGGGTCTTCCACGCCGCGCGGTTGACGATCAGGCAGGAAGTCACGTCGGCGATCTTCTCGACCTCGACCAGGCCGTTGGCCCGCAGCGTCCGCCCGGTGGACACCAGGTCGACGATGCGCCGGCACAGGCCGAGGCCGGGCGCGAGCTCCATCGCGCCGCTGAGTTTTATGCACTCCGCCTGCACGCCGCGGCGGGCGAAATGCCGGCGCGTCGTCTCGGGGTATTTGGTCGCTACGTTGACGTGGCTCCAGCGGGCGGGATCGTCGGAACTGGCGATCCCCGCCGGCTCCGCCACCGCCATGCGGCAGCGGCCGATGCCGAGATCGAGCGGCGCGTAGATTTCGGGATAGTCGAATTCGGCCAGCACGTCGCGCCCGGCGACGCCGAACTGCGCCGCCCCGAAGGCGACGAAGGTCGCCGCGTCGAAACTGCGGACGCGGATCAGGGTGAGCCCGGGCAGGTTGGTGCGGAAGGTCAGCTGCCGCGCGGCGGGGTCCGAGAAGGCGGGCTCGGGCTCGATCCCCGCCCGCGCCATCAGCGGCGTCAGCTCGGCGAGGATGCGCCCCCGCGGGACCGCCGCGACGAGCCCGGGCCGGTCTCCGGCGCTCATTCGGCCCGCGCGCGTTCGGCCCGCGCTCATTCGGCCGGCGTTCGTTCGGACGGCTGCGCCGGCGCGGGGCGCGGCTCGGCGATGTCCTCGAGGTAGGCGGCTACCGGCTTCCCGGCCAGGCCCTCGAGGCGGATCGCGCCGCCGCCCGCGAACACCAGCGCCACCGCGTCCGCCTCCGGCGCCAGGGTGAGCAACCGCGGCGCGGCGCCGCCGGCGCGGTCGATGGCGCGGCTCCGCGCCGCGCCGACGCCCTCGAAGCGGAGGGCGCTGCGGACGACGAACTCCGCCCGCCGGCGGCGCGCGGCGGCGACGCGCTCCCACATGAAGCGGTCGAACACGGCGGCGAACCGGCGCGCGCCCGGCAGGAAGGCCATCTCGGAGACCGGCATCGCCGCGTCCTGGAGGCAGGCGGCGAGCACCGCGTAGTCGCCGGGCGCGAGGGCGCGCAGGCGCAGCGGGCCGCTCATCCGCGCACCCTCTCGATGTCGGCGCCGCAGGCCGCGAGTTTCTCCTCGATGGATTCGTAGCCGCGGTCCAGGTGATAGACGCGGCCGATGACGGTCTCGCCGCGCGCGGCGAGCGCGGCCAGGACCAGCGACACGCTGGCGCGCAGGTCGGTGGCCATCACCGGCGCGCCGGTGAGTTCGGCTACCCCGCGCACCATCGCCGAGGCGCCGTGGACGGTGATGTCGGCGCCCATGCGGCCGAGCTCCGGGACGTGCATGAAGCGGTTCTCGAAGATCGTCTCGGTGATCAGCGACGCGCCGTCGGCGACGGCCATCAGCGCCATCGTCTGCGCCTGCATGTCGGTGGGGAAGCCGGGATACGGCGCCGTCATCGCGTCGAATCCGCGCACCGGCCCGCCGCGCCGCGACACGCGCATGCCCCCCTCCGCCGCTTCGATCTCGACCCCGGCGGAGGCGAGTTTGTCCACCGCCGCGGCGGCGAGGTCGGCGCGGGCGCCCGCGAGCTCCAGCGTCCCGCCGGCGATGGCGGCGGCGATGGCGTAGGTCCCCGTCTCGATGCGGTCGGGCAGAACGGCGTGGCGCGCGCCGCCGAGCGCGGCGACGCCGTCGACGGTTATCGCGCCGCTCCCCGCGCCCCGGACGCGCGCGCCCATCGCCGTCAGGCAATCGGCGAGGTCGACGATCTCGGGTTCGCGCGCGGCGTTGGCGATGACGGTGCGCCCGCGCGCCAGGGTGGCCGCCATGAGCAGGTTCTCGGTCGCGCCCACCGAGGGCGCCGGCAGCGCGATGCGCGCGCCGGACAGGCCGCCGGGGGCGCGGGCATCGATGTAGCCGTCGGCGAGGGAGATCTCCGCCCCCATGCGCTCCAGCCCCGCCAGGTGCAGGTCGACGGGCCGGGGGCCGATGGCGCAGCCGCCGGGGAGCGAGACCCGGGCGCGGCCCTCGCGGGCGAGCAGCGGGCCGAGCACGAGCACCGACGCGCGCATCTTGCGGACGAGTTCGTAAGGGGCGGTCCGCCGGCGGATCGCCGCCGCGCACAGGGTCAGCGCGCCGTCCGCGCCGGTTCCCGCGTCGACGCCGAGCTCGGCGAGCAGCGCCGTCATGGTGGCGATGTCGGCGACCTTCGGCGCGCGTTCTAGGACGAGCGGGCGGTCGGTGAGGAGCGCCGCCGCGAGCAGCGGCAGCGCCGCGTTCTTGGCGCCGGCGATGGGGATCGTCCCGCATAGCGGCCGCCCCCCGCATATGCGCAGCTTGTCCATCGCGCGCGCCCGGTTTCGACGCCGGCGTTGTAGCCCCCCGGCGCGCCGCGCTCAAGCGCGCGGCGGCGCTTCCCGGCGCGCGGGGGAGGCGGCGCGGGCGCGGTTTCGCGCCTTGCGCTTGCGCAGGTTCTCGCGCAGCGCCGCCGCCTGGCGGGCGAAGCGCTCGGCGGCCTTGCGCCCGGCCTTCGGCCCCGGCGGGGCGGCGCCGTCCGGCGGGTTATCCGCCATGGCGGGCCGGCTTGCGCGGCGGGCGGGCGCGTGGCATGGTCGCGATGGCTCCGCGCCGCCGTAGCTCAGTGGTAGAGCGCGCCCTTGGTAAGGGCGAGGTCGAGTGTTCAATCCACTCCGGCGGCGCCATCGGGCTCCTCCGGCGGGGCGGCGGGGACGGCGCCGCAGGCCGCGACTCCGGGCGGCGCGCCGGCGGCGGCCAGGAGGACGAGGGCATGACCGCGCATTTCCGTGACCGTCAGCTTCTCGGCGGCGGCGTCCAGTTTCGGCGGCTTGATCGTCAACGTCCGCGTATGCGCGCCGTCGGCGGCGACGACGAACTCGCCCAGCGCCCCCGCGGGCGCCTCCGCCGGGTCGGAATCGCGGCGATAGACGCGGCCCGCCGCGGCGCCGGCGCAATCCGCCTGCTCCAGCAGCGCCACGGGGTAGGTCCCCGGCGCCAGGCCCTCGACCTCGAACACCAGCGTCGCCAGGGTGGTGAACCAGCTGTCCACCGCCTCGACCGCGCCGACGCGGCGCGGCGGGTCCTCCGCCGTCATCTCGAAGGCCGCCCAGTCGGCCGCCGCCCGATCGGCCGCCAGACCGGCGGCCGCCAGACCGGCCAGCCCCGCCGCGAACAGCCGCCATTCGCGCAACGTCCTCATGGCTCCGCCTCCCCGCGCTTGCGCCGCCGGGCGCACTGTGCCGGGGGGCGGCGGCGCTGTCCACACCCGGCGCGCCCGTGAAGATCGACGGCAAGTCCTGGCGGACGATATGGCCCGCCGCCGGCGGCGGCGCGGTGGGGATCATCGACCAGACGCGGCTGCCGCACGAATTCGCCACGGCCCGCCTCGACACGCTCGACGCGGTGTGCGAGGCGATCCGCGAAATGCGGGTGCGCGGCGCGCCGCTGATCGGCGCGGCGGCCGCCTACGGCCTCGCCATCGCGATGCGCGCCGACGCCGGCGATGCGGCCATCGACGCGGCGCGCGAACGCCTGCTGGCGACGCGGCCCACGGCGGTCAACCTGCGCTGGGCGCTCGACCGGACGCGCGCCGCCGTCCGCGATCTGCCGCCGGGCGAGCGCGCCGCGGCGGCGTGGGCGCTGGCGGGGCGGATCTGCGACGAGGACGTGGAGATCTGCCGCGCGATCGGCGCGCACGGCCTCGCGCTCGTCCGCGCCGCGGCCGCCGGCAAGGCGGAGGGCGAGCCGGTCAACCTGCTGACCCATTGCAACGCCGGCTGGCTCGCCACCATCGATTGGGGGACGGCGACGGCGCCGATCTACATGGCGCACGACGCCGGGATCCCGGTCCATGTGTGGGTGGACGAGACGCGGCCGCGCAACCAGGGCGCGGGGATCACCGCGTTCGAACTCGGCCGGCACGGAGTCCCGCACACGGTGGTGACGGACAACGCCGGCGGCCACCTGATGCAGCACGAAACGGTCGACCTGTGCATCGTCGGAACCGACCGGACCACGGCGGCGGGCGACGTGGCGAACAAGATCGGCACCTATCTCAAGGCGCTCGCGGCGCAGGACAACGGAGTACCGTTTTACGTCGCGCTGCCCTCCACCACCATCGACTGGACGATCCGCGACGGCCTCGCCGACATCCCCATCGAGCGGCGCGGGCCGGAGGAGGTGGCGGAGGTCGCCGGGGCCACCGCCGACGGGCGGCTGGAGCGGGTGCGGATCGTCCCGGAGTCGACGCCGGTGGCGAACTACGCCTTCGACGTGACCCCGGCGCGTCTGGTGAGCGGGCTGATCACCGAGCGCGGGCTTTGCGACGCCTCCGCCGCCGGCCTCTCCCGCCTGTTTCCGGATCTGGCTCCCGGAGAGGACGAGGCGCGTCAGTAGCGCGCCCAGTCGGGCTTGACGGGGGTGAGCAGCGCCGCGCCGGCGCGCAGCGGCTCGCCGGAATCGCGCGCCTTGTCGGCGTATTCGAGCCGCAGCAGGGCGATACCGGCCCCGCCGCCGCTGGAGCGCATGACGCCGGCGCGCTTGTCCTCAAAGACGATGGCGGTGTCCGGCGGCGGCGGCGCGCCCTCGATGTCGACGCGCATGAGCCGCTTGCGCACCGCGCCGCGGCGCTTCTGCCGGGTGGTGTTCTCCTGCCCGACGTAGCAGCCCTTCTCGAAGTCGACTCCGTTCAGCTCCTCGAAATTCGCCTCCAGCGGGAACGACTTCTCGACGAGGATGTCGCGCGAGCCGTCGGGCACGCCGAGGCCCAGGCGCAGGCCGTCGTAATCCGCCGCCGTCCCCCGGGTCACGGAGGCGGTCTTCTCCAGTTCCGTGTCCACATCGTCGCGGGGCATGAGCGCGCGCCAGCCGAGCGCGCCGAGCCGGGGGTCGGCGTAGATGCGCGCCGTCTCCAGCCGCGGCGGGCCGGAGCCGAACAGCGCGACCACGGCGTAGCGGTCGCTGGCGTCCTCGATCGACACCTTGGCGCGCAGGCGGTACGTGGCGAGGCGGCGCATCAGGTCGGCGACGCGCGCGCGCTCGCATTCGATGGCGACGGCGGGGCCGAGGCGGAGCAGGAAGAAGTCGTGCAGGTACTTCCCCTGCGGCGTGAGCAGCGCGGCGTAGAGCGCGTTGTCGGGCCCCAGGCGGGCCATGTCGTTGGTCACGAGGCCCTGGAGAAACTCGTCCGTGTCGGCGCCTTCCGCGACGACGACGCCGCGGTCGTCGAGCCGAACCGATGTCAACGCCGCCATCGCGCATTCCTCCGCCGCGCCGCCCGCTTCGCGCGGCCTCGCGCCTCTCGCCGCCCGGAGGCAAGCCGGGGCGGCGCGTATTCGTGGGGCGCCTAACGTAGGCCGCCGGGCGCGCCGGCGCAAGCCGCTTGCGCGCCCGGCGCCGGCGCGCCATCCTCGCCGCCGCCGGATCGCCGATGGGGAGGAGCGGAGCCATGAACGCCGACGCCTTTCGCGCCGAGGCCGCGCGGCGGGGCATGGGCCCGGTCGCCGAAACCGCCTGGGCGCCCGAGACCGTCAACCCGCCGCACGCCCACGACTTCGCCGCGATGCTGCTGATGCTGGACGGCGAGATCGAGGTGACGGTGGGCGACCGGACGCATCGCTGCGCCGCGGGCGACACGTTCTCGCTGGCGGCGGGGATAACCCATTCCGAGCGCGCGGGGCCGCGCGGCGCGCGCTTCCTCGTCGCCCGGTCCGGCGCGGGGTAGGGCGGGGGGTTATTTCGGCTCCGCCGCCGTCGCGCGCCGCCGCGACCCGGGCGCGCCTCACGTCCCGGCGTCGCGCCGCGCGGCCTCGAGGGCGAAGCCGAAACGTTCGAACGCGGCGGCGAAATGCGGCGGGAGCGGCGCTTCGATGGCGGCGCGGCCGGGGATCTCGATGCGCCGCGCATGCAGGTGGAGCGGCCCCGCGCCGCCGCCGTATTTCGCGTCGCCCAGGATCGGCGCGCCGAGGCTGGCGCAGTGGACGCGCAGCTGGTGCGTCCGCCCGGTGCGCGGCTCGAGTTCGAGCCAGGCGGCGCGCTTGCCCGCCCGGTCGACGGTGCGGTAGCCGGTGACGGCGCGGCGCCCGCCGGGGTCGGCGAAGACGCGCGATTCGCCGCCGGAATCGCGGCGGACGAGCGCTAGCGCGACCTCCCCCGCCGGCGGGCGCGGCGCGCCCGCCGCCACCGCCCAATAGGTCTTGGCGACGCGGCCGCCGCGGAACAGGCCGGCGAGCTGCCGCGCCGCCGCCGCGTGGCGGGCGAGCACGAGGACGCCGCTGGTCTCCCGGTCCAGGCGGTGGACGAGCCGCGGCGGCGCGTCGGAACCGAAGCGCAGCGCCTCCGCCAGGCCGTCGACGTGGACGCGCTGGCGCGAGCCGCCCTGGACCGCGAGGCCGGAGGGCTTGTCGATGGCCACGATGTCGTCGTCGCGGTAGAGGACTCCCGCCCGCAGGGCCTCCGCGTCGGCGGCGGACACCGGCGGCGGGGTCCGCGCCTTGCCACGGACTTGCGGCGGCACCCGCACCGCTTGGCCGGCGGCGAGGCGGGTCCCGATCCCCGCCCGGCGGCCGTCCACCCGGACCTGCCCGGTGCGCAGCAGCTGGTAGAGCTGGACGCGGCCCAACGCCGGAAAACGGCGCGCGAACCAGCGGTCGAGGCGCGCGCCGTCGTCGGCGTCCGCGACGGCAACGGTCTTCCAGACGGTCACGCCAGCGCCCACCGGGCGGCGCGGAGGCCGCAGGCGAGGGCGCCCACCGACAGCGTCACCGACGCCACGACGTAACCGCCGGCCGCCAACGCCGCGCCGCGCTCGACGAGGGAGGCGACGTCGAGGGAGAACGCCGAGAAGGTAGTGAACGCGCCGAGCGCGCCGACCGACAGCGCCGCGCGCAGCTCCGGCGGCGGCGCCCAGGAGAGCGCGCACGCCTCGACCAGCGCCCCCATGGCGAAGGATCCGGCGACGTTGACCGCCAGGGTTCCCCAGGGGAAGCCAGCGCCGAGCCAGCGCTCCGCGCCGCTCACGACGAGAAAACGCGCGACCGCGCCAACGGCGCCGCCGGCGGCGATGGCGGCGAGCATGCTCATGCGCGCCGCGCGCGCAACTCGCGCCAGCGCGCGAGGCGCCGGACGACCTCGCGTTCGAAGCCGCGCCCGGCGGGAGCGTAGAATTCGCGGCGCGGCATGTCGTCGGGGAAGCAGTTCTGGCCCGAGAACGCGTCCTCGGAATCGTGGTCGTAGGCGTAGCCGGCGCCGTAGCCCAGGTCGCGCATCAGGCGGGTCGGCGCGTTGAGGATATGCTTCGGCGGCATGAGCGAACCGCTCTCGCGGGCCGCGGCGGCGGCGGCGGCAAACGCCTTGTAGGCGGCGTTCGACTTGGGCGCGGTGGCGAGGTAGAGCGCCGCCTGGGCGATGGCCAGTTCGCCCTCCGGCGAGCCGACGAAGCGGTACGCCTCCCGCGCGGCGACGGCCTGGACGAGAGCCTGCGGGTCGGCGAGGCCCACATCCTCGGAGGCGAAGCGGACGAGGCGGCGGACGATGTAGAGCGGGTCCTCGCCGCCGGCGAGCATCCGCGCCAGCCAGTAGAGCGCGGCGTCGGCGTCGGACGCGCGCAGGCTCTTGTGCAGCGCGCTGATGAGGTTGTAGTGGCCCTCCTGCGCCTTGTCGTAAACGGGCGCGCGGCGCTGGACGGCGGCGGCGAGGGCGGCGGCGTCGAGGGTCCGCCCGGCGAGGGGCGCCAGGGTCTCCACCATGTTGAGGAGGTGGCGCCCGTCGCCGTCCGCCATCGCGACGAGGGCGCGGCGGGCGTCCGCGTCGAGGGGGACGGGCGCGCCGGCGCTCTCGGCGCGGGCGAGCAGCGCCTCCAGCGCGCGGGAATCGAGGCGCTCCAGCACCAGCACCCGGCAGCGCGACAGCAGCGCCGCGTTGAGTTCGAAGGACGGGTTCTCGGTGGTCGCCCCGACGAGGATGACGCCGCCGGCCTCCACGACCGGCAGGAAGGCGTCCTGCTGGGCGCGGTTGAAGCGGTGAACCTCGTCGACGAACAGCAGCGTGCCGCGCCCGGCGGCGCGGCGTTCGTCCGCGCGGGCGAAGACGCGGCGGAGATCGGCGACGCCGGAGAACACCGCCGACACCGGTTCGTAATCGAGGCCTACGGCGTCGGCCAGCAGGCGCGCGACGGTGGTCTTGCCGCAGCCGGGCGGCCCCCACAGGACCATCGACGAAAGATCGCCGGCGGCGACCATGCGGCCGATGGGGCCTTCGGGGCCGAGCAGGCGGTCCTGGCCCAGCACGTCGCCGAGCCGGGCCGGACGCAGGCGGTCGGCGAGCGGCCGCGGCGCGGAGTCCTCCAGCCCGGCCGCTGCGAACAGGCCGGTCATCCGCCGCGCGCCACGACGCGCAGAACCCGGTCGCCGCGCCGGATCGACAGCGGCCATTCGCGGCGGGCGCGGGATAACACGCGCTCCAGCCCGGCGGTGTCGGCGACCGCCTCGCCCGCGACCTCGGCCACGACGTCGCCGGCGCGCAGCCCGAGGCGCTCCGCCGCGCCGCGCGTGACTCGTAGGACGACCACGCCCGCCGCCATCGGGTCGGCGCCGATTTCGATAGCGAGCGCCGGCGACAGGTTGGCGACGGTGGCGCCGGACAACGGATGCCGGCCGTCGAGGCGGCGCGCGTCGCGCGGCGGGTCCTCCGGCGGCTCGACCAGCGGCAGCCGCTCCGTCCGCTCGCCGGACCGGCCGCGCACCGTGAGCGCGACCGCCTCGCCGAGGCGGCGCGTCGCCAGGCGGAAACGGAAACCGTCCTCGTCGAACACCTCGCGGCCGTCGACGGCGAGGATGACGTCGCCCATCGCGAGATCGGCGGGGCTCGCCGGATGCGCCCGCGTGACCAGGACGCCGACCGGGCGGTCGAGGCCGAGGCCGCGCGCCAGTTCGGCGGTCACGGGCTGGAGCGCGACGCCGACCCAGGGCCGGACCATGCGGCCGGTGGCGACCAGGCGCTCGACCGCCACCCGAACCAGGTTGGAGGGGATGGCGAAGCCGATCCCCACCGATCCGCCGGACCGCGACAGGATGGCGGAGTTGACCCCCACCAGGCGCCCGTCGAGCGTCACCAGCGCGCCGCCCGAATTGCCGGGATTGATCGCCGCGTCGGTCTGGATGAAGGCGCCGCCGCGCAACCCGGTGCGGCCTTGCGCCGATACGATGCCGCCGGTGACGGTCTGGCCGACGCCGAACGGGTTGCCGATGGCGAGGACGATGTCCCCCACCGCGACGGCGTCGGAATCGCCGAGTTCGAGGGCGGGGAGGCTTTCGCCGCCGGTGTCGATGCGGAGCACGGCGAGGTCGCTCGCCTCGTCGCCGCCCACCAGTTCGGCGGCGAATTCGCGGCGGTCGGCGAGGGCGACGGTGATCTCGTCGCTGTTCTCGACGACGTGGTGGTTGGTGACGATGACGCCGTCCGGGGAGACGACGACGCCGGAGCCGAGCGAACGCTCGACGCGCTCGCGCGGGACGCCGGGGAACGCCTCGCCGAAGAAGCGTTCGAAGAACGGGTCGCCGAAGAAGGGGCTCCGCCGCCGGACCGCGGCGAGGCGGCGCGTGTAGATGTTGACCACGGCGGGCGCGACCGCCTCGACCAGCGGCGCGTAGGACAGCTGGAGCTCGGCGGCGGAGCGGGGAAGGACGCGCTCCTGCGCCCGCGCGCCGGCGAGGCAGAGCGCCGCCAGCGCCGCCGCCGCGAGAAGCGCGCGCGCGGCCCCCGGCCGCCTACGCGCCAAGCCGGGGCCGGGCATGACGGGCCGGCCGCCTGCTATATTGAACACCATAGATTACAACCGTCTTTTTAGGTGCGTGGGCGAGATGTCCGCGCACTTAACCGTCAATACTACAAACTCTGATGGCAATGTGGACAGACGCGCGCCGACGGCTTGATGAACTCGGCGCAGTGCGGACAGATGACACGCCCCTCCGCCCGGGCCCGCTTCTTCTCCGCCTCGGCTGCCGCCATCTGCGCCGCGATCTGCGCCTCGCGTGCGCGATCCGCTGCCTTCCGCGCCCGCTTCTCCTCTTCCTCAGCGGTGCGGCTTGCCACCAGGACATGTATCAAGGCTACGGGCCAGATGAAAAAGCCGTATAGGAACCAGAGGAAGCTGTTGCGGCCCTTGGAATGTGCGACGAGGCTAACGATGGCGCCAAGAATCGTCAACAGGAAGAGAAGTTCCATGACGCCCTCTGAGCTCGCCAGCTATGACGAAGACACTGCCGCTTCGGCCTCACCGTCCCCGGCGGGACGCGAATTGCGGCCTTTGGCGTCTTCATCGCGGTCGACCAGTTCGACCACCGCCATGGGCGCGGAGTCGCCGTAGCGGAACCCCGCCCTGAGCACGCGCGTGTAGCCGCCGGGGCGGTCGGCGTAGCGGGGGCCGAGCACGGCGAACAGTTTCTCGACCAGCCGCGCATCGCCGCCGAGCCGCGCCAGGGCCTGGCGGCGGGCGTGCAGGCCGCCGCGCTTGCCGAGGGTGACGAGGCGGTCGACGACGGGCCGCAGGTCCTTCGCCTTGGGCAGGGTGGTGCGGATCTGCTCGTGCTCGATCACCGCCATGGCCATGTTCGAGAACATCGCCTTGCGGTGGGCCGAGGTGCGGTTGAGCTTGCGCCCGCGCATCCGGTGTCGCATCGGTCGGTCCCTCCGGCTCCGGCGTCAGAACGGCTCGTCGGTCCGTTTCGCCGCGTCCTCGATGTTCTCGGGCGGCCAGTCGGGCAGCTCCATGCCGAGGGCGAGCTCCATTCCGGCGAGCACTTCCTTGATCTCGTTCAGCGATTTGCGCCCGAAGTTGGGGGTGCGCAGCATGTCGGCCTCGGTCTTGCGCACCAGGTCGCCGATATAGACGATGTTGTCGTTCTTGAGGCAGTTGGCGGAGCGCACCGACAGTTCGAGGTCGTCGACCTTTCTGAGCAGGTTCGGGTCGAGCTCGGCCTGCGCGTCGCCGGCCTCGCCGCGCCGCTCCGGGTCGGCGAAATCGATGAACAGGCTGAGCTGTTCGGTGAGGATGCGCGCCGCGATGGCGACCGCCTCCCTGGGGCGCACGGCGCCGTCGGTCTCGATCTCCATCGACAGTTTGTCGCGGTCGGTCATCTGGCCGACGCGGGTGTCCTCCACCTGGTAGCTGACCTTGCGCACCGGGCTGTAGAGCGCGTCGACGGGTATGAGGCCGATGGGCGCGTCGGGCGGGCGGTTCTGGTCCGCCGGGACGTAGCCCTTGCCGCTCTCCACCGTCATTTCGAAGCGGATTTCGGCGCCTTCGTCGAGGGTGCAGATCGGCGCGTCGGGCGAGAGGATGTCGATGTCGTGGCCGGTCTCGATCTGCGACGCCGTCACCGTCCCCGGCCCCCTGGCGGCGAGCGCGATGCGCTTCGGCCCGTCGCCGTGCATGCGCAGGGCGATGGACTTCACGTTGAGCACGATGTCGGTCACGTCCTCGCGGACGCCGGGGATCGAGGAGAACTCGTGCAGCACGTTGTCGATGCGCAGGCTGGTGATCGCCGCGCCGCGCAGGCTGGAGAGCAATATGCGCCTGAGCGCGTTGCCGAGCGTGACCCCGAAGCCGCGCTCGAGCGGCTCGGCCACGATGGTCGCGCGGCGGGGGTCGGAGTCGCGCGCGGCGACCTCCGGCCTGATCAGGTCCTGCCAGTTCTTTTCCAGCACTCTCGCAACCTCGTCTATGGCGGCGGCGGTCAGACGCGCCGGCGTTTGGGCGGACGGCAGCCGTTATGCGGGATCGGCGTTACGTCGCGGATGGCGGTGATGGTGAAGCCGACGGCCTGCAAGGCCCTGAGCGCCGATTCCCGCCCGGAGCCCGGCCCCTTGACCTCGACCTCGAGGGTCTTCATGCCGTGCTCGGCGGCCTTCCGGCCCGCCTCCTCCGCCGCCATCTGCGCCGCGTAGGGGGTGGACTTGCGGGACCCGCGAAACCCCTGCGACCCCGCCGACGACCAGGCGATCGCGTTGCCCTGGACGTCGGTGATGGTGATCAGCGTGTTGTTGAACGTGGCGCTGACGTGCGCCACGCCGGAGATGATGTTCTTGCGTTCGCGGCGCCTGACGCGCCCGCCCGTATCTTTCGCCATCGCCCTGTTCCTCGCGCAAACGACCGGCCCGGACTCCGCCCGGGGCCGCGGCCTTCCTGTCCGGCCTCAAGCTTTCTTTTTGCCGGCGACCGGCCGAGCCTTGCCCTTGCGGGTGCGCGCGTTGGTGTGGGTGCGCTGGCCGCGCACCGGCATCCCGCGGCGGTGGCGCAGGCCGCGATAGCAGCCGAGGTCCATCAACCGCTTGACGTTCATCGCCACGTCGCGCCGCAGGTCGCCCTCGACCCGGTATTCGCCGTCGACGATCTCCCGCACCCGCGCGAGCTCGCCCTCGGTCATCTCGCCGACGCGGCGCCCCTCGGGGACGTTGGCCTTGTCGCAGATCCGGCGCGCCGTGGTCCGGCCTATGCCGAAGACGTAGGTGAGGGCGATATGCGCCGGCTTGGCGCTCGGAATGTTGACTCCAGCGATCCGCGCCACGTTCATGCTCCCATGCGAACGGGCCCCGCCGCGCGGGGCGGCGGAGCGTCGAGTCCGCCTTCATACACGACCGCGGGCGGGGAGTCAAAGCCCGCGCGCGGGGCCGCCGGGGCGGTCACGCGCCGGCCCCGGCGAGCGGGCGCAAGGCGGCCTCGACGGCGCGCGCCACGGCGTCCATCGACGCCATGCCATCGACCGCCGCCAGCAGCCCGCGCGCTTCGTAATAGGGCAGCAGCGGCGCGGTTTGCGCGCGGTAGGCGGCCAGCCTCTCGCGCACCGCCTCGGGGCGGTCGTCCTTGCGGCGGACGAACTCGCGCCCGCCGCAGCGGTCGCAGACGCCCGCGACGGCGGGCGGCTTGAACGAGTCGTGGTAGCCGGCGCCGCAGGCGGCGCAGGCGAAGCGCCCGGCGATGCGCGCGACCAGGGCGTCCTCCTCCACCTCCAGCGCGACGACGCGGTCGATGGCGGCGCCGGCGCGCTCCAGCGCCGCGTCGAGCGCCCGCGCCTGGGCGAGGGTGCGCGGGAATCCGTCGAGGACGAACCCCGCCGCCGCGTCGGGCTCGGCGAGGCGGTCGGCGACGGCGCCGATGACCACCTCGTCGGGCACCAGGTCGCCGGCGGCCATGATCGCCTGGGCGCGGCGTCCAACCTCGGTCCCCTGCGCCACCGCGGCGCGCAGCATGTCGCCGGTGGACAGGTGCGGGACGCCGAGGCGGTCGCGCAGCCGCTCCGCCTGGGTGCCCTTGCCGGAGCCGGGCGGGCCGAAGAGGACCAGCCTCATCGCCGGCGGCCGCCTCGCAGGCGGGTCTTGCGCAGCAGCCCCTCGTATTGGTGCGCCAGCAGGTGCGATTGCACCTGGGCCACGAAGTCCATCGTCACGTTGACCACGATGAGCAGGCTGGTGCCGCCGAAGTAAAACGGCACCGCGTATCGCGCGATCAGCAGTTCGGGCAGGACGCACACCGCGGAGAGGTAGATCGCCCCCACGGTGGTGAGCCGGGTCATCACGTAGTCGATGTGCCGCGCGGTGTTGGCGCCCGGCCGGATGCCGAGGATGAAGCCGCCGTTCTTGCGCAGGTTCTCCGCCGTGTCCTCGGGGTTGAAGACGACGGCGGTGTAGAAGAACGCGAAGAACACGATCATCGAGACGTAGAGCAGCATGTACACCGGCTGGCCGCGCCCGAGATAGGCGTTGAGGTCGGCGAGCCAGCCGGTTCCGTCGCCGCCCGAAAAGCCGAGTGCGGTGACGGGGAGCAGCAGCAGCGCGCTGGCGAAGATCGGCGGGATGACGCCGGCGGTGTTGATCTTGAGCGGCAGGTGCGAGCTCTCGCCGCCGAACATCCGCGCGCCGACCTGGCGCTTGGGATACTGCACCAGCAGGCGGCGCTGGGCGCGCTCGACGAAGACGATGAACATGACGACCGCCACCGCCATCGCTATCAGGAAGACGATGAACAGCGCCGACAGGGCGCCGGTGCGCCCCAGTTCGAGCGTGCCCGCCAGCGCCCCCGGCAGTTCGGCGACGATGCCGGCCATGATGATCAGCGAAATGCCGTTGCCGACGCCCCGGGCGGTGATCTGCTCGCCGAGCCACATCAGGAAGATGGTGCCGCCGGTGAGAGTCACCACGGTGGTGAACCGGAACATCAGGCCGGGGTCGATCACCGCGCCGACGTTGTTGGAGCCGGTCATGCCCTCCAGCCCGACGGCGATGCCCATCGCCTGGAGCGCGGCGAGGATGACGGTGCCGTAACGGGTGTATTGGGTGATCTTGCGGCGCCCGGCCTCGCCCTCCTTCTTCCACTGCTCCAGCGTCGGCGACACGGTCGTCATGAGCTGCATCATGATCGACGCCGAGATGTAGGGCATGATGTTGAGCGCGAAGATGGTCATGCGCCCCAGCGCGCCGCCGGCGAAGACGTTGAATATGCCGAGGATGCCGCCCGCCTGCTGCTGGACGATGTCGGACAGCACCGCCGGGTCGATGCCGGGGATCGGGATGTAGGTGCCGAGCCGATAGACGACGAGCGCCCCCAGCGTGAACCAGAGGCGCTTCTTCAGCTCGGTCGCCTTGCCCAGGGCGGCGAAGTTGAATTGGGCGGCGAGTTGCTCGGCGGCCGACGCCATGCGCGCGCGCTCCTAACCGTCCGCGGCGCCTGGGGGGGCGCCGCGGGGCCGGTCGTCCTTCTCGTCCTTCGGCCTCGGCTTCGCGCCGGCGGCGGCGACCACGCGCCCGCCGGCCTTCTCCACCGCGGCGGCGGCGCTCCGCGACGCGCCCGCCGCCGCGACGGTCAGCGCCGCCGCGAGTTCGCCGCGCCCGACCAGGCGGACGCCGTCGCGGATATGGGTGATCACGCCGGCGGCCTTCAACGCCGCCGCGTCGATCGGCGCCGACGGGTCGAGCTTGCCCTCCGCCGCCGCCCGCCCCAGGCGCCCTATGTCCACGACCGCGTAGCGCTTGCGGAAGACGTTGACGAAGCCGTGCTTGGGCAGGCGCCGGTAGAGCGGCATCTGGCCGCCCTCGAAGCCCTTGAGCGCGACGCCGCTGCGCGACTTCTGCCCCTTGTGGCCGCGGCCGGCGGTCCCGCCCTTGCCGCAGCCTATGCCGCGGCCGCGGCGGAGGCGCGGGCGCGCGGCGCCGGGCCGGTCGGCGAGTTCGTTCAGTTTCATGGCCGGTCTCCGCCCTCGCCGGCGGCCTCGACGCGCACGAGGTGCCGGACCTTGGCGATCATGCCGCGCACCGCGGGGGTGTCCTCCAGCGTGCGCGAGCGGTTCATCTTGTCGAGGCCCAGTCCGACCAGGGTCCGCTTCTGGTCCTTGCGGCGGCCAATGGGGCTGCCGGTCTGGGTGACGGTGAGGGTCTTGCCGGACATGGCCTATTCCGCCTCCGCCCGCGCGGGCTCTTCGGCGGGAGCGGGTTCGGGGGCAGAATCGGGAGCGGGGTCGGAAGCGGGGGCGGCGCGGCGGCCGAAGATCTCGCCGACCTTCTTGCCGCGCTTCGCCGCCACCGCGCGCGGCGCCTGGATCCGCCCTAGCGCGTCGAAGGTGGCGCGCACCATGTTGTGCGGGTTCGACGTGCCGATGGATTTGGTCACCACGTCCTGCACGCCGAGGGTTTCGAACACCGCGCGCATCGGGCCGCCGGCGATGACGCCGGTGCCGGCGGGCGCGGCGCGCAGGACCACCCGCCCGGCGCCGTAGCGTCCGGCGACGTCGTGGTGGAGGGTCCGCCCGTCGCGCAGCGGCACGCGGACCAGCCCGCGCTTGGCCTGTTCGGTCGCCTTGCGGATCGCCTCGGGCACCTCGCGCGCCTTGCCGGCGCCGAAGCCGACGCGGCCGCGGCGGTCGCCGACGACCACCAGCGCGGCGAAGCCGAAGCGGCGCCCGCCCTTCACCACCTTGGCGACGCGGTTGATGCTCACCAGCTTGTCGACCAGGTCGCTGTCGCCGTCGTCCCTCCGCCCGTCGCGGCCGCCGCCGCGGCGGCGGCCGCGGCGCCTGTCGTCTCTCGCCATGCTTCCCGCCCCCTTCGGTCGGAAGAATCGATCAGAAGACCAGACCGGCCTCGCGCGCCGCCTCGGCCAGCGCGCGGACCCGCCCGTGATAGATGTAGGCGCCGCGGTCGAACACGACCTCGGCGACCCCCGCCTCCCGCGCGCGCTCGGCCACGAGTTTGCCGACCGCGCGCGCCGCCGCCACGTCGGCGCCGGTCTTGAGCGATTCGCGCAGCGCCTTCTCCAGCGTCGACGCGGCCGCCACCGTCCGCCCCTCGTCGTCGCGGACGACCTGGGCGTACATGTGCTTGCTCGACCGGTGCACCGACAGCCTGGGGCGGGCGCCGGCGCGGCGGCGGAGGTTGCTGCGGTTGCGGCGGCGGCGGCGCGCCGCCAGTCGCTTGGATTTTTCCATCGGCGGCCCCGTCACTCCTTCTTCTTGCCGACCTTCTGGCGCACGTATTCGCCGGCGCGGCGGATGCCCTTCCCCTTGTAGGGCTCGGGCTTGCGCAGCGCGCGGATCTCGGCGGCGATCTGGCCCACGCGCTGCTTGTCGGCGCCGGTGATCGAGATCGCGGTCGGGCGTTCGCAGGAAATCTCCACGTCGGGCGGCGGCGCCACCTTGATCTCGTGGCTGTAGCCGAGTTGCAGGCTGAGCATCCCGTCGACCATCGCGGCGCGGTAGCCGACGCCGTGGATCTCGAGGCGGCGGGTGAAGCCCTCCGACACGCCGGCGACCATGTTGGCGACCAGGGTCCGCGACAGCCCCCACATCGACCGCGCCCGGCGGTCGCCGGCGTCGGCCTCGACGCGCACGCCGTCGGCGCCGCGCTCCACCGACACGGCGCCGGGGAGGGTCCGGCTGAGCTCGCCGCGCCTGCCCCTGACGGTGACGGTGCGCCCGGCGATCTCCACCTCGACGCCTTCGGGCAGCGCGACCGGATGTTTGCCGATGCGCGACATGGCTCCCCCTAGAACACCCGGCAGAGGACTTCGCCGCCGACGTTGGCGGCGCGCGCCTGCGTGTCCGACATCACGCCGCGCGGCGTCGACAGGATCGAGATGCCGAGGCCGTTATAGACGCGCGGCAGGTCCGAGATCGACGAATACACCCTGCGCCCGGGGCGCGAGACGCGGCCGATCTCGCGGATCACCGGCGCGCCTTCGTGGTATTTCAGCTCGATCTCCAGGAACGGCCGCGCCGCCTCGCCGTCGAGCCGCCGCCAGCCGCGGATATAGCCCTCGCTCGCCAGCACGTCGAGCACGTTGGCGCGCAGGCGCGAGGCGGGGCAGCGGACCGCCAGTTTGTTCACGCGCTGGCCGTTGCGGATGCGGGTCAGCATGTCGCCCAGGGGGTCGCTCATGGTCATCGGCGCGCTCCCCCTACCAGCTCGACTTGACCATGCCGGGGATCTGGCCGCTCGACGCCAGGTCGCGCAGCGCGATGCGCGACATCCGGAGTTTGCGGTAATAGCCGCGCGGGCGGCCCGACACGGCGCAGCGGTTGCGCAGGCGCGAGGGCGCGCCGTTGCGCGGCAGGGCGGCGAGCTTGAGCCGGGCCGCGAAACGGTCCTCCATCGGCCGCGACAGGTCGTTCGCCTCCGCCTTGAGCGCCGCCCGCCTGGCGGCGTAGCGGGCCGCCAGCCGCCGGCGCTTCCGGTCGCGCTCCACCGCGCTCCGTTTGGCCATTCGCCGTTCTCCTCCTCCCGTCCCGGCGCGCCGTCACGCCGCGAAGGGCATGTCGAAGCCCTTGAGCAGCGCCCGCGCCTCGTCGTCGGTGTTCGCCGTGGTCGCGATAACGATGTCGAGTCCGCGCACGGCGTCGATGGCGTCGTAGTCGATTTCGGGGAACACGATCTGCTCCTTGAGGCCGAGCGCGTAGTTCCCCCGCCCGTCGAAACTCCGGGGCGACACGCCGTGGAAATCGCGCACCCGGGGCAGCGCGATGACGATCAGGCGGTCGAGGAACTCGTACATGCGCTCGCGCCGCAGCGTGACCTTGCAGCCGACCGTCATCCCCTCGCGCAGTTTGAAGTTGGCGATCGAGCGCCGCGCCCGCGTCACCACCGGCTTCTGGCCGGCGATGGCGGTCAGGTCGGCGACGGCGCCCTGGACGAGCTTGGCGTCGCGCGCCGCTTCGCCGACTCCCATGTTGAGCACGATCTTCTCGACCTTCGGCGCGCGCATCGGGTTGTCGTAGCCGAATTGCGCGATCAGCGCCGGTTTCACGGTCGTCCGGTAGCGCTCCTGCAAACGGGTCATCGCCGCCCCCTCACCGGTCGAAGACTTCGCCGGAGCGCTTGGCGTAGCGCACCTTGCGGCCGTCCTCGAGGCGCCTGAAGCCGACGCGGGTCGGCTTGCCGTCCTTGGGGTCGATGAGGGCTACGTTGGAGACGTCGAGCGGCGCCTCCTTCTCCGTCATGCCGCCGGGCGAGGCGGGCGTGGGTTTGGCGTGGCGGCGCACCATGTTGACGCCCTGGACCACGACGCGCCGCCGCCCGGGCATGGCGCGCAGCACCTCGCCCTGCTTGCCCTTGTCGCGGCCGGTGACGACCACCACGGTGTCGCCCTTGCGGACCTTGAGTTTCGCAGTCGTCATCGAACGCGCCTCACAACACTTCGGGGGCCAGCGAGACGATGCGCATGAAGCGCCGGGCCCGGAGTTCGCGGGTGACGGGGCCGAAGATGCGCGTGCCGATCGGCTCGCCCTGCCGGTTGACCAGCACCGCGGCGTTGTTGTCGAAGCGGATTGCGCCGCCGTCGGGGCGGCGGATCTCCTTCGCCGTGCGGACGATGACCGCGCGGTGGATCTCGCCCTTGCGGACCCGGCCGCGCGGGATCGCCTCCTTCACCGTCACCACGATGACGTCGCCCACCGATGCGGAGCGCCGCCCGGCGCCGCCGAGCACCTTGATGCACTGCACGCGCCGGGCCCCCGAATTGTCGGCGACATCGAGGTCCGTCTGCATTTGGATCATGGGTCGATCCCCGTTCCGCGCCGCGAGCCTCAGGGGCTCTCCGGCACGACCTCCCAACGCTTGGTCCGGGAGATCGGGCGGCACTCGCGGATGCGCACGAAGTCTCCGGTCTTGCAGGCGTTCCCGGCGTCGTGCGCGGCGTAGCGCTTCGACCTCCTGACGATCTTCTTGTAAACCGGGTGGCGGACCCGCCGCTCCACCCGGACCACGACCGTCTTGTCGGCACTGTCGCCGACCACGATCCCCGACAAAACGCGTTTCGGCATCAGGTCCGCCCGTCCGTTGGCCGCGCCGCCCGCCGCCGTTCGCCGAGCACGCCCTGGATGCGGGCGATGTCGCGGCGGACGACGCGGACGCGCGCCGTGTTCTCCAGCTGCCCCGTGGCCTTCTGGAAGCGCAGGTTCAGCTGCTCCTTCTTCAGGTCGACCAGCTGGCCGCGCAGCGCCGCGTCGTCGCGGCCCCGCAATTCGCGCGCCTTCACGGTCAGCCCCCGCCGCCGATGCGGGCGACGAAGCGCGTCGCCATCGGCAGTTTCGCCGCGCCGCGCGCGAACGCCGACCGGGCGAGATCGAGGGGCACGCCGTCGAGCTCGAACACGACGCGCCCGGGCTTGACGCGGCACATCCAGTACTCCGGCGCGCCCTTGCCCTTGCCCATCCGCACCTCGGTCGGCTTCTTGCTGACCGGGACGTCGGGGAAGATGCGGATCCACATGCGCCCGGCGCGCTTGATGTGGCGGGTGATGGCGCGGCGCGCGGCCTCGATCTGCGGCGCCGTGACCCGCGCCGCCTCGGTCGCCTTGAGGCCGTAGGCGCCGAAATTCAGCGCCGCGCCCCCCTTGGCCAGGCCGTGGATGCGGCCCTTCTGGGCCTTGCGGTACCTGGTGCGCTTCGGACTCAGCATGGCCGCGCCCCCTAGGCCCTGGCGCCGTGGAACTCGCTCCGGCGGCGCTCCTGCGCCATCGGGTCGTGCTCCATGATCTCGCCCTTGAACACCCAGACCTTGACGCCGCAGGTCCCGTAGGCGGTCCGCGCGCGCTTGACGCCGTAATCGATGTCGGCGCGCAGCGTGTGCAGCGGCACCCGGCCCTCGCGATACCACTCGGTGCGCGCGATCTCGGCGCCGCCGAGCCGCCCGCCGCAATTGATGCGGATGCCGAGCGCGCCGAGGCGCATGGCCGACTGCACCGCGCGCTTCATCGCGCGGCGGAACGCCACCCGGCGCTCGAGCTGCTGGGCGATGTTCTCGGCGACGAGCTGGGCGTCGATCTCCGGCTTGCGGATTTCGACGATGTTGATGTGCACCTCGCTGTCAGTGAGCTTCTCCACGTCGCGGCGGAGCTTCTCGATGTCGGCGCCCTTCTTGCCGATCACGACGCCGGGGCGCGCGGTGTGGATGGTCACGCGCGCCTTCTTCGCCGGGCGCTCGATGACGACCCGGGAGACCCCGGCCTGGCTCAGGCGCTTGCGCAGGAAGCCGCGGATGCGCAGGTCCTCGTGCAGCAGGTCGCCGTAATCGGATCCCGCGTACCAGCGCGAGTCCCACGTCCGGTTGACGCCGAGGCGCAATCCGATGGGATTGACCTTCTGGCCCATGCGCTCCTCCCCTATTCCGCGCGCTCGCGCACCACGACCGTGAGGCGGCTGAACCGCTTCACGATGCGCCCGATGCGCCCGCGCGCGCGCGGACGCCAGCGGCGCATGGCCAGCGCCTTGCCCACATGCGCGTCGGCGACGTAGAGCCGGTCGACGTCGAGCTGGTGGTTGTTCTCCGCATTGGCGATCGCCGACTCCAGCACCTTGCGCACGTCGCCGGCGATGCGGCGGCGGGAGAACGCCAGCACGTCGACGGCGCGGGCGCAGGACAACCCGCGGATGGACTGCGCGACCAGGTTCAGCTTGCGCGGACTCACGCGCAGCGACTTGGCCATCGCCATCGCCTCGTGCGCCGCCAGCCGGCGTTCGCGCGCGGGTTTGCCCACGGCTCAGGCCCTCCGCGCCTTCTTGTCGCCCGCGTGCCCGTAATAGGTGCGGGTCGGCGCGAACTCGCCGAATTTGTGGCCGACCATGTTCTCGGTGACGAGCACCGGAATGTGCTTTCGCCCGTTGTGGACGCCGAAGGTCAGGCCGACGAACTGGGGCAGGACGGTGGAGCGCCGCGACCACGTCTTGATCACCTCCTTGCGCCCGCTGGAGTGCGCCGCGTCGGCCTTCTTGAGCAGGTAGCCGTCCACGAACGGCCCCTTGCGGATGGATCGCGCCATGCCGGCCTCCCTACCGCCGCTTCCTGGCCCGGTGGCGGCTGCGCAGGATCATCCGGTCGCTCGCCTTGTTGCGCCGGGTCCGCTTGCCCTTGGTGGGGACGCCCCACGGAGTCACCGGATGCCGCCCGCCGGACGATTTGCCCTCGCCGCCGCCATGCGGGTGGTCGACCGGGTTCATCGCCACGCCGCGCACCTTGGGCCGGCGGCCGCGCCAGCGGTTGCGGCCCGCCTTGCCGAGTTTGACGTTCTGGTTGTCGGGGTTCGACACCGCGCCGACGGTGGCCATGCACTCGGCGCGCACCATGCGCTGCTCGCCCGAGGACAGGCGCAGCAGCGCGTAGCCGGAATCCTTGCCGACCAGCTGCGCGTAGGCGCCCGCCGCGCGCGCCAGCTGGCCGCCCTTGCCGGGTTTCATCTCGACGTTGTGGACGATGGTGCCCACCGGCATGTTGCGCATGGGCATGGCGTTGCCGGGCTTGATGTCGGCCCGTTCGCCGGCCACCACGCGGTCGCCGGCGCGCAGCCGCTGCGGCGCGACGATGTAGGCTCGCTCGCCGTCCGCGTAGCGCAGCAGGGCGATGAAGGCGGAGCGGTTGGGGTCGTATTCGAGCCGCTCGACCGCGGCCTCGACGTCGAATTTGCGCCGTTTGAAGTCGACCAGGCGGTAGCGCCGCTTGTGGCCGCCGCCGCGGCGGCGCGCGGTCATCCGCCCCTGGTTGTTGCGCCCGCCGGAGGACGACCGGCCCTCGACCAGCGTCTTGACCGGCGCGCCCTTGTGCAGTTCGCCGCGGTCGACGAGGACGAGGCCGCGCCGGGACGGCGTGGTCGGGCGGTAGGTTTTCAACGCCATCGTCCCGGCTCCCCTAGATCCCGCCCGTGTAGTCGATGCTCTGGCCCTCGGCCAGGGTCACGATCGCCTTCTTCGCGTCGGGCCGCTTGCCGAGGCGGCCGCGGAAACGCTTGACCTTTCCCCTGACGTTGAGGGTGTTGACGCGCGACACCTTGACCGAGAACAGCGTCTCGACGGCCGCCTTGATCTCGGGCTTGGTCGAGTCGCGCGAGACGCGGAAGGCGTATTGGTTGTGCTCGCTCAGCGCGGTGGACTTCTCGGTGACGACCGGGCCGCGGATGACGTCGCAGGCGCGTTCGGGAGTCATGAGAGGCGCGCCTCCAGCGCCGCGGCCCCGGCCCGGGTGAGCACGAGGACGTCGCGGCGCAGGATGTCGTAGACGTTGGCCCCCTGGCTCGGCAGCAGGTCGAGCCGGGGCAGGTTCGCCGCGGCGCGGCGGAAATTGGGGTCGATCTCCGGTCCGTCGACGATCAGCGCCGAGGTCCAGCCGAAGGCGGCGAGGCGCCTGGCGAGCGGCCCGGTCCTGGGTTCGGCGGCGCGCGCGGCGTCGATCACCACCAGTTTGCCGTCCGCCCGCTTCGCCGACAGCGCGCATTTGAGGGCGAGTTTGCGCACCTTCTTGGGCAGCGACGTCGCGCGGTCGCGCGCCTGGGGCGGAAAGGCGCGCCCGCCGCCGCGGAACTGCGACACCTTGCGGCTGCCGTGGCGCGCGCGGCCCGTGCCCTTCTGCTTGTAGGCCTTGGCGCCGGTTCCGGCGACGTCGCTCCGGCCCTGGCCGGTCCGCCCGCCGCCGCGCCGCCGCGCCAGCTGCCAGACGACGACCCGCTTGATCAGGTCGCCGCGCACCGGCGCGCCGAACACCGCGTCGGCGAGATCGATCTCGCCGGCGGCCGCGTTGTCGAGCGTCACCACGTCGCAGCGCACGGCGTCAGCCCTCCGCCTCTCCGGCCTGCGACTCCGGCGCCGCCGCGTCCTCCTCCGTTGCCTGCGGGGCGGCCTCCGGCGCCGATTCGCGCACGCCCGCCGGCAGCGGCGCGGCGCCGGGCAGGGGCTTCTTGACCGCGTCGGTGACGCGCAGCACGCCGCCCCTGGGTCCCGGCACGCCGCCCATCACCATGATCAGCCCGCGCTCGGCGTCGCTGCGGACGACGTAGAGGTTCTGCTCGGTGACTTTCGCGGCGCCGAGCTGGCCGGCCATCTTCTTGCCCTTGAACACCTTGCCCGGGTCCTGGCACTGGCCCGTCGAGCCGTGGCTGCGATGCGAGACGGACACGCCGTGGCTCGCCCGCAAGCCGCCGAAATTGTGACGTTTCATCGCCCCGGCGAAGCCCTTGCCGATCGACACGCCGGACACGTCGACGAACTGGCCCGGCACGAAGTGGGCGGCGGTGATCTCGCGTCCCACATCGACCATGCAGTCGGCGCTGACGCGGAATTCCGCCAGCCGGCGCCTCGGCTCCACCTGCGCCCTGGCGTAATGGCCGCGCATGGCCTTGGAGACGTTCTTGGGCTTGGCCTTGCCGACGCCGACCTGCACCGCCGCGTAGCCGTCCCTCTCCGGGGTCTTCCGCGCCACCACGCGGCAGTCGTCCACCCGCAGGACGGTCACCGGCAAATGCCGTCCGTCGTCGAGATAGACCCGCGTCATGCCGAGTTTCTCCGCCAGCACGCCCGTTCGCACGATGGCCTCCCCCGCTAGAGTTTGATCTCGACGTCGACGCCGGCGGCGAGGTCGAGCTTCATGAGGGCGTCGACCGTCTGCGGCGTCGGGTCGACGATGTCGAGCAGGCGCTTGTGGGTGCGGATCTCGAACTGCTCGCGCGACTTCTTGTCGATGTGCGGCGAACGCAGCACCGTGTAGCGGTCGATATGGGTCGGCAGCGGGATCGGCCCCCGCACGCCGGCGCCGGTGCGTTTGGCGGTGTTGACGATCTCCAGCGTCGACTGGTCGAGCACGCCGTGGTCGTACGCCTTGAGGCGTATGCGGATGTTCTGGCTGTCCATCGTCCCGTTCCCGCCGCCCGCGCCGCCGCTACTCGACGACTTCGGCGACGACGCCGGCGCCGACGGTGCGCCCGCCCTCGCGGATCGCGAAACGCAAACCCTGGTCCATCGCGATCGGCGCGATCAACTCGATGCTCATCGCGATGTTGTCCCCAGGCATCACCATCTCCGTCCCTTCCGGCAACGCGACAGTCCCCGTCACATCCGTCGTCCGGAAGTAAAACTGCGGGCGGTAGTTGCTGAAAAACGGCGTGTGCCGACCGCCCTCGTCCTTCGTCAGAACATACGCCTCGGCCTTGAAACGCGTGTGCGGCTCGATCGAACCCGGAGCCGCAAGAACCTGACCCCGCTCCACCTCGTCGCGCTTCGTCCCCCGCAACAGCGCCCCGATGTTGTCCCCGGCCTCGCCCTGGTCAAGCAACTTCCGGAACATCTCCACGCCCGTGCACACCGTCTTCGACGTCTCCTTCAAGCCGACGATCTCGACCTCGTCCCCCACCTTCACGACGCCCCGCTCGACACGGCCCGTAACCACGGTCCCCCGCCCCGAAATCGAAAACACATCCTCGATCGGCATCAGGAACGGAAGGTCCTTCGCGCGCTCCGGGGTCGGGATGTAACTGTCCACCGCGTCCATCAGCGCGTGGATCGAACCCACCGCAGAATCCCCCTCCTGACCCTCCAGGGCCTGGAGGGCCGAACCCGACACGATCGGAATGTCGTCGCCGGGGAAGTCGTAACTCGACAGAAGCTCCCGGACCTCCAACTCCACCAACTCCAGAAGCTCCGGATCGTCCACCTGGTCCACCTTGTTCAGATACACCACGATCGCCGGAACCCCCACCTGGCGCGCCAGAAGAATGTGCTCCCGCGTCTGCGGCATCGGCCCGTCCGCCGCAGACACAACCAGGATCGCCCCGTCCATCTGCGCCGCGCCCGTGATCATGTTCTTCACGTAGTCCGCGTGGCCCGGGCAATCCACATGCGCGTAGTGGCGCGCCCCGGTCTCGTATTCCACATGCGCCGTCGCGATCGTGATCCCCCGCGCCCGCTCTTCGGGCGCGCGGTCGATCTCGTCGTAGGCGGTGAAGGTCGCGCCGCCCGTCGTCTCCGCGAGGACCTTGGTGATCGCGGCCGTCAGCGTCGTCTTGCCGTGATCGACGTGGCCTATCGTCCCCACGTTCGCGTGCGGCTTCGTCCGCTCGAACTTCTCCTTCGCCATCGCCTTCTCTCCGTTCGCCGCGCCGGGCGGCAGGTCACAGGGGTTTCGCGCCGATCACGCGACGTTCGCGCTGGCCTCGCGCGCGGCCAGCGGCGGCGCCGGCGCGTAACTGTCGAAGAACATGCTGTATTGCGCCCGGCCCTGGGTGATCGAGCGCAGCGCGTTGACGTAGCCGAACATGGTCGCCAGCGGCACCATCGCGGTGACCGTCATCGCGCCGCCGCGCGGCTCCATGCCCTGGATGCGGGCGCGCCGCGAGTTCAGGTCGCCGATCACGTCGCCCATGAACTCCTCGGGCGTCACCGCCTCGACGCGCATGACGGGTTCGAGCAGCCGGGGCGCGGCCCGCGACATGACCTCGCGCATCGCCGCGCGCGCCGCGACCTCGAACGCCATGACGCTCGAATCGACGTCGTGGTGCGCGCCGTCGAGCAGGGTGGCCTTCACGTCGATGACGGGGTAGCCGGCGACGACGCCGGACTCCATGGCGCCGCGCAGGCCCTTCTCCACCCCGGGGACGTATTCCCGCGGCACGTTGCCGCCGACCACGAGGTTCTCGAACGCCAGCCCGCAGCCCGCCTCGCCGGGTTCGACGCGCAGTTTGACGCGGGCGAACTGGCCGGAGCCGCCGGTCTGCTTCTTGTGGATGTAGTCCGCCTCGGCGGCGCGGCCGATGGTCTCGCGGTAGGCCACCTGCGGCGCGCCGACGTTCGCGCCGACCTGGAACTCGCGCTTGAGGCGGTCGACGATGATGTCGAGATGGAGCTCGCCCATCCCCTTGACGATGGTCTGGCCGGACTCGCCGTCGACCGCGACCTTGAAGGACGGGTCCTCCATCGCCAGGCGACCGAGCGCGGCGGCGATCTTCTCCTGGTCGGCCTTGGTCTTCGGCTCGACCGCGACCTCGATCACGGGGTCTGGGAATTCGATCTTCTCGAGCACCACCGGCGCGTCGGCGGCGCACAGAGTATCCCCGGTGGTGGTGTTCTTCAGGCCGCACAGCGCGACGATGTCGCCGGCGCGCGCCTCCTTGATGTCTTCGCGATGGTTGGCGTGCATGGCCAGCATCCGCCCGACGCGCTCGCGCCGGCCCTTGACCGGGTTGAGCACCGCCGAGCCGCCTTCGAGAACGCCCGAATAGACGCGCGCGAAGGTCAGCGAGCCGACGTATTTGTCGTTCATGATCTTGAACGCGAGCGCCGAGAACGGCTCGTCGTCGGAACTGGCGCGGGAGGCGGGCGCGTCCGAGCCGGGCGCCGCGCCCTGGACGGCGGCGACGTCGCTCGGCGCCGGGAGGTAGTCCACCACCGCGTCGAGGAGGGGCTGCACCCCCTTGTTCTTGAACGCCGAGCCGTTGAGAACGGGCACGAAGGCGCCGGCCAGCGCGCCCTTGCGGATGCAGCGCCGGAGCGTGTCGGCGTCGGGCTCCTCCTCGTCCTCGAGGAACGCCTCCAGCGCCGCATCGTCGTGCTCGACCGCCGCCTGCACCAGCGCGTCGCGGGCCGCGCGCGCCGCGTCGGCCATGTCCGGCGGGATGTCGGCCTCGACGTATTCGGCGCCGAGGCTCTCGTCGCTCCACAGGACGGCCTTCATGGCGACCAGGTCGACCACGCCGGCGTAGCGCGCCTCCGCGCCCACCGGCAGTTGGACGACCAGCGGAGTCGCGCCGAGGCGGTCGGAGATCATCGCCACGCAGCGGTCGAAATCGGCGCCGACGCGGTCCATCTTGTTGACGAAGCAGACCCGCGGCACGTCGTATTTGTCGGCCTGGCGCCACACGGTCTCGGACTGCGGCTCGACCCCGGCGACGCTGTCGAAAACGCACACCGCGCCGTCGAGCACGCGCAGCGACCTTTCCACCTCAATGGTGAAATCGACGTGGCCCGGCGTGTCGATGATGTTGATGCGGTGGCCGCGCCAGTGGCAGGTCGTCGCCGCGGAGGTGATGGTGATGCCGCGCTCCTGCTCCTGGTCCATCCAGTCCATGGTGGCGGCGCCGTCATGCACCTCGCCCATGCGGTGCGAGCGCCCCGTGTAGAACAGCACGCGCTCCGTGGTCGTGGTCTTGCCGGCGTCGATATGCGCCATGATGCCGATGTTGCGGTACCGCTCGAGCGGAGTCGCGCGCGCCATTGCTCCGGCCCCCGTCCGCCGCCTACCAGCGGTAGTGCGAGAACGCCTTGTTGGCTTCCGCCATACGGTGCGTGTCCTCGCGCTTCTTGACCGCGGCGCCGCGGTTCGCCGCGGCGTCCATCAACTCGTTCGACAGCCTGTCGACCATCGTCTTCTCCGACCGCTTGCGCGCCGAATCGATAAGCCAGCGGATGGCCAGCGCCTGGCGCCGGTCGACGCGCACCTCGGTCGGCACCTGGTAGGTCGCGCCGCCGACGCGCCGCGACTTGACCTCGACGTTGGGCTTCACGTTCTCCAGCGCGTCGTGAAACTGCTGCAACGGGTTGCCGCCGCGCCGCGACATGCGGTCGAACGCGCCGTACACGATCCGCTCGGCGACGGATTTCTTCCCGGAGACCATCAGGTTGTTCATGAACTTGCTGAGCACGACGTCCCCGTATTGGGCGTCTCCCACGATCTCCCGCTTCTCGGCGGCGCGGCGGCGCGACATGGCGGTCCTCCCTAGCGGGGGCGCTTGGCGCCGTATTTCGAGCGGCGCTGGCGGCGGTCCTCGACGCCCTGGGTGTCGAGCTTGCCGCGGACGACGTGGTAGCGGACGCCGGGCAGGTCCTTGACGCGCCCGCCGCGGACCAGCACCACCGAGTGCTCGGCGAGTTTGTGGCCCTCGCCGGGGATGTAGCCGATGACCTCGAAGCCGTTGGTCAGCCGCACCCGCGCCACCTTGCGCAGCGCGGAGTTCGGCTTCTTGGGCGTGGTGGTGTACACGCGCGTGCAGACGCCGCGCTTCTGCGGGCAGGACTCGAGCGCCGGCACCTTGTTGCGCACCACCGGGCGCCTCCGGCCCTTGCGGACCAGCTGGTTGATCGTCGGCATCGGCCTTCGCCCTCTCTCCCTCGCCTCTCCGCCCGGCGCTCCAAGCCCGTGCGCGAACGCCGCGCGGGCCGGAGCCTCGCGGCGACCTCTCCCCGCGCCCCGGCGGGAATCCTCAATGTCCGCGCGATGGCGGCCGTTGCGGCCGCCGCCGGGGGCGGCGTCTAGGCGGAGCGCCTACCGCCCGCCCCCCAACGCGGCGCAGGATAGGGGCGCCGCGCGGCAAGGTCAACACCGAAATGCGCCGGCGCGGAAAAATTACCGGCGCGTTACCCGTCCGGGTCCTTCGCGGCGCAGTCGCGCCGGCAGCGGGCGTAGGCGTCGGGGGAGCGCGCGGCCAGCCGCTCCGTGCAATACACCGCCTCGCAGACGAGCGCGTCGATTTGCGACCGGCGCGCCCAGGCGCCGCACAAATCCGGATCCCGCGCGCAGCACCGGAGCAACGGCAAATCGCACAGCGCGCGGCAGTGGTCCCACTCGGCGCCTTCCGGGCACAGACTCCGGCACGTCTCCGCCCCCGCGGCCTTCGCCTCCCGGCAATCGGCGCCGGCGGCGGGCGGCGCGCCGGCAAGGACGGCGGCGGCAAGCGCGCCCAGGGCGGCCGCAAGGGCCGGTTTCAACGGCTTTCTCCGGGCTCCAGCAGGAGCAATTCCCGCGCGCCGCCCTTCAGCGCAAGCCGATCGCGGACGCGAAACCGCCGGCGCACCTCCCTTGCGAAATTCCCGGCGTCGTAATCCGCATAATCCTCGATCCTGCGTTCGACGAGTTTCGCGAACGCGTCGTCGCGGCGCCCGACATACTCCAGGACGACGGTCGCATCCAGGCCGCGCAGCCAGTCCAGGAAGCGGTCCAGGGGCACGTTCGCCGAGACGCGCAGGCGATGGATCAGCGCGAGACAGAGGACCATGTCGGGGCGCCTCCGCGCTTCGAACGCCGCGCGCTCCCGCCCGGCCCAGCCCTGCGCGGGGGACGGATTGGCGATGTCCATCGCCAGGGGAAGAACGTTGCTCCCATCGCCCGACCGCGCCCGCGCGTAAAGGCGCTCGACGGCGCCAAGGTCGGAATCGACGGCGACGACGGTTCGCGCGCTTCGGGCGGCGACGCGCGAGAAGGCGCCGGCGCCGGCGCCGAGGTCCCAGACCAGCCGGGGCCGCCGGGCGGCGACGTGCCGGTCCACGAAGCGCGCCGTTTCCGCCGTCTCCGCGCCGCAGGAGCGGCGCCCGGCGTATCGCGCCCTGTCCGGGTCGGGCGCGCGCCAGGAAAGGCCGCGGACGAGGCGCGTCAGGCCGTCCACCAGGGAAAGAAGCAGGACTTTCGGCTGCCGCCGGGGCCGGAAGGGCGTCCTCCGCCGGCGGGCGCGGCGCTCCGCCCAGGCGGGAAAGAGGACATGGGGCAGCACGCCGCGCCCGAAGACGCGCCGCCCGTAAAAATACCTCGCGGCCTCCTCGGGGGGCAGGCCCTCGAGCGCGGACCGCAGCAGCGGCTGGAACGGCGCGCCGAGATGCGCCGTCAGCAACAGCGGCGCCAGGAACATGGCGCAGAATTGGCGGTAGCCCCGCCAGTATTCGCCGTCGCGCCAGGGTTCGAAGGACGGCGCGTCGATGAACACGGGGCGCGCCCCGCGCCACTGCACGTTGAACGGCGTCGCGTCCTTGGGGAGCCAGCCGCTCCGCGCAGCCTCGTCCACCAGCGCCAATTGCAGGAGCGCCGCGTCCTTGAGCATGGAGAAGGACCATTCGTAGGGATAGGTCACGAACTCCACCGCCTCGTGCTCGACGGCGGCGGGCCAGCCGTCCTCCGCCACGCTCCGGGCGGCGGGGTCCGCGGCGTCGAGCAGCGCCGTCCTCGCCGCCCGGCCGGATTCCATCGCCTCCCGGAAGAACGGCTCCGCGAGAAGCCGCGCCATCGTCGCCCCCGCCGCCCGGCTCAGGCCCCGGACGACCCGCGATCCGCCATCCTCGGCCGCAACCAGATAAACGCGCCCGGCCGGATCCCGGAACGACCCGCCGTCAGCGCTCCGCTTCGGAATCCCCGCCGTCATCGCGCGCTCCCTTCGCGGCTTCGCCCGCGGCGCCCGGCGCCCTGCCGCGCCGCAACGCCCAACGCGCGGCGGCGCGGATCCGGGAGCGCGCCACGTAGACCCAGGCTCCCAGGAAGCCGAGAACCGTCGTGACGAGGAAACCCGCGGCGCCCGGATCGATGTAGGCGTGGGCGGGGGCCGCCGCCAGGAGCGCCGGAACGGCCGCGGCCGCGGCGCGGAAGCCGCGCGCCGGTTCACTCGTAAAGGATGTCATCGTAACGGAAGCCCCTGTGATCGGTCACGACATGCCGGTACTTTCTGGGCGCGCGCAAGGCGCTCTCGCCGCCGGAGAGGCAGCGCAATACGGCATGCGCCGCGTCCAGGATCGTCATGTAACCCGCCGCTTCCGCCTCGTCGAACTCGGCGGCGCATTTGCCCTGCGGGCGGACGCCGCCGGCGGCGCCGAACCTGTCTTGCAGGACGAACGTCGGGTTGTCGTCGCGCCGCATATTCGCCGACAGATGCGGGCCGTGTTCCCCGAATACGAACAGAATGTAATCCGAATGATTTTCCTCGATCTCGCGAATCATGTCTCCGAGATGACGGGCGGCCGTTTCAACCCTCCGGCGGTAACGGGACCTGAACGCCTCGAATTGCGAAGCGTCCCCGTACTCGAAATAGTACAAGACGTGACCGGGAGAGTTTATGTGCGCCCAAAGAAATTGCGGGTCTTCGGTTTTTTGGCGCAAGCGCCGGACTATGGCGTCTGCATGAGTACGGCGTCTATTCGCAGGTTTCCTTAACCCAAACAGTTCGTAGATATAACAGAGTCCGTAAAACGATATTCCGCGAATTTCGCGATCCAGTATCGGGCAAACGGTATTGCGGTCGGCGATAATATATTCATCGACATGGTCTCCTTTGGAATTTCCAAAAAATGTGGAGTCGTACATGAACGTAATCCGGTAGCCGTTCCGCCGCAAGATACGATACAGCGGGTTCTCCGTCAGGCCCGCGGGGGAAAACCACCTCCCGTTCCGGCGGCTTCCGTCGCCGACGTCGTCATCGGCGATGGCGTCGTCGAGGGCCAGAAGGTAATGGAGCGACCTTTTGGTCATGGCGCCATCGGCGAAAAAATTCCGGAAAACACGAAATTCCGACTCGAAGAGACGGTGGAACTCGGTGTTCTCGATATCGAGATATTTTTCGAGAAGAACCGAAGGCGTGAGGGAGTCGAAAGATATAAAAAATATGTTCGGCTTCTCCACAAAAGAAATATCCCGCACGTTCGACGTGTCCCAGTCCTGGAAGGGCCGTTCCGACCGGACCCGATCGAGGACGATGCCCGCGGTCGCGACCAGCGCCGCCAGTGAGAATACGGCGCCGACCCATCGCCGCCGATCGACGATCCGGAACGCGACGAACGCCGCGAAACCGAACGCCGCGCCCGCCGCGGCCAGAGCGATCCCGGGGCTGGGGCGATACAGGTCGGTATGGACGACATGCGTCGTCGCGACGCCGGCCGCGACGGCGGCGGCGAACGCGGCGCTCCTCACGGTCCGCGAACCCGGGAGAAGCAACGCGCCCGACAGGAACGCGGCGTTCAGCGCCAAGCCCAGGCCGGCGATGCGCCACACATCCTGCGCGGAGAACGCGTCAGGCGCCTCCGCCCATGTCGCGGCGAACGCAAGCGCCTGGAGGAGAATCGCGAGGACGAACCCGGACCCCGCCGCCTGGATACCCGCCGCCAGCCCGACCGGCTTCACGGAGACGCTCCGGCGGGGAGAGAACCGCCCGCCGTCACGCGACCTCGGCCTCCGGGAACGGCATCGGCTCGGGCTGCGACTCGGCCTGCAGCTGGGCCGCGCGCTCCTCCCGCTCGGCGATGATCGCGCGGTCGCGCTCGGCGGCGATGCTCTTGCGCTCGGCGATGAAGCGCCCGGTGCCGGCGGGGATCAGCCGCCCGACGATGACGTTCTCCTTCAGGCCGCGAAGGGTGTCGCTGCGCCCGGACACCGCCGCCTCGGTGAGCACCCGCGTCGTCTCCTGGAACGACGCCGCGGAGACGAACGACCCGGTCTGGAGGCTCGCCTTGGTGATGCCGAGCAGCACCGGCGACGCCGTGGCCGGGCGCCCGCCCTCGTCCTCGGCGCGGCGGTTCACGTCGCGGAACTCCAGCTTGTCGACCTGTTCGCCGACGAGGAAGGTGGTGTCGCCGGGGGTCTCGATTTCGACCTTTTGCAGCATCTGCCGCGCAACGACCTCGATGTGCTTGTCGTTGATCTTGACCCCCTGGAGCCGATAGACCTCCTGGATTTCGTCGATCAGGTAGTTGGCGAGTTCGGCGACGCCGAGCACCTTCAGAATGTCGTGCGGCACCGGCCCGCCGTCCACCAGCATGTCGCCCTTGCGGACGTAGTCGCCCTCCTGGACGGAGATGCGCCGGCTCTTGGCGATGAGGTATTCGGCCGGCGCGGCGTCCTCGTCGTCCGGCTTCACGAACAAGCGGCGCTTGCCCTTGTAGTCGGGCGCGAATTCGACCCGCCCGTCGATGTCGCTCATCAGCGCCGGATCCTTGGGCTTGCGCGCCTCGAACAGTTCGGCGACGCGCGGCAGGCCGCCGGTGATGTCGCGCGCCTTGGCCTCGCGCGGAATGCGCGCGAGCACCTCGCCCGCCCGCGCCTCGGCGCCGTCCTCGACGCTGAGGATCGCGCCGACCGGCAGGTCGAAATGGGCCGGACGCCCGCCCTGCCGGGTCAACGGCTCCTGAATGCGCGCGAGCAGGTCGCCCATCCGCACCTCGGCGCCCGGCGCGACCTCGATGACGGCGCCCGGCGGCAGGTCGACGCACGCCTCGCTCCCGTCGTCGAGCGCGACGGGTTCGTCCACCCGCGCGAGCACGCCGCCCGCACGCGCCTCCGCCCCGTTCTCCACGGCGAGAACCGCGCCCACAGGAAGATCGACCGTCGCCGCGGTTTCGTCCACCCGCGCGAGCACGTCGCCCGCGCGCGCCGCCGCCCCGTCCTCCACGGCGAGAACCGCGCCAGCCGGCAGATCGACCACGACGCGCTCCTCGACGCGCGCGACCGGATCGCCCGCGCGCACGCGGGCGCCGTCCTCCACCATCGGAACCGCGCCCTCCGGAAGGTCGACCGGAACGACGCTTTCGTCCGTCTTCGCGGGCGCCTCGGCGCCTTCGTTCGCGCTCGCCGGGAGCTCGGCCCCGACTGGCGTCTCGCCATCCGCCCGGGGGGCGAACGGCGGGGGGCCTTCCTCCGGAGAAGCGTTATCCGGCGCGATTTCGGCGTTTCCGCCGTCCGCCGCGTCCGCCTCGCGCGCGCCCGCGAACGCGATCCTGCCGTCGGCAGGGGCGAAAATTTCCCGCGCCGCGACGATCTCCAGACACGGCCTGGCCGCGGCGCCTCGGCCTGCCCGCCTCGGGGCCGCCACCCGCCGGACCGCCGCGCCGGTCGCCTCGTCCGTCTCCTCGCGCAGGGTCTTCCCCGCGACCAGGCCGGAGAACGCGATGCGGCCGTTCGCCGCGGCGGTTATCGCCCGCGTCGCCACGATGTCGATGCGCGGACGGAGGCGCGCGCCCCTGCCGCGGGACGGCCGCCATGCGACGACGCGCCGGATCGCGGCGCCCGTGGACTCGTCGGTCTCCTCGCGCAGGGTCTTTCCCGCCGCCAGATCGGCGAAGACGGCGCGGCCGTCGGCTTCGGCGGTTATCGCGCGCTCCCGGGTCACGGCGATCCGCGGGCGGAGGCTCGCGTCCTTGCCGGTCCGGCTCCATTCGACGACGCGCCGGTTCGCGACGACGCCGGCCTCGTCGGCCTCCTCGCGCAGGGTCTTCCCGGCCTCCAGGTCGAGGAGGGCGGCGCGGCCGTCCGCCGCGGCGGAGACGGAGCGCTCGCCGACCAGGGTGACGCGCGGACGGCGGGAGGCGCCCTTGCCGGTCTGCTTCCACTCGGTGACGCGCCGGTTGGGGATGCCGGTGGACTCGTCGAGCTCCTCGCGCATGGTCTCGCCCTCGACCAGATCGCTGTATTCGACGCGGCCGGCGATCTCGGCGACGACCGGGTCGGCGTGCGGGTCCCATTCGGCGAGTTTCCGGCCCCGCTTCACTTCGTCCCCGTCGGCGACGAACAGGCGCGCCCCGTAGCGCACGCGGTACCGGCCGCGCTCGCGGCCCTGCTCGTCCGACAACACGATCTCGCAATTGCGGCTCGTCGACACGACCGACCCGTCGGGCGCGGTCACCGCGCCGTAGTTCTCGATCCGCGCCGACCCGTCGATCTCGCTCTCGATGCTGGACTGCCCGGCGCTCTGCGAAACCGCGCCGCCGATGTGGAAGGTCCGCATGGTGAGCTGGGTACCGGGCTCGCCGATCGACTGGGCGGCGATGACGCCGACCGCCTCGCCCACGTTCACCATCGTCCCGCGCGCCAGGTCGCGGCCGTAGCAGCGGGCGCACACGCCGCGCTCGGTCTCGCAGGTGAGCGCCGAACGCACCCGGACGCGCTCGACCCCCGCCTCCTCCAGCGCGGCGACGGCCTCCTCGTCGATCAGGCCGCCGGCGGGGACCAGAACGCCGCCGCCGCGGGGATCCTCCACGTCGACCGCGGCGCAGCGGCCGAGGACGCGGTCGGCCAGCGGCTCGATGACGTCGCCGCCGTCCACCACATCGGCGACCTCCAGCCCCTCCTCGGTCCCGCAGTCCTCCTCGGAGACGATGACGTCCTGGGCGACGTCGACGAGGCGGCGCGTCAGGTAGCCGGAATTGGCGGTCTTCAGCGCCGTGTCGGCGAGGCCCTTGCGGGCGCCGTGGGTCGAGTTGAAATACTCGAGCACGGTCAGCCCTTCCTTGAAGTTGGCCATGATCGGCGTCTCGATGATCTCGCCGGAGGGCTTGGCCATCAGCCCCCGCATGCCGGCGAGCTGCTTCATCTGCGCGGCGGAGCCGCGCGCGCCCGAATCGGCCATCATGTAGATCGAGTTGATCTCGCCGCCGCCGCCCTCGATGGCGCCCATCATCTCGTCCGCCACCTTGTCGGTGCATTGCGACCAGACGTCGATCACCTTGTTGTACTTCTCGCCCTGGGTGATCAGGCCCTCGGCGTATTGGCGCTCGAACTCCTTGACCTGGGCGCGGGCGCCGCCGATCAGGCCGCGCTTCGAATCCGGCACCACCATGTCGTCCTTGCCGAAGGAGATTCCGGCGCGGCACGCCTGGCCGAAGCCGAGCTTCATGATGCGGTCGGCGAACAGCACCGTCTCCTTCTGCCCGCAATGGCGGTACACCTCGTCGATCACGTGGCTGACCTCCCTCTTGGTCAGCAGGCGGTTGATCATGGCGAAGTCGACGCGCGGGTGGCGCGGCAGGATCTGCGACAGCAGCATGCGGCCCGCGGTCGTCTTGACCCTCCGGTCGTCGTCGCGGCGCGCCTCGATGGGCGCATGCAGGTGCAGCGCTCCGGAATCGAGGGCGTGCTCGATCTCGCCCAGGTCGGCGAAGGCGCCGCCGGCCCCGGCGGCGCCTTCGCGCTCGGCCGTCAGGTAGTAGAGGCCCAGCACGATGTCCTGCGTCGGCACGATGATGGGCTTACCGTTGGCCGGGCTGAGGATGTTGTTGGTCGACATCATCAGCACCCGCGCCTCGAGCTGCGCCTCGAGCGACAGGGGCACGTGGACCGCCATCTGGTCGCCGTCGAAATCGGCGTTGAACGCCGCGCAGACCAGCGGATGCAGCTGGATCGCCTTGCCCTCGACGAGCTTCGGCTCGAACGCCTGGATGCCGAGGCGGTGGAGCGTCGGCGCGCGGTTCAGCAGCACCGGATGCTCGCGGATCACCTCGTCCAGGATGTCCCAGACCTCGGGGCGCTCCTTCTCGACCAGGCGCTTGGCGGCCTTGATGGTGGTCGCCATGCCGTAGAGCTCGAGCTTGGCGTAGATGAACGGCTTGAACAGTTCGAGCGCCATCTTCTTGGGCAGCCCGCATTCGTGCAGCTTGAGCTCGGGGCCGACGACGATCACCGAGCGGCCGGAATAGTCGCAGCGCTTGCCGAGAAGGTTCTGGCGAAACCGGCCCTGCTTGCCCTTGAGCATGTCGGAGAGCGATTTGAGCGGGCGCTTGCTGGCGCCGGTGATGACGCGCCCGCGCCGCCCGTTGTCGAACAGGGCGTCGACCGATTCCTGGAGCATGCGCTTCTCGTTGCGCACGATGATGTCGGGCGCGCGCAGCTCCAGCAGGCGCTTGAGCCGGTTGTTGCGGTTGATCACCCGGCGGTAGAGGTCGTTCAGGTCGGAGGTGGCGAACCGCCCGCCGTCGAGCGGCACCAGCGGGCGCAGCTCCGGCGGGATGACGGGAACGACCTCGAGGATCATCCATTCCGGCCGGTTGCCCGAGTGGATGAACGACTCGACGAGCTTGAGGCGCTTGACGAACTTCTTGCGCTTGGCCTCGGACCTGGTCTCGGCCAGATCCTCGCGCAGGTCCTCGCGCTCCTTCTCGAGGTCGAGCGCCGTGAGCAGTTCGCGGATGGCCTCCGCGCCGATGCCGGCGCTGAAATCCTCGCCGTGTTCGTCGCGCGCGTCCTCGTACTCCGTCTCGGTCAGCAGCTGCTTCTCCTCCAGCGGAGTCAGGTGCGGCTCGACGACGATGTAGTTCTCGAAATAGAGGACCCGCTCGACCTCCTTCAGGGTCATGTCGAGGAGCGTGGCGATGCGCGACGGCAGCGACTTGAGGAACCAGATGTGGGCGACGGGCGAGGCGAGCTCGATATGGCCCATGCGCTCGCGGCGCACCCGCGACTGGATGACCTCGACCCCGCACTTCTCGCACACGATGCCGCGGTGCTTCATGCGCTTGTACTTGCCGCACAGGCACTCGTAGTCCTTGATGGGGCCGAAGATCTTGGCGCAGAACAGGCCGTCGCGCTCGGGCTTGAAGGTCCGGTAGTTGATCGTCTCCGGCTTCTTCACCTCGCCGAACGACCACGCGCGGATCTTCTCCGGACTCGCGATCGAGATGCGGATCTCGTCGAACCGCGGCGACACCGGCGCCGGGCCGAAGACGTTCATCAGATCTTGCATATCCAGCCTCCCATGCCGGCCCGCCGGCCGGCGCAGCGCAGCGCCTAGGCGCCTTCGACGAGATCGACGTCGAGGCCCAGCGACTGCAGCTCCTTGACCAGCACGTTGAAGGATTCGGGGACGCCCGCCTCGAATTTGTCCTCGCCGCGGACGATCGATTCGTACGCCTTGGTCCGGCCCGACACGTCGTCCGATTTGACGGTCAGCATCTCCTGCAGCGTGTAGGCGGCGCCGTAGGCCTGGAGCGCCCAAACCTCCATCTCGCCGAACCGCTGGCCGCCGAACTGCGCCTTGCCGCCCAGCGGCTGCTGCGTGACCAGGCTGTAGGGGCCGATCGACCGGGCGTGGATCTTGTCGTCGACCAGGTGGTGCAGTTTGAGCATGTAGATGTAGCCCACCGTCACCTTGCGGTCGAAGGGTTCGCCGGTGCGCCCGTCGATCAGCGTCACCTGCCCCGACGGGTCCAGGCCGGCGGCGCGCAGGAAGTCCACGATGTCGGACTCGCGCGCGCCGTCGAACACCGGCGTGGCGATGGGCACGCCGTCGCGCAGGCGCCCGGCGAGCTCCACCACCTCGCCGTCGGCGAGTTGCGGCAGCGTCGCGCGCGCCGCCTCGGCGCCGTAGAAGCCGGCCAGCTGGTCGCGCAGCCGCGCCAGCGCCGCGCCGGCGCCGCCCGCCCCGTTGGCCGCGGCGAGGGTCTCGCCGACCCGCAGTCCGAGCGCGTGGGCGGCCCAGCCGAGATGGGTTTCGAGGATCTGCCCGACGTTCATGCGCGAGGGGACGCCGAGCGGGTTGAGCACCACGTCGACCGGGGTCCCGTCCTCCAGGTAGGGCATGTCCTCGACGGGCATGATCCTGGAGACGACGCCCTTGTTGCCGTGGCGGCCCGCCATCTTGTCGCCGGGTTGCAGCTTGCGCTTCACCGCGACGAACACCTTGACGGTCTTGAGGACTCCGGGAAGCAGTTCGTCGCCGGCGCGGACCTTCTCGACCTTGTCCTCGAAGCGGCTTTCGAGGTTCTCCATCGCGGCGTCGAATTCGCGCTTGAGGCCCTCGATGCGCGCCATCGCCGCCTCGTCGTCGACGGCGAACTTCCACCACTGGCCACGCGAGAAGCCCGCGAGCGCCCCGTCGTCGATCGCGGCCCCGGCCTCCGCGCCCTTGGGGCCGGCGACGACCTTGCGCCCGGCGAGCAGGTTGCGCAGCCGGTCGTAGACGTTGCGTTCGACGATCTGGCGCTCGTCGTCGCGGTCCTTGGTCAGGCGCTCCTCCTCGGCGCGCTCGATGGCCAGCGCGCGCTCGTCCTTGTCGACGCCGCGCCGCGAGAAGACGCGGACCTCGACCACCGTGCCGGAGAAGCCCGGCGGCAGCCGCAGCGAGCTGTCGCGCACGTCGGAGGCCTTCTCGCCGAAGATCGCCCGCAGGAGCTTCTCCTCCGGGGTCATCGGCGATTCGCCCTTGGGGGTGATCTTGCCCACCAGGATGTCGTTGGGGCGGACCTCGGCGCCGATATAGACGATGCCGGCCTCGTCGAGATTGCCGAGCGCCTCGTCGCCGACGTTGGGGATGTCGCGGGTGATCTCCTCGGGGCCGAGCTTGGTGTCGCGCGCCATCACCTCGAATTCCTCGATGTGGATCGAGGTGAAGACGTCGTCCGAGACGATGCGCTCGGAGATGAGGATCGAGTCCTCGAAATTGTAGCCGTTCCACGGCATGAAGGCGACGAGCACGTTGCGCCCGAGCGCCAGTTCGCCCAGGTCGGTCGACGGGCCGTCGGCGATCGCGTCGCCGGCCGCCACCGCATCGCCCACCTTCACGAGGGGGCGGTGGTTGATGCAGGTGTTCTGGTTCGAGCGCTGGAACTTGCGCAGGTTGTAGATGTCCACCCCGGCGGAGCCGCCCGCCTCGCCATCGGCGACGCGGACCACGATGCGCTGCGCGTCGACCTGGTCGATCGCGCCGCCGCGCCGGGCGACCACGGTGGCGCCGGAGTCGCGCGCCACGACCTCCTCCATCCCGGTGCCGACCAGCGGCGCCTGGGCGCGCAGCAGCGGCACCGCCTGGCGCTGCATGTTCGACCCCATCAGCGCGCGGTTGGCGTCGTCGTTCTCGAGGAACGGGATCAACGCCGCGGCGACCGAGACGAGCTGCTTGGGCGAGACGTCCATGTAGTCGACGCGGGCGGGTTCGGTCATGACGAAATCGCCGGCGACCCGGCAGCTCACCAGGTCGCGCTCGAAACGCCCGCCGGGAGTCAGCGGCGCGTTCGCCTGGGCGATGGTGTATTTCGCCTCCTCGATGGCCGAGAGATACTCCACCTCGCCCGTCACGCGGCCCTCGGAAACCTTGCGGTAGGGGCTTTCGATGAAGCCGTAGCGGTTCACCCGGGCGTAGGTGGCCAGGCTGTTGATGAGGCCGATGTTCGGCCCCTCCGGAGTCTCGACCGGGCAGATGCGCCCGTAATGGGTCGGGTGGACGTCGCGCACCTCGAACCCGGCGCGCTCGCGGGTCAGCCCGCCCGGCCCCAGCGCGGACAGGCGGCGCTTGTGGGTGATCTCGGACAGCGGGTTGGTCTGGTCCATGAACTGGCTGAGCTGCGACGAGCCGAAGAACTCGCGCACCGCCGCCGCCGCCGGCTTGGCGTTGACCAGGTCCTGCGGCATGACGGCGTCGATCTCGACCGAGCTCATGCGCTCGCGGATCGCCCGCTCCATGCGCAGCAGGCCGATGCGGTAGTGGTTCTCCATCAGCTCGCCGACCGAGCGCACGCGGCGGTTGCCGAGATGGTCGATGTCGTCGATCTCGCCCTTGCCGTCCTTGAGGTCGAGGAGGGTGCGCGCCACCGCGAGCACGTCGCTCCGCCGCAGCTCGCGCAGCCGGTCGCCGCCGTCCCCGCCATCGCCGTCCAGCCCCAGGCGCGCGTTCATCTTGACGCGGCCGACGGCGGACAGGTCGTAGCGCTCCGACCGCTGGACCTCGACCTCGTCGGCGGCGACCCAGACCAGCGCCGGGCCGTCCCACTTCGCGGCGCAGGACATCAGCAGCTGCAGGAACCCGCCCCGCGCGTCGAGGACCCAGGCGTTGCCGTCCACGTCCTCGCCGTCGAGCGCGCCGATGGTCCTGCGCCGGGGGTGCGGCTCGGCGCGCGCGTTCGCCGCGCCCTTCCGCAGTTTCGCCGGGGCGAGGAACATGTCGTAGAACAGCCGCTCGGCGCCCTCCCGCGTCGGCGTCTCGCCGGGCCGCATGACGCGGTAGATCTCGGTCAGCGCGTCGTGGCGCGATTCGGTCTTGTCCTCCGCGAGGGTGTCGCAGAGGTAGGCCCCCGCCGCGGCGCCGACGTCGACGAGGGTGAGGCCGTCGATCCCGGCCTCCTCCATCCGCGCGAGGATGTCCTCGTCGAGTTTGGCGCCGGCGCGGGCGAGCGGCTCCTCCGCGCCGTCGTGGACGATGTCGGCCGCGGTGTAGCTTTCGACGAGCTCCGCCGGCTCCACCCGCCGCCGCTTGACCCCGTCCTCGACGAGGCGGCGGACCTGCCGCGCGCTCATCCGGGCGCCGGCGCGGGCGACGACCTCCCCGCTCCTGGCGTCGATGAGATCTGCGGCGAGTTTGGTCCCCTTCAGCGTCTCGGGGTCGAGGGGCGCGCTCCACCCCCTGCGGTCGCGCCGGCAGGGAACGGAGCCGTAGAAGGTCGACAGGATGTCGGCGGTCTCCAGCCCCAGCGCGCGCAGCAGCTCGGTCAGCGGGCGCTTGCGCTTGCGGTCGACCCGCACGTAGACGCGGTCCTTCGCGTCGAACTCGAGGTCCAGCCACGAGCCGCGGTAGGGGATCACCCGGGCCGCGAACAGGTATTTGCCCGAGGAGTGGGTCTTGCCCTTGTCGTGGTCGAAGAACACCCCGGGGGAGCGGTGCATCTGGCTCACCACCACCCGCTCGGCGCCGTTGACGATGAAGGTGCCCTTGTCGGTCATCAGGGGCATGTCGCCCATGAAGACGTCCTGCTCCTTGATGTCGCGGACGCTGCGGGCGCCGGTGTCGTCGTCCACGTCCCAGACGACGAGGCGGAGGGTGACCCGCAGCGGCGCGGCGTAGGTCAGGCCGCGCTGCCGGCACTCCTCCACGTCGAATTTCGGCGGGTCGAGCGCGTAGGAGACGAACTCGAACTGCGAGCGCCCGGAGAAGTCGCGGATCGGGAACACCGATTCGAACACCGCCTGGAGGCCGGCGTCGGCGCGCTCCTCCAGCGCCACGCCGGCCTGGAGGAAGGCGTCGTAGGAGGTCTTCTGCACCTCGATCAGGTTCGGCATCGAGGCGGCGGCGGAAATGCGCCCGAAACCCTTGCGAATGCGCTTGCGTCCGGTGAACGAGAGAGCCATGGTCCTGCCTCGCTTCGCGGTCTGCGCGGGACGGCGCGCGAAGACGCCGCCGCCCGCGCGCGCAAAAGCGCCGCGGGAGCGGTCCCTCCGCCCCGGCTCGGGCCGGGCATGTTGTTCCGACGGGCGGCGGCGCCCCTGCCGCCCGGTTGGCGCATATAGCGCGCGCCGGCGCGCGTGTCAACCCCGAATTTCGGGGCCGGGATCGCGCGCGGGCTACGCCAGTTCGACGGTGGCGCCGGCGGCCTCGAGCTTCTTCCTGATCTCCTCGGCCTCGTCCTTGCCGACGCCCTCCTTGACGGGCTTCGGCGCGCCCTCGACCAGGTCCTTCGCCTCCTTCAGGCCGAGGCCGGTGATCTGGCGGACCTCCTTGATCACGTTGATCTTCTTCTCGCCGAACGCCGCCAGCACGACGTCGAATTCGGTCTTCTCCTCGACCGCGGCCTCGGCGCCGCCGTCCGCCCCCGGCGCCGCCGCGACGGCGACCGGCGCCGCCGCCGAGACCCCCCATTTCTCCTCGAGGAGTTTCGACAGCTGCGCCGCCTCGATGACGGTGAGCTGCGAGAGGTCCTCGGCGATTCGCTCCAGATCGGTCATGATGGTCGTGACTCCCGGTGTCGTCGGTTTCGGTGTTCGGGGCGCGCCCCGGTTCAGGCGGCTTCCGCCGCGCCGCCGGCGTCGGCGCGGGCCTTGAGGACCCGCGCCAGCTGGCCGGCCGGGGCTTGCAGCACGCCGGCGATGCGGGTCGCCGGCGCGTTGACCAGGCCCACGAGGCGCGCGCGCAATGCGTCGAGCGAGGGCAGGCTGGCGAGCTCGCGCACCGCCGCCGCGTCGAGCGCCGTTTCGCGCAGGCCGCCGCCGAGCACCACGAGTTTCGGGTTCTTCTCGGCGTAGCCCACCGCGGCCTTGGCGGCCGCGACCGGGTCCTCGGAGCAGGCGATGGCGGTCGGCCCCGAGAACAATTCCGCCATGTGCCCGTAGGGCGTGCCCTCGAGCGCGCGCCTGGCGAGGCTGTTCTTGACCACGCGGAAGGCCGCGCCGGCGCCGCGCATGTGGCGGCGCAGATCGTTGGCCTCGTTGGCGTCGATGCCGATGTAATGCGCCGCCACGACGGCGTTCGCCTCGTCGAAGACCCCTCTCAGGGCTTCCACGAGCCTTTCCTTGGCCGCCCGCTCCATCGCCGCGCTCCCCGGTTGTGCGCGCCGCGCGCCGCCGCGCGCGGCGCGCGGCCGCCCGCGGCGCCGGCGGCGCCGTCGTCATGCTGTCCCGGAAGGGCGGGCCGCGCGATGCGCGGCGGTCCTCCGTCTCGGCGGGCCGGCGAGGCCATTAAGCCCGCGCCCGAAAGCGCGCGGCGCCCGCTGTCTCGGACAGATCGAGAAGGACTTTACCCCGCCGTCAGGCGCGAGTCAAGGGTTCGGTTTCGAGTTTCACGCCGACGCCCATGGTCGAGCTCAGCGTCGCGCGCCGCAGGTAGGTCCCCTTGGCGCCGGAGGGCTTGGCGCGGACGATGGCGGCGATGAACGCCGCGACGTTCTCCCGCAGCGCCTGTTCGGGGAAGCTCGCCTTGCCGACGCCGGCGTGGACCAGCCCCGCCTTCTCGACGCGGAACTCGACCTGGCCGCCCTTCGCCGCCTTGACGGCGGCGGCGACGTCATCGGTGACGGTGCCCAGTTTGGGGTTGGGCATGAGGCCGCGCGGCCCCAGGATGCGGCCGAGGCGCCCGACCGCGCCCATCATGGCGGGGACGGCGATGCAGCGGTCGAACGCGATCTCGCCGCCCTGGACCTTCTCCGCCAGGTCGGCGGCGCCGACGATGTCCGCCCCGGCGGCCTTCGCCTCCTCGGCCTTGTCGCCGGCGGCGAACACGGCGACGCGCACGGCCTTGCCGGAGCCGTGCGGCAGGTCGGCCATGCCGCGCACCATCTGGTCGGCGTGGCGCGGGTCGACGCCGAGATTGAGCGCGACCTCGATGGTTTCGTCGAATTTGGCGGTCGCGTTCTCCTTGACCGTCCGCACCGCCTCCTCGAGGCCGTAATGGCGGTCGCGGTCCACCGCCGTCCGCAGGGGTTTCATCCGCTTTCCGTCGCGCCGGGCCATCGTTCAGTCCCCCACCACCTCGACGCCCATCGAGCGCGCGGAGCCGGCCAGCATCCGGCACGCGGACTCGACGTCGTCGCAATTGAGATCCTCCGCCTTGAGCTCGGCTATGCGCCGGAGCTCGCTCATGGCGACGCGGCCCACCGGGTCGACGCGGCCGGCCTCGCCGGAGCCCTTCTCCAGTCCGGCGGCCTTCTTGACGAGGTAGCTGGCCGGCGGGGATTTCGTCTCGAAGGCGAAGCTCTTGTCGGCGTACACCGTGATCACCGTCGGGATCGGCATCCCCGCCTCGAGGCTCTGCGTCCGGGCGTTGAACGCCTTGCAGAACTCCATGATGTTGAGCCCGCGCTGGCCGAGCGCCGGGCCGATGGGCGGCGCCGGGCGGGCCTCTCCCGCCGGGACTTGCAGTTTGATGTAGCCGTCGATCTTCTTGGCCATGCGCCTCTCCCTCTCCGCCGGCGTTCGATCAGAGCTTCTTGACCTGGGCGTATTCGAGCTCCACCGGAGTCGACCGCCCGAAGATCGACACGCCGACCTTGAGCCGCGCCTTGTCCTCGTCCACGTCCTCGACCGTGCCGTTGAACGCCTCGAACGGGCCGTCGCAGACCTGCACGACCTCGCCGATCTCGAAGACGATCGACGGCTTGGGCCGCTCGGCGCCCTCGCGCACCTGGCGCAGGATGCGGTCGGCCTCGCCCTGTCGTATCGGCCGGGGCTCGCCGCCGGAGCCGAGGAAGCCCGTCACCTTGGGGGTGTTCTTGACCAGGTGCCGGCTCTCGACGGTCATCGCCATGCGGATCAGCACGTAGCCCGGCAGGAATTTGCGCTCGCTCGACACCTTCTTGCCGCGGCGCATCTCCTCCACCTTCTCGATGGGGACGACCACGTCCTCGAACATGCCGGACATGTTCTTGCGGATCGCCGCATCGCGGATGGCTTGCGCCACCTTCTTCTCGAAGCCGGAATAGGTGTGGACGATGTACCACTTGTGTTCGGGCGCGTCCGCCGCCGCTGCCTCCGCCGCCTCCGCCATCGTCAGCCTCCGATGCCGAGGATCGACGTCACCCCGGCGCGAATGATCCAATCGACGAGCAGGAAGAAGATCGCCAGCAGGAACACCATGACGAACACCATGACGGTGGTGACGGTGACCTCCTTGCGGGTCGGCCAGACGACGCGCGACATCTCCTGTCGCACCTGGCGCACGAATTCGGCGGGAGTAGGCTTGGCCATGACGACGACCCCGTGTGGTTTCCGCGCGGCGGCGGGAAAGTGGCAGGAGTGGAGGGACTCGAACCCCCAGCCCCCGGTTTTGGAGACCGGTGCTCTACCAGTTGAGCTACACTCCTAGCGCCCGCTATTCGACGACTTCGGCGACGACGCCGGCGCCGACGGTGCGCCCGCCCTCGCGGATCGCGAAACGCAAACCCTGGTCCATCGCGATCGGCGCGATCAACTCGATGCTCATCGCGATGTTGTCCCCAGGCATCACCATCTCCGTCCCGTCCGGCAACGCGACAGTCCCCGTCACATCCGTCGTCCGGAAGTAAAACTGCGGGCGGTAGTTGCTGAAAAACGGCGTGTGCCGACCGCCCTCGTCCTTCGTCAGAACATACGCCTCGGCCTTGAAACGCGTGTGCGGCTCGATCGAACCCGGAGCCGCAAGAACCTGGCCCCGCTCCACCTCGTCCCGCTTCGTCCCGCGCAGCAACGCCCCGATGTTGTCCCCGGCCTCGCCCTGGTCAAGCAACTTCCGGAACATCTCCACGCCCGTGCACACCGTCTTCGACGTCTCCTTCAAGCCGACGATCTCGACTTCGTCCCCCACCTTCACGACGCCCCGCTCGACACGGCCCGTAACCACGGTCCCCCGCCCCGAAATCGAAAACACATCCTCGATCGGCATCAGGAACGGAAGGTCCTTCGCGCGCTCCGGGGTCGGGATGTAACTGTCCACCGCGTCCATCAGCGCGTGGATCGAACCCACCGCAGAATCCCCCTCCTGACCCTCCAGAGCCTGGAGAGCCGAACCCGACACGATCGGAATGTCGTCGCCCGGAAAATCGTAACTCGACAGAAGCTCCCGGACCTCCAACTCCACCAACTCCAGAAGCTCCGGATCGTCCACCTGGTCCACCTTGTTCAGATACACCACGATCGCCGGAACCCCCACCTGGCGCGCCAGAAGAATGTGCTCCCGCGTCTGCGGCATCGGGCCGTCCGCCGCAGACACCACCAGAATCGCCCCGTCCATCTGCGCCGCGCCCGTGATCATGTTCTTCACGTAGTCCGCGTGGCCCGGGCAATCCACATGCGCATAGTGGCGCGCCCCGGTCTCGTATTCCACATGCGCCGTCGCGATCGTGATCCCCCGCGCCCGCTCTTCGGGCGCGCGGTCGATCTCGTCGTAGGCGGTGAAGGTCGCGCCGCCCGTCGTCTCCGCGAGGACCTTGGTGATCGCGGCCGTCAGCGTCGTCTTGCCGTGATCGACGTGGCCTATCGTCCCCACGTTCGCGTGCGGCTTCGTCCGTTCGAACTTTTCTTTCGCCATCGTCTCATCCGTGTTCGCGCGGCGGTGGAGCGGGCGATGGGAATCGAACCCACGTAACCAGCTTGGAAGGCTGGGGCTCTGCCATTGAGCTACGCCCGCCCGCCCGCGTTTCCGACCCCCGGTTCGATCCCCGGCCCGTCCTCGTGTCTCCTCGCTCCCGCGGCGCAGGCGAAGCGGCCGGCTCCGCCGCCGCGCCGGTGGTGGAGGGGGTAGGATTCGAACCTACGTAGACGTACGTCGGCAGATTTACAGTCTGCTGCCTTTAACCGCTCGGCCACCCCTCCGCGCCGTCGCGAGCCCGCGGCCCGCCGGAGCGAGCCCCCATCTAGCGCCGCGCCCGGCCGTTGTCAACGGCCCGGCCGCGCCGGTATTTTCGCCCGATGGCCCCCCGCGACCGCGCCGCGAACCGCCCGCGCCGGCCGCGCCCGGCGGGCGCCTACTGGATCTGGGGCGCGCACCCGCTGCGCGCGGCGCTGGCCAACCCGGCGCGCCGCCTCCGCCGCGTGCTGGCGACCGAGGCGGCGCGGCGGCGGCTGCCCGAGCTTCCGGCAGGAGCGGAGGCGGCGCCGGCGCGGCGGCTCGCCGAGCTGCTCCCCGAAGGCGCGGCGCACCAGGGCTGCGCGGCGCTGGCGGAGCCGCTCGCGCCGGCGCGCCTGTCGGACGCGCTGGCGGCGGCGGGCGACGCGCCGCTGGTGGTTCTCGACGGCGTGACCGACCCGCGCAACGTCGGCGCGATCCTGCGTTCGGCGGCGGCGTTCGGCGCCGCCGCCGTAGTCGCGCCGCGGCGCGGCGCGCCGCCGGAAAGCGGCGCGCTGGCCAAGGCGGCGGCCGGCGCGCTCGACATCGTCCCGACGCCGCGCGTGGCCAATCTGGCGCGCGCGCTGCGCGAGATCGCCGCCGCCGGCTGGTGGACGGTAGGGCTGGACGGCGCCGCGCCGCGGAGCCTGGCGGAGGCGCGCCCGCCGGCGCGCTGCGCGCTCGTGCTCGGCGCCGAGGGCGCGGGGCTGCGCCGCCTCACCCGCGAGGCGTGCGACGAATGCGCCGCCTTGCCGCTCCCCGGCGCGGTGGCTAGCCTCAACGTCTCCAACGCCTGCGCGGTCGCGCTCTACGCCGTGACCGGCGCGGCGCGGCGGCCGGCGTAGCTCAACCGGTAGAGCAACCGCCTTGTAAGCGGTAGGTCGCGGGTTCGAATCCCGCCGCCGGCGCCATTCCCGCCGCCTACCGCGCCGCGCCGGGCGGGCGGGCGTCCGGGGCGCGGAGGTAGAGCGGCGCGCACGCCGCGCGGTCCGGCCGGCGTTCGGCGGCGAGAGCGGCGACGTCGGCGGCGTCGGGCAGGCCGTCGCCGGGGGCGATCCGGGCCCACGCGCCGATGAGCGCCGCCAGCCGGGGCGCGGCGTCGCCGGCGAGCAGGACCGGCCCCGGGCCGGCGAGCGCGGCGGCGGCCCCGGCGGTCATCGCCGCCGGCGGCGGGCCGGACGGAAAGCGCTGCGCATAGACCTGCCCCCGCCGCGCCTCGATGGCCGCGAGCGCCGGCGCGCCGGCGCCCGCCCCGGCGGCGAAGGCCAGGACCTCCAGCGTCGTCAGGCCGATGACGGGCTTGCCGGCGGCGAGCGCGAGGCCGCGCGCGGCCGCCAAGCCGATGCGCACGCCGGTGAAGGCCCCGGGGCCGCGGGTGACGGCGATGGCGTCGAGCGCGGCGCAGTCGAGGCCGGCCTCCGCCAGCGCCTCCGCCGCCATAGGGACGATCGCCTCGGCGTGGCCGCGGCCGATGACCTCGCGGCGCCGGGCGGCGAGCGCGCCGTCGACCCGCAGGGCGGCCGAACACGCCGCCGTCGCCGTGTCGAGGGCGAGGATTTTGCTCACGCCGGCGCCGCCGGCCATACTCGCGGGGCATGATCCTCGAACCCGTCGCCCCGGACTCGCACGGCGTGGAGATCGCGCTGGCCTATGCCGGGCCGGAGAACTTCACCGGCGCGCCGATCTACGCCGCCGGCGCCGGCTGCCGCCTGCTCCCGGAGGCCGCGGCGGCGCTGGCGCGCGCCGCCGCCGCGGCCGCGGAGCTCGGGCTCCGCTTGCGGGTGCTCGACGCCTACCGCCCGACCGAAGCGCAATGGGCGCTGTGGCGGCGGAGGCCGGACCCGGACTTCGTCGCCGACCCCAGGCGCGGCTCGCCGCATTCGCGCGGCGCCGCGGTCGACCTCACGCTGGTGGACGGCGGCGGGCGGGAGCTGGACATGGGAACGGGGTTCGACGACTTCACGCCGCGCGCGCACCATGGCGCGGACGGAGTCGGCGCGGCGGCGCGGCGCAACCGCCTGCTCCTGTTGGGGCTGATGACCGATGCGGGGTGGGACTTCTACCGCAACGAGTGGTGGCACTACCAATTGTTCGATTCGCGACGCTACCCGCTGCTGCGCGACGGCGCGGGGGCGCCGCGCCTCATGCCGCCGGCCTGAATTCAGAGTATCCGGCACGCGTCCTCGAAGGCGAGGCGCGGGCTGCGCGGAAACAGCGCGGACGCGTCGCCGCGGCCGAGATTGCACAGGAAGTTGGACCGCCAGGAGGTCCCGGCGAAGAACGCTTCGTCCACCCCCGCATTGTCGAAGCCGGACATGGGGCCGCAATCGAAGCCGAGCGCCCGCGCGGCGATCATGAAATAGGCGCCCTGGAGCGAGCCGTTGCGCAGCGCGGTGACGCGGACGTGCTCGTCCTTGCCGGCGAACCACGACCGCGCGGTCGCGTCGTGCGGGAACAGCTCGCCCAGGCGCTCGTAGAATTCCAGGTCGTGGGCGACGACGACGCACATGGGGGCGGCCTCGGTCTTGCGGCGGTTGCCCTCGGAGAGGTGCGGCAGAAGCCGGGCGCGGGCCTCGGCGCTCCGCAGGAAGACGAATCGCGCCGGCGACGAATTGGCGGTCGTCGGGCCGAACTTCATGAGGTCGAAAATGGCCCGGAGGTCGGAGTCGGCCACCGGGCCGGGGCACCATGCGTTATGGGTGCGCGCCGCGCGAAAGACGATGTCGAGCGCCCCGTCGTCGAGCTTGCCGGCCACCGCCGCCTCCCGCGTTCCGCCCGCGCCGCCGCCGCCGTTGACAGGCGCGCGGCGGCGCGTATGGTGCGCGCCGCGCGAACCCTGCGGCGCGGCGCGCCGACCATAGTCTCGAACAGGCCCCCATGTATGCGGTTGTGAAGACCGGCGGCAAGCAGTATCGCGTCGCCGAGAACGACGTCATCTCGGTCGAGAGCCTGCCCGGCGCGGCGGGCGACCGGGTGACGCTGGACGAAGTGCTGATGGTCGCCGGCGCGGACGGCGCGCGGATCGGCGCGCCCACGGTCGCCGGCGCATCGGTGACGGCGACGGTGCTGGAGCAGGCCCGCGGCGACAAGGTCGTCGTGTTCAAGAAGCTCCGGCGCAAGGGCCACCGGCGCACGCGCGGGCACCGGCAGCGCAAGACCGTGCTGCGCATCGCCGGCATCGACGCCGGCCCCGGAGCGGGCGCGGTGGGAGACGGCGCGGAAGGAGGCGGGAGCGATGGCGCATAAGAAGGCGGGCGGCAGTTCGCGCAACGGGCGCGACTCGGCGGGCCGGCGGCTCGGCGTGAAGAAATACGGCGGCGAGATCGTCGTCCCCGGCAACATCATCGTCCGCCAGCGCGGCACCAGGTTCCATCCCGGCGCCCATGTGGGCATGGGCAAGGACCACACGCTGTTCGCCACCGCGCCGGGCCGGGTGGCGTTCCGCCGCGGGCGCCTGGGGCGCACCTGGGTGTCGGTCGACGCCGGCCCGCCGGCTCCGCGCGCCTGACCGCCGGGGCGGCCGCGCCGGACGGGCGGGCCGCGCCGTGAACTTCTTCGACGAAGCGCGGATCTACGTCCGCGGCGGCGACGGCGGCGGCGGCTGCGTCGCGTTCCGCCGCGAACGCCGCCGTCCGCGCGGCGGCCCGGCGGGCGGCGACGGCGGGCGCGGAGGCGACGTGGTCGCCGCCGCGGCCGAAGGCGCGAACACGCTGGCGCTCTACCGCCGCCGGCGGCATTTCAAGGCCCGGCGCGGCGGCGACGGGTCGGGGCGCGACCGCGCCGGCGCCGGCGCCGGCGACCTGGTCCTCGAGGCGCCCGTAGGGACCACGATCCTCGAGGACGACGGCGAAACGGCGGTGGCGGACCTCGCGGCGGCGGGCGACCGCGCGGTGCTGGCCAAAGGCGGGCGCGGCGGGCGCGGCAACGCCGCCTTCAAGTCGGCGACCCGCCAGGCGCCGCGCGTCGCGGAGCCGGGAACGCCGGGAGAAGAGCGCTGGCTGCGGCTGCGGCTGCGGCTGATCGCCGATGTGGGCCTGGTCGGCCTGCCCAACGCCGGGAAGTCGACCTTCCTCGCCGCCGTCAGCCGGGCCCGGCCGCGGGTCGCGGACTACCCGTTCACCACCCTGGTCCCGCAACTCGGCGTCGCCGAGGCGGGCGGGGAGGAGATCGTCGTCGCCGACATTCCCGGCCTCGTCGCCGGGGCGCATCGGGGGGTCGGACTGGGCGACCGGTTCCTGGGCCACGTCGAGCGCTGCGCGGCGCTGCTGCACCTGGTCGACGCTTCGGCGCCCGGCGCGGCGGAGAACTACCGCTGCGTCCGCCGAGAACTCGCGGCCTACGGCGCCGGCCTCGCCGACAAGCCCGCCGTGGTCGCGCTCAACAAGCGCGACGCGGTGGACGGCGCGGCGCTGGGCCGCGCGCGCGCCGAACTCGCCGCCGCCGGGGCGCCGGCGGCGCGGGCGCTGTCGGGCGCGACGGGGGAGGGAGTCGCCGCGGTCATGACCGAACTCGCCGGACTGGTCGGCACGGCGCGGGGCGAGGCCGCGCCCGCCGCGCCCTGGCGCCCGTGACCGGGGCCTTCGCAGAGGGCGGCGCGTTCGCCGGCGCGCGCCGGGTCGTCGTCAAGGTGGGTTCGGCGCTGTTGTCCGACGCCGACGGGAGTCTGCGCCACGACTGGATCGAATCGCTGGCCGCGGACGTCGCCGCATGGCGGCGGCGCGGCGCGCGGCTGCTCGTCGTCTCGTCGGGGGCGATCGCGGTGGGCCGCCGCCGCCTCGCCCCGGCGCGCCGGGCGCTGTCGCTGGAGGAGAAGCAGGCGTGCGCCGCGGTGGGGCAGATCCGCCTCGCGCACGCCTACCAGCGCGCCTTCGCCGGACACGGCGTGACCGTCGCGCAATTGCTGCTGACCTTGCAGGATTCGGACGACCGGCGGCGCTACTTGAACGCGCGCAACACCGTCGATTCGCTGCTCCGCCTCGGCGCGCTGCCGCTGATCAACGAGAACGACACGGTGGCGACCGAGGAGATCCGCTTCGGCGACAACGACCGCCTGGCGGCGCGGGTGGCGCAGATGGCGGGCGCCGACCTGCTGGTGCTGCTCTCCGACATCGACGGGCTGTACACCGCCGACCCGCGGCTGGACCCGGCGGCGCGGCGCATCGACGAAGTGCGGGAGATCACGCCGGAGATCGCGGCGATGGCGGGCGGGAGCCCGACCGACACCGGCTCCGGCGGGATGATCACCAAGATCGCCGCGGCGCGGATCGCCCTCGCCGCCGGCTGCGACATGGCGATCGGCGAGGGCGCGCGCCGCAACCCGCTGGCGCGCCTCGACGCCGGCGAGCCGCATACCCGGTTCCGCGCCGGGAAGAGCCCGCTGACTGCGCGCAAGCAGTGGATCGCCGGCCGGTTGCGGCCCGCCGGCGCGTTGACCGTGGACGAGGGCGCGGCGCGCGCGCTCGCCGGCGGCCGCAGCCTGCTCCCCGCCGGGGTGACGGCGGCCGAGGGCGACTTCCGCCGCGGCGACCTGGTGGCGGTCCGCGACGCCGCGGGGCGCGAGATCGGGCGTGGGCTGTGCGCCTATTCGGGCGCCGACGCGCGCGCCATCCTGGGCCACAGGAGCGTCGATATCGAGCGCCTGCTGGGCTATCGTGGCCGCGAGGAGATGATCCACCGGGACGATCTGGCGCTGGCCTCCGGCGCCGGGGGAGGCGAAGCGTGAGTCTGGCGGGACAGATCGAGGCGCACCTGCTGCGCGACAGGATGCGCGGCCTCGGCAAGGCGGCGCGGGCGGCGGCGGCGGTTCTGGCGCGCACGCCGGCGGAGGCGAAGAACGCGGCGCTGGCGGCGGCCGCGGCCGCGCTGCGCGCCGGCGCGCCGGCGATCCTGGAGGCCAACGCCGCCGACATGGCGCGCGCGCGCGAACGCGGGACGAAGGGCGCGCTCCTCGACCGGCTGGCGCTCGACGACGCGCGCGTCGCGGCGATGGCGCAGGGGCTGGAGGACATCGCCGCGCTGCCCGACCCGGTGGGCGCGCCGCTGGGCGAGTGGACGCGGCCCAACGGCCTGGCGATCCGCCGCGTCCGCGTCCCGCTGGGCGTGATCGGGATCATCTACGAATCGCGGCCCAACGTCACCGCCGATGCGGGGGCGCTGTGCCTCAAATCGGGCAATGCGGCGATCCTGCGCGGCGGGTCCGAGAGTTTCGAATCGTCGCGCGCCGTCCACGCCTGCCTCGCGCGCGGCCTGGCCGAGGCGGGGTTGCCGGAGGCGGCGGTCCAGCTGGTGGCGACCCGCGACCGCGCCGCCGTCGGCGAAATGCTGGCGATGACCGACTACATCGACGTGGTGGTCCCGCGCGGCGGCAAGTCGCTGGTGGCGCGCGTCGCCGAGGAGAGCCGGGTTCCGACGATCAAGCATCTGGACGGGATCTGCCATGTCTATATCGACAAGGCGGCGGACGCCGGGATGGCCGCGCGGGTGACGCTGAACGCGAAGATGCGGCGCACCGGGATCTGCGGCGCGGCGGAGACCGTGCTGGTGCATCGCGACGCGGTCGCCGGCGTTCTGCCCGGCGTGCTCGACGCGCTGATCGGCGCCGGTTGCGAGGTGCGCGGCGACGAGGCGGCGCGCGCGGCGGACCCGCGCGTGGTCCCCGCGACGGCGCGCGACTGGGACACGGAATATCTCGACGCGATAATCTCGGTGAAGGCGGTGGACGACATCGACGCGGCGATCGCCCATGTCGAGGCGCACGGCTCGCACCACACCGACAGCATCGTCACCGAGGATCCGGCGGCGGCGGACCGCTTCCTCGGCGAGGTGGACAGCGGGATCGTTCTGCACAACGCGTCGACCCAATTCGCCGATGGCGGAGAGTTCGGCATGGGCGCCGAGATCGGCATTTCGACCGGCAAGCTGCATGCGCGCGGCCCGGTCGGGCTGGAGCAGCTGACGAGCTACAAATACGTCGTCCGCGGCGCGGGGCAGACGCGGCCGTAGGCGCGGTCAGGCGCCCTCGCGGAGCTTGAAGCGGCGGACCTTGCCGGTGGCGGTGCGCGGCAGTTCGTCGACGAAGCGGAGCCAGCGCGGGTATTTGTAGGGCGCGAGGCCCGCCTTGCAGCGGTCGAGGAAGGTCCGGGCGAGCGAATCGCCGGCGGCGGCCGGGTCCTCCGGCGCGACGTGCGCCTCGGGCTTGGTCAGGCCGTCGCCGTCCGCGCGCCCGACGACGGCGGCGTCGCGCACCGCGGGGTGCTCGACCGGCCGCGTCTCGATCTCGACCGGCGAGCGCCGGACGCCGCCGACCTCGATCATGTCGTCGGAGCGCCCGCGATAGACGAAACAGCCGTCGGCGACCGACGGGCCGCGCGCCCACAGGCGGCCGCCCTCCCCCGGCGCGGCGGCGCTTCCGTCCTCGCGGACGATGCGCGCCTCGTAACCGGAGCCGCTCTACCGTGTCGAAGACCGATTCCGGCGTCGGGCGCGCATCGGAGAGGACGGCGCTCACGATCGGGTCGCGCTGGCGGTGGACGGCGGCCTTGGGCCGGCCCGTCGATCCGGAGGAGTAGCCCGGATTTCTCATAGTTTGAGACCTCTGCACAAGGGCGGGTTTTCCGGGATTGGGTTGCGGCCCGCAGGGGTTGTTTTGGGATTCGGGCGCCGATTTGGCGTTGCGGGGGGTCGATTCGATGGCCCGCCGGCCCGATTCGGTCCGATGTGTCGCCGTTCGGGCGCGCTTGCCCCGTGTTTATCCCTCGTTGGCGGGTTGGGCGAGGCCGTAGAGGCGCAGAAACATGGCGCCCTTGCGGATGTTGAGCGCAATGGCGGCGAGGCCGTAGAAGGTCGTGTTCTTCGCCAAGCCCAGGAAGCGGGTCCGTCCGAGGCCGTAACACCGCTTATAGACGGCGAACACGCGCTCCACCCCCGACCGCACGACCGCGATCTCATCGTTGCGCTCCTTGTCCGCTTCGCTCAACAGATGGCCGAGATGGCCCTTGCGTTGCACTTGGTCCGCAATCCCGAACCGCGCCAGTTTGTCCCGCGTCTCGCGCGAACTGTAGGCGGCGTCCGCATAGAACGCCGTCTCGTCGCCTAACAGCAACCTGTCGCGCTCCCGGCTGTCGTGGACGTTGCCCGGCGTCACCGTCTGGCGGTGGACGAACCCATCCTCATCGACCCCCGTGTGAACCGAGTAGCCATAGGCGCTCTTCATGCGGCCCCGGCTGTCCTGCTTCACATGAAGCCCCGCCTCCGGATCCCGAACCGCAGTCCCACCCTTCCGCTTGCCCCGCCCCGAACGCGCCGCCTCCACCGGCGTCGCATCGACAATGTTAATCCGTCCCTCGGTCATCACGATGCGCTGCTCCTCCAGCTGGCGGTTCACTTCCCCCAGCAGCAACTCCCACAGGTCGTGCTTCACAAGGCGAGACCGGAACCGCCCCAACATCGTCGCGTCCGGAACCCCGCCGCCCAACTCAAGGCGGCAGAAACGCCGAAACAGCAGGTCACGATACAGGCACTGCGACAACCGGACGTCCGAAAGCCCATACCACACGCCGAGCAACAGCCCCCGGAACAGCGTCAGAAGCGGGTAACTCGGACGACCCGTCCGTGACCCGTAGATCGACGACAACAGTCGTGCGATCTCCGACCGGTCCAGAAGCGACTCCGCAGCATCGAGCGCGCGGAGCGCCGGATGATCCAGCGCCGCAGCCGATACGAACAACGCAGGCTGCGCACGAAACGGTTTCTGCATGAAGCCACCATACCATAACCACAACGGGTTATGCAGAGGTCTCATTAACGATTTGATAAATCATTATATTCAGAAGTATCTTTATTCGCTGAAAAACGAAGAGGAATCCGAGGAGGCCTCCAATGTCAAAGAATGACAAGAAGGCCGATTACAAAAATAACAATAGATCTTGCGGCAATGTCAATTACGAAGAGAAATATATCGAAATTACGAACAGTTGCATTAGCGAGAGAGTTGATCAAGATTCTGAAAATCCCGATGATACCGTTATACCTTCGGACTGGCGCCGTTCGCGGCATACTGCCAGCGGTCGGGTGTTCGATCTCGGCGCGCTGTCGCCCGCCGTGCTTGACGCCCTGGCGGCGCGGGGGATATCCGTCCGGAGTCGCCGGGTGACGATCACCCGGAATCGTCACGACCATGCGATGCGCCAGAGCAAGCGAGCTTGCGGTGGGGCGCTCGATCGAGCCGACATGGATCGCCTCCCTGAAATTATCGCACGGACCGACTCGGTGCTGGTCGACGAAAACGAGGACAGCCCCACCCTGATTCTCGTCTTCTCGCCGGTCACGGCGGCGCGGGAAATGGGGAAAATCGTCGTGCGTGTGAACTTCGCGGAGCGGCATCGCGGCGTGACGACCCTCTCCAACGCGGTTCTTACGGCGGGGTACGTGACGCGGCACAACCTGCGCGAGCCACGCTACTTATGCTTTGTTCCAAAATGGAACAAAGCTCGGGGGTGAAGCTGCGTGGCGCGGCGCAACCTGCGCAAACCGCGCCATACCCCTCTCGAGGGCGAGGCGCGAAAGGCCGCCGGGACGAGACGCAACCCTCAATGCAGTTCGTGTCGCAAAACCATCTACCGGGACAGCGGTCTGGCGCTCGCCAATTACCCAGCCTACCCGGCGGGGCAACCCTCATATACCGCGCGACGGGCCCGAATTCAACCCGGCGGGAACAGGAATCGCGTCTGGCGAGGACTCCTACGCTTCCGCCTTTTCCGCCGCGATCAGGTACTCCGCGTTCCCGGCCGGCCCCGTTACCGGACTCGTCGTCACGCCGAGGACGCGCCAGCCGGGGCGCGCGGCGAGCCAGTCGCGCACGCGGGCGACGGCGGCGGCGCGCGCGGCCGGGTTGCGCACCACGCCGCCGCGCGCCACCGCCGCGCGCCCGACCTCGAATTGCGGCTTGATCAACGCCATCGCCCACGCCCCCGGCGCGCACAGCGCCAGCGGCGTCGGGAGGACGGTGGACAGGCCGATGAAACTCGCGTCGCACACCAGCGCGCCCACGGGTTCGGGAACATGGCTCCGGTCCAGATAGCGCGCATTGGTCCGCTCCAGCGCGACCACGCGCGGGTCGGTCCGCAGCTTCCAGTGCAGCTGCCCGCGCCCGACGTCGACGGCGTAAACCCGCGCCGCGCCGCGCGCCAGCAGCACGTCGGTGAAGCCGCCCGTTGACGCGCCCACGTCGAGGCAGACGCGGCCCGCCGGGTCCAGCCCGAAGGCGTCGAGGCCGTGCGCGAGTTTCAAACCGCCGCGCGAAACCCACGGATGGCCGCCCCGGCGCACCTCCAGCGGCGCGTCCTCGTCCACCTCCCGCCCCGGCTTGTCGAGGCGCCGGTCGCCGCCAAACACCGCGCCGGCCATGATCAGCGCCCGGGCGCGCGGGCGGCTGTCCGCCAGGCCGCGCGCCACCAGCAGCGCGTCGAGCCGCGACTTCGCCATCACCGGCGGCGGCGGACGGCGAACCGCGCCGCAGCGCGCAGAAGGTCGGCGCGCGCGCCGAACCGCGCCAGCGCCGCCTCCGCCTCGGCGGCCAGCGCCTCCGCCCGCGCCCGCGCGCCCGCCGCGCCGAGCGCCGCGACGAAAGTCGCCTTGCCCGCCGCCGCGTCCTTCCCCGCGCGCTTGCCGATCTCCTCCGTCCGGCCCTCGGCGTCGAGCAGGTCGTCGGCGATCTGGAAGGCGAGGCCGAGCGCCCCGGCATAGGCGGCGAGCGCCGCGCGGTCCGCCGCCCCGGCGCCGGCGAGACGCACGCCGGCCTCGCAGGCGAAGCCGATCAGCGCGCCGGTCTTGCGGCGCTGGAGGCCGGCGATCTCGTCCAGCCCCGGCGCGCGCCCCTCGGCCTCCAGGTCCGCGGCCTGCCCGCCGGCCATTCCGTCGGTCCCGGCGGCGCGCGCCAGCGCCAGCGCCAGCGCGCAGCGAACGGCGGGGTCGGGGTGCGTCGCCGGATGCGCCAGCGTCTCGAAGGCGAGGGTGAGCAGGCTGTCGCCGGCGAGGATCGCCATCGCCTCGCCGAAGGCGATGTGGGTCGCCGGGCGGCCGCGGCGCACCGGGTCGTCGTCCATCGCCGGCAGGTCGTCATGGACGAGCGAATAGCAATGGACCATCTCCGCCGCCGCCGCCGTTCGCGCCGCGCCCGGCCCGTCGGCGCCGAACAATGCGGCGCTCCGCAGCGCGAGGAACGGGCGCAGCCGCTTGCCGCCGCCGAGGCAGGCGTGGCGCATGGCGTCCGCCAGCCGCCCGCCGGCGGGGGGGAGCAGAGCCCGCAGCGCATCCTCGGCGGTCGCGGCGTCGCGCGCCAGCGCCGCCGCGAGGTCCGTCACCCGTCGGCGAACGGTTCGCTGGAGACCGTCCCGTCCTCGGCGGCGGTAATGAGGGCGACGCGGCGTTCGGCGACGCGCAATTTGCCGTCGCAATGTTTTCGCAACGCCGCCCCGCGCGCATAGGCGTCGATGGCGCCTTCGAGGTCGATGTCGCCGGATTCGAGCCGTTTGACGATGCCCTCGAGTTCGGCCATCGCCTGTTCGAAGGTCATTTCCGCGATGTCGGCGAATGCCTCGCCGGGGCCCCCGTCCGTCTCCGCCATGCCGCGCCTCCGTCGTCCGCGCCGAGTATGGCCGCGCCGCGCGCCCGGCGCAAGGCGCGGCGCGATTCGTTACGCCTCTTCGGCCGGTTGCGATCGGGTCGGCGTTACACGAGCACCATGCCCTCCTCGGTCCGCGTCGGGACCGAGTCGCCGCCGGAGAGTTTCATCTCGTGGTGCGCGGCGCCGGCGGGGATCATGGGGAACACGTTCTCCAGCTTGTCCACGCGGATGTCGGCCAGCACGGGGCCGTCATGGGCGATCATGCGCTCTATGGCGCTGTCCACCTCCTCGGGGCGGGACGCGCGGAGGCCGAGCCAGCCGAAACTCTCCGCCAGGCGGACGAAGTCGGGCAGCGAGTCGGTGTAGCTCTCGGCGTAGCGCCCGCCGTGGAAGAACTCCTGCCACTGGCGCACCATGCCGAGATATTCGTTGTTGAGGATGAACACCTTGACCGGCAGGCGGTATTGCGCCGCCGTCGACATTTCCTGCATGTTCATCAGGAACGACGCCTCGCCGGCCACGTCGATCACCAGCGAGTCCGGGTGCGCCACCTGGACGCCGAGGGCGGCGGGGAAGCCGTAGCCCATCGTGCCGAGGCCGCCCGAGGTCATCCAGCGCATCGGCTCCTCGATGTCGAGAAACTGCGCCGCCCACATCTGGTGCTGGCCCACCTCGGTGGTGAAATAGACGTCGCGCCCCGCCGTCGCCGCCCGCAGGCGCTCCAGCGCGTATTGCGGCTTGACGGTCGCCGCGTCCGGTTCGTAGCGCAGGCAGTCCACCGCGCGCCATTCGTCGATCCGCCGCCACCACGCGGCGAGGGCGCCGCTATCGGGCGCGCAGTCCCGCCGCCGCCACTCCTCCAGCAGCGCCGCCAGCGCCTCGCCGGCGTCGCCCACCAGCGGCGCGTCCACGGTCACGTTCTTGTTGATCGACGACGGGTCGATGTCGATGTGGATCTTGCGCGAATTCGGCGAGAAGCCGGACAGGCGGCCCGTCACCCGGTCGTCGAACCGCGCGCCCACCGCGAGCATGACGTCGCAGCCGTGCATCGCCATGTTGGATTCGTAGGTGCCGTGCATCCCCACCATGCCGAGCGCTTGGCGGTCGGTCGTCGGGAAGCAGCCCAGGCCGAGCAGCGTCTGCGTCACCGGAAAGCCGGTCTCGCGCGCGAACTCGCGCAGCCGCGCCACCGCCTCCGGCCCCGAATTGATCACCCCGCCGCCGGCGTAGATTATGGGTCGCCGGGCGCGGGCCAGCAGCGCCGCCGCCCCGGCGACCGCCGCCGCCGCCGGCTTGCGGCGCGGGCGGTAGCTCTTGTGCGCCGCCGGGCCGCCCGGCGCGTAGGCGCAGCGGGCGTTCACCACGTCCTTCGGCAGGTCGACCACCACCGGGCCGGGCCGCCCGGCGGCGGCGACGTAGAACGCCTCGGCCAGCGCGCCGGCCAGGTCGCGCACGTCCTTCACCAGGTAGTTGTGCTTGGTGCAGGGGCGGGTGATGCCCACCGTGTCCGCCTCCTGGAAGGCGTCGTTGCCGATCAGGTGGGTCGGCACCTGCCCGGTCAGGCAGACGACGGGCACCGAGTCCATCAGCGCGTCGGCGAGGCCGGTGACGGCGTTGGTGGCGCCGGGGCCCGAGGTGACCAGCACGCAGCCGGTCCGCCCCGTCGAGCGGGCGTAGCCCTCGGCCGCATGCACGGCGGCCTGCTCGTGGCGCACCAGCACGTGGCGCAGGCGGTTTTGCTGGAATAGCGCGTCGTAGATCGGCAGCACCGCGCCCCCGGGGTAGCCGAACACGACCTCCACCCCCTGGTCCGCCAGGGACTGGATCACGATCTCGCCGCCGCTGAGGGTCATCGCCGCCTCCGTTCGCCGCCGCCCGCGCGGGGCGCCGGGGGCCGGCAACCTATGCGCGAAGCCGCGCGCCGGTCAACGCGAAGCCCCGGCCGACGCAAGGATGGCGGACAGCGCGGCGCGGCGCGCGTCCGGCCCGGCGGCGCCCCCGGCGCCGTCCAGAACCATATCCGCCGGGTAGCGGCGGCGGAGCCACGTCAATTGCCGCTTGGCGTAGCGCCGCGTGTCGCGCGCCGCGCGGGCGGCGGCCTCCTCCAATGTCACGGCGCCGGCGAGCCGGTCGAGCAGCGGCCGGACGCCGAGCGCTTTCATCGCCGGCAGCGCCGGGTCCAGGTCGAGCGCCGCCAGCGCCCGCGCCTCCTCCAGCGCGCCGCGCGCCAGCATCGCCGCGAAGCGCCGGTCGCAGGCGCGGTAGAGCGCGCCGCGCCCGGGGCGGAGGAGGATGCGGAGGATCGGGCCGGCCAGCGGGTCGTGGGACTCCGCCCGCCAGTCGGCGAGCGCGCGCCCGCTGGACTCCAGCACCGCCCAGGCGCGCACCGTCCGCTGCGCGTCGCCGGGGGCGAGGCGGCGCGAGTCCGGGTCGCGGGCGGCGAGTTCGGCGTGGAAAGCGCGCGCGCCGAGCTCGGCGCGGCGGGCGGCGGCGCGGCGGAGGACCTCCGGCGCGACCGGCGGGACCGGCGCCAGCCCGTCGGTCAGCGCCGAGACGTAGAGGCCGCTGCCGCCGACGACCAATGCCGTCCGCCCCGCCGCGCGCGCCGCGCGCAGCTCCGCCAGCGCCAGCGCGCGCCAGCGCCCGACCGAGAACGCCTCCGCCGCCGGCGCGAAGCCGTAAAGCCGGTGCGGCGCGCGCGCCAGCTCCGCCGCCGAGGGGCGCGCGGTCAGGATCTCGAGCTCGCGATAGACCTGCATCGAGTCGGCGTTGACCAGCACGGCCGGGACGCCCGCGCGCCCCAGGTCCTCCGCCAGCGCCAGCGCCAGCGCCGACTTGCCGGAGGCGGTCGGCCCGGCGACGACGACGATCGGCGCAGTCACGGCGGCGCTGTCACGGCGGCCCGGCCGGCCGTTGCCGGGGGCGTGGCGCGGGCTTACGATGGCGGCCATGCTGGACTGGCGGCAGGCGATGGCGGGCGCCCGGGAACCGGGGGTCGGCGCGGGCGCGATGCAGACGCTGGCCGCCGCGCAGCGCGCCTGACCGCCACCCGGGAGGCGCGGCGCGCGCGGCGATGATCCTCTTCCCCGCCCACTTCCTGTTTGTCCCGGCGGCCTGGACGCTCATGATCGAATTCGCCTTTCCCGCCGCCTTCGCGCTCGCCGGGGGCGCGCTGAAACGGACGATCCGAACCGCCGGACGGTTCGTCAACACGCCGTTCGTCCTCGCCCGGTTCGCCGCCCGCCGCCGCAAATTGCGCGCCCGCGCGTGACGCTCCGCCTCCACAACACCGCGACCGGCCGCAAGGAGGCGTTCGCGCCGCTCGACCCATCGCACGTGCGCATGTACGTCTGCGGGCCGACGGTGTACGACCGCCCGCATGTCGGCAACGCCCGCCCGGTGATCGTGTTCGACACGCTCTACCGCCTGCTCCGGCGCCGCTATCCGCAGGTTACGTACGTCCGCAACGTCACCGACGTCGACGACAAGATCATGGCGGCGGCGGCGGAGAACGGCGAGCCCATCGCCGCGCTGACCGAGCGGGTACTGGCCGCGTTCCACGCCGACGCGGCGGCGCTCGGCGCGCTGCCGCCCGGCGTCGAGCCGCGCGCGACCGCGCATATCGGCGACATGGTCGCCATGATCGAGCGCCTGCTCGAACGCGGCCACGCCTACCGGGCCGAGGGGCACGTGCTGTTCCACGTCCCCGGCATGGCCGATTACGGCGCGCTGTCGCGGCGCGACCGGTCCGAGACGGCCGCCGGGGCGCGGGTGGAGGCCGCGCCGTGGAAGCGCGACCCGGCCGACTTCGTGCTGTGGAAGCCGTCGCGCGCCGCCCAGCCGGGGTGGGAGTCGCCGTGGGGGCGCGGGCGGCCGGGCTGGCACATCGAATGCTCGGCGATGAGCGCGCGCTACCTGGGCGAGAGTTTCGACATCCACGGCGGCGGGCGCGACTTGATCTTCCCGCACCACGAGAACGAGCGCGCGCAAAGCGAATGCGCCCACGGCGCGCCTTTCGCGCGCTATTGGGTCCATAACGGCTACGTCACCGCCAGCGGGCGCAAGATGGCGAAGAGCCTGGGCAATTTCGTCACCGTCGCGGACGCGCTCGGCGAGGCGCCCGGCGAGGCGGTCCGGCTCGCCATGCTCAAGACCCATTACCGCCATCCGTTCGACTGGAGCTCCGCCGCCGTCGCCGAGGCCCGGCGCGAACTCGACCGCTTCTACCGCGCGCTCGCGGCGCATCCCGGCCCGCCGCCGGCGGCGGACTCGCCGGCCCCGCCGGAAGTGGAGGCGGCGCTGGACGACGACCTCAACACGCCGCGCGCGCTCGCCGCCCTGCATCGCCTGGCGGGCGCAGGCGGAGCGGCGGCGGCGGACGCGCTGCGCCGCGCCGGCCCCGCGCTCGGCCTCCTCGCGCGCGCCCCGGAGGAATGGTTGCGGGGGGGCGGGGAGGGCGTCCTTTCTCCGGCGCGGATCGAGGCGCTGGTAAAGGAGCGGCGGGCGGCGCGGACGGCGCGCGACTTCGCCGAGGCCGACCGCATCCGCGCCGAACTGGCGGCGCAAGGCGTGCTGCTGGAGGACAAGCCCGGCGGCGCGACCGAATGGCGGCGGGCGTGACCGGCGCCAACCGCTGACCGGCGCGGTGGCGGGGACCGACCGCCGCGCGCGCGCGGCGCCGGGGGCGCCGCCAGGGGCGGCGCTCCGCCCGGCCGTCGTGCTCGACCGCCCGCAGCTGGGCGAGAACATCGGCGCGGCGGCGCGGGCGATGGGCAATTTCGGCCTCGACGAGCTCCGCCTCGTCGCCCCGCGCGACGGCTGGCCCAACCCGGCGGCGCGGGCGCGCGCGGCCGGCGCCGACGGGGTGCTCGACGAAGCCGCCGCGTTCGACCGCCTCGACGACGCCCTCGCCGACCGCCGCCTGGTGCTGGCGGCGACGGCGCGGCCGCGCGACATGGCGGCGCGCGTCGTCGGCCCGCCCGAGGCGGCGGCGATGCTGCGCGCCGCCGCCGCGCGCGGCGAATCCTCGGCGGTGGTGTTCGGGCGCGAGAGCTCGGGCCTCTCCAACGACGACGTGGCGCGCGCCGACGCCGTCCTCGCCATCCCCGGCGAACCCGGCTTCTCGTCGCTCAACCTGGCGATGGCGGTGCTGCTGGTCGCCTGGGAATGGCGCCGCGCGGCGCTGGACCCGCCGCGCCCGGACCCCGCCCCGCCCGGCGGCCGCGCCGCGCCGAAATCCGCGCTGGCGGGCCTGTTCGCGCAGCTGGAGGACGCGCTCGACGCGGCCGGGTTCTTCCGCTCCGCCGCCATGCGGCCGCGGATCGCGCGCAACCTGCGCGTCCTGCTCCAGCGCGCGCGCCTCTCCGAACAGGAGGTGCGCACGCTGCGCGGCGTCGTCGGCGCGCTGGCGCGGCCGCGCTTGACGCCGCCGCCGGAGCGGGGTAAGGAGGGCGCGCCTTGAGCGGGCGGCGCTTCCGCCGCGCCGCGTGTCCGGAGCGTCCATGAGCAAGCGCAGATCGTCGAAATACAAACTCGACCGCCGCCTGGGGGTCAATCTGTGGGGGCGGGCCAAGAGCCCCATCAACCGGCGCGAATACGGGCCGGGAGAGCACGGCCAGCGGCGCCGCAAGATCTCCGACTTCGGCGCCCAGCTGCAAGCCAAGCAGACGCTGAAGGGCCATTACGGCGAGATCACCGAGAAGCAATTCCGCCGCGTGTACGCCGAGGCGGTGCGCCGGCGCGGTGACACGGTGCAGAACTTGGTCGGCCTGCTGGAGCGCCGCCTCGACATGGCGGTGTACCGCATGAACTTCGCGCCGACGATCTTCGCCGCGCGCCAGATCGTGAACCACGGGCACATCCTGGTGAACGGCCGCCGCGTGACCGTCGCGAGCTACCGCGTGGACGAGGGCGACACGCTGGAGGTGCGCGCGAAGTCGAAACAGCACCCGCTGATACTCGAGACCGCGCAGCACCCGGAGCGCGAGGCGCCCGACTACGTCGAGGTGGATCTGGACAAGCTGAAGGGCGTGTGGCTGCGCCAGCCGGAGTTCGGCGAGATCCCCTATCCGGCGCGGATGGAGCCCAACCTGGTCATCGAATACTACTCGCGCTGACGGCGGCTCCGGCCGGTTCGGCTACTGGTCGGGGCGGCCGGATTCGAACCGGCGACCCTCTGCTCCCAAAGCAGATGCGCTACCAGGCTGCGCCACGCCCCGCCGCCCGGCACTCTACGCCAGAGGCGCGGCGCGCGCCACGCCGGTCCGCTTGCGGCCCTCCGCGCGCCGCCGCTAATTGACGGTGGCCTGTCTCGGGGGAGCGCCGAATGCGCCTGCTTCTGTGGATTTGCGGAACCGCCGCCCTGCTGGCGGCCGGCGCGGTCGCGGCGCTTCCCGTCGTCGCGAACGGCGAATGGGCGCGGCGCCTCGTCGCCGACACCGCGCGCGACGCCGTCGGCGGCGAACTGACTTTCGGCCGGATCGGCTTCCGGCTCCCCACCCTGTCGCTGGTCGTGGACGACGTAGCCCTCGCCGGCGGCGGCGCGGAGGCGCATGTCGGCGAACTCGCGCTCGGCCTCGACGCCGGCGCGCTGCTCTCCGGCCGCGTCGTCGTCGACAGGATCGTCGTCGCCGATCCCCGGATTACCGTCCGCGCCGCGGGGCCAGAGGACGATGCGGGCTCCCCGGAACCCGCCGGCGGCGGCGCGGACGCGCCGGCGGAAACGGCGGAGGCCGCCGCCGCAGCGCCGCACATCGCCGTCCGGTCGTTCCGTCTGGTTCGCGGCGAACTGGTCTGGCGCGGCGCCGGCGGCGCGGAGGCGTTCGCGCTGTCCGACATCGACATCACCGCGCCGGGGCCGGCGCGCCCGGTCCGCCTAACGGCGCGCGCGGTCGTCGACGGCATGCCGATGGCGCTGGAGGCGACGCTGGAGGACCGCGACGCGGTGCTCGCGGCGGAGCCGTTCGACGTCGCGGCGGCGGTCGACTCCGAATTCGCGCGCGTGACCTATGAAGGGACCGCCCGCGCCGCTGGCCCGGCGGGCTTCGACGGCGCGCTCACGGCCCGGACGGACTCCGTCGGCGCGCTGCTGGCGCAGCTCGGGTCGCCGCTGCCGGAATCGATGGCGGACCCGGGCGAGGCCCGCCTCGAGGCGCGGGCGAGTCTCGACGGCGGCGGAGTCGTCGCGCTCCGCGGCGCGGTGCTCAAGGGCGCGGCGTTCGCGGCGGCGGGGAGCGCCAGTTTCGCGGCCGGCGACGTTCCCTCCATCGCCGCGGAGCTCGAGCTGTCCCGCCTCGACCTCGACGCGCTGCTTCCCATCTCCGCCGCCGCCGAAACGGCGCCCGAGGCCGCGCCCGCCGCCGGAGCGGCGCCCGCCGCCGCCGAAACGGCGCCCGAAGGCTGGAGCGCCGAACCCATCGACGCCGCCGGATTGCGCGGCCTCGACGCCGACATCCGCATCGCCGCCGCCGATGTGCGCTACCGCAGCATGGCGTTGGAGCGCGCCGAGCTGTCCGCCCGCCTGTCCGGCGGCGCGCTGCGCGTGGCGGTCGCGAACGCCGCGCTGGAATCCGGCGGGACCGTGGAGGCGAACGCGGCCGTCGACGCGTCCGGCGCCGCGCTCGCGGTGGAGTTCCGGATCGCCGCCGCCGGGGTCGCCTTGCAATCGCCGCTCGCCGCTTTCGCGGGGACGGACATGCTGTCCGGCGCGGCGGAGCTGTCGGCGCACGGCGCGAGCCGCGGCGCGAGCATGGCCGAACTGGTCGCGGCGCTGGACGGCGGCGGCGCGCTGCGCGTCGTCGACGGCGCGGTCGAGGGGATCTCGCTGGAGGGGGTGGACATCGCCGGCGCCCTGGACAGCGCCGCCGCCGCCATCCTCGACATCGACGATGGCGGGCGGGCGCGAACCCTTTTCGACTCGCTGGACGCCACCTTCGCCGTGAACCATGGCGCGGTCGCCAACGACGATCTCGAGGTTCGCGCGCCGTTGTTCCGCGCGTCCGGCGCGGGCCGGGCGGCGCTGCCGGCGCGGACGCTGGATTACCGCGTCTCCGCCACCCTGGCGGCGCAAGGCGTGGGCGACAACGTCCTTGCCGACATCCCCATCCCGGTCCGCGCGTCCGGCCCATGGGAGTCGCTCGCCTGGGATGTCGATTGGGAGAGCGTGCTGGCCGCCGTCGCGACCGACCCGGCGCGCGCCGCCGCCCTCCCCGCCGGCTTGGCGCTGGGCGCGGCCGAACTGGGAGTCGCGCTGCCGGCCGCGCTGCTGGAGGGCGGGGCCGCCGGCCTGGGCGCCATTCTGGAGGAGGCGCTCGCGCCCCCGGAGGACGGCGAGGACGGGCCGGCGCTCCCCATTCCCGACCCCATCGACCTGTTGGGCGATCTTCTCGACCGGTAGGCGGCGGTTGGTGGGCCCGGCAGGACTCGAACCTGCGACAACACCGTTATGAGCGGCGCGTTCTGACCGACTGAACTACGGGCCCGGCGCCATCCTATCGAACATCCCCCGCCCCGTGGCAAGCGCCTGCGCTTGACGGCCCCGCGGCCGGCCCGAAAATGGGCCCGCGACACGAACCGGGAATTGCCCCATGCCCGCCCTTCTCGCCGGCCTCGCTTTCGCCCTTGCGGCGTCGGTGTCCGGCGCCGTTTTCGCCGATGCGAACGACGACCTGCGCGCCGCGGCGGGGGAGGGACCCGTCGCTCGCGTGCAGGCGGCGTTGTCGGCGGGCGCGGACCCGAACGCGCGCGGCCTATGGAACGGCCAAACGCCGCTTCACCGAGCGGCCAAAGGCAACGACGACCCGGCGGTCATCGCCGCGCTGCTCGACGCCGGGGCCGACCCGAACGCGCGTAACGAAGAAAACGAAACGCCGTTTCATTGGTCGGTGGCGGCGGATCGCGGTTCGGCGGAGATTGCGGCGTTTCTCGCCGCCGGAGCGGATCCCGAAGCGCGCACAGCGGATGGCGAAACGCCGCTTCACTGGGCGGCGATCTGGAGTCGCGATGCGGCGACGATGATCGCGTTGCTTGAGGCCGTAATCGCTCCAGGCGCCCGTGTCGCGGGGGACGGAGAGCCGCTCGACTGGGCAGAGGCGATGGAGGCGCTGCCTGAAAGCGGCGTAGAGTCGAATACGCGCGTCGAGTATGGCTTGTTCCTGGCGGCCGGAATGGGGACCGTCGCCGACGTGAAGGCGGCATTGTCCATAGGGGCGGCTCCGAACGTTCGTGCTCAATTCGGCGTAACCCCGCTTCATCGGGCAGCTGTGTATAACGCCGATCCGGCGGTTGTCGCCGCGCTGTTGGAAGCCGGTGCGAACCCGAACGCGCGTGCTGAAAATGGGGTTACGCCGCTCCATGAGGCGGCCGCGCATAACGGCAATGCGAAAGCTGTTGCCGCGCTCCTCGAAGCCGGAGCTGATCCGAACGCGCGTGACGAGAGAGGCGAAACGCCGCTCCATAGGGCGGCGATGTATAATGACGATCCGGAAGCGGTCGCCGCGTTGCTGGAAGCCGACGCGGACCCGAGCGTGCATGACGAGAGCGGTGAAACGCCGCTCCATGAAGCGGCAAGATACAGCGAAAATTCGGCAGTCGTCGTTGCGTTGCTGGAAGCTGGCGCGGATCCGAACGCGCGCACCGAAGCGCTCGGCGCAACGTCGCTTCATAAGGCGGCGCACAACGACAATTCGGCGATCGCGGCCGCGCTGCTGGAAGCCGGCGCGGATCCGAACGCACGCACCGAGACGCTTGGCGAAACGCCGCTTCATAAGGCGGTTACGCACCACGGCGATCCGGCGGTGGCCGCGGCGCTGCTCGGCGCCGGAGCGGATCCGAACGTGGCCAATCTATTCGGCGAAACGCCGCTTCATAGGGCTGTGTGGAACGACGATCCGGCGGTACCCGCGGCGCTGCTTAAGGCTGGGGCGGATCCGAACGCGCGAGATGGAGACGGTAAAACGCCACTCCATCGGGCGGCATGGAGCGACCATCCCGCGGTCATTGCTGCGTTACTCGAAGCCGGGGCGGACCCGAACGCGCGAGACCATGAGGACAAGCTTCCTTTCGACTATGCGAAGGAGAACGCCGCGTTGAAGGGGAGCGAGGTTTATTGGCGCCTGAACGACGCCCGGTTTGAGTAGCGCCTCGCGGCGACGCGCGCGGCGCTTTGGGCGTATCCCCTCGCCCGGGACCGCCCTCGACGGCGGCGGCGGGGCGGGTAATATCGCGGCGGGAGGCCGCCTCATGACCGCACCGCAACTGGGCGTTTTCGCCGCCGCGGCGCCGCTGCAACTGGCGCTCGAATTCGACGCTCCGGCGCTCGACGCCGCCGGGCTCGGCGCGGTGCGCCGCGCGGTCGGCGGCGGCGCCGTCATCGCCCTCGGCGCAAGCGCCTACCGCCGGCTCGGCGGCGCGGCGCGGACGGCCCCGCTCGCCCATGTCCCGGGGGCCGCCAACACGCCGCGCGATCTGCTGGTCTGGGCGCAGGGCGCGGGCCGCGGCGCGCTGTTCGACACGGCGCTAGCGGCCGCCCGCGCCATCGGCGCCGCGCCGGCGCTGGAGGTCGCGGGTTTCGTCTATCGCGACTCGCGCGACCTCACCGGCTTCGTCGACGGCAGCGCCAACCCGAAGACGGAGGCGGCGCGGCGCGAGGCGGCGCTCGTCCCCGAAGGCGCGCCGGGCGCCGGCGGCGCCCACGTGCTGACCCAGAAGTGGCGCCACGACCTGGAGTCCTTCCACGCCCTGCCGGTCGCCGAGCAGGAGCGCGTCATCGGCCGCACCAAGGCCGACAGCATCGAATTCCCGGCCGGCGCCATGCCGGCGGATGCGCACGTCGCCCGGACCGACGCCAAGCGCGGCGGCGTCGCGCAGACGCTGTTCCGGCGCAGTTTCCCGTGGGGCGGCGCGGCGGAGCACGGCTTGTATTTCCTCGCCTTCTCGCGCGAGGCGGAGCGGTTCGAATTCCTGCTGCGGCGCATGTTCGGCGCGGCGGAGGACGGCGTTCGCGACCGCCTCACGCGCTATTCCGCCGCGCGCACCGGCGCGCTCTGGTTCGCGCCGTCGCTCGACGAGCTCGACCGGCTCTCCGCCTGAGCCGGGCGGCGCCTTCCGCCCGCCCCGGATGCCCGCGCATGCGCGCCGCGCGGCGGTCGTCGTCGCCGTGCTCTGCCTCGGCTACATACTCAGCATGTTCTACCGCACGTCGGTGGGCGTGCTGGGCAATGAGCTGTCGCGCGCGATGGGCCTGTCGGCGGAGGCGCTCGGCGCGCTGGGCGGGGCCTACTTCCTCGCCTTCGCGGCGGCGCAAATCCCGCTGGGAGTCGCTCTCGACCGCTACGGCCCGCGGCGGGTCAACGCCTGCATGGCGCTGGTCGCGGGCTGCGGCGCGCTGGTCTTCGCGGCGGCGGGCGGATTCGCCATGCTCGTACTCGGCCGCGGGCTGATCGGCCTGGGCTGCGCCGCCGGGCTGATGGGGGCGCTGGTGGCGTTCTCGCGCTGGTTCCCGCCGCGCCGCTTCCCGGCGATGGCGGGGTTCATGCTGGCGGTGGGCGGGCTTGGCAACCTCGCCTCGACGACCCCGCTGGCGCTCGGCGCCGAACGGCTCGGCTGGCGCGGCGCGTTCGTCTGCGCCGCCGGCGTGTCGGCGCTGGCGGCGGCGCTCACCTTCGCGCTGGTGCGCGACGCGCCGCCCGGCGCGCCCGCCGCCGACCCGCGCGGCGAGACCCTGGGCCAGACCGCGCGCGGGGTGGGCGCGGTGCTGCGCAACCGCCAGCTGCACCTGATCCTGCCGCTCAACTCCTGCGCCTACGGGGCGCTGATGGCGATGCTCGCGTTGTGGGGCGCGCCGTGGCTGTCGCAGGTCCACGGCCTCGGCGCGGTGGCGGCGGCGGACGCGATGATGGCGATGGCCATCGCGCTGATGGGCGGCTCGCTCGCCTATGGCTGGATCGGCTCGCGCCTGGGCGCGCACCGCGTCGTCGTGCTCGCCGGCGCGGCGGCGACGGCCGCGCTCTACGCGGCGCTGGCGGCGGGGCTGGCGGCGGGTCCGGGCGCGGCCGCCGCCGCGCTGTGCCTCATGGCGCTGCTCGGCGGCTACGCCGCGCTCATGCTGGAGCACGTCCGGGCGTTGTTCCCGCCGCATCTGGTGGGGCGCGGGCTGACCACCGCCAACCTGTTCAATTTCGGCGGTTCGGGGATCATCCAGGCGATCAGCGGCGGGATCGTCGGCGCCTGGCCCCGCGGAGCGGACGGCGCGCACCCGCCCGAGGCCTATGCGGCGCTGTTCGCCTTCCTCGCCGCCATCGTCGCCGTATCCGCCGCGATCTACGCCTTCGCTAGGCCGGCGGGCGCAGCGCAGGAGTCGTGACGTGACGAAGACGGGAGCCCGGGGGGCCGCAACCTCCCCCGCCGAACATATGTCGGGCCGGGCTGGCGCCTCGAAAGGCTGACTCGGGCTCCGCGTCTGCATGCTAACCCGGATTTCTCATAGTTTGTAGGCGCACCGGGGTCCTGCCTATGATATAGTGTTCTTTGCCAAGAGCTTATATCAGGGCAGGGGGTTCCCCGATGCGAACGGAGTGTAGCGTAGCGCCTGGCGCCTTTCAAGCGGTTTCGGGGCGGGCGGTTGTGGCGGATTTCGACGGCGGGTCGATGACTTCGGACGCCGGCGCTCTGCTGCTCGGACAGGCGGATGCGGTTATTGGGCTTGTGGACCGCCTTGCGGCTTGTTTCGCGGATCATCGCGATGGTCGGTTCGTGGAGCACTCGGTTCGGACGCTTGTGAGTCGGCGTGTATTCGGGATTGCGTTGGGCTATGAGGACTTGATCGACCACGATGTGTTGCGTGGCGATCCGGTTATGGCGGTTCTTGCGGGGAAGTTGCGCGCGAAGCGCCGGAACTGCGCTCCGGTTGCGGGGAAGTCGACGCCGAGCCGGTTGGAGTTGGGCGGTTCGTCTCCGTCCGGGGACAGCAAGATCGTCCATGACGGGTCGGCGATTGCGGATGTGTTGGTGACGCTGTTCCTGGATGCGCATGAGGCGGCTCCGGCTCGGGTGGTTCTGGATTTCGACGCGACGGACGATCCGGTTCATGGTTTGCAGGAGGGGCGTTTTTTCCACGGCTATTACGACTGCTACTGCTACCTGCCGCTTTATGTTTTGTGCGGTCGTCACCTTCTGGCGGCGCGGCTGCGCCCGGCAAACATCGACGGCGCGGCCGGGGCTGTGGAGGAGGCTGCGCGGATCGTGGCCCTGTTGCGGGCGCGGTGGCCGGACACGCGGATCGTGTTGCGGGCCGATTCGGGGTTCGCGCGCGAGGCGCTGATGGCGTGGCGCCAAGCCAACGGGGTGGATTACCTGTTCGGCTTGGCGCGGAACGATCGTCTGGCGGCGCAGGTCGCGGATGCGCTGGCGGAGGCCGAGGCGGACAGCGAGCGGAGCGGCGCCCCGGCGCGGCGCTTCGCCGACTTCATGTGGTCCACACGCGATAGTTGGAGCCGCGAACGCCGCGTCGTCGGTAAGGCCGAATGGACCCGCGGCAAGGCCAATCCGCGCTTCGTCGTCACCTCGCTCGCCGCCAGCGCGCATGACGCCCGGAGCCTCTACGAGGACCTGTATTGCCAACGCGGCGAGATGGAGAACCGCATCAAGGAATGCCAACTCGACCTGTTCGCCGACCGCACCTCGGCGCATAGCATGCGCGCCAACCAACTCCGCTTGTGGTTCGCCTCGATGGCCTATGTGCTGCTCTGCGCCCTGCGCCGCCTCGGCCTCGCCCACACCCGCCGCGCCGCCGCCACATGTGGAAGCCTGCGCCTCAAACTGCTCAAGATCGCTGCATGGGTCCGTGTCAGTGTCCGCCGCATCAAGATCGCAATGGACACCAACCATCCTTTCCAGGACGAGTTCCGCACCGCCCGAAGGCGACTATCCGCCGCCGCAACCTGAAGCGGCGCACAACTCACCCTTCCCCGCAACAACGGAGACATCGCCGAACCGAACCACCCGTCGCCAGCCGACGGGCGCTCCGACGCGCCTCGAAAACGGCGGCGACCGCGCAACCCGGAAAATTCCCGCAGACGCCGCACACCGTCCCTCAAACCGCAGACGTATGAGAAATCCGGGGTAGGCAAGCGCCTGAACGATCTGCTCCGGCAACGGGCCGGCGATGCGGACGCTGTCGGCCGCCTCGCCGTCGGGATCGCCGTGCTTGTAGGACGCAAGATCGATGAAGGCGCCGTTGACGAACCGCTCCGGCGCGTCGGTGAAGAGGAGGAGGCCGAGGCAGGTCGGGACGGTCCCGGAATCGGCGGCGACGGCGAGTTTGTGAGCCTCCAGCGCCGGCGCCCAGTCGTCCGGCGGCGACCACGCCGGAAAACGGGCGCGGAAATACGCCGCCAGGCGCTTCTCGTCGAGATCGTCCAGCCGGGCGCCGACGACGGCGCGCTCCTTGAACGGAGCGGCCAACCGGCGCGCGCTCAACATGCGGGCCAGACGCTGGGGCGGGATGAGCGCCGATGGCTGCCGATACGCTGGAGGTGGCGCCCGTCGCTCGTATGGCGCACGTCGAACCGGGCGGCGGGGATCGCGACGACCAGGCACGATCCGGGCGCGCCATCCGGTGCCGGAAGGTAATCCCAATCCAGCGCCGGAACGATCATGGGGCGGCAGCCCTCGGCCGCTACGTTCACGACGAATTGTTCGAGCGGGCCACGATGCGATTCGTCGACCCCCGTTACGGCGAGATCGTGATCGCACACTCCGATGACGACCGCGCCGCCCGCCGTGTTGGCCATGCTGACGAAGACCTCGGCGAGTCGCGACGCCGCGCGGCCCTGCTCCCCGGCGAACGCGGAGCGGCCGCCCCGGAAGACGACCTCCTTCAGTTCGAGTTCGGTGTCCTCGCCGGCGCGGATGGCGGCCGCCAGCACGCGGCCTTCGGCGTCGGCATGGCGGCGCCGGGCGGGCGAAAATCAATGGCGGACTCCCTCGCCAACGTTCAGGTCGACCACGCTGTCCGCGTCCCGGCGCGGCCGGACGATCCCGCCATCCCGGAGGACGACCGCCGATTCGCCCGCGCCGGGCAGGGCGCGGGGGCGGCGGCGGCGGGCGCAGGCAAGGCGGCGCGCGCGCCGGGGCGCCGGGGGTTGCATCGGGCCCGGGCGGCGGCCCACCATCGCCGGGCGCGCGCGTCGCGGCCCCCGCCGCCGCAGCGGAGGCCGGTCGTTGACGCGCCGCGCGACCGCAATATGCTGACGATCCGCCGCCCCCGCCCACAACATATGGTCCAGCCATGCGGATAGAGCGCCATTTCACCGAGGCGGGCGGCTCGCCCTACGACGGCATCGCCTTCCGCGCCGCCGCGAGCGAGATCCGCAACCCCGACGGCTCGGTCGTCTTCCGCCGCGACGACGTCGAGGCGCCGGAGGGGTGGTCGCAGACCGCCGTCGACATCCTGGCGCAGAAATACTTCCGCAAGGCCGGGGTCCCGGACGCCACCGAGCCCGACCCCGAGGACGACGCGCCGGAATGGCTGCGCCGCCGCCGCCCCGCGCCCGGCGCCGGGACGCGCGCCGAGCGCGGGGCGCGCGAGGTGTTCGACCGCCTCGCCGGCGCCTGGACCTGGTGGGGGTGGAAGGGCGGATATTTCGACGGCGAGGAGGACGCGCGCGCCTTCCACGACGAAATGCGCTTCATGCTCGCGCGCCAGATGGCGGCGCCCAACAGCCCGCAATGGTTCAACACCGGCCTGCACTGGGCCTACGGCGTCGAAGGCCCCGCGCAGGGCCATTACTACGTCGACGAGACCACCGGGCGGGTCCGGCGCTCCGCCTCCGCCTACGAACGCCCGCAGCCGCACGCCTGCTTCATCCAGGGAGTCTCCGACGACCTGGTGAACGACGGCGGCATCATGGACCTGTGGGTGCGCGAGGCGCGGCTGTTCAAATACGGCTCCGGCACCGGCTCCAACTTCTCGGCCATCCGCGGCGAGAACGAACCGCTGTCGGGCGGCGGGCGGTCGTCGGGGCTGATGAGCTTCCTCAAGATCGGCGACCGCGCCGCCGGCGCCATCAAGTCCGGCGGGACGACGCGCCGCGCCGCCAAGATGGTCGTCGTCGACGCCGACCACCCCGACATCCGCGACTTCATCGACTGGAAGGCGGTCGAGGAGCAGAAGGTCGCCGCGCTGGTCGCCGGGTCGAAACTCGTCGAGCGCGCGCTCAACGCCATCCTGCGCGCCTGCGCGGCCGGCGGCGAGGGCGAGGGGCGCCTCGACCCGGCCGACAACCCGGCGCTCAAGAAGGCGCTGCGCGCGGCGCGGCGCGATTTCGTCCCCGAGGCGCTGGTCCAGCGCGCGCTGCTGCTGGCGCGCCAGGGGCGGACCGACATCGCGGTGGACACCTACGACACCGATTGGGATTCGGACGCCTACCGCACCGTCTCGGGGCAGAACGCCAACAACACCGTCCGCGTCACCGACGCCTTCATGCGCGCGGCGCAGGAGGGCGGCGAATGGGCGCTGCGGCGGCGCACCGACGGGGCGGTCGCCGAGACCGTCGACGCGCGCGAGTTGTGGGACCGGATGGCGCTCGCCGCGTGGCAATCCGCCGACCCCGGAGTCCAGTTCGACACGACGATCGCCGCCTGGCACACCTGCCCCGAATCGGGCCGCATCCGCGCCTCGAACCCGTGTTCCGAATACATGTTCCTCGACGACACGGCGTGCAACCTGGCGTCGCTCAACCTGATGGCGTTCCGCCGCGCCGATGGCGGGTTCGACATCGCCGGCTTCCGCCACGCGGCGCGGCTGTGGACCGTGGCGCTGGAGATCTCGGTGGCGATGGCGCAGTTCCCGTCGCGGGAGATCGCGCGGCGGTCGTGGGCGTTCCGCACCCTGGGGCTGGGCTACGCCAACGTCGGCGGACTGCTGATGGCCTCCGGCCTGCCCTACGACGGCGACGCCGGGCGGGCGCTGTGCGGCGCGCTGACCGCGTTGATGACGGGGGTGGCCTACCGCGCCTCGGCGGAGATGGCGGCGGAGCTGGGGCCGTTCCCCGAATTCGCCGCCAACCGCGACGCCATGCTCCGCGTGATCCGCAACCACCGCCGCGCGGCGCGGGGCGAGTCCGGCGGCTACGAGGGGCTGCGCGCGGCGCCGGTCCCGCTCGACGCCGAACGCTGCCCGGTCCCCGGCCTCGCGGCGGCGGCGGCGGGGGCGTGGGACGAGGCGCTGGCGCTCGGCTCCGAGCACGGCTTCCGCAACGCCCAGGCGACCGCCATCGCGCCCACCGGCACCATCGGCCTGGCGATGGACTGCGACACCACCGGCATCGAGCCCGACTTCGCGCTGGTGAAGTTCAAGAAACTCGCCGGCGGCGGCTACTTCAAGATCATCAACCGCGCGGTTCCGGCGGCGCTGGAGACGCTGGGCTACGGCGCGGCGGAGCGCGCCGAAATCGAGGCCTGGGCGGTGGGGACGGGCACCCTCGCCGGCGCGCCCGGCGTGAACCACGAAAGCCTGCGCGCCAAGGGGTTCGACGACGGCGCCATCGCGCGCGTCGAGGCGGCGCTGGGCGACGCCTTCGACATCCGCTACGCCTTCTCCCGCTGGACGCTGGGGGCGGAGTTCCGCCCCGAGGCGCTGGGCTTCGACGCGGCGGCGCTGGACGCGCCCGGCTTCGACATGCTGGCGGCGCTGGGCTTCCCGCGGGACGAGATCGACGCGGCGAACGCGCATTGCTGCGGGGCGATGAGCCTGGAGGGCGCGCCGCATCTGCGGCCCGAACACCTGCCGGTGTTCGACTGCGCCACCCCCTGCGGCCCCAACGGCCGGCGCGCGCTCGACTGGCGGGCGCACATCCGCATGATGGCGGCGGCGCAGCCCTTCGTCTCCGGCGCGATCTCCAAGACCGTGAACATGCCCCATGCGGCGACGGTCGAGGACTGCCGCGAGGCCTATCTGATGTCGTGGCGGCTGGGGCTGAAGGCCAACGCGCTCTACCGCGACGGCTCGAAACTGAGCCAGCCGCTGAGCGCCGCCATCTTCCCCGCCGGCGCCGATGCGGACGGCGGCGAAGACGCCGGCGAGGCGCCGACGCGGGGCCGCGCGGTGCGCGAGATCGTCCGCGAGATCGTCCGCAAGCACGAGCGCGAGCGCCTGCCGCACCGCCGCAAGGGCTACACGCAGAAGGCGGCGGTGGGCGGGCACAAGATCTACCTCCGCACCGGCGAATACGACGACGGGCGGCTGGGCGAGATCTTCCTCGACATGCACAAGGAGGGCGCGGCGTTTCGCAGCCTGATGAACAACTTCGCCATCGCGGTGTCGATCGGGCTGCAATACGGCGTGCCGCTGGAGGAATTCGTCGAGGCGTTCACCTTCGTCCGCTTCGAGCCCTCCGGCGTCGTGTCGGGCAACGACCGCATCCGCATGGCGACGTCGATCGTCGATTACGTGTTCCGCGAGCTGGCGGTCTCGTATCTCGACCGCGGCGACTTGGCGCACGTCCGGCAGGACGACCTGCTGCCCGACGCGGTGGGCCGGGCGAAGGCGGCGCCGGGCGGCGCGGAGGCGGCGGAGGCCGCGGGCGCCGCGGCGTTCGTCAGCCCCGGCTTCGTCCGCCGCCGGCTGCACGTCGTCGACGGCGCGCCGGAGACTCCGGCGGCGCCCGCGCCCGCCCCCGAACCCGTCGCCGCGTCCGGCGGCGGCCGCTCGGCGCTGGCGGCGGCGGCGCGCATCAAGGGCTACGAGGGCGACCCTTGCGGCGATTGCGGCAATTTCACCATGGTGCGCAACGGCTCGTGCCTGAAATGCGACACCTGCGGCGGCACCAGCGGGTGCTCGTGAGGGGAGCCGCCCGATGCGGCGGGCCGCCCGGAGCCGCTCAATCGTCCAGGAAGGTCCGGAGGCGCGCGCGCAACGCGTCGCGGTCGCCGATCTGGCACTCCCAGATCGTCAACACGTCCCAACCCATGCTCCGCAGGCGGACCCTGTGCTCCGCGTCCCGGTCGCGGTTTCGCGACAGTTTGCGCGTCCAGTAGTCGCGGTTGGATTTCGGCATCCGGTCTCCCCTCGGGCAGTCGTGCCAGTGCCAGAAGCAGCCGTGGACGAAGACCGCCTTGCGCCGGGACGGGAACGCCAGGTCGGGCGCGCCCGGCAGGTCCTTGCGGTGCAGCCGGTAGCGGTAGCCCATGCCGTGCGCCAGCCGCCGGACGACCATTTCGGGCCCGGTGTCGCGGCTCCGCACCGCCCGCATGGTCCGGCTGCGGACTTCAGGCCGCTCGGTCATGCGCGCGCCGCGCCTCCGGGGCCGCGAGCAGCGGCTCGAGGACGTTCTCGGCGAGATGCCGGATTACGGGAACCGCGACGCCGTCTCCGGCGAGGCGGTAGGCGTCGTTGTAGTTGCGCGGAAGCTTGTAGTCCTCCGGCAGTCCCATGAGCCGCGCCGCCTCGCGCGGGGAGAGCAGCCGCGAGCGCGCGCTGTCCCCTTCGACGACCAGGACGGTCTGCCGGCTGGAGCCGCCGGCGGGGGTGCGGAGGCAGCCGGCGACGTCGTCGAAACGGACCTCCGCCCGGGTCGTCCCGACGCCGTCGGCGTTCGGGCGCGTGCGCTTGTAAACCGCGCCGACCGTCCTGCGCCCGGACGCGCGCGCCGCGGCGAGTTTCGCCCGGTTCGCGGGGCTCATCGTCTCGATCAGTTCGCGGGTCTGCGCGTCGGTGCGCCAAACCACGCCGCCGGGGCGGCTCTCGACCAGGTCCGAGAACACGGCGTTGCGCGCGGGCGGCGCGGGCAGGCGCCACCATATCCAGTTCTCCCGCGCCTTCCGGCCCAGGCGCCCGTGCGCCGCGCGCAACCCCCGCGTCGTCCACTCGTCCTGCGGCGACGGCGCCGCCAGGCGCCGGGGGATGGGCGCGCCGGCGCGCGCGGCGATGACGAACAGGCGCGGGCGCGACTGCGGCACGAAGCGGACCGCGTCGATGACGAGGGCGCCGGCGCGGTAGTCCAGCTCCGCCAGCGCGGCGCAAATCGCGGGGAAGTCCCGCCCCCGCCCCGAGGTCAGGGTCCCGCACACGTTCTCGAGGACGACGAGCGGCGGCGCGCGGCCGTCGCGCGCCAGTCCCCGCATCAGGGCCAGGAACGGCCAGAAGGTCGAGGAGCGCGCGCCCCGCAGCCCGGAGCCCCGCCCGGCGAGGGACAGGTCCTGGCACGGGAACGACGCCCAGGCGAGGCCGGCGCGCCCCGGCAGATCGCCGGGCGTCAGCGCCGCCACGTCGCCTGTGCGCAATTCCGCCGCGCCCCAATTCTCGGCGTAGCTGGCGGCCTTGCGCGGGTCGACGTCGTTCGCGAACAGGCAGGTCCAGCCCGGCCCCAGGCCGGCGCGGACCATCCCGCCGCTGGCGAAGAATTCGTAGAAAGTCCTCATTCCGCCGCCGCTCCGCGCCGGACTCCGTCAGGGCGGGGGACGTAGGCGATGTGGAGCAGGTTGGTCGCGCCCGGCGTGCCGAAGGGGACGCCGGCGACGATCGCCAGCCGGTCGCCCTCCGCCGCGTGGCCGCCCGCCACCGCCGCGCGGCGGGCGCGCTCCGCCATGTCGTGGAAGTCGCTTGCATCGCCGCCGTGGACGCAGCGCACGCCCCAGGCCAGCGCGAGGCGGCGCGCCATCGCCAGCGACGGCGTGAGGCAGAGGATCGGCGCGTCGGGCCGCTCGCGCGCCACGCGCAGCGCCGTCGCGCCCGATTGCGTGTAGGCGACGATCGCCGCCGCGCCGACGGTGTGCGCCACCTGGCGCGCCGCCGCGCTCAAGGCGTCCGCCGCCGTCGGGCCGGGCTCGGCGCGCGCCGCGCGCAACAGCCGCGCGTGCAGCGGGTCGCCCTCCACCCGCTCGACGATGCGGCGCATCATGTCCGCCGCCTCGACCGGGAACGCGCCGGCGGCCGTCTCCGCCGACAGCATGACCGCGTCGCCGCCGTCGTAGATCGCCGTCGCCACGTCGGAGGCTTCGGCGCGGGTCGGCTCCGGCGCGCGGACCATCGAGTCGAGCATTTGCGTCGCCACGACGACGGGCTTGCCCGCCTCGCGCGCGGCGCGGACGATGCGCTTCTGGAGGCTCGGCACCTGTTCGGGCCGCATTTCGACGCCCAGATCGCCGCGCGCCACCATGATCCCGTCGGCGAGTTCGAGGATTTCGTCGAACCGCGCCACCGCCGCAGGCTTTTCGATCTTCGCCATCAGCGCGATTCCGGGGCCGGCGAGGCGGCGCGCCTCGGCGATGTCGTCGGGCCGCTGGACGAAACTCAGCGCCAGCCAGTCCGCCCCCCGGGCGACGGCGAAGGCGAGGTCGCGCCGGTCCTTCGCGGTCAGCGCCCGCAGCGGCAGTTCCGCCCCCGGCGCGTTCACCCCCTTGCGGTCGGAGAGGACGCCGCCCGCCGCAATCCGCGCCTCCGCATGGTCCTCGCCCGCCGCCGTGACGCGCAGGCGCAGCTTGCCGTCGTCGAGGAGCAGCTCCATCCCCGGCTCCAGCGCCGCGAACACTTCGGGATGCGGCAGCTCGGCGCGGGTCGAATCGCCCGGCGCGGGCGAGGAATCGAGGCGGAACCGGTCGCCCGCCCGCAGTTCCGCAGACCCGCCGGCGAAGGCGCCGACGCGGAGTTTCGGCCCCTGGAGGTCGGCGACGACGGCCAAGGGGTGGGCGGCGTCCGCCTCCACCGCGCGCACGGCCGCCATGAGCGCGGCCATGCCGTCATGCGCTCCATGGCTGAAATTGAGGCGGAAGGCGTCCGCCCCCGCTTCGTGGAGCGCGGCGATGCGGGCGCGGGTCGCGCTCGCCGGCCCCAGGGTCGCGAGGATCTTCGCCCGCCGCGCCGTCATCCGCCCCCGCCGGACACCAGGACGGCGCGGAAATCGTTGACGTTGGTCAGCGTCGGGCCGGTGGTCACGAGGTCGCCGAGGGCGGAGAAGAAGCCGAACGAATCGTTCCGCGCCAGGTGTTCGCGCGCGTCCAGCCCGGCGGCGGCGGCGCGCGCCGGCGTGTCGGGGAAAACGAGCGCGCCGGCGTTGTCCTCGCTGCCGTCGATCCCGTCGGTGTCGCAGGCCAGCGCCGAGACTCCGGGCAGGCCGTCGAGCGCGGCGGCGAGCGCCAGCAGGAACTCGGCGTTGCGCCCGCCGCGCCCCGGCCCGGCGACGCGCACCGTGGTCTCGCCGCCGGAAAGGAGGACGCAGGGCGCCGGCGCAGGCTGGCCGCGCAGCGCGACCTGGCGGGCGATGGCGGCGTGCGCCAGCGCGATGTCGCGCGCCTCGCCCTCCATCGCGTCGCTCAGGATCAGCGGGCGGACCCCGGCCGCGCGGGCGGCGGCGGCGGCGGCCTCCAGCGCCGCCTGCGGCGCGGCGATAATCGTCGTCCGCGCGCGGGCGAGGCGCGGGTCGCCGGGCTTGGGCGTCTCGTCGGCGGCCTCGGCGAGGCGCGCGGCGACCGCCGGCGGCGGCGCGATGGCGTATTTCTCCAGCACCGCGCGCGCGTCGGCGAAGGTCGTCGGGTCCGCGACCGTCGGCCCGGAGGCGATGGTCGCCGGGTCGTCGCCGGGCACGTCGGAGATCGCCAGGGTTTCGACGCGCGCCGGCCACGCCGCCGCCGCGAGCCGCCCGCCCTTGACCGCCGACAGGTGCTTGCGGACGCAATTGATTTCGGAGATCGTCGCGCCGCAGCGGAGCAGCGCATCGGTCGCGGCGCGCTTGTCGGCGAGCGCGAGTCCGCCCGCCGGCGCGGCGAGCAGCGCCGAGCCGCCGCCGGAGACCAGGCAGAGCAGCAGGTCGTCCTCGCCGAGCGATCGGGCGATGGCGAGGATCTCGCGCGCCGCGGCGATCCCCGCCCGGTCGGGGACCGGATGCGCGGCCTCGACGACGCGGATTCGTTCGGTCGGGCGGGCATGGCCGTAGCGGGTGACGACGAGGCCCTCCGCCGCGCCGGGCCAGGCGGCTTCGACGGCGCGCGCCATCGCCGCCGCGGCCTTGCCGGCGCCGACGACGGCGGCGCGGCCGCGCGGGCGCGGCGGCAGATGCGGCGGCAGCGCCTGCGCCGGGTCCGCCGCGGCGATGGCGGCGTCGAACATCGCGCGCAACAGCGCCGCGCCGGGCCGGGCCATCGCGCGCCGCCTATTCGATATGGATCGGCGCGCCCGGGTGGAACGCCGCGAACGCGAAGGCGAAGTCCACGCTGTAGGCGGCGTCGCGCCAGCCGCCGCCGGGGCCGCGGCGCTGGACGACGACGTTGCCCACGTCCGCGCCCTCGGCGACCAGCGCGGCGTCGACGGCGGAGTTCTGCCCCGGCGACCACGACAGGCGCAGGTCGCCGGTGAGGATCTCCCCCCGGTCGCGCAGCAGCGCGAGGCTCCACGCCTCGCCGCCGACGCGGACGACGCGGGCGAGCGGCGCCAGGCCCGCCGGCGCGGGGCCGTCGTACAGGAACGGCCAGGCGGCGGAATCGTAGCCGCGATAGGGGTTGCGGCCGTAGGCCCGGCCCGGCCCGCCGGCCAGCACCTTGCCCCCGGGGGCGCGGGCGCGGAAATTGGCGAAGGATTCGAGCCGCGCCGGGACCATGCGCAGCTCGCGCCCGGTCAGCGCGCCGGCTATCGCCCGGCCCAGGAACTGCTGCCACCAGCTTTCGGTCTGGCGGTCGTACATGAGCAGGTCGGAATGGCGCAGCCGCCCGGTGACGCCGAAATCGAGGACCATGCCTTCGACGCGGCGGTCGAACACCACCGCCGTGTTGCACAACGGGCAATAGGTGACGGCGACCGGGCGCCCGCCCACCGTGTCGTTGGCGATCTCATGCCAGATCAGCACCCGCAGCGGGTAGGCGCGGGCGTCGCCGTCGACGACCAGGCCGATGACGGGTTCGGTCGGGGCGAGGACGGCCGCCGCCGCGTCGACCGACACGAAGGACGGCGCGTCGATGGCGGGGACGCCATCGCGCGGCGGCCCGCCGGAGCGGATCTCCGACCAGTCGACGGCGGCGATCGAGAAGTCCGCCTTGGGGAACTCGGCCGCGAGCGCCTCGGCCGGCCAGGGCGCCGGCTCCGCCGCGCCGGCCGGCCCCGACACCGGCGCGGCGGCGAGCAGCAGCGCCGCCGCGAGGACCGCCGCTTGCCGGCGCCCGCGCCCGCCGCGATAGTGGCGCCGCCCCGCGCCGGGGCCGGAGGAGCCGCCGTGACCCCGATCGTCATGCCCCGACTCGCCGTCCTTCTCGCCCTGCTCCTCGCCGCGCCGGGCGCCGCCTGGGGGTGCGAGGAGGCGCGCGGCTCCGACGGCAAGTTCGCCGCCGCGGCGCGCGCGGCGGCCGAGGCGCTGGCCAGCGAAAGCTGCGCCGAGCCGCTGTTCGCACGCCACGCCTCGGCGCGGTTCTGGCGCCCGGAGGCCGGCGTGTTCCATCGCGAGGAGGTCTGGGCGTTCGGCCCGGAGGACGCGCGGGGGAGCTGCTACGTCGACGCCGCCGCCAACGCCGCCGGCGCGCCGGACCAGATCGTCCTGCGCTGCGTCGCCGTCTATCGCTGCCCGGATGCCGGCCCGGCCGCGGCCGAACCCGCGGAGTGCGCGCCGATGGAGTGACCGCGCGGCGGCGCTCACCGGTCGAGCCAGAAGGTGTCCATCCGCACCACGTCGTAGATGCCGAAATAGTTGTTGGGGTTGTGCCCCTTCACGTAGTCGTACCAGCCGTCGATAATCTTCTCCCACGCGACGGGGAGCAGCGGCGGGTTGGCCTCCATGACGCGCTCGGCCTCGCGGATCAGCGCCAGGCGGCGTTCGGGGTCGACCTCGGCGTTGATCTCGGGCAGCAGCGCGGAGAAAGCCGGATCCGCCCACTGCGAATAGTTCTGCGGCCCGTCCGGCGCGTACCAGGTGTTGAAGTAGTCCGACGGGTCGATCAGCGTCGAGACGATGGCGCCGATCGACAGGTCGAAATTCCCCGAATTGGTGTCGTCGAACCACACCGATTCGACCACCGTGCGCAGGTTGCACTGGACGTCGAGCGCCTGTTGCAGCATCGCCTGGATGGCCTGCGACCACAGTTTGAAACTGGCGACCTCGCGGACGAGGAAGTCCAGCCCCTGGATTCCGTCCATGTAGCCGGCGTCGTCGAGCAACGCCCGCGCCTCGCCGATGGCCGCCGCGGTGTCGGCGGCGTATCCGGGCCGCGCCGCCAGCTCCTCCGCCGGGGTGGCGACCGAGGAGAACGGATAGGTGAACCCGCCCACCATCATCGGCGCCACGTCGCGCACCACCTGCACCAGCACCGGGCGGTTCAGCACCAGGTGCAGCGCCCGGCGGACGCGCGGGTCGTCGAGCGGCGGGCGGCGGGCGTTGACCCACACCGCCTGGATGACGCTCTGGTAGTAGTCGGCGGTGGAGATGTCGCCGCGCGCATCGATCACGCGCCGCGTCACCGGGTCGATCAGCCGCGCGTAATCGGTGCGGCCCGAAAGCAGCGCCGAGCCCAGCTCGGGCGAGAACGGCAGCGCGTGGTAGAACTCGACGCCGTCGAGATAGGGCAGGCCCTCCATCCAGTAGTCCGGGTTCTTCTCCATCGCCCAGACCTCCTGCTCCACCCGGCGGGCGCTGCGGAACGGGCCGGTGCCCGGCACGTCGAGGGTCTTGCGCAGGTTGTAGCCGTTGTCCTCCAGCGTCTTCTTGCGGACGATGGCGTTCCAGCCGCTGGCGATGGCCGCCATGACGAAGGCGGGCGGGCGCGGCGCCGCCAGCTTGAACTGCACCGTGTAATCGTCGGGCGCGGCGATCTCCTCCACCGCGGTGAACAGCGCGCTGCGCGGGACGTGGATGCCCTCCGGCGGGCGGACGATGCGGTCGAAGGTCGCCTTCACGTCGGCGGAGGTGAGTTCGGCGCCGTCGGAGAACAGCACCCCCTTGCGGAGGAAGAACGTATAGACGGTCCCGTTCTCCGTGATCTCCCAGCTGTGCGCCAGGTCGGGGATGATGGTCTGGCCGCTGTCGCGCGGGTCGCGGCGGACCAGGTTGTCGTACATGCAGCCCTGGCTGCCGAGGTTGTTCACCGTGCCCGACTGGTGGAAGTCGAGATGCGGCGGGCGCATGGTGATTCCGTAGCGCAGGACGCCGCCGTATTTCGGGTCCGCCTCGGGCGCGGCGAGGGAGAATCCGCTGCCGTCGAACTCCAGCGGGACCTCGGCGCGCGCGGCGCGGCGGAGCGGCGGCAGGCCGGCGGCGGCGACCATGGCCGCGCCGACGAAGCCCCCGAGCGCGGCGCGGCGGGTCCACTCCCCGCGCGGCGCGGATTCCGGTCGCGTCTTCCGCATGGCCTCTCCTCCCCTGTCGGTTCCCCCGGCCCTTTGCCGCCCGCGCGGCGATGTGCTCATAATGCCGCGTCGAACGCGCGGGGGCGCCAGTGTGACCCAACCGGACGCCGTTGAACAAGGGCCGCGCCCCGCGCCGCCGAAACCGGGCCCGTCGACCCCGCCGGTCCTCGAGGTGCGCGGCCTGCACACCCACTTCTTCACCGCCGAGGGCGTGGTCCGCGCCGTCGACGGAGTCTCGTGGGCGGTGCGCCCGGGCGAGATCCTCGGCGTGGTCGGCGAGTCGGGCTGCGGCAAGAGCGTTTCGGCGCTGTCGATCCTGCGCCTCGTCGCCGACCCGCCCGGCCGCGTCGTCGGCGGCGTCGTCCGCCTCGACGGCGTCGACCTTCTGGCGCTGCCGGAGGCGCGGATGGAGAAGGTGCGCGGCAACGACATCTCGATGATCTTCCAGGAGCCGATGACGTCGCTGAACCCGCTGATGACGGTGGGGCGGCAGATCGCCGAGGCCATAGCCCTGCACCGCGGCGCGTCGCGGCGCTCGGCGATGGCGGGCGCGGTCCACATGCTGCGGCAGGTGCGCATTCCCGAGCCGGAGCGCCGCGCCCGCGCCTACCCGCACCAGCTGTCGGGCGGGATGCGCCAGCGGGCGATGATCGCGATGGCGCTGTCGTGCCACCCCAAGGTGCTCATCGCCGACGAACCCACCACCGCGCTCGACGTGACGATCCAGGCGCAGATCCTCGCCCTGATGCGGGAGCTGCGCGAGACCACCGGGGCGGCGGTGGTCCTCATCACCCACGACATGGGGATCGTCGCCGAGAACGCCGACCGGGTCGTCGTCATGTACGCCGGGCGCAAGGTCGAGGAGGCGGCGGTGGACGACCTGTTCGCGCGCCCCGAGCACCCCTATACGAACGGCCTGCTGGGGGCGATTCCGCATATCGGCGCGGCGGCGCGCGGCGGCGCGCGGCGGCGGCTGAACGAGATCGGCGGCGCGGTGCCCTCCCTCGCCGACCTGCCCGGCGGCTGCGCCTTCGCGCCGCGCTGCCGCCATGCGGTGGCGCAGTGCCGGCGCGCCAAGCCGCCGCTGGAGGAGCGCCGGCCGGGCCATTGGGTCGCCTGCTGGCGGTCCGGCCTGCCGCGGAGCGCCGCCGCTTGAGCGCCGCCGCCGGGGGCGAACCGCCGATCCTGGAGGCGCGCGCCCTCGAGAAGCGCTTCGCCGTCCGCGGCGGCCTGTTCTCGCGCGTCGCCGGCTGGATCCGCGCGGTGGACGGGGTATCGTTCCGCGTCCGGCGCGGCGAGACGCTGGGCCTGGTGGGCGAGAGCGGCTGCGGCAAGTCGACGGTGGCGCGCACGGCGCTCAAACTGCTGGAGCCGAACGGCGGGCGGATCCTGGTCGGCGGCGAGGACGTGACCGGCCTCGATTCGCGGGCGATGCTGCCGTTCCGCCGCCGCCTCCAGATGATCCACCAGGACCCCTACGCCTCGCTCAACCCGCGCATGACGGCGGGGGCCATCGTGGGCGAGCCGTTGAAGATCCACCGCGCGGCCGGCCGGCGCGAGCGCGCCGAGCGCGTCGCCCGCCTGTTTGAGCGCGTCGGCCTGGGGCCGCGGCATGCGCGGGCCTATCCGCACGAGTTCTCGGGCGGGCAGCGCCAGCGCATCGGCATCGCCCGCGCGCTGGCGCTGAACCCGGAGCTGATCGTCGCCGACGAGCCGGTCTCGGCGCTCGACGTCTCGATCCAGGCGCAGATCGTCAACCTGATGATGGACTTGCAGGACGAATTGCGGCTGTCCTACCTGTTCGTCGCGCACGATCTGGCGGTGGTGGAGCACATCAGCCACCGCGTCGCGGTGATGTATCTGGGCGGCGTCGTCGAGACGGCGGATCGCGAGACCCTGTTCGCGCGCCCGGCGCATCCGTATTCGGAGGCGCTTCTGTCGGCGGTTCCCTCGCCGAGCGCCGGCGCGCGGCGGCGGCGGCGGACGATCCTGGAGGGCGACGTTCCGAGTCCGATGGACCCGCCTTCGGGCTGCCGGTTCCACACCCGCTGCCCCCACGCCGCGCCCCGCTGCCGCGCCGAGCCGCCGCGCCTGCGCGAGATCGAACCCGGCCACTGGGCCGCCTGCCACCTCCACGACGGCGGGACCGGCGGGTAGGCGGGCGTCCCGGTCCCTACCGCGGCCGGCCGCGCAAGCCGGGAGAAAGATACAGGCTTTCGACGGTGTGGGCGTTCCTCCCGTTGAGCGTCGCTTGCGCCGAGCGGCCGGCGTGGAGGCATATGCGACTCAAGCCCAGTTCCGGCGGCAGCGGCGGTCCGTATTCCTTTCCTCCCGTCGCCCCGTCGTAGGAGAGGGCGAAACGGACCTGGCGGTGTAAAAGGCGCCGCACGCCCTCGATGATCTCTTCCCGCCTTGTTTGCGCGGCGTAACGCTTGTCCGGTCCGGTCGACGCGCCCAGATAAGGCGGGTCCAGATAGACGAAGTCCCGCGCCGCGGCGTTCGCCAGCGTTCCCATCCAGTTTCCCGATACGACCTCGGTTCGTTCGCGCAGTACCATCAAGGCGCCCATCGCCTCCGATCTCATCTTCGCCGGACGCATCCCCAGGCGCCGCCTGTCGACGGACTGGCTGAAATCGCCCGAGGCGTTGAACCGGACGGCGTTCTTCACGCAGCGGCAGGTCAGATACAGCAGATCGATCGGGTCCTTCTCCCTGTTGTATCTGTCACGGACCTCGTTGAAGTAGTCGGGATCGTCGCGCCGTTGCCCCTTCCAGACGGTTTCGTAACGGTTCGCCACACGCTCCGGACGGTCGATGATGGACGTCCACAGCCGGGCGATGGCGTCCAGCGAATCGCCTACGACATAGCGCCGCGCCAAGCCGCGCTGCGCCGCCCATATCGTCATGGCGGCGGAGCCTGCGAACGGCTCGAACCAGGTCGCGACGTCCGCCGGGACGTGGCCTCCAATCGTCGGCGCAAGCGCCCTCTTGCTCCCCTGGTAAGGGATGGGATGCGGGGCCCGGGAGCGGCTGCGCGGTGGGGACGACATCCCCACCGCCTCCGTGATTCGAACGAACGCGGAATCGTATATCCCGTCGCCGCGCCTAGGGCGGTCGAGACGTTCGGGCTATATCGCACGATCCAGCACCGAAAACAAGCGCTCGCAATGGCGGCAGCGTCGCCGGGCCTTCGCGGGGTCGATCCGGGCGAGCAGGCTGCTGGCGTGCTCGATCTTTTTGTAGCTGCCCTTCCCGGTCCGGCGCGTCGCGCGCACGAGCGCTTGGGCGATGTCGTCCTTGCCGACAGTCTCCAGATCGGCCGCCGTCGGGAGCGCGTTTCCGTCGAAACCCTGGCCGTAGTAGTCGGCCAGTTCCTCGGGGTCGGCGACGATCCACGTCTCCATCGTCTGGACCATCAGGTGGACGCGGTCGGCCGGGATTCCAGTCATATCCCATTCGTCGCCCCGCCTCGTCCGGAGATGCTCGACGGGCGTCGGCGCGGTGACTGGCGCCTCCGAGTCCACCAGCAGGACGACGATTTCGCCGGAGTCGGCGTGTGCGCGCGCGTTGGCGAACAATTCCCAGAGGCCGTTTCAGAATGAATCGATTACTTTCAGTGTATTGTCCCCGCATCCTGTCTGCACGGTATCCGCGTCGGCAAACGGATCGTAACTCCCAAGATTGCGGGAGTCCATTGGCATGTGTGTGAAGCATGCAGCCATACCGATCAGAAATCGAATAATTTCAATAGTATATTCTAAAACGGCCTCTCAGGACGGCGTGATGATAGCAGGCGCGCCGCCGTTCGTCGGTCGTCATTTCGGCGAACCGGCGGGGGCCGAACAGAACCGCCCGCGTGGCGTGTCCCGCCGCGGAGAATTCCGGCGGCGGCAGTTGCGCCCGCTCCACGGCGCCGACGACCTTGTCGATACCCGAGCCCGATTCCTCGCACAGCTTCATGCGGCGCATCAGCGAAGCCAGCTTCTCGTTGCGCGACCGGGGCGGATGGTCGATGAACCGGTCGGTGTCCACCAGCGGCGCGCCGGGATTGGCGATTTCCATCCGGTCGCGGAACATCTCCACGGTCGGCCCGGCCCCCGCGATCGTCATATCCTGGTGGATCAGCGCGTTCGCGATCAATTCCCGAACCGCGATGAGCGGGAACAGCGGCTGCGCCTCTCGAACGACGGAGTCCAAGCGTTCCGGAGCGGGAACGAGCGTGTTGACATGGCCGTTCAGTTTCGCGAAACCGCTCGCATAGCCTTGCGGGAAATCCTCTCTGTTCGTCGGCGTTGCGGTACGTCCATCGCCGTCGTAACGAACGAAACGCACAGCCTTGCGCGCGAGGCGCGAGTCGAAATTGCCGAGATCTTCGGCGAACAGGATCGCGCCGAGGTTGAGGATGCTCCAATTGTTCCCCGCGCCGCGCGAGATCAACCCGTCGCTTGCGAGACACTCCGGAACGGCTCGCCGGTTTTCCGGCTCCGGCTGGCCGGTGAGAGTGAAATAGCTTCGCCAATCCAGAAGATCGAGGACGGCGTCGGAATCGACGAAGCCGAGGGCGATGTCGGTTTCCCAGGCGTGAGCCCGAAGATTATCCCAAAACGCCCGCTGTTTGTCGGGGTAATTGGTCAAACGCGATGTCGCTTCGCCGATACGAACATACGCGGCGCCGTCGAATTCCGCCGGAGCGGCGGCGGCGGGCGAAACCTCCAGCAGAACCAGCCGCCCGTTCGGATGCCGGACGTGTCTGAAGTCGAAACCGACGGCCGGTCGCAGCTTCCGGCGCAACCAGAGTTCGAGCGGCTGGTTGCCGATTTTTCGGGTGTCGGGCCGGAAAGTCGTCCCGACGACCGCATGATCGCCGTCCCGCACGCCCCAGACGACGTAGCCCCGGTCCCGGTCGTCGATCCGGATGGAGTTCGATATGGCCGAGATCGACCGCCCGATCGTTTTCGGGTCTGCGTTGTCTTTCTTGAATTCGACCCATTCCGTCTCGGCCGGGAGGGATCTCAGATCGTCGATCAGGGCCGGATATCGTTCGTCCGGTTCGGTGGACATGGCGCGCGCCTCGTTGCCGTCTCGCGATTCGCATCGCCGCGGGGATGGGATTGTCGCGAGACTTCCCGCATTCCATACCCGGCCGGAGGGTCGCGCGCCAGTTTCCGCCGGGCCGGCCGGAGGTCCCGTCAGCCCGCCCGCGCCGCCCGGCGGCCGGCGGCGGCGGTCCAGAGGGCGAAGGCGGCGACGCAGGCGGCGACCGCGGGCATCATGCCGTGCGGCGGCCACGCCTCCAGCGCCGCGCCGGAGACGACGGGGCCGGCAATGCTGCCCGCGCCGTAGGCGAAGGTCAGGCCCACGTTCGCCGCCGCCAGGTCGGCGCCGCGGAACCGCTCGCCCATCAGCGCCATCGCCACCAGCCACAACGACCCCAGCAACCCGCCGAGCGCGAACAGCGCCGCGAACACCGCCCACGGCGCGCCCGCCAGAAGCGGGAGCAGGGCGATGGCGACCGCGGACGCCGCCGCGCTCGCGGCGACCAGGCGGCGCCGGTCGACCCGGTCGGCCAGCCAGCCGAACGGGAGCATCAGCGCGATCCCGCCGGCCGCCAGCGCCGTCACCAGCGCCGCCGCGTCCTCCGCCGCGAAACCCAGGCCCAGCCCCCACACCGTCAGCATGGCGAGCAGGCCGCCATCGGCGAAGCCGAACAGCGCCGCCGCGGCCACCGCCACCGGCAGCGCCGCCAGATAGCCGAAGAACCCGAACGAAAGCGCGCCGCCGATGCGCGGCGCCGTCCCGCGCGCGAGGCCGAGCGCGGCGATCCCCGCCAGCGTCGCCGCGGCGGCGGCGAGGAAGGGCAGCGCGCCCTCCGCGCCGGTCGCGCGGATGAGCAGGGGGCCCAGCGCGAAGCCCGAGGCGAGCGCGGTGGTGTAGGCCGACACCCAGCGCCCGCGGACGGAATCGCCCGCCGCCTGGTTGACCCAGGTTTCGGTGGCGACGAACATCAGGCCCTCGGCGGCGCCGAAGGCGAAGCGCAGCGCCACCCACGCCGCCCAGGCCTCGACCGCCGGCATCGCCGCGAGGCATGCCGCGCACGCCGCCAGCGCCGCCGTCATGACGGGGATCAGCCCGAAGCGGGGAATGCAGCGCGGCCCCAGCGGCGCGCCGGCGACGATGCCGAGAAACTGCGCCGCCGCGCTCAGCCCGATCTGCGCTCCGCCGAACCCCTGGCGCTCCATCGTCACCGCGGCCAGCGGCATCGCCAGCCCGATGGTCAGCCCCAGCAGCGCGGCGCACGCGATGGCGGCGACCAGGCCGCGCAGCGCGCGCCGCGTCATGGCGCCGGCGAGAAGCGCAGCGTCCCCGCCGCCGCGTCCGATTCCTCGAGGATTACGCGGATCGCCGCGCCCAGGCCGATGGCCACGCCGCCGCGCTCGGCCGCCAGGCGGCTCCGCCGCTCGTCGAACCTCATGCGCTGGGGGAAGCTCCGCATGGGAACCAGGCCCTCGGCGCCGGTTTCGTCGAGGGCGACGAACAGGCCGAACCGCGCGACGCCGACGACCCGCGCGTCGAACGCCGCGCCGACGCGGTCGGCGAGGAAGCGCGCCGCCAACCGGTCGCCCGCGTCGCGCTCCGCCGCCGCGGCGCGGCGCTCGGCGTCGGAGAGGGCTTCGCCCAACTCGGCGAGCGCGTCTTCGGAGAGCGCGCCGCCGCCGCCGCCGAGGCCGAGCGCGGCGATCAGGGCGCGGTGGACGACGAGGTCGGCGTAGCGGCGGATCGGCGAGGTGAAATGCGCGTAGCGCCGCAGCCGCAGCCCGAAATGGCCGATGTCGCGCGGCGCGTAGGCCGCCTGCGCCTGCGCCCGCAGCACCGCCATGGCGACCGCCTGCTCCTCCGGGCGCCCCCGCGCGCGCTCCAGGACGCCACCGAACTCGGCGCGCCCCGGCGCCAGCCGGTAGCCGAGGCCGGCGAGCTGGGCGCGCAGCGCCTCCATCTTGTCGGGCGGCGGCCGGTCGTGGACGCGGAACAGGCACGCCGCGCCGCGCGCCGCCAGCGTTTCCGCCGCCGCCCGGTTGGCGGCGATCATGAACTCCTCGACCAGGCGGTGGCTGGCGAAGCGCGGCCGCGGCGCGATGGCCCGCACGGCGCCCGAATCGTCGAACAGGACGCGGCGCTCGGGCAGGTCGAAATCGAGCGTCCCGCGCTCCGCCCGCGCCCGCGCCAGCGCCGCGTAGGCGCCGAACGGGCCCGCCAGCGCCGGGTCGCCGGGGCCGCGCTCCTGGACCTCGCGATAGGTCAGCCGCGCCGCCGAGCGCATGACCGCGCGTTCGAAGCGGTGGCCGGCGAGCGCGCCGGCGGAGTCGATCCGCAGATGGACCGCGAGGCAGGCGCGGTCCTCGCCGGGCCGCAGCGAGCACAGGCCGCTGGACAGCGCCTCGGGCAGCATCGGGACGACCCGGTCGGGCAGATAGACCGAATTGCCGCGCCGCCGCGCCTCGCGGTCGAGCGCGCCGCCGGGGGGTGCGTAATGCGCCACGTCGGCGATGGCGACGGTGACGCGCCAGCCGTCCTCCGCCGGCGCCGCCCACACCGCGTCGTCGAAGTCGCGCGCGTCCTCGTCGTCGATGGTGACGAGCGGGAGCGCGCGCAGGTCGGCGCGGCCGTCGCGCCCCGCGGCCGGCGCGGCGGGGCGCGCGGCGGCCGCCTCGGCCAGCGCGTCGGCGGAGAACTCGCGCGGGACGCCGTGGCGCTCCAGCACGAGTTCGGAGATCGCGCCGGGGCGGTCCGGCGCGCCGATGACGCGCGCGACGCGGGCGCCCGCATCGCCGTCGCCGGCCTCGGCGACGACCAGGTCGCCCGGCCGCGCGCCGCCCTCGGCGCCGGCGGCGACGCGGAGCGCGGGGCCGCCGCGCCGCTCGGCCGGGCGGACGAAGCCGCCCTCCGTCCCCCGCGCGCGTTCGAAGACCCCGACCAAGCGGCCCGGGCGGCGGCCGATGACGTGGAGGACCTCGGCCGCGCCGCCGCTCCGGCGGCGGACCAGCACGCGGTCGCCCACCCCCGGCGCGCGTCCGCCGCCCCGGCGCGGCGGCGCGAGGCGCAGCCGGGGCGCGGGGGCGGAGCCGCGCCAATTCGCCGGCGCGGCCAGCGCCTCGCCGTCGCCGTCGATGGCGACGACCTCGGCGACGAACACCGGCGGCGGCGCTCCGGGGGCGCCGCGGCCGCGCCGGCCGCGGCGCGGCGCCAAGCCCTCGTCGGCCATGCCGCGGAGCATGTCCCGCAGCGCGGCGCGATGCGCGCCGCGGACGTTGAAGGCGCGGGCGATTTCGCGCTTGCCGACCTTGCCATCGGCGGAGGCGATGAAGTCGAGTATCTGCGCGCGGGTCGGCAGGCCGCCGCCCGGCGCCGTCATGCGCCGGCCTTCGCGGCTCCGGCCCCGCGTTTCGCCCCGGCCGCCTTCCGGGTCTTCGCCGCGGCCTTCGTTTTCGCGGCCTTCGCCGGGGCGGCCTTCTTCGCGGCTTTCGTCGTTTTCGCGGCCTTCGCCGCCTGCGCCGATGGGGCGGCGGCGGCCTTGCGCCTGCGCCCGCCCTTGCCGGCGGCGGCCTTCTCCGCCAGCAGCGGCAGCATGCGCTCCAGCGTGACGGCTTCGGGGTCCGCGCCTTTCGGCAGACTCGCGAACACCGCGCCGTGCCTGGCGTAGGGGCCGTAGCGGCCCTCGAACACCGCCACCTCGGCGCCGTCGTCGGGGTGTTCGCCCAGAACCCGGAGCGGCTTCGCCTGCGCGCGGCGCCCGCGCCGGGGCGGCTCGGCGATCAGCGCCACCGCCCGGTTGAGGCCGACGGTCAACACGTCGTCGCCGTCGGCGAGCGCGCGGTAGGCGCCGTCGTGGAGCAGGTAGGGGCCGTAGCGGCCGATGCCGGCGGAGATGGGCTTTCCGGTCTCGGGGTGCCGCCCGACCTCGCGCGGCAGCGCCAGCAGGGCGAGCGCCGTCTCCAGCTCGAGCTCCGCCGGGTCGGTCCCCTTGGGGAGCGAGACGCGCTGCGGCTTGCCGTCCTTGCCGGCCGCCGCGCGCTGCGCGTAATGGCCGTAGGGCCCCTTGCGGACGGTGACCTCCGCGCCGCCGTCGCGGCCGAGCAGGCGCGGCCCGTCCTGCGCCGGAGCGTCGCCGCCGCTCCCGTTCGCCGCCAGCGGGCGGGTGAACCGGCATTCCGGGTAGTTCGAGCAGCCGACGAAGGCGCCGTGGCGGCCGAGCCGGAGTCCGAGGCGCCCGCCGCCGCATTGCGCACAGGCGCGCGGGTCCGCGGGTGCGCCCTCGCCGTCCGCGTCCCCGGCGGGCGCCGGGAAGACGTGCGGCGCCAGCACCTCGTCCAGCTTGTCGAGGACGTCGCGCACCCGCAGCTCGCCGATATCCGCCACGGCCGTCGAGAACCCGGTCCAGAACTCGCCGAGCACCCGTTTCCACGCGACGTCGCCGTTGGCGATGCGGTCGAGCTGGTCCTCGAGGCGGGCGGTGAAGTCGTATTCGACGTAGGTCTCGAAGAAGTTGGCGAGGAACGCGGTGACGATCCGCCCGCGGTCCTCGGGGACGAAGCGCTTGCGCTCCAGCGCCACGTAGCCGCGGTCCTGCAGCACCGAGACGATGGCGGCGTAGGTGGAGGGCCGGCCGATGCCGATCTCCTCCATCCGCCGCACCAGCGACGCCTCGCTGTAGCGCGGCGGCGGCTCGGTGAAGTGCTGCGCCGGCTCCACCGCGCCCAGCGTCATCGCGTCGCCCTCGGCGATGCGGGGCAGGCGGTTGTCGTCCTTGTCGTCCGCCGCGGCGTCGTCGCGGCCCTCCTCGTAGGCGGCGAGGAAGCCCTTAAACGCCACCGTGGAGCCCGTCGCGCGCAGGACCGCCGCGCCGTCCGGCGACTCGAAATCGACGGCGACGCGGTCGATGCGGGCGTCGACCATCTGGCAGGCGATGGTGCGCCGCCAGATCAGTTCGTAGAGCCTCTTCTCGTCGGCGCCGATGGGGAGCCCCGCCGGCGCGCGCGCCGGGTCGGTGGGGCGGATCGCCTCGTGCGCCTCCTGCGCGTTCTTCGCCTTCGTGCGGTAGCGCCGGGGCGCGGCGGGCGCGTGGTCGGCGCCGTAGCGCGCCGCCGCCGCGCGCCGCGCCGCCTCCGCCGCGCCTTGCGACAGGGTCACCGCGTCGGTCCGCATATAGGTGATCAGCCCGGCGGTCTCGCCGCCGATGTCGACTCCCTCGTAGAGGCGCTGCGCCACCCGCATGGTGTGCGCCGCGGCGAAGCCGAGCTTGCGCGACGCCTCCTGCTGCAGGGTCGAGGTGGTGAAGGGCGGCGCGGGGGAGCGCCGGACCTGCTTGCGCTCCACCCGGGCGGCGGCGAAACGGCGCGCCGCCACGGCGGCGGCGGCGCGCTTCGCCGCGGCTTCGTCGGGCAGGTCGAACTTGCCGAGCTTGCGCCCGTCGAGGCGCGCGAGGCGGGCCGACAGGCGCTCCCCGGCGGGGGTCTCCAGCGCCACCGAGACGGTCCAGTATTCGCGCGCCCGGTGCGCCTCGATCTCCATCTCGCGGTCGACGACCAGCCGCAGCGCCACCGATTGGACGCGCCCGGCGGAGCGGCTGCCGGGCACCTTGCGCCACAGCACCGGCGACAGGGTGAAGCCGACCAGGTAATCGAGCGCGCGGCGCGCCTGCTGCGCGTTCACCAGGTCCATGTCGATGCCGCGCGGGCTGCGCACCGCGGCGATGACCGCGTCGCGCGTCACTTCATGGAACACCACCCGCCGGACGTCGAGCCGGCGCAGGCCCCGGCGCCCGCACAGGTATTCGCCGACGTGCCACGAGATCGCCTCCCCCTCGCGGTCGGGGTCGGTGGCGAGCAGCACCCGGCCGGCCTTGCGCGCCGCCTCGACGATGGGCTTCAGGCGCCGGGCCGACTCCGGGTCGACCGCGTAGTCCATGGCGAAATCTTCGTCGGGCCGCACCGACCCGTCCTTCGCCGGCAGGTCGCGGACGTGGCCGTAGGTGGCGAGCACGGTGAAGTCCGGCCCGAGGTATTTCTCGATCGTCCTGGCCTTGGCCGGCGATTCGACGACGACGACGTCCAACTCTCGTCCTCCGCGCGGCGGGGTTCGCTCCCCGGCCGCGGCTAAGTGGCGCAAGCGGGCGGGTTCGTCAACGGCCGCCGGGTCAGGTTTTCGACTCAGGCTTTCGACTCAGGCTTTCGCCGCCACCCGCCCGGCGCCGTGGCGGACGACGCGCCCCGCGAGCTCCAGCTCCAGCACGGCGGCCATCGCCTCGGCGGGCGGCAGGCGGCACTGGCGGACGAGTTCGTCGATCCCCACCGGCGTGGGGTCCAGCGCGTCGAGGACCGCGGCGCGCCGCGCGTCCGCCTCCGCCGGCGGCGGGTCCGGGGCGGCCTCGCGCAGGCGCGGCGCGGGCGCCGGCCGCTCCGCCGGGTCGATCCGCGCGGAGCGGCGCGCCTCCAGCGCCGCGATGACGTCGTCGGCGGACTCGGTCAGCGCCGCGCCGTCGCGGATCAGGCCGTTGGCGCCGCGGTGGCGCGGGTCGAGCGGCGAGCCCGGGACGGCGAACACCTCGCGGCCCTGCTCCGCCGCCAGCCGGGCGGTGATCAGGCTCCCCGACCTGGGCGCCGCCTCCACCACCACCACGCCGAGCGCGAGGCCGGAGACGATCCGGTTGCGGCGCGGGAAGTGGCGCGCGAACGGCTCCGCGCCCAGGGGCCGTTCGCTCACCGCCGCGCCCTCGGCGGCGACGCGGGCGTAGAGTTCGGCGTTCTCGCGCGGGTAGGAGGAGTCGATCCCGCCGGCGAGGACGGCGGCGGTCCCGGTCGCCAGCGCGCCGAGATGCGCCTGCGCGTCGATGCCGCGGGCGAGGCCGGAAACGACCGTGAACCCCGCCGCGCCGAGTTCGGCGGCGATGCCGCGCGCCAGCCGCCCGCCGCCGGCCGAGGCGTTGCGCGCGCCCACCACGGCGACCGCGTCGCGGGTCAGCAGCGCGCCGTCGCCGAGCACGGCGATCATCGGCGGCGGGTCGGGAATGGCGGCGAGCGCGAGCGGATAGTCGGGTTCGCCGGACGCGACCAGCCGCCCGCCGGCCTTCGCCAGCGCGTCGCGCTCGCGTTCGGCGTCGGCGCGCGAGCACACCCGCACGCGGCGGCGCAGCCCGCCGCGCCGCGCCAGTTCGGGCAGGCGCTCCAGCGCCGCGCCGGCGCTTCCCGCCAGCTCCAGGAGGTCGGCGAAGGCGCGCGGCCCGACGTTCTCGCTGCGCCACAGCCGCAGCCAGTCGAGGCGCTCGCGGTCGTCGAGCCGGCGGCGGTGGTCGCTCATCGGTCCACGATGGCGGCGCGCGGCGCGGGGTGTCAATCGCGGCCCCGGCGGCCGAGTCCGGGGGCGAGGCGGCGGCGCCCCCTTGACGTCCGCCGCGGCGGGGTTCAGGGTAGCGCCGCGGCGCGGGTCCCGCGGGGCCGGCGCGCCGCCGAAACCGAGCGCATGCAACGGTTCACGTAGGGAGGACCAACGATGTCGACGTGGCTCAGCGAACGCGAGCGGCGACTCGTGGACGGCGCGGAGAATCTCGAATTCGATTCCCCGGTGCCGACGCAGATCGTCTCCAACGGCGAATACCTGCCGCCGAAGCAGTCGGCCAAACAGCAGCAGGTCGAGGCGCGGATCAAGGAGCTCGCCGAGGAGAACGCGAAGTATCTCGGCCTGTCCCGGCGCCAGTTCCTGCAAACCAGCTGCGGCATGGCCACCGCCTTCCTGGCGATGAAGGAGGTGTACGGCACCGACGCGTTCCGCGTCAGCGCGGCCGAGGCCCGCGACCCCGAGATGATGCTGGAGCGCGCCAACGCGCTGTCCGGCCAGTTCATCTTCGACGACCAGACCCACTTCCTGCGCGACGACTTCGCGCACGAGGCGATCCTCGGCCTCGGCGAGTTCGCCGCCGAGCACTGGAACCCGAAGCTCAAGGAGGAGGGCGTCACCCTCGAACGCTACAAGTTCGAGAACTACATCCGCGAGCTGTGGTACAACAGCGACACCAAGATGTCGCTGCTCAGCGGCGCGCCCTTCGACGACCCGACCTGGTGGCTGCTGTCCAACGACCAGATCGTGCGCGCCCGCGACATGATCAACGACTTCTCCGGGTCGCAGCGGATGCTCGGCCACTCGGTCATCACCCCCGGCCAGCCCGGCTGGATGGAGGAGGCCGAGCGCGCCGTCGCCGAACTCAAGCCGAATTCGTGGAAGTCCTACACGATCGGCGACCCGCTCGCGCCGTCGAAGTACCCGTGGCGGCTCGACGACGAGGAGCTGATGTACCCCTTCTACGAGATGTCGTTGAAGGCGGGCATCAACACCATCTGCACCCACAAGGGCCTGCTGCCGCCGGACTACGAGCAGTCGTTCCGCGGCGTGTGGGAATACGCGACGGTGGACGACGTGGGCAAGGCCGCGCGCGACTGGCCGGAGATGAACTTCGTCATCTACCACGCCGCGCTGCGCGCGTTCCTCGAACTGCCGGACCAGATGTGGGCCGAATACGAGGCGACCGGCGAGATGAAGTGGACGAGCGACCTCGTCCGCATCCCCGACGAGTTCGGCGTGACCAACGTCTATGGCGAGCTCGGCACCACCTTCGCCAATTCGGCGGTGGCGCATCCGCGCTTCTCGGCGGCGTTCGTCGGCGAGCTGGTCAAGGGCCTCGGCGCCGACCACGTGGTCTGGGGCAGCGACACGGTGTGGTACGGCTCGCCGCAGTGGCAGATCGAGGCCATGCGCCGGCTCGAGGTGCCCGAGGACATGCAGGCGAAGTACAACCTGCCGTCGCTCGGCGGGCCGGACAGCCTGACCAAGCAGGCGATCTTCGGCCTCAACTCGGCGCGCATCTACGGGCTGGACATGGACTCGGCGACGAACATGCCCAAGCTCCCCGACTTCTCGGAGGATCGGATCGGCCGGCTGGCCGCCGACTTCCGCGAGTCCGGCGAGGGTCCGAGCAACAAGCGCTACGGCTTCGTGCGCCGCGCCTAGTCGGCGGCGGTCGAGGCGGCGCCGCCTCCGGGCGGCGCCGCTTTCCGCTTTTTCCGGAATCGAGGAGAACGCGATGCGATTTGCGCGTCCCTTCGCCGCCGCGGCGCTCGCCGCGGCGATGGGCCTCGGCGCGGCCGGCGCCGGCGCCGAAACGATGACCATCACCGCCGAAAAGGCGCGGTTCTATTTCGGCGGCCTCTACCCGCACTACTCCCTCTACCTGAAGGGCATCCCCGACGACCTCGAGGACGCCTGGGTGGACAAGGCGCATTACGCGGTGCTCGACGTCCACGGCGGCCCCGAGGAGGGGCAGAGCGTCGTCATGCTCCTCAAGGAGACGAGCGACGCCAGCCCGCAGCCCGAATGGTGCGTCACCGAGGGCGCCGGCGAGTTCGGCGGCCACGGCCCGACCTGCATCAACACCGACGCCCCGAAGTCGATGAACCAGCTCCGGTTCAAGGTCCGGGCGCAATACGCCGACGCGGCGGTGGAACTGCCGGCCGAGTTCCAGGACCGCGTGTGGGCCGAATACCCCGAACTGCCGGGACGGCGCGAGAGCGAGGTCTTCGGCCCCGTCGACCTGCACATCATCATGGAGTGACGGGCCCGCGCGGCTCCGCGTCCACGGGCGCGGCGGCTCCGGCCGCCGCGCCCTTTTTCTCGGCCGCCGCGTCGGCGCCGGACCGCCGCCGCGGCTCCCGGCCCTATTGCCAGTCCTCGACCGCAAGATCGGGGACGCGCCGAAATTCGCCGACGTTGTTCGTTACCAGAGTCGCGCCGAGAGCTCTCGCATGCGCCGCGATGAGCAGGTCGTTGCGGCCGATGGGCCGGCCGATTCGCTCCAGGGCGCTCCGGATCGCGCCGTAATGCCGGGCCGCCGGCTCCTCCAGAGGCAACACATCGATCGCCGCCAGCACGGCTTCCAACTGCTGCGTCAGCCGGGCGGAGCCGCGACGCTCGGCACCGTACCGCAGCTCGGCCACGACAATTACACTGATCGCAAAACTGCCTTCCTCCAGCGCGGCAACCCGCCGTGCGAGAGCGCTTGCGGGCTGCCGGATCATGCGGGACACCGCATTGGTGTCCAGCATGTAACGCAGTCCGGCCACGTCAGAAAATATCCTCCGGCTCGGTGGGCGGGTCCTCGATAATCGGGAATTCGTCATCCAGCGGGCCCAGGCCCGCCAGGACTTCGGCCAGTCTGGAAGGCCGCCGAACCGGCTCCAGAACCAGTCGGCGATCCTCTCGGTACACGATCACCTCGTCCGCCTCCAATTCGAACTCGCGAGGGATCCGTACCGCCTGGTTGCGGCCGTTGCGAAACAGCCGCGCATGGCGCGCAGGGGTGGTCATTTCTCGCTCCTCCTTGCAAGCCTATGCCGAGCATAGGCGCCCGGCCGCGGCCTGTCAACCCACCCACGATGGCATGACGCAGGGCGCTTGCTCGTCCGATGCGGCGAGCCGTAGCTTGGCCCTTGCGCGGGGCGGGCGCATCGCATATGCGGTTGGAGGAGAGGCAGGACGACGCGCGTCGGCTTGCTCGCGTTCGCGCGCCCGTCGGCGGGTGAAGTCCGTCCCTTTCCCGCCCATTCCGCGGGCGGCGGCATGGAGGCGAGAACATGACTGCGCGGGATCGGCTGCACGGGTTGGTCGACCGGCTGCCGGAACGCGAGCTGGGAACGGCGGAGCGCGTGCTCGCCGGATTATCGGCGTTGTCGCTTCCCGACCCTGTCACGGCGGCGTTGGCCGCGGCCCCTGAGGACGACGAGCCGGTGACGGACCGCGAGGCGGAATTGATCGAAGAAGGCGAGCGCGATCTGCGAAGCGGGCGAACCTGGACGGCCGGCGAGGTGCGTGCGCGCTTCGGGCTGTGATCGTCCGCGCGTTCGAGCGGGAGGCCAAGAAGAGCGGCGTGTAAAAATATAAATTTGATGTTTCATTCGTTGAATTTCGGGTTCCCGGCAAATATCAATGCTTTCTCCAACAACATTCGGTACTCCTCAGAGTCCGGATCCAATTCCAAGTATTTGACATATGTCACGTCATCATACCAATTCTTTTTGTTACTCTTATGAGATCCTCCTGTATCGCTGATGAAGCGCTTTTTGATCGACCTTCCAGTCTCCCCAACATATAATAGACTTCCGTCACTACCGTATGCGGCATATACGTAAGAGCCTTTTGCCGACAGCGGATTCTCCGCTTTCCTACCGTCTGCCTGTTCAATACAAGCTATCGTCGTGCAGTCGGCAGATTTTTCGAACTCACACAAAACGGCTTGAGAAAATTCGGCGGCTTTGTCAAGGATTTTCATGGCTATCTGCCTCTTCGATCCCAAGTGCGTGTTGGAGGAGCGATCCAGAACCAGCTACGGCAATAGCGCGTTCCGAAGGGCGCCACTCGCACAGGTGCGGGCAGCAAGCCTCACGATTCCATCGCCTCATACCACAGTCTCGGTCTGCTGTCAACCATGCGTCGATGACCATGCGCGTGCTCGTTGACGCCCGCGTCCCAACCCAAATGTCTCGGACGCCTCTGGTTTGAGGGGCGCTGGGTGATGCCTGCGAGGATTTTCTGGTTTGCGTGGCCGCCGCCGTTTTCGAGGCGTGTCGGAGCGCCCGTCGGCTGGCGACGAGTGGTTCGGCTTGGCGATGTCTCCGTTATTGAAGGGAGCGTAGCATTCGCCCGCAACCGCCCGGAATGCCTAGGTTTTCTCGCCTCGGGGAGAATCCCACTATCCAACTTTCAATCCGCGCGGAAACCGCGCCAGACGGAGCGCGGCGGTTTCGTTCCGGCATGCTCGGCGAGAAAATCCGAGGGGCACGGCGCGGAATCCGTTATCCGTCAATCCGCCCCGATTCGCCGAATGATTCGGGGCGCGGAGGGAGGGGCGCGGCGGATACGGGGCGCTGTGGGCGCGTTTGGGGCGCGGGCCGGGCCGGCGCGCTGCGCGCTAGGGCGGAGAGCGTTCGGAGAGCGTGTGGGCGGATTTCGGGGCGCGTGCTCGGCGCGCGCGCCAGACGGCGAATCGGGGCGCGTGCTCGTCGGGGCGCGAATCGATGGCGCGCGGAGGGGCGCGCCAGCACGGCGAATTGGAGAGCTTGACTCCGCCCGCGCGCCATCCTATGTGGGGAGTGGAGTGTTCGCCGTGCTGGCGAACGCGCGCCGTGCTGTGGGATTCCCCGCCGGCGCATGGGAGAAATAAATGCCCAGGATTTATCTGGAATCCGCGAAGATCGCGGATACGCACGAAATGGTGCAGTCCCTGCACTCCCGCCTCGACGCGGGCGATTTCGCCAAGGCCGGACTCGGCGCGGGCGCCCTCGCCATCGGCGGGGTTCCGTTCCTTCCGGCCCTCGCTATCGGCGTGGGCGGTGCCATCGTCGGCGCCGTGCTCTGGAGCCTCTTCGACTAACACGGAGAGCTTCCAGAAAGTTACGAACTGACACGCTGTTGAAAGAAACTGTGGCCAAAGAAGCAAACCGCTAATTTGCGCGCGCAATTGAAACGCGCGCGCAATTGGACAGAGTAGCAATCGAACGAAGGGGGCGCGGTCTTCGCGGATCGCGCCCTTTTCATGCTCGGATAGCGCGCGCGCATACGGCCGCACGCGGGGCGCAGCATGGCTTCGGGGCGAGTGGAAGGCGCGCGTGTGGCGAAATTTGCGGCGGTATGGCCATACCGCGCGGCCCACTCGGATTCCATGCGCCCCACACGGGCCGATTTGACGGCGCGCCGGGCCGCGTCGATAGCGGCGGTATCGCGGGCTTCTAGTGTCCTGAGTCTAAAGTTCGCTGCATAATGTGCGGTCGACGCGGTGACAGAAGCGTTTGACGGATGCGAGGATATCGTCGGCGGTTTTGGTCCATTTGAAGGGCTTGGGATCCTGGTTGTGCCGGTCGATGAAGGCATGGATATCCGCCTCGAGCTGTTTCGTGGAGGTGTGCACGCCCCGTTGAAGCTGCTTGCGCGTCAGCTCGGAGAACCAGCGCTCCACCTGATCGATCCATGAGGCCGAGGTCGGCGTGAAGTGAGCGTGATAGCGTGGCCGTCGCGCCAGCCATGCCTTGACCGAAGCGGTCTTGTGGGTCGTGTAGTTGTCCATGACGATATGAACGTCCAGGTCTTCGGGGACGCGGGCGTCGATCTCCTTGAGGAAATCGAGGAACTCCCGCGCCCGGTGGCGTCTATAGCGCTTGCCGATGACGAAGCCCGTTGCGGCGTCGAGCGCGGCGAACAGCGACGTCGTCCCGTGCCGGACATAGGCGTGCGTCCGCCGTTCGGGCATGCCCGGCATCGTCGGCAAGACCGGCTGCTCGCGGTCGAGGGCTTGTCCCTGGCTCTTCTCATCGACGCAGAGCACAAGCGCGCGGGCCGGCGGCGACAGATAGAACCCCACGATATCCCGCACCTTGTCCACGAATAGCGGATCGCTGGAAAGCTTGAACGCCTCCGACCGGTGCGGTTGCAGCCCGAACGCCTTCCAGATCCGCCGCACCGTCGTGTGCGAAAGCTCCGCTTTCCGGGCCATCGAGCGGATCGACCAATGCGTCGCGTCGGGGGGCGACGTCTCAAGCGTCCGCTTGACGACCTCGGCCACCCGCGCGTCCTCTATGCTCCGCGGACGCCCCGAACGCGGCGCGTCCGACAGGCCCTCGACACGATCCTGCAGAAAACGGCGACGCCACTTGCCGACGGTGTGTTCGTGCACGCCGAGTTCCGCCGCCACCGCCTTGCTCGTCAAGCCATCGGCGCAGCGCAGGACGATGCGGCAGCGATCCGACATCCCCCGCGCCACCCGGCGACGGCGAACCTGACGCTCAAGGAACGACCGCTCTGCGGCGCTCAACGCCACGGCCGCCACGGGCCGACCGACACAACGCCCCATCGCTTACCCTCCCCGAATCGGCGATCACTGCCCGTTATGATACTAACTTCAGACGCAGGACACTAGGCAACCGCGGCCTATCTCCGCGCCTTGCGCCAGTGCGAAGGCGGTTTGCGCCGCATGGGAACGTGCTTGACGGCGGAGCGTGCGGAGCACTCGAAGGCGGTAGTCGGTGCGGCGAGGGCGTCGTCGCGTACAGGAGCGGCGACCCGGGGCGCGAGGCGCTCCGCCGAGCGCCAGCCGCCGCCAGGGCGCGCGAGGCCGTCTGTCGATCTGGCGCCGAGGCGGCCACGGCCCGGCCCGCACATAATCACGGAGCGATGGACCCTCGTGCCGCCGCCCTCCCTAGCGCGGCGGCTCCTCCCTCGCCGCGCCCCTTCGCGTTCAGCCGCCGGCGGCAGGCGCCAGCGACTCCAGCCGCTTGCGCTGGGCCACGAGCGGCGGGCACTGGTGGTCGTCGTAATAAGTGACTTGGCAATCGAGGCAGTAGAAACATTCGTTCATGTCGATCCGCCCGCTGCGGCGGATGGCGCCGGTGGGGCACACCGCCTCGCAGCGATGGCACGGATTGCCGCATTCCGCCCGCCGCTTGAGCCAGTCGAACATGCGCACCCGCCCCAGGATCGCCAGACCGGCGCCGAGCGGGCACAGGAAGCGGCAATAGAACCGCTCGACGAACAGCCCGGCCGCCAGCAGCGCGACCGCCCAGGCGACCGCCGCCGCCGGCGCGTCGAAGCGGAACGTGATCGCCGCCTTGAACGGCTCCACGTTCGACCCCGCGATGGCCAGGTCGTAGGCGAAGAAGGTCAACACGAGCAGGGCGAGGAAGACAGCGTATTTCAACGCGAACAGGCGCTCCTGCACCTGGTCCGGCAGGCGCAGCTGCGGGATCTTCAGCGCGACCGCCGCCTTGTTCAGCAGCTCCTGCAAGGCGCCGAACGGGCATAGCCAGCCGCAGAACACCGCCCGGCCCCACAGGAACATCGTGACGAACACGAACGCGGTGAGGATGAAGATCAGCGGCTCGACCATGAAGAACGCCCAGTCGAAACCGCTTTCCAGCGACTGCGCGATGTTCAGCAGGCCGAGGACGGTGAGCTGCGCGCCGGCGAACCAGCCGAGCCAGCCCAGGACCCAGGCGAGGAAGGCGATGCGCAGCCAGCGCCGCAGCGCCGGGCGCCGCGAAATCGGGTCCTGGAGCGTGAGGATCGCCAGCAGGACCGCGAGCGTCGCGGCGAGCAGGGCGATCCGCCCGCGGTTCTGCTCCCAGACCGGGCGCCAGTCCGGCCCGCCGCCGCCAGACGCGCCCGCCGGCGCCACCCCCGCCGCGTCGACTCCCGGTTCGGGCGCCGCCTCCGGTTCGGGTTCGGGCAGCAGCGCGTGTTCGGGGACGCGGTATTCGAGCGGGAACGCCGCCTCCCCCCCTTCGCCGGCGACCGCCAGTTCGAACCGCCACGGCTTGCCGGGGTCGAGGCCGTCCTCCGGCGCATAGAAGAACAGCCCGCGCTCGGTGAGCTCCGGCCCCGCCTTGGCGTGCAGGAACGGCAGGGTCTTGAGGTAGTCCGGGCCGATAGGGAGCGCCGCGCCGTCCTGCGCGAACCGCAGCCGGGCGAATTGCCGGGGCGCGTCCGCCTCCGGATCCTGGAAGCCGAGCCCGCCGCCGGTGGCGACGAGAAGGATCAGGTCGTCGATCCCGCGGCCGGAGACGTATTGGTCGTACCAGGTGCGCCCCAGGACGTTGACGCCGATGGACGGGGGCGAGACGAGCGCGACGTAGAGCTCGGCGTATACGTCCTCGTCGGGCGATAGGCGGACCTTGCGCGGCGCCCGGGCGTCGGGCAGTTCGGCGAACGCCGCCGCCACGTCGCCGACCGTGAGGCGCAGCGCGCCGACCGACCCCTCCGCGACGAGCTCGCCCCAGTCGCGCGGCGCGTAGGCGTCGAAATCGACCCCGCGCCGCGCCGGCGCGGCGCCCAGGGAGACCCCCCGGCTGCGCGCCACCCGCCGCGCGGCGCGAATAATCGAGTCGCTGAACAGGATCGAACTGGTGGTGGTCCGCGAGACCGCGTCGACGGGAACGAGGCGCGAGGTGTCGCCGGCGGTGCCGCGCATGGCGAACTTCTCGCCCTCCAGGATCGCGTCCGACATGCCGAGCACGATGCTCACCCCCCGGCGCACGTCGATGCCGGGGAACTGCGTGAGGTAGTTGTGGAAGTCGTCATCGGTGCGGCCGAGGATGGCGATCGGCTCGACATGCATGGTCAGCCGCGCCCCGGCGATGATCCCGTCGAGGCCGAGGCCGATGACGAGGTGGAACGGCCGCTTCGAATACCCCACTCCTCCTATCACGTCGTATTGTTCGTAGACGTAGCCGACGAGCGCGCCGTCGGCGTAGGCGGCGGCGGCGGGCGGGTCGCCCTCGACCGGGCCGTGCGAGTCGGCGCCGGGGAAGACCATTTCCAGCAGGGCGTCGTCGAGATACGCTGCGAGGTTGGGCGCCGCCGCCTCTTGCGCCTCCTCCTGCGCGCCCGCCGCCCCGGCGACCGCCGCCGCGAGGAGCGCGCCCCGCCAGAATGCCCGCATCCGATTCCTCCCCCGCCGCGCGCAACGCAATGCCTTGCCCGCGCCCGCCAGTCAATGGCCGGACGAACGCGCGCCGCCTTGCGGCCGCCGCCGGGCGGCGGTTAGGGTCGGGGCGGATTCGCCGGAGGAAAGCGCGATGTCGCCGAAGCTCGCCGTTCTTCTCGCCGCCGGGTTGCTGGCGGCGTCCGCCGCGGCGCAGGCGCAATCGCCGGAGCTGCGCGCCCGGCACATGCGGGTGGTCCAGCTCCACGCCACCGGCCACAACGCCGAGGCCGCCGCCGAGGCGCGCAAGGCGCTCGACCTGGGCGTCGCCGAGTTCGGCGCGGAGCACCCGAGCACCGCGGCGCTGATGGTCGTCCTCGCGAAACTGCGCGGCGAGCTCGGCGAATGGCCGAAGGCGGAGGCGCTCTACCGCCGCGCGGCGGCGGCGCGCGCGGCGGCGCTCGGCGAATCCCACCCCGACACCGGCGCGGCCCATGCCGGCCTCGGCGAGGCGCTCGCCCGGCAGGCCCGGTTCGCCGAGGCGGAGGCGAGCTACTGGGACGCCCTGCACGCCCTCGGAGTCGAGGTGGCGCGCAATGTCCATGTCTTCGACGAAGTGTCCGCGCGCGCCGGCCTCTACCGCGCCTGGGCGCTCTATTACCGCGCGCGCGTCTACGTCGCCGAGGGCCGCCTCGCCGAGGCCGACCCGCTCTACCAGAGCGCCATAGCGGTGTTCGAATCCAACGGCTCGGTGGACCGCGCCCGCATCGCGGCGGCGCTCGGCGAACGCGCCGCCGTGCTCCGCCGGCTCGACCGCGCGGACGAGGCGGCGGAGATCGAGGCCCACGCCGCCGCCGTCGCCGCGGGCCGCGCCAGCTGCCCGGCGGGCCTGTTCACGTTCTGTTGACGGCGCTCGCCGCCCAGCTCCGGGGCGGGGGCTCCGGCTCGCGGCCGGTCGGGGAGGCGCTGGCGTTCTGGCTGCCGGCCGCCATGGCCGCCGGCTACGCCGCCTGGTTCTGGTCGAACCCCATCGGCGGCGGCGCATGGTCGCCGTTCGGCGACGGCCCGATGCACGGGGATTCGAAATTCCTGATCGATTTCCACCGCTATCGGACCGCCGGCTATCCCGTTTTTCTCGATGCGGTCGCCGCCGTCTTCGGCTCCGTGGAGGCCGCTCCCAGGGTCCAGCTCGTTCTCACGGCCGGGTCGGTGTGGTTCCTGGCCTGGAGCGCTGCGCGCGCCGCCGCCGCGCCCGGGCTCGCGCCGGCGCTGGCGCTCGCCCTGTTCGCCGCGTCCTCCGCCGCCCGGTTTCACGCCTACGTCCTCACGGAGGCGCTGTTCGTCCCCCTTCTGTGCGTCATGGCGGGGTTCCTGGCCCTGGCCGCGGCGCGGCCGGCGCCGCGCACGGCCTTCGCCGCCGCGCTGGCCTGCGGCCTGGCGATCGCCGCACGGCCCGCCGGACTCGGCCTGCTGGCGGTCTGGCCGGCGCTGCTATGGCTCGCATGGGGGCGCCTCGCCGGGCGGCGGCTGCGGTTCGCGGCGGCGATCGCCGCGCCGCTGGCGGCCTGCGGCCTGGCGGAGGCGGCGGCCTGGCGCGCCGCGCATCCCGCCCCGGCCGAACGGCCGAACGTCGCCGGACGCATGCTCTTCGCCAAAGCGCATACAACGGAAGCGCGGCCGCCTCCCGGTCTCGCCGCCGACGCGGACACGGCCGCCTTCCTCGCCGACACCCGGGCGGCCACGGCGCCGGCGCGCGCGCTCGCCGCCGCCGCGCCGGACTGGCGGACGCGGGCCTTCGCGCTCGAATACGCCGAGTCCCGCCTCTTCATCGCGTTTTACCGGGACCCGTTCCTGCCGCGCGCGGAAGCGCTGGCGGCGCGGCGCGGGACGACGGTCGACGGCGTCCTCGGCGCCGCCGCGCTGTCGACGCTCCTCGCGGCGCCCGGGGAGTGGGCGCGGAACGCATGGACCCACTACCGCGCGCTATGGACGCATCATTCCATTTACGGCGCGGAATTCCTGCGCCGCCGCGGCGCCTGGTTCGCGCGGCTCGACGGCCCTCGGGCGCTGGGCGTCGAGGCTGCGCCGCCCGCGCGCCGCGGCCCGCAGCCGGCGTGGCTGGCGGCCGCGAACCGGGCGGCGACGGCGGCTTCCTTCCTCGCCTCCATCGCCGCCCTGGCCGCCGCCGCGCCATGTCGTCCGCGCGGCGCCGGCCCCGGCGCGGCGGTCGCGGCGGCGGCGCTGTGCGCGCTGGCGGTCCACGGCTATTTCGCGCTGTCCGCCGCGGTCAACCACGTCCACCTGCGATACGCGGCCGCCATGTGGCCGCTCCAGGCCGCGTATTGCGTCCTGCTGGCGTGGCTGGCGGTCCGGGCCATCGCCGCCCGCGCGCGGCGCCGGACCTGAGGCGGCGCGTGTTCGGCAGGACCGTCGACTACCGCCTGCTGCGCCTGTTGGTCGACCCGGCGTGTCCGGCTTGGCGCCCGGCGGACGACGAGGCCGCCGGGCCGGACACCGAGCGCGCCCGGGCCCGGCTCCGCAAGTGGCGCGCCCGGTTGAACGGCGGCTTCCCCATCGATCCCGGGCTCCGCTACCTGGACGCGGGATGCGGGCGCGGCGGCATCGCCGTCGCGATGGCGCTGGAGGGGTGCGGGCATGTGACCGGCGTCGACCTGCATCCGCGCGCGATCCGCAAGGCCAGGGCGCATGCGCGCCGGGCCGGGGTCGAGGACAAGTGCGCGTTTGCATGCTCCGACGTCCATGCGCTCGCTCCGGAGCGCAAGTTCGACGTAGCGGTCTCGCACGAGGCGCTTGAACACGTCGCCCGCCCGGCGGAGTTCCTGCGCGCCGTCGCCGACCGCGTGGTCCATGCCGGCCGGAATGCGGGGGGGGGGGGGGGGCAGACTGATCCTCGCGTTCGGGCCGTTGTTCCATTCGCCGACGGGAAGCCATGCGAGCTTGAATTTCTTCCGGTTCTATATTCCGTGGCTGGTGGTTCTGTTCTCCGAACACGCCATCCTGCGGTTGCGGCGAGAGCTCTTCGCGCCCGCCGACCGCGCGGTCCGCTACGAGGACATCGGGCGCGGCGATGGCCTCAACCGGCTGCGCTACACCGAGTTCCTGCGCCACGCGCGGGACGCGGGCTGGGAGGTCGAGTTCCTTGCCGTGAACCCGCAATTGAGGCGTTGGCCCTGGCTCCACCGCCTGAGCGAGCTGCTGCTGCGCATCCCCGTCCTGCGCGATTACGCCGCCACGTCGGTCTATGCGATCCTGCGGAAAGCGGCGCCGCGGGAACGCGGGAGTCAGAAGGCGGGGACGGCGAAACTCCGCGGCGCCGGGTCCATGACCTCGAACCGGTCGCGCGCGACGCGGTAGATCGCCAACCCGCGTTCGGCGACGCGGTCGGCGCCGAAGCGGAACAGGCCGCCGGCGCCGGCGAAGCCGGACGGGTCGGCCAGCCCGGCGAACCCGCCGCCGTCCGCCCCCTCCGCGAGCCGCGCCGCCAGCGCCGCCGCGTCGTAGGCCAGCGCGGCCAGCGGCGGCGGCGGCGCGCCGAAGGCGTCGCGGTAACGCGCGGCGAAGGCGCGGAAGGCCGGCCCCTCCTCCGGCGCCGCGAACGCCGCGCCCAGCAGCGCCGGCTCGCCCAGGACCGCCGGGTCGCGCCATTGCGCCGTCCCCAGCAGGGGCGAGTCGGCGGGGTCGAGGCCGCGATAGGGCAGCTGCGGCGCCAACGCCATCAGAGCGCGGCCCGACGCCGCCACCAGCAGCGCGTCGAACCCCTCCGCCGGGTCCTCGCGCGCCGCCGCCAGAGATTCGATGGGGCCGGGCGCGTCCGCCGCCTCCGGCGCGAAGAACGCCACGCGGCCCACCGCGCCGCCGCGCCGGGCGGCGGACTCGCGCAGCGCGGCGGCGACCGCCTCGCCGAACGGGCCGCGCGGCGCCAGCGCGCCGAACCGCGAATGGCCCTGCGCCAGCGCCCAGGCGACCGCCCGGTCGACCTGCGCGGCCGGCGCGAGGCCGAGGACGTACACCCCGTCCTCCGCCGCGCGGCGGTCGTTGGTGAAGGCGACGACCGGCACATCGGGCGGGCGCGGGACCGCGGCGGCGGCGCGCGCCGAATGGGCGAACAGCGGGCCGAGCACGGCGTCCGCGCCGTCCGCCAGCGCGCTCCGCATCGCCGCCGCCGCGCCCTCCGCAGTCCCGCCGGTGTCTTTCGGCAGCAGCGCGAAGCCGGGGCCGGCGCGGTCGAACACCGCCAGTTCGGCGGCGTCGAGCAAGGCTTGCCCGAGCGCCGCGCGCGGCCCCGAAAGCGGCAGCAGCAGGGCCACGCGGACGCGGTACCGGTCGAGATAGGGGAACCGCGGCGGCGGGGGAGCGGGGCGCGCGACGGGCGGCGGCGGCGCGGCCGCGGCCGGCTCCGGGGCCGCGGCGGCGGGCGGCGGGTCTTGCGCGGGCGGCGGCGGCGGCGCTACGCTGTCCGCGCAGCCGGCGAGCGGCAGCGCCGCGAGAAGGCCGGCGACGAGCCGGCGACGGCGCCCGCGCTCCGGCTCCGGGTTTCCCACCGCCGCGGACATGGCCAACGCACCGTCCTCCCCACAAGCCGGCGCGGACGGTAACGCCGCCGCCGCGGCGAGTAAATGCCCGCCCGGCCTGTACGTCGTCGCGACGCCGATCGGCAATCTCGGCGACGTCTCGGCGCGGGCGCGGCGCGTGCTCGCCGGAGTCGACGTCGTGGCGTGCGAGGACACCCGCCGGACCGGCCGGCTCCTCGCGGCGTGCGGGGTTTCGGCGCGGCTCGCCGCCTACCACGACCGCAACGCGCCGCGCGCGCGGCCCGGGCTGCTCGCCCGCCTCGCGCGCGGCGAGGCGGTGGCGCTGGTCAGCGACGCCGGCACGCCGGCGATCTCCGACCCCGGCTACCGCCTCGTCGACGCGGCGCACCGCGCCGGCGCGCCGGTGTTCGCGGTCCCCGGCCCGTCGAGCGTCGCCGCCGCGATCGGCGTGTCGGGGCTGCCGAGCGACCGGTTCGCGTTCGTGGGCTTCCTCCCGCCGCGCGGGAAGGCGCGGCGCGGCGCGCTCGCATCGCTTGCGCGCCTCGACATGACGGCGGTCGTGTTCGAATCGGCGCGGCGGCTGGCGGCGACCCTCGCCGACCTCGAGGCCGCGCTCGGCGACCGGCGAATCGCCATCGCCCGCGAAATGACCAAACTCCATGAGGAGGTGCGCCGGGGAAGCCTCCGCGCGCTCGCCGCCGAGGCGGCCGCCGCGCCGCCGCCGAAGGGCGAGATCGTCCTCGTCATCGCCCCGCCGGCGGAGGCGGAGGCGGCGGCCGTGGACGAGGACGCGGCCGAGGCGGCGCTCGCGGACGCGCTCGGCGCCATGAGCGCGCGCGACGCGGCGCGCGCCGTCGCCGCCGCCACCGGCGCGGACCGGCGGCGGCTCTACGCCCGCGCCGCCGCGCTCAAGCGGGCGGGGCGGGGCGGGGCGGGCGATGGCGGCTAGGAGCGCCGATTCGCGCCGCCGCGCCTGGCGGTTCGGGCGGCGCGCGGAGGCGTTCTGCCGCTGGCGGCTGCGCTGGTGCGGCTGGCGCATCCTCGCCGCCAACTGGCGCTGCCCGGCCGGCGAGATCGACATCGTGGCCCGGCGCGGGTCCGTCGTCGCCTTCGTCGAGGTCAAGGCGCGGAGCGGCGGCGCGCCCGCCGCGCCCGGCGAACGCCAGCGCCGCAGGATCGCGCGGGCGGCGGAAACGTTCCTTGCGCGCCACCCGCGCCTCGGCGCATTGTCCGGGCGCTTCGACCTGTTGCTGGTGGGCCCGTGGCCGAGTTGGCGCTTCCTGTGGCCGATGCATCTCCCCGACGCTTGGCGCGCACCGCCGCCGCCATCCTCGCCCCGGTGATCCTCTGCGCCTGTTCGCAGACCGACATCGCGATCCGCGCCGGCCTCGCCGCGGGCAAGGCGGTGGTGGGCGCGCGTTCGGTCGGCGACGCCGCCCGCGACGCCGTCGTCGAGGCCGCCGTCGAGGAGGCGCTGTTCCAGACCCACGTGGACGAGCTGTACCTGCCCGTGGGCGTCGACGTATTCGAGGGCCGCGCGCTGCTCACCGGCGTCATGGACAGCCGGGAGAGGGCCGCCGAGGCGGCGGAGATCGCGCGCGGGGTCGACGGCGTCCGCGAGGCGATCGACGAACTCCGCGTCGGCGACCGATCGTTGGTCGACGAGGCGCAGGACCGCTGGATCGCCGCGCGCCTGCGCGCCCGGCTGGTCGCCGACCTGTCGGTGCGCGACTATAATTTCGTCATCGTGGCGTCCGCCGGCGTCGTCCACGTGCTGGGCGTCGCGCGCGATTCCGATGAACTCGACCGGGTGGCCCGGCACGCGCGGGCCATCGAATACGTGCGCGGGGCGGCGCTCCACGTAGTCTTTGTCGACGACCCGGCGCGGGGCGGCGGTTCGTGAGCCTCCGCGTCGCCATCCAGATGGACCCGGTGGAGGCCATCGACGCCGCGGGCGATTCGACCGTCGCCCTCGCCCGGGAGGCGGCGGCGCGCGGCCATCGCCTGTGGCATTACGAACCGCGCGCCCTGGCGCTGGTCGAGGGCGCCGTCCGCGCCGCCGCCCGCCCGCTCCGCGTCGAGGGGGGCGGGGACGCCCCGCGCCTGGCGCTGGGCGCCGCGGAGGACCTGGCCCTGGCGGAGCTCGACGTCGTCCTCATGCGCCAGGACCCGCCGTTCGACATGGCCTACGTCACCGCGACCCACCTGCTGGAGCGCGTCCATCCGGCGACGCTGGTGGCGAACGACCCCGCCCACGTGCGCAACGCGCCGGAGAAGCTCCTCGTCACCGCCTTCCCCGGTCTGACGCCGCCGACGCTGGTAAGCTCCGACCGCGCGCGCATCCGCGCGTTCCGCGACCGCCACCGCGACGTCGTCGTCAAGCCGCTCTACGGCAATGGCGGGGCGGGGGTGTTCCACATCGGCCCCGGCGACGAGAACTTCAACGCGCTGGTCGAGCTGTTCGACGAGGTCTATCGCGAACCCATGGTGGTCCAGCGCTACCTGCCGGAGGTGCGCGCCGGCGACAAACGGATTATCCTGGTCGACGGCGCGCCGGCCGGCGCGGTCAACCGGGTGCCGGCGGCGGGCGAGGCGCGGTCGAACATGCATGTGGGAGGCAGGGCGGAGAAGGCGGCGCTCACCGCCCGCGACCGCGAGATCTGCGCCGCCATCGGCCCCGAATTGCGGGCGCGCGGCCTGATCTTCGCCGGCATCGACGTGATCGGCGGCTGGCTCACCGAGATCAACGTCACCTCGCCCACGGGGATCCGCGAGATCGACCGCTTCGACGGCGGCAACCTCGCCGGCCGCGTCTGGGACGCGGTGGAGGCGCGGCTGTAGCGCATGGTCGCCGTCTGCCACACCGTCGCGTTCCAGGGCATCGACGTGGTCGACGTCGAGACCCAAGTGCAGATCGTGCGCGGCCTCGGCAGTTTCGCCATCGTCGGGCTGCCCGACAAGGCGGTCGCCGAATCGCGCGAGCGGGTGCGCGCCGCGCTGTCGGCGCTCGGCGTGGCGCCGCCGCCCGGCCGCATCACCGTCAACTTGGCGCCGGCGGACCTGGCCAAGGAGGGCAGCCATTTCGACCTGCCCATAGCGCTCGCCCTTCTGGCGGCGATGCGGGCCATCCCGGGCGACGCCGCGGAGGGCTACGCGGCGCTGGGGGAGCTCGCGCTCGACGCCAGGCTGCGCGCCGTCCCCGGCGTGCTGCCGGCGGCGATCGCCGCCAACGCGGCCGGCCGCGGCCTGATCTGCCCCGGCGCGCAGGGCGGCGAGGCGGCGTGGGCGAGCAACGCCGACGTCCTGGCGGCCGATTCGCTCCTCGCGCTGGTCAACCACTTCAAGGGCAGCCAGGCGCTGTCGCCGCCGAAGCCCGCCATGCCGGCGCCGCCGGAGGCGCTGCCCGACCTGCGCGACATCAAGGGCCAGGAGACCGCCAAGCGCGCGCTGGAGGTCGCGGCGGCGGGCGGCCACAACATGCTGATGACCGGGCCGCCCGGCGCCGGCAAATCGATGCTGGCGAGCCGCCTGCCGGGGATCCTTCCGCCGCTCGACCCCGCCGAGGCGCTGGAGGCGAGCATGATCGCCAGCATCGCCGGAACCCTCGACGGCGGCCGCCTCATCGCCCGGCGCCCGTTCCGCGACCCGCATTTCTCGGTGTCGGTCCCGGCGCTGGTCGGCGGCGGCGCCCGGGCCCGGCCCGGCGAGGTGTCGCTCGCCCATCTCGGCGTGCTGTTCCTCGACGAACTGCCGGAATACCCCCGCCCGGCGCTGGAGGCGCTGCGCCAGCCGCTCGAATCGGGGACCGTCACCGTAGCGCGCGCCAACGCCCACCTGACCTACCCCGCGCGGGTGCAGCTCGTCGCGGCGATGAACCCCTGCCGCTGCGGCCATATCGACGACCCCGCGCGCAGCTGCGGACGCGCGCCGCGCTGCGCCGCCGAATACCAGTCGCGCATATCGGGGCCGCTGTTCGACCGCATCGACCTGCATGTCGAGGCGCCGGCGCTGTCCGCCGCCGACCTCTCGCTGCCGCCGCCGGCGGAGGGTTCGGACCGGGTGCTGGCGCGGGTGTCCGCCGCGCGCGCCGTCCAGGCGGAGCGCTACGCGAGCGCCGCCGCCGGGGAGCCGCCCGCCGGGGCGCGGACCAACGCGGCGGCGGACGGCGAGTTGCTGGAATCGGTCGCGGCGCCCGATTCCGCCGGCCGCGCGCTGTTGGCCAAGGCGGTAGACCGCATGCGCCTGTCGGCGCGCGGCTACCACCGCGTGCTCAAGGTGGCGCGCACCCTGGCCGACCTGGAGGGCCGGGGCGCGGTGTCCTCCGTCCATGTCGGCGAGGCGCTGAGCTACCGCCGCGTCGCGCCCGGCGCGCCGGGCGCCGCCCCGTCGTGACCGCGCCGGACCCGCGCCGCGCGCTCCGCGACCTGGTGGCGGAGAAGTCGCTGATCGTAGGGCGCGGCATCGTCCTCGCCTCCGGCGCGTCGAGCCGGTTCTACTTCGACATGAAGCAGACGACCCTCCATCCCGCGGGCGCGGGCCTCGTCGCCGACCTCGTCATCGAGGCGCTCGGCGACCCGCCGCCGCGCTTCGTCGCCGGGCTGGAGCTGGGGGCGGTGCCGATCGCGGCGGTCGTGGCGATGCGCTCCGGCCAGCTCGGGCGGCCCATCGAGGCGTTCTGCGTCCGCAAGGCGGCGAAGGGCCACGGCACCCGGCGGCGCGTCGAGAAGGACGTCCCCGCCGGCGCCGCCGTCGCCGTCGTCGAGGACGTGACGACGACGGGGGGCTCGGCGTTGCAGGCGGCGCGCGCGATCCGCGCCGCCGGCGGCGCGGTGGACCGCGTCGTCACCGTCGTCGACCGCCTCCAGGGCGCGCGCGGCGCCCTGGCGCGCGAGGGCCTGCGGCTGACGGCGCTGCTCGACGCCGGCGATTTCGACCTCGGCGCGGATCCGTGACGCGCGCGCCGCATCGTCCGGCGCAACACGGAGCCGGGCGGGGGGAGGAGGCCCTTGCGCTCCGGGGGCGGCCCGCCGAACGCGCGGCGGCGCCCGCGGCGGCGGGCGAATCGGCGCGGTACGGCGGTTCGACCATCCATTTCGGCCCGGCCGAGGCGTTTTACGACGACTGGCCCGCGCCGGTCTGCATCGTCGCCGACGGCCCCTACGGCCTGTCCGGGTTCCCCGGCGACCTGCCGACGGCGGACGGGCTGGCCGAATGGTACCGCCCGCACGCCGCGGCGTGGTCCCGGCGCGCGACGCCGCGGACGACGCTCTGGTTCTGGAGCTCCGAACTCGGATGGGCGACCGTCCACCCGCTCCTCGCCGAACTCGGCTGGGAGTACCGGAGCTGCCACGTCTGGGACAAGGGTTTGGGCCATGTGGCGGGGAACGCCAACACGCGCACGCTGCGCAAATTCCCCGTGGTCACGGAAGTGTGCGCGCAATACGTGCGGGCCGCCGAATTCCGCGCGCGGGACGGCGCCCGCCTGACGATGCGAGACTGGCTGCGCACGGAGTGGCGCCGCTCGGGCCTGCCGCTGCGCCTCGCCAACGAAGCCTGCGGCGTGGCGAACGCGGCGACGCGGAAATACCTGGCGGCGGACCATCTGTGGTACTACCCGTCGCCCGAGGCGTTCGCGGCGTTGGCCGAATACGCCAACCGGCGCGGCGAACCGCAGGGCGGCCCTATTTCAGCCTCGACGGAAAGCGCCCCTTGAGCGCGGCGGCCTGGGCCGGAATGCGCGCGAAATTCACCTGCGAGGCCGGCGTGACCAACGTGTGGCGCCTGCCGCATGTGGGCGGGAAGGAGCGCGTGAACGGCGAACGGACGCGGATGCGCTGGAAGTTCCGGAGCCTGCACGGCAGCCAGAAGCCGCTCGCCCTGGTGGAGCGGACGATCCGCGTGACGACCGACCCCGGCGACGTCGTGTGGGAGCCGTTCGGCGGCCTCTGCCCCGCCGCCCTGTGCGCGCTGAAACTCGACCGCGAATGCCGCAGCGCCGAGATCGCGCGGGAGTTCCACGACGCGGCGGCGGAGCGGTTGAGAGACGCCGCCCGCGCAGCCGCGCGCCGGGGAGTCCGCCCGTGCGCATCGTGAGCTGGAACGTGAATTCGGTGCGCCTGCGCGGCGCGGCGCTGGCGCGGCTCGCCGCCGAGCGCGCGCCCGATATCCTCTGCCTCCAGGAGATCAAGACGGTCGACGAATCGTTCCCGCACGGCCTGTTCGCCGATCTCGGCTATCCGCACCGGCTGGTGTACGGCCAGAAGGGCTATCACGGGGTGGCCATCGCGAGCCGCGTTCCGCTGGCGGAGCCGCGCCGCCGCGACTGGTGGGGCAAGAGCGAGGCGCGCCACCTGTCGGCGCGGCTGCCCGGCGGCGCCGTGCTGCACAACTTCTACATCCCCGCCGGGGGCGACGCTCCCGACCCGGAGGAGAACCCGAAATTCGCCCACAAACTCGGCATGATCGACGAACTCGCGGCGTGGTTCGGCGGCGCGCGGCAGCCGGCGCGGCAGGTGCTCGCAGGCGATCTCAACATCGCGCCGCTGGAGACCGACGTCTGGTCGCACAAGCAGCTGCTGGGCGTCGTCAGCCACACGCCGGTCGAGGTCGCCGCCCTGGGCGAATTGCAGGCGTCGCTGGGGTGGGTGGACGCGGTCCGCCGCTTCGTCCCGCCGGAGGAGAAACTCTACAGCTGGTGGAGCTACCGCGCCCGCGACTGGTCGGCGAGCGACCGCGGCCGCCGCCTCGACCACGTCTGGGTCACGCCGCCGCTCGCCGCCAGCCTGTCCGGCGCCGAGATCGTCCGCGCGGCGCGCGGCTGGGAGCGGCCCTCCGACCACGCCCCGGTCGTCGTCGACATCGAGCTGTAGCGTCCCGCGTCCGAAGCCGGGATCGTTGCGCCGCGCATTTCGCCGTCGCGCTCTTTCCGGACTTGTGCGGCGAACCTCGTATTCGGGATATCAGTGGGTGACCACGGGCTCGGCGCCCCCGCCCGCCTTGGCGTCCTTGCCGGCCGGGGGCGGCGCTTTCGCCCCCGCCTCGTCCCATTCGATCGGCGTCGGGCGGCGCTTCAGCGCGTGTTCGATGGCCTCGTCGACCGTCGCCGCCGGGACGATGGCGAGGCCCTTCTTCACGTTGTCGGGGATCTCGGCCAGGTCCTTCTCGTTGTCCTTCGGGATCAGCACCGTCTTCACCTCGGCGCGGAGCGCCGCGAGGAGCTTCTCCTTCAGCCCGCCCACCGGCAGCACGCGCCCGCGCAGCGTCACCTCGCCCGTCATCGCCACGGTGGAGTCGACGGGGATGCCGGTGAGCGCCGACACGATGGAGCAGGTCATGGCGATGCCGGCGGACGGGCCGTCCTTCGGCGTCGCGCCCTCCGGCACGTGGATGTGGATGTCGCGGCGCTCGAACAGCGGCGGCTCGATGCCGAACCCCGTCGCCCGCGACCGCACGTAGCTCACCGCGGCCTGCACCGACTCGCGCATCACGCCGCCGAGCTGCCCGGTGATGGTGTTGCGGCCCTTGCCGGGCATGACCACCGATTCGATCGACAGCAGCGCGCCGCCGAAATCGGTATAGGCGAGGCCCGTCACCACGCCGACCAGGTCGTCCTGTTCGGATTCGTCGTGGCGGTAGCGCGGGACGCCGGCGTATTTTTGCAGGTTGCGCCGGGTCACGCGCAGCGTGCGCGCGGCGCGGCGGGCCTTCGCGTCCGTCTCCGCCTTCCCGTCCTTGCCGGCGGCGAGGAGGATCTCCTTCACCGCCTTGCGGGTGAGGTTGGCGATCTCGCGCTCCAGGTTGCGGACTCCGGCCTCGCGCGTATAGAGCCGGATCGCGGCGCGCAGCGCGTCGTCGGAGATCGACCACTCGCCCTTCTTGAGGCCGTGGCGCTTCACCTGTTTGGGGATCAGGTGGCGGCGCGCGATCTCCACCTTCTCGTCCTCGGTGTAGCCGCCGATGCGGATGACCTCCATCCGGTCGAGCAGCGCCGGCGGGATGCGGCGCGTGTTGGCGGTGGTGATGAACATCACCTCGCTGAGATCGTAATCGATCTCCAGGTAGTGGTCGTTGAAGGCGATGTTCTGCTCCGGGTCGAGGACCTCGAGCAGCGCCGAGGCGGGGTCGCCGCGGAAGTCGGCGCCCATCTTGTCCACCTCGTCGAGCAGGAAGAGCGGGTTGGACGACTTCCCCTTCTTCATGCCCTGGACGATCTTGCCCGGCAGCGAGCCGATATAGGTGCGGCGGTGGCCGCGGATCTCGGCCTCGTCGCGCACGCCGCCCAGGCTGATGCGGACGAAATTGCGCCCCGTCGCCCGGGCGATCGACTTGCCGAGCGAGGTCTTGCCGACCCCGGGCGGGCCGACCAGGCACAGGATGGGGCCGCGCACCTTGTTGGTCCGCACCTGGACCGCAAGGTATTCGACGATGCGGTCCTTGACCTTCTCCAGCCCGTAATGGTCCTCGTCGAGCACGCGCTGCGCCAGCGCCAGGTCCTTCTTGACGCGGGTGCGCTTCCGCCACGGGATCTGCAGCAGCCAGTCGAGGTAGTTGCGCACCACCGTGGCCTCGGCCGACATGGGGCTCATGTTGCGCAGCTTCTTGAGCTCGCCGATGGCGCGCTCGCGCGCCTCCTTGCTGAGCTTGGTCCCGGCGATCTTGCGCTCGAGTTCGGCGAGTTCGTCCTTGCTCTCCTCGCCCTCGCCCAGTTCCTTCTGGATCGCCTTGAGCTGCTCGTTCAGGTAGTATTCGCGCTGCGTCTTCTCCATCTGGCGTTTGACGCGGGAGCGGATCTTCTTCTCGACCTGCATCACGCCGATCTCGCCCTCGATCATCGAATAGATGCGCTCCAGCCGCTCCTTGACGGACTCGATCTCCAGGAGCTCCTGCTTCTCGGCAATCTTGATGGCGAGGTGCGACGCCGCCGTGTCGACCAGGCGGCCCGGGTCCTCGATCTGGTTGAGCGAGACCAGGACCTCGGGCGGGACCTTCTTGTTGAGCTTGACGTAGTTCTCGAAATGCGCCGTCACCGAGCGGGCGAGCGCCTCGATCTCGGAGGCGTCGGCCTCGGGCTCGGCGAGCTGGAGCGCCAGCGCCTCGAAATACTCCTCGGTCCGCGCGAAGCGCTCGATGCGCGCCCGCGCGCCGCCCTCGACGAGCACCTTCACCGTCCCGTCGGGCAGTTTGAGCAGCTGGAGGACGGTGCCCACCGTGCCCACCTTGAAAAGGTCGTCGGGGCCGGGGTCGTCCTTGCCGGCGTCGCGCTGCGTGACGAGGAGGATCTGCTTGTCGTTCTTCATCACCTCCTCGAGCGCGCGAACGGACTTCTCGCGCCCGACGAACAGCGGGACGATCATGTGCGGGAACACCACGATGTCGCGCAGCGGGAGGACGGGATACAGGGTCACGGGAGACGTCGGAGTCATGATCGAGGCGCCCTCGTTGGCCCTGGCGGCGGCGGCGTGCGCGCCGATCCCCGGGGCGGCGAACTCCCCACATGGCCCGCCGGGGCCGATTCGTCAAGCCCGCCCGCGCCGGCCCCGGCGCCCGCAGGCCGCAATCAGGACCCGGTGGGCTCCAGGTCGGCCTTGCGGTCGGCGTAGATGCGCAGCGGGCTCGCCCCGCCCTCCACCACCTCGCGGCCGATCACCACCTCCTCGACCCCGTCGAGGCTCGGCAGGTCGAACATGGTGTCCAGCAGGATGCCCTCCATGATCGAGCGCAGCCCGCGCGCGCCGGTCTTGCGCGCGATGGCCTTCCTGGCGATGGCGCCGATGGCGTCGTCGGAGAAGGTCAGCTCCACGTTCTCCATGTCGAAGAGGCGCCTGTATTGCTTGACGAGCGCGTTCTTCGGCGCGGTGAGGATCTGCGACAGCGCGGACTCGTCCAGGTCCTCCAGCGTGGCGACGACCGGCAGGCGGCCGACGAATTCGGGGATCAGGCCGAACTTCAGCAGGTCCTCGGGCTCGATGCGCTGGAGGACCTTGCCCCGGTTGGCGTCGTCGGCCGCGCGCACGTCGGCGCGGAACCCCATCGCCGCGCCGCGGCCGCGCCGCGAGATGATCCGGTCCAGCCCCGTGAACGCCCCGCCGCAGATGAACAGGATGTTGGTGGTGTCGACCTGGAGGAACTCCTGCTGCGGGTGCTTGCGCCCGCCCTGCGGCGGCACGCTGGCGACCGTGCCCTCCATGATCTTGAGGAGCGCCTGCTGGACCCCCTCGCCCGACACGTCGCGGGTGATCGACGGGTTGTCGGACTTGCGCGAGATCTTGTCGATCTCGTCGATATAGACGATGCCCCTCTGCGCGCGCTCGACGTTGTAGTCCGCCGATTGCAGCAGTTTGAGGATGATGTTCTCCACGTCCTCGCCGACGTAGCCGGCCTCGGTGAGGGTGGTGGCGTCGGCCATGGTGAACGGCACGTCGAGGATGCGCGCCAGGGTCTGCGCGAGCAGCGTCTTGCCGCAGCCGGTCGGCCCGATCAGCAGGATGTTCGACTTCGCCAGCTCGACGTCGTTGTTCTTCGAGCCGTGCGCGAGGCGCTTGTAGTGGTTGTGGACCTCGACCGAGAGCACGCGCTTGGCGTGGTCCTGGCCGATGACGTATTCCTCCAGCACCGAACATATGTCGACCGGGGTCGGCACGCCGTCGCGGGTCTTGACGAGGTTGTTCTTGTGCTCCTCACGGATGATGTCCATGCAGAGCTCGACGCACTCGTCGCAGATGAACACGGTCGGCCCCGCGATGAGCTTGCGCACTTCGTGCTGGCTCTTGCCGCAGAACGAGCAGTAAAGCGTGTTCTTCGATTCGCCGCTGGAGGATTTGTTCATGCCGGCCCGTTTTTCGCCCGATTGCCGTCCGTCCCGCGCAGTCTATACGCGGGAGCGCGCGCGCCGCAACGCCTTCGCCGCGTCACCCCTTGCCCCGCTTGCCCTTGTCGTCGGCCGCGGGGCGCTTCTCGACCACGTCGTCGACGATCCCGAACGCCTTGGCCTCCTCGGGAGACAGGAACTTGTCGCGGTCCATCGCGTCCTCGATCTCGCCGAGCTTGCGGCCCGTGTGGCGGGCGTAGAGTTCGTTCAGCCGCCCGCGCAGCGCGAGGATCTCGCGCGCGTGGATCTCGATGTCGGCCGCCGGCCCCTGGAACCCGCCCGAAGGCTGGTGGACCATGATCCGCGCATGCGGCAATGCGAAGCGCATGTTCTCGGCCCCGGCGGCGAGCAGCAGCGACCCCATCGACGCCGCCTGCCCGATGCACAGGGTCGACACCGCTGGGCGGATATACTGCATGGTGTCGTAGATCGCAAGGCCCGAGGTCACCAGGCCGCCCGGCGAATTGATGTAGAGGGCGATCTCCTTGGCCGGGTTCTCCGATTCGAGGAACAGCAGCTGCGCCGTCGCCAGCGCCGCCACCGTGTCGTCCACCGGGCCGGTGAGGAAGACGATGCGCTCCTTGAGCATCCGCGAATAGATGTCGTAGGCGCGCTCGCCGCGGCTGCTCTGCTCCACGACCATCGGCACCAGCGTGTTCATGTACGTGTCACGCGGGTCGCGCATCGCCGGCCTCCGCCTCGTTCGCTCCGTCCGCCGCGTCCGCGCCGTCGTCGGAATCGGCGAGCAGCTCCTCCGGGCTCGCCGCGCGCTCGGTCACGTCCGCCATCTCGACGATGAAGTCGATCGTCTTGTCCTCCAGCAGCGGGCCGCGCAGCTGGCCCATCGCCTCCGGGTCGGTCCGGAGCGCCTCAAAGACCTCCTTCTCCTTGCCCGGAAACAGCCGCGCCTGCGTCATCGCCGCGCGGTTGATCTCCTCCATCGGCACGGTAATTTCGTTGCGCGCGGCGATTTCGGCGAGCACCAGCCCCAGGCGCACCCGCCGCTCGGCGATTCCGCGATAGTCCTTGCGCGCCGCCTCCTCGTCGAGTCCGGGCTCCCCCCACGCCTTGCCGGAGTCCGCCATGTCCTGTTCGATCTGGCGCCAGATCGACCGGAACTCGTTGTCGACCAGGCCGGCGGGGACGGCGAAATCGTGGGCCTCCGCCAATTTGTCGAGTATCTGCCGCTTGAGCCGGGCGCGCGCGGCGGCGCGGAACTCCCGCCGGCCCTGCTCGCGGACGGCGGCCCTGAGCGCGCCGAGATCGGCCATGCCGAGCCGCTTGGCGAAGGCGTCGTCGACCGCCGTGTCCTCCGGCGCCAGCACCTCGGACACGGTGACGGAGAACGTCGCCGCCTTGCCCGCCAGCGCGCCGTTCGCGTGGTCGCCGGGAAACGCGGCCGCCACCTCCCGCGTCTCGCCCTTCGCCGCGCCGACGAGCCCATCCTCGAAACCGGGAAGGAACATCCCCGAACCGAGGCGGAGTTGCATGCCTTTGCCCGACCCGCCGGCGAACGCCGCGCCGTCGATCCGCCCCTCGAAATCGATCCGCACCGCGTCGCCGAGCTCGGCGGCATGCCCCTCCTCCGCCGGCTTGTAGGCCGTGTCCCGCTCCGCCATGCCCTCGAGCGCGGCGTCGACGCGCGATTCGGACGGCTCCGCCGTGAGCCTTTCGAGTTTCATGCCCTTCACCTCGGCCAGCTCGAATTCGGGCATGGTCTCCAGCGCGAGGGTGTATTCCAGGTCGGCGCCGTCCTCGCCGCGGACGACGTCGAGGTCCGGCGCGAGCGCGGGCTTGAGGCCGCGGTCGATCAGCGTCTGGCGCCAGGATTCGTCGACGGTCTCGGCGACGACCTCGCGGCGCACCTTGTCGCCGAAACGCGCGCGCAGCAGCGCCCGCGGCGCCTTGCCGGGCCGGAACCCCCGGATCGGCGTGTCGCGGCCGAGTTCGTCGAGCCGCGCGTCGATCCGGTCCCGGACGTCGGCGGCCGGGACGACGATGCGAAACTCGCGCTTCAAACCCTCGGACAGGGTCTCGGTAACCTGCATGGCGTTCTCTCGACTCATCCGGCGGGGCTGGTGCGGGCGAAGGGATTCGAACCCCCACGGCCTCGCGGCCACCAGGACCTAAACCTGGCGCGTCTCCCGGTTCCGCCACGCCCGCGCGCGCCGGCGCATAACATGCAACCGCCGGGGCGGGCCTGGCAAGGCGCCGCCGTCACCGCCGCTCCAGGCACGCCCGCGCCGCCGCGTCGACGATCGCGGCGCGGTCGATCCCATGGGCGGCGTAGAGCGAGTCGATGTCGCCGGACTGCCCGAACGTCTCCGTCCCCAGGCCGACGACGGCGTGGCCGGCGACCGAGCCGAGCCACGACAGCGCCGAGGGGTGGCCGTCGATGACCGTCGCCAGCCCGGCGCGCGGCGACAGGCGGGCGAGCCGCCGCTCGACGGGCGCGCGCGCGGCGCGGCCGGCGCGCCGCGCGGCCTGCGCGGCGGCCCAGCCGGCGCGCAGGCGGTCGGGCGAAGTGACGGCGAGCAGGCCCGCGCCCGGCGCGTCCTCGCGGACGTCCCCCAGCGCCGCCAGCGCCTCCGGCATGGCCGCGCCGGCGGCGGCGATGGCGAGGTCGGCGCCGGGCGCGGGTTCGACGAGCCAGTAGCCGCCCTCCAGCACCGCCGATTCGAGCGCCGCGTCCATCTCCCGCTCGGGCTGCGCCACCGGGCGCGTCGACAGGCGGAGATAGACGGACCCGCCGTCCTCGGCCTGCATGTGGACGAAAGCCCAGCGCAGGATCGCCGCCAGTTCGTCGGCGTAGGCCGGCTCGAAATAGGCGAGGCCGGGCTGCGCCATGCCGATCGCCGGCGTGGAGATCGACTGGTGCGCGCCGCCCTCCGGCGCCAGGGCGATCCCCGACGGGGTCGCCGCGAGGAGGAATCGCGCGTCCTGGTAGCTGGCGTAGGTCAGCGCGTCGAGGCCGCGGGCGATGAAGGGGTCGTAGAGCGTGCCCACCGGCAGCAGGCGGGCGCCGAACAGCTCGCCCGACAGGCCGAGCGCGGCGAGCATGAGGAACAGGTTGTTCTCGGCGATGCCGAGCTCGATGTGCTGGCCGCGCGGCGACATGGTCCACTTCTGCGCCGAGGCGACGCGCTCCTCGCGGAACATGTCGGGCCGCGCGCGGCGGTCGAATATCTGCCGCCGGTTCACCCACGGGCCGAGATTGGTGGACACGGCGACGTCGGGCGAGGTCGTGACGATGCGGCGCGCCAGCGCGCTGTCGCCGCGCGCGAGTGCGTCGAGCGCGCGCCCGAACGCCTCCTGGGTCGAGGTGTCCGCCCGCGCCGGCAGCTCCAGGCGGTCGGGAACGGGCACGGCCGGGGCGGCGAAGCGGCGCGGCGCGGCGGCGGCGAACGGCGCCGCCCGGACGTAGCCGCGCAACTCGTCCGGGTCGACTCCGAGGCCGTCGAACGGCTCCCACTCGGAGCCGTCGGCTACTCCCGCCTCCGCCTTGTAGAGCGCCATCTGCTCCGGCGTCATCAGCCCCGCGTGGTTGTCCTTGTGCCCCGCCAGCGGCAGGCCGAACCCCTTGATGGTGTAGGCGATGATGGCGATGGGGCGGTCGCTCGCCGCGGCCTCGGCGTAGGCTTCGAGGACGCTCTCCATGTCGTGGCCGGCGAGGTTGGTCATCAGCGCGTGCAGCGCCGCGTCGTCGTGCGACTCCAGCAGTTCCGGGACGCCGGCGATTCCGCCCAGGTCGCGTTCGAGGCGCTCGCGCCACGCCGCGCCGCCCTTGAAGGTGAGCGCGCTGTACAGCTGGTTGGGGCAGCGGTCGATCCAGTCGAGCAGCGCCTCGCCGCCCGGTTCGCGCGCGCGGGCCTCCAGCAGCTTGCCGTATTTGATCGTCCGCACGCGCCAGTTCATCGACTCGAACAGCCCGTCGAGGCGCGCGAACAGGCGGTCGCTCACCACGCTGTCGAGGCTCTGGCGGTTGTAGTCGACGACCCACCAGACGTTGCGCACGTCGTGCTTCCAGCTTTCGAGCAGCGCCTCGTACACGTTGCCCTCGTCGAGCTCGGCGTCGCCGAACATGGCGATCATGCGCCCGTCCGGGCGTCCGCCGCCGCCCAGCCGGTGGCGGCGGACGTAGTCCTGCGCCATCGACGCGAAGACGGTCATCGCCCCGCCGAGGCCGACCGACCCGGTGGAGAAGTCGACGTCGTCGGAGTCCTTGGTCCGCGACGGGTAGGCCTGCGCGCCGCCGAAGGCGCGGAAGTTCTCCAGCTTCTCGCGGGTCTGCCGCCCGAAGAGATACTGGATGGCGTGGAAGACGGGGCTGGCGTGCGGCTTGACCGCCACCCGGTCCTCCGGCCGCAGGACGTGGAAGTAGAGCGCGGTGAGCAGCGTCACGATCGACGCCGAGGAGGCCTGGTGGCCGCCGACCTTGAGGCCGTCGCGCGACGGGCGGAGATGGTTGGCGCGGTGGATCGTCCACGCCGAGAGCCACGCCACCTTGCGCTCCAGCGCCGCGAGCATGGCGAGGTCGTTCGGCGCCGCGGCGGGCGGCGGCGCGGCGGCGACGGCCGAGACGGCCGAGATGGTCGGCTGGGGCTGGGGGCGGGCGGCGGGCGGCGTCATGACGCGCCCACATGTATCACGCCGCCCGCCGCGGCGAAACGGCGCGTCACTCCGCCGCGCCCCGCTGCGCCGCGCGGATGCGCGCCCGGACGGCGGCGACGCGCTCGCGGGTCTCGGCGCGGGAGCTCATCATCACGATCTGGTCCTGTTCGAGATAGAGCGAGTTGGGCATGGCGAAGTGGCGGTTGACCGATTCCTTCGCCATCTGCTGCGCCGTGCGCGGGCGGGCGGCGATCTCCGCGGCCAGTTCGCGCGCCGCCGCCATGGCGTCGTCAGCGACGGCCTCGCACAGGCCCCAGGCGAGCGCGGTTTCGGCATCGACCCGCCGCGCCAGCGCGCCGACCAGTTTGGCGCGCGCCGGGCCGACCAGATTGCCGAGGCGCGGCAGGCTGTTCCAGGTGTAGTTGAGGCCGAGATCGACCTCCGGCGCGAGGAAGAAGGCGCCGCGCGCCATGACGCGAAAATCGCACGCGACGGCGATGGAGAGTCCGCCGCCGATGGCCGGCCCGTTGACGGCGGCGACGGTGAGCGGCCGCAGCCGCTCCCACGCCGCGCACATATCGGCGCCGAGGCGCGCAATGCGCCGCGCCCGGGCGATGGGGACCCCGTCGCCGAAGATGTCGCTCTCGGACAGGTCCGCGCCGGCGGAGAACGCGGACCCGGCGCCGGTGAGGACGACGCAGGACAGGTCGTCGCGTTCGTCGAGCGCCTCCGCCGCCCGCCGCAGTTCGACGCGCAGCCGCTTGGAGAGCGCGTTGCGCTTCTCCGGCCGGTTCATCGTCACGACGGCGAGGGGGCCGTCGATTTCGATCCCGATATCCTCGTAGCCTCCGCGGCCCGGCGCGGCGCGCCCGGCTGACGAGACGGTCACGCGGCGCCCCCCGTGAGCATCTCCACCAGATCGCCCCGGCGGAACGTCGCAGAAAGTCGTTGCAAGGTTCTTTCTCGTTGGCCGAACAGACGGTCAAGAGCGTCCGCGATCTCCTGCTCCGCCCGCTCCATATAGCTGGAATGCCGCCCTTCGACGAGGCGTCGGGCAGCCTCGAAATTTCGGTGATCGATCCGGTCCAGCGCCACTCCCTTGTCTCCCATGTCGTGGAGAAGATACCGCCCCATGAGCATGGCGACGAAACGCGACCCGTAGGCGAGAAATTCCGGCGCGCCCTCCGGGGGCCTCCTGCGCCGGTTCTCCGCGTGTCGATGAAGCAGCGCCGCAATCACCGCCTGCGCGCCGTTCAAGTCGTGGGTGAATATCGTCTCGTATAACGCGCCGAAGTGTTCTCGGCGCGCGAATCTCGCCTGATGCGGCCGCGCCCGCCAGACGGCCAGAACCGCCTCCGCGACGGTGGCGCTCGTGAACTCGTTGGAGGACACCGCTGCGTCCTCGCGCTTCGTGCGGTATTCGTAACCGAGAGATTCGATCGACGCGGCAAGATCGCGCTGAATCGAGTCGTTGGCTTTCAAATCCCTCAAATCGACCGGGTTCTGACTGTTCGTCGCGAAGGTGATCGCCTCGATAAGCGCATCGCCGTCCTGTTCGATCTCGTATATCCGCACCAACACGTCCGCCGAGTCGATCGGTCCTCCGACCTGCTTCGCAACCTGCTGGATGGTTCTCGCCGTTTGACCGCCATTGACAATGTGCATATCCTTGACCTGCACCATCCAATCCGCGCTCGACATCGCGTTATGGCGGAATTGAGAGCACACCATCGTTATTCCGTTATTGTAGAAATAGAAATTCGGACGCACGGAGGGATCGCGCAACGTCGCCGCGATGGATTCGTTGACGCGGTTCCCTTTCAATCCCAGGTAACGGCGGATGTTTTTTTCGAAGAGTCTGCTATTGTGGTTGTCGACCAACCGCGCGAGTTCGGTCACCGATATGCGCCCGACCAGCACACGTCGAAAATCGAATGTCTCCACGACCGCTTGGCCGGCAAGACTCAGCACGTCGTCGACCGGCTTTCGCGCTTGCAATTCCGCCAGAAGTTCGTCGCATCCGAAATGGCGCCATTCCACTTGGTTCCCGAACCTGCGGGAGGCGGCGCCGATTCGCTGCTCCGCATGTTCCGTCCAGGACACGCCGTTGTTGGCGGCGATCGCCGTAACCCGCGGTAAGGCGCCGTCCCTGACGAACGAACGCACCTCCTCGACCCGCCGCTGGAGCCTTTCGTTCAATCCCAGCGATGCGAGCGGCCGCGACGGATCGAAAAGCGTGCCGACCGCATCGATCAATCCGGCGATCCCGTTTTCCGGAAACGCGGCGGCGCCGTCCAATTTTCCTCTGTATTTCCCCTGGACGACCGCTATCGCGATTTCCCCGTCCTCCGGCGGTTCGAAGCACAATACGTCGACTCCGAAATCGTTTCCTCCGTCGACGATACTGTCCATCGCTTCGTCATCGGACAGGTCGAAAATCGTTTTCGCGACGAGAAAGAGGAAAGACGTAGATTTTCTTCTTTCTTCGTCGTTTCCCAGACGCAGTTCGTCCGTGAAGATATTCGCGTATTTCTCCGCGATTCCGGACACGCGTTGATCTATGATTTGCGCGGCGAGAGACATGGCGTCCTCTGTTCGGGTGGCGACCGGTCGATCATTACGCGTCAAGTCGCGGTGAGGGACCAAGTTTCGTTAAAGATACCGAAATTATTCCGGCAAACGAGGATACACATCATGTCGCCCCCGAAAAAGGCGAACTCCGATGGGGCCGACGAACTGAACGCCGCGCGCGCCGGAAAGTCAAGGGCCGGCGGCGGCGGCCAGCGCGGCGGGGAGGCGGTCGGGCAGGTCGTCGGCGACGAGGCCGGGGCCCGGGCCGGCGCGCGCGGCGGTCCCGTGCAGCCAGGCGGCCATGCGGGCGGCGTCGAAGGGCGCCGCGCCCGCCGCCGCCAGGCCGGCGACGATCCCGGCGAGGACGTCGCCGGTCCCGGCCGTCGCCAGTTCCGGCGGGCCGTCGACGCCGATGACCGCGCGCCCGTCGGGGGCGGCGACGACGCATTCCGGCCCCTTGAGCAGGACCGTGGCGCCGCTCTCCGCCGCGGCGGCGCGGGCGCGCGCCAGACGGTCGCCGCGGGCGGCGAACAGGCGGGCGTATTCGCCGTCATGGGGAGTCAGCACGCAGGGCCGGCCGCGAACCGCTGCGAACAGCTCCGCCGGGTCGGCGGCGAAGGAGGTCAGCGCGTCGGCGTCCAGCACCGCCGCCTTGCCGGCGGCGAGGGCCTCGAGGACGCGGGCGCGCGTCTCCGCCCCCACTCCGGCGCCCGGACCGATGAGCAGGACGTTGACGCGCGGGTCCGCCAACAGCTCCCGCCAGTCCTCCGGCGGGCGCGTCATGACGGCGTCCGGCGCCGCGCCGGCGGCGGACGGCGCGGCGATCGTGACCAGCCCGGCGCCGGCGCGCAGGGCGGCGCGCGCGGCGAGGCGGGCGGCGCCGGCGAAGCGCGCGCCGCCCAGGACGGCGGCGTGGCCGCGGCGGTATTTGTGCCCGCCGGGCGCGGGGCGCGGCAGGCGCGCGCGCCACTCGTCGGGGCGGTTGACCAGCGCGTCGTGGCCGGTCTCGGCGACGATGGCGGGGCCTATGCCGATATCGGCGATCTCGACCGCGCCGCACAGCAGCCGCCCCGGCGCGAGCAGGTGCGCGGGTTTGGGGCGGCAGAAGGTCACCGTGACGGCGGCGGGCGCGGCGGCTCCCAGGACCGCGCCGGTGTCGCCGTCCACGCCGGAGGGCGTGTCCACCGCCGCGACCGGAACGCCGGAGGCGGCGACCGCCGCGAGCGTTTCGGCGGCGATTCCGGAGACGGGCCGCGAGAGGCCGGCGCCGAACAGCGCGTCGACGACGAGGGCGCGGCCGGCGAGGGCCGCCGGCGCCAGCGGCTCCACCGGGCCGGACCAGCGCCGCGCCATGATCGCCGCGTCGCCCCGCAACCGCTCGCGCGCGCCGAGCAGGGCGACGGCGACGGGCCAGCCCGCGCGCGCCAGTTCCGCGGCGGCGGCGAAGCCGTCGCCGCCGTTGTTTCCCGGTCCGCACAGCGCCAGCGACGGGCGCGGCGCCCAGCGGGCGCGGACGGCGCGGACGACGGCGGCGGCGGCGTTCTCCATCAGCGCGATTCCGGGAGTCCCGGCGGCGATGGCGGCGGCGTCGGCGCGGCGCATCCGGGCGGCGGACAATATCTCCGGGCCGAGGGCGGATTGCGGCGGGCGGGGCGGGCGCAGGGTCATCGTTCGGCCTTCATGAAATCGCAACGTAATCATAGCATCGTCTGTAACACGCCATGCCTAGCGTCGCGCCGCAGCGGGAGGCCGAGTCGCGCCACCGCGCCAGCAACGAAAGGCATGGATGGGATGAACATCGCAATCGCGCGAGGCGCCGGGGCGCTCGTCGCCGGGAGCCTCATGGCGGCGGCGGTCGCGGCGCCGCCGGCGGCGGCGCAGGAGGACCTCGCCGACAGGGTCCTGGAGTTGGAGCAGGAGCTCCTGCTCCTGCGCCGCCAGCTCGAATCGCAGATCGAGGGCAACATGGAGGCGGCGAACGCCGCCGCCGAGGCCGCCCGGGCGGCCGGCGAAGCCGCCGCGGGCGCCGAAGACGGCGGGCCGGCCGTCAAGATGAAAGGGCCGGCCCCGACCTTCGCCTCCGAGGACGGCGAGTTCACCATGTCGGTGACGGGCCGCGTGCATTGGGACGTCGGCTTCTACGACGAGGCCGAGGGGCAGGACCTCAACGACGGGTCGAACCTGCGCCGCGCCCGGCTCGGCGTGAAGGGCAGGATCATGAAGGCGTGGGGGTACAACATCGTCCTCGACGGCGGCGATTCGGCGGCCGACGACGTCGACATCGACACCGCCTTCGTCACCTACAAGGGGCTGAAGCCGGTCACGCTCACCCTGGGCCAGCACAAGGCGCCGCTGACGCTGGAGGACCGGACGAGCTCGAACGACATTCCGTTCATCGAGCGCAGCCTGGGCACCAACATGTTCGTCGGCCCCGCCGGCGGCAAGCGGTTCGGAATCAGCGCCGTCGGCAACACCGACATGCTTTGGGCCGGCGCCGGCGTGTTCGGCGAGAAGCTCGGCGTGGACGCGAGCGGCGGAGCCGACGAGCAGTGGTCGTTCGCCGGGCGCCTCGCGGTCGCGCCGGTGAACGAGAAGACCCACGGCGTGCATCTCGGCGCCAGCGGCTGGCTCGTTCCCGAACCTACCGAGACCGTGCCGTCTCCCGACGCCGAGGACATCTACGAGAGCGGCAAATGCCGCTTCCGGGACCGGCCCGAATTCCGCGTCGACGACAGCCGCCACATCGACACCGGCGGCGACGTGACCGCCGAGAACTGCTACGGCGTCGGCGGCGAGTTCGCGGCGTGGTACAAGCCGTTCTGGGTGGCCAGCGAGCTCCACCGCTTCGGCTTCGACCAAATCGACGGCGGCGCGGCGACGGAGCGGAGTTTCGACGCGCTCTACCTCCAGGCCGGCTGGGTGCTGACCGGCGAGGGACGCCCCTACAGCATGAAGAAGGCGGCGTGGAGCGGCGTCAAGCCGGCGAACCCGGTCGGCGCCGAGGGCGGCATGGGCGCGGTCGAGCTGCTCGGCCGCTACAGCCACGTCGACCTCGCCGACATCGACCGCGGCGAGCAGACCAACTACACGCTCGGCGTCAACTGGTGGTTGAACGACTGGGTGGCGCTCAAGTTCAATTACATCTCCGCCTCGGTGGAGACGGGCGGCGAGGAGACCGAGTTCGACATCTTCGGCCTCCGCACGCAGGTGAAGTGGTAGGCGCCGGGCCTTCCGCCTGACGGACGCGACTCGCGGGCCGGCGGCTCCTTCGGGAGCCGCCGGCCTTTCCGTCTTCCACGCCGGAGGGGGGGGGGAGGGGCCGCCGCCTGTCCGCCCCACCGAAGATATTAACGGCCGGCGGAGAGCGTGGCGTACGGACCGTGCGAGCCCCAGTCGGCCCTCTGGGCGCTTACCCAGCCCGACGTATGTTCGGCGGGGAAGATTGTGGCCCCGCCCGCCTCGCGCCGGGCGGGAAGGGCTTGACAATCGCGTTGTCCCGTGCTATGAGCCTTGACTGAAATATGGGCGCTCCGATGGGGCGCTCCGATGGGGCGCTCCGATGGGGCGCTCCGATGGGGCGCTCCGATGGGGCGCTCCGATGGGGCGCTCCGATGGGGCGCTCCGATGGGGCGCTCCGATGGGGCGCTCCGATGGGGCGCTCCGATGGGGCGCTCCGATGGGGCGCTCCGATGGGGCGCTCCGATGGGGCGCTCTCGCAAGTCGGGAGCGTTCATCATGAAAACCGATCTCGGGTCCAAAGCTAAGGATCCGCCCCCGCGCGGCGCAGCCGGCGCGGACTTCTCCCCTGCGTCGATCGCGTCCATCGGGCGCAAACTCGGCGAGGACTCCGACCTCCGCCGCGACATCCAGGCCGACCCGCGCGCCGCCTTCGCCGAACGGGGCGTCGACCTCCCGCCCGGAGTCGAACTGCGCGTCGCGGCGAACACCGACGACACCTTCCACCTCGTGTTCCCGGCCGACCCGAACCAGGCGCTGGAGGACGAGACGCTGGGCGCGGTCTCCGGCGGGCGGGCGAGCACGGCGGGCTCCGTCGGCAGCCTCGGCACCGCGAGCAGTGCGCCGTCGTGTTGGGGAACGGCCAGTTCCGCCAGCACCATCGGCTCCATCGCCAGTTAGGAGGCGCGCAATGTCGTCTGTTTCCCAATGGCCGGCGCCGGGGTCCGCGGCGGACTCCGAGTCCGCCCCCGCATGGCTGGCCTTCCAGGACGCCGCGCGGCGCTACCGCGAGGACGAGGCGTGGCGGGCGCGGATCGACGACGGCGAGGCCGAGGCGGTCTCCGCGCTGATGCGCGACGTCGACCTGAAACCCGCCCCCGGCGCGACCGTCCGCGTCAAGGCCAACGACGCGGCGACGTTCCACGTCGTCCTGCCGCCGGACCCGAACAAGGCGCTGGCGGACGAATCCCTCTCCGGGGTCGCCGGCGGCGCCAGGGCCAGCACCATGGCCAGCCTGGGGACGGCCGCCACCTTCGGATGCTCGTGCGGGCCCTCCACCCTCAGCAGCGCGGGCAGCGCCAGCACCGCCGCGCCCAACCCGTAGAACGCCGCGCCGCGAACCGCTCCGGCGGCGCGCGCGGAGGAATGGAAGAAGGAGAAACATCATGCGGCAGGACCGGTCGCGAGAGACGACGCCCATCGACGAATACGACGATTTCTACACGCGGGTGGGGCTGCTCACCCAACGTTGCCGCGGCGACGCCGCGCTGCGGGAGCGCCTCGCCGGCGACGGGGGACAGGGCGAATTGCGGAGACTGGGGATCGAACCCTCCCTCCCCGACATGGAGATGCGCATCGTCGCCGACACCCAAGACACGACGCATCTGGTGTTCCCGCCGGACCCGGACGCGGTGCTGAGCGACGACGCGCTGCTCCAGGTGTCCGGGGGGTCGACGGCGAGTTCGGCGTTGAGCTTCGGTTCGGCCTCGAGTTTCGCGTGCTCCACCGCCCCATCCTCGGTGAGCTCGGGGAGCAGCGCCAGCACCGCCGGAAGCGTGGACACGAACCCCGGCGGCGGCATCAACCGGAGTTAGCCCGGATTCCGTTACCGAAAGCGCGGTCCGGGGAACGACGGCGCCGGCGTCGACCGCATGGCCGGCCGCGCCGGCGCGTCCCGGTCGCGGTCCGCGCGGATCGTCTCGCCGCCGTCGCCGCAACGCCCCGGCCCGCGCGGCGAAATCCTCCTGCGCTCCGAACGGCGCATTCCGCTCCGCCGGTCGCGCCATGGCCCGCGCGCTGAAGCGCCTTCGCCACCATCGCCTGTAGCCGCGTCGCGCGCCTCCGGCAAGGATCGACCGCGGCCCCGCGTCGGGGCGGGTTGAAACGGCGGCGCGTATGGCGATATAGGCGAACGGAATGCGGCGCCGCGCCGACGCGCGCGCCGGGAAACGGTGGGAGAAGGACGATGGAGAAGCGCGTACTCGCGGCCGCCGCGGCGGTCCTGGCGAGCGCCGCCGGCGGAGCGAACGCCGAGATACTGATCGGCGCCGCCGGGTCGATAACCGGCCAATACGCCATCTTCGGCGAACAGCTGACGCGCGGGGCGCGGATGGCGGTCGATGACATCAACGCCGCCGGCGGAGTCCTCGGCCAGCAGCTCGTGCTGGAGGAGGGCGACGACTCCTGCGAGGCCAAGCAGGCCGTGGCCGTCGCCAACCAGATGGTCAACAAGGGCGTCGCCTTCGTCGCCGGGCACTTCTGCTCCAGCACCTCCATTCCGGCCTCCGAGGTCTATAACGAGGAGGGCGTGCTGCAGATCTCGCCCGCCTCCACCAACCCGCTGCTCACCGAGCAGGGCTTCGACAACGTGTTCCGCACCTGCGGGCGCGACGACCAGCAGGGCGCCGTCGCCGGCGCCTTCATGGCGGAGAACTTCGCGGACGCGCGCATCGCCGTCCTTCACGACAAGACCGCCTACGGCAAGGGCCTCGCCGACGAGACGCTGAAGGCGCTCAACGCCGCCGGCGTCGGGGAGGCGCTCTACGACGCCTACACGGCGGGCGAGAAGGACTATTCCGCGCTGGTCAGCAAGCTCAAGTCCGAGGAGATCGACGTCATCTATCTCGGCGGCTACCACACCGAGGCCGGACTGATCCTCCGCCAGGCCCGCCAGCAGGGCCTCGACGCCCTGATGGTGTCGGGCGACGCCCTGGTCACCGAGGAGTTCTGGCAGATCACCGGCGAGGCGGGCGAGGGCACGCTGTTCTCGTTCTCCCCGGACCCGACGAAGAACGCGGCCGCCGCCGGGGTGGTCGCGCGCTTCCTCGAACAGGGCTACAAGCCGGAGGGCTATACGCTCTACACCTACGCGGCGATCCAGGTCTTCGCCCAGGCCGCCGAGGCGGCCGGGAGCACCGACGTCGACGCGCTGGTCGAGCAGATGCGGAGCCTCACCTTCAGCACCGTGCTCGGCGACCTGTCGTTCGACGGCAAGGGCGACGTGGCCCTGCCCGGCTACGTCTTCTACGAGTGGAGCGGCGGCGCCTACGACTACACCGACATGTAGCGGCGCGCAGCCGGGCGGGCCGGCGCGCCCGTCCGGCGCCGCCCGTTCGCGCGCCATGCGCGGCATCCTCCTCGCTCCGGTCGCCGCCGCCTGCCTCGTCTGGCCAGCGGCGGCGCCGGCGGTGGACGCGCTCGCGGCCGCGCTGTCCGCGCCCGACGCGGCGGCGCGGGCGGAGGCGGCGTGGGCGCTCGGCGACATGGGCCACGAGGCCAGGGACGCCGTGCCGGCGCTGGCCCGGGCGGCGGCGGACCCGGAAGCCGAGGTCCGCGTCGCCGCGGTCGCGGCGCTGGAGCGCGTCGCCGCCTTCGCCAACGTCACCGTGCCCGCCGTGCTGGCCGCGCTGCGCGACCCGGACGCGGCGGTGCGCTACGCGGCGGCGGGCGCGCTGGGCCAGTTCTCGCTCAAGGCCGGGGTCATCGTCCCCGCGCTGGTGGAGAGTCTGGGCGACCCCGCGCCGGAGGTCGCCGCCGCCGCCGCCAACGGCCTGGCCCGCATGGGCGCGGGCGCGGTGCGGCCGCTCATGGCGGCGTTGGGCGACGGCTCCGCCGCGGTGCGCGCGGCGGCGGCGGGGGCGCTCGGCGGCGTCCGCGTGCGCGCCCGCCCGGCGCTGCCGGCGCTGGTCGAGGCGGCCATCGACCGCGACCCGGCGGTGCGCGAGGCCGCCGTCCGCGCCATCGGCCTGGTCGCCTCGGCGGAGGAAGCCACCCGGCGCCACGATTCGACGACCGAATTCGCCGAGTCGGGCCAGTTCCCGCGCGCCAATTGGGCCGCGGCGCGCATGGCGCGGGTGAGCACCGCGCGCCGCGAGGCGGCCGCGCTGGTCCTGGAGCCGCTGCTCGAGGCGCTGGAGGACCGCAGCGAGGGCGTCCGCTACGCCGCCGCCCGGGCGCTCGGCGATATCGGCGTCGCCGCGCACGCCGCCGCTCCGGCGCTCGCGGAGCTGGCCGGGGATTCGTCGCCCCGGGTCCGGCGCGGCGCCGCGCGCGCGCTCGGCGCCGTCGCCGCGCCCGCGGAGGCCGCCGCGCCGCTCGCCGCGCTGCTGGCCGACGACGAGATCACGGTGCGCTGGGCGGCGGCGCGCGCGCTCGCGGGTTTCGGCGACTCCGGCCGCGCCGCGCTCGCCGCCGCGCTGGCCGATGGCGGCCCGGCCGCCCGCGCCGCCGCCGCCGTCGGCCTGGGCGAGACCGCCGGCGACCCCGCCCGGGCCCGCGCGCTGCTCGAGGCCGCGCGGAGCGACGCCGATGACGGGGTGCGCGCCGCCGCCGAGGCGGCGCTGGTCCGCATCGCCGCCGCCGCGGGGCGCTAGGGCGCACGTCCCCGCTCCCCCGGGACGCGGGAAGCGGCTGCCGTCTTTTGGCGGCCGGGGCCGCGATCCCCGGCGGGAGCGCTGGCGTTGCGGGGCGCTCCGCCGCCCGGATCCGGCGCGTCGAGGCCGGTGAAACGTCCGGCGCGAAAAAATTTTCCCCATCCGCGAAAAAATCTCTTCACATCGCGGCAAGGGCGCGTTACGCTGGTTCGCAACAACCCTCGGGGGACCAACCCTCGGGGGACCAACCCTCGGGGGACCAACCCTCGGGGGACCAACCCTCGGGGGACCAACCCTCGGGGGACCTAATGATGACCAGTCTCAATCCGAACGCACTTGTGGCGCGCCTTGCGGCGACGCTGGTGCTGGCCGGTGTCGTGTGCTTGAGCGATATCGATGCGGCCAAGGCGCAGTCTTGTGAGCAAATCCGCTCACAGCACTCCGCATTCGATAGCCCTCTTCTTGTTGGTAACGCAACGTGCAGGGTTGATTCTAATGGTCGCGCATGCGTGACCTACGACAACAGCCCTGTCGCGAGGAGGATTTCTGGGCGTCAAATCGGTCTCATAACGACAGTTGAGTGTTACCCGGGAGGGGAAGTTCCCTCGTACTTTCACGTTAGGGATGAGTTGGTATCCTACACATTGTACTGTGGCGATTCTACGTCCTCTGCCCCAATTTTTGTGGGCACAGCTGATCAGCAAGGTGGAGCTGGCGAGGCGCGCGCTATTGAGCAGTGTGTTGCCGGCTCCCTCCCCACACCGACGCCCACCCCCACCCCCACCCCCACTCCCACACCGAGGCCGACTCCCACCCCCGCCGAGACGCCCCGTCCTGCGCCGGAAGCGGCGAAGGCGGAGGTGGTCGAGGAAGTCGTCGAGGACGTCACCGGCGGCGTGGTCTCCAACGTGACGGCGAACGTCGGCGCGCGGTTCTCGTCCGCGCGGGCCGGCGGGTCGGCCCCGACCGCGACCGCGGGTCTGGCGACGCTGAAGAACACGGTGGCGGCCCTCGCGAAACGCGACCGGCGCAACGAAGCCGCGCCGGGGGTCGGCGAGGCGGACTGGGACTCGCCCCGGGGCCTGGACTTCGGCCGGTTGTTCGGCTCCGGCGCGTTCGAGGTCGCCCTCGGCGCCGCCGAGGGCGAGACGCAGGGCGGGTCGCCCGGCGTCACCCTGTGGGGCCGCGGCGACGTCCTGTTCTTCGAAAACGACGCTCCGAGCGCGGCTTATGACGGAAACCTCAGGGCCGGCTACCTGGGCGTCGACGCCTGGCTCGACGACCGCTGGCTCGCCGGCGTCGCCGCGTCGCGGTCGGCGGTCAAGGCGGATTACAGCCTCGCCGGGACCGAGGCGGGAGAGTTGAGGCTCGACCTCGCCGGCGTGCACCCCTACGTCCGCTACGCCCACGGAGAGGGCGGCGAGGCGTGGGCCATCCTGGGCGCGGGGACCGGCGAGATCGAGAACCGCCCGGCCGGCGGCGGGGCCGCCGCGGCCAGCGACGTCAAGATGTACATGGCCGCCGCCGGCCTGCGCCAGGCGGTCCGGACCGAAGGCGACGTCGACGTGGCGCTGATCGCCGACGCCGGCGCCGGGCGGCTGAAGAGCGATTCCGGGTCCGGAGCGGTCCCCCGGGTTATCGATTCGCTGTCGGTGAATTCGTGGCGTGCGCGCATCGGCGCCGAGGTCTCGCGGCCGACGCCGCTGGAAGGGGGCGACAGCGTGACGCCGTTCGCCGAGTTCGCCGGGCGCTACGACGGCGGCGGCGGCGACGGCGATGCGGGCCTCGAGGTCTCCGGCGGCGTCCTCTACGCCGACCCGGCGGCGGGCTTCGGGATCGAGGCGCGCGGGCGCGCGCTCGCCCTCTATTCGGGCGGCGACTACCGCGAATACGGCGCCAGCGTGACGGCGAGCCTGGCTCCGGGCGCGGGCGGCGAGGGGCTGTCGCTTTCGCTGTCGCCGCGGTTCGGGGCGAACCCCGCCGCCGGGGACACGCTGTGGCGCGACGACCCGTTCGCCCTCGCCCGGTCGGACCGGCGCGACCGCGCGTTCGCGCTCGGCGCGGCGGCGGGATACGGCCTCCCCGTCGCGTCGCTCCGCGGCGTGGCCACCCCCTTCGGCGAAATCGACCTGCGCGGCGGCGGGGACCGGCGGCTCCGTTCGGGCGTGCGCTTCGCGCGCCCCGGCGTCCCCGGCGCGTTGAACGTCGAACTCGCCGGCGAGCGGTTCGCCGGCGCCGGCGGCGCGCCCGAACACCGCGTCGTCCTGACCGGCCGGGCGCGGTTCTGATCCCGTCGTTTCCCCCGTCGTCTCGCGGCGCGCGGTCCCCCCGACCCCGCGCGCCGCGGGGCGGCTGTGGAAACCGGCCCCCCCCAATGGAGGAGCGCATGAAACTTGCGATTCGAAGAAAAGGCGCCGGCCGCGCCGCCATGTTCGGAGCGGCGGCGCTGGCGCTGGCGGCCTGCCAGTCGGAGACGGCGGCGGTGCGTCCGCCCCCGGCCCCGGCGGTGCCCCCGGCGCTGCCCCCGGTGGTCGTCGAGGTCGAGCGGTGCGAAAGGCCCGTGCTCCAGGGCGGCAGGGCCTTCGTCGCCGAGGCGTGGGCGGTGCCGGACGGCGCATTCGACGTGGGCGAGCCGCTGCGCCTCCAGATGCGGGCCAGCGCGCCGGCCTATCTCAACGTCTTCCACGTCGGCACGTCGTGCAAGGTGACGCGGCTGCTGCGCGACCTGCGCGTGCGCGAGACCGAGATCGTCGATTTCCCGATCGCCGGAAGCGGGGTCGAGATCACCGTCAAGCCGCCCGCGGGCGACGAGGCGTTCTACCTCCTCGCCACCCGCGAGCCGGCGAATTTCCTCGCCGGGGGAGACCTCCTCGGCGGCGGCGACATCGCGGGCGTCGATCTCGATCCCGAACAGTTCTACCGGCGCCTCGAACAGGCGGTCGCGCGCATCGACCCGAACGACGTGAGCATGACCACCTTGCGCACCACGGTCGCCGCGCGGTGACGCGGCGGGCGGGAACATCCCGGGAAAACCAGGAAGGAGCGACGTCATGACGACGACGAAACGCGTGTCCGGCCTCGGCGCCGCGCTGGCGGCGGCGGTCCTGCTTCCGGCGGTCCAGCACGGCGCGCTGGCGGACGACGCATGGATGAAGGACCTGCACGTCGCGCAGCGGGCGATGGCGGAGGTCCGGGCCGCGCCGGCGGCGGCGGAGGGCGCCTCCCCGGCCGCGGGCGAACTCTCGGTCGACGCCGCGCTCGACCGCGCGGACGGACGCTACGAACAGGGCGACAGGCTGGAGCTCACCGTCGACACGTCCGAAGACGCCTACGTCTGGGTGTTCGACACCGGCACCAGCGGCAAGGTCCACCAGCTGTTTCCGAACCGTTACGACGACGACAATTTCGTGCGCGCCGGCGCGCCGCTGACCCTACCGCCGGCGGGCGCCGAATACGACATCGTCGTCTCCCATCCGCCCGGCGCCGAACTGATCACCGTCGTCGCCTCGCGCGACGACGCGCTGCTGGCGCGCGGCGCGATCGACGGCGACGCGGCGGCGGGGCCGTTCTTCGCGCTGCGCGGGTCGTCCGCCTCGGTGGCGAAGGACCTGAGCATTTCGCTGCGCGAGCGCCCGGCCGACTACGCCACCGCGCATCGGATCGTCCACATCCGCTAGCGCCGCCGCCGCGCCGGGAAGAGGAGGAGGACATGACGAACACCCCGCTTCTTCGCCGCGCGGCGCGCGGCGCGGCGGCCGCGCTGACGGCCGCGCTCCTCGCCGCCGCGCCCCCCGCCACCGCCCAGGAGGCGGGGGAGGCGGTCCCGTGGAGCGACCTGGTGAAGCTGCTCAACAGCCTGAGGGGCGTGGCCGTCCTGCCCGCCATCGCCTTCGAATTCGATTCCGACCGCCTGACCCCGGCGTCGGAGGCGCAAATCGCGCATCTGGCCAGGGCGCTGAAGGTTCCGGCGTTCCGCGAATCGGCCTTCTCCGTCGAGGGGCACACCGACAGCGCGGGAAGCGCCGCCTACAACGACGACCTCTCGCTCCGCCGCGCCCGGCGGGTGGTGCGGAGTCTCGTCGAGGACCACGGCGTTCCCGCCGGCATGTTGCGGGCGCGCGGCCTGGGCGAAAGCGCCCCGCGGCCGGGCCTCGCGCCCGGGGACGGCGGGAACCGGCGCGTCGAGATCGTGAACGTAACCCGGTCCGAAGGCGCCGCCGCGCCGCCGCCCGAGGCCGCCGCTTCGCCGCCGGTCCGCGCCGGCCGCGCTCCGGCGCGGCGCGCGCTGCTCGTCGGCATCGACGCCTACGAAAACGTTTCGCGCCTCGAGGGCCCGGTCGCGGACGCGATGGCGATGCGCGCGTTTCTCGTCCGGCGCGCCGGCTACAGCCCGGAGGAGGTCAGGCTGCTTCTCGACGCCGAGGCCACCCGGGACGGGATCCTCGCCGCCGCGCGCGATTGGCTCGTCGCCGGGACCGCGCCGGGAGACGAGGCGTTCCTGTTCTACAGCGGCCACGGATACCAGCAACTGGATGGCGCGGACCGCGACGAGGACGACGGAATGGACGAAACGCTGGTCCCGGTCGACGCCTCGGTGGACGGAAACGGCCGCGTCGACGGGATGATCGCCGACGACGAACTCGCGGCGCTCCTCGACGCGCTCGCCGGGCGGCGGGTCCGCGTCGTCGTCGACGCCTGCCACTCGGGAACGACCGACCGGGCGGCGGACGCGGACTGGCGCTACGTGAAAACTCCGCGCATGCCGGACGGCGCGCCACTGTCGTTCGCCCGGACGCGCGGCGTCGCGCTGGACGCGGGCGCGGGCGCGCCGCTCGCGGACGGACGCCGCGGCGTGACCTTCTGGACCGCCGTCCAGGCCCACCAGAAGGCGCTGGTGAGTCGCGAGGCCGCGCCGGGCGAGGCGGGCAGCGTCTTCACGCGGGCGCTGCTCCGGGGCGCCGGCGGCGGCCTGGCGGACTCCGACGGCGACGGCGTGGCGACGGCGGCGGAGCTGCACCGCTACGTCGCCGCGGAATCGGAAGCCTATTGCGGGCGGCATCCCGGAGACTGCCCCCGGGGCCTCGCGCCGCAGCTCGTGGCGGCGGCGGACCGGTTGGCGGAGCCGGCGCTCGGCGCCGCGGCGGCGGCGGACACGGCCGCGCTGGTCAAGGACCTTATCGTCCGTCCGTCCCGCGCGGACGGCGCCGGGGGCGGACCGGGCGGGCTGCGCCTGCGCATGGCCGGGAGCCCCCGCCTCGCGCCCGGCGACGAGATGGCGTTCACGGTGGAGAGCGACCGCGGCGGGGCGCTCCTGCTTCTGGACATCGACGCGGCCGGCAACCTGGTCCAGATCTTCCCCAACGATTTCACCCGCGCGGGGCGCGCCGGCCGCATCGCCGCGGGCGGCCGGCTTTCCCTGCCGGGGCCCGACGCCGGCTTCCGCTTCCGCGCCGCGCCGCCGATGGGGGACGGCCTGCTGGTCGCCGTCCTGTCCGACGGCAGCCCGCGCCTGAGCGACATCGCGGCGCGGCGCAAGGACCTCTCCGTCGTTCCCCGCCCGGAGGCTTACGTCGCCGATCTCGGCGAGGCGCTGCGGGGCGCGGACGACGGCGCCGGCTGGAGCGTCGCCACGCTGTCCTACGAGGTCGTCGCGCCGTGATCCGGCGCCGGCGCGGCGGCCGGCCGCTCCGCCGGGCGATCCTCGCGCCGGCGCTGCTCTGCGCGGCGCTCGCCGCCGCGCAGGCGCCTCCTCCCGCCGCCGCCCAGGGCATGGGGCGGATTATCTCCGGCGTCGCCCGCCCGGGCATCCTCCCGCCGGGAACGGCGATCGAGGGGCGCCTGCGCATCGCCCGCGTCCTGGGGCCGAAACTCGCCATCGACCGGACGCGGGCGGCGGGCCGCGTGACCGGGTTGAGCCTGAGTGCGGGCGGCGGCCTGCTCCTCGCGGTGCTCGCCGACGGAAGCGCGCGCCTGTGGGACCTCGCGCGGGGCGCGCAGATCGGCGGCGCGATAGGGGGCGGGGCGGTCGCCGGCGCGGTCGGCGCAGGGTCGGTCGTGATCGCCCGCCGCGACGGTTCGGTGTCGACCATGCGGCCCGGCGGCCCGGCGTGGCCGCTTCCGTCCGCGCCGGCGCAGCTGGAGGCCGCCGCCGCCGTGCTCGCCTCCGACGGCGGCGCGCTGGCGTTTCGCGGCGGAGACGGATCCTGGCGCGTCATGCGGGGCGGCGAGGCCGCGCCGCTCCCCCGCGCCGCGCCCGGGTTTCGCCCGTTCCTGTCGCCGGACGGCGCCTGGGCGGGCTGGCGCTCGGCGCAGGGCGCGGCGGAGGCGGCGGAGCTCGCCCGGCCCGGCGCCGCGCCCGTTCCGCTCGCCGGCTGCGCGCCGCCGACCGCCGGCGCCTTCCTGCCCGGCGGGCAGCTCGTCATCGGCGACGAACGGGGCGCCGTCTGCGGCTGGCGCCTGTTGCCGGCGGGGGGCGCGGAGCCGCTCTTCGCCGCCTTCCGCGCGCATGACGGGCCGGTGCGCGCCGTGGCGGCCGACCGCGGCGGAGACCTGTTCGCAACCCGCGGCGGGGAGGGCGGCGCGCGCGTCTGGTCCGCCGGCCGGCGGCCGCGCCGAGTCGCCGAATTCGATGCGGCGGACGCGGGGCCGGGGCCGGGGCCGGGGCCGGGGCCGCTGGCGCTCGACGCGGCGCGGCGCTGGCTGTTCGTCGGGGAGGACGCCGGCAAGGTCGCGATACTCTCCTGGCGGCGCGGCGCGGCGGCCCGCGCCGCCACGCTGGTCTTCACCGGCGATGGCTGGGCGGTGCTCGACTCGGCTGGGCGGTTCGACGGCTCGCAGGGCGGCGTCGACGCGCTGTCCTGGACCGGCGCCACGGAGGCGGGGGATCCGCACGCGCGGCCGGTCGACGCATTTTCGGAAAACTGGTTCGAACCGGGGCTGCAGGCGAAGCTCGACGACGAATCGCCGCGCTTCCTGAACCCGGATCCCGGCGACCTGTCCGAGGAGGGGTTCCCGGCGCCGCCGGCCGTGTCGATCGACCCGATCGGCCCGCCCTCTATCGACGGGCGAACCCTGGTCGTCGCCCGCCCGGAGGAGGGCTACCCCATCGAGGACGTGGCGGAGGTGCGCCTTTACCACAACGGGAAGCTGGCGCCTGCGGGCGAACCGGTCGACGGGGCGTGGCGCCACCGGGTCCGGTTGCTGCCGGGCGAGAACCGCTTCGCCGCGGTCGGCGTCGGCCCCGACGGGATCGAGGGGCCGCGCGCCGCGGCCGCGGCGTCCGGCCCGCCCGCGCCGGCGCGCCGCCCGGCGATGCGGCTGGTCGCGGCGGGGATCAACGACTACTCCGCATCGTTGGGGCCCGCGCTGAACCTGCGTTACCCGCGCAACGACGTCGAGGCCGTGTCCGCGGCGCTGCGCGCGCGCGCCGGGGCCCTGTTCGACGGCGTGGATTCGGCGGTGCTGCTCGATTCGACGGCGCGCCTGGCGGATATCCGGACCCACATCCTGCGCCGGTCCCCGGTCGGGAAGTCCCTTTCGGGCGAGGACGTCCTCGTCGTTTACCTGTCCGGCCACGGTTACGCCCTGCCCGATGAGGGCGGCCGGGAGTGGTATTTCATGCCTTGGACCGACGACGCGCGGGCCCCTCGGGATATCGACGAGGCGGTGCGCGAATACGGCCTCTCCGGACGGAAACTGATGAGCCTGCTGGCGCAGGCGGAGGCGCGGCGCGTCTTCCTCGTGCTCGACTCCTGCTATTCGGGCGCCGCCGTGCGGGGGCTCGCGCTCGACGATGCGGCGCGCAAGGCGCTGCGCCGCATCGCCCGCGTCGGCGGGATACACGTCCTCGCCGCCGCGCAGGCCGATGAAACCGCCATCGAGATCGACCTCGAGCGGCACGGCGCCCTGACCTATCTCGTGCTCGAGGGCATGCGCGGCGCCGCGGACGAAAACCGCGACGGAACCGTTTCGGTGAAGGAGATCATCGCGCATGCCGACCGGGGCATGCCGCTCCTCTCGCACCGCATCTTCGGCGGGGCGATGATCCAGAAGCCCGTGGGGTATTCCCGCGGCGCCGATTTCCCCCTCGCCAGACTGTAGCGCGGCGGCCGGTCGGCGCCGCCGCATTCGCGCGAGCGTCGCGCCGGCGCGACGGACCGGGCGTCGCCGCTATGACGGCGTGGCCGCGCTTGTCTCCGGCGCCGCGGGAGAAGACTCCGTTTGGATATCGAACGGAATTCACGGGTCTCGTTCGCCCGGCCGAGCGTCCGGATACGCCTGCGCCGCCTTCGGGATAACGGCGCGCGGACGCTCGCGGCGAACGATCCGTTCCCGGCGCCCCGGCCGGAGTCGGAAAAAGGGCGGGCCGCTTGGCGATCCGCGCGCGCCGCGCTAGGCTTCGCGTTCGCCGGGGGCAATCCGTGACAGTACGCAATCGTGGCCATGCAACGCCGCCCGAGGAATCGAACATCGCTCCCTCGCGAGGAACGCGCTCCGGCGCCCCGTGCGCTCCGGCTCGGCTGCGTTCTCGCGGCGCTCGCGTTCGGGCCCGCCGCGGCGGCGGAGCGCCAGGCGGTGGACCTGGAGCTGGTGCTGGCGGTCGACGTCTCCTCGAGCGTCGACGACGACGAATACTTCCTCCAGATGTACGGCCTCGCCCAGGCCTTCCGCCATCCCGACGTGCTCGCCGCGATCCGCAATGCGGGCTCCGGCGGCGTCGCCGTCAGCCTCGTCCAGTGGTCCGATTCGCGGAAGCACGCGGTGGCGGTGGACTGGACCCTGGTGCGGGACGCGGCCTCCGCCGCCGCCTTCGCCGACGGCGTGCTGACCGCGCCGCGCCTGGTCGTCGGCGGCCAGACCTCCATCGGCGGCGCCATCCGCTTCGCGATCCGCGAATTGGAGACCAACGCCTACGAAGGCGCGCGGCGGACCATCGACCTGTCCGGCGACGGGCGCGCCAACGCCGGCGCGCCGCCGGAACGCGCCCGCCGCGCCGCCGTCGACGCCGGAATCGTCGTCAACGGCCTCGCCATCCGCAACGAGGAGCCGTTCGTCGACAATTATTTCGAGAACAGCGTCATCGCCGGCGAGGCGGCGTTCCTCATCGTCGCCGACGACTACGAGGATTTCGCCGCCGCGATGATCGAGAAGCTCATCCGCGAAATCGGCATTCCGCTCGCCGCCGCGCCGCCGCCCTTCGCCGTCGCCCGGGCGTCCGCAGCCCGGTGACCGCACTCGTCCGGCGCGCCGCCCTGGCGCTCGCCGCCGGGGCGGCGGCCGCCGCGCTCCCCGCATGGGCGGCGCGGGCGGCGATGGAGGACCCCCTCGCCGAGCGCCTCGCGCCCGAGGTCGTCGCCAGGGCGTTCCCCGGCGCCGACGGGGTGGGCGCGGTCGCCGGCGCGCCCCCCGTCGCCGAGGCGCTCCGGGGCGGCGCCGTCGCCGGCTACCTGTTTTCGACCTCCGACCTCGCCGACCCGGCGGGCTACAGCGGCGAACCCTTCGACATCGTCGCCGGGATCGACCTGGAGGGCCGGCTGACCGGAACCGCGCTGCTCGAACATTACGAGCCGATGATCGGCCCGGAGCTCATCCCCGACGCGGCGATGCAGCGCTACCTCGACAACCTCGCCGGGTCGCGCGTCGACCGCCGCGTCCGCAAGGGCGGCGGGCGCGGCGTCGACGGCGTCTCCGGCGCCACCATCAGTTCGACGCTGATGACCGGCGCCGTCCTGCTCGCCGGGCGCAAGGCGGCGCGCCTCGCCGGCCTCGCCGGCGACGGCGGGGAGGGGCTCCGCCTCGACCTCGACCGCCACGAGGAGCGCGGCTGGAGCGGCCTCGTCGAATCCGGCGCCGTCGCGCGGCTGGCCGTCGCGCGCGCCGACGTCGCGCGCGCCCTCGGCGGCGCGGCGGCGGAGTCGGCGGCGGACTCCGGCGCGTTCGTCGAACTCCACGCCGCGCTGGCGACGCCGGCCGACGTGGGGCGCAACCTCTACGGCGCGCGCTGGCACAACCACCACCTGTCGCTCCTGCTGCCGGGCGACCATCTGCTCGCGCTCGCCGCGCGCGGCCCCTGGCCCGCGCTGCGCCGCGCCCGCGCCGCCGCCCGGGGCGCGACGCCGCTGCGCATCCTCCAGGACGGGCGCGCGATCCCCCTCGATCCGAGCGGGTTCCTCGACCGGACGGCGATCCGCGCGTCCGGGGCGCCGCGCTTCGCCGACCACGCGCTGTTCCGGATCGCCGCCGGAACGGGCTTCGACGCGCTGCGCCCGTGGGAGCTCGAGGCCGCCGTCGCGCCCTCCGATTTCGGAATCGAGGCCGCGCCCGGCGCGGAGCCCGCCCGCTTCGCGCTCCGTTACGAGGTCCCGCGCCGCCTGGTGACGGGCGGGGAGGCGGCGCTGGTCGCCGCCGGCCTGCTCGAGGCCCCGACCGTCCTGTTCGGCCTCCTGCGCGAGGACTCGCTCGCCGACTGGCAGCTCGTCTGGGTCGACCGCGCGCCCGACATCGCCCTTCTCGCCGCGCTGCTGCTGGCGTTGACCGCCCTCCTCGCATTGCAGGATTCGCTCGCGCGGCGGCGGCGGCTGCACCGGGCGCTGCGCACCGGCTTCCTCGCCGTCGTGCTGGTGTGGCTCGGCTGGACGCATGACGCGCAGCTCTCCATCCTCAACGTGCTGACCTGGGCGCAGGCGGCGCTGGGCGCGGTGGATTGGCGTGTGCTCCTGGTCGACCCGCTCACCCTGATCCTCTCAGCCTACGTCGCCCTCAGCCTGGTGTTGTGGGGGCGGGGCGTGTTCTGCGGCTGGCTGTGCCCGTTCGGCGCGTTGCAGGAACTGGCGAACCGCCTGGGCCGCCTGTTCCGCCTGCCGCAGCTCCGCGTGCCCGAGGCGGTCCACGAGAAACTGTGGTCGCTGAAATACGTCGCCGCCGCCGCCATCGCCGCGACGGCGGCATGGTCGATGGACGCCGCCGCCCAGGCGGCGGAGATCGAACCGTTCAAGACCGCCATCGTCGTCGTCTTCGACCGCGGCTGGCCCTACGTCGCCTGGGCGTTGGCGCTGCTCGCCGCCGGGCTCTTCGTGGAGCGCTTCTTCTGCCGCTTCCTGTGCCCGCTCGGCGGCGCGCTGGCGGTGCTCGGCAAGCTCCACGTGCTGCACTGGCTCAAGCGCCGGCCCGAATGCGGCGCCCCTTGCGCCGTGTGCCGGTCGTCCTGCCCCATCGGCGCCATCGCCGCCGACGGCGCGATCAACGAGAACGAGTGCCTGCAATGCCTCGATTGCCAGGTCGACTATTACGACGCCGAGGTCTGCCCGCCGCTGGTCGCGCGGCGGCGGCGCCGGCGGCGGCTGGCCGACGAACCCTTCGCCGCCGCCCCATCGCCGTAGCCCTGGCCCTGGCCGCCGCGTTCGCCGGCCCGGCCCCCGCCGGCGACCGGGCGGCGGCGCGGGAGACGCTGGCCGCGGCGTTCCGAGCCGTGTCCTTCGTCCCCGATTGCGGGCGCACCGGCGGCGGCGTCGCGGTCGCCGAGCCGCCGGCGGCGGTGTTCTACTGCCCCCGCCGGGTGCGCGAGATCGAGCGCGCCGAGCCGGGCGCGGCGTTCTTCTTCTTCGTCCACGAGGTCGGCCACCTGGCGCTCGGCAGCGGCGACGAGCGCGCCGTCGATTGCTGGGCGGCGGGCCGTTTTCCGGCGATCTCCGGCGGCTACCGCCAGATCCGCGCCGCGATCCGCTTCGTCGCGGCGCACACGCGCGCGGATTCGCGCTACGGCGACGGGGCCGAGCGGGCGGCGCGGCTGCGCCGCTGTTATTTCCGCGCCGTCGCCGCCGACCCGTGACGCGGTCCGGAATTTTCGCGCGGAAATTTTTCGCGGCGGGCGGTTGCAATCGCCCGGCGGGCGCATTATAGCCGCCCGCGGGGCCGATGGCGGGGCGGCGGAGCGGCCGTTCGCGCCGGTTTCGGACTCGCGGGGGCGCCGGTTCGGGGGACCGGCCGCGCGCCGTCTTCTGTTAATCGTCAGGGAGGCTCATCCGATCATGACGAGACACCTACGGACCGGGGCGGCGGCTCTGGGCGCCGCGGCTTTGGCGTTCGGGTTCGGCTCCGCCGCGCAGGCGCAGGTCGACGAGCTCGGCGCCGCGCCGCAGCAGCCGAACTACGTGTCCGACGACATGCTGATGAACGCGGACAAGGATCCGGCGAACTGGCTGCACTACGGGCGCGACTACGAGTCGACCCGCTACGCGCCGCAGTCGCAGATCAACCAGGGCAACGTGAAGGACCTGGTGCCCAAGTTCATCCTGTCCTTCGGCTCGCTCGACGGCCAGGACTCCGCGGCCATCGCGGTCGGCGGCACGCTCTACGTCACCTCGTCCTACAACAAGGTCTGGTCGCTCTCCGGCACCACCGGCGTCGTCAACTGGAAGTACGAGCGCGAGCTCCCGGCGGACGTGTATCCGGAACTGTGCTGCGACGTGGTCAACCGCGGCGTCGCGCCGTATCGCGACAACGTCTATCTGGCGACCCTGGACGCGCATCTCGTCGCGCTCGACAACGCCACCGGCGAAGTCGTTTACGACGTGCAGGTGGGCGACTACACCTACGCCGAGACCCTCACCATCATGCCGATGGCCCTCGACGGCAAGATCATCTTCGGCACCGCCGGCGCGGAATACGGCGTGCGCGGGTGGATCACGGCGCGCGACGCCGATGACGGCAGCGAGGTGTGGAAGACCTACACCATCCCCGCCCCCGGCGAGTTCGGCAACGACACCTGGGCCGGCGAGTCGTGGAAGTACGGCGGCGGCTCGGCCTGGATCACCGGCTCCTACGACAAGGAGGCCCACCTGCTGTTCTGGCCGGTCGGCAACCCCGGTCCCGACTTCGACCGCCACGTCCGCCTCGGCGACAACCTCTACTCCAACTCGACCCTGGTCCTCGACCCGGACGACGGCTCGATCGAGGGGTACTTCCAGTACACGCCGAACGACCCCTACGACTACGACGGCGTGAACGAGGTCATCCTCGCCGACATCGACGGCAAGAAGGTCTGGCTGCACGGCGACCGCAACGGCTTCCTCTACTCGATCGACCGGATGACCCGGAAGTGCGTGTGGACGGCCAAGCTGAGCCGCGTCAACTGGACCCCGGGCTTCGACGAGAACTGCCGGCCGATCATGGCCTGGGAGGAGGGCGGCGACCCGGCGATGGACGTGGTGTACGACCGGCGCACGCCGGACATCGCGCCGTCGCTCGACGGCGGCAAGGAGTGGCACCCGATGTCCTACTCCAAGCGCACCAACATGGTCTACGTGCCGACCTACAACTTCTCGATGGACCTCCAGGCCCAGAAGCAGGAGTGGAAGCGCGGCGAGTGGTATCTCGGCGCCAAGGTCATCACCTTCAACAAGGGCAACGGCGCCGTCAAGGCGTACGACGCCTCGACCGGCGACCTGACGTGGATCCGTCCGCTCAGCACCCCGGCCACCAGCGGCACGCTGGCGACCGCGGGCGGCCTGGTGTTCTACGGCGATCCGGAGGGCTTCCTCCACGCCGTGCGCGACGACACCGGCGAGGAGCTGTGGGCCTTCAACACCGGCACCGGCGTCCACGGCAACCCGACCTCCTACACCGCCGGCGGCAGGCAGTACATCGCGGCCGTCGTCGGCGCGGGCGGCGGCGGCATCTGGCCGCTGTATTACGGCGAGTGGCTCAAGACCCATTCCAAGGGCGGCTCGCTCATCGTCTTCGGCCTGCACAACGGCTGACCGATCCGCCCTCGGGCGAACTTCGGGGGAAGGCGGCCGCGCGCCGCCTTCCCCTTTTCTCCCCAACGAAAGGCATGGAACCGTGAGAATGCTTTCGGCCGCGTTCGCCGCGGCCCTGGCCGCCTGCGCCGCCGGCGCCGCGCAGGCCAACGCCGTCGACCGCTTCGCCCAGCGCGGCGTCCTGTCGGTGTGCCACGACCCGTTCATTTATCCCTATAGCTCGCAGAGCGTCCAGCCCCCCGGCTTCGACGTCGACATCGTCCGGCGCATCGCCGAGATGAACGGCGTCGAGCTCGAGCAGGTCTGGGTCGACACGGGGACCCGCGGCGGCCTCGGGCGGGCGCTGCGCAACTCCATCGCCAGGGGCCAGTGCGCGGTCTTCACCGGCATCGCGCTGGACGACGACCAGATCCGCGAACTGGCGGAGAAGGACCTCGTCGCCAGCGCGCCCTACATGGGCGCGGGCTACCTCCTCGTCGCCCAGGGCGAGGCGGCGCAGGCGCGGTCCCTCGACGACCTGAAGGACGTCAAGATCGGCGTCGCCATGGCCACCGCCGTCGACGGCTACCTGTTCAACAACGGCTACGAGCGCGGCCTGTTCCTCGGCAACCGCCGCGTCGCGCGCGGCATGGTCGAGGGCGAGGTCGACGCGGCGCTGATCTTCGTGACCTCGCTCGCCGCCGCCCGGCGCGAATATCCCGACCACGAGTTCACCGTCATCGACGGCTTTTCCGCGCCGGCGGAGCTGGCGTGGAACATCGCCTTCGCGGTGCGCGGCGACGCGCCGGAGATTATCGACGTCGTCAATTCGAGCCTCGCCGAACTGATCGCCAGCGGCGAGATGGCGCGGATCGTCGAATCCTACGGCATCCCCTACATGCCGCCCATCGCCCAATGACCGCCGCCGGACGGAAAGGCCGCCCCGCCGCGGCTCCGCGCCTTCTCCTCCGGCTCGCGCCGGCCCTGGCGGTCGCGGGCGCCCTGCTTCTGGCGCATCCCGGCGGCGTGCGCGCCGCCGCCGAGGACCCGTGCGTCGACGATCTGGAGAACGAATACGCCGGCGACGCCGAGGCGGTCGCCTACGGCAAGCGCCGTTTCGGCCAGCGTTGCGCCTTTTGCCACGGCGGCGGCGGCCGCGGCGCCAAGGGGCCGTCGCTGATCGCCGGCAAGTTCAAGCGCGGCGCCTGCAACGCCGACATCGTCGAGAACATCGCCTCCGGCATCCCCGGCACCCAGATGGGCGCCTTCGGCGACAAGCTCGATTTCGACGAGATCATGAAGATCTTGGCCTACATGCGCGACGAGGAGTCCCGACTCCGCGCCGCCGGCGAGATCGACTAGGCGGGCGCGGCGTTCCCGGCGCCGGCGCGCGCGCCGGCGGGACGGCGCGGTAGCGCGAACGCCGGTCCGGAATCGCGTGGACGACCGATATGAAAATCCGGACGCTCTCCGCCGACCGCTACCGTAGCCTCCGCGACGTGCGAGCGGATCTCGGCGATCTGACCCTGAGACCTCTGCACAAGGGCGGGTTTTCCGGGATTGGGTTGCGGCCCGCAGGGGTTGTTTTGGGATTCGGGCGCCGATTTGGCGTTGCGGGGGGGTCGATTCGATGGCCCGCCGGCCCGATTCGGTCCGATGTGTCGCCGTTCGGGCGCGTTTGCCCCGTGTTTATCCCTCGCTGGCGGGTTGGGCGAGGCCGTAGAGGCGCAGAAACATGGCGCCCTTGCGGATGTTGAGCGCAATGGCGGCGAGGCCGTAGAAGGTCGTGTTCTTCGCCAAGCCCAGGAAGCGGGTCCGTCCGAGGCCGTAACACCGCTTATAGACGGCGAACACGCGCTCCACCCCCGACCGCACGACCGCGATCTCATCGTTGCGCTCCTTGTCCGCTTCGCTCAACGGATGGCCGAGATGGCCCTTGCGTTGCACTTGGTCCGCAATCCCGAACCGCGCCAGTTTGTCCCGCGTCTCGCGCGAACTGTAGGCGGCGTCCGCATAGAACGCCGTCTCGTCGCCTAACAGCAACCTGTCGCGCTCCCGGCTGTCGTGGACGTTGCCCGGCGTCACCGTCTGGCGGTGGACGAACCCATCCTCATCGACCCCCGTGTGAACCGAGTAGCCATAGGCGCTCTTCATGCGGCCCCGGCTGTCCTGCTTCACATGAAGCCCCGCCTCCGGATCCCGAACCGCAGTCCCACCCTTCCGCTTGCCCCGCCCCGAACGCGCCGCCTCCACCGGCGTCGCGTCGACAATGTTAATCCGTCCCTCGGTCATCACGATGCGCTGCTCCTCCAGCTGGCGGTTCACTTCCCCCAGCAGCAACTCCCACAGGTCGTGCTTCACAAGGCGAGACCGGAACCGCCCCAACATCGTCGCGTCCGGAACCCCGCCGCCCAACTCAAGGCGGCAGAAACGCCGAAACAGCAGGTCACGATACAGGCACTGCGACAACCGGACGTCCGAAAGCCCATACCACACGCCGAGCAACAGCCCCCGGAACAGCGTCAGAAGCGGGTAACTCGGACGACCCGTCCGTGACCCGTAGATCGACGACAACAGTCGTGCGATCTCCGACCGGTCCAGAAGCGACTCCGCAGCATCGAGCGCGCGGAGCGCCGGATGATCCAGCGCCGCAGCCGATACGAACAACGCAGGCTGCGCACGAAACGGTTTCTGCATGAAGCCACCATACCATAACCACAACGGGTTATGCAGAGGTCTCACCACAATATCTCGTGGCATAAAACCCCACCGCACACAATATCCCCAGATGAGTCAGTTCAAAATTGGTCTGGTATGATACGGTCGATCCATGCAGAAACCGTTTCGGACGCAGCCTGCGTTATTCGTCCCGGCTGCGGAGCTGGATGGTCCGGCGCTGCGCGCGCTTTCAACGTCGCCGATCGGCTTGCGTAAGCGGTGTCCAGCGCCCGAAACGCCGGCGAGACGGCGGCGGTTCAGGGACCGCAGGCCGCCGGGGAAGGCGCGATCTTCCAAAACGGGAATCGCCGCGGGCGGCTTGCGGGGCGGGAATCGAAGGCGCTATACCGCGCGGCGGGCGGCGGCGCGCGAGGGGGGCGGCCGGTGGCGCGCATCGTGCAGAAATTCGGCGGCACCTCCGTCGCCGGCCTCGACCGCGTTCGCAACGCGGCGCGGCGCGTCCAGGCGGCCGTCGCGGCAGGCGACCGGGTCGCCGTCGTGGTGTCCGCCATGGCCGGCGAGACCGACCGGCTCGACGCGCTGACGCGCGGCGTCTCCCGCATGCACGACGCCCGCGAATACGACGCGGTGGTCGCCAGCGGCGAACAGGCGAGCGCCGGGCTGATGGCGCTCGCGCTCCAGGACCTGGGCGTTGCGGCGCGCTCCTGGCTGGCGTGGCAATTGCCGATCCGCACCGACGGCGTGCACGGGCGCGCGCGCATCGAGGGCATCGACGCCGGCGAGATCGGCGCGCGCATGGCGGCGGGCGAGGTGGCGGTGGTCGCCGGGTTCCAGGGCCTGAGCCCGCGGCGGCGCCTCACCACGCTGGGGCGCGGCGGATCCGACGCCTCGGCGGTGGCGCTGGCGGCGGCGCTCGGCGCCGCGCGCTGCGACGTCTACACCGACGTCGACGGGGTGTACACCTGCGACCCCCGGATCGTCGCCCGGGCCCGCAAGCTTGACAGAATCGCCTATGAGGAAATGCTTGAGATGGCTTCGCTCGGCGCCGGCGTCCTGCAGACGCGCGCGGTCGAGATCGCCATGCGCCATCGGGTCACGCTGCGCGTCCTGTCCAGCTTCCGCGACGGAGCCGGGACCGCGCTGGTCGACGAGGACGAGATCGTGGAGCAGAACGTCGTAAGCAGCATCGCCTATTCGCGCGACGAGGCGAAGGTGACGCTGACCCGGCTCGCCGACAGCCCCGGCGTCGCGGCCGGCATCTTCGGCCCGCTCGCCGAGGCCGGGGTGAACGTCGACATGATCGTCCAGAGCGCCTCGCAGGACGGCGAGCGGGCGGACATCACCTTCACCCTCGGCAAGGCCGACCTCGACCGCGCGGTCGCCGCGCTCTCCGCCGCGCGCGCGGAGCTCGGCTACGACCGGCTGCTCACCGACCCCGGCGTCGTCAAGGTCTCGGTCATCGGCGTCGGGATGCGCAGCCACGCCGGAGTCGCGCAGAGCATGTTCCGCACGCTGTCGGAGAAGGGGATCAACATCCAGGCGATCTCGACCTCCGAGATCAAGGTGAGCGTGCTGATCGCCGAGGAATACGCCGAACTCGCCCTGCGTTCGCTGCACACGGCGTACGGACTCGATGCCGAATGACCGGGCCGGCCGGACGGCCGCTCCGGCTGCGGGCTACCGGCGCCTCGCCCGGCAATGGGAGCGGGGCCGGGCGCTGCTGGGCAGCGAGCACGCGATCATGGCCGGGGCGATGTCGTGGGTCTCCGAGCGCGGGTTCGTCGCCGCGGTGTCCAACGCCGGCGGCTTCGGCGTCGTCGCCTGCGGGTCCCTGGGGCCGGACGAGCTCGACGCCGAGATAGCCGGCGCCCGGGCGCGCACCGCGGCGCCGTTCGGCGTCAACCTGATCACCATGCACCCCGAGCTCGACGCGCTGATCGACGTGTGCGCCGATCGCGGCGTGAGCCACGTCATCCTCGCCGGCGGGCTGCCCCGGGCGGCCGCCATCGCGCGCGTCAAGGCGTCCGGCGCGCGGGTGCTGTGCTTCGCCCCGGCGCTGGCGCTGGCGCGCAAACTGGTGCGCATGGGGGTCGACGGGCTGATCGTCGAGGGCATGGAGGCGGGCGGCCATATCGGCCCCGTATCGACCGGGGTGCTGGCGCAGGAGATTTTGCCCGAGATCGACGCGATCCCCGTCTTCGTCGCCGGCGGGATCGGCCGCGGCGAGGCCATCGCCGCCTATCTGGAGCTCGGCGCCTCCGGCTGCCAGCTCGGCACGCGCTTCGTCTGCGCGCGCGAATCCATCGCCCACCCGGCGTTCAAGAAGGCGATCATCCGCGCCAGCGCCCGCGACGCCCGGCCGTCGACGCAGGTGGATCCGCGCTTCCCCGTCATCCCGGTGCGCGCGCTGGAGAACGCCGCGTCGCGCCGGTTCGAGGCGTTCCAGCGCGAGGTGGTGGCGCGCTACGCGGCGGGCGAGGCGGAGCTCGGCGAGGCGCAGCTGCAAATCGAGAAGTTCTGGGTCGGCGCGCTGCGCCGCGCCGCGATCGACGGCGACGTCGAGAACGGCTCGCTGATGGCCGGCCAGAGCGTCGGCATGGTGCGCGCCGAGGAGAGCTGCGCCGAGATCGTCGCCGCCCTGGTCGACGGGGCGGCCGCCGCGCTGGCGCTTCGCCGCGACGCATGAGCGGCCCCGCCGCGCCCGGCGGGCCGCGCCGGCTGCTGCGCCGCCTCCGCGACGTCATGGCCGGACGCGGCGGCGCGCAGGACAAGCTCGACCGGGTGGTCCGGCTGATCGCCGCCGACATGGTGGCGGAGGTCTGCTCCTGCTACCTGATGCGCGCCGGCGACGTGCTGGAGCTGTTCGCCACCGAGGGCCTCAACCCCGGCGCGGTGCACGAAACCCGCCTCGGCCCGGGCGAGGGCCTCGTCGGCCACATCGCCGCGCGGGCGCGCCCGCTCAGCCTCGCCGACGCCCGCTCCCATCCGTTGTTCGCCTACCGGCCCGAGACGGGCGAGGACGTCTACAAGTCGTTCATGGGCGTCCCGCTCCTGCGCGACGGCCGCGTCGTCGGCGTGCTGGCGGTGCAGAACCGCGCGCCGCGCCGCTACGGCGACGAGGAGCTGGAGGCGCTCCAGATCGTCGGCATGGCGGTCGCCGAACTGGCCGCCGGCGGCGAGCTGGTGGCCCCGGCCGAATGGCTGGCGCCGGAGGGCCGCGCCGGGCTGGTCGAGGGCCAGCCCCTCGCCGGCGGCCTCGCCTGGGGACGGGTGGCGGTGGTCCGCGCGCGCGCGGCGCCGGGCCGCCTCGTCGCCGACGACCCGGAGGCGGAGCGCGCGCGCCTCGCCGCCGCCGTCGCGGCGCTGCGCGCCGGCCTCGACCGCCTCGCGGCGCGCTCGCGCGGCGCCGGGCCGGCGGAGCCGCACGACGTGCTGGAGGCCTTCCGCATGTTCGCCGCCGATTCCGGCTGGCTGCGGCGCATCGGCGAGGCGATCGACTCCGGCCTCAGCGCCGAGGCCGCCGTCGTCCGCGTCCAGGAGGACACGCGGATCCGCATGGACCCGGCGGCCGACGCCTATCTGCGCGAGCGCCTCGCCGACCTCGACGAACTCGGCGACCGGCTGCGCGGCCACTTGGCCGGCGAACACGAACGGCGCGCGGCCGACGGGGACGGCGACGACGTAGTGGTGGTCGCGCGCAATCTCGGCGCCGCGCAATTGCTGGAGTACGACCGGGCGCGGCTGCGCGCCGTGGTCCTGGAGGAAGGCTCGCCCGCCGGCCACGCCGCCATCGTCGCGCGGGCGCTGGAGATCCCCATGGTGGGGCAGGTCCGGGGCGCCCTCGGCCGCTTCAGCGACGGCGAGGTGGTGGTCGTCGACGGCGGCGAGGGGCGGGTGACGACGCGCCCGGACGACGCCGAGATCGCGGTCCTGGACGAACGGGCGGCGGAGCGGGCCAGGCGCCGCGCCTTCCACCTTTCGCTCCGCGACCTGCCGGCGCGCACGCTGGACGGGGTCGATGTCCGGCTCGACGTCAATATCGGCCTGACCACCGACACCGACCGCCTGGAGGAGCTGGGCGCGGCGGGGGTCGGGCTGTGCCGGACGGAGATCCCGTTCATGACGGCGCGGCGCTTCCCCGGCGTCAAGGAGCAGACGGCGATCTACCGCCGCATTCTCGACGCGGCCGACGGGCGGCGGGTGGTGTTCCGCACCCTCGACATCGGCGGCGACAAGCGCCTGCCCTACCTGCCCGCCGCCGACGAGGAGAACCCGGCGATGGGCTGGCGGGCGATCCGCGTCGGCCTGGACCGCCCGGCGGTGCTGCGCCGCCAGCTGCGCGCCCTGCTGCGCGCGGCCGCCGGGCGGACCCTGCGCGTCATGTTCCCGCTGGTGGCGACGGCGGCGGAGTTCGACCGCGCGCGCGCCCTGCTGGAGCGCGAGCGCGACCGCGCGCGGACGCGCGGCGACCCGTGCGCCGACGCCGTCATCGCCGGCTCGATGGTCGAGGTCCCGTCGCTTCTGTGGCAGTTGCCGGCGCTGCTGGCGCGGGTGGATTTCCTCTCGCTCGGCACCAACGACCTGCTCCAGTTCCTCTTCGCCGCCGACCGCGGCGCGCCGGCGACGGCGCGCCGCTACGGCCTGCTGTCGCCGGCGGCGCTGGCGCTGGTCCGCCAGCTGGCGGGCGCCTGCCGCGCGGCGCGGACCCCGCTTTCGGTCTGCGGCGAATCGGCCGGACGCGCGCTGGAGGCGATGGCGCTGGTCGGATTGGGCGTGCGCGAATTGTCGATGCCGCCGAGCCGCGTCGGGCCGGTCAAGGCGATGTGCCGGAGCCTGGACACGCGCCCGCTCGCCGCGCTGCTCGATTCGCTCCGCGATTCCCCGGCCGACGACCTCCGCCCCCGCCTCCGCGCCTTCGCGCGCGACCGCGCGGTCGCGATTTGAACCGCCGCGCGGTCGCGATTTGAACCGGCGCGCGAGGCCGGCTTGCGCCCGCCGCCGCGTTGGGTACCATGTCCGCCCAATGAACGGGTGCGGGGTCGCGGGCGTCGGCGCGTGTCGGAAGTGAACGCGGAGTCTGTCGATTCGGACGCGCCCCGCGAGGGCGGGGCGGCCGGCTATGTGGGCGTCGGGGCCAGCCTGCGTCAGGCGCGGGAGGAGACCGGGCAGGCGCTCGGCGCGGCGGCGGCCGCGCTGCGGATCCGCCGCCCGCACCTCGAGGCCATCGAGGAGGGGCGTTTCCGCGAACTGCCCGGGCGCGTTTACGCCATTGGGTTCATCCGCGCCTACGCCGACTACCTGAACCTCGACGCCGATTGGGTCATCGACCGCTTCAACGAGGAGGTCGACCCCGGCGCCTCCGACCCCGACCTGAACTTCCCCGAACCGCCGGAGCGCGCCGAGACGTCCTACGGGCGGATACTCGCCGCGGCGGCGGCGCTCGCGGCCGTCGGCTATGGCGGCTGGTATTACCTCCAGAGCGATGGCCCGCCGCGCGGGACCGTGCCCGAAGTGCCGGAGCGCCTGCGCGCCGGGAGCGCCGAGGACCCCGCCGCCGTCGAGGACGGGCGGACGGGCGGGGAGGCGTCCGCCCCGGCGGACCCGCCGGAGGCGGCCGCCGCGGAGCCCGCGCCCGAAGACCCGCCGGCGGACGGCGAAGCCGGCCCCATCGCCGGTCCGCCTCCCGACGCGCCGCCGCCGCCGGTTGCGGCGAATTTCGGCGCCGCCGCGCCGCCCGCCGCCGAGCCCGGCCCCGCGCCGCAGACTGGCGGCGTTTTCGAAGCCGTGCGGATTCCCGGGCCCGCCGCGGAGCCCGCCCCGCCCCCGGCGGCGGGGGAGGAGGACGAACCCGGCGCGGCGGAGACGGAGGACGCCGCGGCCGCGCCGGAGCCGGATCCCGAACCGGAGGCGGCGGAGGTCGTCGACGGCCGGGTGGTGCTGCGGGCGCGCGACGAAACCTGGGTGCGGCTGCTCGGGCCGGACGGCGCGCGCGTCCTGCTCCGCAATCTCCAGCCCGGCGAGTCCTACGCCGTGCCCGACCGGCCCGGCTACTCCCTGACGGTCGGCAACGCCGCCGGGCTGGCCATCGAGGTCGACGGCGTCGCGCTGCCGCCGCTCGGCGAGGAGGGGCAGGTCGTCCGCGGCATAGCGCTCGACGCGGACCGACTGGCCGCCGCCCGGTGAGCGTCCGCCCCTGGCGCGACGTCGCGCGGCGCCGCGCGCGGCGCATCCGGGTGGGTTCGGTCCCCGTCGGCGGCGGCGCGCCGATCTCGGTGCAGTCGATGACCAATACGCCGACGGCCGACGCCAAGGCGACCATCGGCCAGGTCCGCGCCCTCGAGGAAGCGGGCGCCGACATCGTGCGGGTCTCCTGCCCCGACGCCGAGTCCACCGCCGCGCTGGCGGAGATCGTGCGCGCGGCCGAGGTCCCCATCGTCGCCGACATCCATTTCCACTACCGCCGCGCGATCGAGGCCGCGCAGGCCGGTGCCGCCTGCCTGCGAATCAATCCGGGCAATATCGGCGCGGCGGAGCGGGTGCGCGAGGTCGTCCGGGCCGCGAAGGACCACGGCTGCGCCATGCGGATCGGCGTCAATGCGGGCTCGCTCGAACGCGAACTGCTGGAGCGCCACGGCGCGCCCTGCCCGGAGGCGATGGTCGAAAGCGCGCTCCGCCACGCCCGCATCCTGGAGGACAACGACTTCCGCGAGTTCAAGATCAGCGTCAAGGCGTCCGACGCGCTCCTCGCCGTCGCCGCCTATCGCGGCCTCGCGGCGGCGTGCGACTACCCCTTGCACGTCGGCGTCACCGAGGCCGGCGGACTCGTCGGGGGCGCGGTCAAATCGGCCATCGGCATCGGCATGCTGCTGGCGGAGGGGATCGGCGACACCGTCCGCGTGTCGCTCTCGGCCGACCCGGTGGAGGAGGTCAAGGCCGGCTTCGAGATCCTCAAGGCGCTGCATCTGCGCCATCGCGGCGTCACGGTCATCGCCTGCCCGTCCTGCGCGCGGCAGCAATTCCCGGTCGTCGAGACGGTCGCCGCGCTGGAGGAGCGCCTCGCCCACATCGCGACGCCGATGACGCTGTCGATCATCGGCTGCGTCGTCAACGGGCCGGGAGAAGCGCGCGAAACCGACATCGGGCTGGCCGGCGGCGGGCGCGGCGTCCATCAGCTCTATCTCGACGGCGCCGCCGCCCGCCGCATCCGCGACGACGGCGGCCTGGCGGACCGGGTGGCGCGGCTGGTCGAGGAGAAGGCGGCGGAGATCGAGGCCGCGGGGCGGTCCGGCGAGGCGGCGTGACCCTCGACGACAGGCTGGCGCGGATCGCCGACCGCCACGGCGAGCTCGCCGACCGCCTGGGCCGCGACGGCCTCGCCAACGACGAGCGCATCGCCCTGTCGCGCGAATACGCCGCCCTCGCGCCGGTGGTGGAGCGCATCGCCGACCGCCGCCGGCTGCTCGCCGAGATCGCCGACCTGGAGGAGATGGCCGCCGATTCCGCCGCCGACCCGGAGATGGGCGCGCTGGCCGAGAGCGAGCTCGCCGCCTGCCGCGCCCGCCGGCCGGAGATCGAGAACGCCCTGCGCGTGGCCCTCCTGCCGCGCGACGAGGCGGACGAGAAGGGCGCGATCCTCGAAATCCGCGCCGGCGCCGGCGGCGAGGAGGCGGCGCTGTTCGCGGCCGACCTGCACCGCATGTACCAGCGCTACGCCGAACGCCGCGGCTGGCGCTTCGAAACGCTCGGCCTGTCCGAGACCGGCATCGGCGGGGTCAAGGAGGCGCACGCCGCCGTCAAGGGCGGCGGCGCCTTCGCGCGCCTCAAATACGAATCCGGGGTCCACCGCGTGCAGCGCGTGCCGAAGACCGAGTCCTCGGGCCGCATCCACACCTCGGCCGCCACCGTCGCGGTGCTGCCGGAGGCCGCCGAGGTCGACGTGAAGATCGACGACAAGGACCTGCGGATCGACGTCTTCCGCGCCAGCGGCCCCGGCGGGCAATCGGTCAACACCACCGACAGCGCGGTGCGCGTCACCCATTTGCCCACCGGCGTCGTCGTCTCGCAGCAGGACGAGAAGTCGCAGCACAAGAACCGCGCCAAGGCCATGCGCATCCTCCGGGCCCGCCTCTACGAGCGCGCGCGCGCCGAGCGCGAGGCCGCGCGCGCCGCCGACCGCCGGGCGCAGGTCGGCGGCGGCGACCGCTCCGAGCGCATCCGCACCTACAACTTCCCGCAGGGGCGGATCACCGACCACCGCGTCAACAAGAGCCAGTTCGACATGGACGCGATGATGGACGGCGCGGCGCTCGACGGCTTCATCGACGCGCTGGTCGCCGATTCGCAGGCCGCGCGGCTCGCGGAAATCGCGTGAGCGGGCCGCCGGCGCGCGTCGCGCCCGCGCTGGCGTGGGCCGCCGCGCGCCTGTCGGCGGCGGGCGCCGACGCGCCGCGCCGCGCCGCCCGGCTGTTGCTGGAGCGCGCCGCCGGCGTCGCCCCATCGCGCCAGATCGCCTGTCCGGAGGCGCCGCTCGACGCCGCGCGCCGCGCCCGTTTCGCCGCCCTGGTGCGCCGCCGCGAGGCGCGCGAGCCGCTGGCCTACATCCTCGGCCGGCGCGAGTTCTGGAGCCTCGACATCGCGGTGGGCCGCGCCGTCCTCGCGCCCCGGCCCGACAGCGAGACCGTCGTCGCGGCGGCGCTGGAGCGCGCCCCGGCGCCGCCGCGCCGCGCGCTCGACCTGGGGACGGGCTCCGGCTGCCTGCTGCTCGCCCTGCTCCGCGAATGGCCCGGCGCCTTCGGAGTCGGCGTGGACCGGAGCGCCGCCGCCTTGGCGGCGGCGGCGGCCAACGCCCGCGCCCTGGGCTTCGGCGGGCGCGCCGCCTTCGCCGCCTCCGACTGGGCCGCCGCGCTGGACGGCGCGTTCGACGCGGTGGTGTGCAACCCGCCCTACGTCGCGAGCGGGGACCTTGCCGGCCTGCCGCCCGAGATCGGGTTCGAGCCGCGTGCGGCGCTCGACGGCGGCCCGGACGGCCTCGCCCGTTACCGCGCGCTCATGCCCGGCGCGGCGCGCGTGACCGCCCCCGGCGGCGTCGCCGTCTTCGAGCTCGGCGCCGGCCAGGCGCCGGCGGTCCGCCGGATCGTCCGGGCGGCGGGGTTCGGCGACATCGCCGAACACCGCGACCTTTCGGGAGTCGTGCGTTGTATATCGGCGCGCCGCCGGCCGTAGGCGGCGCGGCGCGCGTGAACTTGCTCGCTTGAGTCATCATCTGTATACCACTCGCACTCGCGGCCATACCTGGAACGGATTTTGCGCCGCCGCTGCCTGACGTGTCGAAACGGATCCCCGCACCCCCGCAGGCCATGGAATTCATCCACCAGCCATCTCCGACCGACCGGCTCGGGGATTACCTCAAGGACAACCTGTCCAAACCCTGGCCAACGTTCCGAGCCGCGACCGCTTTCGTGAAGCGTTCCGGAACCCGACACGTCGCAGCCGCGCTCGCGGCGTTCTCCCAAGCCGGACATACCGAGATCGTCGCCGGTATCGATCATCTCGGGACGTCCGCCGAGGGACTCCAGGATCTGCTGAATGCGGTATCGTCCAGAGGCAGAGTGATCGTATTTCATAATCGTCTGCCATACACCTTCCATCCAAAGATCTATCTATTCAAGTCACCGACCGCGGCCGATATCGTCGTCGGATCCGGCAACCTCACCGAAGGCGGACTGTTCACCAACTATGAAGCCGCCCTTCGCCTCACCCTGGATTTGACCGACTCCGAACATGCCCCGATCCTGGAATCCATCGAGCGGGTTCTGGACGGCTGGGCCGACCTTTCCGCCGGCACGGCTTTGGTCCTCGATAGCGATCTTCTCGCGCGTTTAGATCCCGTACCGGAATGGTTTTTGCTTTTATATTCTTGCCATTCTTCGGATGAGGATCTGCACGTTTCCGATGAAGAGCCATGCCTGCGCCGTGGCGATGGTCGCCTCGAAGTCCTTGGCCAGACGCCGGTTACGGCTCAACCAAGCCAATGTCCGTTCGACGACCCATCGGCGCGGCAACGGCTCGAAGCCGCGCATTGTGTCGGACCGTTTCACGACCTCGATCCTCCACCGCCCCTTGCCATCGAGCGCGGCCCGGAGTTTCGGACCCGCATAAGCGCCATCGGCGAACACGCAGCGCAGCCAGGGAAAACTGGAGCGGATGGAGGTGAGCAGTTCGGGCGCGCCGTCGCGGTCCTGGATATCGGCAGCGTGAACCTGCGCCGTGACCAGCAAGCCGCCCGTGTCGGTGAGGATATGCCGCTTGCGGCCCTTGACCTTCTTGCCAGCGTCGAAGCCGCGCGGACCGCCGCTTTCCGTGGTCTTCACCGACTGGCTGTCGACGACGCCGGCGGACGGGCTGGCCCGCCGCCCCTCCGCCTTGCGCGCCTTCAGCATAAGGCGATGGCCGATCGACACCCACAAACCGCTATCGCGCCAAGCCGAGAAATATCGATACACCATCCGCCACGGCGGAAACTCCTTCGGCAACATGCGCCACGGACAGCCACTGCGAAGGACGTACAAGATGGCGTTGACCGCCTCGCGCAAATCCGTGCTGCGCCGGCGCCCCAGAGGCTTGCGGGCCGGCATGTCGGGCGCAATCAGCCGCCATTCCGCCTCTCTCAAATCGCTTGCATAGCGCCCGCCATCGCGCGCATACTTCGCGCGAGTGATTTCAGTCCACATGTTGCGCCTCGCTGGCTGGTTCCCACAACCAGTGAACCACAACCGACTGAAATCACTCAATTCATTTCGAAACGGCCTCTTACGTCGTGAACCACTGCGGCGACGGGTTCGACGAAGGAGCGGAGTACCGGCCGGACTTCGTCCTGTCCCGAGAGCGCGTCGATTCCCCGTTTCTTCTGACGCCGGGGAACGGCGCGGCGTTCCTGTACGACGGCGCCGCATGGCGCGAGGCCGCCGCGGGAGACTCCCGGCCGAACCCGGCGCGCGTCCTCGCGGACGGCGGCCTTGAATTTCCCTGCGGGAGGCGAATACTCCCGCATGGATGACAGGGGGCCCGACGCGCCCTGCGGCAATTTCGACGTCCTCTCCTTCGACTGCTACGGCGCGTCGGCGGCGACGGCGGAGCGTGCGGCGTTCGGCGCTTCGGTTGACGACCGGACGCCCTTCCCCGACAGCGCTCGCGCCCTCGCCGCGCTCGCCGGATAGCCCGCCGCTTGCGCCGCAGTATGCGCCCCGTTATTCCCGTCCGGCGTGTACCGGCCCGTTCGACGCCCTTGAAGCCGCTGAGGCGCCGGTTCGCGGCGTGGAAGCGCGCGGCGAAGCGGACGACCGGAACGAGGCGCCGCGGCTCGGAGGAGGCGATACCTATGCGAGAATCTATTCTCCGCGGCGGCGGCGTCCCTCCGATGCTCGTCCTTGCGTTGGCGCTGTCGTATATATTCGTGTTCGGCGAGAGGCGCGACCATTTCTATTGGCTGCACGACTGGATGTCGTCCAACAACATGGCCGTCGCCGCCAACCTTTCGCCGGAGCATGATTTTCTCGGTTTCAAGAGTCGGGGCATCGGACGCTCGGGCGACCCCCAATACCTGTCCTACAACAGGTTTCCCATCGGCGCGGCCGTCCTTACGAAATTGGCCATCGCGCCGTTCGAGGGAGATCTGTCGGCGCAAATATTCGCCGCGAAAACTCTCTCCGTCCTGCTGTTTTGCGGCGCTGCGTTGTTGGCCTGCCTGGCCCTGGGCCGGCTCTTCCGGGACCGTTGGGGCGCCGCCGCCGCGACGCTGCTGGCGTTCTCCTCCTGGCCCGCGCTGGCGTTCGCCGACATGGTCGGCGAGGGCATGGTCTCCCTGTTCGGGGTCATGCTGGCTTTCCACGGCCTGGTGGTTTTCGCCCGGGAGGGCCGCTTCCGCCAGCTTCTGGGAAAAACTTGCGCGGCCTTGCTTCTGGGCTGGCACGTCGCCGGCCTCGTTCTGGCCTTCGTCGCCTTGAGCGCAGGCGCCGCCGTCATCGGGCGGGCGGCGGGGCGCCGGCCCGCGTTCGGCCGGATCGCGCTGTATGGCGGCGCCTCCTTCGTGTTCGCCGTGTTCGTCATGTCGGTTAACTTTTCGAACGAGTATCGCATGAACGACCATAAAGGCGGGTTCGCCGACCTGCCATCGGTGAAATCCGCCCTGGCCCGGACCGGAATCTCCGAACGATACGGCGTCCGGAGCCTCGAGACCGCGATGAACGTCCGGAAGCAGGCGACGGCCTTCGCCGGAGAGAACGCGATCCCGTTCGCGTTCTTCGATCCGGGCGCGGACACCGCGGGGACCGGTACGCCGAAAGCGCCCGTAGATATGCACGCCATGGGACTGGTCGTTCTCGCAACCGTCTGCGCGGGCCTGTTTTTCGTCGGCCACCGGATCGTCATGGCGAGTCTCGTCCTGTCCAGTTTCGTCTATGCCGCGATGGTCCCCTTTACCCTGAACCACCATTATGAATCTATACCTTATATTTCCGTTTCCCTGTTTTTCTACTTCCTTGTCGTGCGCCTCGTGCGGCGCGCGATGGAGCCGCGTTTCGCGTCCGCGCTGTGCGTCGTGTCGGCCGCGGCGGTATTCGGCGCTTCCAACGTCGAGACGAGCAAGTTCCTGGCGGCGGCGCCGGGCGCCGGTAGCGGGGGGGGGGGGGGGGGGGCACGAGGACGCCCATCGTTATTTCGCCCGCAGCCCGGAGGCGGCGGCGTTCCGTGAGGCCCTGCTCCGCGATTTCGATGCGATACGCGCGATCGCGCCGCGCGGCGCCAGGATTTACGTTACGATCGAAGGGCGAAGGAAGGAACTTATCGCGTTGTTCGGAGCGCGCGCGGCGCTTTCCGTTTACTTGTCGGGCTACGTCATGAATTATCGCGGCTCAAGGTTCCATGAAGGAGTGGAATATCGGCCGGAATTTGTCCTTTCCTTCGCCCGCTTCGATTCCCCGTTTCTTTTGACGCCGGGGAACGGCGCGGTGTTCCTGTACGACGCCGCCGCATGGTGCGCGGCCGCCGCGGGAGATCCCGGTCGAACCCGGCGCGTCCTCGCGGGCGCCGGACTTGAATTTCCCTGCGGGAGGCGAATGATCCCGCGGGAATGAATGGGGCGGCCGACATGCGCTACGACGGTTTCGACGTCCTCTCCTTCGACTGCTACGGCACGCTCATCGACTGGGAGGCGGGGTTGCTCGCGGCGCTCCGCCCCTGGGCCGCGCGGACCGGGGCGCGGGCGGACGGCGAGGATCTGCTGGCCGCCTTCGCGCGCCGCGAGACGGCGGCGCAGAAGGCCCGGCCCGGCGCGCCCTACCCGCAAATCCTGGCGGCGGCGCTGGACGCGATCTCGCGCGAGTACGGCGCGCCGGCGACGGCGGCGGAGCGCGCGGCGTTCGGCGCCTCGGTGGGCGACTGGCCGCCCTTCCCCGACGGCGCCCGCGCCCTCGCCGCGCTCGGCGAGCGGTACCGCCTCTGCATCCTCTCCAACGTCGACCGGGCGAGTTTCGCGCGCTCCGCCGCCCGGCTGGGGACGGAGTTCGACTACGTCTTCACCGCGCAGGATATCGGCGCCTACAAGCCGGACCCGCGCGCCTTCCGCTTCCTCGCCGACCGGCTCGCCGCCGCCGGTTTCGCCAGGGCGCGCGTCCTCCATGTCGCGCAGAGCCTCTACCACGACCACGAACCCGCCCCCGCGGCGGGGTTCGCGAGCGTGTGGATCGACCGCCGCCAGGGCAGGCCGGGCGGCGCGGCCCCGGCGGCGCGCAGCGCTTACGACGCGCGTTTCACCGGCCTGGCGGCCTTCGCCGCCGCCGCGCTCGCCGGATAGCCCGCCGCTTGCGCCGCGGCGGGCGCGCCGTTATCTTCCCCGGCGCGTACGGCCCGTTCGACACGCTCGAAGCCGCCGAGACGTCGATCCGCGCCGGCGCCGGCGGCGTGGACGCGCCGGGAGCCGCCGCGGCGGCTCCCGGCCGGTTCGCGGGGCGGAAGCCCGCGGCGAACCGGGCGGCCGGAACGAGGCGCCGCGGCCCAGAGGAGGCGACACCTATGCAAGAGGCTTTCCCTCCGCTGCCGGATCGCGGCGGCGTCCTCCGTCCGATGCTCGTCGTTGCGGCGGTCTTGTCGTATATATTCGTGTTCGGTGAGAAGCGCGACCATTTCTACTGGTTGCACGACTGGTCGTCGTCGCTAAACCTGTCCGTCGCCGTCAACCTTTCTCCGGACCATAATTTTCTCGGTTTCGAGCATCGGTTCGTTGGATCGTTGGGCGATCCCGAATACGCACTCTACAACAGGTTTCCCATCGGCGCGGCCGTTCTCACGAAATTGGCCATTGCGCCGTTCGAGGGGGACCTGTCGGCGCAAATATTCGCCGCGAAAACCCTCTCCGTCCTGCTGTTTTGCGGCGCAGCGCTGTTGGCTTTCCTGGCTTTGGGCCGGCTTTTCCGGGACCGTTGGGGCGCGGCCGCCGCTGTGCTGCTGGCGTTCTCCTCCTGGTATGCGCTGATGTTCGCCGATCTGGTCGGCGAGGGCATGGTCTCCCTGTTCGGGGTCATGCTGGCTTTCCACGGCCTGGTGGTTTTCGCCCGGGAGGGCCGCTTCCTCCAGCTTCTGGGAAAGACTTGCGCGGCCTTGCTTCTGGGGTGGCACGTCGCCGGCCTCGTTCTGGCCTTCGTCGCCTTGAGCGCGGGCGCCTCCGTCATCGGGCGGGCGGCGGGGCGCCGGCCCGCATTCGGCCGGATCGCGCTGTATGGCGGCGCCTCCTTCGTGTTCGCCGTGTTCGTCATGTCGGTTAATTTCTTTAACGAGTATCGCCTGCACGGTTATCAAGGCGCGTTCACCGACCTGCCGTCGGTGGAGTCCGCCCTGAGTCGGACCGGGATCTTCGAACGATACGGCGTCCGGAACGTCGAGACCATGATCGACATCCAGAAACGGACGATAGCCTTCGCCGGAAAAAGCTCTATCCCGTTCGCGTTCTTCGATCTGGGCGCAGACACTGCGCGCGGCGCAGCGCGGAAAGCGCCCGTGGATCTGCACGCCATGGGACTGGTCGTTCTCGCAACCGTCGGCGCGGGCCTGTTTTTCGTCGGCCGCCGAATCGTCGTGGCGAGTTTCGTCCTGTCCGGCTTCGTCTATGCCGCGATAGTTCCCTTTAACTTGAACCACGATCACGAAGCCGTGCATTATATTCCCATTTCCCTGTTTTTCTACTTCCTTATCGTGCGGCTCGTGCGACGCGTGCTCGATCCGCGTTTCGCGTCCGCCCTGTGCATCGTGTCGGCCGCGGCGATATTCGGCGCCTCCAACGTCAAGATGAGCAAGCTCACGGAGGCGGCGCCGCGCGTCGGCGGCGGGATCTACGTGGACGCTCATCGACAGTTCGGCGACAGCCGGGAAGCGTCGGCGTTCCACGAAACCATGCTCCGCGATTTCGATACGATACGCTTGATCGCGCCGCGCGGCGCCAAAATCTACGTCACGACGGGACGCAAAATTGAGGAACGTGTCGCGTTCGGCGCGTATGCGGCGCTTTATATTTACCTGTCGGGCTACCTCGTAAATCATGACGATTACGAGTTCCGCGAAGGAACGGAATACCATCCTGACTTCGTCCTTTCTCTCAGGCGCTTCGATTCTCCGTTTCTGCTGACGCCGGGGAACGGCGCGGTGTTCCTGTACGACGGCGCCGCATGGCGCGCGGCCGCCGCGGGAAGCTCCCGGCCGAATTCGGCGCGCGCCCCTGCGCAAGGCGGCCGCTGATTTCCGCGCGGGAGGCGTGCGCCGCCGCTTGCGCCGCGGCGTGCGCCCATTATCCTCGCCCCGGCATGTACCGTCCGTTCGACAGACTCGGAGCCGCCGAGACGCTGGCCCGCGCCGGCCTGCCCGGGCCGCGCGCGAAGGCCATCGCCGTCGCCATGCGCAAGGCCGTTGGCGAGAACGTCGCGGCCGGGGCCGATATCGCGGAGGCGAAGGCCGAGCTCGCGGCGGCGAAGCGGGTTCTCGGCTTCACGGCCGCGCTCCTCCTCGCGATAACCGGGCGCGTTTACGGCGTCGTCTAGCGCCGCCGCCCGCTTCCCCCATGTCCACGCCGGCTCTCGTCCCCTACCTCCATTACCGGCCGCGCATCGGCGCGGGCGCGCGGTTCGGGCGGGGCGCCGTCGTCGTCGGGCGCGCAACGGTGGGGGCGGGAACGGAGCTCGGCGACCTGGCGGTGTTGCGCGCCGATGGCGAACGCATCGACATCGGCGCCGATTGCCGAATCCTCGCCCGCGCCACGGTCCACATTTCCGACGGGCGCCTGCCGGCCCGGGTCGGCGACCGCGCGACGGTCGGGCGCTACGCCCTGGTCCACGCCTGCGACGTCGGCGACGACTGCGTGCTCGCCGACGGCGCGGTGGTCATGGACGGCTCCAACGTCGGCGCGGGCGCGTTCGTCGCCGCCGGCGCGCTGGTCCCGCCCGGCAAGACCCTCGCGGGCGGCGTCGTCCACGCCGGCAATCCCGCCCGCCCGGCGCGCGACCTGCGGCCGGGCGAGCTGGCGGCGCTGCGCCGCGCCGTCCGCGAGGGGCGGGGCGGCGAGCATCTCGACTTCGCGCCGCCGCCGCCGTCGATGGCGCCTTACCGCGCCGACGGGCGCGCAGGGGGGCCGGAGGTCCACTCGACCGCCTTCGTCGCGCCGGGCGCGGCGCTGCGCGGGCCGGTCCGCCTCGCCGAATCCGCCAGCGTGTGGTTCGCCGCCGCCGTCTGCGCCGACGGCGCGGAGGCGGCGATCGGCCCGCGCTCCAACGTGCAGGACAATTCGATACTCGTCGCGACGGCGGCGGACGGCCCCATCGTCATCGGCGCGGACGCGACCATCGGCCACAACGTGCGCATGGGCGCGTGCCGGGTCGGTGACGGCGCGCTGGTCGGCATGGGCGCGGAGATGGCGCCGGGCGTCGTGGTCGAGGACGGCGCGGTGGTGGGCGCCCGCGCGCTGGTGGAGCCGGGGACGGTGGTGAAGGCGGGCCATGTCTGGGCCGGCCGCCCGGCGCGCCCCTTCCGCCCCGTGACGGCGGAGGAGCGGCGCTTCTTCGCGCGCGGCTGCGCCGTCTATGTGGGCTACGCCGCGCGTTACCTGGCCCGCGCCGCATAGCCGCCGCCCCGCGAAAACCCTTGACTTTCGCGCCTTTCCGCGCTATGGTCGCCGCCGTCCGCCGCGATGGAGGCGGGCGCGGCGGAAAGGAGGCGAAAGATGGCCGAACCCGTATTGGAGGCGATCGCCAGGAGCTACCGCGAGGATGCGGAGTTCCGCGCCGCGGTCGAGACGGACGCCCGGGCCGCGCTGGCGGCGCGGGGTCTGGACGTCGCCGATTGGCGAGGCGAGCTGCGCGTCGCGGTCGACACCGGCGAGACGACGCATGTCGTGTTCCCGCCCGACCCGCATGCGGTCCTGCCCGACGGCGCGCTGGACGGCGTCTCCGGCGGCCACGCCCTCGCCACCGCGGCGGGGCGGCGGCGGGAGGCGATCCGGTGGGGAACCTATCTGGGTCCCCGGTGACGCCCGTTGGCGCGAATTGCGGCGTTCCCGCCCACCCGCGGCGCTCCGGCGCCGGCGAACGCGGTCGGTCGGGCGCGCTGCCGAGGAGGTAACGAACGATGACCGGGTTTCCGCTCCGGGAGCTCTCCGAACTCTACCACGGCGACGCCGGGTTCCGCGCGGCGGTCGACCGCGACGCGCGGGCGGCGCTGGCCGCGCGCGGCGTCCATTTCAACGGGCCGGGCGAGCTCCGCCTCGCGGCCAACAGCGGGGAGACGACGTATGTCGTGTTCCCGCCCGCCCCGAACGCATCGGTGCCGGACGGCGCGCTGGACGGCGTCGCCGGCGGCTGGGGCGGCTACCCGAACGGCCTGACCCACAACGGCAGGTACTACACCGCGGCGCAGCTGTCGGCGGGCGGACGGTACGACAGCTGCCGCTGACCGCTCCCCCGGGGCGGAGGGCCGGCGCCGCGCCGGCGGCCTTCGCCCCGTCTTGACATTTGCGTTCGCCTGTGCTATGAGCGCGCCGTCAATCGCCACCGGGCGAACGCTCTATCGAGGAGGAAACGAACGATGGCCGAGTTCCCGTTCCGGAAGATCTCCGATCTCTACCATGAAGACGCCGAGTTCCGCGCCGCGGCCGACCGCGACGCGCGCGCGGCGCTGGCCGACCAGGGCGTCCACTTCGACGGGCCGGGCGAGGTCCGCCTCGCGGCCGACACCGAGGACACCATGTACCTCGTGTTCCCGCCCGACCCGAACGCGGCCGTTCCGGACGACGCGCTGGACGGCGTCGCCGGCGGCGTGGGCGGCTGGGGCTACAGCCGCGAGTGGTATTCGGCGGGCGGACGGTACGACAGCAGCCGCTGACGCCCCCCCGAGCGGGAAGGAGGACCGGCGCCGCGCCGGCCCTCCGCCCCGCAGTCCTCGTCCCGGCGCCGATGGCGTCGGCGGGGCGCTGAACGACGACCGGGCGCCCGCCCGGGAGATATCCGGGATCCTCACCATGAAGGTGCCGGGTTCTGCGCCCCGGCCGGCTGCGTTGCGCGCGCGGCGCCGGACGGGCGCGGCCTCCGTTTCGCGGCCTCCGTTTCGACAGGCCGGGCGAGGCCCGCATCGCGGCCGACGGCGGGGAGGCGACACACGCCGCGCTCCCGCCCGATCCGTATCCGATCCTGCCGGACGCCGGCGCCGGCTGGCGCAGGCCGATCGGGACTTGACTTTTCACTTCGCCTGTGCTATACCTGCGCCGTAAGTCGCAAGTCCTGCAAGGAGGAGAAGAACGATGACCGAGTTCCCGTTCCGGAAGATCTCCGATCTCTACCATGAAGACGCCGAGTTCCGCGCCGCGGCCGAAACCGACGCGCGCGCGGCGCTGGCCGGCGAGGGCGTCCGCATCGGCGGGCCGGGCGAGGTCCGCCTCGCGGCCAACACCGAGGACACCGTGCATGTCGTGTTCCCGCCCGACCCGAACGCCGCCGTTCCGGACGGCGCGCTGGACGGCGTCGCCGGCGGCGTAAGGTTCGCCGCCTCGGAGGCCTACGCCATAGCGAGCTGGTCGAATCTCGGTTTGCACCGCCGCCCGTAGGCCGCCCCGGAGAGGAGACGAACGATGACCGGGTTCCCGTTCCGGAAGATCTCCGAACTCTACCGCGAAGACGCCGGGTTCCGCGCCGCGGCCGACCGCGACGCGCGCGCGGCGCTGGCGGAGCGGGGCGTCCACATCGGCGGGCCGGGCGAGGTGCGCCTCGCGGCCGACACCGGGGACGTCGTGCACGTCGTGTTCCCGCCCGACCCGAACGCCGCCGTCCCGGACGGCGCGCTGGACGGCGTCGCCGGCGGAAGGTACATTCCCGCGGACGTCGCAGAGCATATGGACTGGAGCGGTTGGTACCGTCGCGGAGTGGGATTCCTGTAGGCCGCCTCGGCGCCCGCTGCGCCCCACCGCAGCCGGCCATGGGCGGGCGTGCGCGGCGGCCGTCGACCGCTCCTCCGCCCCGCCCGCGCCGGTGAAACGCGCGGCGCGCGACCGCGGCCTCGTCGAACGGCCGATCCTCGCGCCGCATCTCTCTTTCCATCCCTCCGGCGGCGACTCCGCGCTTCTCGTCTCCGAAGTCGGCGCCCACCCCGTCGAAGGGCGGATCTACGTCGACGTCCTGCCGCTGCTCGACGGGACCCGCGCGCTCGGCGAGGTCGCCGCCGCGCTCTCTGGGCGACATTCCGCGCTGCAGGTCCGGACCGCCCTCGCCGCGCTGGCGGCGCGGGGGGTCGCGGTCTCGGCCGAATACGCGATGGACCGGCGCATGGCGGCGTTCTGGTCCGCGCTCGGCGCAACCCCCCTCTTCGCCGAGGAGCGCCTGGCGGCGGCGCCGGCGGCGTTGCGCGGCGAAGGCGCCGGGCGCATCGCCGGCCCGCTCGCCGATATGGGCGTTCGCGTCGCCGCGGCGGGCGGGGACGCCGCCCTCGCCGTCCGGGTCGCGCCCGGCTATCTCGACGACTCGCTGGCCGAGGCCAACCGGCGCCGGCTCGCGCGCGGCGGCGACTGGATCCCGGTGGCGCCGGACGGCGCGCGGGCGCTGTTCGGCCCGGTCTTCCGGCCCGGCGCGGGCGGCCCGTGCTGGGCCTGCCTCGCGCATCGCGTCCGCGGTAACAGCGAGGCGGAGAGCTTCCTCCGCGCGCGCGGCGCCGGCGCGGCCCCGCGCCTCGGCCCGCCCGCCCTCGCCGAGGCGGCGCTGCGGCTGGCGGCGGCGGGGATCGCGCAGTGGATCGTGTTCGGCGGCGAGGCGCCGCTGGGCGCGCATGCGATGTCGCTCGATGCGGCGGACCTCGGCGCCCGGCGCCACCGCGTGACGCGGCGGCCGCAATGCCCGGCCTGCGGCGACCCGGCGGCGCGCCGCCCCGACCGCGAGTCGGCGCCGGTGCGGCTCGCCTCCAGCCCCGCGCCGGTCCGCACCAGCGGCGGCATGCGCGCCGTCCCGCCGGAGGAGACGATGCGCCGCCACGGCCATCTGGTCGACCCGGTGAGCGGCGTGGTCGCGCGCTTCGGGCCGCTGGCGCCGGAGGGCGACCCGTGGCTGCACGTCTTCCGCGCCGGGGCCAACCTGGCGCTGCGGACGGCGGACCCGCGCCTGCTGCGCAACAGCCTGCGCGAGTGGTGTGTGGGCAAGGGCGCCGCCGCGGCGCAGGCCCGGGCGAGCGCGCTGTGCGAGGCGGTCGAGCGCCGCTCCGGCGTCTGGCATGGCGACGAGGTCCGCCGCCGCGCGCGGTTCGCCGATTTCGCCGACGGCGACGCCCTCCGTCCCGGCGCGGTCCTCCTGTTCAGCGACCGCCAGATGGCGGACGCCGATGCCCTCAACGCCGGCGGCCCGGTCCGCAACCTCGTCCCGGCGCCGTTCGACGCCGAGGCCGAGATGGACTGGACGCCGGTGTGGTCGCTCACCGCCGAACGCCGCCGCTGGCTGCCGACGCAGATACTCTATTACGCCGCGCCGACCGGGGAAAGGACCTGTGCGCCGCCGGATTCGAACGGCTGCGCGGCGGGCAACACGCTCGAGGAAGCCGTCCTCCAGGGCTTCCTGGAGCTGGTCGAGCGCGACGCCTTCGCCTGCTGGTGGTACAACCGGGCGCGCCTGCCCGAGGCGGATCTCGACGGTTTCGGCGACCCGTGGCTGGCGCGCGCGCGGGAGCGTTACCGCGCGCGCAACCGCGACGTGTGGCTGCTGGACGCGACCCATGACCTGGGCGTTCCGGTCTTCGTCGCCGTGTCGCGGCGCACCGACAAGGCGGCGGAGGACATCATCTACGCCGCCGGCGCGCATTTCGACTCGCGCCTCGCCGCGCTGCGCGCGGTGACCGAGTTGAACCAGTATCTGGCGGTGGCGGGCGGCGCGCGGGCGGACGGTTCGGGCTATCTCGGCGGCGGCGCGGAGACGCTGCGCTGGTGGCGGACGGCCAGGCTCGCCGACCACGCCTGGCTCGCCCCCGGCGGCGGCGCCCGTCCGCCCGCCCGCCCGGCGCCCGACACGGCAGACCTGCGCGACGCGGTGGAGCACGGCCGCGCGCTGGTCGAGGCCAGGGGGATGGAGTTTCTCGTCCTCGACCAGACCCGGCCCGACATCGGCCTGCCGGTGGCGCGAACCATCGTTCCCGGCCTGCGCCATTTCTGGCCCCGCTTCGCGCCCGGCCGCCTCTACGACGTCCCGGTGGCGATGGGCTGGCGCGACTCGCCGGCGGACGAAGCCGACCTCAACCCGGTTCCGGTCATCATCTGACGCGGAGGCTCCCGCCGCGGGCGATTCGCGGGGGCCGCCCGGCGGCTCCGGCCCGAATTCCCGGACCGCTCCCGGAATCCGTCGCCGGAGCGGCCGGGACTACGGGACGATGCGGCCTAGATGCAGCCGCTGGCGCCTTGCAGCGGCGACGGGGTCCAGCAATCGGCGCAATACCGGCTTCCGCCGGACACCGCGTCGATCTGCTCGTCGCGGAGTTTCGCGTTGGGGTCGGGCGGGAACACCACATGCGCCACGTCCGCGGTGTCGACGGCGAGTCGCACCTCGTCGAAGGGCAGCGCGACGCCCATCGACTCCAGCGCGCCCTTCGGGTCGCGCTCCATGCGCGCGCGGAACTCCGGGTCGCCGCTCCAGGCGTCGCGCGCCGATTCCGCCGCTTGCGCCAATTGGTTTTCGTTGAGCATTGGACTTCTCCCTCGGTTTCGTTGAGCTTGCGGGACCTTACACGAAACCGGCGCCTTTGTCAATACGGCCCGGTTGTCGATACGGCTTGGCCGTCGGGACGGCTTGGCGCGCTTGACGGCGGCGCGGAATGCGCCCAAATGACGGGCGCGGACCCCGCCGCGCCCAGGACGGAGACTGAGAGATGTTCATCCAGACCGAGCCGACGCCGAACCCGGCGACGATGAAGTTCCTGCCCGGCGAGACCGTTCTCGACCGGGGGACCGCCAGTTTCGCCGACGCCGAGGCGGCGGCGCGCTCGCCGATGGCGGAGCGCCTGTTCCTCGTCGACGGCGTCGAGGGCGTGTTCCTGGGGTCGGATTTCGTCACCGTCACCAAGGCGCACGACGCGGAGTGGCAGTTGCTCAAGCCGTCGATCCTCGGCGTGATCATGGAGCACTACATGTCCGGCGCGCCGATGCTGCTCGACGACCGGAGCGCGACGGCGCACGCGGCGGCCCCGGCGGAGTCGGAGGAGGACGCCGAGATCGTCGCGCAGATACAGGAGCTGCTCGACACCCGCGTGCGCCCGGCGGTGGCCCAGGACGGCGGCGACATCGTCTTCCACGGCTACGAGGACGGCGTGGTGATGCTGGAGATGCATGGCGCGTGCTCCGGCTGCCCGAGCTCCACCGCGACCCTCAAATACGGCATCGAGAACATGCTGCGGCACTACGTGCCGGAGGTGGTGGAGGTGCGCGCCGTCTTCTGACGCGCCGCGCCGGTTCGAGCGGCGGTCTTGCCGGGGTAGCGGCAGAGGTCGCCGAGGACGCAGTCCGGGCAGGCGGGCTTGCGCGCCTTGCATACGTAGCGCCCGTGCAGGATCAGCCAGTGGTGCGCGTGGCGCTTGTAGCGTTCGGGCACGATGTCGAGCAGGCGGTCCTCGACCGCGCGGGGGGTCTTGCCGCGCGCCAGGCCGGTGCGGTTGCCGAGGCGGAAGATATGCGTGTCGACAGCGATGGTGGGTTCGCCGAAGGCGCTGTTGAGCACCACGTTCGCGGTCTTGCGCCCCACCCCCGGCAGCGCCTCCAGCGCCGCGCGGTCGCACGGGACGTCGCCGCCGTGGCGTTCGACCAGCAACCGGCTCAGCGCGATCACGTTCCTCGCCTTGGTCCGGTAGAGGCCGATGGTGCGGATCGCCTCGCGCAGTTTCTCCTCGCCGAGCGCCGCCATCGCCTCGGGCGTGTCGACCTTCGCGAACAGCGGGCCGGTGGCCTTGTTCACGCCCACGTCGGTCGCCTGCGCCGAGAGCACGACGGCGATCAGCAGCGTATAGGGGTTGCGGTATTCGAGCTCGGTCTTCGGCGCCTCGCGCCCGGCGGCCAGCCGCGCGAACGTCTCCGCCGCCTGGCTCCGCGTCATGTCCCCGCTCATGGCGGCCATGCATAGCGCGGACCGGCGGCGCCGGGAACCCCGCGCGGGCCGCGCCGGGCCGTGCTACCCTCGCCGCCATGCCGCATTCGGTGCGCCGCCACCTGCGCGTCGAGATCGACGCCTACGACCGCGCGATCCGGAGTTTCGTCCCCGGCTACGAGGAGATGCTCCGCGCCGCCGCGCGCGAGGTCGCGGCGGCCGCCGGCGGCGGCGCGGTTCTGGAGCTGGGCGCGGGGAGCGGCGCGTTCTCGGAGGCGTTGCTGGAGCGCCCGGAGGTCGGCGCGGTCGAGCTGGTCGACGCCGATGCGGAGATGCTCGGCCGCGCCCGCGTCCGGCTCGCGCGGTTCGGCGGCCGGGCGCGCTTCCGCGAGGCGTCGTTCGACGATCCGTTCCCGCCCTGCGCCGCCGCCGCCGCCTCGCTCGCGCTGCACCACGTCCCGACGCTGGAGCGGAAGCGCGCGCTCTACCGGCGCGTCTGCGCGGCCCTCCCGCCCGGCGGGGTTTTCGTCAACGCCGACGTGACCATGCCCGCCGCGCCGGCGGCGCGCGCCGCGGCTTTTCGCCGCTGGACCGCGCACATGGCGGCGCACGGCGTCGACGCCGCGCAGGCGCGCCGCCATTTCGCCGAGTGGTCGGAGGAGGACACCTATTTTTCGCTCGAGGACGAACTGGCGGCGATGACCGGGGCCGGGTTCGCCGCGCGCCGGGTGTGGAGCGACGCCCCCATATCCGTCCTGGCGGGGCGCAAACCGGCTTCTCCGTGCGCGGGCCGCTCCTGATCGACGCCGAGCTGCGCCCGAACCGGTCGCTGGGGCGGGCCGGGTTCCTGGCGCTGATGGCGTGCGTGGCGCTGGCGAGTTTCGGCGCCGGGCTGGCCTTCGCGCTGGCGGGGGCGTGGCCGGTGTTCGGCTTTTTCGGCCTCGACGCGGCGCTGGTGTGGCTCGCCTTCCGGCTCAACTACCGCGGCGGGCGGGTCGTCGAGCGCCTGCGCCTGTCTCCGGCGCTGTGCGAGGTCGAGCGCGTCGCGCCGTCCGGGCGCGCCGAGCGGTGGACCTTCCAGCCCTTCTGGCTCCGCGTCGCGCTGGAGGCGCCGGAGGAGCACCATTGCCGCCTCACCCTGTCGAGCCGCGGAACCCGCCTCGCCCTCGGGACCTTCCTCGCGCCGGAGGAGCGGCGCGAGTTCTACCGCGCGCTGCGCGGCGCGCTCGACGGGCTGCGCTCCAGCCCCAGCACGTCGCGCATGTCGTAGAGTCCGGGGGGCTTGCCGCGCGTCCACAGCGCGGCGCGGACGGCGCCGTCGGCGAACACGTCGCGCGAGGCGGCGCGGTGGCCCAGCTCCACCCGTTCTCCGTCGGCGGCGAAGACGACCGTGTGGTCGCCGGGGACCGCGCCGCCGCGCAGGACCGCGTAGCCGATGTCGCCGCGCCGGCGCGGGCCGGTGTAGCCGTCGCGCCCACGCGCCGCCGCCTTGTCGTGGTCCACCCCGCGTCCGGCCGCCGCCGCCCGCCCCAGTCCGAGCGCGGTTCCCGACGGCGCGTCGACCTTGTGGCGGTGGTGCATTTCGACGATTTCGACGTCGTATTCGTCGCCGAGGACCGCCGCCGCGCGTTCGACGAGCGCGAACAGCAGGTTCACGCCGACGCTCATGTTCGGCGCCCAGACCACCGGCGCCCGCTCCGCCGCCGCGCGCAAGGCGGCGGCCTGCGCCGCGTCCAGCCCGGTGGAGCCGATGACGTGCGCCGTCCCCGTCGCCGCGGCGAGCTGCGCATGCGCCGCCGTCGCCTCCGGCGTGGAGAATTCGATCGCCGCGTCGCACGCCGCGAACACGGCGCGGGCGTCGGCACCCACGACGATCCCGGCGCCGCCGATGGCGCTTCCGACGGCGGGATGATCCGGACGCTCCGCCGCCGCCGCGAGTTCCGCGCCCGGCCAATCGTCGATGCGGCGCACGAGGGTCGTTCCCATCCGCCCGCCCGCGCCGAGAACGCCGATTTTCATGTCCTGCATGCGCGCTCCTTTCACGCGGCGGAAGGGTCGGGAAGTTGGTGTATCCCGGCGGCGGGGCAAACCTCGCGGGCGATGTCGCAAAGATGCCGATGATGGCTGAGATAGACGACCTGGCCGTATTCGGCCATACCCGCGAACAGCCGGAACGCCTCCTCGGCGCGGAAGTCGTCGAAGGTTTCGAGAATGTCGTCGGCGATGAAGGGGACCGGCCCGTGCCGGTCGACGAATTCGCGGTATCCGGCGACGCGCAGTGCGAGATAGAGCTGGAAGCGCGCGCCCTTCGACATTTCGGACGCCAGCTTCGCGCCGCCGCCTTTCGGGACGCCGATCAGGACCTCGCCCTTGTCCGTCAGCTGCGATTCGAGCCGTTCGTAGGCGCCGCGGCTGACGGTGCGGAACGCCTCCGATGCGTTCTTCATCATCGAGCTGCGGTGCGCCTCGCGGTAGGCGTCGAGCGCGCGCTCGGCGGCGGCGACCCCGAGCCGGATTCGCAGCCAATCGCGCGCGCGGTCCTCGATTTCGAGCAGCACCGTCCGGCGCTTCTGTTCGAGCTGCGCCGCATCGTCCTCGTCGTCGACCGCCTTGAGCGCGTGGTCGGCCTGTTGCAATTCGGCGAAGAGCGCCTGTTTGCGGGCGGCGGCGTCCTCCAGTTTCGCCTTGACTTCGGCCGCTTTCGCCTCGAGGGCTTCGCGGTCGGCGTCGGCAAGCGCGGCCTCCGCCTCTTGCGGCGACGCGGCGCCCATCGCCTCGACCAGCCGCGCCTCGCGTTCGGACAGTTCCTTGCGCAACCCGGCGCGGCGCTCCGTCCTGCGCAATTCCTTCTCGACCTCCGGCAGAGTGTCGACTTCGAACATGGCGAACATGGGCCCGGCCTCGGCGCGCAGTTCGGCCATGTCGTTCGTGGCTTGGGCGCGCTCTCCCGCAACTCCCTCTATCTTCTTCTTCAATGCGTCCCGGCTCTTTCGCCGGTCGGCTTCCCCGGCAAGGCGCGCCTTCAGGGCGTCGTAATGCGCGAGGACTCTCGCCGCGTCGAAATTTTCGCCGATTCGTTCGACGAGTTCCTTTACTTCGGCGTTGAACTCCGCCTGGTTCCGTTCCATCCCCGCGATTTGGCGGGCGACAGGCTCGCGCTCCCGGCGGGCGGCTTCGAGTTCCGCCGCCGCGTCGAGAAGCCGCCGCGCCTCCGCCGTCGAAGGCGGCGGGTCGATTTCTCCCAGCCAGCAGCGAGACAGCGCCTCGTCCCATTCGCGGCGCCAAGCCTTGTCGTCGTTCTCGGCGCGGCGCGCTTCGGCGCGGCGGCGCTCGAGGGTCGCCCGCGCCGTTTCGAGATTGCGCGTCGCCGCCGCCGCCCGCGTCCGACGGTCCTTTTCCGCGTCCGCCGCCGCCCCCGCCGCCGCCGTCAGTTTCTCCATGTCGTCCGCCGGATGCGGGGCGGCGCCGACGGCGGCGAGAGCCTCGGCGAGCCGCGCGCGCAGCCGGCGTCCGTCCTCCCCGGCGCGCGCAATCTCCGCGTCTTCGCCGCGCGCCTCCTTCAGGGCGGAGAGAATATCGCCGCGCCGCGCCGTCCACGCCGCGAGCCGGGGCAGCGACACGTCCGGCGGCATGGCCGCAGCGCCGGAGCGGATCACGGCGGCGACCGATGCGGCTATCTCGTCGATAACCTTTCGCCGCCGCCGCCGCGCGCGGGAAAGTTCTTCGGCGTTACGCTTCGCCTTCGCGGCCGCCGCGCGCAGGTCCTCGCCAGCCTGCCGCACGCGGGCGAGCGCGCCGGCATGGGCGAGGCGGTTGTCGGCCGCGGCGTCGTGCGCGTTCATCCGATCCGCGAAAACATCGGCGGTTTCCGCGTCCAGCGCCGCGCGATGGCGGGTCCATGCCTCGTCGCGCGCCGCCCGCAGCGCCGCCGCCTCGTCGTCGTCTGCGACGCCGGTCTCCGTCTTCGCCGCGCCGGCGCGGGCGGAGAGCGCGGCGCGTTCGTCCGCGAGGCGGGCTTCCTCGGCTTCGAGGCCCTCGATGTCCTTTTCCGCCGCCGCCAGCGCCGTCTTCCACGCCTCCAGTTCTTCGGGTTCGGGCGCCTCCACCCGCGCCAGATCTTCCGCGCCGCCGCTCCACGGCCGCAATTGTTCGATCTTGTCGTCCAGATCGTCCGCCCGGGCGCGGCGGCGCGCCTCGTGGAGGTTCAGGCGCGTCCGCCAGTCGCCGCGTCGCGTATCGTCGAGAGTGGCGACCAACCGCGCGAACGCTGCATCGCGTCCAGCGTCCGACGCCGCCTGGCCTTCCGCGCACGCCTTCTTCGCCCGCTCCGCCTCGGCCTCCGCGTCCCGCAGTTCCGCCGCCGCGCCCTTCCGGCGCTCCTCCACGCCGGCCCGCCTTTCGATCAGGTCGCGCAACGCGCCGCCCGCGGCGGCGGGAACGACAAGAGCCGCGGGGTCGGCGCCGGAGTCTTTCTCCAGCCGGTGCAGAACGGCGGCGATGTTTCCGTCGATATTCGCCAGCGTATCGCGTCGTCTCGGCAGGTCTTCCCGCTCACCGGGGTAACGCGCGCCGAGCGCGTCGAGCCGCGCGATACGATCCTCCAGGGCCAGAATCGCCTCGTCCGCGGTCAGGGACCGATGCTCCTCCTCAAGGTCCCGCTTCTGCTTCTCGAGGTTCTCCAGTTTCGCGGCCCGCCGGGGCTCGTCGCGCAGCAGCGGGCCGATACGGTCGAACCAGGCCCGCGGCGGTTCGGGCAGATTCGCCAAGCCCGCGAGCTCCTCGCGCAACCGGCGGATCTCCGCGAGCCAGGGCAGCGCGGCAAGCCGGCGTTCGACGCCGGCGCGCGCCGTCTCCAGCTTCGCGACTTCCGCCGCCGCGTCGTCATAGGATTGACGCGCCGCTGCGTGCGCCTTTGCGAGAGCCGCGTAAGCGGGCGCCGCCATGTCCAGCCGTTTCTTCTCCTCCGCGAGGTTCGCGAGCTGCTTCTTCAACTCGTTAAGTTTCGTCTTTCTCGCCCGTTCCCGGTGAAATTCATCGGCGTTTTCGCGAAGCTCCTTCAGGGTTTCGCTCAGCTCCACGAGTCCGGCCCCGCCGGCGAAGAGCGCCCGGCCGACATCGCCCTCGCTTTTCAGAATTTCGTCGCCGCCGGCCTCCAGCGTATCGTCGTCGAGCGAGAACATCGCCTTGTAGTTCTCGCGGGTCATCCCGCCGAGGGCGTTGGCGAGCCGGCCTTCGGGGACCTCCTTGCCGCCGCCGTCGAGAAGGCTGCCCTGTCTCTTGCGGATACGGACGAAGCGGCGCGGCGCGCCGTCGATTTCAAGGTCGGTCTCCACCCGCATGGCGTTGTAGCCGTGGAGAAAGGCGTAGCGGCTGCGGAGCTCGAAAGCGAACAAGAGGTCGAGGAACCCGGCCAGCGCGGTGGACTTGCCGGCCTCGTTCGGACCGTAGATCACGTGCAGGTCCGGTTCGCCCTTCTTCCGTTCTCCGAAGTCGACGGTGGGTTTGTCGTCGGAGTCGGAGAACATGCCGTATCGCGACAGGATCAGCCGGCGCAGACGCATCGATCCTACGCGCCCCCGCGAAGGCGGGCGAGTACGGCTTCGCGTCCTTCGTCGATCAGCCCGGCAAGCGTCGCCTCCCGATCCTCCGGGTTGGCTCCGAGCGCGCGGCGCGCCTCCGGGGGGAGCGCCCGTTCGATCTCCTCCATCGCGCGGTCCGCTTCCGCGCGAAACTCCTCCGAACGCGCCGCGGACCCCCGCATCGCCTTCGCGAGCTCCCCGAACGCCCCCGGGTTCGAGTCCGCCTTTCCGGGTTCCCGGGTCGCGATCTCGACCTTCTCGATCCAGGCGTTCCCGGCCATGCCGGCGCGGTGACGGGCTTCGGTCTCGACCCGTTCCGGCTCGCGCCGCAACCACCAGTTCAACGGAGTCCCGCCGGTCAGCTTCAGCCGCACGACCAGATGCTCCGCCTCAACGCCGGCGCGGAGTTCGTCCAGCGTTTCGCCCACGCGCCGCGCCATCTCGCGAGGCTCCTCCGCTCCGGCGAGATCGACCTCGACGCGCTCGAACTGCGCCACGTTCACCGGGTGCTCGGTGCACTCGACGGATCGGTCATCGCCGATATGGACCAGCGTCACCGATTTGGGTCCCGCCTCGTCGATATAGCGCCCCTGCGGCATCCCGGGCATCGTGATGTGCGGGTTCTCATGGTGCACCTCTCGCTTGTGGACGTGGCCCAGGCACCAGTAATCGAACCCGTGGTCGACGAGATCGCGGACGGCGCACGGCGCGTAATCGTCGTGCTCCCGCGCGCCCGCCAAACTCGTGTGCAGCAGGCCGATATTGAACGCTTCGTCGACTTGCGGCTTGAACTTCGGAACGAGGCTGTCCGGCGCTTTCGGCTTGGCGAAACTCACGCCATGTACCGCGACAGGGAGCGCGTCGTCGGGCCGCTCGATCTTCACCGCCTCGCCCCGTCCGCCGAACACTTTCACGCCCTCCGGCAAGACGAGCTCCCGGGTGATCCGCGACTCCGCATCGTGGTTACCGCGGACGATGAACGTCCGGATACCCTCATCGTCCAGCCGCTTCAATTGCCCGGCGAGGAACAGCGCCGTCTTCATCGACGTCTGCCCGCCGTCGTACAAGTCGCCGGCGATCATGAGCGCGTCGACCTGCTCCTCCAGGCACAGTTCGACGATGTTCTCGAACGCTTGCCGGGTCGCGCGGCCGATCAGATCTTCGAGCTCGCGGTCGCGCAGCGCCAGCGAGCGCAGCGGCGAGTCGAGGTGGATGTCGGCCGTGTGGACGAAGCGGAACGGCATGGGTCAGAGCGGCTCCGGCTCCGGCACGTTCAGCCGCGCCAGCGTCGCGCGGATTTTCGTCCATACCGCGTCGTCGACCGGAATTCCGCCCGCCGTCCGCTCGGCGCGATGCTCCGCCTCGAAGTCCCCCGGCATCCGCACCCGGTCCACTCCCGGCAGCGGGCGGCTGGCGCGGAGGTAGGCCGCCAGCCGGCGCGCCCTGGCCTCATAAACATCGCGCGCGGCGAACGCCTCCGGGTCGATGGCGATGTGGAAGGTCCCGTTGTCGAGCGCCGCGTCGTCGCGGTCCGGGGCGCCGCCGGCGCCGCCGAGCGCGCCGCACAGCAGGTCCACGACCACCGCCAGCCCGAACCCCTTATGGCCGAAGGCGAGGCCGCCCAGCGGCAGCGCCGCGCCGGCGCGGTCCATGAACGCCGCCGGGTCGGTCGTCGGCGTCCCGTCCTCGTCCAGCATCGCGCCCTCCGGCAGGGCAGCGCCGCGGTCGCGCGCCTGGCGGACCTTGTTCATGGCGATCTGCGAGGTCGACATGTCGAGCAGGATCGGGTCGCCGTCGGGGTTGGGAAAGCCCGCCGCTACGGGGTTCGCGCCGATGCGCCGCTCGATCCCGCCATGCGCGGCGATCGAAATTCCCCGCCCCTGCGCGTTGCAGAAGGTCAGGCCGACGAACCCCGCCGCCGCCGCCATTTCGGGGTAGGCGCCCACCCGCCCGACGTGTTCGTTGTTCCGCACCGCGACGGCGGCTATGCGCACGGTCCGCGCCTTCTCCACCGCCAGCGCCATGCCGCGCCCGGCGGCGAGGTGGCCCAGCGTGCGCCCGCCGTCGAGGATCGCCGTCGCCGGCGTTTCGGAGACGACCTGCGCCCGCCCCGCCGGGTCGATCAGCCCGTCGCGGACGCGCTGGACGTAGACGGGGACGTGCCGCACCCCGTGGCTGTCGTGCCCCGCCAGGTTCGATTCGACCATCAGATGGGCGATGCGCTCCGCGTCGGCGGCGGAGAACCCGGCGGCCGCGAAGGTCCGGGCGCACATGCGGCGCAGGCTCCCGGCGCTGAAGCGCGGCATGGCGGCCTCCTCGTCCCCCCGGCGGCGGCGCGCACCCTGCCGGAGCCGCCGCGCCCGGTCAAACCGCACGCGGCGGCCCGAAGCGCCGCCCGCCGCGGTTCGCATCACAGGCGGAGCGCGATCCCGATCCGCTTTCCCGGACCCCCGGGGAGATCGGAGGAGCGGAGCTTCGGCCTGCGCGCACGCTTCGCGAGGCGCGCGGCCGAGGCGAGGACGAGGCCGCCCTCGTCCGCGGGACCGAGCGTGCGAAATTTAATTTCGGCATGGGTATTGTATTGTGTAACGCGACGGGCTACATAGCCGCCAACAGTGTCGCGGAGAACCTCGCCATGTGGAAGCCACCGGATCGCCCCCCGCACCCCGGATCCGTCGTCAGGGAGCGCATCATCCCCCGAGGCATGACGGTTACGGAGGCCGCCAAAAGGCTGGGCGTCGGCAGGCCGGCCCTCTCCAACCTGCTGAGCGCACACGCTGGACGTAAACGGGGACGCGCCGCACCCCGTGGCTGTCGTGATCCGCCAGGTTCGATTCGACCATCGGATGGGCGATGCGCTCCGCGTCGGCGACGGCGAACCCGGCGGCCGCGAAGGTCCGGGCGCACATGCGGCGCGGGCTCCCGACGCTGAAGCGCGGCATGGCGGCCTCCTTGTCCTCTCGGGCGGCGGCGCGCACCTGCCGGATCCGCCTTCGTCCGCGGGACCTAACGCTTGAAAATTAGTTTCGGCGCGGCTATCGTATCGCGTAGCGCAATGGGCTACATACGTCGCGCGGTGCCGCCGCGGAGGACCTCGCCATGCAGGAACGACCGGATCGCTCTCCACACCCCGGCGCCGTCGTCAGGGAGCGTGTCATCCCCCAGGGCATGACGGTCACGGAGGCCGCCAAAAGGCTGGGTGTCGGCAGGCCGGCCCTCTCCAACCTGTTGAACGGCCGCTCCGCGCTCTCGCCCGATATGGCCGTCAGGCTGGAAAAAGCGTTCGGAGCCGACCGCAAGGAACTTCTCGACCTCCAGGCGGCGCTCGGCCGATACGATCTCGGCGGGAAGGAACAGGTTATCCCCGTCCCCGCCTACGCGCCGCCCTTCCTCGACATTAAGGCCAAGTCCATCCACGACTGGGCGGACGGCATTGAGGCGCGCAGCCTGTTGCCCGTGCTCCTGCGCAAGCTCGTTCATTCCACCAGCCGCGACCTCCGCCGGGTCGATTTCCCCGGCTATGACAACGCCGAGCGCAAGGGTTGGGATGGAATGATCGAGGCGGGCGCGGCGACGCCGTGGATCCCCGGCGGGACGTCCGGGTGGGAGTTCGGGACTGACCGAGACCCGCGCCGCAAGGCCAATAAGGACTACGCCGCCCGCATCCGCTCCACGCCTCCGGCCGAGAGGGAGGAGATCGCCTTCGTGTTCGTCACCCCGCGCAACTGGCCCGGCAAGGACGACTGGGCCGGCGCCAGGCGGGCGGAGGGCGAATGGCGGGACGTGCGCGCCCTCGACGCGAGCGACCTGGAGCAGTGGATCGAACACGCCGTCCCCGCGCAAATGTGGATGGCCGAGCAGCTCGGCCTCCCGACGGACGGCTTCGATACGCTCGACCGGTGGTGGACGCGATGGGCCGAAGCGAGCGACCCACCGATGACTCCCGCCATATTCGACGCCGCGATAACGGAGCATCGCGATACGCTGGAAAACTGGCTCGCGAAAGACAGCGAAGGGCCTCTCGTCGTTACCGCCGATTCCTGGGAAGAGGCCGGCGCGTTTCTCGCCTGCGTCTTCCGATGCGATGACGTCATGGCGCGCTGGAGAGACCTCGCGGCGATATTCCACTCCGCCCCGACGTTGCGGAAACTGGCGTCGTCGGAGGCGAATTTCATCCCTATCGCCCGATCCGAAGAGGCCGAGCACGAACTGTCGTCCATATACCGTCGGCGCCACTGCATCGTCGTCCGTCCCCGCAACGACGTCCGCTCGACGACCCACATAGCCCTCCGCCAGCTGAACCGCGACGCCTTCGCGACGGCGCTTGCCGGCATGGGCATCGACGACGACCAAGTGGACCGGCTGGCCCGGGAAACCGGCCGCTCGCCGACCATCCTGCGGCGGCGGCGCTCTAAGATCCCCGCTATCCGGACGCCTCGGTGGGCGGACGCCGAAACGGCGAGAGACTTGGTCCCGCTGGTTCTGATCGGGGCATGGCGCGACGACTTCGAGCCGGACCGGGAGATCCTGTCGACTCTCGCCGACAGGCCCTACGCGGAAATTCGAACGACTATCGCCCGACTGCGGGAATTCGACGACAGCCCCGTCTGGAGCGTCGGGCGCCATCGCGGCATCGTGTCGAAGATGGATGCGTTCTTTGCCATAAGCGGGCAGATCGTCGAAACCGATCTGGATGACTTTTTCCTGCTGGCCGAGTACGTGCTGGCCGAGGAGGATCCCGCCCTCGATTTGCCGGAAAGCGACAGATGGGCTGCGGCGCTATACGGCAAGGTTCGGCACCATTCCGACGTCCTTCGCGATGGTATCCGCGAAACCCTCGTCATACTCTCCGTCCATGGCAACGACCTGCTCCGCGCCCGAACCGACATCGACGTCGAGGGTCACGTCGCATCGCTCGTGCGCAGACTGCTCACACCCCTGACCGTCGACAAATTGCTGTCGCATGACAGAGATCTTCCGTCCTACGCCGAAGCAGATCCGGATATGTTTCTGAACCTCATCGAGGAGGATCTCCGACGATCCCAACCGGCCGTTTTCGGCCTGCTGAAACCTGTGGAGAATACCCTGTTCAGCCGATGCCCGAGGACCGGCTTGCTCTGGGCTCTCGAATGTCTGGCATGGAAGAATCTGGGCCGTGTGAGCCCGATACTCGCACGACTGTCGAGTATCGAGATACATGATAATTACACGAACAAGCCGATCGCCAGTCTGGAATCCGTCTATCGGTGCTGGCTGCCGCAGACGGCCGCGCCGCTTGAGGAGAGAATAAGCTCCCTCCGGGTATTGGCGAAGAAATTCCCCGATATCGGTTGGACAATTTGCATGGCGCAGCTATACGGCGGCCCGCGAATGGCGCTGCCCAACTATCGCCCGCGCTGGCGTAACGATGCGTCCGGCGTAGGCCACCATGCGGTAACCAATCAAGAGAGAATTGCCTTCGCACGGGAATCTCTTGACATCGCGCTTGGTTGGCCGCAGCACGACCACGGAAAACTTGGAGACTTGGTGGAGAATATTCAGTGGGTCGGAGAAACCGACAAGGAAACGATATGGGATTTGGTGGACGAGTGGGCAGAGTCGGAGAGCAATCAGCATGCCAGGGCGAATCTCCTGAAGCGGATTCGCGAATCCGTGTTCACGCTCCGCGCCTTGCGTCAAGGCGCGAATGAGAATACATTGAAGCGTGCGCGCGCCGCGTGCGCGCGCTTGGGGCCGGAAGATTCGGCGATCCGAAACGCCAGGCTTTTCACCGATTTTGCCGTGGACTTTAATGACGCAGACGTCTCGGATGAAGATATGGACTATGAGGAACGCGAAGCGCGTGCAGATCGGCTGCGCTCCGCGGCGATGAAGGAGATATGGACGGAGCGCGGTCATAAAGGCATCGTAGCGCTTATGGAGGAAGGCGGTATTCCCCATATGATAGGCTTCTTCCTGTCGCGTCACCTCGAGGACGAGGAGTCTCGCGTCGATTTCTTGCGGGACTGCCTGTCGCACGAGGGCGCGTTACGCGAAAAGATGAACGAGTGTATTCGGGGATTTCTGCGATCCGCCGACAAGGATACGCTTGAGATTCTGATTCGCACTCTCACCGAGGGCGTCGACGCCAAGCAGGCATCGCGCCTGTTTTTGTACGCGCCTTTCGGGCGGCGCACCTGGCGTCTGCTCGACGACTACCCTCAGGACGCTCGCGATCGATATTGGCGGGAGGTTGCGCCGGAATGGAGACGTTACGACGAATCGGAGCTTGCCGAATTGCTGGATTGCTTGTTCGATGTCGAGCGTCCCGCGGCCGCTTTCCGCGCAGCATTTGGCAATTGGTCTCAAGTCGAGACTTCGCGTCTCAAACGGCTTCTTTTTGATTTTGTTGCGGCGAAGCCGGATCCGATTGTCAATCCCGAAATTGAAGCGTACCAAATATCCAACGCTCTTGACTCCCTGAACGGTCGGGCCGACGTTAGCGTTGCGGAAATGGCGCGGCTCGAATTTGCGTTTCTTGAAGCTCTCGACCGTAGCGAACACGGCGTTCCTAATCTGGAGCGCCAGATCGCGGAATCGCCGGATTTCTTCGTTTACGTTCTGGCTTTCGTATTCGAGCGAGCGGACGAAGGACAGGATCCCCCGGAATGGCGGGTCGAAGACATGAAGCAGCGAAGATCTCTGGCGTCGAACGCGTATCGCCTTCTCGATCGAGTTCGCCGTGTTCCCGGAACCGATTCCGAAGGTGGAATCGACGCGGAAGCGCTGGAAAACTGGGTCGGCAAGGCGCGTGACCTTTGTGCGCGTTATGGCCGTGCAGAGGTTGGCGATAGCAGGATCGGCCAAATCCTCTCCCACGCGCCGCCCGAGCAGAATGGGTTGTGGCCGTGCGATGCGGTGTGCGAGGTGTTGGAGCGATTTCCCGTGCCGCGCATTCGTTATGGGTTTAGCGGCGGGGTTCACAATGCGCGGGGAGCCCATTGGCGTCAAGAAGGCGGCGATCAGGAACGCGAACTCGCCGCGAAATACCGGAATTGGGCGCAACGGCGTGCTATCGAGTATCCTTTTGTTAGCTCGATTTTGGAGGGTATCGCCGAGAGCTATGACCATGAGGCGGCGTGGTGGGACGACAAGGCGGAAATTGACAAACGACTGATGTATTGACGCCCGTGCCGTCCCGGATCGTTCTTGCTGCACGGGATCGCGGAGCGAGGAGGTCGACCGCGACGCCCCTTCGCCTGCGCCGCAACGCGCCCTCGGCGGCTTCGCGATACGCCTTGCGCCCATCGGCGGCGAGCGGCGCCCGGCCCGCGCGGCGCGGCCGGAGATCGTCCATGAACACCGTTATCCATATGTCGCGCATGCGTTTCATATCGAATCGCGCTGCGTCATCGGCTTCCCCGTCATGGGATCGCACAAGGGCGGAATCGCAGGCAACCGATCCTCGAAGTCGTCGCCGATGGGCCATAGCTGCATCCGGGGATACCGGGTCGCCCGGATCCGGATTCCGCCCATCGCCGCGGCGTCCGGGCGCGCCGTCCGCGGCGGCGGCATTCGGGCGTCTTGACCGGGACGCCGGCACCTTTAGAGCCCGTACCGGAATGGTTTTTGCTTTTATATTCTTGCCATTCTTCGGATGAGGATCTGCACGTTTCCGATGAAGAGCCATGCCTGCGCCGTGGCGATGGTCGCCTCGAAGTCCTTGGCCAGACGCCGGTTACGGCTCAACCAAGCCAATGTCCGTTCGACGACCCATCGGCGCGGCAACGGCTCGAAGCCGCGCATTGTGTCGGACCGTTTCACGACCTCGATCCTCCACCGCCCCTTGCCATCGAGCGCGGCCCGGAGTTTCGGACCCGCATAAGCGCCATCGGCGAACACGCAGCGCAGCCAGGGAAAACTGGAGCGGATGGAGGTGAGCAGTTCGGGCGCGCCGTCGCGGTCCTGGATATCGGCGGCGTGAACCTGCGCCGTGACCAGCAAGCCGCCCGTGTCGGTGAGGATATGCCGCTTGCGGCCCTTGACCTTCTTGCCAGCGTCGAAGCCGCGCGGACCGCCGCTTTCCGTGGTCTTCACCGACTGGCTGTCGACGACGCCGGCGGACGGGCTGGCCCGCCGCCCCTCCGCCTTGCGCGCCTTCAGCATAAGGCGATGGCCGATCGACACCCACAAACCGCTATCGCGCCAAGCCGAGAAATATCGATACACCATCCGCCACGGCGGAAACTCCTTCGGCAACATGCGCCACGGACAGCCACTGCGAAGGACGTACAAGATGGCGTTGACCGCCTCGCGCAAATCCGTGCTGCGCCGGCGCCCCAGAGGCTTGCGGGCCGGCATGTCGGGCGCAACCAGCCGCCATTCCGCCTCTCTCAAATCGCTTGCATAGCGCCCGCCATCGCGCGCATACTTCGCGCGAGTGATTTCAGTCCACATGTTGCGCCTCGCTGGCTGGTTCCCACAACCAGTGAACCACAACCGACTGAAATCACTCAATTCATTTCGAAACGGCCTCTTAGAGGCCCGGCTCATCCACGACTGGGCGGACCGTATCGAGGCGCGCAGCCGGTTGCCCGTGCTCCTGCGCAAGCTCGTCCATTCCACCGGCCGCGATCTCCGCCGGGTCGATTTCCCCGGCGGTGACAACGCCGAGCGCAAGGGTTGGGACGGGACGATCGAGGCGGGCGCGGCGACGCCGTGGATCCCCGGCGGGACGTCCGGGTGGGAGTTCGGGACCGGCCGAAACCCGCGCCGCAAGGCCAATGAGGACTACGCGGCCCGCATCCGCTCCACGCCTCCGGCCGAGAGGGAGAAGATCGCCTTCGTATTCGTCACGCCGCGCAATTGGCCCGGCAAGGACGACTGGGCCGACGCCAAGCGGAAGGAGGGCGAATGGCGGGACGTGCGCGCCCTCGACGCGAGCGACCTGGAGCAGTGGATCGAACACGCCGTCCCGGCGCAAATGTGGATGGCCGAGCAGCTCGGCCTCCCGACGGACGGCTTCGATACGCTCGACCAATGGTGGACGCGGTGGGCCGAGGCGAGCGCCCCGCCGATGACTCCCGCCATATTCGACGCCGCGATAACGGAGCATCGCGATACGCTGAAAAACTGGCTCGCGAAAGACAGCGAACGGCCTCTCGTCGTCACCGCCGATTCCTGGGGCGAAGCCGCCGCGTTTCTCGCCTGCGCCTTCCTACGCGATGACGTCATGGCGCGCTGGAGAGACCTCGCGGCGATATTCCACTCCGCCCCGACGTTGCGGAAACTGGCGTCGTCGGAGGCGAATTTCATCCCTATCGTCCGATCCGAAGAGGCCGAGCACGAACTGTCGTCCATATACCGTCGGCGCCACTGCATCGTCGTCCGTCCCCGCAACGACGTCCGCGCGACGCCCGACATCGCCCTCCGCCAGCTGAACCGCGACGCCTTCGCGACGGCGCTTGCCGACATGGGCATCGACGACGACCTAGTGGACCGGCTGGCCCGGGAAACCGGGCGTTCGCCGACCATCCTGCGGCGGCGGCGCTCTAAGAGGCCGTTTCAGAATGAATCGATTACTTTCAGTGTATTGTCCCCGCATCCTGTCTGCACGGTATCCGCGTCGGCAAACGGATCGTAACTCCCAAGATTGCGGGAGTCCATTGGCATGTGTGTGAAGCATGCAGCCATACCGATCAAAAATCGAATAATTTCAATAGTATATTCTAAAACGGCCTCTAAGATCCCCGCTATCCGGACGCCTCAGTGGGCGAACGCCGAAACGGCGAGAGAGCTGATTCCGCTGATCCTGATCGGGGCGTGGCGCGACGACTCCGAGCCAGACCGGGAGATTCTGTCGACTCTCGCCGGTGCCGACAGGTCTTACGCCGAAATTGAAGCAACCGTCGCCCGACTTCTGGAACTCGACGACAGCCCTGCCTGGAGCGTCGGGCGCCATCGCGGCGTTGTGTCGAAGATGGATGCGTTCTTTGCCATAAGCGGGCAGATCGGCGCAAGCGACCTGGATAAATTTTTCCGGTTGGCCAAATCCGTGCTGGCCGAGGAGGATCCCGCCCTCGATTTGCCGGAAAGCAACAGATGGGCCGCGCCGATATACGGCAAGGTTCGGAACCATTCCGACGTCCTTCGCGACGGTATCCGCGAAACCCTCGTCATACTCTCCGTTCATGGCAACGACTTGCTCCGCGTCCGAACCGGCATCGACGTCGAGAATCGCGTTGCATCGCTCGTCCACGGTCTGCTCACACCCCTGACCGTCGACAAATTGCTGTCGCATAACAGAGACCTTCCGTCCTACGCCGAAGCGGCGCCGGATACGTTTCTGAACCTCATCGAGGAGGATCTCCGACAATCCCAGCCGGCCGTTTTCGGCCTGCTGAAACCTGTGGAGAATACCCTGTTCAGCCCGTGCCCGAGGACCGGCTTGCTCTGGGCTCTCGAATGTCTGGCATGGAAGAATCTCGGCCGCGTGAGCCCGATACTCGCGCGACTGTCGAGTATCGAGATACACGATAATCTCGTGAACAAGCCGATTGCCAGTCTGGAATCCGTCTATCGGTGCTGGCTGCCGCAGACGGCCGCGCCGCTTGAAGAGAGAATAAGATGAGACCTCTGCATAACCCGTTGTGGTTATGGTATGGTGGCTTCATGCAGAAACCGTTTCGTGCGCAGCCTGCGTTGTTCGTATCGGCTGCGGAGCTGGGTCATCCGGCGCTCCGCGCGCTCGATGCTGCGGAGTCGCTTCTGGACCGGTCGGAGATCGCACGACTGTTGTCGTCGATCTACGGGTCACGGACGGGTCGTCCGAGTTACCCGCTTCTGACGCTGTTCCGGGGGCTGTTGCTCGGCGTGTGGTATGGGCTTTCGGACGTCCGGTTGTCGCAGTGCCTGTATCGTGACCTGCTGTTTCGGCGTTTCTGCCGCCTTGAGTTGGGCGGCGGGGTTCCGGACGCGACGATGTTGGGGCGGTTCCGGTCTCGCCTTGTGAAGCACGACCTGTGGGAGTTGCTGCTGGGGGAAGTGAACCGCCAGCTGGAGGAGCAGCGCATCGTGATGACCGAGGGGCGGATTAACATCGTCGATGCGACGCCGGTGGAGGCGGCGCGTTCGGGCCGGGGCCAGGGGAAGGACGGGGCGGCGGTCCGGGATCCGGAGGCGGGGCTTCATGTGAAGCAGGACAGCCGGGGCCGCATGAAGAGCGCCTATGGCTACTCGGTTCACACGGGGGTCGATGAGGATGGGTTCGTCCACCGCCAGACGGTGACGCCGGGCAACGTCCACGACAGCCGGGAGCGCGACAGGTTGCTGTTAGGCGACGAGACGGCGTTCTATGCGGACGCCGCCTACAGTTCGCGTGAGACGCGGGACAAACTGGCGCGGTTCGGGATTGCGGACCAAGTGCAACGCAGGGGCTATCGCGGCCATCCGTTGAGCGAAGCGGACAAGGAGCGCAACGATGAGATCGCGGTCGTGCGGTCGGGGGTGGAGCGCGTGTTCGCCGTCTATAAGCGGTGTTACGGCCTCGGACGGACCCGCTTCCTGGGCTTGGCGAAGAACACGACCTTCTACGGCCTCGCCGCCATTGCGCTCAACATCCGCAAGGGCGCCATGTTTCTGCGCCTCTACGGCCTCGCCCAGCCCGCCGCCGAGGGATAAACACGGGACAAGCGCGTCCGAACGGCGGCACATCGGACCAAATCGGGTCGTCGGGCCGTCGAATCGACCCCCCAGCAACGCCAAATCGGCGCCCGAATGCCCAAAACAACCCCTGCGGGCCGCAACCCAATCCCGGAAAACCCGCCCTTGTGCAGAGGTCTCTTGGTATGAAAACCAAATGCGATTGCCCTAGACGGCTGCGGACGCGGCGACGTGTCGACGAGCGCGGTCCCCGCCAGGTAGATCGGGTCGCAGACGAGGATGCAGGCGCGGCGGAGGGTAGCGGGGACGGAGACGACGGTCGGCGCGACGGCGCGGGAGGCCAGGGAGGCGAGGAAGCCGTGCGGCTCCTTGCCCTGCATCGCGCCGACGACGATCCGGAGCAGGCTGGCGTTGCGGGCGGCCGGGCCAGCGGGCGGCGGCGAGGCCCCGCGCGATGGTTTCGCTTGGCAGAAACGGCATGCCCGGCGCGTCGAGGCAGGCCTGGGCGGCGCCGGCGTCGACGCGCCGGCGCGCGCCGAACGGCGCGGGGGCGGGAAGATTGCCGTCCGCCGGGGCGAGCAGAGGACGAAGCCGGGCGAGATAGACACGGACCGCTCCGGCGGTTTTCGCCGCCGCGCGGCCGGCCGGCGCGCCGTCGCGCGGGAGTCGCGGTGGCGGTGTCCCGGGCGAAACGGGGACTGCGTTCGGCGGCCTTGCGGGCGGGGCGGGTTGCGATATAGTGCGGGCGGACGGCGCGCGGCCCGGTCGGGCCGGGGCGGCCGCTTTACGCTTTTTCGGGACGGTGCGCTTGAACGGAGACAAGGCCGAAGCCATCGAGAATCTGATCGCCCCGACGGTCGCGTCGATGGGCTGCGCCGTCGTGCGCGTCCGCCTGTCCGGCGGGCGGGCGCCGCGCCTCCAGGTCATGGTGGAGCGCGGCGATGGCGGGGCGGTGACCGTGGACGACTGCGCCGAGGTCAGCCGCGCGGTCTCCGCCGCGCTCGACGCGGAGGACCCCATCGGACCGTCCTACACCCTCGAGGTCAGTTCGCCGGGGGTCGACCGGCCGCTCGTGCGGCCCGCCGATTTCGCGCGGTTCGCGGGCCGTGACGCGAAACTCGAGACGACCGAGGCGATCAGCGGGCGGAAGCGGTTCCGCGGCCGCCTGCTCGGCTACGCCGACCCGCATGTGCGCATCGACCTGGGCGGCGGCGAGGGCGCGGTCCGGGTGCCGTTCGCGGCGGTCCGGTCGGCCCGGCTGGTCGGGGCGGAAAGGGAAGGGAGAACATGCTGAGCGGCGCCACCCGGAGCCTCACCCGGCCGGAACTGTTGCAGGTCGCCGACGCGGTCGCGCGCGACAAGTCGATCGACCGCGAGATCGTCGTCGAGGCGATGGAGCAGGCGATCCAGACGGCGGCGCGGCGCAAATACGGCGAGGAGCTCGACATCGAGGCGAGCATCGAGCCGCGCACCGGGGAGATCCGCCTGAGCCGGGTCCGCCAGGTGGTGGACGACGTCGAGGACGCGGCGCGGGAGATTTCCCTCGCCGACGCGCGGTCGTACGACGCGGCGCTCGGCGTCGGCGACCGGCTCGTCGAACTCCTGCCCCCCATCGACCTCGGCCGCCTCGCCGCGCAGGCCGCCAAGCAGGTGATCGTCCAGCGCGTGCGCGACGCCGAGCGCGACCGGCAATACGAGGAATACAAGGATCGCGCGGGCGAGATCGTCAACGGGCTGGTCAAGCGCGACGAATACAGCGGAGTCATGGTCGATCTCGGCCGCGCCGAGGCGACGATGCGCCGCGAGGAATCGCTGCCGCGCGAACGGTTCCGCGACGGCGACCGCCTGCGCGCGCTGATCTACGAGGTCCGGCGCGAACCGCGCGGGCCGCAGATCTTCCTGTCGCGCGCGCGGCCCGAATTCATGGCCGGGCTGTTCCGCCAGGAAGTGCCGGAGATCTACGACAACATCATCGAAATCAAATCGGTGGCCCGGGACCCCGGCAGCCGCGCCAAGATCGCCGTCCTGTCGAACGATTCGGGCATCGACCCCGTCGGGGCCTGCGTCGGCATGCGCGGCAGCCGCGTCCAGGCGGTGGTCAACGAACTCCAGGGCGAGAAGATCGACATCATCCAGTGGAACTCCGACCCCGCGACCTTCATCGTCAACGCGCTGGCGCCGGCGGAAGTGTCCAAGGTCGTCCTCGACGACGAGAGCGAGCGAATCGAGGTCGTGGTCCCCGACGAACAACTGAGCCTCGCCATCGGGCGGCGGGGCCAGAACGTGCGCCTCGCCTCGCAGCTCACCGGCTGGAACATCGACATCGTGACCGAGGGCCAGGAATCGGAGCGCCGGAACGAGGAGCTGCGCGAGGCGTCGGCGCTCTTCATGGAGGCGCTCAACGTCGACGACATGATCGCCCACCTGCTGGTCGGCGAAGGCTTCACCGACGTCGAGTCGGTCGCCTTCATGCCCGTCGAGGAGCTCTCCGAGATCGAGGGGTTCGACGAGGAGGGGCTGGCCGAGGAGTTGCGGGCCCGGGCGCGCGACTACCTGGTCAAGCGCAACGACGAACTCTCGCGGCGGCGCGTCGAACTCGGCGTCGACGACCGGGTCGCCGGGATCGAGGCGTTGACGCCGGCGATGCAGGTCGCCCTCGGCGAGGCCGGGGTGAAGTCGCTCGACGACCTCGCCGACCTCGCCGCCGACGAACTGGTCGAGATCGTCGGCGACGGCGCGCTCGACGAGGAGGCGGCGGGCGGGATCGTCATGGCCGCGCGGGCGCACTGGTTCGCCGACGACCCGCCGCCGCCGGAGACGCCGGAGGCGCCGCCGCCGGAGGACGCCGCCGCGGACGCCTCCGCCGGCGCGGACGGGGAGGCGGCGTGACGGAGCCCGGCGGCCCCCGGCGGCGGTGCGCGGTGACGCGCCGGGTGCTGGACAAATCGGCGCTGATCCGCTTCGTTGCGGCCCCGGATGGCGCGGTGGTCGCGGACGTGGCGCAGACCCTGCCCGGGCGGGGCGTGTGGATCGGCGCCGAGCGCGGGCTGGTCGAGGCGGCCTGCCGCCGCAAGGGCGCGCTGGCGCGCGCCGGGCGAGTCCCCGGCGATCTCGTCCAGCGTTGCGAGGCGACGCTCGCGGCGCGCGCCCTGGGGTTGCTGGGCCTGGCCCGGCGCGCCGGGCAGGCGGCCATCGGCGCGCGGGCGGCGCGGCGCGCCCTCGAGGACGGCGCCGCGGCGGTCCTGGTCCAGGCGCGCGACGCGGCGGCGGACGGCCGCGGGAAGCTCGAGCGGCTGCGGGCGGCGGCCGCGCCGCGCTGCGCCGCGGTGACGGTGTTCGACCGCGCCGAAATGGCCGCCGGGCTGGGGCGCGACGCGGCGCATGCGGCGCTCCGCCGCGGCGGGCTGGCGGAGAAGTTCAAGACGGCCGCGGGCCGGCTGGCGGGGTTCAGGACGGCGGCGGACGACGCCGGACGGGGGAGTGGCGAGCGAGATGACCGATAACGCGAACGGCGGGGAGCGCGGAACCCTCGGCCTGTCCCGACCAGGCCGGCTCGAATTGAACAAGACCGTCGAGGGCGGGCAGATCCGCCAGAGCTTCTCGCACGGGCGCTCCAAGTCGGTGCGGGTGGAGCGCAAGAAGAAGCGCGTCTTCAAGCGCGAATCCTCGGGCCGCCTGTCGGAGATCAAGCAGAAGCCGGGGGGCGGTCCGTCGCGTTCCGGAGGCGGCAGGGGGGGGCGCCCGGCCCCGGGGCAGAAGCTCACCGGGGAGGAGCGCACGGCCCGCGCCCGCGCCCTGGAGAACGCCCGGCTGGCCGAGGAGGAGGAGCGCCTGCGGACGCTGGAGACGGCGCGCCGCGCCGAAGAGGAGGCGCGCCGCCGCGCCGAGGACGAGGAGAAGGCCCGGCGCGAGGCGGAGCGCACGGCCGCCGAGGCGGCCGAGGCCGAGGCGCGCGCCAAGGCGAAGGCGAAGGCCGACGCCGCCGCGCAGGCCCGCGAGAAGGAGAAGCAGGCCGCCCAGGCGCAGGCCGCCCCGCGCCGCAAGGCGGAGGAGGCGGAGGCGCCGCAGCAGCCGCGCCGCCGCAAGGGCCAGAACCAGCGCCTGTCCATCGCCGCCCGGCGCGGGTCGAAACGCCGCGGCGGCGGCAAGATGACGGTCGTCCAGGCCCTCGACGAGAACGAGCGCCAGCGCAGCCTCGCATCGGTGCGCCGCGCGCGCGAGCGGGAGCGGCGCGCGGCGGCCGGGCGCGGCGGCCCGGCGGAGGCGCGCAAGGTGGTGCGCGAGGTGGTGGTGCCCGAGGCGATCGCCGTCCAGGAGCTCGCCAACCGCATGGCGGTCCGCGGCGCCGAGGCGGTCAAGGCGCTGATGAAACTCGGGGTCATGGCGACGATCAACGACGTCATCGACGCCGACACCGCGGAACTGGCGGTCAACGAATTCGGCCACCGCGCGAAGCGGGTGAGCGCGGCCGACGTCGAGGTCGGCCTGGGCGGCCCCGACGACGCGCCGGACTCGCTGCGCCCGCGCCCGCCGGTGGTCACCGTCATGGGGCATGTCGACCACGGCAAGACGTCGCTGCTCGACGCCCTGCGCAACGCCGACGTGGCGTCCGGCGAGGCCGGCGGCATCACGCAGCATATCGGCGCCTACCGGGTGGAGGCCGCCGATGGGCGGTCCATCACCTTCATCGACACGCCGGGCCACGCCGCCTTCACGGCGATGCGCCAGCGCGGCGCCAACGCCACTGATATCGTCGTGCTCGTCGTCGCCGCGGACGACGGGGTGATGCCGCAGACGGTGGAGGCGATCCAGCACGCCAGGGCGGCCGGGGCGCCCATCGTCGTCGCCATCAACAAGATGGACCGCCCGGACGCCGACCCCGAGCGCGTGCGCAACGACCTGCTGCGGCACGAGATCGTGGTCGAGGAGGTCGGCGGCGAGGTCCTTTCGGTTCCGGTTTCGGCGACCGAGGGAACGAATCTCGACAAGCTCGTCGACGCCATCCTGTTGCAGTCCGAGGTGATGGAGCTGGCGGCGAACCCGGACCGGGCCGCCGAGGGCGTCGTGATCGAGGCGCGGCTGGAGCGCGGCCGGGGCGTCGTCGCCACGGCGCTGGTCACGCGCGGGACGCTCCGCGTCGGCGACATCATGGTGGCGGGCAGCAATTGGGGCCGGGTGCGCGCGCTGGTCGACGACCGCGGGCGCAACGTGGCGGAGGCCGGGCCGTCGCAGCCGGTCGAGGTCCTCGGCCTGAGCGAAACGCCCGGCGCCGGCGACGAGATGGTCGTCGCCGAGAACGACGGACGGGCGCGGGAGGTCACCGAATACCGCCGCCAGGTCGAGCGCGACCGGGCCGGCGTCGCCGCCGCGCGCGGCTCGGTCGAGCAGATGTTCTCGCGGATCGCCCAGGGCGAGGTCCGCGAACTGCCGCTGGTCGTCAAGGCGGACGTCCACGGCTCGCTGGAGGCCATACTCGCCAACGTCGCCGCGCTGACGCGGAACGACGACGAGGTCGACGCCCGGATCCTGCTTTCGGGAGTCGGCGGGATCAGCGAATCCGACGTGACGCTGGCGGCCGCGTCGGACGCCATCGCGATCGGGTTCAACGTCCGCGCCGACGCGCCGGCGCGCCAGCTCGCCAAGCGGCACGGCGTCGAAATCCGCTATTACCGGGTCATCTACGAGCTGCTGGACGAGCTGCGCGCCCTGCTGACCGGGATGCTCGCGCCGACCGAACGCGAGGAGACCCTGGGCTACGCGCGCGTCAAGGAAGTTTTCGACATCACCAAGGTCGGCAAGATCGCCGGCTGCGAGATCGTCGAGGGCGTCGTCCGGAGCGGGGCGCGGGCGCGCCTGGTGCGCGACAACGCGGTCGTCCACGAGGGCGCCATCGGCAGCCTCAGACACCACAAGGACGACGTGCGCGAAGTCCGCCAGGGCCTCGAATGCGGGATCGGCCTGCGGAACTACCAGGACGTCAAGCCCGGCGACCGCATTGAGGCGTTCACGGTCGAGCAGGTCGCGCGCGAGTTGAACGCGTGAGCGCGATGGCGGCGCGGCGGGCGCGGGGCGGGCGCGAGGCGAGCCAGAGGCAACTCCGGGTGGGCGAGGCGCTGCGCCACGCCCTCGCCGAGTTCCTGGCGCGCGGCGAGTTGCGCGACCCGGGACTCGCCGGGGAGTCGCTCACGGTGTCGGAAGTGCGGGTGAGCCCGGACCTGCGCCGGGCGACGGCGTTCGTTTGCCGGCTCGGCGGCGGCGACATGGCCGGGGTGCTCGCCGGCCTCGAGCGCGCCGCGCCGCGCCTCAACGCGGTCGCGGCCCGGTCGCTCCGGCTCCGCAACGCGCCCCGGCTGAGTTTCGCCGCCGATCCGTCGTTCGACGCGGCGGCGCGGATCTCCGAACTGCTCGCGGCGGGAGCGCGCGCCGGCGATGCATGATCCGGCGGCGCAGGCGCCGGGGCGGCGCCGCGGGAGGCAGCTGCACGGCTGGCTCGTCCTCGACAAGGACCCGGGGATGACCTCGATGCGCGCCGTCTCCTACGTGCGCAAACTCTTCCGCGCCGCCAAGGCGGGCCATGCGGGAACCCTCGACCCGCTCGCCACCGGGGTGCTGCCGATCGCGCTGGGGGAGGCGACCAAGACCATGCCCTTCGTGGTCGACGGGGCCAAGGACTACGCCTTCACCGCGCGCTGGGGCGAGGCGCGCAGCACCGACGACGCCGACGGGGAGGTCGTCGAGACCAGCCCCGAACGGCCCGACGCGGAGGCGATCAGGGCGCGGCTGCCGGATTTCGTCGGCGAGGTCATGCAGGCGCCGCCCGCCTTCTCGGCGGTCAAGGTGGCGGGACGGCGCGCCTACGCGCTGGCGCGGGAGAACGACCCGGTCGCGCCGGAGGCCCGCCCGGTGCGCATCGACAGCCTCCGCCTGCTCGCCTGCCCCGACCCCGACCGCGCCGAGTTCTCGATGCGCTGCGGCAAGGGCGGCTACGTGCGCTCCACCGTGCGCGACCTGGCGCGGGCCCTGGGCACCTGCGGCCACGTCGCGGCGCTGCGCCGGACGCGCGTCGGGCCGTTCGGCGTCGACGACGCGATTTCGCTTGCCGATATCGGCGCGTTGGACGATAGTGAGCGGGAAGCGCGCCTGTCGCCGGTGGAGCGCGGGCTCGCCTCCGTCCCGGCGATGGCGGTGAACGCGGACCAGGCGGCCCGCCTGAAGCGCGGGCGGACCGTGCCGCTGGTGCGGCCGCCGGTGGCGCCGGACGGCGGCCCGATCGCCGAGGGCGCGCTGTGGACCCGGTTCGCCGGCCGCCCGGTGGCGCTCGCCGAATTGCGGTTCGGCGAGTTGCGCCCGGTGCGGGTGTTCAATTTCTGATTGCGCCGAAAGGGAGACACGAAGGAAACGCCATGTCGATCGCCGCCGACCGCAAGCGGGAGCTGATGACGGAATACGCCATCGAACCCGGAGACACCGGCTCGCCGGAGGTGCAGGTCGCGATCCTGAGCGAACGGATCGCCAACCTGACCGAGCACTTCAAGACTCACAAGAAGGACAACCACTCCCGCCGCGGCTTGTTGAAGATGGTCAGCCGGCGGCGGCGCCTGCTCGACTACGTCCGCGGCCGCGACGCCGCCCGCTACCAGTCGCTGATCGGCCGGCTCGGCTTGCGCAGGTAGGGCGGCGCGGCGCGTCCGCGGTGTCCTTTCCCGAAAGATCGCGCGCCCGCGGCTTCGCGGCGGCGCGCGGCGTTCCCGCCCGGCGCGACCGGGCTTTCGCTCCGCGCCGCGCCCCCCGGCGCCGGCCGCGGGCCGCGGCGGCATCGTGCGGCGGCGGCGTCAACGAGGAAACCCACGCTCGATGTTCGATATCCATCGCAAGGAACTGACCTGGGGCGGCAGGCCCCTGACCCTGGAGACCGGGCGCGTCGCCCGCCAAGCCGACGGCGCCGTGCTCGCCACCTATGGCGAGACCGCGGTGCTGTGCACCGCCGTGGCGCAGCGCGTCCCCCGGCAAGGGGTGGACTTCTTTCCGCTCACCGTCAACTATCAGGAGAAGACCTACGCCGCGGGCAAGATCCCCGGCGGCTTCTTCAAGCGCGAGGGGCGCCCGACCGACAAGGAGACCCTCACCTCGCGCCTCATCGACCGCCCGATCCGCCCGCTGTTCGCGGACGGGTTCCGCAACGAGACGCAGGTCATCTGCACCGTGCTGGCGCACGACCTGGAGAACGACCCCGACATCCCGGCGATGATCGGCGCGTCGGCGGCGCTGACCCTGTCCGGCATTCCGTTCCTCGGTCCCATAGCGGGCGCCCGCGTCGGCTTCGCGGACGGCGCCTACGCGCTCAACCCCACGACGAGCGAGCTGGCGGACGGCGCCCTCGACCTGGTCGTCGCGGGGACCGCCGCCGGCGTGCTGATGGTTGAGTCGGAGGCCCGGGAGCTGAGCGAAGAGCAGATGCTCGGCGCCGTCGTCTTCGGGCATCGCGAGATGCAGCCGGCGATCGGCGCCATCGTCGAACTGGCCGAAGCCTGCGCGAAGGAGCCGTGGGAACTGCCGCCGGCGCCCGATGCGGGCCCCGTCCGCGAGGCGGTGGCCGGGCTGGCGCGGGAGCGGCTGGAGGCCGCCTACCGCGAAACCGACAAGCAGGCCCGGGTCGGCGCGCTGGACCGCATCCGCGCCGAGACGGGCGAGGCCGCGGCGGAGGGCGGCCACGACGCCTCCGCCGCCAAGTCCGAGATCAAGGCGCTGGAGAAGTCCATCGTGCGCGGCGCGGTGCTGGAGACCGGCAAGCGCATCGACGGCCGCGACACGCGGACCGTGCGCCCCATCTCGGCCGAGGTCGGCGTGCTGCCGCTGGCGCACGGCTCCGCCCTGTTCACGCGCGGCGAGACGCAGGCGCTGGTCGTCACCACCCTCGGCACCGGCCAGGACGAGCAGATCGTCGACGCGCTGGAGGGCGAATACCGGCAGCATTTCATGCTGCATTACAACTTCCCGCCCTATTCGGTCGGCGAGGCGAGCTTCCTGCGCGCGCCGGGACGGCGCGAGATCGGCCACGGCAAACTGGCGTGGCGGGCGGTCCACCCGCTCATGCCGGCCAAGGAGGACTTCCCCTACACGGTGCGCGTGGTGTCGGAGATCACCGAGTCGAACGGCTCCTCGTCGATGGCGACGGTGTGCGGGGCGTCGCTGTCGCTGATGGACGCGGGCGTGCCGCTCGGGCGCCCGATCGCCGGGATCGCCATGGGGCTGATCAAGGAGGGCGATAATTTCGTCGTCCTGTCGGACATCCTGGGCGACGAGGACCATCTTGGCGACATGGACTTCAAGGTGGCGGGGACGGACGCCGGCGTCACCTCGCTGCAGATGGACATCAAGATTACCGGCATCGGCGAGGAGATCATGCGCGCCGCGCTCGACCAGGCGCGCGAGGGCCGGCTGCACATCCTGGGCGAGATGGCGTCGGCGCTGTCGCGGTCGCGCGAGGACGTCAGCAGCAACGCGCCGCGCATCACCACGATCAACATCCCGCGCGACAAGATCCGCGAGGTCATCGGCTCCGGCGGCAAGGTGATCCGCGAGATCACCGAGGAGACCGGGACCAAGATCGACATCGACGACGACGGGACGATCAAGGTCGCGGCGGTGTCGTCGGAGGCCAGCGAGGCGGCGATCGCGTGGATTCGCGGCATCGTCGCCGAACCCGAGGTGGGCGTCGTTTACGACGGCAAGGTGGTCAAGATCGTGGACTTCGGCGCCTTCGTCAATTTCCTCGGCGCCCGCGACGGCCTGGTCCACATCAGCGAACTCGCGCCGAGGCGGGTCCGGTCGGTCACGGACGTGGTCTCGGAGGGCGACAAGGTGAAGGTCAAGGTGCTGGGCGTCGACGACCGCGGTAAGGTCCGCCTGAGCATGAAGGCGGTCGACCAGCAGACCGGCGCCGACGCGTCGGTCGGCGGGCGGGCGGCGAGTTGACGCCGGCCCGGCGGCGGAGCGCGGACGGCGGCGGCGGACGGCCCGCAGGGGCGGCGTGAAGGCCCTCAATTCCATCCTGCTGTCGGGCCGCGAGGTCCTGCCGCTCGTCGAGGGCGGCAAGGGCATCTCGGTGTCGAACGGGGCGAGCTCCGGCGCCTGGGCGGCGTCGGGCGGCGTCGGCACGTTCTCGGGCGTCAACGCCGACGCCCATGACGAGGACGGCGCGCTGATCCCGGTCGTCTATCGCGGCCGGACGCGGCGCGAACGCCACGACGAACTGGTCGCCTACGCCGTCAAGGGGGGGGTGACGCAGGCCCGCATCGCCCATGAGACCGCCGGCGGCGAGGGCCGCATCCACATGAACGTGCTGTGGGAGATGGGCGGCGCCGTCCGGGTCCTCGAAGGGGTGCTGGAGGGGGCGAAGGGGCTGATCCACGGCGTCACCTGCGGCGCCGGGATGCCCTACCGCATCGCCGAGATCGCGGCGCGGTTCCAAGTCTATTACTACCCCATCGTGTCGTCGGCGCGGGCGTTCCGCGCGCTGTGGAAGCGCGCTTACCACAAGTTTCCCGAATGGCTCGGCGGCGTCGTGTACGAGGACCCGTGGCGCGCCGGCGGCCATAACGGGCTGTCGAACAGCGAGAACCCCAAGGCGCCGGAGGCGCCGTATCCCCGCGTCGCCGCGCTGCGCGGCGTCATGCGGAGCTTCGCGCTCGACCGCCTGCCGATCTTCATGGCCGGCGGGGTGTGGCGGCTGGGCGAGTGGGAGGACTGGCTCGACAACCCCGAGCTCGGCCCCATCGCCTTCCAGTTCGGCACGCGTCCGCTGCTCACCGTCGAAAGCCCGATCTCCGACGCCTGGAAGGAGCGCCTGCGGACGCTGTCGGAGGGCGACGTCAGCCTGAACCGCTATAGCCCGACGGGCTTCTGGTCGTCGGCGGTCAACAACGTGTTCATGCGCGAACTCGAGGAGCGGGCGGCGCGGCAGATCGCCTTCACCGCCGAGCCGATGGGGGCGCACCGCCATCCGTTCGCCCTCGGCCCGCGCAAGCGCGAGGTCTATCTCACCGAGACCGACCATGCCCACGCCGGGGCCTGGGCGGCGGAGGGCTACACCGCGGCGCTGCGGACCCCGGACAGCACGCTGATCTTCGTCTCGCCGGAGAAGGCGGCGGAGATCCGCGGCGACCAGGTGGCCTGCATGGGCTGCCTGAGCGCGTGCAATTTCAGCAATTGGTCGCAGGGCGAGGGCCACAGCACCGGGCGCAAGGCCGACCCGCGCAGCTACTGCATCCAGAAGACCTTGCAGGAGATCGGCCACGGCGACGACATCGACAACCAGCTGATGTTCGCCGGCCACAGCGCCTTCCGCTTCGCCGACGACCCGTTCTACGCCAACGGCTACATCCCCACCGTCCGCGCGCTGGTGGAGCGCCTGCGGACGGGGAACTGAAGCGCGGCGCGCGCCCGGCGATGAAGATCGCGGTCATCGGGGCGGGGGCGATGGGATCGGTCTATGCCGGGCTGCTCGCCGATGCGGGACACGAGGTCTGGGCGGTCGATACGTGGGCCGCGCATGTGGACGCCATCCGGCGCGATGGGCTGCGGATCGAGGGCGCGAGCGGCGACCGGACGGCGCGAGTCCGCGCGACGACCGAGGCGCGGGACGCCGGGCCGTGCGACCTGGCGATCATCGCCACCAAGGTCCGCCATACGGCCGCCGCGGCGCGCGCCGCCGGAAAGATCCTCAGGCCCGGCGCGGCGGCGGTGACGATCCAGAACGGCCTCGGCGGCGGCGATGCGGCGGTCGCCGAACTGGGCGCCGGCAGGGTGGTCATCGGCGTCGCCGGCGGGTTCGGCGCGCGCATGCTGGCGCCGGGACATGCGCGCCACGAAGGCATGGAGCTGATCCGCCTCGGCGAAGCCGCCGGGCCGGCGACCGGCCGGCTCCGCGAGATCGCCGGCGTGTGGGAGGGGGCGGGCTTCCGCGTCCGCTGCTTCGACGACATCCATCGGCCGGTGTGGGAGAAGCTGATCTGCAACGGCGCGTTCGGCGCCGTCTGCGCGCTCACCGGCATGACCGTGGGCGAGGTCCTCGACAGCGCCGACGCCTGGCCGGTCGCGGCGGCGTGCGCGCGCGAGGGGGCGGCCGTTGCGCGGGCGAAGGGGATCCGGCTCGGCTTCGACGACGCGGAGACCTATGCGCGCGACTTCGGCGCGAAGATCCCCGGCGGGCGGCCGTCGATGTGGCAGGACCTGAAGGCGGGGCGGCCGAGCGAGATCGACGCCATCAACGGCGGCGTGGCGCGGGCGGGCCGCGAGGCGGGGGTTGCGACGCCGACGCATGACCTGCTCGCGGGCCTCGTCCGCGCCGCCGAGGCCGCCGCGCGGGACTGACGCGGACGCCCCGCGCTTGCCAGCGCCGCGCGCGGCGGGGAACAATGCGCCGCGCCCGGCGGTCGGGGGCGGACATCGGGGAGAGGGGACAGCATGACCACCAAGGACCCGTCGGGCCCGCGCAGCTTCGCGCTGATGGGGCCGTTCTCGAGCGGCAAGACCACCTTGCTGGAGAACATGCTGTTCGCCGCCGGGGCGATCTCGCGCAAGGGGACGGTCAAGGAGGGCAACACGGTCGCCGACGGCTCGCAGGAGGCGCGCGCGCGGCAGGCGAGCGTCGAGGTCAGCGCCGTCCGCTTCGACTACATGGACGAGAGTTTCACCGCGCTCGATTGCCCGGGCTCGCTGGAGTTCCTCCAGGAGACGCTGGACGCGGCGGTTGGGGTCGACGCGGCGCTGCTGGTGGCGGAGGCGTCCGCCGACCGCGCGGTGGCGCTGGCGCCGCTGCTGAACTTCCTCGACGCGCGCAAGATTCCCACCATGTTGTTCCTCAACAAGCTGGACCGGGCGGCGGAGCCGGTCGCCGACGCGCTCGCGGCGATGCGCGGCCAGTCGGAGCGGCCGATGATCCTGCGCCAGCTCCCCATCCAGAACGGCGAGGCGGTCGACGGATACGTCGATCTGGTGAGCGAACGCGCCTGGAGCTACGCCGACGACGCGGCCTCGACGGCCATTGAGGCGCCGGAGTCGGTGGCCGACGACCGGAAGCTGGCGCGCACCGAAATGCTCGAATCGCTCGCCGATTTCGACGACGAATTGCTGGAGGCGCTGCTCGAGGACCGCCCGCCGCCCAACGCGGAGATTTTCGACACGCTGCGGACCGAGTTCCGCAAGGGCCTCGCGATCCCGGTGGCGATGGGCGCCGGCGAGCGGCAGAACGGTGTCCGCCGGCTGCTCAAGGCGCTGCGCCACGACCTGCCGGAGGCCGGCGCGGCGGCGGCGCGCGCGGGGCTGGACGCCGGCGCGCCGGGGACGCTGGCGCAGGTGCTCAAGACCTACAACACCGCCTCGAGCGGCAAATTGTCGCTGGCGCGGGTGTGGCGCGGCGAGGTGAAGGACGGCATGACGCTGGGCGGTAAGCGGGTCGGCGGCGTCGCGGCGATGTTCGGCCCGGCGGCGCACAAGGTCGGCGCGGCGGCGGCGGGCGAGATCGTCGCGCTCGGGCGGATGGACGGCGTGCGCACGGGCGACCTGCTCGCCTCCGGCGGCGAGGCGCCGGCCAAGCCCGAGGCGCTCGACGTGGCGCCGCTCACGCCCGTGTACGCCTTCGGCATCCGCGCCGAGAAGCGCGACGACGAGGTCAAGATGTCGGACGCGCTCGGCAAGCTGCTGGAGGAGGACCGGTCGCTGGTCGCCGAGCAGAACGCCGACGTCCGCCAGTTCCAGCTGCGCGGCCAGGGGGAGATGCACATCCGCGTCGCCCTCGACCGGCTGCGCAACAAGTTCAAACTGCCGCTCGTCACCGAACCGCCGAAGGTCCCCTACAAGGAGACGATCCGCAAGCGCGCGGAGCGCGTCCAGGGCCGCCACAAGAAGCAGACCGGCGGCCACGGGCAGTTCGGCGACGTGTTCCTCACCGTGGGGCCGAAGCCGCGCGGCGAAGGCTTCGCGTTCACCGACTCCATCGTCGGCGGCGTGGTGCCGAAGCAATACATCCCGGCGGTGCAGAACGGCGTCGCCGACTATTGCCGCAAGGGGCCGCTGGGTTTTCCGGTGGTCGATATCGGCGTCGAATTGGTGTTCGGATCCTACCATTCGGTGGACAGTTCGGAGATGGCGTTCCAGATGGCGGGCAAGATCGCCATGGGCGCGGCGATGCCGAAATGCAACCCGGTGCTGCTGGAGCCGATCTACCGCGTGGCGATCCATGCGCCGTCGAAGTTCACGGCGCAGATCCAGGGGATGCTGTCGGGGCGGCGGGGGCAGATCCTCGGCCTCGAGACGCGCGAGGGCTGGAAGGACTGGGATCGGGTGACGGCGCTGCTGCCGCAAGCGGAGATGGCGGACCTGATCATCGAGCTGCGCTCGCTCACCCGCGGCGTCGGCGGCTACGATTACAGTTTCGAGAACTTGCAGGAATTGGGGGGCAAACTGGCCGCCGACGTCGTCGCCAGGGCCGCCGCCGCGGACGCCTGACCGGCGGCGATCGAACGGACGGATGGCCCGTAAGGGCGCGGGCCGTATCGCGGCCGAGCTCCCTCGCGCCAAGCGGGTCGCATGTCCTCGCGGCCCTAGTGTCCTGCGTCTGAAGTTAGTATCATAACGGGCAGTGATCGCCGATTCGGGGAGGGTAAGCGATGGGGCGTTGTGTCGGTCGGCCCGTGGCGGCCGTGGTGTTGAGCGCCGCAGAGCGGTCGTTCCTTGAGCGTCAGGTTCGCCGTCGCCGGGTGGCGCGGGGGATGTCGGATCGCTGCCGCATCGTCCTGCGCTGCGCCGATGGCTTGACGAGCAAGGCGGTGGCGGCGGAACTCGGCGTGCACGAACACACCGTCGGCAAGTGGCGTCGTCGTTTTCTGCAGGATCGTGTCGAGGGCCTGTCGGACGCGCCGCGTTCGGGGCGCCCGCGGAGCATAGAAGATGCGCGGGTGGCCGAGGTCGTCAAGCGGACGCTCGAGACGTCGCCCCCCGACGCGACGCATTGGTCGATCCGCTCGATGGCCCGGGAGGCGGGGCTTTCGCACACGACGGTGCGGCGGATCTGGAAGGCGTTCGGGCTGCAACCGCACCGGTCGGAGGCGTTCAAGCTTTCCAGCGATCCGCTGTTCGTGGATAAGGTGCGGGACATCGTGGGGCTCTATCTGTCGCCGCCGGCCCGCGCGCTGGTGCTCTGCGTCGATGAGAAGAGCCAGGGACAAGCCCTTGACCGCGAGCAGCCGGTCTTGCCGACGATGCCGGGCATGCCCGAACGGCGGACGCACAACTATGTCCGGCACGGGACGACGTCGCTGTTCGCCGCGCTCGACGCCGCAACGGGCTTCGTCATCGGCAAGTGCTATAGACGCCACCGGGCGCGGGAGTTCCTCGATTTCCTCAAGGAGATCGACGCTCGTGTTCCCGAAGACCTGGACGTTCATATCGTCATGGACAACTACACGACCCACAAGACCGCTTCGGTCAAGGCATGGCTGGCGCGACGGCCACGCTATCACGCTCACTTCACGCCGACCTCGGCCTCGTGGATCAATCAGGTGGAGCGCTGGTTCGCCGAACTGACGCGCAAGCAGCTTCAACGGGGCGTGCACACCTCCACGAAACAGCTCGAGGCGGATATCCGCGCCTTCATCGACCGGCACAACCAGAATCCCAAGCCCTTCAAATGGACCAAAACCGCCGACGATATCCTCGCACCCGTCAAACGCTTCTGTCACCGCGTCGACCGCACATTATGCAGCGAACTTTAGACTCAGGACACTAGCCCGGATTTCTCATACGTCTCCGGGTTGAGGGTCGGTGTGCGGTGTCGGCGAGGATTTTCGGGTTTGTGCATCCGCCGCCATTTTCGGGACGCGTTGGAGCGCCCATCGGCTGGCGACGGGTGGTTCGGTTCGGCGATGTCTCCGTTGTTGCGGGGAAGGGTGAGTTGTGCGCCGCTTCAGGTTGCGGCGGCGGATAGTCGCCTTCGGGCGGTGCGGAACTCGTCCTGGAAAGGATGGTTGGTGTCCATTGCGATCTTGATGCGGCGGACGCTGACACGGACCCATGCGGCGATCTTGAGCAGTTTGAGGCGCAGGCTTCCACATGTGGCGGCGGCGAGGCGGGTGTGGGCGAGGCCGAGGCGGCGCAGGGCGCAGAGCAGCACATAGGCCATCGACGCGAACCACAAGCGGAGTTGGTTGGCGCGCATGCTATGCGCCGAGGTGCGGTCGGAGAACAGGTCGAGTTGGCATTCCTTGATGCGGTTCTCCATCTCGCCGCGCTGGCAATACAGGTCCTCGTAGAGGCTCCGGGCGTCATGCGCGCTGGCGGCGAGCGAGGTGACGACGAAGCGCGGATTGGCCTTGCCGCGGGTCCATTCGGCCTTACCGACGACGCGGCGTTCGCGGCTCCAACTATCGCGCGTGGACCACATGAAGTCGGCGAAGCGCCGCGCCGGGGCGCCGCTCCGCTCGCTGTCCGCCTCGGCCTCCGCCAGCGCATCCGCGACCTGCGCCGCCAGACGGTCGTTCCGCGCCAAGCCGAACAGGTAATCCACCCCGTTGGCTTGGCGCCACGCCATCAGCGCCTCGCGCGCGAACCCCGAATCGGCCCGCAACACGATCCGCGTATCCGGCCACCGCGCCCGCAACAGGGCCACGATCCGCGCAGCCTCCTCTACCGCCCCGGCCGCCCCGTCGACGTTCGCCGGGCGCAGCCGCGCCGCCAGAAGGTGACGACCGCACAAAACATAAAGCGGCAAGTAGCAGTAGCAGTCGTAATAGCCGTGGAAAAACCGCCCCTCCTGCGACCCGTGAACCGGATCGTTCGTCGCGTCGAAATCCAGAACCACCCGATCCGGAGCCGCCTCATGCGCGTCCAGGAACAGCGTCACCAACACATCCGCAATCGCCGACCCGTCATGGACGATCTTGCTGTCCCCAGACGGAGACAACACCGCCCAACTCCAACCGGCTCGGCGTCGACTTCCCCGCAACCGGAGCGCAGTTCCGGCGCTTCGCGCGCAACTTCCCCGCAAGAACCGCCATAACCGGATCGCCGCGCAACACATCGTGGTCGATCAAGTCCTCATAGCCCAACGCAATCCCGAATACACGCTGACCCACAAGCGTCCGAACCGAGTGCTCTACGAACCGACCATCGCGATGATCCGCGAAACAAGCCGCAAGGCGGTCCACAAGCCCAATAACCGCATCCGCCTGTCCGAGCGGCAGAGCGCCGGCGTCCGAGGATCGACCCGCCGTCGAAAACCACCGCAACAGCCCGGCCCGAACCGCTTGAATGGCGCCGGACGCCGCGGAACGCTCCGTTCGCATCGGGGAACTCCCCACCCTTATATAAGATCTTGATCAAGAACGCTATATCGCAGGCAGGACCCCGATGCGCCTAAAACTATGAGAAATCCGGGTTAGCCCGGCGGACGGGCCGCGGTGGCCGTGAGGCCGCCGTCGACGACGATCTCCGTTCCGGTGACGTATTTCGACTCGTCGCAGGCGAGGAACAGCGCCGCATGGGCTACGTCCCAGGCGTCGCCCATGCGGCCCATCGGCGGCTGGCGATGGCGCGCCGCGACCAGCGCCGCGGCGTCGCCGCCGCCGCGTTCGCCGGCCAGGCGATGCTCCACCAGCGGCGTGTGCATCAGGCCGGGCACGACGGTGTTCAGCCGGACGCCGCGCGCCGCGTAGCTCACCGCCGTCACCCGCGTGAACTGGATCAGCCCCGCCTTGCTGGCGGCGTAGGCGGCGATGTCGTGGCCGATATGGCGCAGGCCGGCGACGGAGGCGATGTTGACGACCGCGCCGCCGCCCCGCCGCTCCATCTCCGGCAGCGCATGCTTGCAGGCGAGATAGACGTAGCGGAGGTTGGTGTCCATCTGCCGGTCCCACACCGCTTCGTCCATCTCCACCGGCCCGCCCGGCGCGGAGCCGCCGACGTTGTTCACCAGCGCGTCGAGGCCGCCACAGGCCGCGAGGCAGGTGGCGACCGCCCCGGCGACCGCCGCGCCGTCGGTCACGTCGGCGGCGTGCGCCGACGCGGCGCCGCCCTCGGCCCGGATAACGGCGACCGTCTCCTCGGCGGCGGCGAGGTCGCGGTCGACGGCGAGGACGCGCGCGCCCTCGCGCGCGAACAGCGCCGATATCGCCTTGCCGTTGCCCCAGCCCGGCGCCGCCGACCCGGCGCCGAGCACCAGCGCGGCGCGCCCGGCGAGCCGGTTCACGGCCCGCCCGCCGCCGGCGCGCGGTCCAGCGCCGCCGCCAGGTTCTCGAAACGGCGCATCGCCGCCTCCCCCACCAGGCGGCGGTCGCCGGAGCCGCGGCCCAGCCGCAGCGTCGGCGGCCGCTCCGCGAGCGCCAGCGGGAAGCGCCCGAGTATCCCCGGCGCCCCGGCGGACAGGGTCTCGCCCAGCCGCGCCGCCAGGCCGACGACCCGCGCGCGGGCGCGCTCCGCCTCGGTCAACAGCCGCCTTTCCGCCGCCCGCAGGACGCCCGCGCTGTCGCGGCCGGTATAGCGCGCGAACACCGCGCGGGCGAGGAAGCAGCGCTCGGTATGGCTCGCGTACAGCGTCGGCGCGTGGAGGACCTCGGCGGCCGCGTGTTCGGCCCGGTGGTCGGGGTGGAGGCGCCAGCCGGCGCCGCCGAGCAGGCAGGCGGCGCGGCGCAGGCGGCGCTCGTCCGCGGTCTCGCCGGGGAACAGCCCGTCCGTCCAGGCGGCGAGTTCGGCGCCGTGTCCGGGGAGCCGCGCGGCGCGGTCGGCGATGTCGCGGCAGGCGGCGAGCAGCGGGTCCTCGGCGCGGACCTCGGCGGGCAGGCGCGCATGGACCAGCCCCTCGCGCAGGCCGAGCGCCGAGAACACGACCCGCCGCGGCGCCGCGGCGCGCAGCAGCCGCTCCAGCGCCAGCGCGGCGAGCGGCAGCAGGTCGAGGCGCCGCCGCGGCGCGCCGCCCATCCGCGCGAGGGATTCGCGACTCTGGCCGGCGACGAGCGCGGCCAGCCGGATCGTGTCGCGCGCGCTCCGCCGGTAGCGGTGGACGATCCGCAGCGGGTAGCCCCGCCGCGCCATGTCGACGCGGGCGAGGGCGCGCCAGGCGCCGCCGACGGCGTAGAGCTCGGCGCCGGCCGCCGCCTCCGCCAGCCACGGCAGGCGGGCGAGGGCGTCGTCGACGAGGGCGCGCGCCCGCTTCGCGCTTCCCTCCGCCGCCGCGCGCAGGCTGAGCGGGCCGAGCGGCAGGCTGGCGCGCTCGGTGGCGCGGCCCTCCTCGAGGCGCGCGAGCTCCAGGCTGCCGCCGCCGAGATCGCCCATGACGCCGCGGGCCTCGGGGATTCCGGCGAACACGCCGGCCGCGGCCGCCTCCGCCTCCTCGGCGCCGGACAGCACGCGCACCTCGAGGCCGGAGCGCCGCGCCGCCTCGCGGGCGAAGTCCGCGCCGTCGGCGGCGTCGCGCACCGCCGCCGTCGCCACCGCGTCCACCCGCGCCGCGCCCAGGGCCCGGGCGAGGACGGCGAAGCGTTCGAGCGCGTCGAGCGCCTTCTCCGCGCCGGCGGGGCAGAGCCGCCCGGTCCGCCGGACCTCCCGCCCGATCCCGCAGGGGACCTTTTCGTTGAGCAGCGGCGGCGGCGCGCGGCGGCGCCCGTCATAGACGACCAGCCGGACCGAGTTCGAGCCGATATCGACGACGCCATGGCGCTCCGCCCGGTCCGCCCCGACAGCGCCGGACGAAGCCGCGCCGGACGAAGCCGCGGCGGCGGTCAGAAAACGCCTCGGAAGGCGCCGCCGTCCATCAGCAGGTGCTGGCCGGTGACGAAGCCCGCCCGCGCGCCGCACAGGAACGCGCAGGCGTCGCCGAACTCGGCCGGGTCGCCGAACCGGCCGGCGGGGTTGGCCGCCGCCGCCCGGGCCGCGAACTCGGCCTCGTCCGCGCCCGCCTCCCTGGCGCGGAAGCGGATGTTGCCGCGCAGGCGGTCGGTGTCGAACGGGCCGGGCAGCAGGCAGTTGACGGTGACGTTGTGCGCCACCGTCTCCCGCGCCAGCCCGGCGACGAACCCGGCGAGGCCGGTGCGCGCGCCGTTCGACATGCCGAGTTCGGGGATCGGGCTGCGGGTGGAGGCGGAGGTGATGTTGACGATGCGGCCGAACCCGCGCGCGATCATGCCGTCCACCGTCGCCTTCATGAGCTCGATCGGCGTCAGCATGTTGGCGGTCACGCCGGCGATCCAGTCGTCGCGCGACCAGTCGCGGAAGTCGCCCGGCGGCGGCCCGCCGGCGTTGTTGACCAGGATGTCGGGCTCGGGGCAGGCGGCGAGCAGCCGCTCCTGCCCCTCCGGGGTCGTCACGTCGCATGCGACCGCCGCCACCGCGGCGCCGGTCTCGCGGCGGATCTCCTCCGCCGTCGCCTCCAGCGGCCCGGAGGTCCGCGCGTTAATCGTCACCGCGACGCCCTCGCGGGCGAGCGAGAACGCGCAGGCGCGCCCCAGCCCCTTGCTGGACGCGCAGACGATCGCCTTGCGGCCCGAAATCCCCAGATCCATCGTCATCCTCCCCCGGAGTCGCGCGCCTCGTCGTCGGCGCGCAGCAATTCGCGGACCAGCGGAATGCCGATCGCCCGTTTGCGTTCCCAGGCCGCGCGGTCCGCGCGCGCGGCGATCCGCCGCGCGGCGGCGAACGACCGCTCGATGCGGCCCACGAGATAATCTATCGTCGCGGGCGCGACAATCGCGCCGCGGTCGGCGAACTGCTTGACCAGCACCGCCGCGAGCAGGTCGTCGTCGGGCGCGGCGATGGCGGCCGCCGGCAGGGCGCGGAGGCGCGAGCGCAGGTCGGCGAGGCCGGCCCGCCAGCGCGCCGGCGGCGCGGCGGCGCTGGCCAGCAGCGCGCCGCCGCGCGCAACGAGGCGGTCATGGAGGGCGAACAGGGCGGTTTCGTCGACCCCCGCCGCCAGCGCCGCGTCGAGGTCGTCGAGGGCGACCGCGCGCGCCTCCGCCGCAAGGCCGGCGAGCGCGCCGCCGAGGTCGCGCGCGGCGACGCGCCGGGCGCCGGCGCGGCGCGCCCACACCGCCAGCAGGTGGCTCTTGCCGCAACCCGGCGGGCCGTGCACCGCCAGCCCCGGCGCCGGCCAGTCGGGCCAGCGCGCGACCCACTCCGCCGCCTCGCGGTTGGCGGCGGCGACGAGGAAGTCCCCCGCCCCGTCCGCGGCGCCGGGCGGGAACGCCAGCGCCGCCTGCGGCGCGGCGCCGGACGCCGCGCCGGTCACGGCCCGGCGCCGCGCCCGAGATAGAGTTGGCTGGCGCGGTAGCGCCCGATGGCGAAGCGCGCCAGCACGCCGGCCGCCGCCGCCGTCGGCACGGCAATCAGCATCCCGACGAAGCCGAACAGCGCGCCGCCGGCGAGCAGCGCGAACATGACCCATACCGGGTGCAGCCCCACCCGGTCGCCGACGAGTTTCGGAGTGAGCCAGTAGCCCTCGACCGCCTGCCCGGCGACGAAGACGACGGCGAGCAGGAGCAGTTGCGGCGACCAGCCGAACTGGAGGTAGCCGAAGCCCGCCGAGAGGACCAGCCCCACCAGCGACCCGACGAAGGGGACGAAGGAGACGAGGCCCGAGATCAGCCCGACGACGAGGCCGTATTGCAGCCCGGCGAGATGCAGCGCGGCGGCGTAGGCGGCGCCCATGACGAGGCACACCAGCGCCTGGCCGCGGACGAAGCCCGCCAGCCGCCGGTCGATCTCCCGCGCCTGCGCGCGGAAGGTCGCCGCATGGTCGCGCGGCGGCAACGCGTCGACCCAGGCCACCAGGCGGTCCCAGTCGCGCAGCAGGTACCACGCGACCACCGGCGTGACGACCAGCAGGCCGGCCAGGTTGAGGATCGCGACGCCGGAGGCGTAGAGGCCCCGCGCCGCCGCCAGCGCCCACCGCGCGAGCACCTTCTGGAGCTCCGCGAGGGCGGTGTCGACGCTCTCCACGCCGCCGGCGGGCAGGCGGTCCGACACCAGCGCAAGGGCTTCGGCGAGGCCGCCGCGCGCCGCGTGGAGCAGGTCCGGCAGGCGCCGCGCGAAGCCCGTGAGCTGCCCCTCGACCAACGGCGCGAACAGGAACAGCGCCGCGCCGACGGCGGCCAGGAAGGCGAAGAGCGCGACGGTCGTCGCCAGCGCGCGCGGCAGTCCGCGCGCCTCCAGCCGGTCCACCGGCGGGTCGAGCAGGTAGGCCAGCGCCATCCCCGCGACGAAGGGCAGCAGGATCGCCCGCAGCAGCGCCAGCGCGGCGACGACCGCGGCCAGGACGCCGATCCAGAAGAGGGCCTTGCCCGCCGCGCTCACGCGAACGCCCCGCTCACGCGAACGCCCCGATCCCCGGCGCCGCGGTCATTCGAACGCCAGGTCGTCGAGCGGCGGCGCGTCGGCGGCGGGTTCGGCGCGCGCCTCCGGGCCGGCGACGAACCGCCAGCCCCCCGCGCCGTCGGCGGCGAGCGCGACGCCGCGCTGCGCCAGCGCCGCGCGGAGCGAGTCCTCCGCGCCGAAATAATGCAGGGTCAGCGCCGCCCCGGCGGTTCCGAGGGCGCGGACCTCGACGCGGTCGATTTGCGTCAGCGCGGCGAGGCGCCGCCGCAGCGAGAGCCAGCTCGCGAGGCCGGACAGCCGCGCCGTCGCGTCGAGGCTGGCCCGGCTGCCGCGGTCCAGCAGGTTGTCGGCGATCCAGCGCTCCTCGATGGCGGCGGCGGCGGCGGCGGCGGCGCGGCGGTGGACTCCCTCGCCGCCGGGCTCCGTGAAGCGCAGGGCCTCGGCGACCGGCGCGCCGTGGGGGCGGATCTCGACCGAGAGGAATCCGCCCGCCGGCCCCGGCCGGGCGATGGCGACGAGGACCGCCGCCGCGCCGTGGCGCCGGGCGATGGCGTCGAGGCGCTCCGAATCGCCCGCCAGCGCCTCCGCCGCCGCGGCGACGAAGCGGTTTTCCGGGTCGTCGCCGGGGAGCAGCAGCCGGACCGGCCGGTTGCGCCGGTCCAGCGCGCGCCAGGCGTCGCGCCACGGGTTCTCCGCGTCCCACAGGTTCGGGGGCGCGCCGGCGGGGGCGAGCACGGGCAGCGCCAGCACCGGCGGGCTGCGGGTTTCGGCGTGGCGGACCCCCGCATCGGCGAGGAGGCGGCGGATCCCCCGATCATCGAATCGGACGGTGAACTCGCCGATATAGCGCCGCGCGGACCGGCGCTCGCGCGTCACCTCGTAGCCGCGCGCGAGGAGCGCGGCGGCCTCGGCGTCGAGGACCGGCAGGCGCGCATGGTCGGCGGCGGGGACGATCTTGCGCAGCATCGCGTCGAGGGCGCGGCGGACCGCCTCGTCCACCGCCGTCAGCCGCGCCGCGCGCGCGCTCTCCGCCTCCACGTCGACGGTCACGCCGGCGACCGAGAACAGGTCGTCGTCCGGGGCGGCGGGCGCGGCGATGGCGAACGCGGCGAGGCCGAGGACGCGCGCCGCGCCCGTTGCGAACCCCGCGCGCCGCGGTATGTTCGGCGGCATTTGCGGCGCATCGTAGCACGGACGGCCCCGAATGGCGCGCAATTCCCGCCGCAACCGGACCTATCGCGGCGCCGGGGTCGACATCGACGCCGGGGCGGCGTTCGTCCGGCGCATCGCGCCGCTCGCGGCGGCCACCGCGCGGCCCGGGTCCGGCGCCGCGCTCGGCGGGTTCGGCGGCGTCTTCGACCTCGCCGCCGCCGGGCGCTGGCGCGACCCCCTTCTGGTCGCGGCGACCGACGGCGTGGGCACCAAACTCCTGGCCGCCGCCGCCTGCGGGCGCCACGAGGGAATCGGCGTCGACCTGGTCGCCATGTGCGCGAACGACCTCGTCGTCCACGGCGCGGAGCCGCTGTTCTTCCTCGACTACCTGGCGACCGGCGCGCTCTCCGGCGCCAACGCGGAGGCGGTGGTCGCGGGAGTCGCCGAGGGCTGCCGCCTCGCCGGCTGCGCGCTCATCGGCGGCGAAACGGCGGAGATGCCGGGCCTCTACCGCGCCGGCCATTACGACCTCGCCGGGTTTGCCGTGGGGGCGGTGGAGCGCGATGGCCTGCTGCCGCGCCCCGGCGTCCGCCCGGGCGACGCGCTGATCGGCCTCGCCTCCTCCGGGGTTCACGCCAACGGCTTCTCGCTGGTCCGGCGGATCGTGGACGATCTCGGGCTGACGTGGGATTCGCCGGCGCCCTTCGCGCCGGGCCGGACGCTCGGCGAGGCGCTGCTGGAGCCGACGCGGATCTACGTCGAGCCGGTCCTCGCCGCCCTGCCGGCGGGGATCTCCGCGCTGGCCCACATTACCGGCGGCGGCCTGGCGGAGAACCTGCCGCGCGCCCTGCCGCCGCGGCTGGGGGCGCGAATCGACATCGCCTCCTGGCCCCTGCCGCCGGTCTTCGCCTGGATCGCCGGCGCCGGCGGCGTCGCCCGCGCCGAGATGGCGCGGACCTTCAATTGCGGCGTCGGCATGGCGGCCGTGACCCGTCCGGAGGCGGCGGACGCCGTGCTGTCCGCGTTCGCCGCGGCGGGCGAGACCGCGTTCCGCATCGGCGAAGTGACCGATTCCCCCGGGGTCGAGCTGCGCGGCGCGCCGGCGGACCTTCCGTGAGGCGCCTCGCCATCCTGGTTTCGGGCCGCGGCTCGAACATGCGCGCGCTGGCGGAGGCGTGCGCGGCGCCGGGGTTTCCCGCCGAGCCGGCGGTCGTCATCGCCGACCGGCCGGACGCCGCCGGGCTGGCGTCCGCGCGCGGCCTCGGCCTGGAGACCGCAATCGTCGATCGCCGCGAACATTCCACGCGCGAGTCCTTCGACGCCGCGCTCGACGCCGGGATCGCCGCGCGCGGCGCCGACCTCGTCTGCCTCGCCGGCTTCATGCGGCTGCTGGGGCCGGATTTCGTCGCCCGCTGGCGCAACCGGCTGGTCAACGTCCACCCTTCGCTCCTGCCCGCCTTCAAGGGGCTGGACACGCATGCGCGGGCGCTGGCGGCGGGGGTCCGCATCGCCGGCTGCACCGTGCATTTCGTCCGCCCGGCGCTGGATGCGGGGCCGATCATCGTCCAGGCGGCGGTTCCGGTGCGCCCCGGCGACGCCGCCGCCGGCCTCGCCCGGCGCGTGCTGGCGGAGGAGCACCGGATCTATCCGCTGGCGGTCCGCTGGATCGCCGAGGGCCGCGTCCGCGTCGCGGGCGAGGCCGTCGTCGTCGACGGAGGAGCCGAAAGGCCGTGACCGCGTCCCGGTCGAAGGGCTTCGCGCGCGTGGCGGGATGGAACCTCCTGCTTCTTCTCGCCGGCCTGGCGGCGATTTTCGCCGCCGGCGAGGCTTTCCTACGTTTCGGCGAGAAGCCGCCTCCCGAAACCCGGGCGAAGTGGGTCGTTCATCCGAGGGCGGGACTGACCTTGAGGCCGAATTCGGAATACTGGATCGCCACTCCGGATTGGCGGGCGCATGCCCGCGTCAACAGTTTCGGTTTCCTCGCTCCGGAGCCCATCGACCGCCGGCGCGCGGCGGAGAGTTGCCACGTCGCCGTGATCGGCGATTCCTTCGTCCAGGGTTCTCGCGTCTCCGGGGCCGAGAAACTCCATATGCAGCTGGAGGAGCTGGCCGCCGTAGCGGCGCCCGAACTCGACGTCACTGCCTCCGGCTGGGGCATCGCCAGAACCGGGCAGGTCGCCCAGCTCGGTTACTACGACGAATTCGCCCGGCATATGCGCCCGAAACTGGTCGTGTTGGTCTTCAACGACAACGACTGGTTGGACAACGTCCCGATCTTGCTGGCGCTCGTGACCGGAGAGGACCCGGACCGGATGTCGAGCGTCACCGCCGAGCGGGGCGAGGACGGAGCGATGACCCTGCGCCCGCCGGAGCGCGAACCATGGTTGCACCGCTTGCCGCGCCCGTCCCTCCCCCCTGCGCGCTTTTCGACGCGCGCGGCGGCGCGCCTGCTCTCCGCTTCGTTCGCCGCAAGATGGCTGGACGTCGCGTTCGCCGAATTCCTGCGCGGTTGGAAAGGCGCGCCGTATCGTCCGGCGTGGCTGGGCAGCTGGCGCAAGCGTCGCGCCGCCGGGCGCGACTGGGTGGAGCTTCTGGCCAAACGGCCCCTCTACGCGTCCGTGCTCGCGGCCTCGCCCTCGCCGCCCTCCAACAGTTTCGATCTCATGAGCGAGGCGTCGCCGGCCCTGCGGGAGTACGCGCTGGAGTTCACCGCCTTCGGGCTGGACCAATTCAAGTCGCGCGCGGACCGCGACGAAGCCGCGCTGGTCGTCCTGGCGACCCACCGGGTCCGGATGCGGGACAACGAGGGCGCGCCTGTCTTCGCCACCCTGGGCGCAATGGCCGAAGAACGCGGCGTCCCGGTGATCGACCAGCACGAATACGTTCTCCGCCAGGGGGTGGATATCCGCGACGTGTACTGGGACCGCGACCTCCACTGGAACGCCGACGGCCACCGCCTCGCCGCCGAGGCGGTTCTCGAATGGCTCGGGGAAAACCGGTGGGTATGCGACGGCGTCCCCGCGCCGGAGGCCACGCGGCCGTGACCGCGCCGAGCTACGACCGCCCCTTCGCGGGGATTCGCGTCGTCGACATGAGCCAGGGCGTGGCGGGGCCGGGCTGCGGCTGCCTGCTGGCCGCGCACGGCGCCGAGGTGGTCAAGGTCGAGCCGCCGGCGGGCGACTGGCTGCGCGGCCTCGGCCCCCGGCATGGCGATCATTCGGCGATGTCGCTGGCGGTGAACCGCGGCAAGCGCGGCGTGGCGCTGGACCTCAAGCATCCGCGCGGGCGCGCGGCGGCGCTGCGCCTGCTCGACCGCGCCGACGTCGCGATCCAGAGCGCCCGGCCCGGCGGCATGGCGCGCCTGGGCCTCGACTACGACAGCGTGCGCGCGAGGAACCCGCGCCTGCTCTACGTCTCGGTTTCCAGCTACGGCTCGCGCGGGCCTTACGCCGACCGCGCCGGAACCGACACGGTGCTCCAGGCGTGGTCGGGCCTGATGGCGGTGAACCGCGACGCGGAAGGGCGCCCGCACCGGGTGGGTTTCGTCCTCGTCGATTGCGCGACGGCGATGTACGCGTTCCAGGCGGTGGCGGCGGCGTTGTTCGCGCGGCGCGGCGGCGCGGGCCGGCATATCGAGGTCGACCTGATGCAGGGCGCGGCGGCGCTGCTCGCGCCGAAACTGGCGGAGGCGCATTTGCAGGACGGCGCGATGCGCTCGCCCAACGCGCCGGCCGGCGCCTACCGCGCGCGCGACGGGTGAATCGCGGTGACGCTGGTGCGCGAGTCGCATTTCGCCGACCTGTGCCGCGTCCTCGGCCGCCCCGAACTCGCCACCGACCCGCGTTTCGACACCGGCGAAAAGCGGGCGGAGCGGGAGGCCGAGTTGCGGGAGATCGTCGCCGCCGTCCTGGCCCGCCGGACGCGCGCCGCATGGCTGGAGGCGTTCGGCGCGGCGGGAGTGTTGTGCAACCCGGTCAACGGTCCGGCCGACTGGCTCGCCGACCCGCACGTCCTCGCCGTCGACGCGGCGCCGTTGCTGGAGCAGGCGGGAGTGGGGCCGGTCCCGGTCCCGCGCGTTCCGGGCCTGCCGGACTCCGCGCACGCCAACCTCGCCGCCGGCGCGCCCGGCATCGGCGAACACGGCGCCGCGGTGCTGGCGGACATCGGCTACAGTGCGGAGGACATCGCGGCCATGCGCGATTGCGGCGCGCTGGCCGGGCCGCCGGACGGGGCGGAATAGCGAGGCGGCGGACGGAGGAGGCGATGGACCTGGATCGGCCGGTGGCGCGCTGGATTGCCGGCGGCTGCGTCCGCGTCGCGGGCGAGGTCGGCGGTGGCGGCGCCCGACCCCGCACCGGAGGCGCCGACGCCGTGAGCGCGCCGAACGCACCGCGCCGCAGCGGGGAGCCGGAACGGCCCCAATCAAAACCCGGTCAAATCCTGTGCGCCAATCTATTCGATTGTAATACAACCATTTTTCTCGTGCATCCGCGGCAAGGCAGCCGGAATGCGGCGCACCGATCAAAACTTGGTCGAACCCGCCGGCTGCGACCCGCCCAAGGCGGCGCGGGATCGAGGAACGTCGTGCGTCGCCCGCTCCGCCCAGGCGGTCCCAATCAAAACCCGGTCAAATCCTGTGCATCAACCTATCTGATTGTAATACAACCGTTTTCCCCGCGCATCCGCGGCCGGATGGCCGGAATGCGACGCACCGATCAAAACCCGGTCGAATGCGGGTCCCGCCGCTTCACGCCCAGGACGGTATGTATCCCGCCCTGGGGCGATCCGGATCCGCGACACGGATCAGCCCTCTCTCGAGCGCCCGGCGGATGACGCCGGAGATTTGGGCCGCGTTGCGGGCGTCCACCCCGAACCGCTCGCGCAAACTGGCGTTTTTCATCCATCGTCTCTCGACGTGGCTCAGAGGCCGTTTCAGAATGAATCGATTACTTTCAGTGTATTGTCCCCGCATCCTGTCTGCACGGTATCCGCGTCGGCAAACGGATCGTAACTCCCAAGATTGCGGGAGTCCATTGGCATGTGTGTGAAGCATGCAGCCATACCGATCAGAAATCGAATAATTTCAATAGTATATTCTAAAACGGCCTCCCAGGTTTTTGCCCGGCCGCCGCAGGGAACCACCCGCCAGTCACCTCGCCCCGCCAGGACCTTCCACCGCAATTCGCCGAGAAATTCGTTCATTCCCCTCCCGAGGCGTTTCTTCTCCCGTCTCGTATTCCCTCCTCCCTCCATGTAGATCGTCACGCCGCTCACGGGTTCCCCCGATCTCGCCGATCTGCCAGATGTCGCCAAGCGTGTAATCCTTGAGCCAGAGAGCGAGCCGCTCGGGGTCGAGCCGGTTGACCTTCGTTCCGTACCCGTGGTTCTCGCATACCAGCACCGACTCGACCTTGTCGTTCAGCTCCGACAGCAGCGCTTCGGAATGGGTCGTCACCACGAGCTGGGTCCGGCCGGACGCCTCGACCAGAAGTTCGGCGAGCGCCGACACGGCGTCGGGGTGCAACCCGAGCTCCGGCTCCTCGAGGCACAGGAGCGATGACGGCGTGGGCGCGAACAACGCGGCGAGCATGGCCATGAAACGCAGCGTTCCATCGGACACGCGGGCGGCCGAGACGGGGGCCGCGAGGCCGCGCTCGTGAAGGTAGAGCTGGACGGTAGCGCCGACGATGCGGGTGGATACGCGTTCGTAGCGCGGAAGGAAACGCTTCACCGCCGTGTCGAAACGCCGGTCGCCGCGATGCTGGATCTCGTTCAGCACCAGCGCGAGGTTCCGGGCGTCCGGCAGGAGCTCGTCGGGCGGATCGTCAGCGCGTTGCGGCGCGCGAACGGGCGACTGCGCGCCGAACGTCCAGTCGCGGAAAGTTCTTATTCGGCTAAATTCGTCGCCAAGGAACCCGAGGGCGGGATAATTGTCCGGATCCCGCCGTTGCCGGAGAATCGACGGATCGAAATCCAGAGAACTCCTCGGGAGAGTGTGGTAACTGCTCGGAGCGTCCACCTTTCGATCCCACTCCGCGATGGTTGGATCCCCATTATTTATGGAATAATAGGTGTAAGGGGCGTGGCGTCCCGGTCTTGGAAAATTCTCCTTTATAAATTCGTCGACTATTTCTATTCTGTTGTTTGAAGACGTAAATGCGATACCATAGCGCAACGGTCGACCCATTACCGATACCGCAAGCGCCGTTTCAACGTCAATTATCGCCGTTTTCTCCGACTTCTCGCCTTTCCACTCCCATTCCGCCACGCCGCCGCCGGTGCGGATGGCGGCGGCGAAATTGGTCGGCGCGGCGCGGAGCAGTTCCAGCGCCTCGATCAGGTTGGTCTTGCCCGACCCGTTGGGGCCGATGAGTACGTTCAGCGGCTGGAGCTCGATCGGCTCCATGTCGGGAGGGAACGACAACAGGCCGCGCAGGCCTAGACGCTGGATGAACGGCATCTCGTTATCTCCGTCAGTTCACCGGAACCGGGCCGTCGGCGACGGCGTCGAGCGTTCAGCCGCCGCCGCGACGGCGCGCGCGGCGGCAGCGGGCCTAGAGAGTCAGTTGGCGTCGACGACAGCCTCCCTGTAGTCGTCCCGCCTCGCGCCGGCGGCGGTCGAGTCCAGCGCCGCCGGATACTCCCGCATCGCCGTCCGGCCGGAACGGGGGCCCGCGCTCCCGGGCAGAACCCGGCGGCGGCGCGGGGGGCGCCGGGCGGGGCAAAACCGAAACGATCTCTCCACGGCGTCATAAGGCGAATCATAACGCGGCGGGGGCGCCGCGTCAAGGCGGGCCGGGTGTGCTATCCACGCCGCGCGCGCAACCGCGGAGGCGACATGACGACCGACGGCCCGGAAGATCCGCCGCCGCCCGCGCGGGTGTCGCGGGCGCTGCTCTCCGTCTCCGACAAGACCGGGATCGCCGTGTTCGCCGGCGTCCTGGCGCGGCTCGGCGTCGAAATCCTCTCCACCGGCGGGACGGCGCGGCTGCTGGAGGGCGCCGGGATCCCCGTCGTCCGGGTGGAGGCGCGCGCCGGGTTCCCGGAGCTCCTGGACGGGCGGGTGAAGACGCTGCATCCGGTCGTCCATGGCGGGCTGCTCGCGCGGCGCGGCGACGCGGCCCACCGGGCGCAGATGGCGGCGCACGGGATCGCGCCCATCGACTTGGTGGCGGTGAACCTCTACCCGTTCGCGCGTACGGTCACCGCGGGCGGGGGTTTCGCCGACGGGATCGAGAACATCGACATCGGCGGGCCGGCGCTGCTGCGCTCGGCGGCGAAGAACCACGAATTCGTCACCGTGCTCTCGGACCCCGCCGACTACGCCGAGGCGGCGGCGGTGCTGGAGGAATCGGGCGGCATGGTCGACGGCGCGCTGCGCCGCCGGCTGGCGCAGGCCGCGTTCGCGCGGACGGCCGCCTACGACGCGGCGATCGCGGCGTGGCTGGCGGCGCGGACGGGCCTCGCGGCGCCGCCGCGAATCGCCATCGCCGGCGCGGCGGGCCGGGCGCTGCGCTACGGCGAGAACCCGCACCAGCGCGCCGCGTTCTACCTGGCCGGCGGCGGCGGAGAATCCCGCCCGCGCCCCGGCGCCGCGACCGCCGAACAGGTCCAGGGCAAGGCGCTGAGCTACAACAACCTCGCCGACGCCGACGCGGCGTTCGAACTGGTGTGCGAATTCGGCGCGCCGGCCGCGGCCGTCGTCAAGCACGCCAATCCGTGCGGGGCGGCGTGCGCGGCGGGGCCGGAGGCGGCGTTCCGCGCCGCGCGCGCCTGCGACCCGCTGAGCGCGTTCGGCGGCGTCGCGGCGTTCAACCGCGCCGTCGACGGCGCGGCGGCCGAGGCGGTGTGCGAGGGGTTCGTCGAGGTCGTCATCGCCCCGGACGCCGATGCGGCGGCGCGCGCCGCGTTCGCCCGCAAGGCGAACCTGCGGCTGCTGCTCGCCGGCGGCCTCGCCGACCCGGCGGCGCGCGAGACACGGGCGCGGACGATCTCCGGCGGCCTGCTGGTCCAGGAGCGCGACGCGGCGCGAATCGGCCCGGACGATCTGCGCGTCGTCACCCGGCGCCGGCCGACGGCGGCGGAGACCGCCGACCTGGTCTTCGCCTTCCGCGTCTGCAAGCACACGCGGTCGAACGCCATCGTCTTCGCCCGAAGCGGCCGGACCGCGGGGATCGGCGCCGGCCAGCCGAGCCGCGTCGACGCGGCGCATGCCGCCATCGCCAAGGCCCGCGGCGCGGCGGCGGCGGCGGGCGAGAGCGAATCGCGGCTCGCCGGGAGCGTCGCCGCCTCCGACGCGTTCATTCCCTTCGCCGACGGGCTGGCGGCGGTCGCCGACGCCGGGGCGACGGCGGTGGTCCAGCCCGGCGGGTCGGTGCGCGATGCGGAGGTCGTCGCGCTCGCCGATGCGCGCGGCCTCGCCATGGTCTTCACCGGAGTCCGTCACTTCCGCCATTGAGGCGGGCGGCGGCGGTCAGCGCAGGCGGACGAGCAGGCGCCAGACGCCGGGGGATTCGTCCTCCGGCGCCAGCGCCAGCACTTCGTGGCCCATCTCCCGGACCGAACGCGGGACGTTGTCGAGCGGCTCGCCTGCGTTCAGCCGGACCTCGAGGCGTTCGCCGGCGGCCATGGATTCAAGAGCGAGTTTGGTGCGCACGAAGGTCATCGGGCACACGAGGCGGGTGATGTCGAGGGCGCGGTCGGGCGGCGGCGCACCCACCGTCAGTTCGCCTGGTCGGCCCGGAGCACGTAGCGCCCGTCGCGCAGGCCCTCGAACATCCGCCCAGTGTCGGGGTGGGCGACGGGGCCGGACACGGCGTCGGACACCAGGTTCTGCTCGGAGACGTAGGCGATGTAGGTGGTGTCCTCGTTCTCGGCGAGCAGGTGGTAGAAAGGCTGGTCGCGACGCGGCCGCATTTCCGCGGGGATCGACCGGTACCATTCCTCGGTGTTGGCGAACTCCGGGTCCACGTCGAACACCACGCCGCGGAACGGATGGACGCGGTGGCGGACGATGGACCCGAGCTGGAACTTGGCCTGTCGAACCTTCATGGCGCACCCGCCCCCCGCGCGAACCGGCGAAACGTCGAGTCGTCAAGGTAGGCGCTCGGGGCGGCCGGGCCAAGCCCTTCGCGCCGGGCGCGTTGCCGGGGCGGCGGGATTCCCGCACAATCTCCCCAATCCGCTGCAACGGGGGGGCGTCATGGAATTCGTTCTCGACACGCAGATCGTGCTGCCCGACGACGGCGCGCGCGGGACCCTCGTCGGCCGCTGCCAAGTCCCCGCCGTCGGCGGCCCGGCGGTGGTCGTCATCGCCGAGACCGGGGTTTACGACGTCTCCGCCGCGTGGCCGACCTCGGCGGCGCTGATGAACGCGGAGAACCCGGCGCGGGCGGCGAGGACCGTGGGCTCCGCCGTCCGCATCGGCGGGATCGACGAGATCCTCGCCAACACCGTCCCCGACGGGCGCGACCCGGACAAGCCATGGCTCCTCGCGCCCATCGACCTGCAAGCGATCAAGGCGGCGGGCGTGACCTTCCTCGACAGCCTGATGGAGCGGGTGATCGAGGAGCACGCCAAGGGCGACCCGGAGGCGGCGGAGACGGTCCGCAACTCCATCGCCCGGGAGATCGGCGCGAGCCTGAACGGCATCAAGCCGGGCTCCGACGCGGCGATGAAACTCAAGGACTCGCTGGTCAAGCGCGGGCTGTGGTCGCCGTATCTGGAGGTGGGGATCGGCCCCGACGCGGAGATCTTCACCAAGGCGCAGCCCATGAGCGCCGTCGGCCTGGGCGCCGAGATCGGCGTTCCGCGCCACTCGACCTGGAACAACCCGGAGCCGGAGGCCGTCCTCGTCGTCAACGCGCGCGGCGAGATCGTGGGCGCGACGCTCGGCAACGACGTGAACCTGCGCGACATGGAGGGCCGCAGCGCGCTGCTGCTCAACCGCGCCAAGGACAACAACGCCTCCTGCGCCATCGGCCCGTTCATCCGCCTGTTCGACGACACGTTCACCCTGCACGACCTGGAGGGGGTCGATATCGGCCTGGCGGTGGAGGGCGAGGACCAGTTCTCGCTGCACGGCCAGTCGTCGATGGGGCTGATGAGCCGCACCCCGCGCGAATTGGTGGCGCAGACCATCGGCGAGGACCACCATTACCCCGACGGCTTCGTGCTGATGACCGGCACCATGTTCGCGCCGACCAAGGACCGGGGCGAGCCGGGCCGGGGCTTCACCCACCTGGTCGGCGACATCGTGCTGATCTCCACCCCGCCGCTCGGCGCGTTGGTCAACCGCGTGCGCCATTGCGACGAGACCGAGCCGTGGACCTTCGGCGTCTCGCATCTGATGGCCAACCTGGCCGGGCGCGGCCTGCTCGGCGCGGGCGCGGGCGCGGCGGCGTAGGGCGCATTGCGGCGGGCGTGTTGCGGCGGGGGGCGCGGATTGCTATAGGCGCGCCCGCGCAACGCGTTTCCGGTCGGCGGGAGGGGTCGGCATGGCCGCGCAAGACGGCTCCGCCGGAGCGCCGGACGAGCTCCCGGAGGGCTACCGCCCCAGCGGCGGCGAGGAGTTCATGGGGCCGCGCCAGCGCGCCTATTTCCGCCGCCGGCTGCTGGACTGGCGGCGCGGCATCCTCGTCGAATCGCGCGAGGCCATCGCGCAGCTGCAAGAGAACAGCGCGCCGGCGCCGGACGCCGCCGACCGCGCCACCGCCGAGAGCGAACGGCTGATCGCGCTCCGGACGCGCGACCGCGCGCGCAAGCTGCTGGCGAAGATCGACGCCGCGCTGCGGCGCATCGCGGACGGCAGCTACGGCTATTGCGAGGAGACGGGCGAGCCCATCGGCCTCGAGCGGCTGGAGGCGCGGCCCATCGCCACCCTGTCGATCGAGGCGCAGGAGCGCCACGAGCGGCTGGAGAAGACCCGCCGCGAGAAGTGACGCGGCGGCGGCGGTCAGGCGCCGGCCGGTTTCAACCCGCCGTCCTCGAAGCGGTAGAAGTCCGGGTTGCGGACCGCCACGTCCTCGAGCATCTCGTCGAGCGCCCGTCCCATGCCGATCCGTTCGCCGGGCGCGCCCGCCGGGAACAGGTCGACGCCGGCCCCGGACGACGACGCTCGAGCAGCGCGACGTAAAGCCGCTCGTATTGCTCGTCCCGTCCGCCCGGGTCGTTTCTCCCGGCGAACGGGCGGAGGCGGTCATGCGCGTTGAGGAAGGTCGAGCGGCGGCGCGCCGTTCCGTCCTCCGCCGCGCCGCGATCGAGAAAGAACAACCCGCCCAGCACGGCGTAGGGGAACCGGCGATGCGGCGTCACCGCCTCGAACAACATGTCTCCGCGCCTGTTGGCGAGGTTCTTTTGAAAGTTCCCCGTGCGCCCGTCACGGAAATTGATCGTCTCGATCGAAAGGCCGAGTAGCAACCCCGATTCCTCGGTCGCCCAGGTGACGTCGACCTTCTTGGCGCCGGCGCCGCCCGCCATGCGGCGCTCCGCGCCGGAGCCGCCGCCGGACGGCGCGGCGGGCAGGGCGCCCGCCAACCCGCGCTCCCGAAGGTCGCGGGCGATGGAGGCGGCGACGGCGCTGGATATCTTCTCGCCATAGGCCTTCTTCACGGATCGGCGCGCATCGTCGGCGGGTTTGTCGCCGACGGCCGCGAGCGCTTCTGCGAGCCGGTTATCGATTCCCGCCACTTTTCCCCCTGGCGCGGCGGCGGCGGAGCAGGCTTTCGCGCGCGCGCCGCAACTCCTTCAGGGCGCTTTCGGGAACGCTCGCGAGCACGATTTCGTCCACGGCCTCCGCGACGGACCGCCATTCGCCGGCGGCGAGCCGCCGTTCGGCCTCCGCCTCGAGGCGCTCGAGCCGTTCGCGGGCCGCCTCGAGGCCGCGCGGCGCGGGGACGGGCAACCGGTCCGCCTCGCGCGGCTCCATCTTGAGCAGGCCGCCGCCATGGGCGCGCCCGACGAGCTCGGCGCCGAGAAGGGTGACGCTGTTCAGACATGCGAGCGGCAGGACGCCGCGGCCGAGCCGCTGGCGCTCCGGCGGCAGCCGGACGCCATAGACGGAGTTGAGTATCCGCGCCCCCGCGGCGTTGTGGACGATGCGCGGGCGGTCGTTATTCATATAGGCGACCAGCAAATCCGGGACGCGGACCGGCGGGACGCGCCACCAGGGCTCCCTGACGCGGCACTTGTAGGCGCCGGAAACGCCGGCGCGTTCGCCCTCGGCGATGTAACGCCCGGCGGCGGCGGAAGGTTCGCCCCCGGGCGACAGCAACAGGCAGCGCGCGCCGCCGCCGGAGAGCCGCCGCCACATGGCGCCGGTGAAGCGCAGGCCGCGCAAATGGCGCGCGCCCGGCGGCGAGATGCGGACAGTATCGCCGTCCCGCAAGCCGCGCGCGGCGGCCTCCGCCGCCGTCAACGCGAAGAACCCGTTGCCGCCCGTCACCGCGCCGAGATAGGCGCCGCCCCATGCGCCGAACGGTTCGAACCGTTCACGGGAAAGCGCGCTCCAGGCGGCGAAGGCGTCCCGCGCGACCAGCGCCGGGGTCCATTTCTCGCCGTCGCCGGGGGAATGCGCCGTCCACGCCGCCGCGTCGACCGCGCCGAGCGACCGCGCGCTCCGCGTCCGGTGGACCTCGACAGAGGACGCGCCGCCGCGGCCCTCGGCGAGCAACAGGACGACCTCCTCCAGCACGCCCGGAAACACCCGCTCCTCGAACATGACGAGGCGGACGCGGGCGAAGCGGCGAAGCAGGAAGCGGCGCACCTCGCGCGCGTAGCTCACGCTCAGCAGCTCCGCCGGAAGGACGAGCGCCAGCCGCCCTTCCGGCGCGACGTGCGCCGCCGCCTTGACGACGAACGCCGCCCACGAACTGGCCAGGCCGGAAAGGCGGACGCCTTGCGCGAGCGCCGCCTCCAGGCCGCGCGCCCGCGCCGGGCCGGAGAAAGCCTGGTACCGGACGTAGGGCGGGTTGCCGACCACCGCGTCGTAGCGCGCCGGGGCCTCGTGCGCGAAGAAGTCGCCTACGGCGATGCGGGCGTCGAACCCCGCCGCGCGCAGCCGGGCTTCGGCGCTCCTCGCCGACGCCGCGAAAATCTCCACTCCGTGGAGCCGCTCGCTCCAGCGGCGGGGCCGCGCGCCGAGGCGCCTCGACCGCTCCGCCGCGGCGAGAAGAAAGGCCGCTTCGCCGCACGAGGGTTCGAGGACCGTATCGCCGGGCGAGCGCACGGCCCACTCGACCAGGTAATTCGCGATCTCCGGCGGCGTGAAGAAAGCTCCCCGCGCCTTGCGGAGCGCGTCCGAATTCACTCTGCTCCTCCCGGCGCGGCGCGCAGCCCTGGACGGCGCCCAGTCCGCTAGGGCGCGGGGCGGCCGCAAACCCGGTATTTCCGTTCCGTTTTTCCAACGCCGGCGAATTCGCTGCGCGCGACGGCGGTCAGGAGCCGCCCCGCCGCGCGAACTGCGCGTGGACGCAGGCGCGGCCGGCCATGCGGGCCTTGGCTTCGTAGCGGGTCTCCGGCCAATCGGGCGGGCGGCGGCGCCAGTCGGCCGGCTCGCGCGCGAGCCAGGCGAAGGCGCGGTGCGGGACCAGGCGCGCGAAGACCCAGCGGAGATAGCCGGGGTGGTCGGTCGCGAAATGCAGCTCCGCCCCCGGCGCCATGACGCGCGCGAGTTCGTCGACGAACGCCGCCGACAGCAGGCGGCGCTTATGGTGGCGGGTCTTGGGCCACGGATCGGGAAACAGCGCGAAGACGCGGGCGAGGCAGGACTCGGGGAGCGCCGCCGCCAGCCGCCGCGCGTCGTCGGGGAACACCCGGACGTTGCGGAGGCTCTCCGCCTCCACCCGCGCGAGCAGGGCGGCGACGCCGTCGACGAACGCCTCGCAGCCGACATGCCCCGCGCCGGGATGGCGCGCCGCGCGCCACGCCAGATGCTCGCCGGCGCCGAAGCCGACCTCCAGCCACAGCGGCGCGCCGGGCGGGAAGCCGAACGCCGCGCGAGGGTCGGCGATGCGCCCGGACTCCGGAAGGCGGACCTCGATCTCCGGGAGAAGCGCCTCGAGCAGCGCGCGGCGGCGCGGGCGCAGGCGGCGGGCGCGGCGGCGCCCATGGAGGACCACGGCGCGGCGGCGCGGTCAGGCGCAGGCGCGGCGCAGGTCGTCGGCCAGATCGGTGCGCTCCCACGAGAAGCCGCCATCGGCGTCGGGGGCGCGCCCGAAATGGCCGTAGGCGGCGGTGCGCGCGTAGATCGGCCGGACGAGGCCCAAGCGGTCGCGGATGCCGCGCGGCGACAGGTCCATGGCGTCGCGGAGGACGGCCTCGAGGCGCTCCTCCGCCACCTCGGCGCCGGCGGCGTCGACGCGGAGCGACAGCGGCTTCGACACGCCGATGGCGTAGGCGAGCTGGATCGTGCAGCGCTCCGCCAGGCCGGCGGCGACGACGTTCTTCGCCAGGTAGCGCGCGGCGTAGGCGGCGGAGCGGTCGACCTTGCTCGGGTCCTTGCCGGAGAACGCGCCGCCGCCGTGCGGCGCGGCGCCGCCATAGGTGTCGACGACGATCTTGCGCCCGGTCAGGCCGGCGTCGCCGACCGGGCCGCCGATGACGAAGCGCCCGGTCGGGTTGACGTAGAAGTCTTCCTCGGGGCACATCCAACCCTCCGGCAGGACTCCGGCGACGTGGGGGCGGACGATCTCGCGCACCGAGTCCTGGTCGAGGGCGGCGTCGTGCTGCGTCGACACCACGACGGAGGCCGCGCCGACCGGCCGGCCGGCGGCGTAGCGCAGGACGATCTGGCTCTTGGCGTCGGGGCCGAGGCCGGGCGCCGCGCCCGACCGCCGCGCCAGCGCCAGCGACCGCAGGATCTCGTGGCTGTAGTGGATCGCCGCCGGCATGAGCGCCCCGGTCTCGCGGCAGGCGTGGCCGAACATGATCCCCTGGTCGCCGGCGCCGAGGTCCTTGTTCCCGGCGTCGTCCACCCCCCGGGCGATGTCGCCCGACTGGGCGTGCAGATGGACGTCGACGCGCGCGGTCCGCCAGTGGAAGCCCTCCTGCTCGTAGCCGATGTCGCGGACGGCGGCGCGGGCGATATCGGCGATGTCGTCCCCGGTCATCGCCGGGCCGCGGGTCTCGCCGGCGACCACCACCAGGTCGGTGGTCGCCATGGCCTCACAGGCGACGCGGACGTCGGGGTCGCCGGCGGCGAGGAAGGCGTCGACCACCGAGTCGGATATGCGGTCGCACACCTTGTCGGGGTGGCCCTCCGACACGGATTCGCTTGCGAAAAGGTAATCGGAACGCGGCATCGCCGTCTCCCCGTCTGTCGCGCGGCGCGGCGTCCGCGCCCCCGTGGCGCCCGCCGGGGCGCGGTCCGCGCGGCGGTTCGAAGGGTCCGCCGCGCCTTTCCTCAAGGCCGCTCCGCCTCTACGTAGGGCGGGGGGACGAAATAGGGCGGGAACGGGCCGACCCGCGCCATGTCGACCTCGACCAGCGACGGGCCGTCGATCGCCAGCGCCTCGGCCACCCGGGCGCCGAACTCGCCGGCGCGGACGACCCGGAGATAGGGCAGGCCGGCCAGGTCGGCGAGGCGGCGGAGATCGGGCCCCGCCATGTCGGCGTACGCCCTGCGCCCGCCGTACATGCGGTCCTGGATCTGCCGGATGACGCCGTAGCCGCCGTCGTTCATCACGACGACGGCGAGCGGCGCGCGCTCCTGGACGACGGTCCAGAGTTCGGCGAGGCTCAGCCAGAAGCCGCCGTCTCCCACCATCGCCACGGTCTTGCGCCCGCCGGCGCCGAGCGCGGCGCCGATGCCGAGCGGCAGGCCGGGGCCGATGGCGGCGCTCGCCGGATAGACGCTGTCGCGGACGCCGTAGATGGGGAAGATGCGGTTGGCCCAGGTGGTGTGGTTGAGGGTGATGTCGCGCACGAACACGCCGTCGCGGGGCAGCGCGGCGCGCAGCTGGTCGGCCCAGTCGGCGTAGACGCCGAGGGTTTCGCGGTAGGCGGCGCCGGCGGAGCGGCGGACCGCCGCGGCCTCCGCCGCCAGCGCCGGGTCCACCGAGGCGCCGTCGAGGCGGTCGGCGAGGCCGTCGAGGACAAGGGCGCAGTCGCCGCGCACGAACAGTTCGTTGTCGTAGCCGCGCCCGTCGGCGGCGGGGTCGACGTCGACGACGACGCGCCGGGCGGGCAGGCGGAGCGACCGGTCGCGGGTCTCCTGCCCGCGCAGCCGGGAGCCGGCGACGACCATCATGTCGAGGCCGGCGTAGAACGCCTCGATCTCCGGCGTGGCGTTGAGCGCGCCCAGGGTCATCGGGTGGTCCTCGGGCAGGACTCCGCGGCCCTTCCAGCTGGTCACGACGGGGATTCCGAGGGCGGCGAGGCGGGCGGCGGCGGCGGCGGTGCCGCGCGCGCCGCTGCCGAGCCAGAGGATCGGCCGGCGCGCCGAACGGACGGCGGCGGCGAGGGCGTCGAGCGCCGCGGGCGTCGGCGGCAGCGGCGGCGGCGCCGGCGGCGCCAGCGTGTCGAGGGTGGCGGGGCGCGGGATGCGCGCGCGCTGGATGTCGATGGGGATCTCGACGCTCACCGGCCCGGTCGGCGGGGCCAGCGCCTCGGCGGCGGCGCGGGTGAGCGCGCCGAGCGCGGATTCGGGCGAACGGACGCGCCACGCCGCCTTCGACACCGAATCGAGCATGTCGAGCTGCTGCGGGACGTCGTGCACCGGACCCCGCTCGCGGTCGATGTCGGGGGTGGCGGTCTGCCCGGTGAGGTGGAGCAGCGGCGTGCCGGAGAACCGCGCCTCGACGAGCGCGCCGGCGGCGTTGGCGGCTCCCGGCCCGGTGCTGGTGATCAACGCGGCGAGGCGCCCGGACACGCGGGCGTGCGCGTCCGCCATGTGCCCGGCGCCGGCCTCGCCGCGCGCGGCGACGAAGCGGACGGCGTTGCCGCGCGCGATGGCGTCGAGCATCGGCAGGTTGTGGATCGACACCACCCCGTAGGCGGTGTCGACGCCGACGGCGTGGAGGAACTCGGCGACGACGTCGCCGACCGTGACGCGCTCCGTCATGGGGATGGGGCGGTCCGGCGGGTCAGGGCGCGCGGTCAACGGCGATGGCGGTGGCCTCGCCGCCGCCGATGCAGAGCGCGGCGACGCCCCGGCGCAGGCCGTATTTGCGCAGCGCGGCGATGAGCGTGGCGACGATGCGCGCGCCCGACGCGCCGATGGGATGGCCCATGGCGCAGGCGCCGCCGTGGACGTTCACCTTCTCGGCGGGCAGGCCGTGTTCCTTCATCGCCGCCATCGTCACCACGGCGAAGGCTTCGTTGATCTCCCACAGGTCGACGTCGCCGGCGCTCCAGCCGGTTCTGGCGAGGACCTTCGAGATGGCGCCGACGGGGGCGGTGGTGAACCATTCGGGCGCCTGGGCGTGGGCGGCGTGGGCGGCGATGGCGGCGAGGGGCTCGGCGCCGCGGCGTTCGGCCTCGGAGCGGCGCATCAGGACGAGGGCGGCGGCGCCGTCGGAGATCGAGCTGGAGTTCGCCGCCGTCACCGTCCCGTCCTTGCGGAAGGCGGGCCGCAGGCGCGGGATGCGGTCGATGTCGGCGGAGAAAGGCTGTTCGTCGCGCGCCACCTCGGTCTCGCCCTTGCGGGTCCGCACGGTCACGGGCGCCATCTCGGCGGCGAAGATCCCGTCCTCGTTGGCGCGGCGGCCGCGCTCCAGCGAGCGGATGGCGAAAGCGTCCTGGTCGGCGCGGGAGAACTGGTATTTCTCCGCCGTGTTCTCGGCGAACGCGCCCATGAGCGCGCCGCGGTCGTAGGCGTCCTCGAGGCCGTCGAGGAACATGTGGTCCTTGACCTCGCCGTGGCCCATGCGCATCCCGGCGCGCGCCCGGGGCAGCAGGTAGGGCGCGTTGGTCATGCTCTCCAGCCCGCCGGCGACGGCGACGGAGGCGGAGCCCGCCACGATCGCGTCGTGGGCGAACATCGCCGCCTTCATTCCGGAGCCGCACATCTTGTTGACGGTGGCGGCGCCGACGGAATCGGGCAGGCCGGCGCCGATGGCGGCCTGGCGCGCGGGAGCCTGGCCCTGGCCCGCCTGGAGGACGCAGCCCATCGCCACTTCGTCGACGTCGGCGCCGTCGACGCCGGCGCGCTCCAGCGCCGCGCGGACGGCGACCGCGCCGAGCGCCGGCGCCGCGACCGGCGCCAGCGCGCCCTGGAAACTCCCCATCGGCGTGCGCGCCAGTCCGGCGACCACTACCGGATCGTCCGCCATGCTCCACTCCCGTCGATTGCGCGGCGATGCGGCGGCCAGCATACACCGGCCGCGCGCCGGCGAAAGGCGCCGGTCATTCCTCCTCCGCCGGCGGCGCCGCGAGGAGCGCCATGGCGGCGGCGATCCGGGACGGGGCGGGGTTCCGGGATTGCGGGACGGCGGGATTCCGGGATAGCGGGCGGCCGCGGCGACAGGGCGGCGCGGGCGGCGCGGGCAGCCGGGATTCCGGGATTCCGGGATGCGGCGGCGGGGACGGCGGCGGCGCAACGTCGCGCTTCGCACGATGCCGGCGGGACGCCGGCGCTCCCAGGGGGTTCCGGGAATTCCGAGACGCGGCGGCGCGGGCGGGGGCGGCAGGGATTCCGGGATTGCGGGACGGCGGAGTTCCGGGAATTCCGGGATACGGCGGCGGGGATGGCCGCGGCGCAACGTCGCGCTTCGCACGATGCCGGCGGGACGCCGGCGCTCCCAGGGGGTTCCGGGAATTCCGAGACGCGGCGGCGCGGGCGGGGGCGGCAGGGATTCCGGGATTGCGGGACGGCGGAGTTCCGGGAATTCCGGGATACGGCGGCGGGGACGGCGGCGGCGCAACGTCGCGCTTCGCGCGAGGCCAGCGGGACGCCGGCGCTCCCAGGGAGGTTCCGGGAATTCCGGGACGCGGCGGCGGCGCGGGCGGGAGCGGCCGGGATTCCGGGATTGCGGGATTCCGGGAATACCGGGACGGCAGGCGTCGGCGCGGTCATACGCCCGCCGCCATGCGGCCGGGGTTGAGCACGCCCCGGGGGTCGAACTGCCGCTTGACGCGCGCGGCGAGCGCGGCGAGGGCGGGGGGCTGCGGCTCGAACACCGGAACGCGGGCGCGCACGGCGCCGGACGCGCGCGCCAGGGTGGCGTGGCCGCGCCCGGCGACGGCCGCGCGGAGGGCCGCCGCCCCGGCGTCGCCGGATTCCGGCAGGGCGATCCAGACCAGGCCGCCGGCCCAGTCGAAATAATGCGCCCCGCCGCACGCCGCGGCGACGGCCGCGGCGCGCGACGGCTCGACCGACAGGCGCCAGACGGCGCGGTCGCGCGGCTCGACGAGCGGCGCCGCGCCGCCGACCTCGGCCCAGAAGCGCGCCGAATTGGCGCGGTGCAGCTCCTCGATGTCGCCGCGCTCCGCGAACATGGCGCGGAGCCGCGCGCAGCGGTCGAGGACCGAGGATTCCGGCCCCTCGACGCGCGCCGCGGTGACGGCGAGTCCGGCGCCGGAGACCCGCTCGACGGCGGAGCGCGCGGCGGCGGCCGCGGGCAGGTGGGCGAGGCCCGACGCCTCCAGCCGCGACCGCGCGACCGCGCCGAGCAGCGCCACGCCGTCGGCGCCGCCGAGGCCGTAAAGCAGGACGGTGCGGACCTTCTCCGGCGCCGGCAGGACCTTCAACGTGACGTCGGTCAGCACGCCGAGGGTGCCGTAGGAGCCGGCGAGCAGTTTGCAGAGGTCGTAGCCGGAGACGTTCTTCACCACCTTGCCGCCGGTCTTGAACAGCTCGCCGCGGCCGTTGACGGCGCGCGCGCCGAGGAGGTGGTCGCGCGCCGCCCCCGCCTTGAAGCGGCGCGGGCCGGACAGGTTGCAGGCGACGGTCCCGCCGACGGTCGCCGCCCCGGCGGGGCCGCCGAACAGCGGGCCGAGGTCGGGCGGCTCGAAAGCGAGGTGCTGGCCGCGGGCGGCGAGGGCGGCGGCGACGTCGGCGACGCGCGCGCCGGCGCGGGCGGAGAGGGCGAGTTCGGCCGGCTCGTATTCGGTAATCCCGTCGAGGCCGTCGAGGCGCAGCTGCGCCGGCAGGTTGCCGGGGCGGCCGAGGCCGCGCTTGCTCGCCGCGCCGGCGACCTCCAGCGGCGCCTCCTCGGCGCAGGCCCAGGCGACGACGTCGCGCACCTGCCGGTCGTCGGTGGGCCGGAACAGCCGCTCCATCGCGCGCGCCGCCCGGTCAGAAGCGCGGCAGGTCGGGGAACGGGACCTTGCCGCGGTGGACGTGCATCCGCCCGAGTTCGGCGCAGCGGTGGAGTTGCGGGAACAATTTGCCGGGGTTGAGCAAGCCGCCGGGGTCGAAGGCGCATTTGAGGCGCTGCTGCTGGTCCAGGTCGACCTTGTCGAACATGATGCCCATCAGGTCGCGCTTCTCGACGCCGATGCCGTGCTCGCCGGACAGGACGCCGCCGACCTCGACGCAGAGTTTCAATATGTCGGCGCCGAAGGATTCGGCCTTCTCCACCGCGCCGGGTTCGTTGGCGTCGTAGAGGATGAGCGGGTGCAGGTTGCCGTCGCCGGCGTGGAAGACGTTGGCGACGGCGAGGCCGTGGCGGTCCGACAATTCGTTCATGCGCCGCAGCACCTCCGGCAGGCGGGCGCGGGGGATGGTGCCGTCCATGCAGTAATAGTCGGGCGAGATTCGCCCGACGGCGGGGAAGGCCGATTTGCGGCCGAGCCAGAAGCGTTCGCGCTCCGCCTCGCTCTCGCTGGCGCGCGCCGACACCGCGCCGCAGGACTCGGCGATGCGGCGCACCCGCGCGAGGAGTTCGTCGACCTCGACCGCCGGGCCGTCGAGTTCGACGATCAGCAGCGCCTCCACGTCGAGGGGGTAGCCGGCGCCGCAGAACGCCTCGGCGGCGTGGATGGCGGCACGGTCCATCATCTCCATGCCGCCGGGGATCACGCCCTCGGCGATGACGCGGGCGACGCACTCGCCGCCGGCCTCGACGCTGGCGAAGCCCAGGAGCAGGGCGCGCGCGCATTCGGGCTTCGGCAGGATGCGCACGGTGACCTCGGTGACGACGCCGAGCAGGCCCTCGGAGCCGGCGAGCACGCCCATCAGGTCGTAGCCCTCCGAATCCAGGTGGCGGCCGCCGAGGCGGACGGTCGAGCCGTCGACCAGCGCCAGTTCGAGGCCGAGGATGTTGTTGGTGGTGACGCCGTATTTCAGGCAATGGACGCCGCCGGAATTCTCCGCGACGTTGCCGCCGATGGAGCAGGCGATCTGGCTCGACGGGTCGGGCGCGTAATAAAAGCCCTCGCCGGCCACCGCCTGGCTGATGGCGAGGTTGGTCACGCCCGGCTGGACGATGGCGCAGCGGTTCTCGTAGTCGACCTCGAGGATGCGGTTGAGTTTGGTGAGCGCGAGGCTCACGCCGTCGGCGAGCGGCAGGGCGCCGCCCGACAGCCCGGTCCCGGCGCCGCGCGGCACCGTCTTGACGCCCATGTCGCGGCAGGCGGCGAGGACGGCGGCGACCTGCGCCGCATCCTCCGGCAAGGCGACGACGAGGGGCAGCGCGCGGTAGGCGGTGAGGCCGTCGCTGTCGAAGGCGCGCAGCCCGTCGCGGTCGTCGACCACGCAGTCGGCGGGGAGGATCCCGCGCAGGCGGGCGACGATGCGCGCGCGGTCGGCGAGGACCTTCGCGTCGGGCTCCGGCATGCGCATGGCGCGCCGGTCAGCTCTGGCGGGCCTTGAAGCGCGGGTTGGTCTTGTTGATGACGAAGAGGCGGCCCTTGCGCCGGACGACGCGGCAATCGCGGTGCCGGTTCTTCGCCGATTTGAGCGATTTCAGGACTTTCATGGCGCCTCTCCGAACGGCCTTGCCCGCCGCGCGGGGCGGCGGGCGACGAGGGAAGGATACCATTCCGGGGCGGCGCGCGTCAAGCGCCGGCGCCGCCCGGGGCCCTACAGCAGCTCCACGACCGCGACGATGACGGTCGTCGCCCCGAAGATGGCGAGCATGAGGCGGTTGACGGCGCGTTCGATCCTGGCCTCGACGCGCGCCTCCAATTGGGCCATCTCCCCCTTGAAGCCGGCGATCTCCATCTTGATTTCGGCGTTATCCGCCTTCAGTTCGGCGACATCCGCCTTGAGAGCGGAGATATCCGCCGTCGCGGCCTCGACGCGCGCGTCGAGGCCGGCAATCTCCGTCTTGAGGCCGGAGACGTTCACCCCGAGGCCGGCGATGTCCTCCCGGGTGGCGACGCCCTCCATGACGGCCTCGCGCATCTCCGAGGCGATTGCCTCGGCCTGGGCTTCGTCGAAGCCGACCTCGCGGAGCCGCCGGGCGGCGGCGAGCGGGTTAAAGGCGACAGCGGCGTCCATGACGCGAACGATATCGCGTCCGGCGCGCCGGGTCGAGCGCCCGGCGCCAGCGCGCGTCGTCGCGCGCTGGCGGCGGGCGGGCGGGTGGGCTAGATTGGCCCGGCCGCGACTTGCGGCGGCCGGCATCGGAGCAGGCGGGCATGCCCGACACCATCGCCCCCGGCATGGCGCGGCTCGACCGGCGGCGTCCGGCGGCGGAATAACCGCGCGATGGAGAACGCAGGGTTCCTGCCCGACCTGCCGCGGCGGCCATGGTCGCCGGGCGGCGGACTCCGGGCGGTGGGGCTGTTCCTCGGCAAGGGCGCGAACGCGCTGGAGGCGGCGGTGGCGCGCGCGTCCCATCCGCCGGGCCGAAGCGCGCTGTTCGACGCCTGGAAGGCGCGGCGCGGCGGGCGCGCGGCGCCCGTCCTCCTCGCAGTGCTGCATCCCGAGGGCGCGGCGCTTTGCGGCGCGTCGGGCGAAAAGCCGCCGGCGTATCTTCGGCTGGACGCCGGGCGCGTGGAGCGCCTGTGCCGGGAGGCGCTCGGCGCGCCCGACCGGCACGCGGCGCTGCGCTTCCTGTCGCGCGCCCTGCCCTCGCTGGAGACGCCGTTGCCCGGCCTCTGCAACGAGGGGCTGCTCGCGCTGCACGAATTGCGGCGCGGCGTCCCGAAGCGCGCGGACTGGGCGGCGGCGGGCGGGAAGGCCAGGGCCGCGCTGGGCAAGGGCGGCGCGGAATTGCTGCGCGCGCTCGGCTTCCGCATCGAGCGCATCGACAACCTGACCTGCCTGTTGCGCGCCGACGGCAAGGGCCGGGGCGGGCGCGCCGCGTTGGCGGTGACGCTGCGCGAAAGCGAGTCGCCGGAGGCGGGGAGCGCCCGCTTCAACAGCCTGTCGCCGGTCTCCTACGCGCTCAACAAGGCCGACGACGAGAACCTTCCGTGGGTCGTCCTCACGCAGGGCGCCCGGCTGCGGCTCTACGCGACGGCGGTGGACGCCGGAGTGGGGCGGCGCGGGCGCACCGAGACTTTCGTGGAATGCCAGCCGCCGCTGCTGGCGGAGAAGCAATTGCCCTATCTGTGGCTGCTCTACTCGGCCGACGCGCTGGCGCCCGGCGGCAGCCTCTCCGCCATACTGGCGGATTCGCGGCGCTTCGCCGGCGACCTCGCCGAACGTCTCCGCGAGCGCATCTACGACCGCGTTGCGCCCGCGCTGGCGCGGGGCGTCGCCCTGGCGCGGCGCATCGACCGCCCGCCGCCGGAGGAACTGGCGCTAACCTACGAGATGGCGCTGACCGTGCTGTTCCGCCTGCTGTTCATCGCCTACGCCGAGGACCGCGACCTTCTGCCCTATCGGACGAACGACTCCTGGCGGCGGCGTTCGCTGAAGGAGAAGGCGCGCGAGCTCGCCCGGCAGGTAGCCGACGGAGCGCCGGTCGCGGAGGGCGACTCGCACTGGCGGGAGACGGAGCTGCTGTGGCGGGCGGTGGCGCGGGGCCACACCGAATGGGGAGTCCCCGCCTACAATGGCGGGCTGTTCTCCGAGGATCCGGCGGTGTCCAGGGCCGGCGCGGAACTGGCGGGGATCGCGCTGCCGAACGCGGCGTTCGAGGCCGCGCTGCGCGCGCTGCTGGTCATCGAGACCGCGGAGGGGGCGCCCGGTCCGGTGGACTTCCGGTCGCTCGGGGTGCGCGAGTTCGGGACGATCTACGAGGGCCTGCTGGAGTCGGAGCTCGCGGTCGCGGAAACCGACCTGGCCTTGCGGACGCGCAAGGGCGCGGCGGTCTATGCGCCGGCGCGCGGCGGGGACGAGGCGGTCGTCGCGAAAGGCCAAATTTACCTCCACGACCGGTCGGGCGCGCGCAAGTCCTCGGGCAGCTACTACACGCCGTCCTTCGCGGTGGAGCATTTGCTGGACGGCGCGCTGGAGCCGGCGCTCGACGGTCATTTCGCGCGGCTCGACGGCATGGACGACACCGACGCGGCGGAGGCGTTCTTCGATTTCCGCGTCGCCGACATCGCGATGGGGTCGGGCCACTTCCTGATCGGCGCGATCGACCGGATCGAACGGCGGATGGCCGGCTACCTCGCCCGCCGCGGCCTGACCGGAGTGCGCCGCGACCTGGCGGCGCTGCGCGCCGCCGCGGCCCGGGGCACGGGCGAGGCCGGCGGCGGGGCGGAGATCGAGGACGGGCCGCTGCTGCGCCGGCAGATCGCGCGGCGCTGCATCTACGGGGTCGATACGAACGGGCTTTCGGTGCAGCTGGCGCGGCTGGCGGTGTGGATCCACACCTTCGCGCCGGGCCTGCCGCTGTCGTTCCTGGACCGCAACCTCGTCCGCGGCAACGCGCTGGTGGGGGTCGGCGGGCTGGACGAGATCCGCCGGAAGTTCGACGCAGCGGCGGGCACGTTTTTCGCGGCGGACGCGGAGACCCTGCTGGGCGCGGCGAAGAAGCCGCTGCGGCGGCTGGCCAACATCGCCGACCGGACGGTGGCGGACATCGCCGCCGCGCGCGCGGCGGAGCGGGAGGCGCGGGCGGCGCTCGCCGACACCGAGGCGCTGTGCGACCTGGTCGCGGCGCAGCCGCTTTGCGACGACGAGCGGGTGGCCGGCTTCGCGTTCGAGGACTGGGCGCGCCGCGCCGGGTCCGCGGAGACGCGGGCGGCCGCCGAGATCGCGAAGCGGGCGCTTGCGGGGCTGCACGCGCTGCACTTTCCGATCGCGTTCCCGGAAGTGTTCCTGCGCGAACGGCCGGGCTTCGATGTCATCGTCGGCAATCCGCCGTGGCAGGAGGCGACGGTCGAGGAGCATGCCTTTTGGGCGCGGCATTTCCCCGGACTGCGCGGTCAGACACAGCGCGCGCAGGAGTCCGAGAAAGCCCGGTTGCGCGAAGGGCGCCCCGATCTGGTCGCCGCATGGCGGGCGGAGCGGGAAGAGATGGAACGGGTGAGAAAGGCGCTGATCGGCGGCGCGTATCCCAGCATGGGAACGGGCGATCCCGATCTCTACAAGGCCTTTTGCTGGCGGTTTTGGCGTTTGAGCGCGGCGGAGGGCGGGCGCATCGGCGTGGTGCTGCCGCGCAGTGCCCTCGCCGCCAAGGGATCGGCCGAATTCCGCCGGACGATTTTCGAATGCGCGGCGCAAGTCGACGTCACAGTCCTCAGAAATCGCAAGGGATGGGTTTTTGACGATGTGACGCCGCTGTACACCGTCGGCCTCGTCTGCGTCGCACGCGGCGAGGCGTCCGCGCGTTCGATCCGTTTGCGCGGACCCTACGCTTCGGAAGCGGCGTTTCGCGAGGGCGCGAACGCGCCGGCGGCGGCCTTCGACCGCGCCGATGTGCTAAAATGGAACGACACCGCCTCGCTGCCTTTACTGCCCAACGCGGATTCGATCGGGGTTTTCGCGCAGCTCCGCAAGGCGCCCCGCCTTGATGAGAACATAAAATCGCGGGGGGGGGGGGGGCGAAACAAGAACATTGGCGTGCGCGCCCCGACCGCGAGATGGACGCCACGTTACAGAAAGCGTTCATGGTTTTCGATCCATCGGAAACCGGTGGCGCACCCGGCCGGACACGGAACTCCACGCCACGGCGCAGAAACCACTCATGACGTTCGCGGGCAAAGACCGCGCCGACGGATACTGGCCCATTTACAAGGGCGAATCCTTCGACATATGGAACCCCGACACGGGAATCTATTACGCATGGGCCGATCCAGAACCGGTTCTCGACTGGCTTCAGCGCAAACGTCTGAAATCTGGCCAGAGCCGCCGCGACAGCCCGCATCGGGAGTTTCCCTTGAAATATTTGCGTAACCGCAACACGTTGCCATGCTTTGCGCCGCGAATCGCCTTTCGGGATATTACTAACCGAACTAATCAGCGCACGGTCATTGCTTGTCTTGTGCCGCCGAAAGTGTTTATCGCAAATCAGGCTCCTTACCTGCTCTGGCCACGTGGTGACGCAAAAGATCAGGCATTTCTACTCGGAATCTTGTGTTCGATTCCGCTCGATTGGTATGCGAGGCGTTTCGTCGAAACGCACGTCAACTATTTCGTCTTCAACCCGTTCCCGATCCCGCGCCCCGACCGCGAGGACGCGCGGTGGCGGCGCGTCGTGGAGCTCGCCGGGCGGCTGGCTTGCCCGGACGACCGCTTCGCGGGTTGGGCCGAGGCCGCCGGCGTCGGGTGCGGGCCATTGGCGGCGGGCGAGAAGGACGACATGATACACGAACTCGACGCCGTCGCCGCCCGCCTCTACGGTCTCGACGAACGGCAGCTCGTCCACATATTCGAGACTTTTCACGAAGGCTGGGATTTCGCCGCGCGGCTGGACGGCGTGCGCCGGCACTTCCGGCGTTGGGGGTCGCGATGAGCGTTCGGGTCGACGTCAAACCGGAGTTGCTGCGCTGGGCGCGCGAGCGCGCGGGCGCGGACGTCGACGCGCTGGTCCGCAAATTCCCCAGATACCGCGAATGGGAGGACGGCGAGGTTCGGCCGACCTACAGGCAGCTGGAGAATTTCGCCAAAACCGTTCACGCGGGGGTGGGGTACTTGTTCCTGTCGGAGCCGCCCGACGAGCCGTTCCCCATCCCGGACTTCCGCACCATGGGCGGCGGGCCCGTCGGGCGCCCGAGTCTGAACCTGCGGCATACGATCTATCTCTGCCAGGGGCGCCAGGACTGGTACCGGGAATATGCGCAAGCGGAGGACGAAGGCCCTCTCCCGTTCGTCGGTTCGGCGCGCCTGTCGGACGATGTCGAGGCGGCCGCCGCGCAGATGCGCCGCGCGCTTAAATTCGACCCGGACGAACGCCGCGAGATGCGGACGTGGGAGGAGGCGCTGCGCCGGTTCGTCGAGTCGGCGGAGGAGGCTGGCGTGCTGGCGATGGTGTCGGGCGTCGTCGGCAACAACACCCGCCGCAAGCTCGATCCGGAGGAATTCCGAGGTTTCGCGCTGGTCGACGACTTCGCCCCCCTGGTGTTCGTCAACGGCGCCGACACCAAGGCCGCACAGATGTTCACGCTGGCGCACGAACTCGCGCATCTGTGGCTCGGCGAGACCGGCCTGTCCGACAGCAGCCTGGATGCGCTGCCCCGTCGGAAGGTCGAAAACTGGTGTAGTCGGGTCGCGGCGGAGCTACTCGCGCCGATCGAGATCGTGCGGGCGGAGTATCGGCCGGGCGAGGACTTGTCCGCCGAGTCGAGTCGGTTGGCGCGACGATTCAAGGTGAGCACCTTGGTAATCCTGCGCCGGATTTACGATATCGAAGGCCTGCCGTATGATCGGTTCCGGCGGGCTTACGACGACGAGCTCGAACGTCTGCGCGCAATCCCGGGACGCGGCGGCGGGAATTTTTACGCGACCCAGACCGCGCGCGTGGGCAAGCGGTTCGCGCATGCCGTGATCGCCGACACGCTTGGAGGGGGGACGACGTTTCGCGAGGCGTTCCAGCTGTTCGGGTTCTCCAAGACGGAGACTTTCAAGAAGTTGGCCGATAATTTGGGAGTAAGGCATGGCTTACCTGATTGACGCGAACGTATTCATAGACGCGAAGAATCGATACTATGGGTTCGATTTCTGCTCGGCGTTCTGGGATTGGGCGATCGCAGCCAACCGACGGGGGCTACTGCTCAGCATCGCCGAGGTTGGCGGGGAACTCCGGGCCGGTAACGACTCGCTCGCGGCATGGGCGGCGGCGCGGGACGCCGGTTTCTTCGCCGAGTCGTTAACCGAACGGAGCGCCTCCGCGGTTAAGGTCAGCAACCAGGCGAACGCAATGAATTACAACGTCGTCGCCATAGAGGAATTCATGAAATCCGCCGATTTTCATCTGATTGCCTACGCGGACAAATACAGACACACGATCGTCACCCTCGAAGCCGCTTCGCCCACGGGGGCGCGCGCGAAAAGGCGTGTCCTGATACCCGACATGTGCGCCGTGCTCGGTATCGCGTGCGTAACCCCCTTCGAAATGCTGCGCCGCGAGAACGCGCGTTTCGTGCTCGGCGCCGCGCCGTGACCGCCCGCCCGGACTTCATCGACAACCGCGGCGGCAACACGCTGGCGCGGGCGCTCGACGCGGCGCTCGGCGGCGCGGACGGGGGCGCGGCGGAAGGGGGCGGACCGGACGCGGTGCGCATCGCCACCGCGTTCTTCAACCCCGCCGGCTTCGCCCGGATCGCCGACCGGCTGGCCGGCGCGCGCGAGGTGCGGTTGCTGCTCGGCGCCGACCCGGCGCTCGCGGCGGCGGACGCGCGGCGGCGGCTGGACGAAACGCCGGAGGCGTTCGAACGGCGGCGCATGGCGGCGGGCCTGCGCCGCATGGAGGCGGCGCTGCGCCGCGAACGCGACGGCCTGCCGTTCGACCGGGCGAGCGGCGCCGCGCTGCGCAAGCTGGCCGCGGCCTTGCGCGCCGGCAATATGGAGGCGCGCCGCTACGAAAAGGCGTTCATGCACGCCAAGGCCTATGTCGTGACAGCGGAGGGCGGGACCTACGGCCGGCCCGAGGGCGTGATCGCCGGGTCGTCCAACCTGACCGACTCGGGGCTGACCCGCAACCTGGAGCTCAATCTGGGCCGCTACGACCGCCCGGTGGCGGAGCGGGCGCGGCGCTGGTTCGACGAACTCTGGGACGAGGCCGAACCTTGCGACCTCGCCGCGCTGTTCGAGGATTCGCTGCGGCTTTACACCCCGTGGGAGATTTTCCTTCGCGTGCTCTGGCGGCTCTACGGGGACGAGGCCGCGGCGGACGCGGCGGAGGACGACGACCTGCCGCTGACCAGCTTCCAGAAGCACGGCGCGGCGCGGGCGCTGCGGCTGATCCGCGACACGGGCGGCGCGGTGGTCGCCGACGAAGTGGGGCTCGGCAAGACCTTCATCGCCGGCGAGATCATCCGGCTTTACCGCGAGCGGCGGCAGCGCGCGCTGCTGATCTGCCCGGCGGCGCTGCGCGACACCGTCTGGCGGCAATTCATCGCCCGGTTCCAGCTGTTCGTAGAATGCCTGTCGTTCGAGGAACTGGCGAACGACCCCCGGCTGGGCGGCGCGGGCGGGGAGAAGCTCGCGCGGCCGCTCGACGAATACCAGCTCGTCGTGGTGGACGAGGCCCACAACTACCGCAACCCCGGCGCGCCGACCCGCGCGGGGGCGCTGCGGCGGCTCCTGCGCGGGCCGCGGCGCGATCTTCTTCTTCTCACCGCCACGCCGGTCAACAACTCGCTGTGGGACCTTTACCACCTGCTGCGGTTCTTCCTCCGCCAGGACGCGCATTTCGCCGACCGGGGCATACTCTCGATCCGCGGGCTGTTCGAAAGGGCGGCGCGGGAGGATCCCGCAAGCCTCGGTCCCGACACGCTGTTTCCGATCGTCGACGCGACGACGGTGAAGCGGACGCGGCAGTTCGTGAAGAAGCATTACGCCGGCGACACGATCCCCGGCCCCGACGGCGCGCCGCTGCCCATCGAGTTCCCCCGGCCGCAAGCGATCGGCCTGCGTTACAATCTGGACGACCGCCTGCCGGGCTTTTTCGACCGGCTGGAGCGGGCGCTCGACCCCGACGGCGGCGAGGCCGCCGCCTTCGCGCGCTACACTCCGGAGGTTTGGCGCCGCGGCGGCGCCGACGAGGAGGAGGAGGCGCGCGCCCGGGCGACGGCGGGGCTGCTGCGCTCCGGCCTCCTCAAGCGCTTCGAGTCGTCGGCTTTCGCCTTCCGCCGGACGGCGGAAAAGATGACGCGCGAGCACGACGCGTTTCTCGCCGCGCTCGACGCCGGCCACGTGGTCTCCACCGCGTTCATGAGGGAGCTGTCCGCCGACGACGAGGGGGCGTTCGAGGACGTCCTCGGCGCCACGGAGCACAAGGCGGATGCGGCGCTCTACGACGTCGCGGGGCTGCGCGCGGCGGTCGCGCGCGACCGCGGGATTCTCGCCGCGCTCGCGGAGGAGGCCGGGAAGATCGCGCCGGACCGGGACCCGAAGCTCGAGGCGCTCGCCGGCGCGCTGGCCGGGATCGCGGAGCAGGCCGAACACGAGGCCGCGGACCCGGTCGACGAGGCGCAGAAGCGCAAGGTCCTGGTGTTCTCGTTCTTCGAGGACACGATAGCGTGGATCCGCGACTATCTCGCCGGGGCGCTGGAGACGCGGCCGGAGCTCGCCGCATATCGCGGCCGCATGGCGGCGGTCAGCGGTTCGGGCGAGCTCGACGACGTCTCGCGGCAAAAGGCGCTGTGCGGGTTCGCGCCCATGTCGATGGCGGAGCGGACCGAGCGCGCCGCCGGCGATTACGACATTCTGCTGTCGACGGACGTTCTGGCGGAAGGGGTGAACCTTCAGGATTGCCGGCACATCGTCAATTTCGACATGCCGTGGAACCCGATGCGGCTGGTGCAGCGGCACGGGCGGATCGACCGCATCGGCGGCCCGCACCGCCGCGTGTTCCTGCGGACGATCTTCCCCGCCGACCGGCTCGACCGCCTGCTCGATCTCGAACGGCGGATTCTCGACAAGTTGGCGCTGGCGGCGGCGAGCGTCGGCGTGGCGCCGCCGATCCCCGGCGCGGCGCGCGGCGGGCAGGTGTTCGCCGAAACCCGCGCCGAGATCGAGAAACTGATCGCGGAGGACTCCGCGCTCTTCGAACGCGGCGGCGCGGCCGGCGCCGCGCAGACCGGCGAGGAATACCGCCAGACGCTGCGCAAGGCGCTCGCCGACGGCGGCGGGCGCATCGCCAACCTGCCGTGGAAGATCGGTTCGGGAATGGTCCGGGGCGCACGGCGCGGCGTGTTCTTCTGCGCCGCGGTGGGGCGGGACAGCGACCTGGAGCGCAACTACCTCCGCTTCGTCGACGCCGGCGACGACTGGCGCCCCGCGGCCGGCGACGGCGCGGTCGAGCGCGAGCGCGGCGCCTGCCTGCGCCTGATCGAATGCGCGGAGGACACTCCGACCCGACTCCCGGACATATTGCGGGATCGGGCGTACGACTTCTGGGAGGCGGCGCGCGACGACATATTGGCGGAATGGATGCGCGAGACCGACCCGGCGAACCTGCAACCCCGGGTCCGGCCGCTCAACCATCGCGCGGCGGAGTTCGTTCGCGCGCATCCGCCGGCCGGCCTGCCGGACGAACGGGTGAACCGGGCGCTGGACGTTCTGGAGTCGCCGTGGCCGCGCCGCGAGGAAGTCCTGCTGCGCGGCTGGTTCGACGACGCGGCGCGCGGCGGCGGCGACCGATCGCGAATCCTCGTCGAGCGGATTCTCGAAACCGGCCTGGAGCCGGCGGAGCCGCCGCCGCCGCTGCCGCCGATCTCGCGCGGGGACATCGAACTCGTGTGCTGGATGGGGATCGAGGCGGAAGCCGCCGCGCCGCCCTACATGGCGTAACGCGCGACCGCCGCCTCGTCCCATTCCAGGCCCGCGCCGGACGACGCGGCGATCACAGCGCCGGTTCTTCGCCGATTTGAGCGATTTCAGGACTTTCATGGCGCCTCTCCGAACGGCCCTGCCCGCCGCGCGGGGCGGCGCGCGTCAAGCGCCGGCGCCGGGCGTCAGTCCCCGTCGACCTCGGCGAGCAGGGCGCGGGCGCGGGCGCGGACGAGTTCGCCGTAGGCGTCCGCCGGCGGCAGCGCCAGCGCCTCGGCCAGCAGCTCGCGCGCGCGGCCTTCGTACTCGTCGTCGAGCGCCAGCAGGTTCTCCGCGTAGTCGAAGCGGACGACGACGGAGCCGGGCGCCAGCGCCAGGGCGCGCTCGTAATGCTCCAGCGCCGCCGATTCCGTCGCGCCGTAGAGCGTGCGCGCCATGAAGCCGCCGGCGGCGTCGACGATCCCCGCATGCCAGCCGGCCAGCGCCAGATGCGCGCGGGCGTGGTCCGGGTCCAGCGCCAGCGCCGTGTCCAGCGCCGCCTCGATTCTTTCGGCGAAACCCTCGGCGAACGCCGCCATCGAGCCGATGGCCTGCGCGTAGCGGCCCATCGCGTGCGCCGATTGCATGTGCGCCTCGGCGTTGTCGGCGTCGCGGCGGATCGCCTCCTCGGCCGCCGCCATCGCGCGCGCGAAAAGCTCGCGCCGCTCGTCCTCCGCCGCCAGGTGGAAGCCGTAGATGGCGAGGACGTCGGCGGCGAGCGCGTAGCCGTCGGAGCCGCCCGCCGCGGCGCCGATTTCGGCGGCCTCGAGGAACCGCCCCCCGGCCGCGGCGGCGCGCGCCTCGTCCAGCGTCTGGCTCCAGGCGGGCGCGCCCGCCCACACCGGCGCCGCGGCGAACGCCGCGGCCGCCAACAGCCGTTTCACGCCGGCGCCCCCTACTCCGCGCCGCCGCCGACCACGGCCTCGGCCTCGATCTCCACCTTCAGCTCCGGCAGCACGAGCGCGCTCACCTCGACCAGGGTCGAGGCGGGACGGCGGTCGCCGAAATACGCGATTCGCAACGGGTCGATCCGCGCCCGGTCGGAGATGTCGGTGAGGAAGACGGAGACCTTCACGACATCGCCCGGCGCGCCGCCGGCGGCGCGCAGCACGGAGTCGAGATTGTCCAGCGCGACGCGGAACTGGTCCACCGCGTCGGCGGGGACGGCGCCGTCCGCGGTCATGCCGACCGTGCCCGAAATCCACACGCGGTCGCCGGCGCGGGTCGCGTGGCAGTAATGGCTGACCGGCTCCGGCTGCCCCGGGACCATGAATCGGCGGATCGGCTGCATGCGCGCCCCCTCGACATCGACCGGCGGAACCCTACCCCGCCGGCGGCGGCGGAGTCGACGCGCCCGTCTCGCCGCGCCTTCTCCGGTAAACGCGGACGCCGCCCTCGTCGTGAAACGGAGCGTAGTCGGCGGCGATCGCGCCGCGAAGGCGGGCTGCGTCCTCGCCCTCGAGGTACCACGGAACGGGATTCGCCGCGTCCGTCACCAGATACGCCGGACGGGACGCCAGCGTTCCCCGCAGCAGGTTGCGGTCGATATACCCCGCGGCGGCCAGCGGCGCGACCGTTTCCGGCTTCGCCCAATTGCTCGGATGAACCAGTTTCGAGGGCGGGTCCGTGTCCAGGTACCAATAGACCAGATGATGCGTGAGCGCCCAGACCGCATCGCCGGGCCGGCGATCCTCGGCGATGGCCCGGGCGGCGCGGCGGACGAAATGCCCGTCGAACGCGCCGGCCGGATCCAGCGCCAGCCGCGCGGCCGGCGGCCCCGTCTTCCACGCAGCCTCCGCGAGGCACGCCGCAACGAGGACATGCGCGAACGGCCGCCACCGGGCCCGCGCCCGGGCCCAGGCGAGCGCGCGGGCGCCGAGAACGGCGAGGATCGGAAAGAGCTGCAACCAGTAATGCCGATGGCCGGCGTCGTCGCCGATCAGGACGGAGGCGGCGACCGCTCCGCACACGAGAAGCAGAAGCGCCGCCTCCCGCCGTTCGCCGGGCGCGCCGCGCCGCGCGCTCCGGAACGCCGCCCAGAGCCCCGCGGCGCCGGCGAGCGCGAAGGGGCCGGCGAGATGGGGTTTCCAGAGAATCGTGTCGAACCACCGGACGGCGAACACGCCGAGCGCGCGTGCGGGATCGCTCGAGGCTTCGGCGAAGGCGAGGGGAGCGACGACGACCGCGAGCCACAGTTCGGCGAGCGCGCCGGCGCGCCAGTACACCAGGACCGTGAGCGCCGGCGGGACGGCGCCGGCAAGCGCGAAAACGGCGGCGGCCCGGAAGCTCGCCCGCCCCCAGGGGGCGGCCGCCGCCAGCCAGACGGCGAACGCCGCCGCGACGGGGAACAGGTTGGCGCGGGTGAGCACGGCGACGGAGACCAGCGCGCCCGCCGCCGCCGCGGCCCAGAGCCGATCGCCGCGCGCAAGGCAAAGCCACAGCGCGGCCATGAACGCCGCCGCGGCCGGCAGTTCCGTGTACGTCGGCTGGCCGAGGCGGGTGGAGAAGACGGCCACGCATGCGAGCGCCGCGAGGCCGGCCGAAACCGGATCGGTCCGCCGCCGCGCGATCGCGAAGACGGCGACGCAGGAAACCGCGACGCAGGCGGCGCCGAGCAGCCGCACCGAGACCAGCGACTCGCCGAACGCCGCCATCGCGCCGGCGAGCAGGAAGAAGATCATCGGCGGCTTGATGTCGAAGAGCGCGACGTAGGGCAGGCGGCCGTCGAGCACGCTCGCCGCGACCAGGACGAAGGTGCTCTCGTCCCAGTCGATTACCTCCTGCTCGAGACTCCCGACTCGCGTCGCGCCCACCGCGAGGACGATCGCGGCGGCCCAGAACGCGCCGGAGGCCGCCGCGCCCGATCTTGGCGAATTCGTCCCCACCGCGTAGCCTCGCCGGAAGAGCGGAACACGGACTCCGCGGCGTCTTACCCTCGAAACGGGAGCCGGTCCATGACGGCGAGCGCGGCCCCGGCCTGGCATCGGATGAGCGCGGTCGCGCAAGGCGACGCCATCGCCCGCGGCGAGATCGACCCGCGCGCCCTGTGCGCGCACTACCTCGACCGCATCGCCGCCGCGGAGGGCGCGGAGGCGATCTACCTCCGGACTACGCGGGCGCGCGCCGAGGCGGAGGCGGAGGCCGCCGCCGGGCGCGCGGCGGACGGGCTACGCGCCAGCCGGCTCGACGGCGTCCCCATCTCGTGGAAGGACATCTTCGACACCGCCGGAACGGCGACGGAAATGGGGACCCCGCTGTTCGCCGGGCGCGTCCCCGCGCGCGACGCCGAGGCCGTGCGCCGCGCCGCGCGCGCCGGGCTGGTCTGCCTCGGCAAGACCAACACGGTGCAGTTCGCGCTCGGCGGGATCGGCTCCAACCCGGCGACGGGAACGCCGCCCAACGCGGCGGCGACCGACACGCCGCGCGCGCCCGGCGGGTCGTCCAGCGGCGCGGCGGTGTCTGTCGCGCGGCGCCTCGCCGCGGCCGCCATCGGCTCCGACACCGGCGGCTCGGTGCGCATCCCCGCCGCGTGGAACCGCCTCGTCGGCCTCAAGACCTCGGTCGGCGCGATCCCCACCGGGGGCGTCATGCCGCTGGCTCCGACGCTGGACACGGTCGGCCCGCTTTGCGTCGACGCGGCCGACGCGGCGGCGCTGTTCGCCGTGCTCGCGGCGCGCCCGCCCGTCGATCTGGCGGGCGCGGACGCAGAGGGCCTCCGCCTGCTCGTCGCCGAGGACGTCGTCTGGGACGGCGCGGAGCCCGGAATCGCCGCCGCGGTGGAGGGCGCCGTCGAGTCCCTCGCCGCCGCCGGCGCCGCGGTCGAACGCGGCCCGGTCCCCGAATTCGCCGAGATCGACGCCTGCCTCGACCGGCATGGCGGCCTCGTGACCGCCGAGGGCTACGTCCAGTGGCGGGAGTTCATCGACCGCCGGCCCGACGCCATCGACCCCAACGTGCTGGCGCGCTTCCACCAGGGCCGCGGCATGAGCGCGCCCGACGTGGAGACGGTGCGCGCCGCGGCGCGGCGCCTCGCCCCCGCGCTCTACCGCCGCATGGCCCGCCACGACGCCGTGCTCGCCCCGACCGCGCCCATCGCGCCGCCGCCGCTCGCCGACGCGCTCGCCGACGGCGCCGCCTACGCCCACGCGAACCTGCTCGCGCTGCGCAACACGCGCATCGGCAACGTGCTGCCGTGCTGCGCCCTCACCCTGCCCTGCGGCGCGGCGGACCGCCCCGCCGGCCTGATGGCGATGGCGCCGGCGGGGGAGGACTCGCGCCTGCTGCGTGTCGGCGCCGCCATCGAGGCGGTCCTGACCCCGCCTTAGGATGGTCAAAATATGCCCTGACCGGCCCCGCCTGCTGAAAATTTGGTCATATCCCGCTCCTCCCGCGCCGCGAACGCGCCCGCCGCCGAGTTGGCGCGTTTCTTGAAGGCGGTTCGGGTACGCCGGCCGTTCGCGCGGCCGGCGCCCGAAACGATCCAGGAGGACGGCAATGACCCTGCGCGTCAAAACCCCGATGCTCGCCGGCGGCGCGCTGGCGGTCTCGGCGCTGGCCTGCGCCGGCGTCGCGCTGGCGCAGGATGCGCCCGCGAACGCCGCCGATGCGGCGGAGACGGCGTATATTTTCAACACCTTCTCGTTCCTGTTCAACGGCGCGCTGGTCATGTGGATGGCGGCCGGGTTCTGCATGCTCGAATCGGGGCTGGTGCGATCCAAGAGCGCCGCCGCGATCTGCGCCAAGAACATCGGCCTGTACTCCATCGCCGGGCTGATGTACTTCTTCGTCGGCTACAACCTGATGTACGACGGCGTCGACGGCGGAGTCATCGGCAGCCTGGGCTGGTTCAATTCCACCGCCCCCGCCTACGCCGAGGGCGGCGATTACGCCGCGCCGTCCGACTGGTTCTTCCAGATGGCGTTCGTCGCCACCGCCGCGTCCATCGTCTCGGGAACCCTCGCCGAGCGCGTCAAGCTCTGGCCGTTCCTGATCTTCGTCGCCGTGCTGACCGGCGTCGTCTATCCGATCCAGGGCGCCTGGCAGTGGGGTTCGGGCTGGCTGTCGGAGATGGGCTTCAGCGACTTCGCCGGCTCCACCATCGTCCACTCGACCGGGGGCTGGGCGGCGCTCGTCGGTGCCGTCCTGCTCGGCGCGCGCAAGGGCAAGTTCGGCCCCGACGGCGCGGCGCGGGCCATGCCGGGGTCGTCGCTGCCGCTGGCCACCCTGGGCGTGTTCATTCTGTGGCTCGGCTGGTTCGGCTTCAACGGCGGCTCGCAGCTGGCGCTCGGAAGCGGCGACGACGCGGCGGCGATGGCGCAGATCTTCGCCAACACCAACCTCGCGGCCGCCGGCGGCGTGGTCGTCGCCATGCTCGGCAGCCAGCTCGTCTATGGCAAGGTCGACCTGACGATGGCGCTCAACGGCGCGCTCGGCGGCCTGGTGAGCATCACCGCCGAACCGCTTGCGCCGAGCTTCTTCTCGGCCGTGCTGATCGGCGGCGTCGGCGGCGCGCTGGTCGTCCTCGCCGTCCCGCTGCTCGACAAACTGCGCATCGACGACGTCGTCGGCGCCATCCCGGCGCATCTGGTGTGCGGCGTCTGGGGCACGCTCGCGGTCCCGCTGACCAACAGCGATGCGAGTTTCGGGACCCAGCTCGTGGGCGTCGCCGCCATCGGCGCGTTCGTCGCCGCCGCCAGCCTGGTCGTCTGGTCGGTCCTCAAGGCGACGATGGGCATCCGCCTCGACGACGACGCGGAGGCGCTCGGCGCCGACCGGTCCGAACTCGGCCTGGAGGCGTGGCCCGAGTTCGGCGCGGGGTCGCAAAGGGTGTAGCGGGCCTCCCCGGCGGCGCCGCGCGAGCCTTGCGCGGCGCCGCTTCCCCCGCCTAGGCTCGCGGCGCGCCTTTCGCCGCGAGCCGCCCGCTCCATGATCAACGACCGCCTCGCCGAGCTCCGCGACTATCCGTTCCGGCGCCTCGCCGATTTGCTGGACGGCGTGGCCCCGCCGCCCGGAGTCGCGCCCGCGGTCATGTCGATCGGCGAGCCGCGCCATCCCGTTCCCCGCCTCGCCATCGACGCGCTCGCCGGCGCGGCGGCGGGGTGGGGCCGCTACCCGCCCACCGTCGGGACCGCCGACCTGCGCACGGCCTGCGCCGAATGGCTCGCCCGGCGCTACGCCCTGCCGGCCGGCGCGATCGACCCGGACCTGAACGTCCTGCCGTCCAACGGCTCCCGCGAGGCGCTGTTCACCGCCGCGCTGCTGGCCGCGCCCTCTTCGGTCGGCGGCGCGCGCCCGGCGGCGCTGATCCCCAACCCGTTCTACCAGGTTTACGCCGGCGCGGCGGTCCTCGCCGGGGCGGAGCCCGTGTTCCTCCCCGCCGCGGCCGAAACGGGCTTCCTGCCGGATTTCGCCGCCCTGCCCGAGGGCCTGCTGCGGCGCACGGCGCTCGCCTACCTCTGCACGCCGTCGAACCCGCAGGGCGCGGTGGCGGACCTGGACTACCTGCGCGGCGCCGTCGCCCTCGCGCGGCGCCACGATTTCATCCTCGCGGTGGACTCCTGCTACAGCGAGATCTACCGCGCGGCGCCGCCGCCGGGCGTGCTGGAGGCGTGCCGGGACGGCGAAGACCTCGAGTGCGTGCTCGACTTCCACTCGCTGTCGAAGCGCTCCGGCGTCCCCGGTCTGCGCTCCGGCTTCATCGCCGGCGGCGCGCGCCTTATGGCGGAATACGCGCGGCTGCGCAGCTACGCCGGCGGCGCCAGCCCGCTTCCGGTCATGGCCGCCGCCGCGGCGCTGTGGCGCGACGAGGCGCATGTCGAGGAAGGCCGCGTGCTCTACCGCCGCAAATTCGCCATCGCCGAACGCCTCCTCGGCGGGCGCGGCGGGTTCCGCCGCCCCGAGGGCGGCTTCTACCTGTGGCTGGAGGCGGGCGACGGCGAGGCCGCCGCGCGGCGGCTGTGGGCGGAGGCGGGAGTCAAGGCGATGCCCGGCGCGTATCTCGCCCGCGACGATTCGCGCGGGGCGGGACGGAACCCGGGCGCGCCCTATATTCGTATGGCGCTGGTGCACGATCCGGAGGCCACCGAGGCGGCGTTGTCGCGGGCGGCCCGGGTCCTTTGAGGAGAACGACGTGGCGACACGGTCCGCGAGCGCGCGCAAGGTGCCCCTCCTGCCCGCCGGAGTCGGCGAGGCCATCCGCCGGTTCGCCATCGAGAGCACCGGGATCGCCGTCGGCGCGCTGGCGCTGCTGGCGCTGGCGGCGCTCGCCTCCTACGCCCCGTCGGACCCGTCGTGGAACACCGCCGCCGACGGCGCCGCGCTGAATTGGGCCGGGCGCGCGGGCGCCTGGGGGGCCGATCTGGGCCTGCAATCGTTCGGCCTCGCCGCCGCCCTGCTCCCCGCCCTCGCCTTCGTGTGGGGCTGGCGCCTGTGGCGCGACCGCCGCTTCCCCCGCCCCGTCCTGCGCGCCGGCGCGGCGCTGGCGGCGCTCGCCGCCCTGCCCGCCGCGCTGGAGCTGTGCCTGCCCGGCGCGCGCTGGCCCGCCGGCGGCGGCCCCGGCGGCGCGGCCGGCGAGGTCCTCGGCGCGGCGCTGGCCGCGGTCGCCGGCGGCGCCGGGCTGTCCGCGCCGGTCCTGGCGCCGCCGGCGGTCCTGCTCGCCGCCGCCGCGGCGGCCTTTGCGGCCGGGCTGTCGCGCGGCGAATGGCGCGCCCTCGCCGCCGCCCTGGCCGCTCCGCCGCTATGGGCCGCCGCGCGCCTCCGCCGCTTCCGCCGGTCCGCCCGCCCGGCGCCGCGCGGCCGGCGCGCCGCCGCCGTCGTCCGCGCCGCCGCGCCGCCGCCCGTCGAGGGTCCGGCGGCCCCTCCCGCTCCTTCCGCCGCCGCGGAGCCCGCCCAGGAGCCTGCCCCGGAGGTCGGCGAGAATCTCGCTCCGGAGGCCGACTCCCCCGGCGCCGAATTTCGCCTGCCGCCCCTCGATCTGCTCGCCCCGGGCGAGGAGGCCGGCGGCGGCGCGCCCGGCGAGGAGGCGCTGGCGGAGAACGCCGCCGCCCTCGAGGGCGTGCTGGGGGATTTCGGCGTGCGCGGCGAGGTCGCGCGGGCGAGCTACGGCCCGGTGGTGACGCGCTACGAGCTGGAGCCCGCGCCCGGCACGCGCGCCGCGCGCGTCGTCGCGCTGGCCGACGACATCGCGCGCTCGATGAGCGCCGTCTCGGCGCGGGTGGCGGTCGTCCCCGGCCGCAACGCCATCGGCGTCGAACTGCCCAACGAACGCCGCGAGATCGTCTATCTCCGCGGCCTCCTCGCCGCGCCGGAATACGCCGAGGGGCGGCAGGCGCTCCCCATCGTCCTCGGCAAGGACATTTCCGGCGCGCCCGTCGTCGCCGATCTCGGCCGCATGCCGCACCTGCTGATCGCCGGCACCACCGGGTCGGGCAAGTCGGTGGCGGTCAACAGCATGATCCTGTCGCTGCTCTACCGGCTCCGGCCGGAGGAGTGCCGCATGATCATGATCGACCCGAAGATGCTGGAACTGTCGGTTTACGACGACATTCCGCACCTGCTGCACCCGGTGGTGACGGATCCGGGCAAGGCGGTGGTGGCGCTCAAATGGGCGGTGAAGGAGATGAACGCGCGCTACCGCATGATGTCGCAGCTCAACGTGCGCAACATCGCCGGCTACAACAAGCGCGTCCGCGACGCCAACGCCCGGGGCGAGGCGCTGGAGCGCACGGTGCAGACCGGGTTCGACCCGGAATCGGGCCGCCCGACCTATGAGACCCAGCCGCTCGACACGACGCCGCTGCCTTTCGTCGTCGTGGTGGTCGACGAGGTCGCCGACCTGATGCTGGTGGCCGGCAAGGACATCGAGGTGGCGATCCAGAGCCTGGCGCAGAAGGCGCGCGCCGCCGGCATCCACCTGATCGTCGCTACGCAGCGGCCCTCGGTCGACGTCATCACCGGCACCATCAAGGCCAACCTGCCGACGCGCATCAGCTTCCAGGTGACGTCGAAGATCGACAGCCGGACCATCCTCGGCGAACAGGGCGCGGAGCAGCTCCTGGGCATGGGCGACATGCTCTACATGGCCGGCGGCGGCAAGGCGTCGCGCGTCCACGGCCCGTTCGTCGCCGACGAGGAGGTGGAGCGGGCCGCCAATTTCCTGCGCGAACAGGGCGCGCCGGACTACCTCGAATCGATCACCGCGGATTCGGGCGGCGAGGCCGGCGCGGAGGACGGCGGCGGGGGGGATTCCGGCGACGACCTGTTCGACCGCGCCGTGGCGCTGGTGGCTCGCGAGCGCAAGGCGTCCACCAGTTTCGTCCAGCGCCACCTGTCGATCGGCTACAACCGGGCGGCCAAGATCATCGAGCGCATGGAGGCCGAGGGGATGGTCGGCAAGGCCAACCACGTCGGCAAGCGCGAGGTGCTGCTCCCCGATTCCGGCGACGGGGAGTAGCGCGGCCGGAGCCGCCTACGCCGCGTCGCGGCGGGCGCGGGGCCTGGGCCGGGGCTTGGGCGCGGTCGCCTCGGCCACGGCCTCGCCTATGGCCTTGGGCAGTCCGTCGAGCCGTCCGTGCAGCCGCGTCACGCCGCCGCGCAACTCGCCCTGCTCGGTATCGATCCGGTCGAGGCGGTCGCGCAACGCGTTCTGGCCCGCCTCCAGCGCCGCGAGGCGTTCGCGCAACTTGCCCTGCCCCGACTCGATCCGGTCCATGCGGCCGTTCAACTCCCCGCGTAGTCCGGTCATTTCTCCGCGCAGCCCGTCGATGCGCCCGTTCACATCCGCGCGCAACTCGCCCTGCCCCGCCTCGATCCGGTCCATGCGCCCGTTCAACTCCCCGCGCATTCCGGTCATCTCCCCGCGCAACCCGTCGATGCGCCCGTTCATGTCCGCGCGCAACTCGCCCTGCCCCGTCTCGATCCGGTCCATGCGCCCGTTCATGTCGGCGCGCAGCCCGTCGATGCGCCCATCCGTGTCCGCGCGCGATCCGTCGATGCGCCCAATCATGTCGGCGCGCAGCCCGTCGATGCGTCCGATCGTGTCGGCGCGCAGTTCGTCGATACGCCCGTTCATGTCGGCGCGCAGTTCGTCGATGCGTCCGGTCATTTCTCCGCGCAGCCCATCGATGCGCCCGTTCACGTCCGCACGGAGCGCGTTCATGTCCGCGCGGAGCCATACGAACAGCGCCACCGTCAGCGCCGCCAGTCCGGCGAAGCCGCCCCATTGCTCGATCATTCCTCGCCTCCCTCCGGCGCCGCCGCCATCGTGCGCCTTTCGGCGCGGCGCCGCAACCGCCCCTTGCGCCGGGCGGCGGAACGGGCCAGATAGCCCGCCATGAGGACGACGATTCTCGCCGCCGCGCTGTGCGCCGCCGCCATCCTTCGCGCCGCCCCGGCGCCGGCCCAGGAGGATGCGGCGTGGACCCCGCCCGACGGCGAGATCGTCGCCGCCGTCGAGGCCTATCTCAACGGCCTGCCGACGGTGCGCGCGCGGTTCGCGCAGACCGACGCCGACGGCGGCGTCGACCGCGGCGTGCTGTGGCTCTGGCGCCCCGGCCTCGCGCGGGTGGAGTACTCCCCGCCGACCGACCGGCTCCTCGTCGCCGACGGGACCTGGCTCGTCTATTTCGACGCCGAACTCGACCAGGTGAGCCACATCCCCCTCGACATCGGGCCGTTCCGCTTCCTCCTCGCCGACCGGGTGAGCCTTGAGGGCGACGTCCGCGTGACCGGCGTGGGGCGCGGCGGCGGGTTGCTGCGCCTCGCCATCGAGGACCCGGAGGCGCCGGGCGACGGCTCCGTGACCCTGGTGTTCGACGAGGACCCGCTCGCGCTGCGCCAGTGGGAGGTGGTCGACCCGCAGGGGTATCTCACCGTCGTCACCCTGTTCGACGCGGTGCTGGGCGAGCGCTTCGACCGCGACTGGTTCTACTTCCCCGAAAGCGCGCGCAAGCGCGACTTCCGCATCGGCGACCACGATTGAGGGGCGTCAGGCCGCCTTCGCGCGCCGCCAGGCGTCGAGAGTCTCGCGCGCCTCCCGCTCCGTTCCGGCATCGGCGTCCGCGCCGGGGCGCCTGGCGCACAGTTCGATGACGTAGCCGTTCGGGTCGCGGAGATAGATCGACTCGATGGCGCCGTGGTCGGTCGGCCCGCGGACCTCGACTCCCTCCGCCCGCGCCTTGCCCGGCATGGCGCGCAGATCCGCCGCCGAAACCTCCAGCGCGATGTGGAGATCGAAGTCGCGCTGCCGTTTGAAGTCGAACGGCTCGTCCGGCGCCTCGAAGAACGCCATGAACGACCCGTCGCCGAGCCGGTAGAAGGTGTGCAGCACTCGCGCCCGGCGGCCCGTCCGCGTCTCGCCGATGGCCAGCGCGTCGGCCAGCGGCAGGCCGAGGAAGTCCTCGTAGAACGCCCGCGTCTCCTCCGAATCGCGGCAGCGATAGGCGTTGTGGTGGAGCTTCTCGATCATTGCGTCGTCCTCCGTCAGTCCAGGTCGGCGGCGAGGGACCGGCGCGCGGCCGCGCCGATCGCCGCCCGGTGCGCGTAGCGCGGATGCGCGATCTTCACCGCCGCCGCTTGCGCCGGGTCGCGGAACGCGGCGACCTGCTCCGGCGCGAGCGGGAAGCGCAGGAAGTGCACCGCCGACGCCTTGCCGGCGGCGGAGGTGCGCTCCACGTCGCGCTCCGGCTCCGCCGGCGCGGTCGAATCGCCGATGCGCAGCGCCGCCGTCCGCTCGATCCCGCCGACCGCGCCCAGGAACCGCGCGCGGCGGGCCGGGTCGTCGATCTCGAACATCAGCGTCGCCACCAGTTCGGCGCCGCGCGGGACCAGCGGGTTGTAGGCGGCGAGTTCGTCGGCGATCTGCGCCTCGCCTCCGCGCTCCACGTAAAGCATTTCGTGGATCTGCATCCACACCGTCTCGCGGTTCTCGAAACTCAGCGAGGCGTGCGGGCCGACCTCGACGCGGCGGAGCCGGCGCAGCTCGGTCAACGCGCGGCGCTTCTCGCCGCGGACTTTGGCGTAGTCCTCCATCGCCATCACGTCGGCGCGCGCGAGCGTCCCGGCGGTCATCATGGTTCTCCTTCCCCATAGGCGAGCGCCACCAGTTCGATGGGGTGATGGGCGCGCGCGACGGCGAGCGGCGCGTCGGAGAGCCGCTCCATCCCCTGCCGCAAATGCTCGCCGGCCAGCGGGCATTCCGACACCAGGAACGCCTTGCCGGCGGCCAGCGCCTTGCGCGCCGCCGGACGCCCGACCTTGAGCGCGGTTTCGAAATAGCGCGTCTTGACCCCCCACGATCCGCCATGGCCCGAACAGCGCTCGACGACCTCCAGGTCGCAATCGGGGATCAGGCGCAGCATCTCCACCGCCTTGGGGCCGATGTTCTGCGCCCGCGCGTGGCATGCAAGATGGACCGCGACGCCGCCCTCCAGCGGCCGCATGCCCTCCGCCAGCCCCTCGTTGCGGGCGATGTCGACGACGTATTCGGACAAGTCGCGGGTATGAGCGGCGAGCCGCGCGATGGCGTCGTCGCCGGGCGCGAGCAGCGGCCATTCCTTCTTCATCATCAGCGCGCAGCTCGGCGTGAGCGCCACGACGTCGCGCCCCGCGTCGATATGCAGGGCCAGGGCGGCGGCAGTCCGCCGCGCGCGGGCGGCGACGCCGTCCAGGTCGCCGTGCTCCATCTGCGGCATCCCGCAGCAGCCGGGGTAGGCGGCCTCGGCGTCGACGCCGTTGCGCCGCAGCACCGCCAGTGCCGCCGCGCCGATGTCCGGGTTGTTGTAGTTGACGAAGCAGGTCGCGTGCAGGACCGCCTTGCGTTCGCGCGCCGGCGCCTCCGCGTCGCGCGCCGGCGCCCGCCGGGCGCGCGCGGCGAAGGTGCGGAAATGGAACTTCGGCAGCGACGCCTCGGGGTGGACTCCGGCGAACCTGTCCAGCAGCGGGCGGGTCAGGCGGTTGCCCGCAGCGCTCGCCCAATTCGCCAACGGCGCGACGGCGCCGGCGAGCCGCCCGTTGCGGTCGGTGCTGGCGAGCTGGCGGTCGGCGAACCCGGTCTTCCCGGCCGCATGCGCCGCCGCGCGGGCGCGCAGCACCAGATGCGGGAAGTCGATGTCGAACTCGTGCGGCGGCACGTAGGGGCAGCTCACCATGAAGCACATGTCGCACAGCGTGCAGGCGTCGACGACCGGCCCGAACGCGGCGCTCTCCACCGAGTCGAGCTCGCCCGTCTCCGACTCGTCGATGAGGTCGAACAAGCGCGGGAAACTGTCGCACAGGTTGAAGCACCGGCGGCAGCCGTGGCACACGTCGAACACGCGGCGCAGCTCGGCGTCGATCTTCTCCGGGTCGCCGTAATCCGGGTCCGCGCGGTCCACCGGGCGGCGCTCCGGGGCGCGCAATCCGCCTTCGCCGGGCATGGCTCGAATCCTTCTGCGCCGGGGGTGGAGGGGGGCCGCGGGGCCGGCGCGCGGCCCCGCGGCGGGACGGGCCTAGTCGAGCGTGTCGAGCGCCCGCTGGAAGCGCCCGGCATGCGACTTCTCGGCCTTCGCCAGGGTCTCGAACCAATCGGCGATCTCGTCGAAGCCCTCGTCGCGCGCGGTCCGCGCCATGCCCGGATACATATCGGTGTATTCGTGCGTTTCGCCGGCGATGGCGGCCTTGAGGTTCAGCCGCGTGCCGCCGATGGGCTCGCCCGTCGCCGGGTCCCCGGTCTCCTTGAGGTAGTCGAGGTGGCCGTGCGCGTGCCCGGTCTCGCCCTCCGCGGTGGAGCGGAAGACGGTCGCTACGTCGTTGTAGCCCTCCACGTCCGCCTTCTGGGCGAAGTAGAGGTAGCGCCGGTTGGCTTGCGATTCGCCGGCGAAGGCGGCCTTCAGGTTGTCCTCGGTCTTGGTTCCGCTAAGCGCCATGGGGTCCTCCTGTGGAACGGTCCGCCTCATATGGCCCCGCCGGCCGCCGCCGTCAACAGATTAGAATCGTTATAATTCGAATTTTCGCAGCCGGACGACCGCGTCGACGCGCTCCACCTCCCGCCCCGCCGGCGGCTCGGGCAGCGTCGCGAGCGCCACCGCCTCGGCGGGGATGTCGGTCAGTTCGCCGGTTTCGGTGTCGTAGAAGTGGTGGTGGTGGGCGGTGTTGGTGTCGAAATACGTCCGCCCCGGCGCCGCCGCGAGTTCGCGCAGCAGCCCCGCCCGGACGAAGCGGTGCAGCGTGTTGTAGACCGTGGCGACCGAGACGCGGACTCCCGCGCCGCGCGCTTCGGCATGCAGCCGCTCCGCCGTCAGGTGCCGATCGCCGCCCTCCGCGACGAGCCGCGCCAGCGCCACCCGCTGGCGCGTGGGGCGCAGTCCGGCGCGCCGCAGCAGGGCGGCGGCTTCGGCTTCGGCGGTCGGCGCGTTCGCTGTCATGGCTTGCCTTGCGAATTCGTATCATTCCAATGTAGTCTCCGCGCCGCCGCCGCGCAACGGGCCGGGCGCGGCGGTTTCCGCTACGAGCCCCATCCGGCGCGCGCGTGCGATGTCCCCGCGCGCGGTCGGCGGTCCGGTCCGTTTCGTTCTCGCCGGTTCGGGGCGTGTCGCCGATGGCCCACCCGGAGACCCGGATGCGTAGGCGCCGCGCGAGCGCTTCCGGCGGCGGGAACGGGACGAGCGGCGGGCCGCGCATACCGGCGGACTCAGCCCCGGCGCGCGCTCCCGGCGCATAGGTGCGCGGCGGAGCGCGACGTCCGGGATCGGAAAACGACGGGCAAAACCGCGCACGGGCAGCATCGGAACGGGGCCGGCCTTACTCGCTCCGGTCCAGCGCGTCTATTCGCGCCTGCATCTTGGCGAGCTGGGCGCGGAGTTCGTCGATCTCGCGCGCCTCCGGTTCGGGCGCGGGGTCCGGCGCGGCGCGGGCGCCGCCGGGCCGGGCCGCCGCGAAGGGGTCGAACATCGCCGCCGCCTGGCGGAACATGGCCATGTTCTTCTCGCTCGCGTCGCGCATCGCGCGGGCGGGGAAGAACTCGCCGAACGCGGCCTCCATGTCGCGCCGCATCCGGTCCTGGTTGTCGGCGAAACCGTTCATCGCCGCCTCGAGGTAGGAGGGGACGAGGGCGCGCAGATTGTCGTCGTAACAGCCGATCAACTGGCGCAGGAAGCCGATGGGAAGAAGGTTCTCTCCCTTCGCCTCGCGCTCCAGGATGATCTGCGCGAGGACGGATCGGGTGATGTCCTCGCCGGATTTGGCGTCGTGGACGACGAAATCCACGCCCGCCTTCACCATCGCGCACAGGTCGTCGAGGGTGACGTAGCGTGACGACGCGGTGTCGTAAAGCCGCCGGTTCGCGTATTTCCTGACGACGACCGGGGCCGGGTCGTTCTCGTTCTTGGCCATGCCGCCTCCCCGCCCGGCTCCGCGCGGCCCGGCGGCGGGGAGTATAGCGCGTCACGCCGCCGCGCGCTTCCCCGGCCCGGCCTTCCGCGCCTTGCCGAGCTTGCGCAGGATCATCGACCGGCGGACGCGCGAGATGCGGTCGACGAACAACACCCCGTCCAGATGGTCGATTTCGTGCTGGACGCAGGTCGCCGGCAGGCCCTCCAGCTCGACCTCGCGCGCCGCGCCGGCGCGGTCCAGATAGGCGATGCGCGCGCGCGCCGGGCGCGCCACCTCCGCGTAATGGCCGGGCAGCGACAGGCAACCCTCCTCGAAGACGGCGGTCTCGCGGGAGGCGGAGACGACGCGCGGGTCGACCAGGGCCAGCGGCTCCGGCGCGCCGCCGTCCGCCGCCGTATCGACGACGACGACGCGGCGGAGCGCGCCCACCTGCGGCGCGGCGAGGCCGATGCCGCCGGCGTCGTACATGGTCTCGAACATGTCGTCGACGAGGCGGCGGACCGCGCCGTCGACCGCCCCGGCGGGGGCGCAGCGGCGGCGCAGCCGCGGGTCGGGCGCGACGATGACGGGGAGCAGGGCCACGGCCGGCGCGCGCCTAGGGCGAGTCGGGAACGCCGTCGAGGCGCCAGCGGCGGACCATCGCGCGGAGCTCGGCCTGCCGCTCCGGCGCGATCCAGCGGCCGGCGAAATCGCGCGCGGCGGCGGCCTTGTCGTGGCCCGCGCCGACGGCGAAGTGATACCAAGCGTAGGCGAGTTCGGGGTCGCGCGCCACGCCGCGGCCCTCGAGATAGGCGCTGGCGAGCAGGACCTGCGACTCGACGTGGCCGCGCGCGGCGGCGGCGCGGTACCAGCGCGCCGCCTCCTCGTGGCGGCCGCGGATCGCGGCGACGTGGCCCAGGCCCGCCATCGCCCAGCGGTCGCCGCGCTCGGCGAGCGGCGTCCACGCGGCGGCGGCGGCGGCGAAGTCGCCGTTCTCGAAATGCGCGCGGCCGTCATCGGCCGCCGGCGCCGGACCCGCCAGGGCGGCGGCCAGAAGAAGGACTGCGATGCGCGGCATGACGACGTCCATATAGCGCGGCGGGGCGCGCGGTTCCAGTGTCCGGGCGCGCGGTCACGCCTGCGGCTCGAGCGCCTCCAGGAACGCCAAGTCGATGGGGAGCGGGGGGCCGAGCCACAGCGCGAAGCGGGAATGGTCGGCGACCTCGTCGCCGGTCCGGGGATGCACCAGGACCGACAGATCGCCCCGGTTGAGCATCAGCCAGGGGACGAAACTCGGGAACAGCGGCGGGTCGAACGCCACCTGGTACATCGGTTCGGGGTGCGGCCCCACGGGTGCGTCGCGCCAGCGCCCCAGCCGCGCCGCGAAGCGGGCGGCGATGGCGGCCCGCAACTCCCCGGCGCGGCGGCGCGCGGCGGCGTCCGGGTAATAGACGTGGGCGTGGTAGCCGGCGATGGCTCCGCCGTCGCGCACGGTCAGGCGGCGCGGCGGGCGGCGAGGTGGCGGCGCATGGCGGCGATGCGGTTCGCGTCCAGCGGGTGGGTGCTCATGAATTCCAGCCGCCGCCGGCCGCCGGAGCGCCGCGCCATCGCTTGCCAGAAGCGGAGCGCCTCCGGCGCCGCGTAGCCGCCGCCGATCATGAAGTCGACGCCCAGCCGGTCCGCTTCGTATTCGTGCTGGCGCGAATAGGGCAGGAGGACGCCGAACGTCACCCCGGCGCCGAGCACCGCGGCGATCTCGTTTCCGTAACGCGCGTCCGATTGCGACAGCGCCGCCGCCGCGGCCGTCGTGGCGACCTGGGCGAGGAGGCTCTGGCTGTAGCGCTCGGCGGCGTGGCGGCCCACCACGTGGCCCACTTCGTGGCCCATCACCGCGGCGACCTGGTGGTCGTTCTCCATCAGGTCGAGGATGCCGGTGTAGAAGCCCACCTTGCCGCCGGGCAGGACCCAGGCGTTGACCTGGTCGTCCTCGAACGCGGCGAACTCCCACCCGCGGCGGGCGAGGCCGCGGTCGGGATATTGCCGCGCCGCCGCCTGGACGATGCGCCGCCCCACCCGTTGCAGCCGCGCGTCGCGGCGGCGCGGAGTCCGGCGCAGGGTCTCGCGCCAGACGCCGGCGGCGAGCGCCGCGAGCTGCCCGTCGGAGACGAGGAGCAATTGGCGGCGGCCCAGCGCGGCGTTCGCCGCGCAGCCGGCGAGGCCGGCGCCGGAGAAGGCGACGACCGCGCCCGAGGCGAGGCCGGACACCAGCTCGCGCCGCGACAGTTCGACGGTCGCCGACGCCTCGGTCATGGGATCCGCCCCTCCGTTCCCGGCTCCGGGGGATCGGAGCCTACCCGGCCGCGCGCGTCAACCCGCCCGTCGCCGACACGCGATCCGTCCGGATAACGCCTTTTTCGTTCTGCGGGACGCAGCGGACGGCGCCCCCGCGCGCGGCGAGTCAACCGCGCTTGCGCGGCGTTGCGCCGGGCGCCCGGCGCGGGCATTATTTGCGCCCTTCGCCGAAGGGAGGGCGCGGCATGGCCGTCTCCGCGGAATGGCGCGAATACGACGTTATCGTCGCCGGCTCCGGCGGGGCCGGAAGCGCGGCGGCGCAGGCGGCGGCCGAGGCCGGCGCGCGCGTTCTCGTCGTCGCCAAGGACCCGGTCGCCTGCTCCGACACCAAGATCGCCGAGGGCATCGTCACCGTGCGCGGGAGCGGCGACGCCGACGATTCCGAGACCGCGCTGGCGGAGAACCTGCGCATCGCCGGCGCCGACCTGCCGGACCCGCGCATCGCCGCCGCCTTCGCCCAGGACAGCCGCGACGCATACGACTGGATGCGCCGCCACGGCGTCCGCCCCGACATGGAGTCCGGCGCCGATGGCGGGCCGGACCGGCCCCGGGCCCTCGCCCTGCCGCTCGGCGGCCACACGCGGCGGCGCTCGGTCGGCCACCGCAACGGCGGCCTCGCCGTGGGGCACGCGGCGTGGAGCGCGGTGGCGCAGAACCCCCGCGTCGACTACCTGGAGGACGCGTGGCTCCTCGACATCGCCGTCGGCGGCGGCGAGGTCGCGGGCGGGCTGGTCTATCACGCGGCGGAGGGGGCGTTCGCCGCGGTCCGCGCGCCGTCGGTCGTCATCGCCGCCGGCGGGCTGGGCACGCTCTACTTCCCGAAGACCGACACGATGCGCGGCAACACCGGCGATTCCTACGCGCTGGCGCTGCGCGCCGGAGCGGCGCTGGTCGACATGGAGCAGGTGCAGTTCCTGCCTTTCTGCATGACTCATCCGCCGGCCTACGAAGGCCTGTGCGCCGGCGAGCCGGCGACGGCGGGGTATCTCGGCGTCCTGCGCGACCGCGACGGCCGGGTCATCCTCGACGGGGTGATGCTGCGCACCCGCGCCGAATGCTCCGCCGCCATCGTCCGCGCGGTCGCGCAGGGCCGGGGCACCGAGCGCGGCGGCTGCTGGCTCGACCTGACCGGCAACGCCCGGCTGCCGCGCGCCGGGCGCTATTACGACGCCTTCCTGCACACTTCGCTGACCGGCGTGATGGCGACGGTCCGCCAGGCCTGGGGCCGCGAGGCGGCGCGCTGCCGGACGATGTGGGAGGTCCGCCCCGGCGCGCATTACGCCATGGGCGGCGCGCTGGCGGACGCCGACGGCGCGGCGGCGGACGGCGCGCCGCGCGGCCTCTTCGCCGCCGGGCAGGCGATGGGCGGCGTGTTCGGCGCCAACCGGCTCGGCTCGACCTCGCTGACCGAAGGCCCGGTGTTCGGCGCCCGCGCCGGGCGCGCGGCGGCGGCGCGGGCGCGGACGCGCGCCGCGGCGCCGGACCGGGCGCCGCTCGAAGCGCTCCTCGCGGCGCGGCGCGCGCGATTCGGCCGCGGCGCCGGCGCGGCGCCGGCGGCGCTGATCGAACGCTTGCAGGGAGCCTGCTGGGAGGGGATCGGCCCCGCCCGCACCGGAGCCGGCCTGGCGCGGTTCCGGGCCGAGCTGCGGGCGCTGCGCGCCGCGGCGGCCGATGCGCGCGTCTCCGGCGAGGCGGTGTGGAACCAGTCGTTCATCGACGCGGCGGAGCTCGACAACATGCTCGACGCGGCGGAGGCGGTGGCGCTGGCGGCGGCGGCGCGCGAACGCGGCCTGGGCGCGCATGTCCGCCTCGACGGCCCGCGCGGCGGCGCCCTCGCCGCGTTCGCCCGGCCGTATTCGACCGTCATCCGCCGGGGCGCCGGCGGCGCGCTCGCGGTCGACCGCCTGGCGCGCCCGCGCACCCCGCTGCGGCGCCTGCTCCCCTACCTCGCGCAATCGGCGCGGCGGAAGCTGTGGCTCAAGGCGCTGCGCCTGCTGCCGCCGCGCGCCCAGGACCGCATCATCGAGAAGCGCTACCGCGCGGTCATGGGCGAGATCGCGGCGCCGGAGGCGGCCGCCGGCGCATGAAGGTGACGTTGATGACCGCGCGCGGCGGGGCGGCGGAGCCCGTCGTCTTCGACTACGCGCCGCGCGAGGAGGGCGAGCGGCCGATGGCGCTCGACGTGCTGTTGCAGGCCCGGGCCGGGCCGCTGCCCGACCTCGCGTTCCGCTACGGCTGCCGCAACCGGACCTGCGGAGTGTGCACGGTGGACGTCAACGGGCGCCCGCGCATCGCCTGCCGGGCGCGGGTGCGCGAGGGCGACGTCATCGCCGCGCCGGGGACGCTGCCGGCGCTGCGCGACCTGGTCCCGCGCCGCGACGGGGTGGCGCGGCAGTTGCGCGGGCGCGCCCCCGGCGCGGCGCGCGGCAACGACCTCGACGTCGCGGCGCCGGACGACTACCACGCGCTGACGGCGTGCATCGAATGCTACGCCTGCCTGCACGGCTGCCCCATGCATGCGCGCAACTTCGCCGGCGGCGCGGAGTCGCGCGCCCCCGACGGCGCCTATCGCTGGGGCAACCCGTTCTCGCTGTTGAAGCTGCGGCGCATCCAGCTGGACCCGGCGGCGGCGGCGGACGACAAGGCGCGCGCGGCGGAGGCCGCCTCCGACCTCGGCCTCGACGCCTGCCGCGACTGCCCCGGCTGCAAGTGCGGCGTGGGCATAGACCTCAAGCGCAAGGTGGTCCGCCCGCTGCTGGAGGCGGCGGACTCCGGCCCTACCAGTCGTTCCTGAGCGCGCGGAGCTTGAGGAAGACCTCGCGCGGGGCGGGGTCGTCGGGCAGGTCGGGGAAAGTCTGGCGCAGGCGGGCCACGACGCCGGGGCTGTGCAGGCGGAAGAAGGCGTTGACCTCCTTCTCCAGCGCCAGGGTGGTGACCTTGGCGGCGTGCGGGTCCTGGCCCTCGATCTCGCCGCGGAGCGCCCGCGCGCGGGCGTTGCCGGGTTCGCGGTCGAGGGTGAAGTCCAGGTTGTTGGCGATGTAGTCGTGCCCCGGATAGACCAGCGTCCCGCCGGGCAGGCGGGCGAGCTGGGCGGCGAAGGTCTCGTAGAGCTCCTCCGGATGGCCGCCGTTGTGGCAGTTGCCGGCGCCGGCGTTGAACAGCGTGTCGCCGCAGAACAGCGCCGGCGCGTCGGTCCGCGACAGCAGGCAGACGTGGCTCATGGTGTGGCCGGGGGTGTCGAGCGCCTCGAGCTCCACCGTCCGCCCGACCTTCACCACGTCGCCGGCGGCGAGGCCCACGTCGATCCCGGGAATGCGCCCCTTCGCGCCGGCGTGGGCGAGGAGCTTCGCGCCGGTGGCGGCGATGGTGGCTTCGTTGCCGCCGGTGTGGTCGCCGTGCTCATGGGTGTTGAGGACCTGGGTTATGTCCCATCCCTCGGCCCGGGCGGCGGCGAGGCAGCGGCGGTGGTCGAGCGGGTCGACCGCCAGCGCCTCCCCGGTCTCCGGGCAAGCGATGAGGTAGTTGAAGTTGCGGTAGGCGTTCTCGGTGTAGAGCTGCTTGACGATCATCGCCGATCCTCTTGTGGTGTCGGGTCTGGTTCCGTTTGGGCGCACTTTTGCAAAAATTCCTTCAGCGCGTCCAGATCGGGCGCCTCCAGATTCCAATGTCGGCGGTCACTGTAATTCCTGTCCTTCTCTTTTGGGCCATTACCTACCGCTTCGCAATAAGAGAAAATCCGCGCCTTGGAATCCGGCATATTGTAATTTTGACAAATATTCCGCAAGCACTTCTGATACTCAGTAAAACAATCATGTATGCGCCTATGTCGTTCCGTGGCTATTTTCTCCAAAAGAGTTTCCAAATTTCCAGAACGCTTGTTATCCGGAAAAAGAAACCAGTAATTGACAGGGAGATTGAGTCGCGCCTTCTCCACTTCGATTTCATCTAGCCGACCGGAGATATCCGCATCCGCGTCTAATATGATCGCTATGCGCTTTCCAGCATCATAGCTCCTCTGGATCCGGCGTTGCGCCGCCGACAATTTCGATATCCCGCCCCCGATGACTTCCGACTGGAAGATCGACAAGCCGATACGATCCAGAAAGGCGTCGAGAAACAATTTATCGTTATCTCCTTCGACGAATATGACACAGGTCACAGTCATTATCGAATCTCTATATCGTGTTCGATGTTATGAGCGAATTGCTCGTAATCGTACCGGTAAGAACGCACATTTCCTTCCTGATCTCGCGCAAGAACGAAACACTTCGTTGCAGATCGAATGGCTGCGAACTCCTCCCCTTTCAAAATGTTCCTCAAGCACTCAAGAGCATCCATGCTATGCGTAGTAACAAAAATTTGCACTCCTCTCGCGACAGACAGGGTCAGAATTGCCTCCAAAAGCGTTCGCATTCCCGTGTAATGAATTCCGTCCTCGATTTGGTCAATCAAAACCATTCTAGATTTATCCAGAATGCATTGTGACACGATGCTGGCCGCGCGAATTATGCCGCTCCCGAATAGGTTGATGGGCAACATCTTCTTCAGCCCGATATCCAGGAATATCTTATCTCCCGGCGCGGCTATATCTTGGACTTGCCCATCTATGTTCTTAAGAATCTCGACCAGATCGTATCTCTTTTTATTGACTATCAATTCCGAGAGAGAATCGACATCATAGTCAAATCCAGACACAAAAAACCGGGACAGGATGAGGTTTCGCTGTGCGAATTCAGACAAAGCCTGCGGAGAGGGATGCGCAACGTATCCCACACTCCTATCTTCGTGTGGGAAAAAATGACACGTAACCGACGAAGGATCTTTCGCCGACTCGCTTTTCAATTCGGCGTCGTACCGAAAAACACGGGGCCGATTAACTTCCGACGATGACAAGGAAGTGTCAGGCATAGCCCCTTTGTTGTCAGTGGTTTTGCGATTCAGATCCTGTTGGTTCATAATTTCGGACAAGTCCTCCGTCGACGCGCTAATGGACAACTTCCGCCGCTCCCCCCGGGCAGGAACGGTAGCCGCCAACTCGCTGCGTTCGTCGATGTTCAGATTGTGAAGCATGTTGAACAAGTCGTCCTGTGTAAGAACGATGTAACGCCTCATATTCTGGGTTCTGATAACCAGTTCTTGGTTTCCTATGCCGGCGAGGAGGTGGATCGCCTCCATAACCGTCGTCTTTCCGGTATCGTTGGCGCCCAAAATAACGTTGAATGCCCCAAGCCCATCCAGTTCGATGCTCCGAAGCCCACGGAAATGGCGGATGGAAACCGCTTCGAAGTGATGATCATTTGGCACGGACGGCATCTCGTCGCGCGTTTCCGGCGATGCGATCATGATCCGGTCCCCAGTGTGCCGCGCGCCTCGAACCCGGCGATATCGTCGCCACCGTAGCCCAGTTCGCGGAGGATGTCAAAATTATCCGCGCCGAGGAAGGGGGCCATGGCGCGGACCTCGGCGGGGGTGCGGTCGAAGCGCGCGGCCGGGCGCGGTTGGCGCACCGGGCCCAGCGCCGGGTCGTCGTGGATCTCGAGGGTCCCGTTCGCCGCGACCTGCGCGTCGTCGAGCAGTTCGCGGCGCGTGAGCACGGGGGCGGAGGGAACCTGCTCGGCGTCGAGGCGGGCGAGGATCTCCGCCGCCGGCCATTTGGCGATCTCCTCGCCCGTTATGGCGCGGCGGGCGGCGACGTTGGCGAAGCGCAGCGCCGGGGTCGCGAAGCGCGGGTCGTCCAGCAGGTCCTCGCGCCGGAGCGCCCGGCACATGCCGGCCCATTCGGCGTCGGTGACCGCGCCGGCGGTGATGTGGCCGTCCTTCGCCCGGAAGACCAGGTCCAGCCCCATCTGCCCGCGCGCCGGGTCCGCCTCCCGCCCCACCCAGGAGAGCGCCGACATGCCTTCGGGCCACAGATAGGCGATCGTCGCGTCCAGCATCGACAGGCGCACGTGCTGGCCTTCGCCGGTGCGCTCGCGCGCCAGCAGCGCGGCGACGATCGCCTGCGCCGCCGCGAGCGCCGTCGTTTTGTCGGGGACGATGGTGCGGACCATGCGCGGCTCGCCGGTGGCGCGGTCGGACTGGATGTCGGCGAGGCCCGACAGCGCCTGGATCACCGGGTCGTACACCCGCTTGTGGGCGTAGGGGCCGGTCTCGCCGAAGCCGCTGATCGAGACGAACACGATGTCGGGGCGGACGGCGCGCACCGCCTCCTCGCCCAGGCCCATGCGGTCGATGGCGCCGGGGCGGTAGTTCTGCACCAGCACGTCGGCCGTGGCGGCGAGCTTGCGGACGACGGCGACTCCCTCCGCCGATTTGAGGTCGACGGCGAGCGACCGCTTGCCCCGGTTGCAGCACAGGAACGACGAGGTCATGCCGCGGTTCTCGACGCCGACGCGGCGCATGAGCTCGCCGCCGGGCGGCTCGATCTTGATCACGTCCGCGCCCTGGTCGGCGAGCATCATCGCGGCGACCGGCCCCGACACCATCGTCGTCAGGTCGAGGACGCGGAAGCCGTCCAGCGGGCCGGGCATCACGCCCCTCCGACATGCGGGAATTCGCGGCCGGGGTAGTTGAAGCGCATGGCTTCGCGGTAGGCGGGACGTTCGGCGATGCGGGCGCGCCAGGAGTCCGTCTCCGGCGGCAGGGGGATGCCGTACATGTCCGCCCAGTCGAGGCAGGTGGCGAGGAGGATGTCGGCGGGGCCGAACGCGCCCATCAGCCACGGCGCGGCGCGGGCCACGCGCGGCGCCATGGCGCGCGCCTGCTGGAGGAAGTATTCCCGGGCCGACTCCACCGCGCCCGGCGCCGCGCCGTAGATGTGCTTGAGGCCGTCGTGGCGGCGGATGAGGTAGAGGCTGTGGGCGTCGAGTTCGGTCATGACGAACCAGCACCATTCCGCGAGCCGGGCGCGCTCGCCGGCGTCGGCGGGGCGGAGGAAGCCGTCGGGAAGCGGGAAGCGCTCCGCCAGGTAGAACACGATGGCCGCGCTTTCGGTGAGGACGAGTTCGCCGTGGCGCAGCGTCGGGATTTTGCCGCGCGGGTTGAGCGCGAGATACTCCGCCGTCTGCGTCTCGCCGGTGCGCGAGCCGATGGGGTGCGTGGTGTATGCGAGGCCGAGTTCGCGCAGCATCCAGTGCACGCGCATGGTGCGCGTGCTGGAGATTCCCCAGACCTCGACCGGCTCCGGCATGGCGCGCAGTGTAACGCCGCCGGGCGGGCCGGCGCAAGCGGCGTCAAGTCACCGGCCCGCGGCGATCAGCTCCTCGCTGAGCGGGTTCGCCCGCCGCGCCACCAGCAGCTCGAGATGCACCGTGGCGCGGGTCATGCCGCAATAGAGCCGTCTTCGCCAATCCTCCATCCGTCCGGGATCGGGGTCGACGTCGCACAGGATCACCGCCGGCGCCTGCTGTCCCTTGAAACGGTGGATGCTGTCGAAGAGTATCTGTCCATTCGACATCTTCTGGTTGCCGGATCGATCGTAACCTTGGAATCGGCTGAGGGTGTAGCCGCCAAGAGGCCGCGACGAACCGCCGACGGCCGAGCGTCCGACACCGCGCATCGTGAGCAGGGTTATGTCCTCGGGGCGGAATCCAAGCCTTCGCAACTCGGTGACGCGCGCCGCCGCCAGTTTCACCTGGTCCGCGGGATCGTCGTAAGGCCAGACTTTCACGTCGAAGCCGGCGACGGGGCTGGCGCACTCGAACTCGAACGACGGAAGTACCGTTCTTATGAAGCGCGCAATGGCCTCCGGCGAGCGATAGTTGCGCCGCGCGCGCAAGCCGACGACACCGGCCCTGTCGCGCGGCTCGGTTTGTCGGATGTTCTGATCGGAATCTTCCAACCAAAGAAAATCATGGTCGTCTTTTAGGAAAAGATCGAGCACCTCAAACCATTCTGGCTTGAAATCCTGCGCTTCATCTATGATCAATCTATCGAACCTCCAGCTTTCGGGCACTCCGTCCTCGATCGCCCGCTCCTTCACGCGATCCTCCACTTCCGACCAGAACGTATCCTGATTCTGGAGATGATCGCGCACCCGGTCGAAATCCAGAGTGTCGCCGCGATCCTCCAGGAAGCTGACGCAGAACCCGTACCAGGTCTGAACCAGACCGTCGTCGGGGACTCTTTCATTCAAATTCTCGCGTAACGACCGGTTAAAGCAGAGCATAAGCGAACGCTTGCCGGACTCCGCCGCGCGCGTATAAAAGTGGGTTGCGATCTCGGTTTTACCGCAACCGGCAACACCCTTCACACGCAACCGCAGGGGCGACATCTCGATGTCGCCGATTCTATCGACGAGCTCCGCGCTCAACCTGGCGAAAGATCGATCCTGCTCGTCCTTACAGGCATGCACGTCGGGAACGACTTCGAATGTCTGGCGGAAGAAGCGGTGCACGGCCTCGGCGAAGTCGTCGTCCGCTCCGGTTCCCGCTCCCCATGTGTCGGCGACGATACGGGCGAGATCGCGGCGGCGCGTTTTGTCGACTATCCGTTCCGCGTCGAGGCCGGCCGCGTTCAGTCTGGCTATGCGGTAATCCGGACAGTAAAGCAGATAATCGACAGACAGTCCGCGTCGTCCAGCGGCGGCCTGCCGGAATTTCCCGCGGATGGAGTCCAGGTTGCGATGAATTTGGGTCGAAACGGATTTCACCTTGTCTGGATAATTTTTCTTGAGACCGTCCGCCGTTTCGACGAGGGGTCCGTTTTTCTGCTCAATGACGACGATTCGTCCATCGCGGTTGACCACAACGAAATCGATTTCCCCGAACGTCGTGCGATCCGCTTTCGCGCGGGTCCAGTGAACGCCGTGATAGATCGTGAATTCGGGACCCAGACCGGCCTCGAGATGCTCCAGCGTGGCCATTTCGCCGCCATGTGCGCTGGAACGCGCGAACCTGATCACTCCAGGAATTGCGTAGGCCATCGTTCACCGTCCCTCTGCGAAGCTCCGACTCCGTTTTAGCAGCCCGCCCGCCAGCAGTCCATATATCCGTCAGAACCGCCACAACGCCGCGCCGACCAGCGCGGCGAAGGCGGCGAAGGCCGTGAACGCCAGGCCCCAGCCGCCGGCGGCGACGAGGGCGCTGAAGGCGGCGGGGCCGGCGACGACGCCCAGAAAGCTGAACCCGACCGCGCCGCCCGTCGCCACGCCCACCCGGTCCGCCGGAACCGCGCGCAGTATCTCGGCGAGATAGACACCCGGCCAGCCGGCGACGACGAAGCCCGCCAGCGCCATGAAACCGGCGATCTCCGCGAACCGCCAGGACGAATCGAGGCCCGCGGCCGCGAGCAGGACCAGCGCCATGCCGACGGCGACGAGCCGCAGCACAAGGCGGGCGCCGCCCGCGCGGTCGCTCAGCCAGCCGAGGGCGACGCGGGCGATGGCGCCGGCGGCCTGCATGACGGCGAAGGCCAGACCGGCGCGCGCCAGTCCCAGGCCGCCGGCCTCGACGAGCCAGGCGGCCGACACGGCGAAGACGGAGGACTGGATCGCCGCGAACGAAAACGCGGCGGCGGTCAGCGGCCGCAGCCGCTCGTGGCCGAGCGCGAAGGCGACGGCGCGGAGCGGCGTGCGCGCAGACAGCGGGAAGTCCGGCGCGCGGTCGTCGTCGAGCCGCGCCCGCAGCGGCGCGATGCACGCCGCCGCCGCCAGCAGCGCGCCGGCGGTGCAGGCCAGGGCGCCGCGCCAGCCGAACGCCGCCGCGGCCGCCGGCGCCGCGAGGCCGGCCAGCAGCCCGCCGAGCGGCACGGCGCTCTGCTTCAGCGACAGCACGATCCCGCGGCGGTGGGCGGGGGTGACGCGGGCGAGGATGTGGCTCGCCGCCGGAGTGGCGAGGCCGTAGCCCATGCCGGTCGCCACCGCGAGCAGGGCCATGCCGATGAGGGGGGCGGGCGCGCTGGCGGCGAGCGCCGCCGCGGCGGCGGCGAGGGCGAGCTGGCTGCACCGGATCGCGCCCAGGCGGCGGACCAGCGCGCCGCCCATGAGCGCGCAGACGATGGCGCCGGCGAACACCAGCGACGAATAGAAGCCGACCGCGCTGGCGCGCACCCCGTAGGCCGCCGCCGGCATCGGGGCGAGGACGGGGATCGCGCTCACCGCCATCGCGACCATCGCTTGCGTGAGCATGGTCGCGGCGAGGGCGCGCGCCACGCCCGGCGCGGCCCCGGTTCGCGCCGTCATCGCGCCGGGCTACGGCAGCGCCGGGACGATGGCGGAGCGCGGAACGGCGTAGAGGCCGCCGGCGGCGATGGCGGCGGCGTAGGGAACCGCGCGCGCGCGGCGCGCCGCCGCGCACAACAGGGCGACCGCGCCGCCGGCGAGGGCGGCGGCGAGCAGGAAGCCGGCGAGGCCGCTCCAGCCGGCCCACAGCCCGGCGGCGGCGAGGAGTTTGGCGTCGCCGGCGCCCAGCGCGCCCGCCGCGAACAGGCCGAAGCCGGCGGCGAGGCACGCCGCGCCGGCCGCCAGCCCGGCCGCGGCGGCGGCGAGGGGCGCGCCGGCGGCGAGGGCGGCGGCGGCCCAGGCGGCGGCGAGCGCGAGCGCGCAGGAGTCGGGAATCCGCCGACGCGCCACGTCGAAAGCGGCGGCGCAGGCGAGCGCGCCGAACGCCGCCGCCTGCGCCAGGACGCCCAGCGCGTCGGCCGCCGATGGAAGCATGGCGCCCATCATGGCGGGCGCGCAGCGCGGCGTCGACCGGGCGGCGGCGCGGCCTCCCGTCCGGCGAGGCCGAAAAACACCTCGCCGTCGCTCCACAGGCGGATGGGCAGGCCGTCGACCGCCGCCTCGGTCCCGGCGAGGCCGGCAAGTCGGGGGGTCAGCGGCGCCGCGTAGAGCGTATGCGCCGCCCCCGTCTCGCGGTGGCGGAGTTTCAGCTGCGCCGCGAGCGCGCCCTGGATCGAGCAATAGCGCCCGCCGACCGGAACGAACACGTCGCCGAGGCCGGGCGGCGGACGAACGACGAAATCAAGGCGGTCCAGCGCCGCGACGACGGCGGCGAAATCCTCCGCCGCCACCTCGACGTCGAGCTGCTTGCGGTGGTTCATCGCGATCTCGGCGAGCACCCGCTCGGCCGCGTCGCGGTCCCGCATCCAGACGTGGAAAAGGCCGAAGCAGAGCAGCATGCCGGCGGCGACGGCGGCCATGCGCAGGCGCCAGACCTTCGGGTCGGCGGCGCGGCGCGGCCGCGCGCGCGCCAAGATGGCTTCGACGCGGCGCGGCGGCAGCGATTGGGCCGCGTAATGCCGCCGGATCAATTCGTCGAGGCCGGGCATCGGTCCATGTCCTCGTCGTCCGCCGGGCCGCTGGCGAGGGCGCGGCGCAGTTTCTTTTTGGCGCGGTGCGCCAGACTCAACACCGTGCCGCGCGGGCGCCCGGTGAGTTCGGCGGCCTCGCGCGCCGTCCAGCCCTCGACGACGAGAAGGAACAGCGCCTCGCGCTCTTCGGCGCGCAGCGCGGCCAGCGGCGCCTCGAGGTCGCGCGCGGCGAGGACGCCGGCCCCGGCGTCCGCGCCCTCGTCGACCGCCTCGGAGGCGGCCTCCAGGGGCGCGAACTCCACCAGGCGCCCGCGGCGGTAGCGGTCGATGAACAGGTTGCGGATCGCGGCGAAGAAGAGGGACTTGCCCGCCCCGGCCGCCCGGCCGGCTTCGTGCAGGCGGCGCCAGGCGTCCTGCACGAGGTCCTCGGCGTCGGCCGGGGCGGCGCGCAGCGACAGGGCGTAGCGGTAGCCCGCCTGGAGCAAGTCCCTCTCCATTTCGGCGCGCGGCGCCGGGCGCTAGTTCTCGACGTGGTAGCGCCGCTTCTCGTCGCCCTTCCTGTGCACGATGGACTGAAGCACGCGGAGCCCGTCTCCGGTGTCCGCGACCAGCATGTCGAGGTCGTAGTAGGTCCCGTCGGCGGCGTTGAAATCGGCGCAGGCGACGTAGAAATCGCCCTTGCGGACGATCCCCTCGTGCAAGCTGTCGAATTCGAGGCGCAGCAGTTCGCCGTCGACCGCGTCGTAGAGGATGTAGTCGCCGTCGACGGTGTGCGCCGCGACGTGTTCGAGCATGGCGCGCTGGATGTCGCTTCTGAGCTCCCCCTGGATCGTGGGGTCGTCGGCCGCGAGCGCCGGGCCCGCCGCGAGGACGGCAAGGACCGCTAGGCTCAGGACCCATAAAATATATTGCATTGTGTGGCGATCCGTGGTTGGTAGGCGCCACATGTAGGGGAGGCTGGCATGTCCGACCGCAACTTCTGGCTGTCCGAGGCCCAGTTCGCGCGGCTCCGTCCGCTGTTGCCCAACAAGGTGCGCGGCGTGCCGCGTGTCGATGATCGCCGTGTCATCTCGGGCATCGTCCACGTCCTTCGCAACGGCCTTATGTGGCGCGACGCGCCATCCGCATACGGCCCGCACAAGACCCTCTACAACCGCTTCGTGCGCTGGAGCGCGGCGGGCGTCTTCAATCGTATTTTCGAGGCTCTGGCCGCCGAGAGCCGGGAGACGGGGACGGTGATGATCGACGCAACCCACCTGAAGGCGCACCGGACCGCAGCCAGTCTGCTAAAAAAGGGGCTCTTTCGCGCTGTATCGGACGCACCCGAGGCGGCCTCAACTCCAAATTGCACGCGGTCTGCGACGGCGCCGGCAAGCCGCTGGTCATGCTGCTGACCGAGGGACAGGTCAGCGACTATCGCGGCGCGGCGACGGTGCTCGACGCACTGCCGGACGCGGATGTCCTGATCGCCGACCGGGGTTACGACAGCGACCGCTTCCGCGAAGCTTTGACCGCGCGGGGTATCGCGCCCTGCATTCCGGGCCGCGCAAACCGCAAGACGCCGGTCGTTTACGACAAGGCGCTCTACAAACGGCGCAACCTCGTCGAACGCATGTTCGGCAGACTCAAGGATTGGCGCCGCATCGCCACACGCTACGACCGATGCGCCCATACCTTCTTCAGCGCCATCTGCATCGCCGCAACCTTAATTTTCTGGTTATGAGTCCTGAGCCTAGTGGATAAGGGCGGCCACACGATTCTTGAAGTTGACGCGCGTTGGGCGGCGAACGCCATGCCGACACTTGTCGCGGAGGTGGACGCCGTAATCACCTCGCCGCCCTACGCTACCGCGCTTCCCTACATAGATACCGACCGGTTGAGTCTCATATATCTCGGATTGCTGGCGCGCGGAGATCACCGGGCGCGCGATATGCTGATGATCGGCAACCGCGAGATTACGAATCGGATGCGGTTAAATTACTGGGAATTCTACAAAGAAAATAAGTCCGTGCTTCCTGAGAAGACATGCGCCATGATCGATCTTATAGATTCGCTCAACAAGGCGAGCTCGGTAGGGTTTCGGCGTCGGAACATGTCGGCACTTTTGTCGAAGTATTTCTTTGATATGCGAAAGGTCATGACGCAGGTGGCGATCTTCTTGAAGCCCGGAGGATCGATGTTTCTCGTCGTCGGGAACAACCGGACGGAGGCTGGAGGTCAGCCGATCGAAATCAGGACGGCGGAGCATCTTATGGAAATTGCCGAGAGTCTCGGTTTTCGGGCGGTGGACGATATGGCGATGGATATGCTGAGCTCTCGTGATATCTTCAGGAAAAATGCCGTTCCCTCGGAGCGGATCATACAGGTGGAGAAGATCTAATAGTACCCAAATTTCTTCTCGGAGTTGCGGACGGAATTGATGCATATGGCAAGATATACCGGGTGTTGACTCGTCCCTTGCGGAATCACCTCCGCATAGTATTCGTAACCGGCCCCCGGAATCGCCTTCTCCATGCGAAGAATATCTCCGATATTTCCCGCGCTTCGTAATGTCTCACTCCGCAATCGGAAATCGTGTTTGTCAGGCCAGGTCATCATGTTTATGTGAACGATCTCTCCGCCTAGTCGCATAGGGATGCCGCGCCGGTCGTATTTTCCGGGTTTCCGGGGATCGAGTACGAACCTCTCGGGCCAGCCCCAGAAACTCGGGTTGGCGTCGCGAGCGGCGAGGGGTATGAAGATTTCGGGTGATCGGCGCGATGTTCCGGACGTTGTTTGGCCGACACCGACATCGGTGCGTTGAAGCGTCATCGCGAATCCGACGCCGCCGGAGGCTGCGGACGATACGGCAGCGGATGTCGACACCGAAAGCGCGCCGTCGCGCCCGGGTAGGGCAGGCGCTCGGGGCGGTTGCGTGGCTGAAAATAGAGGATCGGTAAGCGCTGGGCGATCTTCTTCACGGCCGCTATCCGCTTTCTGAACTCCGGGAGAGATAAGCACCTCCGGCGGGACAAGGCCCGTCGCCGTTAAGAGGCCGTTTTAGAATATACTATTGAAATTATTCGATTTCTGATCGGTATGGCTGCATGCTTCACACACATGCCAATGGACTCCCGCAATCTTGGGAGTTACGATCCGTTTGCCGACGCGGATACCGTGCAGACAGGATGCGGGGACAATACACTGAAAGTAATCGATTCATTCTGAAACGGCCTCGTAGAGGCTCCGGGCGTCGTGCGCGCTGGCGGCGAGCGAGGCGATGACGAAGCGCGGGTTGGCCTTGCCGTGGGGCCATTCCGCCTTGCCGACGACGCGGCGCTCGCGGCTCCGACTGTCGCGCGTGGACCGCACGAAGTCCGCGAAGCGCCGCGCCGGCGCGGCGCTTCGCGCGCTGTCCGCTTGGCCTCCGCCAACACATCCGCAATCGCCGACCCGTCATGGACGATCTTGCCGTCCCCGGACGGAGACGAACCGCCCAACTCCAACCGGCTCGGCGTCGACTTCCCCGCAACCGGGGCGCAGTTCCGGCGCTTCGCGCGCAACTTCCCCGCCAACACCGCCATCACCGGACCGCCGCGCAACACGTCGTGGTTGATCGAATCCTCGTAGCCCAGCGCAATCCCCAACACACGCCGACCCACAAGCGTCCGAACCGAGTGCTCCACGAACCGGCCATCGCGATGATCCGCGAAGCAAGCCGCAAGCCCAACCGCCGCGTCCGCCTGTCCGAGCAGCAGAGCGCCGGCGTCCGAAGTCATCGACCCGCCGTCGAAATCCGCCACAACCGCCCGCCCCGAAACCGCTTGAAAGTCACCAGGCGCCGCGCTACACTCCATTCGCATCGGGGAACCCCCTGCCCTGATATAAGTCCTTGTCCAAGAACACTATATCACAGGCAGGACCCCGGTGCACTCAAAACTATGAGAAATTCGAGCTAGTGTCCTGCGTCTGAAGTTAGTATCATAACGGGCAGTGATCGCCGATTCGGGGAGGGTAAGCGATGGGGCGTTGTGTCGGTCGGCCCGTGGCGGCCGTGGTGTTGAGCGCCGCAGAGCGGTCGTTCCTTGAGCGTCAGGTTCGCCGTCGCCGGGTGGCGCGGGGGATGTCGGATCGCTGCCGCATCGTCCTGCGCTGCGCCGATGGCTTGACGAGCAAGGCGGTGGCGGCGGAACTCGGCGTGCACGAACACACCGTCGGCAAGTGGCGTCGTCGTTTTCTGCAGGATCGTGTCGAGGGCCTGTCGGACGCGCCGCGTTCGGGGCGCCCGCGGAGCATAGAAGATGCGCGGGTGGCCGAGGTCGTCAAGCGGACGCTCGAGACGTCGCCCCCCGACGCGACGCATTGGTCGATCCGCTCGATGGCCCGGGAGGCGGGGCTTTCGCACACGACGGTGCGGCGGATCTGGAAGGCGTTCGGGCTGCAACCGCACCGGTCGGAGGCGTTCAAGCTTTCCAGCGATCCGCTGTTCGTGGATAAGGTGCGGGACATCGTGGGGCTCTATCTGTCGCCGCCGGACCGCGCGCTGGTGCTCTGCGTCGATGAGAAGAGCCAGGGACAAGCCCTTGACCGCGAGCAGCCGGTCTTGCCGACGATGCCGGGCATGCCCGAACGGCGGACGCACAACTATGTCCGGCACGGGACGACGTCGCTGTTCGCCGCGCTCGACGCCGCAACGGGCTTCGTCATCGGCAAGTGCTATAGACGCCACCGGGCGCGGGAGTTCCTCGATTTCCTCAAGGAGATCGACGCTCGTGTTCCCGAAGACCTGGACGTTCATATCGTCATGGACAACTACACGACCCACAAGACCGCTTCGGTCAAGGCATGGCTGGCGCGACGGCCACGCTATCACGCTCACTTCACGCCGACCTCGGCCTCGTGGATCAATCAGGTGGAGCGCTGGTTCGCCGAACTGACGCGCAAGCAGCTTCAACGGGGCGTGCACACCTCCACGAAACAGCTCGAGGCGGATATCCGCGCCTTCATCGACCGGCACAACCAGAATCCCAAGCCCTTCAAATGGACCAAAACCGCCGACGATATCCTCGCACCCGTCAAACGCTTCTGTCACCGCGTCGACCGCACATTATGCAGCGAACTTTAGACTCAGGACACTAGCCCATCGCCGGAGGAATCGGCGCGGCGCCAAGCGCGGCCCTGCAATCGCCATGATCCAGGCCCCGATAAACCCCCGACCCGTGACGGCGGCGCCGGGCGTGGCGCCGCCATCCGCGAGGCGCGCCATGACCGCCGCGCGGCCGCTCAAGGCCGCCCGCGCCGGCGACGAAGCCGAAATTGAGGCGCCGATCGCCCGCGGCGTGAAAGGCGCCCGAAAGCAGCTTATGGAAGCCGCATGCCGGTCGACGGGCGCGGTCTGGCCGAGACGCCGATCATCGTCGGACACAGGCGCCCGGACGATGGCGGCCGCCGCGCGCGTCGAACCGGCGGCGCGGCGGATCGGATCGCCGGCTTCGTCGGCTACGACGAACGCCGGGCGAGTCGCATCCATACGCGGGTCGAGGGCTGGATCGACCGCCGTCGATCCGGGCCGTCGGCGACCGCAGCGCGCGGCGACCCGCTGTTCGCGCTGTATGCGCCCGAGATCGCCGTCGCCGGCAGCGAGCGGCGAATACAAGGCGCTGAGCGGCGACCGGGCCGGGCAATATGGAGGATGGGCGAATGCGCAATGGCGAATTGGCTTCCGGCGGGAAAACGACAGAGCGTACGATGTCGAGATCGTGGACTACCGCTGAAGAACCCGGAGCGGCGGGCGCGGCGAACGGCATGAAGCCGGTGCATCCCGGCGAGATTCTGCGCGACGAACTCGACGAACTCGGTCTCTCCCCCCGCGATTTCGCGAAAGCCCTGGATCTGGCCGCGGATACGGTCGCCGAGATACTGGATGGGCGGCGGAGCGTCACGGCCGACACCGCCCTGCGGCTGGCGCGGTATTTTGGCGCGACGCCCCGGGTCTGGCTGAACCTAGCAAGCGGCCTACGACCTGCGCCGCGCCGAGATGGCGGCCGGGCGCCGGATAGCCGAGCGCTCCACCCCGCGCGAAGCGGCGGCGTGAAGACGCGAAACGCGGCGTCCCGTCGCGGCGGCCTCGGGGTTACGCGCGCGCGGTTCCGATATAGGCTGGCGCGACCGATAGGGAGTCCGTCCATGCCGCCGCTCGCCGATCTGCGCGTGCTCGATTTCACCACCCTGCTGCCGGGGCCGTTCGCCACCCTGATCCTCGCCGAGGCGGGGGCGGAGGTGGTCAAGATCGAACGCCCGGGCGGCGAGGACATGCGCGCCGGCCGCCCGCGCGCCGGCGACCAGGGGCTGCTCTTCGCCATGCTCAACCGCGGCAAGAAGAGCATCGAGATCGACCTCAAGGCCCCCGGCGCCGCCGCCCGGCTGGCGCCGCTGATCGAAAGCGCCGACGTCCTCGTCGAGCAGTTCCGCCCCGGCGTCATGGCCCGGCTCGGCCTCGACTGGGCGCGGGTCCGCCGCGTCAACCCCCGCCTCGTCTATTGCTCGATCACCGGCTACGGCCAGGACGGGCCGATGGCCGCCGTCGCCGGCCACGACCTCAATTACTGCGCCGACACCGGATTCCTCTCGCTCACCAGGGGCGCCGACGGAAGCCCCAACGTCCCGCAGACGCAGATCGCCGACATCGGCGCCGGCAGCTACCCCGCGGTCATGAACGTCATGTTCGCCCTGTGGGCCGCGCGGCGGACCGGCCGGGGCGCGCATCTCGACATCGCCATGTCCGACAACATGTTCCCGTTCATGTGGGCGCCGATGGCGCTCGGCCGCGCCTCCGGGCGCTGGACCGAGGGGAGCGACATGTACCTCACCGGCGGCTCCGCCCGATACCAGCTCTACCGCGCGCGCGACGGGCGCTACATCGCCTGCGGCGCGCTGGAGCAGAAGTTCTGGGACGAATTCTGCGACTGCATCGGCCTCGACGCGGCGCTGCGCGACGACGCCCGGGACCCGCAAGCGGCGCTGGCCGGCGTGGCGGAGCGCATCGCCCTGCGCGATTCGGACGACTGGCGCCGGCGCTTCGCCGGACGCGACGTCTGCGCCGGAGTCGTCCGCGGCCTCGAGGAGGCGCTGGCCGACCCGCAATTCGCCGGGCGCGGCCTGTTCGCCCACCGCCTCGACGACGGCGCCGCATCGCCGCCGGCGCTGTCGGTTCCGGTCGCGGCGGCGCTGCGCGGCCCGCCCGCCGCCGTCGCCGCGCCGGCGCTCGGCGGCGCCAATGCGCTGCTCGCCCCGCCCCTCGCCGCGGAGTGACGTCCGTGCCGCGAATTCTCCTCATCCAGGGCGCCAACATGGCGCGGCTCGGCCGCCGCCAGCCCGAGATCTACGGGACCGAGACCGCCGCCGAACTCGACTCCCGCCTCATGGACCGCGCCGCCCGGCTCGGCCTGGAGCTGGAAATTTTCTACACCCATGTCGAGGGAGAGGCGATCGGCAGGCTCTACCGCGCCGTCGAGGAGGGGCTGGACGGGCTGGCGATGAACCCCGCCGGCTTCAGCCGCGCCGGCTACGCGCTGCGCGACGCCGTCGCCGGCTGCGCCGGGCTGCCCTACGTCGAGGTCCACGTCTCCAACATCGAGAAGCGCGGCATCCGCTCCGTCCTCGCCGAGGCGGCGGTCGGCGTCATCGCCGGGTTCGGCCTCGCCGGCTACGAACTCGCGCTCGAGGCGCTGGCCGGACTCCTCGCCGCGCAGACCGCCGGAAAGGCCGCCGCGCCGTGACCGCGAGTCCGCTCCGCCCCCGGCCCGGCGTCCTCGACATCGCCGCCTACGTTCCGGGGGAGGCCCGCGCGCGCGGCGACCGGCCGCCCGTCCTCCTCGCCTCCAACGAAACCCCGCTCGGCACCAGCCCGCGCGCGGTCGAGGCGTTCCGCGGCTGCGCCGGCCGGCTGCACCGCTACCCCGACGGCGCCGCGACGGAGCTGCGCGCGGCGATCGGCGCCCGCCACGGCCTCGACCCCGCGCGCATCGTCTGCGGCGCCGGCTCCGACGACCTGCTGAGCCTCGTCGCCACCGCCTGGTCCGGCCCCGGCGACGAGGCGATGTTCGGCGCGCACGGCTTCGCCATGTTCCCCATCGCCGCGCGCATCGCCGGCGCGGCCCCGGTCGCCGTCCCCGAACGCGGCCTGACGGTGGACGTCGACGCCATGATCGCCCGCGCCGGGCCGGACACGCGAATCTGCTTCGTCGCCAACCCCAACAACCCGACGGGGACCTACCTGCCCGCCGTCGAGCTCGCCCGCCTGCGCGCCGGCCTGCCGGACAATTGCCTGCTCGTCGTCGACTCGGCCTACGCCGAATACATGGCGCCGCGCGCCGATTACGCCGACGGCCGGGCGCTGGTCGACGCCCATGACAACGTCGTCATGACCCGCACCTTCTCGAAGATCTACGGCCTGTCGGCGCTGCGCCTGGGCTGGCTCTACGGGCCGCCTTTCGTCGTCGACGTCCTCCACCGCGTCCGTCTGCCGTTCAACGTCGGCGCGCCGGCGCAGGCGGCGGGCGCCGCGGCGCTGGAGGATGCGGAATTCGTCGCCCGCGCGGTCGCCCACAACGAACGCTGGCGCCCCTGGCTCGAGGCCGAGGCCCGGACGCTCGGCCTCGGCGCCCGTCCCGGCGCGGCGAATTTCGTGCTGCTGGAGTTCCCCGCCGGGCCGGAGCGCGGCGCCGCGGCGGCCTACGATTTCCTGCTCGACCGCGGGATCGTGGGCCGCCGGGTGGCGAATTACGGCCTGCCGAATTGCCTCCGGTTCTCGGTCGGGCTGGAGGAGGAGAACCGCCGCCTGGTGGAGGAATTGGCCGCGTTCCTCGCCTGAATCCGGGGGCCGGCGAATTTTTCGCGCATCGGGCGCGAATAGGCGTTGCGTCCCGGCGCCGGGCGCGCCATAGTGGCGCAAGCGCCGACTTCCGACGGCTGGCGCGGCGGGCCTTCGGGCTCGCCCGTCCGGGCCTCTCCCGCTCCGGAGCGGCCCGGCGCCACGCCACCGGCGGCGGGCGGGGACCGGCGCGCGCGCCATGCGCGACCGGCCCCCGAAGGCCCCTGGGGAGGAACCGCGGGCGCGACATGCGGAGGGAGCGAACGTATGATCGAACTCAGCGTAAACGGGGTGCGGCGCCACTTCGCCGGCGATCCGAACATGCCCCTGCTCTGGTACGTCCGGGACGAACTCGGACTGACCGGGAGCAAATTCGGCTGCGGCGCCGGCCTGTGCGGCAGCTGCACCATGCACGTCGACGGCGCCGCGGTGCGCGGCTGCATCACGCCGGTGGCCGACGCCGCCGGCGGCGAGGTCACCACCATCGAGGGGCTCGACCTCAACGGCGCCCACCCCGTGCAGCGGGCGTGGCGGGCGCACAACGTGCCCCAATGCGGCTACTGCCAGTCCGGCCAGATCATGAACGCGGCCGCGTTCCTGGCCGAGAACTCCGATCCGACGGACCAGGAGATTCTCGACGCCATGGACGGCAACATCTGCCGCTGCGGCACCTACCAGCGGATCGCGGCCGCGATTCGCACCGCCGCGAAGGAGGTCTAGCCATGTCGGTCATCCAGAACCTCAGCCGGCGCGACGTCCTCAAGGGGAGCGCCGCGACCGCCGGGCTGGTGCTCGGCGCCCGGATGCTGCCCGACGGAATGCTGGCCGGGAAGGCCAGGGCCGCCACCATGGCCCAGCCCAACCTGTTCTGCGCCATCGACTCCGACGGGACCGTCACCATCACCTGCAGCCGCAGCGAGATGGGCCAGGGCGTGCGGACGGGCATCCCCATGATGCTCGCCGACGAACTCGAGGCGGACTGGAACCGCGTCAAGATCTGGCAGGCGCCGGGCGACGCGGAGAAGTACGACCCCGCCGGCCAGGACGCGCAGAACACCGACGGCTCGCGCAGCACCCGCCACCACCTGGACGTCATGCGCGAGCTCGGCGCCCAGGCCCGCGACGTGCTCGAACGCGCCGCGGCCGAGATGTGGGGCGTCGACGCCGCCGAGGTCTATGCGCGCGACCACCGCCTCCACCACACCGGCTCCGGCCGGTCGGTCGACTTCGGCGAGGTCGTCGAGGCGGCGGCGAACATCGAGCCGAAGGACTCGGTCCCGCTCAAGGACCCGTCGCAGTGGCGCTACATCGGCAAGGACATGCCGGTGGTCGACAACTACGACCTGAGCACCGGCGGCGGCGTCTATGGCGCCGACGTGTCGATCCCCGGCATGAAGATCGCCGTGGCGGCGCGCTGTCCGGTCTATCGCGGGCGCGTCAAGTCCTTCAACGCCGACAAGGCGCTGGCGGTGGAGGGCGTCGAGCAGGTCGTCGAGATCCCGGCCCTCGACATGGACAAGCCGGCGGAGTTCCGCGCCCTCGGCGGCGTGGCCGTCATCGGGACCAACACCTGGTCGGTGCTCGAGGGCCGCAGGCTGCTCGAGATCGAGTGGGACTACGGGCCCAACACCGCCCACTCGTCCGGTCCCTACAACGAGGCGCTCCGCGCGGCGGCCCGCGAGGGTACGTCGAACGGCAAGGGCGTGGTCGTCCGCAACCGCGGCGACGTCGACGCGGCGTTCGCGGCGGCGGACCGGACCTTCGAGTCCGAGTACTTCGTGCCCTACTTCATCCACACGACGATGGAGCCGATGTGCGCCCTGGTGGACGCCAATTCGAGCCCCGTCCGCGTGTGGGGGTCGGTGCAGTCGCCGAACGACACCCGGCGCTACGTCGCCGATGCGCTCGGCATGACCGACGCCGAGGGCGCGCCGGACCCGTCGAACGTCACCTGCGAGGTCACGCTGCTCGGCGGCGGGTTCGGGCGCAAGTCGCAGTCCGACTTCGTGTGCGAGGCGGCGATCCTCTCCAAGATGATCGGCGCTCCGGTGCGGATGCAGTGGACCCGCGAGGACGACATCCAGATCGGCTACTACCACACCGCGAGCGCGCACGCGCTCAAGGCGGCGGTGGACTCCGGCGGCAAGGTCACGGCGTGGAAGCACTCCGGCGCCTGGCCGTCGATCCTGGCCCTCTGGGTGCCGGACCAGAAGGTCGGCTTCGGCATCGAATACGGCCTCGGCCTGGTCGACACCCCCTATAACGAGGTGCCGAACATCCGGATCGAGAACGGCGAGGCGGATCCGATGATCCGCATCGGCTGGTACCGCTCGGTGAACAACATCCAGCACTCGTTCGCGATGAACAGCTTCGCGCACGAGATCGCCACCGAGACCGGACAGGACCCGGTCGAGTTCCTCGCCCGCCTGATCGGCGAGTCCGACAACATGGACCTCGCCGCCGACGGCGTCGAGGAGTACTGGAACTACGGCGATCCGGTCGACAAGTGGCCGATCATGCCGAACCGCCTGACCAACGCGCTCCGCATCGCGGCCGCGAAGGCGGGCTACGGCAAGCCGCTGCCTCCGGGCCACGGCATCGGCGTCGCGGCGCATCGCTCGTTCCACGCCTACGTCGCGACCGCCGTCCACGTCGCCGTTCGCGACGACGGAACGCTCCACGTCGTCCAGGTCGACACGGCCTACGACGCCGGGCGCTACGTCAACCCGGAGGGCATCAGGAAGCAGGTCGAGGGCGCGGCCATCTACGGCCACACCATCGCCCTGCACGGCCAGATCACGACCACCGACGGCGCGGTCGACCAGAGCAACTTCCACGACTACCCCATCACGCGCATCGGCGACGCGCCGTTGAACGTGAAGGTCCACATCGTGGAGGACTTCGTGCACACGCCGCCGAACGGCGTGGGCGAACCGGGCGTTCCGCCCTATGCGCCGGCGCTCGCCAACGCGATCTTCGCGGCCACCGGCAAGCGCATCCGCAACCTCCCGATCCGTCCCGAGGACGTGGCGGGGGCCTGACGGCGCGGCGTTTTCCGACTACCGGCGGCTGCCTTCGGGCAGCCGCCTTTTTCTTTCCCCGGAGGACGGCATGCCGGACCCGCGCGCCAAGATCGTCAAGAGCGACGCCGAATGGCGCCGCCAGCTCACGCCGGAGCAGTTCCGCGTCGCGCGCCGGAGCGGCACCGAGCGCGCCTTCACCGGCGCCTATTGGGGCAGCAAGGACCCGGGCGTCTATGCATGCGTCTGCTGCGGCGCGGAATTGTTCTCCTCGACCGACAAATTCGATTCCGGCACCGGCTGGCCGAGCTTCGTCCGGCCCCTCGACGCGGCGGCGGTGGAGACCGCGCGCGACGCATCCTGGGGCATGGTCCGCACCGAGGTCCTGTGCGCCCGCTGCGACGCGCATCTGGGCCACGTCTTCGACGACGGCCCGGCGCCCACCGGCCTGCGCTACTGCCTCAACTCCGCCGCGCTCCGGCGCAAGCCGGCGCCGTGACCGTCCCGCTGACGCCCGAGCGCGAGCGCATCGTCGCCGCGGTCTCCCGCGTTTGCGCCGGGTTCGACGCCGCCTACTGGCGCGGCCGCGACCGGACCGGCGCCTTCCCCGGCGACTTCCACGCCGCGATGGCGGACGGCGGCTGGCTCGGCATCGCCATGCCGGAGGAGGCCGGCGGCGCCGGCCTCGGCGTCTTCGAGGCGGCGCTGATGATGCGGACCGTGGCCCGGTCCGGCGCCGCGATGAGCGGCTGTTCGGCGATCCACATGAACGTCTTCGGCCCGCTCCCCATCGCCGCCTTCGGCACGGCCGAGCAGCGCCGCCGCTTCCTCCCGCCCCTCGTCGCGGGCCGCGAGAAGGCGTGCTTCGCCGTCACCGAACCCGACGCCGGCCTCGACACCGCGCGCGTGCGCACGAGCGCGCGCCTGCGCGGCGCCGGCTACGTCATCGACGGGCGCAAGGTGTGGACCTCGACCGCCCAGGTCGCCGACAAGATCATGATCCTCGCCCGCACGACCCCCATCGAGGAGTGCGCGAAGCCCATCGACGGCCTCAGCCTGTTCTACACCGACCTCGACCGCGGCGCCGTCGACGTCCGCGAGATCCGCAAGATGGGCCGCCGCGCGGTCGACAGCAACGAACTGTTCATCGACGGCCTCGCCGTCCCGGCGGAGGACCGCATCGGCGAGGAGGGCAAGGGGTTCCGCTACCTGCTCCACGGCCTCAACCCCGAGCGTATCCTGGTCGGCGCGGAGGGCGTCGGCATCGGCCGCGCCGCCCTCGACCGCGCCGCGCGCTACGCCCGCGAGCGCGTCGTGTTCCAGCGCCCCATCGGCCGCAACCAGGGCGTCCAGCATCCCCTCGCCGAGAGCTGGGCCGAGCTCGCCGCCGCCGACCTGATGGTGTTCGAGGCTGCGCGGCGCCACGATTCCGGCGAGTCCTGCGGGGTCGAGGCGAACGCCGCCAAACTCCTCGGCTCACGCGCCGGCTACCGCGCCTGCGAGCGCGCGGTGTTCACGCATGGCGGCTTCGGCTACGCCGCCGAATTCGACGTCGAGCGCTTCATGCGCGAGGTCTGGATAACCCGCCTCGCCCCGGTTTCCGAGCAGCTGGTCCTGAGCCACATCGCCGAGCGCGCCCTCGACCTGCCCCGATCCTATTAGCCCGCGCCGCCCGGGAATCCACCGCCGAACCGGCCGCGTTTGACGCGGCCGCCGCGGGCGCGGTAGCGTCGCCGGCATGGAAACCGTGTTCGACACCCTGGCCTGCACGCGCCGCCTCGAGGATGCGGGTATCGCCGAGGAGTACGCCGAAGCCCATGCGGCAGCCTTGCGCGCGGCGTCCGGCGGAGGCGTGGCGACCAAAGCGGACATCGTCCGTCTCGAAACGTGCCTGGACGCCAATATGCGCGCCATGCAATGGGTCCTGGGACTCGTCGTCGCATTGCTCGCCGCGATGGCGGCGCGCCTGTTCGGCGCGATCTGACCGGCGCGGGAGCGCGAACCGATGACCGCGCCGCGCATCCTCGCCTTCGCCGGCAGCGCGCGGCGCGGGTCGTTCAACCGGACCCTGCTGCGCGCCGCCGCCGCGGCCGCCGAAGCGCGGGGCGCGAACGCGACCGTGCTCGAACTCGCCGAACTGGGCCTGCCGATCTACGACGGAGACCTGGAGCGCGAAAGCGGGCTGCCCGCAGGCGCGCGGCGCATGAAGGACATGCTGCGCGGCCACGACGCGCTCATCGTCGCGGTCCCGGAATACAACGGCGGCTACGCCCCGCTGCTCAAGAACGCGCTCGACTGGGCGTCGCGCGCCGAGGACGGCGAGGCGCCCTGCGCCGCCTACGCCGGGCTCGCCGCCGCGCTGGTCGGCGCGTCGCCGGGGCGCGGCGGCGCGGCGCGCGCGCTCGCCGCCATGCGGGTCATCCTCGGCAATCTCGGCGTCGACGTCGTTCCCAACCAGTTCGGCGTCGCGGCGGCGGGCAAGGCGTTCGACGCCGGCGGCGCGCTCCGCGAGCCCGCCCACCGCGCGGCGCTGGAGGGCGCGGTCGCCGCCCTGGTCCGCAAGGTCGAGGACCGATAGCCGGCGCTCCCCGGAGTCCGCTCAGCCGAAGGGGATGAACAGCGCGAGTTCGTCGAACGCCATGACGGCGGCGACCGTGAGCAGGATCAGCGCGACGAACGGCGCCGCGCCGCGCACCACCTCGCCGACGCTGGCCGCGGGCGCGCCCTTCGGCAGCGCCTCGGCGGCGACGGCGCGGATGACGAACAGGTTGAGGCCCACCGGCGGCGTGATCAGCGCGCATTCGATCATCAGCGTGAACACCACCCCGAACCAGATCGGGTCGATGCCGAAGCCGTCGAGCGCGGGGTCGATGACCGGCAGCATCAGCAGCATCATCGACAGCGTCTCCAGCACGCAGCCCATGAGCAGCAGCAGGCCGCACACGGCGGCGACGAACCCCTCCGGCGACGCGATCGCCGCGAGCGCCGCCCGCGTCGCCTCCTGCGGGACCTCGCGCAGGGCGAGGGCGTGGCCGAACAGTTTGGCGCCGGCGATGATGAACAGCACCGTCGCCGTCGTCCGCATCGACTCCAGCGCGATGGGCGGCAGGTCGCGAAGGCGCAGGCTGCGGTGGACCCCGAGCGTCACGGCGAGCGCCAGGACGAAGCCCACTCCGGCCGCCTCGGTGGGGGTGAACGCGCCGGCGTAGATTCCGGCGACGACCAGCGCGGCGAGGGCGAGGGTGGGCGCCGCCGCCAGCGTGGCGCGCCGGCGCTCCGCCGCCGACGCGCGCGGCGCCCCGCGCCCGACCCCGGCGAGCCGCGCATGGACGGCGGCGTAGCCCGCGAACAGCGCGGTAAGCAGAAGCCCCGGCCCGATCCCGGCCAGGAACAGGTCGACGACGGACTCCTCGGTGAGGAACCCATAGACGATCATGGGGATCGACGGCGGGATCAGCACGCCGAGCGTGCCGCCGGCCGCCAGCAGGCCGAACACGAACCGCCGCCGGTAGCCGCGCGCGGTCAGTTCCGGGATGGCGACCGCGCCGACGGTCGCCGCCGTCGCCACCGACGAGCCGGAGATCGCCGCGAAGACGGCGCAGGACAGCACCGTCGCCACCGCCAGCCCGCCGGGCCAGTGGCCAACCCAGCTCTGCGCCGCCGCGAACAGCCGCGCCCCCGCCCCGCCGCGCAGCAACACGTTCGACATGAGGATGAACAGGGGGACCGCGAGCAGGATGAAATTGTCCATGCTTGACATCAGCGCCTGCGGGATTTGCAGGCCCGACGAGCCGTCGGCCAGCAGCAGGACCATGCCCAGCCCGGCGAGGACGAAGGCGATGTCGACCCCCGCCAGAAGCAGCGCGAGGAGCGCCAGCAGGACGAGCGCGGTCGTCACCGCCCGCCCCGGCCGGCGAAACTCTCGACCAGGCTGGCCGCGGCCTGGAGGGCGGCGAGGGCGAGGCCGCCCGCGACCGGCGCATGCAGCGCCCACAGCGGCAGCGCCAGCGTCGAGTCGGTGTATTGCCCGGTGTCGACGGCGAACCGCATCATCTCGGCGGCGTAGCGGACTCCGGCCAGCGACACCGCGGCGGCGGCGGCCAGCGCCAGGCGGTCGGCCCAGCGCCGCGCCGCCGGCGGCAGCGCGCCCGTGAGCAGCGAGACGCGGATATGCGCGCGCGCCGCCACCAGCGGCGCGCAAGCGAGGAAGACCGCGTAGATCTGCAACAGCCGCGCCACTTCCTCCACCCACCGCGTCGGCGCGAGGAAGACGTAGCGCATGACGACTTCGTAGCAGACGATGAGGCCGATGGCGGCGAACGCCGCCGCCGCGGCCCAGCCGGCGGCGCGGCTCGCGGCCCCGACCGCGCGCGCGGCGGCCAGCGCGGCGGCGCGCGCCGGCATGCTACTCCGCCGCGCCGGATAGCCCTTCGGCGGCGGCGAGGAGTTCGCGGCCCAATTCCCCGGCGGAGTCCAGATAGACCTGCCGGAGCGGCGCCGAAGCGGCGCGCCACGCCGCGCGCTCCCCGGCGGTCGGGCGATAGACGGTCATGCCGTTGGCCGCCGCCTCCTCCAGCGCCGCGCGGGCGAGGGCGGGGAACGACTCCCGCAATTCGGCCTCCGCCGCGCGCGCCGCCGCCGTCAGCAGCGCGCGCTCTTCGCCGGATAGGCTCCGCCACAGGCGCTCGTTGATCAGCACCACGAATTCGACGGCGCTGTGGTCGGTCAGGGTCGCCGATTCGAGCACCTGGTAGAGTTTGCGGTCCTTGATGGTCAGCGGCCCGGTCATGCCCCCGTCCACCGTCCCGCGTTCGTAGGCGAGGAACTGGCGCGAGCCGGAAATGTTGGTCGCGCCGCCGCCGAGCGCGTCGACGAACGCCTCCAGCGCCTTGCCGAAGGTGCGGATCTTCTTGCCCGCAATGTCCTCCGGCCCGCGCGCGACGCCGCGCCGCATCATCACCAGCGAGAAGCCGTAGGGCTGCCACCACAGCGGCCGCGCGCCCTTTTCGGCCATCGCCGCGTCGAGCGGCGCGCGCACCGGCGAACCCGGCGCGGTGGCGGCGCGCACCAGCGCCTCGGTGTCGAACACGAAGGGGACCGTGAAGATGTCCACCGCCGGGACGGTCCCGGCGAAGCGCATGAGCGAGGAGACCCCCATCTCGATCTGGCCGGAGGCGACCGCCGCCGGGACCTCGCGGTCGGTGTAGAGCTGCGCGCCGGGGTAGATGCGCACCTGGATATCGCCGCCGCTCGCCGCCTCCACCCGCTCCTCGAACGCCAGCAGGTTCTGGCCCAGCGGCGAACTCAGCGGCAATTGCAGCGTGATCCGAAGCGTCCGCTCGGCATGCGCCGCCCCCGCCGCGAGGGCGGGCGCGAGCAGGCAGGCGAGGAGGGCGGCGCGGCGCGTCACCGGACCGCCTCCGATTCCGCGTCGGCGTGGAAGTCCGCGCGCCCGGCGGCGAAACCGGACTCCACCGCGGCGCGCGGATAGGTCTCCGCCCACGCCGCCATGATCTCGTCGTAGGGCAGGTCGGCGAAGGCGCCGCGGTGGCGCACATATTCCATGTGCCGGCGCCCGGCGCGGTCGCAGGGATGGAAGAGCGAATCCGTCCGCCCGTCGAACTCCAGCGGCTTCACCCCGAAGCGGTCGCACAATTCGCGGTTGAAGGCCGGGGTCGCCTTCACCCACGCGCCGTCGACGAGCAGCTCGGCGTAGCCGTGGAAGACGAACAGGTCGGTCCCCATCGCGGCGCGCAATTTGGCGGTCGCCAGATGGTTGCGGACGTCGCCGAAGCCGAGCCGGGCGGGGAGTCCCATGGCCCGCGCGCAGGCGGCGAGCAGCGCCGCCTTGGTTATGCAGAAGCCGCGCCGCCGCGCCAGACAGGCGCTGGCGCGGAACCCCTCGCGCGTCGTGTCGATTCCGTAGGGGTCGTAGCGGACGTCGTCGCGCACCGCGTAATAGAGCGCCCGGGCGCGTTCGGCGTCGCCGGCGGCGCCCGCCGCCGCGGCCTGCGCGTAATCGGCGACGCGCCCGTCGCCGCTGTCGAGGAACGGGGTCGGCGCCAGGAGGCCCGCGTCGACCGCCGCGTCGGCCGCGTTCATGCGCGGAACGCCGCGCGCCCGGCCAGGTAGCCGAGGCCGGCATAGGGCTGGAGCATCGCCATGCGGTCGCGGAACGCCGACCAATTGGCGTGGATCCGGCGCGAAATGTCGTCGGCCGCCGCCGCCTCGGCGACCACTTCCGTCGAACGCTCCAGCATCGCGCGGAGCACCGGGTCGGGGAAGTGGCGCAGATCGACGCCGTGTTCGCCCACCAGCGCCTCCAGCGCCAGCGCGTTGCCGTTCATCGTCTCGGCGTACATGCGCATGTTCTCCTCCCCGGCGGCCTTGCGGACGATGGCCCGCAGGTCGGAGGGGAGCGCCTCCCACGCGGCGCGGCCCACGGTGAGCGAGAGCGCCGGGCCGGGTTCGTGGACCCCGGGGCCGTAATAGAACGGCGCCACCTTGTAGAACCCCATCGCCAGGTCGTTGTAGGGCCCGGCCCATTCGGTGGCGTCGATGGCGCCGGTCTGCAACGCCGGCAGGACCTCGCCCCCCGGCAGGTTGACGGCGATGGCGCCGAGCCGGTTCAGCACCTCGGCGCCGAGGCCCGGAATCCGCATCTTGAGGCCCGCCAGGTCCGCCGCCGAGGAGATCTCCTTGCGGAACCAGCCGCCCATGTTGGGGCCGCCGGTCCCGGCGAGGAACCCGCGCAGGCCGAATTCGGCGTAGAGCTCGTCCCATAGCGCCTGGCCGCCGCCGTAGAGTATCCAGGCGTTGTGTTCGGGCGGGGTCAGCCCGCCGGGGACCGAGCAGAAGAACGGCATCGCGCCGTGCTTGGCGATCCAGTAATAGGGCGCGTCGTGGCAGCATTCGGCGACGCCGTCGCGCACCGCGTCGAACGCCTCGAACGCCGGCACCAGTTCGCCGGCGGAATAGAGTTTGATCGTCAGCCGCCCGTCGGACATGTCGCCCACGGCGTCGGCGATGCGCTGCGCGCCGACGCCGATCGCCGGCAGGTTGCGCGGCCAGCACGTGACCATGCGCCATTCGACGCGGCCTTGCGCGATGGCCGGCGCGGCCAGCGCCGCCGCCCCGGCGCCCGCCGCCGCCGTGAGGAACTCTCTGCGTTTCATCGCCCGCCGCCTCCCGAAGCTCCGGTTCCGCCCGCGCGCAGCCTAGCCGATTCCGCCGCCTCTGGCGCGCGCTGGCCGGCGGCGCGGCGATGGGGCACACTGGCCGCGCCGGTCGATAGGGGACGACAGGGGAGGGACGGCGATGACGACGACGCGCGAAGCGGGGCGGCCCGACCGCCGCCGCGTCCTGGCGGGGATGGCCGCCGCCTCCGCCGCCGGGCTGCTTCCGGCGCCGGCGCTGGCGCGGGGCGGCGGGCTCCGCATCGGCGCGCTGCTGCCGCTCACCGGCGGGCTCGACGCCCATGCGGCGCAGATGCGCCTCGGCCTGGAGTCCGCCGTCGACGCGCTCAACGGCGCCGGCGGCGTCCTGGGCCGCCCGGTCGAGGTCGTTTACGCCGACAGCGCCGGGACTCCCATGGGCCTGGCGGAGACCTGCGACCGCCTCGTTCGCGAGGACGGGGTGGCGGCCGCGGTGGGGCCGTTCATCTCCGCCGGGCGCAAGACCGCCGCCCGCGCCCTTGCGGCGCACGGCGTCCCGCTGGTCACGGCGGCGAACACCGAGGGGATGTTCCGCGCCGCCAACTACTTCTCGGTCGGGCCGACCCCGAACCAGGACATTTTCGCGCTGGTCCGCCGCCTCGACGGCGGCGAGGGGCGCTCCTACTTCCTCGTCGGCTCCTACACGAGCTGGCAGGTGTCCAGCTTCCGCCAGGCGATCCTCAAGGTCATCTACCGCTTCGAGGGGTCGGTGGAGGGCCAGGCGCTGACCCCGGTGGGCGAGGAGTCGTTCCAGGCGGTGGCGCGCTGGATCGCCGACACCGGCGCCGACACGGTGGTGTTCTGCGCGCCGCGGCTCCACGGCGCGCATTTCGTCCGCCAGGCGCGCGCCATCGGCCTGCTCGCCCGCATCCGCCTGGGCTGGGTGGGGTTCAACGAACTCCACGCCGGCGCGCTGCCGCCCGGCGAGGCGGCGCAGGTGTCCACCGTCTCGCCCTTCGTCGCCTCCGACCGCCGGGGCGGCGTCCCCGACCTGGTCGCGCGCATGGAGCGCATCGGCGGAGCCGCCGTTCCGCCCACCTATTACGCCTACACGCACCACAACGCGCTGCTGGCGGTGGCCGCCGCCGCCGAGGCGTCCGGCGAGGCCTCCGCCCCGGCCGTTCTCGCCAGCCTTCCCGGCCTGGAGTTCGCGGGCGCCACCGGCCCGGTGGCGATCGACGCCGAGAACGGCCATGCGCGTTTCGCCGTCATGGCCGCGCGCGGCCGCGCCGGCGGCCTGGAGGTGGAGGAGCGCCTGGGCCTCATCGACCCGGAGCCGGGCGGGGCGGGGTGACGGGTATCGGCCGTCGGTTCCGAGGGCCGCGCCCGCGGCTCCGGCGATTCTCGTTACCGACGGAGCGCGGCCCGGTCCGCCTTCGCCCGGGACCGCCGGCGTCTCGCCGACGATTTCCGCTTCGGATGTCGCTTGCGCGGGCCGGCGAGACGCCGGCGGCCCCGGGGATGCGAGCCGCTGTGGAGCGGCGAGGTTCCCCCTGATGGGAATCGCGGCCGTCCGGGGCGGCGCGTTGCCGCCGGCGCCGGGCCGCGCTATCGTTGCGCGCCGTGGCGTGGACGAATCGTGGAAGGGGGGAGCGATGGCGGGGATGCGCGTTGTGGCGGCGGCGTGCGCCGTTCTGGCGGCGGCGCCGGCGGCGGGGCAGGGGGACTGCGGCGATCTCGGAGACTGCCTCCGCCCCCTCGCGGATAAGGTGGCGAATCTTCTGAGCCGCGAGGCGCAGGATCGCGGCGAGCGGCTGGAGGTGAGTTTCCGCCCCGCGCGGACCGAGCCTTCGGGGGTGGACATTTATTGCCGGGCGTTGTCGCTGGGCCTGCGCAACGCGCTGCACGAGGGCGTGCAGGAGGAGCGCCGCGACGCCGGCATGAATTTCGAGCTGCTGACCCCCGATTTCATGCGGGTGGAGCCGCCGGAAGTGCTGATGGTCTGGACTCCGGACCGGACGGGCGGCGGGGTCGAGATACTCGACGTCGAGGTCACCGTCGTGTTGGCGGACCGCGGGGAGCGTGCTCACTCGGGCAAGGTTCCCATGTCGGCGCTGAGCCGGGCGGAGCGCGGGTGCCTGTTTTCGTTCCGGTCGCAAGCGGCCCGGATCGCGGCCCCGGAGGCGGGGGAACTGTACTCCGAGCCGAGCTACCGCGCCGACGCCTTTGAGGCGGATTACGAGAAGGGCGACACGCTGCGCATGCTGGGCTGCGCGACGGCCGCCGGCGGCGTCTGGCCGGTGGTGAGGTGGCGGAACCCGGACACCCGCGAACGCCGCGACCTGTTCGCCCCGGATTTGGTGGACAAGTGCGGGCCGGTCGTCATCGTCGACGACGAAGACGACAGGGCGTTCGAGTCGGCGCGTCGCGCGAACACGGTCGCGGCGTTCGACGGGTATTTGTCGTCGTTTCCGTCGGGCCGCCACGTGGCGGAGGCGCAGCGTTTGCGCGACGAACTGAAGGATCCGCCCCCGCCGCCCGGGACCGTCATCCACGACTGCGATCATTGCCCGGAGATGGTGGTGGTCCCGGCGGGGCGTTTCGAGATGGGGTCTCCCCCGTCGGAGTCGGGACGCGACGGCGACGAGGGTCCGCAGCATGAGGTGGCGTTCGATTCTCCGTTCGCGGTGGGCGTGTACGAGGTTACGTTCGACGAGTGGGATGCGTGCGTTTCGAACGGGGGGTGCGGCGGCTACCGCCCGGCCGACCAGGGCTGGGGCCGTGGCGGGCGGCCGGTCATCAACGTGAGTTGGGACGATGCGCAAGCCTATGCGTCGTGGCTGTCCCGTGAGACGGGGGAGGAGTACCGCCTGTTGAGCGAGGCGGAGTGGGAGTACGTGGCCCGTGCGGGGACGGTGACGCGCTATTGGTGGGGCGACGGCATCGGCGCGAACCGCGCGAACTGCTCCGGCGATGGTTGCGGGGAGGGCTATGCGAACACGGCCCCTGTGGGCAGTTTCGGCGCGAACCCGTTCGGTTTGCACGACGTCCACGGCAACGTTTGGGAATGGGTGGAGGACTGCTGGCACGAGAACTACGCGCGCGCTCCGTCGAACGGCGATGCGTGGCTCGGCGGTCAGGGCGGCGATTGTTCCCGTCGCGTTCTCCGCGGCGGGTCCTGGTACAACCCTCCCAAGAACCTCCGCACGGCGCTCCGCGACAGGTACGACACCGGCTAGCGGGACCTCGACTTCGGCTTTCGTTTGCTCCGTTCGGTCCGGACGTTCACCCCTTAAATCTTTACCTCCTTACCTCTTCACAGGGGGGTCCGGGGGGCTTGCCCCCCGGCCGGAATTTTTTTCGGGGCTCCGCATGACCGGGCATGGGTGACGGGCGCGCCGGGGCCGGCGGGCAGGCGGGGGCGAGGGAGACGGGGCCGGCGCTGGAGGCGCATTACCGCTTCCTGCTCTGGCTCGTCCCGGCCGTGGACGGCTTCCCGCGCCGCCAGAAGTTCCTGCTCGGCGACCGCATCCAGACCACCGCCCTCGACGTGCTCGAATCGCTCGTCGAGGCGACCTACACCCGCCAGCGCGGCGCGCATCTCGGCCGCGCCAACCTGGGGGTGGAAAAATTGCGCCTCCTCTTCCGCCTCGCCCACGACCTGCGCTATCTCGACTCGCGGCGCTACGAGCACGCGGCGCGCAGCCTCGACGACACCGGACGGCGCATCGGCGCCTGGAGAAAGGCGCACCATGCCCGCGAAGGCGCATGACCTGTTCGGCGCCATCGCGTCGTTTCCCGCCCTGCGCGCCGCCGCCTTGCGCGCCGCGGCGGGCAAGCGCGCGAAGCCGGGGCCGGCGGCCTTCCTCGCCGGCCTCGAGACCGAGGTCCTGCGCCTGGAGCGCGAACTGGCGAGCGGGCGCTACCGGCCGGGGTGCTACGCGACCATCGAGGTCTTCGACCCGAAGCACCGCGTCGTCTCCGCCGCGCCGTTCCGCGACCGCGTCGTCCACCATGCGCTGTGCGCCGTCGTCGAGCCGATCTTCGAGCGCGGATTCATCCACGACAGCTACGCCAACCGCGCGGGCAAGGGGACGCACCGCGCCATCGCGCGCTACGAACGCTTCCGCGACCGCTTCCGCCATGTCCTGCGGTGCGACGTATGGCGGTATTTTCCCGCCATCGACCACGAGATCCTCAAGCGCGGCCTGCGCCGGCGCATCGCCTGCCCGCGCACGCTGGCGCTCGCCGACCGCATCGTCGACGGCTCCAACCGGCAGGAGCCGGTCCTGCTGCATTATCCGGGCGACGACCTGTTCACGCCGCAGCGCCGCCGGCGCGGGCTGCCGATCGGCAACCTCACCAGCCAGTTCTTTTCCAACCTGTATCTCGACGGCCTCGACCACTTCTGCAAGGAGGTCCTGCGCGCGAAGGGCTACCTGCGCTACGTGGACGACTTCGCGCTGTTCGACGACGACCCGGCGCGGCTGGAGGACTGGCGGCGGCGGATCGGCCGCTTCCTCGAAGGCCGCCGCCTGCGCCTGCATCCGCGCAAGACCGGCATCGCCGAGACCCGCGCGCCGGCGGAATTCCTCGGCTTCGTGCTGGCGCCCGGCGGGCGGCGGCGCCTGCCGGAGGCGAACGTCCGCCGCTTCCGCGGCCGGCTGCGCGGCCTGCGCGACCGCTGGCGCGCCGGAACCGCGGACCGCGGCGAGATCGAACGCCGGGTGGGCGCATGGATCGCCCATGCCGAGCATGCCGACACCTGGCGCCTGCGCCAGGCGATCTTCCGGGGCGGGTGGTTCGACCCGTCGAACCCCCGGCCCGGGGGCCTGCCCGTCCCCCTGCCGTCGCGTTCTCCGCGGCGGGTCCTGGAACAACCAACCCAAGAACCTCCGCACGGCGAACCGCAACAGGAACGACACCGGAAAACGGAACAACAACAACGGCTTTCGTTTGCTCCGTTCGGTCCGCACGCTCCGCTGCCGGAACCGCCGGCCTCAAGGGGCCGGCGGGCGCGCCGGTGAGCGTCCAGGGACGGTCATGACGAGCGAAGGCCCGGCGCCCCGCTTGCCCCGCCGCCGCGCGGGGGCGGGGCGCCGGGCGATTCGCGGCGGCGCCCGAACGCCGCGCCGCCTACATCGCGGTGATGCCGCCGTCGACGACGAACTCGGCGCCGGTCATGTATCTCGACTCGTTCGAGGCGAGATAGACGACGGCCCAGGCGATGTCGTCGGGCGCGCCGAGGCGGCCCAGGGGCACCTGCCGCTCCAGCTTCGCCTTCACGGCGGCGGGGTTCGGCGCGTGGTCGATCATCGCGCGCACCATCGGCGTGTCGATGAAGGTCGGATGCACCGAATTGCAACGGATGTCGTAGCCCTTGCGGGCGCAATGCAGCGCCACCGATTTGGTGAGCAGGCGCACCGCCCCCTTGCTGGCGTTGTAGGCGGCGAGGTTGTGGCCGCCGATGATCCCCGACACCGACGAGAGGTTGACGATCGAACCGCCCGCGCCGTCCTCGCGCGAGGTCCGCTTGATCGCCTCCACCCCGTATTTGCACCCCAGGAACACGCCGTCGGCGTTCACCGCCATAACCCGCCGCCAGTCCTCGAGCGAGGTCTCCTCGACCGTCCCCATCGTTCCGACCCCGGCCGAATTGACCACGACGTCGAGGCGCCCGAAGCGCTCCAGCGTCCGGGCGGTCGCGCGCTTCCACGCCGCCTCGTCGGTCACGTCGTGTTCGACGAAGACGACGCCGCCGCCGATCGCCGCCGCCGCGGCCCGGCCGCCCTCGGCGTTCACGTCGGTTATCGCCACCCGCGCGCCTTCCCCGGCCATGCGCTCGGCGGAGCGCCGGCCGATGCCCGAGGCGCCGCCGGTGACCAGCGCGACCTTGCCCTTCAGCCGATCCATCGCCAGACTCCCCCGCCCCGCGCCCGATGCGCGCGAACGATAGGCCGCGCGCCGGGCGCGTCAACCGGCGCGCGGCGAGGACGCCGCCATGCCCGAAGTCTCCGCCGCCGACCCGCACCCGCGCAAGCGGATAGCCGCCGCCGATTCCGAGATCGCCTACGTCGACGCCGGCGCGGCGAGCGGGCGGCCGATCGTGTTCCTGCACGGCAACCCGACCTCGTCCTACCTGTGGCGCAACGTCATCCCGCACGCCGCCGGCCGCGGGCGCTGCCTGGCGCCGGACCTGGCCGGCATGGGCGAGTCGGGGCCGTCATCGACCGGCTACCGCTTCGCGGACCATGCGCGCTACCTGGACGCCTGGTTCGACGCGCTGGAGATCGACGGCGCGGTGCTCGTCGTCCACGACTGGGGCTCGGCGCTCGGCTTCCACTGGGCGCGGCGCAACCCCGGCCGCGTCGCCGGTATCGCCTATATGGAGGCGCTGGTCCGCCCGCTCACGTGGGACGAATGGCCGGCGCCGGCGCGCAAGTTCTTCCGGGCGCTGCGCTCCCCGGACGGCGAGAAGATGGTGCTGGAGCGCAACCTGTTCGTCGAGCGCCTGCTGCCGGCCTCGGTGATCCGCGGCCTCGGCGAGGCGGAGATGGCGGCCTATCGGCGGCCGTTCGCGGAGCCGGGAGAATCGCGCCGCCCGACGCTGACCTGGCCCCGGCAGATCCCCATCGGCGGCGAGCCGCCGGACGTCGTGGCGGCCGCCCGCGCCTGGGCCGCATGGTTGGCGGAGAGCGACGTCCCCAAACTGTTCGTCGACGCCGACCCCGGCACGATCCTGGTCGGCGCGCAGCGCGAGTTCTGCCGGGGCTGGCCCAACCAGACCGAGGTCAAGGTCGCCGGAACCCACTTCGTCCAGGAGGATTCGCCGGACGAGATCGGCGCGGCGCTGACGGCGTTCCTCGACCGGATCGGCTGACCGCGCCCGTCGCGCCGCGGGCGGTTCGGGGCGCCTTGATGGACGGAGCGGTTCGGCGCTAAGGGTGGCGGCGACCGGCGGCGGAGGGGGCGGACGATGCACGATCTGGCGATACGCGGCGGGACGGTGGTCGACGGGACGGGCGCGCCGCCGAGGCGCGCCGACGTGGCCGTCGACGGCGGGACGATCGCCGCCGTGGCGCCGAAACTCGGGCCGGCGCGGCGCGACGTCCCGGCCGAGGGGATGCTGGTCGCGCCGGGCTGGGTCGACATCCATACCCATTACGATGGGCAGGCGCTCTGGGACCCGGAGATGACGCCCTCGTCGTGGCACGGGGTGACGACGGCGGTGTTCGGCAATTGCGGCGTCGGCTTCGCGCCGGTGCGCCCCGGCAGCGAGACCTACTTGATAAACCTGATGGAGGGGGTGGAGGACATCCCCGAGGCGGTGCTCGCCGAGGGCCTCGAATTCCGCTGGGAGTCGTTCCCCGAATATCTCGACGCGCTCGCCGCGACGGCGCGGACGATGGACGTGGGCGCGCAGGTCCCGCACGGGCCGCTGCGCTTCTACGCCATGGGCGACCGCGGCGCCGACCACGCCGCGCGCCCGGACGCGGACGAAATCGAACGCATGGGCGGGCTGCTGGAGGAGGCGCTCCGCGCCGGCGCGCTCGGCTTCACCACTTCGCGGACGTCGAAGCACCGGGCGGCGGACGGGCGGATGACGCCCAGCCTCTCCGCCGACGAACCCGAGCTCGCCGGCCTCGCGCGCGCCATGCGGCGGGCGGGCCGCGGCGTGATCGAGGTCAATTCGGATTTCGGCCCCGGCGAGTTCGCGCTCATGCGCCAGATGGCGGAGGCGGCGGGCCGCCCGCTATCGGCGCTGCTGGTGCAGGTCGAGGGCGCGCCGGACCGGTGGGAGGAGACCCTCGCCGGAGTCGACCGCGCGGCCGCCGACGGCCTCGCCTGCACCGCGCAGGTCGGCTCGCGCGCGGTCGGCGTGCTGTTCGGCCTCCAGGCCTCCATGCATCCGTTCATGGGGCATCCGGCGTGGCGGAGCCTCGAGCGCCTGGACCATGCGGAGCGGGTTGCGCGGCTGCGGGCCGACCCCGACCTGCGCCGCCGCCTGGCCGCGCCGCCGCCCGGCGGCGCCGAAAGCGGCCACATGCTCGGCGGGCGCGACATGGCCGAGCTGATGACCCGGACCTGGGAGCTCGGCGACCCGCCCTGCTACGAACCGGACCCGGCGGACAGCATCGCCGCGCGCGCCGCCGCCCGGGACCGCCATCCCTTCGCCCTGGCGCTCGACCTGCTGCTCGAGGACGACGGGCGGAACATGCTGTATTACCCCGTCGAGAGTTACGTCCCGGGCGATCTCGGCGTCGTCCGCCGCATGCTGACGAACCCCAATTCGGTGTGCGGGGTGGCCGATGGCGGCGCGCATGTCGGGCTGATCTGCGACGCCAGTTCGCCGACCAGCCTGCTGACCCATTGGGGCCGCGACCGGACCCGCGGCCCGCGTCTGCCGCTGGAGCTCCTCGTCCACAAGCAGACCCTCGCCACCGCGCGGACCTACGGGCTCGGCGACCGCGGCGCGCTCGCGCCCGGCCTGCGCGCCGACGTCAACGTGATCGACCTCGAGAACCTGCGGCTGCGCCCGCCGCGAGTCGCCTTCGACTTGCCGGCGGGCGGCAAGCGGATCCTCCAGCGCGCCGACGGCTACCGCCACACCTTCGTCGCCGGGGTGGAGACGATGCGCGGCGGCGAGGCGACCGGCGCGCGCCCCGGACGCCTTCTGCGCGGCGCGCGGCCGGCGCCGGCGAACCGCATGGAGGCCCGGGCGGCGTGAGGCGGGAGCGCGGCCCCCTGACTCATTCGACGGCGGCGCTCACTCGGACATGATCTGGCGCTTCGCCTCCGGCAGCAGGCGGTCCATCTCGGCGCGGATGGCGCGCGCGTCGACGGCGACTCCCTTGGCCTCGAAGTCCTTCTGGACCTTCTCCAGGACATCGTCGTCGCCGGGCCGGTCGAAATCGGCGAGCACGACCTCCTTGGCGTAGGCCTGCGCCGCCTCGCCCGCGATGCCGAGACGTTCGGCCGCCCACAGGCCCAGCAATTTGTTGCGCCGCGCCATCGCCTTGAAGCGCAGCTCCTGGTCGTGCTCGAACTTCCGTTCGGCGTCGCGCTCCCGGCTCTCGAAGGTGGTCATCGCATCCCCCGCCCGTCCGGGCGGCCTCCGCCTGTTGCGTGATGGATTCCGCGTTCGGCCCCGCCGCCGCGCCGGTTATTCTACCACTCCGCCGCCGCCGCCGCCGACACGGGGTCCAGCGCCGCCATGTGCACGTTGATCCTCCTGCGCCGCCCCGGCCACGACTGGCCGCTCCTCGCCGCCGCCAACCGCGACGAGATGGCCGACCGCCCGTGGCGGGCGCCGGGGCGGCACTGGCCCGACCGGCCCGAAACGACGGCGGGGCTCGACCTCGAGGCCGGCGGGAGCTGGCTCGGCGTCAACGATTACGGCGTCGCCGCCGGGGTCCTCAACCGCCCCGGCGCGCTGGGGCCGGCGGCGGGCAAGCGCAGCCGCGGCGAACTGGTGCTGGAGGCGCTCGACCACGCCGACGCGGCCGCCGCCGCCGCGGCGCTGCGCCGAATCGACGCGCGCTCCTGGCGTCCGTTCAACCTGGTCGTGGCGGACGCCCGCGACGCCTGGTGGATTCGGCTCGAGGCGGGCGCAGTGGCGCAGTTCGCCGTCCCCGAGGGCCTGTCGGCGATCACCGCGCACGACATGAACGACGCCGCCGCCTGCCCGCGCATCGCGCGCAACCTGCCCCGGCTGCGCGCCGCCCCGGCGCCCGACCCCGACTCCGGCGACTGGACCGCCTGGCGGGCGCTGCTGGCGGAGAGCGCGCCGGCGGGGGCGGCGCTGACGATTCGCGGCCGCGGCGGCTTCGGCACCGTGTCGAGCTCGCTGATCGCGCTGCCGGGGCCGGGCCGCGCCGGGCGCGCGCCGGTGTGGCTGTTCGCCGATGGCCCGCCGGACCGGGCGGAGCACCGCCCGCTCCCCGGCTGGCGCCGGCCCGCCGACGCGGTATGATGGCGGCGCCTCAGCAAGGGAGACCCGCCATGACGACGACGCCCTGGACCCTCCGCGCCGCCGCGGTCGCCGCGGCCCTCGCCGCCGGCCTGTTCGGTGCGCGCGCGGTCGACGCCGGATCGGAGAACATTACGTTCCCCTCCGACTACAAGACGACGTTCACCTACTGGATGACGAGCGAGCGGTTCGACAACAACCAGGTGCGCTACCTGTGGGCGAACGATCTGGCGTTCGCGGCCGCGCCGGGCGGCGGCCCGCTGCCCGCCGGCTCGCAGTTCGTCATGGAGGTCTATGGCGCCAAGGTCGACGCCGACGGCGAGCCCATCCTCGACGCCGACGGCCAGCTGATGCCCGACGCCATCAAACTGGTGGCGGTGATGGAGAAGGGCGAGGGCTGGGGCGCGGCGTATCCGGAGGACGAGCGCAACGGCGATTGGGAATACGGGTTCTTCACCCCGGAGGGCATGCTGAAGGCGGACGTGGACACCGCGCCGTGCCGGGCGTGCCACCTGCCTTACGCCGACGAGGACTTCGTCATCAACCGCGCCGAGCTCGACGCCGCCGCCTCGGCGGCCGAGTAGCCGCCGCGCCGCCCTCGGCGGAGGCCGCGCGCCTCCGCCCCCTCTTTCGCGGGCCGCCGCCCGCCCGTCCCTTGAGCGGGAGGGCGCGGCGCGGCCGGGGAGCCGCCATGTCCCGTCGCAGGCAGATCTACGAAGGCAAGGCCAAGGTCCTGTTCGAGGGGCCGGAGTCGGGCACGCTGGTCCAGTATTTCAAGGACGACGCGACCGCCTTCAACAACAAGAAGCAGGGCACGATCACCGGCAAGGGCGTGCTCAACAACCGCATCAGCGAATACCTGATGACGCGCCTGGGCGAGATCGGCATCCCCACCCATTTCGTCCGCCGGCTCAACATGCGCGAGCAGCTGATCAAGGAGGTGGAGATCATCCCCATCGAGGTGGTGGTCCGCAACGTAGCGGCCGGGTCGTTCTCCAAGCGCTTCGGCATGTCGGAGGGCGAGGCGCTGCCGCGCTCGGTCGTCGAGTATTACTACAAGTCCGACGAGCTGGACGACCCGATGATCACCGAGGAGCACGTCACCGCGTTCGGCTGGGCCAACCCCACGGAGATCGACGAGGTGCTGTCGATGACCCTGCGCGTCAACGACTTCCTCGCCGGGCTGTTCCTCGGCCTCGGCATCCGGCTGGTGGACTTCAAGGTGGAGTTCGGGCGGCTGTGGGAGGGCGAGGACATGCGGATCGTCCTCGCCGACGAGATCAGCCCCGACAATTGCCGCCTGTGGGACATCAAGACCAACGAGAAGCTCGACAAGGACCGGTTCCGGCGCGATCTGGGCCGGGTGGAGGAAGGCTACCAGGAGGTCGCCCGGCGTCTCGGCATCCTGCCGGAGAGCGGCCCGCGCGACCTCCAGGGGCCAGAGACCATCCAGTAGGCGCGGGGGGGCCGCCGCGTGATCTCGGTCCGCGTCCTGGTGACGCCGAAGGCGGGAGTCCTCGACCCGCAGGGCAAGGCGGTCGAAACCGCCCTCGCCCGCCTCGGCTTCTCCGGCGTGGGCGGAGTCCGCCAGGGCAAACTTATCGAACTGGCGCTGGACGAGGACGACCCCGCCCGCGCCGAGTCCCGCGCCAGGGAGATGTGCGAGGCGCTGCTCGCCAACCCGGTAATCGAGACCTATCGGATCGAGATCGGCTGACGCGGCCCTATTCCACGGGGTCGCATGCGGGGTAGCGGCCGAGCCATTGCGGCCCCTCGCGGTAGAGGCTCGCCTGGTCGATCTTGCGGAACGCGCCGTGGCAGCTGCCGCAGGCGGCGACCAGCCGGCAGAACCCGTCGCGCGACCCCGCCGCGTCCTCGCGCGCGATGGAGTCGTAGAGCGCCGGGAAGGCCGATGCCGCGGCGTCGTAATGGCGGGCGAAGGCGTCGGGCAGCGACCACAGGCCGGGGGTGGCGCGGCTGCGGGTTCCCCAACCCAGGTTGCTGCGCGCCGGCCACATCGCCCGGCTTTCGCGCAGCAACCCCTCGACCGCGCCGAGGCTTTCGCGGATGAGCGGCCAGTGCGCCGGGTTGACCGCGGCCGACTCGGACCCGAGGCGGGGCGCGACGCGGTTGACCGTCTCCAGCATCCGCGCCATGAGGTCCTGGCGCTCCGCGACGATCTCCAGCGTCTCGGGCGACGGGTGGCGGTTCTGCGCCCGCGCCGCGTCGGCGGTCGCCGCCCACGCGCACAACGCCAGCATCGCGAGGCGAATTCCCGGTCTCATGTCGCGCTCCTCCCGCATTGGGCCGCCCGCACCCTACCGCCCGGCGCGGCGGAGGCAAGGCGCGCGGTGACCCCGGGGACCCCGGCCGCGATGCGCGGCGTTCTGGCCGACCTCCCCGGCCCCGATCGCGCCGCCGCCGCCGCCGCGCGGGCGCGGGAGGCGCGGTTGACCAAGCCGCCCGGCGCGCTCGGCCGGCTGGAGGACATCGCCGCCTGGGCGGCGGCGTGGCAAGGCCGCCACCCGGCGGCGGCCGAACGCGTCCAGGTCCTCGTATTCGCCGGCAACCACGGAGTCGCGGCGCGCGGCGTGTCCGCCTGGCCGTCCGAGGTGACGGCGCGGATGGTCGACAACTTCGCCGCCGGCGGCGCGGCCGTGAACCGGCTGTGCGCGGCCGCCGGCGCGGCGCTCGAGGTCGTTCCCCTCGCCCTCGATTCGCCCACCGCGGACTTCACCGAGGCGCCGGCGATGAGCGCCGGGGAGCGCGACGCCGCCTTCGCGGAAGGGTTCGCGCGCGTCGACTCCGGCGCCGATCTCGTCTGCATCGGCGAAATGGGGATCGGCAACAGCGCCGCCGCCGCCGCGCTGTGCCTGGCGCTGTTCGGCGGCGCGGCCGCCGACTGGACCGGGCGCGGCGCGGGGGTCGACGATTCGGGCCTGGCCCGCAAGCGCGATGTCGTGGCGCGCGGAGTCGCGAGGCATCGCCGGCATGCGGGCGACCCGCTGGAGGCGCTGCGCCGGCTCGGCGGGCGGGAGTTCGCGGCGATGGCCGGCGCCGTAATCGGCGCCCGGCGCAAGCGCGTCCCCGCCGTGCTCGACGGGTTCATCTGCTGCGCCGCCGCCGCCGCGCTCGCCCGCGCCGCGCCGGGCGCGCTCGACCACTGCCTCGCGGGGCACCGGTCGGCGGAGGCGGCGCATGGCAGGCTGCTCGCCGAACTCGGCCTCGAGCCGCTGCTCGACCTCGGCATGCGGCTCGGCGAGGGGTCCGGCGCCGTCCTCGCCGCGCTGGTCGTCAAGGCCGCCCTCGCGACCCATGCCGGGATGGCCACCTTCGACGAAGCGGGAATCGGCGGCGGGCCTATTTGAGCCGTTGCGGCAGGCCGGCCGTGACGAAATACACCCGGTCGGCCGCCGCCGCCGTCTCCTGGTGCAGCAGGCCGGCGGCGTCGCGGAAGCGGCGCGCGAGCGCGGCGCCGGGGACGATCCCCTGCCCGACCTCGTTCGACACCAGGACGACGGACGCGCCCGGCGCGGGCAGGGCGGCGGCGAGCGCCCGGCGCTCCGCGTCGACGTCGCGCCCGGCCGCCATCAGGTTGGCGAGCCACAAGGTCAGGCAATCGACCAGCGCCGCCGATCCTGACGGCAGGTCGGCCAGCGCGGCGGCGAGGGCGAGCGGCTCCTCCACCACGGTCCACTCCGCGCCGCGCCGCGCCCGGTGCGCCGCGATGCGCGCCGCCATCTCGGCGTCGCCCGCCTCCGCCGTCGCGACGTAGACGGGACGGAGGCCGGAGGCGGCGACCAGGCGTTCGGCGAAGCGGCTCTTGCCCGACCGCGCGCCGCCGAGCGCTAGCGTGACCGGCGGGAGGGGCGCGCCGGCGGAGGGCTTACCGTTCATGCGGCGAAGCCTTATAGTGGCGGAAACCGCTTGGCCACCGGGAGGGGCGCATGAGGACGACGGTTGCGGCGCGGGCCGGGTTTCCCGCGATGGGCGCGCGCGTAGCGGCGGCGATCTGCGCGGCGCTTCTGGGACTCGCGCTGCTATACGGCGTCGGCTTCGCCGGGCCGCTGCACGAGACGGCGCACGACACCCGCCACGGCCTCGCCTTCCCTTGCCATTGACGGCGCTCCGCCGAATCGTCCTGGCTGCGCTCTGCGCCGGCCTCGCCGCCGGCGCGGCGCTCACCGCCATCCAGACGGTCAAGGTCCTGCCGCTGATCGCCGCGGCCGAAACCTGGGAGCACGGCGGCGGCGGCGGAGCGGCCGTCCTCGGCGCGGAGCGGCTGTCGCTGGCGCTGGGGATGAACGTCCTCGCCGGAGTGGCCTTCGCCCTGTTGCTGGTGGCGGCGCTGTCGCTCGCTCCGCCCGGCGGCTGGCGGCGGGGAATCGCCTGGGGCGCGGCGGGCTTCGTCGCCTTCTCGCTCGCCCCGGCGATGGGGCTGGCGCCGGGGCTGCCCGGAACGGCGGCGATGGAGCTCGGCGCGCGCCAATTGTGGTGGGCGGGATGCTCCGCCGCCACCCTGGGCGGTATCGCCCTGTTCGCCTTCGCGCCGGGCGCGCCGGCGCGGGCGGGGGGAGTCGTCCTCGCCGCCCTGCCGCACGCCATCGGCGCGCCGGGCCCCGACACGGTCGCGGAGGGCGGCCCGCCGGCGGCGCTCGCCGCGGCCTTCGTCGGCGCGAGCCTCGCCGCCAACCTGGTGTTCTGGCTGATCGTCGGCGGCCTCGGCGCGTGGGCGTTCAGCCGCCTGGGCGGTCCGGCCCCGGCGGCGCCCGGTCGATGAGATGCGGGAACGCGCCGAACACGGCGCCGCGCCGCAGGCCCGCCGCGACCGGCGCGCCGCCGTCGAGTCCGCGCGCGGCGAACAGCGAATCGGCCCGCGTCCGGTCCTCCCGCGCCGCGGCGGCGTAATGGTATTCGTGCCCGCGCCACCGGCTTCCGGCGCGCCCCAGCGGCCCGTCGGCGCAGGTCTCCAGGACCCGGTAGCCCAGATGCAGGCGCGGCGCGGAGAAATCGGCCTCCAGCGGTAACAGCCCGGCCATCGCGTGGCGGCGCCCGGCGCGGTCGGCGAGGCCCTCGCCCAGAACCATGTAGCCGCCGCACTCGCCATAGATCGCGGCGCCGCGCGCGGCGGCGGCGCGCAGCCCGTCCAGGAACCGCCCGCAGGCCGCCAGCCGCCCGGCGTGCAGCTCCGGGTAGCCGCCGGGGAGGAACACCGCGTCGGCGTCGGCGGGCGGCGCCTCGTCGGCGAGCGGCGAAAAGGCGGACAGCCGCGCCCCCGCCGCCGTCCAGCCGGCGCGCCAGTGGTCGTAGGCGAACCGGAACGCGGCGTCGGACGCGACGGCGATGCGCCGGCCGAGCGGCGGCGCGGCGGGCGGGTCCGGCGCGCCGGCGGCGAGGCGCGGCGCGCGCGCCAGCGCCGCCAGGCGCTCCACGTCGACGGCGCCGCCGACGGCCGCCGCCGCGCCGTCGAGGAACGCCTCGAGGCGCGGATGCTCCGACGCCTGGACGAGGCCGAGATGCCGCTCCGGGAGCGCGAGCGCCGGGTCGTCGCGGACGAAGCCGAGCGGCGGGTCGGCGAACGCCTCGCCGACCAGGCGCGCATGGCGGGCGCTTGCGACGCGGTTCACGACGACGCCGGCGACCTCCACCCCCGGCCGGTGGCGCGCGAACCCCTCGGCGACGGCCGCGGCGCTCGCCGCCTGTCCGCGCGCGTCGATGACCAGCACCACGGGCAGACCGAGCGCGGCCGCGAGGCCGGCGGTCGATCCGGCGCCGCCGGCGGCGCCGTCGAACAGCCCCATTGCGCCCTCGCCCACCACCAGTTCCGCCCCCGCCGCCGCGCGGGCGTAGTTGGCCGCCAGGACCTCGGGCCGCATCGCCCAGGGGTCGAGATTGCCGCAGGCGCGGCCGGCGGAGGCGGCGTGGAACGCGGGGTCGATGTAGTCCGGCCCGGCCTTGAACCCGCCGGCGCGCGTCCCCCGGTCGCGCAGGACGCGCAGCAGCGCGAGCGCGACGAGGGTCTTGCCGCATCCCGACGCGGGGGCGGAGACGATCAGCCCCGGCGCGGTCATCGGCCCGCCGGCGCGCGCCGCGCGCGGGCGAGCGGGTCCGGGTCGAGCGTCCGCCCCGCCCGCGCGCCGAGCCAGTCGAGACCGGCGCGCAGCCGCGCGATCTCGCCCACCGCCACCACCGCCGGGGGTTCGATCCCGGCGGCGGCGGCGTCCGCCGCGCATGCGCCGAGGGTGGTTTCGACGACCGTCTGCTCCGGCGTCGTGGCGCGCGCGACGATGACGACGGGCTCCGAGGCCGGCCGGCCGCCGGCGCGCAGCTGCGCCGCGATCCGCTCCAGGCGCCGGAGCGCCATGTAGATCACGATCGCCCCCGCGCCGCGCGCGAGGGCGGTCCAGTCGACGGCGTCCGGCAGGCCGCCGCTGGCGTCGTGGCCGGTGACCAGGGCGACGCTGGCGTTGGCGGCGCGGTGGGTCAGCGGAACGCCGGCGTAGGCGAGGCCGCCGAGGCCCGCCGAGATTCCCGGAACGACGCGGAACGGCACCCCGGCGGCGGCCAGCGCCAGCGCCTCCTCGCCGCCGCGGCCGAAGACGTAAGGGTCGCCGCCCTTGAGCCGCGCCACCCGCTTGCCGGACCGCGCGAGGGCGACCAAGCGGCGCGAAATGTCGGGCTGGCGCGGCGACGGCCGCCCGCCGCGCTTGCCGGCGTAATGGCGCTCCGCGCGCGCCGGGACCAGGTCGAGGACCGCCGGGGCGACGAGGGCGTCGTACACCACCGCGTCCGCCTGCCGCAGCGCATGCCAGGCGTGCAGGGTCAGCAGGCCGGGATCGCCCGGACCCGCGCCGATGAGCCAGACGTGCCCCGGCTCCAGCTCCTCCGGCGCGAAGGCCGGCGGAGGCGTCGTGGCGGGCGCGGTCATGCGGGGTTCATACACCCGCGGCGGCGGCGGCGGAAACGCGCCCGGACCGGGCTTTCGGCGCTATGCTGCGGCGATGGACCGCGCACCGCCCCTGCGCCGCGGCTGGACCACCGGCGCTTGCGCCGCCGCCGCCGCCCGCGCGGCGTGCGAGGCGCTGCTCGCCGGGCGGTTCCCCGACCCCGTGGCGATCGCGCTGCCCAACGGCGCCCGCCCGGCCTTTCCGCTCGCCCGCGAGGCGCGGGGCGCGGGCTGGGCCCTGGCGGGAATCGTCAAGGACGCCGGCGACGACCCCGACGTCACCCACGGCGCGCTGGTGACCGCGACCGTCCGGCGCGCTCCGGGCGGAAGCGGAGTGGCGTTCCGCGCCGGCGCGGGCGTCGGCGTCGTCACCCTGCCCGGACTCGCGCTCGCGGTGGGCGAGCCGGCGATCAACCCGGCGCCGCGGGCGATGATCCGCGCCGCGCTGCGCTGCGCCGCGGCGGCGCATGGCGACCCGGGCGCGCTGGAGGTCGAGGTCGGCATAGAGAACGGCGCGGCGCTGGCGGAGAAGACGATGAACGCGCGGCTTGGAATCGCCGGCGGCCTGTCGGTGCTCGGCACCACGGGCGTGGTGACGCCCTATTCCTGCGCCGCATGGATCGCCGCCATCCACCGCGGCGTCGACGTGGCGCGCGCCGCCGGCCACCGGCATGTCGCCGCCGCTACCGGGCGGACCAGCGAGGCGGCGGTGCAGGCGCGCTACGGGCTGCCGGAGAGCGCGCTCATCGACATGGGCGATTTCGCCGGCGGGGTGTTGAAATACCTGCGCCGCCGCCCCGTCCCCCGGCTCAGCCTCGCCGGCGGTTTCGGCAAGTTCTGCAAACTGGCGCAAGGCCGGCTCGACCTCCACTCGGCGCGCGGCGGGGTGGACCTTCCCTGGCTGGCGGAGCGCCTGGCGGCGCTCGGCGCGCCGCCCGGCGCGGTCGCGGCGGCGCGCGCCGCGCCGAGCGCCGCCGCGGTCCTCGCCGCCGCCGGGCCGGCTTTCGCCCCGGCGCTCGCCGCGGACGCGGCCGAGCGCGCCCGCCGCGCGGCGGCCGCGGCCGCCGGCCCCGGCGTCGCGGTCGAGACGCTGATCTACGACCGCGCGGGGCGGCTGCTGGGCCGTGCCGGCGCCTTTTAGGCTGCTGGTCCTGGGCGGCACCGCCGAGGCGCGGGCGCTCGCCGCCGCCCTCGCGCCCCGGCCCGGACTCGCGGTCACGACCTCCCTCGCCGGACGGACGCGCGCGCCGGCGCCCATCGCCGGCGCGGTGCGCATCGGCGGCTTCGGCGGCGCGGCGGGGTTGGCCGATTACCTGTCCCGAAACGGCGTCGACGCCGTGATCGACGCGACGCATCCGTTCGCCGCGCGCATCTCCGCCAACGCCGCCCTGGCCTGCCGCCGGGCGGGCGCGCCGCGCGCGGCGTTGTGGCGGCCGGAATGGCGGCCGGTCCCCGGCGACCGCTGGATTCGCGCCGCCGGCGCCGCGGCCGCGGCGGCGCGCGCCGCCGAATTCGGCGGGCGGACCCTGCTGGCGGTGGGCCGCGGGAGCCTGGCGCCGTTCGCGGCCCGCGGCGGCGCGCGCTACGTCGTCCGGACGTTCGAACCGGTCGATCCGGACGCGCTGCCGGGTGCCGAATTCGTCGTCGCGCGCGGCCCTTTCGACGAAGATTCGGAGGCCGCGTTCCTGCGCGCGCGCCGCATCGCGCTGGTCGTGGCGAAGAACGCCGGCGGGCGGGCGAGCTACGGCAAGATCGCCGCCGCGCGCGCCCTCGGCCTGCCGGCGGTCCTGATCGCCCGCCCGCCGCCGCCCGAGGCGCCGCGCGTCGCGACGGTCGCGGCGGCCCTCGCCTGGCTCGACGCGGCGGCCGGCGCGCGGGGTTAGGGGGCGGCGCGGATCGGCGCGCCGGAGCCGGACCTCGAAGCGCTTTCGGACTCCGGACTCCAGGCGCGCACGGGCGCGCTGCGCGCGGAGGGCGGCGAAAGCCTCGACGACCCGCCGGCCGGCGCTTTGTCGTTTCTCCCGGGTTAACCCGTATTTCCCTCGGCCCCCGGGCGCCCCGGCGTCCGCCGGCGTCTTCTTTTGAATATGTGTCGCCTATTTTCCGGCGAGACGCCGGCGCACCCGGGAATCCTTTGCCGAACCGCCCCGGGAACGTCGCATGGGAAATCCGGGTTAATCCTCCCGGGAGCGCGCCGCGCCCGTCCGCTCCAGCCGCAGGAAGCTCGCGGCGGCGCGGCCCCAGCGGCGCCGCGCGGCGAGGGTAAAGCCGCCGGGCGGCGCGGGCGTCTCGGCGGCGGAGTGTGCGAGCGCCACGGCCGCGCCGGGGGCGAGCCAGCCGGACGCCGCCAGCGCCGCCAGCGCCGGCGCGGCGAGCGCCGAACCCCATGGCGGGTCGAGGAGCGCCGTCGACGCCGCCTCGGGCGCGGGGCCGGGCGCCGCCGCGTCGCGCGCATGGACGCAGGCGCGCCCGGCGGCGCCCAACCGCTCCAGGTTCTCGCGCAGGCAGGCCAGCGCGCGCGGGTCGTCGTCGATGAAATGGACGCGCGCGGCGCCCCGCGACAGCGCCTCCAGCCCCAGCGCGCCGCTGCCGGCGAAGGCGTCGAGGACCGCGGCGCCGGCGAGCGGCGAGTCGGCGAAGGCGGGGTTGTGGAGCAGCACGTCGAACAGCGCCGCCCGGACGCGGGCGGATGTGGGGCGGACCGCGCGCCCCGGCGGCGCGGCCAGCGCGCGCCCGCGCCACGCGCCGCCGGCGATCCTCACGGCCGCCAGCGCGCGCCGAGCTGTTCCGCCAGCGCCTTCGCCGGCACCGGCGCCACCGCGCCCGCCGGCAGCCCGCCGAGCTGGAACGGTCCGTAGGACACGCGGATCAGGCGGCTGACCGAGCGTCCGAACGCCGCGAACAGCGCCCGCACCTCGCGGTTGCGGCCCTCGCGCAACGACACCGTATGCCAGCGGTTGCGCCCGCCGCCACCTTCCGCGGGCGGGTCCGCCTCGGCTTTCACCGGCCCGTAGGCGACGCCGCCCACGTGCATCCCCCGCGCCAGCCGCGCCAGCGCCGCCGCGTCGAGGGCGCCGTCGGCGCGCACGCGGTAGCGGCGCGCGAACCCCGTCGCCGGCAGTTCGAGATGGCGCGCCAGCGCGCCGTCGTTGGTGAGCAGCAGCAGGCCCTCGGAGGCGATGTCGAGCCGTCCCGCCGAGACCACCCGCGGCAGCGCCTCCGGCAGGCTGTCGAACACGGTGGGCCGCCCGCGCTCGTCGGCATGCGTCGTGACCAGGCCGCGCGGCTTGTGGTAGCGCCACAGCCGCGCGCGCGCCGGCGGCGGCAGGAGTTCGCCGTCGACGGCGACGCGGTCGCCCGGCCCGACCGTCGCCGCCGGGCCGTCGAGCGTGGCGCCGTTCACCGCCACCCGGCCGGCGGCGATGCGCCGCTCGGCCTCGCGCCGCGAGCACAGCCCGGCGCGGGCGATGCGCCGGGCGACGCGCTCGCGCGGCCCGTCCGCCGCCGCCGCGTCCGCCGCCGTCACCGCCGGCAGGCGGCGGCGAAGGCCGCGAACAGCGCGCGGTCGCCGTCGGACAGCAGGAATTCCGGGTGCCACTGGACGCCGACGCAGAAGCGGGCGGAGGGGAGTTCGATCCCCTCGACGACTCCGTCCGGCGCGCGCGCGGCGACGCGGACTCCGGGGGCCGGCTCCGCCACCGCCTGGTGGTGCGCGCTGTTGACCGGGAGCGCATCGGCGCCCGCCATCGCCCGCAGCCGCGTCCCCGCGGCCAGCGCCACCGTGTGGCCCGGCTCGTCGCGCGGGTTGGGCTGTTCGTGCTCCAGGCAGTCGGGGACCTCGTCGGGGATGTGCTGGACCAGCGTCCCGCCGAGGGCCACGTTGAGCAGCTGCGCGCCGCCGCAAATGCCGAACACCGGCTTGTCGCGGGCGAGCGCGGCGCGGACGGCGGCGAGTTCGAAAGCGGTGCGCCGGTCCTTGGTGGCGACGGCGGGGTGGCGCGTCCGGGCGCCGAACAGGGCGGGGTCGACGTCGAAGGCGCCGCCGGTGACGACCAGCCCGTCGACGCGGTCGAGGAGCGCCTCCGCCCGCTCCGGCTCGTGCGGCAGGGCGGCGGCCAGCGCGCCGGCCCCGTGAAGCGCGCCGGCGTAGTTGCGCCGCAGCGCGTACCAGGGGAATTGCGAATAGCCGCCGGCCGGCTCGCTGTCGAGGGTGACGCCGACCAGCGGCGGGGCCGTCTCCACCATGCCCGCCAGCATAGGCTATACAGGCGGCCATGCCCATACGCCGGACTTCGCGCCCGAACCCGATGGAGGCGGCGCTCGCCGAGGCGCGGGCGGCGGGCGCGCGCGGCGAGGTTCCGGTGGGCGCGGTCGTCGTCGCGCGCGACGGGCGGACGATCGCCGCCGCGGGCAACCGCGTCGAGGCGGCGGCGGACCCGACGGCGCATGCGGAGATGCTCGCGCTCCGCGCCGCCGCCCGCGCGCTCGGCTCGCCGCGCCTCGCCGGCTGCGACCTGTACGCGACTCTGGAGCCCTGCCCGATGTGCGCGCAGGCGGCGTCGTTCGCGCGTATCCGCCGCCTGTTCTACGGCGCCCGCGACGCCAAGGGCGGCGGCGTCGACAGCGGCCCGCGCCTCTACGCTTGGCCGACCTGCCATCACCGGCCGGAGGTCTATGGCGGCATTGCCGAGGCCGAGGCGGCGGAGCTGCTGCGGGCGTTCTTCGCCGCGCGGCGGGCGTGATAGGCTGGCGCGCGGCGAGGCGCGGGGGGCGGAGCGGGGCGGCATGAGCGAGAAGTCCTGGGTCGACGCGGAACTGGAGGACAGTTTCGACGAAGAACTCGAGATGGAGATCGACGACGAGCGGGTGGTCCGCGACCTGCACGGGATCACCGACCTCAAGAGCCGCTCGACGCTGCCCCGGCGCGCCTACTTCCGGGAGTTGTTGCTGTTGCAGAAGGAGCTGGTGCGGCTCCAGGACTGGGTGGTGGCGACGGGATACAAGCTCGTCGTCGTCTTCGAGGGCCGCGACGCGGCCGGCAAGGGCGGGGTGATCAAGCGCATCGCGCAGCGGCTGGACCCGCGGGTGTGCCGCGTCGTGGCGCTCGCCGCGCCGACCGAGCGCGAGAAGACGCAGTGGTACTTCCAGCGCTACGCGGCGCGCCTGCCGGCGGGCGGGGAGATCGTGCTGTTCGACCGCTCATGGTACAACCGCGCCGGGGTGGAGCGCGTGATGGGGTTCGCGACCCCGGCGCAGGTGGAGGAGTTCTTCCGCGACGCGCCGGAGTTCGAACGGATGCTGGTCCGTTCGGGCATAAAACTCGTCAAATACTGGTTCTCGATCACCGACCGGGAACAACAATTGCGCTTCAAGATGCGCATGCTGGACCCGCTGAAGCAGTGGAAGCTCAGCCCCATGGACCTGGAATCCCGGGTGCGGTGGGAGGAATACACCAGGGCGAAGGAGGAGATGTTCGCGCGCACCAACATAGACGAGGCGCCGTGGTGGATCGTGCGCGGCGACGACAAGAAGCGCGCGCGCCTCAACTGCATCCGCCACCTTCTGGAGCAGGCGCCGTATCGCGAGGTCGCGCACGACGCGCCGGAGCTGCCCGACCGGGTGTTCAACCCGGACTACGAACGCAGCGACCTGCCCGGCGAACTCTACGTGCCGAGCGTGTATTAGCCCGGACTTCCCGGACGTCTCCGGTTCGCGGGGCGCTGCGCGGCGCCGGCGGCGAGGCGTTCGCGGCTCCGGCCGTCGCGTGCGGACCGCATGAAGGCCGCGAAGCCCCGCCCTGCGCGCCTCCGGGCGCGCCCCGCCGCACTCGCGCCCCGGCGGGGATTCCGCCGTCCGCGTCCGCGTGCTATAGGCGCGGTTCGCCTTCCCGGCCCCGTAGCTCAGCCGGACAGAGCGGCGGATTCCTAATCCGCAGGTCGCAGGTTCGAGTCCTGCCGGGGTCGCCAGCGTTTCCAGCCCGCAAGTCCCGAGCCGGGCGATCGCTTGTCCCGCCGGGACGCCGCCGGCGCGCGCGGCCGCATCGAAACCCGCGCCGCCGGCGTCGCCCGCGACATCGCATGGCTCCGGGACGGGCATGGCCGGCCGGGGCTTGCGGCCATCGGCAAAGCGACCGCGGCGCGCGAGGCCCGAACCGGGACGAGCCGCAGCCAACCGCCCCCGAACCGCCGCACGAAACCCGGATGCGATCGCCCCGCCGCGGGCGCGCAGCAATTCTCGTTATGGACGGAGCGCGGTCGCGGATCCGCCTTTCCCGGGACCGCCGGCCGCTATGGAGCGGCGAGATTCCCCGTAACGAGAATTGCTGGCGGGCGCGAACGCCGCTTGCGCGCGGCGCGCGGCCGGGCCATCTTCCCGCCCGGCGTGAACGCGGGGGGAGGATGGGCGATGCCGGCGTCGAGGCGGTCGAGGCGGGTTTCCGGGGCGGCCGGCGCGGCGCGCGGCCTGCTCCGCGCGCTGTCCGGCGCCGCGGCCTTTGCGGCGGCCGGCGCCGCGCCGGCCGCCGAATTCGCCAACCCCCACGGCGTGGCGGCGATCGTCGGCAACGGCGACTACGCGCATGACGACGTCCCCGACGTCGCCTACGCGCACCGCGACGCGGACGCCTTCTACCGCTACGTCGTCGACGTCCTCGGCTTCGATCCCGACAACGTCATATACGAACGCGACGCCACCCTGACGGTGATGAACCGCGTGTTCGGCAACGAACGCGGCCACGAGGAGAGCGACCTCTCGACCTACCTGTACGGGAGCGAGCACGACGTGGTGGTGTTCTATTCCGGCCACGGCGTTCCCGCCCTGGAGGACGGCAAGGGGTACCTGCTGCCCGTCGACGCCGCTCCGAACACCGCCCGCATCAACGGCTACGCCATCGAGACGCTGTACGACGTCCTGGGGAGGCTGGACAGGGCGCGTTCGGTCCGGGTGTTCCTCGACGCGTGCTTTTCGGGCGGGCAGCGGCGGGGGCCAGTTGCTGCAAGGCATGTCGGGCCCGCCGCTCCGCGTGACGCTGCGTCCGGACGTTGCGAGGCGCATGACGACGCTCACGGCGGCGACCGGAACCCAGGTCGCGAGCTGGGACCGCAAGGCGGAGCACGGGCTGTTCACGCATCATCTTCTGGACGCGCTTTACGGCGCGGGCGATGCGAACGGCGACCTGCGGGTGACGGCGGCGGTGGCAGGAGAGCCGCGGGCTGGAGCAGACGGGGTATCTGACGCGCGACCAGGCGGACGCGCTGGCCGCGGCGGGCCGGAAGGAGGACGACGCGGCGTTCGCTTCGGCGCGTAGCGCGAACACGGCGGCGGCGTTCGAGGAGTATTTGAGGTCGTTCCCGTCGGGCCGCCACAGGGACGATGCGCGGCGTTTGCGTGACGAGGCGGCGAAGGATTTCGCGGTGGGGGAGGTTTTCCGCGACTGCGATGGTTGCCCGGAGATGGTTGTGGTCCCGGCGGGGAGTTTCACGATGGGTTCGCCTTCGTCGGAGGAAGGGCGCGATGGCGACGAGGGTCCGCAGCGCCGGGTGACGATCGGCGCGGAGTTCGCGGTGGGCGTCCACGAGGTTACGCGCGGTGAGTTCGCGCGTTTCGTGCAGGCGACGGGGCGTTCGATAGGGGGGTGCTGGAAATGGGAGGACGATGAGTGGAAGGAGGATTCGAGCCGTTCGTGGCGTTCTCCGGGTTTTTCGCAGTCGGATATGCACCCTGTGGTGTGCGTGAGTTGGGACGACGCGAAGGCGTATGCGTCGTGGCTGTCTCGTGAGACGGGGGAGTCGTATCGCCTGTTGAGCGAGTCGGAGTGGGAGTATGTGGCCCGTGCGGGGACGTCGACGCGGTTCTGGTGGGGCGACGATATCGGTTCGAACCGCGCGAACTGCTCTGGTGACAGGTGCGGGGATAGCCATGCGCGGACGGCCCCTGTGGGGAGTTTCGGCGCGAACGGTTTCGGCTTGCACGACGTTCACGGGAACGTTTGGGAGTGGGTGGAGGACTGCTGGCGCGGGAGTTACGACGGTGCCCCGTCGAACGGCGCTGCGTGGCTTGGGAGCGACGGCGGCAATTGTTCTGTTCGCGTTCTCCGCGGCGGGTCCTGGAACTACCCTCCCTAGAACCTCCGCGCGGCGAACCGCGACAGGTACGGCTCCGGTGGCCGGCTCAACTAGTGTCCTGAGTCTAAAGTTCGCTGCATAATGTGCGGTCGACGCGGTGACAGAAGCGTTTGACGGATGCGAGGATATCGTCGGCGGTTTTGGTCCATTTGAAGGGCTTGGGATTCTGGTTGTGCCGGTCGATGAAGGCGCGGATATCCGCCTCGAGCTGTTTCGTGGAGGTGTGCACGCCCCGTTGAAGCTGCTTGCGCGTCAGTTCGGCGAACCAGCGCTCCACCTGATTGATCCACGAGGCCGAGGTCGGCGTGAAGTGAGCGTGATAGCGTGGCCGTCGCGCCAGCCATGCCTTGACCGAAGCGGTCTTGTGGGTCGTGTAGTTGTCCATGACGATATGAACGTCCAGGTCTTCGGGAACACGAGCGTCGATCTCCTTGAGGAAATCGAGGAACTCCCGCGCCCGGTGGCGTCTATAGCACTTGCCGATGACGAAGCCCGTTGCGGCGTCGAGCGCGGCGAACAGCGACGTCGTCCCGTGCCGGACATAGTTGTGCGTCCGCCGTTCGGGCATGCCCGGCATCGTCGGCAAGACCGGCTGCTCGCGGTCAAGGGCTTGTCCCTGGCTCTTCTCATCGACGCAGAGCACCAGCGCGCGGTCCGGCGGCGACAGATAGAGCCCCACGATGTCCCGCACCTTATCCACGAACAGCGGATCGCTGGAAAGCTTGAACGCCTCCGACCGGTGCGGTTGCAGCCCGAACGCCTTCCAGATCCGCCGCACCGTCGTGTGCGAAAGCCCCGCCTCCCGGGCCATCGAGCGGATCGACCAATGCGTCGCGTCGGGGGGCGACGTCTCGAGCGTCCGCTTGACGACCTCGGCCACCCGCGCATCTTCCATGCTCCGCGGGCGCCCCGAACGCGGCGCGTCCGACAGGCCCTCGACACGATCCTGCAGAAAACGACGACGCCACTTGCCGACGGTGTGTTCGTGCACGCCGAGTTCCGCCGCCACCGCCTTGCTCGTCAAGCCATCGGCGCAGCGCAGGACGATGCGGCAGCGATCCGACATCCCCCGCGCCACCCGGCGACGGCGAACCTGACGCTCAAGGAACGACCGCTCTGCGGCGCTCAACACCACGGCCGCCACGGGCCGACCGACACAACGCCCCATCGCTTACCCTCCCCGAATCGGCGATCACTGCCCGTTATGATACTAACTTCAGACGCAGGACACTAGGCTCGGGACTCATAACCAGAAAATAAAGGTTGCGTCAATGCAGATGGCGCTGAAGAAGGTTATGTGCGCATCGGTCGTAGCGTGTGGCGATGCGGCGCCAATCCTTGAGTCTGCCGAACATGCGCTCGACGAGGTTTCGCCGTTTGTAGAACGCCTTGTCGTAAACGACCGGCGTCTTGCGGTTTGCGCGGCCCGGAATGCAGGGCGCGATACCCCGCGCGGTCAAAGCTTCGCGGAAGCGGTCGCTGTCGTAACCCCGGTCGGCGATCAGGACATCCGCGTCCGACAGTGCGTCGACCGTCGCCGCGCCGCGATAGTCGCTGACCTGTCCCTCGGTCAGCAACATGACCAGCGGCTTGCCGGCGCCGTCGCAGACCGCGTGCAATTTGGAGTTGTGCCCGCCTCGGGTGCGTCCGGGACAGCGCGAAAGAGCCCCTTTTTTAGCAGACTGGCTGCGGTCCGGTGCGCCTTCAGGTGGGTGGCGTCGATCACACCGTCCCCGTCTCCCGGCTCTCGGCGGCCAGAGCCTCGAAAATACGATTGAAGACGCCCGCCGCGCTCCAGCGCACGAAGCGGTTGTAGAGGGTCTTGTGCGGGCCGTATTCGGATGGCGCGTCGCGCCACATAAGGCCGCTGCGAAGGACGTGGACGATGCCCGAGATGACACGGCGATCATCGACACGCGGCACGCCGCGCACCTTGTTGGGCAACAGCGGACGGAGCCGCGCGAACTGGGCCTCGGACAGCCAGAAGTTGTGGTCGGACATGCCAACCTCCCCTACATGTGGCGCCTACCAATCACGGATCGCCACACAATGCAACATAGTTTATGGGTCCTGAGCCTAGGTAACTTGGCTTCTCGCTTCCGAACGCTTCACGGATAGCAATCTTCGCGTCCAAAACGCTTGAGAGCACCATGTGCTTGCGGCCGGGACATTCAAGCACGACCATTTTGCATCGGAGTCGACGCGGCCGTCAACCGGACTCTCACGCGGCGGCGAATCTTCCGGCGGGGGCGCCGCACGCCCTCGGCGCCGGCGCGCTTGCCCCGCGGCCCGGCGCGGGGTTAAGCTGCGCGGGCGCAACGACGCGGCCGCCGCCTTCGGCGCGGCGCCGCGCACCCTCGCAAGGAGCGACGCTCATGACGCGCATTGCCATCCTCGCCGCCCTGTGCGGCCTCGCCGCCGCGCCGGCCGCGCTCGCCGACACCACCGACGTCCGCTGGCAGGACCGCGTGACGGTCGCCAAGACCGGCGCCCATTGCGCCGACGACCCCAGCTGCATGAACCGCTACCACCCGGCCATCCCGCCGGTCGCGCGGGCCAAGCCCGGCGATTACATCGTGCTGGAGACGCGCGACGCGCTCGACAGCGACCTCACGCTCGACTCCACCGCCGACGACCTGGCCGCCGTGGACCTCAACCTCGTCCACCCGATGACCGGGCCGGTGCATATCGAAGGCGCGAAGCGCGGCGACGCGCTGGCGGTGACGCTGGTCGACATCGAGCCCGACGAGTTCGGCTACACTCTGATCGTCCCCGGCTTCGGCTTCCTGCGCGACCTCTACACCGAACCCTATTTCGTCGGCTGGCGGACCGCGCGCGACGGCGCGACCTCCGACGCCATGCCTGGGGTGCGAATCCCCATGGCCGCGTTCATGGGCTCGGTGGGCGTCCTGCCCGGCGAACCCGAAGTGGCGGCCTGGATGGCGCGCGAGGCGGCGCTCGGCGCGGCGGGCGGGATCGCCCTGCCGCCGGAGCCGACGGGCGCCCAGCCCGCCGCCGTGTGCGGCCCCGAGGGCAGCCACGCCGGCAGCTGCCTGCGGACCATCCCGCCGCGCGAGAACGGCGGCAACATGGACGTCCAGCAGATGCAGGTGGGCACGACCCTGCTGCTCCCCTGCTTCGTGGACGGCTGCGGCCTGTTCGCCGGCGACGTGCATTTCGCCCAGGGCGACGGCGAGGTCTCCGGCACCGCCATCGAAATCGGCGCCCGGGTAACGGTGCGCACCGAAATCCGCCCCGGCATGAGCGAGCACATCACCGCGCCGCAATTCGAGGGCGGGGCGCAGCTCAAGGCCATCGCACCGGCGGAGTTCTACGCGGCGGTGGGCTTCCCGCTCAAGGACAAGGGCGCGATCCCGCCGTTCCTGAGCTATATCGACGACGCGCGGATCGCCGACCTGGAGAACCTCAACGAGGACCTGGGCCTCGCCGCGCGCAACGCGCTGATCGACCTCATCGCCTACATCCAGCGCGAACACGGCCTGTCCCGCGAGCAGGCGTACATCCTGGCCAGCGTCGCCGCCGACCTGGTGGTGGGGCAGGTGGTGGACGTGCCGAACTACGCGGTCTCGGCGATCCTCGACCTGACGGTGTTCGAGGACTGACGCGGTCGAAGACCGGCCCGTGCTCGGCCGGCGGCGCCTGCTTCGCGCGGGCGCCGCCCTGGCCGTCTGGGCGGCCGCCGGCGGCCATGCGCCGTATCGGCAATGGGCGGTGTACCGCCGCAAGCACCTGCTCATAGGGACCTGCCGCGCCGACGCGCCCACCTACCCGCTCGGCAAGCGGATCGTCGCGGCGCTGGCGGCGCGGCTGCCCGAGTCCCGCCCGCGCGTGACGCGGGCCCGCGACCAACTCCGGCTGGCGAGCCTGATAACCACGGGCCAGCTGGAGGTCGTGGTGTTTTCCGCCGCGGACGCCGCCGCGCTGCGCGACGGCGCGCCGCCTTTCGCGGCTTTCGGCCCGACTTCGCTGGCGGCGTTGTTCCGCTACGGCCCCCGCCTGCTGCTGTGCCGCCCCGACTTCCCGGCCCGCCACGGCTGGCTCGTCGCCCGCGCATTGTCGGAATCGGCGGCCGATTTCGCCGATGCGGGTCCGGCCGATGGCGGCGTCGTTCCCGTCCATTCCGGCGCCCGCGCCTTCGCCGCCGGCGCGCCGGAGCCGCCCGCGCCCCCGCCCGACGCCGCGCCATTGCCGGAGCCGGACCATTCGCACCCTTGACGCGTCGTCGTCCTTATGGCAATGGACGCGCTCGCAGTCCGGAGTTGGAAGTCGCGGCCGGGAAGCTGGCGGCTCAAGCGGAGGCTCTCCGGCGTGAATCGACACGATGGAGGACGGGATGGCGGCGAAACGGAACAATGCGCCCGGTGGCAAGTACAATCCGTTTTAGAGGCCGTTTCAGAATGAATCGATTACTTTCAGTGTATTGTCCCCGCATCCTGTCTGCACGGTATCCGCGTCGGCAAACGGATCGTAACTCCCAAGATTGCGGGAGTCCATTGGCATGTGTGTGAAGCATGCAGCCATACCGATCAGAAATCGAATAATTTCAATAGTATATTCTAAAACGGCCTCTTATTTCCACTTGGAGACCTCTGCACAAGGGCGGGTTTTCCGGGATTGGGTTGCGGCCCGGAGGGGTTGTTTTGGGCATTCGGGCGCCGGCGTTGCGGGGGGTCGATTCGATGGCCCGCCGGCCCGATTCGGTCCGATGTGTCGCCGTTCGGGCGCGCTTGCCCCGTGTTTATCCCTCGCTGGCGGGTTGGGCGAGGCCGTAGAGGCGCAGAAACATGGCGCCCTTGCGGATGTTGAGCGCAATGGCGGCGAGGCCGTAGAAGGTCGTGTTCTTCGCCAAGCCCAGGAAGCGGGTCCGTCCGAGGCCGTAACACCGCTTATAGACGGCGAACACGCGCTCCACCCCCGACCGCACGACCGCGATCTCATCGTTGCGCTCCTTGTCCGCTTCGCTCAACGGATGGCCGCGATAGCCCTTGCGTTGCACTTGGTCCGCAATCCCGAACCGCGCCAGTTTGTCCCGCGTCTCACGCGAACTGTAGGCGGCGTCCGCATAGAACGCCGTCTCGTCGCCTAACCCGGATTTCTCATACGTCTCTGGTTTGAGGGGCGGTGTGCGGTGTCGGCGGTGATTTTCGGGTTTGTGCATCCGCCGCCGTTTTCGGGGCGCGTTGGAGCGCCCGTCAGCTGGCGACGGGTGGTTTGGCTTGGCGATGTCTCCGTTGTTGCGGGGAAGGGTGAGTTGTGCGCCGCTTCAGGTTGCGGCGGCGGATAATCGCCTTCGGGCGGTGCGGAACTCGTCCTGGAAAGGATGGTTGGTGTCCATTGCGATCTTGATGCGGCGGACGCTGACACGGACCCATGCGGCGATCTTGAGCAGTTTGAGGCGCAGGCTTCCGCATGTGGCGGCGGCGAGGCGGGTGTGGGCGAGGCCGAGGCGGCGCAGGGCGCAGAGCAGCACATAGGCCATCGAGGCGAACCACAAGCGGAGTTGGTTGGCGCGCATGCTATGCGCCGAGGTGCGGTCGGCGAACAGGTCGAGTTGGCATTCCTCGATGCGGTTCTCCATCTCGCCGCGTTGGCAATACAGGTCCTCGTAGAGGCTCCGGGCGTCATGCGCGCTGGCGGCGAGCGAGGTGACGACGAAGCGCGGATTGGCCTTGCCGCGGGTCTATTCGGCCTTGCCGACGACGCGGCGTTCGCGGCTCCAACTATCGCGCGTGGACCACATGAAGTCGGCGAAGCGCCGCGCCGGGGCGCCGCTCCGCTCGCTGTCCGCCTCGGCCTCCGCCAGCGCATCCGCGACCTGCGCCGCCAGACGATCGTTCCGCGCCAAGCCGAACAGGTAATCCACCCCGTTGGCTTGGCGCCACGCCATCAGCGCCTCGCGCGCGAACCCCGAATCGGCCCGCAACACGATCCGCGTGTCCGGCCACCGCGCCCGCAACAGGGCCACGATCCGCGCAGCCTCCTCCACAGCCCCGGCCGCCCCATCGATGTTTGCCGGGCGCAGCCGCGCCGCCAGAAGGTGACGACCGCACAAAACATAAAGCGGCAAGTAGCAGTAGCAGTCGTAATAGCCGTGGAAAAACCGCCCCTCCTGCGACCCGTGAACCGGATCGTCCGTCGCGTCGAAATCCAGAACCACCCGATCCGGAGCCGCCTCATGCGCGTCCAGGAACAGCGTCACCAACACATCCGCAATCGCCGACCCGTCATGGACGATCTTGCTGTCCCCAGACGGAGACAACACCGCCCAACTCCAACCGGCTCGGCGTCGACTTCCCCGCAACCGGAGCGCAGTTCCGGCGCTTCGCGCGCAACTTCCCCGCAAGAACCGCCATAACCGGATCGCCGCGCAACACATCGTGGTCGATCAAGTCCTCATAGCCCAACGCAATCCCGAATACACGCCGACTCACAAGCGTCCGAACCGAGTGCTCCACGAACCGACCATCGCGATGATCCGCGAAACAAGCCGCAAGGCGGTCCACAAGCCCAATAACCGCATCCGCCTGTCCGAGCAGCAGAGCGCCGGCGTCCGAAGTCATCGACCCGCCGTCGAAATCCGCCACAACCGCCCGCCCCGAAACCGCTTGAAACGCGCCGGACGCCGCGCTACACTCCGTTCGCATCGGGGAACCCCCTGCCCTGATATAAGCTCTTGGCAAAGAACACTATATCACAGGCAGGACCCCGATGCGCCTACAAACTATGAGAAATCCGGGCTAAGTATCCGTTTTGAAATGAGTTAAGTGATTCCAGCCGGGCGCGATTCACTGTTTGCGCGGACGAAGCCAGTGAACCATAACCGACTGGAATCGCTCAATTCATTTCGAAACCGCCTCTCACATGTTCCGTGAGGTTTCCCCGTATGCGAGCGTGTGAAGAAATCCTCGTGTTTGGGGATGGATACGGCGTCAACGTCCCCGGCCACCCGCTGGAGCCGCTGGCGTGGCTTGCGAACGCGCCGCGCGCGGGCGCGGCCTGGCGGCGGGGAAGATCGTCACCGCCCGCGCCGGCCTCGGCGGCGTTCCGGTAGCGGCGCGCGGGAGCGTCCTTACGGCGCCGCGGCCGTCGCCGGGGGTTTGAGAAAAGCCAGGTCGCAGCCCTTGTCCGCCTGCTCCACCTCGCGGAGATACAGGTTCAGCCAGCCACGCTCGCTTCCCGGATGCGGCGGCGGCGGCGACCAGGCGGCGCGGCGGGCCGCGAGCTCCGACTCGCCGACGACAAGCTCCAGGCGGCGCGCGGACACGTCGAGGCGGATGCGGTCGCCCGTCTCCGCCAGCGCCAGCGGGCCGCCGACCGCCGCCTCCGGCGCCGCATGCAGGACGACGGTCCCGAACGCCGTGCCGCTCATGCGCGCGTCGGAAATCCGCACCATGTCCTTCACGCCCGCCCGCGCCAGTTTGCGCGGGATGGGGGCGTAACCCGATTCCGGCATGCCCGGCGCGCCCTTCGGCCCCGCATTGCGCAGGACCAGCACGTCGCCGGGCGCCGCGTCGAGATCGGGCGAGTCGAGGCGCGCCGCCATGTCCTCCAGCCCGTCGAACACCACCGCGCGGCCCTCATGCGCCAGCAACTCCGGCGACGCCGCCGACTGTTTGATAATCGCTCCGTCCGGCGCGAGGTTGCCGCGCAGCACGGCGATGCCGCCCTCGGCGAACAGGGGCGCGGCGAGGGGCTTCACCGCGTCCTGCGGCCAGGGCGCGGGGGCGGCGGCGAGCTCCTCGCCCAGGCTCCGCCCGGTCACGGTCAGGCAGTCGAGGTCGAGCAGCGGCGCCAGTTCGCGCAGGATCGGCGCGAGGCCGCCGGCCTTGAACAGGTCCTCCATGTAATGCGCGCCGGAGGGCTTGAGGTCGACGAGGACCGGAGTCTCGCGGCCCATGGCGTCGAAGCGGTCCAGGTCGAGGGCGATCCCGCGCCGCCCCGCCGCGGCCGCCAGATGCACCAGCCCGTTGGTCGAGCCGCCGACGGCCAGCAGGACCCGCAGCGCGTTGGCGAACGCCGCCGGGGTCATGATCCGGTCGGGTGTCAGGTTCTCCGCCGCCAGGGCGACGGCGCGCGCGCCGGTGCGTTCGGCGATGCGCAGCCGCTCCGCGTGGACCGCCGGGACGGCCGCGCCGCCGGGAAGCATCATGCCGAGCGCCTCGCAGGCCAGCGCCATGGTGCTGGCGGTGCCCATCACCATGCAGGTGCCGGCGGTGGTGGAGAGCTCGCGGCCCGCCTCGGCGATTTCGGAATCCGCGAGCTCGCCGGCGCGGTAGCGCGCCCACTGGCGGCGGCAATCGGTGCATGCGCCCAGGCGCTCGCCGCGCCAGCTGCCGGTCATCATCGGCCCGACCGCCAGCTGGATCGCCGGGCGGTTGGCGCTCGCCGCCGCCATCAGCTGCGCCGGAATCGTCTTGTCGCAGCCGCCGACGAGCACGACCGCGTCCATCGGCTGGGCGCGGATCATCTCCTCCGTGTCCATCGCCATGAGGTTGCGGAACATCATGCTGGTGGGCGCGAGGAACGGCTCGCCGAGCGAGATCGTGGGGAACGGGACCGGCAGCCCGCCCGCCATCAGAACGCCGCGCCCCGCCGCCTCGACGAGCGCCGGCGCCGTCCGGTGGCAGTTGTTGAAGCCGCTCGACGTGTCGGCGATCCCCACCACGGGCCGGTCGAGGGCGTCGTCGGACAGCCCCATCGACGCCGCGAAACTCCGGCGCAGGAACCACGCGAATCCGGAATCTCCGTAATGCGTAAGGCCGCGCCGCAGCCCCCGCGCGCCGCCGTCCGCCTTCATAACGGCAGCAGCGACGCCACGAGGGGCAGGCCGGAGGCGAGGAGGGTCCACTCGCCGCCGGGGCCGACGCGCCACACCTCGCCGGCGTCGGTCCCCGCCAGAACCCCGCCCGGCGCCTCCGGGTCGGGGGCGAGGCCGTGGAAGTTGGCCCGCGACGGCGTGTGCGCGGCGTCGCAAAGCGAACGCCAGACCGCGCCGCCGTCGTCGGAGCGGAACAGCATCGCCTGCGCGCCGCCCGCGTCGCGGGCGCTGGAGAACGCCGACGGCGCCGCGCCGACGGTGAGCGCGCAGGGCGGGCGCGGGTCGATGCACATGGGCCGCGAATAGCGCGGCTCCACCCCCGCCCACACGTAACGCCACGTCGCGCCGCGGTCGTCGGAGCGGAACACCCCGGCGTTCCCCTCCGCGCGCGCCGCCTCGCCATGGACGCGCCCGTAGCCGGTGGAGGCCCACAACACTTCCGGGCGTTCGGGATGGGCGCACATCATGTGCAGGTCCGGGTTGCCGCCGGGCAGGACGAGAGTCCAGCTGGCGCCGCCGTCGTCGCTGGCCATGACGCCGCCGACCTCGACTCCCAGGCGGATGCGGCGCGGGTCCTCGCGGTCGATGACCAGCGCCCGCGCCCGCGCCGGCAGGGGCGGCGTCAGCGGCAAACACCACTCGCCAGCGCCCGGAAAGCCGGAGAACGCCGGCAGCTCCTCCCACGCGCCGCCGCCGTCGCCGGAGCGGAACAGGCCGGCCGGCTGGGTCGCGGCGTAGATCGCCCCGTCCGCCGCGCCGCGCACCTGCCACACCTCGCGGTCGGCGAGGCCGGCGGGGGTCCACGCCGCGCCGCCGTCGGCGGAGCGGAACAGGCCGGCGTCGGTCGCGGCGAACACGCCGCCGTCGGTTCCCGCAAGGATGGTCACGGCCGCTCCTCCTCCGGGCGGCGGGCGAAGGCGGTGTAATAGACGCAGCAGGCGAAGAACCGCCCCGCCGCCATCGCCGCGCGCTGCTCCTCCAGCCAGGCCGCCACTTCATCGGCGGAGGCGAGGCCCGCCTCGGCGACCAGCGGCGCGTAGGCCTCGGCCATGGTGCGGAAGTAACTCCCGCCGCCGATCTCGCTCACCGCATCGGCCGCCACGTCCTCCAGCGCCAGCCCGACGCCGGCGATCAGGCCGGGCAGGCTGCGGACGACCAGCGGGTTGTGGAAGGCGGCGCGGGCGAGCGCCCGGTCCATGCGCCGGCCTGCCTCGGCATCGGCGCAAGCCCAGGTCAGCGAGGCGTAGTCGCCGTCGAAGACGACCAGCCGCCCGCCGGGCGCCAGCACCCGGCGCGCCTCGGCCAGCACCCGCGCCGGGTCGGCGGCATGGCTCAGCAGCGTGTGCGCAACGATCGCGTCGAAACTCGCATCGGCGAAGGGCGGCGCATGCGCGTCGGCGACGCGGAATTCGGGCGCGACGCCCTCCTCGGCGGCGAAGCGGCGCGCGGTGGCGATAAAGTCCGGGCTCTGGTCGATCCCCGTCACCCGCACGCCCCGCCGCGCCAGCGCCCGCGACGCCACCCCGGTGCCGCAGCCGATGTCGAGCGCCCGCGCGCCGTCGGCCAGCGCCAGCCGGTCCGCATAGGCCTCGAACAGGCGCGCGAAGGCGCGGACCTTGCCGCGGCTCTCCAGCCGCGCGACGAGGCGCGCGACCGTCTCCGCGTCGAGCGAATCGGAACGGAGGTGCGGGTCGCGCGGCCCCGTCACGGCCCGCCCGTCACGACGGATCGAGGCGATAGACGCGGCGCGCGGTCCCGGCGAACATCGCCGCCTGCGCCGCCTCGTCGTAGCCGGCGGCGATCTTCTTGAAGGCGTTCCACAGGACCTTGTAGCCGACGGAGACGCGGTCGACCGGGAAGTTGCTCTCGAACATGCAGCGCTCCGGGCCGAAACAGGCGATGGCGTGGTGGAAGTAGCGCGCCTGCGCGGCGACGAAGGCGTCGGAATCCGGCGGGCGCTCCGCCTCGTGCCAGCCGAAGCCGTTGTCGGGCATCGCCAGGCCGCCGAGTTTGGCGACGACGTTCGGGCGTTCGGCGATGGCGGCGATGTCGTCCTTCCAGGCGGCGAACACCTCCTCCCGCCGGCCCTCCCAGGCGCCGACGCCGAGCGGCGTGCCGAAATGGTCGAGGATCATCGTCGTCCCCGGAACGGCGGCGGCGAGATCGCGGAAGGCGCCGTTCTGGGGATGGAAGTGCCAGGTGTCGTAGGTCAGGCCGCGTTCGCCGAGCCGCGCGACGCCGGCGCGGAACGCGTCGCTCTCGTAAAGGCCGGCGCGGGCGCGGCCGGGGTTCCCGACGCCGCGCCGGTCGGGCGCGTGGGCGCCGGCGTGGCGGACGCCGCGCAGCCGCCCGCCGGCGGCCTCGCCGTGCGCGTCGAGCGCCTCGTCGAGCAGTGGATGCTCCAGGTCGGCATGCGCCACCAGCCCGGCGATCTCCGCCCGGCCCGGCCCGCCGCCCGCCGATTGCGCGGCGATGGCGGCGGCGAACCGCGTCTCGCCCACCGGCCGCAGATGCTCCGGCCCGTCCGGCGTCCAATGCGTCCGGCACTCGATGAACACCGTCTGGCGGACGTCGTGGCCGGAGCCGGTGTCGGCGCGCAGATGTTCGAGCAGGTAGAGCGAGCCGCCGCGGCTCCACAGGTGGTGGTGCGGGTCGACGATCTCGCGTTCGGGGTCGATGACCGGCTCGTCGGTCCGGGCGAGCCAGTCGTCGCGCATGGCGAGGCGGGCGATGCGCTCGCCGGCCGCCGCCAGAGGGTCATCGGACATGGTGCGCTCCCAACCGCCCGGTCAGGCGTCCGTTTCGTCGAAATAACGGCGGCTCGGCGGCGCGGCGACCATGCCGCCCAGCCGGTCCGCCAGCCCGGTCTCCCGGCGCCACGCGAAATACGCCTCGTAATGCGCGCGCGTCTCCCACGTTTCGACGAGAACCAGCGCGTCCGGGTCGTCCTGGCCGCGCAGCGTGTCGACTCCGAGGCAGCCGGCGTAGGCGCGGGTGTCGGGGAGGATCTCCCGGAACACCGCCAGCAGCTCCGCGCCCTTGCCGGGCTTCGCCTTGAGTTCAAGCAGGACCTTGACCGCCATGGGCCGCCTCCGTTCGGGTGGGTGGGGAGCGCGCCTATTCCGCCGCCGCGGCGGCGGGGAGCGGCGCGCCGAACGCCTCCAGCGGGCCGAGTTCGGCCTCGACCATCGGCTTGACGTCCGTCATCAGCGCCTCCATGCTGCGGAGCGCTTGGACGTGCGAGGATCCGCCGACCTGGAAGTGGAGCATCATGTGCGACGGCCGCGCGGCGCGGATCTCCGCCGCCAGCCGCTCGGCCACGGTCTCGGCGTCGCCGACCAGCAGGTTGCCGGCCATCTCCTCGAGCGGGAGCTCGCTCCGCATCGGCGCCTCGATCATCATGCCGCCGTCCATCGCCTCGGCGCGGCGGCGCAGCGCCGAGGCGAGGCGCATCTGGTGGCGCGCGTGGTCCACGTAGGCGAGGGTCTCGGCGCGGCTTTCGGCGATGCAGAGGAAGCGCTGGACTCCGAGCGGCATGGCGCCGGCGTCGCGGCCCTCGGCGGTCCAGGCCCGGGCGACCCGCTCGCGCATTTCGGCGAGGTAGGCGGCGCCGAGCCAGCGCCCGGTGAACATGGGGACGTAGCCGCGCCGCGCGCACAGGCGGTGGCCGGACTCGTTGTCCCCGGCGACCCAGATTTCCGGGAGTCCGTTCACCGGGCGGGCGCTTATGTGGGTTTCCGGCATCGTGTAATGCGCGCCGGCATAGGAGAACGTCTCCTGCGCGAACGCCAGGTGGAGCATGTCGAGGAACTCCTCGAGCATGGGCCGCGCATTGGCGATGTCCTGGCCGAAACGTTCGAATTCGTAGGGCTGGTAGCCGCTGCCGACGCCGAGGACGAGCCGCCCGCCGGCGAGGCAATCGACCATGCCGATCTCGGCCAGCAGCCGCGCCGGCTGGTAGAGCGGCGCGACGATGACGGCCGGGGCGAGTTTTATCCGCTCGGTCTCCCCGGCGCAGCGCGCCGCCATCAGCAGCGGCGACGGGCAGATGCAGTAGTTGGAGAAGTGGTGCTCGGCGAACCACGCGATCTCGAAGCCGAGCCGGTCGGCATGCCTGACCTGCTCCACGTGTTCGTCGAACACCCGCTTCGGCGGCGTCCCGCGTTCGCGGTAGCCCATGAGGCCGAAATACCCGAAATGCATAGCTCGCTCCCCCGGTGGGTCGGCCGCAGTATAGCACGCCGGGAGGCGCGTGGCGGGCGCTCGATACGCCGCCGTTCCGAGCATACGGAGGCGGCGCGTCCGTAACGGGTTCCGACGCCGTGTCGGCGGCGCGCCTCCGATCCGCCGGCGTCGACCCCGGACAGGGCCGAGGCCGACCTCGACGCCGCCATCGCCGGTCCGGGAAACCGGGCGATTACGACGGAGATCCGAAAAACCGCGCACCCGCTAACGGACGGTCGGGTCTCGCCGGCGCCGTTGGAACAGCCACTCCGCCGCGCGGTCGGCCTCCTTCCTGGTTGCGAGATCGAGCGGAGTCTCGCCGTTGGCGTTCACGGCGCGAACATCGGCGCCCCGCTCGACAAGCTGCCGCGCCGCATCCACGGCGTCCTTCCCGGCCGCGTGGTGGAGCGGGGTCTCGCCGTCGTTGTCCACGGCGCGGATGTCGGCGCCTTGCTCGATGAGCCACCGCACCTTCTCCACGTCGTCCCTCCTGGCCGCGTAGTGGAGCAGGGTTCCGCCGCCGAATAAGGCCCCGCCGCGGATGTCGGCGCCCCGCTCGGCGAGCCACCGCGCCGCGTCCATGGCGCCCCTTTGGACCGCCCCGTAGAGCGGGGTCTCGCCGTCGTTGTTCATGACGTGAATGTCGGCGCCTTGCTCGACAAGCAACGGCATCGCGTCCACGTCGTTGGCGGAGGCCGCAAGGTGAAGCAGTGTGTTGCAGAAGGCGTCGTGGCCTTCGGTGGCCGCGGCGCGCATATCGGCGATCCGATCGACAAGCCAACGCGGCGTGTTCCCGGCGCCGGCCGCGGCCGCGACGTGGAGCGGGGTCCAGCCGTTATCGTCCGCGGCGTGAATGTCGGCGCCCCGATCGACGAGCCATCGAGCTGCGTCCAGGGCGTCGGCCGCAGCCGCGCAGTGGAGCGGGGTCCAGCCGTTATCGTCCACGGCGTGAATGTCGCCTTCCCGATCCCCGGGCGACCGCTCGACACGGTCTCCGGGGTTATCGTCCACGGCGTGAATGCCGGTTTCCCCATCGACGATCCATCGCGCCGTGCGCACGGCGTTCATGAAGACCGCGGCATGGAGCGGGTCCTTGAGCAGGACCAGACCCAAGGGGTTGCCGCCCCGTTCGGAAGGCGTCAGGCCGCTGTAGTCCGTGGCGTCGAAGCCGACGAATCCGCGCTCGACGAGGAACTTCGCCACGTCGGAAAATTTCAGCCGCGCCGCCGCGTAGCCGGGGAGGGCGCCATGCTCGACAAGCCATATCGCGGTGTCGCGCGCGCCCGTGGACGCCGCCATGGACAGCGGCGTATCGTCATGAGAGTTCACGGCGTCGATATCGGCGCCGCGGGCGACCAATTCGGCGAGCGCCGCGACGGAATTCGTGGCGGCGGCGATCATGGCCGGCGTTTCGCCCGTCGCCTCCCGGCCCGCGAACGAATCCTCCAGGCCCGGCCGGGCCGCCAATTCGCGCCCGGGCGACGCCCGTTCTCCTTCCGGATCGACGCGCACCCGGGCGTTCGGATCCGCGCCCGCCTCGATCAGCGTCGCGACGGCGTCCGGGGAGTTCAGCAGCGCCGCGTAGTGCAGGAGGGTCCAGCCCGTGGCCTTGTCCCTGGCCGAGAATGCGCGCTTCAGGAGGCGGTCGGACGCGGCATCGGCCTTCGCCCGCGCCGCGCCCCCGGAAAACGCGGCGGCGGCGCGCGCCTTCCACGTCGAGAGAACCGCACACCCTATTCTCGCGTAAACCGCATATCCTATTCTGAAGCCCTTCCTCCGCCGCTTCGCGCGGCCCCGCGCGCCCGCCGCGAGCCCCAGCATCGTCACGGCGATTCCGGCCCGGCGCCGGCGCCCCGCTCCATGAGCCATTCCGCCGGTTCCGCCCCTCTGCCTTCCCGTTGCGCGACGTGCGCCGGCGTCGAACCGTCGTCGTTTCCGGCGTCTACGTCGGCGCCGTGATCGACGAGGAGCTTCTCCACGTAGAGATCGTTGCGGCGCGCCGCCCGGTACATACGCCGGCGCCGCGGCCGCGTCGACGGCGCGAAGGCCGAGGGCCGCCGTTGCGATTCCCCCGGCCGCTCGGCGGCGACGGGGCCATGCGCCCGGCGATCGGCGCCGATCCGGCGAACCGGGCGCGGAGCGCCGCGGTGGCGCGCGACCGGCGGCCGGGATAGTCTGCCGCTTCGCTTCCGTCCCCGGACGCCGGGCCGACGGCGCTTTCGGCCCGGGGCGCCGCGCCGCGCGGGCGGCGATTCCCGGAGAGGGCGCGGACGGGGGATGCGGCCATGAAACCGGGAACCGTCTCCGTAATCCTCGCCACCTACAACGCGCCGGCGGCGCTGCGCGCCTCGCTCGAATCCTTCGCGCGGCAGACCGACCGGGGCTTCGAGGCGGTGGTCGCCGACGACGGATCGACGGCGGAGACCGGCGAGCTGCTGGCCGCCCTGGCGCCGCGGCTGCCGTTCCCGCTGCGTCGCGCCTGGCAGGAGGACTCCGGGTTCCGCCTCGCCCGGGCGCGCAACCTCGCCATCGCCCGCGCGCGCGGCGATTACGCGGTGTTCGTCGACGGCGATTGCCTGGTCCTGCCGGACTTCATCGCCTGGCACCGCCGGCTGGCGCGGCCGGGGCGTTTCGTCTCCGGCAAGCGCAGCTGGCTGCGCGCGGGGACGTCGGCGCGCTGGCTGGCGCGCCCGCGCGGCCGCGGGCGCTGGCGCTGGTTCGCGCGCGCCCTCGCCAACCGCTGCACGCGGCCGCTGGAGTTCGTCCCGCTCCCCGACGGGCGCTGGCGCCATCGCGCGGCCGGCGAATGGCGCGGCGCACAGGGGTGCAACCTGGGCGTCTGGCGCGGCGACCTCGACCGCGTCAACGGCTTCGACAACCGCTACGTCGGGCACGGGCTGGAGGATTCCGACCTCGCGGTCCGCCTCGTCCGCGCCGGCGTGCGCCGGACGCTCGGGAGCCATTCGAGCCCCGTCCTCCACCTGTGGCACCCGCGCCGCGCCGCCGCCGCCGATTCCCCCAACCGGCGGCTGTTCGAGGCGGTCCTCGCCGGCGCTTCCGCGCGCGCGCCGGACGGGCTGGCGGAAGCGGCGGCGGCGCGATAGCCCGCGCGCCCGGGCGCGCCGCGTCAAAACACCGGGGTTTCGCGGTAGCTTCCCCACAGGCCGCGCAGCGTCTCGACGATCTCGCCCATCGAGGCGCGGGCGTCGGCGAGGGCGATGGTGACGGGCATGACGTTCTCGCCCGCGTTCGCCGCGACGCGCCGGAGCTCGTCGAGAAGGGCCGCAACCTTCGCGTCGTCGCGCTCGCGGCGGGTCCGGCGCAGGTTCTCGATCTGGCGGCGCTCGGTCTCCGGGTCGTAGGGGTGGGTCGCGACGGGCGCCTCCTCGTCCTCCTCGACGAAAGCGTTGACGCCGATCACCGGGCGCTCGCCGTTCGCCTTGCGGATCGCCTGGTCGTAGGCCGAATCGGCGATCCGGCGCTGGAACCAGCCCTTCTCGATCGCCGCGATCGTCCCCCCCATCGCGTCCACTTCGTCGAGGATGGCGAATACGCCGCGCTCCATGTCGGCGGTCAGCCGCTCGACGAACCAGGAGCCGCCGAGCGGGTCCGCCACCGAGGTCACGTTGGTCTCCTCGGCGATCACCTGCTGGGTGCGCAGCGCGAGCCGCATCGCCTCCTCGGTGGGGATGGTGAAGGCTTCGTCCATGCCGTTGGCGTGCAGGCTCTGGCAGCCGCCGAGCACCGCCGCCAGCGCCTGGAAGGCGGTGCGCATCAGGTTCACCCGGTGCTGCGGCCGGGTCAGCGTCGCCGCCGCGGTCTGCGCGTGGAAGCGAAGCCGCATCGACTCCGGCTTCCGGGCGCCGAACCGCTCCTTCATGACCTTGGCGTACACGCGGCGCAGCGCGCGGAACTTCGCCACTTCCTCGAACAGGTCCGCCTGCGCCACGAAGAAGAACGAGAGACGCGGCGCGAACTCGTCCACGTGCAGCCCGGCGGCCGTGACCTCCTCGACATAGGCGATGGCGTTCGCCATGGTGAACGCCGCCTCCTGCACCGCCGTCGCCCCGGCCTCCGATATGTGGTAGCCGGAAATGTTGACCGGGTTGTAGCGGCGCATGTTGCGCGCGCCCCAGGCGATGCAATCGCGCACCAGCCGCACCGACGGGCGGATGGGGAAGATCCACTCCTTCTGCGCGACGTATTCCTTCAGGATGTCCGCCTGGATGGTCCCCGAAAGCGCGTCCAGGTCGTAACCGCGCCGCCGCGCCAGCGCGATGTACATCGCATAGACGATCCACGCCGAGGGGTTGATCGTCAGCGACACCGAAATCTCGCGGAGATCGATGCCGGCGAACAGCGCCTCCATGTCGTCGATGGTGTCGACCGCGACTCCCTCGCGGCCCACCTCGCCATGGCTCATGGGATGGTCGGAGTCGTAACCCATGAGGGTCGGCATGTCGAAATCGGTGGACAGCCCGGTCTGGCCCTGCGCAAGCAGGTATTTGAACCGCCCGTTGGTGTCCGCCCCGGTGCCGAACCCGGCGATCTGGCGCATCGTCCAGTTGCGCCCGCGATACATGGTCGGATACGGCCCCCGCGTATAGGGGTAGCGGCCGGGCAGGCCGATATCGGCGAGCGGGATGTCCGCCACGTCGAGCGCGGTGTAGGCGCGCTTGAGGCCGATGCCGGACGCGGTCCGGTAGGCGGGCTTGCCCTCCGGCCGGCGGTCGAGGACGCCGGCGAGCTCGCCCTTCTCCCAATCGGCCAGTTCCCCGGCGAGCTCCGCCAGCGCTGCGCGGTCGAAGGCGCCGTTCGCGCCGGTTTCGGTCGTATCGGTCATGAATCCGCCTCGTCGAAGGTCGCGAGCAGCCGCAGGGCCGCGGCGTGCGGGTCGATCTCGCGCGCGCACACCCGGTCGATGAGCGCCGCCAAGCCGGGGCCGCCATCGGCGGCGCGGCGGGAGCGGAGGATCTCTTCGGCGATCTTCACCGTGCGCGCCTCGGCGTTGCGGCGGCGGCGGCGGGCGAGGCGGCCGTCCTCGGCGAGGAAGACGCGGTGCGAGTCGATCGCGGCGAGCAGTTCGGCGACGCCCTCCCCGGTCGCCGCGCTCGTCGCCGCGACCGGAACGGGCCGGTCCGGCGCGGGGCCGGCGAGGGTCAGCATCCGCTTGAGCTCGGCGACGGTCCGCGCCGCTTCGGGCCGGTCGCATTTGCTCACCGCGTGGATGTCGGCGATCTCCAATATCCCCGCCTTGAGCGCCTGGACGTCGTCGCCGAGGCCGGGCGCCGAGACGACGACCGCGGTGTCGGCGGCGCGCACCACGTCCACCTCGTCCTGGCCCACCCCGACCGTCTCGATCAGCACCATGTCGAACCCGGCCGCGTCCATCAGGTCGACCGCATCGAGCGCCGCGCGCGCCAGCCCGCCCAGCGCGCCGCGCGACGCCATCGAGCGGACGAACACGCCGGAATCGCCGGAGAGCGCGCCCATGCGGATGCGGTCCCCCAATATGGCGCCGCCGGAGAACGGACTCGACGGGTCGACGGCGACGATCCCGAGCGTCCGCCCGGAGCCGCGCAGCGCCCGGGCGAGGGCCTGCGCCAGGGTGGACTTGCCGGAGCCGGGAACCCCCGTCAGGCCGACGAGGTGGGCGCGCCCGGTGTGGCGGTGGATGTCGGCGAGCGCCGGGCGGCATTCGGCGCCGCCCTCCTCGGCGCGGCTGATGAGCCGGGCGAGGGCGCGGCGGTCGCCCGCCAGCACGCCGCCGACCAGCTCCCGCGACGGGACGGGCCCGCACGCCGTCATGCCCGTCGTCATTGGCGCGCCGCGAATTCGCGGAACAGCGCCCGGTCGTCGACCACCCGCCGCGCCTTGAAGTCGGTGCGCGGGAAGGTTCCGGGCGCGACGACCTCCACCCTGGCGCGAACGCCGAGCAGCCGGTGCAGCGCCGCCGCGCAGGCCGGGCCGAACGGGCGTCCGCCCGCCCGCTCCTCCGCCTCGACCCGCACCAGCAGCGCGTCCATCGCGCTCTCGCGGGAGACGACGATGCGGTGTTCGCCGGCGTATCCGTCCAGCGCGTTGAGCGCCTTGTCGATCTCGCTCGGATAGATGTTCTCGCCGCGCACCTGGAACATGTCGTCGATGCGCCCGTGGACGCCGTCGGGCAGGTTCGGATAGGTGCGCCCGCAGGGGCTCGGGCCGTCCTCCCAACGGGCGAGATCGCCCGAGAGCAGGCGGATCATCGGCTGCGACGCGCGCTCCAGGTGGGTATAGACCGGCGTCCCGCGCCGCCCGTAGGGGACGCGCGCGAAACTCTCCGGGTCGCAGACCTCGTGATAGACGATGTCCTGCCAGAGCAGCATGCCCGGCCCGCTGCCGACGGTTCCGGCGGCGCTCATGAACGGGCTCATCTCCGCCATCGTCCCGCAGTCGAACACCCGCGCGCCGTAGGCCTCGGCGATGCGGTCGCGGATTCCGGGGATCGACGCGCCGGGCTCGCCGGAGAAGAACATCGCCCTGAGGCCGAAGCCGCGCGGGTCGAACCCCTCTTCCCGCGCCGTCTCCGCCAGGTGCAGCGCGTAGGACGGCGTGCCGTAGAACCCCTCCGCGCCCATCGCGTGGAGCCACGAGGCGGCGCGCGCGGTCATCCCCGGCGCCCCGGCGCCGAAGGGGAACGCCTGGCAGCCGAGCCGCTCCGCCCCCGCCAGCGCCCCCCAGGAGCCGAGATAGAGGCTGAAGATCGCGGCGACGAACACCCGGTCGCCGGGGCGCAGCCCCATCGCCCACATGACGCGCGCGTGGCTTTCGGCGATGGCCCGCCAGTCGCCGCGGCCGATGCCGAACGCGGTCGGGCGCCCGGTCGTCCCCGACGTGCCGTGGATGCGATGGACCTCGCGCGCCGGGATGCACAGGTAATCGCCGAACGGCGGATGCGCCGCCTGCGATTCGCGCAGCTCCGCCTTCGTCACCGGCGGCACCCGCTCGAACGCCTCCAGCGACGTCACATGGTCCGGATGCACCCCCGCCTCGTCCCACTTGCGGCGGTAGAATGGCGCATGCTCCCAGGCGTGCGCCATGACCTCGCGCAGGCGGGCGACGACGGCCGCCTCGCGCGCGCCGGGGTCCATCGTCTCGCGTTCGGGGAACCAGTAGCGCGCGCCGGGCGCGGGCAACCGGGAGTCGTCGTAGCGGGGCGGGAACGTCCATTGCTCCATGTCAGCGCGGCCCCCTTTCGGCCACCAGGCGGCGGATCGCGGCGACGATGGCGGCGGGCGGCGTGTCCTGGAGCAGCAGTTCGGCCACCCCTTGCGCCTTGAGCGCCGCCGCGTCCTCGTCGGGCATCACCCCGCCGCCGACCAGCAGGATGTCGTCGGCGCCCGCCTCGCGCAGCAGCGCGATCACGCGCGGGAAGATGGTCATGTGCGCGCCCGAAAGCAGGCTTATGCCCAGCACGTCGACGTCCTCGTCGACGGCGGCGCGCACCGCCTCCTCCGGGGTCTTGTGCAGGCCGGTGTAGATCACCTCCATGCCGGCGTCGCGCAGGCCGCGGGCGACGATCTTCACGCCGCGGTCGTGTCCGTCCAGGCCCACCTTGGCGATGAGCACGCGGATGGCCTTCTGCTCCATGACGCGCTAGAGCGCAGCCGGCGGCGGCGCCAGCAGCGCGCGGCGAAGGTAGTTGAGAAGGCCGATCGCGGCGTATTGCCGGATGCGCGTCCCGCGGCCCGGCAGCCGGACCTCGGCCGCCTCGACGCGGTCGTCGAGCGCCAGGCCGAGGAACGCCGCGCCCGGCGGATGGCCGTTCGCCGGGTCGGGGCCCAGGACGCCGGTGGCCGCCAGCCCGACATCGGCGCCGAGCGCGCCGCGCACGCGGTCGGCGAGCGCGCGCGCCGCCTCGGGCGAGGCGATATGCGCTCCGTCGAGCGGCCCGAGCCCTTCCGGCGCGCGGCCGGGGGCGGCGACCAGCGCGCCGCGGAACGCCGCGCCGGCGCCCGGCGCCGCCGTCAGGCGCGATCCCACCAGCCCGCCGGTCAGCGACTCCGCCACCGCCAGGGTCTTGCCGCGCGCGCGCAGCATGTCGAGCACCGCCGACTCCATCGTCTCGTCGTCGACGCCGAACACCACGTCGCCGAGAACGCTGCGCACGCGCGCCTCCTCCGCCGCGACGACGGCCTCGGCGGCGGCCTCGTCCGCCGCCTTGGCGGTGATGCGCACCTTGAGGCCCTCTATGCCGCTCGCCTGGAACGCCAGCGTCGCCGCGCCGGAGCGGTCGAGCTCGGCGATGCGCTCCGCCAGCCGTTCGGCGAGTCCTGACTCGGTCTCCCCCCAGGTCTTGACCACCCGGCTCTTGATGACCGCCGCCGCCCCGGCCCGCCGCCGCAGGTCGGGCAGGACCGTCGACTCCAGCATCAGGCGCATCTCCCACGGCACGCCGGGGACCGCGTAGGCGACTTTTTCGCCGACGGGGCAGACGAGGCCCGGCGCCGTTCCCGGCATTTCGGGAATGAACGCCGCGCCTTCGGGCAGGTCGGCCTGGCGCAGGTTGTTCTCGGTCATCCGCCGCCCGCGCGATTCGAACATCCGGCGGATGCGCGCCCCCATCGCGTCGTCGCGGACGAGCCGCACGCCCATGACGCGGGCGAGGGCCTCGCGCGTGATGTCGTCCTGCGTCGGGCCGAGGCCGCCGCAGCAGATCACCGCGTCGCCGCGCTCGAGGGCGAGGCGGATGCACGCGACCATGCGCTCGAGGTTGTCGCCGACCTTGGTCTGGAAGTGGGAGTCGACGCCGGAGAGCGCGAGCCGCTCGCCGATCCAGCTCGAATTGGTGTCGACGATCTGGCCGAGCAACAACTCGGTCCCGACCGCCACGACCTCGCACCGCATGACGCCTCCGCGCTCCCCCCGCCGCGGCGGGCTTATACCAGCGCGCGCGCCGGCGGGAAACCGCGCCGGCGGCCTCTTCCGCCTTACGCCAGGGGCCAGCCGCCGGCGGCGGCGATGGCGGCGTCGATCCGCGCCATGACGCGGGGCGTCTCCGCCAGCGCGGCGCAAATGCGGCGGTACCGCGCGATGTCGTCCCAGGACAGGCGCCGCCGCCGGTCGCGCAGCCATTTCTCCGCCGGGCGGTAGCCGCCGATGGTGAACGCCCAGGTTTCCGGCGCGACGCCGGCGAAGAACTGGTCGGCGTTGATCCATACCCGCCCCGGCGCGCCGCCCTCGGGCGGCGCATAGCGGACCTTGTCGACGCGGTTGCTCCCCGCGGCGGGAAAGGCGGGCGGCTCCGGCGCCTCGGCCTCCATCAGGTGCAGGGCGGCGAGTGCGCGCCCCAGGCCGGCCAGTTCGGCGAACAGCGCGCGGTCGCCCGCCAGCGGAATGCGCGGGAAGTCGGATTTGAGGAATCCCGCGTAACGGCGGCGGTATTCCGGACTGTGGAGCACGGCGTAAATGTAGTGGAAAACGTCTTCCGGCCCGAATCCGGATTCGAGGCCGCCGCCTTCGGGGAGGAACGGGGCGCCGAGCGCGTCCCGCGCCGCCGCGGCGAATTCCGGCGCCAGGTTCGGCGCGCGGCCGTCGCCGAGACGGCCGTCTGCGCCGGACGACCGGACGTAGAGCGGGAAAAGGCAATTCCCGCCGCGCCGGAAAAGATTGAGATCCGTGATATTTCTGGAAGCGAAAACGACGTCCCACTCGTCGGACCCGATGACCTGCCCCGCCCGCCCGACGCATAGCCCCGTGTTCGGCCCGGCAAGCATGTGGCGCATGACCCGTACGCGGCGGTTGACGGCGACCGCGCCGTCGAACACGGTCACGCGCCTGTCGAACGGGCGATAGAGGATGGGCGCGATTCGCCGCCGCCAGGAGCCGTCCGCGAGGTCGCTCCTGGCGCGGTCGTATCGCCACTGGTCTTGCGCGCACAGGCGCCATATCGCGCGCGCTTCCGCTTCCGACCCGGTTGACAGAAGGCGCTCCACCTTGGCCGCCGCGTCCTCGTCCGTCCAGGAGATGGCGAACTGGTCGTGCGTCGTCACGATTCCGACGGAATTGACCGGAAAGATGTCGGGCAGCGCGAAACCCGCCTCGTATTCGCGGCGCAACGCCTCGTCACGCGGGGCGAAGAGGTAGAGCGGCGCGCGCGGCGCCAACTCCGCCCACTCCGTCGTCCCCACGTCGTTCGCGGCGAGCCAGCCGTATTTCCCGCCCCCCGGCCCCGCCTCCCGCGCGCCCCATAATTCCGCGTGGAATACCCGCGCCGGCCCGCCGCCGGCGCCCCCGCGCTTCACGAACAGGCCGATGGCCACGCCTTGCTGAATGTCGAAAACGTTTTCGTCCGCCCCGCCGCCCGGCGCGCGCTCCTTCTTCCGGGCGTTGCCGTGAAGGTCGAGCGCGTAAATCTCGTCGAACGACGCCATCAGGCTGCGGCGCATGCCGCGGAAGGTCGGGTTGTCCAGATAACTGTGGTTGGTGACGAAGCCGAGCACCCCCTCGCCGGTGCGCTCGATGCGCCACTGCGCGAAGCGGATGAATTTGACGTAATCGTCGTTCAGCCACTTCGGGTTGCGCTCGCCGAGCGGCTTGCCGTCCAGTTCGAAATAGCTGCCGGTGTTCGCCGCGCCGTCGCGGCCCCGCAACAGGCCGCGGATCCACGCGCCCTTGTTGGCGGAATGGCCGGAATAGGGCGGGTTGCCGATCACCGCCATCACCGGGCGTTCGCGCTTCACCGCGTCCGCCCCCGCCGCCTCGTCGGCGATACGCTGCGCGAACAGAGGGCCCGGCGTCTCCTCGTGCGCCTCCTCCAGCGCGTTGGTCAGATACACGCCCAGGCGCCGGTCGTCCGGCAACGCGAAGCGTTCGCCGCCGCCGATCTCGAGCGCGAGTTTCAGTTGGCAGACGGCGTAGGGCGCCATCAGCAGTTCGAAGCCCGACAGGCGCGGCAGCAGGTGGTCGCGCACGTAGTCCGGCCACGCGCCGCCCAGCCCCTTCGCCGCGACGGTCCGGCGGATCGACGCCACCGCCTCGCGGAGGAACGTCCCCGTCCCCGCCGCCGGATCGAGGATCAGCACCCGCGGCCCCGCGCCCGGCCCGCCCTCCGATATGTCCGCCAGCCCATCGGCGAGGCCGAACCGCTCGCGCAGCAGCCGGTCGACGCTGGCGACGACGTAGGACACCACCGGCTCGGGCGTGTAATAGACGCCGCGCGCCTCGCGCAGGGCTGGGTCGTAGGCGGCGAGGAAGTCCTCGTAGAAATGGACGACGGGGTCCTCGCGGCGGGTCCGGCGTCCGAAGTCCTCCAGCGCCGCCGCCATGTCGGCGCGCTCCAGCAGCAAGGCGAGGTCGTCGACGATCCAGGCGATTCGCGGGTCGACGCCGGGGCCGGCGACGCGCCCGAACAGGTCGCGGAGGAACGGCGTCGTCTCGGCGAAGACGGCGGATCGGCGCGAGAACGGCCCGGCCTGAGGGTCGTGCAGGCAGCGCGCGGCGAACAGGCCGTAGGCCGCCGTCTGCGCCTGCAAGTCGGCGAACTCCGCCGGCGACAGGCTGGCGATCAGCACCTCGCGGTAGGCCGCCAGCATGTCGTGCAGCGGCCCCTCCCCGCCTTCGCGGGCGAAGACGCGCTCGACGCCGTCGCGCAGTAGCCGCGCCCGGGCGGCCATGCTCCGGGCGAGTGCGCGCGGGTCCGCGACCGGCGCCGGCTCGGCGGCGAGGAAGGCGGCGAACAGCGCGGCCGCCCCCTCCGCCGCGCCGCCGTCCTCCGCCGCGACTTCGCCGCGCGCGTCGAGGCGCGCCAGCCGCGCCGCTGCAACCCGCTCGCCCTCCCGGTAGAGGCGGAATTCGAGATGGTCGGTGAGGATCAGGTTGGGCAGGCCGGCGCGGTAGCGCGCCAATTGTTCGCCCGCCTCGGCGCGGTCGAGATCGGCGCCCAGGTCCTTGCACTCGACGTAGCCGACGGGCGCGCCGCCGCGCGTGACGATCAGGTCGGGCGCGCCGCACGCGACCTGCGCCGGTTCGTTGACCACCGCGAACCCGCGCCCCGCCAGCGCTCCGACGAGCGTTTGCAGCGCCGCGCGGTAGCTGGGCTCCGTCGCGCGCCCGGTGGCGCGGACTCGCGCGGCCTCGGCGCAATAAGCGGCGAATGCCGCGGCGGCGGGCGTCACATCTCTTCCGTCGGCGGCCGGCCGCCGGCGTCGAACCGCCCCTCGATCATCGCCGGCCCAAGGTCGATCGCCGGTTCGCGCTCGACCGCCGCGACCTCGCACCGCATGACGCCTCCGCGCTCCCCCGCCGGGCGAGCTTAATACCAGCGCGCGCGCCGGCGGGGAACCGCGCCGGCGGCCTCAGAACAGCGCCGCGCAGCGCAGCGCGACCTCGCCGCCCTGCCCCGCATGCCGGCCGGCCTCGAGGCCCAGGACGAAGGCCGGGCCGAAGGCGAGCCGTCCGCCCACGCGCGCGCCGCGCGCGCCGCCGCCGGCGAGCCGCAGCGCGCCCCACGGCGTGAGCAGGCCGCCGAACGCCGCCAGGCCGTAGCCGAATTCGGCGTCGAGCCGCGCCCCGCCGCCGAGCGCCCCGCCGCCGGTCGCGCCGCGCTCCCACAGGTTTCCGGCGCGGGGCGCGGCGCCGAGCGCCGGGGCGAAGCGCAGCGACAGCCCGCGCCCGCCGGGCCCGGGGTCGAGGCGGAGCGCGCCGGAGACTCCCCATTCGCTCCGGTCCGACCGATGCGCGGCCAGCCACCGCGCGCGCGCCTCCAGCGTCAGGCCGGAGGCCGGCGCGGCGTAAAGCAGACCGCCGGCGAGCTCCAGGCCGGCGCCGGTCGCCCCGTCGCCGCCGTCGTGGCGGAGCCCCGCCTCCAGCGATGGCGCGAGCCGCCCGCCGCCGGGCGCGGCGCGCTTGAACCGCGCCGCCAGCGCCGCCCGGACGCGGCGCACATTCGTCGTAAAGGCCGGCAGCGCCGCCCCGGCGGCCGCGCTCTCCATCCGGGCGGCCGCCAGATCGCCCTTGAGCGACAGTGTCGTAGCCCCGCCCCCGGCCGCCGCGGCGGCGAATATCCGCCTTTCGCCGCCCGCCGCCAGCGTCGTCATGGCGAGGTCGGCGGTCAGCGCGCCCGCCCGCCCGTCGTCGGAGATCGCCGCCTCGCCGCGCCCGTAGCCGGCGGCGGTCCACAGCACGGTCCCGTCGGCGGGCGACCAGCCGGCATAGGGGTGCGCGCTCGTCATCCGCACGTCGTATGCGCCGCCGGCGTAATCGAAGGACCCCTCCGAGAAGGACAGCATCGCTCCGGCCAGCAGGCCGGGGCGAAGGCGCGCGTCGGCGCCCAGGCGCGCATTGGCGAGGCCGCCGTCCCAACCCGGCGCGCCGCCGCCGCCGCCGGACAGGCGGCGGTATTCGCCGCCGCCCCAGACCGCGGCGGCGCCCGCCGCGCCGCCGCCGCCGCCGTCGAGCGCCATCGCGAAGCCGGGGCCGGCGAACAGCCGCGCCGCGCCGCCCTCCGGCTTGCGCGCCGCGGCTTGCAGCGCGTTGGCGAGCGCGGCGGCGGCGGACGGGCGCGGCGCCGGGGCGCCGGAGAAGGCGTCTTCGATCCGCCGCGCGACCGCCTCCGCGGCGATGTCCGACAGCGCCCGCGCGACTTCGGGCAGGACCGCGCGGTGGACCCGTTCGGGCCGGTCCGCGCGGGCTTCGGCGCGCGCCGTCCACGCCTCGGCGCGGCGCAGGAAGACGCCGGAGTCGGCGCGCCACTCCTCGTAGCCGATGGCGAGGGAATCGGTCAGCCAGGCGATCCGCTCGTCGAGGCAGGCGCGCAGCGCCGAATCGGCGGCGGAGAGCGCGAAGCCGCCGTATTCGACGCGGGAATCGCGCGCCGCCACGACGAGCGCGCCGCCGGACTCGGCGGCCGCATCGGCGTTGCCGATCAGGCCCCGGGACACCGCGTCGACCGTCCCGGCGCGCAGCGCGCCCAGCTGGTCCGCCTCCTCGGCGAAATAGACGACTTGCGGCATCGCCGCGCCGGCGGGCGGCTCCAGCCGGGTCCGGCCCGCCACGTTCGCCGACGCGCCGGCGGCGGTGACGGCGTAGTCGCCGCCGCCGTCCGCTTCGACGATTCCCGCCGGGGTGTGGACGCGGACTCCCCGGCGCAGCACGCCGTCCGGCCCGGCGAGGCCGGTCAGCTGCAAGAGCCGCTCCTCGCCCGTGGTGCCGGGAACGAGGCCGACGCGGTCGCCGGGGCCGAGGCCGTCGTAGGAGGCGAGCCGCCGCGCGTCCCCGGCGCGGACGAGAAGGGTCTGGACGAAAGCGATGTGGCCGGCGGTGAAGGCGATGACCGCATTCCCGTCGGCGTCGCGGGTGCGGTCCGCGCGGATGGTGATCCCGCCGCCCATCAGGTCCCATCCCGGCGTCGCCGCCCACAGCCAGAAGGGCCGCCACGGCCCGTCGACGGGGCGGCGGGCGAGCGGCAATCCGCCCATCGCCTCGAGGGCGGAGAGCAGGTCCGCCTCGTAGCCGCGATGCTCTCCGGCGCCGCCGCTTCCGTCCTTCTCCGCGCTGTAGCTCACGGGGATGAAGTCGTGGTAGAAGCCGACGTCGAGCGTCCGGCCCTCGGCGACGCAGGCGAGGGCCGGCCGCGCGGCGGCGAGCGCGCCGACGGCGGCGAGCGCGCACAGCGCCCTCCATGTCGAATCGTTTCGCATCGCGCCTCTTCCGGCCGGCCCGCGGGCCGTCGAACCCTATCCGGGCGGAGATCCGCTGTCGACGCGCCCCGCCGCTCCGCTATCGTGGCGCGGTCGCGCCAGGACAGGGGGAACACGCCATGACCCGACCCATCGCCTTCCTCGCCGGGGCCGCGCTGGCCGCCGCCGCCGCCGGGCTCGCCGGCGCCGCGTCCGCGCCGCGCGCCGACGCCCCGGACGCGGGCCGCTACGCCATCGCGACGCTGGCCGGCGCCGGCGGCGGCGCCTTCGTCACCGACACCGCCACCGGCGACACCGCGTTCTGCACGCCGCGCGCCTGCCGCAAGCTCGCCATGCGCGCGGCCGCCGCCGCGCCGGCTGCGCGTCCTGCGCCCGCCGCGCCGCGCACCGGAAACGTCGACGCGATCCTCCGCGCCGCGCCGCCGGATTTCGCCCCGCCGCCGCCCGACGCGCCGCCCGCCGGCGCGGTCGACCCCGCGCTGCGGAACTTCTGACCGCCGGGGAAACGCGGTCGATGGATCCGGGTTCCGCGGGCGCGCTCGGCGCGCCGGACGTCATCGTCATGCGCGGCGGCTGAAAGTTGCGCGAATCCGGTCCAGGTCGCGCGCGGAGTCCTGCGCGCAATTCGCCCACGCGCAATTCGAAGGATCGACATGGCGCCGCGCGCGGGACGGGCGCGGCGCGTCAGCGCCCCGGATTGTAGTTCGGCGCCTCCCGCGCGATGGTCACGTCGTGGACGTGGCCCTCGCGCACGCCGGCCTGCGTCACGCGCAGGAACTGCGCCCTGGCCTGAAACTCGGCGATGGCCGAGGCGCCGGTGTAGCCCATCGCCGCGCGCAGGCCGCCGACGAGCTGGTGGAGCACGGCGCCCGCAGGACCCTTGAACGGCGCGCGCGCCTCGATGCCCTCCGGCACCAGGTCGAGCGTATCGGCGACCTCCTCCTGGAAATAGCGGTCGGCCGAGCCGCGCGCCATCGCGCCGATGGAGCCCATGCCGCGATACGATTTGTAGCTGCGGCCCCGGTAGAGATAGACCTCGCCCGGCGCCTCGGTCGTGCCGGCGAGCAGCGAGCCGATCATCGCGCAATCGGCGCCGGCGGCGATCGCCTTGGCCAGGTCGCCCGAATAGCGGACGCCGCCATCGGCGATCGCCGGAACCCCCGCCTCGCGGCATATGGCGGCGGCCTCGCGCAGTGCGGTGAACTGCGGCACGCCGACCCCCGCCACCACCCGCGTGGTGCAGATCGACCCCGGGCCGATGCCGATCTTCACGGCGTCGGCGCCCGCCTCGATCAGCGCCCGCGCCCCCTCCGCCGTCGCCACGTTGCCGCCGACGACGCGGGCGCGGTTGGACAGGGCCTTGACGCTCCGCACCGCCTCCAGCACGCCGCGCGAATGGCCGTGCGCGGTGTCGACCACCAGCACGTCGGCGCCGGCGGCGAGCAGGGCGCGGGCGCGCTCCATCTCGTCGGCGCCCACGCCGATGGCGGCGGCGGCGCGCAGGCGGCCCTTCTCGTCCTTGCTGGCGTCGGGGAACTTCCGCGCCTTCTCGATGTCGGTGACGGTGACCAGCCCGATGCACCGCCCGCCGTCGTCGACCACCAGGAGCTTCTCGATCCGGTGGCGGTGGAGGAGCTCTTTCGCCTCCTCGCCGCCGACTCCCTCCGGGACGGTGACGAGCCCCTCGCGGGTCATCAGGTCGCGCACCGGCGTCGCCGGGTCGCGCGCGAAGCGGACGTCGCGGTTGGTGACGATCCCCGCCAGCCCGCCGTCCCCGGCCTCCACCACCGGGAAGCCGGATATGTCGTGCCTGTCCTGGAGCGCGCGCAGTTCGGCCAGCGTCGTCTCCGGGGTGACGGTGACGGGGTTGACCACCATCCCCGATTCGTAGCGTTTGACGCGTCGCACCTCGTCCGCCTGCCGCGCGACGCTCTGGTTCTTGTGGATGACGCCCATGCCGCCCGCCTGCGCCATGGCGATGGCGAGTTCGGCCTCGGTCACCGTGTCCATCGCGGCCGAGATCAGCGGGACGGCGAGCGCCACGCCGCGGGCGACGCGGGTCCGCGTGTCGACCTCCGTCGGCAGCACCGACGATTCGGCGGGCCGGATCAGGACGTCGTCGAACGTCAGCGCCTGCGTGAGTTCCATCGCGTCATATCTCATGGATACGCCGCCGCAGCAACGAGGAGAACTTTTCGAGGCCGACCCTTTCGAGCGCCTCCAGATGCTCCGTCGGCGACCGGGGCGGGTTCTTCAGCGCCATCCGATGGCTCCGCGCGGCCGCGATCGCGGCGCCGGGCGACGAGTCGAAAAGCGCCGCCGCGAAATCGTCCGGATGCCGCGCCGCGACGCCACGGGGTCCCAGCGCGCCGTCCGGAAAATGCCGCAGGTTGAACGTCACGATAACGTTCGCTCGCCCGTGAATCGCCGCCGCGAGGACATGGCGATCCCCACGATCGGGCAGGTCGATCCCGGAGACAAGGGAGCCGTAGCCCGTAACGGCGGCCTCGGGGAATTCCCCGTTCATTTGATCTCGGACGCGCTCCAACCGACGGGACGGGATATCGGGGCGGTTAGCGGAGAGGCGGTTCATCCATTCCGCATGTATCTCCGCGCTCCAGAGCGGTTGGAACAATCCGCCGCCAGCCAGACGCAACAACATGTACCGGATTTCCGCTCCATATAGCACGTTGGAGTCAAGAAAAGATACTAACCGATCAGGCATTATTCTCTCTTCTGAAAAGGATGTTCGGAATTTAGCGATTTTATCGTATGGCGCGTAAAAGATATCAACGACCCTGGCATACCCTCCGAAGCATCATTCGACATCCGTGTTCGATTCCCGACAGTTCGCAATTCCTAGAGCAGCCCCAGTTCCTGGTCCTGCGCGGTCAAGGCGTCCAGAACCTTCCTTCGACGGCGGTCCGCCTCCCGGCGATAGGCGAGGACGTCGTCGATCCGCACCCGCCGGAGGCCGCCGGAATCGCAACGGGGGATCTTCCCGTCGTCGAGCAGCTGCATCATGCGATCCCGCGAAACCTGCAAAAGGTCGGCGGCTTGTTCTACGGTGAGTTCGGGCCGCAGCGCCGTCAGGCCGACCCGGTTCCCGTACGCCATGTAGTCCAGCGCCTTCTCGAGAAGCCGCAGCGCGGCGGCCGGGATCTCCATCTCCTCCGCGCCGAACCGCGCGGCGATGGGCGCGCCGCCGCGAGTCACCGCCTGCAACCGTCGGCGCGCGTCGTCCGCGAGGGCCGCGTCGCGCTCGGAAATCGGCTCGAATTCGTCCGGCAATTCGTCCGGCGGCGCGGGCGCCCGCCCGCATGGCGCTCCATCGGCCATCGCGTCCTCCCCGATACGGCGATCATAGCGCGCGCGCCCGGCGCACGCAAGCCGCGAACGAGTCGCGCGGCGGTCAGCCGCGGAAGCCCAGCGCGACGAGATAGGTCTCGGCCGACTCGGCGCGGCTCGCCGGGGGCTTGGCGTGGCGGACGCGGCGGAAGGCGCGCTTCATGCGCGCGAGCAACGCGCCCTCGCCGCCGCCCTGGAGGACCTTGGCGACGAAGCCGCCGCCCTCGTCCAGAACCTCCTCGGCGAACGCGAACGCCGCCTCGCACAGCGCGGCGACGCGCAGCGCGTCGGCGCTGGTGCCGGTCGCCGGCGCGGCCATGTCGCTCAACACCGCGCCGGCGCGGCCGCCGAGCGCGGCGCGGACCGCCGCCCGGCCCTCCGGCGCCAGGACGTCGGCGCGCAGGACCGTCGCGCCCGGAACCGGGTCCATCGCCGCCGTGTCGCAGGCGACGACGCGCCCGCCGGGGCCGACGCGGTCGCACGCCACCTGGGTCCAGCCGCCGGGCGCGGCGCCGAGGTCGACCGCGAGCGCGCCCCGGCGCAGCAGGCGGAAGCGGTCGTCGAGCTCGATCAGTTTGAACGCGGCGCGGCTGCGCCATCCCGCCGCCCGCGCGCCGGCGACGTAGGGGTCGGAGAGCTGCCGCGCCAGCCAGCGCGAGGACGAGAGCGTTCGCCCCTTCGCCGTCTTGAGCCGCGCGCGCGCCACGCCGGGCCGCCCTAGCCGACGATCTCCAGCGCGGCGAAGAAGAAGCCGATCTCCGTCCCGGCGGTCTCCGCCGAGTCGGAGCCGTGCACCGAATTCGCCTCGATCGACTCGGCGAATTCGCGGCGGATGGTGCCTTCCGCGGCGTTCGCCGGGTTGGTCGCCCCCATGAGTTCGCGGTTGCGCTCGATGGCGTCCTCGCCCTCCAGGACCTGGACGACCACCGGACCCGAACACATGAAGCCGCAGAGGTCGGCGAAGAACGCGCGCTCGCGGTGGACGGCGTAGAACTCCTCCGCCCGGGCGCGCGCCAGAAGGATGCGCTTCTGCGCCACGATGCGCAGGCCCGCCTCCTCGAAGCGCGCGTTTATCCGCCCGGTGAGGTTGCGCCGCGTGGCGTCGGGCTTGATGATCGATAGGGTGCGTTCGACCGCCATGTCAGGTTCCGTTCGCGGTTGCGGAGCGGCGGCCTTATAGCGGCGCGCGCGGCGCCCGGCAACCGCGCGGCGCCCGTTACGCTCCCCCGTCCATGCTCCCCCGCTCATGCTCCCCCGCCCATGCTCAACGTCTCCGGCCTGCGCTACCGCATCGGCGGGCGCCTCGTCCTCGACGGCGCGTCGTTCTCCGTCGCCGCCGGGCGCCGCGCGGCGCTGGTCGGCCGCAACGGCGCCGGCAAGAGCACCTTGCTGCGGCTGGTCGCCGGCGAGCTCGAGGCGGAGTCGGGCGAGATCCGCCTGCCGCGCGGCGCGCGGGTGGCGCATGTCGCGCAGACCGCGCCGTCGGGCGCGGCGGGCGCGCGCGATTTCGTCCTCGCCGCCGACCGGGAGCGCGCCCGCCTGCTCGCCGCGGCCGCGCGCGAAACCGACGGCGCGCGCATCGCCGGCCTGCATGCGCGCCTCGCCGAGATCGGCGCCCACGCGGCGCCGGCGCGGGCGGCGGCCATCCTGCGCGGACTCGGCTTCGACGCGCGCGCGCAGGCGGCGCCGCTCGACTCGTTCTCCGGCGGCTGGCGGATGCGCGCCGGCCTCGCCGCGGCGCTGTTCGCCGAGCCGGACCTGCTGCTGCTCGACGAGCCGACCAACCATCTCGACCTCGAGGCGAGCCTGTGGCTCACGGCGTTCCTGGCGCGGTGGCCGCGCGCGCTGCTGCTGTGCAGCCACGACCGCGCGGCGATCGACAAGGCGGCGACGGACACGGTGCATCTCGAGCGCGGGCGGACGCGCGCCTATCGCGGCGGCTGGAGCGCTTTCGTCCGCGCCCGGAGCGAGGGGCTGGCCCGCGACGCCGCCGAGCGCAAGCGGGTGGAGGCGGAGCGCCGGCGCATGACGGCCTATGTGGAGCGCTTCCGCTACAAGGCGACGAAGGCGCGCCAGGCGCAGAGCCGCCTGAAGGCGCTGGCGAAACTCGCCGCGCCGCCGCCGCCGCCGGGCGAAGCGCCGCTGCGCCTGCGCTTCCCCGACCCTGCGCCGCTGGCCCCGCCGCTGCTGGCGCTGGAGGGCGCCGCCGCCGGGTACGGCGCCGGGCCGCCGGTTCTGCGCGGGCTGGACCTCCGCATCGACACGGACGACCGCATCGCCCTGCTCGGCGCGAACGGCGAGGGCAAATCGACCCTGCTGCGCCTGCTCGCCGGGCGCATGGCGCCGGCGGCGGGCGCGGTTCGGCGCGCGGCGCGGCTGTCGGTGGGGTATTACGCGCAGGATGGGGCGGAGGCGCTCGACCCGGACATGAGCGCGGAGCGGCACGTGGCGGCGCTGCTGCCCGAAGCCGGCGAGACGGCGCGGCGGGCCCATTGCGGCCGTTTCGGATTCGCGGGCGCGCGCGCCGACCTGCCGGCGGCGGCGCTTTCGGGCGGCGAGGCCGTGCGCCTCGTCCTGGCGCTGATCTGCTGTGCGCGTCCGCATATCCTGCTTCTCGACGAGCCGACGAACCACCTCGACATCGACTCCCGCGAGGCGTTCGTCGAGGCGTTGAACGCCTGGACCGGCGCGGCGGTGCTGGTCACGCATGACGAGGACGTCATCGCTCGCGCCGCCGACCGGCTGTGGCTGGTCGCGGACGGGACCTGCCGCCCGTTCGACGGCGATCTCGAGGACTACCGGCGCCTGACGCTGTCGCGGCGCGGCGGCGGCGGCGCGGCGGGGCCGCGCAAACCCGCCGGCGGGCGCGGAGCGGAGCGCCGCCGCGCCACCGCGGCCGCGGCGCCGTTGCGGCGGGCGGCGCGGGCGGCGGAGTCGAAGGCGGCGGCGCTCGGCGCCGAACTGGCGGCGCTGGACGCGCGCATCGCCGACCCGGCGCTTTACGCCGCCGGCGCCGACCCGGCGCGCGCCGCGACTCTCAACCGCCGCCGCGCGGAGGCCGCGAAGGCGCTGGCGGACGCCGAGGCGGACTGGCTGGCGGCCGAGGAGGCGGCCGAATCCGGCCCGCAGTCCGCGTAGTTCCCGGGCGCGCGACCCGTCATCGCTCTCCCCTCCGCGATCCGTCCCCGCCACGCCGCGCGACGATAGCGCGGCCCGGCGCCGGCGGCAACGCGCCGCCCCGGATGCGCGGCGGTTCCCGTCAAATTGCCGGGGCGGAGGCGGGCGGTTGACAGGCGCGCGGCGCGGCGCCAGCCTGCGGCCTCGACCGGGATCGGACAGGGGAGCGCCATGATCCGCCTTATCGCCCGCGCCGCGCCCGCCGCGGCGCTTCTCGCGGCCCTCGCCGCGGTCTCCGCCCGCGCCGGCGACGGCGTGACCAACGTGCGGAACGCCGACGAATGCGCCGCCGTCCACCGGGTGGAGATCACCTCGAAGTTCGAACCCGCGGCGATCTCGGTGCGGCAGGGGGAGTGCGTCCACTTCACCAATGCGCACAACATCGAGCACAGCGCGGTGGGCGCGGAGCGCGAGTTCAACACCGGTATCATGATGCCGGGCGGGACGGCGCTGCTGCGCTTCGACGCGCCGGGGGAGATCCCCTACATCTGCGGCGTGCACCCGCCGATGACGGCGATGCTGACGGTGACGCCGGCGGAATGAGCGGCGGGGGGCCGGGGGGCGCCCTCGCGCGCGCCGCGGCTTTCCGCTAACATCGCCCCGAGCCCGGGCGCGCGGTTCGGGCGGGGGCTTCGCAACCGACGGGAGGAAACGCGATGGAATTCAACTTTCTCAGCCACTTCAAGGGGTTCGAGAACGAGCGCGTGAACCCCGCCGACCCCTACGAATCGGGGACGGCGTATTTCCGCTCCGGCGGCCTCGGCCGCCAGGTGCGCGAGCGGATGGAGGAACAGGCGGGCCGCTCCGAACTGCCCCGGCGCGAATTCTTCAAGTCGGCGCTGGGCTTCACCGGCGCCATGCTCGCCGTCAACGCCGCCACCGGGATGCGGTTCTTCAACGTCTCCGACGCCGAGGCGAAGGAGGTGGCGGCGCTCGACGAGGTGGCGGGGACCATCCGCGACCGGATGGGCTTCGTCATCGACATGCACAGCCACGTCTGCACGCGGCCGGAGCATTACGTCCTGGGCGAGAACACCAGCGAACAGGGCATGTGGTTCGTGGACCTGCTCGACGGCCTCGGCAGGGCCATGGGCATGGAGAACGGCACCCGCGACATGAACGTCGAGAACTTCGGCAAGCTGATCCTCGAGGGCAGCGACACCGACGTCGCGGTGTTCAACCCGTTCGGCTTCCGCGAGGACTACGGCGGCCGCGACATGGTGCCGATCGAGTACCAGGCCCAGGTCAAGCAGAACTGGCCGTCGCAGACGATCATGATGGGCGGCGGGCTGACGCCGAACCAGGGCGTCACCGAGACCCTCGAGCGCCTCGACATGTTCGTCAACGACTACAAGGTGTCGGGCCTCAAGCTCTACACCTTCGACTCGACGCCGCAGAAGGGCTGGTGGTTCGACGACGAGGAGCGCGCCTACCCGATCTGGGAGCGCTGCCGCGAGCTCGGCATCAAGAACATCGGCTGCCACAAGGGCATCCCGTTCGGCCAGTTCATGGCGCGCTACGCGCATGTCGAGGACTTCGACAAGGCGTGCGACGACTTCCTCGACCTCAACTTCATCGCCTTCCACTCGGCGTGGCCGTATCACGCCGAACTGGCGGCGCTGAAGGGCTTCAAGCCGCAGCGCAACAACCTCTATTGCGAGATCGGCTCGACCTTCGCCGCGACCGTCTCCAGCCGCCCGCTGGAGTGCGCGCACGTGCTGGGCACGCTGGTCCGCGACCTGGGCGCGGACTACGTGATGTGGGGGACCGATTCGCTGTTGTGGGGCAACCCGCAGTGGCAGATCGACGCGTTCCGCCGCTTCCAGATTCCGGACGAGCTGGTCGAGGGCCACGGCTACCCGCAGCTGACCGACGAGGTGAAGGCGAAGATCCTCGGCGGCAACGCGGCGCGCATGTGGGGCCTCGAGACGGCGATGAACGACCGCGGCCGCGAGGCGCCGGTCGTCGACTTCGGCTGAGCCGGAGCGTTACCGGGGGCGGCCGGCGCGCCGGCCGCCCCACCCCTTCCCCGACCGGCGGGCCGCGCCATGCCGACCTATGAATACCTGTGCGAGCCGTGCAAGACGATCTACAAGACCGTCCACGGCATGAACGAGGCTCCGGAGCATCGCTGCCCGGCCTGCGAGGCGCCCATCGCGCGCATGGTCTCGGCGCCGAACCTGAGCCTGGGCGGCTGGTCCAGCCCGACCGAGGCCCGCTACGCCAAACTCTCCCACACCGACGAGATCGCGCGCGAGAAGGCGCTGCAACGGGAATACCTGAAGGTCTGGCTGCCCACCGAGGTCAAGCACAGCCCCTGGCACGACGACCATTAGGCAGATAGGCGCGGGGCGGCGGCCCCGCCTTCCCGACCGCACGGCGATGTCCGGTTCGGTTTCGTTCCTGCGCCCTCCGTCCCGGCCGGCAGGGCGGAGCCTGAGTCCGCGAGGACGCGCGGGGATCGCCGTCCGCCGCCGTTTCGCGTCGTTTTCGATCTCGCCGGGCCGGCGCTCGGCGCCTGCGATTTGCCGCCGCGGGTGGAGCGCCGGCTTCTGGAGCGTTTCCGCGGCGCGGCCCGCCCGGTCGCGCAGCGCCGGCGGCATCGGAACGACAGGCGCCCGGCGCCGGGCCCGGCGCTTGCGGAGCGCATGTCGGAGTCGGGACGGGCGCGCCCGCGCGATCCCTGGGTTCTCGATGTTTCTCGTCCATTGCCGGACGACGAAGCTGGATTGTGGCGCGACTACGGGGTATAGAATGAGGCATCATCGGCCAGTCGAATTCGATCATGGCCGCGTGACCGGCGATTCGCGCCTCGGAGAGGTTGTGGGATGGGCATATTCGAGTGGGTCGCTGACGTCTTCGAGTGGATCGCTGGCATTACCATGACCGCGCTGGGCTTGGGCGCATGGTTGAGGGGCTTTCTTAACGGGATCGTTCCGGGACCGGCGCGATGCAAGCTGGCCGTCGCAAATTTCGGCAGGCGGATCCGCGAAAAATGCGGTCGGAGTAAACGGCTTCCTTTGGAAGACCGCTTTCGCTTCGTCCTGTGCTGGCTGGAGGGCGATGGCGACGGCAGCGGCACCAAGATCGTCAATGATGCATTTCAGAAAATTTCCGGCGTCGAGCTGGCCCGCTCGGCGAGAACTGTGAAGGCCGAGGGCGCCGGCGACGACTGGCGTCCGGCAATACAGAAGCAGGCCAACGCCATCTTGCGGAAGCATCGCGGCGATCTTGCGGTCGTTGGCAGGATGGAGAAATCCGGGAGCAATTTGAGTCTCGGGTTCGTGCCCCGCGATGGTGACGGAACGCTCGGACAGGGCTACCAACAGTTTGATCTCGACGGGGCAATGCTTGGAGGAGACTTCCGGAAGGCGCTTCACGAACAGATCGTCGCCGTTGCCTTGAGCACCGTTGCTCCACTCGCCAGCAACGAAGCGCGTGGAAAAATTCTGGAGGAGGGCTTGAAACAGGTTGTCGAAAAGCTCGGTATATTGCTCGATAGCGGAGAGATTGGCGCTCCTTCGCATCGCGCCGGTTTGCGCGTCGCACATGGTAAAGCTCTTTTCGCCTTAGGCGAGCGAGAAAGTGAAACCGCGCTAATCGAGGAAGCCGTTACCTCCTACCGCGAGGCGCTCAAAGAATACACGCGCGAAAATGCGCCCCTCAATTGGGCGGCAATACAGAACGATCTCGGTAACGCCCTCACCGAAATCGGGAAACGTGAGAGCGGAACCGCGAGGCTCGAGGAAGCTGTTGCCTCCTACCGCAAGGCGCTCAAGGAATACACGCGCAAGAGCGCGCCCTTCAATTGGGCGGCAATACAGAACAATCTCGGCGGCACCCTCACTCGCATCGGGGAGCGCGAGAGCGGAACCTCGAGGATCGAGGAGACCGTCGCGGCCTTTCGCGAAGTACTCAAGGAACACACGCGCAAGAGCGCACCCCTCGATTGGGCGGCAACACAGAACAATCTCGGCGCCGCTCTTGCTCGCATCGGGGAACAAGAGAGCGAAACCGCGAGGCTCAAGGAAGCCGTCGATGCCTACCGCAAGGCGCTCAAGGAATACACACGCGCAAGTGCACCCATCACTTGGGCGATGATACAGAACAACCTTGGCGTCACCCTTACCAGTATTGGGGAGCGAGAGAATGGAACCGCGAGGCTCGAGGAAGCCGCCGCGGCCCACCGCAAGGCGCTCAGGGAATACACGCGCAAGAGCGCACCGTTCGATTGGGCGGCGACACAGAACAATCTCGGCAATGCCCTCGCTCGCATTGGGGAGCGCGAGAGCGGAACCGCGAGGCTTGAGGAAGCCGTCGAAGCCTACCGCAAAGCGCTCAAGGAACACACTCAAGAGAGTGCACCCTTCAATTGGGCCATGACACAGAACAATCTCGGCGTCGCCCTTACCAGCATCGGGGAGCGCGAGAGCGGAACCGCGCGACTCGAAGAAGCCATCGAGGCCTTTCGCGAGGCGCTCAAGGAACGCACGCAAGAGAGTACACCCTTCAATTGGGCAGCGACACAGAATAATCTCGGTAACGCCCTCGCTGGCATCGGAAGACGCGAGAGCGGAACCGCGAGGCTCGAGGAAGCCGTCGAGGCCTACCGCAAGGCGCTCAAAGAACGCACGCGGGAGAGCACACCCATCGATTGGGCGGTGACGCAGTACAATCTCGGTAATGCCCTCGCCAGCATCGGGGGGCGTGAAGGCGGAACCGTACACCTTGAGGAAGCCACCACAGCTTACGATAATGCGTTGACGATATTCGATCCCGTAGAAACTTCGATGCAATGGGAAATGGCCCGCAATAATCTCGAAAAAGTGCGAGCGATCATACGCCAACGATCCGAAGAACCCCAATAGCGCGGTCTTTACTATCGCAAGCTACTTTTATTCTCGCCGCCGCACGACTCGATGCAAAGTAAATTCAGGAGCGAGGAAGTTTTCCGATGAGTGCAATGTCTCGTTCATCGATCCCGTAGAGCGCGCGAACCGCCTCGTCGATTTCGGCCTCCAGCGGTGCGGTGTCGGCGGCGGAGTCGGCTTGCTTGGCGGACCGGACTCGGCTCGCGAGGGTAGAGAGGCGTTTCTTCGCGGCTGGCGAGGCCGACGCGACGGGCGCGCGCTCCATGTCCATTCCAATAAATCTCATATGCCCGCCATCGAACGGATTGTCCAAACAAGGTAACGAAAGCCTGAACCAGAAATCCAGAACCCTTGAGTTAAGAATCGCTAACAAGAAGGCATCATCACCCGGAAGGATATAGCATGTGTTACCGGTCATATACCCCTCCCGATCAAGGTATCCGCGCATTTCGGTTCCGATATCCGGGTAGATGATTTTCGGTTTGAAAAACGACTCGTAGTAGGCCGTATCGTCTTGAATCTCGAACCATTTGTAATTCCCCGGCTTGCGCCCCTGTTTCATGCCGCGTTCGGCTTTGGGTTGCAGGTCGGCGCGATAGTGCGACAAATGCCGTTCGATAGCGGGATAGTGCCCGATGTCCGTGCCCCGCCGCGTAAAAATCAGATACAGGCCATCCCAACTCGCCCGCCAGCGGCGGATGTTCCGGCCGCGCAGCCACGGCTTGATCAACTCCGCGCTCTTCGGGTCCTCTGCGATCAGCCGGTCGCGTGTCTCTTGGTCGATCACGAAGGCCGTATTCAAACCCGTGCTGACGCCGCGGTACATCCCACCCTTCGCATACTCCCCGAGCGGCGTTCCCGCCTGCTCGATCTTGTCGCGCAGCCGCAGCAGTTCGGGCCGGGCCAGCGCCCAGCCGCCGGCGGACAGGTGCGCCAGCGGCAGCGCGAAGCCGTTGCGCGCCAGGAACGCGCCGGGGTCGGACGCGCCGTCGCCGCCGCCGCGCACGGTGGCGGCGCGCACGCTGTCGTGGCCGCCGCCCTTGCGCGCCAGAAGGACCAGCGGGCGCACCGTCGCGTCGAACGTCCCCGTCCGCCCGAAATCCAGGATCGACACAGGCGGCGCGCGCCGCGCCAGGAACGCCCGCAACGGCCCGCCATATTCGGTCCGCATGAACTTGTTCGACGCGATGAAGCACAGCGCCCCGCCCTCGGCCAGAAAGTCCACCCCGCGGCGGAAGAAATAGGTGTAGAGGTCCGCCGCCGCCTTGTAGAAATCGCCGAACGCCGCGCGCAATGCCGCCTTGCCGCGGACCTTCTCGCCGCGGATGTAGGGCGGGTTGCCGATCACCACGTCGAAACCGGCCGGCGCGCCGAACATCCATGCCGGGTCGAACCACTCCGAACCCGCGTTCTGGTCGTAGGGGTCCCACCCCGCCACCGCCTCGGCGTCGCTATGGCCGAAGCCCAGCGCCGCCAGCGCGGCGGCGAGAGCGGCGCGCAGCCTCTGGTCTTCCTCGCGCCGCGCCCGCTTGGCCTCGCGCGTCCGCGCGTTGAAATAGCCCTCGCGGACGCGCCGCAACCGCTCCCGCAACCCCGTCACCGCACCGTCGCCGAGGACGCCTTGCGCGCCGGCGCCGCCCAGGCCCAGCAGCGCATCGGCGGCGACGAAGCGCGTCTCCAGGTTCGGCAGCGGGCGGATGCCGTAGTTCTCCCCCGCATCGCCCGTCTTCTCCTGCTCGATGACCAGGGACACGAACACCCGCAATTTGATGATCAATAAATTTCCCCGGAGCGACACTGACGCGCCCGAGCGCACTCCCGTATCGTAAATCCCTACCAGTAAGCCATTTTCTCGAATTCTCCGCCCCCTCCCCCCTTGACGGGCGCGCCACGCGCGCGCCAGAATGCGCCATGGTTGCGGGCCACCCGCTTGCGGAGCGCTTACGGCGCTCCGCTCCGCGCACAGCCCGCCGAGGACGCCGAGAGGACGCCGATGCCCAAGCGACACTACCGAACGATCTCCAAGCGCACCGTGGACGCCCTCGCGGTCCAGGACAAGGACGCGGTGTTCTGGGACCGCGACCTGCCCGGTTTCGGAGTGCGCGTCTATCCGTCAGGCCGCAAGGTCTACGTCGTCCAGACCCGGGGGCCGGGAGGATCGAAACGGGCGACGGTCGGGCGTCACGGCGATATCTCCCCCGACGCAGCCCGCAAGGCCGCAGCCCGGATGATCGACCGCATCAAGACGGGCGCCGATCCATCGCCGCCGGCCCCCCCGGAGGCGGAACCCACGGTCGCGGACCTCGCGGCGCGCTACCTGCGTGAGCACGTCGCTGTGCATTATAAGGCGTCGACCGCGGTTTACACCCGCCGGGTGGTAGCCGGGCGCATCGTGCCGGCATTGGGTTCGCTTCCGGTGTCGACGGTAGCGCGTGAGCATGTTTCGGCCCTGCACCATGAGATGCGTGGGACGCCGGCGCGAGCGAACACGATGCTCTCCGTGTTGTCGCAGATGTTCACGCTGGCCGAGAGATGGGGGTTGCGGAAGGAGGCGAGCAACCCCTGTCGGTTCGTGCGCAGATACAAGGAGCGCCCGCGCGAGCGGTTCCTGAGCCGGGAGGAATTCCGGCGCCTGGGCGCCGCGCTGGACGCGGCCGAGGCGGAAGGAGCGATGCGCACCAATGCGGCGGCGGCGATCCGCTTGTTGATGCTGACGGGGTGCCGCCACAGCGAGATACTCGAATTGCAGTGGCGGGACGTGGATTTCGACGCTGGCGAGTTGCGGCTCCGGGATAGCAAGACGGGGCCGCGGAGCGTGCCTCTGACTCCGGAAGCGGCGGATGTTCTCGCCGGCATTGCCCGCGTTCCCGGCAACCCGTGGGTCATCGCGAGCCCGCGCTCCGGCAATCATTTGTTCAATTTGCAGCGTCCGTGGAGACGGGTCCGGGAGCGAGCCGGACTGGACGATGTGCGTCTTCACGATCTTCGCCACTCGTTCGCGTCGCGGGCTCTGGCTCTTGGCGAGAGCCTGCCGATGATCGGCAAGCTGCTGGGGCATGGGCAGGTTCGGACGACGGAGCGTTACGCGCATTTGGCGCGGGCCTCGGTGAAGGCGTCTGCGGCGAAGGTGGCCGACAGCATCGGGGCTGCGATCCTTCCCGACGAACACGCCGCGCGCGGCGGTCCGGGCTGAGGACGGCGCGCGATGGCGAAACTGCAATATCGGACGATCTCGAAGCGCACGGTCGAGAAGCTGTCGGTCGAGAAGGACTCGGTATTCTGGGATCGCGCGCTTCCGGGCTTCGGCGTGCGGGTGTATCCGTCGGGATCGAAGGTCTATGTGGTCCAGGCCCGCTTCGGTGGGAAGTCGCGGCGTTTGACGGTGGGGCGGCACGGCGTGTTGACGGCGGATCGGGCCCGTCGCCGCGCCGCGGCGCTCATCGCGCGCATCAAGGCGGGCGAGGATCCGGCGCCCCCATCCGCCGACGCACGTGCGGAGGTTGGGGTAACGGTGGCGGAGTTGGCGGCGCGGTTTCTCGCCGACCACGCAGCCGTGCGATGCAAGCCGGGCTCCATCGCGTCCTACCGGTCGCTCATCGAGCTGCACATATTGCCGGAGTTGGGCGCATTGCCGGTGGCCTCGATAGAGCGCGACCATGTGGCGGCTCTGCACTACCGCCTTCGCGCCAAGCCCTGCACGGCCAACGGGGCGGTGAGCTTGCTGTCGCACATGCTGACCCTGGGCGAGGAGTGGGGGCTGCGCCCGGAGGGCGGCAACCCGTGCAGGTTCGTGCGCCGGTATGCGTCACGCAAGCACGAACGGTTCCTGTCCGATGCGGAGTTTCAGAGGTTGGGGGAAACGATCGCGGAGCTGCGCGCCGAGGGCAAGGTGTCGCTGGCGGCGGCGGCGGCGATCCGGCTCCTGATGCTGACGGGGTGCCGACGCAACGAGATACTGACGCTGCGTTGGGAGGACGTGGACCTTGAAGCGGGGGAGCTGCGATTGCGGGACAGCAAGACGGGAGCGCGGCTGGTCCCGTTGTCTCCAGCCGCCGCACGGGTGCTGTGCTCGCTGCCTCGCGACGGCGACAGCCCCTGGGCAATACCCGGGCGGAAACGAGGGACCCATTTGACGAACGTGAACGTCTCGTGGGGTGTCATTCGAGCGCGCGCCGGGCTGGACGATGTGCGGCTTCACGATCTGCGGCACAGTTTTGCGTCGCGGGCGTTGGCCCTGGGCGAAAGCCTGCCGGCCATAGGCAGGCTGCTAGGACACAAGCGAATACAGACGACCGCGCGTTACGCGCATCTCGACCGCGGTGCGGTGAAAGCTGCGGCGGCGAGGGTCGCGCGCAGCATAGGCGCGGACATTCTCGGCACGCGACGAATACAGTGAAGAAGGCCGCCCCGTTTACGAGAGGATTGACACTCGACCGATTCTGGGCGACGTTCTCGGACTCGCGTCGGCGAGAGTAGCCTGACGAGGGTCAGCGCATGTTTCGGCTGGCGCGCGGTGCGGCCCGACCGCCGCACTCTACCCGCGGAGGAACCGACCATTGGCGTCGGGTACGGTGGGTCTGGAAGTGGTTGCGGTCGACGGGATGAAGGTTCGTGCAAGCGCGGGTTCGGGTTCGTTTCGCAGCGCGCGGGGTCTGGCGCGCTATGAGGCTGCGGCGCGGGATCGGATTGCGGCGCTGAAGGCGGAGTTGGAGGTCGCCCCCGAGGCTGGGTCACGGCGTCTTCGGGCGGCGCGTGCGCGTGCGGAGCGGGAGATTGGGGAGAAGGTTGCGGCGGCGCGGAAGCAGCTTGCGGCGTTGCGCGCGGAGAAGGCGGCGTGTTCGCGGACCCACAAGAAGGCGGAGACGGGGAAGAAGGAGCCGAAGGCTTCGACCACGGATGCACAGGCGCGGCGGATGCGGTTCGCCGATGGCGGTGTAAGCGCAGGGTTCGATCTCCAGTTCACGTTAAACACCGCCAGCCATGTCGCGGCGGGAGAGCGAATCCGTTGCGTTGCTGAACTGGCGGGCGCGGATGGCGAGCGAGGCAGGGCAAGCGGTCTATCGCCGCCGCCCGAGCGTCAAGGCGGTCAACTCCGCGCTTCCGTCAGAAAAGGCAGCCGGAAGGGCACATGCCCCGGCTTCTGCACGAAGACTGCTGGAGGGCGCTATGTTTGACGATTCGATCATAAGGCTACAGATTCTTCGGCCTCGTTTTGCGGCGTGGAGCTATCTGCCGGCAGGGTTCGGAGGGCGCGCCAGCTCGAGTTGGCCGAGCCCGAAAACCGTACCTTTGCCGATGTGAACCCAGGACCCGGCCGCCAGAAGCGGCCATAATTCGCCCGGTCCCTCCGGTAAGCGGATCTCGCCGGAGACGCCGTGCATATCCACTTCGCGGCGTTGGGCACCCGACCAGCGGACGAAATCCGCCCTCCGCCCTTTCCAGCCGCCGGCCGGGATGCGCGCCGCGGCGTCGGCGACGGCATGGACCAGTTCGCGTTCGCGCCCCGGCTCCTCCGCGCCTGAAAGCACGGCGACGCGGCGCGCCGCCGCGACGGCGATGTCGACGAAGGTCGGCCTGTCGACGAGCTTGCCGCGCCGCAATACCCGGAGAGGCGCGTCGAACTCGAGCGCGATCTCGGTTTTCGCGATGTCCGCCGGCATCGCTTCGGCGGCGGCGCGCAGCGACCAGCGCAGCGGCCGCGGGACGGCCTCCCCGCGAGGATTGAGCCAGAGGACCTGCCGGATCGCGAACGGCTTGCGCCCGGGTCCGAGGCCCATTCTCGCCGCAACGTCCCAAGCCCGCGTCAGGACGCCATCGCTCCGCGCGGCAGCGCCGATGAGTATCCACTCCACAGCGGGGGCGAACTCCGGGTCTGCGGGAGCGGGCCGGACGACATAGAGCGGCGACTTCTCCGCGCCGGACACGCCCAAGGCCCGGCGACCCTCGAACGCCAGTTCGTAGGCGCCGGCGTCGAGCTCCCGGAGGGCGCGCCCCCACACGCCCCGGAGCATCGGCACGGTGGCGCGCACCTCGCCCGTGTCCAGCAACATGCGGCGCGGAGCGAGTTCGATCCGCTCCAGCCTTTCGAGAAGCGTTTTCTCCAACCCGCCCATGGTCCGTTCTCCGAGGCGCGCCCGATCCAGGCGGCTCCCCTTGCGGCCGGCCTGCGTTCGATACAGTCTGTTCCCTGGCGGAGCGAACGCCAAGCCGGGAGGCGCGCGAGGATGGCATTGGAACCGCGGACCGACTGGGACGGGCTGACCCTCGCCTTCCTGCGTGACCCGTTCGACAAGGCGGCCGCGCCCGGCGAATGGGAGGAGCGCGCCGCGCGATACGCGTCGGCCGCGCTCGGACGCGCGGTCGCAATCGACGAGATTACGACCGCCGGCGGCGCGCTGGACGAGGAGATCCCCCTGCCGGATCGCTGGCCGGCGCTGGCGAACGGGACACTGCCGACGCGCCACCCCGTGGGCGGAAAGGCGGGTGAGATCCGGTGCGGCGCGGTGGCCCCCACGAAAGCCGAAGGCGTCGTTGAGGATATCGTCGCGGGACTGGACGATCCCAGGCGGCGGTTTCTCGCGTTGTGGCGCCTGTTGCCGGAGCGCCTCGACGCGGCGTTCGGCGACTGGGCGAGCCGGCTTCCGGCGGATCCGCGCGCGCCGGACCATTCGGCGCTGGATCGCGCGGGCGCCGCGGCCGGCCTGTGGGCGGCCCGCCGGGGCGTCGGCGGCGGCGCCTGCCTTTCGTTCGCCCTCGGGCCGGTGCAATCCTTCATCGCAGCAGCGCGGTCGGTGCGCGACCTGTGGACCGGCAGTGCGATCCTGTCGTGGCTCGCCTTCCGGGCGATGCGGCCGGTTCTGGATCGGCTCGGGCCCACGGCGTTCGTGTATCCGGCGTTGCGCGGCAACCCGTCGATCGATCTCTGGCTGCGCCGCGACGCCGAACTTGGCGACCGCGTTCCGATGCCGGACGCGGCGGCCCGTCGCAGCCCATCGTTTCCGAATCGCTTTCTCGCTATCGTTCCCGACGCTGCGACCGGGGAACTGGCGCGGGCGTGCGAGGCGGCGGCGCGCGGCGCATGGACGGATCTCGCGACTCGCGTGCGCGACCGGCTGGCGCCGGCTCTTGACGAACTGTCCGCCGATTGGGATCGGCTTTGGCTGGCGCAGATCGAAAATCTCCTTGACGCAGGCGCGACCGTGGCGCCTTACGATTCGCTGGACGACGAGGCGTTGGCGCGGTGGATTGGCGGCGGCGCGTTCGGCGACGTATGGCCTGACGCGGCGAAGGTCCGGGCGCTCGCCGATGTGGCGCCCGACGGCGGAGGAGGAGCGGCCGGCCGGTGGCAGGCGCGCATGGAGTATTCGGCGCGGGTGGCGGAGGCGAACCGCGCGGCGCGGCGCGCGCCCGCGGCGTCCGGCCTAGACAGAGAGGGGAAGTCGCCGCCGAAATGCGCCCTATTCGGATCGTGGGAGCAAATGGGGCCGGCCGCCTTCGACTCGGCGAGGCGGTTCTGGGACAGCGCCGCGGCCCGTCTCCGGGTAAAGGGAGTCCGGTTGCGGCCCGGGGAGCGGCTCTGCGCCGTGGCGCTGGCCAAGCGGTTCGCCGGCCCCGTCGCGCTCGCTGGCGAGCTGGCGCTTGGCCCGGAGGATCTGCGCTTTCCCGATACCGCGACCGTCGCCGCCGCGAATTGGCTGGCGGATGCCGGAATCGATCCGGACGCGGTGCGCCGGGAGGACGAAAACTGGAGCGGGCGGTGGCTTCACGACTCCGACGATGGCGAAGAGCTGGCGAAACCCCGGACGCGGGCGCGTATCGCCGAGGCGCAGAAAGCGCATGGCCCTCCCCCGTCCTATTTGGCCATCCTCGTCATGGACGGAGACGATCTGGGCGGCTGGCTGCGCGGCGACCGGGCGCCGCCGCTGAAGGACGTTCTGCATCCCGACACCATGGATGACCTGCTCCGCGCCAGCGGGCCGCGGGCCGAGGCGGCGCTCGCCGCCCGGCGCCCGGTCGGGCCGGAGCTACAAGCGGCTATCGGCGCCGCGCTTGGCCAGTTTGCAGCGAGCGACGCGCCGAGGATCGTCCGCGCGCATCGGGGAACCGTAATCTACTCGGGCGGCGACGACCTGCTCGCGCTGCTGCCCGCGGCCGGCGCCGTAGCGTGTGCCGGGGCGCTGCGAGCGGCCTGGAGCGGCGACGGTCCGGGCGCGGGAATGGGCGCCGCGACGCTGTCCGCCGGCATCGCCTACGTCCACCATATGGAGGATTTGCGCCTTGCGCTCGACGCAGCCCGCGAGGCAGAGAAGCGCGCCAAGGCGGAGGGCAGGAACATTTTGCATCTGCACTTCGCGCGGCGCTCCGGCGAGCATTCCGGTGCCGCCCTGCCCTGGCCGCTCGCCGGGCGGTTCGCCGAACTCGCGGAACTGTTCGCGCGCGGCGCTAGCGACCGCTGGACGTATCGCTTGCGCGCCGAACTCCCGGTGCTGGAGGACGACGGCCTGCCCGACGCGGCGATCGAGGCGGAAATACGCCGGCTTGGCGACCGTATCGACGACCTAGAATGGACGAAACGCGCCGGCGAGAATCAGGTCGGAGAGATGATCGCCGGCTGGTGGGAAGACTATGCGCGGGAGCGGGCGAAGCGGGAGGCGCCGCCCCCGCGCCGCGAGGCGCTGCGCCAGTTCGTCACGCTGTGCCAGGGCGCTGCGTTCATCGCCCGCGGCCGCGACCGGTGAGAACCGCGCCATGAACGGCGGAGCGGCGGTTCTGCTGCGGATCGAACCGCAGGACATGCTGTTCTTCCGCGACGGGCGGCCGTTCGGCGCCGCATCGCGCGCCGCTTCGGGCTTGCCGAATCCGCAAACTGTCGCCGGCGCGCTGCGGACGGCGATGCTGCGCGCCGCCGGCGTGGCGCCCGAGCGCGTCGCCGAGGGCGTCCGCGCGGGGCTGACTTTCGGCGAGGCCGCGGCGGCGGCCGGCGCCGGAGCGGTCGGCGCGGTCCGCTTCGCCGGCCCGTGGTTCGGCAGAAACGGCGAAATCCTGTATCCCGCGCCGGCGACGCTGCGGCGCGGGCGCGAGAGCGGCGAGATTTCGCGCCTGGACCCGCTCGCCGAGGATATTCCGGGCTGGAAACCGCCGACCCCGGACATGAAGCCCGTATGGTCGCGAAGCCCGGAGCGGCTGGAGCGGGTCTCCGGTTACGTGTCGACCGCCGGGATGGAGCGTTTCCTCGCCGGCAGAGCGCCGGACGCGGGTCATATCGTCAAGGCGGAGAAGCTTTTCACCTTTCACGACCGGACAGGCATCGCCAGGAGTCCGGAGCGGGCCACCGCGGCCAAAGGCATGATCTACGCCGCGCGGATGCTGGCGCTGCACGGCGGCGTTCGTCTTTACGCCGCGCTTTCGGGGCCGCGTGAGGCGCTGGAGATGTTTCCCAAGTCCGGCGTTCTCGTCGCCCTTGGCGGCGAGGGTCGCCGCGCCGCGGTCGCGCCGGAGCCGAACCTACCCGCCCCGCCGCGCGGCGGCGAATCGGGAGAAGGGCGGCTGGTCATGTTGACGACTCCCGGTCCGTTCGGCGGCCAGAGGCCGCCAGATCTGGCGGTCCACGCCGCCGTTGTCCCCGGATACGAGGCGATCTCGGGATGGGACCTCGCGCGTGGCGGGCCGAAGCCCAACCGTTTCGCCGCGCGGGCGGGATCGGTTTATTTTCTGCCGCCCGGTGCCGCGGTGCCCGGGGCGCTCGCCGGCCCGGAAGATTCCGCTGTCGGCTGGGGCGGCTTCCTCGAGGGGACATGGACTCATGCCTGAATCCGCGCTGTTGTTCATTCACTGCCTGAGCGGGCTGCATCCGGGGAGCGGAACGGCGCTGGGCGTCGTCGACCTGCCGGTCCAGCGGGAGCGGCATACGGACTGGCCGACCGTGCCGGGTTCGTCGCTCAAGGGCGTGTTGCGCGCCGCCTGCTCCGCCGCCGCGCAGAACGACGAAACCCTGTTCGCGGCGTTCGGACCGGAAACCGGAAACGCGAGCGACCACGCCGGAGCGGTATCGATTTCCGACGCGCGCCTTCTCGCTTTTCCGGTGCGTTCGCTGAAGGGGGTGTTCGCCTGGACGACCTGCGGCGATGCGCTGTCGCGGCTGCGGCGCGATTTGGAAGTGTTGGGCGGCGATGGGTTCCCCGACGCGCCGGAGGCGGGCGAGAACCGGGCGGCGTGCGTCGACGGGAGTCCGCTGATTGTCGATGGCGACCGGGTCGTGCTCGAGGAGTTCGAGTTTGAGCGCGTCGACGGCGGCGGCGAGGCCGCCGCGGTCGCGGATTGGATCGCGCGCCGCGCGGTCTCCGACGAGCCGACGGCGGCGCGCCTGAAGAGGCATCTCACGGTCATCGGCGGCGACGAGTTCACGCATTTCGCCCGCCACGCGACCGAGGTAACGGCCCGCGTCGGCCTGCACCCCGAACGCAAGACCGTGCGCGACGGGGCGTTGTTCTACGAGGAGTTCCTGCCGCCCGAAACGCTGTTCTACGCCGTCGTTACCGCCGAGCGCAGCCGTCGCGAGGGCGTGGCCATGAACGCCGGCGAGGTGCTCGGCTGGCTGCGGCGGACTGCGCCGCGGTTCCTGCGGGTCGGCGGCGGCGAAACCGTCGGCAAAGGCCTGTGCGCGGTTCGCTTCGCCGCCCCGGCGGAGGAGGCCGCGCCGTGACCGCCGGACCGACCCTGGCGCAGCGGCGCGCGCGCCACGCCTGGACGGGCGTCGAAGACGCGAAGCGAATGCTGCGAAACGGCGCCGACAAGGACTACGCGCGCGAGGCCAAGCGCCTGCCGGTGCGGATCGTGACATCGGGCCTGGGGCAGGCGCTCGCCTTCCTCAACGCGAAGGGCGGCGGGGGCCGCGAGCTCCTGGCGAAACATCTCGCACAATGGCTGCTCGTCGAACGCCGGCTGGCGAAAGGGGCCGCACCGGTGGACGTCGACGGCAAGGCGCTGTGCCGCGCGATTATCGAGGGCGACTCCGACCTGTTGCGGCGCGCGACGGGCGAAGCGCAATCGTGGCTGCAATGGCTGACCCGCTTTGCTGAAGCCGAAATCGGCGTCGAGGAGGACTGACGCGCCATGCCCGGCCCAGTCCTGCCGCGCTCGACCGCCGAATCGGTCGACAAGGTCCGCCTCGCCGAGCGGAACCCCGGCCTGCAACTCGACAAATTGTCGGCCGCCGGCAGCCAGGAAGAGCAAGGCGAGGCGCTTAACTGGGTAGTGCAATGCGCCGGCGACGGGGCGTTGCTCGGCGCCCTTCTCGCGCGGCGCGAGGAGGCGTTGCGGGAGCTCGGAGCGGCGCGGCTGCGGGGCCGGACCGCCGGCCCGTTGACCTTGCACCTGTCGCGATCCGGCGCGCTGGAGAACGCCGGCCTCGCGCTGCACCCGGTTTACGGTTTCGCGTGGCTACCGGGAAGCGGTCTCAAGGGCATGGCCCGCGCCTGGGCGGAAACCGTTTGGGCGCCCGGCGAAGCCGACGCCGCCGCCGCGTGGAAGAAAATCCGCGAGGCGTTCGGAACGAGTCCCGGATCGGAAGACCACAAGGCGTGGGCTCCGAAGGACGTCGCTCCGCCCGGAGAACCCGCCGCCGGGCGGATACTCTTTCACGACGCCTGGCCGGTAAAATGGCCGCGCCTCGAGCGCGACATCGTGAACAACCACCATGTGAAGTATTACGCGGGCGAGGACGACCCCGGCGATTGGGAAAACCCGAGCATAGTGAGCTTCCTCGCCGTTGCGGCGGGAGCGGAGTTCGACTTCGCGCTGTCCGACCGCGCGCGCGCCTCCGTCGACGGTCTCGCGGAGCTCGCGATGGAATGGCTGCGCGCGGCGCTCGCCCACGCCGGCGCGGGAGCGAAGACCAACGCCGGATACGGGCGCATCGTCCCAGTGGAGGGCGCTCGCCCCGCTGCGCCGGAGACACGCGTTCGTGCCGAGCATCGGCTGGAGATCGTCTCCCCCGCCTTTCTCGCTGGCGCCAGCCAGGAAAAGGCGGATTGCGACCTGCGCCCGGCCACGATGCGCGGCCTGCTGCGCTGGTGGTGGCGGACGATGCACGCAGGCCATCTGTCGCGGAACGAGCTGCCGAAGCTGGAGACTCTGGTGTGGGGCGGACCGAGCAGCGGCGGGGCGGTTTCGCTGGCTGTGGATGCGGAAGGGAACGGCGCGGCGGTCAAATACATAAAGAGAGATATACAGCAAAAACATCGGCTTGAACGGCCCCGGCGCGGCGGAAAAATCATACAAGGTCTTTTCTACGTTTCCTACGGTATGGACGAGAGCGGCAACCGCCGCAGATGGTACCGCGACGCCGGCGCCCGTTGGCGCCTGACGCTAAGCGCGCGCGACGCCATTCTCGACGCAGGCGCGCGTATCCCGGCGCGGGACGTCATGGAGCAGGCGCAAGCAGCCCTTTGGCTGCTCGCCCGGTTCGGCGGCGCTGGATCGAAATCCCGCAAGGGGTTCGGATCTTTCGCGGATATCGAAATCCATGCGATCCGCTCCATCGCCGAATGCCTCGCGGCGGGCCAAAGGTTTCGCGAAAGTGTCGGCCTCCCCGCCGGACGCTGCGCCGACGCGCCGGCGCTGGATCGCCTGGTCGGCCCCGCGGAGTTTGCTACGCGTTGGAAAAACCCGTGGTACGCGCTGGACCGGGTCGGCGGCGTCTATCAGGAATTCGTGAAATCGCTGCGCTCCAGCGACGAACGGCTGGCGTTCGGCTTGCCGCGGAGAATGGGGCGGCCCTCCCGACCGCTCGACGCCGCCGGCATCGAACGCCACGCATCGCCGGCGCTCTGGAGCCTTTCAAAGAAGCGGAACGGAACGCTTTCGGTGCGACTCACCGCCTTCGTCGCGCCGAGGCTGCCCGACGAGCCGACGAGCCGGAAGGCGCTCGAGAATCTGCATGGTCACGCGAAACGGGCGCTGGAGGATGAAGAGCGAAGCGGCGATGCGGGCCCGGCCGCGCCCGGGCCGTCAACGCCTGCGCGGGGCCCCGAGCTGCCGACGGTTGGCGAACGGGTGCGCGCAATCCTGCTCGAGGAGAAGACCAGAAAGGGAAAGTGGAAGGCGCGTACCGCCGACGGAGCGATGATCGGCGACATCATGAATTCCGAGGCGGTTCCGGGAGACGCCGAACCGGGACGGGAAGAATCCCTGTTCGTCCGCGTTTCGCACCGCGTGAACGCCAGCTTCTTCTGGCCCACCGAGGAAGTGATGGAGAGACATTCGCGACCGGCCCACCCTCGCGGCGACCCCCGGAGGCGAGGAGGAAGCCGGCAATGAGGGAGCAAGGCAAGGTTCTGGTGCTGACGGTCGGCACCGGAAACATGGAGAAACTCGAAACGAGCCTTCTTGCACCGCTTGCGAAGAGCATACGCGATGGAGAATGGAAAGAGGCAGTCCTGCTGCCCTCAACGATGACGGCAGGTTTCGCCGAATCGCTCACCGAACGTTTTCCTGGACTGCCGATCCGTATTGAGACCCTGCCGAAGCCGGGCCTGGAAAACGACGCAGACGCCTGCTTTGGGCATTTCGACGAGGTGCTCGGCGGTTTGCTGAAGAAGGGGTATAAGGCGAATTCGCTCGTCGCCGACTTCACGCGCGGCACAAAAGCGATGAGTGCCGCGCTCGTGCTCGCGGCGGTTCGGCGCGGCGTTTCCCGAATGCGCTACATATGGGGCGAGCGCGATTCGCGCGGCATGGTGCGCGCTGGGACGGAAAGAATCGCGCAGCTGCGCACGGAGCTAGCGACGGCTCGCCGCCGGCTCGATACGGCCAGCGATTTGCTGAACAACGGCGACTTCGCCGCCGTTCTCAAATTGACGCCGGGTCCTGACGACTCGTTCTCGGCGCCCATACCCGACCCCATGCGCGGAGAAGCTGCGGCTTTGCGCCGCCACGCCGTATTCTTCGCTGCGTGGGACCGGCTGGATTATGCGGAAGCGGCGCGACGCGCGGGCGCCCTGCGCGGCGAAGACAGGCTCGGCGATGCCGCAGAATGGGCGCGCCGGTTATCGGACGCCCCGGCGCGCAATGACCATGCCGGCATGGCGGAATGGTTGCGCCGCCTTGTCGCAGACCTGATCGCCAACGGCGAGCGCCGCGTGGCGCATGGGCAGAACGAAGACGCGCTTGTGCGCGCCTACCGCATTCTGGAACTCGTCGGCCAGGCTCGGCTCTTCGATCACGGCCTCGACTCGGCCGATCTCGACCGGGAACGCCAGGCCGTCAAGAGCGTTGGCGAGAAGGCCAGGAAAACCGGAAGCCATCCATTCTCGGAAGCGCCGGGAGGGAAAATGCAGGCGTCTCGGTTCCAAGTCGGCAGGATACTCCGACACTGTAACGACCCTCTGGCGGATCGGCTGGAGAATTTTGAAAACGAGCCGGCTCTCAAGCCGAAGCTGCGCAATATCAGCATTCTCGTCCACGGATTCGCCGCCAGGGCCCCTGGCGACTCCGACAAGATGCGCGCTTTGCTGAACGATCTCGCCGATCTGGCGCGCGAAGACGCCGGCGAACGCTTCGACCAGTGGATATCGGTCGCTCGCTCGGTCCCGCCGGCGTAGAGCGGAGCGGATGCCGACCCTCTATGTGACCGAGCCGGGCGCGGTGGTGCGCCGCCGCGCAGGATCGTTCATTGTCACCCTCGACGAGGACCCGGACGGACCGGGGCCGCTTCCCGAACGCACGCGCCAGTTGATCGAGGTGGAGCCGCATCGGCTGGAGGCGATCGGCTTGGTCGGACGCGCGCATATCACCGCCGACGCCACCCGGATGTGCCTGGAGAAGGGGATCGCCGTGTCGTGGTTCGCCCGGAGCGGGGATTTCCTCGGGCGGCTCGTGCCGGAACTCTCTCGCACGGCCGATCTGCGCCTAAGGCAATACCGGCTGGCTTGCGACGAGGAGGCGGCGACAGCGCTCGCCCGCGTGTTCATCGACGGCAAACTGCGCAACGCGGCCGCCATGATCGCCGCCGTGCGCTCCAACCGGCCGGGAGAGAAGCGTTTCGCGCTGGCGGCGGTCCGCATCCGGCGGGCGCGCGCGGTACTCGCCGAAGCCCGTTCGCGCAACGCCATCCGCGGAATCGAGGGCGAGGGAACGCGGGAGTATTTTTCGGTTCTGGACCTCGCGTTCTCCGGCTCGATCGGCTTTTCCGGGCGCAAACGCCGTCCGCCTCCGGACCCCGCCAATGCGCTTCTCTCGCTTGGCTACACCCTGCTCGCGAACCTGCTCGCAAGCCTGCTGGAGGCGCGCGGGTTCGACCCGTATCTGGGGTTTCTCCACGCTGTCCGGTCCGGGCGGCCGAGCCTCGCGCTCGACGCGATGGAGGAACTGCGCCATCCGGTGGTGGACCGCTTCACGCTCCGCATGTGCAACAGGAAACAGCTGACGCCGGAGCATTTCGAGCCCGATGGAGAACGCGGCGGCGTGCGTCTCGTCCGCGACGGTATGCGTCGATTCTTTCGCGAATGGGAACGGTACCTCGACGGTCGGATGGCGGGAGTCGAGGCGGGCCTCACGGTGGAGCGGGCGATCGCGCGCCAAGTGGACCGCCTCGCCGCCCACGTCCGGGGCGGCGCCGGCTATGAACCGCTGCTGTTGCGGGGTGGGCGATGAGCCGGTTCATCGTATGTTACGACGTGGCGGACGACAAGCGGCGGCAAAAACTCTCGGAGCTGCTCGACTCCTATGGTGATCGCGTCCAGAATAGCGTATTCGAGCTTCCGGTGGGCGTCTCGCTAATGCAGGATTGTCTGCGGCGGCTGGAGGAGATCGCGCATCCGAAGGAAGATAAGATAGCGGTCTATCGGCTTTGCGCGTCATGCGACGGCGCACGGCGGTATTTTGGGACCATCGAACCGCGAATCGGGGAGGAAGAGGTGTTCATTGTCTGAAGTCGGTCGTAGCCGTTCGCCGGACGCGGTGCGGGGATGGGTAACGAATTCCCGTATCGGATTGATTCCACGATGCTTTCCGCCGCCGTCCTTCGCAACACGACGGTCCGAGGTGGGAAAGCGAGCGCGTCGATCCGCCCCGTTACGAAAATTCGCGCTGTATCCCGTTGACGGAATGAGCATTTGCGGGACAGGCGTGAAGGAGGCCGCCCCGTTTGCGAGGGGATTGAAACCTCGATCTGATACCGGTCGACAAACGTCATCTCATCAAGGTGAAGGAGGCCGCCCCGTTTGCGAGGGGATTGAAACCGCCGTCCCTTCCTCCATGATACGAAGAGGCGCGTTATGTGAAGGAGGCCGCCCCGTTTGCGAGGGGATTGAAACCCATTGGTTGCGAGTGCGCTTCCTGCTGCGGCGGCTCAGCATGTGAAGGAGGCCGCCCCGTTTGCGAGGGGATTGAAACCGACTGGTGGCTGGCGATTTCCACTGGCGCGGCGGCGACGGGTGAAGGAGGCCGCCCCGTTTGCGAGGGGATTGAAACGCTCGTACAAGGTGTTGGCGGCGGCGGCGATTTTCTGCCAGGTGAAGGAGGCCGCCCCGTTTGCGAGGGGATTGAAACTTCGTCGATCTTCTTGGCGCTGACGCCCTGAGCAGACAGCGCCGTGAAGGAGGCCGCCCCGTTTGCGAGGGGATTGAAACTAGAGGTCCGCCCGGGCCAACGCGCAGGCCGTCCGCCGCAGCGTGAAGGAGGCCGCCCCGTTTGCGAGGGGATTGAAACGCCGTCGACCAGACCGGCATGGGCGAGGCGGTCGTCGAGGTGAAGGAGGCCGCCCCGTTTGCGAGGGGATTGAAACCGGTGGGGGTCGTCATATCGTCCTCGCTGGGGGGGTGGGGCGGGTGAAGGAGGCCGCCCCGTTTGCGAGGGGATTGAAACCAAGGCTGGTGAAGTCTTTCGGGGTCGTTCGGCTAGGCATCGTCGTGAAGGAGGCCGCCCCGTTTGCGAGGGGATTGAAACCCATAGACAGTCTGGGCCGCCTTCATGACCGCCTCGGCGTGTGAAGGAGGCCGCCCCGTTTGCGAGGGGATTGAAACTCTCCAGCGCCTTTTTCCGATCGCGGAGGAGACGATTGGAGTGAAGGAGGCCGCCCCGTTTGCGAGGGGATTGAAACCTGCGGATTCCTCTCATCCCAATCCTTCTGCGCCTGGCGCGTGAAGGAGGCCGCCCCGTTTGCGAGGGGATTGAAACGCGCTGCGCAGCGCGGGCTGGAGGTGGAGCTCCTCGAGGAGGGTGAAGGAGGCCGCCCCGTTTGCGAGGGGATTGAAACGATCGATCTTAGCGATCGTGTCGATCGCCTTCCGGCGTTCGGTGAAGGAGGCCGCCCCGTTTGCGAGGGGATTGAAACCCAGGCGTCGTATATCCCCTCCTCTCGGTAGCTCGTCATCGTGAAGGAGGCCGCCCCGTTTGCGAGGGGATTGAAACACGAAATTCGCGTCGTTCCGCGCCCCGCGGGTGAAGAGATCGGTGAAGGAGGCCGCCCCGTTTGCGAGGGGATTGAAACGGAACGCCCGGCGCCAGCGCCGCCGCGAGGGTCCGCATCGTGAAGGAGGCCGCCCCGTTTGCGAGGGGATTGAAACAAGCCCCTTTCTTCCCACTCCTGGCAAGTCAACTTGCCGAGCCGTGAAGGAGGCCGCCCCGTTTGCGAGGGGATTGAAACTAGCAGGCGATCCCTCTGCTTGTAGTTGGTCCAAAGAAGCTCCGTGAAGGAGGCCGCCCCGTTTGCGAGGGGATTGAAACGCCTACGCCAGCACGCCGGTCAGCAGGACGCCGCCCGCTTTGTGAAGGAGGCCGCCCCGTTTGCGAGGGGATTGAAACCTATCGACGACCGGCCAGTCATGCGTCCGGGCGCGGGCGAGCGGTGAAGGAGGCCGCCCCGTTTGCGAGGGGATTGAAACCGCATCAGCCCCTCCGCCGCGCCGCCCGCGCCGCAAAACAGGGTGAAGGAGGCCGCCCCGTTTGCGAGGGGATTGAAACCCGAGCCGACGACGAGCACGTTGGGCTTGACGCCGATACCCTGTGAAGGAGGCCGCCCCGTTTGCGAGGGGATTGAAACCCGGCTCCAGCAGCGTCAGCACCGCGTGGATCTCCGCCGCGCGTGAAGGAGGCCGCCCCGTTTGCGAGGGGATTGAAACGCGAAAATGATGGCGACGGCGAGGATGCGCGCGGCTCCTCGCGTGAAGGAGGCCGCCCCGTTTGCGAGGGGATTGAAACGCGCGGATCGGCGCGGCGTAGTCGAGGCCGGTCCTGCCGGGTGAAGGAGGCCGCCCCGTTTGCGAGGGGATTGAAACACGGCGAAATTCGACTCCGGCGTGTTGAATCTGCTGCTGGGTGAAGGAGGCCGCCCCGTTTGCGAGGGGATTGAAACCAGACGCGGATCGGCGTGCCGGGGTCGGCGTTGTAGCTATAGGGTGAAGGAGGCCGCCCCGTTTGCGAGGGGATTGAAACGCCGCGTCACCACCTCGTCGGCGAGGCGGCCGCTCGACCACGTGAAGGAGGCCGCCCCGGTTGCGAGGGGATTGAAACGGCGCGGCGGGAAAACCTATATCGACCTGGAGGAGGTGACGTGAAGGAGGCCGCCCCGGTTGCGAGGGGATTGAAACTTGCGCCGGTGCGCCGTCCAGTCGAGGCGAACGTTGCGCCAGGTGAAGGAGGCCGCCCCGGTTGCGAGGGGATTGAAACCAGACGTCCGGCCCCTCCGAGACGATCTCCTCCAGCAACCCGTGAAGGAGGCCGCCCCGGTTGCGAGGGGATTGAAACGGCGGGCGGATCGCGCTGACTGCGCCGGTCACGACGACGTGAAGGAGGCCGCCCCGGTTGCGAGGGGATTGAAACCGATTGGATTCCGCGATTTCCGGATTCCGTGCGTCCCAAGTGAAGGAGGCCGCCCCGGTTGCGAGGGGATTGAAACCTTCGCGCTGTTGTAGCGCGTCATCCCGACGACGATGCGGTGAAGGAGGCCGCCCCGGTTGCGAGGGGATTGAAACTCAACAGTTCATCGTCGTTCCACTCTTCGGCGAGGTCCTGTGAAGGAGGCCGCCCCGGTTGCGAGGGGATTGAAACATAGCCGCGATGTGCTCCGCGCGCGCCGCCATCGCCGACTCCAGGTGAAGGAGGCCGCCCCGGTTGCGAGGGGATTGAAACGCGCCGTCGGTCTGCGCCCTGCCGCCCGCGTCGCGCCAGGTGAAGGAGGCCGCCCCGGTTGCGAGGGGATTGAAACCCGAAATCGAATATCTGCGCCAGCACCTGGTCCTCGCCCCGGTGAAGGAGGCCGCCCCGGTTGCGAGGGGATTGAAACGGGTGGACGGCGTTCACCAGGTCGACGATTTCGTCGTTCGGTGAAGGAGGCCGCCCCGGTTGCGAGGGGATTGAAACCCGGAATTATCCAGCCGGCGCGCGCGCCGGGGGGCGGCTGGTGAAGGAGGCCGCCCCGGTTGCGAGGGGATTGAAACCAGGCGTAATTCGTCGAGACTCTGATCGGGGAGGAGTCGGGTGAAGGAGGCCGCCTCGGTTGCGAGGGGATTGAAACACGGCGAGGATCGACGCCGCCGCGCGGATCGACAGCGCCAGGTGAAGGAGGCCGCCCCGGTTGCGAGGGGATTGAAACCCAGCACCTGCCCCTTGTTCGCCGTCGTATGGTCTGGGTGAAGGAGGCCGCCCCGGTTGCGAGGGGATTGAAACCCGCCCGGCGGCGTGGACGTTCGCGCCGCCGCCTCCGCCGCGTGAAGGAGGCCACCCCGGTTGCGAGGGGATTGAAACGGGTCCACCACCCGCGCTTCGGCGGGCCTCATCGGAACGGTGTGAAGGAGGCCGCCCCGGTTGCGAGGGGATTGAAACAAGTCGATCAGGGGCTGGACGTCCATGCTGGCGCTCCGGTCCGGGTGAAGGAGGCCGCCCCGGTTGCGAGGGATTGAAACACGTTGAAGCTGTCCCAGACGTACCCGTCCTCGGGCTGCGTGAAGGAGGCCGACCCGGTTGCGAAGGGATTGAAACTCGACTCCGCCATAGCCGAGTCCGGTCGTTCCGATCACGGTGAAGGAGGCCGCCCCGTTTGCGAGGGGATTGAAACGCAGTCAGGTCGCCCGGGCCGATAGCGCTCACCCCTCCCCCGTTGGCGAACGCAGAAGACGTGCATAGCGACGACTTTCTTTTCGCATTCGCCGCGTTCAGGTCTCACGATTCGCCTCCGTTCGAGAGCGTGCGTTTCCCGCCGTGTACCGAGGGTTCGTTGCACCACTGCCGGCGCAGGTTGTCCAATGGGTCAAGCAGGCTCTCCGGAGATTCGAGAAGTTCGACGAAAACGGATCGATCGAGGCTTTGGCGGACATCGTCGCGGTAAGCCTCGTTTGCGGGCATGAAAGTTGCGCCCCGAAATCTCTCGAAGATATTTCTCGCTTGTTCGATCTTGTCTTCGGGCAGTGCTCTCGGATCGAGAACGGAGAGTTTGGGCAATTCGGAAATAGTCAGCGCCACCCGACCTCGTTGCTGGCGGGATCCCTCCCACCAGAACATCATTAGCCCAGCCGTGCAATTGGCCCACAGCGCGATTACCTCGTCCCAACGCGCGTCACGGAGCTGGAAGTTCGGCCATGCCCGGCCGCCAAGCGTGCGATCCGGCGTGAGACAGGCCGCGAGGCTCTGCGAGTTGATTTGAAAGTCGCGATTGAAATGAAGGCGCGTCGCGGTTCGCCAAGCCTCCAGAGTGCGGGCTTCGCAATCCGGCCTTATCTCGCCCTCGCTATCCGGCTCCACAATCATGGACCGCTCCCGGTCCGCCCGATGGCTCCAAAGGATGGGATAGCTGGGGACGCCTTGCGCCGGAACGATCTTGAACGGTCCCCGGAACGGGGGTTGTTCGTCGTTGGCGGTCCCGATGTCGAGGTGGTATAGCCCGCGTTCCCCCAGGTCGCCGAGAGAGCAGATCGGCACATGGCGCTGCTCGTGCCTGGGCATTCGCAGTTCGCCGCGTCGCAACGCCATCATGGTGTCGGCGAGCGCGGATTCGCGGAGGGCGGCGCACCCGCCCTCGTTCAACGGCGCACGGATGTAGCTTCCGAGCGGCTGGTTCCCCGCGCGCAGACGGCCCGTAGCCGGCGTTGTCCGCAGGCGGATAGCGAGTTTGGCGGTTTCGGCGGCTTCGAGCAGGGTCTCCGGGCGGCGATGGAGGTTCACGAACAACGCCTGTCGGGTCGAGTCGCTTGGGCCGTCGTGGCGCTTGGTGGCGATGATTAGCGCCTCGGCCATGCCTGTGTCGGCGGAGAAGGCGCGGTCGAAATTCCCCGACGCGGCGATGGTGACGATCACGACATCCATATATCGGTCCGCGAGCAACTCGCGCACCGCGCTCCACGCGCTGCCCTGCACGGCGGCGATGGGCAGTACCAAGGCGACGACGCCGCCCGGTTTGACCTTGGCGTGGGCCAGATCGATGAAGTTGGAGGCGAGGCCGGCGTTGCCGTGGCCGGCCGGGCTATCGAGCGCCCCGCGGATGGCGGCGAGGCGATCCGACATGGCGCGCTGTTCGTCGGCCGTCGTGCGGAATCCGGCGAAGGCCGGAACGGGAATACCAATTTTCTTCGCTTCATGTCCCGTCGGGCGCGTGAAGGGCGGGTTCATGATCACGAGATCGACCGACTCGTGCGGCAATTCCACGTCCGAGACTTCCGCGTCGCCCCCCGCGCCGCGCGCCTGCCGTTGTCCGGTCGCGAATAGCGAGCGGGTCTGCGCCGCGACGGTGAGGTCGAGGGATCCGATGGCGACGCCGCGTTCGCGCTCCTCGCTGACGCCGATCCCGTAGGGCATCGTATAGACACGGGTGTTGTCGAAAACCACGTTCGGATGGACGCTCGACAGTTGCGAGGCGCAAAGGTGGGCGGCGGCGGGCATGATATCTGCGGCGACGATGGCGCGTTCGATCATCTCGCGGTGGACGGCGCCGTCATCGCCCCCGGCCCTGCGGTAGCGGCCGAGCACGGCGTGGTAGGCCGCGGAGAGGAGCGTGCCGGTGCCGCAGGACAGGTCAGCGACTCTGAGGGCGGGATAGGCACCGAGGTCGCTCCAGTCGGTTTCCAGGCGGGCGACGGACAGTTCCGCGAGGAGCGCGGCGCTGGTGGGGAGCGTGTAGAAGGTCGCGAGGAATTTCCGGTCGACGATCAGGTTCTGGAACATCCTGCCGGATAGGTCGTGGCGCGTGGTGACGCCGATGTGGGCGAGGCGTTCGGCCGCGGCGGAGAGCGCGTCGAGGACGCGCCGGGCCGTCGCCGCGCGTATGGGGGCGAGGAGGTCGGATGCGACCTTGAAGATGGGCCAATAGTTTATCTCGTCGAGAATGCGCTCCCATGCGTCGATAAGAGCCATCTGTAAGGAAGTTCGCGAGCCGGCCCGGAGCTGCGCGACGGAGGGTATGTCGTGCGTTCCGGCGATGGTGACGTGGAAAGTGAGCGCGTTGGCGATGATGGTCATCGCCATTCGGGTGGTCTGTTCGCCGCCGCGCTGGTTGAGAATGCGGCCCATGTCGCGCTCGATGTCGGTGAAACCGCGCTCTCCGGCGTCCTCGATGGCCTGGGTGGCGAGGCGGACGCCTTCCTCGAGAATGGACATGCTTTCGTCGATAAGGCGCTGCGACACCATCGCATGCTCGACGCAGCGGGCGATATGGTCGATGCCGCCCGTGAGCCATCCGGCTTCCGGCCAGCGGTCCGGGGTGTCGGGGTCGCCGGAGAACACGCAGTATCCGAAATCCGCGGCGGCGATACGCTCCGCCATATCGGCCTGGCTCTGGCGAAGAGACTCCGGGATGCGAACGGCGATAGCCTGCTCGATAGGGTCGGCGGACGTCCGCGGCGTTTTGCCGAGCCGGGCCTTGGCGTCGTCCTCGACCGTGGACGCCGGGTCGTATTCGGTTTCGATCGCGACGGGCTGCGTGTCCGGGACGTGGACAAGTATGTCGGGCCGCGCTCGCCGGGCGTCGCGCAATATCCCGGTCTGCTCGACGCGAAGCCGGTCTCTCCACAGCGGATGCTTGCGGCGAAGGGCTTCGGCGAACAGGGTGTTGAGCGCGACTTCGCTGGTGCGTGGCATGGGCGGTCACACCGTTGGCGCGGCGGACGAGGGCCGGTCGCCCGTTCGAGGAGCGCGCTGGCCTCCCGGTGCGCCCCAACGGCGGCGGGGGTATGCCGGTGTGAGAGTCACGACCACCCCCGCGAACAATCGCCGGATCTGTTGTTCCGGAATTGTGGGTACCTGTTGTTGGGTGGCGTCCCGCTTCTTCGCACGAACGCCCGATGGATCCAATTTCTGACCGATGCCGAGCTATTGGACCAATCGTAGATGCGGGCGAAGGGGTCATCCCCTCCGCAATTATCCGCCAGCCTGGGCGGTATCAATTTGGGCGTATATTTCTGCGTTCCATAATTGGCGTGGTTGGGCAGGAGTATTCCCAACAGACCACAACGGGGATTTTTGTCAGTCTCGCGCAAGCTGGATCCGATCTCCCAGTCGACGTGTTTTCTCTGCCACGTGCAGGGACCGATCAACACAACGGTCACCCTGGCGGCGCGGATGAATTCGTCGCGGATCTTTTGGCGGATGGTTTCCGTCTTGAGGTTCTCATCGTCGATGTCGCCATCCTCGACGGACTTATCGACGATGTTGCCTTCCATCATGCCGACGAAGGTGTCTTTGTAGCGCTGGTCCTTGTCGTGATGGAAACTGACGAAAACCCTGTGTCTTTGGGTCGCGTTCATTGGGTGCTTCCTTTCGTGTTTTCGAGGTCTGTCATGTCCTCGACGCCGGCGACTTCGGCCAGCATACGGTTGTAGTTGCGCAATTTCGCCTGGAGTTTCCCCAACTCCCGACGAAATTCCGCCCTCCTCGCCTCGTCGTCGAAGGCGCCCTCCTGGAGGGAGAGGTGGTGCCATTTGGCGGTGAAGGGCCTCACCTGCTGGTTGAGCACGGGTATGGCGATCTTGCTGAACCCGACGGCTTTCGGCCCGTATCTGCGGAGGATCTCCCGCGTCGTGGGGAAGAGCGAGTACACGCTGTCGAGCGCCGTTTTATCGTCTCCGTCCTCGGACGGCAAGGGCTGGATGACGATTCTGGTCAGCATCTCGATATACAATTCCCAAGCCGCCCTATGATCGACGTCGGTTATCCGAACCTCGGCCTCCATAAAGCCAACGTTGAATTTAATGTTCTCAAGACCGTGGTCATTGAAAAATTTCCGCAGCCTGATCGTCTTACTTTTCTTGTGCGATTTGGTCATAGTCCGTACCCGTTTCGATTCCCGAGCGACGAGACAGACCGACGCTCGGCGCATCTCCCGACGCGAGCAATGCGAACCGCTATCCGGCGCGGATCGGTATCGAGGCGCTCGCTATCGCTCGCACACGAATGCGGCGGCTCGCATGGAATGTCAAGGCCGCCTTCCTGTGGGGGTGTGCGCCGCCGACCTCCGCCGCAGCTATCGCACTCTCCGGATGGTCCACAGGACGGTTCCGACGATGTGGGTTTCGTCGGCGAGGCATGTGTATGGGCGGTATGCGGGGTTTGCGGATAGGAGGCGGATTGCGGGCGATTCTGCGTCGTGGAGGGTTTCGACGCGTTTGACGACGAGTCCGTTTCCGTCCCAGAGGACGGCCATTTCACCGGTTGCGGGTGTTCGGCGTTCGGTGTCGACGATGATCCTGTCTCCGTCGTTGACGACGGGCTCCATCGAATCGCCTCTGGCTCTGAGGATTCGGACGCTTTCGGGGTCGGCGTCGGCTTCGTGCCGGATCATGGCTTCTGGGATGTACCATCGGGCTTTTTCGGTGGCGTGGTCCTCGTTGAGGGCTCCGCCTCCGGCTGCTGCGTCGACGGCCATCTCCGGGATCGCGGCGAGGGGGGCGCGGGGTTCCGTGGCCGTGGGCGGGCGGGCCTTGCGGGTTGCGGGCCTGCGCCGGGGGACGTCCCGGCGCCTGAGTTCGTCTGCGTCGCATTCGAGGATGGCGGCGAGGGCGCGGCTGTCGTGTGCGGAGAGGACTCTGGGGGATCCGCGTTCGAGGAACTGGTGGACGTAGGCGGGGTTTCTGCCGATGGCGATGGAGGCCTCGCGCATGGTGATGTCTCGGTCGTGCAGTTCGCGGCGGATTTTTTCTCGTATCGGGTCGCGGCGCATGGCGTTTCCTCGCGCGTGTGTCGTCGTTTGTAGGATATGGTCGTTCGTTCGCTATTGTCCAGCCCGTCGGTTCGCGCTATGTTCGGGCTATGACGGATAGCACACAGGCGCTTCGGCGCGCCATCGAGCGGTGGACGTCGGCGCGCGGGGTGAGCGCGCGGCGCTTCGGCCTGGCGGCGGTGGGCGACCCCGCGTTCGTGTCGGGGTTGTCGCGCGGTCGCGTTCCGCGCGTCGGGACTGCGGATCGGGCGCTGTCGCATATGGGCCTCGCGCCTCTCGGTCCGGGTTTCCGGCGCGAGGTTGCGGCGTTTCTGGCGGTGACGCGGACGAAGCCGTCGGTGTTCGGTCTGGAGGCTGCGGGCGACACGGCGTTCGCGGGCCGCCTTCGGAAGGGCGCGTCGCCGCGGCTTTCGACGGTGGATCGTGTGCGGGCGTGGATGGCGCGCAACGCGAGCGCCGTGCAGCGCGAGGCGATCCGGCGCGCCGTGAAGGGCTGTCCGTCTGCGGGCGCCGCGGTCGGCGGCGCTTCGGAGTTTTCCACGACCACGGGAGGAGAGAGCGGCATGAGCGACGGGGGCGAGTTGTACATGAGCACGCGCGAGGCGGCGGCGTTTCTGCGCCTGAGCCCGCGCACCCTGGACCGCTACCGGGTGAGCGGGGACGGCCCGGAGTTCCACAAGTTCGGGAACCGGGTGCGTTACGCGCGGCCCGATGTGGAGGCTTGGGCGTCGGCGCGTCGGCGGCGTTCGACGTCGGACGACGGCCAGGGCGCCCGGAGGGCGGCGTGATGCGCGCGCGGCGCGGCCACGTCGCTGCGCGCTGTGTCCGCGGTCGGCGCCGGATCGCCGGGGCGTTCGCCGCTCTGGCCCCGGCGGCCATGGCGGTCGCGGCGGCTGCGGTTCTGGGCGTGGGCAGCGTATCGGCGACGACGGACACGACGTTCGCGGGTCCGTTGGGGACGGTTACGGACATGGTTTCGGGGACGGGCGGGCAGTTGGCTGCGGCTCTGGCGGTTGGGGCGGCGCTGGTGGGTTCGGTGTTCCGCTTCAACGCGATGCAGTTGCTGGGTTCGGTGGGCGTGGGCGTGGCGGCCGGCGCGGGCGTGGGGATCGTGACCGGCCTGGTCGGCACGGCGATCGTGTGAGGGAGGCGTTGGATGGACGATGCGGCGCGTTACGCGATCCCTCGGCGCCTGGACGATCCGGAGCGCTGGCTGTTCTGGACGCTGGACGAGGCGGCGGTGCTGATGGGCCCGGCCGTGTTGGGCCTTGCGGCCAACGCCTTCGTGGCGGGGTTGGTTTCTGGGTTTGCGGGGTGGCTTTTGCTGCGGCGCGCGAAGCGTGGCGGCAGCGCGAGCGTGGCTCTGTCGGCGCTGTATTGGTTCCTGCCGTCGTTCGTGTTGCGGCTTCGGGGCATGCCGGCGAGCCATCTGCGCCGGTTCGCCGGGTGACGGGGCGATGAGGCGGGCGGCTCTGGAGTCGGAGCGCCGGCGGGTGCGCGACGCGCGTCTCGCTCTGGCGGGCCTTTTGGGGCTTTCGGTTCTGTCGAACCTCGTGCTGGCGCATGGCCTGGCGACGCGGGAGGGGATGGCCGTTCTGGTCCCGGCGGTGTCGGGTCCGTCGTGGACGGTGGGAGAGAGTTGGGCCGGTCGGCGCTACCTGGAGGATACGGCGCGGACTGCGGCTGTGACGCTTCTGACGTTGACGCCGGAGAACGCGGCGTTCGTGCGGGAGGCTGCGGCGCGGATGTCGCACGCCTCGGCGCGCGGCGCGATCGGCTCGTGGGTTGCGTCGGAGGCGGATCGGATGGCGCGCCGCGATCTGGCGACGGCGTTCTACCCGGAGCGTGTGGATGCGGATCCGGAGTCCCTGGCGGCGGAGGTGACGGGGGAGCTCGTCACCTGGCTGGGTCGCGAGGAGGCGGGGCGGGTTCGGAAGCGGTATCGGCTGTCGTTCCGTGTGGACGGCGGCCGGATGGGGTTGGTGCGTTTCGAGGATCGGGAGGAGCAGGTATGGAACGAACGATGAATCGTCCCGCCGGGCGGCGGCGGCGTTCGCCGGCGGCGGTCGGGGCGTTTCTCGCGGCGGCGGCTTCGGCCTTGCCGGCGTGGGCGATGCAGATACTGCCGGCGACGGACCACGCGGAGTTGTCGGCGGAGGTGTCGGCGACGTCGGTGAACCGTGTGGCGCTGGACGGCGACCGTGTGGCGCGTGTGATCCGGTCTCCGGACGGTTTCGCGGTGGAGCACGATCCGAAGCGGGGCGATGTGTATCTGCGCCCGCTCCGGGCGCGCGGCTCGGAGGCGCCCTATGGCGCGGCGGATGCGGACGCCGGCGCGGACGGCCCGCCGCGAACGGCGACGCTGTTTCTGGGGACGGAGAAGGGCTTCACCTACCGGCTGACGCTGGCGGCGGTGGAGCGCGACTCGGCGCAGGTGCTGATCCGCAACGCGGAGGCGCTGGACGCGGTGGAGTCGGCGGCGTTCGAGGGCGAGACCCGCCGCGCGGCGCTGGTGGCTTTGGTGCGGGCGGTGGCCCGGCGCGAGCCGTTGCCGGGCTACGTCATCGAAGCTCCGGCGCGGCGGGCTCCCGGCGCGCTCGCGGCGGTGGAGACGTGGCGCGGGGCGCGCTTCGAGGCGCATGTGTTCGAGGTTGCGGCTGCGGAGGACGACGCTTCGGCGCTGGCGTCGCGGTTGGGCGCAGGCGTTGCGGCGGCGTGGGTGTCGGGGGCGGGGACGGGTCCCGGCGGCGGTCGTCTGGGCGTGGCCGTACGCGAGCGCGGCGCGGGGGCCGGGCGATGAGCGCCGGCGATCGGGAGACGCGGCGCGTTCGGCGCAACCAGTTGCTGCTGTTCTCGGCGCTGGCGGCTGCGGGATTGCTGGTCTTCGCGGCGTGGCTTGGCGGGTCGGGCGGTCCGGCTCCGGCTCCGGTCGGGGGCGTCGACGCGGAACTGGCGGGGGCGGGAACGGCCGAGGCGAGCTGGGTGCGGCGTTCGGAGGCGCGGATCGGCGGCGTCGAGACGCGGCTGCGGGAGATGGAGACGCGCAACCGGGGTCTGGAGGCGGAGAACCGGCGCCTCCAGGGGCAGTTGCGCGGCAACGCCGAGGACGCGCGGGAGACGATCGACCGGCAAGCGGCGTTCATCGACGACCTGTCGCGCCGCCTCGAGGAGCGCGCGCGGCTCGAGGCGGCGGACGCGGAGGCCGGAGCCCCCTTCCCGCCTTCCGGCTCGGGGCCGGGCGCGGTCGGGCGGGCCGGCGCGGACGGCGGGCTGCTTCCGGAGCCGCCGATGTTGGTGGAGTTCGCGCTGGAGGCCGCGCCGGAGGGCGCGGCGCCGGCGGCGGGCAAGCCGGTCGCGGAGTGGCTGCCGGCGGGGAGCCACGCGGAAGCGGTGGTGCTGTCGGGGGTGGACGCCTCGGCCGGTGTCGAGTCGCAGGGCGATCCGCGTCCGGTGCTGCTGCGTCTGACCGGCCCCGCGCACAGCGCGGCGGCGGACGGGACGGCGCTCACGGTGGACGTGGAGGGCTGCACGGTGACGGGGGCGGCGCACGGGGATCTGTCGTCGGAGAAAGTCTACGTGCGGCTGCGGACGTTGACCTGCGCGGGGGCGGCACCGGGTCATGCGGTGGAGACTCCGGTTGCGGGGTTCGTGTCGGGGACGGGCAAGGCGGGCGTGCGCGGCCCGGTGGTGAGCCGCGAGGGGGCGTTGGTGGAGAAGGCGTTCCTGGCGGGCCTGGTGTCGGGTCTGGGCGACGGCGTGAGCCAGGCGTTCCAGCCGCAAGCGGTGGCGACGGGTCCGGCGTCTGCGGCGACGGCGAACGCGGATCTGTCGGCGATCGGTCGCGCGGGCGTGGGCGCGGGCGCGGGTTCTGCGGGGCGCAAGGTTGCGGATTACCTGATCCGGCGCGCGGAGCAGTACCAGCCGGTAATCCAGCTGCGGGCTGGAGCGGGGGTGACTGTGGTTTTCATCGAGGGCGCCTGGCTGGACGGGCGCGGAAAGGAGCAGGCGAATGGGTAAGGTCCTGAGAGCGTCGGGCCTGCGCCGGGCGGCGGCGGTCGCGGTCGCGGCGGCGGTGTTGGGCGGCTGTTCGGCGAGCACGGTGGGCGACAGCTGGCAGTGCCCGCTGGCGCAGGGAGAGGCGTGCGCGAGCGTCGCGGCGGTCGATCCGGCCGTCCCGAAGGCGGGCGGCGCGGCGGCGCCGGGGATGGCGGAGCCGCTCTATCGGCCGCGCCCGGCGCCGGCGCCGCAATGCGAGAGCGGTTGCAACCCGTTCGCGTGGCTCGCGGAGCTGATCGAGGGCGGCGGCGAGGACGCGGACGAAGCGAACGTGGACGCCGCCGCCGCCGCATCCTCCGAAGCGAACGGCGCGGCCGCGGCGGCCTCCGCCGCCGTCCCGGCCGGGGAGGATCTGCGCACGGCGGAGGTGGTGGGGCGCATCTGGATCGCGCCCTACGTGGACGCCGAGGGTGTGTATCACGAGGCGGGTTGGGTGCGCGCGGTGATCGCGCCGGCCGGTTGGCGGCTGCCGTGATCGCGCGCCTGCTCGACCTGTTCGAGGGTCCTGCGTCGGCGGCTGCGTGGACGTCGCCCGAGGCGCCGGAGCCGCTGCACACGCTGCTGCCGTGGCGGGCGTGGGACGAGCGCAACGAGCTTTACGTCAACGCGGCGAGCCACGGCTTCGCGCTGGAGCTGCCGCCGTTCGCGGGGATCGACGCGGAGGTGCTGGGGGCGTTGGCGGGGACGTTGGCCGACGGCGCTCCGGACCGCTGCGTGGTTCAGGTCGTTCACTGGGCGAGTCCGCGCTTCGGAGCGGCGCTGGCGGGGTGGGCCGGGGCGCGGCGGCGGCGCGGCGGCGTGCAGGCGGAGATCGCGGCGCGGCGCGCGCGGGTGTTCGACCATGCGGGCTGGCGCCCGCTGCATACCGGCGGCCCGCCCTTCACCTGCTCGGACTACCGGGTGTTCGTGACCGCCTGCCTGCCGGGCCTTCCCGGTCCGTCGTCGGAGACGTCGCTGTCGGCGTTCCGGCGCGGGCTGGAGGGAACGCTGTCGGCGGCCGGGGCGCAGACGCGGCGTCTGGAGCCCGACGCGCTGCTGTCGCTGGCGGCGGAACTTGCGGCGCCGGAGATCGCCGCCTCGGACGGGGCGCCGCCGTTGCGGCCGGAGCGGCGCTGGTCGCCGCGGGATCCGTTGCACCTGCAAGCGGCGGCGCCCGGGCGGGCGTTGAGCGTGACGCCGACCGGGTTGCTGTTCCGCCATCCCGACGGGACCGATGTTGCGGTGCGGGTGCTGTCGGCGGCGGCGTTTCCGGAAGTGTGGCCGGGGTGGCGGGGCAATGCGCTGATCGGCGACTTCCACCGCGACCTGCTGCAACCGGGCGCTCCGGTGCTGACGGCGTTGACGGTGCTGTGCGGCGACGCCGCCGATGGCGAGAAGGCGTTCCTCAAGTCGGCGCGTGCGACGCAGCAGGCGGGCACGGGGATCGCGCGCTACCTGCCCGGCCTTCCCGAGAAGGCGCGCGACTGGCGCTTCGTCGCCGAGCGCCTCAAGGACGGCGAGCGTCTGGTGCGCGCGGCCTACTTCGCGGCGGTCTATGCGCCGGTCGACGCCATCGCCGAGGCGGAGCAGGCGGTGCGCGCCATTTATCACGGCCAGGGCTGGCGGGTGGCGGCCGAGCGCTACGTGCAACTGCCGTCGTGGCTGGCCTGCCTGCCGATGGCTCCGTCCGGCGGTCTGGACGCCGATCTGGTCCGGATGGGCCGCGCGCGGACGCTGCTGACCTCCTCGGCGGTCAACCTGGCTCCGGTGCATGGCGAGTGGCGCGGCCAGGGCTTCGACGCCGACAATCCGCCGGCGCTGTTCCTGGTGGGGCGGCGCGGCCAGCCCGCGGGGTGGTCGCCCTTCGCCAACGAGGCCGGCAACTACAACGTCGCGGTGACCGGCAAGTCGGGGTCGGGCAAGTCGGTGCTGATGCAGGAGTTGGTGGCGGGGATCGTCGGCGCCGGCGGCGAGGCGGTGGTCATCGACGACGGGCGGTCGTTCCAGCACACGGCCGAGGCGCTCGGCGGGGCGTTCATCGCCTTCGGCAAGGACCCCGCCTGCCTCAACCCGTTCGCGATGATCGACGCGGCTGCGGCGGCGGCGGACGACGACTACCGCGAGGAGTGCTTCGCGATGCTGGCCGGCGTGTTGCGGCGCATGTGCAAGCGGCGCGGCGGCATGGACGACGTGGAGGCGGCGCTGCTCGACGAAGCGGTCGCGGGGGCGTGGAGGGATGCGGGCAACGGCGCCGATCTCGGCGCGGTGAAGCGCCGTCTCGAGGCGCATGGCGACCGCCGCGCCGCCGACATGGCGGTGGCGCTGGGGCCGTGGTGTCCGGGCGGCGCGCTGGGCCGCCTGTTCGCGGGGGGCGCGCCGCCCGCGCTGGACGCGGCGTTCACGGTGTTCGAACTCGCCGAACTCAAGGGCCGCAGCGACGTCCAGGGCGTCGTGCTGATGCTGGTCGTCTTCCTCGCCACGCAGCGCATGTATCACGGCCCGCGGACGCGGGCGAAGGCCATCGTCATCGACGAGGCGTGGGACTTGCTGTCGGGCGAGGACAGCCGGGCCTTCCTCGAAGGCGCCGCGCGCCGGGCGCGCAAGTATCGCGGCGCGCTGGTGACCGGAACGCAGTCGGTCAACGACTACTACGCCAACCCGGCCGCGCGGGCGGCCTGGGACAACGCCGACTGGACGGTGTTCCTCGCCCAGAAGGACGAGTCGGTGGAGCTGCTCAAGAGCGAGAAGCGCATCCACTGCGATCCGGGCATGGAGCGCGCGCTGAAGAGCCTCGCGACCGTTCACGGGCGGCACGCCGAGTTCGTGCTGCACGGCCCGGACGGCTGGCGCGTGGCGCGGCTCGTCCTCGACCCGTGGTCGGTGGCGCTGTTCTCGTCGCGCGGCCCGGCCTTCGCCGCCGTCGAACGCCTCAAGGCGCAGGGTCTCACTACCCGCCGGGCCATCGACCGCATCGCGGACGGGAGCGCGGCCCCGGAGGGGCGCGGCGGGTCTTCTTTTGGTCCTGAAAAAGAACGTTCAACTAACAAGGAGGAGCGCACATGAGCGCAAGACGACGCGGCCGGGCGCGCAGCGCCGCGGCGCATGCGAACGCGGGCGAACGCCCGCTCGCCTGGCCGGGCGACCCGGCGGCGGTCGCCGCCGCCGACGTCGACTTCGAGGCGGTGGCGCACGTCCTCGCCAACACCTGCCGCTGGCGCGGGCGCACGCGGCGCTTCTACTCCCTCGCCCAGCACGCGGTGGTGGCGAGCGAGGAGGTCGAGGCCCTGGACAGCCTCGACGGCAGCGACCGCCGCGCGCTGGCGCTGCGCGCGCTGCTCGCTGGCGCGCGCGCCGCGTGGCTGGGCGACGGCGGCGGCGAGGCGGGCAAGCGCGCCGGAGCCGCCATCGACCGCGCCGTCGGCGAGGCCGCCGGCCTCGATCCGGAGGTCCCCGGCGAACAAGCGGACATCCTCCGCTTCGTCGAACGCATGACCGACGCCGCCGAACGCCGCGATGTGCTCGAAGGCGACGCGCCGCCGCGTTCCGGCCCCGCCTTCCCGCCGCTCAAGCGCCGCTTGCGCCCGGTGCGCCCCGCGCACGCCGCCAGGCTCTGGATCGCGCGCTTCCGCGAACTTGCCGGGCCCTCCGGAGGCGCTTCCGGCGCGGGCGCGGCGCAACCCGACACCGAAAACGACGGAAAGGAGACCGCCGATGTCGCGCACCTGGAGACGCGGGGACGAGACGAAGGGACACCGCCGGAGCGGGAGGACGCGCGCCATGCGGCGTAACCGCGCCCCCCGCCCGCCCGCCATCCAGGTGGTGCGCGACGCCGAGGCGGTCTTCGAGGAGGCCATCGACGGCGGCGCGCTGTCGGCCGACCCGGCCCACCCGCTGCACGCCGGGCGCTACATGTACATGTTCCACGACGAGGACGGGACGGCGTGGTTCAAGAACCGCGACACCCGGGCATACCTCGCCATGCGGGTGCACAAGCGCGCCGCCAAGGGCGCCGCCAGGGGCGCCGCCGGGAGCGCCCGGTGAGCGACCTGCGGGCGCTCGCCGCGGCCGTCCTGCTCGCGGGCGGCGTCGCGGCCGCGGTCTCGGTCGCGGCGCTCCGCCTCGCGGACGCCCGCGCCCCCGCCGTCGCCAGCGTCCGCCTGGGTGAACTCACCGCCCGCTACGCGCGCCATGCGATCGACGCGGCCACGGCGGACGACGCGCCGGCGGAAGAGACCGCGCAAGCGGCGCGCGCCTGGGCGCGCGGCCTCGAAGAGGCGCTCGCCGCGGTGGCGGCGCGGCGCGGCGTCGTCCTGCTTCCCGCCCGCGCAGTCGCGGCGGGCGCGCCCGATCTCACCGCCGAGGTCGAGGCCGAAATGGCCGCGCGGGAGAACGGGCGGCTTCCCGCGAACGGCGCGGGGAGCGGACGGTGAGCGGCGCTGGAGCGCGCCGCCGCTGGCTCGCGCTGGCGGTTTGCGCCGGCCTCGTCGCGCTGGCCTGGGCCGGCCTGTCGCGGGTCTACGTCAACGCCAGCTGGTCGGACGGCGCATGGGGCTACCTGGTCCTGCCCCTGGGCAAACCCGAACTCGGCGATGCGGTCCTGTTCGCGCCGCCCGCCGCGCTCGGCGCGCCCGTCCCGTATCTCAAGACGGTGCGCGGCCTCCCCGGCGCGCGGGTGACGGTCGACGCCGACCGCATGGTCGCCGTCGACGGAGTCGTCCTCGGCAGGGCCAAGGAGGCCGCGCGGGACGGACGGCCGCTCGAAGCGATAGCGGCGGGCATCGCGCCCGCCGCCCGCTACTACCTGCACGCCGACCACGCCGACAGCCATGACAGCCGCTACGCCGAGGTCGGCTTCGTCCCGCGCGAGCGCCTCCTGGGACGCGCCGTCTCCCTGCCCGACCTGCCGTGGTTCGGCCTCGAAGGACCGCTGGTCACGGCAGAGGACTTCCCGGAAGGCGCGTCGGCGGAGATCGGGCTGTCCGACGCCGACCGCTCCGGCGCGGGGCGGGGCGGCGAAGGAAGCGGTGGCTCGGAGGCCCGGCCATGACGGGCGGCGGCATCGCCACACGTCATGGTCGTCTGAAAGTCCGGGAACAGGAGCACCGAGACGTGAAGTCCGTTGATTTGGACCAGCGGGGCCTGCGCGAGGGCGATCGCGACGCAGCAGGCGGCGAACATCGCCAACGGAATCGAGCTCTTAGGGAACACGAGGTATCCTCCTTGTTATCTCTGCTCAATAAGGTGTTCGGAGTTTCGCGCGCCGAAACGGCGAATTCCGCTCAGGCGCCCGTCTGTTGCGGGCTGAACGCGTGCGCTCCCGCCCCCGCCCCTGCTCCCGCCCTGCTCGCGCCGCGCGCCGCGCTTGTGGCGTGGGCCGTTCTGGCGGCGGTCGCTCCGCCTGCGGTCGCGAAGGACCTGGGCGTTCGCGGCGAGACGTGGCCCATCGCCGAACCGGACTTGCTGGAGCAAATCGAAACGCGGCTTGCGGCGCTGGAGCTTTCCGGCGAGACCGCGCGCTTCGAGCGCGAGGCGATCGCCCGGGCGCGGGCGCATGTCGAGGCGCCGCCGCGGGTGGCGGGCGTCGTTCCCGCGACCGAGCCGCGGTCGTGGCTGTTCGACCCGTCCATCGTGGTGGAGCGCGATGTCGCGACGCCGGACGGGACGGTCATCGCGGCGGCCGGGACGCGGGTAAATCCGCTCCTGGCGCGTCCTCTGACCCGTGACGTGCTGTTCGTGGACGGGGCGCGGACGGTGGAGGTGGCGTGGGCGCTGGCGCATCCGCGTCCGGCCCGGATCGTTCTGGTGGGCGGGCGTCCGCTGGCGCTCTCCCGCGCGCACGGGCGGTCGTTCTTCTTCGATCAGGGCGGTGCGCTGACGGCGCGCCTGGGCATCGCCGCGACGCCAGCGCGGGCGTTCCAGGAAGGCGCCGCGCTGCGCATCGAAGAAACGCCTCTCGAGGATCGGGCGCCGTTCGAGGCCGTCGGACACGCTTCGGGCCCCGCGCCCGTGGAGACCGGACGATGAGGCTGCTCCGGTGGTTGCTCGTCGCGGCGGGGCTCTGCGCCGCGGTGTCCTCGGCGCCTGCGTCGGCGCAGTCGTGCACGGGCCGCTTCGTGAACCCCATCGCCGATGTGTGCTGGGAGTGCCTGTTCCCGATCTCGATCGGCTCGATCCGGCTGGGGTCGTCCGGGGTCGCCGACACGGCGAACCCCGGTTCGCCGTTGTGCGTTTGCTGGCGCGGGTGGGTTCCGCGCATCGGGTTGTCGGTGGGGATGTGGGAGCCGGCGCGTCTCGTGGATGCGTCGCGGGCGCCGTGGTGCTTTCCCAATCTCGGCGGCCTGACCATCGATCCGGGAACGCCGGCGGGCCGCGGGCGCACCGGTTCGTCGACCGGCGACGGCGCGTCGGGGTCGGTATGGCATGCGCATTACTACGTCTATCCGCTGCTGTCGTGGATCGGGGCGCTTCTGGACCTGGGCTGCCTGGAGCCCGGCGGCCTCGATATCGCGTGGGTGTCGGAGCTGGATCCGACGTGGCTGGACGACGAACTGGCGTTCCTGCTCAACCCCGAGGCGGTGCTTTTTACGAGTCCGCCGGCGCAGGCGGCGTGCGCGGCGGACTGCGCGGCCGCTTCGGCAGGGCTGCCGCTCGATCCGCTGTTCTGGTGCGCGGGTTGCCAGGGCGGGATGTATCCGCTGGGGGGCAATGTGAGCGCGCATGTGGGCGGCGTGCAGGCGTCGCTGCTGGCGTCGCAACGCCTGGTCTATCGGCTGCACCGGACGCTGGTGGCGTGGGGGACGATGGGCGGCGCGGCGCTGTGCGGCCGCTACCCCATGCCGGTGATGCGCAAGTCGCAATACCGCTGGCAGATGACGCAGCCCGTTCCGGCGACGTCGCCGCTGACGGGATGCAATCCGACCGGTCGGTCGTCGGTGCTCTGGGAAACGCTGCGCGAGTTGCCGGTGGCGGGGGAGTCGTTCGGCTACCTGCTGTGGCGCAAGCGCAACTGCTGCCTGCTGTGAGGGAGGACGCGATGGACAAGGGAAAGGCCGTTCGCGCGGGTTTCGGTCTCGTTTGCGCCTTGCTGGCGTCGGGGTGCTGTCGCCCGGCGTTCGCCGGGGAGGCGGACGTCGAGGAAACGGCGCGCGGGGTCGTCGAGGCGGCGCGCGCCGCGGCGGCGAACGCAGTCCCGCGCGCCCTGGCCGAAGGGACGGCCGCCGGACCGGGCGGCGTCGATTCGGAGGGTCTCGGCGCATGGAGCCGGGCGGTCGTCGACGGCGCCCTGGAGCGCGTCGGAGCGGCGGCGGACGCGGCGGTCGCCGGCGCGGACACGGCGCCGGCTCCGCTCGCGGCGGAGCGTTTCGCGGCGCGCACGGGCCGGGGCCTGGCGGCGGCGCGCGGGGCCGGCGCCGAGGTGGCGGTCTTTCTGAGCCTGTCGGTTCCGGCGGCGAGTTGGCGGCAGTGGAGCCGGCAGGCGGATCGGACGGGGGCGGCGGTGGTGTTGCGCGGCGTGGCGCCGGAGGGCTTCCGGGCGACCGCGGGACGTCTGGCGGAGCGGATGGAGGCGGACGGCGCGGGGGCGGTCATCGACCCGCGCCTGTTCCGGTTGTTCGGGATCGCGTCCGTTCCGGCGGTCGTGGTGGTTCCCGGCGGCGTCCCTCCGTGCCTGAGCCGGGGCTGTGCGCTGGATCCCGCGCCGCCGCACGACCGGATCGCCGGCAATATCGGCCTCGACGCGGCGTTGGAGGCGGTCGCGCACGAAGGCGGCGCCGGGCGCGAGACGGCGCGGCGCCATCTCGCGGCGCTGCGGGGAGAGGCGCGATGAGCGTTCGCGCGGCCGCGCGCGCGGCGGCGTTGGCTCTGCTCCCGGCGTGCTGCCTCGCGGCGCCCCCTGCGCCGGCGCAAGACGCGCGCGCGGAAGCGCGCGCCCTGGGCCAGGCCGGGCAGGCGGCGGCGGGCGCGATAGCCCGCGACGCCGGGAGCGCGGCGGCGGTTCCGGGTTTCGCGGGAACGGCCGTTCCCGAGCGCGGCCACACGGCGGGCGGGATGGGGACCGCGGCGCGCCGGGCGCTGGCCGACCCCGGCGACGCGGGCGGCGCGGTGGGCCGGACGGTGGTCGAGGGCGTGGCGCGGCGGCCCGCCGCCCCGGCGTCGCGTTCGGAACCCGCGATCCGCCGCTCCGATGCGGTGGTCGCCGCTCCCGAAGCGCCGGCGTGGCGGGCGGGCGGCCTCGCGTCGGGAACGGCGCGGCCCTGCCGCGCCGAGGTGCGCGACGCCGCCGGCGGCGGCGCCTGCGGGCGGGTGACGTCCTGCGTCGGCGCCGACTGCGAGAGCGTGGCGACGCCCGCCAACACGGGTTTCCTCGACGCGGCGACGCAACTCAACATGGCGTTCGACATGGCGGCGACGGCGACGGGGTTCGTCCCGCGCGTCTTCGAGGGGCGCCGCCGCGCCTGCCGCATCCGCTGGGGCGGCCTCGCCAATTGCTGCCGCAACTCCGGGCTTCTGGTGGGCCTCGCGGGGTGCGACGCCAACGAGCGCGAACTGGCGGCCGAGCGCAACGACCGGACGACGCGCTACCTCGGGGCGCGCTGCACGCGGCGGACGTTCTTCGGGTTCTGCATCCGCCGCGAGCGCGCGTGGTGCGTGTTCCCCTCGAAACTCGGCCGCATCTTCCAGGAGCAGGCGCGCCCGCAACTGGGCCGGGGCTGGGGCTTCGGCGACGGCTGCCGCGGCTTCACCGTCGCCGAACTGGAGCGCATCGACTTCGACCGCGTCGACCTCTCCGAGTTCACCCGCGACGTCGCGCGCGCCGACCGCGCCCCCGGCGTGGGACTGCCGGACGCGGGCGGCGTCGGCGCCGCCATGCGCCGGCGCGTCCGCGAACGCTTCGGAGGGCACTGAGGCGATGGCGCGCATGAAGACAGGGCCGGGTCTCCGGGCGGCGGCGCTCGCCGCGCTCGCGCTCGCACTCGCGTCGTCCGCCGAGGCGCGGGAATGGCGCTCGTGGTGCGGCGAGGGGCTGGGCTGGCACTTCTACTGCGACCGTGCGGACGACGCGGGCGCCGACGCGCCGCCTCGCTCCGCGCCTCCGTCCGAAGCGGCGCCTGAGGCGGCGCCCGAGGCGGCGCCGGAGACGGCGGCGGATCGCGTTCTCGCGCTGCGCCGGGCACTCGGCGAGGCCCGCGCGGCGGCCGTGCTCGATCCGACGCCCGCCAACGTTACCGCCTATCTGCGGTTGCAACGCGACGCGCTGCAACGCGCGGCGACGTTCTCCGACGCCTTCCGCCGCGCGGTGTGGGCCGATCCGGCGCTCGACTACACGCAGCGCCGCCCGGTGGGCGCGCTGGCCAAGCAACTGTGGTCGGAGGAGCGCCGCGCCGCGCGGCGCGCCGCCCTCGCCCGCCTCGGCGAGCGTTACGGGCTGATCTATCTCGGCCGCCCGGATTGTTCGGGGTGCCGGGTCCAGGGGCCGCTGCTGCGCGCCTTCGCGACACGCCACGGCCTCGACGTGCTGGCGGTGTCGATGACCGGCGGCCCGCTCGAGGGCTGGCCGGAGGCGGTTCCCGACGACGGGCGCGCCGCGCGCCTCGGCCTCGGCGGCGAACGCCTGCCCGCTATCGTCCTGTTCGACACGCACACGGACCGCGCCATCCTGGTCGCCTTCGGCGTCGTCGCCGAGGACCAGCTGGCGGAGCGCATCTTCACGCTCACCGCGACGGAGGTCGGCGATGACTATTAGGAAGCGTCTTCGGAGCGTGCGCGGGGCCGCCGCCGGCGCGGCGTTCGTCCTTGCCGCCCTCCCCGGCGCGCCGGCCCGCGCCGACGTGCTGTCGGAGATGCAGCGCTTCTGGCAGGGGGCCGCGGTCAACACCACCGGCCCGACCGCCTTCGAGGGCCAGGCTTCGGGCCACTGGACGCTGGGCAACCTGTATATGCGCGCGCCGGTGCGCTCGGAGCAGGTGGCGACGCTCAATCTGCCGTCGTTCCGGGCGGGGTGCGGCGGCATCGACGCCTTCGCCGGCGCGTTCTCCTTCATCGACTCGGCGCAGCTGGTCGCGTTCGCGCGCGGCATTGCGCAGAACGCGGTGGGCTTCGCCTTCGAACTGGCGCTCGAGACCATTTCGCCGGTGATCGCCGAAACCATGTCCAAACTCCGCGCGCTGGCGCAGTGGGTCAACGCGCAGAACCTCGACTCGTGCGAGACCGCGCAAGCGCTGGTGGGCGCGGCGTGGAGCCGCAACGACCGCGCCAGCGCGGCGATTTGCGCCGCCATCGGGACGCGCCAGGGCCTATTCTCCGACTACGCGGCCGCGCGTCATGGCTGCGGCGCCGACGGGCGGCGCAACTCCACCCTCGCCGCCGCCGCCGGACCGCTGCGCGACCAGGCCCCGGTCAACGTCAACTACGCCTGGCGCGCCGTCCGCGCCTCGTCGTTCCTCGGCGCCGACCGCGCGCTCGGCGAGTTCGCCATGGCCATTACCGGCACCATCGTCGTCACCGCGCCGACGGCCGACGGCTCCAACGCCGGCCCGCGGGTGCGCGTCCTCGAGCCCCTCGCCCTCGACCGCCGCGTCACCGAGGTGCTGATGGAGGGCGGCGGCGCGTTGCCGGTCTATCGCTGCGACACCGCTGCGCGTTGCCTCAATCCCACCCTCGCCACCGTGGCTGTGCCGGCCAACCGGGGCTTCCGCGACCGCGTGACGCGCCTGCTGCGCCGCCTCGCCGACGCCGTCCGGCGCGACGCCGCCCCGCCCCCGGCCGCGCTCGGCCTCGTCAACCTCACCACGCTGCCGGTCTATCGCATCGTCAACGCGGCTGCGTCCTATCGCGGCGCGGTCATCGACCAGGAGATCGACGCCCTCGCCGAGGCGGTCGCCCTCGACGTCCTCCACGTCTGGATCGCCGACCTGCATCGCGCCGTCGAGGAGCGCGCGGGCGCGCTGGACATCGCCGACGGGGCGCAACTGGAACGCTGGCGCGAGGGGCTGCGCGCCAACCGCGCCGCGCTCACCGCGCACCGCCACGCCGGGCTGGCGCGCTTCGACACCGCCCTCGCGGTGGTCGAGAAACTCCGCCTCGTCGAGACCGAACTCGCCGGCGCGCTGTCGGCCGACCTGCGCGCCGCGCTCGCCTTCTCGCGCGGCGGCGCCGGCGCCGCCGGCGCGCGGTAGCGGCGGCCCCTCCGGCGTGTACGAACTCTTCACCCTCGGCGGCGGGACCTATCTCGTCGACCTGCTCAACGCCGTCGCCGCCATCACCGGCGGCGGCGCCTACATGCAGCTGGCGCAACTCGCCGGCGTCGCCGGCCTCGCATGGATCCTGCTGCGCACCGCCTTCGGCGGATCGTGGCGCGACAACGCCAGGTGGATGTTGCTCTTCACGGTCGTCTGGGGCGCGATGATCGTCCCCCGGGCCACCGTGCGCGTCGTCGACCGCCTCGACCCCGCGCTCGCGCCGGCGGTGGTCGCCAACGTGCCCATCGGCCTCGCGCTCTTCGCCTCCGTGACATCCGAAGTGGGCGACGGGCTGACGCGGCTGACCGAGCAGGCGTTCGCGCTGCCCAACGACCTCGCCTACCGCCGCCACGGGCTGATCTTCGGCGCCAAACTCGCCGACGCCGCCACACGCATGGAGATCACCGACGCCGTCTTCGCGCGCAACCTGCGCAACTACGTCCGCCAATGCGTCTTCCACGCCCTCCTGCTCGGCCACGTCTCCGCCGATGACCTGCGCGAGAGCACCGACGTCTGGCGGCTCGTCACCGCCGCCGGGCCGCCCTCGGCCGGGGCCTCCCCTGCGCGGATGTTCGCCTTCTCCACCCGCGCGGGCGCCGCGCCCACCGGGGCCGACACGGTGGACACCCGGATCGTCACCTGCGCCCAGGGGGCGGGGCGGCTGAACGCGCAATGGAACGCCGAGATCGCCCGCGCCGGCGCCGTCTTCGGGCGGCGCCTGTTCCCCGACGCCGCCACCGACGCGCTGGCGCGCGCCGAACTCCTCGCCGCCCTGCCCGCCGCCCACGCCTTCCTCATCGGCGCCGCGCGCAACGCCGCCGACGTCATGCGCCAGCAAATGGTCCTCAACGCCCTCCACGACGCCGGCGAGCAATGGACCGCCGAGACCGGAAACGCCGCCGCGCTCCGCGCCTACACCGAAGCCCGCGCCGAAGCCCAGACCGTCGCCGCCTACCGCGCCATCGGACGCCAGGCCGAGACGTGGGTCCCCATGCTCCGCATCGTCTTCGAGTGCCTCTACGTCGGAGCCTTCCCCCTCGCCGTCCTCCTCATGCTCACCCCGGCCGGCGCGGCCATCTTCCGGTCATGGGTCTCCGGGCTGGTGTGGATCCAGAGTTGGGGGCCGCTCTACGCCGTCCTCCACCGCGTCGCCATGGGCGAGGCCGCCGAGCGCATGGCCGCCACCGCCCTTATGCCCGGAGGCGACGCCGGCATATCCCTCGTCGCCCAGGCCGGGGTCCGCGCCGTCGCCGCCGACGTCGCCGTCATGTCCGGATACCTGTCGATGTCCGTTCCCTTCCTCGCCGCCGCCCTCGCCTACGGCGTCGGCAAGGCCACCGTCCTCGCCACCTCCGTCCTCGCCGTCGGCCAGGAGGCCGCCGGAGCCGCCGCCCGCGAGAGCGCCACCGGCAACATCTCCCTCGCCAACACGCAGTTCGACACGCACCGATATGCGACCCTGGAGGGCCGCCAGTTGCGCACATCCGCCCACGTCGACACCGGGCGCTACACCGGATACGCCCCGGAGGGCGCGGCCTTCGCCGTCTCCGGCGACGGAACGCCCATCGTCGACGCCGGAGCCGCCACCAGCCGCATCCCGGCCGCCGGCGTCCGGCTCTCCGAATCCCTCGCCGCCAGCCACGAGGAGCGCGCCGCGCACGCCCGAACGACCGGACGGCAATGGGCCGCCGAAGCGGCCGAAGCGCAAACCGCCGCCGCCACCGACGCGACGTCGATGGTCGAACGCTACGCCCACGACGTCAGCGTCGGCGTCGCCTACGCCCGCGGCGTCACCGAAACCGAAAGCGCGCAGGTCCAGGAACTGCAAGGCCATATCGACAAACTCGCCGAGGCCGGAGGCATTACCCGCGACCAGGCCGCCACGCTCACGGCCGCCGCGCGCGTCGGCGGCGGCTTCCCGGGCCTTCTCAAGTTCGGGGCGGACGGAACCGCAGCCTGGCGCGGACAGGCCGTCGAACACGACGCATGGAGCCGCATGCGCGACTACGCCGAACACCACCAGGTCCTCGACCTGTGGTCGCGCGTCGCCGACGCTTCGCGCCGCTACTCCACCGCCGCCGGAGACAGCGACCTCGCCAGCCTCGAGGACAGCTACGGCGCCAACCTCACCCGCATGCAGCAATACCGCGAGCAGGCGTCGGCCAGTTACCAGGAGGCCGACACCTGGAGCGGCCAGGCGGCGCGGGTGCGCGCCGAGGCACAGGCCATCGACCGCGAACTCGGACAGCCCTTCTTCGCGTGGCTCGCGCAACGCGAGGGCGCCGACGGAAGGCCCGTCGGCGTCGCCGGAGCCATCCGCCTCGCTTCGCCGCAAACCCCCGAAGACGCCGAGGAGCTCCGCGCCCACGCCGCCGCCTTCGTCGCAGAAAACTTCCGCGAACCGGCCCGCCCCGACCCCGCCGCCGCGCCGGGACGAACCGCCTTCCAGGAGACGCGCGACGACATGCGCGCAGCCGGAATAGCCGGAACGGCCGCAGCCTACGCAGGCTGGACGGACACCGCGCGCGAACGCGCCGCGGCGGCCGGAGCCCCCGCCCCGGGAGACGTCGAGGCCATCGCCGGCGGCGAGCGCGAACGCACCGAGGCGGACATGACCGCCGGCGGAGCCGTGAGAGGCGGCCGCGCCGCCGCCGCGCGCGGAGACGTGGCGGACGGGCGCGCCGACGTCGCCGAGGAACTCGACAAGCCCTTCGGCGAACACGCCGCCCGAACGGCGCCCATCATCGGCGACTGGCTCGCCGGGCGGATCTACGGATCCGCCCGCAACGCCGCCCCGGACGCGCCCGAAGCGCGCCGCGACCCCTTCGCCGGCGACGCGGTCATGGGGCCGTGAACGCCTCAGTCGTCGCGCATCAGCCGCTCCTGCTCCTCGCGCACCCGCAAGTAGGCGTAGCGGCCCGTCCGCGTCGACCAGTCGAACGTGTCCTCGGCCAGCTCGTCATGCTCCGGCCCGCCGCCGCGCAGCCACGACCAGTCCTTGTGGCGGAAGCCCAGCCACAGGACATGCGCCGCTTGCGCGGCCACGGTCCACACCGCAGCCGCGACCCATATCGGGCCGAGCAGGCCCTCGGGGCCGTCGAAGGCGACCGAAAGCGCGGTGACGAACGCCGCCGCCGCCAGGCCGCCCAGCACGAAAGCGCGTTCGCCCCAACTCGCCTTGCGGCGCGCGAACGCAATACGGTCGCCGGCCATCCTCTCGACCCTCCCTCGCGAACGGATGCGCCGGGCGCGCGCACCGTCTCCGGCCCGCCCCGGCGCGCCCCTCTCCCGGCCCCACTCCGACTCCGCGCGACGTCCGGGCGCCGGGAGCGCATGGCGCCATGAGGGGGTTCGGCGGCGCCACCCTGCGCGGCGGACAGACCGTCCTGCACGGACTGCGCATGTGGGGGCAGATCGTCCGGGCCGCCCTCTGCCTCTGCGCCGTCCTCGTCATCGCCGTCCCCGCATGGAATCTCTGGCGCCACACCAACGCCGAGCACTGGTACGCCGCCGCCGTCCTCGTCATGGCCGAGGCCAAGCTCGCCATCGGATACGGTCCCGCCGATCTCCAGACCGTCCGGCGCGCCGATGGAACGAAGGCGCCGATGACGCTGCGCGCCATCGCCGACGCTCCCAACGCCGTCCGCGCGCGCCGCGTCATTCGCGACCGGGCCGTCGCCGGGGCCGCCCTCGGCGCCAAGATCGCCGCCGTCTCCGTCCTCGCCTTCCTCATATGGTTCCGATACCGCGGCCGCGCCCTCAAGCGCCGACGCCGCGTCCGCGGAGCCGAACTCGTCTCCGCCCGCCAACTCCGCGACCGCGTCCTCCCGCGGTCCGAACGCGCGCGGCGGGTTCTCGCCGCATCGGAGCCCCGGCCGTGGACCATCGCCGGCGTCCCCTGGCCCGACCGCGCCGAAACCCAGCACACCATCGTCTCCGGAACCACGGGCTCCGGCAAAACCGTCCTCATCGCCGGCCTTGTCGAGCAAATCCGCGAACGCAACGAACGCGGCGTCATCTACGACAAGATGGGCTCCTACACCGAGGCGTTTTACGACCCCGAGCGCGACGTCCTCCTCAATCCCCTCGACGCGCGATCGCCGCGATGGTCGCCCTTCCTCGAAGCCCGCTCGCCCCGCGACTTCGATACCATGGCCGCAGCCCTCATCCCGCAGCAAAAGGACGCCGTCGACCCGTTCTGGGTCACAGCAGCCCGGCAACTCTTCGCCAACGGAGCCACCGTCCTGTGGCGCAAGGGCGAAATCCGGAACAGCGAACTCGTCCGCCACCTCCTCAAGACCGAACTCAACGAACTCGCCGAAGCCATGGAGGGCACCGTCGCGCAGTCCATCGTCGACCCCGAAAACCCCAAGACCGCACTCTCCGTCCGCGCCATGCTCACCGCGCATATCGGCGCGATGGAATACCTCCCCGACAGCGGAGAAGGCTTCTCCATACGCGACTGGATCGAACGCGACGACGGCGGCTTCCTCTTCCTCACCTCGCGCGGCGACCAGCACGCCAGCCTGCGCGGCCTCATATCCACCTGGCTCGAAATCGCCGTCAACGCCCTCCTCTCCCTGTCCCGAAGCGACGAACGCCGCGTCTGGACCATCCTCGACGAACTCCCGACCCTCCACCAGGTCCCCAGCCTCCAGCCCGGACTCGCCGAATCCCGGCAGTTCGGCGGGTGCTTCGTCCTCGGAGTCCAGGTCGCATCCGCCCTCCGCGACCTGTACGGGCGCAACGGAGCCGAAACCGTCTCCGGACTCTGCGGAACCCGCGTCGTCCTCGCCGCGCCCGACCGCGACACCGCGCAATGGTCCGCCGACAGCCTCGGACGCGGGGAAGTCGAGGAAGTCGCAGAAGGCGTCAGCTACGGAGCCAACACCATACGCGACGGCGTCTCGCTCACCCCGCGCCGCGAACTCCGCGCCCTCGCGCTTCCCTCCGAAATCATGCGCCTGCCCAACCTGCGCGGATACCTCAAACTCCCCGGACCCTTCCCCGTCGCCGAAATCCAGCTCCGATACAGGAAAAGGCCCGTCGTCGCCGAACGCTTCATCCCCCGCAACGAGGACGAAGAGGCCGACGAGGCGACCGGGGCGCCGGACGACGACGCCAGCCGCGAACCGGGCGGCGCAGACGAACAGGCGCGACCCGACGCCGATACGAACGACCGGCGCGCGCCGCGGGCCGGCGCCGTGGACGCGGGCGCGAATCCGAAGGCGGACGGCCCCGAACGCGAGCCGTGCGAGCGCGCCGCGCCGGAAAAACCCGCGCCTCGAACGGCGGACGGTCAAACGGAAGCCGGCGAACGGACAGCCGGAGAGAAACCCGCAGCGGCCCCCGACGACGCCGGATCCGGTCGACCCGGCGACGAACCGAAGCCACCCCCGGAGCACGACTTCTACTGATGGTCGCCTCCATCGGCGCCGTTGCCGCGCCGGCGCAAGGCGTCACCTACTACGAGCGCGACGGCTACTACGCCAGGGACGACCCCGCCCACCGCGAAGCCAGCGCATGGGCCGGAAAGGGCGCCGAAAAACTCGGCCTCGCCGGACCCGTCGACCCAGAAACCTTCAAGGCCGTCCTGCAAGGCAAGGTCCCCGACGGATCGGGCCGGCGCCTCGGACGCCGCGACAAGGAGGGCAACGTCGTCCACCGGCCGGGCCGCGACGTCACGTTCTCCGCCCCCAAATCCGTCTCCCTCGCCGCGCTCGTGGGCGGCGACACGCGCGTCGCCGCCGCACACGGCATCGCCGTCCGGCGCGCCCTCGCCTGGATCGAGAAGAACGCCGTCGAAACCCGCATGAAGGACCCGCAGACCGGAAACATGGTCCGCGTCCGGGGGCAGAAGATGGTCGCCGCCACCTTCGCACACGACACATCGCGCAACCTCGACCCCCAACTCCACACCCACGCCGTGATCGCCAACATGGTCCAGGGCGGGGACGGCAAGTGGCGCACCGCCGCCAACGAGAAACTCTACGCCTCCAAGATGCTCATCGGAGCCATGTATCGCGGCGAACTGGCGCGCGAACTCGGACGCATCGGCTACGCCGTCGAAAAGACCCACGCCGACGGGCGCTTCGAGGTCGCCGGCGTGTCCCGCAAAGTCATCGACGCCTTCTCCACGCGCCGCGCCGAAATCGAGGCCGCCATGCACGGGCGCGGCCTCGGAGACACCGCAGAAAACCAGCGCCTCGCACAGCGCGCCGCCCTCCTCACCCGCGCCCACAAACGCGACGTCGACAAGGACGCCCTGCGCGCGGCCTGGAATAAACAGGCCGCCGAACTCGGCTTCGACGCAAAGGCGCTCGCCGCCGGAGCGGCCGAAAAAACCGCCGCCGAAACCCCGGCCCGCCAAGTCCCCGCGCCTCCCGGCGACGACGCCGGCGACGCACAGCACGCGGAGACCGACGCCGACAGGGCCGTCGACTGGGCCGTCCGGCATCTCGCCGAGCGCGAGGCCGTCTTCGCGCGCGCCGACCTGCTCGCCGCAGCCCTCGCATGGAAGCCCGGCGCAGTCGCCATCGCCGAGGCCGAGCGAAAGGTCGCCGAACGCGAACGCGCAGGCGCGCTGCACGCCGCGCGCGTCCCGGGGCCGGGCGTCCGCGACTGGATCACGACCGACAAGGCCATCGCCGACGAAAAGGAAACCATCGCCCTCATGGAGCGCGGACAAGGCGCATCCCGTCCCGTCATGCGCAGCTGGGCCATCGGGCCGAGGCTCCACAAGGGACGACTCACGCACGGCCAGAAGGAAGCCGTCAAACTGATCCTGGCCGCGCGCGACCGCGTCGTCGGCGTCCAGGGCTACGCCGGAACCGGAAAGACAACCATGCTGGACCGCGCACGCGCCCTCGCCGAAAAGGCCGGATACCGCATCGCCGGACTCGCCCCGTCCGCATCCGCAGCACGCACCCTCGGAAGCGAATCGGGTATCCCGAGCGAGACCCTCCAGCGCTTCCTCGCCCGCAACGCCGGCGTCGCCGAGGGACGCCTCACCGGCAAGGGCGCTCGCGACATGCGCGCCGCCTTCGCAAAAACCATACTCGTCGTCGACGAAGGCTCCCTCGCATCCACACTCCAGGCCCGCGACCTCCTCCGCATCGCAGACAGGCTGCGCATCCCGCGCGTCGTCCTCGTCGGAGACCGAAAACAGCTCGACGCCGTCGACGCCGGAAAGCCCTTCGCCCAACTCCAGGACGCCGGCATGAAGACCGCCGTCATGGACGAAATCCTTCGGCAGAAGGACGCAGAACTGAAGGAGGCCGTCCGCGCAAGCCTCGCCGGCGACGTCCGCGCCGCCTTCGAAAAACTCGGAGACCGAATCGCCCAGGTCAATCCCGACAATCTCGCCGGAGCCGCCGCCGCCCGGTGGCTCCGGCTCTCCCCCGCCGAGCGGGAAAACACCGGGTTGATGGCCCCGAGCCACGCGCTGCGGCAAACCGTCAACGCTCACATCCGCGAGAGACTCGCCCGCGACGGAGCCATCCACGGGCCGGCCTTCGACGGCGAACGTCTGGTCTCCAGAGGCTACACCGCCGCCGAAAAGGCCCTCGCCGCAAACTACGCCCCCGGAGACGTCGTGGCCTTCCAGCGCGCATACAAGAGCCTCGGAGTCGAAAAGGGCGACGAACGCCGCGTCGCCGCCATCGACCGGCGCGCCGCAACCGTAACCCTCCACGCGCCGGGCGGCGGAACCGTCGCATGGAGCCCGCGCCGCGTCGGTGGACGGCGCGGAGCCGTCGAAGTCTATCGCGCCGAGGACATAGAACTCCGCGCCGGAGACCGTATCCGGTGGACCCGGAACGACGCCCGGCTCGGCCTCGTCAACAGCCACACCGCCGAAGTGACCACCGTCGCGAAGGGCCGCGTCGCCTTCCGGCTCGAAGACGGAAGGACGCTCGAACTCCCCCGCTACGACCCCCAACTCCGACATATCGACCACGCATGGGCGTCCACCGTCCACGCATTCCAGGGCCGAACCGTCGACCGCGTCATCGCCGTCATGGAGGCAAACCACCCGAACCTGACCACACAGAAAAGCCTCTACGTCGAAATCAGCCGCGCCAGGCACGCAGCCGAACTCGTCACCGACGACCGGAACGCACTGCAAGAACGGCTCGAGGCTGCAACCGGAGAGCGTGTCGCCGCGCTCGACGCCATCGGCGCGGCAACCGGCAGGGCCGGAGATCGCGCCGCCGAAGGGCCCGGACCAACGGGGCAAAAAACGGAGCTGGAAGCGCCGGCCAGGGACCGGGATCCGCTGATCGGTCACGATCCGGCCGCCATAACCGAGAGAACGCCAACCTGGCGCGAGCTCGGGCTGTGACGTCCACTCGCCGCGCCTGCTCTGTGCCGGCCGGCCGGCGACGGGCGCCTTGACCGGCGCAACCGGCATGATCGATCCGGATGTCGATTAGTTGCGCTCGAATTTTGAGAGCGCCTGCCAGCCAACGGGTTACCGATTCGCGCTTCCAATTCCTGTAGGGGTAATCCGAACCTCCACGCCGGAATTTCTAACTCATTGCCCTATAACAATTTTCGCCAGCCGGAAGCACATTCTGGCAAAATTTGAAGACGATACGATAGATTTGTTCAGCGTCGCCTCATGGCCTGCCGGTTTTGAGTCGGCGACACGGAGTTCCATGTGGAATCTCCGAGACAAATCCAGACATGGAGACAGCGAGATGCCGAACCAGCATGTGGTCCCTCACTCGGACGGATGGGCGGTGAAGCCGGAGGGTGGGGAGAAGCCGTCCTCGGTACATCCCACGCAGCAGGAAGCCATCGACCGTGGCCGGGAGATTGCCCGGAACCAGAAATCGGAGGTGATCATACATCGCCCGGATGGGCGAATCCGCGACCGGGACAGCCACGGCAACGATCCCTTTCCGCCTCGCGGCTGAAGATCGGCGGCGGTGTGCCGGCTTTTTCGATCCAGCATGTCATATGGCTTGCGGACTCGATCTTGAAAAAATCCAAGTTGGCGCACCGCAATCGCCTCTCGGAACGAGCACCGCGGGCGGTTCGTGTAGCCGGCGGTTCAGCGCGCCTGTCCGCTCCGGCCGGATATCCGGGCAGCTACGCCTTCGACGAGCGCTTCGAACGCGGCATATACCGGTTTGACGCCGAGGCCGGCAACGAAAGCAAGCGTGACCTGCGTGAGATTGACGCCGCCAACGTTGGAGCCATCGCCCGGGGCCTGCGTAAAAATCTGAACAACCAGAAGGCCAAGAATCGCTCCGAGAAATATCCGCGTGCCATCGCCCTTCAGCCGCGCTTCCTCATAGGCCCGTTCGGATAGCCGGTCAGACACCCGCTTCATCAGGAAAACACTCGCGCCGAGACCGCCCCATATGAAGGGAACGAGGAGCGGCTGGAGGTCACGCACCGCCCAATACGGAAGGTGGAACAGCCGCCCGAGATTTTGAGGATGGCCGTCGGAATTCGTCTCAACGCGGTCCGTCCAGCCGGTTAATATCTGCATGATAAGTGCGGCCACAAACAGCCACATGCTACTGCAGAGCGGCCGCTGATGCCGCATCGGGGTGAACAGGACGACCAACAGGGGGCGGATATCCCACCACGCCCGATACTGCCTGCCGGTTTTGGCCATGGTGTCCAGGACGGATCGGCCGTTCACTCCGCGCGTCCTGGCGGTAAATCGTGTGACCGTGGCATACGCGTCGAGCAATTTCGACCGCCGATCTCGGTCGTCCGGCTCCGCGCGGCACGCGGCTATGGCCTGAGACAGGGCCGTGACGGCGGTTTTTACGGACTCGTCGTCGTCCAGGATATCGCCGTGGCGGGCGACATAGAGGACAAGGGCCTCGCATTCCTCCACGAGGGCGCCGTCGCCGGACGGCGACGCGCCGGAGCGCGCGCCCGGCCGGTCGCCGGGGAAATCCTTCGACGCTCCGCCGTCGCCCGCGGCTCGACCGGGGGGATCACCCGCATCGGAGACAGTGGTATCGGGAGGCGTTCCCGCGTTCACGTCGTCACTTGGCGGCATTTCGGTCCTCTCCGTTCGGCCGAATCTAATCGGCAACCACGCCATGTCCGGGCAGAAGATCCCGAAGCACAAAGGTTCGGTGTATGGCTGCCGCCTGGAAAAATCGGAAAATGGGCTTGCCGGAGACCATAGTGGATGCTTTGGCACGTTTCAAGGCGTCCAGTCCCTTTTTCCATGAGGCGCCGCGGTACGGGAGGATGCTCTCCGCGCGGACGAACAATTCCCCGGCCGAGGCCGCGTCTCTCCATGCCTTCTTCCGGCGGGCAAGAGGCGCCTGGAGGGCCAGAATGCGCGTAACGGCGTCGCGGATGTCGGCGAAATCCCGCCCCTCGTCCTGTTGCGCGTCAGGAAACCGCCCGGCCAGTTGGCGAAACATGTCGTGGATCGCTTCGCACGCCTCGCAAAACGTCGCCGGGTTGTCGCGCACGCCCGAGGAACGTGTCTTCGGGTGTTCGTAGTCGAATTTCCACCGCAGGTACGGGCGGTCGGGATACGTCAGGGCAGCGCCATGCCCCAGAGCGCCGGACAAAGCCTCCGCGCCGGCGCTCATCATCTCCTTCTTGAGCGCCGCAAGGGTTTTGGAGAGGCGGGTATTCCAACTTTCCGGGTCCCGGAAGTTAGGAAGGCCGCCCATCTCCGGCGCGTACCTCTCTCGAAAGCGGGCGGCCTTTTTCTCGATATACCGGGCGATCCGGGGTTGCACGTCAATTGCCTCGAGAGAACCGCTGTCGATCCTGTTCCAGCGCGAACTCACCCCTGAGAAGCCGTAATGCGAGAACGTATCCGCATAGACGTGCGCCGTGATTCCGGCAAGGTGATAGCCGAAAGGCTTGTCGACCAGGGACAGGTTGTGGAGAACCAGTTCGCGTGCGATCCGGCTATTCTTGCGGCAAATCAGCCGCTCCGACATCGACTTCCCCTCGTTGCCGGGCAGGAAGTGAAAAGGGAGCCATATGAGCCGCTGGTCGTGGCGGTCGTTGTTGGCGACGATATCGGTCACATGGTGGGCCGTGGGCACGAAGTCGAGGCGCCCGCCGTCGGGAAACTCGATGGTCTCCTCGTCGCCGTTGTCGTCGACGAATTCCGCCGCCGTCGCGATGATCTGGCAGACGGTGGGCGCCAGGCCGGCGGCGCGGGCCATGGCGTAGGTTCCGAAATAATGCATGTCCGTCTGCATGACAGGTCCTTCGCTAACCGATGGGCCGTCGCAGGTCGGCGTCGGCCGGACGTCCGATCTCCGGTCAGGTAGGCGCCACCCCTGCGCAATTCAAGCGTCTCCATCCCCTGGCCGGAGCAACCGGGACTGGGCGGTTTGAGCCGATTCGACGGCCTGCCGGAAGCTATCTACGCCCTCTCGGTCGGACGTTTCCCGGTGCTTCAGGTATGTGAGGATGTGGACACCTCGGAAGGTGCGCTTGAGGAGCTCGATCAATTCCGGCGTCATCCGGGCCTCTTTCACGTCGAGTCGGTCGGCCGCCGCGCGGCTCGCGGTTTCGCGTACGAACTCCCCGGGCGTCATGTCGTTGCGGTTTGCCGCCTCGACGATGGCGTTCCACTCGTCGTTGGAGAACCGGATGGAGTGCTGGCGGCGTCGGATTGCCATGTCGCCTCTCCGAAAATCGCGCGCGACGGAGGCCGTTTCCGATCCGCATTCCGCAAGGTCGCGCGAGATTTAATGCGCCAGAGGAACGGTTCGGGCAGGCCCGTCGCTCATCGTAACCGGGCTTCGGGTGGGACACAACCCAAACACGGATCGTGTGACACGGCGCGGACGGTGAGAATTTACACGCCATGATAGAGGCTTGTCCGTCACACGGGACAGGGACGGTATCCCATCATGGCGAGGCGCAGGTGGGGCAAAGCGCGCGCCGGAGAGCGCAAACTTGCGCGCGCGGGCTGTTGATTTGCACCCCGGTGCGTCGGGTGTGAGAGTTCACCGCCTCCCGGCGTGGATCGTTGCGATGCGCGGTCACGAAGCGAGAGGGTTTCGGGTCGGGCGCGTCTGGCGCTTCGAAGCCGCCGCGGCGTTTGAGCGGTTGGCTGGCGACGCCGTGGCGCGAACGGGGCGGCGCTCCGGTTTATCGGCTGTAAACGGATCGGAGTCGCGGGCTGTCGGCGCGCCACGGCTGGATCGCGCGCCCTTGGCTTCGCAGGCGGCCTGAGCGGCCACCGGGTTTCGGTTGGCCCACGCGGTCCGTCCGGCGGCGCGGCTATGGTCGTTTCGGGAGAATGGCGTCGCTGTTGGGAATTGTCGACCGCAGTCGATATGCGCCGGTGGATGGCCGGTTTGCATCCGCATGGATGCGGTTGGTGGCGGCGTTGATTTTTGGCGTGACGTTGGCGGTGTTCGTGGCCGAAGGATGTCGGGCCTGACAAAGCCCGAAGGGCGAACGGCACGATGGGCATCGCCCGCTGGCGGACGCGGAGAAGGCGCGGCGTCGAGGCCGCCCGCGGGGGCGCGCGAAGCGCGGCGCCTAGCGGCGCGCGAGGCGTCTGGCGATGGGGAGAGTTGGGGATCCGGCGCCGGGGATGGCGCAGGGTTGGACGCGCGCCGCCGCAGGCGGCGCCCTGCCGGCTTGCCGGAGGCGCGCCGCGCGCGCGAAGCGCGCGGCCATGGCGCTGCGGGCGGGCTGCGCCGTGGGCGAAGCCCGAAGGGCGAGCGGCGGGGTTTGGCGTTGGCGTTGGAGCGGGCGATGAGGCGTGCGCGCGCGAAGCGCGGCGCTCGGCGGCGCGCGAGGCGTCTGGCGATGGGGAGAGTTAGGGATTCGGCGCCGGGGATGGCGCAGGGCTGGTCGCGCGCCGCCGCAGGCGGCGCCCCGCCGGCTTGCCGGAGGCGCGCCGCGCGCGCAGCGCGCGGCCATGACGCTGCGGGCGGGCTACGCCGTGGCGAAGCCCGAAGGGCGAGCGGCGGGGTTTGGCGTTGAAGCAGGTGATGAGGCGGGGGCGCGCGAAGCGCAGCGCGCGGCGGCGCGCGAGGCGTCTGGCGATGGGGAGAGTTGGGGATCCGACGTCGGGGACGGCGCAGGGTTGGACGCGCGCCGCCGCAGGCGGCGCCCTGCCGGCTCGCCGGAGGCGAGCCGCGCGCGCGAAGCGCGCGGCCACGGCGCCGCGGATGGGCGCCGTCGCAGGGAGGAAGGGCCGATCCCGCGGTGGGGACCGGCCCAGGGTTGCGTCGTATCAGGCGGCGGCGTGCATGACGCGGATGCCGGCGCGTCTGGCGTTGTCGATGAGGTTGTCGGTGATGCCGTTTCCGGGGAAGGCGACGAGGCCCTTCGGGAGGAGGCTGAGCAGTCGGTCGTTGCGGCGGAAGGGTGCGGCGCGTCCGTGCTTGTCCCAGTCGGGCTTGCAGACGACCTGGGTCACTCCCCGGTTTTCGGCCCACTTGGCGGCGATACTCTCGGCTCCCGGTCCTCCGCCATGCACCAGCACCATGTCGGCGTAGCGCTTCTTCACCCGGTCGAGAGTCTGCCAGATGGCGTTGACGTCCTGGGCCTCCTTTCCGCCCGCGACGGCGACGAGGGTGCCGCTGGGGAGGTGCGCCTGGGTCTTGCTGGCCTCCCTGGCGCGGAGGAAGTCACGGGCGTCGATGGCGGCGGCGGTGAGTTTGCCGGTCCTGGAGGTGTGCGATCCGGTCCTGGGCCTCCACATCTCGCCGGTGTGGGTCTTGTAGGCGTGGGCGGCGGTGTCTCGGAGGGCCTCGAAGGCGTCGCGGCGGTCGTTGAGGTTGCGGGCGCGCTCGGTGAGGCGTTCGAGTTCTCCGGCCTTGATTTCGGTTCCGTCCTGCTCCCTCTGGAGGTCCTTGATGTCGGGGGCGATACGATCGACGGCGCGTTCGAGGCGGGTCGTCTGGGCATGGAAGGCGTTGACGATGCCCCAGAGGAAGTTCTCGCGTTCGTCGGCGAGCTGGGTTCCGTCGGGCGCGACACCGGCGGCGAGGATGCGGATGGCTTCGACGACCGCAGCGGTGGCGTCGTCGCTATCCCAGACGTCGCGGTTGTCGTGTTCGTCGGGTCCGGGAGCGGTTCCGAAGAGTTGGGCCTGTTCGCAGACGGCGGCGGTGGCGGTTGCGAGGTTCGAGACGGTCATGAGTAGAACTCCTTCGTTGGCGACGGCGCCCTATGCACCGCGCTGAGAGCAAAAAAGTGTCATGTGGCGACGGGGAGAGCACCAAGTCTTAGGCGCGCAGGATTTTCGAAGGGGAAAAATTTCGCGGGCACGGCCGTTCGTGCAAACCGGGCCTCGCCAGGGGTGACTCGGCGGTATTTGCGAAGGAAAAAAATTTCGCGGGCACGGCCGTTCATGCAAACCGGGCCTCGCCAGGGGTGACTCGGCGGTTCGGCGGGCCGCGACGGTCGGGAAACTTTTTTCCTTCGGCGAGGCGCGACGGTTGGGAAATTTTTTTCCTTCGGAAATCCTTCTTCGCGCGCCTTAGACTTGGCCGTAGCGAAGCGAAGGAGCCGAAGGCTTGCTCTCCACGTCGCCACATGGCACGATGGGACTCACAGCAGAGCATTCATTCCCCCCACACGCGGCCGCTTTCCGGCCGTCCGTCCCGGCGCGGCGCCGGCAAGGAAGGGCTGCGGCCAGGGAAGCCCGCGACTCGGTCTCGCGAACCGCCGCCGCGACCGGACGCCGAACTCTGGCTGCGAGACCGATTCGCGGGCGGTGCTCCCCTGGATCGGCGGGCGGGCGCGCGATCCTCCGGAAGGGGCGGTCTCATACGTGCGGGACCTTGCGGGCCTGGATCTCGCGGTGCGCCCAGGCGGCCGCCCTGGCGAGCACATCGCCGTGGCAAGGGCGGGGCGCGCAGACGCAGACGAGATCGCGTCCGTGGAGCGCCGCCAGGTCCTCGATGGCGACGCCGCCCTCCCGGATGCGCGCCCACAGGCGGCTGCGGAATTTGCGAATGACCTCGGCGCGGTTTCCGTCGCGGCCGAGAACGAAGGGATTGCCCCAAGGTCCCGGTCGGACGATGACGACGGCGCCTTTCGGGGTTCCGTGCGTGTGTCGGTTCAGGACGGCCATGCTCCACTTCTCCGCTTGCGGCGATGCGCTTTCGCCTCCTTCCGGCTTCCCTCCGACTCCCCCGCCGGCCGGTTGCGCGGGGCGGTGTCGTCCGCCGCGCGTTCGTTCCCCGCGCGTGCGCCCGATCCCGGCGCGGCGCTCACGCGCAAGCGGCGTTCCGCCCGCTCCGCCGGAAGGGATGGGGTTCGGCGGCGAAGAGCGAGCCGAGACGCGCCGCGAGGGCTTCGGGACCGAAGGCGACGAGGTCGTCGTTGAAATCGCCGCGCCGGGGAACGACGACCACGACGGCGAGGCTGGCGCGGCGACAGCGGAGCAGAAGCTTGCGGGCGGCGCGGTCGCCCTCGGCGTCGTTGTCGCGCGCGACGACGAGGCGGTCGATCCCCGGCGGCGGCGTGAACGCGCCGAGGCTTCCGGCCGAGAGCGCGGCGGCCGCGCGAACGCCCGGAACCGCCGCCATCACGGACAGCACCGTCTCGATGCCCTCGCCGACGAGGAGCGTTCTCGCGGCATGGCCGCCGAAGCGCACGGCGTTCCCGTGGATGTGGCCGAGCGCCTTGCGCGGCGCGGCGACGTCCGCCTTCGCGGGTCGGCGCGGGTCGAGCCATGTGCGCTGCACGCCCTGGAGGGAGCCGTCGTCTCCGGCGACGGCGGCGACGAGCGCCGGCAGGCGGCGGCAGCCGGCGCCGTCGCGGTAGCGCAAGGCGGGGTGGAAGCGCAGCGCCGGGAAGCGGCAGCGGTGGACGGCGCGGGCCTTGAGATAGTTTTCGGCGTGGGTGCCGTCGATGGCGCGGCATTGCCGCCAAAGGCGGCGCGCCGCCCCCGCGCGGTCGTAGGCGCCGCCGCCGTCCGCGCAGGACGCGCGCGGCAGGGCGAGGAACGCGCGCGCCTCGTCGAGCGCCGGGCGCAGGGCGGTCGCGCCGATGGCGACGCGCACGATGTCGAGCAGGTCGCCATGCTCGCCGGTGGCGGCGTCGGTCCACTTGCCGACCGGGCCGGGCGGCGCGAGGCGGAGGAAAAGCGAGCGCCCCCGCGCGCCGCGTGTGTCGCCGGCGATCCAGTATCGGCCGCGCCGGCGCCCGTTGGGCAGGTATTTGCGGCATACCGCCTCGGCGTTGCGCGCGAGCGCGGCGGCGACATCGGTAGCGTTCACGGCGCCTCTCCCCCGAGTTCCAGGAACGCCCCGTTCCGGCCTCGCTCCGCCTTCGGAGGGCGCGGCGCGGACGGGCGCCGCGCGAGGCGCGCGCCGGCGCGCCGGCGCGGCTCCGGCCCGCCGGCAAGAAAAAAAGGGCCGACGCGCGCGGCGCCGGCCCAGTCGGGAGGAAACGTGGAGAGCGAGACCTAGAACGGGATGTCGTCGTCGAGCGGGCCGCCGTTGTCGACGCCGCCCTCGGGGGCCGCCGCCGGGGCGGGAGCGGTCTCGGAGGCCCCGGCCTTGGCGGCGCTGGACTTGTCGAGGAACTGCACCCGCCCGCCCGGCGCGACCAGGATCTCGGTCGAGAAGCGGTCGGTGTCCTCGCCCTCCTTGCGCCAGCGGCGGGTCTGCAACTTGCCGGAGACGTAGAGCAGCCGCCCCTTGCGCGCGTGCTTCTCGAACATCTCCACCAAGCCCGCCTGGAAGGTCACGACGCGGTGCCACTCGACGCGGTCGACGCGCTCGCCGGAGGTCTTGTCGACGTAGCCCTCGTCGGTGGCGATGGACAGGTTGGCGACCCGGCCGCCGTTGGCGAGGTTGTGGATGGTCGCGTCGTCGCCGAGGCGTCCGATGATCTGGGCCTGGTTGAGTCCGAACGACATGTCGGTTCTCCTCGAGGTGCTGGTTGCTGACGATGGTTGCGCGAACGGGGACGACCTCTCTCGATCCCTTCCCCGCTCGCCTTCTTCCTGCTTCCCTTCTCCTCCCTTCAGCGAACCCCGCCGCCGTCCCGGGGCGTGTCGAGAATCTCGCGGATGGCGCGTTCCGGAAGACCGGCGGCCGCGAGCAGCTCGCGCCCGGAGGCCGGCGGGTCGAGGACGTCGTCGTTGTCCGAGGAAGCGTCGGGAGTGGGGACGTCGAGATCGTGCGCGGGCATGTCGGTTCTCCTGGCGTGGGGTTTCGACGCCGCCGGGACCGCGTCCTCGCAATCCCTGGCGCGTCGCCCCTCTCCCGGCTTGTCTCCGACTCCCCCCGACACGGGGCGCGCGGTTCAGGCGGACCGGGCGGAGATCGCGTTCAGGCGCTCGCAGACGGAGCGGGGGTGGAGCGTCGCCATGTTCAGCACCGGGACGCCGTGGCTCCGTGCGACGCGAATGGCCATCCCCGTGCCGCCCTCGACGCGCCCGCCTTCGGTCCAGCACACCGCCGCTGCGACGGGGGCTCGTCCGCTCTCGCCCAACAGGACGGCCACGTTGCGGGCATGGAGCTTGCGCACCGTCGGCGAACACCGATCCCATGCGGGATGCGACGCGGCGGCGATGGGCAGGAAACACGCCAGTTCGACCGAAGACAGCGGGTGGAGGTCCGACCCCGTGTGGCCGTTGTAGCCGGGCCAGGGCAGATAGAGCGTCCGCCCGCCCGCCGGAGTCCCCGTCGCGAACGCTTCGTCGGCCCCCCGAGCCCCGCCCGACCGCAGGCGCCATCCCTTGCCCGCGAGCCAGGCCGCCATCGTCGTCATGTCCCGCCGAACACGCTCGGGCGTCCGCCGGGCCCCGATCCCCGCATAGGCAAGCGCTCTCGTCATCTCAAATCCTCCGCGTCGCGTTCCGTTCCGGGCGACGCCTCTCCCGCGGCCCTTCACGTCTCGCCTTTCTCGTGCTTCCCTTCTCCTCCCATTGGCCCGCGAGCGCCGCCTTGCCGGCTCGTCCCGCGCGGCCGAGGCGGCGCCCGAGTTGCGGAGAACGATGTCGAGGAAAGCCTCGCCGTCGTCGCGTCGATATCATCGCCGACGGGAGCCCTTCGTCGGGCCTTCGGATTGCCCGCGACGCGGCGACAGCGCGGGCTGGAATATCGCGCCGCGCAACCGATGGCTGTCGTGCTATCGCGGTGGAGAGTTCCGCTGCCAGCATCCTTGCGCGGGGCAGATAGGGCCGTGACGCCATGGGAAGACTGCTGCACCATTCGCCGCCCACGACACCGGCGCGCGCCATCTCCACGATAGTCAGGCGGTCGCCCCGAAAACGATGGCGTTCGGCGGCGGCACCTCCGGCATCATGAATGCGCGCAGGACACCGGCGTCGTTACCGGGACACTATTGGCGACAGTGGACGAACCCCGGTAGCCACCGCCGCCGGTATCGGCAGAGCGGCTTCCGTCGCCGCGGCGCTGCTCGTCGGTTCGGTCGGAAAAGACTACGCCGGGGGCATCAGCAGAATCGGGGCGAACACCGGCGCAAACCCGCCGCCTTGAACCAGTTCCCGACGATCTCCGCCAGGCCAGTGCGTGTGAACCTCATCGTCAGCGCCGGCTCTCTACCGATCGGCAGGACGATATGCCACGGCAGGCGCGGAACGGACTCCGGTCCGTTGAAGCGGGGCCCCGTCCGGTCCGCATCGCCACCGGAAGAACTCGCATCCCAAGCAAGCTGGCGCGATCACCTACGGCGCCGAGGGCAATCCCTCGGCGCCATGCCGGTGAAACCAGCCCCGCATACGCTGCACGAATTGCGCTTTCATGAATGGAGCGCCGACGGACGAACTGCGGACGCCGAGTCGTCCCTCCGAAGGCGCCGACACCCGATCTCGCGGACGGCTTCAGGAGGTGTTCGGGTCCTGGTCATTGCGGCGATCCGGGGCTGGGTTTCGGGATGCGAACCAGTACGACAGGATCCCGGCGCTGACCGGCATGATGGCGAGAAACAGATCCTTGGCGGAATCTGTATCCTCCATCAACAGCAAAAAAACAGCGATCATTGCCGCTCCACCGAGAAACAGGAACAGAGCGGCTCCGTACGTCACGAGTACGCGTACTTGGCTGCGGCGCGATTCACGCAGTTGGTGTTCTTCGGTCGATGCCATATTTCCCTCCGTTGGCGACGCCATTTGGCTCGGTCCTCTCCCACACGATACCCTCTTGAGTAGCCTGCCTGCGTTGGGAGCGCGCCGCATCGCCCCCATTTGGCGGGTCGTCGATTCCTCGGGAAACGACCCTTGGGAATTTAGAGCCCGTTTCAGAATGATTCGATTACTTTCGGTGTGCTATTCTCGCATCTGCTTGCACGGTATCTGTGTCGGTGGAAGGATCGCAACTCCCAGATGGCGGGAATCCATTGGCATGCGCGCGAGGCGCGCCACCATGCCGATTAGAAATCGAATGATTTCAATAGCATATTCTGAAACGGCCTCTTACAACCGGTGGAGAACGCTTGCCACTCCCGATGTCGCGGCTCTCGCTGGCGATGGATCATCGTATCTCATTGTCCGACGGTCCCGCAAGTCTCGACGAAACACGGCATCGTGCACGACCTCGATATCGTTCGGTATCCGCCGTCGATTGTCCACCGCGTTCGCTTCGTGCGCTAATCGACAATCAGCCCGTGCTTCGGGAGGAGATCGCGGATGACGTAGGTTCGGTGTATCGAGGCGGCTTGGTAGAAGCGCCAGATCGGCAAATCCATGGCGGCCTTGTAGTCGGTGCCGCCGTTGAGGCTGTCCCACTCGTCGTTCCAGGTTTCGCCCCTGTATTCGGGGATTTCCTCACTGCCGCCACCGAACAAATCGCCGGATTGCGCGGCGTCCCGCCAACTGCGGATACGTCCTTCCTTCTCGGCTTGCGTGAGGAGGACTTGACGCACTCGGAGGGTAATGTGCTCGAAGCCTCTGCCGCCGCCATCTTGGATATCCGGCCGTTGGCGGACGAAGCGCGCAAACATGTCGTGGAGGGCGCGGCAGCCCGCCAGGAAAGTGACGGGGTTATTGCGGACGCTACGTGCTCCGACGACCGCGTCGGCGCGTTCGTAATCGAAGCTCCATACGAGGTAGGGCCTGTCCGGCAGTGTCGCGACAGCCCCGTGCCCCAAGGCGCCGGAGGCCACCTCGGCCAAGCGGGCTTTGACGTTGGGCATCAGTCCGCCATATTGGCCCCACTTCTCGAAGAATTTGTCGATCTTGCCGCTGATGTACTCGCGCATGCTTGGCTCCAGGTCACCGATCCCGTCGTCGACGCCGTCGACATCCTCGTGATAGCGCAAGCTATTTGCGTCAACTTTGTTGCCCCGCGAGCTGACGCCGGAAAACCCGTAATGCGAGAAGGTATCGGCATAGACGTGGGCGGCGATACCGAGCAATTCCAGTGCGAAGGCGCGATCCGAGAGCGCAAGGTGATGGTCGCGCATTTCCCGGACGATCTCGCTATCCATGCGGCATTTGAGGCGCTCGGTGTAGGTGTCGCCAACATTACCCGGGATGAAGTGGAACGGGACCCAGACCCGGCGCTGGTCGTGCGCGTCGCGGTTGGTTCGGTCGAAAGGGTGATGGGCGGTAGCCTCGGTGTCGATACGGGATCCGTCGTCGAATTCGACATGCCCTTGGGCGGTGTTGTCATCGACGAATTGCGCGCATGTCGCGACGGTGCAAGCCGCTTCCGGGTTGAGGCCGGCGGCGCGTGCGATGGCGTAGGTACCGTAGTAGTGCATGTCAATCTGCATGGCAGGCTCCTGTCATAGGCAGTTGTTCGCTGGCTTTCCGAGGCCGTGCTCGCGCGCATTCGATTCGGGCGATACGCATATCATACTCACGTCCGCACCGGTAGCAGGAGTCAACCCGGACATGGGGTCGGATATTTCAACCCTGTCCAGAGCGAGATAGCCACGGCTCCGAATGGGTCTCAATCCGAGAGCTGTAGCCGGTGACGCCATCGAGTTCGAGCGTATGTCGGCTTGATCGGAGGCTCGCGAGATTCACGCCGCACCGCGCGTCCTGTCGTGGCGCCGCCGACCTCTGCCGACAAGCGGCCGGGCCCCGCACCGTTGGGTCACGATAGCGCGAACGAGCAGCGCGGCGCATTTCCCCCGACCGTATCGGCGGCGGCCGGCGCCGGGGCCATCGCGAAGGCGGACCGCGGACAACGCGCACGCTGCCGCCTGTTCCCTCTCGGCGCCATCAGCGCGTGGCGCGAGCGCGGGCCCGCGTCTGGAGCCTCGCTCGAATTTGCGCGTAGAGGCGCGGCCGTTGCGCCCCGCGGTCCGCGAGAAGGACAGCGAGGGCGTACGACTCGCGTTCCGACGAAAGGTCCGCGCCCCAGGCCGGATCGTTGCGGGTGACAACGACGAACCAGGGTTTATCGCGCACGCTGCGCGAAGGCTGTTTGAACGTCCAAGTGGATGCTTGCGCCGTGCCGCGGGATCGTTCGGTCGCGGAACAGCTGCGGCCAGCGGCGCGTTCACCGATGGCCGGAGCATCGTCGGCGCTCGACGCGGCGTCGAAAGCCCGCGCGACGTCGTCGAGCGAGGCCGCCGGGACCAGTCTGAAGCTTATGGAGACCGCGCGGTAATCGATCCGCGTGGTCCGCACCGGCGGCCTGTAGGCCAAGGCGACCGTAAGTTCCCTGTCCCGCCTGCCCGGGGACCAGAAATCGTCGGGAATGGGTATTTCATAGAAGTGATGGCGACGATTCTCTATACTTTCTTCCGCTCGCAACGTCACACAGGCTTCGGAAGATCGGAAAAGCGCCGACCGATCGACCAATCCGTATCCGGTAACGCGGCGCAGTATCTCCTTATCGCCATCGTCCGCGAACAGCTGGGCGCAGGGGCGCGGCGTTCGCGCGTGAGTGAGCATCAACGCGCGGCGCAGATCGACGCTGGCGTTCGGAATCCCCGGAAGAATCATCGCCGCAGAGTTCGCGACCCGCGGAGCGGCGAAACTCGTGCCTCCGTCCTCGGCGAAAGGCCGGCCCGTCGCGAAGTCGCGCCCGGTCGACAACTCGCCTACGCCCTGGCGGCTCACCGGCTTCGCGCCCTGGACACGGGCATTGACCCACGCGTTGCCGCCGTAGTCCACGAGATCCGGCTTGATCGCGCCGTTAACCGACGGACCGCGCCGGGTGAACGGCGACGGCTGATTCCGTCTGGCGATAGGGCGGTATGCGGGATCGTTCGGATATCTGTTATGCTGTTCGTAGCGAGCGAGGCTCCCGACCGTCAGCGCATTCAGCGCAGGCGCGGGATCGACGAGCCGGGCGTCGTCGTGCTTCAAACAATCCGGATACCCCGCGCGTGGCCAGTAATCCTCGTTGTTCCCGGTGGGAACGACGAATAGCACGTCGAGTTCCCGGCTCAGTGCGTCCAGAGTGACCGCCAGGCCCGATACGCGTCCGCCCCGATAGGGCCTGTTGGGAGCGCCGTATGACAGGTTGAAGACACGGCAACCGTATTCATCGACGAAATAGCGAACCGCCTTATCGACCTGATTTTCGATCAGTCGGTCGTCTCCCAAATTATGATGATCCAGTATTCGTCCGCTGAACAGTCTCAACTCCGGCACGAAATGCCCGCGGTCCAGACAGTCGGCAACATCCCCGTACAGGGCAATGCCGGCGACGAATGTTCCATGTCCATGTTCGTCGCCCGCGTCGAGTCCGGGAAGGAAGCTCTGCGCATCGCCCACCGCGGGCGCCAGGAGCGGGTGCCCTGCGACGATGCCGGAGTCGAGGATCGCAACGCCCGGCGCGTTGTCGGGAGGAGCCGGCGTCGCCTCCAATCGCTGGACGTCCGCCGCCACGAGTTCCGCCTCCAGGCCGATGCGGGGCGGAAGGTCGACGGTGCGCACGTCTCTATGGCGCAGCAACTCGTCCGCCAACGAGCGGCGGCAACGGATGCGATAAACCGTCAAGTGCGGCTGTCGCACCGAGTCGCATATCTCGCCTCGACGCTCCTGGACCCAAGTCTCGAACGCGGCGCGCTGGCGTTCGGCCTCACGGCCTCGGGAGAGCGGCCAGAGCTCCGCGTCTATCGCGAACGGTTCGTCCTCCGGGAAACCGTCTTGCTTCAACGCCCAGCCGGTGCGGTCGTCGGCGGTCCACCGATCGAAGTCCTGAAGCGCGTAAATCACGTTGCTGTACGTAACGGTCCCCGTATTTGCGAGATCGGCGAGTTTTGCCTCGAAATCGGCGAGCTGCCTCTCCGTGGCGAATGCGAGAACCAGCTTGTCTTCTTCCTGACTTACGATCTCGAAATGGCCGGAGGCTTGTTCTATGTCTTCCGGGGAGACTTTCTCCGACAGATCGATTTTGATGAGGCGCCGTTCGTCGTAGCCGCCGATGTCGGCGTCGGCCGCCGCGCGCGCGCGTCGCAGGCCCCGGCGCAGAGCCGCCCCATGCTCGCGGGGATCCTCGGGCGGTTTGATCTGGCTGAAACCGCGGCGCGGACGGCGCTCGTTGACCGTCTCCTCGCGCGCCAATGGCAGATGCGGGTATGTCTCTTCCGGAGCAGCCATTTATCGGCTCCTCGGTTTGGCGCCGCGCCGCGCGGTTTCATGCTTGCGCGCGGCGTCGAGGTGGACGAGGCGCAGACGGGGGGACTCGCCGGCGAGGACCATCTCCTTCACGGCGAGGCGGATGGCGCGTTCGACGTCGGCGTGGGGCTTGCCCTTGAACCAGCCGCGCTCCAGGACCTCGGCGATACCGAATTCCGGGCGGACGCCGCGCAGTTTGACGGCCAGCAGCCGGCGGAGTTCGGCCGCCGTCGGGGGCTTGAGAAACAGCGCCTCCTCGAAGCGGCGCCAGACCGCTGTGTCGAGCATGCCCTCATGGTTGGTCGCGGCGACGAGGATGCTGCGCCCGGTCCAGGAATCGAACATCTGGAGGACGGCGCTGGTCACGCGGCGCAGCTCGCCGTGTTCGGAGGCGTCGTCGCGCTCCTTGCCGAGGGCGTCGAACTCGTCGAACAGGACGACCATCGGCGCCGATGCGGCGAAATCGAACACCTTGCGGAGGTTGGCGGCGGTCTCGCCGAGAAAGGAGGACACGACGCTATCCGTGCGGACGATGGCGAGCGGGCGGGCGAGCTCGGCGGCGAGGACCTCGGCGGCCAGGGTCTTCCCGCACCCCGGCGGGCCGCAGAGAAGCACGCGGTCGACGGGGCGCAGCCCGTGGGCCCGCAGGACGTCTTCGCGGTTGTGCTCGCGGAGGATCCCGTCGAGCAGAAAGCGGTTCGGGCGCGACAGGACGATGTCGTCGAGGCCCCGGACCGGCTCGTGCACCGACACCAGGGGGACGCCGCGCTCGCGGTCCTCGGGGACGGGTTCGGCGGCGCCGCGCGGCGCGGGCGCGGACGGCGCCCGGCTGCGCCCGTAGAGTATCCTCTCCAAGTCATTGGCGAGCAGATGGTGGCGCTTCTGGCGCTCCTCGGCGATCGCCTCTTCGGCGGCGCCGCGGAACGCCTCCATATCGCCCTCGGCGCCCGACCGGATGAGTCGTCTCAGGAGTTTGCCGTTGGCCACGGGTCGTTCGCTCGCGCGGAGGTGCCGCCCGCCCCGGCGGCGGGGGGTATTGTAGCGGCGGAGGCGGCGGCGGTCATCGGCGGCCGGCACCGGCGCGGTGCTCGGCGGCGGCGCGTTCGGCGTTCAGGGCGAGGAGGCGGGCCAGGACCTCGTCGCGGACGTTATCCGGCCAGCGGTAGTGCCAGGGCTTCTTCTTGCGGGGCGATTCGCCGTCGCCGGCCTCGTGGTCGAGCAAGAACGCGCAATCGGTCGAGACGTCCCGCCAGCCATAAGCGTCGAGGACGGCGCGGTCCATTGCCGCGTGCAAATCGCGGAGCTCGGCGATCCCCGGATCGCGTTCCTCGGGGTCGTGGAAGCGGTTGTAGATTTCCGTGAGGCCCTCGTCGTTAGCGATCATCAGCGCCAAACGGGACTTGTAGTATCGTCTGCCTGTGTCGTCCACGACGGATCGCGTCGCGCGCGGATGTGCGCGATCCGTGCGTGCGTCGTTCACGCGGTCATCGTTCGGAACGTGGCGGATACGCGCGTGGCGGGTTGCCCGGCGTTGGCGGCGCGGTCGATTCCATGCATCCAGTCTTGCCGGGCGGGTCCTCGCAGGACCAGCGCCGAGCGGCGGGGGAGCGGGGCGGTTTCGTCGGACGGCAAGGCGTCTCGGACGTAGGGGCGGGTGCGGCGCGGTCGGAAATGCATCTGCCATGCGGCTCCGAGGGAGAGGGAGACGACGACCGGTCCGAAGTCTCCGTGGTCTGCGTGCATGCCGATCCCCTGTCCGGGCCGGTATTCGTTGACGATGCACTGTTCGGGCGCGGCGCCGTCGAACAGGGGCCGGAGTCGGGCAGCCATGACGTGGGCCCATCGCGGGAACGCGGGCGCGGGCGTGCGCCGGCCAGAGGCGCGGTTCCGGTAATCGTATCGGAAGCCGTAGTGCTGGACCCTGCGTCCGATGTCGGTCATCCAGGGCGCGTCGCCGATGCGCATGAGGATCCGCCGCTCCTCGGCTTCGGTGAGGATGTCGGGGAGGATGGCGGCGCCCTGGTGGAAGATGCTCGCGGCGTCGTTCGCGTTGGCGGCCGTCGGCCCGATGCGGTGCGCCGCGCCGGCGCGTTGGCTTTCGCGGATGGCGCGGGCCGCGGCTTCTGCGTCGTCGGACGGCGTGCGGACGCCGTTGGCGGTGTCGGCGTTGCGATCAGGGTCGCTCATGGCTGGTGTCTCCGGTCCGGTTTCGCCGGACGCCGGGGGAACGGCATGCGCCGCCCTCCGTTCTCTCCGGCGTCCGCCCGATCGGCGCTTCTCTCCTTCTCGGCTCTCGGCGCTCGAAGCGGGCGGGCATTCCGTCGCGGCGCGCCCGGTCGCCGGCGCGCCGCAGGGGCCGCGCCGGCGGCGGCGTCCACGCGAAGGCCCCTTTCCGGCGCGTCGGATCAGTGCGCCTGTCCAGGATGCGCGCTTTCGGTCCTGGAGAAGGCGGCGATGCGCTCCCACGCCTCCCGGTCGTGACCGAGGGGTCGGTTGAGTTTGTCGCAGAGGTTTTCGGCGTCGTGCCGGGTGAGGGTGTGGAAGGCGGTGGAGGCGTATCCGGGGAGGGCCTGGAAGACGATGACGACCTGGTGGATATCGTCCTCGCCTACGGGTTTTGGGCAGAAGGCATAGACGGGGTTGTCGGGGATTTCGTGTTGGTCGTGCATGAGGCGCTCCGTTGACGGTGCGGCGGCGGGGGGGGGGGGACGTCGTCCGGCCGGCGTTCTCCATACACGCCGGCCGGGTTCGGGTAACGGGCGCGCCGGCGCCTATTCGGCGTGCGCGGCGTCGGCGCGGACGGCGGGATGCCGTTCGAGGATGCGTCCGATGGCGTCGGCGTTGGGGGCGAAGACGCGGGCGCGCCAGGCGACCGTTTCGACGATGCATCCGATGCGCTTGAGGGCGGCCAGATCCGCGTCGGTAGGTCCTTCGAGTTCGACGCGGGGGGCGTTGGCGATGCGCCTGCGGGCGATCCTCCATCCGTTGGCGAGTTCGAAGGCGGCTCCGCGTTCGAGGACGGCCTCGCGGATTTCCTCGGGCGCGAGTTGCGGTCCTCCGCCGAGTCCGAAGGCGGCGCGGACCCCGGCGGCCTGCTCGGCGGTGGCGAGGCGTCCGATGAGGCGGCGTCCGTCGTCGGCGACGAGGCGGCGGACGCGGAGGTTTTCGGTGGGCAGGCGGTCCCATATGGGGAGGAGGAGGCCGGTGACGAGCCAGAGGCGGGTTTCGGTATGGGAGGGGAGCGTGTCGATCTCCCGGTTCCACAGGTCGCGCCAGCGGGCTTCCGGGGTTGGGGTCCAATACGCGGCTTCGATGTATCCGCGGCTGACGTTGCGGCGGTCTGCGGGCCGGATCATGCGGATGCGGCCCTCGACGGCTCCGTCTTCGAGGGTGCGCCAGGGGGCTTCGCAGACGAGGGCGGCGCGTTTGGAGCGGTCGTTGGTCATGAGCCTGGGAGAGCGCTTGTCCTTGCGGAGCGCGTCGCGCATGGCGAGGGCTTCGTCGGCGGCGAGGGGGACGAGTTTCTCGCGGCGGACGATCTCCTGGAGTTCGGTTTCGGCTCCGGAGGGGTGGACGTGGATGGTCTCGGTTCCGGCGATGGCGAGGGAGTCTGCGGCGATGGTTTCGATCCCGCGGTCGTACGTTCCGGCCTCGACGGCTCCCTCGACGAGTGCGTCGATGCGTGTCTCGAGTTGGGCGAAGAGGGCGTTCTGTTCGTGGATGGGGAGGGCGAGGAGGCGGTTGAGGAACTGCGGCATGGGCGGGAGTTCGTCCTTGAGGATTCCCTCGTGGACGATCTTGAGGCCGGTGGCGTCCTGGAAGCGCTCGAGGCTCCATCCGGGGAGGTTTCCGCGCCATATGGCCATGTAGGTTTGTCGGAGCGCGGCCCTTGCGTAGTCGGATTCGAGGTTGTCGCTGGCGCGGAAGAGGGCGCCTCCGTCGGCGCTCATGGCGGTTTGTCCGTCGCGCTGTCCGCGGGTGATGGCTCCGAGAGTGTCGAGGCGCCTGGCGATGGTGGATATGAAGCGGCGCTCTCCCTTGACGTCGGTGGAGACGGGCCTGAAGAGGGGCGCTGCGGCCTGGTGGGTTCGGTGGGTTCGTCCGAGGCCCTGTATGGCGATGTCGGCGCGCCATCCGGGTTCGAGGAGGTAGTGGACGCGTCGGTCGGTGTTGGGGCGGGCTCGGTCGGCGTGGTAGCTGCGGCCCGTTCCGCCGGCCATGGAGAAGACGAGGATTTTCTTCCTGCCCTCCATGAAGTCGTCGGTTTCGGCGAGGTTGGCGGAGGGCGGCCTGGAGCGCAGGGCGAGGCGTTCGCCGCCGCCGGGGTTGGCGAGGCGCAGGATGCGCCGCGACCTTCCGGTGATTTCGGCGACGGCGTCGTGCCCGAAGCGGTGGATCAACTGGTCGAGAGCGGACTGGACCGGCGGGAGGGCGGCGAGTTTCTCGACGAGCGCGTCGCGGGCGGCGACGGCTTCCTTGCAGAGGACGGGGTTTCCGTCGCCGTCGACGGCGGGCCGGCTCATGAGGGCTCCGCCTTCGTCGGTGAAGGGTTCGTGGAGTTGGACGGGGAAGGCGTGGCGCAGGTAGTCGAGGACGTATTCGCGCGGCGTGAGGTCGATGGCGACGTCGTCCCATTCGTCGGCGGGGATTTCGGCGATGCGGCGGTCCATGAGGGCCTCGCCGGTGGAGACGATCTGGACGACGCAAGCGCGTCCGTTGGCGAGGTCGTCGTCGATGGCGCCGAAGAGCGCGGGGCACTTCATGGCGGTGAGGAGGTGGCCGAAGAACCGCTGTTTGGCGCCTTCGAAGGCGGAGAGGGCGGCGGATTTGGCGGCGCCGTTGAGGGTCCGGGTCCCCTCTCCGTCGCGGGTGCGTCCGACGACGCCGGTGGACTTGAGGGCGTCGTCGATGTTGCGGTGGATGATCTTGAAGGCTCCGGCGTATGCGTCGTAGATGCGGCGTTGCTCGGCGGTGAGGGGGTGTTCGAGGATATCGACCTCGACGCCCCGGTATGAGAGGGCGCGGGCCTGGTAGAGGCCGAGGGCCTTGAGGTCGCGGGCGACGACCTCCATGGCCGCGACGCCGCCGGCCTCCATGGCGGCGATGAACTTGCGCCGGTTCTCGAAGGGGGTTTCCCCGGCTCCCCAGAGGCCGAGCCTGTGGGCGTATGCGAGGCCGGGGACGGTGGAGGCCCCGGTGGCGGAGACGTAGAGGATGCGCGCGTCGGGGAGCGCGTTCTGGAGGCGCAGTCCGGCGCGGCCCTGTTGCGAGGGAGCGACCGCGCCGCGCTTGCCGGCGGCGCCCGCGGCGTTGGCCATGGCGTGGGCCTCGTCGAAGACGACGACGCCCTGGAAGGCGTGGCGCGCGTCTTCGTCGAGGGCTCCGTCGCGACCGCCGGCGAGCCATGCGACGATTTGGTCGAGGCGCGCGGGCTTGTTCTTGCGGGCCGGGCTGCGCAGCGTCGCGTAGGTGGTGAAGAGGACGCCTTCGTCGAAGGGTATGGGGTCTCCCTGCCGGACCTTGCCGAGGGGGAAGACGTCGGCGTCGCGCCCGCCGAGGGCGGTCCAGTCGCGGCGGGCGTCCTCGAGCAGTTTGTCGGACTGGGAGATCCAGAGGGCGCGTTTGCGTCCGCGCAGCCATTGGTCGAGGACGACGGCGGCGACCTGGCGTCCCTTGCCGCACCCCGTTCCGTCTCCGAGCATCCAGCCCTTGCGGAAGCGCACCGGGGCCGAGAGGCGTTCGGTCGCGTCGGCGTCCGGCGCGTCGTCGTCTCCGGTTTCCGGGGCGGGCGTGTCGGCGCGGTCGACGCGGCGCACGGTTTCCCATCCCGCGCCGACGCGGTATCGGGCGGCGAGATGTCCGTCATGCGCCTGTCCGGCGAGGACGACGCTTTCGAGCTGGGCGTCGGAGAGCAGGCCGTCGGTCACGACCTTCGTGGGCAGCAAGGGCCTGTATGCCGGCGCGGGGTGGGCGACGGCGGCCATGGCGGCGGACTGGACGAGGGGCGTGGGATGGGGCCGCGCGCCGGGGATGCGGACGGCGCGCGGGCGCCAGGGTTCGTGCGGCCCCGCGTCCGCGCCTGGCGCGTCGTCGTCGTTCCCGCCTTCGGAGCCGGCGGACTCGTAGGCGAGTTCGGCGATGGGCCCCCATCGGTCGGCGGGGGCCGGCGGCGCGGCGCGCGCGGTCCGGCGCTTGCGCGGCGCCGGACGGAGCGCGGGCGCGCCGGCGAGCGCGAACAGGTCGGCGGCCGGCGCCGCGGGCAGCCGGGACAGGTCGGCGGCGCGGACGGCGGCGAGCAGTTCGGCGGCGTCCGTGACCGCAGCGTCCGGATCGAAATGCGCGTCCGGGCGCGCTTCGGGGTCCCGGTCGAGAACGGTGAGCCGCGTGTCGAAGGTCGTGCCCCGCCGCGCGTAGGCGCGTCCGTCGACGGCGCTGGAGAAGCGGACGCGCGGCGGCGGGTCGAGGCGCTGGAAGGCGGCGCGCCAGCGGCGGTCGCCGGGGACGGTGTTGGCGGCGGAGACGGCGACGAGGCGCCCGCCGGGGGGCAGCATCGCGAAAGCCGATCGGATGTGCCGCAGGTCGGCTCCGGCGCCGCGCCCGGCGACGCCCGGCGTCGTCGAGAACGGCGGGTTCATCAGCACCGCGGTGGGCGCGGCGTTCGGCAGGCGGTCGGCGATGGTCTCGGCGTTGTGCGATGTGACCGAGGCGCGGGGGAACAGGGCGCGGAGGAGCCCGGCGCGGGTCGAGGCGATCTCGTTGAGATGCAGGGTTCCGGCGGCCGCGTCGCCGAGGGCGCACTCGGCCATGACGGCGAGGACGCCGGTTCCGGCCGAGGGTTCGAGGACGACGTCGCCCGGCCGGACGGCGGCGGCCTGGAGGGCGGCGTAGGCGTAGGGCAGCGGGGTGGAGAACTGCTGGAGGGCGGCCTGCTCCTCGGAGCGCCGGGTGTGCGAGGGTTCGAGGGCGGCGACGCGCTCCAGCATGGCGAGCATGGCGCGGGGGCCGTCCTCGCCGCCGCCGGCATGCCGCCGCATGGCGCGCCCCCAGGTCTTGAGGAAGAGGACGACGGCGGTCTCGGCGGCGTCGTAGGCGTCCTTCCAGCCCCAGGCGCCGTCGGCGTCCGAGGCGCCCCCGAAGGCGGCGGTCATGGCGCGGCGCAGGACGGCGGCGTCGAGCGGCCGCCCCGCGTTGAGGACGGGCGCGAGGCGGGCGGCGGCCGCGAGCAGGGCGGCGGGCTTCGCGGCGCCCCGCGCGGCGGGGACTGCGGAAACGGCGATGGCGGACGGACGCGCGGACGCGCCCGCCGCCGGTCGGGCGTCGAGCATGCGGGGTCTCTCCGGATGGAGCGGGTGGCGGATCCGGCCGCCAGGGCGGGTGCGCTCCGCCCCGGCGTCCGATCCGCCCGAAGGAAGCCGGCCTCCGCCTTCCGGCGCGGCGCGGCGACGGGACGGCGCTACGCCGCGCGGGCGGGCGCCGCGATCCCGCACCCGGCGCGGGCGCGGCAGGCGGCAAGCAGGGCGGCGTAGTCCGCAGGGTCCGGGGCGCCGCCGACGAGTTCCGACAGTTGGGCGGTCATGAGCCGCACGGCCGGGTCCAAGCGCGGGTCGCCGCCCTCGGCGGCGACCTGACGGCAGGCGTCGTGGATGGACCGCGCGACGCCCGACGGGTTGCAGGCCCCGGGATCGACGATGACGAGGGCGTCGCGGAAGCGATCGCAATTCCCGGACGGGCCGTCGGCGGCGGTCACTTCGAGGCTCTCCGCACACGGTCGACGAGGGTGTCGACGAGATCCGGGTCGGCGTCGCACGCCCTGCCCCACCTGCGCAGGTTGCTTTCGAGGTCGGTCCAGGAGCCGATATAGGTGTCGTGGAAGGGATCGTCGGCGGTGGCGGCGTGGACGCAATCGCCGTTGACGACGACCCCGGAGATGGACGGCGTGACCAGCGGCGGCAGCCCCAGCAACCAGCACAGGACGGCGCCGAACTCCGGTGACAGGTGCTCGCCGCGCCGCGGGTCCATGGGATGAACGATGGGCGCGGCGCGCCCGCGCGCGCCGGACGGCGCCGGCGCGAAGTCGGTCTCGGTCATGCGGAAACTCCGCGAGGGGGATGGAAGACACAGGCCGGCGACCGCTCCCGCGTCTCGCCGAACCCGCCTTCCGGGCGCTGGCCTTCGCCTCCCGGCGGCGCGCCGCCGACCCCGGACGCCCGGCGCGGACCGCGCCGGATCGCCCATCCGTCCCGTAGCTACGGAATCTGCCAAGCGTTACCATATCGGTTACGAACGGACGGTCCCGCAATCGGGGCCAAGTCCGTCTGGACGTCCGCGCGTGGCGCCGGACGGAAGTAACCCGCGCTCCGCGGGCTTCTGCCGGCCGGGAGCTGCCGCTTCCCGGAGGGGGCGGCGGATCGCTTCCGGAGTCTCTTGCTCCGGAAGCGACCCGGCGATGGGTTCAGACTTCCTCGTCGAGGATTTGGACGCGGGCGAGTCCTCCGGTGACGGTGACGTCGGGGAGGCCGTCGGCGCGGCGGCGGCGCACGGTGACGAGGGGTTTGGCGCCGGGCGGCGGCGAGGACTCGGAGACCTCGGTCGTCACCGCGCCGACATCGGTGACGAAGCGCAAATGGACGACCCCGCCCGTCACCCGGACGCCGCCCGGCGGGCGCGGGCCGGTCAGGGTGACGACCGGGGGCGCGCCGCGCTCGGTGAAGCGTTCGGGGATGGGCAAAGCGGATCGGGACCCGCTCCACGGCTCCGCGTCCCTGCCCTCGGCCGCGGCCTCGACGAAGGTCGGTCCGCAATGGTCGCTCGACTTCCAGCCGGCGTCGTCGGCGTCGGCGCGGGCGATGGCGCGCTCTAGGGCCTCCTCGAGACTGTCCGCCTCGACGGAGACGGTGTTGGCGCGCCAGGCGGCGTATGCGCACTGGACGGTATAGGCGGTCATGGGCTCGCCTCCGGGGCGGTGGGATGCAGGGTCACGGCGACCTTGCCGGTTTCGAAGGCGACCTCGACGCGGCGGTCGCGGGGGACGAGGCGTCCGATTTCGCGCCCGGCGATGTCGGCGATGGCGCTGCGCAGCGCTTCGTCGGCGCCGACCAGCAGTTTGCGCGCGGCGTGGAGGGCATCCTCGTCGAACCGCGCGCGCTGGGTCTCCCACGAATCGGCGTCGTAGTCGGTGTAGGGCGCGAAGAAGGCGTCGCGCAGCAGGTCCGCGAGTTCGGCGGGGGCGAGGTCGGTGTCCGCGATGGCGATGGGGCGCGCTTTCCCGAGGCGATCCCCCTCCTCGCCGACGAAGGCGAGATCGGCGAGCAGGGTCATGCCTCCCGGGTCGCCGTCGCCGCGAACGGTGTGAACGTCCAGGAGGATGGCCTCCGGGCGGGCCAAGCGGTCCGGCAGGGCGGTCATGCCCACGCCGCGCCGCGCCGCCGCACGGAGAGTTTCGAGGCGGCATGAGGCGTCGTCGGAGACGAGGGTCGTTTCGACGCCGCACACGCGCGTCAGCGCGTCGTACCAGTCGTAGCCCTCGAAACGTTTGTCTGGGGCGAAGAAGCGCTCTGCGGCGCCGGCGCGGCGGGCGGCGCGGTACAGGGCCTGCGCGTCGGACGGCGCGAGGTCGACCGCCATGACCAGGGCGCCCGGCCCGACCGGCGCGAAGGCGGGCTCCTCGACGCGGTCGTCGACGTCGGCGCGGACCGGTCGCCACGGGCGCAGTTCCGCCGGCGGTTCGGGGAGCGCGACGCCGGCGGCCCGGGCGCGCCGGTTGTCGTCCCGGGCGAGGCGCGGAACGGGTTCGGCCGCCGCCATGGCGCGGTAGATGGCCAGCCGCGCCGCCGCGCGCATCTCCTCCAGGAACGGCGTTTCCACCGCCTCCTTGCGTGCCGGCAGCACGAGTTCCAGCTCCGGGCAACGCGTGACGTCGGCGAAGACCGACCATGTCGCGCCACACACCGTGAGGACGCGCGGCAGGCGCGTCGGCACGGCGAGGCCGTGGAAGTTGAGGTCGGGTTCGTTGTAGCCCTCGGAGCGGTCGCGGAAGACGCCGAAGACGAGGCCGCGCCAGCGTTCGGTGCGGAGGGCGCCTTCGAGGAAAGCCTTGCGGGCGATGGCCTTGCCGTCGAAGGTCGCTTCGAGCGGTCCGTGGCGCGCCTCGGCCGCGAAGACGGCCTCTACGGTCTCGACAACCTCCGTCGCGGCGAAAGACACGCTGGCGCCCTGTCCCGGCGGCGGCGAGGGGTCGGGAACGGCGGCGGCGTCCGCCTCGCCCAGGAAATGCGCCGGGGTCAGGGCGATGCTCCAAGCCGACGGAACGCCGCCGTCGGGCGCGCGCCGGCGCGAGGCGACGACGCAGCCGCGCCGGGCGAGCGAGAACAGCCCCATCCCGGCGGGGTCCTCGTTCCGCGCCGTTCGCGCGTCCCATCCGCTCTCGCCGAACGACAGCAGCAAGGCGGGGTCGGCGACGCCCGCGCCGTCGTCGGCGACCGTAACCCGGATGGCGTCGCCGTCGTCCTCGGTGGAGACGTCGACGCGTCCGGCGCCGGCGCGGCGGGCGTTCTGAAGCAGTTCGGCGAAGACATCGCGCAAGGTGGCGTTGAAGAACCGCGTCACGCGGGCGATGGCGCCGGCGTGGACGCCGGCGCGCACGCGCACGCCGCTTTCGGCCGCGACCGCGGCCGGCTGGGCATGATCGATCATGCCGGAACCTCCGTTGTGGAGCGCAGGATGAGAAAGCGCCCCGCCGACGCGGGCCGGCGGGGCGCGTGGACGGATCGCGGGGGCGCCCGGGATCCGGCGGCGGGACCGCCTACGCGGCGTCGCGCAGGAAGGCCGGGAGTTGCCCCGAACCGCCCGCGTCGTGGCCGTTGGCGGCGGGCGGCGGAGCCTCCGGGCGGCGCCCCGGCGTCGGGTCCGCACGGCCGCCGCCGTTGGCCGGCGCCAACCTGTTACCGGGCGCGGCCTTCGCCTTGCGGCCGCCATTGACGGAGGCGTCAGGCGCGCCCGGCGCCACTCCGCCGGCATTGGCGGTCTTCTTGCCTTCCGCCTCCGGGCCGCTCGACGACGCGGGCGGCGCGACGGTGTCGTCGGACGTCTCGGGCGCCTTCGCCTCCGGCGCCTCGCCGGCGCGCCCGGCGTCGAAAGCCTCGAAGCCCGGCGGCGTCCACGCCAAGGCGGCCTCGCGGCCCGCCGGCGTGACGTCCGCGGGCGCGTCCGCGTGCGAATCGAACGCCGCCTCCAGCGCCGCCGCGAGGTCCGACTTGCGGTCCTTCGAGTGCGCCAGCGCCCACGCTTCTCCCAGCGTCGCCCCGGCGATGGACAGCAAGCGCGCCTTCGGCATCCGCTTCCACAGCAACTCCGCCGACCACACCGGCGTCAGGTTGCTCCGCGCCTGCGCCGCGAAGTCGATGTCGAGACGCGCCACCGTCGCCTCGAACGCTGGCCGCGCCCCCGTCTCGAACGCCAGTTGCCCCTTCAGGCAGCGCGCCACGCACGACGCGAACAATCGCCGCTTGTCGTCCTTCGGCAGCGCCCGCAGCTCCGCGAACGCCTCCGCGTCCGGTTTCTCCAGCCAGTCCAGCGGTTCGATCATCCGCGCGATCGTCAGGTTCTTCTCGCCGACATGGGCCGCCCCGAACGCGGCGTCGTCCCGCCGCCCCGGCGGGCGGTCGGGCGTCTCCCGCGCCACGACGTCCAGCGCCCCTTCGCGGTAGTCCCGTCCGAACACGTCGCGGGCCATCTCGAACAGGTGCAGGTCGAACGCCGCCCCGAAATCGCACCCCAGATGCGCCTTCACGATCCCGGTCCGCAGCGCGCGCAGGTCGTCGGCGAGGGAAATCCCCACCCCGGCCTCCTTGCGCGCCGCGGCCGCCGGATCGGCCGGGACCGGCGGCAAGGTCGGAGCCGCGACGCCCCCGCTCCCGCCGCTCGGCGCCGCGGCGCGCGGCCCCGACGCCCCGGTTCCGACCCCGGCGCCGGCGGAGCCGTTGGCGTCCTGCCGCGCCGGCATGTCCTCGGGCTTCACCAAACCCTGGAGGACCCTCATCTCGCCGCCGGGCCCGACCGTCACGATGCAGCCCGCGACGGCGATGTCCTCGGGCCGGAACACCGCCCGCGCCGCGACCGCCGCTTCGATCTCCGACAGCCGCGCGTCGACGCGGTCGCTTTCCTCGATGAGCTCGTCCGTCCATTCGTCGTCGTCCAGATCGGCGAACTCGTCGCAGCGCGCCTTGAGCCGTTCGGTCTCCGCCCGCTCGGCGTCGGTCGGAACCCCCGGCGCGGGATGTATTCGCCCGAGCCGCGCCGTCGCGTCCCATTCGAGGTCGAGGCGCGCCTCCGCCCACTTCCAGCGCGTGCGCAGCTCCTCCGCCGCCGCGTCCAGCTTCTCGTTCGCCAGCTGCCGCAGCAACGCCTGGTCTTCGAGCCACGCGTCGCCCTCGCCGGCCGCCGCGAACAGGTCGCGATCCACCGCGCCCCCGGCCGCCTCGTAAGCCGCGACGCCGACGAACCGCCCCAGCCGGCTCTCCGCCGGAACACGGCCCTCCGTCAGCGCCTGCTTCACCCGCCACGCCGACAGGCCGTAGCCGTTGTCGCGCGCCTCCGCCCACACCGCGAGCTGGCGCTCGCGGTCCTCCGTCACCGAAAACGCCTTCAGCGTCTCCAGATCGACCTCCCCGGCGCGGCAGGCGTCGAGCAGTTCCGGCGCGACGCCGCCCAACCGCAGGCGGCGCTCCACCGTCCGTTCCGAAACCCCGAAACGCGCCGCGATCGCCGAGACCGCCGCGCCGGCGTCGGCCAGCGCGCGGAACGCCTCCACCTGGTCCGCCGGGTGCATCGCCACCCGGACGACGTTCTCCGCCAGCGACAACTCGCGCGGCGCCGCATCGGCGTCCACCACCCGGCACGGAACGGGCAGGTCGGCGGCCACCGTCCCTTCGCGCGCCAGATCCCGGAGCGCGGCCAGACGCCGCCCGCCGGCCACCACCGCGTAGCGCGCCGCGCCGTCCGGGCCGGCCTCCGTCTCGCGCGCCACCAGGTTCTCCAGCAGCCCGTGCGCCGCCAGCGACGCCTTCAACTCCGCATGCGCCGCGTCGCCCGGCGGCGCGCGGCGCGCGTTCTCCGGCGACGCCGCCAGCCGATCCAGCGGGATCCGCTGGATGTCGCAAACAACCTCCGCCATCGATGCCTCCGTCCATGGGAAACGGCCCGGACGGCGGGCTGTCTCCCCACCGTCCGGACCTCGCCCGTCCCCCGCCCCGCTCCGCCTCCCGCCGGCGCAACGCGCGCAACGCGGCGCGCCCGCGCGACGGAGGAGGCGCGACGACAGGGCTGCGCCGGCGCGGCTGCGGCGTGCGCGACGACCGACCGGGCGGACCGATCATGTCCGCGGCGATGTCCGGGCCATCCGCCGTCTTGCGCAGCCCGGCCGCCGCGCGACGCGGCGACTCGCCGCTCGCCCGGTCGGGCGGCGGCAGGTCGACGCCGCCCGTCCCCGCTATCTGCATCGACGACTCCGACGGCGCCGCCAACGGTTTGGCGAGCGGGCGCGCCGGAGCCGCGGAAACGCCCGCGTCACGACGCGATCGCCCCGAGCGAACGCGCCTCGGCCGCGTAGGCCGACAACGGCTTGACCGCCTGGAAACTCGTGTCGCGCGCAATGCGCAAACCGCCCGGACCGCGCAACGCCGCCAGTTCCGACAAACGCACGCCGTCCAGCTCGGGGAAACCCAGACCCGGATCGCAAAGCCCATGCGCCACGTCCGGATCTTCCGGGTCCAACTCGCTCAGGAGCCACGTTCCCGCGCCCCACGGGCAGAACAGTTTCACCACCGGCGCGAAGTCGACCGTGTCCCCGTCCGCCGCCACCCGCGCCGCGTTGACGCGACCGTTCTCCAGCAACGCGCGGCGCTGCGCATCCGTCACGATATCCATCCAGCGATCCTCCTTGTCCGCGCGGCGGCCGGCTCTCCCGGCCCCGCGTTCGCGCCCCGCCGCCCCGAACCTCCGACTTCCCGCAGCGTGCGCCCGAAACCGGGGCCGCTTCAGTCGGTGCAATGGCAATCCACCGACTCCTCGTCCCCGTCGTCATCGCGCCGCGCGTCAAACAGGTCGCCTTGCGCCAGCGCCGCCGCCTTCAACTCCGCATAGGTCTCGCCCAGGCGGAACCGCTTCAGGCTCTCGCAGCGCTTGCCCTCGGAGTTGGTGCGGTGCGCCACCGACCGCTCCCGCGCGATCCACCAGTCCGCCAAACCCGGATCGTCGTGGATCAGCCGCAGCAGTTTGCGCCGCCCCTTGAGGAAGCACAGCGTGCAGTTCCCCGCCGCCGCCGGTATGCCGAGGTCGAACGGCTGCGCCTGCCACCATGCCAGGACGTCGCGCTCCGAAACCCGCGCGTCCGCCAACGGCAGCGCCGAACGCGAACCCGTCCGGCTCCCGCAATCTTGCGCGCGCATCCGCCGAACGCGGCGCGGCTCGTCGGCGCGCAAACCCACCACCGAATGCCAGCGCCGCAGGCCGAGCCAGTAGCGCGCGAACGACTCGATACGGTCGCGCTTCAGGAAACCCGTGCAGTAGCGCAGACCCGCGTTGGGGACGAAACCCTTGCGCTCCACGAGGCGCGCATAGGGCCGCCCGTCGCGCGACGCCGTGGCGTGGTCGACGATCCGCGTCCGCCGCGGCGAGTCCCAGTCGTATTCCACCCACACGACGTCCACGCCCCACGCGCGCCCGCACGCCGCCACGAAGTCCAGCGTCGCCGGGTGCTCCATCCCCGTGTTGGCGAACACGACCGCGACGTCGCCGGGAAGCCGACCGCCATGCGCATCCACCACGTGCTTCAGCATGTAACCCGACGTCCGACCGCCGCTGAACGAAATCACCGCCGGGCGCGGAACCCGATAGGGATCGCGAATGCGCGTCACGGCGCCGCCTGCGACGGCTCGCAACCGTCGCGGTCGGCCAGCCGCATCCCCGGCGTCACCGACACGAACGGCGGGTGGAGACGATAGCAATCGGCGTCTCCGGTGTCGGACGGGAGCGGCGTCACGGCCGAAACGGCCGCCGCGGGCTCGCCGTTGACAAAGCACGAGAACAGGCAGACGTTGGCGGCGTCGCCGCTCTTGAGCGCCGCGAACGCGCGCTTGCAATCCTCGGTTAGGTTGGTGTCGGGCATGGGGAACCTCCGGATGTGCGACCGCCGCCGACACGGCGGCGCGGAACGGGAAAGCGGCGGACGCGCCCATGCGCCCGGACCGCGCCCCGCCCGCCCCTTGACTCCGGCTCCGGGAGGCGATACGGGATCCGCCCTGCTACCGGGCGCAATGGAGGCTGCGGAGAAGCGTGGGGCATGCACAACGCCAAAACGCGTGGGCAACGCCGGTTTCGGTGGTGTTCTGAGATCGTGGGTGGGAAAGCGCGTGAATCTTGGCGCCGCTTGGCGCGATATATTGTGTCATCCCCAGCGCAGTAATGATGTGAGAAAGAGAGAAAACCCATGCCGAGCACTTCCGCAAGTCGATCCTGGGCCGTTTGGTATGATGGAAACCGCACTTGGATTAGCCGCACCTGGACTGGTCACTGGAACGCGAACGGGGCGACGCACCGTTACGTTTTGTGCCGAGATGGCCTCCAACCATATCAGAATGTCCAGCCAAGCGATGGGTACGTTAATTTCGTAATGCTGAATCCCTCGGATTCGGGCAAAACGAATCCTCTCCATAACGACAACACTGTTGCCAAGTGTGAAAAATTTGCGCGACGGTGGGGGTATAGGAAATTGATCGTAACCAATTTGTTTGCTTTGATTGATTCGGAACCCAAAAATTTGTTCAATTGCCAAGATCCGGTGGGCCCACGCAATAACCATCATTTGGTCAGGGTAGCGAAGCGGGCCTCTCTACGTGTGGCGGCATGGGGATGGGTAGCAGAAGGCGCGTGCGTGTACCTCGACCGATCCGCGTGGTTCCGGCATGCTTGCAACCGGGAAGACTTGGATTTGGAAATCCTGGATCGTACAAAATATAGCCAGCCCGCACATCCTCTTTATCTTCCTTTTCAAAGTTCTCTCCAACCCTATCACTATCCATGCTGACTGGACAATCCGCTTCATCCACCTCGGCGACAGGCCCATGAGAGTCCGAAGGTTGATTGGGGATTAGGTGCGGTCTCGCCTCGGATGAGGCGGCGCCCCGTAAAGTTGGCGATAACCACTGGGTTCGTGCACGTTTCTCGCACGTCATCGAGAAGCGGTTCCGGCGCGCTACCCGGCCTGCATATCGATGCGCTCTCCCCAGGGTTCGTGGTATCGGTCTCCTGGCGCGATGGGCGGTCCCCAGTTGCACCACAGGATGGGGAAGGTCGGTTCGGCGTCGGGGTAGCGGTCGCAGATCATGTCCGTGAAATACAGGCAGCAGGCGGGCCGTATTCCCTGCTCCTCGAGCCATGCGAAGCCCGGCCGGAAGTCGGTGCCGCCGCGGCCCTTGACCGCGATCTCGTCGGGCAGTTCGCCGAAGGCGTACGTCCGGGCGTCCTGGAGCGCCGCATCGACCTGGACGACGACGACGTTTTGCGCCTCGACGTCGGAGGCGATGGCGCGCGCCTCGGTCCAGAAGCGCGCGAGGGCGTCTTCGTCGACCGAACCCGAGGTATCGACGATGACGGCGATGGTCTCGACGCCCTCGGAATGAAGCGCGGGCAGGTAGAGGCCGGCGTCGATATGGCGGCGGTTGGGGAGGCTCCAGCTGTAATCGTCGGCGGCGGCTTCGGTCATGTAGCGGCGCAGCAGGGCGCGCCAGTCGAGATCGTGGCGGTGGGCTTCGCGGACGGTCTGCTCGACGCCGCCGGGCGCGACGCCCTGGGACTTGGCGAAACTGAGCGCCTGATGCATGGCGGTGTCCCATGCCTGTTCCTCGGCGCTCGTATCCGCCGCCGCCTGCATGGCGTCGCCGTCCTCGTTTCCGGCGCGCGCGGCGGCGTCCATGACCTCTCCGGTGCCGCAGGGGTCGTGGCTCGGGGGCCGTTCGCCCTCGGCGGTCGCGTCCGATTCGCCAGGGCTCTCGGAGCCGTCGCCGGACGCGCCGGCGCCATCGGCGTCCGCACCGCTGCCGCCGGTCGCGTTCGGGGAATCGGGCTTGCCATCGCCTTGCGCGTCGGCGTCCGGCGTGACGTCGGCGCCGGCGTCTTCGGCGGCTCCGTCCGGTTTCCCGCCGCCGCTCTCGCCTCCGGCCTCGGCCCCGTCCCGGGCGCCGGCGCCGCCGCCCGAACCGTCTCCATCGGAAGCGCCGGACGGCGGCTCGCCGTTTTCGGGCGCAGTCGGGGCGGCTTGCGCCAGCCGCTCGTACGCCTGCTCGATGCTCACGCCGTCCCACGCCTCGGCGCCGGGGGGCAGCGCGAATCCCGCGTCCCGCAGCAACCCGTGGGTGACGAGCTGCGACGCGCGCTGCCAGCGTCCGGGGTCGCGCCCGCCTCGCCGGGTGTGGTGCTTCAGCGCGCAAGCGAGAACGACGCGCCCGACCGCGGTCTTGACGAAATCGGCTTCGGTTCCGGCCACCCATTCGGGCGAGTAGCGGATGTCCTTGCCGTCGCTCGCCAGGGTCTCGCGGGTGGGGTCGGCGCGGAGCGGCAGTTTCAGCGCCAGATTGCCGAAGAAGGGCTGTTCGCGCAGCAACGCGAGCACGCAATCCCCCACCCGGCGGGCGGACTCGGCGGCGGCGCGCCCGCGCATCACGCCGCCTCCGGGAAGTAGCCCGCGAACCGCGCGCCAAGCGCGTCGGCGTCGCGCTTCACGCGGCGGCGCGCCTGTGGGTCGAACTCGCGCCGCGACGGGCGCAGCGCGTTCGGATCCACCCGGGCGATCCGGTCGTCGATCTCGCGGCACAGCGCGGAGAGATCCGTGTCGCCGAAGACGTTGAGGCGCGGGACCACGGCGACGAGATCGCGGAGTTTCTCGATCATGCTGTCGCGAAACACGAGCGCCTTGCCGTCGGCGCCGTCGTCGAGGCGCCGGGCGACGTGGCCGACCGCCTCTCCCAAACGCCGGTAGAGGTCCTTGTGGGCGTCGCGCAGTTTGCGCGCGGCCTGGGCCTCGATGGCGCGCTTGACCCGCTCGGTGTCGGAGGCGGCGAGTTTGGCCATGAAGTGCTCCGCCCTCGGCACGGGGACAATGGCGTAGTCGATGGAGAACTTGCCGTGCAGCGCCTCGGTCGAGGGGTATTCCTCGGGATGGTAGAGTTTGCCGAGCTTGAGGCGGGCCCGCTTCGTGTTGGCGGGGTAGTCCTCGATGAAGCGGACGCGCTCGCGCACCATGCGCTCGACGAGGCCGTCGATCTCGGCGGTGTAGCGGTCGTGGTTGTCGACCGGGAGGAGGCGGGCCCCCTGGTCGTCCCACGGCAGGGTGTTCTGGTAGTGGGCGGCGCGCGCGTCGCTCATGACCGCGGCGATGGCGGCGAAGGCGTCCTTGGGCAGCAGGGTCTTGTTGTAGCGCCCGGCGGTGACGTCGGCGTCGTGGTGGACGGCGACGTGCTCGCTGGCCTTGCGGTCGTGGCGGCGCCCGGACCAGGCATGGACGCGGAGGCTGACGAGCATGGCGTCGGTGGCGAGGTTCATGATGGCGTGCTCCGGCGGGTTCAGCGGGTTCTGGCGGCGGCCCAGCGGATGTAGGCCTCGGTGTGCTGGAGGTCGGGGGCGCGGCGAATGCAGGAGCCGACGAGGAACTCTCCGACCTCGCGGCGCAGGCGCTCGGCGTAGGCGACGACGGCCCCGAGGGTGACGTCGTCGGCTTGGCGGTAGAGGGCTCCGCAGAGCGCGACGAGGGCGCTGGGATTGTCGGGAATGGGCGCGTTGTCGGGGTCGTCGAAGACCGTCCGCGGGTGCGGCAGTTCCCGCCAGACCTGGAGGAAGGCGCAGAACTCGATGGCGGCGGCCTCTCCCACGGCGCCGCGGTAGAGGGCGCGCTCGGCCTCGGGGCTTCGGGACTTTCCGGCCCTGACGCGGTTGGAGGCGAACTCCCAGGTCCTCGGGCAGGGGAAGGCTTTCTCCTTCGACCGGGGGTCGAAGTCGTGGAGCAGTTCGGGCCGCATCTGGATGAAGAACATGACCTCCGGGGCGATGGCGTTTGCGGCGGCCCATGCGAGCCAGTCGGCGGCGTCGACGCGGATGTCGAGATGGACGAAGCGCGAGGCGAGCGGGGTGGGCATGGCGTGGACGACGCCGCGGTCGCCCTCGCGGTTGCCGCAGGCGATGACCGAGGCGCCTTCGGGGAGTTCGTAGTCGCCGCAGCGGCGGTCGAGGACGAGTTGGTACATCGCCGCCTGGACCATCGGCCGCGCCGAGGGCAGTTCGTCGAGGTTGACGAGCCAGCGTCCCTCGGCGCCGGCGGGCGGCAGGAAGGCCGGCGGGGCCCAGTGCGTGCGGTCGTCATCGCCGCGCCAGGGGATGCCGCGCAGGTCGGAGGGGTCGAGGGTGACGCCGCGGACGTCGACGTATTCACGCCCGTTCGCCGCGGCGACCTGCCGGGCGATCTGCGACTTGGCGGTTCCGGGCGGCCCCCAGACCATGACGGGCTGGCGGTCCTCGACGAGTTCCGCGAGGGTCTCGGCGAGGGCGCTGGGCGGGAGGGAGTAGTCGGCGGCGACGCCGGTCGCGTCGGGCATGGCGGACTCCGAAGGGAATGCCGGAAGGAACGCGCGGCGCGCACCGCCCTCTCCGGACGTCCGCGACGCGCCCCATCCGGCCTCGACTCCGGCTCCGGGCGGCGTGGGGCGTGCGGCTACGCGCCGAGACGGGGGCCGGAGCGCCGCATGAACGCTGAAACCTGGACCGGCGCGCCTGCGGAGGGTCTCGAAGCAACGCACCGGCGCCCGGGCGTGACCCAACGTCGCTCGATTCAACCGACGAGAGACGCCGCATCGAAAACGCCGCACCCCTCGGCAAGCCGTTCGGTGCGAATACGGCCGATCCAGGCATCGGAGGACGCGGCCGGGTCGCCGTCGCGAAGGTGCCCGCGAAGCTCCATCCACAAGCGCCCGAGCACGTTGCAGCCTTCGTAGCAGCCCCCGACGGGACGCGCGCCCCACCAGACGTCGCGCGCCGAAATCTCGACGATGGGGCGGTCGCCGGTACGCTCCAGCACCGCGTCGATGCGTCCGGCGTTCGCCTCATGCTTGAGCCGCAGCGTCCAGCGCATGACGTCGACTCGCCGCGCGCTCCAGACAGGGGCGATACCGGACGCACGTCCGAGCGCCTTCGCGTCTCTCGGCGTCGCCGCTCCGGCGATCCGCGCTTGGCGCGCCGGCGCGCCGACGAACTTGGCCGCCTGGTAAAGGTGCTCCGATGTGGAGAACGTCCACGGTCTCACCGTAATCGGCGTCGGCAGCGGCCAGAAATTGCTCAACTCGCCCCATGCCGCCCGGCTGTAGCGGAAGCCGCACACCGCGCCTCTCGCGTAAACGCGCATCGTCATCCTCCGAATCGCCCCCAACACCCGGACACGGAGACCCTCGAACTCCTTCCGAGCGTGGATGACCGTTGGACGAATAGACCGCACAAGGGCGACTCGCTTGGCAGAAGACCTCGTCGTCGTCGAACGGTTCGCGGGCGGCGTGCGGCCATCCGGGCGAAGCGCGCGGCGGGGATCGGGCGTGAAAAAGGGCGAACGCCGGCGCCGGTCCCCGAAAGAGGAGCCGGGATCGCGTATCCACGCGGGTATGTGGCGCTCCTGGCGTCGGACGGCGGGCGAGAGATCGGCGCAGACGCGGCTCCGCCCGGTAAAGCGGCCGGCGCGAACGCGGGCGATTCCCGCGATGTGACCCCGCCGATGGGCGACCCCGCCGGCCTGCGCGCCGCGGTCGAGGCCATCGCCGAACCCCACTCCGGCGGCGGAGTCGACAAGGTGGCCGGGATCGAGGCGCGCGGCTTCGTCTTCGCCGCGCCGGCGGCCTGCCGGCTCGGCGCCGGCCTCGTCCCCATCCGCAAGAAGGGGAAACTGCCGGACTGGACCATCGCCCGGAGGGACGTGGAATACGGCTCCGAGGTGTTGGAGATGCACGCCGACACGGTCCGCCCGGACGAGCAGGTCCTGCCGGGCGACGACTTGCTCGCCACCGGCGGGACGGCGGAGGCCGCCGCCATGTTGGTCGGGGAGGCGGGCGGCGCGGCGGGCAAGTGCTGCTTCGTCGTCGACCTGCCCGATGCGGGCGGGCGGGCGCGGCTGGAGGCGCGGAGGCGCCAGCAAGCCGGGGCGGGCGTTAGAATGGCGACGGTGAATAGCCGTAGATCGGCGGTCGACGGATTTACTCGGACGGAACGGGGGTCGAATCCCATATGGGTACGGAGCTGCCATCGCGGCGCCAGCAACGCCGTTCCGCCAGCTCCTCTCGAACATAGGGCATCAGGGCGCGACGCAGACGAACCTCAAGCGTTCCGGTCTCGGCGATACCGTATTCGTGCTCGTAGCACAGCCTTTCGTCTTCCGAAAGGTTCGATGACAGAACGAAGCGCACAACGTCGAAGGAGCGCCAGTCGGCATCGCCGTTCAAATCGACGAACTCCACGTCGTCCGCCGCTGGCCTGGCCTCGACGGCGCGCGCCGGAACCACGTCGACATAGCGAGGGTCGATCCGCGCGCCATGACCATCTCGTCCCACCGTTCTATAGCCTCGCATGTGATATCGTCCGCGCGCGCGGACGATAGCGGCGGGATGGAACGTGAACTCGCGCCGTCCGCCTTTCGCGGCGTAGATCAGCCAGACCGGCCGGCGTTCGAGGCAGGCGGCGATGATCGCGCGGGTCGGCCCCGGCGGGATTTTCGCCGAAAACGACAGGTCGTGACCGCCTCCGGGCGGCGCGGTTTCGGAGAACGGATTGCCCGGACTTCCCCGCCGGCCGGCCGCGTCCAGCAATAGCGAAAGGGCCGTATCCGGGTCCGTCACCGGGTCGCCGGGGTCGAAGCCGTCGAATGGAACCAGTCTCCGGGCGGCGTTCGCCCTGTAGGGGGGCAACAGACCTTCGGCGCGCCAGTCTTGCAGCAGGCCGTGCGCCGTGCGCTTGGAAACGCCAAGGAAGTCCTGGATGTCCCTGGCGCGCAGGAACCCGCGCCAATACAACATCGTCTCGGCGAACCGCCGGGCCGCGCGCCGCCCGATTCCCACACTCATCCAAACACCACGGAAGGTTGCAAAATTTGCATGTTGCGCCTGCTGCATGATAGGCTACGTTGTGCCGGAAGCCAGCCCACGGAGTTCGGGGACATGCGCGTAAGGCTCACGGCGCCGCGCGGCGAATATGCGAGGCTGCGGTATCTCGACACCCTGCACGCCGCGCTGGTCAACGCGTGGACGGCATGCGGCGCGTCCAGCGCCGAGGTGGTCGGGCGAAGCGCGGAAAATTGGTCCTTCGGCGCGGTCGGGTCGGCGTCCACTCGCGGCTTCACGCTCAAGTCGGTGGCGATCGGTTCGAGCGCCGCGCGGCTCGAGCCCCTGCTCTCTCGTCTGCCGCCGGAGGGCGTTCGGAAGGCGTCCGTCAACGGCGACGAGATCGATTTGTCGACCTGGGACAAGAGGGTCGAGGAGCTGCCCATCGTGGACGAACCCGGCGCCGACGCCGCCCTGCCGGCGATCATGCTGTCTCCGCTCGTCGTATCCGTGCGCGGACAGAAAAAGCGTTGGCACGACGATTTGACGCGAATCGGCGATGATCTCGACAAGGCGGTGAACTTCCGTTTGTCGCGCCTGACCGGGCGAAAGGTCGAGCTGCGGATAGAACCCGACCGCCTGTACCTGCGCGCGAACCCGAAGCACTCCACGCTGGTTCGGCTGCGCCAGACGCGCGGCGGCGCGCCCGCGTTCGTCATCGGAACCATGTGCCCGCTTGTCCTCCGCGGCGCGGTCGAGGATCTGCGGGCCGCCTGGGCGCTCGGAATCGGCGAGAAGAACCGATACGGCTTCGGCTGTATCGGATATGCGGGAGGGCGGCCGTGAGCGCGCCGGAACTCGAATTCGCGCACGAGGCGGCGGTGGAGATATACGGCGCCTTCCTCGATGAATGCGTCGTTGCGAAGGTCGCCGCAGACCGAATCGGGAGGGTCCCTAAGGAATCTTCGACGAAAATCGACGGCCGCCCCGTCCGCATGGCGACGATCAGCGGCAAGGGCGGCTGGTCGCCGGATGCCGCGCTGGCCGCGCGGTGGGCCCGCCACGACAATGTGAGCCTTCTCGATCATTCGCTCTCCGTCGCCCGCGGCGCGCTCATGTTCTGGCTCGCAAGCGCGACGCGTTCGTGGTCTGGCGAGGACGACCGGGCCGAGGCGAAGCGCATCGGACACGCGGTCGTTTGCATCGCGTTCCTGCATGACATCGATAAGGACCTCGGCCTCGGCCGCGACGCGCGAATCGACGTCGCCGCGGTGGAGGAGCGCATGCGCCGCTACGGCATCGACGCGTTCCTGGCCCAGCGTGGAATCCGCGTGTCGCCGACCGCCATGCGCAACTATATCGAACATGTGGAGGCTACCCAGACGGAGAAAACGACGGCCGCCGCCGATTACGACCGGAGGATCGCATCGGCCTGCTCTTATATCGAGTGCGCAGACAAACTCGACGGAGCTTTCGCCGAACGGGGCGTGGACGGGATAATCGAGCGTATTGAGAAGTTCGTCCCACGATTGGGCGGTAGATTGGAGCGTTGGAAAATTCTGGAAATACATGACCATATTCACGTTTTCCTGCTTGATCGTTTTCAGCGCGCACTCTCATCGGCGTGCAGATCCGTGGCCGGCTGCCTTCCGCTGATCGAGACCGTACATGACGGGAGGCTGTTATGCCTAATGCCGGATAACGAATCGTCGAACATAGAACGCGAGGCCCTTGAGAGGTTTCTCGACGATTTGCCCTTTGGCTTGCGTTTGGAGATCAACAACCGTCTGGCGTGTAAATTCGTCGGCGGGGCGGCGTCCTGGCGCACGTGCCGACGCGTCGTGCGCCGGGACGATTGGAGGCTGCGCGCGAACCTGCTGGCGCTCCCCCGCGAATTCGCGCGGGAGCGCCAGGCGGACGTCGACGGATTGTTCGAGGCCGCCGGCATGGAGACCTCGTGGAGTCCGCTCGACGCCGGCGCGCGCGGAGCGACCGCGAAGCCCGCGCTCGATTTTCCGGGCGGAGACGCCGGCGATCTGGACATTGAGCCGGCGCACGCGCTCGCCTTTCTCGCCGCCGCGCTCAATCACGAAGACGGCAAGGGTAGGGCCGCGGCGCCGAACGCCGACGTTCGCGAACGCGAGCTCCGCGAATCGATGCGCACCCAAGGGGCCGTTCCCCCGCCCGTCGTCGAGGCCGCTCCGGAGAAGGACGGACGCACGCGCCGCGTCCTTCTCGCTCTGTGGACCGTCGCGGAGATATGGCGGTTGCATGACCGAGATCCCGACGCCGCTCGGTCCCTGTTCGATTCGGTGTTCGGCGAGTCGGGACTCGTCGCGCTCTGGATCGACGGCGGCGAAGGGCGGCCCGGTATCGCGGGCGGTATCGCCGACAACGCGAGCGACATCAAGGAGGCGCTGCGTAAACGGTTCGCCGCGTATCTTTCGGGGCGCGCCGCGGCGCGGTTCGACGCCGGCCCGGCCGTCAAACACTGCATCCTGTGCAACGAGCCCGTGGCGCCCGTTCGGCGGGTCGATAGCGGCTCCCGCGCCCACGGCGTCAAGGTGTCGGCCTTCTCCGGACGCGACGGCCGGCACGACCATCTGGCGTCGCCCGGGGGCGACACGCATCTCTGCCCGGTCTGCCTGGCCGAGCTGCAGCTGCGCATGGCGGCCGACACCTCGCCGCGATCCGGCGGAGAACTGCCCCCGCTGTTCTCCTCCCCAGTCACTCTGGGCTTGTTCGGCGGACTGGCCTACGAGGGAGAAGACTCCGACATATCCTTGGGACTCCACGATCTCAGCCGTCTGGACATCAAAAAAGGCCGCGTGTACGAGGGTCTCGATTGTCAGGCGAGGCGTATTCGCGTCGCGCGGCTCGAAACGCTTCCGACCAAGGACGTCGAGCTGATCGCCCGGTTGCGCATGACGCTTCGGGCGGCGTGGCGGCTTGGGCGCCCGATCCATATTTTTCGCGGCGCGCCGCGGCGGCATCCCGCCGTCTTCCACTTCGACGCCATGCCGGCGTGGCTCGAGAAGCTGTTGGGCGGGAACTCGCTGCGCATCGAACAGATCCCCGACGCGCTGGAGAAACTCGAGCTCTGCGAGAACCTCGCCTCCTTGCCGGGCCTGGGGCTTGAATGGGCCCGCCAGCTGGCCGACCGGGAAACGGAACTCGGTGCGCTGTGCGTCGCCTGGGCTCTGTCCGTGGACAGGACGGATGACACCAGGCGGGAACGGGCATGGGCCGACATCCGGAGCGGAACGCGCGAGCGCGCTCTCGTCTTCATCGGAACAAGCGGAGGAAAACAGGTGACACTTAAGGAAAATCCCGACCCCCTCGTCCGTCTGGCCTGGCTCGCTACGGCAGTACAGAAACGGTGGGGCGCAGGGGCGTCGGCGAACACGCAGCTGCTGTGCTGGAAAACCGCGATGGATTTTCTGCCGGCCGCGCGACGGACAATAAGCACGGACCGCGACGCCCTCGTTCTCGGCCTTGCCGGAACCCTTGAAGGGGAATTGTCCAGGAAGTCCCTCGCGGCCAATAGGAGGCATCGCGATAATCGCGGTCTCGGCGAGGCGTGCGTCGACTTCGCGGAGCACTTCTTCGACGCGGTGTGGACGGGGATATTCCGCTCCCGCGATCCGGCGTCCCGGGAGCTGCGCCGGGCCGCCGCGATATACCGCTTCGCCCTGCTCGAATCGTACCGCGAACGCGGCATCCCCGAAACGACAGGCGACGGATCCGGCGACGCCGGCCACGAAACCTGAACCCCATCGAGGCAAGGAGGACGATACGGTGCTGGAGCGATTGAAACCCTATCTCAACGACGGCGACCTCCTCGAGGAGATCGTCGCGGCGGACGGCAGGCAAACCTACGCGATGCCCCGACGACGCAACGCGGGCCATGTGGCGATCGTTCTCGTCCGGGAAATCATCGCGCCCGCGGTATTCCGCAACGCGGAAGAAGAGATCACCGACGTCCTGGATCGCGAGGACGTCAGGCGGGTGCGCGCCGTGCCGGGCAAGTTCAAATTCGGCGAGCGCGGCCGCGGCCTCATGGTCCTGCGCGCCTTCGACGCGGGAGGACGGATGCCGCAGAACCGCACGGCCGTCGGCGCCAGGATCGAGATCGGTAAGGTGTTCGACCTCAACACCATGGTGTTCGGCGATTCCGCGATGGACGGCACGCGCGTGCTGCCGGTAAAGGCTGCCGTCCAGTATTCCGACGCGCTCAGCGTGAAACCCTATGGCGAGTGCGTGGGGGAGGAGTTTCATAACCGCTCGGACGAGACGGGGACCCTGTTCGATCCGGAGAAGAAGGTGAACAGTTCGAACCTGTTCACCCGCCATTACGTTCTGCCGGGGACGCTCCTGGTGCAGACCCTGTCCGCCAACGGGCGCCAGCTGCCGCCCCTGGGCTTCGATCACTTGCTGCTGTGCCTCGGCCTCGCCGGCGCCTATGGCGGGCAAACTTCCGTCACCGGCGTCAACGTGCGCACGCATATCGCCGGCGTCTTCGCCTCGCGGTTCGAGAAACCGCTATCCTCGCCTTACGAGTTGCTGAAGGACTTGCCCGACACCGTGTCGCCGTCCGAACTCGCGTCGGCGATCGCCGACGCGATGAAGGAGCATTACGCCGTCCGGATCGGGTGCGAGGAAGCGTCCCGTCACCGGGCTCGGCTGGTCGAAGCCTTTGAACGCGACGACGCCGAACTTCGGGATCGCTACGAGAAAGCGGCGCCGGAGATTGCGGCGATGTTCGAAGGATACTTCGGACGGGGCACGAGGCAGAGCGCGTAGGCCATGGCCGAGGGGATATACGCCTATAAGCTCACCGCGCTGGCGCCGTGGGCGTGGCATGGGCTTGCTGCGCCTTCCGGCACCGCGACGCTCAACGACGTCGTGACCGACACCGCCATCGCCTTCGCGGCGGCGGCGGCGCTCGGCATGGCGCCGCGCGTTCCCTGCCTGCCTTCCGCCCCCGATTATGCGGCCCATCTCGCGGAGCTCCCGTTCCGGACCTCGCTGTTCACTGGACGCGGCAACGGGCTTCTCCGCCCGTTGGCGCGCCGCCTCAACCTCGACGCGGAATGCGGCTTGCCCGCGACGGTCGACAACGCCCGAAAGAGCGGCAACATCAAGGATTATTTCCACGTCCAGGAGGTGGCCCCGGGCGCGACGTTCCATGGTTGCTTCCTGCTGCGCGACCCGCTCCGCCTGGCCGAGGAAGCGTATGGCGAGCGAGTCCCGCGGCTCGTCGTTCGGCTCGGGCTCGGCCGTGTGGGAATTGGCTTGCTGGAGCCAGCGCCGCGGGAGCAACCGCCGGAGGACATACGCATCAACCTGCACACGGCGCGGCTCTTCGACCCCGATATCGCAATCGCGGCGGAATCCTACCTGCTGCACAGCATTCAACCCAGCCGCCCGCTGGAGCCAGAACGTGCGCTCCGCGTGGTGTCGGGCTGGCGCGGGCCGGGCGCGCGATGATCGTCCCGGCCCACTCCGTCGAGTCGCTGCCGAGCGGACTTTCCTCGATGCAGGAGCGCCTGATCGAGTCCCCCGCGCCTGTGCGCCTGGTGTCCGCGCCAACGGGATCGGGGAAGTCCCATGCGTTCGTGAAGGCCGTTTTGGACGACGGCGCGCACGTGCTGTTCATCGCGCCCACGAAGCGCCTGATACAAAATCTGATAGACGGAGCCCGGGCCTCGGCGCGGGAAATCCTCCTCGGCAAGGGCTTGTCGGACTCCTCGGCAGACTCCTGGCTCGACGAGCGGCTGTTGGAATGGTCCGGCAACCAGACCGCCGATGACGGAAAAACCTTCGCCGAAACGCGGGCGCGGCAAGCGCTCGACGCGAGCGCGCCGCTGGAAGGTCGCATGGTTTTCGCCATTCCGGAGGTCGTGGTGGGGCTGATCTCCGGCGTTCGGGCGCCCGGCGCGAGCCGGCTCAACCCCTTCTTCTTTGTCAATCGGTTCGATCACGTGGTGTTCGACGAATTCCACACCATCGACGACAGGGCCTTCGGGCTTGCGTGTCTTCTGGCCCGGTGCGCCGTCGTGGAGCGCCGGGCCAGAATATCGCTGCTGTCCGCCACGCCTATCGACGTAGCGCCGATATTCGAGCGCTTCGGAGTGGAGCGGCGCGACGTCGAAACCGTGCGAGAGTCGGTGACGGCGGGACTCCCGCCGGGGCATCGTCCGATTCACGGCGACGTCGCGCTGCGCGTCGACGACTGCCCGCTTTGGGAGTCCGTCCGCCGCGAAGCCGGGAACCTTCGCGAAGCGATGCGCGGCGGACGACAGGTTATCGCGATTTACGATTCCCTGGAACGCCTCAAGAAGGAAGAATCGCACATCCACGCCGTATTGCGCGACTCCGGTTTGGAGAGCGCGCGAATTCTACCGATAAATTCCATCGATGACTCGAGGCGAAAGCCCGGAGAACCGGCGCGCGGACGACGATACGCCGATCCCCGGGGATTCGATATGCTACTATGCACGTCGTCGGTCGAAATCGGCGTGAACTTCCGCAGCGTCCTCATGTTCATGGAGCCGGGCCACGACGCCGCCAGTTTCATGCAGCGCGTGGGCCGGGTAGCGCGCGGCTCCGATAACGGGCAAGTCATCGTGGCGGCGCCTCAGGATCGGCGAAACAGGCATGCGTGGGGCCGCCGCGCGCTCCGGACCATCGAGGAGCATGACACGCTCGACGTGGAATCGTTCGCCGGGGAAATTCTGCGGGACGAGAAAAAGCGCCTTGAACCCTCGCCGATGGAGCTCGAGGCGGATCCGGAAGCGGCGGAGGATCGCTTCTTCCGGCGTCCGTCCTGGCGCGGAGTTTATTGGGCGGCGCTGTTCGCCGTCGCCGTGCGAAGGAAAATGAAGGTGCAGAAAGGCGCCCGAAGCCGCTTGGGGGATATCTCGCCGCCCGTCGTGAAATTCGTCGAATCGCGAATCGCGAGGATATTGTCCGTCGTCAAGGTGGACGATTGCCGGCGCAAAGGCGATCAACCCCATACGCGCTGGGTGGGAGCCTTGTTGAAAAGCGCCCTCGCCTATCGCGACATCGGCGCGAAGATCATGGTCGTCGATCCCGACGGCAGCGAAACGCCGGTTTCCGAATCGTTTTTGCGACGATCCACCGATATACTCCGCACTCATGTCGTCCACGACCGCGATGGCGAACGGACGGTCGAGTTGAAGCGCCGCCCGCTCGACGCCGAAATCGACCGGTTCTCTGAGCGGCCTCCGGCCGTCCTGTTGAACCTCCACGTCCCCTCGCCCCTCGGGCGCGGCGGCTTCGATCTACCGATCCGTGAAACCGAGAAGGGAAGCGAGCAACTGTATCGGCGCCTCGTCGAGGAGTGGCGCGAGCGCTTTCGGGACGCCTCGCCCGAGCGCGGGCGTGGGCTGGATCGCGACCGCGCGATTGTCATGGACGCCGCTACGGACCTCGTGCGGGTTCTCGGCAGGCCGCCCTTATCGGAAGACTATGAAGACGATCGAGAAAGCACGGTCGTTGCGTGAGCTCGCCGAGGCGCTGGACCTCCACGGGCTGTACTTCCAGCATATCGCCCTCTGCCGGCGACGCGCATGGCTCCATCTGGCGGGCGCGACGCATGCGGGCCGCAACCCGCGGGTCCGCAGGGGGCTCGCGCTCCACGGAATCGACCGGCAGGCCGCCCGCCCGCCATGGGGGCTCGGCATCGTACCCGACGGGCTGGACTTCACGCGGCGTGTCGTCGTCGAGAAGAAAGGCGGCGACGGCGCGCGGGACGCCGTATCGCGGCAAGCCCTGTTCTACGCCGCCTTCATGACGGCCGCTACCGGAGAACCCTGGAGCGCGGAGATTCACGTGTACGGACGGCGGCGCAAGCGGACGCTCCAGCTGACCGAGGAGGCGCTCGATCGCCTGATAGCCGACGCGCGTCGAGCGGCGCCCCTCCGGGATGGGCCATGCCCCGCCGCGCGCCGGATCCCCCTCTGCCAATCGTGCAGCTGCAACGGACTCTGCTGGGACGGAGAATAGCATGGACACCGTGATCGTTCCGCGCGACGCGCGGCTGAACCGCCACGAGAACGCGCTTGTCGTGACGTCCGATGCCGGGCGGAAGGCGATTCCGCTGAATGGCGTCAAGCACGTCCTGTGCATGGGCAACGGGTCCATATCGATCCCGTTGCTCAAGGACATGGGGCGCCGCGGGATACGATTCACCGTTCTGGATGGCGGCGGCCGTTTTCTCGGCGCTTTCGAACCCGAGGAGGAGACGCCATCCGGACGGGTCCGGGTGGGCCAGTCCGCGCTGCATCTCGACGAATCCGCCAGACTGGAGATCGCCCGGGCCATCGTAGGCGCGCAAGCGAAATCGACTCTCGGACTGCTCATGCGCTATCGTCGAAACGGGACGGCCAATCTGGAGTCGGCGGTGGACGGCGTGAACCGGGCGCGGGCCGCCATCGACGCGGCGCGCACCGTCGAGGCTCTCATGGGCGCCGAGGGGCAGGCGCGCGCGTTCCTCCAGGACGCGTTCGGCCATATCCATCCCCGCGCGAAACTCGAGCGTAGAATTCGCCGGCCGCCACCCGATCCCGTCAATTGTCTGATGTCGTTCTTCAACGCCCTTCTCTATTCCGCCTGCGCGAACGAAATCGCGAAAACGCACCTCGACAAAAGCGTTTCCTTTTTGCACTCCCCCGCGGTCGGACGTCGATCGCTGTCGCTGGACATGGCGGAGCCCTTCCGCCCCGTTCTTTCGGACGCGCTAATTCTATCCGCCTTCCGGCGCGGCCACGTCGACGATACATGGTTCGACCGCTCCACGGGAATCTGCCTGTTGAACGAGAAAGGGCGAATCAAGGCGACGGAGCATTTTCATTCGCGCATCGAGGACGACAACGGCGGACATAGCTTTCGGCAGGCGATACGCCGGCAGTGTCTTTCCCTTGAGCGGCAAGCTTTGGAAATGGGCCGATTTCGCGCGTTTATCTGGAGGGGTTAGATTCGACGCCATGTTCATTGTCGTCTGCTACGACGTTCCGGCTCAGCGTACGGGGAAGTACAGGAAAATGCTCAAGGAATATCTTATCCACGAGCAGAATTCCGTTTTCATGGGAGATCTTCCCGAATCGGAGTGGTTGAAGCTGCAATCGGCGATATCGCGGCAAATTGGCGCCGATGATCGCGTGCTCGCCATCGTATGCGCGAACCGTCATAACGCCGCTGTTCGCCGATTCAGCAAAGATCCCGCTGGCGGTCCTATGAAACAGGACGACGATGCATGGCACGGTAACGAATGGGCGATCCTGTAATCCCGCCTCGCATGCGCCTGGGCGCGGAACCCCGGTTGTCCTCGGGGCCCGGCGCGTTCGCCTTTATCCGGAGGGGCCGGTATATTTCAGGTCTCACGATACGCGGGAGCGAAATATGAGCGCAGGCAGAGGTTCCCAATCCCTATGAGGGGTAATGAGTCGCCGACGGCCGGACACCCGCAGCGCGAGACGCTCGTGTTCCCAATCCCTATGAGGGGTAATGAGCCCTCTGACTGGCGGGCTGGCGGCGGCAGTGCGCCCGGTTCCCAATCCCTATGAGGGGTAATGAGCTTGCAGCTCGCGGCGCTCCACCGCGCATCGAGCAGCGCGGTTCCCAATCCCTATGAGGGGTAATGAGGCGCTGGTGGACGACGCGATCGCGGCGGCGCTGCGGGTTCCCAATCCCTATGAGGGGTAATGAGGCGGTGCATCGAGGCGCCGGACGTCCAGGCTGCGCTGCGTTCCCAATCCCTATGAGGGGTAATGAGGGCGAATACCTGCCCGCCGTGATCGCGCCCGCGAACGGTTCCCAATCCCTATGAGGGGTAATGAGGTCCTTGGCGCTCAGCTGGTACGCCAGGGTGTCGATGCGTTCCCAATCCCTATGAGGGGTAATGAGATGCCGTGGCTGATCTGCACGACGGCGCCGCGCCCGGGTTCCCAATCCCTATGAGGGGTAATGAGGTGAGCGTTGCGGTGATCCGATACGGCCGGATCGTCGCTGTTCCCAATCCCTATGAGGGGTAATGAGCTGCACGACCCGCCGAGCGGCGGCGGGCTGACCGGCCAGTTCCCAATCCCTATGAGGGGTAATGAGGTGACGAGCGGCTACCGGAGCAAGTCGCATCCGCTGTGTTCCCAATCCCTATGAGGGGTAATGAGTGGGCCAAGCTCCGCGCGCTGTGGACGTCCGGCTACCGTTCCCAATCCCTATGAGGGGTAATGAGTCGCAGAGTTTGGCGCGGCGCGGCCGCGCCGAAATATGTTCCCAATCCCTATGAGGGGTAATGAGGCCGTCACGACGTCGCTGCCGTCCGCGGCGAGCGGTTCCCAATCCCTATGAGGGGTAATGAGAGCCGTAGTCCACCGGCGACGTGGGCAGAGCCGTCCCGTTCCCAATCCCTATGAGGGGTAATGAGACCAGATCGCGCACCATCGCCGCCAGGAACGTCGGTGTTCCCAATCCCTATGAGGGGTAATGAGCCATGGTCTTGGAGTTGGACGAGAGACGGCTCTACTGGTTCCCAATCCCTATGAGGGGTAATGAGATCGACGCCCAGGGCTGGCGGACGGTGAGCGCCTTCGGTTCCCAATCCCTATGAGGGGTAATGAGGTGTTGTCCAGAACCAGCCCGGCCCGGGCGTCCACGTTCCCAATCCCTATGAGGGGTAATGAGTTCGGGCTGGCGCGGGAGATCGGGCCGGCCGACGAGGGTTCCCAATCCCTATGAGGGGTAATGAGGAGATGACGGGCGACGCTCGTATCACCGGTCGTCTGCGTTCCCAATCCCTATGAGGGGTAATGAGTTCGCCGGGCGGTCCTCGGTGCGCACGGACCCGGCCGGGGTTCCCAATCCCTATGAGGGGTAATGAGGCCCGCGGGTTGCGCCCGCCCGCCGGCGCGCGCCTTGGTTCCCAATCCCTATGAGGGGTAATGAGTGCCCCGCCGCGACGCGCTCGGCGGGCCACAGTTCGTTCCCAATCCCTATGAGGGGTAATGAGCAGCGCGGGCCCTCGCACGCGATGCGCGCGAGTTCGGGTTCCCAATCCCTATGAGGGGTAATGAGCAGGCGTCGGGCACGGCGGGATGGAACAGATCGCCATGCGTTCCCAATCCCTATGAGGGGTAATGAGGTCCGCGCGCCCGTCGCCCGCGTCGAGCGCGTCCCGGGTTCCCAATCCCTATGAGGGGTAATGAGGTCGAGGAGCGCTCCGAGCCCGTCGACGAAAAACTCGTTCCCAATCCCTATGAGGGGTAATGAGGTAGCGGTCGGCGGCCTGGAGCAGGCCGGCCATCGCCGTTCCCAATCCCTATGAGGGGTAATGAGCTCGAATTCCAGACGGCCCCACTCTGGCGATTCTGTCGTTCCCAATCCCTATGAGGGGTAATGAGTGGGAGGGCGGCGCATACGACACGACGCAGGCCTAGTTCCCAATCCCTATGAGGGGTAATGAGGAAGCAAGCCTGCACTGCAAGCCTGCAAACGACACCGGCGTTCCCAATCCCTATGAGGGGTAATGAGCCCCGCGCCCGCTCGAACGCGCGCAGCGCCGCCTCGGTTCCCAATCCCTATGAGGGGTAATGAGTGCGGCAGACGGCGCATCTGGTCGCGCAGGTCGTCCGTTCCCAATCCCTATGAGGGGTAATGAGCTGGCCGTGAGCCTCGGCGTGCGCCGGGGCGTTACGAGTTCCCAATCCCTATGAGGGGTAATGAGGTCACGACGGGGCTGATCGTCCTGAGTTTCGCCGTCGGGTTCCCAATCCCTATGAGGGGTAATGAGTTGGCCATGTCGTCGTTGATGATGGCGCGGCGGGTGAGTTGCCAATCCCTATGAGGGGTAATGAGTCGACCCGGAGCAGGTCGCCGACGTGCTGCCCGATCCGGTTCCCAATCCCTATGAGGGGTAATGAGGACCTGTCGCAGCTGCCGCCGCCCGACGTGGTGGAGGTTCCCAATCCCTATGAGGGGTAATGAGGGCGACCGCGTCTTCCGCTGGTCGAGCGTCAATATCGTTCCCAATCCCTATGAGGGGTAATGAGGGCCACACGTCGAGGACGCGCAGCCGGCCTATCTGACCGTTCCAAATCCCTATGAGGGGTGATGAGCGTATGGTGTACGAGGAGTGCATCCGCGCGCTAGAGAAAGCGGAGGAGGAGCACCACGTGGCGCTGGCCGCCCTCGACGCCGAGATCCGCCAGCGCGAGGCGGAGGCGCGGACCATCGAGGCGACCGCCGCCGCCTACCGCGATTCGCTGCCGCCACGAAGCACTGCGGACCCTGGCGGAGCAGGCCCACGCCAGCGACTTGCGCCTCGCCGAAATCAAGAAGCGCCTCATCCTCCGCGAGCGTTCGCTGGAGGCCGAACGCCGCCGCGCGCCGAGACCCGGGAGGCCGTCGCCACGCTCGAACACCGCAAGCGGGCGCGCGAGGCGGCGCTGGCGGCGCGTGCCGGCGCCGAGCTGACCGAGGCGCTGCGGCGCATCGCCCGCCTCGCACAAAACATCGCCAAGGCGCGCCAACGCGAGCGCAACCGCACCCTCCCGCGCCCCCGTCGCCGGGATGGTTCACGACGTAGCGGTGAACGCCATCGGCGGCGTGATCGTCCCACGCCATCGACGTCTTCCTCTTCCCACTCCGAAGGCCCACCGACGAAGCGTTGCGCGAGCGGTGACGACCGACCTTGGGGACGCGGCGGGTTGCGAGGGAGGGGGACACGCCGCCGACGCGCCTGTCCGGACGGCGCGCGCAGGGGAACGTCGCGTTGGACGATGCGCCGTGGCCAAGGGGCGGCAGTCGACGATTCGGGGCCACGAGCGCGCCGAGACGCGCGCCGATTAAAATCAATTCGCTTACGGACCGCTTACGACCGGCAGCCTGCTCATAGTCGATGTGTGGTCGGATTGTCGAAAATATATCCCTAATATCAATCTATTACTGGATATTCTCGGCGCGATGAAAAGTGCCGTTCGCACGAACACGCGCAACTTCGCGATCTGGCATGCAACCGGCTGGAGGTCGACGCCGAAAAGCCCGTTCTGGATGAGGTAGAGCTTGCGCCCGTAATCGGAGGTCCGATAGGTCTCGAACAGCCGGTTGATCTCCAGAAGCTCCTGCGCCCGCGCCGCCTCGTCGCCGGCGTCGAACGCCGCGCCCGCGCGCTCATGCGCCTGTTCCTTCTGCAACCGCTCCCACAGCGCGTTGCCGGGGTCGAGGCGGCGCAGCGCCAGCGTCAGGCGGTGCAGCGCGCCCATCGGGAACGCCCCCGAACCCACCGCCGGGTCGAGTATCCGCAGCCCGGCGATGGCGCGCACCAGAGATTCGGTCTCGGCCGCGTCGAACAGATCGCCGGCGTCGTCGTACGCGGCCTCCCAGGCGAGGAGGTAGTCCAGGCGTTCGCGCCAGAACCCGGCATCGCCATCGCCCGGCCGCGCCTTGCGCTCCAGCGCCGCAGCCAGCGCCGCCCCCACCATGTAGTCCACCACATGGCGCGGCGTGTAGTAGGACCCCGTAGCCTTCCGCGCCGTCTCCCGCGTCTCCTCGCTCCACGACGCAAGCAGGTTCTCGAACGCGCGCCCCAGAAGCTCGGGGTCCAGCGCCACCTCGCGGTCCAGCGGCGTGTTCTCCTCCACCGTGAACTTGTAGCCCCCGAACAGCGGAAACAGCCCATCGCCGTCGAAGAACAGCCGCGCCGGAACGCGCAAATCCTTGCCCTGCGCCGGGTTGTCGGTGAACGCGTCGATGCGCCGACCGCCGCCCCGGACGCCGGCGAAATCGTCCAGGCAGTCGAACAGCCCGCCATTGACGAACGGGACCTCGCGCAATTTGGCCACGAACCCGTCGGGGTCGGCGAGCAGGCCGCGGTAGCGGTAGCGGGTGAAGTCGCGGTGCCCCGCCCCGCCCCGCGCGCCGAAGCCGCGCCGGGGGATCTCGGTGTTCAAGGTCGCGAAAAACAGGTTCTGGAGGACGGCGCGGTAGTAATCGGTCCCGTCCGGGGCGTGCGCCTTCAACGCGCGCCGGGCGAAGTCCTCGGTGAACAGCTCGCGCGGCGCGAGGCCCTTCTCGGCCAGGAACCACACGAACAACATCCGCGTGACGAGGCGGATGACGTGGCGCTCCGCGCTCCCCGGCCCGGCGCCGTCGTCGGGAAAGCGGCACTCCGCCGCCGCGCGTTCGAACCACGCGAACAGCTCGCGGTAGAAGCGCCGGTTCAGCGCCTCGATGTCGAGCGCGCGCTCCCACGCGCGGTGCAGGCCGTCGAAATCCCGCGCGCCCTGCTCGGCCGCCAGCCGCGGCAGGGCGAGGGCGGCGAGGATGTCGAGATGCGCCCGGTGCGGCGCGGCGCAAGCGACGTCCTTCACCAGCGTCACCTTCTCCAGCACGTCGCGCCCGTCGTCGCGTTTGTGCGCGCGGCGGTGAACGGCGGCCAGCGTCGCCGTCCCGCCGTGGCGGAACAGGACCACCGCCGGCATGGCGAGGCAGGCGTTGACCGCCCGCGCCATATCCGCCAGCTGCGTCCGGGTGCGGGCGCCCGCCGGCAACTCCACCGCGGCGAACAGGAACGACTTGACGCGCCCGGAATCGAACTTGCCGCCGCCGCGTCGGGCGCCGGCGATCTCGGAGTCGGAGAACTGGAATAACAACTCCGCGTCGCGCCATTCGGCGAACAGCGCGCGCCGCTTATCGGTCAGCGGCGCGCCCTTCTCGGCCGCGAGCTCGGCCAGCAGCGCAACGACCGCCCCGGCGGAGCCGAGATCGAGGGTCCGCTCGCTGCGGTAGCCGAGCGCCCCGAACAGCCCCGCCGCGCCCGCGCGCAACGGCCCATCCGCCAACGCGGCGAGCGCCGCCCTCAGCGACTCGCGCGCCGCTTGCGGGGACGTCACCGGGGGCGCGCCTCACGCGAGGCCGGCGGAACGGCGGCGGTCACAGGGGATTCCGGGATGCGGGCGGGAGCGGCAATTCCGGGAGAACCGGGACGGCGGCGGCGGCGCAGGGTCGCGCTTTGCGCGAGGCCGGCGGGACGCCGGCGCGCCCAGGGGGGATGCGGGCGGGTGCGGCGATTCCGGGAGAACCGGGACGGCGGCGGCGCGGGGTCGCGCTGCGCGCAATGCGGGCGGGACGCCGGGGCGCCCAGGGGGGATGCGGGCGGGTGCGGCGATTCCGGGAGAACCGGGACGGCGGCGGCGCGGGGTCGCGCTGCGCGCGATGCGGGCGGGACGCCGGGGCGCCCAGGGGCGGGTCGCGGAATTCGGCGCGAATGGGCATGGGGGGCAGTCCGCGGCCGGGATGGAAAGTCAGTCGTATCGTAACGGAATTACAAGGAGAAGGCAAGACAGGGCGGCCGGCCCGGCCCGCCGCCTGCGTCACGACTCCTCCATGATCGCCAGCCACGTCGCCAGTTCGAAGTTCTCCGCGCCCGCGGGGCGCTCCGAACGCCCGGTCAGCGCGGCGGCGCCCGGCGACTCGCGCGCCGCTTGCGGGGACAGGGCGGGCGGCGCGACCGCGGCGGCGCAAGCGGCGGCGGTCAGGCGGCGGTCAGCACGTGGATCTTGCGGTCGGCGATCATGTCCTTCGTTTTCGCGGCGTAGGCTTTCATGTGCGGCGCCGCGGCGTGCGCCTTGAGCGCGTCGAGGCTGGCCCACTTCTCGACCACCACGAAGGTGTCCCCGCCGAAGCGCGCCTGTAGCGGCCCCACGCCCTCGGCGTCGACGGTCGCCGTGTATTCGATGCACCCCTCCTCGGCCTTCACGGCGGGAACGTTGGCCTGGAACGCCTCGAGTATCCGCCCCCGCAACCCCGGTTTGGCGGCGATTACGGCGACGACGTGGACGGTGGACATGGGTTCTCTCCCCCGGTTCGCGGTTGCGCGGCGGCGACGCTACCCGCCGCCCGGCGCGGCCGCAACGGCGCAGGCTGGGGGGATGCGGGCGGCGTTCTCTTCCTGCCGCGGCGCCAGCGCAGCACGGGGTTGCGGGCGGCGCGGGTTTCGTCGAGGCGGACGAGCGGCCCGGACAGCGCCGGCTTCGCGAACGGATCTTGCGGCTCTACGGCGGCAGATGCGCCGTCACCGGCTGCGACGCGGAGCAAATGCTGGACGCCGCGCACCTGCGGTCGTGGCGCATCGACGGCGCGGGAGTCCTGCTGCGCGCCGACATCCACCGCATGATCGACCGCGGACTCGCGGAAATCCGCGGCGGGCGGTTTCGCCTCGTCCGCCCCGCGCCCGCCTCGGTGGCGGCGGAGTACGGGAAATACGACGGCGCGAAACTGGCGCAACCGCGCCGCGAGTCCGGGCGCCGCGCCGCGGCGCGGGGGCCCGCTTGACAGGCCCGGCGCGCGGGGGCTAGAAGCCTCGCGGGCGCAGGGCGCGCCGGATTCCCACCGAAAAACCGGACGGGCGACATGACCGCGATGGCGCAAGCGGCGGCGGCGGATGCGCCGGCCCGCCTGCCGCACCACGACAGCTATTCGGACGAGAAGCTGCGGCGCATCCTCGGCCGGGTGCGCACCTTCGCGATGGTGGGCGCCAGCACGCACTGGCGGCGGCCCAGCTACTACGCGATGAAATACCTGACGGGCAAGGGCTACCGGGTGATCCCCGTCAACCCGGCGCGGGCGGGGGAGGAAATCCTCGGCGAGAAGGTGTACGCCTCCGTATCCGACGTCCCGCACCGGCTCGACATGGTGGATATCTTCCGCACCTCGGAGGAGGCGCTGGAGATCGCGCGGGAGACGGTCGCCTGCAAGGACGACAAGGGCATCGGCGTGCTGTGGATGCAGCTGACGGTGCGCAACGACGAGGCGGCGGCGCTGGCCGAGGAGGCGGGGCTGGAGGTGGTGATGAACCGCTGCCCGAAGATCGAGTTCGGGCGGTTGTCCGGCGAGCTGGGCTGGTGCGGGATCAACTCGCGCATCGTCTCGGCGAAGACCCTGCGCCCGCCCCGCTGATCCGCCCGCCGCAGCCGAGGAGCCCGACATGACCGGATCGACGCCATGACCGAATCGATGAAGGCCGCCGCCGCGGCCATGCACCGCGTCGAGGCCCCGCGCGAATACGGGATCGAGACGCTCGCCGTCCATGCGGGGGCGCAGCCGGACCCGCACACCGGCGCGCGGTCGACGCCGATCTACCAGACGACGTCGTTCGTGTTCGACGACGCCGAGCACGCGGCCTCGCTGTTCAATTTGCAGACCTTCGGCTTCGTCTATTCGCGCATGACCAACCCGACGGTGGCGGTGCTGGAGGAGCGCGTCGCGGCGCTGGAGGGCGGGCGCGGCGCGGTGGCGGCGGCGAGCGGCCACGCGGCGCAGTTCCTCGTCGCGGCGACGCTGATGCGCCAGGGCGACGAGTTCATCTCGTCGCGCAACCTTTACGGCGGCTCGGTGACGCAGTTCGGCGTGAGCTTCCCCAAACTCGGCTGGAAATGCCGCTTCGTCGACCCGACGGACCCGGAGAATTTCCGCGCCGCGATGACCGGCAAGGTCAAGTTCATCTTCCTCGAATGCCTCGCCAACCCCGGCGGCATCGTCATCGACATCGAGGCGGTGGCGGAGGTCGCGCGGGAGAACGGAATCCCGCTCGTCATCGACAACACCCTCGCCTCGCCCTACCTGTGCCGGCCGTTCGACTGGGGCGCCGACATCGTGGTCCATTCGACCACCAAGTTCATCGGCGGCCACGGCAACACGATGGGCGGGATCGTCGTCGAGTCGGGCCGGTTCGACTGGCGGCAGAACGACAAGTTTCCCGCCCTGAGCCAGCCCGACCCGGCGTATCACGGCCTGACCTTCGCCGAGACCTTCGGCGATTTCGGCTTCACCATGAAGGTGCGCGCGGTGGCGCTGCGCGACTACGGCCCGACCCTCTACCCCACCGCGGCGTGGAACCTGCTCCAGGGGGTGGAGACGCTGCCGCTGCGCATGGAGCGCCATTGCGCCAACGCCCTCGGCGCCGCGCGCTGGCTGGAGAAGCACCCGAAGGTGGGCTGGGTTTCGTATTCCGGCCTGGAGTCCAGCCCGTTCTACGATCTGGCGCGGAAGTACATGCCCAAGGGGGCCGGGGCGGTGTTCACCTTCGGCCTCAAGGGCGGCTACGAGGCGGGGCTGAAATTCGTCGACGCGGTGGAGATGTTCTCGCACCTCGCCAATATCGGCGACACGCGCAGCCTGATCCTGCATCCGGCCTCGACGACGCACCGCCAGCTGACCGAGGAGCAGCAGGTCGCGGCCGGCGCCGGCCCCGACGTGGTCCGGCTGTCGGTGGGCATCGAGACCCTCGACGACATCATCGCCGACCTCGAACAGGCCCTCGCCAAGGTGTGACGCCGGTCGACTCCGAAACCGGTCCGCGGCCCGGAGGATAACGCCCCGAGCCTCCGACGGCGCCGGGCCGGGCGGGGCGGACCATGGTCCTCTCCCGCAAGGCCCGCGAACGCGCTTTAATGGGGAGGCGATCCGGATGCCCCAAGGGGCCCGTCGGCGCGCGGCCTCTCCCGGAATCCCGAAGCGCAATTCGCGAGGCGTCCGCATGGCCCGGTCCCGCCCCACCGATCTCCCCGGGACCGCCGGCGTCCTCGCCGGCGTCGTCGATGACGACGCGCAGCCCCGCCCGGTTGTCCCGGATCTCCCGGAACTCCCCCGTCCCGGACGCCCGCCCGCCTCGCGTCCCGCAAATCCCGGAATTGCGAATCCCGCAATCCCGGATCCGGGCGCTCCGCCGGCGCGCCGCCCCGCCCGGTTCTCCCGGAACCCCGGAGCGTCGACGCCGACGACCCGGTCTCGGCTCCGATGGGCGGCCGCGCCGCGCCGCGCCGGGCCGGCTCGACCGCGCCCGGGCGATTCGCCGCCGCCGGGCGCCGCCGCCGGGGCGCGGCGGGGCGCGCGGCAAGGCGGCGCTTGGCGGCGGGCGGCGCGCTGACTTTCGCCGCCGGACGTGGGAACCTGTCGCCGCGACCGTCCCCCGGCGAGGCCGTCCATGGCGCATGCCGATTTCGTCCACCTCCGCGTCCACACCGCCTATTCGCTGTCGCGCGGCGCGATCAAGGCGTCTGAACTCCCGGAGCTCTGCCGCGAACGCCGGATGCCGGCGGTGGCGATCACCGACACCGGCAACCTGTTCGGCGCGGTGGAGCTCTCGCGCCGCTGCGCCGCCGCCGGCGTCCAGCCGATCATAGGCTGCGAATTGGGCCTCGACGCCGAAGGCGGCGGCGGCGGCCGCGACGGCCCGGACCGGCCCGACCGCCTCGTCCTGCTGGCGCAGAACGAGGCCGGCTACCGCAACCTCATCGCGCTCTCCAGCGCCGGCTATCTCGACGCCGATACGCAGGAGCCGAGCGTGGGGTGGGAGGCGCTGGCGGCGCGCGCCGACGGGCTGGTCGCGCTCGCCGGCGGCGCCGGCGGGCCGGTGGGGCGGCCGCTCGCCGAGGGCCGCCCGGACGCCGCCCGGCGGCGCCTGGAGGCGCTGGCGGAGGCGTTCCCCGGCCGCCTCTACGTCGAGCTCCAGCGCCACGGACTGGAGGAGGAGAAGGCGGTCGAGGAGGGCCTCCTCGCGCTCGCCCACGAGGCCGGGCTGCCGCTCGTCGCGACCAACGACGCCTATTTCGCCTCCGCCGAGATGCACGAGGCGCACGACGCGCTGCTGTGCATAGCCCACGGCGCCTACGTCTCGCAGGCCGACCGCCCGCGCATGTCGCCGGAGCACCGGTTCAAGGACGCCGCCGAGATGCGCGCGGCGTTCGCCGACCTGCCGGAGGCGGCGGACAACACGCTGGAGATCGCCCGGCGCTGCGCGTTCCGGGTCGAACCGCGCCCGCCGCTCCTGCCCGGGGCGCCCCGGCTGGGGGCGCACGCCAGCGAGGCGGACATGCTGCGGAGCAAGGCGGAGGCGGGACTCGCCCGGCGCCTCGCCGCCGACCCGCCCGAAGACCCGGCGCCCTACCGCGAAAGGCTGGACTACGAACTCGGCGTCATCGTCGACATGGGGTTCGCGGGCTACTTCCTCATCGTCGCCGACTTCGTCCAGTGGGCGAAGGCGCAGGGGATCGCCGTCGGCCCGGGGCGCGGCTCGGGGGCGGGCTCGGTCGCGTCGTGGGCGCTCGCAATCACCGACCTGGACCCGCTGCGCTTCGGGCTGCTGTTCGAGCGCTTCCTCAACCCCGACCGCGTGTCGATGCCCGATTTCGACATCGACTTCTGCCAGGAGCGCCGCGACGAGGTGATCCGCTACGTCCAGCGCGAATACGGCGCCGACCGGGTGGCCCAGATCGTCGCCCTCGGCAAATTGCAGGCGCGCGCCGCGGTGCGCGACGTGGGCCGGGTGCTCGAAATGCCCTACGGCCAGGTCGACCGGCTGAGCAAGACGATCCCCTACAACCCGGCCAATCCGGTCGGCCTCGAGGAGGCCATCGCCGCCGACCCGCGCCTGCGCGAGGCGCGCGACGAAGACCCCGAGGTCGCCCGCCTGCTGCGGATCGCGCTGCGGCTGGAGGGCCTCTACCGCCACGCCTCGACCCACGCGGCGGGGGTGGTGATCGGCGACCGCCCGCTCGACTCCCTCGTCCCGCTCTACCGCGACCCGCGCTCCGACCTGCCGGTCACGCAGTTCAACATGAAGGACGTGGAGCAGGTCGGCCTGGTCAAGTTCGACTTCCTGGGCCTCAAGACCCTGACCGCGCTCCAGCGGACGACGGAGATGCTGGCCGCGCGCGGAATCGCGGTCGACCTGGCGCGGCTGCCGCTCGACGACGCGCGGACCTACGAGATGCTCAGCCGCGGCGACACGGTCGGCGTGTTCCAGTTCGAGAGTCCGGGGATGCGCAGCCTGCTGCGCGAGGCGGGGGCGAGCCGGTTCGAGGACCTGGTGGCGCTGGTGGCGCTCTTCCGCCCCGGCCCGATGGAGAACATCCCGAAATACGTCGCCTGCAAGCACGGGCGCGAGGAGCCCGAATTCCTCCACGAGACCATCGCGCCGGTCGTCGCCGACACCTACGGGGTGATTATCTACCAGGAGCAGGTGATGCGGATCGCCCAGGTCTTCGCCGGCTACACGCTGGGGCAGGCCGACCTGCTGCGCCGCGCGATGGGCAAGAAGATCAAGGCGGAGATGGCGGCGCAGCGCGAGACCTTCGTCGCCGGCGCCATGGCGCGCGGCGTCGACCGCTCCCGCGCCTCCTACGTCTTCGACCTGGTGGACAAGTTCGCCGGCTACGGCTTCAACAAGGCGCATTCGGCGGGCTACGCGCTGATCGCCTACCGGACCGCCTGGCTGAAGGCCAACCATCCCGTCGAATTCCTCGCCGCGTCGATGAGCCTGGACCGCGGCGCCACCGACAAGCTGAACGTCTTCCGCCAGGAGCTCGGGCGGCTCGGCGTGGAGCTGCGCCCGCCGGACGCGAACGCCTCCGGCGCGGACTTCACGGTGGAGTACGACGCCGAGGGGCGGGGCGCCGTCCGCTACGCGCTGGCGGCGGTGCGCAACGTCGGCGCCCAGGCGATGGCGAACGTCGTCGCCGAGCGGGAGAAGGGCGGCCCGTTCGCGGACCTGTTCGACTTCGCCGGCCGCCTCGACCCCGGCTGGATCAACAAGCGCCAGATCGAGAACCTCGCCAAGGCCGGCGCGTTCGACGCGATCGCCCCCAACCGCCGCCAGGCGGCGGAGGCCGCCGACCTGCTCGCGCGCCACGCCGGCCTGCGCGGCGACGAACGCGCCAGCGGCCAGGAGAACCTGTTCGGAGAGGCGGTGGAGGACGCGCCCACCCCGCCGCTTCCGGCGGTGGACGACTGGCCGGAGGCGGACCGCCTGGGGCGCGAGTTCGAGGCGCTCGGCTTCTACCTGTCGGCGCATCCGCTGGACGCCTACGCCGACAGCCTGCGGCGGATGGAGGTGGCGAGTTTCGCGGAGCTGGCGGCGGACGGCGCGGCGCGCGCCGTCCTCGCCGGCGTCGCGATGGGCCGGCGCGAGCGCAACTCGCGCCGCGGCCGCGCCGTGTTCCTCCAGATGAGCGACCGGAGCGGCCTGTTCGAGGTCGGCGTGTTCCCCGAATGCAAGGTCGACCGGGACCTGCTCGAGCCCGGGCGCATGCTGCTCGTCGCCGCCTCGGTCCAGCGCGAGGAGGAGCGGGTGCGGGTCACGGCGCAGCGGATCGAGTCGCTGGACGAGCACGCGGCGCGGAGTTGCGGCGGCTTCAGGGTGTTCCTCGCCGGCGACGTGGCCCTGCCGGCGCTGCGGGCGGTGGTCGACCGCGAGCGCGGGCGCGGCCCCGGCCACGGCCGCCTGACTCTGGTCGCGCCCTTCGGCGACGGCGCCGGCGAGGTGGAGATCGCGCTCGACGGCGATTATCTCGCCTCCCCCGCCGCCCGCGCCGCGCTCAAATCGGTCCCCGGTGTGCGCGACGTCCACGCCGCGAAGTAGTGCGCCCGCCGCCGCGCGGGCACGGGGGCGCGAACGGGGCGGCGCCGTAATTTTTCGGCCGAGGCGAGAAAGGGGTTGACTCCGCCCGGGCGGCGGTGGTAAAATGAGTTCTGTCGCGGGGCCTCTTCGCGGGGCCTCTTCGCGGGGCCTCTTCGCGGGGCCTCTTCGCGGGGCCTCTTCGCGGGGCCTCTTATGAAGTGAGGGAGGCGCGCCATGTCCGATTCGTTCGCTCTTCGACCATGAGAAATCCGGGGTAGCGCCGTATCGGTCCCCGCAAGGGGCGAAGCCTGTCACGATGCGAACCTTGTTCACGAAGACTGTCCTGCTTCCGATGGCGGCGGCGATCGCCATCGGGGTGTCGGCCTGCGGCGGTGGCGGGGGCGGCGGCGGCCAGCCCGCGCCGCCCTCGTCTCCGCCGCCCGACCGGGGGGCGGACCCGGCGGCGCCCGCGCCGCCGCCGCCCGATCCGGGCGCGGACCCGGCGCCGCCAGCGCCGCCGCCGCCCGATCCGGGCGCGGACCCGGCGCCGCCAGCGCCGCCGCCGCCCGGCCCGGCGCCGACCTCGCCTCCCTCCCCGCGCAACGCGCCGCCGATAGCCGACGCCGGAGAAGACGTCACGACCTTCCCGACCGCCACGGTGAGGCTGGACGGGAGCGGGAGCTGGGACCCGGAGGGCGAGACGCTGACCTACGCGTGGCAGTACGGCGGCGTCGGCAGCGGTTGGGAGAGTACGCTGAGCGACAGGTCCGCCTCCAGGCCAACCTTCACTGCGCCGTGGCTCCAAGTCGTCTCCGGCGACACCAGGATCGTCCGGGCGGTCTGGGTACTGACGGTGACCGACCCCGGCGGCGCGACGGCGACCGACACGGTGACGGTCACGATAATCGCCCACGAACGCCCCACCGCGAACGCCGGAGACGACTTCACGGCCACCGAGGGCTACGTGGCGACTCTCGACGGGAGGGGATCGAGGACGGACGAGGGCTTGTCGATGGGCTACGAGTGGACGCAGACCGGCGGGACGACGACGGTGGCGTTGAGTCCCGTGCCGCCGCTCCAAGCGGTCTTCACCGCGCCGCAGGTGACGGGGAGCGCGGCGTTGACGTTCGCACTGACCGTAACCGAGTCCGATGGCGATTCGGCGACCGATAGCGTGACGGTCACGGTGCAGGACAACGCCGCGCCGACTGCGAACGCCGGAAGCGACTTCACCGTCCTCGGAGGCTACACGGCGACGCTGGACGGGAGCGCGAGCTCGGACCCCGAAAACGGGACGCTGACCTACGCCTGGGCGCAGACCGGCGGGACGCAGTCGGTGACGTTGACCGGCGCGTCCACCTCCGCGCCGACCTTCACCGCGCCGCAAGTGACGGGGAATACGGCGTTGACGTTCACGCTGACGGTGACCGACCCCGGCGGCCAGTCGGCGACCGACACCGTGACGGTCACGGTGCAGAACAACGCCGCGCCCACCGCCGACGCCGGAGGCGACGTCACGACCGCCGGAGACTACCCGGTAACGCTCGACGGGAGTGCGAGTTCGGACCCCGAACACGGGACGCTGACCTACGCCTGGGCGCAGACCGGCGGGTCCCCGACGGTGACGTTGGACGGCGAGTCCACCTCCGCGCCGACCTTCACTGCGCCGCAAGTGACGGCGAACGCGGCGTTGACGTTCACGCTGACGGTGACCGACCCCGGCGGCCAGTCGGCGACCGATAGCGTTACGGTCACGGTGAAGAGCGTCAACGACGCGCCGACCGCGAACGCCGGGAGCGACTTCGCCGTCAGCGACGGCGACACGGCGACGCTCGACGGGAGCGCGAGTTCGGACCCCGAAAACGGGGACCTGACCTACGCCTGGAGGCAGAGCGCAGGGACGTCTTCGGTGACGTTGGACGGCGAGTCCACCTCCGCGCCGTCTTTCGCCGCGCCGCAACTCTCCGCGAACGCCAGCCTGACCTTCGAGTTGACCGTGACCGACCCCGGCGGCGCGTCGGCGACGGATACGGTGACGGTCACGGTGACCGCCGACGACGACGCGCCGACCGCGAACGCCGGGGACGACTTCACGACCTATGAAGGCGACATGGCGGCGCTCGACGGGAGCGCGGGCGGGGTGGACCCCGGCGACGGGCCGGCGGCCTTCGCGTGGGCGCAGACCGGCGGGTCGCCATCGGTGATGCTGGCCGGCGCGAGCACGGCGACCCCGACCTTCACCGCGCCGCAAGTGGCGGCGGACGCGGAGTTGGCGTTCACGCTGACGGTGTCCGACGCCACCGGCCAGTCGGCGACCGATAGCGTGACGGTCACGGTGGGGAACGTCCGCCCGGCCGGCGCCGCGGTCCGGACGCCGGGCTCGGGCGAGACGCTGGAGCCCGCGACGGCGAAGAGCGCGGCGAGTTCGTGGGAGACCGCGGAATACACCGCCTCCGTCGGGTTGCCGTTGATAAACGCCAGCATGGGCTATGCGGCGCGCACCACGGGCAATCCGGGCGGCGGCGGCATAACCGTCGCCGTCATAGACCTTGAAGAGGTCGACACCGATCATCGCGACCTGGCGGGAGCGACCGTAATCGACACCGGCGCCGAAATTATCGACGACAATCATGGAACGATTGTCGCCGGGCCCGTCTCCGCCCGGCGCGACGGCATCGGCATGCATGGGGTCGCCTACAACGCGAATATCGTGCATATGTCGCAGGGAATTTGGGACGCTTCCTTCAGAGCCGCCTTCGCGTCGGTGGCGGGCGTGTCATACACCCACCAGGCTGACGTTGAGGGCGTCGCCCGCACCTGGACGGCCGATCCCGCGGGCAGTTCCCACATCGCGGTCATCTCGTACAGCCACACGGAAGTACCGCGCGTTGTCCAAGACCACATCGCGGACTCCGTGCGGCTGGCGACCGGGCGGGGCCGGATCGTCGTCGCGAGCGTGGGAAACATCGGCGGCTCGGAGCCGCGGGGTTGGCCGGCCAGGGCGTTCGCGGACGAGGGGATCGCCGGGTTCGCCATCGCGGCCTCGGCCTTGAACGCGGACGGCACGGGCCAAGCGCCTTGGGCCAACCGATGCGGCGCGGTCAAGCAGTATTGCCTGATGGCGCCGGGGACGAACATCTACACGACCCAGAAGATACCCGCGGGCGCCAACCCGGGCGTGCGCGCCTACACGACGACGTCCGGCACGTCTTTGTCCGCCCCCTACATAGCCGGCGCGGCGGCGGTGGTGTGGGCGGCGTTCCCCAACAAGACCGGGAGCCAGGTCGTCGACCGGCTGTTGACCACGGCGCGGCAGGTCGACACGGCGAATTGCGACTACGACTCGACCACCGGCGTGTCCGCAAAATGCGGCCACGGCGCCCTCGACCTGGGCGCGGCGATGAACCCCGTCGGCTTCACCAGCATGATGCTGCCCGGCTCGGGCGCGGCGCCGGTGCGGGGAACCGCGGTCCGGCTGCCGCCGGGCGCCAGCGCGCTTCCGATCCCGGAGTTGGCGGACGTCATCGTCTATGACGAGCAGGGATTCCCGTTCCTCTACGACCTGAACGCCGCCTTCCTCGCCGGCGAGGACTCGGCCTCGGCGAGCCTTCTGGACGGGTTCCTGGAGCCGGCGCGGCGCGAGTGGACGGTCGCGCCGTTGGGCGTGGATGCGGCGTTCTCCTTCGCCGGGCCGGCCGATCATGGCGTGGGCGCCGGAGCGGCGCGACGCGCGTGGCGGGCGTTCGATCCGGACCCGGGCGCCGCCGGGGAGCCGCTGCGCGACTACCGCTTCTCGCTCCAGCCGCAGGCGGGGCTGACGGTGACGGTGGGGCAAGGCGCGGGCGCGCCCGGCGCGCGGACCGGCTTCGCCGCGTCCGTCGACCGCGACCTGTTCGCCGACGGGCTGTCGATGCGCCCGTTCGCGGCGTTCTCCGGCGAAGGGCCGGGGGTGGGGGTGGACTGGCGCCTCGACGGGCGAACGCGGTTGAGTTTCACCGGTCGGGACGGCCAGAGCCGGTTCGGGGCGCCGCGCGCGCGTCTGGTGTCGGTGGGGGTCGACCGCCGCTTCGCCGGCGGGCTATCGGTCAAACTGGGCGTGGGGACGCTGCGGGAGCGCGGCGCGCGCCTGGGGATGCGGTCGTCGGGCGGGTTCGGGGCGGCTCCGGCTTCGGTGACGAACTTCGTCGACCTGGGCGTTGAGAAGCCGCTTTCGGGCAAGGCGACGGCGTTCGGGAGTTACAGTTTCGGGTCGACGGGGGCGCGCCCCGGCGCTCCGGGTTCTCTGGTCCGACACTGGGGCGCGTTGCGTTCGGACTCTCTGGCGGTCGGCGTCTCCGCGGCGGGCGTATTCGCTCCGGGGGACCGGCTGACGGCGACGGCGTCTGCGCCGTTCCGCCCGCGCGGCCGTGTGGCGATGGTTCTGGCCCCGGCGCGGGAGGTTGCGGACGGCGAGGTGGCGTTCGCGGCGCGGGCGGTCTCGCTCGCGTCGGCCGGTCGGGAGGTGCGGACGCAGCTCGTCTATGACGCGTGGAGCGGCGACCGCGCGTCGGCGGTGCTGGGCGGCTACGCCCGCTTCGGGGCGGACGCCGGCGCGCCGGAGGGCGGCCCGGACTGGGGAATCGCCGCGAAGATGCGGCTCGGGTTCTGACGCCGCGTTGCGCCCGGCGGCGCGGCGCCGCATGATCGCCCCGCGCCCGAAGGCGGGCGGGGAGGGGACTCATGGCGAACGGCACGGCCTTCGACGGGAAACGCTGGACGCGGCTGGGCATTCTCGCCCTCGCGGTCGGCGCGGCGGCGCTCGCCGCCCTGGGGGCGGCGGCCTGGGGCTACCGGAACGACCGCTGGGACGTCGGTTTCGCGCTGCTGACGATCAGCCAATACGCGGCCTGGGCGGGCGCCGGCGCGGTGGTCGCCGGGCTGCTCGGCCTGGGCGCATCGCTGCCCGGCGGCGCGCGGCGCGGCGCCGTCGTCTCGCTGCTCGGAATCGTCCTCGGCGGCGCGGCGGCCGGCGTCATCGGCCAGCAATACTACACCGTGCGGACCAACCCGTTCATCCACGACATCTCCACCGACCTCGCCGACCCGCCGGCGTTCCGGGCGCTGCTGGCGCTGCGCGAGGCGGAGGGCGCGAGCAACCCGCCGGAGCATCCCGGCGAGGCGGCGGCGCTGCAACAGCGCGCGGGCTACCCCGACATCGCGCCGCTCGCCGTCGCCGCGCCGCCGGCGCGGACGCTGGAATACGCGCGCGGGATCGCCGAGGCCGAAGGTTGGGAGATCGCCGCGGTGGACGCGGAGGCGCTGCGCCTGGAGGCCGTCGCGACCAGCCGCTTCTACCGCTTCAAGGACGACATCGCGGTTCGGATCGCGCCGCGCGGCGACGGCGCGCTGGTGGACATGCGGAGCAAGAGCCGCGTGGGGCGCTCCGACGTGGGAGTCAACGCGGCGCGCATCCGCGCCTTCCTCGCCGAGCTCGGCGCGCTGGCGGGGCCGGCGGAATAGTCACGCCGGGCCGAGCGGCGCGCAGGCGGCCTCGAGCCAGGCGGCGGTCTCCGCATCGACCAGCGGCGCGAGCGCCGCGCGCACCCGCGCATGGTAGGAATCGAGCCAGCCGCGCTCGGCGGCGTCGAGCAGCGCCGGATCCGCAAGCCGGCGGTCGATCGGCGCCAGGGTGAGGGTCTCGAAGGCGAGGAAACCGCCCTCGGCGCCGGGGAGGCCGTCCGCCGTCGCGACGGCGACCAGGTTCTCGACGCGAACGCCCCACGCGCCGGCCTTGTAGTACCCCGGTTCGTTGGAGACGATCATCCCCGGCTCCAGCGGCGTCCCCGCCGCCGTCCGCGAAATGCCCTGCGGCCCCTCGTGGACGCCGAGATAGCTGCCGACCCCGTGCCCGGTGCCGTGGCGGTAGTCGAGGCCGGCGCGCCACAGCGCGGCGCGGGCGAGGGAGTCGAGCTGCGCGCCCGTCGTCCCGGCCGGGAACACCGCCCGCGCGATGGCGATGTGCCCCTTGAGGACGCGGGTGAAGCGGTCGCGCATCTCCGCCGTCGGCGCGCCGATGGCGACGGTGCGCGTCACGTCGGTGGTGCCGTCGAGGTATTGCGCGCCGGAATCGACGAGGTAGAGCGACCCCGGCTCCAGCGTCCGGTCGGTGTCCGGCCCGACGCGGTAATGGACGATGGCGCCGTTGGGGCCGGCGCCGGAGATGGTGGGGAAGCTCAAGCTGCGGAAATTGGCGTTCTCGCGGCGCCGCGCCTCGAGGTAATCGGCGGCGGCGATCTCGGTGAGCGCGCCGGCGGGGGCCTCGCGGTCGAGCCAGCACAGGAAACGCGCCAGCGCCGCGCCGTCGCGCAGATGCGCCGCGCGGGCGCCGGCGAGCTCGGTCGCGTTCTTGATCGCCTTGGCGCGCTGGCAGGGGTCGGCCCGGGCGACGATCTCCGCCGCGCCCGCCTCGACGGCCCGATGCGTCCATTCGGAGGCGCGGGCGGGGTCCACCGCCACCCGCCCCTCCAGCGCGCGCAGCGCGGATTCGAAGGCGCCCGGCGCGCGCGCGCGCACGCCTTTGCCCAGATGCGCGACGAGGCCGGGGGCGAACTTGCGCCAATCGACGAACAGGTCGACCGTGGCGTCGGCGTGAAGGATGGCGAAGGCGAGCGGCAGCGGCGTGTACGCCACGTCGCCGCCGCGGACGTTGAGCAGCCAGGCGATGGAATCGGGAGCGGTGAGGATGGCGGCGGCGAGGCGCTCGCGCGCCAGCAGGTCGGCCAGTTCCGCGCGCTTATCGGCGGCGGCGCGCCCGGCGAAGCGCTCCGCGTGCGGGACCGCTGGCGCGATGGGCGGCGGCGGGCGGTCCGCCCACACCGCGTCGAGCGGGTTGCCGGCGACCGCCTCCAGCGCCGCGCCGGCGCGTACGCAGGCGGCGGCGAGCGCCTCGCGCTGGCGCCGGGTGTGCAGGCGGGAGTCGTAGCCGAGCCGCGCGCCGGCGCCGAGGGTTTCGGCGATCCACGATTCGACCGGCGTGTCGGCGACGGGGATCGTCTCGAAGCCGTCGGCGGCCTCGTTTTCGGCCTGGAGGGTGTAGCGCCCGTCGACGAACAGCGCCGCGCGGTCGCGCAGCGCGACGGCGGTTCCGGCCGAGCCGGTGAAGCCGCTGACCCAGGCGAGGCGGTCGGCGCAGCGCGGGACGTATTCGCCCTGGTGTTCGTCGGCGCGCGGGACGACGAAGCCGTCGAGGCCGCGCCGCGCGAGTTCGGCGCGCAGCAGGGCGAGCGGCGGCTCCGCGCGCGGCGCCGCCGCCCCGGCCGCCGTTCGCGCGGATTCGAGCGCGCTTCGCAGGCCGGCGCGCAGCTCCGGGCCGGCGGACGGCGCGACGAGCGCCATCCAGGCGTCGGGGTCGTGGCCGGCGGGCGCCGCGGCGACGCCGCGCAGGAAGGCGTCGAGCGCCGCCGGCGCGGTGGGCTCGCCGGCCGCGGCGAGTTGCGCCGCGAGGCGGGCGGTCTGGGGGGATGCGGTCATGGGCGCTCCTCGGACGCGGCGCGGCGGAGTATAGCGGAGGAAGCGGGCGCGAACCCGTTCGCGCGGATCCTTCGGGGGGCGCCATGAGACTCCTCGACCGCATCGGGCTGGCGGCGTTGAACCGGCTGCCGCCGGAGACGGCGCACCGCGCCGGGCTCGCGCTGCTGCGCCGGGGCGCCGGGGCGCCGCCCGCGTTCGCGGACGACCCGGCGCTCGGAGTCCGCCTGTGGGGGCTGGACTTCGCCAATCCGGTGGGGATCGCCGCCGGCCTCGACAAGGACGGCGCGGCGTTCGACGCGCTGCTGGCGGCGGGGGCGGGGTTCGTCGAAGTCGGGACGGTCACGCCCCTGCCGCAGCCCGGCGCGCCGCCGCCGCGCCTGTTCCGCCTGCGCGCCGACGCGGCGCTCATCAACCGGCTGGGGTTCAACGGCGCGGGAATGGCGGCAATGGCGGCGCGGCTCGCCGGGCGCGACCGCGGCCGGGGAGTCGTCGGCGTCAATATCGGCGCCAACCGCGACAGCCGCGACCCGATGGGCGATTACGCCGCGGCGTTCGACAGGCTCGCGCCGCTGGCGGATTACGTCGCGGTCAACGTGTCGTCGCCGAACACGCCGGGGCTGCGCGGCCTCCAGGCGCCCGGCCGCCTCGTCCGGCTCGTCGACGCGCTGCGCGCCCGCCGCGCCGCCGCCGGCCTCGATTGTCCGGTGCTCGTCAAGGTGTCGCCGGACCTCGATGCGGAGTCGGTTCGCGGCCTCGCGCGCGCGGCGCTGGAGGACGGATTCGACGGGCTGATCGTGTCCAACACCACGACCGCCCGTCCGCCGGGCTTGCGCGGGCGCCATCGCGGCGAACGCGGGGGCCTGAGCGGCCGCCCGCTGTTCGCGCCCTCCACCGCGCTGCTGGGCGAGCTGCATCGCCTGACCGCGGGGCGGGTCCCGCTGGTCGGGGTGGGCGGCGTGGCCAGCGCCGGCGACGCCTGGGCCAAGATCCGCGCCGGCGCGAGCCTGGTCCAGCTCTACACGGCGCTGGCCTATCGCGGCCTGGGCCTCGTCGCGGAGATCCGCCGCGGCCTCGCGGCGCGGCTGGCGGCGGACGGCTTCGCGACCGCCGCCGAGGCGGCGGAATCGGTGGAAATCGAAAGCGCGCGAAAGCCCGGCCGCGCTATGGCCAGACGCGCCCCGATCCGGTAAACGGAGCCGAGATTCGGCGGGCGGGAGGGCGGCGACGCCCGGCGCGGCCGCCCCCGCCCGCCCCGGCCCCGCGATGCCCATAGCCCTCTACCCGCGCCTGTCGGCGCTCGCCGACCGTTTCGACTCGCTGGTCCTCGACGTGTGGGGGGTGGTGATGGACGGGACTGCGCCCTATCCCGGCGCCGCCGAATGCCTCGCCGCGCTCGCCGGCGCGGGCAAGACGGTCCTGCTGCTCTCCAACGCGCCCCGGCGGGCGGAGCGGGTGGCGGAGCGGCTGGCGGATATGGGCGTCGCGCCGGGCCTTTACGCCGGAATCGTGTCGTCGGGGGAGGCGAGCCGGGCGGCCATCGCCGAGGGCCGCGTCGCCGGGCTGGGGCGCGCCTGTTACCACTTGGGGCCGGAGCGCGACGCGGGATTGCTCGACGGCCTCGACTTCGCGCCCGCGCCGCTGGAGCGCGCGGACTTCGTGCTCGCCACCGGCCTCGACCGCGACGACGACACGGTGGCGGCGCACCGGGCGGAGCTCGACGCCGCGCTCGCCCGGCGGCTGCCGATGGTGTGCGCCAACCCCGACCGCGAGGTGGTGCGCCGCGACGGCCGCCGCGCCCTGTGCGCCGGCGCGCTGGCGGACGCCTACGAAAAGGCCGGCGGGGTGACGCACCGGTTCGGCAAGCCCTACCGGGCGGTTTACGACGCCTGCCGCGCGGCGCTCGGCGGGCGCGCCGGCCGCGTCTTCGCCGTCGGCGACAACCCGGAGACCGACATCGCCGGCGCGAGGGGGGCGGGGCTGCCGGCGGTGCTGGTGCAGGGCGGCGTGCTCGCCGAGGCGCTGGGCATCCACTGGGGCGGCTCCGCCGCGCCGGACGCGCTGGAGCGCCTGTGCCGCCGCCGCGGCGGGATCCCCGACATGGCGATCCCGGCGCTGGTCTGGTAAACGGAGCGCGAACCCTCCGCCCGCCCCATCGCCCGCCCATGCCGCGCACCAGCGAAGTCGCGTTCAACGCCCGTTTCGCCGAAGTCCTGCGCGGCAAGCATCCGCTGTGGCGGGAGCATCTGGGCGTCGAGCGGACCGGCGTCTTCCCCGACGCGCCCCGGCTGCGGCCGGACGTTCTCGTCCTCGCCCCCGACACGCAGCCGGTGGCGATCGAGACCGAATGGGCGCCCGCGCAGACCGTCGAGGCCGACGCCACGGCGCGGCTCGGCAAGCGGCCCGCGGGATCCGAGGACGCCATCGAACAGGCGGTCGCGGTCCGCGTCCCGGACTCGCTGCGCCGCGGCCAGGCGGACCTCGCCGAACGCATCGCCGCGACGGAGTTCGACTATTGCGTGTTCTCCGGCGATCCCGGGTCGCCGGAGCGCTGGCCTGCGGCGGGGTGGCTCGCCGGCGGGGTGGACGACATCGCCCGGTGCGTCGAGCACGCAATGGTGTCGCAACGCCGCATCGTCGAGAGCATGTCGATACTCGAGGACGGCGTGCGCGTCGCCGCCCGCGCGGTCCGCGACGCGACCGAACGCGGCTTTCCCGACGTCGAGCGCAACTTCGGGCGCATTCTCAACCAGCGCGCGGGGGAGCAGACGACCCGCATGGCGATGACCGTTCTGGTCAACGCGCTGACCTTCCATATCGCCATCTCGGGCGCGCACGCGATTCCGTCTTTCTCGGAGCTCCGGAGCCATCCCGTGGATTCGTTCCAGTGGGGCATTCTCCAAGCGTGGCGGCGCATTCTCGTGGAGATCAACTACTGGCCGATCTTCGAGGTGGCGCGGGAGATTCTCGCGCAGCTGCGGGCCCGCACCGCCATACGCGCCCTTCCCGCGCTCGCCGGCGCGGCGGAGCGGCTGGCGCATATCGGCGTGACCACGCGCCACGACCTTTCGGGGCGGATGTTCCAGAGCCTGTTCGTCGATCGGAAGTTTCTCGCAACCTTCTACACCCTGCCCAACAGCGCCGCCCTGCTCGCGGAACTGGCGGTCGCCCGCATGGATGCGGACTGGAGCAACCTCGACGAATACCCGGAGCGCGTCATGGCCGACCTGTCCTGCGGCACGGGGACGCTGCTGTCGGCCGCCTACCACGCGGTGCTCGCGCGCTACCGCCACGCCGGCGGCGACGACCGCGCGGTCCACCGGCGGATGATCGAGCGCGCCATCGTCGCCGCCGACATCATGCCGGCGGCGGCGCATCTGTGCGCCGCGCAGCTGTCGGGCGTCCATCCCGCCGAAATATTCGACAACACGCGGGTCTATACGATGCCCTACGGGGTCGGGGCCGGGTCGGAGCGCGACCGGGGCGTCGCCATCGGCTCGCTCGACCTCATCGCAGCGGGGCAAACCCGTTCGCTGTTCGCCACCGGGCAGCGGCGGGCGACCGGCGCGCAAGGCGACGAGGATGTGAGCGACGTGGAGCTGCCGCGCGAGTCGGTGGACCTGGTCATCATGAACCCGCCGTTCACCCGCCCGACCAACCATGAGACGGCGACTGTCCCGGTCCCGTCCTTCGCCGGCTTCCAGACGACGGACGACGAGCAGCGGGCGATGTCCGACCGCCTCGCCGACATGCGCCGGGGGTTGGATCGCCCGGCCGGCCACGGCAACGCCGGCCTGGCGTCGAATTTCATCGATCTGGCGCACGTCAAGGCGAAGCCGGGCGGCGTCGTGGCGTTCGTCCTCCCCATCGCCGCGATACAGGGAGGGTCCTGGAGCGCGGCGAGGAAGCTGCTCGCCGAGCGTTACGAAGACATAGCGGTGGTCGCTATCGCCGCGTCGGGAAGTCTCGACCGCGCCTTTTCGGCCGACACCGGCATGGCGGAGGCGCTCATCGTCGCGACGAAACGGCGCGGCGAAAACGGCGCGCCCGGTCCGGCGCTGTTCGTGAACCTCCACCGCCGCCCGGCCTCCCTGCTCGAAGCCGCGGAGACCGCCCGGCTCGCGACGCGATTGCCGAAGGCGCCCGCGACAGGCCGCATCGGCGCCGGGGGCCAGCTGCTCGGAACCTACATCCGCGCGCCGTTGGCCGAGGGAGGATGCGCGGCGCTCCGCGAATCTGCGCTCGCCGACGCCATGATGGCGCTGCGGCGTGGCGAACTGCGCATGCCCCGGCGCGCGCGGCGCGACGCCATGCCGATGGTCCCTCTCGGAGAGCTCGGCGAACGCGGGCAATATCATCTCGATATCGGGACGGCGAAGGAGGAGAAGCCGCCGTTCCGCGGCCCGTTCCGGTTCGTCCCCATTCACGGCGTTCCCGGCTATCCGGTTCTCCGGGCGCACGACGCGGATCGCGAACGCAAGTTGGTCGTCGATCCCGACAGCGAGAGCCAGGTTCGTCCGGGTTGCGAGGAGCGCGCCGTTGCGATCTGGCGGACGGCGACGCGGTTACATTTTACCCTCGACTTCCGGCTCAACTCACAGAGCCTCGCCGCCTGCCTCACCCCGGAGCCCGCGCTTGGCGGCGGCGCCTGGCCGAACTTCCGGCTCCACGACACGGGCTTGGAGGAGTGCCTGGCGCTGTGGGCCAACGGCACGCTGGGACTGATGGCGTTCTGGTGGGCGGGGTCGCGCCAACAACCGGGCCGGGCGCGGCTGACGATCACCGGATTGCCCGAACTCATGGCGCTGGACGTCCGCGCGCTCCCGCGCGAGAAACTCGGTCGCGCGCGGGCGATCTTCCGGCGGTTCCAGGGCCGGCCGCTGCTTCCGGCCAACGAAGCCTGGCGCGACCGCGCCCGCCAGGCGCTGGACCGCGCGCTGCTCGTCGAACTCCTCGACCTGCCAGAGGACGTCCTGGAGCCGCTCGACAATCTGCGCCGCCAGTGGTGCGCCGAACCCTCCGTTCACGGCGGAAAGCCCACCGCCCCGCCCGAAGGGGCGTGACGATGCCGCGCACCAGCGAAGTCGCGTTCAACGCCCGTTTCGCCGAAGTCCTGCGCGGCAAGCATCCGCTGTGGCGGGAGCATCTGGGCGTCGAGCGGACCGGCGTCTTCCCGGACGCGCCCCGGCTGCGGCCCGACGTTCTCGTCCTCGCCCCCGACACGCACCCGGCGGCGATCCGGAAGCTTGCTGGCCGGCATGTCGGGCGCAATCGACCGCCATTCCGCCTCTCTCAAATCGCTTGCATAGCGTCCGCCATCGCGCACGGACTTCGCGTGATCGATTTCAGTCCACATGTCGCGCCTCGCTGGCTGGTTCCCACAGCCAGCGAACCGCAACCGACCGGGATCGCTCAACTCGTTTCGAAGCCTCGACGACGCCGGCCGCCGCGCCGTCGACGTAGAGCGGGTAATCGGCCTTGCCGAAGCCGGGCTTCAGCGGGAATTCGCGCACAGCGACTCCCTTGCCAGCGGCCAGGTCGATGTCCGCCATGTCCCGGACCCGCCAGCCGGCGTCCTCGAGCTGCGCGTCGATGGCGCGGCGCGCCTGCGCCTTGGGAGTCACAGCGCCGGGCCCGCAATGGCGGCGGTCATGCCGGGGAAAATACCGCACGTCGGGCGAAGCCGGCGCGCTCCTCCGTACAACGGCAGCGATTCTCATTATGGAGACCTCTGCACAAGGGCGGGTTTTCCGGGATTGGGTTGCGGCCCGCAGGGGTTGTTTTGGGCATTCGGGCGCCGATTTGGCGTTGCGGGGGGTCGATTCGATGGCCCGCCGGCCCGATTCGGTCCGATGTGCCGCCGTTCGGGCGCGCTTGCCCCGTGTTTATCCCTCGGCGGCGGGTTGGGCGAGGCCGTAGAGGCGCAGAAACATGGCGCCCTTGCGGATGTTGAGCGCAATGGCGGCGAGGCCGTAGAAGGTCGTGTTCTTCGCCAAGCCCAGGAAGCGGGTCCGTCCGAGGCCGTAACGCCGCTTATAGACGGCGAACACGCGCTCCACCCCCGACCGCACGACCGCGATCTCATCGTTGCGCTCCTTGTCCGCTTCGCTCAACGGATGGCCGCGATAGCCCTTGCGTTGCACTTGGTCCGCAATCCCGAACCGCGCCAGTTTGTCCCGCGTCTCGCGCGAACTGTAGGCGGCGTCCGCATAGAACGCCGTCTCGTCGCCTAACAGCAACCTGTCGCGCTCCCGGCTGTCGTGGACGTTGCCCGGCGTCACCGTCTGGCGGTGGACGAACCCATCCTCATCGACCCCCGTGTGAACCGAGTAGCCATAGGCGCTCTTCATGCGGCCCCGGCTGTCCTGCTTCACATGAAGCCCCGCCTCCGGATCCCGAACCGCAGTCCCACCCTTCCGCTTGCCCCGGCCCGAACGCGCCGCCTCCACCGGCGTCGCATCGACGATGTTAATCCGCCCCTCGGTCATCACGATGCGCTGCTCCTCCAGCTGGCGGTTCACTTCCCCCAGCAGCAACTCCCACAGGTCGTGCTTCACAAGGCGAGACCGGAACCGCCCCAACGTCGTCGCGTCCGGAACCCCGCCGCCCAACTCAAGGCGGCAGAAACGCCGAAACAGCAGGTCACGATACAGGCACTGCGACAACCGGACGTCCGAAAGCCCATACCACACGCCGAGCAACAGCCCCCGGAACAGCGTCAGAAGCGGGTAACTCGGACGACCCGTCCGTGACCCGTAGATCGACGACAACAGTCGTGCGATCTCCGACCGGTCCAGAAGCGACTCCGCAGCATCGAGCGCGCGGAGCGCCGGATGATCCAGCGCCGCAGCCGATACGAACAACGCAGGCTGCGCACGAAACGGTTTCTGCATGAAGCCACCATACCATAACCACAACGGGTTATGCAGAGGTCTCGGGATATATTCGGACTGGATCGACGGCTTCGACCGGCCAGAATAGTTCGACGTCCGGGAATTCGACGCCAGCCTCGCCGCGTCCATCCGCGCCGATAACGCCAATTTCGACATCGTCAACAAGTCCCACGGACGGAGAGCCGACTGGAACTTCGAACTTCTGGAGCAGCACCGGGACGCCTTCGCGGGGGAAAGGTGGCTTCGCGACAACCTGCCGCGGACCTGGGCGGCCGTGACCCAAAGCGGCGTCGCCGCTTCGGACAAGGCGCTGGAGGTCGTCGCCGCCGGGAACGACGGGCTGTTCGCGCCGGCTCCGGGCGCCGCGCGCGCCTATCGCGTTCCGGCGCTGCGGGGCCTCAGTTTCGCGGTCGCCGCGCTCGACGCCGATGGATACATCGCCCGGTTCTCCAACCGCTGCGGGCCGTTGCCGCCCGACTGGAGCGCCGCGCGCGACGGCAGGCATTACTGCCTCGCCGCGCCGGGGCGGATATCATCGTCTCCAACCCGGATCCGAACCCGGACGACGGCGAAGACGACGACAGCGACTTCGTTTCGGGAACGTCGTTCGCGGCGCCGCTGATGGCGGGCGGGCTGGCAATCGTGACCGAGGCGTTCCAGGGCCAGTTGACGCCGGCGGAGGTCGGGCGGCGCATGGTCGACACCGCGAACAACCGCGGCGCCTACGGGCTGTCGTCCATCTACGGGGCGGGGGTCATGGATCTGGACGCCGCCACGCGGCCCATCGGCCCGGCGGCGTCGGGACGGAGACCCGGATGGCCCTGCTGGAGGCGACGCGGTTCGTCGCGCCGGCGGCCTGGGGCGATGTGGGCGCGCGGCTGGCGGGAGTCGAGGTCGCCGCCTTCGACGCGCGCAACGCGCCGTTCTGGTCGCCCGCCCGGGCGCTCTTCGCCGCGCCGGCGCCCCGGTTTCCCGGCCCGCGCCTCGACGACGAAAGCGGGATCGAACGGCTGGGGCCGGCGGCGCATCTGGCGTGGGCGGAGGCTCCGCCGCGCGGGGCGCGCGACCCGAAATTGCGGATAGCGGCGGGCGCGGCGCCCGGCGCGGGCCTGACGCCGGAGGCACCGGAATGGCGCGGTTTCGGGATATCGGCGCAACCGTTTCCGGCGGGGATTATATATGTTGCTAGCCGCACGAGATCCAATCCGGGGCGAAGCGGATCAGGCGAAGGACATGCTCCGGCGCCACCAGCGGCGCGTTGCGGTCGATGGAGAACCGCCGCACGGATCCCGGCACGGGGCGGATGATGGTGAACTGGCTGCCGTGCGGTTGCCAGGTGAAGCAGTGCCCGCCAGTCGCTTCATCGTGGCCTTCGAGATTGCCGCGCGCGTTGAACGACCAGCGATAGTCGCCGGTCGGGAACTGGACGGCCGGGCACTCGAACAGCGCGAATTCGCGTGCTCCCATGTTGCGGATCAGAACGGCGATACGCAGCTCGTCGTGGTGGTTCAGCGATTCGTCGAGGCGTGCGTTCCATATTGACAGCACGGCGCGCCCCGTCGCCCCCGGGTCGCGGCGCGGGTCGGCGATACCCGATGAGTAATCCGGCGAGTTGCGCCCCGAAATCAGCCGAACGTGGGGCTGGTTATGGGGGCGCGACGCCTTGACGGTCTTGACCGACCAGGCCGTGCCGTTGGCGATCACGTCGGCGATGCCGAGCGGGCTTTCGCGATGCTCCCCGTCGATTGCGTTGGCGAAGATCGTCCCGAAATCGTCGCCGGCGATGTCGGCGTGGCCTATGGCGAGGCGGTGGACCAACTGCTTGCCGATCCCGATCAACACGCGGTCGGGCACATCGCCGACCGGCCACGGCCCGGACGACCGCGGCGGATTACCGCGCAAGCGCGGCGTGCTGGCAGACATCGATCACGCCCCGAATCACGGCCCGGACGACAGGGACGGCGACGGCGTTGCCGGTCAGCCGCCGCGCGGCGCCGTCCGTGTCCGGCAGTGCGAAATCGTCGGGGAAACCTTGCAGACGGAACAGCTCGCGCGGCGTCAGCCGCCGTTCGCCGTCGACCAGCAGGTAGTTGTAGGACGCGCCCGCGCGAAGCGCGCACGAGAACGGGTGGCTGGAGACGTTGCCGGCCTTGTTCTCATGCCAGATCGCGGGCTGCGCCTCGGCCGTGTGCGCCGCGCGCCGGGCGCCGCGGATGCGGGCGGATACGAAATGCCGCGCGTCCGGGTCCGCCTCCAGCACGTCCTGCAACGGCGTCATGCGCGCGCCGCCTTCCGGCCAGGGGAATGCGTCGAAGGGGGCGAGCGTCGCGACGATCAGGATGCGCTCGCGCTTCTGCGGCAGGCCGAAGTCGAGCGCGTTGAGGATGCGCCATGCGATGGAGTAGCCCATCGCCTCCAGCGTCGCGGTCACGCAGGCGAGCGGGCGCCCCCGGTCGATGGTGGCGAACTGGCGGACGTTCTCGATGACGACGGCGCGCGGCCGCTTGGCGGCGATGATGCGCGCGGCCTCGATGAACAGGTTGCCGCGCGCGTCGGCGAAGCCTTGCCGGTTGCCGATGATGCTGAAGGGCTGGCACGGCAGGCCGGCGAACAGGACGTCGTGGTCGGGAACGCTATCGATGCGGACGGCGGCGATGTCGCCATGCGGCCGGACGGCGAAATTGCGCGCGTAGACGTCGCGCGCGGCCGCGTCGATGTCGCAGGCGAAAACGCACTCCAGCCCGAGCTCCGCCGCCGCGATGTGGAAGCCGCCGACGCCGCAGAACAGGTCAGCGAAGGTCCTTAGACGTCCTTCGGCGGGCTGGCGGGCTGGCGGGCTGGCGGGCTGGCGGGCTGGCGGGCTGGCGGGCTGGCGGGCTGGCGGGCTGGCGGGCTGGCGGGCTGGCGGGCTGGCGGGCTGGCGGGCTGGCGGGCTGGCGGGCTGGCGGGCTGGCGGGCTGGCGGGCTGGCGGGCTGGCGGGCTGGCGGGCTGGCGGGCTGGCGGGCTGGCGGGCTGGCGGGCTGGCCCTTCTTCAGCTTACCAGATTCGCGCCGCGGCGGCTTGTGCCGCAGCACGGCTTGCGCGAGCTCCTCCGGGGTCGTGTCCATCGGCGGGACGACGACGGGCGCGCGAACTGTCATGCCCCAACCTTCCCCGTCAACCGCCGATAGGTCAAGCGGCGCCCGATCATCCCGGCCACGAACTCCCCCATGATCGCGATGGTGTCGTGCTCCCGAAGCCCTTGCCGGGCGGCGAACTCGTTGACGTAGCGTTGCATGTGCTCGGCGCTGAAGTGGTGAAAGGTCCCGTGGTAGCCGCGCTTGAGCATGGCCCAGAACGACTCGATCCCGTTGGTGTGGGCCTGCGCCCGGACATACTCGCCCGCCGAGTGGTTGACGGCCTCGTGGTCGAATCCGGCCATGCCGCGGTAGGCGCGCGCGTCGTCGGTGTAGACCTTCGCGCCCGGTTCCGCGCGCTTGCGCACGAAGCCTTGCAGGGTCGGGCCATCCGTCACGGGAACGACCGCCGCGCTCACGCGCTTCGTCGTCCGGTCCTTCGCGCCCGCGATGGCGACCTTGCCGACCGCCCCGCGCCCGGTCAGACCCTCGCGCTTGGCCTTCGGCATATTCTTGCGCTTCCCGCCCATATAGGTTTCGTCGATCTCGACGGGGCCGGAGAACATGCCGCCTTCGGCCTCGAACGCCTCGCGGATGCGGTGCGCCAGGAACCACGCGCTCTTCTGCGTGATGCGCAGGTCGCGGTGCAGTTTCATGCTGGACACGCCCTTGAGGCTCGTCGCGCACAGGTAGATGGCGAAGGCCCACTTGCGGAGCGGGAGTTTCGACTGCGCCATGACGGTTCCTGTGCGCACGCTGAAATGCCTGCGGCAGTCGCGGCACCGCCACGGCATGGGCTTGCCGCTGGCGACGGCGGACACATTCGCGGAGCCGCAATGCGAGCACTGCGCGCCGTCAGGCCAGCGTTGCGCCTCGAACCACGCGCGCGCGGCCGCCTCGTCGGGGAACAGGTCGGCGAGCTCCATGAGGCTGATGCTGCGCCGATGCGATTTGCCGGGGCCGGTGTGTCGGGTCATGGCGATCCTCCTTGTCTCGCCCCTATATGGCCCCGCCATCCCGGATAGTCAAGTATATAATCCCCTTTCCGGCGCCGTTCCGCATCGGCCTGCTCGCCGAACTGGACGCCAACCAGGGCGCGGCGCCGTCGGGCGCCTTCGGCGACGGCGCGCGCGCGCAACTCGCCTGGGTGTCGCGCGAACACGAATGGCGGATCGGAGGGCGCGCGGGGCTGGCGGTCGAGTTCGACTGGCTCGTCGCGGCGGGCCGCGCCGAGTATCCCTCGGGGGCCATGTTCGACGCCGGCGCCGCCGCCTATACGGCGGGCTCGCTGGCGTTGGCGCATGCGGACGGATCTTCGCGGACGCGCCTCGCGCTTTCGCAGCCGCTGCGCGCCGAATCCGGCAGCGGCGTCTTCACCTACCCGGTCGGACGCACCCCCGAGGGCGAGCGCCTGTACGCGCGCCGCCGCGTCCCCCTCTGCCCGGACGCGCGCGAGCTGCGGTTGAACCTGCGCCGCCAACACCCCCTGTGGGGCGGGGAGGCGGTGTGGGAGATCGGCCATGCGCGCGACGCCGGACACGCGCCGGGCCGGAGCGCGAGCTTCGGTGGCGCGGCGTGGCGAGTCTTCTGGTAAGCCGTCGCGCACACGAGCGGGGAGCCGCCCGCTCCCCGCGCCGGCTTCGACGCGCGCGATGGAGGCCCGGGCCGGAATCGAACCGACATACACGGATTTGCAGTCCGCTGCATAGCCATTCTGCCACCGGGCCGCGCGGCGGATCCATCCTGGGGCGGGGCGGGCTGGCGGTCAAGGCGGGGGGCTTCTATACAGGCGGCCCGGAACCGCGGGGCAGGGGCTATGCCAGACTTCGAGGCCATGCGCGCGCATATGGTCGCGAGCCAGATCCGGCCCAACAAGGTCGCCGACCCGCGCCTCGCCGCCGCGCTGATGCGCGTCCCGCGCGAACGCTTCGTCCCGAAGGCGCTGCGCGCCGTCGCCTATGTCGACGACGACCTCGAGATTGCGCCCGGACGCGGCCTGATGGCGCCTGCGACCTTCGCGCGGCTGGTCGCCGAGGCCCCCGTCCGCCCCGGCGACACGGTGCTCGATGTGGGCTGCGGCGCCGGATATTCGACGGCGGTGCTGGGATGCGTCGCCGAGGCGGCGATCGGCATCGAACCCGACGCCGGACTGGCGGCGCGGGCGGGCGCGCTGCTCGCGGAGATGGGAATCGACAACGCCGTCGTCGTCAACCGCCCGCTGGAGGACGGCTACGCGGCCCAGGCGCCCTACGACGTCATCCTGTTCGGCGGCGCCGTGGCCGAGGCGCCCGAGGCGCTGGCCGACCAGCTGGCCGAGGGCGGGCGCCTCGTCGCGGTGGCGCGCGGCGCGAACGCCGGGGGCGCCAGCCGCGCCGGCAAGGCGGTGCGGCTGCTCAAGATTCGCGGCGCGGTGTCGCGGCGGACGCTGTTCGACGCCGCCGCGCCGATGCTGCCGGGGTTCGAGAGGCGTGCCGGCTTCGCCTTCTGACGCGCCGCCCTTCGCCATCGACGCGGCGGAGCTGGCGCGCTGGCGCGCCGCCGGCGCCTGCCGCCTGCTCGACGTGCGCGAGGCGTGGGAGCTCGACATCTGCGGCTTCGCCGACGCGCTGCACATCCCCCTCGCCGAACTCCCCGCCCGGCTGGAGGAGGCGCCGACCGACGCGCCGCTGGTGGTGGTCTGCCACCACGGGGCGCGCAGCGCCCGGGCGACCGCCTTCCTGCGCGCCCGGGGCATCCGCCGCGCGGTGAACCTCGAGGGCGGCATCGACGCATGGGCGCGCCGGGTGGACCCGGCGATGGCGGTCTATTAGGCGCGGCGCGTTTCCGCTACGATGGCGGCGCGGTCGGTCGAAAGGGCGCGGACATGAGAGCGAACATCCACCGGGCGGCGGTCCTCGCGGCGGCGCTCGCCGCGGCGGCGGGCGCGGCGGGCGCGCAGCCGCTGGAGGAGGCGCTGGCCCAGGCCTACGCCACCAATCCGCGCCTGCTCGCCGAACGCGCGGCGCTGCGCGCCCTCGACGAGGACGTCGCCGGCGCCGTTTCCGGCTGGCGGCCGACCGTCGAGGTCAGGGCGAGCGCCGGCGCGCGGCAACTGACCAACGAGGGCGGCTTCCCCGGCGGCCCCGCGATGGTCAACCGGAGCGACACGATCCCTCTCTCGGCCCGGTTGGAAATCTCGCAGCCGCTCTACCCTTTCGGCGCCACGGTGGCGGCGACCGAGGCGGCGCGGGAGCGCGTCCTCGCCGGGCGCGCCGGCCTCGTCGACGTCGAGCAGGGGATCCTCGCCGACGCGGCGACCGCCTATGTGACGGTGGTCCGCGACCAGTCGGTCGTCGATCTCAACATCAACAACCTGGAGGTGCTGGAGCGGCAGTTGCAGGCGACGCGCGACCGCTTCCACGTAGGCGAGGTGACGCGGACCGACGTATCGCAGGCGGAGGCGCGGGTGGCGGACGCGATGGCGTCGCTCGTCGCCGCCGACGGCAATCTCGAAGTGGCGCGCGCGGCCTATGAGAGGCTGGTCGGCGCCCCGCCCGGAACGCTGGCCTTCCCCGACATGGCGATGTTCGCGCCGCCGGGGTCCGCCGAGTCCGCCGAGGCGCTCGCGATGGAGCGCAACCCGGCGATCCTGCGCGCCCAGGCGCTGGAGCGGGCGGCCGGCCACGACCGCGAGCTCGCCGGCAAGCGGCTGCTGCCGCGGGTGACGCTCGACGCGGCGGCGCGGCGCGACTGGGAGCAGAGCCAGTTCTCCGCCGAGTCCGAGAGCGCGGAGGTGTTCGCCAACGTGACCGTGCCGCTCTACCAGACCGGCGAGGAATATGCGCGCATCCGCCGCCTGCGGCAGGTGGAGGCGCAGCGCGCGCGCGAGCGCGACACGGCGCGCCGGGCGGCGCGCGCGGCGGTCGCGCGGCGCTGGGAGCAGCTGCTGACGGCGCGGGCGCGGGTGAGCGCCTTCCAGGCGTCGGTGGAGGCCAACGCCATCGCGCTGGAGGGCGTGGAGCAGGAGGCCGAGGTCGGCGCGCGCACCGTCCTCGACGTGCTCGACGCCGAGCAGGAGATGTTCGAGGCGCGGGTCAACCTGGTGCGCGCCGAGGCCGACGCGGCGATCGCCACCTTCCAACTCCTGCGCGAGGCCGGCGGCATGACCGCCGGCGCGCTCGGCCTGCCGGTCGCGATCTACGACCCGGTGGCGCATTACGACGCGGCGCGCGGCAAATGGTTCGGCGTGGGAGGCGAGTGACCGCGCCATGCCGGAGGATCGGAAAGACGACCGGAAGGACGGCCCCGGCGACGGGCGGGAGCGGCCGATGGCCGAGGCGCTTACGGAGATCCGCCGGCTGGTGTCGGCCGGCGGCCCCGCCGGCGAAGGGTTGACCCCCGACCGGCCCGGCGCGCGCCCCGCGCCCGACTCGCCGCCGCCGCCCCCGCCCGGCGCCGCCGCGCCGGCGGAGAACGGCCCGATGGAGGACGGAATCCTGTCGGCGGAGGCCCGGCGCGCCGCCGCGCGCGCCCTGGGCGACCTCCCCGCGCCGGAGGCGGCGCCGGCCGATGGCGGGCGGACGATCGAGAGTCTGGCCGCCGAACTGATGAAGCCCATGCTGCGCGAGTGGCTCGACGCCAACCTGCCGGAGATCGTCGAGGATGCGGTGCGGGCCGAGGTGCGGCGCCTCGCCCGGCGCCGCGCCCGGCCCTGACCCCGCCCGCTCCCCGGCGGCCCATGCTCGACAAGACCTACCGGCCCGACCGGGCCGAGGCGGCGGTCTTCGCCCGCTGGCGGGAGGCCGGCGCGTTCGACTCCGAACCCGGAGGCGGCGGCGAACCCTTCTGCATCGTCATGCCGCCGCCGAACGTGACCGGCAGCCTGCATATCGGCCATGCGCTCAACATGACCTTGCAGGACGTGCTGACGCGCTTCCGGCGCATGGAGGGGCGCAACGCGCTATGGCAGCCGGGAACGGACCACGCCGGCATCGCCACGCAAATGGTCGTCGAGCGCCGGCTCGCGGAGGCGGGGGAAAGCCGCCGCGAGATGGGCCGCGACGCCTTCGTCGAACGGGTATGGAAGTGGAAGGCCGAGTCCGGCGGCGCGATCTCGCGCCAGCTGCAACGACTCGGCGCCTCGCCCGACTGGCGGCGCGAACGCTTCACCCTCGACGAGGGGCTGAGCCGCGCGGTGCGCACCGCCTTCGTCCGCCTCCACCGCGACGGGCTGGCCTATCGCGACAAGCGGCTGGTCAATTGGGACTGCCGGCTGCTCACCGCCGTGAGCGACCTGGAGGTGGCGCAGAAGGAGGTCCGGGGGAGCCTGTGGCGCATCCGCTACCCGGTCGAGGGCGGCGGGCATGTCACGGTGGCGACGACCCGGCCCGAAACCATGCTGGGCGACACCGCCGTCGCGGTCCATCCGGAGGACCCGCGCCATCGCCATCTGGTCGGGAAATACGCCGTCCTGCCGCTGGTCGGGCGGCGCATTCCCATCGTCGCCGATGAACATTCGGACCCGGAGAAGGGAACCGGCGCGGTGAAGATCACGCCGGCGCACGACTTCGACGATTTCGAGGTCGGCCGGCGCCACGGCCTGGAGGCGATCTCGATCCTCGACGCCCACGGCAAGGTCGCCGGCGCCGCGCCGGACGCCTATCTCGGCATGGACCGCTTCGACGCGCGGCGGCGCATCGTCGCCGAACTGGAGGCCCTGGGGCTGCTCGAGGCGGTCGAGGAGCACACGCATGCCGTCCCCCACGGCGACCGTTCGGGGACCGTCGTCGAGCCGCGGCTGACCGACCAGTGGTTCGTCGACGCGAAGGCGCTGGCGGGGCCGGCCATCGCGGCGGTGGAGGACGGGCGCATCCGCTTCGTCCCGAAGAACTGGGAGAACACCTATTTCGAGTGGATGCGCAACATCCAGCCGTGGTGCGTCTCGCGCCAATTGTGGTGGGGGCACCGGATTCCGGCGTGGTACGGGCCGGACGGCGAAATTTTCGTCGCCATGGACGCGGCCGAGGCGGCGGCGCAGGCGGCGGCGCATTACGGCGAGGAGCGCCCGCTGATCCAGGACGAGGACGTGCTCGACACGTGGTTCTCGTCGGCGCTGTGGCCCGTCTCCACCCTGGGCTGGCCCGACGACACCCCGGAGCTGCGGACCTGGCACCCGACGAGCGCGCTGGTGACGGGGTTCGACATCATCTTCTTCTGGGTCGCGCGGATGATCATGTTCGGCCTGCATTTCACCGGCGCGCCGCCGTTCCGCGACGTCTACGTCCATGCGCTGGTCCGCGACGCGCGCGGGCGCAAGATGTCGAAGTCCGAAGGCAACGTCATCGACCCGCTGGAGACGATGGACGCGCACGGCGCCGACGCGCTGCGCCTCGCGCTGACGGCGATGGCGGCGCAGGGGCGCGACATCAAACTGTCGGAGGAGCGCGTCGTCGGCTACCGCAACTTCGTCACCAAACTCTGGAACGCGGCGCGGTTCTGCGAACTCAACGGCTGCGCCGCGCCCGGCGGGGACTTCCCGGACCTGCTCGGCGCCTCCGGCGACGGAGGGACACCCGAGAGCCGCGGCGTCGCGACGGGGCGCCGCCCCGTTTCGCGCTGGATCGTGACCGAGACGGTGGACGCGGTGCGCGCCGCCGGGGCGGCGATCGCGGAATACCGCTTCAACGAGGCGGCGGAGCGCCTTTACGCCTTCGTCCGGAGCGAGTTCTGCGACCGGTGGCTCGAACTGGCCAAGCCGGCGTTGCAGGGCGCCGACGAAGAGGAGAAGACGCACGTCCGCGCCGTCACCGGCTGGGTCCTCGACCAGGCGCTCGCGGCGCTGCACCCGATAATTCCCTTCGTCACCGAGGAGCTGCGCGGCCGGCTGGGCGGCGCGGAGGACGGGCTTCTGATGACGTCGCGCTGGCCGCGTTACCCGGACAGGTGGCGCGACGAGGCGGCGCGCGACGAGGTGGCCCAGGCCCTTGCGCTGGCCGGCGCCGTGCGGTCGGCGCGCGCCGAACTGAACGTGCCGCCGGGCGCGCGGCCGCCGCTGGTCCTCGCCGCCGGCGGCTCCGGCTTTTCCGGGCGCCGCGCGGCCATCGCCGCGCTGGCGCGCGTGGCGGTGGCGGAGGCGACGGCCGAGCGCGCGCCGCCGGGGGCGGTGGAGATCGTCGCCGGCGGCGCCGGCGCTTTCCTCCAGGTGGCGGACGTCATCGACGTGGCCGCCGAAAAGGCGCGGCTCGACCGCGAACGCGACAAGCTGCAGGACGCCATGGCGAAGCTGGACCGCAAACTCGCGAACCCGCAATTCCTGTCGCGCGCGCCGGCGGAGGTGGTGGCGGAGCAGCGCGCGCGCCGCGCCGCGGCGGACGACTCGCTGCGCAAGTTCGACTCCGCCGCCGCCCGCCTCGAGGCGCTGTAGCCCGGATATTTCCGCCCCGCTTCGCGCGGGTCGGCCGGGACGTCGGCGCTCCCCGGGGCGGCTCCTGCCGTTTCGTGCTCCGCGCGGCGCGGTCGGCTATTCGCAGCCGGCGGAGCCGGCGGTGCTCAGCGTTCCGGCGCTGCTGGCGCAACTCGGGGCGCAGCCCACCGTGCTCGCGCTGCCGACGCTGCCCGCCGACGAAGCGCGCACGCCGCCATGCACCGCAGCGAGGGTCTCGTCCCCCAGAACCGCGTTCGGGTCGGGCGGGAGGACGAAATGCACCCTGTCCGCGCCGTTCGCGCGCACCCGCACGTCCACGCCCGCCGGCAGCTCCAGACCCTTCTCGGCCAGGGCCCGCCGCGGGTCGGACTCGAAAAGCGCGCGGTAGGCGGGGTCGTTCTCCCAGGCGTCGCCGATGGCGCGATAGACGCCCTCGTCGATGTCGCCGCGCGTCGTCGTCGTCATGGGGCGCCTCCCTTCGAAGGCCGCGGCGCGAGGAGCCCGGGCGGGGGCCGGCGCCGCGGCCTAGGATGCGGAGCCGGCGGTGCCGACGGAGCCGATCGACCCCGCGGAGCCGAAGCAACTGGGGGTGGTGCTGACGGTTCCGACCGATCCCACGCTGGCCGCCGTCCCGACGGTCGATCCGCCCGCCACCCGGCCCAGCGTCTCGTCGCCCAGCGTTCCGTTGGGGTCGAAGGGAAGCGGCAGGTGGAACACCTCGTCGGTGTTCGCGACGAACCGGGTTTCGACGCCGGGCGGCAGGGCGAGTCCCAGCTCGGCGACTTCCCCGGCCGCGTCGCCGGATTCGAGGCGGGCGCGCAGCTCGGGATCGCCGCGGTAACGCTCCGCCAGTTCCTCGAAACGCGCCCAATCGACGCCTTCCGGCGCCGGCCATTGCGAGGGTGCGGTCATTTCAGAGTGTCTCCTCTATCGGGAGTTTCCAACGGAGGAATTCGCCCGGGGCGGAACCCTGTGGGTTGCCGCTCTCCGGCGGGAATTCCACGGCGCGCGCCTCGCCCCGTCGATGCAGGGGCGCGTTCGCGGGCGCCGGCGGGAGCGGCCTTCTCGCCGATACGACGCTCGGTCGGCGCGACATGTCGGATACATGGTCCGGCGCTCCCGACTCTTTGGAGCCGCCCCTTTCAGAGCGCCCCAAGTCAATCGGACATATAACATGCGAACGCCGGTTTGTCAACCCCTCTTTCGGAATCGGGGCTGCGCGCCGCCGTTTCGCGCGGAGCGGCGCGCCCGGTTGTCCGGCGGCCGTGTCCGCGTCCAGGGCCTTCGCGAACCCGCTACCCCGGCTCCTCCGCCTTCTCCAGGATCGCCCGCAGCAGGACCTCGGCGCCGGCGGCGGCGTGTTCGGGCGACGCCCATTCGGATTCGTTGTGGCTGACCCCGCCGCGGCAGGGGATGAACGCCATCGCGGTCGGGCAGACCGCCGCCAGCGGCCCGGCGTCGTGGCCGGCGCCGGAGGCGATGCGCCGCGCCGCCAGGCCGAGCGACGCGGCGGCGCGCTCCACCGCGGCGATGCAGCCGGGGTCGAACGCCGTCGGCGGGGCATGCCAGATCTCCTCCAGGCGCATGTCCAGCCCGGTCTCGCGCCGCGCCGCGGCGACGGCGGCGCGCAGCTCCCCGGCCATCGCCGCCAGCGCGTCCGCGTCCGGATGGCGCAGGTCGATGGCGAGTTCGGCGCGGCCCGGAATCGTGTTGCGCGCGTTGGGGCGGACGCGGAGCGCGCCGACGGTGCCGCGCCCGCGCCCGTCGGCGCGGCCGCGGGCCATGCGCTCCACCGCCGCGACGACGCGCGCGGCGCCCGCCAGCGCGTCGCGGCGCGCGCCCATCGGAACCGTCCCGGCGTGGCCCTCCACGCCCTCGACGACGCAATCGAACCAGCGGATGCCCTGGATTCCGGTCACCGCGCCGATGACCGCGCCCTCCGCCTCGAGTATCGGCCCCTGCTCGATATGGGCCTCGAAATAGGCGTGGAAGGGGCGCCCGCCCGGCGGCGCGGGGCCGGCGGCGCCGATGGCCGCGAGCGCCTCGGCGACCGTCGCCGCGCCGCCCTCCTCGACCGTCGCCAGCGCGTCCTCCAGCGGCAGCGCGCCGGCGTGGACGGCGGAGCCCATCATCGCCGGCGGCCAGCGCGCGCCCTCCTCATTGGTCCACGACACCGCCTCGACGGGGCGGCGCGTCGTCGCTCCCGCGTCGTTCAACGCCCGCGCCGCCTCCAGCGCGGCGAGGACGCCGTAGGCGCCGTCGAACCGCCCGCCCGCCGGCTGGCTGTCGAGATGGCTGCCGGCGACCACGGGCGCGAGGCCGTCCTCGCGCCCGGCGCGGCGCGCGAACAGGTTGCCGATGCGGTCCGCCGCAACGGCGCAGCCGGCCTCTTCGGCCCAGCGCGCGAACAGGGCGCGGGCGCGGCGGTCCTCCCCGGTCAGCGCCAGCCGGCGGACGCCGCCGGCGGGTGTCGCGCCGATCTCCGCCATCTCCATCAGCGACCGCCACAGGCGGCCGCCGTCGATCCGGGGGGCGGTCAATCCAGCCGCGGGCGCGCGGGCGGAGACGCCTTCTCGAAGGCGCGGCACGCGCGCAGCACCGCCGCGTCGCCGTAGAGCGGCCCGACGACCTGCAAGCCCACGGGAAGCCCGCCGGCGGCGCCGCAGGGGATCGACGCGGCGGGGTTGCGGGCCAGGTTGACGGGGTAGGTGAAGGGGATCCAGCCCAGCGGATCGTCCGCCCAGGATTCGTCCGGCAGGTCCACGCCGGCGGCGAAGGCGGTCAACGGCATGGTCGGCGACAGCACCAGGTCGAAACGTCGGAACATCGCGGCGAGGGCCGCGCCGCATGCGGCGCGGCGGGTTTCCGCCCGCTTCACCGCCGGCCCGTCCAGCGCCCGCCCCGCCGCGGCGAGGCGGCGCAGGGAGGGCTCCAGCAGGGATTCCTTCCCGGGTCCCAGGTCCTCGGCCAGCTGCGCCGCGCCGGCGCTCCAATGGGTCGCGAACACCGGTCCGGGGTCGTGCGGCCAGTCCGGGTCGGCCTCCTCGACGACGGCGCCGAGTTCGGCGAAGCGCCGCGCGGCGGCGGCGCACGCCTCCTCGACCTCCGCGTCGAGCCGCGCGCCGGCGCGGCCGAAGGCGCGGCTCCACGCCACCCGCCATCCGTCGAGCGGAAGGTCCAGCGCGGCGGCGTAATCGGCGCCGTCGGGCGGGAGCGCGAACCAGTCGCGCGGGTCGGGTTCGGCCATGACGGCCAGCATCGCCGCGGCGTCGGCGACGGTCCGCGCCATCGGCCCCGCATGCGACAGCGTCCCGTAGGGGCTGGCGGGCCAGGCGGGAACCCGGCCGAAAGTGGGCTTGATCCCGAACACGCCGCAGAACGCCGCCGGGATGCGGATCGAGCCGCCGCCGTCCGTGCCGATGGCGAGCGGCCCCAGGCCGGCGGCGAGCGCCGCGCCCGCGCCGCCCGACGAGCCGCCGGGGGTCTTCTCCGTATCCCACGGGTTGCGGGTCACGCCGGAGAGCGCGCTGTGGGTGACTCCCTTGTGGCCGAATTCGGGGGTGGCGGTCTTGCCGAGCAGCACCGCGCCGTGTTCGCGCAGCCGCGCGACGGCGGGGGCGTCGTCGGTCCACGGCCCGGCCGGGTCGACCGCGCGCGAGCCGCGCAGGGTCGGCCAGCCCGCCGCAAGCGCCAGGTCCTTCACCGACACGGGAACGCCGTCGAGGCGGCCCTGCGGCGCGCCGTCCGCCCAGCGCGCCTCGGAGTCGCGCGCCTGTGCGCGCGTCCGCTCGGGGTCGAGATGGACGAAGGCGTTGAGCGCGGGTTGCAGGCGGTCGATGCGCGCCAGCAGGGCGTCGACGGCCTCGACGGGCGAGAGCGACCGGTCGCGGTAGCGCGCCAGCAGCTCCGCCGCGGTCATCCAGGCGATGTCGTCGGTCACGCGGTCCTCCTTCGGGCGCGGCGGCCCCTCGCGTTGACAAGCCCGCCGCCCGCGGGCTTCGTTGCCCGCCGAACCCGCTTCCTGGGAGGAAGGCCATGAGCAAATACGTCGAAATGCGCGCCTACCGGCTCAAGCCCGGCGGGCACGCGGAGTGGTACGAGCATTACGCCAGGCACGGCATGGAGGCGCAGAAGCGCATCCTCGGCGACATGGTGGGATACTACCACACCGAGCACGGGCCGTTGAACCGGATCGTCCACATGTGGGGCTACGACAGCCTCGACGACCGCGTCGAGCGGCGCGCGGCGCTGTTCCGGGACCCGCAGTGGCGGGAGTTCCTGCCCAAGGTCCGCCCGTTGCTGGAGACCATGGAGTCGCAGATCCTGGTCCCGGCGCCGTTCTTCGAGCGCAAGTGACGCGGGCGGGGCCGGCGATGGCCGGGGGAGCCGAAGGAACGGTCGTCCTTCTGAGCAATCCGGACCGCTTCGCCGGCCCCGCGGCGCGCGCGGCGCTGGAGGCGGCCGGCGCGATCGTCGTGGCGGCCGAGGGCGCGCCGGAGGACGCGGCGGCGGCGGCGCTGGAGGCGCATGGGCGCATCGACGCGCTGGTGAGCAACGACGCCTTCCCGGCGATCCGCGCGCCGCTGGCGGAGGCGTCGCTCGACGACCTGCGGGCGGGGCTGGAGGCGATGCTGGTCGCGCCTTTCGCGCTGGCGCGGGCCGTCGTCCCCGCCATGCGCGCGGCCGGCGGCGGGCGCATCGTCTTCGTCACTTCGGCGACTCCGCTGCGCGGCCTGCCGAACTACTCCATGTACGTAGCCGCGCGCGGCGGCGCCAACGCGCTGGCGGTGTCGCTGGCGAAGGAGCTGGGGCGCGACGGCGTCCGGGTCAACGCGGTGGCGCCGAACTACGTGGAGAACCCGGACTACTTCCCGCCCGAACTCGTCGCCGACGCCGGCAAATTGGCGCGGGTGGTCAAGCCGATCCCGCTGGGCCGGCTCGGCAAGCCGGAGGAGCTGGGCGCCGTCATCGCCTTCCTCGCCTCGCCGGGCGCGGGCTACCTCACCGGGCAGGTGCTCCCCGTCGCCGGCGGCTGGGCGTGACGGCGGGCGGGCGCATCCCGGCGGCGGCGAAATATCCCCTATCGACGCGGCGTGACGCCGGAGATCGACCGCGCGGCCCGGGAGGCGGCGGGAGAGCGGTCAGCCGAAGCGCGCCTTGGCCTCCGCGCGGCGGGCGTGGAGGATCGGCTCGGTGTAGCCGTTGGGCTGGACGCGGCCGGAGAACACCAGGTCGCGCGCCGCCTGGAAGGCGACGCTGCCGGCGAAGTCCGGCGCCATCGGGCGGTAGGCGGGGTCGCCGGCGTTCTGCGCGTCGACCACCGCCGCCATGCGCTCCAGCGTCTCCTGCACCCGCGCCTCGGAGCAAATCCCGTGGCGCAGCCAATTGGCGACGTGCTGGCTGGAGATGCGCAGCGTCGCGCGGTCCTCCATCAGCCCCACGTCGTCGATGTCGGGCACCTTCGAACAGCCGACGCCCTGCTCCACCCAGCGGACGACGTAGCCGAGGATGCCCTGGGCGTTGTTGTCGAGCTCGCGCTGGATATCGGCGTCGGACCGGTTGGGGCGCTCCGCCGTCGGGATCGACAGGATGTCGTCGAGGCCGGCGCGGCGGCGCCCGGCCAGTTCGTCCTGGCGCGCCGCCACGTCCACCTCGTGGTAATGCAGCGCGTGCAGGGTCGCCGCCGTCGGCGACGGCACCCAGGCGGTGGACGCGCCGGCGCGCGGATGGGCGATCTTGTCCCGCAGCATGTCCGCCATCAGGTCGGGCATGGCCCACATGCCCTTGCCGATCTGCGCCCGCCCCTTCAGCCCGCAGGCGAGGCCTACGTCGACGTTCCAGTCCTCGTAGGCGGCGATCCACGGCGCGGCCTTCATGTCGCCCTTGCGGATCATCGCCCCGGCCTCCATCGAGGTGTGGATCTCGTCCCCCGTCCGGTCGAGGAAGCCGGTGTTGATGAAGGCGACGCGGTCGGCGGCGGCGCGGATGCACTCCTTCAGGTTGACGGTGGTCCGCCGCTCCTCGTCCATGATGCCGATCTTGAGCGCGAAGCGGTCCAGCCCCAGCGCGTCCTCGACCCGCGCGAACAATTCGCAGGCGAACGCGACCTCCTCCGGGCCGTGCATCTTCGGCTTGACGACATAGACCGAGCCCGCCCGGCTGTTGCGGACGGGCCCGGCGCCGCGCAGGTCGTGCAGCGCGATGGCCGAGGTGATCGCCGCGTCGAGGATCCCCTCCGGCGCCTCGCGCCCGTCGCCGTCGCGCACCGCGGCCGAGGTCATCAGGTGGCCTACGTTGCGCACCAGCAGCAGGCTGCGGCCGGGGAGGGTCAGCGCGCCGCCGCCGGGCGCCGTGTATGCGCGGTCGGGGGCGAGGCGGCGCTCCACCCGCGCGCCGCCCTTGTCGAAGCGCGCGGCCAGGTCGCCTTTCATGATCCCGAGCCAGTTGCGATAGACCGCCACCTTGTCGGCGGCGTCGACGGCGGCGACCGAGTCCTCGCAATCCATGATCGTCGTCACCGCCGCCTCGAGCAGCACGTCCTTGACCCCCGCCGCGTCGCCGCGGCCCACGGCGTGCGCGCGGTCGATCTGGATTTCGATGTGCAGGCCGTTATGGACGAGGAGGACCGCCTCCGGGTCCGCCGGGTCGCCGCGGTGGCCGGCGAATTGCGCCGGGTCCGCCAGCGCCGCCGCGCCGCCGTTCGGCTGCGCCGCCCGGAGCGCGCCGCCGGAGACCGAATACCCCGTCGCGGCGCGGTGCGAACCGCCGGCGAGTGGCGCCGCCGCGTCGAGGACGCCGCGCGCGAAGGCGATGACCTTCTCCCCGCGCGCCGGGTTGTAGCCGTCGCCGCGCGCCGCGCCGCCGTCCTCCGGGATGGCGTCGGTCCCGTACAGCGCGTCGTAGAGGCTGCCCCAGCGCGCGTTCGCCGCGTTGAGCGCGTAGCGCGCATTCGTCACCGGGACCACCAGTTGCGGCCCGGCGACGGCGGAGATCTCGGGGTCGACGTTCTCCGTCCGCGCGCGGAAGTCCGGCCCCTCCGGGAGGAGGTAGCCGATCTCCTCGAGGAACGCGCGGTACTCCGCCGGGTCGAGCGGGCGCCCGCGGCGCCCGGCGTGCCACGAGTCGATCTGCGTCTGAAGGGAGTCGCGCCGGGCGAGCAATTCGCGGTTGCGCGGGGCGAGGTCGTGGACGATGGAGTCGAGGCCGGCCCAGAAGCGCTCCGGCGCGACGCCGGTCCCCGGCAGGGCCTCGCCGTTCATGAAGTCGTGGAGTGCCGGCTCCACCCGCAGCCGGCCCTCGCGCCGCAATTCGCCCATCGCTCCGCCCTCCCCCTCCGCATGACGGCGGCGCGCAGGTTCCCCCCGCCGCCGGCGCGAGTCAATCGTTCGGTCATCTCCCGGCGGGCGCGGGCTTTGACAACCGCCGGCGGCGAAACTAGGAACCCCGGTCATGACCGAACCCGCCATCGCCAGCCGGGGCCGCCGGGCCGCGCGCGCATGAACAGCCCCAACGCGCTGCTCTACAAGTGGCTGCTGGTCAATTCCTTCGCCGGCCTGCTCGCCTACGTGGCCTGGCTGCGGGGCTGGATCGCGCTCGTGGTCGACAGCGACGCCAGCTATCTCAGCATCGTCATCGGCGCGGTGTTCGCGGTGTTCTGGGGCGTGAGCTCGGTCCGCATCCTCGCGCTGAACCGCGAGATCGTCCTGTTCGCCGGACGCGCCGCCTCCGGCCTCGCCGCCGCCTATGTCGGCCGGCTGCGCGACAAGGCGGGACGGACGGCGGACGGGCGCATCGACCAGGCCATGCTCGCCGGGGCGCTGCGGGCGCGGCTGTTCCTGCCGATCCAGACCATCGGCTACGTCGCCAACGTGCTGATCCTGCTCGGCCTGATCGGCACGGTGGTGGGCTTCACCATCGCCGTGAGCGGCCTGGGCGACAGCATCGCCGGCGGGACCAACCTCGAGCGCGTCCAGGGCGTGCTGGGGCAGATCGTCAACGGCATGGGGGTGGCGCTGTTCACCACCCTCGTCGGCGCCATCCTCGGCGGCCTGTGGCTGGAGATCCACCACCGGATGCTGTCGCGCGCCGCCGGCGGGCTGGCCATCGACATCGTCGAATACGCCGATGTCGAGGTGATCCCCGGCCTCGCCCGGGCGGCGGCGGACCGGGCGCGGGCCGGGTAGCCCGCCCGCGCCGGGGATGTGGGAATTCGACGCCTTCGCCGACCGCGGCGCGGAGCCGGGCGGAGTCGCCTTCCGCGACGTGCTGTTCCTCATGGTGTTCAGCCTGGTGGTGGTGATCTTCCTGCTCACCTTCCTCATCAACCCGGTGCAGAAGCCCGACGAAGTGCCGCTGCGGACGCAGATCCTCATCGAGGCCACTTGGCCGTCGGGCTCCGCCTACGACATCGACCTGTGGGGCATGGGGCCGGACGGCGTGCCCGTCGGCTGGGGCATCTACGAGGCCGGCCCGTCGCTCAACCTGGAGCGCGACGACCGCGGCAAGATCAACGACACCGCCGAACTCAATTACGAGTGGATGTCGATCCGCACCCGCGACGCCGGCGAATACACCGTGAACCTGCACCTCTACAACGAATACCGCGAGGCGCTGCCGGTGCCGGTGAAGGTGCGCGTGACCGGCAAGGGCGACCTGGGCGAGATCTACAACGCGGAGGTCCTGCTCAACCGCCGCAAGGAGGAGGTCACCGTCCTCCGCTTCACCCTCGACGAGGACGGGATGGTGATCGACGACAGCATCCACAACCTGTACAAATCGATCATCTCGCAACGCTAGGGGCGCCGCCGTGTCGGAACTGATGGCCGCCATCGTCCTCTACGCGCTCTACGCGGCGACGGTCGCGTTCCTGTTCGCGATGCTGTTCGTCCGCGACTGGCGGCGCTGGCGGTTGCGGCTCGCCACCGCCGCCGTCGGCTTCGCCGCGGCCGCCTATCCGATCTTCGTCGCGCGGACGACCCTGGGCTACCCCGACCCCTGGCCCGAGGACGGGCGCTACGCCATGCTGGGCTGGCGGATCGACGAGCCGGGCCGCGCCATCTACGTGTTCCTCGAACGGCCGGGGCAGGCGGAGCCGCTGCATTACCGCGTCCCTTTCGACCTCAAGAGCGCCATCGCCCTGCAGGACGCGGAGATGACCCCCGGCGCGTTCAGCGAGAAGACCATCGACATCCGCCGCGACCCGGAGACGGGCGAGATCGCCTACGAGATCGCGCTCGAGAAGCGGTTCTACGGCGACTACCCGACGGACCGCTGACCGTGCCTCCCGAATTCCTCTCCGGGGTGGACTACCGGGCGCTCCTGGCGGCGCATTGCGGGTTGCTGGCGGTGGTCCTGGCCGCGGCGCTCGCGCGCAAGCGCTGGCTCCGCCCGCCCGCCGCCGCCGCCGCCGCGGCGGCGCTGTGGCTGCCGCTGTTCGCGCTGATCGAAACCCTGGGCCAGCCCAACCCCTACCCGCCGGACGGGCGCTACCGCGTCCTGTCCTCGACGCTCGACAAGGACGCGGGCCGCCTCTACCTGTTCGTCGACACCCTCGGCGCCGACCCGACCCCGCGCGTCTATGCGATCCCGTTCGACCCGGGCGAATACGAGCGCTTCGAGGCGCAGGCGGCGGACTACGAACAGCAGGTGCTGGAGATCAGTTCCGGCGAGGGCGAATACGAGGTCGTCTACGTGGACTACGAACCGCCGGACCTGCTGAAGGACGGCCTGATGCGCGGCTGGCAAGAGCCCCGCGAGGACGATTGAGGACGGCGATGAGGCGAATTCGCATATGCGCCGCCGCGCTGGCGGCGTTTCTGGCCTCGGCGGCGGCCTCGGCGGCCGACGTGGCGGTGCGCGACGGCTGGGCGCGCGTCGACCCCGGCCGGCGCGGCGGCGCGGTGCTGGTCTATTTCACGCTGGAGAACCGGGGCGGCATGGCGATGCTGGTCGGCGCCGAGACCGATCTCGGCGGCGTCGCGGCGATCCGCTCCGACACCGACGGCCGCCCCGGCGGCGCGACGCGGATCGTCGACCGCATGATGATCGGCCCCGGCGCCGAGATCGCCTTCGCCCCCGGCGAATACGCCGTCGCGGTGACGGAACTGCCCGCCCTCCCGCGCGAGGGGGACAGCTTCTCGCTGCGCCTGGCCTTCGCCGACGGTTCGGTGGCGGAGGCGATGATCGTCGTGGGCGGCGGAGGCGCGTGACGGCTTTACCCGCGGCGGCCGGCGGCGACACACGGCGGGCGGCGCGTTTCGGTTTCGCGAAAGGAGGACGAGGAATGACCACAGTATCCCGGCGCGGAGGCGCGCGGTCGGTCGTCGAAATGACGGCGGGCATTGTCGCCGCCTATGTGGGCCACAACCCGGTTCCGGCGCGTCAACTGCCGGAGCTGATCGAATCGGTGGGCCGCGCGCTCGCCGAGGCCGGCGGCGCGGCGGCGGCGGCGGAATCGCCGGCGGCGGCCCCCGCGCCGGCCGGCGCGGCGCCGGAGCCGCCCGTTCCCGTCCGCGACACGATCCTCGGCGACTTCATCGTCTGCCTCGAGGACGGCAAGGCGCTCAAGAGCCTCAAGCGGCACCTGCGCGCGCGGTTCGGCATGTCGCCCGAGGAATACCGCGCCAAATGGGGGTTGCCGGACGACTACCCGATGGTCGCGCCGAACTACGCCAAGCGGCTCTCGGAGGCGGCGAAGGCGCGGGGGCTCGGCCGCCGCAAGCGCGGCTAGGTCGGCGCGCCGCGCCGCCGCCCCGCCCCGAACGCGCGCCGGACGGCGAAGGGCGCCAGCGCGGCGAGGGCGAAGGCGAGCGCCGGCGCGTTGCCCAGGCGCGAGAATACCGTGGGCGGGCGCGGCGGCGGCAGCGCCGCGTCGACGACGCCCGCTTCGCCCAGGCCGAGCCTCGCCGTCGTCCGCCCGTAGGCGTCGACGACGCCGCTTACGCCCGTATTGGCGGCGCGCGCCAGCGGCAGGCCCTCCTCGACGGCGCGCAGCCGCGCCTGCTCGAAATGCTGGAACGGCCCCGGACTGACGCCGTACCAGGCGTCGTTGGTGACGTTCAGCAACCAGTCGGGCCGGTCCGCCGGGTCGACGACGGCGCCGGGGAAGATCGCCTCGAAGCAGATCAATGCGGCGAAGGGCGGCGGACCGGGGACGCGGAGCGTGCGCGGCCCCGGACCGCGCGCGAAATCCGCCGCGCCGGTGGCCCCGGCGGCGGCGAACACGCCGCGCAGCGGCGAATACTCGCCGAACGGCACGAGGTGGAACTTGTCGTAGGCGGCGGCGACGCGCCCGGACTCGTCGAGGGCCTGGAGGCTGTTCCACACCCGGCGCGGCGCCGCCTCCCGACGCATCGCGCCGGCGATCAACGCGCCGCCGGGCGGGACCGCCGCGACGATATCGGCGCGCCCGGGGAAGGCGCGCGCGAGATCGTAGGGACTCGCCGTCTCCGGCCACACCGCGGCGGCGAGCGGCACCGCGGCCGGCGCGGTCGTAAGCGCGACGTGGCGGCGGATCCGCTCGGTGATGAAGTCCTCGCGCCATTTGCGCTCCTGGGCGATGTTCGGCTGGACGATGCGCACATGCGGCCCCGCGCCGGCGTCCGGCTCCGGCGCGCGCGCCAGGACCGCCGCGCCGGCGGCCCAGTTCGCCGCCAGCAGGACCGCCGCCGCGGCCGGCGCGCGCCAGGAGCGCCGGGCGCCGAACGGGGCGGCGAGCGCCGCCGCCGCGAACGCGGTAATCCAGCTCAGCCCGTAGGCGCCCATGACGGCGGCGGACTGGATCGCCTCGGTCCACGGGGTCCAGGCGTAGCCGGCGAGATTCCACGGGAAGCCGCCCAGGATCAGCGTCCCGCGCAGCCATTCGCCCAGGGTCCAGACGCTGGCGAAGGCGGCGGCGCGCCACGCGCCGCGCGGCGCGAGCAGACGGTAGGCGGCGCAGGCGGCGGCGGGAAACAGCGCGCACAGCGCCGCCAGCGCCGCCACCGCGAAGGGCGCCGCCCAGGGGAGGATCCCGGCCGTCGCGAACGCCGTCCCGACCCAGTAGAGGCCGACGGCGAAATGCCCCATGCCGAAGGCTAGGCCCAGGCCGAACGCGGCGCGCGGGCCGCGCGCGCCCTCGACGAGGAGGACCAGCCCCGCGAGCGCGGCGGCGAGCGCCGGGACGAAGTGGACCGGGGCGAACGCGGCGCAGCCCAGAGCGCCGAGCGCAGCCGCGGCGGCGGCGCGGCCTCCGCCGCGCCGCCGCGCCGCCGGGTCAGGACGCGGCGGAATCGGCCGGGGCCGGATGGACGCGCACCCGGCGGATGCGCCGGGGGTCGGCCTCCAGCACTTCGAACGCGGCGCCGCATTCGTGGCGGATGACCTCGCCGACGGCGGGAACGCGGCCCGCCAGCGCGAAGATCAGGCCGCCCACGGTGTCGATCTGCTCGTCGCGCTCCGCCGGCAGCAGGTCGACGCCGAGGCGCTCCTCGAGCGCGGCGATGGGCGCCCGCGCGGACGCGTCGAGGCCGCCATCGGCGCGTTCGGTCAGCGCCGGCGGCGCCGACCGGTCGTGCTCGTCCTCGATCTCGCCGACGATCTCCTCGACCAGGTCCTCGATGGTGGCGAGGCCGTCGATCCCGCCATGCTCGTCGACCACCAGCGCCATGTGGACCTTGGTAGCGCGCATCTGGCGCAGCAGTTTCGGGATCGGCATCGACGGCGGCACGAAGGGGACCGACCGGGCGACGCGGGCCAGGTCGAAAGGCGCGTCGCCGCGCCAGTAGGGCAGAAGGTCGCGCACGTGGACCATGCCGACGACGTTGTCGAGCGAGTCCTCGAACACCGGCAGGCGCGAATGCCCGGCCCCGGCCATCGCCGCCGCGACCTCGGCGAGGGTCGCCGTTAGGGGGACGGCGACGATGTCGGCGCGGGGGACCATCACGTCCTCGACGCGCTGTTCGCCGAACGCGAGCAGGTTGAGGAGCATGGCGCGCTCCTGCTCGTCGACCGCGGTCGCGCCGCCGCCATGCTCGGCGACCAGTTCCGCGACCGATTCGCGCAGCGAGGCGGCGCGCGGGCCGAGGCCGGCCAGCGAGCGCAGCCAGTCGCCGATGACGGCGCTCAGGCGCGGGCCGCCCTCCTCGGCGTCGCGTTCGGCGCCGCCGCCGGAAGACGGCGCGCGTTGCGCGGGGTCGGTCACGCCGGCGCCCCGCCGCGCCGGCGGTAGGGGTCGGGGACTCCGATGCGGCCGAGCGCCCGCGCCTCCAGCCCCCGCATCTCCGCCTCCCCCGCCGCATCGGCGTGGTCGTAGCCGAGCAAATGCAGGACGCCGTGCGCCACCAGGTGGCTCACATGGTCGGCGACCGGCAAGGCGGCGGCGCGGGCCTCGGCCAACACCGTCTCGCGCGCCAGGACGACGTCGCCCAGCAGGCGCGGCGCGCCGGCGGCGGGGGCCGAATCGGCGCAGGGGAACGCCAGCACGTTGGTGGCGCCATCGCGCCCGCGGTAGCGCCGGTTGAGCGCCGCGACCGCGGCGTCGCCGGCCAGCAGGACGCCGATCTCGCACAGTTCCGGCGGCCCGCCGGGCGGCGCCTCGGCCAGCGCCGCGCGCGCGGCGCGGCGGCAGCGGTCGGCCGCGCCGGCCAGCGCGCCGCGCCATTCCGGGTCGCCGATTTCGACGTCGACGCGCGGCGCGGCGCCGGCGGTCACGGCGCCGGCTCCGCCGCCCGCGCGTCGCGGTCGCGGTAGGCGCGGACGATGCGCGTCACCAGGTCGTGGCGCACCACGTCCGATTCCGAGAAGCGGACGACGCGCACGCCCTCCAATGCGCCGGTCGCCTCCAGCGCGTCGCGGAGGCCCGAGCGCGTGTTCGCCGGCAGGTCGATCTGCGTCAGGTCGCCGGTCACGACCATGCGGGCGTTCTCGCCGATGCGGGTGAGGAACATCTTCATCTGCACCGGGGTGGTGTTCTGCCCCTCGTCGAGGATGACGAAGGCGTTGGACAGGGTGCGGCCGCGCATGAACGCCAGCGGCGCGATCTCGATCTGCCCGCCGCGCAGGCGGTCGAGCATTCTCTCCGCCGGCATCATGTCGTGGAAGGCGTCGTAGAGCGGGCGGAAATAGGGGTCGACCTTGTCCTGCACGTCGCCGGGGAGGAAGCCCAGCCGCTCGCCGGATTCGACCGCCGGGCGCGACAGGACGATGCGCTCGACCCGGCCGCGCGCCAGCATGGCGACGGCGACGGCGACGGCGAGATAGGTCTTGCCCGTCCCCGCCGGGCCGATGCCGTACACCAGTTCGCTCTCGCGCAGCGCGCGGACGTAGGCGGCCTGCGCCGGCGAGCGCGGCAGGATGCGCCGCTTCCGCGTCTCCACCACGGTCTCGTCGGCGATCAGCGGCGCGGCCGGGCCGGCGGCGGGGGCGGCGGGGGCGGCGCCGCGCGCCATGCGCAGCGCGCCGTCCACCTCCTGCGGGCCGACGGGCATGCCGCGCTCCAGCATTCCGTACAGGTCCACCAGCACCGTCCGCGCGCATTGCGCGGCCTCCGCCGGGCCGGAGATCGCGAGGCGGTTGCCGCGGCTCGCCACCCACACGCCCAGGCTCTGCTCGACGCGGGCGAGGTTGCGGTCGTGCTCGCCGAACAGGGCGCCGAGCAGGGCGTTGTCGTCGAAACTCAGATGGAGCGGCGCGGCGGCGGCGCGCGCGGCCTCGCGAACCCTGCTCAACCCGGCGCCTCCGCCGCCGTCCCCGACAGGCTGTTGGCGCCGGCGGCGGCGATCCGGACCGGGGCGAGATCGCCGACCTCGAAGCCGCCGCCGGAGACGTGGACCGCCTGCATGTAGGGGGTCCGCCCGACGAGCTGCCCCGGATGGCGGCCGGGGCGCTCGAACAGCACCGGCAGCATGCGGCCCACCGCGGCGCGGTCGAAGCGCCGGCGGCTCGCGGCCAGCGCCGCCTGGAGCGCCGCCAGGCGCTCGCGCGCGGCCTCCTCCGGAACCCGGTCCTCCCGGGCCGCCGCCGGCGTGCCGGGCCGGGGGCTGTATCTGAACGCGAAGGCGCCGGCGAAACCGGCCTCCTCCGCCAGCGCCAGCGTGTCGGCGAAATCGCGGCCGGTCTCGCCGGGATGGCCGACGATGAAATCCGACGACAGGGCGATGTCGGGGCGCGCGGCGCGCAGCCGGTCGACGATCCGGAGGTAGTCGCCGCGCGTGTGGCGGCGGTTCATCGCCGCGAGGACGCGGTCGGAGCCCGATTGCACGGGCAGGTGCAGCCAAGGCATGAGCTGCGGGATTTCGGCGTGGGCGCGGACCAGCGCCTCGGTCATGTCGACCGGATGCGAGGTGGTGTAGCGCAGGCGGTCGACGCCGTCGATCCGGGCCAGTTCGGCGATCAGTTCGGCGAGGCCGCGCCCGCCGTCGCGCCAGGCGTTGACGTTCTGGCCCAGCAGGACGATCTCGCGCGCGCCGCCGGCGGCGAGGCGGCGCGCCTCCGCCGCGACCCGGGCGAGCGGGCGCGATTCCTCGGCGCCGCGGGTGTAGGGGACCACGCAGAAGGCGCAGAACTTGTCGCAGCCCTCCTGCACGGCGAGGAACGCCGAGGGGCCGGGCGCGGCGCGCTCCTCCGGCAGCGAGTCGAATTTGGAGACGGCGGGGAAGTCGGTGTCGAGCGCCGGCGCGCCGGCGGCGCGGTGCGCGCGCGCGACCATCTCCGGCAGGCGGTGGTAGCTCCCCGGTCCGAGCACGATGTCGACGAACGGCGCGCGGCGGAGCATCTCGGCGCCCTCGGCCTGCGCCACGCAGCCGGCGACGGCGAGGATCATGCGTCCGCCGGCGGCGGCCTTCGCCTTTTGCAGGACGCGCAGGCGGCCGAGTTCGGAATAGACCTTCTCGCTCGCCTTCTCGCGGATGTGGCAGGTGTTGATCAGCGCCATGTCCGCGTCTTCCGGCGCGGCGGCGGCGCGGTAGCCGAGCGGCGCCAGCAGCTCCGCCATGCGTTCGGAGTCGTAGACGTTCATCTGGCACCCGTAGGTGCGCAGGTAAAGCGCGCGCCCCGGGGCGCCGGCCTTCGCGCCGGTCGCGGCCGCCGGAATCCGGCCTTCGCGCCGCTCGGGCGCCATCGCGGACTCGGGTTTAATTCGTCGCTATCCCGATCATGGAGGCCACCAGCCCGATCATGGCGGCGATGAGGGTTATCGCCGCAGTGGCCACGATGCCGGCCAGCCAGCGCATTGTCTTCGCCTCCTTGCTTTCGACCGCGGTCCTGACGCTTTCGACCATCGTCTTGACCTCGGCTACGTCCTCGCGCGTGGCCATGTGCTCGAGCTTCGCCTCGATCCTGGCCAGGCGCTCTCCGTGGCCGGAGCCGCCTCCGCCGCCGCCGGACGACGGCGCGGGCGTTATGGGTACGACGTTTTCGCGGCCGTCGTTCATTCTCGCGTCCGCCATTCTTCGATGTTGTCCCACAAGGCGCGGTCGAAAACCCCGTAATATTGGTCTATCTTGACGACCATGCCGGTATTCCCGGACGTTCCGTCGATCCCGATCTCATCGCAGACGTCCGCGCAGGTTCTTTTTTCGCTCGCGACCGCCCAGACGGCGTCCGCCACCACCTCGTATTTGTCCGGGAAGGCGCGCGTCACCGCCTCCCGCGTTACGGGAGACCGCGGCGGAAGAACGATAAGATAGGAGTTCACCGGTCGCTCGCCCCTTTCCACGCCATCGGTTCGCGCCGCCGCCCGGGGCGCCGCGTCCAGTTCAACATACATCGGCCGCCGGTCAAGGTCCTTGCCGGGGCGCGGGGCCGCGGCCGGCGAGCAGCGCGGACAGGCCCTCGGCGACCGTCGCCTCGCACGCCCTGGCCAGCGCCTTGCGCGAGCCGTGGGCGTCGAGCGTCGCCGGCTCGTGGAGCCAGACGTCGACGCGCATCCGGCCCAGGCCCAGCAGGCGCCACAGGTGGCTCATCAGCCCGGTGTCGCCGTACCAGGCGATCCACGGGCGTTCGCGGCGGCTCATCGGCAGGCCCTCATGGGCGGCGTAGGCGAGCGTCACCGGCTGCACCGCGAGCGGACGCCCGCCCACCGGGCGCCGCGCCACGGCGAAGAAGGTGCTGTTGAACGGCAGCACGCGGTTGCCGTCGCCGCTGGTGCCCTCGGGGAACAGGATCAGGCTGTCGCCGGCCTCCAGGCGGCGGCGCATCTCGTCGCGGTGACGGTCGCTGCGGCTGGCGCGGCGGACGACGAAGACCGAGCGCGCGAGCTTCGCCAGCAGCCCGAACAGCGGCCAGGTCGCGACCTCCGCCTTGGCGACGAAGGAGGCGTCGAGCACGCGGGAGAGGACCACGATGTCCGCCCACGAGGCGTGGTTGCAGACGTAGAGAGTCGGCGGCGGGCTCGGCGGCGCGCCGAGCACCCGGACGTCGATCCCCGCCGCGGCGCCGACGCCGCGGTGGTAGAGGCGGGGGATCCGGCGCGCGAGGCGCATCCCGAACGCCAGCGCGAACGCCTGGACCGGAAGCAGCGCGGCCGTCCACGCCAGCAGCGCCAGCGCGACGGCGCCGGCGCGCAGGTGCGGGAAGGGGTCGAACGGCGTCAAACGGCGAGCGGCGAATGGCCGTAATGCTGGAGGTAGCGCGCGGTCACGAGCGCCGTCTTCACCACGATGCAGACGTCGGTGGAGCGGAACTGCCGGTCGATGACGGCGCCGTCGCCGACGAAGCCGCCGAGGCGCAGGTAGCCCTTGATCAACGGCGGCAGCGCCAGCCGGGCGGCGCGCGCGTCGACCTCCCCGGCGGCCAGGCGGTCCATGGGGACGCGCAGCGCCGGGAGCGCGCGCGGGCGCAGCTCCGGCGGCGCGATGTGGCGGTGGTGGAGGTAGGCCAGCGGGGTCGCCAGCCGCTCCGCGTCGGTCCCGGGAATGCTGGCGCAGCCGAACATGATCTTCACGTCGTGGTGGAAGACGTAGGCGGCGATGCCGCGCCACATCAGCGCCACGGTGGCGCGGTTGCGGTATTCGCGGTCGACACAGGACCGCCCGAGCTCCATGATCTCGCCGCGCGTCGCCAGCAGCGGGGCGATGTCGTATTCGGCGGCGGTGTAGAACCCGCTGCGCGCCTCGGCGACGCTGCGCCGGTTGAGGCGGTAGGTGCCGACGATGGAGGCGCGCGGGTGCGGCCGGTCGCGGTCGATCGCCAGCAGGTGGTCCCAATGCGGGTCGAACGCGTCGATGTCGCGCCGGGCGCGGGCGCTCTCGGCGTCGGCCACCGCGTCCATCTCCTCGTAGAAGACGCGGTAGCGCAGCGCCTGCGCCGCCTCGACCTCGGCGGCGGACCGAGCGAGGCGCACCTCCAGCGCGCCGGCGTGGATGTCGCCGAACGGCCCGTCGAAGGTTTCGGCGGCGCTCACCGGAGTCGCTCCGGGGGCCGGCGGGCATGGCGGTCAGGCATCGTCCTTTCCGACCGGTTCGCCGTAGAGCTCGAGCCGGTGGTCGATCAGGCGGTAGCCGAGCCGGGCGGCGACCTCGGTCTGGAGCCGTTCGATCTCGTCGTCGCGGAATTCGATGACCTTGCCCGACGAGACGTCGATCAGGTGGTCGTGGTGGTCGGAGCCCGCCTCTTCGTAGCGGGCGCGGCCGCGGCCGAAATCGTGGCGCTCCAGCACGCCGGCCTCCTCGAACAGGCGGACGGTGCGATAGACGGTCGCCATGCTGATGCGCGGGTCGACGCGCGCGGCGCGGCGGAAGACGGCGTTGGCGTCCGGATGGTCGTCGGATTCCGACACGACGCGGGCGATGATCCGGCGCTGCCCGGTCATCCTCAGGCCCTTGTCGATGCACAGGCGCTCGATTCGCGAGGGTCTCGGACTCATCCCCGTTCCGCCCCGTCCCACGCGCCGGAAACCGGCCGCCCCGAACCGATCATACGGCGCGCCCGCGGTCCGGGCAACCGCGCGGTCAACCGCCGCCCGGCGGCGCCGCGCGCGCCGACTTGGCGGCGAGGTAGCGGGCGTTGTGCCGGTTGGCGGGAACGCGGTGCGGCACGCGCTCCGCCACCTCGACGCCGCCGCGCCGCAGCCCGGCGACCTTCTCCGGGTTGTCGGTCATCAGGCGCACGCGGGGGAAGCCCAGCTGGCGCAGCATTTCCGCCGCGGCGCGGTAGTCGCGCTCGTCGGCCTCGAAGCCGAGCGTCTCGTTGGCGTCGAAGGTGTCGAGGCCCCGATCCTGCAATTCGTAGGCGCGCAGCTTGTTGACGAGGCCGATGCCGCGGCCCTCCTGCGCGAGGTAGAGGACGACGCCGGCGCCGGCCTCGGCGATGCGGCGAATCGCCCCCCGCAACTGGCCGCCGCAATCGCAGCGCAGACTCTCCGCCAGGTCGCCGGTGAAGCATTGCGAGTGGATGCGGGCGAGCACGGGCGCCGCGCCGTCGGGCGCGCCGACGACGATGGCGAGGTGCTCGGGGCCGCCGTCGCCGGGGCGGAAGGCCACGATGTCCGCATGCTCGGCGCCGGCGAGGGGAACCCGCGCCGACCCGACGCGCGCGAGCGCGCCAGCCGCCGCGCGGTCCTCGGCGAGGTCCGCCAGCGCGACCTGCGCGAGGCCGCGCGCGGCCTCCGGCTTCACGGTCTTGACGACGGCCGCCGGCAGCAGGCCGGCGCGCCGGGCGAGCGCCACCGCGCCGGCGTCGCGGGCATGCGCCACGGCGGAGCGGACGCCGCGCGCGCCGGCGCCGGCGGTCGGGTCGGCGGTCGGGTCGGCGAGCGCGCGAATGGCGGCCGGGTCGAGCGGCGCCGGCAATTCCAGAACGGCGGCGGGTCCGGCGGCGGCGCGGCCGAGCGCCCGCGCGCGCCGCGCCGTAACGGCGAGGCGGACGGCCCCGCCGGCAAGCGCGGCGAACCGCGCGAGCCGGTCCGCGTCGGCGAATTCCGCCGCCAGCGCCGCGGTCGCCTCCGCGCCGCCATCGCGTATCGCCGCCGCGCCGCCGCGCCGCAGGTCGCCGACCGCGCGGCCGATGGCGATGACGGCGCTTGCCGGCTCCGCGCCGGACGGCGGGCGGTCGGTCCGATTGTGGTTCACGCCCCGCGCCCCCTGGCGCCGCCTCGTCCCCGGCGGCCGCGCCCCTTATACCCCGCGCGGCGCGGCGCGCCACCCCTTGCCGGGCGCCGCCGGCCCGATACACTGCGCCGGAACGGAGTCCCGGAGGACGGTCGCGGATGGGCGGCGGCGCGGCGAAGCGCATTCTCGTCGTCGAGGACGACGAACCGCTGCGGGAATCGCTCGTCGAGCAGCTGCGGCTGCACGAGGAGTTCGACACCGCCGAGGCGGCGACCGGAGCGCTGGCGCTGGAGCTGGCGGAGCGCGAGCGGTTCGATCTGGTCCTGCTCGACGTCCGGCTGCCGGACATGGACGGGCGCGAGGTCTGCCGCCTGCTGCGCCGCCGCGGGTTCAAGGCGCCCGTCGTCATCCTCAGCGCGGCCGGCGCCGACGCCGACGCCATACTCGGCCTTGACTCGGGGGCCAACGACTACGTCGCCAAGCCGTTCCGGCTGGGCGTGCTGCTGGCGCGCATCCGCGCGCAATTGCGCCAGCACGAACTCAGCGACGACGCGGTGCTCGCCATCGGCCCCTACGACTTCCGCCCCGGCGCCAGGACGCTGGCGGAGACGGGGACGGGCCGGAAGATCCGCCTCACCGAGAAGGAGGCGGCGATTCTGAAATACCTCTACCGCGCCGGCGGCGGGGCGGTGGGCCGCGCCGTCCTGCTCGACGAAGTGTGGGGCTACAACGCCGCCGTCGACACCCACACGCTGGAGACCCACGTCTATCGCCTGCGCCAGAAGATCGAGGCCGACCCGTCGGACGCCCGCATCGTCGTCACCGAGCCCGGAGGCTACCGGCTGGCGCGGTGACGGCGCCGGGGGCCCGTCCCGGATTCTCCGGACAATTCCGGTTCGAGGGGCGCCGCGCCGCGTTCCCGGCGATTTGCGCGAATCGCGCGGCCGGGCGCGGACCGGACCAGGAAGCTCGCTTGCCGGCCCGCCCGGCCTGCGATATGGAGGGCGCGGATTGCGCCGCCGCGTCCGGCGCGAGCGCCGTTCGAAAAGGAGCGAGCGCATGACCCCGGAGGTCGTCGGTACTAATCGGCGTCGTCCTGGCGGGATCGTAAAGTTCATTCGGCGCGCGACCGCTCTCGCGGCGTCGCCGGGCTTCGCCGGCGCATGGCCCGCCTGGAAGGGTTGCTCAGGGGATGCGCCGGAAGGAAACCGGGATCGGGCGCTCGTCGATCGCGCCGCGGACGCCGAACCGGGAAGGATACGCGATGGCGCATGACACCGGAGAACCGACCATGACACGCAGAATCGCCGCCGCGCTGGCGGCGCTGGCGTTCGCGGCCGCCGCGGGAGCGGCGCAGGCGCAGGACTTCGCCCCGGCCATCGTCTACGACATGGGCGGCAAGTTTGACAAATCGTTCAACGAAGCCGCCTGGAGCGGCGCCGAGCGCTTCGAGGCCGAGACCGGGATCGCCTATCGCGAGTTCGAGGTGACCAACCCGTCGATGCGCGAACAGGCGATCCGCAACATGGCGCGGCGCGGCGCGGCCATCGTCGTCGCCATGGGCTTCGCGCAGGCGGCGGCGGTCGAGACCGTGGCGCGCGAGTTCCCCGGCGCCAAGTTCACCCTCATCGACATGAAGGTGGACCTGCCGAACGTCCAATCGGTGATTTTCGAGGAGCACGAGGGCTCGTTCCTCGTCGGCGTCGCCGCGGCGCTCGCCTCGAAAACCGGGCGGATCGGCTTCGTCGGCGGCATGGACATCCCGCTGATCCGCAAATTCGCCCTCGGTTACGTCGAGGGCGCGCGCTACGCGAACCCCGGCGTCGAGGTCCTCCAGAACATGACCGGCGCCACGCCCGCGGCGTGGAGCGACCCGACCAGGGGCGGCGAGCTGGCGCGCAGCCAGTTCGACCGCGGCGCCGACGTGATTTACGCCGCCGCCGGCGGCACCGGCCTCGGCGTGTACCAGGCCGCCAGGGACTCCGGCAAACTCGCCATCGGCGTCGACAGCAACCAGAACTACCTCCACCCCGGGACCATGCTGACCTCCATGGTCAAACGGGTGGACGTGGCGGTGTACGAGGCCTTCATGACCGCCCGCGACGGCCGCTGGACGCCGGGCGTGCGCGTTCTCGGCCTCGCCGAGGACGGCGTCGGCTGGGCGCTCGACGAATACAACCGCGATCTCGTCACCGCCGAAATGGAGGCCGCGGTCGAGCAGGCACGGCGCGACATCATCTCCGGCGCCATCGTCGTGACCGATTACACCGCGCAGCGGTAGCGCCGTGCCGCCGGGGCGGGCGGAGGGCGCGCCGCCCGCCCTCGAGACCGTCGGGATCGACAAGCGGTTCGGCGCGCAGCGCGCCAACATCGACGTCTCGATGTCCGTCGCGCGGGGGACGATCCACGGCGTCATCGGCGAGAACGGCGCCGGCAAATCCACCCTGATGAACGTCGTCTACGGTTACTACCGGGCCGATGGCGGCGAGGTCCGGGTCGGCGGGCGGCGCGCGCGGATCTCCGGGCCCAACGACGCCATCGCGCTCGGAATCGGCATGGTCCACCAACATTTCATGTTGGTGGACACCTTCACCGTGCTGGAGAACGTCGTGCTCGGCGTCGAGCGCGGCTTCCTCCTGCGGCGGCCGCTGGCGCGGGCGCGGCGCGCGCTCGAACGGCTGGGGCGCGAATACGGGCTGGAGGCGGACCCGGACGCGGTCGTCGGCGCGCTCCCGGTGGGGGTGCGGCAACGGGTGGAGATCCTCAAGGCGCTTTACCGCGGCGCGGGCATTCTCATCCTCGACGAACCCACCAGCGTGCTGACCCCGGGCGAGGCGGACGACCTGTTCCGCGTGCTCCGCGCGCTGCGCGACGGCGGCGGGACGGTCGTCCTCATCACCCACAAATTGCGCGAGATCATGGCGTTGTGCGACCGGGTGACGGTCATGCGCGGGGGCCGCGCGGTCGCGCATGCGGATACCGCCGACACCGACCGCGAAAGCCTCGCCGCGGCGATGGTCGGGCGGCCGGTCTCCCTCGCCGTGCGGAAAGGCGCGGCGGCGCCGGGCGGCGCGGCGCTGGAGGCGCGGGACCTCGCGGTGCGCGACCGGAGCGGCGCGCTCAAGGTGCGCGGGGTGAGTTTCGCGGTCCGCGCCGGCGAGATCGTCGGCGTCGCCGGAGTCGCCGGCAACGGCCAGTCGGAACTGCTGGAGGCGATCGCCGGGACGCTGCCGGCGGAGCGCGGCGAGGTCCGCATCGCCGGCGCGCCGGCGCCGCCGGGCGGGAGCGCCGCGGCGGTCCGGGCGCGGCGCGGGCTGGGCCTCGCCCACCTGCCCGAGGATCGCCAGCGGACGGGCCTCGTTGCGCAGTTCGACGCCGCCGAGAACGGAATCCTCGGCTACCACCGCCGCCGCGGTCCGTGGCTGGACCGCCGCGCCATGATCGCGCGCGCCCGGCGCGACATGGCGCGCTTCGACGTGCGGCCCGCCGACCCGCGCCTGCCCGCCGCGGCGTTCTCCGGCGGCAACCGGCAGAAGATCGTCGTGGGGCGCGAGCTCGGCCGCGACCCGGACCTCGTGCTCGCCGGCCAGCCCACCCTGGGAATCGACATCGGCGCGGCGGCCTCCGTCCACCGCCGGCTTCTCGACATGCGCCGCGCGGGCAAGGCGATCCTGCTGGTCTCCAGCGAGCTCGACGAGATACTCGCGCTCTCCGACCGCATCCTCGCGATGTACGACGGCCGGATCGTCGGCGAGATGGCGGGCGCGGCGGCCGACGCCCGGGACCTGGGGGCGATGATGGTGGGCGGAGCCGCGCCGGGGCGGGCAGGTTCGGCCGGCCCGTGAGACCGGAGTCGGCGCGAACGCCGGCATGGGTCGGGTTCGGGCTGGTCCCGGCGCTCAACCTGGCGCTCGCGCTGGCGATCTGCGGCGCCGTCGTCGCGGCGGTCGGCGAGGACCCGGCGGCGGCGCTGGTCCTGCTCGCGCGCGGCGCCGCCGGCTACCCGGAGGCGATCGGCTACACCCTCTATTACGCGACCAATTTCGTGTTCACCGGCCTCGCCGTCGCGCTCGCGTTCCATTGCGGGCAGTTCAACATCGGCGGCGAGGGCCAGGCGGCGATGGGCGGCCTCGGCGCCGGGCTGGCGGCGCTGTCGCTCGGCGGCCTGCCGGCGCCGCTCGCGATCGGCGCGGCGATCGCCGCCGCCGCGGCCTTCGGCGCCGCGTGGGGGTTCGTTCCCGGCTGGCTGCGCGCCGCGCGCGGCGCGCACGTGGTGATCGTCACGATCATGTTCAACTTCATCGCCGCGGCGCTGATGACGTGGCTCATGGTCGACGTCCTCGCCGAGCCGGGGCGGCAGGCGGCGGAAAGCCGCATTTTCGCGCCGAACGCGTGGCTGCCCTTCGCGCACGACGTCCTCGCCCGCTTCGGCCTCGACGCGGGGCGGTCGTCGCTCAACATGAGCGTGCTGCTCGCCGCCGCGTGCCTGGTCCTGTTCTGGGTTTTCGTCTGGCGCACCCGCTGGGGCTACGAAATCCGCGCCGTGGGCCACAACGAGGCGGCGGCGGTCTATGCCGGAATCTCGCCGGGGCGGGCGATCGTGCTGGCGATGGCGCTCTCCGGCGCGCTCGCCGGCCTCGTCGGGGTGAACGAGATCGTCGGCGTCCACCACCGGCTGCTGCTCGACTTCACCGCCGGCTACGGCTTCGTCGGCATCGCGGTGGCGCTGATGGGCCGCAACCACCCGTTCGGGATATTGCTCGCGGCGCTGCTCTTCGGCGCGCTTTACCAGGGCGGCTCCGAACTGGCCTTCGACATACCCGCCATCGGCCGCGACATGGTGGTGCTGCTGCAAGGGCTGGTCATCCTGTTCTCCGGCGCGCTGGAGCACATGCTGCGCCCGCGCGTCGAACGGCTGTTCGCGCGCCGCGCCGCCGCGGCCGGGGAGGAGTGAGCATGGAGGCGGCGAGCTGGTTCGTCCTCATGCTCGACGCGACCTTGCGCGTGTCGACGCCGTTGGTCCTCGCCGCCCTCGCCGGCCTGTTCGCCGAGCGCTCCGGCGTGATCGACATCGGCCTGGAGGGCAAGATGCTCGGCGCCGCGTTCGCGGCGGCGGCGGCGGCGTTCGCCACCGGCTCGCCGTGGATCGGCCTGTGCGCCGGGATCGCCGCCTCGGTCGCGCTGGCGATGGTCCACGCCTTCGCCTGCGTCACCCACGGCGGCAGCCAAGTGGTGTCGGGGATGGCGATCAACATCGCCGTCTCCGGGCTGGCGCCGGTGTTGTCGCTGGCCTGGTTCGGGCAGGGCGGGCAGACTCCGCTGCTGGGCGACGGCGCGCGGTTCCGCCCCGTCCACTTCCCCTTCGCCGACCGGCTCGCCGACGTCCCGTTCCTGGGCGCGGCGTATTCCGAGGTCGCGAGCGGCCACAACCCCATCGTCTATGCCGCGCTGGCGGCGGTTCCCGCCGCCGCCTGGGTCGTGTACCGGACGCGGTTCGGACTCCGCCTGCGGGCGGTCGGGGAGGCGCCGGAGGCGGCGGACACGGCGGGCGTCTCGGTCGCCGGCGTCCGCTACCGGGCGATGGCGGTCTGCGGCGTGTTGTGCGGCGCCGCCGGCGCATGGCTGTCGACGGCGCAGAACGCCCTTTTCGTCCGCGATATGACCGCCGGCATGGGCTACCTCGCCCTGGCGGCGCTCATCTTCGGCAAGTGGCGGCCCCTGCCCACTTTCGGCGCATGCCTCCTGTTCGCCTTCGCCGACGCGACGCAGGCGCGGCTCCAGGGCGCGGACGTTCCGGGGCTCGGCGCGGTTCCGGTGCAGGCGATCCAGGCGTTGCCATATCTGCTGACCGTGCTGTTGCTGGCCGGCTTCGTCGGCGCGGCGGCGGCGCCGAAGGCCGGCGGAGTCCCCTACGTCAAGGAGCGTTGACGCCGCCGCGGCGGTGGACTCGGCCGCGGCGGCCGGGCTAGCATGGCGGCGCCGGAGGGGTGGCCGAGCGGTTGAAGGCGCACGCTTGGAAAGCGTGTATGCGGGGAACCGTATCGAGGGTTCGAATCCCTCTCCCTCCGCCATATTGCCGCGAATAACCATGTAACTGCAATGAGTTATACGACATCGCGCAAAGCCGTTCCCCACGAGTTCCCCCATCGCGAACGCGCAATCGGCGCATTACTGCGCCGAGGGTCCTCGTTCCCCTCGAACAACCCGGAAAACTCCTCCATGCCTGCCTCCATCTCCAAAATGAAAACCGAACACCAACCATTCCCGAACCGACCGAAACCTAGTGTCCTGAGTCTAAAGTTCGCTGCATAATGTGCGGTCGACGCGGTGACAGAAGCGTTTGACGGGTGCGAGGATATCGTCGGCGGTTTTGGTCCATTTGAAGGGCTTGGGATTCTGGTTGTGCCGGTCGATGAAGGCGCGGATATCCGCCTCGAGCTGTTTCGTGGAGGTGTGCACGCCCCGTTGAAGCTGCTTGCGCGTCAGTTCGGCGAACCAGCGCTCCACCTGATTGATCCACGAGGCCGAGGTCGGCGTGAAGTGAGCGTGATAGCGTGGCCGTCGCGCCAGCCATGCCTTGACCGAAGCGGTCTTGTGGGTCGTGTAGTTGTCCATGACGATATGAACGTCCAGGTCTTCGGGAACACGAGCGTCGATCTCCTTGAGGAAATCGAGGAACTCCCGCGCCCGGTGGCGTCTATAGCACTTGCCGATGACGAAGCCCGTTGCGGCGTCGAGCGCGGCGAACAGCGACGTCGTCCCGTGCCGGACATAGTTGTGCGTCCGCCGTTCGGGCATGACCGGCCATGGGTGACGGGAGCGCCGGGGCCGGCGGTCCGGCCCCCCGCGTTGACAGGGCGCCGGCGCGGAATAGAGTCGCCGCCGGCCTGAACCGGGGGATCGCGAATGGCGTTCGCGCCGAGCGACGAACAGGCGGCGTTCCGCGACGCCGCGCGCCGCTTCGCGTCCGCCGAAATGGCGCCGCGCGCCGCGGAATGGGACGAAAACGACGTCTTCCCGGTCGACACGCTGCGCGCCGCCGCGGCGCTCGGCTTCGCGGCGATCTGCTGCCGCGAGGAGCATGGCGGCTCCGGCCTCGGCCGCGTCGACGCGGCGGTCGTCTTCGAGGAGCTCGCCGCCGCCTGCCCCTCCACCGCCGCCTACCTCTCGATCCACAACATGGCCGCGTGGATGGTCGACGCCTTCGGCGACGACGCGCAGCGCGCGCGCTGGATGCCCGGCCTCGCCGCGATGGACCTGTTCGCCGCCTATTGCCTCACCGAGCCCGGCGCGGGGTCCGACGCGGCGAGCCTGGCGGCCCGCGCCCGCCGCGACGGCGGCGACTACGTGCTGAACGGGAGCAAGGCGTTCATCTCCGGCGGCGGGCGCGCCGACCTCTACGTCTGCATGGTCCGCACCGGCGGCCCCGGACCGCGGGGGATAAGCTGCATCGCCGTCGAGCGCGGCGCGCCGGGCCTGTCCTTCGGCAGGCCGGAGCGCAAGCTGGGCTGGAAGTCGCAGCCCACGGCGGCGGTGATGTTCGAGGACTGCCGCGTCCCCGCCGCCAACCTCATCGGCGCCGAGGGCGGCGGCTTCGAGATCGCCATGCGGGGCCTCGACGGCGGGCGGCTCAACATCGCCGCCTGCTCGATCGGCGGCGCCCGCGCGGCGCTGGAGGCGGCGCGCCGACACCTGCTGGAGCGCCGCCAGTTCGGCCGCCCGCTCGCCGACTTCCAGGCGCTGCAATTCCGCCTCGCCGACATGGCGACCGACCTGGCGGCGGCGCGGGCGATGGTGCGCGGCGCGGCGGCGCGGCTCGACGCCGGCGCGCCCGAAGCCACCGCGCATTGCGCCATGGCCAAGCGCTTCGCCACCGACGCCGGCTTCCGCGTCTGCGACGAGGCGCTGCAACTGCATGGCGGCTACGGCTACCTGCGCGACCACCCCATTGAGCGCATCCTGCGCGACCTGCGCGTGCACCGGATACTGGAGGGCACGAACGAGATCATGCGGACGATCATCGCCCGGCGCCTGCTGGCGGGGGAGCTGGAGGCGTGAGCGCGGCCGCGCCGGAAATCCGTTTCGCAGTCGAGCGCGGCGTGGGCCGCGTCACGCTCGACCGCCCGCGCGCGCTCAACGCGCTGACCCACGACATGGTGCGGGCGCTGGACGAACGCCTGCGCGCATGGGCCGGCGACCCCGGCGTGCGCGAGGTTCTGATCGCGGGCGCCGGCGACCGCGCGTTCTGCGCCGGCGGCGACATTCGGGCGCTCCGCGACCAGGGCTTCACGCGCGACGACGGCAAGGACTTGCCGGCGCGGTTCTTCCGCGACGAGTTCCGCCTGAACCGGTACATCGCGCGCTACCCGAAGCCCTACGCCGCGTTTCTCGACGGCATAACGATGGGCGGCGGGGTGGGGCTTTCGGTCCACGGCGCGCTGCGGGCGGCGACGCCGCGCACGAGTTTCGCCATGCCGGAGACGGGGATCGGCTACTTCCCCGATGTGGGCGGCGGCTGGTTCCTCGCCCAGCGCGGCGCGGAAGGGCGCTATCTGGCGCTCACCGGCGCGCGGATCGGACCGGCGGACGCGCTCCGCATCGGCGCGGCGACGCATTACCTGGACGAGGCGGGCGCGGCGGCGTTCCTGGAGCGCGCAGGGACCGCGCCGATGCGCGACCTGCTCGACGAACTCGCCGCCGACCCCGGCCCGGCGCCGCTGGCGGAGCGCGAGGCGGAGATCGCGCGCTGCTTCTCCGGCGCCGGGACCGAGGCGGTCGTCGCCGCGCTGGAGGCGGAGGGGAGCGCATGGGCGGAGGAGACCCTGGCGCTGCTGCGGCGCAAGTCGCCCACCAGCGTCAAGGTCACGGACCGCCTGGTCGAACGCGCGCGCGGGCGGGATATGGAGGCGGAAATGATCGCGGAATACCGCGTCGCGCAGCGGTTCATGTCGACGCCCGACTTCTTCGAGGGCGTGCGCGCGCTGCTGGTGGACAAGGACGGCGCCCCCGCCTGGTCGCCGGCGCGGCTCGAGGAGGTGGGCGAGGAGGCGGTCGAGGCGTTCTTCGCCCCGCTCTCCTGGGACGAGCTGGATTTCGACTGACCGGGGCGGGAGGCGGCGATGCGCATCGGCTTCATCGGGGTCGGCAACATGGGCGCGCCGATGGCCCGCAACCTGCTCGCGGCCGGGCATGCGCTGCGCGTCCACGACGCCGACGCCGGCGCGGCGGCGGCGCTGGCGGCGCACGGGGCCGAAGCGGCCGCGAGCGCGGCGGAGGCGGGCGCCGGGGCCGAATGCGCCGTCACCATGCTGCCGGCGGGGCCGCAGGTGCGCGAGGTCCATGACGCGCTGGTCCCGGCGCTGGAGCCCGGCGCGCTTCTCATCGACTGCTCGACCGTCGACGTGGCGACGGCGCGCGCGGTCGCGGCGGCGGCGCGGGCGCGCGGACTGGCGCCGCTCGACGCGCCGGTCTCCGGCGGGGTGGCCGGCGCGGAAGCGGGGACGCTGACCTTCATGGCGGGCGGCGCCGCAGAGGACTTCGCCCGCGCCGAACCCGTCCTCGCGGCGATGGGCGGCAAGATCGTCCACGCCGGCGCGAGCGGCAACGGGCAGGCGGCGAAGATCTGCAACAACATGATGCTCGGAGTCTCGATGATCGCGCTGGCCGAGGCGTTCACCCTCGGCGAGGCGCTCGGCCTGCCGGCGCGGACCCTGTTCGACATCGCCTCCAACGCCTCCGGCAGTTCGTGGGCGATGCGGAACCACCTGCCGGTGGCGGGGATCGTCGAGACCTCGGCGGCGAACCGCAGTTTCCGGCCCGGCTTCTCCGCCGCGATGATGGCGAAGGACTTGGCGCTGGCGCGGGACGCGGCGCGCGAGGCCGGGGTCGGCGCGCGGCTCGGCGCGCAGGCGGCGGAGCTCTATGCGCGGTTCCGCGACGCCGGCGATGGCGGCCTCGACTATTCGGCCATCGTGAAATCGGTCGCGGCGCCGGGCGGCGCGGCGGAGTCGTGAGCGGCGCGGACGGCGCGCCCGGGCGGGCGCTCCTCGACTGCGTGCGGCTGATCGAACGCCTCCACCGGCGGTTCCTCGACGTGGTGAAAGGCGAGCTCGACCGGCGCGGCCTGCGCGACATCAACAACGTCCAGGCGGTGCTGCTGAGCAACATCCAGGGCGAGACGGTGACCGTCGGCGAGCTCACCGCGCGCGGCTACTACCTGGATTCGAACGTCTCCTACAACGTGAAGAAACTGGTCGAGAACGGTTACCTGGAGCGGGAGCGTTCGGAGCACGACAGGCGGACGACGCGGCTGCGGGTGAGCGAGAAGGGCCGCCCGGTGGTGGGCATGGTCGACGCGCTGTTCGCGCATAATTCGGCGGCGCTCGCCGGCAAGGGCCTCGACGACCCTGCGCTGCGCGGCGTGGCGGGCAACCTCCGCGCCATAGAGCGGTTCTGGACCGACTACATCGATTACGGTCCGCGGTAACGAAGAAGCGGCCCCGGGCCCGGCCCTGTTGGCGCTCGGCGCATGCGCGGCGAACCGGCCGACCCCCGTTTCGGAGGATCGCGCCTTTCCCCGGTCGTCGCTACCGCCGCCGCGACAGGAGGGCGGCGAGGGCGGCGCCGGCGGCGAGGCCGCCGAGATGCGCCTGCCAGCCGATGCGGAAGCCGAACAGGTCCACGGTGTCGCCGAGCGCCGCGAGCGCCAGGTTGATCCCGGCCATGAACAACAACAGCGCCGAGCCCGCGCGGCGCGCCCGCTCGCGCCCGCCGGAGCGGAGGACGACCGCCGCCGCGCCGCCCGCGCCGTGCGCCGCCCCGGACGCGCCGATGAGCTGCGCGCCGGAGGCGCCGGACAGCGCCGCGAAGGCCAGCCCGCCCGCCGCCGCCGAGGCGGCGTAGATCCCCAGCATCGCCGCGGCGCCGAACCGCCGCTCCACCGCCGACGCGAACGCCAGGGTCATCCCCGCATTCGCCAGCAGGTGCCCGAACCCGGCATGAAGGAAGACGTGGCCCAGCAGCGCCGGGCCGAACGGGTCGGCGCTGTCGAGCATCAGTCCGGGCCAGTCGGCGAAGCCGCCGCCGAGGAGCTCCGCCGCGCCCCAGGCGGCGGCCAGCGCCGCGCACAGCGCCAGGGTCGCCGGCGGAGCGTTGAAGACCGGCGGACGCCGCTCCGTCACCGCGCGCGCGCCGCCGCCGCCGCGACGGCGGCGAAGCGGTCGATCTCCGCGTCCTCGACGCACCAGGGAACGACGAGGCGAAAGGCGTCGTCCGCCCCCGGCCAGGGATGGAACGCGAACCCGGCCTCGGACAGCGCGGCGGCCACGGCGGGCGCGGCGCGGACGAACACCTCGTTGGCCTCCACCGGGTGGAGCAGCGCGACGCCCGGCAGCGCCTCCAGCCCCGCCGCCAGCCGCGCCGCGCCGGCGTTGGCGCGCGCCGCGAGGCGCAGCCACAACCCGTCGGCGACGTAGGCCTCGAGCTGCGCCGAGAGGTAGCGCATCTTGCTCCACAGGTGGCCGCCGCGCTTGCGCCGGCGCAGCATCTCCATCCGCGTCCGCTCCCCGCGCGCGCCGGGGCGGAAGTCCACGACCGCCTCGGCCGCCAGCGCGCCGTTCTTCGTCGCGCCGAACGACAGCAGGTCGACCCCCGCCCGCCACGTGGCGTCGGCCGGCGCGCAGCCCAGGCGCGCCAGCGCGTTGGCGAGGCGCGCGCCGTCCATGTGGACTCCCATGCCGCGCGCATGGGCGATCTCCGCCAGCGCCGCCGTCTCGTCCGGCGCATACGCCGCGCCCGCCTCGGTCGCCTGGGTCAGCGACAGCGCGGCGGGCGCGGCCTCGTGCTCGCCGTGCAGGCCGGTCGCGGCGAGCGCGGCGGCGAGGCGGTCCGGGTCGATCCGCCCGTGGTCGCCGGGGACGGCCACCAATTTGGCGCCGCCGGAGAAGAATTCCGGCGCGCCGCACTCGTCGACGTTGGCGTGCGATTCCGGGTGGCAATAGACGGCGCCCCAGGGCGGCGCCAGCGCGGCGAGGGAGAGCGCGTTCGCCGCCGTCCCCGTCGCCACCGGATAGACCGCGAGTTCGGCCTCGAACAGTTCGCCGAAGACCGCGTCGAGGCGGCGGCTCGCATCGTCCGCGCCGTAGGCGGCGGCCGAACCTGCGTTGGCGGCCGCCAGCGCGGCGAGGATCTCCGGCGCCGCCGGGGATTCGTTGTCGCTGCGGAAGTTCACGGCGCCGGCGCCCGATCGTCGATCCCGCCGCCGCCTCCATCGTCCACCGCGAGCGGCATGGGCGCGAAGCGCGCGCCGCGGCCCACCACGCGGTGCGCCGCCGCCGGCGCCGCCGCCCGCCCGCCGACGACGGACAGGATCAACCACGCCAGGTCCGGCTCCCAGGCGCGCTCCAGGTCGCGCGGCGACGGCTCGGCGGGCGAATCCGGATGCGAGTGGAAAACTCCGACGACGTCCTCGCCGGCGCCGCGCAGCGTCCGGTGCAGGCGCAGCCGCAGCGCCGGGTCGACCTCGAACGCGGTGCGCGGATCGGCGGCCAGGTTGGCGCTCGGATGCGCCGCGCGCACCCGCCATTCGCCCGCCGCCGCGACGCCGGAGAGCAGCCCGCACGCCTCCTCGGGATAGGCCGCCTCGCAGGCGGCGGCGACCGCGCGCAGCGCGCCCCGCGCGATACGCATCACGGCGCGATCTCGACCGTCGCGACGCGCGCGCCGGTGGCCAGGTCGATGACGAGGATCCGCGGCCCGTCGGGGGTGTCGAGGCGGAGGGCGAGGCGGTTCCCGTCGAGCGACGTCTCCACCGGCGCGGCGCCGTCCGGCAGGTCGAGGGCGATGGCCGCGCGCGGCGGCGCCGGGCCGGCCAGCCGCCAGGCGATGGTTCCCGCGACGACCGCGAAGCCGGCGGCGACGAGCGCGCCCATGCCGACCACCAGCGCCTTCAGCCGCGCCTCGCTCATGCGCGGTATGGTGGCGGGGCATGACGGAGCATCGCTTCACCGTTCCCGCCGGCGCGGCGGGCGAGCGCCTCGACCGCTTCCTCGCCGCCCGGCTGCCGGAATTGTCGCGCAGCCGCGTCGGCGCGCTGGTCCGCGCCGGCGCGGCGGCGGTGGCGGGGCGCGCCGAGACGCGGCCGGCGCGCCGGCTGGCGGCCGGGGACGAGGCGCGGCTCGAGGTCCCGCCGCCGGAGGACCCGGCGCCCGCGGCGCAGGCCATCCCCCTCGACGTCGTCTTCGAGGACGAGGCGCTGATCGTGGTGGACAAGCCGGCGGGGCTGGTGGTCCACCCGGCGCCGGGGAACCCCGACCGCACGCTGGTCAACGCGCTGCTGGCGCATTGCGGCGACTCGCTGTCGGGGATCGGCGGCGCGCGCCGGCCGGGGATCGTCCACCGCCTCGACAAGGACACCGGCGGCCTGCTCGTCGCCGCCAAGACCGACGCGGCGCACCGGGCGCTGGCGCGGCAATTCGCCCGCCACGACGTCGACCGCGCCTACCGCGCCGTCGTGCGCGGCGCGCCGGACCCGCCCGCCGGGACGATCGACGGCCCCATCGGGCGCAACCCGCGCCACCGCAAGAAGATGGCGGTGGTCGCGCGGGGGCGGCCGGCGCGCACCCGCTACGCCGTCGAGGCGCGCGGCGCCGGCGCGGCGCTGCTGCGCTGCGAGCTGGAGACCGGGAGGACGCATCAAATTCGCGTGCATCTGGCGCACCGCGGCTGGCCGGTGGTCGGCGACCCCTTATACGGCGGCGGCGGCGGCCTCGCCAGCGCGCTGCCGCGCCAGGCGCTGCACGCCTGCCTGCTGGGCTTCGACCATCCGCTGACCGGCGCGCGGCTGCGCTTCCGCTCCGCCCTGCCGGCGGACGTCGCGGCGCTGGTCCGCGCCCTCGGTCTTCGGCGCGGCGGCGCCCCGATTTCGCCTTGATATCGCCCCGCCCCGCCCCTATTATCGACGTACTGGCCCCGTATTCGACGGGCCGGCGCGGCGGGGAGCGCCCCTTGCGGAGCCCCCCGGCGCGCCGGAGACAACCGCTCCCGTTCGGCCAGGAGGCCTTGTTCGATGTCGTCCAGCACGCTTCCCACCGTCGCTTCGGAAGGCGGCCTCTCCCGCTACCTCGAGGAGATCCGCCGCTTCCCCATGCTCGCCCATGACGAGGAATACATGCTCGCGCGCCGCTGGCGCGAACATGGCGACGCCGAGGCCGCGCACAAACTGGTGACGAGCCACCTGCGCCTCGTCGCCAAGATCGCGATGGGCTACCGCGGCTACGGCCTGCCGGTCGGCGACCTGATCTCCGAGGGCAACGTCGGCATGATGCAGGCGGTCAAGGGCTTCGACCCCGAACGCGGCTTCCGCCTCGCCACCTACGCCATGTGGTGGATCCGCGCCTCGATCCAGGAATACATCCTGCGCTCGTGGTCGCTGGTGAAGATCGGCACCACGGCGGCGCAGAAGAAGCTGTTCTTCAACCTGCGCAAGATCAAGGGCCAATTGCAGGCCATCGACGACGGCGACCTGCCCGGCGGAACGGTCGCCGAGATCGCCCGCCGGCTCGACGTCTCCGCCGACGAGGTGGTCGCCATGAACCGCCGCATGGCCGGCGGCGACCGCTCGCTGAACGCGCCGCTGCGCGCCGATGGCGACGGCGGCGCGGAATGGATCGACTGGCTGGCGTCGGAGGAGGACGACCAGGAGGAGGCGTTCGCCGCCGCCGAGGAGGAATCGCGCCGCCGCGACATGCTGGCGGAGGCGATGACCGGCCTCAACGACCGCGAGAAGGCCATCTTCGCCGCGCGCCGCCTGCGCGACGAGCCGCGGACCCTGGAGGATCTGAGCCGCGTGTGGGGCGTCAGCCGCGAGCGCGTGCGCCAGATCGAGGTCCGCGCCTTCGAGAAGGTGCGCGCCGCGGCGCGCGAGACGGTGGCGCGCGAGGCGGCGGCCGCGGCGGCCGCGCGCCGGACCGCGCGCGCCCTCCCGGCCTAGCCGCGGGGGCGGCGCTGGCCCGCATCGACGCCGTCCGGACGATCGCGCTCGAGCACGACCTCGGCGCGGTCCGGGCCTATGGCATGTCGCGCGGAACGGCGTCCGCGCGGACCGCCACGCTCATCCTCGTCGACACCGATGCGGGCGTCACCGGGATCGGCGAGGCCTGGGGCCCCGGCCCGACGGTCGCGGCGGCGGTCGAGCTGCTGCGGCCCTACGTCGTCGGCCGGCGCGTCCACGACCGCGGGCTGATCGCGCCGCCGGTGCGCAACGGGCGCTACCACCTCGGCCTCCAGAACGGCGTCACCAGCGCGCTCGGCGGGATCGACATCGCGCTCTGCGACGCGCTCGGCAAGATGCACGGGGTCCCGGTCCACGACCTGCTCGGCGGCCTGGCGCGCGACCGCGTGCCCGCCTACGCCTCCGACGGCTACTTCTCCAACGACCCCGCCGGCGGGCTGGAGGCGCAGCTCGCGGCGATCCGCGACCGGCGCTTCCCCGGCGTCAAGATCAAGATCGGCGCCGGGCCGGAGCGCGACGCTGAACGCTGCGCCCGCGCCCGCGACGCCATCGGCCCCGACACGCTGCTGATGGTCGACGCCAACGGCAACTACACCGCCGACCTGGCGCTCGCCAGCATGGCGGCGGCGGAGCCTTACGGCGTCCATTTTTACGAGGAGCCGCTGCCGCCGACCGATTTCGACGGCTACGCCCGGCTGCGCCGCCGCGCGCCGATGCCGATCGCCGCCGGCGAGGCGCTCTATACGGCGTGGGACTTCAAGCGGCTGGTCGATTGCGGCGGCGCCGACGTGCTGCAACCGGACCTGACCCTGTGCGGCGGCTTCGGCGAGGCGATGGCGGTGGCGGCGCTGGCGCGCCTCGCCAACCTGCGCGTCTCGCCGCACGTCTGGGGCGGCGCGGTGGGCCTCGCCGCCGCCGTCCACTTCCTCGCCGCGCTGCCGCCGGACCCGCATGTCGACCGCGTCCCCTATCCGGCGCTGCTGGAGCTCGACATGGGCGAGAACGCGCTGCGCGACTCGCTGCTCGCCGAACCCCTCGCCTGCGTCGACGGGCACGTCTCCGTCCCGCGCGGGCCGGGGCTGGGGGTGGAGCTGGATTGGGACGCGGTGGCGCGCTTCCGCGTCTCCGAAACCGGGTAGGCGGGGCGCGCGCCGGGTGTCCCGCATCCTCGTCGCCGGCGCGTCGGGCTTCCTCGGCGCGCACGCCGTCCGCCGCTTCCTGGACGACGGCCACGAGGTCGCGGGCTTCGCCCCGGCGCCGGAGCCCTGCCTGGCCGAAGCCGACCTGGCGGCGATGGCGTTCTTTACCGGCGACGCGACCGTTCCCGGCGAGATCTCCGCGGCGGTCGGAGATTTCGGACCCGACGTCGTCGTCGGCCTCGCCGCCCACGGCGCCGGCGGCGGCGGCCTGATGGCGGCGGCGCAGGACGACCCCGCCGGCGCCCGCGCCGTCAACGCCGACGGCTTCCGCAACCTGCTCGACGCCTGCCGCGCGCGCGGCGTCCGGCGCGTGCTGTGGGCCGGCACCGGCGCGGTCTTCGGCGGTCCGGACCTCTACCCGGACGGCCGCGCGGACGATGATTCCCGCCCCGCGCCCGAAACCGCCTATGGCGAAACCAAGCTACGGGCCGAGGAGATCGCCCGGGACTACCGCGCCCGCGGCCTCGCCTCCACCGGCCTCCGCCTGCCGCTGCTGTTCGGCCCCGGCCTGTGGTATCGCGGCGCGGCGGCGCGCATCGCGGATCTGTTCGCCGCCGCCGCGCGCATGGGGCCGGAGGGCGGCAAGGCCGCGTTCGCTGCGCCGGACGGCCCGATGGACCTGGCCTACGTCAAGGACGCGGCGGGCGCCTTCGCCTTCCTCGCCGCCGCGCCGGAGCCGCTGGCGGCGATCTACAACCTCCACGTCTGCGCGCTGACTTGGCGTGAACTTGGGGCGGCGGTGATACATCGCGTTCCCGGCCTAGAGATCGACACGACCATCGACCGGGCCGCGCGCCGCTTCCCCGTCATGCGCGGGGACCGGCTGCGCGCTCTCGGCTTCCGCCCCGCCTGGGAATTCGGCGCGGCGTGCGCCGACTACCTGGCGGAGCTGCGCGCGGGTTCGGAGCGGGCGTGACCGATGCGCTGCGCAACGTCGCGCTGGTGGCGCATGTCGACCACGGCAAGACGACCCTGGTGGACGCGATGCTCCGCGCCTCCGGCGCCTTGCGGCCCGGCCGCCCGGCGGTCGACCGCGCGCTCGATTCGAACGCGCTGGAGCGCGAGCGCGGCATCACCATCCTCGCCAAATGCGCGTCGGTGGCGTGGCGCGGCCTGCGCGTCAACATCGTCGATACGCCGGGGCACGCCGATTTCAGCGGCGAGGTGGAGCGCATTCTCGACATGGTGGACGGCGCGCTGGTGCTCGTCGACGCCGTCGAGGGGCCCATGCCGCGGACGGGGTTCGTCGTCGGCAAGGCGCTGGCGCGGGGGCTGAAGCCCGTCGTCGTCGTCAACAAGGCGGACCGCGCCGAGGCGCGCCCGCATGCGGTGCTGGACGCGGCGTTCGACCTGTTCGCCGCGCTGGGCGCGGGCGACGACCAGCTCGACTTCCCGTTCCTGTTCGCGTCGGGCCGCGAGGGCTGGGCGGTGCGCGACCTGGACGACCCGCGCGACGGCCTCGCGCCGCTGTTCGAGACCGTAGCCCGGGCCGTCCCGCCGCCCGCCGGCGACGCCGGGGCGCCGTTCGCGATGCTCGCCTCGCTGCTCGAATCCGACGCCTATCTCGGCCGGGTGCTGACCGGGCGGGTCCATTCCGGCGCGCTCCGCGCCAACGCGCCGATCAAGGCGCTGGACCTGGCGGGCCGCGCGGTGGAGGTCGGCCGCGCCACCAAACTCCTGGCGTTCCGCGGCCTGGATCGGGTCCCGACCGACCGCGCCGCCGCCGGCGACCTGGTCGCGGTGGCGGGGCTCGACCGGGCCACGGTCGCCGACACGCTGTGCGCGCCCGAGGTCGACTCGCCGCTGCCCGCGCCGCCCATCGACCCGCCCACCGTCGCCATCGCCGTATCGGTCAACGACTCGCCGTTCGCCGGGCGCGACGGCGCGAAGCTGACGGGGCGCGAACTCGGCGCCCGGCTCGAACGCGAAGCGGCGGGGAACGTCGCGCTGTCGGTGTCGCGCGCCGGCGACGACGCGTTCGAGGTCGCCGGGCGCGGCGAGCTCCAGCTCGGCGTCCTCGTCGAGACCCTGCGGCGCGAGGGCTTCGAAATGTCGATAGGCCGCCCCCGCGTCCTCTTCCGCGAGGAGGACGGGCGGCGCCTCGAACCGGTGGAGGAGGCGACGGCGGACGTCGACGAGGCGGACGCCGGCGCCGTCGTCGAGGGCCTCGCCGTTCGCAGGGGAGTCGTCGTCGACATGCGCCCCGGCGCGGGCGGGCGGACGCGGCTGGTCCTGCGCGTCCCGTCGCGCGGGCTGATCGGCTATCACGGGCGGTTCCTGGCGGACACGCGCGGCGCCGGGGTCCTCAACCGCGCGTTCTCCGGCTGGGAGCCGCATTGCGGGCCGATCCCCGGCCGCCGCGCCGGCGTTCTGGTGGCGACCGCGGCGGGCCGGGCCTCCGCCTGGGCGCTGGCGCAGCTGGAGGCGCGCGGGACCCTCTTCGTCGCGCCGGGCGACCCGGTCTACGCCGGCATGATCGTCGGCGAGAACAACCGCGGCGGCGACCTGGAGGTCAACCCGCTGCGCGCCAAGCAGTTGACCAATTTCCGCGCCGCCGGCAAGGACGACGCGATCCGCCTCGCGCCGCCCCGGCGGCTTGGGCTGGAGCGGGCCATCGCCTATATCGCCGACGACGAACGGTTGGAGGTCACGCCGCGCGCCGTCCGCCTGCGCAAGCGCGACCTGGACCCGCACGTCCGCAAGCGCGCCGCGCGCCGCGCCGCGCCGGCCCGGCCGGAGAGGAGGACGGAGCGATGATCGATCCGCTGACGGCGGCGGGGCTGGCCGCCGCCTCGGCCTGCATCGGCGCGGCCCTCGTCTGGATGCTCTTCGCCGCGCCGGCGCGCGCGCGGCTGAAGAGCCAGCGCGAGGCCGAGGACCGGTTCGCGAAACTCGCGGCCGACGCGCTGCGGGAGAACCGCGCCGCCGCCGGGGGCGAGCTCGAAACGCTGGTCAAGCCCCTCGGCGAGGGCCTCGCCGCGTTCGAGCGCCGCATCGGCGAGATCGAGAAGGCGCGCGAACGCGCCTACGGCGCGGTCACGGAGCAGGTGGGCGCCCTCGCCGAGGGGCAGAGGGGCCTGCGGTCGGAGACGGCGCGGCTGGTGCGCGCGCTGCGGCGCCCCGAAACGCGCGGGCGCTGGGGCGAGCGCCAGTTGCGCAACGTGTTCGAGGCGGCGGGGATGACGGCGCACGTCGATTTCGTCGAGCAGCCGGCGCTGGCGGGCGCCGATGGCCTTCTCCGCCCCGACGCCGTCGTCCGCCTGCCGGGCGGCAGGACCATCGCCGTCGACGCCAAGACGCCGCTCGACGCCTATCTCGCGCCGGAGGACGAAGAGGACGAGGACGACGCGGCGCGCGAGGCGCGGATGACGGCCCATGCGCGCCAGCTCCGCGCCCACGTCCAGGCGCTGGCCTCGAAGAGGTACCAGGACGCGATGCCCGACACGCCGGATTTCGTCGTCATGTTCGTCCCCGCCGAGGCGTTTTTCGCCGCCGCCGCCGAGCGCGACCCGGAGCTCTTCGACCGCGCCGTGGACTCGCGCGTGCTCGTCTGCACGCCGATGACCCTCGTCGCGCTGTTGAAGACCGTCGCCCACGTCTGGCGGCAGGAGGCGATGGCGGAGAACGCCCGGCGGACCGCGGAGCTGGGCCGCGAGTTGCACGAGCGGATCGGCGTGTTCGTCGACCACCTGCGCGGGATGGGCGCAGGACTCCAGCGCGCCGTGGAGGCCTACAACAAGGGGGTGGGATCGCTGGAGAAGCGGATGCTGCCGGCGGCGCGCAAATTCGAAACGCTGGAGGTCGCTCCGCCGGGCAAACCGCTCCCCATGCTGGAGGGAGTCGACGCCGCGCCGCGCGACCCGCGCCCGCCGCCCGTCGACGACGCGGATGGCGGCGCCGGGAGCGCCGGCTCCCCTTGAACCGCGCGAAACGCGGCCCGGGGCGGGCGGACGCGCTGTCGACGGAGGGCGGGCGGAGGTGTATAGCGGCGCTTTCTCCGAAGGAGGGCGCGATGGATCGAGGATGGTCCCCCGCCGACTGGCGCGGCTTGCCGATCCGGCAGCAGCCGGCCTACGCCGACGCCGAGGCGAAAGCCGCTGCGGAGGCGCGCCTGCGGCGGTCGCCGCCGCTGGTGTTCGCGGGCGAGGCGCGGGCGTTGCAGGCGCGGCTGGCGCAGGTCGCCGAAGGGCGGGGATTCCTGCTGCAAGGCGGCGACTGCGCCGAGGCGTTCGCCGAGTTCCATCCCGACCACATCCGCGACACCTTCCGGGTGCTGTTGCAGATGGCGGTGGCGCTGAGCTTCGGCGCCGGGCTGCCGGTGGTCAAGGTGGGGCGGCTCGCCGGCCAGTTCGCCAAGCCGCGCTCGACCGAGACCGAGGCGCGCGGCGGAGTCGAGCTGCCGAGCTACCGCGGCGACATCGTGAACGGCATCGAATTCGACGCGGCGGCGCGCGAACCGGACCCGCAGCGGATGATCCGCGCCTACGGCCAGGCCGCCGCCACCCTCAACCTGCTGCGCGCGTTCTCCCACGGCGGCTACGCCGACCTGCACCAAGTGCATCGCTGGAACCTGGGCTTCGTCGCCGCCGCCGCGGCGGAGAAGTACCGCGACCTCGCCGACCGCATCGGCGAGGCGCTGGACTTCATGGCGGCGTGCGGACTGGACGAGAACACGCCGCAGATCCGCCAGACCGAGTTCTTCACCTCGCACGAGGCGCTGCTGCTCGGCTACGAGGAGGCGCTGACCCGCCGCGACAGCACCACCGGCGACTGGTACGACTGCTCGGCGCACATGCTGTGGATCGGCGACCGCACCCGCGACCCGGACGAGGCGCACGTCGCGTTCCTGCGCGGCGTGAAGAACCCGGTCGGGGTCAAGGTCGGCCCGACCCTCGACGAGGACGGCCTGATGCGCCTCATCGACCTGCTCAACCCGGCGGACGAGGCGGGCCGCCTGACGCTGATCGCGCGGATGGGGGCGAACGAGGCGGGCCGCCTGCTGCCGCCGCTGGTCCGCCGCGTGGCGCGCGAGGGCCGCCGCGTCGTGTGGTCGTGCGACCCCATGCACGGCAACACGATCAAATCCTCGACCGGCTACAAGACCCGCCCGTTCGACCGCATCCTGTCGGAGGTGCGGACGTTCTTCGCCGTCCACGAGGCGGAGGGGCAATACGCCGGCGGGGTCCATTTCGAGATGACCGGGCGCGACGTGACCGAATGCCTCGGCGGCGCCCAGGCCATCGACGAGGCCGGCCTGTCCGACCGCTACCACACCCATTGCGACCCGCGGCTGAACGCCTCGCAGAGCCTGGAGCTCGCCTTCCTGGTCGCCGAGGAGCTCAAGGGCCGGCGGTCGCGCGACGCGGCGCCGGCGGCGGCGGCGGAATAGGGAGGCGACCATGGACCTGGGAATCTCCGGCCGCAAGGCCATCGTCTGCGCCTCCAGCCGCGGGCTGGGGCGCGGCTGCGCGCTGGCGCTGGCGCGCGAGGGCGTCCGCGTCGTCGTCAACGGGCGCGACGCCGACCGCACGCGGCGGACCGCCGACGAGATCGCCGCCGAAACCGGCGTCGAGACGACCGCCGTCGTCGCCGACCTGGACCTGCCGGAGGGCCGCGAGGCGCTGCTCGCCGCCTGCCCCGAACCGGACATTCTGGTGAACAACAATGGCGGCCCGCCGCCGGGCGGGTTCCGCGACTGGGGGCGCGGCGAGTGGGAGCGCGGGCTGACCGCCAACCTGCTGGTCCCCGTGGCGCTGATGAAGGCGGCGGTGGACGGGATGGCCGAACGCGGCTTCGGGCGCGTCGTCAACGTCACGTCCATCGCGGTGCGGATGCCCGTCCCCGGCCTCGCCATGTCGAGCGCGGCGCGTTCGGGGCTGACGGCCTTCGTCGCCTCGATCGCGCGCGAGATGGCGCCGCGCAACGTGGCGATCAACAACCTCCAGCCGGGGCTGTTCGAGACCGACCGGCTGACCGACGGGCAGGCGGCGGCGGCGCGCGCCGCCGGGCGGTCGGCGGCCGAGGTGCGCGCCGGCCAGCTGGCGCGCATCCCCGCCGGGCGGTTCGGCGACCCGGAGGAGTTCGGGCGCGCCTGCGCCTTCCTCTGCAGCGCGCATGCGGGCTACATCGCCGGGCAGTCGCTGCTGCTCGACGGCGGGTTCTACCCCGGGGCGTTCTGACGGCCCGGCCCCGGCGCGATGACCCCGACGGCATGACCGGCGAGGCGGAGGGCGCCGCCGCGCTCGAGGCGGAGATCGCGCGCCGCGCCGACCAGTATTTCAAGCGCACGCGGCGCATCGTCGCGCGCCACGGCGACGCGACGGTGACCTATGCGGTGTTCATGCGCCGTCCGGTCATCTTCTGCCCGCGCCTCGCGGTGGCGTGGCTGGAGGCGGCGGCGCGGGCGCGCGGCGCGGAGGTCCGCATCGAGCAGCGCTTCGCCGAGGGCGCGTGGGTCGGCGCCGGCGAGCCGCTGTTCTACGTCACCGGCCCGTTCTCGGCCCTTGCCGACCTGGAGACGGTGTACCTGCAAAAGCTCGGCCCCCCCTGCGTCGCCGCCTACAACGCCTACGGCATGTGCTCCGACCTGCCGAAGGTGGCGTTCCTGGCGATGGACGCGCGCCATTGCGCCGGGGTCGAGATGGCGGAGGCGATGGCCTACGCCGCCAGCGTCGGCTCCGCCAAGGCGCGGCGCGAGGCGGGCGCGGTGGGCTTCATCGGCGGCGCCAACGACGACACCGCGCATTATTTCGGCCGCGAGGCGGGCCTCGGCACCATGCCGCACGGGCTGGTCGGCTACGCCGGCGGGACGGTGCGGGCGGCGGAGATGTACCGCGCGCTCTACCCCGGCGAGCCGCTGACGGTTCTGGTGGACTACTTCGCCCGCGAAGTGTCGGATTCGCTGGCGGTGGCGCGGCGCTTCCCCGAACTCGCGGCGGCGGGGACGCTGCGCGTGCGCATCGACACCCATGGCGGGCGCTTCGTCGAGGGGCTGGACACGGCGTCGTCCTACGCGGTGCTGGAGCGCCGCGCGCCGCGCGCCGTCCGCACCTATCGCAGCGAGACCGAGCTGCGCCTGCTGGTCGGCACGGGGGTGAGCGCGGCGGCGGCGTTCCACCTGCGCGAGGCGCTGGACGCGGCGGGTTTCGACAAGGTGGGGATCGCCGCCAGCTCCGGCTTCGGCCCGGCGAAGTGCAAGCTGTTCGCCTCGGTCGGCGCGCCGGTGGACGTCATCGGCACCGGCTCCTACCTGCCGGAGAAGTGGAGCGAGACCTACGCCACCGCCGACATCGTGGAATATAACGGGCGCCCGTCGGTGAAGGTGGGGCGCGAGTTCCTGCTGCGCGGCCGCGAGGGCTGACCGGTGGCGCGGCGGCGAACGGCGAAGAAAACGGCGGCGGCGGACGGCGGCGGCGCGACGACCGGCTACGAAGCCGAGTTGTGGGAGATGGCCAACGCCCTGCGCGGGTCCATGGACGCCGCCGAATACAAGCACGTCGTCCTCGGCCTGATCTTCCTCAAATACGTCTCCGACGCATTCGCCGAGCGGCGCGCGGCGGTCCTCGCCGAAGGGGGCGCGGAGGCCGCCGAGGACCGCGACGAATACACCGCGGAGAACGTCTTCTGGGCGCCGCCGGAGGCGCGGTGGGAGGCGATCGCGGCGCAGGCGCGCCAGCCCGGCGTGGGGCGGGCGGTGGACGGCGCGATGGCGGGGCTCGAGCGCGAGAACCCGGCGCTCAATGGGGTCCTGCCCCGCGACTACTCCCGCCCCGCGCTCGACGCGCGGCGGCTCGGCCAGCTCATCGACCTGGTGGGCAACCTCGCGGTCGGCGATTCCGCAGCTCGCTCGAAGGACGTGCTCGGCCGCGTCTATGAGTATTTCCTGTCCCGCTTCGCCAGCGCCGAGGGCAAGAAGGGCGGCGAGTTCTACACCCCGCGCGGCGTCGTCAAACTGCTGGTCGCCATGCTGGAGCCGTGGAAGGGCCGGGTTTACGACCCGTGCTGCGGGTCCGCCGGCATGTTCGTCCAGTCGATGGCGTTCATCGACGCCCACGCCAGCGGCAACGGAAACGGCGGCCGCGCGCGCGACGAGGTGAGCGTCTGGGGCCAGGAATCGAACTACACGACGTGGCGGCTGGCGAAGATGAACCTGGCCATTCGCGGCATCGACGGCCGGATCGCCCGCGGCGATACGTTCCACGACGACCGCCACCCGGACCTGAAGGCGGATTTCATCCTCGCCAACCCGCCGTTCAACGTCTCCGACTGGGGCGGCGACCGGCTGGCGGGCGATGTGCGCTGGCGGTTCGGCGCGCCGCCGGCGGGCAACGCCAATTTCGCCTGGGTCCAGCACATCGCGCACCATCTGGCGCCGCGCGGCCGGGCCGGCTTCGTCCTCGCCAACGGGTCGATGTCGTCCGCCCGCTCCGGCGAGGGCGCGATTCGCGCGGCGCTGGTCGAGGCGGGGCTGGTGGAGTGCATGATCGCCCTGCCCGGCCAGTTGTTCTATTCGACCCAGATTCCGGCCTGCCTGTGGTTCCTCTCCCGCGGCCGGCGGCGGCGGCGCGGCGAGATATTGTTCGTCGACGCCCGCAAGCTGGGCCGCATGGCGGACCGCACCCACCGCGAATTGACCGACGACGACATCGCCCGCGTCGCCGGAGCGTGGCGCGCGTGGCGCGGCGCGAAGGGCGCGGGGGCCTACGCCGACGTCCCCGGCTTCTGCAAGAGCGCGGCGCTGGAGGAGGTGCGCGGCCACGGCCACGTCCTCACCCCCGGCCGCTACGTCGGCGCGGAGGCGCCGGAGGAGAACGGCGAGCCGTTCGCGGAGAAGATGGCGCGCCTCGCCGCGCAGCTGCGCGACCGGCAGGCCGAGGGCGCGCGCCTCGACGCGCGGATCGCCGCCAACCTGGAGGCGCTCGGCTTCGGCCCCGAACGCGGCGCGAAGCGATGACGCGGGGCGGCGTGCGATGCCCAAGGTTCGAGACGCAATTCGTTTGCTGGAGCGAGACGGATGGTCGCTGGTCCGCACCAGGGGGAGCCATCGCCGATTCCGGAACCCCGGCAAACCCGGTACCGTTACCGTCGCCGGCAAGCCGGGCGACGACCTCGCGCCGGGAACATGGGCCAGCATCGTGAAGCAGGCCAGGATCGAGAAATGAGGCAAAACATGCGATACGCCGTCGTCGTCGAGAAGGCGCCGTCCAACTACTCGGCCTATGCGCCCGATCTGCCCGGCTGCGTGGCCACCGGGGCCACGAGGGAAGAAGCGGTCGATGAACTGCGCCGGGCGATTCGGTTTCACCTCGAGAGTTTGCGCGAACACGGCGAACCGGCCCCGAAACCGAACTGCACGGTAGCCGTCGTGGAGGCGGACGCCGTCGGATAAGCCTCGGCCCCCGGCGAAACAGGCCGGGCGACGCGGCGCGCCCGGACGAGGCGCGGTTTGTCGCCCACTTATGGCGCATAACGCGTGTTTCCGCCCACTTTCGGCGCAAAGTGGTCGACAACGCATTTTGTCGTTCACGAATGGGCGGCAAACGGCGGGCGCTGGAGACCGCCCGCCCGAACGGCGCACGGTTTGTCGCCCACTTATGGCGCATAACGCGTTTTGCCGCCCACTTTTAGCGCAAAGTGGTCGACAACGGATCTTGTCGCTCGTAGATGGGCGGCAAATGGCGGCGCTGGAGACCGCCCGCCCGAACGGGCCGCGGTTTGTCGCCCAATCATGGCGCATAACGCGCCTTGCCGACCACTTTCAGGGCGAAATGGTTGACAACGCGTTTTGTCGCTCATGGATGGGCGGCAAACGGCGCCATCGGAGGCTGCGCGCCCGAGCGGCGCGCGGTTTATCGCCCACTCATGGCGCATAACGCGCGTTGCCGCCCATTATCGCCACGATATGATTGACAACGGGTCTTGTCGCTCGTAGATGGGCGGCAAGCGGTGCGGCGGGCGGATCGAATCGCTCCGACCTTGGAGAAACGCGATGGGCGCGGTCCATTACCATGCGGGGCGCTTCCCGCCCGAAGAGCTCGACTGGCGCGCGCTGGTTCCGTCGATCGGCCCGGCGGTCGAGGCGGTGGCGCGTTACGATGGGATGCTCGCGGCCATCCCGAATCCCGACGTCCTGCTGGCGCCGCTGGCGACGCGGGAGGCGATGCTGTCCTCGCGCATCGAGGGAACCCGGACCACGGTGGAGGAGGCGCTGAGGTTCGAAGCGCGGCGCGAGACGGTGGCGCCCGAGCGCCGCGACGACGCGCAGGAAGTTCTCAACTACCGCGCCGCCATGCGGCGGGCGGAAGAGATGCTCGAGGAGCTGCCGCTCTCGCAGCGGGTCGTCCGCGAGGCGCATCGCGTCCTGCTTTCCGGCGCGCGCGGCGCGAACGCGGCGCCCGGCGAATACCGGCGCACGCCCAACTGGATCGGCCCGCCGGGATGCGCCCCCGAAGACGCGCGGTTCCTGCCCGTGGAGGCCCACGAACTCGCCGGCGCCATGAGCGCCTGGGAGCGCTTCATGCACGGCGACGCGCCCGACCGGCTGGTGCAGCTGGCCGTTCTGCATGCCGAGTTCGAGGCGCTGCATCCGTTCCTGGACGGCAACGGCCGGGTGGGGCGCATGCTGGTCCCGCTGTTTCTCTGGCGCAGCGGCCTCATCGCGCGCCCGGTGTTCTACGTGAGCGCCTATTTGGAGGCTCACCGCGGCGCCTATTACGACGGTCTGCTCGCCGTCTCGCGCGACGACGACTGGACGGGCTGGTGTCGATTCTTCCTCGAGGCGGTGCGGGCGCAGGCGGAGGACAATTTGGAGAAGACCCGCGCCATCCTCGACCTCCACGAGGACATGAAGCGCCGCGTCCCCGACATGATTCGCTCGCAATACGCCGTCCGGGCCCTCGACCGGATATTCCAGACCCCGGTCTTCCGCGCCGCCGATTTCGTCGCCGGGGCGGGGATCCCGGCGGCCACCGCGCGGCGGATTCTCGGCGTGTTGTCCCGGAACGGGGTTCTGGAGACGATCGAACCCGGGCGGGGGCGGCGGACGGCGGTTCTCGCGTTCCGGCGCATCCTCGACATCGCCGGGGACGGCGGGGGATCGTGACGCGCCCGGCGTCCGGCGCGCCCCGAACCGGCCCTAACGGCGGGGAAGCACTGCAATGACGCTCGACGTCTCGCCCCTCGAAAGCGCGGCCGCGCAGCTGCGGAAAAGCTTCGCCTACCTGCACTCGGACTTGGCGCGCCGGGACCCGGACTTGCGCGAGCAATTCCGCGCCGCCACCATCCAGGCGTTCGAGCTCGCCTATGAATTGGCGGTCAAGACGGTCCGGCGGCGCCTCACGCAAATCGTTCCCAACCCGGACGCGCTGCGCGGCATGGACTTCGCCGACATGATGCGCGACGCCGCCGACGCCGGCCTCGTCCGCGACGCGCCCGCCTTCATGCGGTATCGTGACATGCGGAACCGGACGTCGCACACCTATAACGCGGAGCGGGCGGAGGAGACCGTGGCGGCCATGGACGAATTCCTGCGCGACACGCGCTTCCTCCTCGCCGCGCTGCGGGGGCGGGACGGTGCGACCGATTGACCTGCCGCCCGCCGACCTGGAGACGGTCCGGCGCATCCTCCGCGACCACGCGCCGGGGCTGGAGGCGCGCGCCTTCGGTTCGCGCGTGTCCTGGACGGCGCGGGACACCTCCGATCTCGATCTCGTTCTGATGACCGAATCCCCGCTGGACGCCGGGCGCATGGCGGCCTTGCGGGCGGCGCTCGCCGGTTCGGATTTGCCCTTCCGCGTCGACGTGGCGGATTGGGCGGCCGTGTCCGAAGGTTTTCGCGCGATAATCGAGCGGGAATATGCGGTGCTGTCCTCGGTGGAGCCGGCACGCGAACGACGCGGCTGGCCCACGGTCGAAATCGGCGAGATAGCCGACATTGTCGGCGGCGGGACTCCCTCCACGAAGGATCCGGCGAACTTCGACGGCGATATCCCCTGGCTCACACCGCGGGACCTATCGGCTCCGCATGGGCGCGTGGTGACTGGGGGAAAGCGCAACTTGTCCCGTGCCGGGCTGTCGAATTCGTCGGCCAAACTGGTTCCGCCCGGCGCCGTCCTGTTGAGCACACGCGCTCCCGTCGGGTATGTCGCCATCGCGGGAACGGAAATCGCGACCAATCAGGGATTCCGGAATCTGGTTGTGCGGGAGGGCGCTTGCCCGGAGTTCGTTTTCTACTGGCTTAATGCCAACACTGAGGAATTAGAGCGACACGCGACCGGAACGACGTTTCGGGAATTGTCCGGCGCAGCTCTCAAGCGCATTCGCATCCCCTTCCCTACCTTGCCCGAACAACGCGCCATCGCCGAAATTCTGGGTGCGCTCGACGACAAGATCGAACTCAACCGTCGCATGAACGAGACTCTCGAGGCGATGGCGCGGGCCGTCTTCGACGACTGGTTCGTCGATTTCGGTCCCACCCACGCCAAGATAGAGGGCCGCGAACCCTATCTCGCACCGGAGGTCTGGCGCTTGTTCCCGGATCGACTGGTCGATACCGAATTCGGGCAAATCCCGCGCGGTTGGAATTTGACGACATTTGGCGATGTGGCTAACATGACAAGCGGAAGATCTTACAAAAGTTCTGAGCTGGCCGAATCCGAAGCTGCGCTAGTTACGTTGAAATCGTTCTCAAGAGATGGCGGATACCGGCCCGACGGCTTGAAGCCATACATCGGGAAATTCAAGAACGGCCAAATTATACGGCAAGGAGAAGTGGTTGTCGCCTGTACCGACATAACGCAAGCTGCCGATGTTGTCGGTCGTCCCGCGGTAGTTCACTCTTCTTCGATATACAAAACTTTGATCGCCTCTCTTGACATGGTAATCGTGCGGCCGACGGCAGAGATCGGGCGTGGATTTATTTATTTTCTTTGTATCTCTCACAAATTCACTCGACATTGCTTGGCGTACACCACCGGAACGACTGTGTTGCATCTGGATAAGAAGGCAATTCCGATTTTCAAATTCGCTTGTCCTCCGTCCAATTTGCTGGACAAATTCGGCGCAATCGCGGAAGACGCAATCGATCGTGTCGTGGCGAATTCGGTAGAGAACGAGGCTCTTGCCATGCTACGAGACCTGCTACTACCGCGGCTGATGTCCGGCCGGGTACGGGTATCGAACATCGAGAAGGCCGCCGCCTGATGGATCCCAACCTTTCCCAGATCGAGGCGGATGCTCTCATGGCGTTGGAGAAACGCCGGGCGGACGTCGTGGAACGAGACTATCCGGGCCTCGGAGGCAGCCTATCCGTACCTCTCGTCTCAACCGACCGGCGCGAGTCGTTCATGCTCGACCTGCAACGTTCCCGCATCGTGTTGACGAAGGGAACCTATCAGAATCGCGCCCGGCAGATCGCCATCCTCGCGCGACTGGATTTCGGCGGCGCGCCGCATCGCAACCCGGACGGCGAGCATGTCGGATCGCCTCACATCCACCTGTACCGGGAGGGATACAACGACAAATGGGCATTCCCGGTTCCGGGAGATTCCTTCGCGGATTTGAGCGATTCACGGCGCACGTTTGAAGACTTCATGCGCTTCTGCAACATCGTCGATCCGCCCATCGTAAAACGAGGGTTGTTCGCATGATTCACGACGTGCAATCTCTGCTGGACAGCTACTGGCGCTGGCTGCGGGACCAAACGAGTCTGCGTGAAACGGGCGAGTGGGTGGAAATCACGACCCCCTATCTGGATCGCCACAACGACTGCCTCCAGATTTACGCCCGGCGCGAGAACGGCGGCTTCGTGCTGACGGACGACGGCTACATCCTCGACGATCTCGCGCTGTCCGGCTGCAGGATCGAAAGCCCCCGTCGGCGCGCTCTGCTCGAGACCACCGCCGCCGGCTTCGGCGTGGCGGTCGACGACAACGCGCTCCGGGTCCGCGCGAATTCCGACGATTTCGGGCTGAAGAAGCATAACCTCGTGCAGGCCATGCTGGCGGTCAACGACCTCTTCTATCTCGCCGCGCCTACGGTCGCCAACCTGTTTCACGAGGACGTCGCGGCGTGGCTCGATCTCTCCGACATCCGATGGACGCCCGGCGTGCGGTTTTCGGGCCGCAGCGGCTTCGATCACCGGTTCGAGTTCCTCATACCGAAATCGCGGGCCGCGCCGGAACGCCTGTTGCGCGCGTTCAACCGGCCGACTCGGGACGCGGCGCAAACGATGGCGTTCGCCTGGGTCGACGTCCGCGACGACCGCCCGCCGGAATCTCGCGCCTACGCGATCCTCAACGATTCCGACCGCCCGGTGGCCGACGCCGTGCTTGACGCGATGCGCAACTACGGGGTAAGCCCGCTTCCGTGGTCCCGTCGGAACGAAGCGCGCGAGGAGCTGGCCGCATGACTGCTCACCGGATTCGACGCGCGGCGGCTTCCGTTCTCGCCGCCGCCGCCGTTGCGCTGAGCGTGGAAGTTTCCGCTTCCGTTCGATCAGGCGCGGCCGAGATTTCGCCGCCCGGCGAGGAGCGCGCCTCGAGCTCGCCCCTCTCCGCGCGCGAAGGCCAGCCGGACGCCGCCGCGGTCGCGCTGGATCACCGCTTCAACGAGCTCCGGCGGGAACTGCTCGACAACCGGGCAGCAACCCTCAACTGGTGGCTTGCCGCCGTCGGCCTCTTTCTCACATTTCTCGCCATCGTCGTTCCGGTCGCCGCCATCTTCGGATACAGAAAATTCAGGGAATTGGAGATCGAAGCGCGCCGTCATCTCAAAGCCATACAGTCGGATCGCGATGAGGCTTCGCGCCAACTCAAGGATATCAGGGGGGCCAACGCCGAGATTGCGAAGAAGGACCCAGCGAAGATCGAAGAAACGGCTCGGAGCGTCCAACACAACCCCAAATCGTCCGATTTGGATAGAGCGGCAGCTTCCGCTTTCATTCTGCAAAACCGGGGAGACATCGACGGAGCCATCGCCATGTGGCGTTCGATAGCCTACATTGCCGCAGATCTCGATACGGACACCGCGGCGCGGGCTTGGTTTTCCATTGGCTATCTCTATCAAGAAAAAGATCAAGAAAACCTCGACGCCGCCATATCGGCATACGACGAAGCCATCGGGTTGAAATCAGACAACCCGGCAGCCTACTTCAACCGCGGCAATGCAAAGAACGATCTCGGGCAATTTCAGGAAGCAATCTTGGATTACGACGAAGCCATAAAGCTGAAATCAGATTTCTCAGGAGCCTACGATAACCGAGCTACAGCGAAAGGTGACCTCGGACAGCATGGGGATGCTATTGCAGATTACGACACGGCCATAAGACTGAATCCCGATCACCCAGAAACCTACAGCAATAGGGGTAATGCCAAAAGCCAACTAGGTCGGTATAAGGAGGCTATCGCAGATTACGATAAGACCATAATTCTGAAACCGGAATCCCCAGAAGCACACAACAATAGGGGCAATGCGAAGGACGCACTCGGTCAGTACAGGGAGGCTATCGCCGATTTCGACGCGGCCATAAGGCTGAAGCCCGGGTATCCAGAATTCTACCATAACAGGGCGCTCACAAAGAATAACCTCGGACAGCATGAGGAAGCTATCGCCGATTACAGCGAGGCCATAAGGCTTAAGCCAGAATACCCGGAAGCCTACGGTAACAGAGGTCTGGCAAAGAGGAATCTTGGTCAACGTCAGGAGGCTATCGCCGATTACAGCGAGGCCATTAGGCTTAAGCCAAAATACCCGGAATCTTACAGTAACAGAGGTGCTGCAAAGGGTAGTCTCGGTCAACATCGGGAGGCCATTGCTGATTTCGACGAGGCCATCAGACTCAAGCCGGAATATCCGGAAGCCTACCACAACCGGGCCGTCGCGAAATCGCATCTGGGGGATGCAGACGCGGCCCGGCAGGACTTCCGGATCGCGATCAAACTTGCGGAGAAGGCGAATGATGAAGACTTGGTGGCCCAGCTAAGGCGCGCACTCGATTCCCTCGACGGAAGCGGCGCATGACGGCGAGCACCCCTCCCCCGCACCCTGCCGCATCGCCGCCTCCGGCCGGCGGCGAGATCGTCGTGTACGAGGCGCCCGGCGGAGAGGCGCGCGTCGACGTGCGCTTCGACGGCGGGACCGTGCGGTTCACCCAACGCCAGATGGCCGAGGCATTCGCCGACGCCTCTGAGAACGTTCTCGCCCACCTGCGCAACGTATTCGCCAGCAGGGAGCTGGAGGCCGGGGCAACGACCAAGGATTTCTTAGCAGTTCGTACCGAGGGCAAGCGCCGGGTTCGGCGCCGCCTGAAGCACTACAACCTGGACGCCATCGTCTCCGTCGGCTACCGGGTCAATTCGCGGCGGGGCGTGCGCTTTCGCCAGTGGGCCACCGTCGCCCTGCGCGCCCGTTTCGTTCGCGGGGACACCGTGAGCGAACGCCGGCTCGCCGAACGCGGGTTGCGCGAGGCCCGCGACACGCTCGACCTTCCGGCGCGGACGCTCCGAAACCATGCGCCGGTTGACGCCGCGGCCGCGCGTCCGGTAGAGTCGGTCGCATGACAGACGCGCTACTCACGTCGGCCGACCGGAAAGAGGGGTTATCGCTCGTCTATGACAAAGCCCTGGCGACGCGAGCCGGTTATGCGACGTCGGTACCGTGGCCGGACAGGGACAGCGTGGACCTTCGCGTTCAGGCGGGAGGGCGGGTCCGCCCGGCTCTCGACCTGCAATTGAAGGCGACGACCGCTCTCGGTCCGCTGCGGAACGGCACTCGGTCTTTCCAGCTAAGCATCAAGAATTACAATGACCTTCGCGAGCCCGCCCGAACACCCAGATTGCTTGTGGTGCTGGAGATGCCAAAGAGTGCGTCGCGGTGGTTGACCGTCACCGATAAACGCCTTATTCTACGGCGGCGCGCCTATTGGCACAGCTTGCAGAAGGGATACGGCGAGATTAAGGGGCAATCGACCGTCACCATCCAGATACCCGAGCGTAATTGGCTCGACGTCGACGCGCTTCGAGTCCTCATGAAGAAGTCCCGAAGAGGGAAATCTGATGGAAATCGACATCCGCGACAAGGACGCACTGTTGGCGGTGTCTCCCGCAGCTCTTTCCGCCTACGCCCGCGCGGCGGGGTGGAGTCGAAGAGAGACCTATCGTGATCGCTCGCACGTTTACCGGGGAGGGGATCTGCCGGATATTATCCTTCCCAACACCAAAGAACTCGCGGATTATGCAAGCGTCGTGTCCGGGCTCATCGAGACCTTCGCCGAGTCCGCCGAACAGGACCGGATGACCGTCTATCGCGATCTGGTCACGGCGGATCGCGACGCGGTTCGGGTGCGCGCCGTCGATCTCGACGAGCGCGATCGCGACGGCAGCCTTCCCATCGGCGCGGGAGCGGACCTCGTATGCGCCGCCCGCGATCTGGTCCTCGCCGCGGCGTGCGCGCTCGACAATCCTCGTCCGATCTACCGGATGGGCGCGAACAGGGAGGCCGCGGACTATTTGCGGCGCGTGCGTTTGGGCCAGACGGAGCAAGGCAGTTTCGTCGTTACCCTGCTGAGTCCGGTGGTGCCGCCGCCGATCCGCACGACGCCGGATTCGAAGCGCCGGCCGCCGGACGTCGAGGCGTCCGAAGAGCCGATCGCGCGCCGGGTGACGGCGCGTCTGGCCGGCGCCCTGGCCGCGGCGCGCAGGGCGACGGACGACGCGGGTTGCGGGGAGCAGCGCGCGTTTTCGTCGGCCGTGCGGGACGGCGTCAGCGCCAACCTGTGCGACGCGCTCGCCACGCTCACGGAAACGCTGTCCAGGGTCGATATCGGTGTGGTCTGGGCCCGGACCTATCCCAGGAACGAAATTGGGCGCGCCGTGCGGTTCGCCGCGCACGACGCCCCTATTCTGCGCGAAGCCGGCAGGGCGTTCCGTAGCCGCGAGCCGCGGCCCGGCGTAACGCTGGTCGGGCTCGTCCAACGACTCGAACGCGACGACACTGCCGCGGACGGCATGGTGACGCTGCGGACCTCGCTCGACGGGAGAAACCAATCCGTCGGCGCGCTTCTTCGGCAATCCGACTACCATCGCGCGATACAGGCCCATCGGAAGAAAGCGCCGCTCGTCGTCCGGGGCGACCTGGAAAGAGCGGGGCGGCGCTGGCGCCTTCTCGATCCGTCGATCGAGGACGTCATCGAAAGCGACGAGGCGCCAAACGAGCGCGACGCGATGCGCGAAAGCGGCGCGTGACGGCGAGCGCCCTTCTCCCGCGCCACGCTGCGTCGCCGCCTCCGGCCGGCGGCGAGATCGTCGTGTACGAGGCGCCCGGCGGCGAGGCGCGCGTCGACGTGCGCTTCGACGGAGGGACCGTGCGGTTCACCCAACACCGGATGGCCGAGGTGTTTCAAAGCTCCGTCGATAACGTCGGCCTCCACCTGAAAAACGTGTATTCGGACGGCGAACTGGAGGAGGCGGCAACCACCGAGGATTTCCCGGTAGTTCGCGCCGCGGGCAGCCGCCGGGTTCGGCGCCGCCTGAAGCACGACAACCTCGACGCCATCGTCTCCGTCGGCTGCCGGGTCAATTCGCGGCGGGCGTGCGCTTCCGCCAGTGGGCCACCGGCGCCCTGCGCGCCCGTCTCGTTCGCGAGGACACCGTGAACGAACGCCGGCTCGCCGAACGCGGGTTGCGCGAGGCCCGCGACACGCTCGACCTTCCGGCGCGGACGCTCCGAAACCATGCGCCGGCGGACGACACCGGGCAAGCCGTCGTCGATATCATCGCCGGCTACGCGGATACGTGGCGCCTGCTGCTGGAATACGACGAGGACCGGCTGGCGGTCCCGCCCGGCGCGCGGCCGTCGACCGGCGCGCTCGACCTCGAGCGCGCGCTGGCCGCCATCGCCGAGTTCAAGCGCGCCCTGACCGCGCGCGGCGCCGCGTCGGCGTTGTTCGGCGTCGCCCGCGGCGACGCGCTGGCGGGCATCCTCGGCGCCGTCGAGCAAACCATGTTCGGCGAGCCGCTCTACCGCTCGCGCGAGGAGAAGGCGGCGCACCTGCTCTATTTCATCGTCAAGGACCACCCCTTCGCCGACGGCAACAAGCGCATCGGTTCGCTCCTGTTCCTGCTCTACCTGGAGCGGGAGGGCATGGGCGGCCGGCTGGACCCCCGGGCGCTGACCGCGCTCACCCTGCTCATCGCCGAGAGCGCGCCTTCCGGCAAGGACCGCATGATCCGCCTCGTCGCGAACCTTCTCGCGGAGCCGGCGGCGGAAACGCCATGATCGAGACTGTGCTCGGAAAAGCGCGTCCTCGACTCCGCCGGCGGAAGCGGCGCATGATGGCGCGTCCCCGCTTCCCGCATCCCGCCGACACCCATGTTCGATCTCGACCGTCTCACCGTCCGCGGCTTCACGTCGATCCGCGCGCTCGAGGATTTCCGGCTCGGCGCGCTCAACGTGCTGATCGGCCCGAACGGCGGCGGCAAATCGAACTTTATCGCGCTGTTCGCGATGGCCGCCGCCCTCGCGCGCGGACGGCTCCAGGTGTTCACGGCCCAACACGACGGGGCGGACGCGCTGCTGTTCGGCGGCCGGAAGCGCACCGGGACCCTGGCCGTCGAACTGGCGTTTCGCGGCTGCGCCTACCGGTTCTCGCTGGCGCCGGCCGGAAACCGGCTCGTCTTCGCACGCGAGGAAGTCCAGGGACCGGAGGACGGCGGGCGGACGGTTGCGTTCGGCGGCGGGCATCGCGAGTCGGAGCTCGGCGCGGCGGGCGAAGGCGGCGACCGGGCCGCCGCGCCTTGCCCGCGCGAAACCATGGCGGCCTGGCGCGCATACCGCTTCGCCGACACCGGAGCGGCGGCGGCGCTGCGTTTTGCGCATCCGGCGCGCGACAATCTGCGGCTGCACACGGACGGCGGCAATCTGGCGTCGTTCCTGCGGTTGCTGCGGCGGCGCCATCCCCACGAGTATCGGGAGATCGTCGAGGTCGTGCGTCTCGCGGCGCCGTTCTTCGGCGACTTCGTGGACCGCGAGGAGGCCGGCGATCAGGTAGAGCTGGAATGGCTCCACGCGGACGATCCGGACACCGTGCTTACGCCCCGGCAGTTGTCGGACGGGACGCTGCGGTTCGCATGCCTCGCGACCCTGCTTCTCCAGCCCGCCCGATTCCAGCCGAACCCCATCCTCATAGACGAGCCGGAGCTGGGGCTTCACCCGCACGCCATCGCGCTGCTCGCGGAGCTGCTGCGCCACGCGAGCGACACGCGCAAGGTTATCGTTTCGACGCAATCCGCCGACCTCGTGAACGAGTTGGAGCCGGAGGACGTCGTCGTCGTGAATCGCGAGCGCGGCGAGTCGATCTTCGAACGGCTGGATTCGGAGCGCCTCGGCGAATGGCTGGAGGACTACACGCTCGGCGACCTGTGGCGATCATACGTGGTCGGCGGAGGGCCCGGACGGTGATCGAGACGGTCGTCGTCTGCGAGGGACGGACCGAGGCCAGCTTCGTGAGAGCGGTCCTCGCTCCCGATCTCGGAAGACGAAGCGTTTTCTTGCAGCCGAGGCTTATCCCCACTTCGTCGGGCGCGAAAGGCGGGGCCCTGAACGGCCAGCGGGTCCTGCGCTTTCTCCGCAACGCGCTGCGCGAGCGGAGGGACGCATACGTAACGACGTTCTTCGACTTGTACGGCCTGCCCGCGGACTTCCCCGGCGTTCGCGACGCCAAAGCGCGCACGGACATGGCGGACCGCGCCGAGGCTATCGAACGCGCCCTCCATGCCGAGGCCGTCCGTCTGGCCGAGTGCCGGCAGGAACGGTTCTTCCCGCACATCCAGCCCTGCGAGTTCGAGGCGCTGCTGTTTTCGGACACGGCGCGCTTCGCGGACGTCCAACCGAAATGGCAAGGGGCTATCGCAAGCCTCGATGCAGTCCGGCGCGCGGCGGGCGGCCCGGAGCGCGTCAACGACGGGCCGAAGACCTACCCTTCGGCGCGATTGCGGGGCGCCCTTCACCCGAAATACAATAAAGTGCGCCACGGTCTGGCCGTGGCCGCCCGGATCGGCCTCGATCGGATGCGCGCGGAGTGCCCCCGCTTCGACCGCTGGATCGCGCATATGGAGTCCCTCGCCGCCGCCGGAGCGCCGACGTGCCGCCCCTGACCGAATCCACCGTCGAGGACGCCGCCCTCGAATGGTTCCGGGCGCTGGATTACCTGGTCGTTTCCGGCCCAGACCTGCCGGTGGGCGAGCCGCACGGCTGGCGCGCCAGCCGCGCCGAGGCGCTGCTGTCCGCCAACCTGCGCGCCGCGCTCGAACGGCTCAACCCGGAGCTCCCGGAAGAGTCGATCGACGACGTCGCCGCTAGGCTGGCGCGGCCCTGGGGCGCCTCGCTCGCGGAGCGCAACCGGTCCGCCCACCTGATGACGGTCGAAGGCGTCGCCGCGGAGTTCCGCGACGAAAGCGGCGAGACCCGGCACATGCAGGCGCGGGCGATCGACTTCGACGACCCGGACAACAACGAATGGACCGTCGTCAACCAGTTCTCCGTCGAGGAGAACCGGAACCGGCGGCGCGCCGATATCGTCGTGTTCGTCAACGGGCTGCCGCTCGCCGTGTTCGAGTTGAAGAACCCCGCCGGCGAAGGCGCGTCGATCTCCGCCGCCATCGGGCAGTTGCGGACCTATATGGCGGAGGTCCCCGCGCTCTTCGCCTTCAACGCGGTGCTGGCGGCGTCGGACGGCGTGACCGCGCGGATGGGAACGCTGACCTCGGGCGACGAACGCTTCAAGCCGTGGCGGACCATCGACGGGCAGGAGCTGGCGCCGGCGTTCTACCCGGAATTGCGGGTGCTGATCGAGGGCGCGTTCGAAAAGCGGCGCTTCCTCGCGCTGCTGCGGAGCTACATCGCGTTCGAACGCGGCGGCGGGCCGATGGACAAGAAGGTGGCCGGCTACCACCAGTTCCACGCCGTCGAAACCGCGGTCGCCGAAACCCGGCGCGCGGCGGCGCTGGCGCGCGACGGCGGGGCGAGTCCGTTCTCCGAGGGAGCGGCGGGCCGTTACGAGTCCGGCGGGCGGCCCGGCGGCGCGCCCGGCGACCGGCGCGTCGGCGTCGTCTGGCACACGCAAGGGTCGGGGAAAAGCCTCACCATGGCGTTCTACGCCGGGCGCATCGCCCGCGACCCGGCGATGGAGAACCCCACCATCGTCGCGCTCACCGACCGCAACGACCTGGACGACCAGCTGTTCGCCACCTTTTCGCGCTGTTCCGACCTGCTGGGCCAGCCGCCGGTCCAGGCGGACAGCCGCGCCGACCTGCGCAAGAAACTGTCGGTCCGCTCCGGCGGCGTGGTGTTCGCCACCATCCAGAAGTTCTTCCCCGGCGAGAAGGGCGACCGCCACCCCGTGCTGTCGGAGCGGCGCAACGTCGTCGTCATCGCCGACGAGGCGCATCGCAGCCAATACGACTTCATCGACGGCTATGCGCGCCACATGCGCGACGCGCTGCCCAACGCGGCGTTCATCGGCTTCACCGGCACGCCGGTCGAGCTCCGCGACGCCAACACCCGCGCCGTGTTCGGCGACTACATCAGCATTTACGACATCCAGCGGGCGGTCGAGGACGAGGCGACGGTGCCGATCTACTACGAAAGCCGCCTCGCCGCGCTCGAGCTGGACGAAAGCGAGAAGCCGCGCATCGACCCCGAATTCGAGGAGGTCACCGAGGGCGAGGAGGCCGCGCGCAAGGAGCGGCTCAAGACCAGATGGGCGCAGCTGGAGGCGGTGGTGGGCGCGCCGCGCCGGCTGGCCCTCGTCGCGCGGGACATCGCGGCGCATTTCGAGGACCGCCTCGAGGCGATGGACGGCAAGGCGATGATCGTCTGCATGAGCCGGCGCATCTGCGTCGAGCTGTACGGCGAACTCGCGCGCCTGCGCCCGGACTGGGCCGCGGACGACGACGCGGCGGGAAGCATGAAGGTCGTCATGACCGGCGCCGCCTCGGACCCGCCCGGCTGGCAGAAGCATATTCGCGACAAGCGCCGCCGCGAGGCGCTGGCCAAGCGCTTCCGCGACCCCGGCGACCCGCTGCGCGTCGCGCTGGTGCGCGACATGTGGCTCACCGGCTTCGACGCGCCGAGCCTGCACACCATGTATCTCGACAAGCCGGTCCGCGGCCACGGGCTGATGCAGGCCATCGCCCGCGTCAACCGCGTGTTCCGCGACAAGCCCGGCGGCCTCGTCGTCGATTACCTGGGCCTGGCCCACGAACTCAAACGCGCCCTCGCCGCCTATACCGAGAGCGGCGGCGGCGGCGCGGCGGCGCTGGACCAGGCCGAGGCGGTGGCCGTCCTGCTGGAGAAATACGAGGTCTGCTGCGCGCTGCTCCACGGCTTCGACCGCTCCGCATGGACGGCGGGCGGGCCGGCGGAGCGCGTCGCGCTGCTGCCCGCCGCGCAGGAACATGTGCTGGCGCAGGAGGACGGCAAGGCGCGGTTCCTGAAGGCGGCGCGCGAATTGTCGCTCGCCTTCGCGCTGGCCGCGCCGCATAAGGACGCGCTCGCCGTCCGCGACGACGTGGCGTTCCTCCAGGCCCTCCGGTCGGTGCTGGCGAAGCGCGGCCCCAACGGGGCGCGGAGCGGCGCGGAGCTCGACCGCGCCGTGCGCGAGATCGTCTCCCGCGCCGTGGCGCCGGTCGGGGCGGTCGACGTGTTCGCCGCCGCGGGGTTGAAGAGGCCCGACGTCTCCGTCCTGTCGGACGAGTTCCTCGCCGAGGTGCGGGGCATGGAGCGGCGCAACCTGGCCATCGAATTGCTGCAAAAATTGTTGAAAGGCGAGCTCGCGGAGCGCCGCCGCAAGAACGTGGTCCAGGCGCGCTCGTTCGCCGGGATGCTGGAGGACGCGCTGCGCCGCTACCGCAACCGCTCGGTCGAGGCGGCGCAGGTGATCGAGGAGCTGATCCGGATCGCCCGCGACCTCCGCGCGGCGCAGGCGCGCGGCGAGGAATTGGATCTGTCGGAGGAGGAGCTCGCCTTCTACGATGCGCTGGAGACCAACGACAGCGCGGTCAAGGTGCTCGGCGACGCGGCGCTGCGGACCATCGCCCGCGAACTGGTGGAGACGGTGCGCGGCGGCGTCGCCATCGACTGGACCCTGCGCGAGAACGTCCGCGCCCGGCTTCGGGTGCTGGTCAAGCGCGTCCTCCGCAAGCACGGTTACCCGCCGGACAAGCAGGAGAAGGCGACGCGCACGGTGCTCGAACAGGCCGAAGCGCTCTCCGCCGAATGGGCGGTGTAGCGCGCATTTCTCCCAGGGGTCCCGGAAATGCGGGGTAGCCGGGCCGCACGGCGCCGAGCCGCCTCGATAAGACTCCGCCGCCTCCGCGACGCGGGAGTTTCGGGCGGCGGCGTCCGACTCCGGCGGAGGGGTCGAGTATAACGCAAAGACGAATCGATAACCGTCGATGCGCGCGCCCGTCTCCGTGACGCAGGCCGCGACTCCCTGTTTCGCTTCCGGCGTTGCGCCCTTCGCCCGTTCGCTCCTGCGGCGCAAGGCGCGGTATAAGCCCCGCCATGCTCCAGCGGACGAGGCGCGGCGGCGCGAAATACGACCGGCGACGGGCGTTGGCGCTTCTGCGCGCCGGCGCGGGGTTGCCGCGCGCCGGGTTCCGCGAGGGGCAGGAGGACGCCATCCGCCGCGTCGTCGAGGGGCGCGGGCGGCTGCTCGTCGTCCAGAAGACCGGATGGGGCAAGAGCTTCGTCTATTTCATCGCCGCGAAACTGCTGCGCGAGGGCGGGGCGGGGCCGGCGCTGCTCGTCTCGCCGCTGCTGGCGCTGATGCGCAACCAGATCGCCGCCGCCGGGCGCATGGGCGTCCGCGCGCTCAGGATCGCCTCCGACAACCGCGACGACTGGAATGCGGCGGAGGACGCGCTGCACCGCGACGCCGTGGACGTGCTGCTGATCTCCCCCGAACGGCTGGCCAACGACCGGTTCAACGCCCAGGTCCTGGCGGAGATCGCCGGCCGGGTCGCGCTGCTGGTCATCGACGAGGCGCATTGCATCTCCGATTGGGGGCACGACTTCCGCCCCCACTACCGGCTGATCGAGCGGATCGTCCGCAACCTGCCCCGCAACCTGCGGCTGCTGGCGACGACGGCGACCGCGAACGACCGGGTGACGGCGGACCTGGAAGAGGCGCTCGGCCCGAACCTCGCGGTGCTGCGCGGCGATCTCGACCGGCCTTCGCTGGCGCTCCGGACCATCCGCCTGCCCCGGTCGTCGGAGCGCCTGGCGTGGCTCGCGGAAAATCTCCCCCGAATGCCGGGCAGCGGCGTCGTCTATACGCTGACGGTGCGCGACGCCGAGCGCGTAGCGGACTGGTTGCAAGCGCGCGGGCTGGCCGTGGAGGCCTATACCGGACAGACGGGGGACCGCCGCGAGGCGCTGGAGCGCGCGCTGATCGACAACCGGGTCAAGGCGCTCGTCGCGACGACCGCGCTCGGCATGGGCTTCGACAAGCCCGATATCGGCTTCGTCGTCCACTACCAGGCGCCCGGCTCGGCGGTGGCCTATTACCAGCAGGTCGGCCGCGCCGGGCGGGCGCTGGACCTCGCCCACGGCGTGCTGCTGAGCGGCGAGGAGGACACGCGGATTACCGACTGGTTCATCGCCAGCGCGTTCCCGTCCCGCGACGAGGCGGGGCAGGTGCTGGCGGCGCTGGAGGCCGCGCCCGACGGGCTTTCCGTCCCCGAACTCTGCGGCAAGGTCAACGTCTCCAACGGGCGGATACGCAAGACCCTGGACCTGCTGGCGCTCGAATCGCCCGCGCCCGTCGCCCGCGACGGGGGCAAGTGGCGGCTGACGGCCGCCGAACTGGGCGGCGCGTTCTGGGAGCGGGTGGCGCGGCTGACCGAACTCCGGCGCGCCGAACAGCGCCAGATGCAGGACTACGCGCGGCTCGAATCGGGGCACATGGCGTTTCTCGTCAAGGCGCTGGACGGGAACCCCGACGCCGTCCGCCCGCCGGAGCGGCCCGCGCTTCCCGCCGCGGTCGCGCCGGAGACGGCGCAGGCGGCGGCGGCGTTCCTGCGCCGCGCCGACCTGCCCATCGAACCCCGCAAGATCTGGCCCGCCGGCGGCCTGCCGCGGTTCGGCGTCGCCGGCCGCATCGCTCCCGAACACCGGGCGTCCCCGGGCCGCGCGCTTTGCGTCTGGGGCGACCCGGGGTGGGGCGAGCTGGTCGAGCGCGGCAAATACGCCGACGGACGCTTCGCCGACTCGCTCGTGCGCGGCGCCGCGGAACTGGTCGTGCGGTGGCCGCCCCGCCCGGCGCCGGAATGGGTGACCTGCGTCCCGTCGCTGCGGCGCGCGGAGCTGGTCCCCGACTTCGCCGCGCGGCTGGCGGCGGCGCTGCGCCTGCCGTTCCGCCCCGCGCTGGAGAAGACCGAGGACCGGCCGGAGCAGAAGACGATGGCCAACGGAGTCCAGCAGGCGCGCAACGTCGACGGGGCGCTCCGGGTCCGGCCCGGGGCGCTTGCCTCGGGCCCCGTGCTGCTGGTCGACGACATGGTGGATTCGCGCTGGACCCTGACCGTCGCCGCGTGGCTCCTGCGGTCGCATGGCGGCGGACCGGCGGCGCCGCTCGTTCTCGCCGCCGCCGGTGGAGGCGGATAGGCCGGATGGACGCCGAACTCTCCGCCAACACCCAGGCGGTCCTGCTGCTCACGGCGCCGCTGATCGTCGGCGGCGGGCGGGCCGCCGGCGCGCCGGCGCCGCTTTCCGAACGCGAATACGCCCGTCTCGCGCGCGGCCTCGTGGCGCAGGGGCGCGAACCCGCCGACCTGCTCGACGCGGGCGTTGCGGACGCGCTCGACGCCCGCGCCGTCGGTCTCGACCGCGCCCGCCTCGCGCGTCTGCTCGACCGGGGGTTCCTTCTCGCCCAGGCGGTGGACCGCTGGCGAGGGCGCGGCGTATGGGCGGTCGGGCGCGCCGATTCCGGCTATCCGCGCCGCCTCAAGGCGCGCCTCGGCGCGGCGGCGGCGCCGGTGCTCTGGGGCTTCGGCGACCGCGCGGCGCTCGACGCGGGCGGGCTGGCGGTCGTCGGCTCGCGCAACGCCGGCGGCGACCTCCTCGCCCGGGCGGAGGAGGCGGGCGGCCTCGCCGCCGGAGCGCGGCGGGCGCTGGTTTCCGGCGGCGCGCGGGGCGTCGACCGCGCCGCCATGCGGGGCGCGCTGGAGGCGGGCGGCCGGGCGGTGGGCGTGCTCGCCGACGGCCTCGAACGCGCGGTCGTCCGCCGCGGCGACCGCGACGCGCTGATGGACGGGCGGCTGGTCCTCGTCTGCCCTTTCGACCCGGCGGCGCGGTTCCAGGTCTGGCGCGCCATGGCCCGCAACAAGTCGATCTACGCGCTCGCGGACGCGGCGCTGATCGTCTCCGCCGACCTGGGCCAGGGCGGGACGTGGGCCGGCGCGGTGGAGCAGCTGGAGAAGTTCCGGCGCACGGCGATCTACGTCCGCGCCGCCGGCCCTGAGGAGGCGGGCTTGGCGGCGCTCCGCGAGCGCGGCGCGCGGACGTGGCCGGACCCCGGCGACTCCGACGCCCTGGCCGACCTTCTCGACGCGGCGGGGGCGGAGGAGGAGACGGCAGATGCGGGCCGGGACGCCTCGCTGCCCGGCCTCGTCGCAGGCCCGGCCGGGCGCGCCGCCGATCCTGCCGGAGCATTGTTCGCCGCGGCCCTGGAGCTTCTGGCGCATGCCTGCGCGGGCGAGCCGAAATCGGCGGCGGAGGTCGCCGGCGCGCTCGGAATCCGCCAAGCCCAGGCGGGGGACTGGCTCGCGCGCGCAGTCGAGGAAGGGACGCTGGAAAAACTCCCGCGGCCCGCCCGCTACCGTGCGGCCGAAAGCGCCGCCGCGCCGCGGCCCGCCGGCGACCTGCTCAAGGCCGTCGAGGACCTTGCGGCCCGGACCTGCGCGGACGCGCCGAAATTGGAAGCCGACATCGCGGCCGCCCTCGGCGTCCGCCGGATCCAGGCGCGGGACTGGCTCGGGCGCCTAGTGGCGAAGGGCCGGCTGAAGCGAGAGGAGGCGCCCGTCCGCTATTCGGCGCCGGCGCGGTCCGGGCCGCTGTTCGCCGGAGCCGCGCCGGACGCGGAATAGGCGGCCCGGCTGGCGCGGCGCCCGCCCGGCCGTTACAACCGCCGGCCGCCGGAGCGCCATCGGAGAACCGCCATGCCCCAAGCCGCCCCCCTGACCCTCGAACGCGTCCGCGTCCGCCCCGTGCTGGTCCCGCTCAACCGGCCCGTGGTCGCGAAGGTGGGGCGTTACGAACGCTGGCCGTTGATCCTGATCGACGCGGAATGCGCGGGGGGAGTCGTCGGGCGGGCCTATCTCGAACCCTACATCGCCAAATCGGCGCGCTATCTCGTCCCCGCCATCGAGGACCTCGCCGAGGCGCTGGCGGGCAAGCCGCTCGCGCCGCTCGACGCCTACGCCTCGGGCCGCAAGGCGTTGAACCTCATCGGCTACGAAGGCGCGTCCGCGATCGCCGTCTCCGGCCTCGACATGGCGTTGTGGGACGCGCGCGCGGGGGCGGCGGGGCTGCCGCTCGCGGTCATGCTCGGCGGCGCCCTCGGCCCGGTCCCCGCCTATAATTCGAACGGGTTGTGGCTGACCCCGCTCGCGGGCCACGAGCGCGAGGCGGAGGCGCTGGCGGCGGAGGGCGGGTTCGACGCGGTGAAGCTGCGCCTCGGCCGCGACGCGCTGGAGGACGACCTGCAAGCCATCGCCGCGGTCCGCCGCGCGCTGGGCGGCGGCGCGCGGATCATGACCGACTTCAACCAGGGCCAGACCCTCGGCGCCGCGCTCGACCGCTGCCACGCGCTGGACGACCAGGGGCTCGTGTGGTTCGAGGAGCCCGTCGCCTACGACGACATCGCCGGCCACGCGCGGCTGGCGGCCGACCTCAGGACCCCCGTCCAGCTGGGGGAGAACTTCTACGGCCCGCGCGCGCTGCACGAGGCGCTGGCGGCGGAGGCGGGCGACTACGTCATGCCCGACCTCATGCGCATCGGCGGCGTGACCGGCTGGCTGCGCGCGGCGGCCATCGCCGGGGGGTTCGGCATCCAGCTGTCGAGCCACCTCTACCCCGAATTCTCGGCGCATCTGCTGCGGGTGTCGGAGACCGCGCACTGGCTCGAATGGCAGGATTGGGCGAACCCGGTGCTGCGCGACCCGTACCCCGTGCGCGGCGGCGCGCTCCACATTCCCGACACGCCCGGCGTGGGCCTGGAATGGGACGAGGCGGCGGTCGCGCGGTACGCGATGTAGGGGACCGGCGCCTTTCGCGCCCGCGCCGTCACGGGCGCCGGGGGCGCGACTCCCGCTCCGCCGCGCGCCAGCCGATATCGCGGCGGCAGAAGCCGCCGGGCCAGTCGATGCGGTCGATGGCGCGGTAGGCGGCGGCGCGCGCCACGGTCACCGTCGGCCCGGTCGCGGTGACGCCCAGGACGCGCCCGCCGGCGGCGGCGACCCGCCCGCCGCGCAGTTCGGTGCCGGCGTGGAGCACCTCCACCGAGTCGTCGTCGATGTCGTCCAGCCCGGCGATCTCCCCGCCCTTCTCGTAAGCGCCGGGATACCCCTTCGCCGCCATTACGACGCAGACCGCCGCGTCGTCGCGCCAGCGCAGGTCGAAATGGGCCAGCTCGCCGTCGCGCGCCGCCAGCAGCGCCGGCAGCAGGTCGGATTTCAGCCGGCGGACCAGGACCTGGCATTCCGGATCGCCGAAGCGGACGTTGAATTCGAGCAATTTCGGACCGGACTCCGTAATCATCAACCCGGCGTAGAGCACGCCGCGGAACGGCGCGCCCTCTTCCGCCATCGCCGCGACCGTCGGACGGACGATCTCCGCCATCGCCCGCTCCGTCATCGCGGCGTCGAGCGCCGGGGCGGGGGAATACGCGCCCATCCCGCCGGTGTTCGGCCCGGTGTCGCCGTCGCCCGCGGCCTTGTGGTCCTGCGCCCCGGCGAGCGGCAGCGCGGTCGCGCCGTCGACCAGCGCGAACAGGCTCGCCTCCTCGCCGTCGAGGACCTCCTCAAGCACGACCTCGGACCCGGCGGCGCCGAACGCCCCGGCCGCGATGGCGTCGAGCGCCGCCTCCGCCTCGGCGAGCGTGCGCGCCACCGTCACCCCCTTGCCGGCGGCGAGTCCGCTCGCCTTGACTACGATCGGCGCGCCCGCCCGGCGCAGATGCGCGCGCGCCGTGGCGAAATCGTCGAACGCGGCGAAATCGGCGGTGGGGACGCCGCGCCGGCGGCAGAGCCGTTTGGCGAAAACTTTGGATCCCTCCAGCCGCGCCGCGGCGGCGGTGGGGCCGAAACAGGCGAATCCCGCGCCCTCCAGCGCGTCGACGATCCCGCCGGCGAGGGGCGCCTCCGGCCCCACCACGACGAAATCCACGCTGCGCGCCCGGCACAATTCGGCGGCGGCGGCGAAGTCCATGACGTCGAGCGCGACGCATTCGGCGTCCGCCGCGATGCCGCCGTTTCCCGGCGCGCACAATATCCTGTCGCACAGGGGCGAGGCGCCCAGGGCCCGGCACAGCGCGTGCTCGCGCCCGCCCGACCCGATCACGAGAACGTTCATCGCGCCATACCGCCCCGCCCGCCCGGCGCTGTCAACGACCGCGGCGCGGCGCCGGAATCCGGGCCGCCTTGATGCGATGGCCTTGCCGGACCGCCGCCCGGGGCGATCGGATTCGGGGTTTCGGCCGGAGCCGCCCGGTTCGGCCGGGTCGACCGGTCCCGGGATCCGCGACGCAACTCCGCCGCTTACGGCCCGGCGTCCCGGCTCCCGTCCAGGGCGGGCCGCGCCGGGGGCGCAGGGTAAGTCCCGGCGGCGGCGAACGGCGGCGCGCCGCGCCTCGCGCCGGGATTCGGCCCTATGCGGAGGGGCGGATCGAGCTCGCCGTCCCGCCGGTGCTGACGGTGCTGGGCAGGCAGCCGACGCTGGACGCCGAACTGGCGGTGCTCGCCGGCAGGCCGCCGGAAACGGCGCTCAGGTTCTCGTCCTCCAGCGCGGAGTTGGGGTCGGGCGGAAGGACGAAGTGGACGACGTCGCCGGTGTTTTCCGCCACCCGCACCTCGACGTTCGCCGGCGCGTCCAGGCCGAGCTCCGCAAGCGCCTCCGGCGCCGCGCGCGACGCGAGCCGCTCCCGCAGCGTCTCATCGGTCCGATAGCGCTCGGCCACCGCGCCGACGGCGTCCAGCTGGCCCAGGTCGAATTCCGGCGCGCCCGCGCGGATTGTCTCGTTCATGGCAATTCTCCCTTGTCTTTATCGACGGACGCTAACGAAGACGCCCGCTTCCGACTTGCTCCATAGCACGAAACTGCCCCGAAGTCAAGATTTCGGCGGTCTTCCCGGGAACCCGGCCGGACGGGCGAAAACGCCTCGCATCGGGGCGGGGCCGCCGGCGGCGGCATGGGCGGCCCGACCCGCGGCGCCCGGCGCTCCCGCGCCGGCCACGATCGAACATCGAGCCGCTCCGCTGGAGTTCGCCGGGGCGGGGCGGTATCGTCGCCGCCGACCGGTTGCCGACGGAGCGAGGACGCGCCATGACCCGGACCGAACCCGCCCCGCGCAAAGCCCTCGGGCGGCGCGCATTCCTCAAGGCCGGCGCCGCGGGCGCGGTCGCCGCGTCCGCCTCCGCGCTGCCGAAGCCCGCGCTGTCGCAAGGGCGGCTGCGCTGGAAGATGATCACCTGCTGGCCGAAGAACTTCCCCGGCCTCGGCATGGCGGCGAACGAGATCGGCGAACAGATCGCGGCGATGAGCGACGGGCGCCTGGAGGTCAAGGTCTATGGCGCCGGGGAGATCGTCCCCGCCTTCGAACTGTTCGACGCGGTGCGCGGCGGCGTCGCCGAAATGGGCCACGGCTGGGACGGATACTGGATCAACAAGCACCCGGGCATGCCGTTCTTCGGCGGCGTGCCGAACGGCCTCGGCCCGCACGAGCAACTGGCGTGGATCCAGTATGGCGGCGGGCAGGCGCTGTGGGAGGAGATGTACGGCGATTTCGGGATGCGCCCGTTCGTCGCCGGCCTCAACCCGCCGTCGATGTTCGGCTGGTACCGCCGCGAGATCGAGTCGCTCGACGACATGCGCGGCCTCAACATCCGCATGGCGGGGCTTCCCGGAGAGGTCCTCACGCGCATGGGCGCGACGGCGATCAACATGCCGGGCGGCGAGATCATGAGCTCGCTCCAGTCCGGCGCGGTCGACGCGGTGGAGTGGGGCGGCGCGTGGACCGACCTGGCCTTCGGCTTCCACAAGGTCGCCAAATTCTGCTACTGGCCGGGAATCCACGAGCCGGGCGCGTCGAATTCACTGGTGGTCCAGAGCGCGGCTTACGACGCCCTGCCGGCGGACCTGAAGGAGATCGTCCGCATCGCGGCGCAGTTCGCGGCGCCCCGGGTCTATTCGGAAACCACGTTCCAGAACGGGGTGAGTTTCCGCGTCCTCCAGGACAAGCACGGGGTGGCGTTCCGGCGCCTGCCCGGCGACGTCATCGCCGCGTTCCTGAAGCACAGCCTGGACGTGGTGCGCGAGACGGGCGCGCGCGACCCGATGGCGCGGCGGATCATGGACGATTTCATGGCCTTCCGCGAACGCGCCGTCGGCGTCGCCCCGACCGTCGAACTCGGCTACCTCGACGCGCGCTCGGTCGAGGCGTGACCGGGCGCATGAGCGTCTCGTTTGCATATGCCGCGCGAGAAGCGCCGGAAGGACTCTTGTTTCTGTCTGCGGGCTTGCCAGGGCGCGCGCCGTAGCGTCCGCAATTCTCATTATGGACGGGGCGCGGTCCGGACCCGCTTTTCCCGGGACCGCCGGCCGCTGCGGAGCGGCGAGATTCCCCATAATGAGAATTGCCGCCGTAGCGTTGCTGCACGCTCTGGCGCACAACCTGTGGCGCGGTCATCGCTTCGCCGCCGCCGGATGAGCGCCGCATTCCGCCCCGCCTTGCCCGGCCCGAAAGCGGTCGGAAACCCGCCGCCGCACACCCATGCGGCCGAATCGCGGGATAAATCCGCCATGCAAGACCGGAATCCGCGGCCAACGGACGACCGCCGCGCCGGACCGGCAAACGACGCCGCACCCAACGCCGGGATTCCTTCACACGCTCGCATACGGGGAAACCCGGCCAGCCCCTGGGTTGAAATCCCGGATGCAGTTTTCCGATGTCGCGCAGGAACGCGAGCGCGGCCAGCCGCCAGCGGACGGACTCCGTCGGCGGCCCGCCCGCCGCGGTCTCCAACCGGTCGCGAACGACCGGCAGATACGTATTCGCGCGAAGACGGCCGCCTTGTCCATGCAGCGATGCGCCGGCGAGTGGGTATTTCCACCTTCTCGCCGGTGGGGTTTGCCCCAAGCCCCGGACATCGACGGCGCGCTCGGCGAATCGGCGGCCCCGGCGTTTCCATGCGCCCGTTACCGGAACGCCGCCGACGCCGCGCCGAGGCCGGCGATGCGGGCCTCCGCCGTGTCGCCCGCCTCGGCGAAGCCGAGGGCGGCGCAGGCGGATCCGGTCGTGACGACCTCCCCCGCCGCCAGGCCGCGCCCGCGCGCGGCGCGCGCGTTCGCCAGCCACGCCAGCGGCTCCAAAGGGTGGCCGAGGACGTTGGCGCCGCTCCCCTCGCTCGTCTTCTCGCCGTTCATCCACAACTCCGCCCGCGCCGCCGCCAGGTCGAGGCCGCGCCAGTCGTTCGTTCCGGCGCCGAGGACGAACGCGCCCTGCGCGCCGTTGTCGGCGATTAGCGCCAAGCCGCCGGCGCGCAGCCCGGCCGCGAAGCGCGAATCGACGATCTCGATCGCCGGATGAACCGAGGCGACCGCCGCGGCGACCGACTCCCTGCTCCAGGGCGCGCCCGGCGCCGGCAGGTCGCGGCCCAGGCGGAAGGCGAACTCCACCTCCAGGCCGCGCGCGAACAACCCGGCGGCCGCGATCTCCGCCGGGCTGTCGTGGACCGCGGACGCCAGCAGGCGGCCGTAGAAAGGTTCGGGATAGTCCAGCATCGCCTGCGCGGCGGCGTTGGTCGCGCCCACCTTCCAGCCCGCGACCGCGCCGCCGAGCAGGGCTACGTGGACGTCCTGGACGGCGTAGGCGGCCGCCGCGTCCGGCGGGCGCAGGTCCCCGGGCAGCGCGGCGAGCGGTTCGCGGTCGCGGCGCGCCGCCAGCAGGAGCGCGGCGGCGCGGTTCACGGCTTCTTCGTCCACGGGCTCCTCCCCGATCCGGTTGCGGCGCAGGATAAAGCTTGTTGCGCGGCGGCGCGGGACTATCTATGACACGCGGCGAAGAGGGCCGGAGCGGTTCCGCGCCCCAGGTCCGCCGCAAGGACGACGCCGCGCCGCCGCTCCCGGGCCTTTCGGCCCCGGTTCGGCCGGGCGCCGAAGATCGAAACCATGGCGCACAGCCTCGCACACGCCTACGCCGACGAACCCGCGCCGCACCCGGACGACGCGGGCGACGCCGAATCGGTCGTCGTCCGCTTCGCCGGCGATTCCGGCGACGGAATGCAGCTGACGGGGAGCCAGTTCACGCTGGCCACCGCCGTCCAGGGCAACGACCTCGCCACGTTCCCGGACTTCCCGGCGGAGATCCGCGCGCCCGCCGGCACCACCTTCGGGGTCTCGGCGTTCCAGATCAACTTCTCGTCGGGGCCGGTGCTGACGGCGGGGGACCGGCCCGACGCGCTCGTCGCCATGAACCCGGCGGCGCTCAAGACCAATCTCGACGACCTGCCGCCCGGCGGCATCCTGGTGCTCGACACCGGCGCGTTCACCGCCCGCAACCTGCGCAAGGCCGGGTTCGACGCCGACCCGCGCGCCGGCGGCGGCCTCGACGGCTACCGCGTCATCGAGGTCGACATCTCGCAGAACACCCTCAACGCGGTGGCCGGGTCGGGCCTGGGCCAGAAGGAGAGCCTGCGCTGCAAGAACATGTGGGCGCTGGGCCTGGTCATGTGGATGTTCGGGCGCGACCGCGCGCCGACGGTCGCCTGGCTCAAGGGCAAATTCGCCGGGCGCGCCGGACTCGCCGACGCCAACATCGCCGCGCTCAACGCCGGCCACGCCTTCGGCGAGACGGCGGAGCTGCCGGACGGAGTGGCGCGGCGCGAAGTGCCGCCCGCCCGCATCGCGCCCGGCGAATACCGCGCCGTCACCGGCGGCGAGGCGCTCGCCTGGGGCCTCGCCGTGGGCGCCGACCTGGCCGGCCTCAAGCTCATGTTCTGCTCCTACCCCATAACGCCGGCCTCGACGCTGCTGCACATCCTCGCCGGCCTCAAGGGGCGGGGCGTGACCACCTTCCAGGCCGAGGACGAGATCGCCGCCGTGTGCTCCGCCATCGGCGCCTCCTACGCCGGCGCGCTCGGCGCGACCTCCAGCTCCGGCCCCGGAATCGCCCTGAAGGCGGAGGCCATCGGCCTCGCCGTGACCGCCGAACTGCCGCTGGTGGTCGTCAATTCGCAGCGCGCCGGCCCGTCCACCGGAATGCCCACCAAGACCGAGCAATCCGACCTGTTGCAGGCGGTGTGGGGGCGCAACGCCGACACGCCGCTTCCCGTCCTCGCCGCGTGGTCGCCCTCGAGCTGCTTCGCGCTCGCCATCGAGGCGGCGCGCATCGCCACCCGCTACATGACCCCGGTCATGCTGCTGACCGACGGCTACCTCGCCAACGCCTCCGAGCCGTGGCGCATCCCCGACGTCGGCGCGCTCGAACCGTTCCCCGCCCGGCGCCGGACCGACCCGGAGGGCTTCCATCCCTATCTGCGCGACCCCGAGACCGGCGCGCGCCCGTGGGCGGTTCCCGGAACCCCCGGCCTGGAGCACCGCATCGGCGGCATCGAGAAGGATTACGACTCCGGCAACATCTCCTACGACCCGGAGAACCACCGCCGCATGACCCGGGCGCGGGCGGACAAGGTGGCCGGCGTCGCCCGCGGCGCGCCCGATCAGGAGGTCGCGTGCGGCGGCCCCGGCGGCGCGCTGGCGGTGGTCGGCTGGGGCTCCACCTGGGGGCCGATCGGCAAGGCGGTGCGCCGGGCGCGCGCCCGGGGCCGCGACGTAGCGCACATCCACGTCTCGCGGATCCACCCGTTCCCGGAGAATCTGGGCGAGCTGCTGTCCGGCTACGGGCGGATCCTCGCGCCGGAGATGAACGGCGGGCAGCTCGCGGCCATGCTCCGCGCCGCCTACCTGCTGCCGGTCGAAAGCCTGTGCAAGGTGACGGGCCAGCCGTTCAAGGCGAGCGAAATCTCGGCGGCCATCGACGCCGCGCCGGAGTCCCCGACATGAACGCCGAAGCGCCCGCCTTGAAACTCAAGCCCGCCCATTACGCCTCCGACCAGGAGGTGCGCTGGTGCCCCGGCTGCGGCGACTACGCGATCCTCAAATGCGTGCAGAAGACGCTGGCCGATCTGGGCGCCGACCGGGCGAACACGGTGTTCGTCTCCGGCATCGGCTGTTCGTCGCGGCTGCCCTATTACATGTCGACCTACGGCTTCCACACCATCCACGGGCGGGCGCCGGCCTTCGCGACCGGGATCAAACTCGCCAACCCGGCGCTCGACGTCTGGCTCGTGACGGGCGACGGCGACGGGTTGAGCATCGGCGGCAACCATCTGCTGCACGCGCTGCGGCGCAACGTCGACATGCAGATACTGCTGTTCAACAACGAGATCTACGGCCTGACCAAGGGCCAGTTCTCGCCCACCTCGCGGCTCGGCACGCGCTCGCCCTCTACTCCGGGCGGCTCGATCGACGCGCCGGTGTCGCCCTGCGCCTTCGCGCTCGGCTCCGGCGCGCGGTTCGTCGCCCGGGGGGTGGACACGGCGATCAAGCCGCTGTCGGAGATCCTGGCCGCCGCGCGCGCCAACGCCGGCGCGTCGTTCGTCGAAATCTACCAGAACTGCATCGTCTATAACGACGACGTGTTCGCCGGCTTCACCGACCGCTCGGTCGCGCCGGAGCGCCAATTGCACGTCCGGCACGGCGAGCCGCTCGTCTTCGGCAAGGACCGCGGCAAGGGCCTCGTCCTAGACCCGAAGACGCTGGAGTTGAAGGTCGCGGCGGCCGGCGGGGCGGACGTCCTCGTCCACGACCGGACCAACCGCGCGCTGGCGACCTTGCTGGCGACGATGGACGGCCCGGACCTTCCGGTGGCGCTGGGCGTGCTCTACGCCGACCCCGCGCCGAGCTACGAGGCGCAAGTCGCCGCGCGCGTCGACTCCGCCGTCGCCGCCAATTCGGAGAGTTGGAGCGACGTCCTCCGCCGCGGGCATACGTGGCGGGTGTAGCCGGGGAGCGCTCTCGCGGCCGATTCAGCGAAGGATCCCTGGGTGCGCCGGCGTCTCGCCGGCATCTTCTTTTGAATATGCTCCGCATATTGGCCGGCGGGACGCCGGCGCACCCGGGAATTATGAGAGGCCGTTTCGAAATGAATTGAGTGATTCCAGTCGGTTGTAGTTCACTGGTTGTGGGAACCAGCCAGCGAGGCACAACATGTGGACTGAAATCACTCGCGCGAAGTATGCGCGCGATGGCGGGCGCTATGCAAGCGATTTGAGTGTCCGTTTTGAAATGAGTTGAGTGATTTCAGTCGGTTGTGATTCACTGGTTGTGTGACCGAAACCAGTGAGGCGCAACATGTGGACTGAAATCACTCGCGCGCAGTATGCGCGTGCGGGCCGCTGCTACGCAAGCGATCCGGACGACGCAGAATGGGGCCCGATCGAGCCCGACATGCCGCGCCGCAAACCGCTCGGGCGCAGGCGTCGTGTGGCGCTTCGCGCGGTGGTGAACGCGATTCTTTATATCTGTCGCACCGGCTGCCCGTGGCGCATGTTGCCGAAGGATTTTCCGCCTTGGCAGACGGTGTCCGGGTATTTCGCGGCGTGGCGCGACAGCGGTTTGTGGGTATCGATCGACCATCGTCTCCTGCTGGCGGCGCGTAAGGCCGAGGGGCGTGCGGCCAGCCCGTCGGCTGGCGTTATCGATAGCCCATCGGCGAAGACGACGGAGAGCGGCGGCCCGCGCGGCTTCGACGCCGGCAAGAAGGTCAAAGGCCGCAAGCGGCGCATCGTCACCGACGCTTGCGGTTTTCCGGTCGCGGCGGTAGTTCATCCCGCGAATATCCAGGATCGCGATGGCGCGCCCGAGCTGCTCGCCTCGATCCGGCGTCGGTTTCCGTGGTTGCGCCACATTTTTGCCGATGGCGCGGGCGCGGGTCCGCAACTGGCGGCGGCCCTCGAGGGCAAGGGGCGTTGGCGGCTCGAGGTCGTGAAACGCGCCCCGTCCGGGCAGGGGTTCAAGGTGTTGCCACGCCGCTGGGTCGTCGAACGGACATTGGCCTGGCTGAGCCGCAACCGACGGTTGGCCAAAGACTTCGAGGCGACTATCGCGACAGCCCAGATATGGCTCTTTCTTGGCAACGTCCAAATCCTGCTGCAAATGCTAACACGCCAGAAAAAACAATGACTTATTCCAAAACGGACTCTCAGAGGCCGTTTTAGAATATACTATTGAAATTATTCGATTTCTGATCGGTATGGCTGCATGCTTCACACACATGCCAATGGACTCCCGCAATCTTGGGAGTTACGATCCGTTTGCCGACGCGGATACCGTGCAGACAGGATGCGGGGACAATACACTGAAAGTAATCGATTCATTCTGAAACGGCCTCTGAGCGGAGGAAGGCTGTCCCCCAGCAACCCGTACGTATCCATCGACGCCGACTCGGGAACGAGCATGACGTTCGACGGCGCGTCCTGGACCGGCGATTGGGGCGCGGCGTTCTTCGGAGCCCCCGCGCCCGGTGCCACGGGAGCCGACAGGTTGCCGGGCTCCGTCGCCGGCGCCTTCGCCGTGCGCACCTACCGCAGGCTGGTCTCGACCCCGACGGACGTCTTCGTCGGCGCGTTCGGCGCGCACCGGACAGCGTGGATCGACGCGCCCGAGGGCGTGCGTGTCTGCATCCTGAATCCTCATGAGCCGCCGTGCTTCTGACGCGCCCAAGGGCGCCCTGCCCGCCCATCCGGTCCGGATGCGAAGGCGGGGGCAGTCGATAGAACGGGGGGCTTCGCAGCGCTCGTCGCGCGGCGCGGTTCGACGCGCCCGAACGGGCGGCGCTCCGCCGAATCCCGGAGGCGGCGGAATCTCCGGGCGGGGGTGTCTCGCCGCCCGTCCGCCCGTCGCCTCGCCGGCCGTGCCGGCGGCGGTTACGACGGCGGCTCGAAGAGGCCCGCCGCCGCCGCGCCAAGACGGCGTTTCCGGGCGATCTCGCCGCGCACCCGCGCGATCTTCCTCTCCAGCTCGCCGGCGTAAGCCTCCGGCGCGTCGACCGACATCCGCTCCAACTCACGCGGAAACCCGGCCTCCGCCGCCGGCGCCGGCCCGTCCTCGTCGTCGAACATGGGAGGTCCTCCTCCTCCGGGGATCGTCGGGCCCCGCAACTTGCGGCGGGGCGGCGCGGTTGCAACGCGGCCCGGTCACCGTATCGTCGCGGCGCCGTATCGTCGCGGCGACGCTCCAGCGCGCGAGGCTGCCCGCATGGCCGACCTGCCCGAAACCATGGCCGTCGTCGAGATCCGCGAACCGGGCGGCCCGGAGGTCCTGGTCCCGGCGCGCCGCCCGGTCCCGCGGCCCGGCCTCGGCGAAATTCTCATCGCCGTCGCGGCCGCCGGGGTGAACCGGCCCGACGTCATGCAGCGCCAGGGGCGCTACCCGCCGCCGCCCGGCGCCTCCGACCTGCCGGGGCTCGAGGTCGCCGGCCGCGTCGCCGCCGCCGGCCCCGGAGTCGACGCCTGGAAGGAGGACGACGCGGTGTGCGCGCTCACCCCCGGCGGCGGCTACGCGGAGTTCTGCCTTGCGCCGGCGGCGCAGGCGCTGCCGATCCCCGCCGGACTCGACGCGACCGCCGCCGCGGCGCTGCCCGAAGTCATGTTCACGGTGTGGCCGAACCTGTTCGAACGCGGCCGCCTCGCCGCCGGGGAAACCCTGCTCGTGCATGGCGGATCGAGCGGGATCGGCGTCGCCGCAATCCAGCTGGCGCGGGCGTTCGGCGCGCGGGTGTTCGCCACCGCCGGGAGCGCCGGGAAACGCCGCGCCTGCGAACGGCTCGGCGCCGAGCGCGCCATCGACTACCGCGTCGAGGACTTCGCCGCCGTCGTCAAGGCGGCGACCGGCGGGCGCGGGGCCGACGTCGTGCTCGACATGGTGGCGGGGGACTACGCGCCGCGGAACCTGGACGTCCTCGCCGAGGACGGGCGGCTCGTCGTCATCGCCGTCATGGGCGGGCGGCGCGCCGAGGTCGACTTCCTGCCCATCCTCGCCAGGCGGTTGACGATCACCGGCAGCACGCTGCGCCCGCGCCCCGCGGAGGTCAAGGCGGCGTTCGCGGACGCGCTGCGCCGGCGGGTCTGGCCGCTGGTCGAGGCGGGGCGCGTCGCTCTGCCCATCGACGGCGTGTGGCCGCTGGCGGAGGCCGCCGCCGCGCATGCGCGCATGGAGTCGAGCCGCCATATCGGCAAGATCGTCCTCGAGATCGGCGCCGCCGCGGTTTGACGTCCGCGCCCGCGCGCCTATATTCCGGCGCGGCCCCCGGCAAGCGAAAGGACCCGCGGCATGGCGCAGCCGTTGATGCCCAAGGCGACGGCGGTCTGGCTCGTCGAGAACACCACCCTCACCTTCGAGCAGATCGCCGCTTTCTGCCAGATGCACCTGCTCGAGGTGCAGGGAATCGCGGACGACGAGGTGGCGGTGGGGATCGTCGGCCTCGACCCCGCCGCCAACGGGCAGCTCACGCGCGACGAGATCGCCCGCTGCGAGGCGGACCCGGCCGCGCGGCTGCACGCGCGCGAGTCCCGCGCGCCGGAGAAGCCGCGCCGCAAGGAGGCGCGCTACACCCCCGTCTCCAAGCGCGGCGACCGGCCCGACGCCATCGCCTGGCTGCTCAAATACACCCCCGAACTCACCGACGCGCAGATCGGCAAACTGATCCGCACCACCAAGCCGACGATAACCGCGGTGCGCGCGCGCACCCATTGGAACATGCCCAACATCCAGGCCCGCGACCCGGTGTTGATGGGCCTCTGCGCCCAGGGCGAGCTCGACGACCAGCTGGCGGCGGCGCGGGCGCGAGTCGAACGCGAACAGGCCCGGGCCCGGGCGCGGGAGGCCGCCTCCGGGGAGGAGGCGCCGGCGGCGGAAGACGCCGCTTGAGCCGCGCCGCCGCGCGCGGCGAGGCGCCCGCCGCCGCCCCGTCGGCGGACGTGGCGCGCCTCGCCGGGGCGCGCGTGTTGTGCGTCGGCGACCTGATGCTCGACCGCTTCCTCTACGGCGCGGTCGACCGGGTGTCGCCGGAGGCGCCGGTTCCCGTCCTCCGCGTCGAGCGCGAGCGCGCCATGCTGGGCGGCGCCGGCAACGTCGTCCGCAACCTGGCGGCGCTGGGCGCGCGGGCGATTTTCGTCGCCGCCATCGGCGACGACCGCGAGGGCGGCGCGCTGGCGACCCTGGTGGACGAGGAGCCGGGCGTCGACGCGCGCCTGCTGCGCACCGCCGGCCGCGCCTCGACCGTCAAGAGCCGCTACATCGCCGGCGGCCAGCAATTGCTGCGCGCCGACCGCGACCCGGAGGGCCCCATCGGCGAATCGGTCGCGGCCGACCTCGCCGACGCGGCGGCGGCGGCGGTCGGCGAATGCGACGCCGCGGTGCTGTCCGACTACGGCAAGGGAGTCGTCGGCGCGGCGCTCGCCGCCGCCGTCCGCGCCGCCGCCGATGCGCGCGGGGTTCCCCTGGTCGTCGACCCCAAGGGGACCGACTTCGCGCGCTACCGCGGCGCGGGGACGATCGCGCCCAACCGCGCCGAACTCGCCGCCGCGGTCCGCGCGCCGGTCGAGTCCGGCGCCCAGGCGGTCGCCGGGGCGCGCCGCCTCATCGCCGAACTCGGCCTGGAGCGGGTCCTCGTCACCCGCGGCGCCGCCGGGATGAGCCTGGTGACGGCGGACTCCGCCGCCCACATCCCGGCCCGCGCGCGCGAGGTGTTCGACGTCTCCGGCGCCGGCGACACGGTGGTCGCCGTGTTCGCCGCCGCGCTGGGGGCCGGGCTGGCGCCGGAGGACGCCGCGCGCATGGCCAACGCCGCCGCCGGCCTGGTGGTCGGCAAGGTCGGCACCGCCGTCGCCGGGGCGGAGGAGCTGTCCGCCGCCCTGCGCCGCCGCGAACGGCCCGCCGGCGAATCCAAACTGGCCGGCCGCGACGCGGCCTGCGAACGGGTGGAGCGCTGGCGCCGCCGCGGCGCGCGCATCGGCTTCGCGAACGGCTGCTTCGACCTGCTGCATCCCGGCCACCTGTCGCTGCTGCGGCAGTTGCGCGCCGAATGCGACCGCCTCGTCGTCGGCCTGAACTCGGATTCCTCGACGGTCCGCCTCAAGGGCGCCGGGCGGCCGGTCCAGGACGAGGCGGCGCGCGCCCAGCTGCTGGCGGCGCTGGAATGCGTCGACCTGGTGACGATCTTCGCCGAGGACACGCCGCTGGAGCTGATCCGCCGCCTGCGCCCCGACGTGCTGGCGAAGGGCGCCGAATACGCGCTGTCCGAGGTCGTCGGCGCGGACGTCGTCCGGGGCTATGGCGGCCGCGTGCTGCTCGCCGAGCGCGCGCCCGGCCGCAGCACCACCGCGACCCTGGCCCGCGCCGCCGGTTGAGCGGACGGTGGACTCGCGCCTCGTCGTCGGCGTGAGCGGCGCGTCCGGCGCGATCTACGGAATCCGCCTGCTGGAGATGCTGCGCCCGCTCCCGGTCGAGACCCATCTGGTCATGAGCCGCGCGGCCGAAATCGCGGTGGCGCACGAGACCGACCGCAAGATCGCGCAGGTCAGAGCCCTCGCCGACGCGTGCCACGGGATAGACGACATCGCCGCGCCGCCGTCGAGCGGCTCGTTCCGCGCGCTCGGCATGATCGTCGCGCCGTGTTCGGTGCGCAGCATGTCGGAGATCGCCGCCGGCCTGGGCGGCAACCTTCTCACCCGCGCCGCCGACGTGACGTTGAAGGAGCGCCGCCCGCTGGTGTTGATGGTGCGCGAGACTCCGCTGCACGCGATCCATCTTTCCAACATGGCCCGCCTGGCCGGGCTCGGCGCGGTCATCGCCCCGCCGGTCCCGGCCTTCTACGCCCGCCCCCGGACGCTGGAGGACATGGTCGACCACACGCTCGGGCGGATGCTCGACCTGTTCGGCGTCGACGCCGGCGCCGTCCGGCGATGGGGCGGCGAGGCGGGGCGGGGGCGGTGAACTCCGTCATGTCGGAAGCGACGGATTCGGCCGTCGAAGCGACCGTCTACGTGGAGCTTCTCGACGAAGGCGTTTTCGTCATGCGTCCGGCTCCGGCGCGCCGGCTGTCGGAAAACGCCTACAGGATACTTCCGACGAGCGATTACGACCCGGACGTCGAAACGTGGCGCTTTCCGCCCGGCAGCGAGGTGGAGTGCGCCCGGGAGCGCCGCTCCGGAGGGAATCTGCTGGTGGCGAAGCGCCGGGTGTCCGTTCGGCAAGAGGCGCCTGCGTAGCGAAGCGGCCGAACGCCGTTGCGGTAAGGATATCGACTCCCTATCGTAGTTTGACCGCAGCGGCGAAAGGGGGCGGACGCATGCCGGTCAAGGGGTTCAAGGAGATGGTCGCCGAGGCGAACGCGGCGGTGGGGACCGTGTCCGTCGAAGACGCGATGGCGGCGCATGGCGGCGGCGATGCGCTGTTCGTCGACGTGCGCGAAACGCAGGAGCATGCCGCGGGGAGCGTCCCCGGCGCGCTGCACGTCCCGCGCGGCCTGCTCGAATTCATCGCCGACCCGGAGTCGCCGTTGCACGAGCCGGAACTGCTGTCCGGCCGCCGCCTCGTCGTCTTCTGCGCCAGCGGCGGCCGCTCCGCGCTGGCGGCGAAGACGCTGAAGGACATGGGCATGGGCGCGCCGGTCAACATGCTCGGCGGCTTCGCCGCGTGGCGCGAGAAGGGCGGCCCGGTCGGCTGACCCGCGTTCCCCGAACCGTGCTCGTGGCCGGTTCGGCGAAGTATTCCCGGGCGCGCCGGCGGTCCCGGGGGCGCGAGCCGCGCCGCCCGCCGCCCGGAGCCGGGATGCTGTAAGGTCCGCCCATGCGCGTCCTCCACCACCTGCCGCTGTCGCCGGCGAGCCGGGCGCTGCGCCTCGCGCTGGCGGAGAAGGGGCTGGAATTCGCACTCGCCGCCGAGCCGGTGTGGGAGCGGCGGCCCGAATTCCTCGCCCGCAACCCCGCCGGCGACGTGCCCATGCTCGCCGACGGGCGCGCCGGGGACGTCTGCGGCGCTTGGGCCATCGTCGAATATCTCGAGGAGGCGTATCCCGAGCCGCCGCTGTGGCCGCGCGGGCCGCGGGCGCGGGCGGAGTGCCGCCGCATCGCCGGGTGGTTCGCGGTCAAATTCGCCGCCGAAGTGTCGGGGCCGCTGGTCCACGAGATCGCGGCGAAGCCCCGCTTCCGCCTGGGCCAGCCCGATTCGCGGGCGCTGCGCGCGGCGCATGACCGCATGGCCGAGCACCTCGCCTATGTCGGCGCGCTGTTCGCCGACCGGCGCTGGCTCGGCGGCGACACGCTGAGCCACGCCGACCTCGCCGCGGCGGCGCAAATCTCGGTCGCCGACTATCTCGGCGGCGTCCGCTGGCCGGGCGACGGGCCGGCGCGCGACTGGTACGCGCGCATGAAGTCGCGCCCCAGCTTCCGCCCGCTGCTCGCCGACCGCGAGCCGGGACTCCCGCCGCCGCCGCATTATGCCGACCTCGACTTCTGACGCCGCGGCGTCCGACCCGGAGCGCGCCGCCCGCCGCGTCCGCGACCGGGCGCTGGCGCTCGGCTTCGACGCGGTCGGCGTCGCCCGGCCGGAGAGCGTCGCCGGCGCGGGCCGGCGCCTCGCCGAATTCGTCGCCGCCGGGCGCTACGGCGACATGGGCTGGCTCGCCGACACCCTCGACCGCCGCCGCCACCCCCGCACGCTGTGGCCGGAGGCGCGCAGCGCGGTGATGGTGGCGCAAAATTACGCGCCGCCCGGCGACCCGCTCGCCGCCCTCGCCGACCGCGAGGCCGGCTGCGTCTCGGTCCACGCCCGCAACCGCGACTACCACCGCCTGCTCAAGGGGCGCCTCAAGCAGCTCGGCGGCTGGATCGCGGCGCGGCTGGGCGCCGAGATCAAGGTGTTCGTCGACACCGCGCCGCTGCTGGAAAAACCGCTCGCCGCCGCCGCCGGCCTGGGCTGGCAGGGGAAGCACACCAACCTCGTCTCCCGCGCGCACGGCTCGTGGCTGTTCCTCGGCGCGCTGCTCAGCACCCTCGACTTGGCGCCCGGCGCGCCGGAGGCGGACCGCTGCGGCGGCTGCCGCCGCTGCCTCGACGCCTGCCCGACCGGCGCCTTCCCCGCCCCCTACCAGCTCGACGCCCGGCGCTGCGTCTCGTATCTCACCATCGAGCACAAGGGCCATATTCCGCGCCCGCTGCGCGCGGCGATGGGCAACCGCATCTACGGCTGCGACGACTGCCTTGCGGTGTGCCCATGGAACAAATTCGCCGCGCCCACCGCAGAACCCGCGCTCGCCCCGCGCGAATCGCTTGCGGCGCCGCGCCTCGCGGAACTGTCGGCGCTCGACGATTCGGGGTTCCGCGCGCTGTTCTCCGGCTCGCCGGTGAAGCGCATCGGGCGTGATCGCTTCGTGCGCAACGTGCTGGTCGCCATCGGCAACAGCGGCGCGCCGGCGCTCGCTGCGCGCGCCGAAGCGCGGCTCGGCGATACGTCGCCGCTGGTGCGCGCGGCGGCGGTCTGGGCGCTGTCGCGGCTGCTGCCGGCGGCGGAGTTCGCCGCGCTGCGCGCCCGCCGCGCCGGCGGCGAGGCCGACCAGGACGTCCTCGAGGAATGGCGCGCCGGGGGCGGGGAGTCGTGACCGCGCCGCTGCTCGCCTGCTTCGGCCTCGGCTACACGGCGCGCGCCTGGCTTCCCAAGTTGCTCGCCGCCGGCTGGCGCGTGCGCGCCACCGGGCGGGGCGAAAAGCGCCTGGCCGAAATCGCCGCGCTCGGCGCCGAGCCGGTCCCGTTCGGCGCGCCGGAGGCGCTGGACGGCGCGACCCACGTGCTGAGCTCCGCTCCGCCGGGCGATTCGGGCGACCCGGCGCTCGCCGCCTACGGCCCGGCGCTGGCGGCGCTGCGCGGCGCCGCCTGGATCGGCTACCTGTCGGCGACGAGCGTCTATGGCGACCGCGGCGGCGGCGAAGCGGACGAGGAGACTCCCATCGCGCCGGCGAGCCGCCGCGGCCGCCGCCGCGCCGCCGCCGAGGCCGGCTGGCTGGCGCTCGGCGGCCCGGCGCACGTCTTCCGCCTGTCGGGGATTTACGGCCCCGGGCGCAGCGCGTTCGACCGCATCCGCGCCGGCGCGGCGCGGCGCATCGACAAGCCGGGGCACAAGTTCTCGCGCATCCACGCCGCCGACGCGGCGGCCGCGCTGGCCGCCTCCGCCGCCGCGCCCGAACCCGGCGCGATCTACAATTTGTGCGACGACGAACCCGCCGCCTCCGCCGACGTCATCGCCCACGCCTGCGCGCTGCTCGGCCGCGCGCCGCCGCCGCTCGTCCCGTTCGCCGAAGCGGTCCGCGCCATGCCGCCGCTGGCGCGGGAGTTCTGGGCCGACGACCGCCGCGTCTCCAACGCGCGCATGAAGCGCCTGTTGGGCCGGCCGCTGCGCTACCCCACCTATCGCGAGGGGCTGGCCGCCATCCTCGCCGCCGAACGGCGCGGCGCGGCGCCGGCGCGCGGATGCGCGGCGCGGTAGGCGGCCAGCATCTCGGTGCCGGCGACCGCAACCGCTGGATCAAGGCTCCTGTTGCTGATTGGGAGGGTGTTCCATTTGTCTCCGTAAGTCCTGGATAATGCGTTCCATTTTTCGCATTTCTTCTTGCATATTTTCTATGTCTTTCGCATTTACCGCGGAACGAACATCCGCATCCTTCGCTTGGGGCCCCACAGAATGGTATGCCGACTGAATATTACCGTAAGTGGTGTAAATAAGGCCCACAAGTGCGGCAACAGTCGATATTACTGCCGCAATACCCACTCCGTTATATCTCCGTACTGTCCTAGCCGCTTTCTTTGCCTCCTTCGTCGCAAGCGGTATTGAGCTACGGATAGGAACGGAGGCACTGCTGTCGTACTGGCTTGCCGATCTCGTAATGAATTTACGGATGCACCAAAATTCCTTGCTATGCGGATCGCGGCCATCGCCACTTCCTCTCAACTCACGGGAAGTTTTAGTGAATTCCATCCATATCAACCCCTCTTTAACGGGTATGGGGTAGTCGTTATCCGTAAGATTATGTAACGGTATGCACAATTTGCCCCAATAGCCAGGATCGACAAGAGGGCCGGTTCCGAGTAACAGGCCCCTATGAACGTGCCGAATATGCAAATTAAACCGCATAGCTATGAAGTCGGGAAGCCGGAAATCAATATCGCACTCCACAAAGACTATGGAATTAGCCTTAACAACCAGAATTTCCGTACCTTCGTCAATCTGGGTCGGAATGAGCTTGCCTTCTTCATCATACTCGTAAGCGACTTTTCCCACCCGCCCTTCGTAAGACGCCTTCTTCATACGCCTGTTATCACCTCCCCCTTCAAATAAGGGTGCAATCATCCCCACCTCCTTTGCATACTTGGCTATATGGTCAGCAGCCAGCAAAGCACACGGTATCTCAGAATGATAAGGATCGTGCCCACCACGATCCCTAAATTCTTCGGCCAGCTGGTATGCTTCCTCCGTCGAGAGCACCTGACGCTCTTCTTCCATGCTAAGATTATGATTCGACATGACTGTGGTCTTCCCGAGCAACGATTTCAACCGGAGAGAAACCACACCAGTCAATACTCCGACCAATACTACTTTCTATAGAGTGAATAAATTCGCAAACATTATCGATCTTATATCCAGTGTTGTGCCTGTCTCCGACATAATCCAAGTGGTTTAGCACAAGACTAGTGGGCTGGTTCGTCCTCAGAGCTCGCTGGACTATATCCGGATCGAACAGTCCAACCCGACGTAACTGGCCGGTAACGGTGGCGAACTCGCGGAGAGAGTCTTTCTGCCTACCAGCGCCGACGGCTACCTCGCCCCAGCTGATTTCCCCCACAAGCGGCCCAGAGTCTCCGGCGACCCTTATGGGGAACGAGCGGATGACCATTGTCACATCATCGACGTCGATTGGGCTCAGCCCGGTTTCGGCCAATGCCGCAGCTGCGGTTGTGGCGCGCGACGTGGCTTTGGGCCAATACCCTCCATCGAGTAGTGACAGACCGAAGCCCTGGGTGCCCTCGATCACGACTCGGTCCCCAGCGGATATCCTGTCGCGGAGATAGCGCGAGGCATCGTCGATAAACGGGAGCAGTCTCGGATCGTCCATTGCGGTCAAGCAAGGCAGATCGAAATTCCCGGCCTCTCGCGCGACCGACGCCATCACGGCGGCGCCGACGCCGCAGCCGGTGGATCCAATGGCGTCGCCGAGACCGGCATCTCTTTCCCACAATCGGTGTTCATCCGTAATTATGCGAGCGAATTCGCTGATTTTTATGCGATGCTCGGGATATCCCAAACGCGCGATCTCATCCAGCAGGATGCCAACGTCGATGTAGGATCCCGCCGGCAGCACCACGTCGACGTTTCGGTCGATGCATGCGGCCGGGAGCTGGCGGAGGACCCACCTGACTCCCGAACGGTCATAGGCGGTGTGTCCCGAATTCGGCCCGCCGACGCGAACAGCGACCGGGTTGTGCTTATGCGCACGACGCACGATCTCAAGGGCCACTTTGCCTTTGCCCTCCGAGCCGAACTGGCCGCCGACTACGATGGAGACGGGCATGGCGCAAAGCCTTCGGGGTGTCTCGACGCGAGGGAATCCGCGTAATTTTCGAGTCTGGGCATGGAACCCCGGTTGTCGAACACGTCGTGTGCGAGCGATCGCAACTCCGACACGCGCCCTTCTACGCCCGCTCGGGACGCCGCGTCAAACCCGGCGTTCCCGTGGCGTCGTTCGTAGCGCGCGCGGCGCGTCTCCGTGTCCGCGTGGATGTGGACATGCCGGAACCCCAAGCCGAATCGCTCGACAAGATAGGCGCCGTCGTCCGGGAAACGCAAGCCGTCGACGACAATTTTTTTGGCCGGTCCGACTCGCGCAACCGTGCGTTCGCCCAGCTCCCGTTGCCCGCCCGACCGGTTGATTCGCTCGCCGAGCGTCTGCCGGTTGGCTCGCGTGGGCGGCAGGCCCTCCTGCGCGAGCATATCGTCGATGACGAGGCTGAACCGGGTGTAGGCGAATCCCCGCCGCTCCAGCGCACGGGCAAGCGTCGTCTTGCCGGCGGCGATGGGGCCGCTCACGCCGATGACCAGCGGCGCGGCGCGGCGTTGCAGCTGCGGTACGATCAGCGGCGCCTCCTTGTCCGTTCCGAGCGCCTCCGACATCCCGGCCATGTGGAATACCCCGACGAGGGCGGAGGTGATCGCGTCGAGTTCGTCATGGGTGACGTCGCCGTCCGCGTAATCGCCCGATACGCCGAACTCCCGCAGCCCCGCCTTCAACCACTCGGCCCCGGCGCCCTTCCTCGGGATGCGCATGATGTCCTGCGCCGCGCCGGGGTAGCTTTCGATAACCGGAACGCCGCGCTCGCGGAGCTCGCGCGCAATCCGTATGCCCCTCGCCGTCAGGTTCTGCATGCTGCGAATCAGGCAGGGATAGACGTTGATCCCCCGCCGCTTGAGCACCCGCTCGGATCGCCGCATGATCCCGAATTCCTCCCGTCCGGGATCGTCGTCCTCTACCGATTTTCGGCCCGCCGGAAGGCACAAGGGAGAGTCTATGGAAGCGATTTGGGGGCGCGCGTCGAGCGTTTTTGCGATCAAGTCGTTATCCGAGAATATCGTCGCGACGTCCGCCTTCGCGCCGTGCAGGAGACACCAGCCGCTAGCTCTTTTCTCCGACCCCGTAAGATCGATGCCGACAACCCGGAGACCGGCGGTGTCGTCCGCGCCGAACAGGTCGGCGAATCGAGGGCTGCCTTCCGTCAGTTCCGCGGGAGGCGGGGAAATTTCCGGCAAGGCGCGCCAGCCCGGGGGCGCGGACCATTCCTGAAAGCGCGGCCTGTCGGCGTCGATAAAGAAGTCGTGTATCGGATCGAGGCGAGACAGGACGTTATCGAGAATCGCTCCCATCGCCGCGATATCGGCCCTATTGTAACATATGAGTTTTTTCAGAGCGTTCCGATCCCCGCGGACGTAGCGGTGCCAGAGAATGACCGCGCCGGCGCCGTCCACGTTCTCCAAGCCGCCCCGAAAGTTCAAATTCAGCTCCTTCTCGATCGCCTTTTGCCCCCCGGTTAACCCGACACGGCGGCAGAGATACATGAGATCGACATGAATTTCCGGCAACCGGATATCGGGGTGCTTTCGAGCAAGGAATTTCGAATCGAAGCGAATTCCGTTGAACGTCACCAAAGCGGACGCGCGCGCCGCATCCTCGCGCAACCGTTCGACGTTTTGGCCGCTGATTATGGTTCGCGCGCAGCCGTCGAACGACCAGCCGATGATGGTGATGTCGTCGTAGTGGTGACTGAGCCCCGTAGTTTCGATGTCCAGGAACAGGACGAGATCGGGATTAGCGGCGCATGCGGCGATCCTGTGGCGCAACGCCGACGAGACGGTTCCGCCCCGATTGGCCCGCGCGGCGCGGCGGCCCTCGGGAACGGCCGACCGCCTAGCGTGGAGGGTTGCGACCATGGGCCGATTCGTAACACGCCGCGGGCGCCCGGTTCAAACGCGCGCGACACGCTCCGTCGATCTGCGCGCCCGCTCATGGCGTAGCGCCGCCACGGCGTAGCTGCGGCTGTCCGTGCAGGCGCCGTTGCGCAAGAGGGGAGAGGGTGGACGCGCCGGGCCGGGACTCGAACCCGGCCCCAAAACGCCGTGCGTCCGCGCGGCGCGTGCTACTGCCCACTGAGCTACCGGCGCGCCCATGATGGGCGTACCGCCGGTCGATCCTGCCGTCAAGCGGCGGATACGCGGAGAGTTCGTCTGGGTCGAGACACTCCGCCGTCACGATATCGTCGGGGTCGGGCGCGGCGGCAAGCGGTAGGCGGAAGCGGCGCGCCCCGGTATCCTCCCAGCCGGCGCGCCTGCACGGATCGGCGCGCGGCTGCGGCGTATGCGCGCCGTGTGCGGAGGAGCGATCACCCTTGGATTGTCGGCGTCAGTCGTTGCGCGCGCTCGAGGCCAACGGGGAAGACGCCGCCGAACGGCGCGGCGCGGCGCCGGCGCGCGGATGCGCGGCGCGGTAGGCGGCCAGCATCTCGGCGCCGGCGACCGCCGTATAACGCTGCGTGGTCGACAGGCTGGAATGGCCGAGCAGCTCCTGGATCGTCCGCAGGTCGCCGCCATCGGCGAGGAGGTGGGTGGCGAAACTGTGGCGCAGCGCATGCGGCGTCGCCGTCTCCGGCAGGCCGAGCAGGGCGCGGACGCGGCGCACCTGCTTCTGCGCCACTCCGGGGTTGAGCCGCCCGCCGCGCGCGCCGACGAACAGCGGCGCGCCGGACGGCGCCGGGAACGGGCGCAGCGCGAGATAATCCGCCACCGCGCGCGCCACCGCCGGCAGCACGGGCGCCAGCCTTTCCTTGCCGCCCTTGCCGACGACCCGCAGCACCCTGGGCGAATCGGCGAACGCGCCGCAATCGAGGCCCAGCGCCTCGCCGATGCGCAGCCCGCACCCGTAGAGCAGGGTGGCGAGCGCCGCGTCGCGCGCCGCGATCCACGATTCGTCGGACGCCTCGCCGATCTCGCGGATCAGCGATGTCGCATCGCCCTCCGACAGCGGGCGCGGCATCAGGCGCGGTTGCCGGGGCGTGCGCACCGCGCCGGCATGGGGGTTGTGGGCGATCCCGCGCCGGTCGAGCCAGGCGAAGAAGCCGCGCACCACCGACAGCGCGCGCGCGGTGCTGCTCCGCGCCGTCCCGGCGCGCGCCCGCGCCGCCAGCCAGGCGCGGAAGTCCGCCGCCTTCAGCCCGGCCAGCACGGACAGACTCGCCGCGCCGCCGCGATGGCCCGCCGCGAAGGCGACGAAGGAGTCCAGGTCGCGGGCGTAGCCGTCGCAGGTGTGCGGGGAGGCGCGGCGCTCCGCCGCCAGCCACGCGCGCCAGTCGCCGATGGCGCGGGCGAGGTCGGGCGCCGCGGCGGGCGGGAGCGCCCGCGGATTATCCGGGCGCATGGCCGCCGGCCGCGCGCCAGTCGGCGAGGAACGCCGCCAGGCCCTTGTCGGTCAGCGGGTGTTGGGCCATCTGCCGCAGGACCTTCGGCGGCACGGTGGCCACGTCGGCGCCGAGTTTCGCCGCCTCCACCGCGTGGCGCGGGCCGCGCACCGAGGCCGCCAGGATGCTCGTGCGCAGGTCCGGATATTGCCGGTAGATCGCGCGGATGTCGGCGATCAGCGCCATGCCGTCCTGGCCGATGTCGTCGAGCCGGCCGATGAACGGCGAAACGAAACTCGCCCCGGCCCGGGCCGCGAGCAGCGCCTGCGCCGCCGAGAAGCACAGGGTGACGTTGACGCCGATGCCGTCCTCCCGCAGCCGGCGGCAGGCGGCGAGCCCGTCCCACGTCAGCGGCGTCTTGACGACGACGTTGCCGGCGATGCCGGAAAGGCGGCGGCCCTGGTCGACCATGCCGTCGGCGTCGGTCGCCGTCACCTCGGCGCTCACCGGGCCGGGTACCAGATCGCAAATTTCGGCGATGACCTCGCGCGGCGGGCGGCCCGTCGCCGCGACCAGCGAGGGGTTGGTCGTCACGCCGTCGACCAGGCCGGTCTCGGCGAGGGCGCGGATCTCCGCGCAATCGGCGGTATCGACGAAAAACTTCATGCCGTCCCCTCCGGGCGCGCTCCCTCGCCGGGAAAGATAGCCCGAACCGATGGCCCGGCCAGCCCCCGGCGGCGGCGTCGTCTCGGTGCTGCCGCCGCTGGCGGCGGGACCCTACGACTACCGCTTGCCGGAGGGCATGGCGGCGCCGGAGGGGAGTTTCGTCCGGGTTCCGCTGGGGCCGCGCCGGGCGATCGGCGTCGTCTGGGGGCCGGGCGCCGGCGGCGTGGCGCCGGAGCGGCTGCGCGACGTCGCGGAGGTCCTCGACGCGCCGCCGCTCGACGCGCCGCTCCGCGCCTTCGTCGACTGGCTGGCGGCCTATTGCCTCGCCCCGCGCGGCGCCGTCCTGCGCATGGCGATGAGCGTCCCGCAGGCGCTCGAACCGCCGCGCCCGGGGCGGCGGACGGTGGCGCGCGGCGCGGCGGTCCCGGAGCGCCTCACGCCGGCGCGCGCCGCCGTGCTCGCCGCCCTCGACGCCGGGCCGCCGGCGACGCGGACCGAACTCGCGCGCCGCGCCGGAGTCGGCCCCGGCGTCGTCCGCGCGATGCTCGCCGCCGGAGCGCTGCGCCTCGCCGAAGGCGCCGCGGCGGACCGGTCGACGCCCGACGAGTCGCCCGAGGCGCCGCGCGCCGGCGTCGCGCTGTCGCCGGCCCAGGCGGCCGCCGCGCGCGGCCTGCGCGCCGCCGTCGGCGGCGGGTTCTCCGCCACCCTGCTCGACGGCGTGACCGGCGCGGGCAAGACCGAGGTCTATTTCGAGGCCGTCGCGGCCGCGCTGGAGTCCGGCGGCCAGGCCCTCGTGCTGCTGCCGGAGATCGCCCTCGGCGCGCAGTGGCTGGCGCGCTTCGAACGCCGGTTCGGAACCCGCCCCGCGGCGTGGCATTCCGACGTCTCCCCCGCCCGGCGGCGCGAGGTGTGGCGCGCCGCGGCGCGCGGACGGGCGCGGGTCGTCGTCGGCGCGCGCTCGGCGCTGTTCCTCCCCTTCCGCGCGCTCCGCCTCGTCGTCGTCGACGAGGAGCACGACTCCTCCTACAAGCAGGAGGACGGTGTGATCTACAATGCCCGCGACATGGCGGTGGCGCGGGCGCGCCTCGTCGGGATCCCGGTCGTCCTGTCGTCCGCCACCCCGTCGCTGGAGACGCTGCGCAACGTCGCGGAGGGCCGCTACCGCGCCGAGCGGCTGCCGGAGCGCCACGGCGCCGCGCGGCCGCCGATAATCGAGGCGGTGGACCTGCGCGCCGATTCGCCGCCGCGCGGGCGCTTCCTGGCGCCGCGCCTCCGCGCGGCGCTGGCGGACGCGCTGGCGGCGGGGAACCAGGCGCTGCTGTTCCTCAACCGTCGCGGCTACGCGCCGCTCACCCTGTGCCGCGCCTGCGGGCACCGCCTCGAATGCCCCGATTGCGACGCCTGGCTCGTCGCGCACCGGCGGGCCGGCGAACTGCGCTGCCACCATTGCGATTTTCGCCGCCCGCCGCCGCCCGCCTGCCCGGAATGCGGCGCCGCCGCGAGCCTCGTCGCCTGCGGGCCGGGGGTCGAACGCGTGCGGGAGGAGGTCCGTGAACTGTTCCCGCAGGCGCGCGTGCGGGAGATGACGAGCGACGCGGTGCGCGGCCCGCGCGACGCCGCCCGGCTCGCCGCGGACATGGCGGAGCGCCGCATAGACGTGTTGATCGGCACGCAGATGGCGGCCAAGGGGCATCACTTCCCCGGCCTGACGCTGGTCGGCGCGGTCGACGCCGATCTCGGCCTGTCGGGCGGCGACCTGCGCGCCGCCGAGCGGACCTTCCAGCTGCTGTTCCAGGTGGCGGGGCGCGCCGGGCGCGGGGGCCGGCCGGGCCGCGTCCTGCTCCAGACGCGCGCGCCGGAGAATCCGGTGATTCGCGCCCTGGCCGCCGGCGACCGCGACGGCTTCGTCGCCGCCGAGACCGAAGCGCGGCGGCGGGCGGGGATGCCGCCGTTCGGGCGCCTCGCGGCGGTTATCGTGTCCGGCTCCGACGAGGCTGCGGCGCGCGCCGTCGCGGTGGGCCTCGCCCGGAGCGCGCCGCGCGCGCCGGAGGTGAGGGTGCTGGGCCCCGCCCCGGCGCCGCTGCGGCTGGCGCGCGGCCGCCACCGCTTCCGCCTGCTCGCGCGCGGCCCGCGCGGCCGCGCGCTCAACGCGCTCGTCGGCCCCTGGACGGCGGCCGCCGCCGCGTCCGCGCCGCGCGGAGTCCAGGTCCGGGTGGACATCGACCCGCAATCCTTCCTCTAGGCGCGGCGGCGGCGAACGGCGTGTTGCAACGCGCGGGCGCCCGTGCTACACGGCGCCCGCCTCAACGACGGGATCGGCGCTCCGCCGGCGCGCGCCGTGTCCGGCCGCGCCCGCCTTGCGGCCGCGCCGCGGTCCCGTCGCCAATCTCGCGGGTGAGTCGTGGCGGAAGAGCAAACGGGCGTTTCCGGCCTGGCGGGCCGTTACGCGAAGGCGCTGTTCGATCTGGCGCGCGAGGCCGGGGCGGTCGACGCGGTCGCCGGCGACCTCGCGCGCGTGCGCGCCATGCTCGACGCGAGCGCGGACCTGCGCCGCATGACGGCGAGCCCGCTGGTCCCGCGCGGCGAGCAGGGCGCGGCGATGGCGGAGCTGGCGCGGCGCGCCGGCCTCGGCGCGGCGGTGGGGAATTTTCTCGCCCTGGTCGCCCGCAACCGGCGGCTGTTCGCGCTCCCCGGCATGATCCGCGCCTTCGATTCGCTCGCCGCCGCGCATCGCGGCGAGGTCTCCGCCGAGGTCGCCAGCGCCCGCCCGCTCGACGCGGACGAGGCGGAGGCGGTCCGCCGCGCGCTGGCGCGGGCGGCGGGGCGCGAGGTGCGCCCCCGCTTCCGCGTCGACCCGGCGCTGATCGGCGGCCTCGCGGTCCGGCTCGGCCCGCGGCTGTTCGACGCCTCGATCCGAACCCGCCTGCAATCGCTCAAGGCGGTCATGAAAGGAGCGGCATGATGGATATCCGCGCCGCGGAAATATCCGAAATCCTCAAGCGGCAGATCGCCGATTTCGACGCCGGGGCCGAAGTCTCGGAAGTGGGCCAGGTGCTCGCGGTCGGCGACGGCATCGCCCGCGTCTGGGGACTCGACAACGTCCAGGCCGGCGAGATGGTCGAATTCCCCGGCGGCGTCCGGGGCATGGCGCTCAACCTCGAGAGCGACAACGTCGGCGCGGTGATCTTCGGCGACGACCGGACCATCCGCGAGGGCGACACGGTCAAGCGCACCGGCGCCATCGTCGACGTCCCGGTCGGCAAGGGGCTGCTGGGCCGCGTCGTCGACGCGCTGGGCGAGCCCGTCGACGGCAAGGGGCCGATAGAGGCGGGGGAGCGCCGCCGCGTCGAGGTGAAGGCCCCCGGCATCGTCCCGCGCCGGTCGGTGCACGAGCCGGTCCAGACCGGACTCAAGGCCATCGATTCGCTGGTGCCGGTGGGCCGCGGCCAGCGCGAACTGATCATCGGCGACCGCCAGACCGGCAAGACCGCCGTCGCCATCGATACCATCATCAACCAGAAGGCGGTCAACGCCGGCGGCGACGAGTCGCGCAAGCTCTATTGCATCTACGTCGCCATAGGGCAGAAGCGCTCGACCGTCGCGCAGATCGTCAAGACGCTGGAGGACAACGGCGCGCTCGACTACACCATCGTCGTCGCCGCCACCGCGTCGGAGCCGGCGCCGCTCCAGTTCCTCGCGCCCTACGCCGGCTGCGCCATGGGCGAGTATTTCCGCGACAACGGCATGCACGCGCTGATCGTCTATGACGACCTGTCGAAGCAGGCCGTGGCCTACCGCCAGATGTCGCTGCTGCTGCGCCGCCCGCCGGGGCGCGAGGCGTATCCCGGCGACGTCTTCTACCTCCACTCCCGCCTGCTCGAGCGCGCGGCGAAGATGAGCGACGAACACGGCGGCGGCTCGCTCACCGCCCTGCCGGTGATCGAGACCCAGGCCGGCGACGTCTCCGCCTACATCCCGACCAACGTGATCTCGATCACCGACGGGCAGATCTTCCTCGAGACGGAACTGTTCTACCAGGGCGTCCGCCCGGCGATTAATGTGGGTCTGTCGGTCAGCCGGGTGGGGTCGGCCGCGCAGGTCAAGGCGATGAAGCAGGTCGCCGGGCGCATCAAACTGGAGCTGGCGCAATACCGCGAGATGGCGGCGTTCGCGCAGTTCGGCTCCGACCTCGACGCGGCGACGCAGCGCCTGCTCGCCCGCGGCGCGCGCCTCACCGAACTGCTGAAGCAGGACCAATACGCGCCGCTCCCGGTCGAGGAGCAGGTGGTCGCCATCTACGCCGGCGTGCGCGGCCATCTCGACGGCGTCGCGGCCGCCGACGTCACCCGCTTCGTCGACGCGCTGCTGGGCCGCGTCCGCGCCGACCGCGCCGACCTGCTGGCGGCGCTGCGCGACGAGGCCGAGATCACCGACGCGACGGAGGAGCGGTTGAAGGCGGTCATGGAAGACTTCAAGGCGAGCTTCGCCTGATCCGCCGATGGCCGCGCTCAAGGAGCTCCGCAACCGGATCGACAGCGTCAAGGCGACGCGGAAGATCACCAGCGCGATGAAGATGGTCGCCGCGTCGAAACTGCGCCGGGCGCAGGAGGCGGCGGAGGCCGCGCGCCCCTACGCCGACCGCATGGCGCGCATCGTGGCGTCGCTCTCCGCCGCCGTCGCCGAACGCGACGACGCGCCGGCGCTGCTGCGCGGGACGGGGCGCGAGGACGTCCACCTCATCGTCGTCGCCACCTCCGACCGCGGCCTGTGCGGCGCCTTCAACAGCGGCGTCGTCCGCGCCGCGCGCGCGCGCATCGCCGGGCTGGAGCGCGAGGGCCGGACGGCGAAACTCCTCGTCGTCGGGCGCAAGGGGCGCGACCAGCTGCGCCGCGACCACGGCGACCGCATGGTCGAGACGCTGGAGGAGGTGGGCGCGCGCGGAGTCGCCTTCGCCGAGGCGGAGGCCATCGCGCAGGGGATCGCCCGGCGCTTCGCCGACGGCGAGTTCGACGTCTGCACGCTCTATTACAACGCCTTCCGCTCCGCCGTGAGCCAGGTCGTGACGCCGCTCCGGCTGGTCCCGCTGCCGCCGGCGGATCCGGAGGAGGACGGCGCGGGCGGGGCGCATGGCGGCGCGGTCCACGAATTCGAGCCCGACGAGGAGTCCCTCCTCGCCGAGCTGCTGCCGCGCAACATGGCGGTGCAGGTGTTCCGCGCCCTGCTGGAGAACGCCGCCAGCGAGCAGGGCGCGCGCATGATGGCGATGGACAACGCCACGCGGAACGCGGGCGACATGATCGACCGGCTGACCCTGACCTACAACCGGTCGCGGCAGGCGGCGATCACCAAGGAGCTGATCGAAATCGTTTCCGGGGCCGAGGCGCTCTAGCCGCCGCCCCGCGGGAGGACCCCGTCATGAAGGAGAACACCGGTCGCGTCGCCCAGGTCATCGGGGCCGTGGTGGACGTGCAATTCGACGGCGACCTGCCGGCGATCCTCAATGCCCTCGAGGTGGAGAACCAGGGCGCGCGGCTCGTCCTCGAAGTGGCGCAGCACCTGGGCGAGAACACCGTCCGCGCGGTGGCGATGGACTCGACCGAGGGCCTGGTGCGCGGCGCGCGCGCGGTGGACACCGGCGGCCCCATCGCCGTCCCCGTCGGGCGCGAGACGCTCGGGCGCATCATGAACGTGGTGGGCGCCCCCATCGACGAGCGCGGCCCCATCGCCGCCGCCGCGACCGCGCCTATCCACCAGCCCGCGCCGGACTTCATCGACCAGTCGACCGAATCCGAAATCCTCGCCACCGGCATCAAGGTCATCGACCTGCTGGCGCCCTACGCCAAGGGCGGCAAGATCGGCCTGTTCGGCGGCGCCGGGGTCGGCAAGACCGTCATCATCATGGAGTTGATCAACAACATCGCCAAGGCGCATGGCGGCTATTCCGTGTTCGCCGGGGTGGGCGAGCGGACCCGCGAGGGCAACGACCTCTACCACGAGATGGTCGATTCCGGCGTGATCGACCGGGAGGGCGGCGAGTCGAAGGCGGCGCTGATCTACGGCCAGATGAACGAACCCCCCGGCGCGCGCGCGCGGGTGGGGCTGACCGGCCTCACGGTCGCCGAGTATTTCCGCGACCGGGAGGGGCAGGACGTGCTGTTCTTCGTCGACAACATCTTCCGCTTCACCCAGGCGGGGTCGGAGGTTTCGGCGCTGCTGGGGCGCATTCCGAGCGCCGTCGGCTACCAGCCGACGCTGGCCACCGACATGGGCGCGTTGCAGGAGCGGATCACCACCACCCGCAAGGGTTCGATCACCTCGGTGCAGGCGATCTACGTCCCGGCGGACGACCTGACCGACCCGGCGCCGGCGACCTCCTTCAGCCATCTCGACGCCACGACGGTGTTGAACCGCCAGATCGCCGAGCTCGGCATCTACCCCGCCGTGGACCCGCTCGACTCCACCTCGCGCATGCTGGACCCGCGCATCGTCGGCGACGACCATTACGCCATCGCCCGGCGGGTGCAGGAGATCCTGCAAACCTACAAGTCGTTGCAGGACATCATCGCCATTCTCGGCATGGACGAACTGTCGGAGGACGACAAACTGACCGTGGCGCGGGCGCGCAAGATCCAGCGCTTCCTGTCGCAGCCCTTCCACGTCGCCGAGGTGTTCACCGGCGCGCCCGGCCGGCTGGTGTCGCTGGAGGACACCATCGCTGGCTTCAAATCGATCTGCGACGGCGAATGCGACGACATGCCCGAGGCCGCCTTCTACATGCTCGGCACTCTGGACGAGGCGCGCGACAAGGCCCGCCAAATGGCCGCCGAGGCGGCGTGACCGTCGTGGCCGGCAAGATCGCCTTTGAGCTCGTCTCGCCCGAGCGCCTGCTGGTCTCGCGCGAGGTCGATATGGCGGTGGTCCCCGGCGCGGAGGGCGATTTCGGCGTCCTTCCCGGACACGCGCCGCTGTTGTCGCTGGTGCGGCCGGGCGCCATCGAGATCCACGACCAGGGCGCTCCGGTCGAGCGCGTATTCGTCGCCGGCGGCTTCGCTGAGGCGGCGCCCGACCGCTGCACCGTGCTCGCGACCGAGGCGTTCCCGCTGTCCGATGTCACCCGCGCCGACGCCGAGGCCCGCCTCGCCGCCGCCTCCGGCGACCCGGCCCGCGCCGCCGCCGCCGCGCTGGTCGAGGCGCTGGACTATTACGGCGAGGGGTGACGGAGGGAGGGGGGCGGGCCGTCCGGGCCGGCGAGGACTTCCCGGGAGCGCCGGCGCCCGCCGGCGAATGCGCGAAGCGCGGTCGGAACGGTAGCGCGCTGCACGGCGCCCACACGGCGCCGGACCTGCCGCCCGCGCCTGCGACTCGCGTTACCCTGGCCCGTCGCGCGCGAAGATCGGGTGGACCGCCCGGTCGCCGGCGCGGAGTCCCAGGCGGTCGGCGGTACCGCCGCGCAGCTCCAGAACCCCGGCGACGGGCCCCGGCGACGGGACGGGCTCCAGCGACAGCGGCGTCGTCCAACGGGCGATCCGGACGATCTCGCCATCGGCGGCGATGAACAGCATGTCGAGCGGGACGAGCGTGTTCTTCATCCACATGGAGACATGCCGGGGCGCGCCGTAGTCGAACAGCATCCCCGCGTCCGGCGCGAGGTCGGTGCGGAACATCAGGCCGCGCGCATGCTGCGCCGGCGTCTCGGCCAGCTCGACGCGGAAACGATGGCGCGCGCCGCCGCTCTCGATCCACAATTCGGACGCGGCGAACGCCATCTCTCCGCCGCTGGCCGGCGCGGCGAAAGCGAGGCACAGGGCGAGAAGCGCGGCGCGGCGGGTCACGCGGCGCCTCCATCGCTCCGCGCGGCGTCGTAGCGCGCGAGGCCGGCGGCGAGGTCGGCGATGAGGTCGGCGGGGTCCTCCAGGCCGACATGCAGGCGGAGCAGCGGGCCGGCGTCCGCCCAGCGCGCGCGGGTGGCCGTGCGCATGCGCGCCGGCTCGACGGGGATCGCCAGGCTTTCGTACCCGCCCCACGAAAAGCCCATCGAGAACAGCTCCAGCCCATCGAGCAGCGCGGCGACGGCGCGGCGCGGGCCGGGGGCCAGTTCGACGCCGAACAGGCCGCTGGCGCCGCGGAAGTCGCGCCGCCACAGCGCATGGCCGGGGTCGCCGGGCAGGCCGGGATGCAGGACCCGCGCGACCTGCGGGCGGCCGCGCAGCCAGTCGGCGACCGCCAGGCCGCTCTCCATGTGGCGCGGCATGCGGACCGCCAGCGTGCGCAGGCCGCGCTGCGCCAGATAGACGTCGTCTGGCCCCGCCGGCGCGCCGAGATCGAAGGCGGCCTTGCGCGCCCGCTCCTGGACCGCCGCGGTCGCGGTGACGACCCCCAGCATGACGTCGGAATGGCCGCCGATATATTTCGTCGCCGCCTGCACCGACAGGTCGACGCCGAGCGCGAACGGCTTGAGGAAGAGCGGGCTGGCCCAGGTGTTGTCCATCGCCACCGTGCAGCCGGCGGCGCGCGCGGCCTCGGCGATGGCGGGAACGTCCTGCACCTCGAAAGTGAGCGAACCCGGCGATTCGACGAACACGAGCCGCGTGTTCGGGCGGATCAGGCCGGCGATCCCGGCGCCGATCTCCGGGTCGTAGAAGGTCGTCTCGACGCCGAAGCGCTTGAGAAAACGTTCGCAATAGGCGCGGGTCGGGCCGTAGGCGGAGTCGGCGACGAGCATGTGGTCGCCCGCCTCGACGAAGGCGGTGAGCGCCGCCAGCACAGCCGCCTTGCCCGACGCGACCGCCACCGACCGGTCGCCGCCCTCCAGCGCCGCGACCGCCTCTTCGAACGCGAAGGTCCCCGGAGTGCCGTTGCGCCCGTAATAGGGGACGTCGAGCGGGCGCCGCCCCGCCGCCTCCAGCGCCGCGAGGGTGGGGAAGGTGACCGTCGACGCGTGATAGACGGGCGGGTTGACGACGCCGAAATTCGCGTCCGGGTCGCGCCCGGCGACCACCGCCAGCGTGTCGTCCTTCATGTTCACTTCGCGCCGTTCGGGTGGGAGGGCGGGGCAGTCTGGCACATGCGCCCGGGCCGGGACAGCCGCCGCCGGCTTCAGGCCAGGAGCAGAAGCAGGATGCCGGCGACGATCGCCGCGATGCCCAGGACCTCCCGCCCGCTCGACTTCTCGCGAAAGAAGAGGGTGGAGGCGAGAAACGTGAAGACCAGTTCGACCTGCCCCACGGCGCGCACATAGGCGGCGTTCTGCAAGGTCATCGCCGTGAACCAGCCGACGCTCGTGATCGCGCCGCTCAACCCCACCAGTCCCGTCAGCCGCCATTCGGCGAGGACCTCGGAGATCCGGCCGGGCTCGCGCCAGCGCAGCCACAGCGCCATGACGGCGGTCTGGATCAGGAGCGCCGTAGCCAGCGTGAAGGCCGCCGGCATGAGGAACCCCTCCTGCCTCAGCGACAGGGCGGCGGCGCGGAAGCACACCGCCGAAATCCCGAAGCCCGCCCCCGACGCCATGCCGATCAACGCCGGGCGGCCGGCGAGCGCGCGCAGCGCCGGCCCCAGCGCGAGGCCGGCGCGGGCGGCGGAGATCAGGACCACGCCGGACAGGCTCACCAGGATCCCCGCCGCCCCCGCCGGGCTCACCGTGTCGCCGAGGATGACCAGGCCGAAGACGGCCGTCTGCGCCGGCTCGGTCTTGGAGTAGGCCGTGCCGACGGCGAAGTTGCGCAAGGAGAACAGGTGGATCAACAACGCCGTCGCCGCGATCTGCGTCAACCCGCCGACAGCGGCGCAGGCGAGGAAGACCGGGTTGGGCGCGGGCAGCGGACGCCCGAACCCGGCATGCAGGACGAACACGTAGAGCGCGGCGAAGGGCAGCGCGAGGAGGAACCGCGAGAAGGTCGCGCCCGACGTGCCGAGTCGCGCCTTCAGGTGCTTCTGCAACGCCGAGCGCAGGTTCTGGAAGAACGCCGCGCCGACCGAGATCGGTATCCACAGCTCCATCGGCGGCCGGGAGGGAGGCGGCCTCCCGCCGCCGGCGCCGCGCCGTCAGCCGGCCAGGTTCGCCCTGTAGAGCGCCACCGCCTGCTCCAGCGCGTAATAGTCGTCGCAGCCGAACAGGCAGATCATGTCGAGCGCGCGCAGGTGCTCCTCGGCGCGCGCCAGGTCGCCGGTCTCCAGGAACGCCTCGCCGATATAGTGGTGCGCGCCGGTGTGCGACGGGTCGATGGCGAGCGCCGTGCGGTAGTGGGAGAAGGCGCGGTCGAAGTCCTGCAACCGGCGGTGGACGTAGCCCAGCTGGTTGTGCGCTTCGGCGTGACGCGGGTCGCGCGCCAGCGCCGCCTCGAACACGGCGATGGCGGCCTCGTAATCGCCGGCGTCGATGGCGTCGTAGCCGGCCCGGAGGTCGGCGGCGGCGGGCGCGGCGCCCTCCGGCGCCGGGGCCGCGTCGGCGGCGGGAAGGAGCGCGTCGCCGCCGCGATTGGCCGCCGCCGCCCCGGCCAGCGCCAGGCCGAGCGCCGCCAGCGCGGCGAGAAGGGGTTTGCGCGTCATGGCGGGAGCCTCCGCTTGTCGTCGTCGGCGCATCCTACCCCTTTCGCCGCGCCGGGCCTACGCCGCGCGCCGCTATTCGTCGAGCAGCAGCGACTTCGCCTGGTTGAGCTTGGCGGCGAACCAGCCGGAGCCGCCGTGGTCGGGGTGCAGTTTCTGCATCAACTCGCGGTGCGCCGCCTTGACCTCCTCCGGCCCGGCGCCTTCCGCGAGGCCGAGGATCGACAGCGCCTCCTCGCGCGTCATCGCGCCGCCGCCGGAGTCCGCCGCCGCGCCGCCGCGCGCCCGGAAGCGCCCGCGCCAGTCGCCGCCGCCGCGGTCGAGCCAGGCCTCCAGCAGGCGCAGCGAATGCGCGTCGGCGCGGACCGAGAGCCAGAGTTCATGCAATTCGTCCTCGGAAAGGTCGCCGAGGCGCCGGCCCGCGAACGGTCCGCGCACAACCGACCCGTCGATGTGCCCGGTCGCGTGGTCGAGCTGCATCGCCAGCCAGTCGGTCCGCGCCTCCGACGCGGTCCCGCCCGCCGGTCCCGCGCCCGGCGCCGGGCCGAACGGCCCCGCCCCGCCGGCGGCCGCGCGCGCCGCCCGCCACATCCCCGCGAGCGACAGCAGGCGCAGGAGCAGGCCCGACTTCCAGCCGAAGGCGGCGACGGCGCCGAGGGCCGCGGCGAGGAAGGGCAGGCCCCGCGCCAGCACCAGCAGCGCGAGCAGAAGCGCCAGCGCGATCAAGGCTACGCGCAGCCCCCGCGCCAGCGCGGCGGGATTGGCGGAGACGAACAGCCGGCCGAGGACGAACAGCGCCAGAAGCGCGCCGGCCCCGGCGACCAGGTAGAGATACACCGCGGGTCAGCGCCGCCGCGCCGGCGGCAATTTCAACACGTCGCGCCCGGCGCGGCGGTTGTAGTCCTTCAGCGCCGGACGGCCGCCGACGGCATAGACGGCGACCGCGCGCAGCAGGTCGCGCAACAGCCGCGCGCTGGAGTCGCCGAACCGGCAATAGGCGCCGCCGGACAGTTTCGCCATCTGCTTGAACGCCGCGCCCGCCCACGGGTCGCCGCCCTCGTGGAAGACGAACAGCGGCGCGCCGTGCAGGCCGAGCTCGCCGGCGAGGTGGCAGAGTTCGTCGACGTCCTCCTCGCAGCAATCGCCGATGAACACCAGCGCGTCCACCTTCTCGCGCGCCGTCTCCGCCAGCGCGTGATGCAGCAGCCGCGCGATCTGCGTCCGCCCGCCGAGGCAGCGCACGCCGGTCATGCGCCGCAGCAGCGCCGCCGGTCGGGTTTCGAACGGCGTCGCCTCGAATTCGCGGTAGCCGCGGTAATATGCGAGCTGGATCGCCAGCGCGCCGAGCGCGGCGGTTTCGGAGAACATCTCCGCTTGGATGTCGCACGCCCGATCCCACGTCCGGCCGCGGCTTTGCGTCGCGTCGAGGGCGAAGATCAGCCGGCCGCGGACCTTTCCGTCCGCCCCGCGCGGCCGGGCGCGCGGGGCGAGGCTGGCCGCGCGCTCCAGGAAGGCGGAGATCTCCCGCTCCGACGACCGCGCCGGAACCGCGTCGCGCCGGGACACCGCGCGCCGCCCGCCTAGCGGTCCGCGCCGGCGGCGGCGCCGGCGGGCGCGGCGCCGCGCAGCGCCGCCGCCAGCAGGCCGCGCAGCTCCGAACGCGCGCCCACATGCGACAGGGTCATGCGCAGCCCGGCGCGGCCGAGGTCCAGCACGGTCAGCCCCCGGGGGAACAATTCGCGGAAGATCACCCGCTCCGAGAAGCCGGGGATCGTCCGGTAGCCGACCCGCGGCGCCAGCTCCTCCACCGCCGCCGCGACGCGGCGCTTGTTGCGGGCGTCGAGCGGCGAGAGGCGGTTACGCATCACCACCCAGTCGATCTCCGCGCGGTCGCGCGCGGCGCGGATCTTGCGCTGCTCCCACACCATGACGCTGTAGCGGCTCGGCCGGACGACGCCGAACGTGCCCGGGTCGATCTCCGCCAGCACGTCGAGGTCGACGAAACTGTCGTTGACCGGAGTCACCAGGACGTCGGCCAAGCCGTGCGCCAGCCGCGACAGCGGGGTGTCGCTGCCGGGGCAGTCGATCACCGCCGCGTCGTGGCCGGCGGCGAGCGCCGCGATCCTTTCCGGCAGGGTTCCGCCGTCGCGCACCGCGGCGAACAATTCGTGGTCCGGCGCCGGCAGCGCCAGCCCCTGCGCCTCGGCATGCGCGGCGCGGTTGGCGAAGAACCGCGTCATGGTCCGCTGGCGGACGTCGATGTCGATGCTGGCGACGCGGTAGCCGGCGCCGAGCAAGCCCACGGCCAGATGCGCCGCGACGGTCGATTTGCCCGACCCGCCCTTCTCGTTGCCGACGACGATCACCCGCATGGCCGCCTCCCGCGCGGCGAACGGCCGCCGGCCCGGCGGCCATCGCCCCTACTTTAGCCTACCGCGGCGCGGCCCGCGATTCGCGGCGGCGCGCGGGCGCTCCCGGGATTGCGCCGCAGGCGGGCGCATTCGTTCATAACATGGGCGATGGCGTAATATGGGCGATGGCCGGAACGAAATCGCAACTGGAATCCGCCGCCGAGGCGTTCTCCGCCAAACTGCAGCGCGTGCGCGCGTCCGGCGAACATCGACGGGGCGGCCGGCCCGAAATTTCCGCGGATACCATGCAGAGCCCTTCAAGCCAGAGACGTATGAGAAATCCGGGCTCAAGCTGGCCGCCGCCGGCCTCGCTGGCGAGGCCCCCAACGTAACCGGGGGCGACATGGCGGACTCCGCGGACGAACGCCCGATTGTGGGGAGACTGAATTATTGCGGAATTGGTGGATAGGTGGGAATAACCGAAATTGGCCCGGAATTGGCGGGCGTCTGGCGAAGGGGCGGCGAGCGAGGCGCAGGACGGGACTGCGAAAAAATTGGAATCCAGGGACGCGGCAGCGGGAAAACGGGCGGAAATCCCGCAACGGCGCGGTGGCGGAAAGGGCGAGAAAAAAACGGCGCGTCAGACGGGGTCGAGGTAGTCGCCCAATATCTCGTCGATGTGGACGATGTCCTCGGCGGTCAGGCCGAGGAAGGGGCGGGCGGGGATGTTGGACTCCGCGCGGCCGAACTGGTGGGTCCCGGCATACACCTCGGGACTGCCGAACAGGAGGCCGTCGCGGTCGGCCTCGTAGTTGAGCGTCTTCATCAGCTGGCCCTCGAGGACGAGGATCTTGCCCCGGTTCTTCGGCTTGCGCGCCGCGTAGGACTCGGAGAGCGGAGCCCAGGGCGTCCCGTCGGGGGCCTTGCGCGACCGGAAGCGCTCGCGGGTGGAGTTGAGCAGGAGCTCGCCGATCTCGTTCAGAGCGGGGGCGGGGTCGGCGAGGCGGTCGGCGAGCTCGGACAGGCGGCGGCGGACGTCGCCCAGTCCCTCGATCTTGAGTTCGAGCCTTGCGCCGGCCATGGCGGCATCCTACCATATGCGGGCGCCGCGCGAGTAAGTCTCAGCCGGTTAGAGCGGGCTTCGGCGAAAGCCGGATCCGGGTCGGGGGTTCGACTCCCCCCCGCGCGGCGCACCCCCTATCGGAGTTCGCCGGCGAGCGGGACGTAGCGGCGTTCGCGCAGGTTGCGCGCCGCGACGTAGCCGGCGCTCCGCACGGCGTTCGCGAGGGGGCGGGCGCCCTCCCGGAAGTCGAGCCGGACGGCGACCTTGCCGGCGGCGTCGCGCTCGGCGGGGCTGAAGGCGAAGACGAGCGTCCGTCCCTTGCCCTCGGTGTCGAGGAGGACGGCCTCGGGGTTGGCGAGGACCTCGGGCAGGCGGTCCATGTCCACGCCGTCCAGCGCCCGGTCGCGGAGGCGCTTCGACTCGCGCTCCATATGGGCCAGGCGCTCGTCGGTGACGACGACCTGGGCGCTGGAGGGGGCGTCGCCGCGCCGGCGCAGCGCGTCGACGACGGCGAGGGGGAGGGCGCCGGCCTCGAAGACTTCGCCGACGGGTTTGCGCCCGGAGCGGAGGGCGCGCCAGCGGCGCCATTCGGCGGACAGCGCCGGCAGGGCGCGGGGGTTCGACAGCGCGGCGGCGACGCCGCGGGCGGCGAAGGCGGGCTCCTGCGCCAGGGCCTTGCGGACGCGGTCGCGGGCGGCGCGGCCCAGCGCGGCCTCGCGCCCCGGAGCATAGCCGAAGCCGGGGTCGACGCCCTCCGGTGCCTCGACGATGCGCGCCGCCGCGCCCTTGCCCACAGTCACCCGGCGCATGTTCACGGGCGGGGCCTCGTCCGGGCCAGTCTTGCCGAGGCGCTCGAGGTCGCGGTCGGAGAGGGACTCCAGGTAGCAGTTGCAGCCCCATCCGTTGGCGGGGTTGTGGGTGAGCAACCACGGGTCGTCGTGGCGGAGGACCAGGCCGTCCCAGGCGAGGTGCTCCTCGCGCGGGTCCTCGGAGGCGATGGAGTGGCGGTAGCGGACGTAGGGGCGGCGGTGGGCGATGGCCTGTATCTGGCGCCAGCGCCCGGCATTGTAGGACTGGGTGACGTTAGTGTGCCAGATGGTCCGTGCGCGCCAGTCCCGCCCGCCCTTGTAGTCCCAGCCGTGCTTCGCGACCGCCGCGTCGAAGCGCTTGCGAAAGTCGCGCAGGGTCTCGCCGTCGGCGGTGGCGGCCTCGACGGCGGCGCGGAGGTCGGAGAGCAGGTCGTCGCGCGCCGCGCCGGCGACGACGAAGGCTACGTCGTGATGCTCCTGCCAGATATCGGTCCAGGTCTCGGTGGGGAGCGAGAGCTTGCCGCGGAAGAAGGCGATCTGCTTGCGGAAGGGCAGGCGGGCGTGGGACGCGGAGGGGCGCGGGGGGTCGGCCAACTCCACGGAGCGGGGCGGGTCGGCCAGCGCGACGGGGGCGGGGGCGTCGTCCACGTCGACGCGGCCGGCGAGATCGGCGGCGGCCATCGCCCGGGCCAGCCCGTCGCGAACGGGGGCCGTATCGAGATCAGCCTGGGCCTCCGCGTCGATCCAGCGCCGGAAGGCCGCGAGGTCCGCGGCGCCGTCGAGGGCGCGGCGGGCGCGGGCGAGCCACGCGTCCAGGCGCGGACCGAGCGCGCGATCCGCGCGAGCGGAGAGCAGCGCGGCCGGGTCCGCGTCCTCATCGTCCTCGCCGGGATCGGCCAGCGCGACGGGGCCGCCGGAAGGACGCCGGCGGGACGGCGGGGCGGTTCGGGGCGGGGCGGCCTCGGCGGCGAGGCGGACGCCGTAGGTCTCCTCGAGGTACTCGCGGTCGAGGCGGTAGCCCATATCGGCGATGGTCTTGTCGCGGGCGGCGCGGCGGGAGAGGTCCTCCTCGGAGCGCATCCGCCGCGTGACGCGGGGGACGGCGGCGCCGGGGAAGTTCCATTGCACCAGCCACGCCGCGGGGCCGCGCATCCAGCTGTCGTCGATGAGGCGGGCGTCGGCCTCGACGACCTCGCGGCGGACCTCCATGTGGACGTCGGCCTGGGCGCGGGAGGCGCCGTCCTCGGTGGTCATCGTCTGCGACAGGACGATGGTCGTGATGACGTCCTGCATGCGCTGGTGCAGCTCGGCGTAGGACGGGGCGCCGGCGCGGCTCGCCTCCAGCAGGGACAGGCGCATGGATTCCGGCAGGGTGATGGCCGTATTCGTGTGGACGGCGCGGGCGGCGGCGAGCAGGACGTCGCGCTCGCGCTTCGAGGCGCCGGGAGGGTAGGCGCCCACGCTCGTCGGCGAGCCGAACTTTTCGAGGTAGGTAATCCAGTCCTTGATGCCCTGCTTCTTGAACCGGACGGGCCAGTAGAGCTGGGAGGCGAGGCCCCGCCCATACGGCTCGTCGTCGTTGTCGGCGCCGGTGGCGGCGAGCCAGAATTTGCGCTCCGGCACCGATGGCACCGGAGGCGGACCGGCCCGGGGCAAGACCGATGGGAGCCCCGTCAATCGGGCAGCGCCGCGCGCATTCGGTGGCCGAGCGCGGCCATGCCGGCGATGGGGCCGGCAGAGAAGCGGGCCGCCAGGTCGGCGAGGGCGCGGAGTTCGTCTTCCGGCGGCGGCGCCGTTCCCTCCCTCGGCGCCATCGCCCGGGCGAGACGCGCCATCGCGGGCCGGGCGCGGGCGTGCAGGGCGGCGGCGCGCGCGGCGACGGCGGCGCGGTCGAGAGCCAACGCCGACGCCGCGGCCAGCGCCAGGAAGGCGGGCCACGGCGCCAGGTGGCGGTAGAGGCTCGGAATTATCGGCGTGTCCGGCGGCGCGGCGCGGGCGGCCAGCAGCCGGACGAGGTCCGCGGTCGCGGCGGGCAGCGCCGCCATGTCCGGAATCGGCGGCAGAAGGGGCGGCGCCGGCGGCGCCGGCGGCGCATCGGCCGGGCGCGGCGGGCGCGCCGCGCCGCCATCGGCCAGGAAGGCCGCCAGCGCGCCGATGGCGGCCAGATTGCCGAGATTGGCCCGGTTGTAGGCGTCGACGGTGGCGCGGATCGCCCGCAGGTCGGCCGCGCCGAGCCCGGCGGCGGCCAGCGCCTCGCGCGGCGGAGGCGGCGGCGCGCCGCCGTCGTCGAGGCCGGCGCGCGGCGCCGCCCGCTCCCGCTCCACGGCGCCGGAGAGGAACGACGGACGCAGCGCGCCCCAGGCCCACGGCAGGACTCCCGGCCGCGCGGCCATGCGGCGGTAGATCAGGTTGACCATGCCCGCGCCCGTGCAGCGGCGGATGTCGTCGTAGAGCCGGGCGGTTTCGCCGCGCGCCTCCGCCTCGCCGATTTCGCTCACCGCTCCCCCCGCTCGCGCTGGACGCGCCGCCAACGCGCTACGTTGGCGTTGTGCTCCCGCAGCGTGCGCGCGAAGGCGTGGCCGCCGGAGCCGTCGGCGACGAAATACAGGTCGCCGGTCTCCACGGGGCGCAGCGCGGCCTCCAGCGCCGCGCGGCCGGGATTGGCGATGGGGCCCGGCGGCAGCCCGGCGTGGAGGTAGGTGTTGTAGGGACTGTCGATTTCGAGGTCGCTCCGCTTCAGAGCGCGCCCCAGCGGCCCCTTCCCGCCGGTGAGGGCGTAGATCGCCGTCGGGTCCGATTGCAGGCGCATGCCCCGGCGCAGGCGGCTCGTGAACACCCCGGCGATGCGCGCGCGCTCGCCGGCCTGCCCCGTCTCCTTCTCGACGATGGAGGCGAGGATCACCGCGTCGCGCGGCGTTGCGAACGGCAGCCCGTCGGCGCGCGCCGCCCACAGTTCCGCCAGCGTCTCGCGGGCCGCCGCCGCCATGCGCGCGACCAGGGCGGCGCGCGATTCGCCCTTCCGGTAATGATAGGTCTCCGGCAGCAGCCCGCCTTCCTCCGGAACGGCGGAGATCTCCCCGGTCAGGCCGTCGGCGGCCATGAGCCGGGCGACGATTTCGGCCGAGGTGAGGCCCTCCGGCGCGGTGAACCGCCGCGCGATGGCCTTGCCCTCGGTGAGGATGCGCAGCACCCGCGCGGCGCTGGCGCCCGCCGGAATCGCGTATTCCCCGGCGCGCAGCGCGCCGCGCTTGCCGCGGACGACGGCGAGGACCTCGAAGGTCCGCGCGCCGCGGACGACCCCGTCCGCCTCCAACGCCCGGGCGACGGCGCGCAGGCCCCGCCCGGGCGGGATCTCCACCGTCGCCTCCGCGGCCAGCGGTCCGGGCCGCTCCGCGCTCTTGACGAACCACACGCCGGCGAGGGCGGCGGCGGCGGCGAGGGCGAGGACCAGGGCGAGAAAATCGCCGATGGGGCGCATGGCTCCGGCCCGTCAGGGCGCCTTCCGGACGATCAGGCTGGCGTTGGTGCCGCCGAACCCGAAGGAGTTGGAGAGCGCCGCGCGCACCGGCCGCCGTTTCGCCTCCAGCGGGACCAGGTCGAGGTCGCAGCCGGGCGACGGGTTCTCCAGGTTCAGCGTCGGCGGGACCGTGTCCTCGTGGACGGCGAGGATCGAGAAGATCGCCTCCACCGCGCCGGCGGCGCCGAGCAGGTGGCCGATGGCGGATTTGGTGGACGACATCGACAGCTTCGCCGCCGCGCCGCCGAACAGGCGTTTGACCGCCTCGTGCTCGATCTCGTCGCCGAGCGGGGTCGAGGTCCCGTGCGCGTTGACGTAATCGACGTCGCCCGGCGCCATGCCGGCGCGGTCCAGCGCCGCGCGCATGGAGCGGAAGCCGCCATCGCCGTCGGGCGCCGGCGCGGTGATGTGGTGCGCGTCGCCGGACAGGCCGTAGCCGGCGATTTCGGCGTAGATGCGCGCGCCGCGGCGCCGCGCGTGGCCGTAGTCCTCCAGCACGACCGCCCCGGCGCCCTCGCCGAGCACGAAGCCGTCGCGGTCGCGGTCCCACGGGCGCGACGCGCGCGCCGGCGCGTCGTTGAAGCCGGTCGACAGCGCCCGCGCCGCCGAGAACCCGGCGACCGCCAGCCGCGAGATCGCCGATTCCGACCCGCCTGCCACCATCGCGTCGGCGTCGCCCCACAGGATCAGCCGCGCCGCGTCGCCGATGGCGTGCGCGCCGGTGGAGCACGCCGTGACCACCGAATGGTTCGGCCCCTTGAAGCCGTAGCGTATCGAGACCTGCCCGGAGGCGAGGTTGATCAGGCAGGAGGGGATGAAGAACGGACTCACCCCGCGCCGGCCCTTTTCCGCCAGGCTCAGCGTCGCCGCCTCGATGCCGGGGAGGCCGCCGATTCCGGAGCCGATGAGCACCCCGGTGCGCTCGCGGCCCCGGTCGTCCTCCGGCCGCCACCCCGAATCCTCCACCGCCTCGGCGGCGGCGGCGATGGCGTAATGGATGAAGGTGTCCATCCGCCGCCGTTCGCGCGGCTCGATCCAGGCGCCGGGGTCGAACCCGTCCTCCTCGTCCGGCCCCGGAACCTGCCCGGCGACGCGCGAGGGCATGTCGGAGACGTCGACCCGGTCGATGGCGCGGATCCCCGACTCCCCGGCGAGCAGCCGCCGCCAGCTGGGGCGGACTCCGCAGGCGAGCGGCGTGACCGCGCCGAGACCGGTGACGACGACCCGCCTGCCCGCGTCCACGCGGCGCCCCCGGCTGCGGCGGCGGGGCCGGCTACACCTGCTGGGCGATGAAGTCGATCGCGTCCTGCACGGTGACGATCTTGTCGGCCACGTCGTCCGGGATCTCGCAGCCGAACTCTTCCTCGAAGGCCATCACCATCTCGACCGCGTCGAGGCTGTCGGCGCCCAGATCGTCCATCAGGCTGGCGCTTTCCGTCACCTTCGCCTCGTCGATCCCCAGATGCTCGACGACGATCTTCTTGACGCGCCCGGCGACGTCGTTGGCGTCACTCATGCGGATAATCCCCGTTGCGTGTTGGTCGTGCGGCGGGCCCGAACGCCCGGCGCGGGGTGTTACCACGGCCCCGCCCGCGCCGCCATACGCCCGCGCGCGTCAAATCATGACCATGCCGCCGTTCACGTGCAAGGTCTGGCCGGTGACGTAGGCCGCCTCCTCCGACGCCAGGAACACCACGCCGGCCGCCACGTCGCCCGCCGCGCCGAAGCGCCCGGCGGGGATGGCCGCCAGCAGGCGCGCGCGCCGCGCCTCGTCGAGCGCGCGCGTCATGTCGGTGTCGATCATGCCGGGGGCCAGGCAATTGACGGTGACGCCGCGCGCGGCGGCCTCGGCGGCGAGCGCCTTGCTCATGCCGATCATCCCCGCCTTGGAGGCGGCGTAGTTCGCCTGCCCCGCATTGCCGGCGACCCCCACCACCGAGGTTACGTTGATTATCCGCCCCCAGCGGCGGCGCATCATGCCGCGCAGCGCTCCCCGCGCGACGCGGAACGCCGCCGTCAGGTTGACCTCGAGCACCGCCCGCCAGTCCTCGTCCTTCATGCGGAGCGCCAAGCCGTCGCGGGTGAGGCCGGCGTTGTTGACCACGATGTCGAGCCGCCCCAGCGCCGATTCGGCCGCGCCGGCGAGTCCGGCGGCGGCCTCCGCGTCGGCCAGGTCGCACGGCAGCGCGGCGGCGCGCGCGCCCAGTTCCGCCGCCAGCGCGTCGAGGCGTTCGCGGCGGGTGCCGGAGAGCGCCACCGCCGCGCCCGCCGCGTGCAGCGCGCGCGCCGCGGCGCCGCCGATCCCCCCCGACGCGCCCGTCACCAGCGCCGCCTTGCCCGCAAGGTCGAACATGCCCGGCTCCCCTACAGCTCCGCCGCGAACGCCTCGACGTCCTCCGGCGCCAGCAGCGGCCGCGCGCGCATGTCGCGGTCGATCCGCCGCGCCAGCCCGGCGAGCACCGTCCCGGCGCCGGCTTCGACCAGCAGGTCCACGTCGCGGCGCCGCATCGCCAGCACCGTCTCGCGCCAGCGCACCGTCGCCGTGACCTGCTTCACCAGCAATTCGCGGATGGCGTGGGGCTCCGCCACGGGTTCGGCGGTGACGTTGGCGATCAGCGGCGGCGCGGGCGGCGCCAGCGCCACATCCTCCAGCGCCTCGCGCATCGCGTCGGCCGCCGGCTCCAGCAGGCGGCAGTGGAACGGCGCGCTCACCGGCAGCGGCAGCGCGCGCCGCGCGCCGCGCGCCCTGGCGATGCCGGCGGCGCGTTCGATAGCCGCCGCATGGCCCGACAGGACGATCTGGCCGGGCGCGTTGTCGTTGGCCACTTCGCAGACCTCTCCCTCCGCCGCCTCCTCGGCGACGGCGCGGACGGCGTCGAGATCGAGTCCGAGCACGGCGATCATCGCGCCCTCGCCGACCGGGACCGCGTCCTGCATCGCCCGCCCGCGGCGGCGCAGCAGCCGCGCCGCGTCGGCGAGCGCGAGCGACCCGGCGGCCGCCAGCGCCGAATACTCGCCCAGCGAATGCCCCGCCGCGAACGCCGCGTAGGAGGCGGGCGCGCGCCCCGCCTCCGCCTCCAGCACCCGGACGGCGGCCAGCGACACCGCCATCAGCGCCGGCTGCGCGTTCTCGGTGAGGGTGAGTTCGTCCTGCGGCCCCTCGAAGGCGAGCCGCGAGAGATGCCGGCCGAGGGCGTCGTCGACCTCCTGCCAGACCTCGCGCGCGGCGCCGAACGCCGCGTGGAGCGCCCGGCCCATGCCGACCGTCTGCGACCCCTGTCCGGGAAACGCCAGCGCCCGCGCCATCGCCGCTTCCTTCCGCGTCTTCCCGCCACGTCCGGGGGGGGCGCGCAACGAACCGCACGCCCGCCGCGCGTGTCAAGGCGCGCGAGCAGGTCGTGGACGCGCGGGGGCGGACAGTGTAGCATTGCCCGGCCCGGCGCGCCGCCGGCGGGAGAAGCCCGATGCCGAAAATCAACCCTTTGGTTCAGTCTGTTCCTCGCCATCGCGACCATGAACGCCGGCATGTTCATGCGGTTGCGCGCCGACATCGCGGAGGTGCGGGCCACGCAATCGGAGCATGGGGAGCGTCTGGCTCGTATCGAGGCGGTCGTCGAAACGCTGGCCGCGGCGCAAGTCGAGCACGGCGCCCGGCTCGCGCGCGTCGAGGCCGGATTGTCCGTCGCCAATGAGCGCATGGCGCGGATCGAGGGCACGGTCGCCGGCGCGCTCGGCCGCCCGTTCCCCGAACGCATGGCCCAGGCGCCGGGCGCCGGGGACGGCGCGGGCGGTTGACGCGAAGGCGCGCCCCCGTGGCGGACGGGTAGGACGACTCTCTAGTGTCCTGCGTCTGAAGTTAGTATCATAACGGGCAGTGATCGCCGATTCGGGGAGGGTAAGCGATGGGGCGTTGTGTCGGTCGGCCCGTGGCGGCCGTGGTGTTGAGCGCCGCAGAGCGGTCGTTCCTTGAGCGTCAGGTTCGCCGTCGCCGGGTGGCGCGGGGGATGTCGGATCGCTGCCGCATCGTCCTGCGCTGCGCCGATGGCTTGACGAGCAAGGCGGTGGCGGCGGAACTCGGCGTGCACGAACACACCGTCGGCAAGTGGCGTCGTCGTTTTCTGCAGGATCGTGTCGAGGGCCTGTCGGACGCGCCGCGTTCGGGGCGCCCGCGGAGCATGGAAGATGCGCGGGTGGCCGAGGTCGTCAAGCGGACGCTCGAGACGTCGCCCCCCGACGCGACGCATTGGTCGATCCGCTCGATGGCCCGGGAGGCGGGGCTTTCGCACACGACGGTGCGGCGGATCTGGAAGGCGTTCGGGCTGCAACCGCACCGGTCGGAGGCGTTCAAGCTTTCCAGCGATCCGCTGTTCGTGGATAAGGTGCGGGACATCGTGGGGCTCTATCTGTCGCCGCCGGACCGCGCGCTGGTGCTCTGCGTCGATGAGAAGAGCCAGGGACAAGCCCTTGACCGCGAGCAGCCGGTCTTGCCGACGATGCCGGGCATGCCCGAACGGCGGACGCACAACTATGTCCGGCACGGGACGACGTCGCTGTTCGCCGCGCTCGACGCCGCAACGGGCTTCGTCATCGGCAAGTGCTATAGACGCCACCGGGCGCGGGAGTTCCTCGATTTCCTCAAGGAGATCGACGCTCGTGTTCCCGAAGACCTGGACGTTCATATCGTCATGGACAACTACACGACCCACAAGACCGCTTCGGTCAAGGCATGGCTGGCGCGACGGCCACGCTATCACGCTCACTTCACGCCGACCTCGGCCTCGTGGATCAATCAGGTGGAGCGCTGGTTCGCCGAACTGACGCGCAAGCAGCTTCAACGGGGCGTGCACACCTCCACGAAACAGCTCGAGGCGGATATCCGCGCCTTCATCGACCGGCACAACCAGAATCCCAAGCCCTTCAAATGGACCAAAACCGCCGACGATATCCTCGCACCCGTCAAACGCTTCTGTCACCGCGTCGACCGCACATTATGCAGCGAACTTTAGACTCAGGACACTAGCGATTCGGCTCCATGGCGCCAGTGAAAGACAAACGCGCGATCGTTCGGCGCCGGGCGCTCGGCGCGGCGATGGCGGCGCTCGATCCGGCGGACCGCGCCGGCGCGCTCGCGCTCCTCAAGGGGGCGCTGGAGGCGGGCCGGGCCGAGGTCCGCCGGCGCTTCGAGGCCAATGGCGACGGCCCCGCCGCCGCCGCCGCGCTCGCCTATCTCGCCGACCGGATCGTCGCCGTCCTCTGCGACCACGCCGCCGGGCGCGTGTTCCCGAAGCCCAACCCGACGGCGGCGGACCGCTTGGCCGCGGTGGCGGTCGGCGGCTACGGGCGCGGCGAGCTCGCGCCGTTCTCCGACATCGACCTGCTGTTCCTCACGCCCTACAAGACCACCCCGCGCGGCGAGCAGATCGTCGAATACACCCTCTACATGCTGTGGGACCTGGGCCTGACGGTGGGCCAGGCGACGCGGTCGGTCGACGAGACCACCGCCCGCGCCCGGCGCGACGTCACCATCCGCACCGCGCTGCTGGAATCGCGCTTCGTCCATGGCGACCAGCCGCTCTACCTGGAGCTCAGGCGGCGCTTCGCCGCCGACGCCGACGCGGGGAGCGGCCGCGCCTTCGCCGCCGCCAAACTGGAGGAGCGCGACGCCCGCCACCGCCGCATGGGGGATTCGCGCTACGTCGTGGAGCCCAACCTCAAGGACGGCAAGGGCGGGCTGCGCGACCTCCACACGCTGTTCTGGATCGCCAAATACCTCTACCGGGTCGAGGACGTGCGCGACCTGGTGGCGCGCGGCGTGCTCACCGAGGCCGAGTTCCGCATGTTCCGGCGCGCGCACCGCTACCTGTGGAGCGTCCGCTTCCGCCTCCACTACCTGGCGGGGCGCGCCGAGGAGCGCCTGACCTTCGACCGCCAGATCGCCGTCGCCGCGCAGTCGCGCTACGCCGCCCGCGCCGGCGGCAGCGACGTCGAGCGGTTCATGAAGCACTATTACCTGATCGCCAAGACGGTCGGCGACCTCACCCGCATCTTCTGCGCCGCCATCGAGGCCGAGCACACCCGCCGCCCGCTGCTGCGGGTTCCGCTGTGGGGCGGGCGGCGCGACGTCGAGGGCTTCCGGCTCGACAACGGACGGCTCGGAGTCGCCGACGACGAGGCGTTCGCGCGCGCCCCGGCGGACATGCTGCGGCTGTTCCGCGTCGCCCAGGAGCGCGAGCTCGACGTCCACCCGCGCGCGCTGATGCTCATCACCCGCAACCTGCCCCGCATCGACGCGCGGCTGCGCGCGGACCCGGAGGCGAACCGCCTGTTCGTCGACATGCTGACCAGCCGCAAGGACCCGGAGACGACCCTGCGGCGGTTGAACGAGGCGGGCGTGCTGGGTCGCTTCGTCCCCGCCTTCGGGCGCGTCGTCGCGCAGACCCAGCACGACATGTACCACGTTTATACCGTCGACGAGCACACGATCTTCGCGGTGGGGATCCTGTCGCGGATCGAGCAGGGCGCGCTGGCCGGCGAACTGCCGCTGGCGACCGAAATCGTGCACGAGGTGCTGTCGCGCAAGGTGTTGTACCTGGCGCTGTTCCTGCACGACATCGCCAAGGGGCGGGGCGGCGACCATTCCGTCCTCGGCGCGCGCGTCGCGCGCAAACTGGCGCCCCGGCTCGGCTTCTCCGCCGAGGAGACGGAGACCGTGGCGTGGCTGGTCGAACACCACCTGCTGTGCTCCGCCACCGCCTTCAACCGCGACGTCTCCGACCCGCGCACCATCGAGAACTTCATCGCCGCCGTCCGCTCGCCGCAGCGCCTGCGCCTGCTGCTGGTGCTGACGGTGGCGGACATCCGCGCCGTCGGGCCGAACGTGTGGAACGGCTGGAAGGGCCAGTTGCTGCGCGACCTGTATCACCGCGCCGAGGCGGCGATGACCGGCGGCGGCGCGCTGTCCGACCGCAAGCGGCGGCTGGCGGCGGCGCGCGCGGCGGTGCGCGCCGAACTCGCCGACTGGCCGCGCGAGGAGGTCGAGCGCTTCCTCGACAGGTCCTACCCCGACTACCTGCTGAGTTTCGACGCCGCGACGCATGCGCGCCACGCCGCGCTCATGCGCCGCGCCGATTCCGACGGCGCGCAGCTCACGGTGGAGGCGCGCGGCGATTCCTTCCGCTCCGCCACCGAGGCGACGGTGTACGCCCCCGACCATCCCGGCCTGTTCGCCGGCGTCGCCGGGGCGATGACGGTGTGCGGCGCCGCCATCGTCGAGGCGCGCGTCTTCGGCACCCGCGACGGCATGGTGCTCGACACCTTCCACGTCCAGGGAATCGACGGCGCGCCGTTCGACGGGCCGGAGCGCCTCGCGCGCCTCTCGGCGACCATCGAGATGACGCTGGCGATGGACTTCAAGCCGCAGGTCGCGCTGGCCGAGCGCGAACAGGCGTCGCGGGCCAGCCGCATGAGGGTCTTCAAGGTCCAGCCCCGGGTGCTGATCGACAACCGCGCGTCGGCGTCGCACACCGTCGTCGAACTGAATGCGCGCGACCGCGCCGGCCTGCTGTTCGACGTAACCCGCGCCCTCGTCGACCTCCGCCTCGCGGTCGGCAGCGCGCGCGTCGCCACCTATGGCGAAAGCGCGGTCGACGTATTCTACGTCCGCGACTCCTTCGGCATGAAGGTGACGGACGAACGCCGGCTGGCGGAGATCAGGGCGGCGCTGCTGGCGGCGGTCCAGGGCGGCGTCGTGGCGCGCAAGGCCGAGGCGGCGGCCGAATAGGCCGCTCCCTGGGACTGCCGGCGTCCCGCCGGCATTTGCTTCGAATGCGCTTCGCGCATTGGCCGGCGAGACGCCGGCGGTCCCAGGGAGCGTGAAATGCAGGCTGGAAACCATCCGGGGGTAACGCGATGAGCAATCTCGAATCGGACTTTCACTTGGCCATGCGCCGGATCTACGCGCAGGCGCGCGATGAGTGCGATTATCGCGCTACCCGCTTCATACAAATGGTTGACCGGAAAGGCGGGCTGGAAACGGCCAGACAGCTGCTTCAACCCGCTCCCCCTTCCGATGGCCTGATGAAGCTGTGGGAGTGTCGCAGGTTGGATATATCGATGGAGGCTTTGATTCTCCAACCTGAATGGAAACCGCTTTTCACTCAGAAAGAACGACTGGAGGCGTGGAAAAGGTTAAAAAACATGAAGAGTCCGTGCTACTATTACGATCCGGGGCCGAAACCGTCGTAGTCGTAGTTCTATTCGCATCCGCTCCGATCATCCGGAAACGCCGGTGTCTCCGACGCGATGGCGCTGATCCGCTTTGCCGCCACGGTCGGGGCCTGCACCCTCGCCTCGCGCGCGCTCGGCTTTCTCCGCGACGTCCTCATCGCCCGCTACGTCGGCGCCGGGGCGGTGGGCGACGCGTTCTTCGTCGCGTTCAAACTGCCCAACCTGTTCCGCCGCCTGTTCGCCGAGGGCGCGTTCAACCTCGCCTTCGTCCCCATGTTCGCCGGGCGGGCGAAGACCGATGGGCCGGAGGCGGCGCGGCGCTTCGCCGGCGAGGCGATGGCGGTCCTGCTGTGGCTCCTCGTCGCCGCGGTCGCGGCGGCGGAGCTCGCCATGCCGTGGCTGGTCCGCGCCGCCGCGCCGGGCTTCGCCGGCGACCCGGAGCGCCTCGCGCTCGCGGTGGCGCTCACGCGGCTCACCTTCCCCTACCTGCTGTTCATCTCGCTGGTCGCGCTGCTGTCCGGCGTGCTCAACGGCGTCGAGCGTTTCGCGGCGGCGGCGGCGGCGCCCATCCTCCTCAACCTGTGCCTGATCGCGGCGCTGCTGCGGTTCCGCGATTCGCTGGCGACTCCGGGCCACGCGCTGGCCGCCGGGGTCGCCGCGGGCGGGGTCGTCCAATTCGCCTGGCTCGCCTGGAACTGCCGCCGCGCCGGCCTGCTGCCGCCGTTGCCGCGGCCGCGGCTCACGCCCGCGGTGCGCCGCCTGCTGAAACTGATCGCGCCGGCGGCGCTCGGCGCCGGAGTCCAGCAGCTCAACCTGCTCGCCGACATCGTCATCGCCTCGTTCCTGCCGGCGGGGGCGATCTCGTTCCTCTATTACGCCGACCGGATCGTCCAGCTGCCGCTCGGCGTCGTCGGCGTGGCGATGGGGACGGCCCTGCTGCCGACCCTGACCCGGCATCTGCGCGGCGGCGAGGCGGGCGCGGCGGAGGAGAGCCAGAACCGGGCGCTGGAATACGCGCTGCTGCTCGCCCTGCCGGCGGCGGCGGCGCTGGCGGCGGCGGCGGCGCCGGTGGCGACCGTCCTGTTCATGCGCGGCGCCTTCGACGCCGCCGCCGCCGCCGCGACCGCCGGCGCGCTCGCCGCCTACGCCGCCGGACTCCCCGCCTTCGTCCTGGTGAAGGTCCTCGCCCCGGCCTTCTTCGCCCGCGAGGACACCCGCACGCCGGTCAAGATCGCAGTGCTGTGCCTGGCGGCCAACGTGGCGTTGAGCTTGGCGTTGATCGGCCCGCTGGCGCATGTGGGGATCGCCCTCGCCAGCGCGGCGTCGTCCTGGCTCAACACGGCGCTGCTGGCGGCCGCGCTGGCGCGGCGCGGCCACCTCCGCCTCGACACGCGCCTGCGCCGCCGCCTGCCGCGCATGGCGCTGGCGGCCGCGGCGATGGCCGCCGGCGTGTGGATGGCCTGCGACCGGCTGGCGCCATGGTTCGCGGCGGGCCTGCCGGAGAGCGCGGCCGCCCTCGCCGCGGTGGTCGTCCTCGGCATCGCGCTGTTCGCGCTCGCGGCCGCCCTGCTCGGCGCGGCGCGGCCGGGCGATTTGCGGCCGCTATTGGCGAAATCGCCGCCGGAGCGCGGAAACGGGTGACGGCGGCGCGCGCGCGCCGTATCGTCGCGGCGCGGCGGAGGGACAGGCGATGGCGCGAATCTTCTCGGGCGTTCAGCCCACCGGCAATCTGCATCTCGGCAACTATCTCGGCGCCATCCGCAATTGGGCGCGCCTGCAAGGCGATTACGAGTGCATCTATTGCATCGTCGACCTGCACGCGATCACCGTGCCGCAGGACCCGGCGGCGCTCGCCGCGAACACCCGCGAAGTGTGCGCCGGGCTGATCGCCTCGGGGATCGACCCGAAGGCGAGCGTGGTCTTCAACCAGAGCCAGGTGCCGGGGCATGCGGAACTGGCGTGGATATTCAATTGCGTGGCCCGGCTCGGCTGGCTCAACCGCATGACGCAGTTCAAGGAGAAGGCCGGCAAGCGCCGCGACAACGCCACCGTCGGCCTCTACGCCTACCCCAACCTGATGGCCGCCGACATCCTCCTCTACAAGGCGACGCACGTCCCCGTGGGCGAGGACCAGAAGCAGCACCTGGAGCTGGCGCGCGACATCGCCCAGGCGTTCGACAGCATGTTCGGCGTCGACCTGTTCCCGCGGCCCGAACCGATGATCCTCGGCGCGGCGGCGCGGGTGATGAGCCTGCGCGACGGCTCCAAAAAGATGAGCAAGTCGGACCCCTCCGACTATTCGCGCATCGACATGACCGACGACGCCGACGCCATCGCACTGAAAATCCGCCGCGCGCGCACCGACCCGGACCCGCTGCCGGATTCGCCCGATAGCCTCGCCGAGCGGCCCGAGGCGGCGAACCTGGTGGGGATTTACGCCGCCCTCGCCGACAGTTCCGCCGCCGCGGTGTGCGCCGAGTTCGCCGGCGCGGCGTTTTCGGACTTCAAGGCGCGGCTGGTCGACCTCGCCGTCGCGGCGCTCGGCCCCATCGGCGCGGAGATGCGCCGCCTCGCCGCCGACCCGGCGCATATCGATTCGGTGCTGCGCGGCGGCGCCGAGCGCGCGCGCGCCCTCGCGGAGCCCGTCCTCGCGGAGGCGCGCGCGGCGGTGGGCTTCATCGGCGCCGCGCCGCGGGGGGAGGACCGCTCCGGCGCGTAGAGGCGCCCGCCCGCCCGCGCCCGGCCCGCGCAATGGACATCTACCTGCCCATAGCGGAAATGTCGGTCAGCGTGCTGCTCCTGCTCGGCATGGGGGCGGGGGTCGGCTTCCTGTCGGGCATGTTCGGCGTCGGCGGCGGGTTCCTGATGACGCCGCTGCTGATCTTCGCCGGGGTTCCGCCGGCCATCGCCGTGGGCAGCGAGGCGAACCAGATCGCCGCCGCGTCGGTGTCGGGGATGCTCGCCCACGCCCGGCGCGGCAACGTCGATTTCCGCATGGGCGGGGTGTTGCTGGCGGGCGGCGCGGTCGGCGCCGCCGCCGGGGTGGCGCTGTTCCGCGCGCTCCGCGACCTCGGGCAGATCGACGCCGCGATCTCCATCTCCTACGTCGGCTTTCTCGGCGTCGTCGGCGCGCTGATGGCGGCGGAGAGCCTGAACGCCATCCTCCGCCGCCGGCGCGGCGCGGCGCGCGGGCGCCTGCGCCAGCATTACTGGGTCCACCGCCTGCCGCTGAAGATGCGGTTCCGGCGCTCGAAACTCTACATCAGCGCCATCGCGCCGCTGGCCCTCGGCGCCGCCGCCGGGCTGCTCTCCGCCATCATGGGCGTGGGCGGCGGGTTCGTCCTGGTGCCGGCGATGATCTACCTGCTCGGCATGGCGACCTCGGTGGCCGTCGGCACGTCGCTGTTCCAGATCATGTTCGTCACCGCCATCGTCACCGTGCTGCACGCGGCGACCAACCGGACGGTGGACCTGCTGCTGGCGATGCTGCTGCTCGCCGGCGCGGTGGTGGGGGCGCAGTTCGGCGCCCGCGCCGGCGCCCGGCTGCGCGGCGAGCAATTGCGCATCCTGCTGGCGTTGCTGGTGCTCGGCGTATGCGCGAAACTCGCCCTGGACCTCGTCGTGACGCCCGACGAGCTCTACTCCGTCTCCCCGGCGCCGCGATGATCCGCGCGTTCGTCCTTTTTCTGGCCGCGCTGGCGGCCGCGCCGGCGGCGCGGGGCCAGGCGGTCGTCGTCGACCTGAGCGATCGCCGCATCGAGATCGCCACCGGCTTCACCGGCGCCGAGGTGCTGCTGTTCGGCGTCCGCGACGGCGCGGCCGATGTGGTGGTGGCGCTGCGCGGCCCGACGGTTCCGGTGGCGGTGCGGCGCAAGAGCCGCCGCCTCGGCGTCTGGCTCAACACCGCGCAGCTGGTGGTGGACCGGGCGCCGGGCTATTATGCGGTGGCGTCGAACCGCCCGCTCGCCGAGATCGCCCCGGCCGCGCTGTTCGCCGAACACCGCATCGGGCTGGAGAACGCGCTGCCGCGGCCCGAAAGCGGCTTCGTGTCCGCGCGGGAGGGGGCGTTCCTCGAGGCGCTCGCGCGCGTCATGACGGCGCGCGGGCTGTATCGCGAGTCGCCGGACGGCGTGTCGTTCGTCGACGGACGGCTGTTCCGCGGCGCGTTCGCGCTGCCGGCCGACGTGCCGACGGGCCGCTATCTGGCCGATGTGCTGTTGGTGTCCGACGGCGCGCTGGCGGGCCGGCGCACCGTCGAGCTGACCGTGCGCAAGACCGGGTTCGGCGCGGCGGTGTTCGATTTCGCGCAGCAGCGCCCGCTGGCCTACGGGCTGGCCGCCGCCGCCGTAGCGCTGGCGGCGGGGTGGGGCGCCGGCGCGGTGTTCCGGAGGCGGTGAGCCATGGTCGGATCGGAGGGAGCGGAGGCCGCGAGGCGCGAGGCCGGGCGGGTCAAGTTCCTGGTCTGCGTCGACGACAGCAAGGACTGCCGCGTGGCGCTGCGTTTCGCCAGCCTGCGCGCGCGCAACACCGACGGCTACGTCGTCCTCCTCCGCGTCGTCGAGCCGGGCGACTTCCAGCACTGGGTCGCGGTCGAGAAGCTGATGGAGGAGGAGCGCCGCGAGGAGGCGGAGGCGCTGCTCACCGAACTGGCGGCGGAGGTGCAGGCGTTCGCCGGCGTCCGCCCGGTCCTCGCGGTGCGCGAGGGCCGTCGCGTCGACGAGATATTGCGGCTCATCGCCGAGGACCCGTCGATAAATTTCCTCGTCCTCGGCGCGGCGCCGGAGGGCGAGGGGTCGAACGAACTGGTGCGCGGTCTGTCGGCGGAATTGACCAAGCGCCTCCGCATCCCGCTCGTCATCGTCCCCGGCAATTTGACCGACGCGCAGCTCGAGGAGATCGCCTGAGCGCGGCGCCGTTCGACTCCGCGCCGCGCGACTGCTAGACTTGGCCCATGCACGATTGCGCGCGCATCCCTGCCGTCGCCCGGCCGATAGCCGACCGGCCGCGAAACCGCTGTCGTCGACCGTATCGGCGTCGAGTGCGTTTCATGGCCGGTGGCGGGCCGGCGACGAAGGAGTACGCCTCTACGGAATGGAGCGGTCCGGATCGCTCGACCCCGGCGCGATGGCGCGGTCCGCGATCCGGCCGCCTGGATGGGTACCGGAAATGCTGTTTCACCGGCTGAAATTGTCCGGCCTTCTGTCTTTCGGGCCGGACGGCGTCGATCTGCCGATGGAGCGTCTCAACGTCCTGATCGGACCGAACGGATCCGGGAAGTCCAATTTTCTGGAGGCGCTGGCGCTTTTTCAATCGGCGCCGCGCGATCTGTCGGATGGCGTTTCGCGTCTGGGGGGGCTTCGCGACGCGCTATGGAAGGGGCCGGGCGCGCAGGATACCATTGCGATGGAGGCCGAGGTTAGCTTTCCGCCGGGCGGAGCGTTGCTGCACACGATCACGCTGGCGAGTCGAAACGGACGCCTCGTTGTGTCCGATGAGAGCGTAGAACCGACTGAAAATCATTCCGACGCGCGGAATGCCCCGACCTATTACCGGCCGCCTCGCGATAAGAAGGTCGCCCTGAAAATATCGGAAGCGAGAAGGAAGGAGAAAGATATAGTCGCGATCCGGAACGAGGGATCCATGCATTTCGCGAGCGATTTCGAACCCGGGGAGTCTTTGCTCGCATATTTCTCTTCACCGGATCACCCCGCGCTCATGCATCTTGGGAAGATGTATAGGGGAATTCGTTTATACAGGGACTGGTCGTTCGGTCCAGGCGCCAGGTTTCGGCAACCGTCCGATACCCACGTACGCGCCGACGTTTTGGATGATAGGTCTCGTAATTTGCCTGTGGTGCTATCGCAATTTCTTCATGGCGAGCGTAGAAGGAAATTCATCGCCGCTTTGCGTAAATTGTTTGACGGTATCGTCGACATTCAATTTGCAATCGTCGGCGGCGCGGTGGCGCTGCATATCGAGGAGGAGGGAGATCGCGTTATACCGGCCACGCGACTTTCCGATGGAACTTTGCGTTATCTTTGTTTGTTAGCGATATTGCTCCATCCGGATCCTCCTCCTCTGATTTGTATCGAGGAGCCGGAACTTGGCTTGCACCCTGACCTGCTGCCCACGTTGAGCGATCTCATGGTGGATGCCTCCCGGCGCAGCCAGCTGGTCGTGACGACCCACTCGGGCCTGCTCGTGGAGGCGCTCACCGACCGCCCGGAGAGCGTGGTGGTTTGCGAGAAGCATGAGGGGCGGACGGAGATGCGCCGACTCGACCGCGCCGACCTCGACGGGTGGCTGAAGCAGTATGGCGGGCTCGGGGACGCCTGGGCCTCGGGCGAACTCGGCGGGAACCGTTGGTGAGGGTTACGCTGTTCATTGAGGGCGGCCGCGGATCGGAGAATCTCGTTCGACGGTTTCGCGAAGGCTGGAGCCGCTTCTTCCGGGCGGCCGGGCTTCGCCGGCCGCCCCGGGTGGTTCCGTGCGGGGGCCGGGCGCGGACCTACGAGCGCTTCGCCCTCGCCGTGGAGAAAGACGACCCCGGCAAGGTGTCCCTGATGCTCGTGGACAGCGAGGGGCCGGTCGCGGCGGGGCATTCGGTCTGGCGCCATCTTCGCGACAGGGACGGATGGAGCCGCCCGCGGGGCGCCGGGGACGGCAGCGCGTTCATGATGGCGCAGCTCATGGAAACCTGGCTTCTGGCCGACGTTCCGGCCATGCGGAGGTTTTTCGGCGACGGGTTCGACTCCGGCGCGTTCGCGCGGTGGCCCAAGCTGGAGGATGTGCCCAAGACCACGGTCCTCGACGCGCTCGAGCGCGCGACCGCGAAATGCGCCCGACCGTACGCGAAGGGGGAAGTCTCGTTCCGGTTGCTGGCGGTCATCGATCCCGCCGCCGTCGAGGCGGCGTGTCCGCACGCGCGGAAGCTGTTCGACAGGCTCGGAACACCGTGAGCGCCGGCCGCGCCGTCAAATCCTGCGCAGGCGCTCCTTGTCCGCGCCGGCGACGGCGCCAGGGGCGATGCGGGCGTCGAAGGTGACGAATACGCCACGCCGCGCCGTCGCCAGCGCCAGCAGATAGACGTCGGTAATCTGCCGCGGCCCCAGCACGGCGCCCGGCCGGAGGACCCCGTCGTCGAGAAGACCCACATCGTCGGGCCAGAACCGGTGGTGAGCGGCGGCGGTCGCCTCGCGCAACCGCTCCGCCACCGCGGCGACCGGCAGGCTGTTGGGGTAGGCGGGCTGCGACATGATCCGCAGGCAGCCGTTCTGCGTGATCGGGCAGCTCGCCCAGCCGTGATGGATGTTCTCCGCCAGCCAGCGCGTGGCGGGTTCGTGGTGCAGGTGTTCGGCGTCGAGCAGGGCGATCAGCACGTTCACGTCCAACAACGCCCGCATCGTCAGGTTCCGGTCTCGTCGCGCAGCCGGTCGATCAGCGCGTTGGTGACGACCCCGCCGCGCTTCGGAAAGGGGCGGAAGCCGGACGCGCCGGCGGGAAAGCCGGTCAGCGGGGCTTGCTCCTCGGCCAGGCCAGGCGCCGTCCCGTGCGCCGCGCCGCCGCCGGCCAGGGATCGCCGCAGCAGGCGCGAGACCACCGCGCCGGCAGAGCTGGATTCGCGCCGCGCCAGCTCCTTGACGGCGATGAGAAGGTCCTCGTCGATGTTCAGTGTGGTGCGCACTGGGCCGCTCCCTCGTGAGATTGACGGCGTGACGATAACGCATCACGCATCATGCGTCAATCCTTTTTCCGCCGCCGATGACTCCGTCGGCGCGCAGCGCGGCGATTTCGGAGTCCGGGAGGCCGAGTTCGCGGAGCACGGCGTCGGTGTCGGCGCCGAGCTCCGGCGCCGGGCGCGGCGGGGCCGCGGGCGCGTCGGCGAACCGCGCCGCCGGACGGGCCTGGCGCAGCCGCCCCGCCGCCGGGTGGTCGTATTCGACGAGGCCGCCCGCCGCGGCGATCTGCGGATGCCGAATCGCCTCGTCGCGGGTGAGCACCGGCGCGCAAGGCGCGTCGTGGGCGCGCAAGGTCTCCAGCCAGCGCGCGCTGTCGTCCCGCTCCAGATGCTCCTGCACCAGGGCGAGGCGCGCGTCGATGTTGCGCCGCCGCGCCGCCGGAGTCGCGAAGCGCGGGTCGGAGATCAGCTCCGGCCGGCCGATGGCGCGCGCGACTCCCGCCCACTCCTTGTCGGTGTTGGCGCCGACGGTGACGTAGCCGTCGCGGGTGCGGAAGATCAGGTCGATACGGCTCGCCGGGCGCCTCGGCGCGGGGGCGCGGTCGGCGAAGGTCTGGGCGTCCATGTCGGAAGCCCACAGGAACTGCATGACCGCGTCGAGCATCGACAGGCGGACGTGCCGGCCCGCGCCCGTCCGCGCGCGGGCGTAGAGCGCCGATGAGACGGCCTGCGCCGCGGTCATCGCCGTCACCTTGTCGGGCAGCACCGTGCGCACCAGCCGGGGCCGCACCTCGTCCGACCCGGCCTGCACGGTGGCGAGGCCCGTCACCGCCTGGACCACCGGGTCGTAGGCGCGCAGCCCGGCCCACGGCCCCGTTTCGCCGAAGCCGCTGATCGAGACGTAAATCATGTCCGGGCGCGCGGCCCGCGCCGCCTCGTAGCCCACCCCGAGCCGCTCGACGACTCCGGGGCGGAAGTTCTGCACCGCGGCGTCGGCGGTCGCGAACAGCGCGAGCAGCAATTCGCGCCCGTGCGGACGCTTGAGGTCGATCGCGACCGAGCGCTTGGAGCGGTTGAGGTTGAGGAACCCGGCGGGGAGGCCGCCGCCGGACGCGCGGGTGTGGTCGCCGCCGCCGGGGGATTCGATCTTGATCACGTCGGCGCCCTGGTCGCCGAGGATCATCGTCGCCCACGGCCCGGCCAGCATCGCCGTCATGTCGACGATGCGGACCCCGGCGAGGGGCCCGTCCCGCGGGCGGTCGCTGTCGGGCGGCATGGCGGTCCTCCGTTGGCCGGGGCGGCGGGCGCAAGATATACAACACGCCATCGGGCCGCCCCGCGGCGGCGCGCGGACCGGACGGCCATGCTCGTCACCTTTCTCGACGACACGATCCCCTTCGACGGCGCGACGCCGGACGAACGCCCGCTCGGCGGCGGCGAGAAAGCCGTGGTCGGCCTCGCCGCGGCGCTGGCGGCGCGCGGGCACATGGTGCGCGCCTTCACCCGCTGCGCCGAACCCTCGGTGGCGGACGGGGTGAGCTGGCGGCCCATCGAGTCGTGCGACGCGGCGCACAGCGACCTGGTCGTCGCCCACCGCGACCCGGCGCTGCTGCGCAAGGTGGAGAAGGCCGCCGGGCGCGCCGTCCTGCTCTCCTCGCCCGGCGACGCCGCCGCCGCGCCCGCCGCCCACGCCGCGCTGCGCGAATACCGCCCGACCATCGTCCTCCAGGGAATCGCCCACGGCCAGGCGGTCCCGCCGGCGTTGCAGAGCTACTCCGCCGCCACCGTCGTCATGGGAGTCGCGCGCGCCTTCCGCGAGGCCGGCGAAATGGCGCCCGCCAAGCCGCCGCGCGCGGTCTTCACCGGCCACCCGCTGCGCGGCCTCGAATGGCTGCTCGACCTCTGGCGCGACAAACTCCACCCGCGCGCGCCGTGGGCCGAGCTGCACGTCTATTCCGGCCTGCTCGCCGCCGGGGCGGGCGGCGCGCGGCTGCCCGAGGCGGTCGCGCCGCTGCTGGAGCGCGCGCGCGACGAGGAGGCGCGCGGCGTCCGCGTCCGGCGCCCGGAGGCCGACCCGGCGATGGCCGAGGCCTACCGCGCCGCGCGCGCGCATCTGTATCCGTCCAGCTCGCGCGACGTGCTCTGCCACACCCTCGCCGAGTCGCAGGCGGTCGGCCTGCCCGCCGTGGTCCGCCCCATCGGCGCCGCCGACGAGCGCGTGCGCAACGGCCTGACCGGCTATGCCGCCGCCAACGCGGAGGCGTTCGCCGACTACGCGCTGCGCCTGCTCGACGACGACACGGCGTTCCGGCGGTGCAGCGACGAGGCGCGGGCGCGCCAGCGCAACGCCGGCTGGGACCGCGCCGCGCGCGAGCTGGAGCGCCGCTTCGCGTGAACGCGCTGTTCATCGCCTCGACGCGGATCGGCGACGCGGTGCTGTCCACCGGGCTGCTCGGCCACCTGCTGGAGCGCCGCGGCGCCCGCGTCACCGTCGCCTGCGGCCCCGCCGCCGCGCCGCTCTTCGCCGACGCGCCCGGCGTGGAGGCGGTCATCGCGCTGGCGAAGCGGCGCCTCGCCGGCCATTGGCGGGCGTTGTGGCGCCGCGCCGCGCGCCGGCGCTGGGACCTTCTGGTCGACCTCCGCAACTCGCCGCTGCCCTGGCTGCTGCGCGCGCGCGAGCGCAAGGCGCTGCGCCCCGCCCGCGCGCCCGTCCACCAGGTGGTCCGGCTCGGCCGGCTTCTGGACCTGGACCCGCCGCCGCCGCCGCGCCTGTGGATCGGCGCGGCGCGCCGCGCCCGCGCGCGCGAACGCGCCGGCTCCGGCCCGCTGCTGGCGCTCGGCCCGACCGCGAACTGGCGCGGCAAGCAATGGCCCGCCGAGCGCTTCGCCGCCGCCGCGGCCGCGCTCGCCGGCGCCGGCGGCCCGCTGGAGGGCGCGCGCGTCGCCGTCCTCGGCGGCCCCGGAGAGCGCGCGGCGGCGGCGCCGGTCCTCGCCGGCCTGCCGCCGGGGCGCGCGCTCGACCTGGTGGGCCGCCTCCACCTGCTCGACGCGGCGGCGCTGCTGGAGCGCGCCCGCCTGTTCGTCGGCAACGATTCCGGCCTCATGCATCTGGCGGCGGCCGCCGGCGCGCCCACCCTCGGCCTGTTCGGCCCCAGCCGCGACGAAGTGTACGCCCCCTGGGGCGGCGCGGCGGCGGCGGTGCGGACGCCGGAAAGCTACGACGCGCTGGTGGGGCGGCCGGGTTACGACCACCGGACGACGGGCAGCCTGATGGGGTCGCTCGCGGTGGAGACGGTCGTCGACGCCGCCGCCGCGCTGTTGCGCCGGACCGCGCCGTGAGCGCGCCCGCCGCGCCCGTCCTCTCCGCCGTCGTCGTGGCGCGGAACGAAGAATCGCAGCTCGGCGCCTGCCTCGCCCGCCTCGCGCCGGCCGATGAGATCGTCGTGGTCCTCGACCGGACGACCGACGATTCCGGCGCCGTCGCCCGGGCGCACGGCGCGCGCGTCGTCGAGGGCGACTGGCCCATCGAGGGCGATCGCCGCAACGCCGCGCTGGACGCCGCCGCCGGCGACTGGATACTCGAGGTCGACGCCGACGAGCGGGTTCCCGAGGCGCTGTTCGCCGAGATCCGCCGCGCCGTCGCCGGCGCCGCGCCGGGATATTTCCTCGTTCCGTTCGACAATTACGTGGGCGACCGGCTGGTCCGCCACGGCTGGGGCGCGTCGTGGGGAGTCGGCGCTGCGCCGCGCCTGTCGCGCCGCGGCGCCAAGCGCTGGGGCCGCCAGCGCGTCCATCCCCGGCTCACCCTCGCCGGACCGAAACGCCGGTTGCGCACCCCCATCGCCCATTACGTCGACCGCGACGTGAACGACATGCTCGCCCGCCTCGCGCGCTACACCGATGCCCACGCGGCGGACCTGCGCGAGGCCGGCGCGCTGCCGCCGCTGCGGACCGTCGCGCGCCGGGCCGTAGGCCGCTTCGTCAAATGCTACTGGCGGCGCAAGGGCTACCGCGAGGGCGGCCTGGGCCTCGTCATCGCCGCGATGGCCGCGCTCTATCCGCTGCTGTCGCGGGTCAAGGCCGAGATCGAACCCGGCGGGGACTCCCCGTGACCGCCGCCGCGCCGCCCGAGCCCCTCCCCGGAGCGGCGCTCGTCACCGGCGCCGCGAACCGCATCGGGCGGGCCATCGCGCTGGCGCTGGCGGCGGACCGGCCGGTCGCCGTCCACTACCGCGAATCGGCGGACGCCGCGCGCGCGCTGGCGGCGCGGATCGCGCGCGGCGGCGGGGCCGCCGCCGCCCTCGGCGCGGACCTCGCCGACGAGGCCGCCGCCGCCGGCCTCGTCGCCCGCGCCGCGGAGCGCCTGGGCCCGGTCGCCGTGCTGGTCAACAACGCCGCCGTCTTCGAACGCGATTCGGCCGCCGATGCGAGCGCGGACAGTTGGGCGCGGCACATGGCGGTCAACCTCCGCGCGCCCTTCGTGCTGAGCCAGCGCATGGCCGCCGCGCTGCCGCCGGGGCGGCGCGGCGCCATCGTCAACCTCCTCGACCAGCGGGTGTGGAACCTCACGCCGCATTTCGTCTCCTACACCGTCAGCAAGTCGGCGCTGTGGACCCTCACGCGCACCCTCGCGCTGGCGCTGGCGCCGCGCGTCCGCGTCAACGCCATAGGCCCGGGGCCGACCTTGCCGAGCGCGCGCCAGTCGCCGGCGCAATTCGCCGCCCAGGCGCGCGCCGTGCCCCTCGGCGCGCCGGTCGCGGCCGGGGAGATCGCCGCCGCCGTCCGCTTCCTCCTCGCCGCGCCCTCGCTCACCGGGCAGATGATCGCCCTCGACGGCGGCCAGCATCTCGGCTGGCGCCACGCCGAACCCGCCGCGGAGCCCGAGGAATGACCGCGCGGCGGACGCTGTTCGTCAGCGGCCTCGAGCTCGACTGCGCCATCGGCGTCCATGCGCACGAGCGCGGGCGGCGCCAGCGCGTCGTGGTCGACATCGCCCTCGCCGTCGCCGCGCCCGCCGAGCCGCGCGCCGACCGCATCGCCGCCGTGGTGTCGTACGAGGACATCGTGGCGGGCGTCGAGCGCATCGCCGCCGGCGGCCACGTCAACCTCGTCGAAACCCTGGCCGAGCGCATCGCCGACCTGTGCCTCGCCGACCGCCGCGTCCTCCGCGCGCGGGTGCGGGTGGACAAGCCGGACGTCTATGACCGCGCCGCGTCGGTAGGGGTCGAAATCGACCGAAAACGCGGCGAATAGCCCGGATTTCCGCGCGTTTTCCGCAACCGGTTCACAACCGCCGCCGCGCCGGCCTTCGCCGCCGCCGCCGCCGGGCCGCCGCCGGAACGCCACGCGAATGTCACGATAAATCGGCGTTATTTCAATCGATTGCCGGGTTATCCCCGTTTTTCCGCCGCGGCGCCGCGGATCCGCCGCCCGGCGCGCCCTTTCGCCCGGCCCGCCGCTATGCACCGGGTTATCCACAGGCTTGCCCGAAGGAGCCGCCGCGCGTTGACCGTCGCCTGGGCCGCCGCGATAGTGGCGCCATGACGGCTCCGCCCGAACCCCCGGAGAAGGCGGCCGGCGCCGCCGACCCGCCGCGCGGCGCGGACGCCGTGCGCGCCGCGCTGCCCGGCCTGCCCCCGGGCCCGGGGGTCTATCGCATGCTCGACGGCGAGGGCCGGCCGCATTACGTCGGCAAGGCGCGCAGCCTGCGCAAGCGGGTCGCCAGCTACGCCAACCCGGCGCGCCATCCGACGCGCATCGCGCGCATGATCGCCGAGACGGCGGCGGTCGAGGTGGTCACGACCCACACCGAGGCCGAGGCGCTGCTGCTCGAGGCCAACCTGATCAAGCGGTTCCAGCCCCGCTACAACATCCTGCTGCGCGACGACAAGTCGTATCCCTACATCCTGCTGACCGGCGGCGGGGACCCTTGGCCGCGGCTCGTCAAGCACCGCGGCGCGCGCGACCGGCCGGGGCGGTATTTCGGCCCCTTCGCCTCGGTCGGATCCGTCAACCGGACCCTCAACGCGCTCCAGCGCGCCTTCCCGCTGCGCACCTGCTCCGACGGCGTGTTCGCCAACCGCTCCCGCCCGTGCCTGCAATACCAGATCAAGCGGTGCTGCGGCCCGTGCGTCGGCCTCGTCGACTCCGGCGCCTACGGGGAGATCGTCGACCAGACGCGGGACTTCCTCTCCGGGCGCAGCCAGGCGGTGCAGGACCGCCTCGCCGAGCGCATGCAGGCGGCGAGCGAGGCGCTCGAATTCGAGGCCGCCGCGGTCCTGCGCGACCGCATCCGCGCGCTCACCCAGGTGCAGGCGCGCCAGGACATAAACCTGGAGGGCGCCGCCGAGGCGGACGTCATCGCCGCGCACCAGGACGGCGGCCAGACCTGCGTCCAGGTTTTCTTCTTCCGCGACGGGCGCAACTACGGCAACCGCGCGCATTTTCCGACCCATGCGCGCGACCGCGACGCCGCCGCCGTGCTCGCCGCCTTCCTCACCCAGTTCTACGACGGGCGGAAGGCGCCGCGCCTCGTGTTGCTCAGCCACCCGGTGGACGAGCGGGAGCTGATCGCCGAGGCGCTGGGCGTCGCCGCCGGGCGCCGCGTCGAGCTCCGCGCGCCGCGCCGCGGGGCCAAGCGCAAACTCGCGCTGCTGGCGCTGGAGAACGCGCGCGGCGCGCTCGAGCGCCGCCTCGCCGAAAACGCCTCGCGGCGGCGGCTGCTCGAGGGCGTGGCGGACATGTTCGGCCTCGAGGCGCCGCCGCGCCGCGTCGAGGTCTATGACAACAGCCATATTTCCGGGACCCGCCCGGTCGGCGCGATGATCGTCGCCGGCGCCGACGGCTTCGCGAAGGCCGCCTACCGCCGCTTCAACATCCGCGAGGCGGCGGCGGGCGACGATTACGACATGATGCGCGAGGTCATGCGCCGCCGCTTCGGCCGCCTGCTGCGCGAGGACCCGGACCGCGAGGGCGGCCAGTGGCCCGACCTCGTCCTGGTCGACGGCGGCGCCGGGCAGTTGTCGAGCGCCCTCGCGGCGCTGGAGGAGCTCGGAATCGAGCCCGGCGCCGGCCTGCGCATCGCCGCCATCGCCAAGGGCCCCGACCGCGGCGCCGGGCGCGAGCGCATCCACCTGCCGGGCCGCGCGCCGTTCATGCTGCGCCCCAACGACCCCGCCGCCTACTTCCTCCAGCGGCTGCGCGACGAGGCGCACCGCTTCGCTATCGGCGGCCACCGCGCGCGGCGCTCCAGGGCCGTGGCGCGGTCGGAGCTCGACGAGATCTCCGGCGTCGGCGCCAAGCGCAAGCGCGCGCTGCTCCACCGCTTCGGCTCGGCGCGCGGCGTCGCCCAGGCCGGACTGGAGGACCTGGAGCGCGTCGACGGCGTGAGCCGGTCGGTCGCGCGCGCCGTTTACGGCCACTTCCACGACGGCGGCTGACCGGCGCGGCGATGCCCGGCGGCCTGCCGAACCTCCTCACCCTGGCGCGCGTCGCCGCGGTTCCGGCCTTCGCCGCCGCGTTCCTCGCGCCGCCGCCGGCCGGCCCGTGGCTGGCGCTCGCGCTGTTCGCCGCCGCCGCCGCGACCGACTGGCTCGACGGCTGGCTGGCGCGGCGCCTCGACGCCGCCACCGCGTTCGGGCGCTTCCTCGACCCGGTGGCCGACAAGCTCCTCGTGACCGCGGCGCTGGCGCTCCTCGCCGCCGACGGCCGCGCGCCGGTCGTCGCCGTCCTCCTCGTCCTGTGCCGGGAGATTTTCGTCTCCGCGCTGCGCGAGGAGGCGGCGCGGCGCGGCGCCGAGGTCCCCGTGTCCCGGCTCGGCAAGGCGAAGACCGCGTGCCAGATGGCGGCCATTCTGTTGCTCCTCGCCGCCGGCGCGGCGCCGGGCGCGGGCGTCCCCGCCGCCCCGGTCGCGGGCGCGGGCGCCGCGCTGTTGTGGGCCGCCGCCGCGCTGGGCGCAGCCAGCGCCGCCGGGTATGCGCGCCGCGCCGCGGCGGAGCTTCGCCGATGACGGCGCCGCCGCGGGCGATGGGAATCTCCGGCTGGCGCGGCATGGGCAAGACGGCGCTGGTCGTCCGCCTGCTGCCGGAGTTGAAGGCGCGCGGCCTCTCCGTCTCCACCGTCAAGCACGCGCATCACGGCTTCGACATCGACCGGCCGGGCAAGGATTCCTGGGCCCACCGCGCCGCCGGCGCCGCCGAGGTGCTGGTGGCGTCGTCGCGCCGCTGGGCCCTGATGCGCGAACTGGCGGACGAGCCGGAGCCCGGCCTCGACGCGCTGCTCGCGCGCATGGCGCCGGTCGACCTGGTCCTCGTCGAGGGCTTCAAGCGCGGCGGCCACGAGAAGATCGAGGTCCGCCGCGCCGCCTCCCCCTCCGCCGCCGCGCCGCCGCTCTACCGGACCGAACCCAACGTGGTGGCGGTCGCCGCCGACCATCCGGTCCCCGGCGCCGGCCGCCCGGTGCTCGACCTCGCCGACGCGGGCGCCATCGCCGATTTCATCGCCGCCCGTTGCGGGCAAGGCGCGGCGCCGTGATCGTCCAAGCGCCGTGACGCAATTGAGCGACTGCTTCGCGCATGGCGGCGGCCTCCTGCCGCTGGACCGGGCGCTCGCGCTGATCGACTCGCGCATCGGCCCGGTCACGGGGACGGAGTCCGCGCCGCTGGCGCAATGCCTGGGCCGCGTGCTCGCCGCGCCGGTCGCCGCCGGGCGCGACGTCCCGCCGCACGACAATTCGGCGGTCGACGGCTACGCCGTGTATTTCGCCGACCTGGCGGCGGAGGGGCCGACCGCGCTGCCGGTCGCCGGGCGCGCCGCCGCCGGCCGCCCGCTCGCCGGCGCCGCGCCGCGCGGCGCGGCGGTCCGCGTGTTCACCGGCGCGGTCATGCCGCCCGGCGCGGACGGCGGGCCGGGGCCGGACACGGTGTTCATGCAGGAGGACTGCGCCGCCGAAGGCGGGCGCGTGGTCCTGCCGCCCGGCATCCGCCGCGGCGCCAACCGCCGCCGCGCCGGCGAGGACCTGGCCCGGGGCGCCGCCGCCCTCGCCGCCGGGCGCCGCCTGCGCGCCGAGGACCTGGGCCTCGCCGCCTCGCTCGGCCTGGCCGCGCTGCCCGTCCGCGTCCGGCTCCGCGCGGCGCTGTTCTCCACCGGCGACGAGTTGCGCGACCCCGGCGAGCCCCTGCCGCCGGGCGCGGTGTACGACGCCAACCGCTACACGCTGGCCGGCCTGCTCTCCGGCCTGGGCTGCGCGGTGTCCGATCTCGGCGTCCTCCCCGACGATCCCGGCCGCGTGCGCGCGGCGCTGGCCGGGGCCGCCGCCGGACACGACCTGCTGGTGAGTTCGGGCGGCGTGTCGGTCGGCGAGGAGGACCACGTCAAGGCGGCGGTGGCGGCGCTCGGCGGGCTGACCTTCTGGCGCCTCGCCGTCAAGCCCGGCCGCCCGCTGGCGCTGGGCCACGTGGCGGCCGGGGGGCGCGCCGCGGCCTTCGTCGGCCTGCCCGGCAACCCGGCGGCGGCGGCGGTGACGTTCCTCCGCGTCGCCCGCCCGCTGGTGCTGCGCCTGGCGGGCGCCGAGGCGCCGCCGCCGGCGCTGTTCCCGGTGCGCGCCGGCTTCGCCCGGCGCAAGAAGCCGGGCCGGCGCGAATTCGTCCGCTGCCGGCTGGAGGACGACGGCGGCCCCATGCCGGTGGCCCGCGAGGCCGGGCGCCAGGGCGCGGGGATCCTCTCCGCCGTGTCCCGCGCCGACGGGCTGGTCGAACTGGGTGAGGAATTGACCTATGTTGCGGAGGGCGACGCGGCGCAGTTCCTGCCGTTCGCCGAGGTGAGGTGAGGCGGGGGGCGATGCAGGTCCTGTATTTCGCATGGCTGCGCGAGAAGCGCGGCGCGGCGGAGGAGACGGTGGAGCCGCCCGCCGAGCTGGCGACCGTCGGCGAGTTGCTTGACTGGCTCAAGGGCCGGGGCGCGGGCCACGCCGCTGCGCTCGCCGACCTGTCCGCCGTCCGCGTCGCCCTCGACCAGGAGCATGTGGGCCTCGACCACCCGATAGCGGGCGCGCGCGAGATCGCGCTGTTCCCGCCGGTGACGGGGGGCTGACGTGGCGGTCCGCGTCCAGCGCGAGGATTTCGACGCCGGCGCCGAACTCGCGGCGCTGTCGGCCGGCAACCCGGCGGTGGGCGGCGTTGCGGCGTTCGTCGGCTTGGTGCGCGACATGGCCGGCGGCGCCGCGGTCGCGGCGATGACGCTGGAGCACTATCCCGGCATGACCGAGAAGCAGCTCGCGGCGGTGGAGGCCGAGGCGCGCGCGCGCTGGCCGCTGGAGGCGAGCCTGGTGGTCCACCGCTACGGCCGGCTGGAGCCGGGCGACCGCATCGTCCTCGTCGCCACCGCCTCCGCGCATCGCGAGGCGGCGTTGCAATCGTGCCATTTTCTGATTGACTGGCTGAAGACGAAGGCGCCATTCTGGAAGCGCGAGGAGACTCCGGCTGGCGCCCGCTGGGTCGCCGCCCGCGCCAGCGACGACGCGGCGGCGGGGCGGTGGGTCGAGTCGGCCGGGCAGGCGGCGGAGTAGGGAGGGCAGGACGTGGACAGTATCACGCTAGAGAATTATCGTTGCTTCCGTGAGCGGCAGAGCGCCCGGCTGGCGCCGCTCACCCTGCTGGTCGGGGAGAATAGTACCGGTAAAACGTCCTTTCTGGCAATGATACGCGCGCTACAGGACGTTACCCAGCGAAAACGTGTTCCCGATTTCAAGAAAGCACCTTACGATCTCGGTAGTTACGATGAGATCGCCAATTTCCGCGGTGGACGCGCCGGACGCGCCCAAGAATTCGAAGCCGGCTTTAAGGCGTGTCGAAGTGGGAAGGGAAGATCGGATAGCGCCAAATTTTCCGTTTATGTTACGTTTGCAAAAAGGAAAAATGCGCCTGTTCCGGTAAAAATACGGGTATGCAATGCGAACGAAACAATTTGGATGGAAGTCGAGTATCTTCCCAGAGAAAAACGATGTGTGCGCTTTGGTACGCCGAGAGGATCTTGGGAATGGGATGGAAAAGAAGACGATATGAGCGATCCGTGGAGGCGTCTGGATCCCGTAACGCCGTTGTATATGGTTCTGGGCCATATGAAATTCTTGGTCGATGAACGCAGTAAAGCGCACAAGAATCTGAGAGTTCTGTCCGGTTCTAGCCAACCTAGACCCCAAGATTGGGACTCCGTGAACAAGGTTATGCAATCCGAATATTCGTATTCGCGCGGTGAAACACATCTGTACGCTAGCGCGCCAGTTCGTTCCAAACCGCTCCGGACTTACGATCCTTCTGCACTAATTTGGGATTCCGAAGGCAACTATATTCCGACATATCTTGCAGATCTTGCAAATGCACATGTCACGGATAAGAAACGATGGGAAAAAATGAAAGACTCTTTGGAGAATTTTGGCAAAAAATCGGGGCTTTTCGATGAAATTTCCGTAAGATCGTATGGAAAGAAGGACAATGAACCCTTCCAGTTGCAGATCAGAAAATGGGGGCGGAAATCGAAGGGACCGATGAGGAATCTTGTCGATGTTGGCTACGGGGTAAGTCAGATCTTACCCATTATCACGGAATTGATGCAGTCTAGTGCGCCCACCGTGTTCTTGTTACAGCAACCGGAGGTGCACCTTCACCCGAGCGCCCAGGCGGCGCTTGGCAGCTTGTTCTGCGATGTGGCGAGTTCCGGGCGGCAGCTAATAGTCGAAACGCACAGCGATTACATATTGGATCGTGTGCGCCTCGACGTCCGAGACCGTGAAACGAAATTGAAAGCCGAGGATGTTTCCGTGCTGTTTTTCGAGCATGGGAACCTGGATGTCAAAATTCATCCCGTCAAAATCGATGAAATGGGGAATGTCTATGGCCCGCCGGGCTACAGGCAATTTTTTGTGGACGAAACGAACCGAGATTTGAGACTTTAGATGTGCGCGATCATTGACGCCAATGCGGCTCACGAGGTCTTTGGTGAGAGGTCCGCCCGCCCGCAGGCCGGGCAAGGCTTTTTCAACTGGATACGCAAACCCGATGGAGGACTGGTGGTCGGCGGTAAACTGCGAGAGGAGCTCGACAGGGCTGGTTTGAAAAAGTGGATGCAGACTGCACTACAAGCGGGAGACATTCGATTTGTGGAGGATGAATCCGTCGACCGCCGAGCGGAAGAATTGGACGATGAGGGAGCGTGCCAATCGAACGATTCTCATGTCGTTGCGCTGGCGGAGATCAGCGGCGCACGTTTGTTGTATACCAACGATAGGAGACTTCAGGGGGATTTTATAAGGCTGGTTCAAGGAGGGCGCGTGTATTCTACCAATACCGACGTCACACCGAGAAACAGGGATTTTACTCCCGCGAAACGAAACCTTCTGGCCAAATACAAATCTTGCCCGCCCCGATATACTCGGTGAGGCGCATTCGTCGACGAGGCGCCGGCTTCGCCCGGCGCAAAAAGGCGGAGCGGCGCCAGGTCGTCCGCTGCCGGCTGGAGAACGGCGGCGGCCCCTTGCCCGTGGCCCGCGAGGGCGGGCGCCGGGATTTTCTCCCCGCATCCGGCGCCGACGGGCCGGTCGAATCGAGCGGGGAATGGGCCTATGCTGCGCAGGGCGGCGCGGCGGCGATGCCGGAGCGCTGCGCCGGCATGACCGGGAAGCCGGTTGCGACGGTGAAGACTGCATGGCGGGCATGGCGGGCATGGCGGTGGGGCAGGCGATGAGCTGGCACGAGCATATCCGCAGCAACCCGGAGATCCTGGCGGGGAAACCGGCGATTCGCGGTACTCGCCTGTCCGTCGAATTTTTGCTCGGCTTGATGGCGGAGGGGCAGAGCGAACGGGAGATTCTGGAGGGCTACCCGCAGCTGTCTCCTGGGGATATGCGCGCGCTATTCGCGTTCGCCGCCGAATGCATTGTCGACTTTCCCGCCCGCGTCGGTGACGGTCGGTCGGCATGAACGGCATCGTGGAATTGCTACGGAAAATATATTCGGCCATGACGTCGGATCCGACGTCCGTTACGTTCGCGTGCATCATTGCGGGAATTCTTGCTCTGTGCCTGTTTTACCGGCTGGTGAAATGGCCGGCCTCGTTCGGCGGGCTGGATCGATCCGGCCCGACGCTTCTGACCACCGTCGGCGTCCTGGGCACGTTCACCGGAATTCTCATCGGCCTGCTCGATTTCGACGTACACGAAATCGACGATAGCGTACCCAGTCTGCTGGAGGGCTTGAAGATCGCCTTCATAAACAGCGTGCTCGGCATCGGCGCCGCTGTCTTCCTCAGGCTGATCCAATCCCTCGCCGCACGAACGCCGGCGCGGCGGTCGGCCGCCACCCCGGAGGATATTCTCGCCGCGTTGACATCGATCGACGCGCGAATAAAAGACGCTTCCGAATGGGAGCGCGGCGCGCTGGAGGCCGTTCGCGAAGCGATCTCCGCCGACGGGGATGGCAGCCTGCTTACGCAAATGCAGAAAATGCGGCAGGACTTCACGGACGGAAACCGCCAATTGGTCGATGAATTTCGTAACTTCGCCAAATCCATGGCGGAGAATAACTCGGAGGCGTTGATCGAGGCGCTCGAAGGCGTCATTCGCGATTTCAATACGCGGATCAACGAGCAATTCGGCGAAAACTTCAAGCAGCTCAACGAGGCCGTCGCCGCCCTGCTGTCATGGCAGGAAAATTACAAGCGCCACATCGAACTTCTCGAAGCCCAATTCCAGGCCGCGTTGCAGGGAATTCAGAAGGCGGACGAATCCCTTCGCCAAATCGCCGATCGGACGGAGCGCATACCCGCGACGCTCGATCAGCTGGGCAAGGCCCTCGATGTCCTCGACGCCGCCAACGACGCGCTGCGAAGTCACCTCGACGCCGTATCCGGCCTGAAGGATCGCGCCCTGGAGGCGTTCCCGACGATCGAGCAAAATCTGAAGACGCTGACCGCCGAGTTTGGCGCCGCGGTCCACGAGGCTACGGCCGAATCCACCCAGGCGCTTCACGATCAACGCGAAGCCCAGCAGGAGCTGCAAAAAGGACTCGACGACGTCCAACGGCAATTCACCGCAGCGCAGGATCGCATCGCGGCGCAACTGGAGCAGGCGGCGGCGCGCGCTTCGGAGCGTCTGGTCGACAATTTCGGCAAATTCGACGAGGAGATGCAGAAGGAGTTGACTCGCTGCATTGAAACCCTGGGACGAAACCTGGGGGCGCTGTCGCAGAAATTCGCGGACGACTACCGGGCATGGTCGGATCACATCGACCAATTGGCGGCGACGGTCCGCCGGCTGACGGCGGCGGCGAGGCGTTAGCGAGCCATGGATCACCTGTTCGGTCGACACTCCGGCGGCGACGACGAGCACTGGCTGTCCGTATCGGACATGATGGCCGGGCTGATGGTCATATTCCTGTTCATCGCGGTGACGTATATTCGGCCGATAGTCGAGCTGCAAAGCGAAATTCGGGAGATCGTGCTGGCCTGGCAGGAGTCGGAGGTGAGAATACATGAGGCGCTCGCGGACGAGTTCGAGGAGGACCTGCCCCGTTGGCAAGCGGGGCTGGATCGCGATACCCTGTCGATCCGGTTCAACGCGCCGGAGGTGTTGTTCGATCCGGCCACCGCCGACCTGAAGCCGGAATTTCAGGAAATCCTTACCGATTTCATTCCGCGCTATTTTGCGGTTCTCAACCGGTTCGGGGACGGCATCGCCGAGATTCGCATCGAGGGACACACGTCGTCGGAATGGGAGGGGGCGCGGACGGAGGACGAAGCCTACTTCAGAAACATGGCATTGTCGCAAGCCCGCACTCGGGCGGTTCTGGAATATGCGTTCCAGTTGCCGGAGATCGAGTCGTCCGCGGGGTGGGCGCGCCGGCTGATCACCGCGAACGGCCTGTCGTCGAGCCAGCTGGTTTTGCGCGATGGCCGGGAGGACAAGGCCGCATCGCGGCGAGTCGAATTCAGGGTGGTGACGAAAACCAAAGAGAGGGTGGTGAACGTGTTGGAGACGCTGGAATGAAATTGGCGCCGGATTTTTCGCCTTTGGAGGAGCTCGTGAGACAGGTCGGGGCGGCCCCGATTTCGTGGAATCCGCGCGCCGTCGATATGCCGCCGGTCGACGCCGATGTAAGGATTTCCGAGATCGAACCCCGGCACGGCGGGCTGTTGACGTATGGGGGACAGCAAATTGTTCTATACATCAAGGACGGATTTAAGGACCGGGACACGCTGCTTCACCGCCCGGAGGAGGCCCAGCGATTCCATATCGCGGAATGCAAGACCATAGAGGAAATGCGCGCCGGTCGCCGGTTCGATCGATACGTTGCGACGAACAGGAAGGACGGAAAATTTCGCGTTCACGTCATGGAGGACCGCCGGGAAGTCGAGGCGGCCTTGCGCGTCTGCAAAAACTGCCTGAGGCATGTCGATTGGCCCGGCGGGTGGGAGGAATTCTCTTTGGAGGAATTTCTTTCGGAGCATTCGTGTTTCTTCCATTCCATCCCGCGCTACACCGATGAATCGGCGCCGCCCGCGGGTTATGCGATAGGATGGGGCTACATGGCGAGGAGGGTCAAGGCGCGGGCGGGTTGGCGTTGCCAGGGGTGCGGCGTCGATTGTTCCGGAGCGGCGGACCGGCAGCTTCTGCACGCGCATCACAAGGACGGTGTTAAGCGGCACAACCATGAGGACAACCTCGCCGTGCTGTGCACGGATTGCCACTCCCGTCAACCGAAACACGAGCATATGAATCCGGATCGCCGGCAATTGCGGCGCATCGACGAATTGCGGCGGCAACAGGGGCCGGCGCGGTAGGGGGCGGGCGATTCCGCAAATTCGGCGCGCATTGCACGGCCCGCGGCGGGGCCGCCGCGGCGCCTCCGTCAATGCGCCTCCTCCCACGTCGCGCCGACTCCCGTGTCCACCACCACCGGAACCGCCAGCTGCAACGCCGGCAGCGTCGCCTCCTCCATCACCCGGCGCACCAGCGCGGCGGTCGCGTCGAGCTCGTCCTCCGGGACCTCGAACAGCAACTCGTCATGCACCTGCAACAGCATGCGCGCGCCGAGGCCGGCGGCGTCGAGGGCGGGCTGCATGCGGATCATCGCCCGCTTCACGATGTCCGCCGCCGAACCCTGCAACGGCGCGTTGATCGCCTGGCGTTCGGCGAAACCGCGGCGGGCGGGGTTGCGGTCGGCGATCCCCGTCACGTGGCAGCGGCGCCCGAACAGCGTCTCGACGTAGCCGCGCTCGCGCGCGAACGCCTTGGTGCCGGCCATGTATTCGCGAATGCCGGGGTAGCGCGCGAAGTAGGCGTCTATGTAGGACTGCGCCTCGCCGCGCGCGATGCGCAGCTGGCGCGCCAGCCCGAACGCGCTGATGCCGTAGATGATGCCGAAATTGATCGCCTTCGCGCGGCGGCGCAACAGCGGATCCATCCCCTCCGCCGGCGCGCCGAACACCTGCGCCGCGGTCGCCGCGTGGATGTCCGCTCCGCCGCGGAAGGCGTCGCGCAGCGGCGCGATGCCGGCGGTGTGCGCCAGCAGGCGCAATTCGATTTGCGAATAATCGGCGCTCATCAGGCGGAACCCGTCCTCGGCCACGAAGGCGCGGCGGATCCACCGTCCCTCTTCGGTGCGGACGGGAATGTTCTGCAAGTTCGGGTCGGTCGAGCTCAGGCGCCCCGTCGCCGCGCCGGCCATGGAATAGGAGGTGTGCACCCGGCCCGTCGCCGGGTCGATGCGCTCCGCCAGCGCGTCGGAATAGGTGCTCTTGAGCTTGGCGATGCGCCGCCAGTCCAGCACCCGCGCCGGCAGGTCGTGGCCCTGCGCCGCCAGCGTCTCCAATATGTCGGCGCCGGTGGCGTAGGCGCCGGATTTGCCCTTCTTCCCGCCCTCCAGCCCCATTTCGTCGAACAGCACCTCCCCCAGCTGTTTCGGCGAGCCGATGGCGAAGGGGCGCCCGGCGAGGGCGTGGATCTCCGCCTCCAGCGTCGCCAGGCGGCCGGCGAAGTCGCGCGACAGTCGCGCCAGCGCCGCGCGGTCGAGGGCGATTCCGCGCCGCTCCATCGCCACCAGCACCGGCGCCAGCGGGCGCTCCAGCGTTTCGTACACCGTCGTCACCCGCTCGCGGACCAGCCGCGGCTTCAACGCCCGGTCGAGCCGGAGCGTGATGTCGGCGTCCTCCGCCGCGTAGTCGCGCGCGCGGTCGAGCGGAACCCGGTCGAAAGAAATCTGCGCCTTGCCGGAGCCGATGACGGATTTGATCGGGATCGGCGTAATCCCGAGATGCCGTTCGGCGAGTTCGTCCATGCCGTGGCCGTGGCGCCCGGCGTCAAGCACGAACGACATCAACATGGTGTCGTCGACCGGCGCCAGGGCGATCCCGTGGCGGGCGAGGACCAGCATGTCGTATTTGACGTTCTGCCCCACCTTCATCGTCGCCGGGTCCTCGAGCAGCGGCTTGAGGGCGGCCAGCGCCGCTTCGCGCGGGATCTGCGCCCCCACCTCGCCCGCGAGCTCGCCTTCGGGCGGGCGGTGGGCCAGCGGGACGTAACACGCCTCGCCGGGCCGGACCGACAGCGACACCCCCACCAGTTCGGCGCGCATGGCGTCGAGGCCCGTGGTCTCGGTGTCGACGGCGACGCGCCCCGCCTCCCCGGCCCGCGCGATCCACTCCTCCAGCTCGCCGAGCGCGCGGACCAGCGTATAGCTCCGCTCCGCCGGCGCGTCCGCGTCCGCCGCCGCGGCGGGCGCCGCGGGCGCCGCGGGCGCCGCGGGCCAGGCGTATTCGACGCGGACCCGCGCCAGCAGCGAGCGGAACTCGTTGGCCTCCAGGAACGCCTCCAGCGGCGCCTGCTCCGGCGCGAGCGGCGCGAAATCCTCCAGCGCCTCGGCGACGGGCGCGTCGTCGCGGAGCGTGACCAGCCGGCGGCTCACGCGGGCGAGCTCGGCGTGGGCGATCAGGTTCTCGCGCCGCTTCGTCTGCGGGACCTCCCCGGCGCGGGCGAGCAGCGCGTCCAGGTCGCCGTAGGTCTCGATGAGCCGCGCCGCGGTCTTGACGCCGATACCGGGAACGCCGGGGACGTTGTCGGTCGAATCGCCGGCCAGCGCCTGGACGTCGATGACCTTGTCCGGGGGAACGCCGAATTTGGCGGCGACCTCGGCGGGGCCGATCTCCTTCATCCGCATGGGGTCGAGCATCGTCACCCCGCCGCCCACCAGCTGCATCAGGTCCTTGTCGCTGGAGACGACGGTCACGCGCCAGCCGGCCGCCGCCGCGCGCCGCGCATAGGTCGCGATCAGGTCGTCGGCCTCGAAGCCGGGGAGTTCGATCGCCGGCAGCCCGAACGCGCGCGTCGCGTCGCGGACCAGCGGGAATTGCGGAACCAGCGCCTCCGGCGGGTCGGGCCGGTTCGCCTTGTAGGCGGGATAGATGTCGTTGCGGAAGGTGGCGCGCGCGGTGTCGAACAGCACGGCGATGGCGTCGCGCCGCCGCGCCCGCGCCAGTTTGTAGATCATGTTGCAGAAGCCGAGCACGGCGTTGGTCGGCGTCCCGTCGCTCCGGCTCAGCGGCGGCAGGCCGTGGAAGGCGCGGAATACGAAGCCCGACCCGTCGATCAGGCAGACGCGGCGTTCGCCCCCGGCGTCCTCGTCCATCGTCCGCTCCCCCCGCGCGCAACGCCCGCGGCGGATGTTCTATGCCCCGCCGCGCCCGCCCGGCAAGCGGCGCGCGAAAATTGCGGCGCGGCGGAGAGTCTTGCGGTAGAATGCGCCGAAAGTCCGGCCGGAGGAGCTCGATGACCGCCAGATTCGACGCGCGCGCCGCCATAGCCGCGTAGCCCACATTTCTCGCGGTTCCCGGGTGCGCCGGCGTCTCGCCGGCATCTTCTTTTGAATATGCTTCGCATATTGGCCGGCGAGACGCCGGGGCGCCCGGGAACCCTTCGCCGAACCGGCCGCGAGGGCGGTATGAAAAATGCGGGCTAGCCTCGTCGCCGGGCGGTCGCCGCTGCCGGTGACGTGGCGGCTCGCGGCGTTCTACGCGGCGGTGTTCCTCGTCGTCGGGCTGTTCATGCCCTACTGGCCGCCGTGGCTCGAATCGCGCGGCCTCGACGCCGCCGAAATCGGAATCGTCCTGGCGCTGACGACCTGGGCCAAGGTCGCCGCGACCCCCATCGCCGCCGGAATCGCCGACCGCATGGGCCGCCGCCGCCCGGTCATGCTCGCGCTCGCCTGCTGCGCCGCGGCGGCGTTCTGCCTCTACGCCGCCGCCGACGGCTTCGCCATGCTGGCGCTCGCGGCGCTGGCGCTCGGCCTGTGCTTCCCGCCGCTGCTGCCGCTGGGCGAGAACCTGACGGTGCTGGCGGCGCGCGTCCGCCGCTTCGATTACGGGCGGGTGCGGCTATGGGGGTCGCTCGCCTTCATCGCCGGGGCGTGGGGCGGCGGCGCGCTGATGGGCGGCGACGCGCGGCTGGCGCCGGCGCTGGTGATCGCCGCCGCGGTCCTCGCGGCGCTCGCCTGCGCCGCCCTGCCCGACGTCCGCGCGCCGCGCGCCGCGGGCTCGTTATCCGGCGTCGGCGCGCTGCTGCGCGACCCCGCCTTCGCCGCGTTCCTCGCCGTCGCCGGACTGATCCAGTGCAGCCACGCCGCCTATTACGGCTTCGCCACCCTGCACTGGCGCGCGGCGGGAGTGGCGCCCGCCGTCATCGGCGCGCTGTGGGCGGAGGCGGTCGCGGCGGAGGTCGTCCTGTTCGCCTTTTCGGACCGCCTGTTGCGGCGTTTCGCGGTCGCGCCGCTGCTCGCCGCCGCGGCGGGCGCCGGGGCGCTGCGCTGGCTCGTCATCGGCGCCACCGCCGACGTCGCGGCGCTCGCCGCGGCGCAGGCGCTGCATGCCGTGAGTTTCGGCGCCGCGCATCTCGCCGCCATGCGCTTCATCCAGCGCGCCGTCCCGCCGGAGCGGTCGGCGACCGCGCAGGGCCTGTATTCCGCCGTCGCGATGGGCGCGGGCATGGCGCTGGCGACGATGGCGGCGGGCGCGCTCTACGACTCCGCCCCGGCCCGCGCCTTCCAGGCGATGGCGGCGATGTGCGCCCTCGGCGGCGCCGGCGCGCTGGCGCTGGCGCGCCCGGCGCGGCGCGTCACCCCGGCTTCGCGCGCCTTATGAAGCGGCGGCCGCAATAGGGGCAGTCGACTCCGTCCGGCCCGATGTGCAGGAACACACGCGGATGGCCGAGCGCGCCCCCGCCGCCGTCGCAGGCGACGCGCTCCTCGTCCACCGTCACGATCTCGGGAGGCTCCATGACCGGCAAGATAGCGAAAGCCCCGCGCAGGTGGAGTCCGCTGGCGCCGGTCCTGCTCGCCGCCGCGCTCGCGCAGGCCGGCGGCGCGGCGGAGCGCGACGCGGTCGCCGCGGCGGCCGCGCGCCTCGGCTGCGAGCCCGCGCGCCTCGTCCGCCTCTCCCTCCCGCACGAGGGCGTGTGGGAGGCGCACTGCCGCGACTCGCGCATCGTCTGGCTGCACCGCGTCGACGGCCGCTGGACCGTCAAGCCCATCGGTCGACGTCAGAGCGCGAGGCGGCGCAGGCGCAGCGCGTTGCCGATCACCGAGACCGAACTGAGGCTCATCGCCGCCGCCGCGATCATGGGGTCGAGCAGAACGCCGAACGCCGGGTAGAGCGCCCCCGCCGCCACCGGGACCGCCAGCGCGTTGTAGGCGAACGCGAACGCCAAGTTCTGGCGGATGTTGGCGGCGGCGGCGCGGCCCAGGCGCAGCGCCGCGGCGATCCCGCGCGGGCCGTCGCCCGACAGCGTCACGCCGGCGCTGGCGATGGCGGCGCCGGTTCCGGTCCCCATCGCCATGCCGACATCGGCGCGCGCCAGCGCCGGCGCGTCGTTCACCCCGTCGCCCGCCATCGCGGCGCGCCGCCCCGCCGCCCGCAATTCGGCGACGAGGCGCTCCTTGTCCTCCGGCGTCATCCCGGCATGGACCTCGATCCCGCCGAGTTCGGCGGCGGCGGCGTCCGCGGCGGCGCGCGAATCGCCGGTCGCCAGCACCGCGCGAACGCCGAGCCGCTTCAGCGCCGCCAGCGCCTCCCCCGCCGATTCGCGCAACGGGTCGGCGACGGAGATCGCCCCCGCCGGCCGGCCGTCGACGGCGACGTGGATCGCCGCGCCGGAATCCGCCGACGATCCATCCGCCCCGGCGAAGCGCCAATTCCCCACCCGCACCTCGCGGCCGGCGACGAGTCCGCGGACGCCCTTCCCCGGAACCGCCTCGACCTCCGCCGCCGGGAGGAGCTCCGCCCCCTCCGCCGCGGCGACGACGGCCGCCGCCAGCGGATGCTCGCTCGCCCGCTCCAGGCTCGCGGCGAGGCGGAGCATTTCGGCTTCGGAAAACCCCTCGCGCGCCGTCACCCGGGTCGCGCGCGGGCGGCCCTCGGTCAGCGTCCCGGTCTTGTCCACGACGACCGTGTCGATGGCGGCCAGCCGCTCCAGCGTTTCCGCGTCGCGGACCAGGACCCCCGCGCGGGCCCCGCGCCCGGCGGCGACCGTCACCGACATCGGCGCGGCGAGGCCGAACGCGCACGGGCAGGCGACGATCAGCACCGACACTGCGGCGACCAGCGCGTGGTTCAGCGCCGGGTCCGGCCCGACCGCCAGCCACACGGCGAAGGTCGCCGCCGCGGCCGCGGCGACCAGCGGGACCAGCGCCGCGGCGGCGCGGTCGGCGGCGCGCTGGATCGGCGCGCGGCTGCGCTGCGCCGCCGCGACGAGGCGGGCGATGCGCGCCAGCACGGTGTCCGCGCCCACCGCCTCCACCCGCATGACCAGCGCCCCGGCGCCGTTGACGGTCCCGCCGACCAGCCGGTCGCCGGGGCGCTTGCGGACCGGCGCCGATTCGCCGGAGATCGTCGACTCGTCGACCGCGCTCGCGCCCTCGAGGACCGCGCCGTCGCACGGGACGCGGTCGCCGGGGCGCAGCCGCACGCGGTCGCCGGGGCGCAGCGCCTCCGCCGGCGCGTCGTCCTCCGCGCCGTCGGGGCCGATGCGCCGGACCCGCTCCGGCGCCAGCGCGAGCAGTTCGCGCACCGCGTCGCCCGCCCGCCGCCGCGCCGCCAGCTCCAGCGCCTCGCCCAACAGCGCCAGCGTGACGATGGCGGCGGCGGCCTCGAAATAGACCGGCGCCGGGCCGGCGGGGAACAGGCCCGGCGCGAGGACCGCCGCCGCGCTGAACCCGTAGGCCGCGGCGACGCCCAGGCCGATCAGCGTGTACATGTTGAGGCGGCGGGTCCGCAGCGACTCGGCGCAGCGCGCCAGCAGCGGCGCGCCGGCCCACAGCGCCGGAGTCGCCAGCGCCAGCTGGACCCACCCGCCGGCCGGGCCGGGAACGAGGCCGCCCATCGCCACCGCCATCAGCGGCGCCGTCAGCGCCGCGGCGATCCAGAATCGCCGCATCGCCGCGTCCTGCGCGCGGCGGTCGTCCTCCGCCGGGTCCAGCGGCTCGAGCGCCATGCCGCAGGCCGGGCACGACCCCGGCGCCGGGGCGGCGACGTCGGCGTGCATAGGGCAGGTGTAGCGTGCGCCCGCCGGCGCCGCCGTGGTAGAATCGGCTTGCGGCATCGCCCTCTCCCATAGCATAGGCGGGGGACCGGCGGCGCCGCGCGAGACGGAGGACGGAATCCTGGCCCACCGGAGAGAGCGTTGCGTCGAAGGCGCGGCCGCGTGAGGCGCGCGCCCGCCGTCTGGCTGCTGCTCGCCGCGCTCGCCATCGGAGTCGTCGCGATGGAGCGCGCGGGGGTTTTCGCGCCGCCGCCGCCCACCGACGCGCACGGCCACGCGCTCGACGCCGGGCCGCGTTACCTGGTCAGGGTTCCCATCGACCGATGGGCCGCGGCGGAGATCGTCGTCGACGGCGCCGCGCGGCGGTTCGACCGGGGGAGCGACGGCCTGTGGCGCCACGGGGCGGCGGGCGGCGCGGAGGAGTCGGCGCGCATCGCCCACGCGCTCGAGGTCTTCGCGCGGGCGCGCGTCACGCGCGAAGTCTCCGCCGCCCGCGACGTGGCGGCCTACGGCGTCCTGGCGCCCCGCCTCTCGGTCGCGCTGTGGACCGAGGACCGCGACGCTCCGGCGGCGCGCTACGCCTTCGGCGACCTGGCGCCCGACGAGCTCAGCCGCTACGTCCTGCTGTTCGGCGAGTTCCTGACGGTGACCGTGCCCGAATACCACGCCGCCAATCTGGTCGACCTGGCGAACGGCTTCGCCGCGCCGGCGAAGTAGCGTCCGCCCGCGCTTGCCATCCCGCCGCCGCCGCCATACGCTGGCGGCGTGCGCCGAACCGGGGAGGATGCCCATGCGCGCCGCCGGCTTGGCGCTCATCTGCCTGATCGCGGCCGCGGCCGTCGGCGACGCCCGGGCGGCGTGCCGCGACAGTTACGCGCATATCATGGCCGGCGCGGCGGCCGAATGGCCGGACGCGGCGCCATTCCGCCTGCCCGACGACTTCGCGCGCTATTTCATGGCCGCCTACAACGCCGAGGTTGCGGACCGGGGCGCCGTCGAGGCCGACTCCATCGTCGTCGTCCCGCTGGATTCGAGCGTCTCCGCCACTTGGTGGTATTTCGGGTTCAAGGACGAATGCCTCGCCTTCTACGCCGATATGGGGCCCATGAAGGGCTACCACCTGATCGAACAGGGCCACGCCCTCCTGCATCCGGGCGAGCGCCGCATAGAGGACTGGCGGGGCTGGCGCCGTTGACCGCGCCGCCGCGGCGGCATCCGGGCCGGGGCGGCAAGGGCCGCCGCTTCGCGCGCGGGCGCCAGGTCGCGCCCGAGGCCCGCGCCGAGATCGCGGCCCTGCTCGGCGACCGCCCGCGCCGCCGCGACCTGCTGATCGAACATCTCCATCTCCTCCAGGACGCGTTCGGCGCGCTGTCCCGGGCGCGGCTCGCCGCGCTCGCCGAGGCGATGCGCCTGTCGCAGGCGGAAGTGTACGAAGTCGCCACGTTCTACGCCCATTTCGACGTCGGCGGCGCGCCGGGCGGCGCGACGGTGCGGGTTTGCGACGGGGTGGCGTGCGCAGTCGCGGGGAACGCCGCGCTGCTCGCCGCCGAGGTCCCCGGCGCGCGGGTCGTTCCCGCGCCCTGTATGGGCCGCTGCGCCGGCGCGCCGGCGGCGATGGCCGGGCGCAACGCCCTCGACCGCGCCGACCCCGGGGCCGTGGCGGCGGCGGTGCGCGGCGGCGCCTTCGCGCCCGTCGTCCCGCCCTACCGCGGCCTCGCCGCCTACCGCGCGGAGGGCGGTTACGCACTCCTGCGCGCCTGCCTCGCCGGGGCGCGGAGCCGCGAGTCGGTCATCGCCGAGGTCGAGGCGTCCGGCCTGCGCGGACTCGGCGGCGCCGGCTTTCCCGCCGCCCGCAAATGGCGCTTCGTCGCCGCCGAGCCGGAGCCGCGCCTGATGGCGGTGAACGCCGACGAGGGCGAGCCGGGGACGTTCAAGGACCGCTGGGTCCTGGAGACCGACCCGCACCGCTTCCTCGAGGGCGCGCTGCTCGCCGCCTGGGTCGTCGGGGCCGGCGAAATCTACGTCTATCTCCGCGACGAATACCCGGCGGCGCGGGAGATCCTCCTTGCGGAGCTCGCGGCGCTGCGCGGCGCGGGCCTCGAGGGCGCCGCCGCGATCCGTCTGCGCCGGGGCGCCGGCGCCTATGTCTGCGGCGAGGAGTCGGCGCTGCTCGAAAGCCTGGAGGGCAAGCGCGGCCTGCCGCGCCACCGCCCGCCCTTTCCCGCCCAGGCCGGGTTGTTCGGGCGGCCGACGCTGATCCACAACGTCGAGACCCTCTATTGGCTGCGCGAGGTCGTGGAGGGCGGCGGCGTGCGCTTCGCCGCGCGCGGCGTCGCCGGCGGCCGCGGCGTCCGCGCTTATTCCGTGTCGGGCCGGGTGCGCGACCCCGGCGTCAAGGTCGCCCCGGCCGGCGTTTCGGCGCGCGCGCTCATCGACGACCATTGCGGCGGCATGGCGCCCGGCCACGAGTTCAAGGCGTATCTGCCGGGGGGCGCCTCCGGCGGCCTGCTTCCGGCGCGGCTCGCCGACCTGCCGCTCGACTTCGGCGCGCTCGACGACCACGGCTGCTTCGTCGGCTCCGGCGCCGTCGTCGTGCTCTCGCAGCGCGACTCGATCCGCGCCGTCGCGCGCAACCTGATGCGCTTCTTCGAGGACGAGAGCTGCGGCCAGTGCACGCCCTGCCGCGTCGGCACCGAGAAGGCCGCGGCGCTGATGGCGCGCGAGTCGTGGGACGCGCCGCTGCTGCGCGAGCTGGCGGCGGCGATGGCCGACGCCTCGATCTGCGGCCTCGGCCAGGCGGCGCCGAACCCGCTGCTGTGCGCGCTGCGCTACTTCCCCGAGGAGCTGGCGGCGTGAGCGCACCCGCCCCGGTGCGATTCGTCCTGGACGGGCGGGCGGCGGAGGCCGAGCCGGGCGAGACCCTGTGGTGCGCCGCCGACCGCCTGGGGATTCGCATCCCGCATCTGTGCCACACGCCGCAGCGCGGCTACCGCCCGGACGGCAATTGCCGCGCCTGCATGGTCGAGATCGAGGGCGAGCGCGTCCTGGCGGCGTCCTGCATTCGCAAACCGGCCGAGGGCATGGTCGTCCGCACCGGCGGCGCCCGCGTCGAGGCGGCGCGCGCGATGGTCCTGGAACTGCTGCTCGCCGACCAGCCGCCGCGCGCCGCGCGCGACCCGGATTCGGAGTTGTGGCGCTGGGCCGACGCGGCGGGGCGGACCGGGAGCCGCTTCCCCGCCCGCGCGGCCCCCGCCGCCGACATGAGCCACCCGGCGATGGCGGTCAACCTGGACGCCTGCATCCATTGCGGGCGCTGCGTCCGCGCCTGCCGCGAGGTCCAGGTCAACGACGTGATCGGCATGGCGGGGCGCGGCGCGCGGACTCGGGTCGTCTTCGACATGGAAGACCCGATGGGCGACTCCACCTGCGTCGCCTGCGGCGAATGCGTCCAGGCCTGCCCCACAGGGGCGCTGCTGCCGGCCTCCGGCGCGGCGGAGGCGGCCGACCGCAAGGTCGACAGCGTCTGCCCCTATTGCGGCGTCGGCTGCCAGTTGACTTGGCATGTCAAGGGCGATCGCATCCTCCGCGCCGAGGGCCGCGACGGGCCGGCGAACCACGCCCGCCTGTGCGTCAAGGGCCGCTTCGGGTTCGACTACGCGCGCCACCCCCACCGCCTGACGGCGCCGCTGGTGCGCCGCGACGGCGTTCCCAAGCGGCCCGGCGATGCGGTCGATCCGGCCGATCCGTCGAACCGTTTCCGCGAGGCGGGCTGGGACGAGGCGCTCGACCGCGCCGCCGCCGGCTTCCGCCGCATCCGCGCCGCGCATGGCGGCCGCGCCCTCGCCGGCTTCGGCTCCGCCAAGGGGTCGAACGAAGAGGCCTACCTGGTGCAGAAACTGGTGCGGACGGGCTTCGGCTCCAACAACGTCGACCACTGCACCCGCCTGTGCCACGCCAGTTCGATCGCCGCGCTGATGGAGACCATCGGCTCCGGCGCAGTCACCGCGCCCTTCGCCGAGGCCGCCAACGCCGACGTCATTCTCGTCATCGGCGCCAACCCCGAGGGAAACCACCCCGTCGCCGCGACTTTCATCAAGAACGCCGCCAAGCGCGGCGCGGCGCTGATCGTCATCGACCCGCGCGGCCTGGCGCTGCGGCGCCACGCGGCGCACATGCTGGCGCCGCGCCCCGGCGGCGACGCCGCCCTGCTCAACGCGCTGCTGCACGTCATCGTCGCCGAGAAGCTCTACGACGCGGAGTACGTCCGCCGGCGGACGAACGGCTTCGACGCCCTCGCGGCGCACGTCGTCGGCTTCCCGCCCGAGGCCATGGCGGCGGTCTGCGGCGTCCCCGCCGGCGAGTTGCGCGCGGTCGCCCGCGCCTACGCCGGCGCCGAACGGGCGATGATCTTCTGGGGCATGGGCATATCGCAGCACGTCCACGGGACCGACAACGCGCGTTGCCTGATAAGCCTCGCGCTGCTGTGCGGGCATGTCGGGCGCCCCGGGACCGGCCTGCACCCGCTGCGCGGCCAGAACAACGTCCAGGGCGCCTCCGACGCCGGCCTGATCCCGATGTCCTGGCCCGACTACCGCCCGGTCGGCGACCCCCGCGCGCGGGCCGAGCTGGAGGCGCTATGGGGAGCGCGGCTCGACCCGGAGCCCGGCCTCACCGTCGTCGAGATCATGGACGCCGCGCATGCGGGGCGCGTCAAGGGGCTCTACGTCATGGGCGAGAACCCGGCCATGTCCGACCCCGACTCCGCCCATGCGCGCGCCGCGCTGTGCCGGCTCGAACACCTCGTCGTCCAGGACATCTTCCTGACCGAGACCGCGTTCCACGCCGACGTGGTCCTGCCGGCGAGCGCCTTCCCCGAGAAGGCGGGGACCTTCACCAGCACCGACCGGCGGGTGCAGATGGGCCGCCCGGCGCTCGATCCCCCCGGCGGCGCGCGCCAGGACCTGTGGATCGTCCAGGAGCTCGCGCGGCGCCTCGGCCTCGACTGGGACTATTCCGGCCCCGAGGCGGTCAACGCCGAAATGCGCGCCTGCATGCCGTCCCTCGCCGGCGTCCCCTGGCGGCGGGTGGAGCGCGAGGGCTCCGTCACCTACCCCTGCGCCGACGAGAACGCGCCGGGGCGGGACGTCGTCTTCGGCGATGGATTCCCCACGCCCGACGGGCGCGGCAAGCTGGCTCCCGCCGGCCTCGTCCCGCCCGGCGAGCGGCCCGACGCGGAATATCCCTTCGTTCTCACCACCGGGCGGCAGCTGGAGCACTGGCACACCGGCCAGATGACCCGCCGCGCCGCCGTGCTCGACGCGCTGGAGCCCGAGGCGGTGTGCGAGATGTCGCCCGCAGACGCCGCCCGGCTCGGCCTCGAGCCGGGCGCGCCGGTGCGCCTCGCCACCCGCCGCGGGGCGATCCGCATCGCGCTTCGGGTGAGCGAGCGGACCCCGGACGGAGTGGTGTTCGTCCCCTTCGCCTACGCCGAGGCGGCGGCGAACATGCTCACCAGCCCGGAGCTCGACCCGGTCGGCAAGATTCCGACGTTGAAATACTGCGCCGTCCGGGTCGAGGCCGCGCCGGACTAGTCGAGGGCGCGCAGGTTCTCCGCCGACGAGCGCCCGTTGCGCCCCGGAACCAGTTCGAATTCGATCTTCTGGCCCTCGCGCAGGCCGTTGAGCCCGGCGCGCTCGACCGCCGAGATATGCACGAACGCGTCGCGTCCGCCGTCGCTGGGTTCGATGAACCCGTAACCCTTGGTGGGGTTGAACCACTTGACCGTTCCGGTAGGCATCTCGGTTCCCTTCGATCTTCGGGGCGCCGCGCGGGCGCCCGGGGTGGAGTCGCGCACTCTCCCGGGGGTCGCTTGTGGTCGGACGCGCGGCGCGCAGCCGGAAACGAGTCGGTGTCGTGCATCGAACAGCCCCCGATAGCAGGCATCGGCGGCGCGCGCAAGCGCCATGCGCCGCCGTCAGGCCGGCCCTTGCAGCGCGTCCATCTCCTCGTCCGAATAGCCGAAATGGTGGCCGATCTCGTGGACCAGCACGTGGCGGACCACCGCCTCCAGCGTGTCGCCCGTCTCGCACCAGTAATCGAGGATCGGGCGGCGGTAGAGATAGACCATGTCCGGCTCGGCGCGCGGGTGGGAGACGCTGCGCTCGGTCATCGCCACCCCGGCGTAGAGGCCGAGCAGGTCGAACGGGCTGTCGAGCGCCATGTCCTCGACCGTCTCGTCGTCGGGAAAATCGACGACCTGGACGGCGACGTTGCCGGCCGCGGCGCGCAGGCGGCGCGGGATCGACCGGATCGCCCGTTCGGCGAGGCGCTGGAGGTCGGCGATGCTCGGCGCGCGCATGGCCGCGCGCATAACCGACGCCCGCATGGCGGTCAACGCGCCGGGGCGGCCTTGCGCTCCGAATCGCGAGCCGCCGGATTCGCGGCATGGCGGCCGTTATAGCGCCGATGGCGTGAGCGGTTACGAACGCGCGCAGCTCGCAATTCTCCTCGCGCGGCTCGACGAGGCGCCCGAACGGCCGGTCGTCGCCACTGGGCCGCGCCAGACGGGCAAGACGACCCTCGTGCGCCAGGCGCTGGACCGGATCGACCGGCCGAGCCGCTATCCTGGATTTCTCATAGTTTTAGGCGCATCGGGGCCCTGCCTGCAATATAGCGTTCTTGATCAAAGAGTTATATCGGGGCAGGGGGGAGTTCCCCGATGCGAACGGAGCGTTCCGCGGCGTCCGGCGCCATTCAAGCGGTTTCGGGCCGGGCTGTTGCGGTGGTTTTCGACGGCGGGCCGATGACCTCGGACGCCGGCGCTCTGCCGCTCGGACAGGCGGATGCGGCGGTTGGACTTGTGGACCGGCTTGCGGCCTGCTTCGCGGATCATCGCGATGGCCGGTTCGTGGAGCACTCGGTTCGGACGCTTGTGGGTCGGCGTGTGTTCGGGATTGCGCTGGGCTACGAGGATTCGATCGACCACGATGTGCTGCGCGGCGGTCCGGTGATGGCGGTGTTGGCGGGGAAGTTGCGCGCGAAGCGCCGGACCTGCGCCCCGGTTGTGGGGAAGTCGACGCCGAGCCGGTTGGAGTTGGGCGGTTCGTCTCCGTCCGGGGACGGCAAGATCGTCCATGACGGGTCGGCGATTGCGGATGTGTTGGCGGAGGCCAGCGGACAGCGCGCGGAGCGCCGCGTCGTCGGCAAGGCGGAATGGAGCCACGGCAAGGCCAACCCGCGCTTCGTCATCGCCTCGCTCGCCGCCAGCGCGCACGGTGCCCGGAGCCTCTACGAGGACCTGTATTGCCAACGCGGCGAGATGGAGAACCGCATCGAGGGCGCCAACTCGACCGGTTCGCCGACCGCACGTCGGCGCACGGCATGCGCGCCAACCAGCTCCGCCTGCGGTTCGCCTCGATAGCCTATGTGCTGCTGCGCGCCGTGCGCCGCCCCGGCCCTGCCCACACCCGCCTCGCCGCCGCCACCTGCGGAAGCCTGCGCCTCGAACCGCTCGAGATCGCCGCATGGGTTCGCATCGGCGTCCGCCGCATCGAGATCGCGATGGACACCAACCATCCCTTCCAGGACGAATTCCATACCGCGCGAAGACGATTATCCGCCGCCGCAGCCTGAAGCGGCGCACGACTCGCCCTTCCCTTCGATAACGGAGACATCGCCAGGCCAAACCGCCCGTCGCCAGCCGACGGGCGCTCCGACGCGCCTCGAAAACGGCGGCGACCGAACAGACCCGAAAATCGCCGCCGGCACCACGCAGCGCCCCTCAAACCAGAGACGTGAGACCTCCGGGTTAATGGGGAGGCGCCCCAGGTGTTCCTCGGGACCGTCGGCGGCGCGGGTGTCTCCTGGGGTCCCGAAGGCGCAATTCGCGAGGCGCGCGCGTGGCCCGATCCCGCCCCGCCGACCTCCCTGGGACCGCCGGCGTCCTCGCCGGCATCGTCGATGACGGCGCGCGGCTCCGCCCGGTTATCCCGGAACTCCCGGACTGCCCCCGTCCCGGAATCCTGCCAGCTCCGCATACCGCGATGTCCGCAACCGCGACCCGAGCGGCGGCGCCTTCCGGCTCGCCGACGGCCCGTCCGAGGGCGGGCGGGGAGCGGAGAATTGTGGTATCGTCGCAGCACGGAGGCGGCCTCGTTACGGCGCGGAGGAGGTTGCGATGGCGAGCGGTTCGCGGGGACGGGAATGAGCGGGCCGGCGGTTCGGACGCTGGCGGCGTGCGTCCTCGCCGCGCTCGGCGCGTGCCAGCAGGCGGACTCGCGCATGCGGGACGCGCGGCCCTTCTGGCTCGAACACGACCCCGCCTCCACGGCCGTTATCGACCACTCGGCGTGGGACCGGTTCGTCGCCCGCTACGTGCTCCGCGACCCGCAGGGCGACGGCGTGAACCGCGTCGATTACCGGACCGTGAGCCGCGCGGATCGGGAGCGGCTGAAGGCGTATGTCCGCGCGCTGGAAGGCGTGGACATCGCCGCCTACGGCCGCGACGAACAGGTGGCGTTCTGGATGAACCTCTACAACGCCGCCATCGCCGACCTGGTGCTCGACAATCTGCCGGTCGGGTCGATCCGGCAGATTCGCGGGCCGGGCCTCGGCGTCGCCGGGCCGTGGCTCAGGCCGGCCGCGCGCATCCAGGGCGCGACGCTCACCTTCGACGACATCGAGCACCGCATCCTGCGCCCGGCGTTCAACGACATGGGAATCCCCATCCATTACGGGCTGAATTGCGCGTCGGTGGGCTGCCCCGCGCTGGCGCCGCGCGCGCATACCGGGGCGAACTGGCGCGCCAACCTGGAGGAGACCGCGCGCCAATTCGTCAACTGCCCGCAAGGCGTCCGCTTCGTCGACGGCGAATTGCGCACCTCGAAGATCTACCGCAGCTGGTTCCGCGAGGATTTCGGCGGCAGCGACGAAAGCGTGATCGCCCACATCGCCGAATACGCCGAGCCGGAACTCGCGCGGCGGCTGGCGGAGCGCGACGCCATCGCCGGCGACTTCTACGACTGGCGCCTCAACGGCGCGGAATAGGCCGCCGTGACGGTTTTGCAAGCGCGCGCGCGCGCCGCCCTCTCCGCCGCCGCCATGCTGGCCTCCGGCGGCATGTTGGCCTCCGGCGGCGCGGGCGCCGCGCCCGAAGCCGAATTGTGGGCGCGCTGGACCGCCCACGACCCGGCCTCGACCGAGACCATCGACCATTCGGCGTGGGACGGACTCCTCGAACGCTTCGTCGTTCCGGGGCCGGACGGCGTCGACCGCTTCGCCTACGCCGCCGCCACGCGCGACCGCGCCGCGCTCGACGCCTACCTCGACTCGCTCGCCCGAACCCCCGTAAGCCGCTACGCCCGGCCCGAACAGATGGCGTATTGGATAAACCTCTACAACGCGCTGACCGTCCGGGTCGTCCTCGACCATTACCCCGTCGCAAGCATCCGCGACATCGACATCTCTCCCGGCCTGTTCAGCGACGGCCCGTGGGGCGCGAAACTCGCGGAGGCGGAGGGGGAGGCGCTGAGCCTCGACGACATCGAGCACCGCATCCTGCGCCCCGTATGGCGCGACGCGCGGGTTCACTACGCCGTCAACTGCGCGTCGATCGGCTGCCCGCAGCTCGCCGCCGCGGCCTGGACCGGCGCCGCCCTCGAAGCGCAGCTGGAGGCGGCGGCGCGCGCCTACGTCAACCATCCGCGCGGCGTTTCCGCGACGGCGGACGGACGGCTCCGCCTGTCGAAAATCTACGACTGGTTCGCGGAGGATTTCGGCGGCCGCGACGGGCTCGCGGCGCATTTGCGGCGCTTCGCGGCGCCGGAGCTCGCCGCCGTCCTCGCCGGCGCGCCGCGAATCGCCGGATACGAGTACGACTGGGCGCTCAACGACGCCGCGCCGCCGGAGGACGGGCGATGAGCGCGTGGCGGCGCCTGCTGCCCGTCGCCGTCCTGGCGGCGCTGGCGGCGCTGTTCTTCGCCTTCGGCCTGCACCGCTACCTGACCTTCGAGGCGCTGCGCGACAACCGGGCGCTGCTGCGCGGCTGGGTCGCCGAATACGGCGCCGCCGCCGGGCTGGGCTACGCGGCGATCTACGCCGCCGCCGCGGCGCTGTCGCTGCCGGGGGCGGCGTTCATGACCCTCGCCGGCGGCTTCCTGTTCGGCGCGGTTGCGGGGACGATCTACACCGTCGCCGGCGCCACCGCCGGGGCGGCGGCGGTCTTCCTCATCGCCCGCACCGCGCTGGGCGACTCGCTGCGCGCGCGCGCCGGGCCGTGGATGGCCCGGCTGGAGGAGGGGTTCCGCGGGAACGCGCTGAGCTACCTCCTGGTCCTCCGCCTCGTCCCGCTGTTTCCGTTCTGGCTGGTCAACCTCGCGCCGGCGCTGCTCGGCGTGCGCACCGGGGTGTTCGTGCTCGCCACCGCCGTCGGCATAATCCCCGGAACCTTCGTCTATTGCCTCGCCGGCGCGGGGCTGGGCGGCGTGTTCGATTCCGGCGAGGCGTTCTCGCTCGCCGGCGTGCTGACCCCCGAAATGGTCGCCGGCCTCGCCGGCCTCGCCCTGCTGTCGCTGGTCCCCGTCGCCTACAAGCGGATCATGGCGCGCCGCGCCGCCCCGGGTGGCTGACCGCGCGGCGGCGGCGCCGCCGCCCGTCCCGGCCTGGGTCGTGTGGCCGGCCTTTCTGGTTCTGGTCGGATTGGGCGCCTGGCAGATGCAGCGGCTGGAGTGGAAGACGGCGCTGATCGACACCATCGCCGAGCGCCGCGCCGCGCCGGCTGTTCCCTTGCCGGCGGAGCTGCGCGAATCGGAGCGCGCGGAGTGGGAGTTCACCCGCGTCGCCCTCGCCGGGCGGTTCCGCCACGACGCCGAAATGCGGGTGCTGGCGCAAACGCGCGGGGGCCGCGTCGGCGTCCGCGTCGTCGCGCCGTTCGCGCGCGACGGCGGCGGCGCCGTGCTGGTGGACCGCGGCTGGGCGCCGGAGGACGCCGCCATCGACCGCCCCGCAGGCTCCGTCGCCGTCGAGGGCCTGCTGCGCGGCGCGCCCGCCGGCAACCCGTTTCGGCCCGACAACCGGCCGGGCGGCGGCGTCTGGCACTGGATCGACCCGCCGGCGATGGCGCGCGCGGCCGGCCTTCCCGAAACCGCGTTCTACGTCCAGGCCGCGGGGCCGGCGGGAGAGGGCGGGCGCTACCCCGTCCCCGGCGGGGCGGCGCTGGAGTTGCGCAACGACCACCTGCAATACGCGCTGACGTGGTTCGGCCTGGCGGCGGCGCTGCTCGCCGTCCACGCCGTCCTGCGGCGGCGGGCGCGGCGCGGCGCGGCGTGACCGGGCTCCGCCGGCTGGCCGCGGCGGCGGCCGCCCTGGTCGTCCTCCAGATCGTCATCGGCGCGGTGGTCCGGCTGACCGGATCCGGCCTCGCCTGCCCCGACTGGCCGCTGTGTTACGGCCTGTGGATACCCACGCCGTCGGGCCTCGCGGCGCTCCCGGCGGTGGACTACGCGTATTTCCAGGTGATGGCGGAATGGGGGCACCGCTTCAACGCCGCCGCGCTGGTCGGGCCGGCGGTGCTGGCGCTGGCGGTCGCCGCCTGGCGCGTGCGCCGCGAAGCGCCGGCGGTCCCGCGCATCGCCGCCGCCGCCGTCCTGCTGCTCCTGCTCCAGGCCGGCCTGGGGGGGGTCACCGTGCTCGACCGCAACAGCCCGTGGTCGGTGGCGGCGCATCTGTGCGCCGCGCTGGCGTTGCTGGCGGCGATCCTGTTCGCGCGGGCGCGCGCCGCCGCCGGCCCCGCGCCGCGCCTGGGCGGACTGGAGATTGCGGCGGCGCTCGCGGTCACGGCCGCCGCCGCGTCGGGCGCGATGACCGCTAAGTCCGGCGCCACCCTGGCCTGCCCCGGCTGGCCGCTATGCGGCGCGGCGGCGCTGCCGGCGGCGGACGACCCGCTGGCGCTCCTCAACGCCGGCCATCGCGTCCTCGCCGCGCTGGCGGTGGCGCTCGCCGTCGCGGTCCGGTGGCGCGCGCCCCGCCGCCCCGCCGCCGCCCGCCGCCTCGCCAGCCTCGCCGCCGCGCTCGCCGCGCTGCAAGTCGCGCTCGGCGCGTTGGTCCCGCGCGCGTTCGCCGGCGAAGCGCTGTGGCCGCTGGTCGCCATGGGCGCCGCGCACCAGGCCGCGGCCGTCGCGCTGTTCGCATGCCTCGTAATGCTCGCCCCCCGCCGCGCGCCGGAGGAGGCGCCCCGTGCCTGACCCCGCCGGCGCCTACGCCAATCTGGAGGCGCGGTTCCGCCGCCTGTCGCTGCTCGGCGAGGCCGCCGGCCTGCTGCACTGGGACCGCGCGACCATGATGCCGCCCGGCGGCGCCGAATCGCGCGCCGACCAGCTCGCCGAACTCGGCCTGGTCCGCCACGAACTGGCGACCGACCCGCGCGTCGCCGAATGGCTCGACCGCGCCGAGGACGAGGCGGCGGCCCTCTCCGCCATGCAGGCCCGCAACCTGGCCCTGATGCGCCGGAGCTGGCGCCACACCGCCGCGGTCGCGCCGGAGCTGCACGCCGCCGCCATCCGCGCCGGCCTCGCCTGCGAATCGGTCTGGCGCGAGGCGCGGCCCGCCGGCGATTTCGCCGCCGTCGCGCCGCTGCTGGAGGAGGTCGTCCGCCTCGCCCGCGAGATCGGCGCGGCGAAGGGCGCGGCGTTCGGCTGCGCGCCCTACGACGCGCTTCTCGACGAATACCAGCCGGGCTTGCGCGCCGCCGATATCGACCCGCTGTTCGCCGAACTGGCGGGCTTCCTCCCCGGCTTCGTCGATGCGGTCGTCGAACGCCAAGCCGCCCGCCCGGCGCCGCGCCTGCCGGAGGGGCCGTTCCCCATCGCCGCCCAGCGCGCGCTGGAGGAGGAGCTGATGCGCGCCGCCGGCTTCCCGTTCGACGGCGGCCGCCTCGACGAAAGCGCCCATCCGTTCTCAGGCGGCGCCCCCGACGACCTGCGGATCACCACCCGCTACGACGAGGCCGATTTCACCGCCTCGCTGATGGCCGTGCTCCACGAGACGGGGCATGCGCTCTACGAACGCGGCCTCCCCCGCGAATGGCGGGGCCAGCCGGTCGGCGAGGCTTTCGGCATGGCCGTCCACGAGAGCCAGTCGCTGCTGGTCGAAATGCAGGCGTGCCGGAGCCGCGGCTTCTTCGCGTTCGCCGCGCCCCGGATGCGCCGCGCGTTCGGCGGCGCCGGGCCGGAATGGGAGGCGGAGAACCTCCACCGGCTGGCGACCCGGGTGGAGCGGACGCTCATCCGCGTCCATGCCGACGAGGCGACCTACCCCGCGCACATCCTGCTGCGCACGCGGCTGGAGCGCGCGTTGCTGGCCGGCGGCCTGCGGGTCCGCGACCTGCCGGGGGCGTGGCGCGAGGGGATGCTCGGCGCGCTCGGCGTCGCGCCGGAGACCGACCGCGACGGCTGCCTCCAGGACATCCACTGGATGGAGGGCGCGTTCGGCTACTTCCCGACCTACACCTTGGGCGCGATCATGGCGGCGCAATTGTTCGCCGCGGCGCGCGAAGCCGATTCGGCTATCGAACCGGGGATCGCCGCCGGCGATTTCGCGCCGCTCCTCGCCTGGCTGCGGACGAACGTCCACGAGCGCGGGAGCGCCCTCGACATGGGTCCGCTGCTGGAGCGCGCGACGGGCCGGCCGCTCGACCTTTCGGCCTGGACCGCCCATCTGCGCGCCCGCTATCTGGCGTGAGCCGGCGGCTACCCTTCGTTCGCCCGGTCACCGATCTGCCGCCGAACGACGGAGGAGATCGACGAATGCGGCCCGCTTGGCGCCCCGGCGACCCGGCGCTGACGAATTTCCCGGTCGCGAACCCCGTCCCCGACGGCGCCGCCGCCCCGCGCGACGCCACCGTCGTCATAACCCGCAAGGACGGCGGGGTTGTGGGGTCATGATTTGGAGTCGGGTTCGGTGCGCTCCGAATTTCCTTCCTTGGCAAGTTGCTCGTCGTCTTGGTGCAGGAGGCTCCAGACCAGAGCCGCTACCCACCCGATACCCCCGAGCAACACGCCGCCGACCAGTCCAAGAACGAGAATGGCGGTCTTATTTTTGTGGTTCCTTTTCTTGGCGATGAAGTAAGGCAGTAGCAGAAGTAGTATCAGCAGGGGCAGTAGTATCAGCATGGACAGTAGCAGCAGAATCTGGAACATACCAACTTCCATGTCCGGTATCCCTTCTTTCTCAATTCGGACTACCGCACTCGGATGAGAGTGTTCACTTCGTATGTCGATTCGCGGAGCTTCCGGCGGTTCTCGCCCTCGGCTTGCGGTTGTTGCGCTTGATAGCACGGATCGGGCGGCGAGTCCACCGATACGCCGCGCGCCTTCACGCCGCCGCGAACGGAGCTTCCGGCGGCGGCCTCAGCGCCGTTCGCTGCGCCGGCGGTCGATTTGCGCGCGGTCGAGCTGGAAGCCGACCAGCACCTCGTATTCCCACGGCGGGCGGGCGGCACCGGCGGGGAAGCGCAGATCGATCTCCTCCCGCGCGGCGGCGGCGGCCGGGGCGTCCGGGGACTCGAACGCGAACTCCGCCGCGAACACCTGTTTGCTCTCCACCGCTCGGCCCGGCCCGACGACGGCCACGAACCACGGCAGCTCCGCCGCCGCCGGCCCGGCCCCGGCGCGCGCGGCGTCGATTATCACCGCCAGCGCGAGGGTCATCCCGGCGGCCGGGTCCTCGTCGTCGTCCCAGTCGCAGCGCGCCTCGAAGCCGGAGATCTCCGCCTCCAGCGCGTCGTCCGCCCAGGATTCGCCCTCGGCGAGCACCCGCACGTCCGGGCAGGGCGGGAGCGCGGCGCCGTCGCCGCCCCACAACCCGCCGCAGCCGCCGAGCGCGAGGGCGGCGGCGCACGCCAGGGCGGCGCGGCGCGTCACAGGGCGTTGTGGGTCCCGTCGCAACGCGGGCCGGCGCCGGTGCGCTTGCAGCCGCAAAGCCACGCCGTCTCGTCCGCCTCCGCCTTCCACACCACCGGCGCGATCCCCGTGCCGGCATGCGAGCCGTCGCACCACGGCTGGTTCGCACTGCGCCCGCATGCGCACCACGCGTAGTTCCTGCCCGCCACGAGGGCGGCCTCGTAAGGCTCCTTGCGGACGACGACGGGTTCGGCCATGGCGGCGCTCCGGGGCGGTGGCGGCGGGCGGCGGAGTATGGCATACGCGGCGCGCGGCGCAAGCCTCGCGGCGGCGGAGCGGCGGAAGGGAACCACGTGGCCGTCTATACCGAGGTCGCCGACGCCGCGCTGCGCGAATTCCTGGAGGAGTACGACCTCGGCGCACTGGTCTCGGTCATCGGCGTCGCCGAGGGAGTCGAGAACACCAACTACCTGCTGATCGCCGAGCGCGGGCGGTTCATCCTCACGCTCTACGAGAAGCGGGTGCGGCGGCGCGACCTGCCGTTCTTCCTCGGCCTCATGCGCCACCTGTCGGCGCGCGGCGTCCCCTGCCCGACGCCGGTGGCGGCGCGCGACGGCGAGGCGCTGCGCGAACTCGCCAACCGCCCGGCCGCCGTCTTCGGCTTCCTCGAGGGGGTGTGGCCGCGGCGCGTATGGCCCGAACATTGCCGCGCGCTCGGCGGCGCGCTCGCCGACCTGCACCTCGCCGGGCGCGACTACCCCGCGCGCCGCGCCAACGACCTGTCCGCGCCGGCGTTCCGCGCCCTGTTCGCGGCCTCCGCCGACCGCGCCGATACGGTCGCGCCGGGGTTGGCCCGGGCGCTGGAGGAGGAGATCGCCGCCCTCGAATCCGCCTGGCCCGACGGGCTGCCGCGGGGGATCGTCCACGCCGACCTGTTCCCCGACAACGCGTTCTTCCGCGGCGACGCGGTGAGCGGGATCATCGATTTCTACTTCGCCTGCGACGACTCCCTCGCCTGGGACCTCGCCATCTGCCTGAACGCCTGGTGCTTCGAGGCCGACGGCGAGTTCAACGTCACCAAGGCGCGGCGGCTGCTCGCCGCCTACCGCGAACGCCGCGCGCTGGCGCCGGAGGAGCTGGAGGCGCTGCCGCTGCTGTGCCGCGGCGCGGCGGCGCGGTTCCTGCTGACCCGCCTGCACGACTGGCTGCGGGCGCCGCGGCATGCGTTCTCGGCCCCCAAGGACCCGCTGGAGTATTGGCGCAAGCTGCGGTTCCACCGCTCGGCCAGGGGAGCGGCCGCCTATGGCCTCGACCGGGCCTGAGATCGACGCCTTCACCGACGGCGCGTGCCTCGGCAATCCCGGCCCCGGCGGCTGGGCGGCGCTGCTGCGCTGGCGCGGGGCGGAGCGCGAGCTCGGCGGCGGCGCGGGCGACACCACCAACAACCGCATGGAGCTCCTCGCCGCCATCCGCGCGCTGGAGGCGCTCAAGCGCCCCGCCGCGGTCCGCCTTCACACCGATTCCCGCTACCTTCGCGACGGGGTGACGCTGTGGCTCGCGCGCTGGCGGCGCAACGGCTGGCGCACCGCCGCGCGCAAACCGGTGCGCAACCGCGACCTGTGGGAGCGGCTGGAGTCCGCCGCCGCCCGCCACGAGGTGGAATGGGTATGGGTCCGCGGCCACGCCGGCCACCCGGAGAACGAACGGGCGGACCGGCGCGCCCGCGCCGAAGCCGAAGCGGTTCGGGAGGCCCGGAAGGCCGCCCGCGCCGCCCTATAGGGCGGCGAGGATCTTCTCGGCCGCCGAGACGTCGAGTCCCGGCCCGTCCTCGACGGCGAGGGTCGCCACGACGCCGTCGCGGACCACCATGGCGTAGCGCCGCGACCGCTTGCCCATGCCGAACCCGGAGCCGTCCATCTCCAACCCGGTCGCGGCGGCGAAATCGCCGTTGCCGTCGGCCAGCATCTCGACCTTGCCGCCGGCGCCCAGGTCCTTCCCCCACGCGCCCATGACGAAGGCGTCGTTGACCGACACGCAGGCGACCAGGTCGACCCCCTTGGCGCGCAGCGCATCGGCGTTGTCGATGTAGCCCGGCGCGTGCCGCGCCGAACAGGTGGGGGTAAAGGCGCCCGGCAGGCCGAAGACCACCGCCGTCTTGCCGGCGAACAGCGCGCCCGTCGCCACCTCCTCCACGCCGTCCGCCGTCTTGCGGCGCAGCGTTACGTCCGGAACCCTGTCTCCGACCTTGATCGTCATCCTTCGTCCTCCGGTGTCCGCGGATCGCCTGCATAGCCCGAGGCGGGGCCGGGCGCAACCGCCCCGGCGGCGCGGTCGAGGGCGGCGAGAACCGTCCCCGGGCGCAGCAGTTCCGGCAGCGCGAGGCCCTCCGGCGCGCCCGGGCCGTAGGCCGCGTTGAACGGGATCCCGTAGCGCCCGAAGCCGGCGAGGTAGTCGGCGATCTCCGGGTTCGGGCGGGTCCAGTCGGCGCGCATGGCGACCGTCCCGGCGGCGCCGAGGCGGGCGCGCACCGGCTCGGAGTCGAGCGCCAGCGCCTTGTTGACCTTGCAGGTGACGCACCATTCGGCGGTCACGTCGACGAACACCGTCTTGCCGCCGGCGACGGCCGCGGCGAGCGCCGCCGGCGCGAAGGGAGTCCAGAGGCCCGCCTTGCCGGCGGATTCGGCGGCGCTCCCGGCGGCGCCCGGCGGCGGGGCGAGGGCGGGGGCGAGGAAGGCCGCCAGCGCCGCCGCGGCCGCGGCAGCGGCTCCCGCCCAGCGCGCCCGGCGGGCGAGCCATAGCGCCGGCGCCAGCGCCGCGCAGGCGGCGCCCGCCGCCAGCGCCGCCGCGGATCCCGTCCGCGCGGCGAGCACGAAGACGAGCCACACCGCCGTCGCCGCCAGCGCCAGACCGAGCGCGGCGCGCAATTTGACCATCCACGGACCGGGCCGGGGCAGCCGGGTCGCCAGCGCCGGGAACGCCGCCACCGCCAGGTAGGGCGCCGCCATCCCGGCGCCGAGCGCCGCGAACACGGCGAAGATCTCGCCCGGCCCGCGCGCGAGCGCGAAGCCCACCGCCGTCCCCAGGAACGGCGCCGAGCACGGCGTCGCCAGCAGGGTGGCGAACGCCCCGGCGGCGAAATGCCCGGCGAGCGAACCGCCGCCCGCCCGCGCCGCCGCGCCGCCGAGCCATGCGGGCAGGCCGATCTCGAACAGGCCGAACAGGTTGCACGCGAACAGCGTGACGACCAGCGCCAGGAAGACCAGGAACGCCGGTTGCTGGAACTGGATCCCCCAGCCCACCGCGCCGCCGGCGAGTTTGACCGCCGCCGCCGCCGCCGCGAGGACGAGGAACGACGCGACGATCCCGGCGGCGGAGGCGAGGAACCCCGCCCGCGCCGCGCCGCGCGCGCCGCCGCCATGCCCTATCGCGCCCATCAGTTTGAGCGCGAGGACCGGCAGGACGCACGGCATCAGGTTGAGGACCAGCCCGCCCAACAGCGCCAGGCCGAGTATCGCGGCGAGCGCCGGCGCGCCGGGCGGAGCGGGCTCCGGCGCCGCCGGCCCGAGCTCCGCCGCGAACTCGAAGGCGCGGTCGCCGTCGACCACGGTGATCGTCACCGCCTCGCCGGCGATGCTCGCGCCGCCGCGCGCCTCCACCGGCGCCGAGAGCCGCGCGCGCGCGCCGTCCGCCGCCACCGCCGCCGCGGCGCGGCCGGCGCGGTAGCGCGGCGGCGCCTCGACGAACATCTCCGGCGCCGCGAAGGGCAGGGGCGAGCGCAGCGCGACCTCGATCCGCTCCGCCGGCGGCGCGCCGGCGACGGCGGCGGAGAGTACCTCGACCCCCGCCGCCTCCGGCGCGCGGGGCACCCGCGCCTCGTAGCGGTCGATCAGCCGCGCGAACGCCGACGCCGCGGCCGGCCCCGCCGGCAGGTCGAGGGCGAGTTCCGCGACGTAGGGGATGCAGATCGTCTCGCACGCCTGGTAGGGCACGGTGGCGCGCACGCGGACCGCCTCCCCCGGCCGCTCCGGCCGGAGCGTGAGCGGCAGCACCGTCTCGCCTTCGTAGCCGGCGGTCTCCAGGTCGGCGAGTTCGTCGAAGCGCGTGGGCGCGGGCCAGGCGACGTCGACGCGGGCGGCGTTGGCGGAGGCGGAGAAGTCGGGCATGGGCGGCGACCCGGCGTCGCCGGGGCTGCGCCAGTAGATCTTCCAGCCCGGATCGAGCTGGAACTGCAACCCCAGCCGCAGGCTTTCCGCCGCGCCGGCGGCGGTCGCGGCGGCGACCAGCCGCGCCTGGCTCACCTCGGTGCGCGCCCATTCGCCGGCGGCGGCCCGCGCGCCCGCGCCCGTCGCCGCGGCGAGTCCGGCGGCGAGCGCGGCGGCGAGCGCGGCGGCGGCGATGCGCTCCCTCGTCGTCATGGCGCCAGTATAGGCGATCTTGCGGGCGCGCGGCGGCTTGCGTAAGCTCGCCGCATGATCGCGTTCGAGAACGACGATGGGTATCTCGGCGGGCGGCTGCTGGCGGCGATGCCGCAAATGGCCGATCCGCGCTTCGCGCGCAGCGTGGTGTTCCTGTGCGCCCACAACGCCGACGGCGCGATGGGCTTGGTCGTCAACAAGCTCGTCGACTCGCTCAGTTTCGCCGACCTGCTGAAGCAGATGGATTTCGAGTTCGACGACGCCGAGCTGGGGGACCGGGTCCAGGTCCATTTCGGCGGCCCGGTCGAATCCGCGCGCGGTTTCGTGCTCCACACGCCCGACTACAAGTCCGAGGCGACGATGCACGCCGGCGACGGCTTCGCGGTGACGGCGACGGTCGACGTGCTGCGTTCGATAGCGCGCGGCTCGGGGCCGGAGCGCGCGATCTTCGCGCTCGGCTACGCCGGCTGGGCGCCGGGCCAGCTCGACAGCGAGATCCAGAACAACGGCTGGCTCAGCGTCGACGCCGACGCCGATCTCGTGTTCGGGCGCGACCACGACGGCAAATGGCGCCGCGCCGTGGCCAAGGTCGGCGTCGACCCGGCCCTCCTGTCGGGCCAGGCCGGGCACGCCTGAGGCTTCGGCCGCCCTACGGCGCCACCGTCTGGCGGGAGAAGCGGCGGGCGCGGCGGCGGGACACGCGGCGCGCGGGGGCGGCGGCGGCTTGCGGGCGCTCGTCGGTGCTCAACATGCCGTAGACGACGTGGTCGCGCCATTCGCCGCCGATGCGCAGGTAGTTGCGCGCCACGCCCTCGCGCGCGAAGCCGATCTTCTCCAGCAACCGCTGGCTCGCCGCGTTGTCCTCCAGAACCGCCGCGCCGAGGCGGTGCAGGCCCAGCGAGTCGAAGGCGAACGGCAGAAGCGCGCTCAACGCGTCAGTCATGTAGCCGCGCCGGGCGTGCGGCGCGCCGACCCAATAGCCCAGCTCCGCCCGCTGGCCGTTGCCCCGCCGCACGTTGTCGAGCGACACCCCGCCCACCAGCGCGCCGCCCCGGCGCTCGAAGACGAAAAAGGCGTAGCCCCGGTCGGTCTGGCTCCGCAGCGCCCAGGCGCGCAGCCGGCGCGTGAACGCCTTGCGCGACAACTCGTCGCCGCCCCAGGGCGGCTCCCACGGCTCCAGATGCGCCCGGCTCGCCGCGCGCAGCGCCGCCCATGCGCGCCAGTCGCTCCGCGCCGGCGGACGCAGGAAGACCTGGCCGCGGACCAGCGGCTTGCCGCGCATCAGTTCCGACAGCGTCCGCAGCAGCGCGATCACCGGTCAGCCCCTGGCGCGGATGAGGAATTCGAACGCGCCGCCCTCCGCCGCGCCGGACCTTTCCATCCGGTGGCCGGCGGCGTCGCAGAACGCGGCGAAATCGGCCGGCGCGGCGGGGTCGTCGGCGAGCACCCGCAGCAGGCCGCCGGGCGCGACGGCGCGCATCGCCTTGCGCGCCCTGAGCACGGGGAGCGGGCAGGCGAGGCCGCGCGCGTCGAGGAGCGCCGCGCCGCCCGCCGCCTGGGCCGGAGTTCGCTCCGACTCGGGCACCGCGCCGCCCGCCGCCTCAATCCAGCGCGGCGGCGACCGCCTCGTAATCGGGCAGGCCGTCCGCCGGGCCGAGCGCCGCCAGCGCCGGGCGGCCGCGGTCGATGAGCCGCGCCATGCAGCCCCGCGCCGCGTCCTCGTCCACCGCCTCGATCCGCGCCAGCGTCTCGCCCACATCGCGCGGCGCGCCGTGGATCAGCATCTGCCGCGCGATCTGTTCGCAGCGCCCGGACGGACTCTCGAGCGACATCAGGATCCCCGCCCCGAGCTGCGCCTTTGCCCGCGCCACCTCGTCGGCCCCCACCCGGTCGCCGACCGCGCGCATCTCGCCGCACACCACCGGCAGCAGCCGCGCGGCCTCGTCCGGCGCGCACCCCGCATAGACGCCGAACAGCCCGCCATCCACGTAACTGGCGGTGAAACTGTGGATCGCATAGGCGAGGCCGCGCTTCTCCCGCACTTCCTGGAACAGGCGCGACGACATGCCGCCGCCCAGCAGGGTGGACAGCACCTGCAACGCCGGGAAAGCGTCGTCCTCGTAGGGCAGGCCCTCGACTCCGAGCAGCAGGTGCAGCTGCTCCAGGTCGCGCGCCTCGCGCCGGTCGCCGCCGACGTAGCGCGCCGGCGGCGCGGCGGGCGCGGGGCGGGACCGAAGCGCGCCGAACGCCTCGCCCGCCAGCGCGACGAGCCGGTCGTGGTCCAGCCGCCCCGCCGCGGCGAGGACCATGCGCGGCGCGGTGTATTGCCGTCCCAGGTAGCCCCGCAGCGCGCCGCGGTCGAGGGCGGCGACGCGCTCGGCCGAGCCCAGCACCGGCCGCCCGATCGGCTGGCCGGGATAGGCGGCCTCCTGGAAACGGTCGAACACGATGTCGTCGGGCGTGTCCTCCGCCTGGCCGATCTCCTGGACCACCACGTCCTTCTCGCGCGCCAGCTCGTCGTCGGCGAAGGTCGAATTCAGCAGGATGTCGCCCAGCAGGTCGACCGCCAGCGGCAGGTCGCGGCGCAGGGTCCGCGCGTAATAGGCGGTGTGCTCGCGCGACGTATAGGCGTTGAGATGGCCGCCCACGGCCTCGATCTCGGCGGCGATGGCGAAGGCGTCGCGCCGCCGCGTGCCCTTGAACGCCATGTGTTCGAGCAGGTGCGAGACGCCGTTCAGCTCGGCCGACTCGCAGCGCGCGCCGGCGTCCACCCACACGCCGACCGCCAGCGTCTCCAGCCCCGGCATGTCCTGGCTCGCCACCCGCATGCCGTTGTCCAGCGCGCTCACCCGCACTTCGGGGAACGCCGCTCCGTTCCGCGCCATCTACCGCCCTCGCCGCGCCCGGGCGCGAATATAGGCGGCGAGGGCGCGCGGGTCACGGCCCAGCGAGTCGCAGCGCTCCGGCAGCTCCGCCAGCCGCGCCAGCGCCTCCGGCGCCTCCGGCGGCCGCCCGATGGCCCGCTTCACCGCGCCGGGGAACTTCGCCGGATGCGCGGTGGCGAGGTGGACGGTCGGAATTCCGGGCGGGCCGGGCCGGGCGGCGGCGGCGGCGATGCCTACCGCGGTGTGCGGGTCCACCACCAGCCCGGTCTCGGCGTGGACGCGGGCGATGGCCGCCAGCGTCGCCGCGTCGTCGACCGCCGCCGCCGCGAACAGCCGCGCCGCGCGGGCGCGCCGCGCCGCGTCGAGCGCGAATCCGCCCTCGGCGGCGAGGCGGCGCATGAGCGCGCCCGTCCGCGCGCCGTCGCCGTCGTGGAGGTCGAACAGCAGGCGCTCGAAATTGCTCGCCGCCTGGATGTCCATGCTCGGCGACGGCGTCCGCCGCGCCGCCTGCGGGCGGTAGGCGCCGGAGTCCAGGCAGCGGGCGAGGATGTCGTTGCGGTTGGTCGCGACGACGATCCCGGCGATGGGAAAGCCCAGCCGCGCCGCCGCGTAGCCGGCGTAGGCGTCGCCGAAATTCCCCGTCGGCACGGCGTAGCGGACCCCGCGCGGCGGGAGGCCGAGCGCGGCGCAGGAGGTGGCGTAATAGACGATCTGCGCTGCGATGCGCGCCCAGTTGATCGAGTTCGCCGAGGCGAGTCCCGCGTCGCGGCGCAGCGCCTCGTCGGCGAACATCGCCTTGGCCAGCGCCTGGCAGTCGTCGAACGTCCCGTCGACGGCGACGTTGTGGACGTTGGGGTCCGTGACCGTCGTCATCTGCCGGCGCTGGACGTCCGAGACGCGGCCTTGCGGGTGGAGGACGAAGACGTCCAGGTTCTCCCGCCCGCGGCAGGCGTGGATCGCCGCCGAGCCGGTGTCCCCCGACGTGGCGCCGAGGACCGCGGCGCGTTCGCCCCGGCGCGCCAGCGCGCGGTCGAGCATGCGGCCCACGACCTGGAGCGCGTGGTCCTTGAACGCCAGCGTCGGCCCGTGGAACAGTTCGAGCAGCCACGAATTCTCGCCGATCTGCGCGAGCGGCGCCACGGCCGGGTGGGAGAAGGCGGCGTAGGACTCGTCGAGGATCGCCGCCAATTCGCGGTCGGGGAACGCGCCGCCGGCGAACGGGCGGAGGATTTCCAGCGCCGCCCCGGCGTGGCTCCGCCCCGCCAGCCCGGCGCGCGCGGCGGGCGCCAGCTCCGGCCACCGCGCCGGGACGTGGAGTCCGCCATCGCCGGCGAGGCCGGACGTCAGCGCCGCCTCGAAACCGACCGGCGCCGCGCCGCCGCGGGTGCTTGCGTAAAGCATCGCGCGGGGGCTATCCGAGGCGCGCGGGGCGGTCAAGCGGGAGAGGGCCGGGGCGGTGCGATCGCGACACGGTTTCGGCGCGCGCCATGCGTGACGCGACGCCGCTGCTGCGCGCCTGGGCGCGGCGGCGCCTGCGGCGGCTGGCGCGGATGGACGCGCGCGAGACGCAGCGCGCCATCTTGCGCGCGCTGGTCCGCCGCGCGCGCCGCACGCGGTTCGGGCGCGACCACGATTTCGCCCGCGTGCGCGGACTCGACGACTACCGCGCCCGCGTCCCCATGCGCGATTGGGAGGCGTTCTGGGACTCGTATTGGCGCGCGCCGTTCCCGCGCCTCCACGGCGTGACCTGGCCCGGCCGCGTCCCGTGGGTCGCGCTGTCGTCGGGGACGTCGCGCGGGGCGACCAAATACATCCCCGTAACCCGCGCGGCGGCCCGCGCCAACCGGCGCGCGGGCCTCGACGCGCTGGTCCACCACGCCGCCAACCGCCCGCGGAGCCGCATCTTCGCGGGGCGGACCTTCATGCTCGGCGGCTCGACCGGGCTGGAGCGCCTTGCGCCGGGGGTCCGCGCCGGCGACCTGAGCGGGATCGCCGCGCGCGCCATGCCGTTCTGGGCCCGGCGGCGCGCCTTCCCGCCGCGCGCGGTGGAGGAGATCGCCGATTGGGAGGTCAAGATCGCGCGCTGCGCCGAGCTCGCGCGCGGCGCCGACATCCGCGCGCTGACCGGGACCCCGAGCTGGCTGCTGCTCTTCCTCGACCGCCTGTTCGCCGCCGCCGGCGCGAAGGAGGCGCGCATCGCCGAGGTCTGGCCCGATTTCGAACTGCTGGTCCATGGCGGCGTCGCCTGGGCGCCCTACCGCGACCGCTTCGCCGCGCTGCTGGAGGGAAGCCGCGCCGAGACGCGCGAGGTCTATCCCGCCAGCGAGGGCTTCTTCGCCGTCGCCGATCGCGGCGACGGCGAGGGGTTGCGGCTGCTGCTCGACACCGGGATATTCTACGAATTCGTTCCCGTGTCCGAACTGGATGCGGCGGCCCCCGCCAGCCATTGGATCGGCGACGCCGAGACGGGAGTCGATTACGCCCTGGTCGTGACCACCTGCGCCGGGCTGTGGCGGTACGTCGTCGGCGACACGGTGCGGCTGGCGGACCGCGACCCGCCGCGCGTCGTCGTCACCGGGCGCACGAGCTACATGCTCTCCGCCTTCGGCGAGCACGTGATCGGGATCGAGCTCGAGGAGGCAGTCGCGGCGGCGGCGCGGGCGGTGGGGACGACGGCGAACGACTTTTCCGTCGGCGCGGCGTTCCCGGAGGGCGCCGGGGCGCGCGGCGGCCACCTGTTCGTCGTCGAGTTCGCCGACGGCCGGGCGGACCCGCGCCGTCTCGCGCGCTTCGCCGCGAGCGTGGACGAGACCCTGGCGCGCCTCAACGCCGACTACGCCGCCCACCGCGCCGGCGGTTTCGGCATGGACGCGCCGCGCGTCGCCGCGATGGCGCCCGGCGGGTTTGCGGCGTGGATGCGCGCGCGCGGCAAGCTGGGCGGCCAGAACAAGGCGCCGCGCGTGGCGAACGACCCCGCGCTGTTCGCCAGCCTGCGCGATTTCGCCGCGACGTGGAAAGGATGACCGCCATGCCCCGCCGCGAATCGCGCCCTCTTCCCCCGGGTGGGCCCGGAATCTTCTCGCGCCGCGGCGGCGGCGGCGCCCTTCCGTTGCTCCTCCTGGCGGCGGCCTTGTCGTACGTATTCGTATTCGGCGAACATCGCGGACATTTCCACTGGATGCACGACTGGACGTCGTCCAACAACATGGCCGTCGCCGCCAATCTTTCGCCGGATCATGGCTTCCTCGGCTTCGTGCATCGGTTCGCCGGACGCTCGGGCGAGCCCGAATACGCGCCCTACAACAGGTTTCCCATCGGCGCGGCCGTTCTCACGAAACTGGCCATCGCGCCGTTCGCGGGGGACCTGTCGGCGCAGATATTCGCCGCGAAGAGCCTCTCCGTCCTGCTGTTTTGCGGCTGCGCGCTGCTGGCCTGTCTGGCCCTGGGCCGGCTCTTCCACGACCGTTGGGGCGCCGCCGCCGCCGTCCTGCTGGCGTTTTCCTCCTGGTACGCGCTGGGGTTCGCCGATATGGTCGGCGAGGGCATGGTCTCGCTGTTCGGGGTCGTGCTGGCTTTCCACGGCCTGGTGGTGTTCGTCCAGGAGGGCCGTTTCCGCCAGCTGCTGGGGAAGACCTGCGCGGCCGTCCTTCTGGGTTGGCACGCCGTCGCTCTCGTGCTGGCTTTCGTGGCGTTGAGCATGGCGGCGGCCGCCGTCCGGCGCGGGGGGGGGGGGGGGGGGGGGGGGCGGATCGCGCTGTACGGCGGGCTCTCCTTCGTATTTTCCGTGCTCGTCCTGTCGTTGAATGTCTTCCTCGAATACCGCATGGATCCGCCGCGCGACGGCGCGGAAAGGCGGCCGCTCGCCGAACTGCCCTCGGTGGAGTCCGCCCTGAGTCGAACCGGGATCGCGGACCGGTACGGAACCCGGAACGCCGAGACCATGTACGACACCCAGAAGCGGATGATCGCCCGGACCGGCGAGGGTGCGATCCCGTTCGCGTTTTTCGATCCGGACGCGGACGCGGCGCGCGATGCGATACCGAAGACGCCGGTGGGCAATCACGCGTTGGGGGTCGTCGTCCTCGCCGTCGTCTGCGCGGGGCTGTTTTCCGTCCGCCATGGACTCGCCGCGGCGAGTTTCGTCCTGTCGGGATTCGTCTGGGGCGCGATGGCGCCTTTCACGCTTATGCATAAATTCGAGGCGATATTCCATATTCCCGTTGCCCTGCTTTTCTACTGCCTTGTCGTCCGGTTCGCTCGGCGCGCGATGGACCCGCGGCTCGCGTCCGTTCTGTGCTTCGTGTGGGCCGCGGCGATATTCGGCGCCTCCAACGTCGAGATGAGCGGCGTCGCGGTCGCGGCGCCGCCCGCCGGTGGGTCCGCCGCCGCCCGGGCCCTGCGGAGTTTCGGCGGCGGCCGCGGGGCGGCGGAGATGCAAAAGGCGGTCGTCCGCGACTTCGACGCCGTCCGCGCGATCATGCCGCGCGGCGCCAGGGTGTTCGTCACGACGGGACGATCGGCGGCGGACGTCATCGCGTTCTCGGGCGCGCGTTCGGCGCTCTACTTTTACCTGTCCGGTTAGAGCCCGTACCGGAATGGTTTTTGCTTTTATATTCTTGCCATTCTTCGGATGAGGATCTGCGCGTTTCCGATGAAGAGCCATGCCTGCGCCGTGGCGATGGTCGCCTCGAAGTCCTTGGCCAGACGCCGGTTACGGCTCAACCAAGCCAATGTCCGTTCGACGACCCATCGGCGCGGCAACGGCTCGAAGCCGCGCATTGTGTCGGACCGTTTCACGACCTCGATCCTCCACCGCCCCTTGCCATCGAGCGCGGCCCGGAGTTTCGGACCCGCATAAGCGCCATCGGCGAACACGCAGCGCAGCCAGGGAAAACTGGAGCGGATGGAGGTGAGCAGTTCGGGCGCGCCGTCGCGGTCCTGGATATCGGCAGCGTGAACCTGCGCCGTGACCAGCAAGCCGCCCGTGTCGGTGAGGATATGCCGCTTGCGGCCCTTGACCTTCTTGCCAGCGTCGAAGCCGCGCGGACCGCCGCTTTCCGTGGTCTTCACCGACTGGCTGTCGACGACGCCGGCGGACGGGCTGGCCCGCCGCCCCTCCGCCTTGCGCGCCTTCAGCATAAGGCGATGGCCGATCGACACCCACAAACCGCTATCGCGCCAAGCCGAGAAATATCGATACACCGTCTGCCACGGCGGAAACTCCTTCGGCAACATGCGCCACGGACAGCCACTGCGAAGGACGTACAAGATGGCGTTGACCGCCTCGCGCAAATCCGTGCTGCGCCGCCGTCCCAGAGGCTTGCGGGCCGGCATGTCGGGCGCAATCAGCCGCCATTCCGCCTCTCTCAAATCGCTTGCATAGCGCCCGCCATCGCGCGCATACTTCGCGCGAGTGATTTCAGTCCACATGTTGCGCCTCGCTGGCTGGTTCCCACAACCAGTGAACCACAACCGACTGAAATCACTCAATTCATTTCGAAACGGCCTCTTAGGGAGATTTGCGGTCCTGCCGATCGCCGGTTGGCGGCAGGCTACGCTATCCGCGAGCGCCGCTCGCTCTCCGCCTGCGAAACCCGTGCGTCCTTCACGGCGCGCCGGGCGGTTTCGATAGCGGCGTTATCGCGGGCGCGGTGGGCGTCCGCCCGCGCCCGGCGCGCGGAGTTCGTCAAAAGTTCAGCCACAAGGATTCCCGGCGCGGCTTCCGCACCGAGTGGCAGAGGCGCTCCGGCGCGTCGACGCGCCTCCATCCCGCGAACAGGCGGTCGTACAACCCGGTCCGGTAGCCGGAAAGCACCGCCCGCCCGCGAATACTCCGCAGCGCGGCCGCGAGCTCCGCATGCTCGCCATCGGTCATCTCGCGTCCGTAGGCCGCGGCGTCGCCGCGCGCCGAATGGACGTAGGGCGGGTCGAGATAGAACACGGTGTCCCGGGTGTCGTAACGCCGGATGACGTCGAGCGCGGGCGCGTTCTCTATCTGCACCCTCTGGAGGCGTTGCGCGATCTCCGGCAGGGCTTCGATGGAGCCGAGCCAGCGCGACACCGCCCCCGCCATGCCGGCCCGCGAAGTGAGGACGCAATGCGCCCAGCGCCCCTCGCTGCTGGTCTGCGCCAGCCCGGTCCGGGTCTGCCGGGCGCGGACGTAGAACCGCCGCGCGCGCTCGACGGGCGGCAGATCCGCCGCCGGCTCGCAGGCGCGAACCAGTTCCTCGCGGGAGAACGGGGTCAGGCCGATGGCGCGCGCGAGTTCGGACTCGCGATCCCGCAGCACCCGGAAGAAATTGACCAGTTCCGAATCGACGTCGTTGTAGGTCTCGACCGGACGGGGCGCGAGGTTGATGAGCACCGCGGCGGAGCCGCCGTACACGTCGCAGAAATGCGCCGCGTCGGCGGGTATGTGCGGCAGGATGAAGTCGAGGTGGCTGAACTTCCCGCCGTACCAGCCGAAGGCGATCCGGCGCCGCGGGCGGCGGAACGAGGCGCGCGGAGCGACCCGGCGCCCCGTCCCCGTCGCGTTGGCCGGCGGCGGCTGTGGCGCGGGGGCGTCCCCCATCGATCCGGCTCCACGGCTCATGCGGGCGGGATAAGGGAATTCACCGCGAACGCCAGCGGCGCGCCGTCATTCCCCGGAGAATTCCGGCTTGCGCTTGGCGAGGAACGCGCGGACGCCCTCGCGGCCGTCCGCCGACGACAGGCTGTCGGCGATGCCCCGGCTCTCGTACTCCATCTGCGTGTCGAGCGATTGCGCGAAGCCGTCGAGCAGCAGGCGCTTGGCGATCCCGAAGGCGCGGGTCGGCCCCGCCGCCAGCCGCTCCGCGGTCTCCAGCGCCGCCGGCATGAGCTCGGCGGCGGGCAGGACCCGGTTGACCAGGCCCCATTCCATCGCCTCGCTGGCGCTCAACACGCGGTTGAGCAGCGTCAGTTCGGCGGCGCGGCGCAGGCCGACGATGCGCGCCAGGAAATAGGTCGACGACCCGTCGGGAGACAGGCCCGCGCGGGTGTAGGCCATCGTCAGTTTCGCGTGTTCGGCGGCGAACAGCAGGTCGCCCGCCAGCGCCACGCTCATGCCGCCGCCGCCCGCGGTTCCGTTCAGCGCCACGATTACCGGCGCGTCGAGGCGGGCGAAGCGCGACACGGCGGAATGCAGGTTCTTGGTCATCTCCAGGACCATCGCCCGCGCGCCGTCCCCCGCCGCGGCGAACTCGCGCAGGTCGCCGCCGCCGCAGAAGAGTTTCTCCCCCGCCCCGGTCAGCACGACGGCGCGGATCGACCGGTCGGCGTCGCAGGCGACGGCGGCGTCCGCCAGGTCGGCGGCCATCGCCGGGTTCAGCGCGTTCGCCGCGTCCGGGCGATCGAGCGTGATCACCGCGACGACGCCGCGGCGTTCGAACGACAGGGTCTCGAATTCCATGCCTTCCTCCCTCGCGCCTTCGCGGCGCCTCTCTATACCGTGAGATAACGGTCGCGAATATCCGCGTTCGCGTCGAGCTCCGCCATCGCGCCGGCGAACACCGCGCGGCCCCGGTCGATCACCACCGCGTCCCGGGCGATGTCGAGGCAGAACCGCATGTTCTGCTCGGCGAGCAGGACGGTGACGCCCATCCCGGCCAGACGGCGGACCAGCGCGCCGATCTCGCGGACGACCAGCGGCGCCAGACCCTCCGACGGCTCGTCGAGCAGCAGGACCGCCGGGTTGCCCATCAGCGCGCGGGCGATGGCGAGCATCTGCTGTTCGCCGCCCGACAGCCGCCCGGCGGCGCGGCGGCGCAGCGTGCGCAGCGCGGGGAACGCGTCGTGGACCGTCTCCAGCGTCCACGGGCGCGCGCCGTCGGGCCCGGCCCTGGCGGCGAGGGTCAGGTTGTCCTCGACCGTGTGGCGGACGAACACCTGCCGGTCCTCGGGGACGTAGCCCACCCCGGCGCGGGCGATGCGCCAAGGCTTCCGCCCGGCGACCTCCTCGCCGCGGATCCGCACGCCGCCCCGGCGCGGCGGCGCCAGGCCGGCGAGCGCCTTGAGCGTCGTGCTCTTGCCGGCGCCGTTGCGGCCGAGCAGCGCGGTGCAGCCCCCGGCCTCCACCGCCAGCGAGAGGCCGAACAGGACCTGGCTCGCGCCGTAGAACACGTCGAGGCCGCGCGCCTCGAGGACCGGCGCGCTCACTCTTCCGCCCCGCCGCCGAGATACGCCGCGGCGACCGCGGGGGCGGCGCGGATCGCCGCCGGCGGCCCCTCGGCGAGCAGCGCGCCGCGTTGCAGCACGCATACCTTTTCGGCGGCGCCGAACACGATGTCCATGTCGTGCTCGATGAAGACCACCGTCATGCCGCGCGCCGCGCGCAGCTCACGCACCCGGTCCATCATCGTCCGGCGCTCCTCCGGCCCCATTCCGGCGGTGGGTTCGTCGAGCAGCAGCAGGCGCGGCTCCAGCGCCAGCGCCAGCGCGACGTCGAGCAGTTTCCGGTCGCCGTGGCTGAGATTGGCCGACGGCGTGTCGGCGACCGCGCCGAGCCCCGCCAGCTCCACGATCTCGGCGGCGCGGACGCGCGCGTCCGACCGCGCGAAGCGCGCGCCGATGCGCATGGTCTCGCGCCGATGCGCCAGCACCGCCGCGCACAGCGACTCGCGCGCGGTGAGGCTGGGGAACAGGCTCGCGACCTGGAACGCGCGCCCGACGCCGCGGCGGACGACCTCCGCCTCGCCGGCGCCGGCGATGTCCGCCCCGTCGAGCAGGATGCGCCCGGAGTCGGGCTTCAGCTTGCCGGCGATCAGATTGAACAGCGTCGTCTTGCCGGCGCCGTTCGGGCCGATGATGGCGGAGAGGCTCCCGGCCGGGAACTCCGCCGTCACCCCGTCGACGGCCGCGACGCCGCCGAACCGCTTGCTCACGCCGTCAAGAACGAGCATCGCGCCAGCGCCGGATCGCGGGACCCGCCGAGTGCAGGAGCTGGTCGAGGAGCCCGCGCCGCAGCCCCAGGGCGAAGAGCAGAACCACGCCGCCCAGAACGAGGCCGTAATAGCGCGTGCGCGCCGTCACCTCGGCGTTCAGCACCTCGAAAATCACCGCGCCCGCGGCCGGGCCGAGGAAGCTGTTCATGCCGCCGAGCAGGATCATGAACAGCGGCTCCGCCGATTTGGTCCAGAACGCCCATTCGGGGAACGCGCCCACGTCGAGCAGCGCCTGGAGCGCGCCCGCCGCCCCGGCGACCGCGCCGGCGATGACGAAAGCGAGCCAGCGGTGGCGCTGGACCGGCGCGCCCAACGCGGCGGCGCGCTCCGGGTTGTCGCGGATCGTCCGCAGCGCGTAGCCGAACGGCGATTCCGCCACCTGCCTGAGGACCAGCGCGCAGACGACCGCGACCGCGACGCACGCCGCATACATGTGCGCCGGGTCGCCCAGGTCCACGCCCAGCACCGGCGGCTTCGGAAAGCCCCCCATCAGCCCCTGGTCGCCGCCGGTGACGGGGACCGCGGCGAGGATGGCGCTGTAGAGGATCATCTGGAAGGCGAGGGTGAGGAACGAGAAGTAGATCTCCCGCGCGCGGATGCAGATCGCGCCGATGACCGCCGCCAGCAGCGCCGAGACGGCGATGGCGAGGACGAACGCCGCGGGGATCGCCCAGGCGCTCTCCGGCCCCACCCAGCGCGACTGCATGAACAGGCCGAAAGCGTAGGCGCCGGCGGCGAAGAACGCCGCATGGCCGAACGACACCAGCCCCGACAGGCCGACGAGCAGGTTCAGCGACAGCGCGAAGATGGCGAAGATCGCCGATTTGACCACGACGTCGTGCAGGCCGGGGTCGTCCACCAGCGCGCGCAGCGCCAGCAGCGCCGCGAGGGCGGCGGCGGCGATGGCGAGGTCGCGGCGCACCGGCGCTACCCCTCCCGCCCGCCGAACAGGCCCTGCGGGCGCGCCAGCAGGACCGCCACCATCAGGACGAACATCAGCCCGTCGGTGAACAGCGGGAAGCCCACGGCGCCGAACGACCGCGCGAGGCCGATGAGGATCGCCGCCGCGAAGGCGCCGCCGATGGACCCCATGCCGCCCACCACGGTGACGATGAAACTCTCGACGATCACCGAGAAGCCCATCCCGGACGAGATCGACCGCTCGGTCGCCGCGAGCGCGCCGCCCAGACCGGCGAGCAGGCTGCCGAGCGCGAACACCCCGGTGAGCACCGCCGCGGTGTTGACGCCCAGCGCCTCCGCCATGCCGGGGTTCTCCGCCACCGCCCGCGCCAGTTTGCCGAAGCGCGTGCGCGCCATGACTAGCCACAGCCCGCCCGCCGCCGCCGCGCTGGCGGCGATGAGGAACAGGTGGAACGGCGGAACCACCGCCCCGGCGACGCGCAGCGGGGGCGCGCGGAACGCCTCCGGGACGCCGAGGCTCGACAGGAACTCCTCGCCCCACAGGATAATGACGACGTCGTCGAGGATCAGGATGAAGGCGTAGCAGACCAGCAGTTGCAGCAGCACGTTGGAGCCATAGACGCGCGCGATCGCGCCGCGCTCGAACAGCGCGCCGAGCAGCGCCGTTCCGACCGCCGCCGCGGCGACGCCGAGGACGAAACTGCCGGTCGCCTGCATGGCCGTGTGGGCGAGGTAGGCCCCGGCCATGTAGAGCGAGCCGTGGGCGAAATTGATCACCCCGGCGACGCCGAGGATCAGCGTCAGCCCCGCCGCGACGAGAAACAGCAACATGCCGATCTTGAGCCCGCCGACCGCCTGGAACACGACGCAGGACGGCGTGGAGAGGCAATCGGCGAGCGCCGCGAGGTCCATGGGCGTGGCCGGGCGTGGTTCGGGGCGGGGCGGGAGGCGCGCCCGCCTTGTCGGGCGCCCGCCGGCCGGCTGTCAAGGCGGACCGCCGCCGGCCCGCTTTCGCCGGGGACGGCGATGGGCTATTCGTGGCGCCGCGCGGCGGAATCCGGGGGAGGGACATGCCCGAGCGAGCGTTCGTCACCGGCTTGACCGGCATGGTCGGATCTCATTTGGCCGACTACATCCTCGAGCGCACCGATTGGCGGATTTACGGTCTGGCGCGGTGGCGCAGCCCGCTCGACAACATAGCCCACCTGCTGCCGCTCGCCGGCGACTCCGGCGCGGGGGGGGGGGGGGGGGGCGACTGCGCATTCTTTACGGCGACCTGCGCGATTACGCATCGCTGGACAGGGCCATCGAGACGGCGCGACCGGACTACGTGTTTCATTTGGCGGCGCAGAGCTACCCGAAGACGAGTTTCGATTCGCCCGTCGATACGCTCGAAACGAACGTATTGGGGACCGCGCGCCTTCTGGAGGCGTTGCGGCGGCGCGGCGGCGGCGCCGTCGTGCACATATGCGCGTCGTCGGAAGTGTTCGGGAAGGTTCCCCGCGGGAGAGGACCCATCGACGAGGAATGCCCGTTCCATCCGGCCTCCCCTTACGCCGTATCCAAGGTCGGCGCCGACCTGCTCGGGCGGTTTTACGCGGAAGCCTACGGCATGACGGTGATGACCACCCGCGCGTTCACGCATACCGGCCCGCGCCGCAGCGATGTATTCGTCGAATCGAGTTTCGCCAAGCAAATAGCCATGATCGAGGCGGGGCAGATCCCGCCCGTCGTCAAGGTCGGGAACCTCGAGTCGATCCGCACTTTCGCGGACTTGCGCGACATGGCGCGCGCCTACCACATGCTCGCGACCGTCGATCCGGCGCCCGGCGCCTGCTACAACATCGGCGGCGACCACACGTGCTCCATCGGCGACATGCTGCGAACCCTGCTCTCCATGTCGCGGGTTCGGGACATCCGCGTCGAGGTCGACCCGGAGCGGCTGCGGCCGCTCGACGCCGACCGCCAGATTCCCGCGACCGGCAAATTCCGCGCCGCGACCGGCTGGAGGCCGGAGATCCCGTTCGAGGACACCATGCGCGATTTGCTGCGGTACTGGCGTGACGAGGTGCGCTCCGGGCGGCGCTTCCTCGCCAGGTAACGGCGCGGCGCGAACTTGCCGCCCGCCGCGCGGCGTGGTAGGCATCGGCGGCGGGCCGCGCGGGCGGCGCCAGGGAGGACAGCGACTCATGCGTATCGGAACGATGGCGGCCGGGCTGGCCCTGGCCGCGTGCTGGACCGGAGCGGCGGCGGCGGGCGACATCCTCGACGCGGTGAAGGCCAGGGGCGAGCTCAATTGCGGCGTCAGCACCGGGCTGCCGGGCTTCTCCTTCCCCGATTCGGAGGGCGACTGGTCGGGCCTCGACGTCGACGTCTGCCGCGCCGTCGCGGCGGCGCTGTTCGGCGACGGCGCGCGCGTCTCGTGGCGCCCGCTCAGCGCGCAGCAGCGCTTCGTCGCCCTGCAATCGGGCGAGGTCGACATTCTCAGCCGCAACACCACCGAAACCCTCACCCGCGACGCGTCGGTGGGCCTCGATTTCGCCCCGGTCGTGTTCTACGATGGGCAGGCGTTCATGGTGCCGAAGGCGCTCGGCGTGGCGCGCGCGGTCGAACTCGACGGGGCCAGCATCTGCGTCCAGACCGGCACCACGACCGAACTCAACCTGGCCGACTTCTTCCGCTCCAACGGCATCGCGTTCGAACCGGTGGTGTTCGAGAGCGTGGACGAGACGCGCGGCGCGTTCTTCGCCGGGCGCTGCGACGCCTTCACCAGCGATGCGTCGGGCCTCGCCTCGACCCGCACCATCGCCTCGAACCCGGACGATTACGAGATCCTGCCCGACCGCATCTCGAAGGAGCCGCTGGCCCCCGCCGTCCGCCACGGCGACCAGGAATGGGCCGACGTCGTCCGCTGGACGGTCTATGCGCTGATCCAGGCGGAGGAGAGCGGCGTGACCCAGGCGAACGTCGACTCGATGCTGGCGAGCGACGACCCGACGATCAAGCGCCTCCTCGGCGCGACCCCCGGCTTCGGCGAAGCGCTCGGCCTCGAGGAGTCGTGGGCGCGCGACGCCATCGCGGCGGTGGGCAATTACGGCGAGATCTTCGACCGCAACGTGGGGGCGGGCTCGCCGCTCGGCCTTGAACGCGGGCTGAACGCGCTGTGGACCGATGGCGGACTGATGTACGCGGCGCCCGCTCGGTGACCGCCTTCCCGCGCGCGCTGGCGACGGTCGGCGCGCGCAACCTCTTCTTCCAGCTCCTCGCCGTCGGCCTGACGGTCGCGCTGGTCGTCTGGCTCGCGATCAACGCCGCCGACAACCTGGAGCGGCGCGGAATCTCCACCGGCTTCGGCTTCCTCGACCGCGAGGCCGGGATGGAGATCGGCGAAAGCCTCATCGCCTACGACCCCTCGGCGTCCTACGGCCGCGCCTTCGCCGTCGGCCTGTTCAACACGCTCCGCGTGGCGCTGATCGGCATCGTGCTGGCGAGCGCCGTCGGCCTCGTCGTCGGCTTGGCGCGCCTGTCGCGCAACTGGCTCATCGGGCGGCTGGCGGCGATTTACGTCGAGACGCTGCGCAACGTGCCGCTGCTCCTGCAATTGTTTTTCTGGTACGCGCTGATCACCGAGGCCGCGCCGCTGCCGGGCGAGGCGCTGAACCCGCTGCCCGGGGTCTTCCTCAGCGCGCGCGGGCTGCAAATCCCGGCGCTGGTCGCCGACCCGGCGCACGCCTGGGCGCTCGCGGCGTTCGCCGCCGGCGCCGCCGGGCTGTGGGGGTGGCTGCGCCGGGCGCGGGCGAAGCGCGAACGGACCGGCGCAGCGCCGCCGGCGTGGCCCGCCGCGGTCGTCCTCCTCGTCGTCCTCCCGGCGCTGGCGCTGGCCGCCTCCGGCCGGCCCATCGGCGTCGAGTTCCCCGAGCTCCAGCGCTTCAACTTCCGCGGCGGGACGGCGCTGACGCCGGAATTCTCGGCGCTCCTGCTGGGCCTCACCCTCTATACGGCGAGTTTCATCGCCGAGATCGTCCGCAGCGGCATCCAGGCCATCCCGCGCGGCCAGTGGGAGGCGGCGCGCGCGCTCGGCCTCAAGCCCGGCCGCGTGCTCAAGGACGTCGTCCTGCCGCAGGCGCTGCGCGTCATCATCCCGCCGCTGACCAGCCAGTATCTGAACCTCACCAAGAATTCGAGCCTGGCGGTGGCCATCGCCTATCCCGACCTGGTGTCCATCGCCAACGTGACGATCAACCAGACGGGGCAGGCCATCGAGTGCATCGCCATCATCATGGCGGTGTATCTGACGGTGAGCCTGGCGATCTCGCTGGCGATGAATCTCTACAACCGCGCCGTCGCGCTGGTGGAGCGGTGACGGCGCCCGCCCCGCCTGTCCGCGCCGGCGGCGCCGACGCCTGGCTGCGCGAGAACCTGTTTCCCGGCCCCTTCAGCGCCGCGTGGACGCTCATCGCGGCGGTCGCGGTCGCCGTCGCCGCCATCCCCTTCGTCGAATGGGCGGTGGCCGCGGCGCGCTGGACCGGGACGGCGGAGGACTGCCGCGCCGCCGGGGGCGCCTGCTGGGCCGTCGTCGGCGAGAAGTGGCTCTGGATCCTGTTCGGGCGCTTCCCCGCCGACCAGCACTGGCGGCCCGTCGCCGCCATGGTCCTCGTCATGGGCGCGGTCGCCTGGAGCCTCGACCGGCGGCGCTGGCGGCGCGAGCTGGCTGTCGTGTGGGCCGCCGCCGCGCTCGGGTTCCACTGGCTGATGCAGGGCGGCGCGCTGGGCCTCGACTTCGTTCCGGTGGAGCGCTGGGGCGGACTGCCGCTCACCCTGATGCTGTCGGTGCTGGGGGTCGCGCTGGCCTTCCCGCTATCGGTGGTCCTGGCGTTGGGGCGGCGGTCGCGCCTGCCGGCGATCCGCGCGCTCTGCATCGCCTATATCGAGCTGATCCGCGGCGTCCCGCTCATCAGCCTGCTCTTCATGGCGACGCTGATGCTGCCGCTGTTCCTGCCGGAAGGGGCGAACCTGAACGATCTGGCCTGCGCGCAGATCGCCATGATCCTGTTCGCCGCCGCCTATTTCGCCGAGGTGGTGCGCGGCGGCCTGCAAGCGATCCCGCGCGGGCAATACGAGGCGGCGGACGCGCTCGGCCTCTCCTACTGGCGGTCGATGCGCAAGATCGTCCTGCCGCAGGCGCTGGCGCACGTCATCCCGCCCATCGCCAACACCTGCATCGGCATTTTCAAGGACACCTCGCTGGTGGTGCTGATCGGCCTGTTCGACCTGCTCGGCGCGGCGAAGGCGGCGCTCGCCGACCCGGCGTGGCGCGGCTTCCCCGCCGAGGTCTATCTGTTCGCGGCGGCGGTCTATTTCGTGTTCTGCTACGCCATGTCGCGCTATAGTCGCCGCCTGGAGGGCGAGTTGCAAAGGGGTCCGGCGCGATGACGTCCGCGATGATCGAACTGGCCGACGTCCACAAATGGTTCGGCGCGTTCCACGCGCTGCGCGGCGTCTCGCTTTCGGTGGGGGAGGGGGAGAAGGTGGTGGTCTGCGGCCCGTCGGGCAGCGGCAAGTCCACCCTCATCCGCTGCGTGAACCGCCTCGACGTCCACCAGCGCGGGCGCATTTCGGTCGACGGCGTCGAGCTCGACGACAAGGTGGCGAACATCGAGCAGGTGCGCTCCGAGGTCGGGATGGTGTTCCAGCAGTTCAACCTGTTTCCGCATCTGACGGTGATGGAGAACCTGACGCTGGCGCCGGTCTGGGTCCGCAAACTGCCCCGCGCCGAGGCGGAGGAGACGGCGCGCGAATATCTCGCCCGCGTCGGCATTCCCGACCAGGCGGACAAATATCCCGGCCAGTTGTCGGGCGGCCAGCAGCAGCGCGTCGCCATCGCCCGCTCGCTGTGCATGAAGCCGCGGGCGATGCTGTTCGACGAGCCGACCTCGGCGCTGGACCCGGAGATGATCAAGGAGGTCCTCGACGTGATGGTCGAACTGGCGGACGGCGGCATGACGATGATCGTGGTGACGCATGAGATGGGCTTCGCCCGCCGCGTCGCCGACCGCGTCGTGTTCATGGACGCCGGCGAGATCGTCGAGACCGCCCCGCCGTCCGAGTTTTTCGAGAACCCCCGCGAGGAGCGCACGCGGGCGTTTCTCAGCCAGATCCTGGCGCATTAGGGCGCGGCCGGGCAGGGCTTGCAATGGACGATGGGTCGGCTTATCCTCGCCGTATGATCGCAGCGACGTTCGACACCCACGCCGCCGTCAAGGCGCTCACGCAAGCCGGCCTTGAACCGGCGCACGCGGAGGCCATCGCGGACACCGTGCGCGTCGCCGTGTCCGAAGGCGCCGCCACGAAGGAGGATATCGCCAACGTGCGCGCCGACGTATCGCACTTGCGGGCCGACGTATTTCGTGCGCTCTGGCTGCAAGCCGCGACGGTTATCGCCATCGTCCTGACGGCGATACTCGCGGCCGTCATCGCGCTTATCAACCTGCTTCCGTAACCGGCGATCCGGCGGCGACTCGATACGGAGAAACGGCGTGACTACGAAGGCGGACAAACTATTCTGGGACGCCGTCGACTGGCTGATGGCAAGCTATTCGCGGCACCGGTTTTTCAGGGAGCGCGATGTTGTCTGGACCGTGCAGAAACGGCTATTGGAACAAGTACGCCGGCAAAATCTGCTTTACAAAATATACTACGATTTTGCCGTTCCGAAAGGCGGTCGTCGAGCAGATCTGGTTCTGATCGAAGAAAACGTCGTTGACGTTGCGATCGAATTCAAGTATGAACCGTCGCACGGTCGCGGGAATATCGATATCCCCGAGTCGAAATTGCCGGTGGTAGCCTCTTGGGGCGAGGTTGCCAAAGACGTACAGAGAGTGCGAGAATTCGTGGAAAATGGGCATGCACGATCCGCATTCTCGCTGTTTATCAATGAAGGCCGTCTTTATCTAAACGAAGAATCTCACGGAGGTTGTTGGGAAAACTGGAGAATTGAAAATAGCGCCACCGGAATTCCGGTTTTCGTATCCCGATTTTATCGGGACGGAGATTTTTGCCGGTAAGCGGCGGTAGCGTGCCTGGCCGTCGGCAGCGCGAACGCGAGCGCCGCGCATGCCGCCAGCATGGCGGACCGATCCGGCCAGGCAGGCGACCGACCCGCCGGCCTGGAACGGCAGGCCCGAAAGCAGCGCGCCCATGAGCCGGCCCGCCGCGCTGGCGGCGTAGTGGAAGCCCACGTCTTCCGCCGCCTTCTTCGACCCGGCACAGGCCAGGACCGGGCAGGAGTGCAGCGCCGAGTTCACCGGGGAGGGCAGGCCGAACGGCGCCAGCCCCCCGACGGCGATGAGCGCCGGGTCCGCATCCAGCGAGTCCGATTCCGCCAGCGCGACGGCGACCGGCGCGGGGACGGCGGCCAGGACCGCCGCCCACAGGCGCGCCGCCGGGACCGCGCGCGACAGGCCGTCGGCGCTGCGGTGGCCCGGCGCCGGCGCCGCCGCTTGCCCGCCGCCGGCCCGGCCCCTAGGATTGGCGGCGGGCGGACGGGAGGCAGGCGATGAACCTTTCGCGGATGCTGGCGGCGCGCGCGGAGGCGGGGACTCCGGTGCGCGCCGGGCTGGTCGGCGCGGGCAAGTTCGGGACGATGTTCCTCGCCCAGGCGCGGCTGACGACCGGGCTGCACGTACTCGGCGTCGCCGACCTCGACCCGGCGCGGGCGCGCGCCAACCTCCGCGCCGCCGGCTGGAGCGGCGAACGATTCGCCGCCGGCGACCTCGACGCGGCGGCGAAGGGCGGCGCGACCCATGTGGGCGACGATGCGGCGGCGCTGATCGCCCATCCGGCGCTCGACGTGGTCATCGAGGCCACCGGCGACCCGCGCGCGGGCATCCGCCATTGCTTCGCCGCCATCGCCAACGGCAAGCACGTCGTCATGGTCAACGTCGAGGCCGACGTCGTGGCGGGGCCGCTGCTGGCGCGCCGGGCGGAGCAGGCGGGGGTAGTGTACAGCCTCGCCTGGGGCGACCAGCCGGCGCTGGTCGCCGAACACGTCGACTGGGCGCGCGCCTGCGGCTTCCGCGTCGTCTGCGCCGGCAAGGGCACGCGCTACCACCCCGACTTCCACCGCTCGACGCCCGATACGGTGTGGGACAACTTCCACGTCGGCCGCGAAGCCGCCCAGCGCGGCGGGATGAACCCCAAGATGTTCAACTCGTTCATCGACGGGACGAAGTCGGGGATCGAGATGACCGCGGTGTGCAACGCCACCGGACTGGTCCCGCGGCCGGGCGGCCTCTCCTTCCCGCCCTGCTCCCGCTATGACTTGGCGGAGACGCTCAAGCCCGCCGGCGGCGGCGCGGCGGACGGCGCCGGGACGACCGAGGTGGTCTCGTCGCTCCACCGCGACATGTCGCCGGTGGAGAACGACCTGATGCTCGGCACCTTCGTGGTGATAGCGGCCGACAACGACTACGTGCGCCGCTGCTTCGACGAATACCGGATGCTGCCGGACAGCACCCGCGGCTACGCGGCGCTGTACCGCCCGACCCACATGATCGGGCTGGAGCTGGGGATTTCGGTCGCGTCGGCGGCGTTGCGCGGCGAGCCCACCGGCTCCCCCACCGGTTTTCGCTCCGACGTGGTGGCGTGCGCCAAGCGCCCGCTGCGCAAGGGCGAGGTTCTGGACGGCGAGGGCGGCTACATGGTCTGGGGCAAGCAGGTCCCCGCGGCGCGGTCGCTGGCGTCGGGCGGCCTGCCGCTGGGCCTGGCGAGCGGCGTCCCGCTGACGCGCGACATCGCCGAGGGCGAGTTGCTCGTCTGGTCCGACGCGGCGGTGGACGCGGCGGACGACGCGGTGCGCGCGCGCCGCGAGATGGAGGCGGCCTTCGGCCGCGTCAACGCGGGCCCGGAGCGCGCCTTCGCGTGAGCGGCGCACGACCGTCGACAGGATAACGCTCGAGCGCTTCACGGCGTTCGAATCCCTCGACGTCCACGCCTCGCCGGGCGTGAACGTCCTGATCGGCGCCAACGGAACCGGCAAGACGCATCTGATGAAGGTGGCCTACGCCGCCTGCGCCGTGAGCAAGACGGGAACTCATTATACAAATATCGTGACTCTTCATTATGAGACCTCTGCATAACCCGCTGCGGTTATGGTCCGGTCGATTCATGCATAACCCGTTTCGGACGCCGCCTGCGTCGTTCGTTCCGGCTGCGGAGCTGGATCGTCCGGCGCTACGCGCGCTCGATGCTGCGGAGTCGCTTCCGGACCGGTCGGAGATCGAACGACTGTTGTCGTCGATCCATGCGTCGCGGAACGGGTCGTCCGAGTTACCCACTTCCGACGCTGTTCCGGGGGCTGTCGCCCGGCGTGCGGTACGGGCTTTCGGACGCGACGACGCTGGGGCGGTTCCGGTCTCGCCTTGCGGCGCATGACCTGTGGGAGTCGCCGTTGGGGGAGGCGAACCGCCGGCTGGAGGCGCCGCGCGTCGCGATGACCGAGGGGTGGGTTAACATTGTCGATGCGACGCCGGCGGAGGCGGCGCGTTCGGGGCGGGGCAAGGGGAAGGACGGGGCTGCGGCCCGGGATCCGGAGGCGGGGCTTCATGCGAGGAAGGACGGCCGGGGCCGCATGAAGAGCGCCTATGGCTACTCGGTCCGCACGGGGGTTGACGAGGATGGGTTCGCCCGCCTCCGGACGGTGACGGCGGGCAGCGTCCACGACAACCGGGAGCGTGATCGCCTGCTGTCAGGCGATGAGACGGCGCTCCATGCGGACGCCGCGGACAGTTCGCGCGAGACACGGGACAAACTGGCGCGGTTCGGGACTGCGGGCCGGGCGCCACGCAAGGGCTATCGCGGCCATCCGTCGAGCGAGGCGGACAAGGAGCGCAACGCCGGGATCGCGGTCGTGCGGTCGGGGGTGGAGCGCGTGTTCGCCGTCCATGAGCGGCGTTACGGCCTCGGACGGACCCGCTTCCCGGGCCTGGCGAAGAACACGACCTTCTTCGGCCTCGCCGCCATCGCGCTCGACATCCGCAAGGGCGCCGTGTTTCTGCGCCTCTACGGCCTCGCCCGGCCCGCCGCCGGGGGATAAACACGGGACAAGTGCGTCCGAACGGCGGCACATCGGACCGAATCGGGTCGTCGCGCCGTCGAATCGACCCCCCGCAACGCCAAACCGGCGCCCGAATGCGCAAACAACCCCGCAGAGCCATAATCCGACCCCGAAAATTCCTCCCTTATGCAGAGGTCTCGTAAAGGTCGTTCAGCCCTTGACCTTCCGGTTTCGGCACTCGCTTCGCCGCGCGGTAGGCGTCGGACAGCGCACGCTCCTCGTCCACCGCCATCCCCGCGAAGCCGTTGTAAGGCGGGTTGCCCAACACGACGAGAATCCGTCGAGCCCGTTTGACCCGATTGGCCCGGTCGCGCTCCTCCTCAAGTTCCGGGAACGGCAACGGCGCCGCCGCCCCCGGCTCCCACACCCCGTCAGTGCGTTGGTCAGGAACACCTGCGCCCGTTCGCCCTCCGCCAGATACACCCCCGTCCCGCAGCGCGGGTCGAGGACGTAGACGTTCTCCGCCGCCAAACCCTCCGAGACGCCCAGATCGTCCTTCAGCGCCCGGTCCACACGCGCCACCATGTAGCGGGCCACCTCCGACGGCGTGTACCAAACCCCCAACTGCTTGCGCAATCCGGGGTCGAACGCCTCGAGGAAGGGTTCGTAGAAGCAGGGCGCCGCCTCGCCCTCGTCGAAGCGGGCGAAGAACGCCGCCCGCTCCACCCGGTCCAGCGCCGCAGACGTCCAGTCCAGAACCTCCGCCAAACCCAGCGGTTGCAGGCGACCGGACTGCGAGAGTTGCGCCCCCAACGCCTCCTCCAGCGCCGCGCCTGCCTCGCGCGCGGCTTGCCGCGTTGCGCCTGCTTCACCGTGTAGAGGCCGAAATCGGGCCGCCCCGCGCCTTGATCCGCGAGTTCGCCGACGCAGAACACGCGCGGCTTGAGCGTCGCGCCGACGGCGCCGAGCAAGGCCGCGAGCGGTGCATAAACCGACCGCTCCCCCGTCGCGCCGCCGGACGCGCGCACGCGCCGCAGTTCGGCGAAGAACGCCTCGGCGGCGGATTCCAGTTGCGATTTCGTTCCGGCCATCGCCCATCTATGAACGAACGCGCCCGGCAACGCAACCCCGCCGTCGCCATGCCGGGCGCGATCCCGTATGGTCCCGGCGTTCGGCCGGAGCCGCTCGGCGGCGGGCGGACGCGCGCCGGGGGCGAGAGAGGACACGCCATGAGCGAAAGACGAGGCGCCGAGGTCGAAATGACCGCGGCGGACGACCATAAGTTCCAGGCCTACCGCGCGCCCGCCGGCGGCGGGCGCGGGCGGCGGGGCGGGCTGGTGGTCGTCCAGGAGATCTTCGGCGTCAACGACCACATCCGCGACGTCTGCGACCGGTTCGCAGCGGAAGGCTACGAAGCCTGCGCGCCGGCGCTGTTCGACCGGCTGGAGAGGGGCGTCGCGCTCGGCTACGACGACGCCGGCAGGCGGGCGGGGCTGGACCTGATGCGCCGCGCCGGCATGACCGGGGCGGTGCTGGACGCGCAAGCCTGCGTCGCGGCGCTGCGCGGCGCCGGGGCGGTCGGCGTCGTCGGGTTCTGCTGGGGCGGGCGGGTGGCGTGGGTCGCCGCCTGCCGCGCCGTCGGCGTCGCCGCCGCGGTCTGCTATTATGGCGGCGGGATCCACGAACACCTCGATCTTGAGCCGCAATGCCCCGTCATGCTGCATTACGGACGGACCGACGCGGCGATCCCGCTCGACAAGGTGGAGCTCGTCCGCGCCGCCCGGCCGGAGGCGGAAATCCACCTCTACGACGCCGGCCACGGCTTCAACTGCGACAGGCGCGGCTCGTGGGACGAAGCGGCGGCGGGCGCGGCGATGGCGCGCACCCTCGCCTTCCTCGGCGAACGCGTCGGCGGGGAGGCCGCGCCGTGAGGCGGCTGGCGGCGGCGGCCGCCGCGCTCGCCTTCGCGTTGTCGACAGCGGCGGCGGGCGCGGCGGAGCTCGGAATCGAGGAGATCGCCGAGGGCGAGGGGCCCGCCGCTTCGCCCGGCCACCGCGTCTCGGTCCATTACGACGGCCGCTTGGCGGACGGAACGCCGTTCGACAGCTCGCGCGACCGCGGGCGCCCGTTCGCGTTCATGCTCGGCCGGGGCCAGGTCATTCGCGGCTGGGATATCGGCATAGAGGGCATGAAGGCCGGCGGCCGGCGGCGGCTGACGATCCCGCCGGAACTGGGTTACGGCGACCGCGATCTCGGAATTATCCCGCCCAACTCGACGCTGGTGTTCGACGTCGAGTTGCTGAGCCTGGAGTAGCTGGCATGGCCGGGGCGGCGCGCGCCGTCGGGATACTCGGCGGCAGCGGGGTCGAGGGGCTGGACGGCCTCGCCGACATCCGCCGCGAGGAGGTCGAAACCCCCTGGGGCGCGCCGTCGGGGCCGCTCACGCACGGGGTTCTGGACGGCCTGCCGCTCGTGTTCCTGCCGCGCCACGGCGAGGGCCACCGGCTGCCGCCGTCGGAGGTGAACTACCGCGCCAACATCGACGCGCTGAAGCGCGCCGGCTGCCGCGCGGTGGTTTCGGTCAGCGCCGTCGGCTCGCTGCGCGAGGAGCTGGCGCCGGGGACGTTCGTCGTCGTCGACCAGTTCATCGACCGGACCTTCGCCCGCCCGAAGAGCTTCTTCGGCGCCGGGATGGTGGGGCACGTCTCGATGGCGGACCCGGTCTGCGAACGGCTCGGCGGCCATCTCGCGCGCGCGGCGGAGGCGGCGGGAATCCCGGTCGCGCGGGGCGGGACCTATCTGGCGATGGAGGGGCCGCAATTCTCCACCCGCGCCGAATCCGAGCTCTATCGGTCGTGGGGCTGCGACGTCATCGGCATGACCAACATGCCGGAGGCGAAACTCGCCCGCGAGGCGGAGCTGTGCTACGCGACGGTCGCCATGGTCACCGATTACGACTGCTGGCGCCCTGGCCACGACGACGTGACGGTGGAGGCGATTATCGCGGTGCTGCGCGCCAACGCCGACGCGGCGCGGCGGCTGGTGGCGCGGGCGGCGCCGGCGCTGCGCGACGATTCCGGCGCCTGCGCCCAGGACTGCGGGCGGGCGCTCGACAGCGCGCTCATCACCGCGCCCGGCGCGCGCGACCCCGCCCTCCTCGCCCGGCTCGACGCGGTGGCCGGGCGAGTCCTCGGCGGGACGTAGGAGGGGACGGGGGAAAGGGCGAAAGGACGAGGGGGCCGCGCCGCCGCGCGCGTCAGGCGGCGGCCAGCGCGTCGGGGTCGTGGGCGCCGATGGCGACGCGCAGCTTCTCCAGCGCCTTGTGCTCGATCTGGCGCACGCGCTCCTTGGAGATGCCGATCCTGCGGCCCAGCTCGCCGAGCGTCAGCGCGTCCTCGCGCAGGCGGCGCTCCTGGATGATCGTCCGTTCGCGCGGGCTGAGCATCGCCAGCGCCTCGGCAAGCCAGCCGGAGCGGGCGCGGAAGTCGTGGCGGTCGCGGACCTCCTCCTCCGGCGTCGGCGCGTCGTCGGACAGGAAGTCCTGCCATTCGTCGTCGCCGGACTCGCCGACCGCGGCGTTCAGCGACTGGTCGCCGGCGGCGAGGCGCGCCTCCATCTCGTCGATGTCGCTCGGGCGGACGCGGAGTTCGTCGGCGATGCGCCCCCGGGCCTCGTCGCCGATGCGGCCGTCGACGGCGCCGGCGTGTTTCGCGCGCAGGCGGCGGAAGTTGAAGAACAGCGCCTTGTGCGCCGCCGTGGTGCCGGTGCGCACGATCGACCAGTTGCGCAGCACGAAGTCCTGCATCGTCGAGCGGATCCACCACGCGGCGTAGGTGGAGAAGCGCACGTCGCGATCGGGGTCGAACCGCGCCGCCGCCTGCAACAGGCCGACGTTACCCTCCTGCACCAGGTCGCTCATGGGCAGGCCGTAATTGCGGAACCGCGCCGCGACCTTGACCACCAGCCGCCCGTGGGCGGCGACCAGTTCGTGCAAGGCGCGCTCGTCGCGCTCGTCGCGCCAGCGCCGCGCCAGTTCATGCTCGCGCTCGCGGGTGAGCAGCGCGGCGTTCATCGACCGGTCGACGTAGGTCCGGTTCGCCTTCCGGGTCCTGGGCGTGTCCGCATGGACCATGATCTTCCCCCTCGCACGGTTGGCGGCCCGGCGGTGTTCGCGGGATCGGGCCGTCTCCCCTGGGAAGATCGTTCTCCTGCGCGGTTTGTCTATAGAGAAAACGAGTTTTCGTTTCGGAATTCGGGAAAATGACGATATGTTTTGAGTAACAACTCAGGATAATTCGGATAAAATTTTATCCATTCTTTCGGCATTCAGGCATCGACCGTCTCCACCGGGGTCCCGTCGGCGGCGAAGCAGACCGCGGCGAGCCGTCCGCCGAAGCCGCAGCCGGAATCGACCGTCGCCGCGACCGGGCCGATGGCCAGCCCGCCATGGTCGGGGTCGTAACCGCGGACGAGGCGCCGGAACCCCTCCCACGGCGCGGCGATGGCGGCGAAATTGCCCGCCCCCCACCAGAACGCGTCGCCCTGCGCGTCCAGCGGCCGGTCCGGGTCGACGCCCGAATGGACGAACAGGACGCGGCGTTCGGCGGTGAAGGCGGCGCGCCGGACCGAGGTCATCAGGCGCTCGTGGCCGGGGCGGCGGCGCATCCGCGCGCGCATGTCCGCCGACCATTGCGCCAGCGCCAGCGCGCCCTCGTGGCAGCGCGCCCGCGCGTCCTCCACGTCGCCGCCATAGGCGCGGACGGCGCCGGCGAGGCCCTGGTCCAGCATCCACTCCAGGACTTCGGCGGGGTTCTGCGCCATCTGCAACTGCATGGCCTTCTGCCACATCTCCTCCTGGCGGCCGCGCAGATAGACGACGTCGTCGGGGAACAGGCCGAACCGGGCGACGAGCGCGCGGCGGAACAGCAGGAGTTCGTCCAGCGTCTCGACCGCCGCCGCGCCGCGGCCCAGGTAGTTGCCGAGATAGACGAGGCGGTCGCCGCGCGCGAACCGGGCCTCCAGCGCCGAATGCAGCGCCGCGAGGCGGCCGGCCTCGGCGTGGATCGCGCCGACCGCCCAGATCCGCCGCGCGGCGCCGAGGATCCCCCAGACGGCTGCGGCGGCGTTGCTCACGGGGCCGCCCGCGCGCCGCCGTCGCCCGACCCGGGCCGCCTCTAGGCCGCCTTCCGCAGGACCTGCTGGAGCTTCTCGGCGGCGGCGGCCTGGTCGATCTTCTCGACCGCGGCGTATTCGCGCGACAGGCGGTCCATCGCCGCTTCGTAGATCTGGCGTTCGCTGTAGGACTGTTCGGGCTGGTCGGCAGAGCGGTGCAGGTCGCGCAGCACCTCGGCGACGGAGATCGGGTTCCCGGAATTGAGCTTCGCCTCGTATTCCTGCGCGCGGCGGCTCCACATGGCGCGCTTGACGCGGGCGCGCCCGCGCAGGGTCGTCACCGCCTTGCCCATCTGCTCGCGGCTGGAGACCTTGCGCATCCCCGACGACGCGGCCTTGTCGACGGGAACCCTGAGGATCATCTTCTCCTTGTCGAACGAGACGACGTAGAGCTGGAGCCGTTCGCCGCCGAATTCGCGGGTCTCGACACCGGTGACCGCGCCGAGCCCGTGGGCCGGATAGACGACCATGTCGCCGGTCTTGAATGTCAGCTTCCTCGCCATTCGGGATACGCCTCGCTCGTCGCTCGCGGTTGCAACCGCCGGGCCCGCCCCGGCCCCGCGCGGCGCCGGGCAAGGCCGCCGCGCGGTCCGGCGCAGTCTAGCGCGAATCCGCGGACCGGGACAGGGGGCGGCGCGCCGCGCGCCCGGAGCGCCGGTCAGCCGTCGCCCGGGCCCGGTTCGGGGCTGAAGAACGCGTCGAACTTGCCGGGCCGGTCCTTGTATTTGTCGGCGTCGGCCGGCGATTCCCCCTTGCGGGTGAGGTTCGGCCACTTCTCGGCGTATTCGGCGTTGAGCGCCAGCCATTTGTCGAGCTCGCCCTCGCTGTCGGGGAGGATCGCCTCGGCCGGGCATTCGGGTTCGCAGACCCCGCAGTCGATGCATTCGTCGGGATGGATGACCAGCATGTTCTCCCCCTCGTAGAAGCAATCGACGGGGCACACCTCGACGCAGTCCATGTATTTGCACTTGATGCAGGCTTCCGTGACGACGTATGTCATCGGGTCGGGTCTCCTTCGGGGGGCTCGGCGCTCCGCTCCGCGGCGGCGCGGCGTTCGCGCGCCCGGCGGCGCGCCGCTCCGCGGTCGCGGTCGCTCACATAAATCAGGCCGCCGATGCGGCGCAACAGGTTCTCCTCGAATTCGTGGACCTCGCCGTCGGCGTAGGCGACCTCCCACAGCATTTCGAACAGCGCCGCGCGCTCGCGTTCGTCGAAATGCGTCTTCACCGCGTTGGTGAAGCGGAAGATCTGCGGCGAGGCCGCGACCGCGCGCTCGGCGTCGGCGACCAGCGCGGCGGCCTCCGCCGCCGGCAGCGCGAAGCGCGCGGCGATCAGCCGCTCGACGGTCGCGCGCTCGTCGTCGTCGAAACGGCCGTCCATCCGCGCCGTCTCGACCAGCAGCGCGCAGGCGGCGAGGCGCATGTCCTCCGGCCCGGGGCGCGCATCCTCCGCCGGCGCCGCGTCGACGCGGCGCAGCCATCCCGCGAATCGGTCGATCATGCCGCCTCCCTAACACGGGGCCGCGCCGCCGCATAGCCGCGGCCCGCGGTCAGTCCTCCGCGCCCCGCCGCAGGCGGTCGAGGGCGCGGCGGCCGGCCTTGGTGGGGCGCGGGCCGGCGCGCGCGGCGCCCGGCGGCGGCGGTTCGGGCGGCGCGAGGTCGCGGTAGAGGCCCGCCGCCTCGGCCGCGGGGCCGCGGCGTTCGCCCAGCGCCGCCACCGCGACCACGCGGACGCGCCCGCCCTGCGGGAAGGTCAGCACGTCGCCGGGGCGGACCGCGGCGCCCGCCTTGGTCCGCGGCCGCCCGTTGCGCCGTACCCGCCCCTCGGCGCAGACCCTGGCCGCCAGCGAGCGCGACTTGAAGAAGCGGGCGCGCCACAGCCATTTGTCGAGCCGCAGCTCCGGCGCCGGTCCGTCCGCGCCGGCGCTCACGCCTCCGGCCCGCGCCAGCGCGCGAGCGCCGCGAAGGGCGATCCGGGCGCAGCGGCGGCGCGGCGCGGGCGCGGCGTTCGCCCGGCGCCCCGCGGCCGCGCCGGCGCGTACCGCTCCGCCTCGCCTTCGGGACCGCCCACGGCGCGGTAGCCCAGGTCGCGCGCCAGCGCCGCCAGTTCGGCGCCGGAGCAGCCGGCGAGGTTCGCCAGCCGCGAATCGAGGGCGACCGGGCCGGCGCGGGCGCGGCGCGCCAGCGCGGCCGCCAGACGCTCCAGCATGTCGAGCCGGACCGCCCGCCCGCCGACCGGCCAGTAGCCGATGGCGCGGTACCAGCCCGCATCCGCGTCATCGGAGAGCGGAACCGACACCCGCCCGGACGGCGGCGGCGCGATGGGGGCGCGCTCATCGTGGACGCTCCGCAGCAGCCCGCGCAGCGCCACCGGCTCCGGCTTGAGCAGCGCCGGCATGAAGGCGGCCGCGCGCCCGAAGCGGATTCCCAGCGCCGCGAGCGCCTTGCGGTCGCGCGCGTCGAGCGCCGCCCACGCCTCGGCGACCTCGCCGCGCGGGACCGCGCCGAGCGCCTCGGCGACCTGGAACGCGACGCCGCGGGCGAGGCCGCGCAACTCCGCCCGCCGGGCGCGGAACAGCGGCGCGAGGACGCGCGCGACGTGGCCCTCGAGCCAGGCGGCGAGGCGGCGCTCGACGCGCGTCCGCAGATGTTCGGGCACGGCGTCGCCGGTCTCGGCCTTCAGGCCCGGCGCGAGCGGCGCGGCGCCGCGCACGAGGCGGGCGGCGGGAAGGTCCCGCCACACGATCGCGCCGTCGCCGCGCAGCGCCAGCTCCGCCGCCGGCGCCGCGGCGAGGGCGCCGGCGCGGCGGCGGATCTCCGGCTCCACCGCGCGGCGGACGGCCGCGCGCAGGCCGCGCCCGCCGCGCCACGCCTCGGCGTCGGCGGGGACGAAGCGGAAGCCGTCCAGCCGGCCCGCCGGCTCGCCCTCGACGAGGACCTCGCCGCCCTTGCGCACCGCCGCCGAAAGCGCCGAGCGCTCCTTCAGGCGGCGCGCCAGCAGCGCGGTGCGCCGGTCGATGAAGCGCCCGGTCAGGCGTTCGTGCAGCGCGTCGGACAATTTGTCCTCGATCGCGCGGGCGCGGGCGCGCAGCCCCGCCGCATCGGCGGTCCAGCCGGGGCGCCAGGCGATGTAGTTCCAGGTGCGGATATGCGCGATGCGCGCCGCCAGCATGTCGATGTCGCCGTCCGTCCGGTCGAGGCGGTCGACCATGCGCCCCACCCAGGCGTCCGGCAGGACGCCGGCGGAATCGGTCAGCGTGCGGTAGATCGCGGCGAGCAGGCGGTAATGCGCGTCGGGAACGGTCTTGCGGAAGTCCGGAATCCGGCACACCCGCCACAGCAGCTCCACCGCGTCGTAGCCGGCCGCGCGGCGGGCGATCTCCGGGACCCGCAGCAGGGCGCGCAGGCTGTCCACGTCGCCGGCGTCGCGCGGGCGCGCGAGCTCCGGGCGCGGCGGCGCCTCCTCGAGGCCGCGCAGCAGCGCCTCCGGCGACGACAGGTCGAGGCGCGGGTTGCGCCAATAGACCCGGTCCACGGCGGGGAAGGCGTGGCGCTCCACCGCGGCGGCGGTCTCCGGCGCCAGCGGCGGCGCGTCGAGGGTGGTGCCGAAACTCCCGTCGCGGGTGTGGCGGCCGGCGCGGCCGGCGATCTGGGCGATCTCCGCCGCGCCGAGATCGCGATGGCGGCGCCCGTCGAATTTGGCCAGGCCGGCGAACGCCACGTGGTCGACGTTCATGTTCAGGCCCATGCCGATGGCGTCGGTGGCCACCAGGTAGTCCACCTCGCCGGACTGGTAGAGGGCGGCCTGGGCGTTGCGGGTGCGCGGGCTGAGCGCGCCCATGACCACCGCCGCGCCGCCGCGCAGCCGGCGCAGCAGTTCGGCGGCGCGATAGACCTCCGCCGCCGAGAACGCCACCGCGACCGAGCGCGGCGGCAGGCGGGAGAGTTTGCGCGCGCCGGCGAAGGACAGGGCGGAGAACCGCGGCCGGCTCACGAACGCCGCCTCCGGGACCAGCCGGCGCACCAGCCGGGTCATGGTCGAGGCGCCGAGCAGCATGGTCTCGGATACGCCGCGCGCATGGAGGATGCGGTCGGTGAAGACGTGGCCGCGCTCCGGGTCCGCCGCGAGCTGGATTTCGTCGATCGCCACGAATTCGACGGCGCGGTCGGTCGGCATCGATTCGACGGTGCAGACCCAGTAGCGCGGCCGCGCCGGGACGATGCGCTCCTCGCCGGTGACCAGCGCGGCCTGCCCGGCGCCGCGCGCCCGGGCGACGCGGTCGTAGATCTCGCGCGCCAGCAGGCGCAGCGGGCAGCCGATCATGCCGCTGCGGTGGCCGAGCATCCGCTCGACCGCGAGGTGGGTCTTGCCGGTGTTGGTGGGGCCGAGCACGGCCGCCACCCGCCCGGCCGCCCCGCGCGAGGCGCTCCGGCGCACGGATTGCATCGCCCGCCGGACTAGCCTATGGATGGCGCGAAATCAAGCCGTTCGGGGATGGGCATGGAGATCACCGGGGGCTGCAATTGCGGCGCGGCGCGTTACCGCATCTCCGCCCCGCCGCTGCGGGTGAGCCACTGCCATTGCGCTACGTGCCGGCGCGCCAGCGGCGCGGTGGCGATGACCCTGGCGGCGTTCCCCGCCGACGCGGTGACGTGGGAGGGGGAGGAGCCGCGGACCTACAAATCGTCGGAGTTCGCCTACCGCCGGTTCTGCGGCCAGTGCGGCAGCCAGCTCGAATTCGGCTTCGACGACCGCCCCGAAATCCGCGTCATGGCGGTCGGTTGCATGGACGACCCGTCCGCCGTCCCGGCGATCCGCCACAACTTCGCCTCCGAGAAGATCGACTGGGTGCGGCTCGACGAGCATCTGCCGGCGAAGCCGCGCTGGTGGAACCCGCCGCCGGGGCGGGAATAGGGCGTCGCGCGGCTCAGCGGCGGAACGGCGTATCGGCCTCCTCGTTGGCGGCGCCGTCGGCTTCCCGCATGGCGGCCTCGGCGTATGCGATGGCCTCTTTGGCGGCCTCGGCGCGTCCCAGGCCGTTCGCTGGATACTTCATACGGGCGACGACTCCAGCGAGTGCGGCGCAGATGTAATGGTCACGTTTGGTCATTCTCCGTCTCCTCGTTGTCAGCGCAGCCGCCGGGGGCCTGTTTCTCCGGTATCGCCGATGATTATCCGCTCGGCCGGCTGGCCCATGCGAGGCGCTCCGGCGCACGGATTGCATTGCTCGGCAGGTCATCCTATGGATGGCGCGAAATCGAGCCGTTCGGGGATGGGCATGGAGATCACCGGGGGCTGCAATTGCGGCGCGGCGCGCTACCGCATCTCCGCCCCGCCGCTGCGGGTGAGCCACTGCCATTGCGCCGCCTGCCGGCGCGCCAGCGGCGCCGCGGCGATGAGCTTCGCGGCGTTCCCCGCCGACGCGGTGACGTGGGAGGGGAAGGAGCCGCGCGCCTACCAGTCGTCGGAGTTCGCCTACCGCCGGTTCTGCGGCAAGTGCGGCAGCCAGCTCGAATTCGGCTTCGACCACCACCCGGAAATCCGCGTCATGGCGGTCGGCTGCATGGACGACCCGTCCGCCGTCCCGGCGATCCGCCGCTACTTCGCCCCGGAAAAGGTCGACCGGGCGCGGCTCGACAAGCGTCTGCCGGCGCGGCCGCGCATGGTCTGCGGGATATCCGCGCGCGGCGCCGCGCGTCCCGGCGGCGCCTAGGGCGTCAGGGCGGCGCCGCCGCAAGGCAGTCGCGGAGGAAGCGCCCGCCGATGGCGAGGCCGTCGGGCGCGATCCCGTGGCCCACGCCGCGGCTCACACGCCATTGCGCCGAGAACCCGGCCGCGCCCAGAGCCGCCCGCGCCTCGTGGAGCGATTCGGGCGGGACCACCTCGTCGGCGTCGCCGTGGACCAGCATGACCGGCGGGCGCCCGGGGGCGGCGCGCGCCAGTTCCGCGCCGCCGACCAGACGGCCCGAAAAGGCCAATACGCAGGCGGGCGGCGGCGACCGCCTCGGCCCGGCATGCAGCGCCAGCATCGCGCCCTGGCTGAAGCCGGCGAGGGCGAGGCGCGCGCCGTCCAGCCCGTGCCGGGCGAGCGCGGCGTCGAGGAAGGGGTCGAGCGCCGCCGCCGCGCGCTCCACGCCTGCGCGCATCGCCGCCTCGCGCCGGTCGCGGACCGAGAACCACTGCCGGCCCGTTGGCGCCATGTCGCAGCGTTCGGCCGCGTCGGGCGCCAGGAAAAGGCAGTCCGGCAGCGCGCGCGCCCAATGGTCGGCGAGGCCGATCAGGTCGGCGCCATCGGCGCCCAGGCCGTGCAGAAGGACGACGAGGCCGCGCGGCCGGCCGCCGGAAGCCGGGCCGCGTTCGGGCCCGCGCAGTTGGGTCATGGCGCGGGACGGGGCAGGGCCGAAAGGGGGCGCATGCGCGTCATGATCGCCCTCCGCCGCGGCCGCCGCAACCGGGGCGGGCTTGAAAGTTCCCGGCGCCGGGCCACTTCCCAATTCGACGACAGGCGGCGGGCGAAGCGGAGTCGAGGCATGGACGGAGTGCGGACGGCGGACACGCCGGTGTTTCCGGAGTTCGCGCGCGAATGGGGCGTGAGCCGCGGCGACGCGGCGGCTCCGGTCGAGATCGCCCCGGTCGAGATCGCTCACGTCACCCGGTTCGCGCCATCGCCGACGGGGCTCATGCATCTGGGCCACGCCTACGCGGCGCTGTTCGCATGGTCCGAGGCCAGACGGACGAACGGGCGCTTCCTGCTGCGCATCGAGGACATCGACCGGGGCCGCTGCCGCCCCCAATTCGAGGCGGCGATCCTGGAGGACCTGGACTGGCTGGGCCTCGAATGGGAGCCGGAGGCGCGGCGGCAGTCCGACCACATGCGCGATTACGGCGCGGCGCTGGCGCGCCTCGACGAGTTGGGCGTCGTGTATCCCTGCTTCTGCACGCGGAGCGCCATCCGCGCCGAGATCGCCCGCGCCGGGGCGGCGCCGCACGGCCCCGAAGGCGCGGTCTACCCCGGATCCTGCCGCGGCCTGGGCGCGGCCGGGCGGGCGCGGGCGGCCGCGGGCGAGCCGCACGCCTGGCGCCTCGATTCGCGCCGCGCCGCCGCGCGCGCCGGGCCGCTCTTCTGGCGCGACCGCAAGGCCGGCGAACAGCGCGTCGACCCCGCCGCGTTCGGCGACGTGGTGGTGGCGCGCAAGGACACGCCGGCGAGCTACCACCTGGCGGTGACGGTCGACGACGCGCTCGCCGGAGTGACCCTGGTGACGCGCGGCGACGACCTGTTCCACGCCACCGGCGTGCACAGGCTGTTGCAGGCGCTGCTCGACATCGACCCGCCGCTGTGGAGCCACCACGCGGTGATCGCCGACGCCAACGGCGTCCGGCTGGCGAAGCGCAACCGCGCCGTCACCCTGCGCGCGCTGCGCCGCGACGGGAAGACGCCCGCCGAAGTCCGGGCGATGGTCGGGTTCGCCGGCGCCGCGTAGCGCCCGGCGCCCGCCCGAAGACTCCCGACGGATCGATGGCCGCGCCCGCGCCGGACGCGCCGCTCGCCGGTCTTCCCGCCCTCTGCCGCGATGCGCTCGCCGCCGCCGAGGCGCTGTCCGCCGCCGCCCGCGCGGCGATTGCGCGGCGCGTCGTCGTCGACGGGCGGGTGGACGGCGCGGCGCTGGACCGCCATCAATTCGCGGCGCACGGCTTCGCTTGGCTCGCCGCTTACGTCGAAACCCTGCGCCAGATGCTCCGATGGGCCGAGCGGCTGGAGGCGCGCGGCGCGTTCGGGCGGCTGGAGGCGCTGACGCTGCAAACCCTGTTCGGCGAGTACCTGGCGCAGATCGCCGGCGGGATCGCCATGAGCCAGGGGGAGATCGCGCGGCCCAGCGACCTGGGCCTCGACGAGGCGGCGACGGCGCCGCTGCGCGTCCCGGCGGCGCGGCGGCTCGTGGCGGAGGGGAACACGGCGGCGGCGCGCGCGGCCATCGCCCGGGCGCTCGCCGAAGGCGCGGTCCCCGACCCGGCGCTCGACGACGCGACGCTGGAGGCGGCGCGCGACCAGGTCCGCCGCTTTACCGACGAGAAGATCGCGCCGGCGGCGCAGGACTGGCACCGGACCGACAGCCTGATCCCCGATGACGCGATCGCCGGGATGGCGGCGCTCGGCGTGTTCGGCCTGACCCTGCCGGAGGAATGGGGCGGGGCGGGAATGGGCAAGGCGGCGATGTGCGTCGCCACCGAGGAATTGTGCCGCGGCTCGCTCGGCGCCGGCTCGCTCGCCACCCGCTCCGAGATCGCCGGCGAGCTCGTCCTGCGGCACGGAACGCCGGCGCAGCGCCGGCGCTGGCTGCCGGGGATCGCCGACGGATCGGTGTTGCCGGCGGCGGTGTTCACCGAACCCGGCGCGGGTTCGGACTTGGCTGCCGTAGCCGCGCGCGCGGCGCGCGACGGCGGCGTCTGGCGGATAACCGGGGCGAAGACCTGGTCCACCCACGCGGCGCGCGCCGACGTGATGACTCTGCTCGCGCGCACCGATCCCGGCGCGCCGGGCCACGCCGGGCTGTCGATGTTCCTCGCGCCGAAGCCGCGCGGGACGGACGCCGAGCCGTTCCCCGCGCCGGGCATGTCGGGCGGCGAGATCCGCGTGCTCGGCTATCGCGGCATGAAGGAGTACGAGATCGCCTTCGACGGTTTCGCGGTCCCGGCGGACGGCCTTCTGGGCGGCCGCCCCGGCGCCGGCTTCCGGCAGTTGATGGGGACGTTCGAGGCGGCGCGCATCCAGACCGCGGCGCGCGCCGTCGGCGTCGCCCGGAGCGCGTTCGAACTGGCGCTCGACCATGCGCGGACGCGCCGCCAGTTCGGGCGGCCGATCGGCGACTTCCCGCGCGTCTCCGGCAAGCTCGCCTGGATGGCGGCGGAGTGCATGGCGGCGCGGCAATTGACGTGGTTCGCGGCGCGCGAGAAGGACGCCGGGCGGCGGTGCGACCTGGAGGCCGGGATGGCCAAATTGCTGGCGGCGCGCGCGGCCTGGTCGGCGGCGGACAACGCGGTGCAGATCCACGGCGGCGCCGGCTATGCGGAGGAGTCTCCGATAAGCCGCGTCCTCGTGGATTCGCGCATTCTCAACATTTTCGAGGGCGCGGCGGAGATCCAGGCGCACATCGTCGCCCGCCGCCTGCTCGCCGCCCCGGCGCCCGCCTGAGCGGGTTTCGGACGGCGGACGGCGGGACGGGGGAAGAACGGATGAAGCGGCCGATACGACATTGCTACTGGGTCGCGCCGGACCGGCTGCTCGCCGGCGAGTATCCGAGAAACCCGGACGAAGAGTCGTCGCGCGACAAGATGGCCGCGTTGAAGGGGGCCGGGATCGATTCGTTCATCGACCTGACGGAAGACGGCGAATTGCGCCCGTACGTCCAATGGGCCGCGCCGGCCGGGCATGCGCGGTTCCCCATCCCGGACCTCGGCGTTCCCGCATCGCCGGAGCGAACGGCGGCGGCGCTGGACGCGATCGACGAACGCATCGCCGCGGGCGGGACGGTCTACGTCCATTGCTGGGGCGGCGTCGGGCGCACCGGCCTCGTCGTCGGCTGCTGGCTCGCGCGCCGTCTCGGTTCGGGGCGGAAGGGCTTCGCGCGCCTCCAGGAGCTGTGGCGGAGCAACCCCAAATCGCGAACCCGCCGCTCGCCCGAAACCGACGAGCAGAGACGATACGTCGCGAATTGGCGCGAGGAGCGGCCGGCGGGCGGCGGGGACAGGCGATGACCTTGCGGCGGGACCGCTACCGCGGTTGCCTGATGGGGCTGGCGGCGGGCGACGCGGTGGGCGCAGCGGTCGAGTTCATGCCGCCGGGACGTTCGACCCCATCGGCGACATGATCGGCGGCGGGCCGCACCGGCTGCGGCCGGGCGAGTGGACGGACGACACGTCGATGGCCCTCTGCCTGGCCGAAAGCCTGGTCGAGCGCGGCGGGTTCGACCCCGAAGACCAGATGACGCGCTACGTCCGGTGGTGGCGGGAGGGCCATCTGAGCAGCACCGGAGAATGCTTCGACATCGGGTTGACGACGCAGGCGGCGCTGCGGCGGTTCGAGCGGACCGGCGAGCCGTTCGCCGGCTCTACGGCGCCCGGCAAGGCCGGCAACGGCAGCCTCATGCGGCTCGCGCCGGCGCCGCTGTTCTTCGCCGCCGACCCGCGGCAAGCCATCCGGATGAGCGGGGAGAGCTCGCGCACCACCCACGGCGCCGAGACCTGCATCGACGCCTGCCGCTATTTCGGCGGGCTGCTCGCGGGCGCGGCGGGCGGGGCGGCGAAGGCGGATCTGCTGTCGCCGCGCTACGCGCCCGCGGCGGGCGCGTGGGACGAGGCGCCGCTCTGCGCGGAGGTCGACGCGGTCGCGCACGGCTCCTTCCACCGAAAAGAGCCGCCGGAGATCGTCGGCAGCGGCTACGTCGTCGAATCTCTGGAGGCGGCGCTGTGGGCGTTCGCCCGGGCGAAGGACTTCGCGGACGGCTGCCTCCTCGCGGCCAATCTGGGCGACGACGCGGACACCACCGCCGCCATATACGGCCAGATCGCCGGCGCGCATTACGGGCTGGAGGGCGTCCCGGAGCGCTGGCGCCGCCGCGTCGCGAAGGCGCCTCTCATCATCGGCCTCGCGGACGGGCTCCTGCGCGGCGCGGATCGATAGCGGCGGCGCGCGGGCCGGGGGTCACGAAATCGGCGCAAGAAGCGCGTCGAGGTCCGCGTCGGTGAGCGAGAGCGGCCCCTTGCCGCCGCCCTCGAACAGCGCGTCGGCGAGCGCCTGCTTGCGCGCCTGCATCTCCCGGATGGTGGCCTCCACCGTCCCCTCCGCGACCAGGCGGTGGACGAAAACGGGCTTGTCCTGGCCGATCCGGTGGGCGCGGTCCATCGCCTGGCGCTCGACGGCCGGGTTCCACCACGGGTCGTAGAGGATCACCGTGTCGGCGGCGGTCAGGTTCAGCCCCACTCCGCCCGCCTTCAGGCTGATGAGGAAGATCGGCGCGCGGCCCGACTGGAATTCGTCGATCCGCTCGCGCCGGTTCTTCGTCCGTCCGTGCAGCATGGCGTAGTCCCAGCCGCGGGCGGCGACGTCGGACTCGATCAGGCGCAGCATCTCGACGAATTGCGAGAAGACGAGCACCTTGCGCCCCTCCGCCATGAGCTCCTCGAGAAGCGCGTTGAGCCTCTCGCGCTTGGCGCTTTCGGCGACCTTCCGCGCGGCCTGCAATTTGACCAGGCGCGGGTCGCAGCAGGTCTGGCGCAGTTTCAGGAGCGCGTCGAGGATGGTCATCCGCGCCCGGTCGAGGCCCCGGGCGCGGATCGCCTCGCGCACCCGCTCGTCCATCGCCGTGCGCACGGCCTCGTACAGCGCGCGCTGCCCGCCGGCGAGCGGAACGACCTCGTCGATCTCGGTCTTGGGCGGCAGGTCCTGCGCCACTTCGTCCTTGGTCCGGCGCAGCAGGAACGGCTTTATGCGCGCCGAGAGCATGCGCCGCCGCGTTTCGTCGCCGCGCTTTTCTATCGGCGTGCGGAAATTCCGGGTGAACTCGCGGCGGGCGCCGAGCAGGCCGGGAATCAGCCAGTCGAACAGCGTCCACAATTCGACCAGGTTGTTCTCCAGCGGCGTGCCGGTGAGCGCGAGGCGGCACCGCGCGCGGACGTCGCGAATCCGCTTCGCGCCCGCCGAGGCCGGGTTCTTGACCGCCTGCGCCTCGTCGAGAATCGCGAGCTCGTATTCGTGGGCGAACAGCGCCTCGCGGTCGCGGTGGATGAGCGGATAGGTGGTGAGGACCAGGTGGTGGCGGGGGATCTCGCCGAACCGCGCCTTGCGGTCGGGGCCGTGCAGCGTCAGCAGCCTGAGATCGGGCGCGAAGCGCGCCGCCTCGCGCTCCCAATTGCCGACCAGGCTGGTGGGCGCGACGAGCAGGCTCGGCCGCCCGGCGTCCGTCTCGACGTGGCGGCGCAGGAGGATCGCCAGCGCCTGCACGGTCTTGCCCAGGCCCATGTCGTCGGCGAGCACGCCGCCGAAACCGCTCTCCGCGAGCGCCTTCAGCCAGCCGTATCCCGCCCGCTGGTAGGGCCGGAAGACGCCGTTCAGCGCCGCGGGCGGGTCCTCCTCCGGCGCGGCGGCGAGGGTCCGCAGCCGCCGGCCGAGGGCGAGAATCTCCTCGCCGCCGCTCCAGGCGGCGCCGCACCCCTCCAGCGCCTCGGCGAGCGCGGCGGCGCGCCCCGCCTCGGCGAGGTGGAAGCCGAACAGCTTCTGCGCCTCGAGGAACGCGGAGACGAACGGCGCCAGCGTCTTCCCGGCAACGCCGGCGCGGGCGCCGTCGGGCAGGAGCGCATAGAAGGTTTCGCCGGCGAGGAGCGATTCGACGTCGAGGCCGGCGGCGAGGCCGCCCGCCCCGTCGGTCGGCAGCGTTTCGAGAATCTCCACCAGCAGCGGCGCCAGGTCGATGGCGTGGCCGCCCGCCTCCAGGTTCAGCGCGACCGAGAACCAGTCGGCGCCGGAGGATTCGAACCCGGCGCGAAACGCGATCGGCCCGTCGTGGATGCGGAACGGCCAGCTCGGGTCGATCTCGACCGTCCAGCCCTCGCCGCGAAGGGCGGGGAGCGCCTCGACCGTGAAGTCGAACGCCTCGGAGTTTATCGAATCGTCGAGGATGGGCAGGAACACGAAATCGGCGCCGGCGAACGGGGCCGGGGGGAACGCCGGGTCGTGGAGCGCGCCCGGCGGTTCGCCGCCGCACTCGCGGAGGACGGCCGAGGCGCGCTCCTCCAGCCGCCGCTCGGCGGCGAAGTCGCGCCGGACGGCGACGATTCCCCCGCCCGTCGCCGAGTGCAGGTCCCCGCCCCGGTCCGGGCGCGCCCGGCGCTCCGCGCCCGCATAGGCGAACTCGACGCGCACGCAGGGATAGACCGGGGTTTCGTGCGCGGCGGGGCCGCCCGCGCGCGCCCACCGCCCGCGCTCGTCCTCGCGCATCGCATGGAGCCGCAGGACGCCGCGCGGAGGGGACGGCTTCGCGCGCGCGGCGGAGACGCGCCGCGGCGCCGGCAGCGGGCGGGCGGTGGCGCGCGCCAGCTCCCGCGCGACTGCGGCCGCCGCCGGCGCCGGGACCTCGGGCGCCCCCGCGAAACGCGCGGCGAGCCGGCCGGGCAGGTCCGTCTCCACCGGGCCGAACGCGCCGGTGCCGGGATCCAGGAAGGCGAGCGCCGGGAAGGGCAGAAGCGTCACCGGCCGGTCCTCGCCGTCGCGCGCGGCGAGCCGCTGGCGCCCGTCCTCCGCCGCCTCCCACGCGAAGCGGACGGCCCTGGCCTCCGCCCAGCGGAGCTCCGCGCCGCGCGCGTCGAGGCCCCGCGCGCGCCCGGTGGCGACCGCCTCGCGCAGGAAGTCCCACAACTCCTCCCCTTCGGGCCATTCGGCGCGCGCCCCGGCGCGCCCGCCGCCGAAACTCTCGAGTTTGGCGAGGAGGCCCACGTCCCGGGAATCGATGAAATTCGCGGCGAACAGGCCGCCGACATGCCGGTATTCGCTCACGCCGGCGGCGAGTTCGCCGTTCTTCTTGAAAAACGCCTCGACGGGAACGATCTCGGCCCCGCCCCCGGCGGCGCGGAATACGTAGAGCAACCGCCGCCGCGAAGTTTCGGGCGGGGTCGGCGCGGGCGGGGCGTCCGCCTGCCGCAGGTCGGCGATCCAGCGGCGCAGCTCGGCGGGGAGTTCGTCCGGCTCCGGCGCCGGCGCGGCGGCGGGCGGGTCCTTTTCGCGCCGCGACTCCCGGGCGACGGAGAGCAGAACCGCCGCGACGTGTTTGCAATTGTACCCCATGGGGCAGCTGCAAAGCCCTTCGATCTCGGGCGTCCGCCCGCGCCGGGCGGGGCCGAGCGCGACGTCCTGCCGATAGACGCGCCCGCCGCTGCCCAGGACCGACCCCTCGACGCTGTCCGGCGCGACCAGCCGGGCGGAGCGGACCTTGCCGCGTTCGAGGTAGTTCCGCCCGCGCGAGAAGTAGGGCTCGCCGATGCCGGCCGCGACGTCGCCGGCCGAAATCGGCCCCGCCCGCTCGGCCGCGCCGGCGGCGGCGCGGGCGCGCCGGAGCGCCCGGGCGGCCTTCACCGCCGCAAGCGGCGCCGGGCGCCGCGCGCGATTCGCCCCCCGGCGCGGCCGGCGCCAGCGAATGCGCGGGGTTCGGTGGAGGGAGCGGGCACGGTGCGGAGAGTATAGCGCACGCCGCCCGGCGCGGGCGGACGGGATTCCCCGGCGGCGGGCAATGCGGCATTATGGCGCGGGAGGATGGCGCCGGCGCCGCAACCGCCCGATGACGGGAAACGGGCATGAACGCACATGCGAGACCGGAGGAGCTCCATGCGGTCCCGACCGGGCGCATGGGGAATTCGGCGCCCGCCTTCGCGGCGCTCGCACGTGGATGCGCCCCGCCCGCCTGCGAAAGCGCCGCGCGGACGAATTGGCCGATCCCGACGCGGACGCCGACGATAGCGAAGCCCGCGCCGCGCGCCCGCCCCGGCGCCGTGTCGGTTGCGGCGCGCCCGTTCGCCGCCCGCGCGCGGGCCGTTGCGAGGCTTGCGCCGACGCGCGGCACCCGGCCCCGCGCTGCGTCGATCGCCAAGCCGCCATGCCCGGCCGCCGTTCCGACGCCCGCCGTTGCGCGCCATGCGCCCGCGCCCTCGCAACCGAAACCGGCGTCGAGTCGACGGCCGTTCGCACCCGCCAACGGAGCATGACCATGACTCGCCCGATCTTCCGGCCCGCGATCCTCGCGGGCGCCGCTCTCGCCGCCCTGTCACTCGCCGCTTGCGGCGGAGGCGGCGCCCCCTCGCAAACCGCCGCCGCGCCCGTTCGCGTTGACCCCGGCGCGGTCCCGCCGCCGCCCGAGCCCGATCCCGCGCCGTCGCAACGCCCGGCCCCCGCTTCCGCTACGCACGATGGGGTTCTCGCTGCCCTGAGCGCCATCGAGGACGCATCCGAACCTTCCACCGCGCCCGCGCCCGCCGCGCCGCCGCCGCCGCCGCCCGATCCCGGCGCCGACGTCGTCTCGAACCTTGAGTCCATCGTTGCGCGGTCGAATGTGTCGCTCTCAAGCCACGGCCAGTACCGGACGCACACGCCCGGCGAAGTGGAGTTTCTCCGGACTCATCTTCAGAGCGCCGCCGAGGCCGCCGCGTTGCCGGCCCGAAACGGAGTTTCTCTCACTCACCGCGAGCACAATCGCGGGTTGAACGATTATCATAGCGTTACCGGCTGGCTGGAGCATAGCATGTTCCAGTTTTCGCTGGAGCGTAGCGCGAGCGCTATCCCTTTCGATAGCAGCATATCCTTTCGCTCTTGGTATTACTCTCTCGGCGCCGCGACGGGCGCCAACCCGACGGGCGCGTTCACATGGACGGGCGCCGCTGTCGCTGTTGGCGCAGATCTCACGCCACCGACCCACAATGGGCATCTCTTCTTTGGCGACGCAACGGTTCGCATAGACGACGGCGCCGATCCGAATCTCTATTTCTCCGTGACGGGTTTGACCCGCGCGGATGGCGCCGAAACGCTGCGGGACATCAGGCTGTCATGGGCGCAGGCCGAAGCGGAACGCCGAGTCGTCGACCGCGAAGGTTTCGTACCGCAAGACATGGTGACGAACGGCCGATTCTCCATACATGGACAAGGCCGCTATGCCACCCCCGAAAACGACATGGGTGACTCCGTGGAAGGCCAGTTTTACGGCCCGAACACGGAGGAAGTCGGCGGGACGTTCAGAGCCAATAATTACAGCGAAAGCAATTCGCTGTTCTATGGCGTTTTCGGCGCCAAGCGCTAGGCCCTCGACTCTTGACGGCGGCGCCGCGCCCGGCGCCGCCGTCGCAACCCGGAGGCTGGCCATGACCGCCGCGCCATCCACCATATGCACGGTGCACTTCGCCGACCGCTGCGCCGCCTGCCACCGCGCCATCGTTCGCACGCTGGCGTTTCCGCTCGATACCGCCGCCGCGTCCTATGAGATGGACCTTCGCCTTGCGCCGCTGGTGCGTTGCGAGCGTTGCGCGCCCCCCGGCGCCGACGCGCCGCCGCTCGGTTTCGACGAGGACGACGTGAACGACCGCATCATGGACCGCGCGCGCGAACGCGAACGCGCCGCCCTGGACCGCGCCCGCGCGCGCCTCGAAGAGGCCGGCCGCCTGCCCCGCGCCGGCGCGGCCGTCGAACTCGATTGTGGCCACCGCGCGCGCCTGCCCCGCTTCAAGGCGCGCGGCGCGGCGCGGGCGGAGTCGATTGTCGCATTCGCCGCTGGCGAGTGTCGCGAATGCGCCGTCGAATGCGCCGTCGAAACCGCCGATGAGGAAATCGCCATAGGGAACGAATGCTTGAACGGACGCGGGCTTGCCGCGATGGGCGCCGAGTCCATGCGCGCCATCCGCGCCCGCGTCCAGGAGCGCGCGCAAGAGAGGCCGCCGCCGCTGCAATCGGGACTGGCGCGCCGCATGCAGTCCGAGGCCGCCGCGTCGTTAGCGCTGGCCGCCGATCCCGAAGCGGCCGCGCTGCTCGACTCCATCCTGCCCCCGCCCCGAACCGAGAGGCCGCAATGAGCGCTGGCAACGAGCATGTGCGTCTGGTCGAATTCCACGCCATCCTGTGCGGGCGCATGGGGAGCGGGGAGCCTCGCCCTCGCCCTTGCGACGCTCGACGCGTGGACGCGCCCCGCCTACCTGAAGAAGCACAAGCGCATGCGTGAGCTCATGCCGGAGCCCATGCGCATGGCCGTAGGCCGCGGCTACTACTGGCGCCGTGACGAATGCGAGGCGTTCGCCGATTCGCTGCTCGCATCCATGCGCCCGGCGCGCCCCGCCGTTCGCGCGGATTGACCATGACCGCGCTTCGCCTGCTCAAGGCCGCCCGCGCTGGCGACGAAGCCGAAATCGAGGCGTTGATCGCCCGCGGCGTGAAAGGCGCCCGCAAGCAGCTTGTCGAGGCCGCGCGCGCCGGCGAGACGGACGTCGTCGAAGTGCTCTTGCGATCCGGAACGCGGGGAACGCGCTCGCAATTGGCCGCCGCGCGCGAAGCCGGCGAGTCGGCGGTTGAAGAGGCGCTATTGCGTTCCGGCGCCGCCAGTGTCGAAGGCCGGTTGCTGGTCGCCTTACGCCGCGACGACTCGGCGGAAATCGAGGCGTTGAAGCGCGAAGGCGCGCTGTCGCAATCCGCCCTTGAACGGGCGATTGAGTATGACGACGTGGAGAGCGCGCGCGCGTTGCTGTCGGTTGGCGTCGACCCGAACACGCCGCATTCCAAAGGAGTCGGCCGTGTTCACGCGAACGCGCGAACGCCCGCCATGCTGGCCGCGCTGGTCGACGGCGGCGCCGATCTGAACGCGCCGGCACCCGCTGGAACGTTCCAATGGTCGACCGCCGCATGGCTATGCCGACGCGCCGCAAGCGATCCGCCGAGTCATTGGTCTGAGGAAGAGAAAGCGCACCCGCTGGCCATGCTGAAATTGGCGCTGGCGTGTGGCATGGACGTCTCTTCTGATGGCGCCGCGCAGCTTGAGGCGCTGGCGCGCGAAGCCCGCATGCGGGCCAACCATCGCGACGGTCTGAGCCCCGAAAAACGGCGCCGCATTATCGACACCATCAAGGTGCTGTCGGCCGCCGGCGCGAAGACATCCGGCGCGCTGGCGATCTACCTGCAACGCGCGCGGTATGCCCCCGATCCGGAGATCGTGGAGGCGCTTGACGGAGACCCGGCGCGCGCGGCGGCCCGGACCCCGGCGGCCGCATTCGAGGCTGAGAAGCGCGCCCACCCGCCGCCGCCCGCCGCCGCGCCCTCGAAGCAACCGGATGGCGGATTCAAGGCTGCTCTGCTGATCGCGGGCGGTCTGGCGCTGCTGCTGGCGCTGGTGACATGCGGCGCGCGCCCCGCGCCCGCTGCCGAGGCCGACTCGCCCGGCTGGCGCTTCACCGAGGCCGTGGACGGCGACCCGCTGGCGTTCGCTGTTCCCGCGCTTCCGGCCCCGCTTTCGCGTGTGCTCGTTCGCGTTCGCGGAGTCGACACCCCGGAGACGCGGCACCCCAAATGCAAAGCCGAACGCGCGGCCGCGGAGCGCGCCCGCGCCTTCACGGCCGCCGCCCTCGAAGACGCGGGCGCCATCGTGTTGACGGGCTTGAAGTGGGGGAAATATGGCGGCCGCATGCTGGCGGCTGTCCACGTCGACGGAGTCGACCTTGCCAACGCGCTGATCGGCGCCGGACACGGCCGCGCATACGATGGCGGCCGCCGCGCGCGCGGGGCGGCGGCGTGACGGGCGCCGCTCCCATTCGCCCCGGCGAACGCGGGATAGCGGCGCCCGGTCCGGAGGACGTGGCGCGCATCGCGCCGGTCATCGCCGCCGCCGCGGACGAGGCCGAGCGCGCGCGCCGCCTGCCGCCGGCGCTGCTCGACGCGCTGCACGGCGCGGCGCTGTTCCGCCTGCTGCTGCCGCGCCGGTTCGGCGGCGCGGAAACGCCGCTGCCGCGCTACATGGCCGTCGTCGAGGCGGTGGCCAGGGTCGACGGCAGCGCGGCGTGGTGCCTCGGCCAGGGCAACGGCTGCGCCATGGCCGCCGGATCCATAGACCCCGCCGTCGCCGAGGAGATCTGGGGCGCGGACCCGCGCGCGGTGCTGGCCTGGGGGCCGGGAAAGGGCCGCGCCGCGCCGGCGGAGGGCGGGTTTCGCGTGTCCGGCCGCTGGTCGTTCGCCAGCGGAATGCGCCACGCCACCTGGCTCGGCGGTATGTCGAAGGTCCCCGGCGACGCCGACCCGGACCGCGTCCTCACCATGCTGTTCCCGGCGCGCGAGGCGGAGACGGCCGAGGTCTGGGACGTGCTCGGCCTGTTGGGCACCGGCAGCGACGCGTTCTCGGTCGACGGCCTGTTCGTGCCGGCGGCCCGCGCCTACGCGCGCGACGAGCCGCGCGACCGCCGCGAGGAGGGGACGCTGTACCTGTTCCCGCTCACCTGCGCCTACGCCACGGGGTTCTCGGCGACGGCGCTCGGCCTGGCGCGCGCCATGCTCGAGGAGTTCATGGCGCTGGCGGAGGACAAGACCCCGCGCCTCGCCGCTGCGCGGCTCGCCGACGACGGCGCGGTCCAGCTGGAGGTGGGCGAATGCCACGCCCGCCTCGGCGCCGCGCGCGCCTTCCTGCTGGACGAACTGGAATCCGTGTGGGAAGACGCCGAGGCGGAGCGCCGGGTGACGGTGGCGCAGCGGATGCGGATCCGGCTGGCGACCACCTTCGCGATCCGCGAGGCCAAGTCGGTCGGCGACGCGGTGTTCGACGCCGCCGGCGCCACCGCTATCTTCGCGTCCAGCGGGATGCAGCGGCGGTTCCGCGACCTGCGCACGCTGGCGCAGCAGCTGCAGGGCCGCAAGACCCACCTCCAGACCGTCGGCGCGTGGATGCTCGGCCATCCGCCCGATCTGGCGGCGGTCTGAACCCCCTTCGGGGCAACATCGGGAGAAGGCAGTATGGAATTCGGACTGAACATCCCGCCGCGCGGACCGCTCGCCGGGCGCGAGGCGGTCCTCGCCATCGCCGCGCATGCGGAGAAACTGGGCTTCGCCTACCTCACGGTCCCGGACCACATCGTGGTCCCGCGCGACATCGGCTCGCGCTATCCGTATTCCGAGGATGGGGCGTTCCCCGGCGCGGCGGGGGAGTTCGTCGACCCGCTGGCGCTGATGGCGTTTCTCGGCGCGGCCACCACGCGCATCCGCCTGATGACCTCGGTCCTGGTGGTCCCGCACCGCCCGGCCGTGCTGGCCGCGAAGATGCTGGCGAGCATCGACGCGCTGACCGGCGGGCGGGTGACCGTCGGCGTCGGCGCGGGCTGGCTGCGCGAGGAGTTCGAGGCCATCGGCGCGCCGCCCTTCGCGGCGCGCGGGCGCGTCACCGACGAATACATCGCCGCGTTCCGCGAATTGTGGACCAGCGAGGCGCCGAGTTTCGACGGCGAGTTCGTCCGCTTCTCCGACGTCATCTTCCTGCCGCGGCCGGTCCAGCGGCCGATCCCGGTGTGGTCGGGCGGCGAGAGCGGGGCGGCGCTGCGCCGCGCCGGCCGCATCGCCGATGGCTGGTATCCGGTCGGGACCAACCCGCGCTTCCCGCTCGACACCCTCGACCGCTACGACGCGCGCCTCGCCGAGGTGAAGCGGATCGCCGAAGAGGCCGGGCGCGACCCGGCGGCGCTGCATCTGGCCTATTGGGCCATGTGGTACCGCGCCGGCGTCCGCATGGAGGCGGCGGGCGGAGGGCGCCGCCTGTTCAGCGGAAGCGCCGCCGAGGTGCTGGGCGACGCCGCCGCCTTCGCCGAACGCGGCGTGCGCACCCTCAACGTCAACCTGGTCGGCGGAACGCTGGACGCGACCCGCGACCGCATGAGCCGCTTCGCCGATGACGTCATCGCGAAGGCGGGAGGCGCGCCGTGAGGATCGTCGTCATCGGCGCCGGCGCCATGGGCGGCTCCTATGGCGGCCTGATGGCGAAGGCCGGCCACGACGTGCGGCTGATCGACACGTCGGCCGCGCACGTCGCCGCCATTCGCGCGCGCGGGCTGCGGATCGAGGGCGCGTTGGGCGAGCACACCGTCGCCGTCCCCGCCGCGGAGGCGCCGGAGGCGGGCGAGACCGCCGACGTCGCGGTGGTCTTCACCGACACGAACAACACCCGCGCGGCGGCCGAGACCGCGGCGCGCATCCTCGCGCCGGACGGCTTCGCGGTGACGCTCCAGAACGGCATCGGCAACGTCGAGACGCTCCAGGAGGTCGTCGGCGCCGACCGGACCCTCGGCGGCTCCAGCATGTGTTCGGCGGCGGCGTTGGGCCCCGGCCGCGTCGCGCTCACGCATCTGCGCGGCACGGCGATAGGCGAGGTCGACGGCGCGGCGCGCCCGCGCGCCGACGGGCTGGTCGCGGCGCTCGGCGACGCCGGGTTCCCGGTGGAGCGCGCGCCGGACGTGATGGGCCGCATCTGGCGGAAATTCGTGGTCAATTGCGCCGTCAACGCGCTCGCCGCGACCACCGGGCTGCGCCCCGGCGAGCTCTCCCGCCTGCCCGAGACGGCGGAGTTCCAGTCCCGGCTGCTCGACGAGGTCATGGCGGTGGTCGCGGCGAAGGGCGTGACGCTCCCCGGCCCGAACGTCGCCGATGGGGTGCGGGCCGGTTCGCGCAAGAGTTTCAACCGGCCGTCGATGCTGCAACACGTCGACGCCGGACGGCGCACCGAGATCGACGCGTTGAACGGCGCGCTGGTGCGCGAGGCCCGCGCGCTCGGCGTCCCGGTCCCGGCGAACGAGGCGCTGGTGGCGCTCCTCAAGGGCCGCGAACTGGCGCGCATGCGCGCGGTCGACGATCCCGATCTCGACTACGACGCCTGGGAGGCGCGCATCGCGGCGGGGGAGGAGGAATAAAGGCTTTCGCCGCCTGGACGGCGCCCTGTCGAACCGGAAAGTTACGGCGCCAGGCGGGCCGGGCTGGCGCTGCTATCGCCATGCCGCCGCCGACAACGGGGCGCTACGTGTCGCGGTCGAGGCGGCCTATGCGGGCGGCCCGTTCGGGGCGGTGCGTTCGAGTATCTCCACGAGCGCGCGGGTTTGGGCGTCGCTGACGCGGCGCTGTTCGGCTTGGCCCTCGATGACCGCGTCGAGGCGGCGCATGTTCTCGACATGGCGCTGGTCGGCGGCGCGGGTCTGGGCTTCGACCTGTGCGGCGCGGTCGCGGTTGGCGCGGATCATGGCGTGGATGCCGTAGCCGACGACGGCCGCTTGCAGGACGCCAACGGCGACGTGCGCGGCGGCGATCCACACGCCGACCTCGCGGATCGCCAGCGTGGCGGCCTGGTAGTCGAGGCTGGCGATCTCGAATTCGGACATGGTCTCCGGGCGGTTGCGCGGGCCGTCGAGGCCGCCCCGACACTACCCGAAACGGGTAACGAGCTTCAACGAGATCGCGCAGGCCGCCGCCGCCGGCATCGCCCCATTCTCCCCCCGCGTTCGCGCCGGGCGGGAAGATGGCCCGGCCGCGCGCCGCGCGCAAGCGGCCGCCGCGCCCGCCCTCACGGCTGCGGCGGCGCGTCCGGACGCAGGAGCGCCCAGGCGGCGGCGTCGAGGTCCGGATTCTCGCCTTCGTGCGGCCCCGGCGCGGCGGCGTCCGGTGCGACGACGGATATGCGGCCGGCGCGCAGGTCGATCGCGAAATCCGCGAACCAGCCCCAGCCGGAGCAATGCGTGCACAGTTCGGCGTAGAGCGTGTCGCCCGCCACGACCATGCCGCGCATGGGGAAGGCCCACGTCTTCGAACAGCCCGACGGGACGTCGTAGATGGACGTCCACCGCCCGGACCTGCGGTCCAGCGCCAGCACCGCGCCCGAGGCGGCGCACAACTCGCCGCCGAAGACCTGCACGACGAACCACGAATCGCGGGCTGCGTCGTCGGCATAGACGGCGCCCTCGAACACCGCCGTCTCGCGCAGCGCCGCGAGGGCTTCGCGCGCCGCCGCCGCGGCGACCTCGCGCTGCGGCAGGGGGCCGGCGGCGGCGCCGTCGGCTGCGCCCGGCTCGCCGCGGGCGGCGCGGTCCACGCGCAGCGCCGCCATCGCCGCGTCGTGGGTTTCGAAAAAGCGCTTCAGCTCGCGCCACAGGCATGCGCCGCCGGGGGCGACCAGTTCGTCGATCCCCCACCGTTCGCCGCGCTCGCCGACGGCGTCGCCCCAGGCGACGACGTAGAGGCGCTCCGGCGCCGCCGGCGGCGGCCGGGCGGCCCATATGCTCACCTTGTGCTCCTGGCCGGCGGACGAATGGACGATGGCGTGGTCGCGGCCGGAGGCCGGGTCGCGGCAGACGCCGGCGAAACCGGCGTGGCTCTCCCCCAGGTCGAGCGGCGCGGCGGCCCCGCCGCCCGCCTCCAGCGCAACCCGGCAGCCCGCATCCTCGCTGCGCGGCATGGCGAGGCCGATGCTCCGCCCGTCGCCGAGAAAGTCCCCGCGGACCGCGTCGCGCCACGCCGATTCGGAGGGGTCCTCGTAACAGGAGGCGGCCCGGGCCGCGCCGCCCGCCGGCAGGCCCGCCGCCAGCAGGAGACACGCCGCCGCCGCCGCAATGCGCATTCTCGCCACCGCTCCCGCGCCTCCGCTACGACGCGCGACGATAGCGCGGCGCGGCGGGGGCGGCAACGCGCGCCCCCGCCGCTGGCAATGCTCATTATGGGGGATCCGCCGCTCCACGGCGGTCGCTAAGCGGCGCTTTCCTTCGGCCGATCGCCGTTCAGCGCGGCGTCCAGGAAACCGGCGAAACTGGGGCTGCGCGCGAGCATCGCCTCGACGTCCAGCGTCCTGGCGATTCGCTCCGATACGGCGGCGGTATAGACACGATCTCCGAGCAGGTTTTTCAGATGCTCTTTCGGGTTGTCGATCTCGTCCGGGCGTGTCGTATCGGCCCTGCCGAGGTTTCGGCCGAGGTAGTTTTCCAGATTCCGCGAGTCGGTGAAATACCACGTTTCGAGGTGTTGTCGAGCGTATGCGAAGCGAACGTCGGCGTCGATCCCTCCGAGACGCCTCGAAAGCGCCTCCCGCAACGGATCGATCCTCCGGGCCGGGGCGTCGCGATCCGCGTCGACAAGAACGACGAATTTGTCGGGTCGAGGCCAATTCCCGTACCAGGCCGCCTTTATAAGGTTTTCTACCGATTGCGGATCGAGCGCCGGCCTCCGCCGCGGCGGAATGCGAACATCGACGACTTCCGTCCCCGAATCTTGCAGGCGAGCCGCCAGATGAGGCAGCGCGCGGCGCTCGGCCTCCCCCGACGCGATGACGACGACGCGTCCCGCCATTTCAAGGCGTCCCGAACCCCGTCGTCTCGTAATACTCGCCAAGCCCGAAACCCGACTCGACGAGGGCCTCGCGCACGCGAACCGGATCTCCGGAAACGACGACGGACTCGCCCTCGCGGCCGCGCCGGACGACGCGAACGGCTTCCGGAGCGTCCAGAACGTCGAGCAGCGCGGGCGAATGGGTGGTCACCATGATTTGCATCCGCCCGCTCACGCGGCGGACGTGCTCGGCGAACGCCGCAAGCGCCGCCGGGTGTATGTTGTTTTCCGGCTCCTCGATACCGACCAGGTTCGCCTCGGGCCCGGCGAAGAGCGCCGTCATCGACGCCAGAACGCGCAGCGTTCCGCTGGATACGCCCATCTGGTGCACGAAATACCGCAGACCCGGTTCGGACTGGACGAAATAGTACCGGCCCTCTTCCCGCGATTCCCCGGGTTCGATCCTTTCCGGCAGGCCGACTATGGATCGCGTCGCTTCGACGATACGCTCCCGCATGGGCGCGTCGAGGGCGAACAGCGTTTCGGCCAGGTTACGACCGTACGGATCGAAGCCTCCGGATTCGAGACCGGACCAGTCACGGCGCGGCAGGAACGGATTGGGGTCGAAGATGCCCCAGCGGCCCACGAAATCGGCCACTTCCCGCGCGGGAAAGGTGGCGTCCGCCGCCGCCGCGGCAAGGGCGCACGCGGTAGGCGCCTGCTTCAGCGATATCCGTCCGTCCTTACCCGACCACCACCAGCCCTCACCGCGGTCGGCAAAGAGCAATTGCGTCGACGGGCGATCCACGGGCAATTCGTCGACTCGCTCCTCGACGTGAAAATCGTAACCTTCCCGAAAGAATCGTAGAGACCAATCGTAGCGCCGGTCCCCATCCTCCAAATTTACTTTCAACGAAACCCGTCCCGCATCCTCACCCTTCCAGGCGAGGTGGACGATCCCGCCCCGTCGGTACACGGGCCCGCGAAAATCTCGATGGCGCACGCCTTCGCTCATGAAACGGAGCGCGTCGAGGACGGTGCTCTTGCCCGACGCGTTGGCGCCGATGAACAGGTTGAGACCTCTGCATAACCCGTTGTGGTTATGGTATGGTGGCTTCATGCAGAAACCGTTTCGTGCGCAGCCTGCGTTGTTCGTATCGGCTGCGGCGCTGGATCATCCGGCGCTCCGCGCGCTCGATGCTGCGGAGTCGCTTCTGGACCGGTCGGAGATCGCACGACTGTTGTCGTCGATCTACGGGTCACGGACGGGTCGTCCGAGTTATCCGCTTCTGACGCTGTTCCGGGGGCTGTTGCTCGGCGAGTGGTATGGGCTTTCGGACGTCCGGTTGTCGCAGTGCCTGTATCGTGACCTGCTGTTTCGGCGTTTCTGCCGCCTTGAGTTGGGCGGCGGGGTTCCGGACGCGACGATGTTGGGGCGGTTCCGGTCTCGCCTTGTGAAGCACGACCTGTGGGAGTTGCTGCTGGGGGAAGTGAACCGCCAGCTGGAGGAGCAGCGCATCGTGATGACCGAGGGACGGATTAACATCGTCGATGCGACGCCGGTGGAGGCGGCGCGTTCGGGCCGGGGCCAGGGGAAGGACGGGGCGGCGGTCCGGGATCCGGAGGCGGGGCTTCATGTGAAGCAGGACAGCCGGGGCCGCATGAAGAGCGCCTATGGCTACTCGGTTCACACGGGGGTCGATGAGAGGCCGTACCGGAATAAGTTTTGCTTTTATGATCTTGCCATTCTTCGGATGAGGAGCTGCACGTTTCCGATGAAGAGCCATGCCTGCGCCGTGGCGATAGTCGCCTCGAAATCCTTGGCCAGACGCCGGTTACGGCTCAGCCAAGCCAATGTCCGTTCGACGACCCAGCGGCGTGGCAACGGCTCGAAGCCGCGCACGGTGTCGGAGCGCTTCACGACCTCGATCCTCCACCGCCCCTTGCTGTCAAGCGTGGCCTGGAGTTTCGGACCCGCATAAGCGCCATCGGCAAACACATGGCGCAGCCAGGGAAAACTGGCGCGTATCGAAGTAAGCAGCTTGGGCGCGCCGTCGCGGTCCTGGATATCGGCGGCGTGAACCTGCGCCGTGACCAGCAAGCCGCTTGTGTCGGTGAGGATATGTCGCTTGCGGCCTTTGATCTTCTTGCCGGCGTCGAAGCCGCGCGGACCGCCGCTTTCCGTGGTCCTCACCGATTGGCTGCCGACGACGCCGGCGGACGGGCTGGCCCGCCGCCCCTCCGCCTTGCGCGCCTTCAGCATAAGGCGATGGCCGATCGACACCCACAAACCACTATCGCGCCAAGCCGAGAAATATCGATACACCGTCTGCCACGGCGGAAACTCCTTCGGCAACATGCGCCACGGACAGCCGCTGCGAAGGACGTACAAGATGGCGTTGACCACCTCGCGCAAATCCGTGCTGCGCCGCCGCCCCAGAGGCTTGCGAGCCGGCATGTCGGGCGCAACCAGCCGCCATTCCGCCTCTCTCAAATCGCTTGCATAGCGCCCGCCATCGCGCGCATACTTCGCGCGAGTGATTTCAGTCCACATGTTGTGCCTCGCTGGCTGGTTCCCACAACCAGTGAACCACAACCGACTGGAATCACTCAATTCATTTCGAAACGGCCTCTGAGGATGGGTTCGTCCACCGCCAGACGGTGACGCCGGCAACGTCCACGACAGCCGGGAGCGCGACAGGTTGCTGTTAGGCGACGAGACGGCGCTCCATGCGGACGCCGCGGACAGTTCGCGCGAGACGCGGGACAAACTGGCGCGGTTCGGGATTGCGGACCAAGTGCAACGCAAGGGCTATCGCGGCCATCCGTTGAGCGAGGCGGACAAGGAGCGCAACGCCGGGATCGCGGTCGTGCGGTCGGGGGTGGAGCGCGTGTTCGCCGTCTATAAGCGGTGTTACGGCCTCGGACGGACCCGCTTCCTGGGCTTGGCGAAGAACACGACCTTCTACGGCCTCGCCGCCATCGCGCTCAACATCCGCAAGGGCGCCATGTTTCTGCGCCTCTACGGCCTCGCCCAACCCGCCGCCGAGGGATAAACACGGGGCAAGCGCGCCCGAACGGCGACACATCGGACCGAATCGGGCCGGCGGGCCATCGAATCGACGCCCCGCAACGCCAAACCGACGCCCGAATGCGCAAACAACCCCGCAGAGCCATAATCCAACCCCGAAAATCCCTCCCTTATGCAGAGGTCTCATAGCATAAAATCCCACCGCACACAATATCCCCGAATGAGTCAATTCAAAATTGGTCAAGTATAATACACCTCGAATGCGATCGCGCCATTCTCGCCCATGGAGCGGAGGCGTTGGAATCCGCCTCGCCCGCGCATGTCGCAATCTTCCTCGACTCCCGCCTTCAGGCAGTCGGCCAGAAAGCCGAAGGCGTCGAACAGGGCGCTCTTTCCCGTCCCGTTCCTGCCGATCACGGCGGTCAGCGGCGTGAGCGGCGTGCGCTCTACAATTTCCCGAGGGTCACGTCCTTCGACGCGCAGGAGTTCGTAACCCGGATTCCCTCGATTCCAGCCACGGCGATACCCGTCACGCCGCCGCCAGACGGTCCAGCAGGCGGCGGAGGAACGCCTCGCACGCCGCCAGTTGCGACGCCTCGATGTATTCGTCGGCCTTGTGCGCCTGGTGGATGCTGCCGGGGCCGAACACCACGCAAGGGACGCCGCCGCGCTGGAACAGGCCGCCCTCGGTGCCGAACGAGATCGCCGAGGCCGGGCGGTTGTCGCCGGTCGCGGCGCGGACGAGGGACTCCGCAGCCGAACCCGGCGCCGGCGCCAGGCCCGCGACCGACACCAGCTCCTCGGTCTCCACCCCGGTCTCGCGCGACACTCGGCGCATCGCGGGCAGGACCGAGTCCGCGGCGTAAGCCTCGAACGGCGCCAGGACCTCGGCGGCGAAATCCGCGCCGGGGAGCATCCGCGCCTCCCACGAGAAGACGCAGCGGCCGGGGACGATGTTGTCCGCCGTCCCGCCCTCCACCGAGCCGACATGGACCGTGTGGCAGGGCGGGTCGAAGCCGCCCTCCGGGTCGGCGGCGGCGCGGAAGCGCAGGGCGAGGTCGTCGAGGAAGGCGATCAGCCGTCCGGCGGCGAGAATCGCGCTCACCCCGCGGTCGGTGTGCGCCGAATGCGCCTCCAGCCCCGTCACCGTCGTGCGCAGGCGGTGGACGCTCTTGTGCCGGTCCGCCAGGCGCATTTCCGTCGGCTCGCCGACGATGGCGGCGCGCGGCGCGAACGGCGCGCGGCGCAAATGCTCCACCAGCCGCGGCGCGCCCAGGCAGCCCACCTCCTCGTCGAACGACAGCGCCAGGTGGACGGGCGCGGCGAGGCGCCGGGCGAGGACCTCCGGCGCCAGCGCCAGCGCGGCGGCGACGAACCCCTTCATGTCGGCGCTGCCGCGCCCGTAGAGCCGCCCGCCGCGTTCGGTCAGGCGGAACGGGTCGGTCGCCCAGCACTGGCCGTCCACCGGCACCGTGTCGGTATGGCCCGACAGGACGACGCCGCCATCGCCGCCGGACGGCCCCAGGGTGGCGAACAGGTTGGCCTTGGCGCCGGTCGGGTCGAACAGGCGCTCGCTCTCCACGCCGAGGCCGGAGAGGCGGTCGGCGACGAAATCGATCAGCGCCAGGTTGGAGTTGCGGCTGGTGGTGTCGAACGCCACCAGCCGGGCGAGCGTCTCCGCCGCGCCCGGGCCGCGCGCGTCCCGGACGCCGGAGGCATAATGGCGAATCATCGACCGGCTCCCTCGCCAGGGCGGCGCGAACGCATGTTAGCACGGGGCGGCATTACGCGCAGGGGCGTTCTCGGCCTCGCGCTCGCGCCGGCGGCGGCGGCCTGCGCGCCGGCGGGGACTCCGCGCTCGGTCTTCGTCATGGCGCGGGCGCTCGACGACGCGGCGAGCCTCGACCCGGCCGAGACCTTCGAATTCTCCGGCGCCGAGATCGTCTCCAACCTGTATCCGCGCCTGTTCCGCCCCAACCCCGCCGACCCGGCGAACCCGGCGGGCGAGGTCGTGGAGTCGTGGGAGCGCCGGGGCGCGCGGTTCGTCTTCACGACGCGGCGCGGCCTCGCCTTCGCCAGCGGGCGCCCCATCGGCGCGGAGGACGCGGCGTTCTCGCTGCGGCGCGCGGCTGCGCTCGGCAAGGCGCCGGCGTTCATCCTCACCCAGTTCGGCCTGGCGCCCGACCGCGTGCGAACGCTCGACGACCGCCGCTTCGCCGTCGAGCTCGACGCGCCCTATGCGTCGTCGCTGGTGCGCAACGCGCTGAGCGCCGGCGTGGCCTCGGTGGTCGACCGCCGCGCGCTTCCCGACCCGGACGCCGCGGACTGGGGCAATTCGTGGCTGCGAAGCCGTTCGGCGGGCGGCGGCGGGTTCGTCCTCAAGCGCTGGCGCCCCGGCGAGTTCGCGCTGCTCGACGCCGACCCCCGCGCGCCCAATTCCCGCGGGAACGCCGCCGCCGCGCCCGGCGCGCTCAAGCGGGTGGCGCTGCGCGACATCCGCGAGCCGGCGGCGCAGCGGCTGCTGCTGGAGCGCGGCGACGTCGATGCGGCGCGCGACCTGGGCCCCGACCAGATCGCTGCGGCGGCCGGGACTCCCGGCGTGAGGATCCTCGCCGCGCCGCGCGCGCGCGTCCATTACCTGGGCCTGAACCAGCGCCATCCGATCCTCTCGCGCCCGCCGGTCCGCCGCGCGCTGCGCTACCTCGTCGACTACCGCGCCATCGCCGGCGGGCTGCTGCGCGGGCGGGCGCGGGTGCACCAGGCGTTTCTGCCGGCCGGGTTCTTCGCGGCGCTGGAGGGCGCGCCGTTCGCGTTCGACCCCGCCCGCGCGCGCGGCCTGCTCGCCGAAGCGGGGCTGGCGGACGGGTTCCGCGTGGCGATGGACGTCCGCTCCGATCCGGTGTCGCTGCTCGTCGCGCAGGCGTTGCAGGCGTCGATGGCGGCGGGCGGGGTCCGCCTCGAGGTCCTCCCGGCGACGGGCAAGCAGGCGCTCACCAAATACCGCGCCCGCCGGCATGAAATCTTCGTCGGACGCTGGGGGGCGGACTACCTGGACCCGCACTCCAACGCCGCCGCCTTCGCCCGCAACCCGGACAACGGCGACGACGCGCGCGAACGAACCCTCGCATGGCGCAACGGCTGGGAGATCCCCGAGCTCACGCGGACGACCGAGGCGGCGACGCGCGCCGGCGGCGACGCCGCGCGGGCGGAGCTCTACCGCCGCCTGCAACGCGCGGTGCGGGACGATTCGCCGTTCGTCGTCATGTTCCAGGAGACCGAGCAGATCGCGCTGCGCGCGCGGGTGTCGGGCTTCGCCGCCGGCCTGACCTCCGACCAGACCCGCTACGCCGACATCCGCAAGGCGTGACCGGGCCGGATCGGCGCGGGTCGCATCGCATCACATCAGTCGCAGCGCCTTGAACGAGGCGTGGCCGCGCCGGCCGACGACGATGTGGTCGTGTACCGCGACGCCGAGCGCCTTGCCGGCCTCGACCACCCGCTTCGTCGTCTCGATGTCCTGGCGCGACGGCGTCGGGTCGCCGCTCGGATGGTTGTGGACCAGGATCACCGCGCTGGCGCCGAGGTCGAGGGCGCGGCGCATGACCTCGCGCGGGTAGATCGGCGTGTGGTCGACGGTGCCCTTCTGTTGCGATTCGTCGGCGATCAGCACGTTCTTGCGGTCGAGGAAGAGAACGCGGAAATGCTCGATGGCGGCGTCCTGCATCCGCCCCCGGCAGTAGTCCAGCAGCGCCTGCCAATTGCTTATCGCCGGCCTGTTCATCGCCCGCTCGCGCAGCGCCCGGTGCATCGTCGCCTCGACGACCTTGAGCGCGGCGGCGGCGGCCGGCCCGACCCCGTCGATCCGCGCGAGGCGCGCCGGGTCGGCCCCGACGAGCTCGGCGATTCCGCCGAATTCGGCGAGCAACGCCTTGGCGAGCGGCTTCACGTCGCCGCGCGCCTTGACCTGGAACAGCAACAGCTCCAGCAGCTCGTAATCGGGCAGGGCGTCGCTCCCGCCCTCGAGGAAGCGCCGGCGCAGCCGCTCCCGATGTCCCGCGCGGCCGTCGGCGCGAGGGGGCTTGCCGTCCGCCGGCGCGCTCATCCGTAGGGCGGGCGGTGGAGGCCGGCCGGGGATTCGGTGAACACCTCGCAGCCATCGGCGGTGACGGCGACGGTGTGTTCGAACTGCGCCGAGAGCGAGCGGTCCTTGGTCACGGCGGTCCAGCCGTCGGCGAGGATTTTCACGTCGTGGCGGCCGAGATTGATCATGGGTTCGACGGTGAAGAACATCCCCTCGCGCAGCGCCGGGCCGGCGCCGGGGCGGCCGTAATGCAGCACGCTCGGCGCGTCGTGGAACACGCGGCCGATGCCGTGGCCGCAGAAGTCCCGCACCACGGCGCAGCGCGCCGCCTCGGCGCGGCTCTGGATGGCGTGCCCGACGTCGCCCAGCGTCGCCCCCGGGCGGACCGCGGCGATCCCCCGCATCATCGCGTCATAGGTCACCTCCGTGAGCCGCTCGGCCTTGCGCGGCGGCCTGCCGATCCAGAACATGCGGCTGGTGTCGCCGTGCCAGCCGTCGAGGATGACGGTGACGTCGATGTTGAGAATGTCGCCGTCGGCCAGCCGTTTGGAGTCGTCGGGGATGCCGTGGCAGACGACGTGGTTCACCGACGTGCAGATCGACCGCGGGAAGCCCTTGTAGTCGAGCGGCGCCGGCGTCGCGCCGCGGGCGACGATGAAGTCGTGGCACAGGCGGTCGAGCGCGCCCGTCGTCGCGCCGGGGGCCGCATGCGGCGCGATGAAGTCGAGGACCTCGGCGGCGAGGCGCCCGGCGCGGCGCATGGCGGCGAAGTCGTCCGGTCCGTGGATCTTGATCGCGCGCGCGCCGCCGCCGGACTCCATGCCGTTCAACCCGCCGCCCCCTCGGAGTTCCCGCCCATTCTAGCGCGCCGGAGGATGGATGGGCAGGGGCGAGTCGAGGAGGATGGCGCCGGTCGTCACGCGGCAGGCGTAGCACAGGGCCTCGACTCCGGCGTCGAGCGCCGCCGCGAACGCCGCGGCGTAGGCCGGGTCGATGTCTTCGGCGACGCGGAGCGCGGCGCAGTCGCCGCGCTGGACGAGGTAGAAGGCGACGGCCCGCCGTCCGGCCGCGGCGGCGGCGGCGAGTTCGGCGAGATGCTTCGCGCCGCGCTTCGTCGGCGCGTCGGGGAACTCGGCGCCGCGCCCGCGCTCCAGGGTCACGCTCTTGACCTCGACGTAGCAGGGGCGGCGCGAGTCGTCCTCGAGCAGCAGGTCGATCCGCGAGTTGCGCCCGTAGGGCGCCTCGCGCCGCATCCTGGCGTAGCCCGCGAGTTCGGGCGCGCGGCCGGCGGCGATGGCCTCGGCGACGATGGCGTTGGGACGCGAGGTGTTCACTCCCACCAGCCCGCCGCCGGCGCGGACCAGCTCCCACGACCAGCGCAATTTGCGCGCCGGGTTGCGCGCCGGCGACAGCCAGACCTCGGCGCCGGGTTCGGCGAGGCCGGTCATCGCGCCGGGGTTCGCTACGTGCGCGGTGGCCTCGCGCCCGTCGGCCAGCGCGACGTCGGCGAGGAAGCGCTTGTAGCGGGCGACCAGGCGGCCGGGAACCAGCGGGTCGGCGAACTCCATGGCGGCGCGGCGGCGGCGGTGCGGACTTGGGCGGCGGCGCGGGTTCGGCTATCCTGCGCGGCGGGGAGGATGCCATGAGCGAAACGACGCCGCAACCCACCGCCTGCGCGCTGATCATCGGCAACGAGATACTCTCGGGCCGCACCCGGGACGCCAACCTGCACTATATCGCCAGGCGCCTGTCGGAGCGGGGGATCCGATTGGCCGAGGCGCGGGTGGTCCCCGACCTCAAGCCGATGATCGTCGATGCGGTCAACGCGGCGCGCGCGGCCTACGACTACGTGTTCACCACCGGCGGGATCGGCCCGACCCATGACGACATCACCGCCGAATGCGTAGCCGAGGCGTTCGGCGCGCCGTTGATCGCGAACCCCGAGGCGCGGGCGATCCTCGAGGAGCAGTTCCGGGCCCGCAACATCGAGGCGAACGAGGCGCGGCTGCGCATGGCCAACACGCCCGAAGGCGCGACCCTGGTGCGGAACGCCATCTCCGGCGCGCCGGGCTTCCGCATGGAGAACGTGTTCGTGCTGGCCGGGGTTCCGTCGATCATGCAGGCGATGCTGGAGGCCGCGCTCGAATCCGTCCCCGGCGGCGAGCCGCTGCGCGCGCGGACGGTGACGGCCTACCTGCCCGAGGGCGCGCTGGCGGGGCCGCTCCGGCGGTTGCAGGGCGACTACCCTGACATCGACATGGGCAGTTACCCGTTCTACCAGGTGGGCCGCCACGGCTCGAACCTGGTGCTGCGGGGCATGGACGAGGAGCGCCTGGAGGCGGCCGCGGGCGAGCTCATGCGCATCGTCGGCGACCTCGGCGGCGACCCCGAGCTGAAGGAGGCGTAAGCCCCGCCCGCTTGGCGAAATTGGTAGACGCACGGGACTTAAAATCCCCTGGCCGCAAGGCCGTCCCGGTTCGAGTCCGGGAGCGGGCACCACCGGAAAACCCAGGCATGATCGTCGAATCGTACCGATCCAGGCTCGTAACCCTCCACTGCGATCGGTGTGAGGCGGCGCGGGGGGACCGGTCCGGTCGCGGCGCGCGGTGGAGGCGATCCCGTCAGGCGCGGCGGCGGCGTTTGCGAACGCCCGGCTGGCGCGGCGGCCGCGCCGGCGCCGCTCCGGGAGGGGCGTTGATTCCGCGCGACGAAGACGCTAATTGGGGCGGATTCCCGCAACGGCGACCCGAGGAGCGGCGGCCATGGCGCGCGTGACGGTGGAAGACTGCGTAACCAAAATCCCCAACCGGTTCGAGCTCGTCATGCTCGCGTCGCAGCGGGCGCGCGACATTTCCGCCGGCGCGGAGCCGACCGTCGAAGAGGACAACGACCGCCACCCGGTGATCGCGCTGCGCGAGATCGCCGACGGGACGGTGACCGGCGAGCAGCTGTCGGAGACGCTGGTCCAGGGCCTCCAGCGCTACGCCGAAATCGACGAGCCGGAGGAGGCGCCGCTGAAACTGGTCGCGGCGGCCGAGGCGCTGTTCGGCCCGCCGGTCGCGGCGGCGGTCGACCCGGCGGCCCCGCCGCCGATGCCCACCGACGCGCCGCAGCCCGACATCGCGCCGCCGCCGCCCGCGGCCGCGCCTTCCCCCCCGGCCGCGGCCCCCCCGGCCGATCCGCCCCCGCCGGCCGCGGCCCCCCCGGCGCCGGAAGACGCCGGCGGCGAGGGTTGATCCCGGCGGCGTCCGGCGGCGGGGCGGAGGCGCGCTACGAGGAATTCGCCGCGCGCGTCCGCGCCGCCGACCCGGGCGCGGACGGCGCCGCCCTCCACCGCGCCTTCGAATTCACCGTGGCCCGCCACCGCGGGCAGACCCGCGCCTCGGGCGACGCCTACGCCTCCCACCCCATAGAGGTCGCGGGAATCCTCGCCGACCTGAAACTGGACACGGCGTCGATCGTCACCGGGCTGCTGCACGACACGGTGGAGGACGGAGTCGCCACCTCCGGCGAGATCGACCGGCTGTTCGGCGCCGAGATCGGGCGGCTCGTCGACGGCGTCACCAAACTCGGCAAGATCGAACTCCAGTCGCACGGCAGCCGCCAGGCGGAGAACTTCCAGAAGTTCCTCCTCGCGATGTCGGAGGACATCCGCGTCCTGCTGGTCAAACTCGCCGACCGCCTGCACAACATGCGCACGCTGCGCTTCCTCGACCCGGCGGAGCGGCGCCGCCGCATCGCGCTGGAGACGATGGAGATCTACGCGCCGCTCGCCGAGCGCATCGGCATGCAGCGGCTCAAGGACGAACTCGAGGACCTGGCCTTCGCCGAGATCAACCCCGAGGCGCGCGAGTCGCTGCGCCGGCGCCTGCGCTTCCTGCGCGAGGCGGAGGGCGCGCTGGTCCCCGTCATCGCCGGCGAGCTGCGCCGCATCCTCGCCGCCGCCGGGGTGGAGGCGGAGGTCGACGGGCGCGCCAAGCAGCCCTATTCGATCTGGCGCAAGATGGAGAAGAAGCACGTCCCCTTCGAGCAGATCTCCGACACCATCGCCTTCCGCGCCGTGGTCGCCGAGGCGGCGGACTGCTACCGCGCGCTGGGCGCGGTGCATTGCGCGTATCCGATGATACCGGGGCGCTTCAAGGACTACGTCTCGACGCCGAAGCCGAACGGCTACCGGTCGCTGCACACCGCCGTCATCGGCCCGCGCCAGCGCCGCGTCGAGGTGCAGATCCGCACGCGCGAGATGCACGAGGTGGCGGAGTTCGGCGTCGCCGCGCACTGGTCCTACAAGCAGGGCCTGCGCGAGGCCGACGCCGCCGCGCCGCGCGAGGGCCGCCGCTACCGCTGGCTGCGCGAGCTGGTGGACATCGTCGAGCACGCCGCCGACGCCGAGGAGCTGCTGGAGCACACCAAGCTGGAGATGTACGCCGACCAGGTGTTCTGCTTCACCCCGAAGGGGGAGCTGGTGACGCTGCCGCACGGCGCGACGCCGGTGGACCTCGCCTACGCCGTCCATTCCGACGTGGGCGACACCTGCGTGGGCGCCAAGGTCAACGGCCGGCTGGCGCCGCTCCGGACGATCCTGGAGAACGGCGACCAAGTGGAGATATTGCGCTCCACCGCGCCCGCCCCGGACCCGAATTGGGAGAAGTTCGCGGTGACGGGCAAGGCGCGGGCGCGCATCCGCCGCTTCGTCCGCCAGCGCGCCGAGAACGAACATGCGAGCCTGGGCCGCGCCATACTGGAGAAGAAGTTCGCGGCCCGCGGCCGCCCCTTCGGCGACGACGCGCTGCGCGCGGCGGCCGGACGGCTGGAGCGCGGCGGGCCGCGCGCGGTGTGCGCCGCGGTGGGCCGCGGCGAACTCGCCGGCGACGCGGTGCTGGCGGCCGTCCACCCCGATCTCGCCGGCGGCGGGGAGCCCGCCGCGGCGCGCCCGGCGGACGGCGGCGGCGCGGCGGCGGCGGTGCCGATCAAGGGACTCACGCCGGGGATGGCGGTGCACATGGCGGAATGCTGCCATCCGCTCGCCGGCGACCGCATCGTGGGGATCATGACCCAGGGGCGCGGCGCGACGGTGCACACCATCGACTGCCAGGTGCTGGAGGGGTTCGCCAACGCGCCGGAGCGCTGGCTCGACCTGTCGTGGGAGACCGACGGCGCGGCGCGGCCGCAGGTCGGGCGCATCGTCGCCACCATGAGCAACGTCCCCGGCAGCCTCAACGCGCTGACCGAAGCGATCGCGCGCGCCGACGGCAACATCGTCAATCTCCAGAACACCCATCGCGCGCCCGACTTCTTCGAGTTCACGGTCGATGTGGAGGTCGCCGACGTCCGCCGGCTCACGGGCATCGTCGCCGCGCTGCGCGCCAATCCGGCCATCTTCCAGGTCGAGCGCGCGCGCGGCTGAGCGGACGGGCGGCGGCGATGTTCCGGCGGCGGCGGCGGCCCTTCGGCGGGCGCCTGCGCGACCTCGTCTGGCCGCGCGCCGGGTGGCGCCGCGTCGGCGCCTATTTCGGCCACCGGGTGCGCCGCCTGCCGGGCTCGCCCTACAGCATCGCCGCCGGGCTGGCCTGCGGGGTGGCGGTGTCGTTCACGCCGCTGGTGGGGTTCCACTTCCTGCTCGCGGCGGCGCTCGCCTGGGCCATCGGCGGCAACATTCTGGCCGCCGCCCTCGGCACCGCGGTCGGCAATCCGTGGACCTTCCCCGTCATCTGGTTCGCCGCCTACCGCGCCGGGACGTGGATCATGGGCGCGGCGGAGGACGGCGCGCCGGCCGGCGGCTTCACCATGGCGGTCATCGTCGACAACCCGCGCGCGGTGCTGCTGCCGATGCTGGTCGGCGGCCTGCCGATGGCGGCGGCGGCGTGGGCGGTGGCGTTCTGGCTTGTTCGCCGCGCCGTCGCGCGGTATCAGCAGCTGCGCCGGGCGCGCATCGCGAGGGCGCGGCGCGGCGGCGCGGACGGACCGGCGGCGGACGGATGACCGGAAGAGCGAGGCTCGGCGTCAACATCGACCACGTGGCCACCATCCGCAACGCGCGCGGCGGCGCCCATCCGGACCCGGTGCGCGCGGCGCGCGCCGCCGCCGCCGCGGGGGCCGACGGCGTCACCGCGCATCTGCGCGAGGACCGCCGCCACATTTCCGACGCCGACATCGCCCGCCTCAAGGCGGAGCTCCGCCTGCCGCTGAACCTGGAGATGGCGGCGACCGAGGAGATGATCGCCATCGCCGTCGCCACCCGCCCGGCGCAAGCCTGCCTGGTGCCGGAGAAGCGCGCCGAACTGACCACCGAGGGCGGCCTCGACGCCGCCGCCGGGCGGGACGCGCTCGCCCCGGTCGCGCGGCGGCTGCGCGCGGCGGGGGTCCGGGTGTCGCTGTTCATCGACCCGGACCCGGAGCAGGTGGCGGCGGCGCGCGGCGCCGGCGCCGATTGCGTGGAGCTGCACACCGGCGACTATTGCGCCGCCCCCGCCGCGCGGCGCGGCGCGGCGCTCGACCGCCTGCGCGCCGCCGCCCGCCGCGCCGCCGAGGCGGGGCTGGAGTGCCATGCCGGCCACGGGCTGACCTATGACAGCGTCGGCCCGGTCGCCGCCATCCCCGAGGTCGCCGAACTCAACATCGGCCATTTCCTCGTCGGCGAGGCGATCTTCCGCGGGCTGGAGGCCGCGGTGCGGCGGATGCGCGAGGCGATCGACGCGGCGCGCCGGTGTTGACCGCGCCCGCGCCGCCCGCCGCGCGCGTGATCGGCCTGGGCCTCGACGTGTGCGACGCGCGGCGCATCGCGCGGACGCTGGAGCGTTTCGGCGAACGCTTCACGCGGCGCGCGTTCACCGCCGCCGAGCGCGCGCGCTGCGATTCCCGGGCGCGCCGCGCCGATTCCTACGCCCGCCGCTTCGCCGCCAAGGAGGCGTGCGCCAAGGCGCTCGGAACCGGGCTGCGGCGCGGCGTCCACCTGCGCGACATCGGCGTCGAGAACCTGCCCGGCGGCAAGCCGGCGCTGGCGCTGACCGGCGGCGCGCGCGCGCGCCTCGAGGCGCTGACGCCGGCGGGCGCGGCGGCCCGGGTCGACGTCTCGCTCACCGATGATCGCGGCCTCGCCTACGCCGTCGTCCTCATCACCGCCGCGCCGATCTCCGCCGCGCCGATCTCCGCCGCGCCGACCGGGGCGGCGGACGCATGAGCCGCCCGGGCGGCCCCGGTCCCGGGGGCCGGGGAGCGGAGCTGCGCGCCCGCGCCCTCTCCTGGCTCGGCGGCTGGTGGGACACGTTCAAGACCGTGGCGTGGGCGATCACCATCGCCGTCGCGGTGCGCAGCTTCGCCTACGAACCGTTCCACATCCCCTCCGGCTCGATGGCGCCGACCCTGCTGGTGGGGGATTTCCTGTTCGTCTCCAAGGCGTCCTACGGCTACAGCCGGTTCTCCCTGCCCTTCGGCCTGGGCCCGGCGGGCGGGCGGGTGTGGTACGACGAACCCCGGCGCGGCGACATCGCCGTGTTCCGCAAGCCGAGCGACCCGAGCGTCGATTACATCAAGCGGATCGTCGGCCTGCCGGGCGACCGCGTCCAGATGCGCGGCGGCGCGCTCCACCTCAACGACCGCCCCGTCGCGCGCCGGCGGGTGGACGACTACGCCTACGTCGACTCGCGCGGGCGGAACTACCCGGCGCGGCAATACGTCGAGACCCTGCCGAACGGGGTCAGCTACCGGACCCTCGACGCGGCGGGGAGCACGCGCGGCGACGACACCGAGGCGTTCACGGTGCCCGAAGGGCATTTCTTCGTCATGGGCGACAACCGCGACAATTCGCAGGACAGCCGCGTCCTGGGCCGGGTCGGCTACATCCCGGCGGAGAACCTGATCGGGCGCGCCGAGGTCATGTTCATCTCGGTCGACGGGCGGTTCTGGGAGTTCTGGAACTGGCGGCTCGGCCGCTTCTTCGACCGGCTGTGACCGCGCCGGGGGCGGAGGGAGCGGAGCGGGGGGAGGAGGCGGGGCCGGCCGGCGAGTCCGCGCGCGCGGCGGCCGCCGCGCTCGGCGTGTCGTTCGCCGCCCCCGGCCTTCTCGCCGAGGCGCTCACCCACGGCAGCGCCGGCGCCGCGGCGAACAACCAGCGGCTGGAGTTCCTCGGCGACCGCGTGCTCGGCCTCGCGGTAGCCGAGCGCCTGATGGCGGCGCATCCCGGCGAGGACGAGGGGGCGCTGGCGCGGCGCTTCGCGGCGCTCGTCTCGGCGGAGACGCTCGCCGAGGTCGCGCGCGCCGCCGGGCTCGGGCGGCGCCTGGTCATGGGGCCGTCGGAGGAGGCGCATGGCGGGCGCGACAACCCGGCCATCCTCGGCGACGCCTGCGAGGCGGTGATCGGCGCGCTCTACCTCGATGGCGGGCTGGCGGCGGCGGCGGCGTTCATCGACTGCCACTGGGCCGGGCGCATCGCCGCCCAGGACGCGCCGCCGGTCGACGCCAAGACCGAGCTCCAGGAATGGACGCAGGCGCGGGGCCTGGGCGTCCCGACCTACCGCGTGCTGTCGGTGCGCGGCCCGGACCACAAGCCGACCTTTCGCGTCGCCGCGGCGGCGGCGGGGCGCGCCGCCGAGGCCGAGGGCGCGGGCCGGCGGCCGGCCGAGCGCGCGGCGGCGGCGCGGCTGCTGGCGCGCATCGCCGGCGAGGACGGCGGGGATGGCCGCGCCTGACGCCGGCCAAGCCTGCCCTGCGCCGCCTGGGAGGTGGGATTGCTGACGGAGACGGGTTCCGCGCCGCCGCCCGCCAAACCGAAGATCTACCATATCGTTCACGTCGACCGCTTGCGGTCGATCATCGCCGCCGGCCGGCTGCTGTCCGACTCCGGCGTTGCGCGCCTCCCGCGGCCGGGAACGACTATCGGAATGACGGAGATCAAACGGCGGCGGCGGATCAACGTATTGATGAGTCGTCCGGGCCTGCATGTCGGGGACTGTGTTCCGTTCTATTTTTGTCCGAGATCCATCATGCTCTACGTCATCCACATGGCGAACCACCCGGCGCTGGCGTATCGAGGCGGGCAAAAACCCATCGTCCACCTTGAGGCGGATCTTCGCGATGCGGTCGCATGGGCCGACCGGCAGGGGCGGAAATGGGCGTTCACCCTGTCCAACGCCGGTTCGTCCCATTTCGAGGACCGCGCCGACCTTGCCAACTTGCCCGATATCGACTGGGACGCCGTCCAGGCGCGGAAGTGGAGCGGCGACAAGAAGGAGTGGAAGCAGGCCGAATTTCTGGTCGAGCGGTCGTTTCCGTGGATGCTCGTCGAGCGCATCGGCGTCCACAATGCGGGAGTCCGTGACGCGGTGGAGCAAATCCTGAAGGGCGCGTCTCACGCGCCGCCTGTCGCGATCGAGAGATCGTGGTACTATTGACCGTGGGGAGGGCGCGGCGATGATCCGGTTCACGACCGGCGACATTCTCGGGGCGGATTGCGAGGCCCTGGTCAACACGGTGAACTGCGTCGGCGTGATGGGGCGCGGGGTGGCGCTCCAATTCAAGAAGGCGTTCCCGGACAATTTCAAGGCCTACGCCGCCGCGTGCAAGCGCAGCGAGGTCGTTCCCGGGCGCATGTTCGTGTTCGATACGGGTTCGCTCGCCAACCCGCGCCTGATCGTCAATTTCCCGACCAAGCGGCATTGGCGGGCCAAAAGCCGAATCGAGGACATCGAGGCCGGATTGCGCGATCTCGCCTCCGTCGTCCGCACGCGCGGCGTCCGGTCGATGGCGCTGCCGCCGCTCGGCTGCGGCCTCGGCGGCCTTGAATGGAGCGCGGTCAAGCCGTGCATCGAGGCGGCCTTGAGCGGCCTCGACGACCTCCATGTCGTCGCGTTCGAGCCCAAGGGCGCGCCGGAAGCGCGTGCGATGGCCCGCCACCGGCGAGCGCCGGGAATGACCGCCGGACGAGCGGCGCTGGTGGAGTTGATGGACCGCTATCGGAGCGTCCTGCTCGACCCGTTCATTACCCTGCTGGAAGTGCAGAAACTCATGTATTTCATGCAGGTCGCCGGCGAACCCCTGAAATTGAAATACGCGAAGGCGGGATACGGCCCCTACGCGGAAAATCTGCGCCACGTTCTCAACGACATCGAAGGGCATTACGTCGTCGGATACGCCGACGGGGGAGACTCGCCCGACAAACCGCTCGAGGCGGTTCCCGCCGCCGTCGCGAAGGCGAAGGCGTTTCTGGAGCGCCGGCCCGAGTCGCGGGCGCGCTTCGACAAGGTCGTGGAGCTGGTCGAGGGCTTCGAGTCGGGCTTCGGGCTCGAGCTCCTCGCGACCGTCCATTGGGTGCTGACCCGCGAAACCCCGGCGACCCTGGACGGCGCCATCGCGCGAATCCACGCCTGGAGCGCGCGGAAGAGGGGCTTCACGCCGCGCCAGATCCGGCTCGCGGCGGACAGGCTCGCGGCGCGGAGCTGGACCGGCGCGCCGTCGCTGGGACCGGCGCCGTCGTGAAGCCGCGTTCGAATTGCGCGAGCGGCCCGGTTTCGCGGCGCGCCGTTCTCGGCGGCGGCGCGGCGGCGTTCATGGATCGCCACCGGGCCGAGCGCATCGCCGGCGAGGACGGCGGGGATGGCCGCGCCTGACGCCGGCGCGGCGGAGACCCGCTGCGGCTTCGCCGCCCTGATCGGCGCGCCCAACGCCGGCAAGTCCACCCTGCTCAACCGCATGGTGGGGACCAAAGTGTCCATCGTGACGCCGAAGGCGCAGACGACGCGCAACCGCGTGGTGGGAATCGCCGCGTTCGGGAGCGCGCAGATCGCGTTCGTCGACACGCCCGGCGTGTTCGCGCCGCGCGGGCGCCTCCACCGGGCGATGGTGCGCGCCGCGTGGGACGGCGCGCGCGGCGCCGATGCGGCGGTGCTGGTGGTCGATTCCCGGCGCGGGCTCGACGCGGCCGCGCGGCGGATCCTCGACGGCGCGGCGGCGAGGAGCCTGGCGCTCACCCTGGCGTTGAACAAGATCGACCTCGTCGACCGCCGCCGGCTGCTGGGGCTGGCGGCGGCGTTCGCCGAGCGCCGGCGCGCCGACGGCGCCGCGCTGGTGGGCGGCGCGTTCATGATCTCGGCGCTGACCGGCGACGGGGTGGCGGACCTGCGCGCGGCGCTCGCCCGGGCGATGCCGCCGGGGCCGTGGCTCTACCCGCCGGACCAAGCGGCGGACGCGCCGCTCCGCCTGCTGGCGGCCGAGATCACGCGCGAGAAATTGTTCATGCGCCTCGACCGCGAACTGCCCTACGCGGCGGCGGTGGAGACCGAGTCGTGGACCGAGCGCAAGGACGGCTCGGCGCGCATCGACCAGGCGATCCTGGTCCGCCGCGCGAGCCAGCGGGCCATCGTCCTCGGCGCCGGCGGGCGGCGCGTCAAGGCGATCGGCGAGAGCGCCCGCGCCGAGCTGGAGCGCCTGTTCGACCGCCGCGTCCACCTGTTCCTGCGCGTCAAGCTGCGCGGCGACTGGCAGGAGGACCCGGCGCGCTACCGCGCCCTCGGCCTCGACTACGACGCTTAGGGCCGGGGCGCCGCCGTGGAATGGAGCGACGACGCCGTGGTCCTGTCGGCGCGGCGGCATGGCGAGTCCGCCCTCGTCGTCCGCGTGCTGACCCGCGAGCGCGGCCGGCATGCGGGGCTGGCGCGCGGCGGCGCGGGCCGGCGGCGGCGCGCCGCGTGGGAGCCGGGGAACCGCTTGCGCTGCCGCTGGCGCGCCCGCCTCGCCGACCAGCTGGGCGCGTTTTCGGCCGAGGTCGAGCGCGCCCGCGCGGCGCGGCTGTTCGGCGACCCCGGCCGCCTCGCCGCGCTCGGCGCCGCCTGCGCCGCCTGCGACGCGGCGCTGCCCGAGCGCGCGCCGCATCCGGCGCTGTTCGACGCGCTGGAGGCGCTGCTCGACGGCCTGGAGGCGCCGGGCGGCCCGGAGGTCTGGGCCTGCGCCTACGTCGCCTGGGAGGTGGGGTTGCTGGCGGAACTGGGGTTCGCGCTGGCTCTCGACCGCTGCGCGGCGACCGGCGCGCGCGAGGATTTGCGCTGGGTGTCGCCGCGCAGCGGGCGCGCGGTTTCCGGCGCCGCGGGCGCGCCCTGGGCGGCGCGGCTGCTGCCGCTGCCGGGCTTCCTGTCCGGCGCGGCGGCGCCGAGCCTCGCCGAGGCGCGCGCGGGCTTGCGCCTGACCGGCCATTTCCTGGTCCGCCACGCCTTCCCCCGCGGCGCCCCCGCCGCCCGCGCCCGCCTCGCCGCCTGGCTCGCGGCGGCGGACGAGACCCGCGATGGACCGCAGTCCACCGCACCGGGAAACCCGTCGTCGGAAGGGGCGTCGTCATGAAACGACATTCGAATCCCGCGGGCGGTCCGGTTTCGCGGCGCGCCGTTCTCGCCGGCGGCGCGGCTACGGCGGCGGCGGGAGTGTTCGGCGCGCGCTGGGCGCCCGCCGGAGCCGCCGGCGCGCCGCTCGTCGGTTTCGCGCCGGTGCGCCGCGCGGAGGGCGGCGGGCCGAACCCCGCCATTTCGCCGGATTACCGTTACAGCGTAACGATCCCGTGGGGCGCGCCGCTCGAGCCGGGCGGACCGCCGGGCGCCGGGGACCCGGAGCGGCGGATAGGGATCGGCCATGACGGGATGACCTTCTTCCCTTTCGCGGACGGCGCGGAGGGCAACCGGCGCGGGCTGCTGGCGGTCAACCACGAGTTCGGGACCAACGCCCGCGTCCTCGGCAAGCCCATGCCGGAGAGCGCCGCCGAGACGCGCGCGGCGCAGGCCGCCATCGGCGCCTCGATCATCGAGATCGCGGAGAGCGAATTCGGCGTCTGGCGCACGGTCCCGAGCCGGTTCGCGCGGCGAATCCACCCCGGCACGCCGGTCGCCTTCTCCGGGCCGGCGGCCGGGAGTCCGCTTCTGGCGACCCCCTCCGGCGCGCCGCCCGCGGGCACGCTCAACAATTGCGCCGATGGCGCGACGCCGTGGCGCACATGGCTGACTTGCGAGGAGAACTTCCCCCATTACTTCGGCGCGCGCGACGGCTTCGCGGCGGACCCGCGGCAGGCGCGCTACGGGCTGAAGGGCGGCCGGTCGCGCTACGGGTGGGAGGCGTTCGACCCGCGGTTCGACCTTGCCGACCCCGCCCACGCCAACGAAGCGAACCGGTTCGGCTGGGCGGTGGAGATCGACCCGTTCGACCCCGCGGCCCTGCCGGTCAAGCGGACCGCGCTCGGGCGCTTCAAGCACGAAGGCGCGGCGGTCGTCGTCGGCGCCGGCGGCCGCGCCGTCGTCTATATGGGCGACGACGAGCGCTTCGGCTACGTCTTCAAATTCGTCTCCGCCGATGATTGGGAGGCGATGCGGGCGCGCGGCGAAAGCCCGCTCGACCGGGGAACCCTCTACGCCGCCCGGTTCGACTCCGGCGGCATGGGCGCGTGGCTGGCGCTCGACGCGGCCGACCCGGCGATCCGCCGCGCCGGCCTGGCGACGCAGGCGGAGGTTCTGGCCTTCGCGCGCCTCGCCGCCGATGCGGCGGGGGCGACGCCGATGGATCGGCCCGAATGGGCAACCGCCGCGCCGGACGGCCACGTCTTTCTGGCGTTGACCAACAACGGCGCGCGGCGCCGGGCCGACGCCGCCAACCCGATGGCCCCCAACCCCGACGGCCACATCCTCCGCTGGCGCGACGCCGGAGACCCGACGGGCCGCGCGTTCGCGTGGGAGATCTTCCGCGCCGCCGCCGACACGCACGGGACGGAGGAGTCCTTCTCCGACCCGGACGGCCTGCGCGCCGACCCGGACGGGCGGCTGTTCATCGAGACCGACGGCGGCCAGAAGGACGGCCTCAACAACCAATTGCTGGTGGCGGACACGCGCGCCGGCGCGATCCGGCGGTTGTTCACCGGCGTTCCGGGGTGCGAGATCACCGGTTTGGCGGCGACTCCCGACCGGCGCACGTTGTTCGTCAACGTCCAGCACCCCGGCGAAGGCGACCCGGCGTTGACCAACTTCCCGGTCGCGAACCCGGTCCCCGACGGCGTCACCGCCCCGCGCGACGCCACCGTCGTCATTACCCGCAAGGACGGCGGGGTTGTGGGGTCATGACGCGGTATCGGGATCGGATTCCGCGCCGAAAGGTTCATGTCGCGAACACGTAGTTTATCCGCCGTCGGCGCCACACGATCTGTCCGGACCACGCCCTTTTGTTCTGAATTCCGCGCGCCCCGTTGGAGCGGCTTGCGCGTCGCGATTCGGCGAAAGATTCCGGGAGCGCCGGCCTCCGCCGGCGAACTCGCGAAGCGATTCGCATACGCGACTCCACCGGGGGAGGCGGCCGCGCCAACGTCCGGCGCCGCGAGGGCGCCGGACGTTCCCGCTTCTTCGCGCTGCGCGTCAGGTGATGTGCGCGCCGCGGGTCTCCACATAGACGGCGTAGAGCGACTGGCTGCCGGTCATGAACAGCCGGTTGCGCTTGGTCCCGCCGAAGCACACGTTCGAGCAGATCTCCGGCAGGCGGATGTGGCCGATCCGGTCGCCGTTCGGCGCGAAGACGTGCACGCCGTCGTAACCGTCGCCGACCCAGCCCGCCGACGCCCAGACGTTGCCGTCCTCGTCGCAGCGGATGCCGTCGGCGAAGCCCTTCTTGCCGTCCATCTCCATCGACGCGAACTCGCGGCCGTTCTTCAGCATCCCGCCGTCGACGTCGAAGGCCAGGATGTTCGGGCTGGCCTCGGGGTAGTGCGACGCGCCCGTGTCCGCCACGTAGAGCGTCTTGTAATCGTGCGAGAAGCACAGGCCGTTGGGCTTGAACGCCATGTCCGTCACCATCGCCACCGCGCCGGTCTGCGCGTCGACGCGATAGACCGCCTCCTTGCGGTAGGGCTGCGGCGAGCCGGTGTTGGCGCGGTTGCCCTCGTAGTTCATCAGCGAGCCGTAGCCCGGATCGGTGAACCAGATCGCGCCGTCGTCGGGGTGGACCACCGCGTCGTTGGGCGCGTTGAAGCCCTCGCCCTCGTAGCTGTCGGCGATGACCGTCACCGAGCCGTCGTATTCGTAGCGGACGACGCGGCGGTTGCCGTGCTCGCAGGCGATCTGCCGCCCGGTGTAGTCGAACGTGTTGCCGTTCGAATTGCCCGACGGGTAGCGGAACATGCGCGAGACGTGGCCGTCCTCCTCGATCCAGCGCAGCTGCTCGTTGGCGGGGATGTCGCTCCACAGCAGGTAGCGCCCGACGCCGTTCCACGCCGGGCCCTCGGCCCACATGGTGCCGCGGTGGAGGCGCAGGATCGGCGTGTTCCCCAGTTTGTACTTGAACCGCTTGTCGAGCGGGACCACGTCCGGCTCGGGGTAGCGGACGGGTTCGGCGTCGGGGCCGAAATTGCGCGCGAACGCCTCGCCCGACATGGCGGTGACGCCGGCGACGGCCGTCGCCGCGGCGAGGAACGAACGCCGGCTCATGCGCTCCGGCGCGGCGGCCTCGGCGTCCCCGGCGGGCTTCTTCGCCAGGTCGACGAACTCGTATTCGATGGCTCTCGGCATGAGTCTCCCTCCCTGTCGCCCGGATCCGTTGCAACGGCGGCCCGCCCGGCGACGCGGCGGACGCTCCCCCACGCGGCCGCGACGATACCGCCCCCTTTCCCGGCGCGCAACCGGCGCGGGTTGCCGCCGCGCCCGCCCCGGCCCTATGCTGCGGCCCTCGCGGAGAACGGCGCGGAGAAACGGGGCGCGGAGGCGGACGATGGGATACGCGGCCAGGCTTGGATTGCCGGCGCTCGCGGTCGCGATGGCGGCGTGCGCGGCGGCGGCGGCGGAGTGCCCCAGGGGGCCGGAGGGCAACCTCTGCAAGGCGGAGAACGGCGACCCCATGGCGATGTACCTGGTCGGGCGCGAAGCTTACGCGGCGGGGCGCGAGAGCGGCGACCTGTCGGAGGCCCTCGACTGGGCGCGCAAGGCGCGCGACGCCGGCTACCGCGGCGGGCGGATGCTGCTCAAGATGGTCTACGTCCAGATGGGCGAGGGGACCCACCTCGACTACGCGCAGGCGTGGCGCTGGCTCACCGGCGCGATAGAGGCCGGCGACGACTATCTGGAGACGTGGCGCGCCCGCCTCGAGACGCGCATGACCGAGGAGCAGCTCGCCCGGGCCCGGGCGCGGGAATAGGCCGGGGGCTACTCCGCCGCCGCGTCGTCCTCCGGCGGCGGGTCGCGCAGTTCGACGAGCACGAATTCCGCCACCGCGGCCATCGTCTCCGGCTCCAGCACCCCGTCGAAGGTGGGCATGCCCCGGTCCTGCCGGCCGGCGATGAGCACCTCGACGAACTCGTCGGCGGTCAGCGCCGTCGTCCGCAGGTTCGCCGCGTAGCCTCCGTAGCCCGGCCCGCCGCGGCCATCGGCCTTGTGGCAGCTGCCGCAATTCTCCGCGAAGATCTCCGCCATGTCGCGGCGCGGGGCGCGGGTCTCCTCCGCCCCGGCCGGGGCGGAGAGGACGAACCCGGCGGCGAGCGCCGGGGCGGCGAAGAGGATGCGGCGGACGGCGTCGCGCGTCGTCATGGGCGCCGGCTCCGGTATGCGGGGGGAAGGGCGCGGGCCGGCGCGCCCCGGGAGGGGTCGCCGGCCCGCGTTTCGGTCGTCCGCCTACAGCGAGAAGACGTAGAGGACGTTGCTCGGCACCGCGGTCTTGAGCTCCGGCGTCGAGTCGGTGAACCACTGCGGCCAGGCGCCGCCCAGGCCCACCTCGATGGCGATGTACTGCTTGCCGTTGGCCTCGAAGGTCATCGGCGGGGCGTTGATCGCCGAGCCGGTCTCGAAGCGCCACAGCTCCTCGAGGGTCACCGCGTCGAGCGCGACCACCTCGCCCTCGGCGAGGCCGGTGAACACCAGCCCGCCGGCGGTGGTCAGCATGCCGCCGAGCAGCGGATAGGTGGTCTCGTATTTGCCCACCACCATGCCGGTCCCGACGTTGATCGCCGTCACGCTGCCGGTGATGCGCCCGTGCTCGCCCGAGAAGTCGAAGAACGGCGCGCCGCCGAGGAACAGGTCGCGCGGCTTGTGCATGCCGGGGACCGTCACTTCCGCGAAGGCCTTGTTGCAGCTCTCGATGACCGGGATGTAGTAGAGGTTGGTGTGCGGGTTGTAGGCCGTCGGGGGCCAGTTCTTGCCGCCGGTGTGGGCGGGGCAGACGAAGCCCTCGATCTCGCCCCGGCCCTCGGTGGCGTTACCCCGCGCCGCCGCCGTGCCCGGGTTGTAGGTCTGGACGTCGACGTCGGGGTTGTAGGCCACCGGGCGCCCGTTCGCGTCCAGCCCGTCGGTCCAGTTCAGCAGTTTGACGAACTGCGTGCCCCAGATGAACTCGCCGGTGGCGCGGTCGAGCGCGTAGGCGAAGCCGTTGCGGTTCGCGTGCAGCACCGCCTTGCGGAACTTGCCGTTGATCATCCCGTCGACCAGCGTGTGCTCGGCGATCGAGTCGAAGTCGTAGGGGTCGTTCGGCGTGTGCTGGAAGCCCCACTTGAACTCGCCCGTGTCGGCGTCGAGCGCGATGGAGCTATCGGTCCACAGATTGTCGCCGGGGCGGTAGGCGTTGTCCCAGTCCGGCCCGGGGTTCGCGGTGCCCCAGATGATCAGGTTGAGGTCGGGGTCGTAGGCGCCCGTGACCCAGGTGGTGCCGCCGCCGGTCTTCCAGGCGCCGTAATCGTCCTTCCAGGTCTCGTTGCCCGGCTCGCCCTCGCCCGGAATGGTGTAGGTGCGCCAGACGAACTCGCCGGTCATGGCGTCGCGCGCCTCGAGGTAGCCGCGCACGCCGAACTCGGCGCCGGCCATGCCCGTCACCACCGTGTCCTTGACGATCAACGGCGCGCCGGTGATCACCTCGGCGTTGCCGGGGTCGCTCACCTGCGCCTCCCAGACGAGGCTGCCGTCGTCCTTGTCGAGGGCGATCAGCCGCCCGTCGATCACCGGGGAGATCACCATGTCGCCGTAGAGCGCCACGCCGCGGTTGTTGATGCCGCAGCAGGTGACCGTCGGCGCGTAGTCGCGATCGGCCTTGGGATCGTATTTCCAGACCATCCGCGGCCCGCCGCCGCGCACGTCGAGCTTGGTGACGACTCCCCAGCCGGTGGTCAGGTAGAGGAAGCCGTCCTCGGCGAGCGGCGTCCCCTCCAGGCCGGAGAACGGCCACACGATCAGGTCCTTGCCGCCGCCCTGCGTGTCGCCCATCGCCCAGGTGAACGCCACCTTGAGGTCGGCCACGTTGTCGCGGTTGATCTCGTCGAGGCTGGAGAACCGGTGCGACTCGTAGTTGCCGTGGTGGTTGATCCAGTTCTCGGGCTCCGCCTCGCTGTCGACGAGGCGCTCATGGGTCACGTCGGCCGCGGAGGCGGCCGCCGCCACCAGGGCCGCCCCGGCCAGACCGGCCAGCGCGCCCCGTATCGTCGCTCGGTGTCGCGTATCCATCGTTCAGGCCCTCCCTGCGCCTGTCCGCAACGGATTCCGAACGCGCGCGCCGCCCGGCTGCCGCCGGCCCCGGAGCGCGCGAACGGCCGATACTCCATCCCCGCCCGCGCCGGGTCAAGCGCGGCGCATCGCGGCGCCGGGGCGGCGCGGACGTCCGCCGTGGTAACGTCGGGCGCCGGGCGGGCGCCGGGAAGGCGCAACCGGCGGGGCCGGCGCGCCATTGCGTTTAGGAGCACGGGTTATGCCGGGTCGGCCGGTCGGGATCGATAACGCGCGCGGCCCGCGCCGGACACGGGTCCGGCGGACGGCCTCGGCCACGGCCGCCGCCGGCGGGCGCGCCGGGTGAACCGCGCCGCCCATACGGCCGGCCTCCGCGACGCCGCGGTCCTGTTCGCGACCAAGGTCGGGGTGTACGCCGCCGCCATCGCGAGCCAGGGCCTGCTGGCCTGGCTGCTGCGCCCGGAGGGGCGGGGCGCCTATGCGGTATGCGTCGCCTTCGCCTACCTGCTCGGCGTGGCCGTCACCCTGAGCGCGGAGAAGGGCGCGCAGTTCCTCATCGCCGCCGGGCGGCTCGACCTGTCGCGGGGCGTCACGCTCGCCCTCGGCGCCTGCCTGGCGGGGAGCGCCGCCGCCGCCGCCGCGGCGCTCCCGCTCGTCCATGGCGGCCTCGCCTATTTCCGCCAGGCGGACACGGCGTCGTTCGAACTGGCGCTGGTCCTGGTCCCGGCCGCGTCGATGTCGTTCGCGGCCTCGCTTCAGCTGGCGGGCCTTCGGCGTTTCGCTCCGCTCGCCGTCTTCTCGCTCGCCCAGCCGCTCGTGGCCGTCGCCGGCCTTCTGGTCCTCGTCCGCCATGGCGGCATGGGGGTCGACGGCGCCGTCCTCGCCCTCGCGGCGGGCCATGTCGTCCTGCTCCTCGGCTGCTTGTGGGATTTGCGCCGGAACTGCGGCCTCGCGTTCGCCGCGCCGTCGCCGGGCGACGTCCGCCGCGTCCTCGGATACGGCCTGCGGCATCACGCCGCTCGCGTGGGGACCGAACTGGAGCCGCATATCGGCGTGGCGGCGCTCGGCGCGCTGGCGGCGGGCCGCGCCGACATCGGCCTGTTCGCGGCCGCGGCGGCGGTCATCTACCGCCTGACCGCGATGTCCTTTTCCGTCTCCACCGCGCTCTTCCCGCGAATCGCCGGCGGCGAGGGGGCGGGGCTGGAGACCGTCGGCCTCTGCCTCCGCCTCGTCTGCGCCGCCACGGCGGCGGCCCTCGCGCTCCTGCTGGCGGCGGCGGAGCCGCTGGTCCGGGTGTTGTTCTCCGCGGCGTTCCTGCCCGTCGTCCCGCTCTTCTGGATCATGGCGCCGGGGGTGCTGGCGCACGCCGCCGCCGGCGTGTTCATGGCCTGGTTCAACGGCGTGGGCCGGCCGGGGGTCTGTTCGTGGACCATCTGGCTGGGGCTGGCCGCCTATGCGGCCGCCTTCGCCGTCCTCTACCCGGCGCTCGGCGCGCCCGCCGCCGCCTGGGCGCTGGCCGCGGGCACGGTCCTGCGCGCGGTCGTCCTCGCCGCGGCGTTCCATCGCGCGACCGGCGCTTCGCCGCGCGCCCTGTGGCGGCCGCGCCGGGAGGATTTCGCCCGCCTGTGGCGCGCCGGCCGCGCCCTCGCGGCGGGCGTGCGAACCCCGCGCGCGGTTTGAGGGCGCCCGCGCGCCGCCGCCGTCACGTCATCGGGACCGCGAGCGCCTGTTCGGCGAAGGCGGGGCGGGCGCGCAGGCGCGCGTACCACGCCTCCAGCCCCGGCAGGCCGGGCCGGTCGACCTCCAGTTCGAACCAGCGCCGGGCGAAGACGCCGAGCGGAATATCCGCCATCGTGAACCGGTCCCCGGCGAGCCACTCGCGCTCCCTGAGGCGGTCGTCGGCGATTCGCCACGCGCCCGCCGCCTGCTCTGCGGCGGCGGCGATCTCGCCGGCGCCGATTCGCCCCGGCTCGCGGACCAGCCCCCGGAAGATCGTCGTCATCGGCCCCGCCGCCGTCGTCTGCTGCCAGTCCATCCAGCGTTCGGCCTCGGCGCGGACGCGCGGGTCCTCCGGCCACAGCCCGCCCGGATCGTGGACGGCCGCCAGGTAGCGGACGACGACGTTGCTCTCCCAGAGGACCAGCCCGTCATGCTCCACGGTCGGCACCCGCGCGTTCGGGTTGCGCGCCAGCATGTCGGGGTCGCGGATGCGCCCGAACGCGCCGCCGGCGTCCTCCCTCGCGTACTCCAGCCCCAATTCGGCGCAGCACCACAGCACCTTCTGCACGTTCGCCGAATTGCGCCGGCCCCAGATTTTCAACATCGCGCCGCTCCTTCCCCGCCGCCTTCGGCCAACCTTTGCGCCGGTTCGGGCCGTTGCGCCGGTTCGGGCGCCGTCCAGCCCGGATGCGCCGCGAACCGCCGCTCCAGCGCCGGGCCGCGGCCCGGCGGGCGCCAGGCGGCGCCGAGCGCCTGGCGGACCAGCGTCCGGACCTCCGCCGGGGCGAAGCCGAACGTGTCCATCAGCGCGGCGTATTCGCCGGCGAGGCTGTTGTGGAACATGCCGGGGTCGTCGGTGTTGATCGATATGTTCAGCCCCCGCCGCCAGTAGCGGCGCACCGGGTGGTCCGCCAATTCGCGGACGACTCCCGTCGCCGCGTTGGAGAGCGGGCAGAGCTCCAGCGGCAGCCGGCTTTCGGCGAGGCGGTCGATCAGCGCCGGGTCCTCCTCGGCGCGGGTCGCATGTCCGATCCGGTCGGGCGCCAGCGCGTCGAGCGCGCCGGCGACGCTCTCCGCCCCGGCCGCCTCCCCGGCGTGGACCGTGGTCCGGAGCCCCGCCCGCCGCGCCGCCGCGAAGGCGTCCGCGAACGGTTCCGGCGGAACCGCGTGCTCCGACCCGCCCATGCCGATCCCGACGATTCCGAACTCCCGCGCCTCGGCCGCCGCGGCGACGGTGGCGCGCGCGCTTTCGGGCCCCAGGTCGCGCACCACGTCGGCGATGAGCCAGGTCTCGACTCCCGGCGCGCGGTCGAGGCCGCGGCGAATCGCCTCCGCCAGCCGCCCGGTCTCCAGGCCCCGGCCGGCGAACCGCGCCGGCGAGAAGAACATCTCGGCGTAGAGGACGTTCTGGCGCTCCAGCTCCCGCGCCGCGGCCTCCGCTACGAAGGCGAAGTCGTCGTACGTGCGCAGGAACCCGTTCTTCCAGATCCACGCGGCGATGAAGGCGGGGAAGTCGGGATAGGCCAGCCGGCGGCGCAGCGCCGCGCGGTCGGGAACGCTCTCGTCGCCGCCGTATTTGCGGATCAGCGTCCACAGCGCGTCGAGGGGGATGGCCCCCTCCAGATGCAGGTGCAGCTCCGCCTTGGGCAGCGCCGCGAGCCACGCGTCGCGGTCGGCCGCCGCGCCGCCGCGCGCGCGCTCCATGCGTCCATGCTACTGTGGCGCCGCCCCGCCGGCGAGGGCGGGAGCCGTCGCGGAGGAGCGAATCGTGAGATTGCGGCAAATCTGCCTGGTGGCGCGCGACCTCGAGCCCGCGGCGCGCGACCTGTGCGAAACCTTCGCCGTCCGGGTCGCCTACCGCGACCCGGAGGTGGGCCAGTGGGGCCTGCACAACGTCGTCGCCCCGGTCGGCGGCGAGTTCCTCGAGATCGTGTCGCCGAAAGAGGAGGGGACCTCCGCCGAACGCTATCTCGACCGGCGCGGCGGCGACGGCGGCTACATGGTCATCCTCAATTGCGACGACGCGCTGGCGGCCCGCGCCCGCGCCGCCGCGCGCGGCGTCCGCGACATCTACCGCATCGACCGCCCCGGCTACGTCGCGACCCAGTTCCACCCGCGCGATTGCGGCGGCGTCATGCTGACGATGGATTCGGTCCCCGGAGTCGCCGACCGCCGCGAGCCGCTGGCGGAATGGCCGCCCGCCGGCCCGGATTGGCGCGGCAAGGTCGCGACGACGCGCGTCGCCGGCTTCGCCGGGGTGACCGTCCAGACCGGCGACCCCGAATCCGCCGCCCGCCTGTGGTCGGACCTCATCGGCGCCCCATGGCGCCGCGAGGACGACGCCTTCGCCCTGGACCTGGACAACGCCCGTGTCCGCTTCCGCCCGGTCGCCGATGACCGGGGGCCGGGGATCGCCTCGGTGGCGCTCCGCGCCGCCGACGCCGGCGCGGTCCGCCGCGCCGCGGAGGAAAGGGGGCTGCCGGTCCGCGGCGGCCGGGTGACGGTCGTCGGGACGGAATTCGCGCTCGTCTAGCGCGTCCCGCGCCGGCCGATCCGCCCGAACTGTCCGGCGGCCCGCGACTTCGTGGACGGCGCGCGGGACGTCGTGGGGACTTTGTCGCCGCCGGACCGCTTCGCCGAATGGGGCGGCGAGGCCGTTCCGGCCGAAGCTCCCCGGGAGTGGATTTGACACCATGCCCGACACACGGCTGATCGAACGCTGGCTGCCTATCGCGGAGCTCGGCATAGAGAGCAAGCGCGAACGGACGCCGATGACGCCGTTCCCCGCGCCGAACCGGCTGCACGTCTGGTGGGCGCGGCGGCCGCTGGTGGCGTCGCGGGCGGCGGTGCTCGCCTCGCTGCTGCCGGCGGACGCGGACCGCGAGAAGTTCATGCATGTTATCGGGATTCATGGGGATCCGGTGGCGGCCAAGACCCGGATCGCTATTGCGACCCGCGAGGGTAGGCGGCTCGGTAAAGACGCCTATGGCTATCCTCGTGCGTTCGGCTACCTTCCGCAGGAAGACGATATAAAATGGATGGAGGAAAGTATTACGGATCGCAAGGTCGTTCTCGATCCCATGGCGGGAGGAGGTAGTATTCCCGTCGAGTCTTTTCGCCTCCGCCTCGAGACGCTATCCAATGATTTGAACCCGGTTTCTGCGTTGCTTCAAAAGGGAACCCTGGAATGGCCCGCCAGATTCGGAACGGCGGTTCGGCAAGCCTTTCAAGATTTGGCGCGCGTATTCGTCGGTGAAATTCTCGATCGCCTTGCGGGGATATTTCCCGAAGAACCGGAGGGAAATAGTCGACCGGACGGCTATCTGTGGGCGCGCACCGTCGCCTGCCCTTATTGCGCCGGTATTGTTCCGCTGTCGCCGAACTGGCGGCTGGCGCCGGACGGAGCCGGAATCGCGCTCGCGCCGCATGTCGGCGACGGGCCGGGCTCCGAAGGCCGGGCGTGTGCGTTCGAGGTCGTGCGGTCGGCGGGAGAGCATTCGGCAGGGACAGTGCGGCGGGGGGTTGGGGCGTGTCCGTATTCCGACTGCGGGCGGATTATCGACGGCGACGAGATCAAGGAGCAGGCGCAAGCGGGGCGCATGGGCGAACAGCTGTTCGCCGTGGTGGTCAAGAAGCGGGTGAAGGTCCTGAGCAAGACCGGGAAGACGCGCGAGAAGTGGGTTCGCGACTACCGCGCGCCGCGGCCGGAGGACGACAACGCCGCCGAAATCCGCGCCAGACTCGACGAGAAAATGCTCGAATGGGAGGCGTTCGACATCGTGCCGAGCGAGCGCATTCCCGACGATGGCGCCAAGACGGTGGAGCCGATCCGATACGGAATGCGGTCGTGGCGCGACCTGTTCTCGCCGCGCCAGCTGTTGTGCCACGGAACGGGCGTCGAGGTGTTCCGCGAAATGCTCGAGGCGGACGAAGCGGCCGGCGAGCTGACCGATATTCGCAAGGTAGCCTATGTATATCTGGCCTTCGCGCTGGACAAGCTGCGCGACTACAACTCCCGCATGTCGGTATGGCATGCAAACCGGGAATTGATGACCAACACGTTCTCGCAACACGATTATTCGTTCAAGTGGTCCTATGCCGAGATGGCGCCTCTGGTTACGGGCGCGGGCTACGACTGGGCTCTTCGGGAAACAGCCAAATGCATCGGCGAGCTCGTCGCCCTCGTCCGCCCGGAGGGCGCCGGCGACGCGCTGTTCGGCGAAGACGGCGCCGGGGGCGGCGCGCCGCCGATAACCGTCACTTGCAAGCCCGGCGACCGGCTCGATCATATCGCCGATGGGAGCATCGACGCGGTGGTAATTGACCCGCCCTATTACGACAACGTGATGTACGCCGAGCTGTCCGACTTCTTCTACGTCTGGCTCAAGCGGACCGCCGGCCGCGTGTTCCCGGAACTGTTCACGAGCCGTCTGGCCGACAAGGACAACGAGGCGGTGGCGAACCCGGCGCGGTTCCGGGGCGAGAAGGGCGCGCGGGCGCTGGCGGGGCGCGACTACCAACGGCGCATGGCGGAGATCTTCGCCGAATGCCGAAGGGTCCTCAAGCCCGACGGGATCATGACGGTGATGTTCACCCACAAGGCGACCGGCGCGTGGGACGCGCTGGCGACCGGGTTGATGGAGTCCGGCTTCGCCGTGACCGCGTCGTGGCCGATCCACACCGAGGCCGGGGGCAGCCTGCACATTCGCGGCAAGGCGGCGGCGAACAGCACGGTGCTCCTCGCCTGCCGCCCGCGCGCGGCGGCGGCGGACGGGGAGGCGGCGTTCTGGGAGGACGCAGAGCCGCGCGTCGTGCGCGCGGTGCGCGAGCGCATGGACGGCTTCGCGGCGGCGGGCCTGTCCGGCGTCGACCTGTATCTCGCCGCCTTCGGCCCGGCGCTGGAGGAATTCTCGCGCCACTGGCCGCTCCGGCGGGGACGGCCGCGCCCGGCGCCGGCGGGCCGGCGGCGGCGCGGGGCGGGCGCGGCGGAGGAGGAGCTCGACCCCTACGCGGCGGCGCCGGAGGACGCGCTCGACGCGGCGCGGCGCGAGGTCAAGAACTGGCGGCTGGCGCAGCTGACCGGCCGCCGCTCCGGCGCCGAACTCGACCCCGCGACCGAATTCTTCGTGCTGGCGTGGGACGCCTTCCGCGCGCCGGTGTTCGCCTACGACGAGGCGCTCCGCCTCGCCCGCGCCGCCGGGGTGGACCTGGACGGCGAGATCGTCGGGCGGCTGGCGGACAAGAGGGGCAGCGACCTGCGGCTGCGCGACAGCGCCGCGCGCGCCGCGAAGGGGGCGCTCGGCCCGCCCGGCGGCGCGCGCGGGATGATCGACGCGGTCCACCATGCGGCGCATGCGGCGCGCGCGCGGAGCCTGGGCGCCGCCCGCGACCTGGCGGAGGCGGAGGGGCTGGACCGCGACCCGCGCTTCCTCGCCGCGCTGGAGGCGGTGCTGGAGGTCCTGCCGCCGGCGCGCGACTGGACCGGGATCGAGCTGCAGGGCGAACTCGCGGCGGCGGGGAGCGACTTCGCGGCGCTGGAGGGCCTCCGCCGCCTCGCCTTCCGCGACCGCATCGCCGAGCCGCAGCAACTCGCCCTGTGGCGCGACGGCCCATGAATGGCGATGAATGACGGGCGCCCCCTTCCGCATCGCGCGAAGACGGCTATCCGCCGCCGCAGCTCGAAGCGGCGCACGACTCGCCCTTCCCTGCAACGAACGGAGACGTCGCCGAGCCGAACCGCCCGTCGCCGACCGGCGGGCGCCCCGGCGCGCCCCGAAACGGCGGCGGCCGCGCAAACCCGAAAATCGCCGCGGACGCCGCGCAGCGCCCTTCGACCCGGAGTCGTCCGGGAAATCCGGGCTAAGCCCGCGCCGCCGATCCGGCCGCGCCGCCCGGCGCCGTTCCGTCCCGCCCGCTTCCCACCTGCGCGGCGAGGGCGGCGCCGATGAACGAATCGATGGCGCCGTCGAGCACCGCCTGGGCGTTTCCCGTCTCGACTCCCGTCCGCAGGTCCTTGACCATCCGGTAGGGTTGCAGGACGTAGGAGCGGATCTGGTGGCCCCAGCCGATGTCGGTCTTGCCCGCCTCGACGGCCGCCTGCTCCTCGCGCCGCGCCTGCAATTCGCGCTCGTAGAGGCGGGCGCGCAACATGCTCATCGCCGCCGCCCGGTTCTTGTGCTGCGAGCGTTGGTTCTGGCACTGCACCACGATGCCGGTCGGCAGGTGGGTCATGCGGACGGCGGAATCCGTCTTGTTCACGTGCTGGCCGCCCGCGCCCGAGGAGCGATAGGTGTCGACGCGCAGGTCCTTGTCGGCGATCTCGATCTCGATCGAGTCGTCGACGACCGGATACACCCAGACGCTGGCGAAACTGGTGTGGCGGCGGCCGGAGGCGTCGAAGGGAGAGATGCGCACCAGGCGGTGGACTCCGCTTTCGGTGCGCAGCCATCCGTAGGCGTTCTCGCCCCGCAGCTTGACCGTCGCGCTTTTGATCCCGGCCTCTTCCCCAGGGCTTTCCTCTACGTATTCGGTCTTGAGGCCGTGCGCGTCGGCCCAGCGCGCATACATGCGCAACAGCATCTGCGCCCAGTCCTGCGCCTCGGCGCCGCCGGCGCCGGCGTGGACCTCCACGAAACAGTCGCTGCCGTCGGCCTCGCCGGAAAGCAGCGTCTCCAGTTCGGCGGCGCCCGCCCGCCGCTTGAGCTCGGCGAACGCCTCCGCGCCCTCGGCGGCCAGCTCCTCGTCGCCCTCCTCCTCCGCCAGCTCCAGCAGCGCGCGCGTGTCGGCGAACTCGCGGGCGAGCGCGTCGTAGCCGTCCAGCGCCCGGGCGATCCTGTCGCGGTCGCGCATGACGCGGCGCGCCGCCGCCGGGTCCTTCCAGAACCCGGGCGCCTCGGCGCGCGCGTCGAGGGTCTTCAGCGTTTCCTGCGCCGCGTCGGGGTCAAAGATGCCTCCTCAGCAGCGCCAACGACCTTTCGATGTCGTCGGCGGCCGCCTGCAATTCCGCGCGCATGGCCGCGATCCTCGTTTCCGGTGGGGGAGCGGGCCTAATATAGCCCGGAATCGAAATCCATCGCCTCGCCGCCGCCGCGCCCGTCCGCCGCCGCGCCCGATCCCGGCTCGGTCCCGGGCCGGAACGCCTCGACGATGACCAGCTCGCTGCCGGGGGAGGGGGGCAGGCCGGTGTCGGCGTCGATCCGCGTCATCATGACGTTCGCCGGAACCCGGAACGGGACCGCCGGCGCGCCGCCGAGCGCCTCCGCCACGATGGCCTTGAAGATGGGCAGGGCCACGCTGGCGCCGGTCTGCCGCGCCCCGAGCGAGCGCGGCCGGTCGAAGCCGACGAAGACTCCCACCGCCAGGTCCGGCGCGAAGCCGATGAACCAGGCGTCGAGGGAATCGTTGGAGGTCCCGGTTTTCCCCGCCAGCGGCAGGCCCAGGCCGGCGGCGCTCCGGGCCGTGCCGCGGTCGACGACGCCCTTGAGCATCCAGGCGACCTGGAACGCCGTCGCCGCGTCGGCGACCCGCGGCCGGTCGTCGCCCGGCGCCGGCGGCGCGCCGGGCGCCGCGTCCGGCCCCGCGCACGCCGCGCACTCCCGCGCGTCGCGGCGGAGCACCGTCGCGCCGTAACGGTCCTGGACGCGCTCGACGAACGCCGGCGCGATCCGGCGCCCGCCATTGACGATCATCGCATAGGCGGCCGCGAGCCGCAGCAGGGTGGTCTCGCCCGCGCCGAGCGACATCGACAGGACCTCGGGGAAGTCGCCGATGCCGAACCGCCGCCCGACCTCGGAAATCCGCTCCATGCCCAGCCGGTTGGCCAGCCGGACGGTCATCAGGTTGCGCGACTTCTCCAGCCCGCGGCGCAGCGTCGTGGGGCCGTGGAACTCCTCCGAATAATTCTCCGGCTCCCACCGCGGCAGGTTCGGCCCCTGGTCGATGCTGATCGGCGCGTCGAGCACGATGGAGGCCGGCGTGTAGCCGTTCTCCAGCGCCGCCAGATAGACGAACGGCTTGAAGGCCGAGCCCGGCTGCCGGTCCGCCTGGGTGGCGCGGTTGAACTGGCTGTCGTCGAAACTCCAGCCGCCGGACATCGCCAGCACCCGCCCGGTGTGCGGATCGAGCGCCACCGCGGCGCCCTGCGCCTCGGGAATCTGGCGCAGCGCGAACGCGCCCGCGCCGTCCGATTCTACGCCGCCGCCGTCCTCGCGCGGGAGCGCCTCCACCGCTACTACGTCGCCCGCGGCCAGCGCGTCGCCGACCCGGCGCGGGCGCGCGCCGGGGGAGCGGTTCTCGCGCCACGGCCGCGCCCACCGCATTTCCGCGAGCGGCAGCTCCCCCAGCGCGCCGTCGGCGAAGCCGAGCGTCGCCGTCTCGCCCGCCGCGTCCAGCACCGCCGCGAGGCGCCACGGCGCGAGCCCCGGCGGCGCCGGAACTTCCGCGAGGGCCGCCCGCCAATCGCTCCCCGTCTCGATCCTGGCGACCGGCCCCCGCCAGCCGCGCCGCCGGTCGTAGGCGGCGAGGCCGTCGCGCAGCGCGCGGTCGGCGATGTCCTGGAGGCGCGGGTCCAGCGCCGTGCGCACCGAGAGCCCGCCGCCATGCGCGACGTCCTCGCCGTAGAGCGCGACCAGGCGGCGGCGCACCTCCTCCGCATACCACGGCGCATGGACGGCGCGGCCGGGATCGCGGGGGCGGACGGCGAGGGTCTCGGCCCGCGCCGCATCGGCCTCGTCCGCCCCGACGTAACCGTCGGCCTCCATGCGGCCGATCGCGTAGTCGCGGCGGCGCCGCGCCGCGTCCGGGTCCTTCTCAGGGTCGTAATTGGCGGGCGCCTTGGGCAGGCCGGCGAGAAACGCCGTCTCCGAGAGCGTCAATTCGTCGAGCGATTTGTCGAAATAATTGAGCGCCGCCGCCGCGACGCCGTAGGAGCGCCGCCCGAGGTAGATCTCGTTGAGATACAGTTCGAGGATGCGGTCCTTGGAGATCGCCCGTTCGATCCGCAGCGCCAGCATCGCCTCGGCGATCTTGCGCTGCGCCGACACCTCCCGCGTGAGGAAGAAGTTCCGCGCCACCTGCTGGGTGATAGACGACGCGCCGACGAGCCGGCGGCCGCTGCCGGCGCCGGCAAGGTTCTGCAACGCCGCCCGCGCGATGCCCGTCGGATCGACTCCGGGATGCGCCCGGAACCGCTGGTCCTCCGCCGCCACGAAGGCGTCGACGAGCCGCCGCGGCATGGCGTCCACGGGAACGAAGACCCGGCGCTCGGTCGCGAATTCCGCCAGCAATCGTCCGTCGCCGGCGTGCAGCCGCGTCAGCGTCGGCGGCTCGTAGGACGCCAGCGCGCCGGGCTCGGGCAGTTCGGCGGCGAATTGGCGCGCGCCGAGGACGGCGGCGAACAGGCCGGCCGCGAGGACCGAGAAGCCGCCGGAGATCGCGCCGGCGAGCGCGCGCATCGCCCGGGCGGGAACGCCGCTCATTTGCACAGCTCCTCCAGCGAATCGAAATAGCGGTCCACCGCGTCGACGATGGCCCCGACCATCGGCTCCCGCCCCTCCCGGGAGCGCATCCTCTTCTCGTCCTCGCGGTTGGACAGGAAGCCGAGCTCGATCAACAGCGACGGCACGTCGGGCGCCTTGAGGACGGCGAACCCGGCCCGCCGGTGCGGGCGGCTGACCGAGGGCACCCCCCGGCGCGCGAACTCGGCGACCGTCATGTCCGCGAGCCGGGCGGAGTAGCAATTGGTCGCCCGCTGGCTCAGATCGAGGAGAATCTCGTCCACGTCCTCCGAATACGCCGCCAGATCGACGCCGGCGATGACGTCCGACTCGTTCTCCTTGGCGGCGAGCGCCTCCGCCTCTTCGTCGGAGGCCTCCTTCGACAGCGTATAGACGTGGCTGCCGCGCACCCGCGAATCCGCGAGCGAATCGGCGTGGATCGACAGGAAGAGGTCGGCCCCGGCGGCGCGCGCCGACGCCACCCGGTCGCGCAGGCCGACGAACACGTCGTCGTCGCGCGTCATGACCACCCGGTAACGCCCCGTCGCCCGGAGGCGCTCGGCCATGTGGCGCGCCGCCTCCAGCGCCACGGCCTTCTCGTGGATTCCGGAGCCGCCGATGGCGCCGGGGTCGATGCCGCCGTGGCCGGGATCGATGACCACGGTGTGGAGGCCGCGCGGCGCCGGCGGCCCGGGCAGGGGCTCGACCGGCGGCGCGGGCGGCGGGGGCGCCGCGTGGGCGGCGCGCTGGCTCTCCCGCGCGAACGCGGCGAAGGCGTCCGCGTCCGAATCGGCGAGGTCGACGACCAGGCGCGTCGCCCCGCCGTCGGCGCCGGGCGGAATGAAGAACGCCCGCGCCACCCGCGCCGGGCGGGCCAGGTCCAGCACCATGCGCGAGGTCCCCGCGCGGAACCGCCCGTAGCGGACGTTGGAGATCGCCCCCCCCGCCGACGGGCGCCCGGCGGCGACGGCGAATTCGAGCTCCGGGAAGTCGATCGCCAGCCGGTACGGATTCGTCAACGCGAAGATGCGGAACTCCACGCGGCCGCTCAGGTCGATGGCCAGGCGCGTGTAGTCCGGGTGCGCGCCGATGCGGAAATCCGACATCGCGGCCTCGGCGGCGCCGGCCGCCGAGGCATGCGCGCACGCCGCCGCCAGCAGGACGGCGGCCAGCGCCGACCGGGCGCGCGGAGCGCGTCCGCGCCGTTTTTTTTCGGGTCCGCTCACGCTTCCTCTAGCGGTATCGGTTTCGGCAGCCTACAATATATTGCGATGGGATCGACGAATCGCCATGCCCGCGCCGGGGCCGCGTTGCGTTCCGCGCCGCCGCGGGGCTATCATGGGCCGGTCGCATCGCGCGGCGGGCGCCCGCCGCGCCGGGGTCTCCGACGGTCCCGGCGCGCCGCGGGCGGGTGCCCGCCGCGAGAATTTTCCCGCGCCGTTCGCGCCGGGCGCGCTTCGCGTTCGCGCCGGCGGCGCTTCGCCGCCGCGCCTTCGCGAGGGCGCCGCCGCGGCGTTCGGATGGATCGCAACGCGCCGCGCGCGCCCGGCATCGACGCATGCCGGGGCGCCGCGCGCGATGGAGACGCATCGACAATGGCAAAGCGCATGCTCATCGACGCCGCCCACGCGGAGGAGACGCGGGTCGTCGTCGTCGACGGAAGCAAGCTGGAGGAATTCGACTTCGAGTCCGCGAACAAGGCCCTCCTGAAGGGCAACGTCTATCTCGCCAAGGTGACGCGGGTCGAACCCTCCCTCCAGGCGGCGTTCGTCGAATACGGGGGGAACCGCCACGGCTTCCTCGCCTTCAGCGAAATCCACCCCGACTACTACCAGATTCCGGTCGCCGACCGCCAGGCGCTGGCGCGGCAGGCGGCGGAGGCGGCCGCGTCCGCCGATTCGCCTCCGGCCGACGAGGACGGCGCCGACCCGGTCGAGACGGTGAGCGGGCAGGAGGAGGAGGAGATCGCCGCGCGCCGTCCGTCGCCGCTGCCGCGCTACCGCATCCAGGAGGTGGTCAAGCGGCGGCAGATCCTGCTCGTGCAGGTCACCAAGGAGGAGCGGGGCGGGAAGGGCGCCGCGCTGACGACCTACATCTCGCTCGCCGGGCGCTACTGCGTGCTGATGCCCAACACCACCCGCGGCGGCGGGATCAGCCGCAAGATCCAATCCGCCGACGCGCGCAAGCGCCTGCGCTCCATCGTCGATTCGCTCGACCTGCCCGACGGCATGGCGGTGATCCTGCGCACCGCCGGGCAGAGCCGCACCAAGGCCGAGATCAAGCGCGACTACCAATACCTGCTGCGCCTCTGGGAGCAGATTCGCGACCGGACCCTCGCGTCGACCGCGCCGGCGCTCATCCACGAGGAAGCCAACCTGATCAAGCGGTCGATCCGCGACCTCTACCGGTCGGAGATCGACGAGGTCCTGGTCGAGGGCGACGAGGGCTACCGCACCGCCAAGAAGTTCATGGGCATGCTGATGCCGAGCCACGCCAGGCGCGTGCAGCCCTACCGCGACGCATCGCCGATCTTCACCCGCCACCAGGTGGAGGGCCAGCTCGATTCGATGCACGGCGCCGAGGTGAAACTGCCCTCCGGCGGCTCCATCGTCCTCAACCCCACCGAGGCGCTGGTCGCCATCGACGTGAATTCGGGCCGCTCCACCCGCGAGCGCGGCATCGAGGAGACGGCGCTCGGGACGAACCTCGAGGCGGCGGCCGAGATCGCCCGCCAGCTGCGCCTGCGCGACCTCGCCGGCCTCATCGTCGTGGACTTCATCGACATGGACGAAGGGCGCAACGCGCGCGCCGTCGAACGGCGCCTCAAGGAGGCGGCGAGGTCGGACCGGGCGCGCATCCAGATGGGCCGCATCAGCGGCTTCGGCCTGCTGGAGCTCTCGCGCCAGCGGCTCCGGCCGAGCGTCCAGGAGATCGGTTCGGTGGATTGCCCGCATTGCGCCGGGAGCGGACTGGTGCGCTCCACCGAATCGGCGGCGCTGCACGCCCTGCGCGCCGTCGAGGAGGAAGGCGTGCGCGGCCGCGCCGGGCGCGTCCGCCTCACCGTCCCGTCGACGGTGGCGCTCTACCTCGTGAACCGGAAGCGCGCCGCGCTGGGCGACGCCGAGGCGCGCTACGGCCTCGCGGTGGAGATCGCGACCGACGATTCCGAGTCGCTGTCCGAGTGCCGCGTCGAAACGCTCGAGGCGCGCGCCGGCGAGGCGCCGCCGCCCGCCGCGCCCGCGGACGCAGGGGACGCGCCCGCGGACGCAGGGGACGCGCCCGCGGACGCCGGGGACGCGCCGGCGCGCCGTTCGCGCGGGCGCCGCAAACCCGCCGCCCCGGTCGACTCCGCCCCGGCGGAGGAAACCCCGGCGCCGGACGAGGCGGCGGCGGAGGACGGCGAGTCCGGCGGCGAGGACCGCCCGCGCCGCCGCCGCGGACGCCGGGGCGGGCGCCGCCGCGCCCGCGCCCGCGCGGCGGAGATAGCCGCTCCGGAGGCCGCCGCCCCGGAGGCCGCCGCCGAAGAGGCCGGCGCGGAGGAAGCGCCGCCGCCCGCAGACTCCCCGGAGCCCGCGGAAGCCCAGGCGGCGGAAACCGCTCCTCCCGCGCCGGACGGCGAGGATTCCATCGTCCGCCCCAAGCGCCGCCGGCGCACGCGCAAGGCCAGGACCGGCGACGATGCGCCTGCGCCCGCCGCGGCCGATTCGGATTCCGCGGCGGCCGCGCCCGGCGAGCCGCCCGCGGCCGAGGCGGCGCCCGATGCGCCTGCGCCTTGCGCGCCCGAGAAGCCGAAGCGCCGCCGCCGCAAGAAGGCCGAGGCGCCGGCGGCGGAGAGCAATGGCGGCGCCGCGCCGAAGCCGGAATCCGAGCCGCCGGCCGCGGCGGAGGCGCCGCCTGCGCCCGAAGACCTGCCCGAACCGCCCCCGCGCGCGCCGCGCCGGGGCTGGTGGTCACGCGCCCCCGGCGCCTGACCCCGGCGGCAGCGCAGGTATCGGCCGGAAGCGGCCCTGGAGGGAGAGGCATGAGCAAGCCCATCGAATTCTGGTTCGATTTCGGCAGCCCGGCGAGCTATCTCGCCTACACGCAACTGCCGGCGGTCGCCGCGCGCGCCGGGGCCGAGCTGGTCTGGCGCCCCATGCTGCTCGGCGGCGTGTTCAAGGCGACGGGCAACCGGTCCCCGGCGGCGGTTCCCGCGAAGGGCGCGTGGATGCAGGGCGACCTGCGGCGCTGGGCGCGCAAATGGGGCGTGGAGTTCAACTCCAACCCGCATTTCCCGGTCAATACGCTCGCCATGATGCGCGGCGCCGCGGCGGCGCGGCGGGCGGGCGAGCTCGCGCCCTACGCCGAGGCCATGTTCCGCGCGATGTGGGTGGACGGCAAGAACCCGTCCGAAGCGGCGGTCTTCGCCGAGGTCGTCGGCGCCGCGGGGCTGGACCCGGCGGCCTACGCCGGGCGCGTCCAGGACCCGGAGGTCAAGCAGGCGCTGATCGCCGCGACGGAGGAGGCGGTGGAGCGCGGCGTGTTCGGCGCGCCGACGATGATCGTGGACGGCGAATTGTTCTTCGGCCAGGACAGGCTGGATTTCGTCGCCGAGGCCGCCGCCGCGTGACCGTGCGCCTCTGGGAGCGCGGGCGTCCCGCCCGCATCGCGCCCGGCGCGCCTCCGGTAATCCGCTAGAGGTTTCCGCCGACTCCGTCCGCGATGTACGAGAACCCCGACGAATTCGTCGCCGAGCGCCTGCGCAAGCGCCGGGCGCTGATCGATTCCGGCGTCGACCCCTATCCGGCGGCGGCCTTCGCGCCGACCCACGGCCTGGCCGAGACGCGCCGGCGCATGGAGGCCGACCCGGAATCGCCGTTCCCCGTCCGAGTCGCGGGGCGCATCGTCGCCCGCCGCCGCATGGGCAAGGTGCTCTTCCTCGACCTGCTCGACGACGGCGCGCGGCTGCAACTCTTCATCCGCCGCGCCGAGGTGGGCGAGGCGGCGTGGCGCACGATCGAACTCCTCGATCTCGGCGATTTTCTCGGCGCCTCCGGCGAAACCTTCTTCACCCGCGCCGGCGAGTCGAGCGTCCGGGTCCGGACCGCCGCGGCGCTCGGCAAGGCGTCGCATCCCGTTCCCCTGCCCAAGCGGCGCGGCGAACGGGTGTTCGACGCCGTCACCGATACGCATCGGCGCTACAGCCGCCGCCACGTGGACCTGCTGTCGAACGCCGCGAGCCGCGACGTCTTCGTCAAGCGCGCCCGCATCCTGCGCGGCATCCGCCACTATCTCGACGACGAGGGCTTCCTCGAGGCGGAGACTCCGATCCTCGGGCAGTCCTATGGCGGCGCGTCGGCGCGCCCGTTCACCACCCGGCTCCATGCGATGGACCAGCCGATGGTGCTGCGCATCTCGCCCGAATGCGCGCTCAAACGCATCCTCTGCGGCGGCGTAAACAAGGTGTACGAACTCGGCAGGAGCTTCCGCAACGAAGGGATCGATTCGTCCCACAACCCCGAATTCACCATGGTCGAATGGTACGAGGCGTGGTCGGACTACCGCGAGCAGATGGTCCGCTTCGAAACCCTGGCGGCGCGGCTGTGCGAGGACCTCCACGGGACGACGAAAATCTCTTATCGCGGCCGTCCGCTCGACCTCTCCCCGCCGTGGCGCCGCCTGCCGATGATCGACGCCTTGCGCGACGAGGCGGGCGTGGACGTCGACTCCCTGGCGGCGGGCGATTTTCCCGCGCTGTTCGCCGAGCGCCACCCGGAGGGGGCGGAGGGGCTTCCGGAGCCGCTTACCTGGGGAGCGGCGGTCGCCGAACTGTTCGAAGCCCTGGTCGAGCCGAATCTCTGGGACCCGGTCTTCGCGATGGACCACCCGGTCGAGATCAGCCCGTTGACCAAGCGCCATCGCGGCGACCCGCGCCTCGTCGAGCGTTTCGAACCCTTCGTCGCCGGCATGGAGGTCGGCAACGCCTATTCCGAGCTGAACGACCCGGTGGAGCAATACGAGCGCCTGGCCTCGCAGCAGGTGGCGCGCGAGGAGGCCTACGACCTCGACGAAGCGTTCTTGCGCGCCGTCGCCGACGGCATGCCCCCCGCCGGCGGCACCGGGATGGGAGTCGATCGCATCGTCATGATTCTGACCGGCGCGGAGAGCATCCGCGACGTCGTATTCTTTCCCTTTCTGTCGTCCGGCCGGGACGGCCGGGACGGCGGGGCGGCGCCTCCGGCGGAGCGCCCGAATCCGGGGACGGCTTGACGGTCCGCCCAAATTGGGTCCGGCATGGGCGCCGTGAGTCGCTGGATAGCGGCGCAATTTGAGTTTCTTCGGGGGGTGACGATATGGCGAGGCTCAAGGCGTTCTTCGCGGGCGCATGGATCGTACCGGTGTTCATCGCCTTCACGATCCTGTTCGCGCTCGCGATGGAGCTCGCGCTCCGCATGGCTTCCTGAACGGCGCGCCGAGGGACCGTGTCCCGGCGCGGCGCGAATCCGCACAGGGACGACCTCCGCCGCGGCGGTCGGAATCCCGCCTTGCGCCGCCGCCGCGCGCCGCCTATGGTGCGGGGCGGGGCCGGAGCGTAGCGCAGTCTGGTTAGCGCACTTGTCTGGGGGACAAGGGGTCGGCGGTTCGAATCCGCCCGCTCCGACCAAACCGCGCGGGGCGCGAGTCATGGCGAAGACCAACGGCGGCGGCCCGCCCGGGCCGGGCGCGGCGGAGCATTTCGACGTGCTGATCGTCGGCGCCGGAATATCGGGCGTCGACGCCGCCTGGCACCTGCAAAACCGCTGTCCGGGCAAGAGCTTCGCCCTGCTCGAGGCGCGGGAGGAGATCGGCGGAACCTGGTTCGTCCACCGCTTCCCCGGCATCCGCTCCGACAGCGACCTGTTCACCTTCGGCTACGGCTGGAAGCCGTGGTCCGGACCCGCCATCGCCACCGCGGAGGAGATCCTCGCCTATCTCAACGAGGCCGTCGACGAGCACGGCATCCGCCGCCACATCCGCTTCCGCCATGAGGTGAACGCCGCGTCGTGGGACGGCGCCGCGCGGCGCTGGACCCTCCGCGCGCGCCGCGCCGACACCGGCGAAAGCCGCGAATTCACCTGCAACTTCCTGTGGATGTGCCAGGGCTACTACCGCCACGCCGAGGGCTACACGCCGGACTTCCCCGGCATGGCGCGCTTCCGCGGGCGCATCGTCCATCCCCAGACGTGGCCCGGCGACCTCGACCACTCCGGCAAGCGCGTCGTCGTCATCGGCTCCGGCGCCACGGCGGCGACGCTGATCCCCGCGCTGGCCCGCGATTGCGCGCACGTCACCATGTTGCAGCGCTCGCCCACTTTCTACTACCCGCGGCCGACCCGCGACGAACTCGCCGAGACGCTGCGCGGCCTCGACCTGCCGGAGGAATGGACGCATGAGATCCTCCGCCGCAAATTCCTCCGCGACCAGCGCGAGACCGCCCGCCGGTCGTTCGAGGAGCCGGACGCGCTGCGGCGCGACCTGATCGCCGGGGTCAAGGCGTATCTGGGCGACGGATACGACGTCGAAACCCACTTCACGCCGCGCTACCGCCCCTGGCGCCAGCGGCTCGCGGTGACGCCCGACGGCGACCTGTTCCGGAGCATTCGCGCCGGCAAGGTGTCCGTCGTCACCGATGAGGTCGACTCCTTCACCGAGGACGGAGTGCGGGCGAAGTCCGGCGCCGTGCTCGCCGCCGACGTCGTCGTCACCGCCACCGGGTTCGACCTGTGCGCGTTCGGCGGCGTTCCGTTCGCGGTCGACGGCGCGCCGGTGGATTTCGCCGAATGCATAGGCCACCGCGGCATCCTGTTCACCGGGGTGCCCAACATGGCGTGGGTGTTCGGCTACCTGCGCACCAGCTGGACCATGCGCGCCGACCTGGTGTCGGCCTTCGTCTGCCGCCTGCTGAACCACATGGCGGGGAAGGGGGCGGACATGGTGACGGCCCGCCTCCGCGCCGAGGACCGCGGCATGACGCTGCGCCCCTTCATCGAGTCGGAGAACTTCAACCCCGGCTACGTGACGCGGAGCGTCCACCTGATGCCGAAGCAGGGCGACCGCGAGCCCTGGGTCTTCAGCCAGGACTACTTCACCGAGAAGGACACCATCCCCGGCGCCGACCTCGAGGACGGCGCGCTGGTTTACGCGTAGCGGTCAGCCCAGGTCGTTGGTCAACACCACCTTGCCCGTCGGCTTGCCGCGTTCGGCGTACTCATGCGCCGCGCCGACCTCGGAGAATCCGAAGCGGCGTTCGTCGACGAGCGGCCGCAGCGCGCCCTCGGCGACCAGTTCGGCGGCCTTGCGCAGAATGTCGCCCACCGCGTCGACCCGGTTGCCGGACGTTATGGGCCGCCCCGCGAACACGCTCTTGAACGCGAGCCATTTGGCCTGGAAGCCCGGCTTCGTCGGGAAGTGGCCCAGAATGTCGAGGATGGTCCCGAAATCCCGCGCCGCCTCCACCGAGGCGTCGATGGACGGCGCGCCCGGCGTGTTGAACACGTAGTCGAACCCGGCGCCGTCGGCGGTCGTGGCGCGCATTTCGGCGGGATCGGTCGTCCGGTAGTCGAACGCCTTGCGCGCGCCGAGGCCCTCGGCGATCCGGCATTTCTCCGCCGACCCGCAGGCGGCGTACACATGCGCCCCGCGCCACGCCGCCAGCTGGACCGCGACGTGCCCCACCCCGCCCGTTCCGCCCTGGACGAGGATCGTCGCGCCCGGCTTGAGGTTCTCGCGGTCGAAATAGCAGAACCACGCGGTGACGGTGACGAGGGGCAGCGCAGCCGCCTCCGCAAACGAGAGCGCGGCGGGCTTGCGCGCGGCCATGCGCGCGTCGACCGCCATGAACTCCGCCAGCGCGCCCGGCTTGCCGCCCATTCCGTTCGCGAAGGCGAACACTTCGTCGCCCTCCTCGAGCGCCGTCACGCCAGCGCCGACCGCGGCGACGACCCCCGCGCAATCGGCGTGCAGAATGGCCGGAAACCCTGGGCAGAGCCGCGCCGCGCGTCCGTCGCGGATCTTGTAATCGACCGGATTGACGCTGCTCGCCCGCACCGCGACCACGACCTCGCCGGCCTTCGGCTCCGGCTTCGGGACCTCCACCTGCCTGAAGACGTCCGGCCCGCCGAACGCCTCGATCACCATTGCCTTCATGCTTGTCCTCCCTCGCCATGATCGATTCCCGCCCCGGAATCAACGCGTAAGATAACCGCGAACGCGGATTTGGCAACGGCGAAGCGCTCCGCCGCTACTCCGGGCTCCGAGGCGCGGTTCCCTCGAGCGATGATGGACTTTCGGCTTCCAATCGGACCGAAGAGAACTCTGGAGCTTCGCTGGCGGCGTCCGGGTCCGGTTCAGGCAAAGATACGCCGTCCGATCCGTCATCGTCGGCGTCGACCTCGGCGGCCTTTCGAACCTCTCGATCCTTCTCGAGAAGATCCCGGAGTTCGTTGTCGATCCTCTCGGCTACGGTGCCGGGGTTCCGAAACCAATCGGTCGACCAGACCCGAAGAATCGTCCAGCCGAGTCCCTCGAGTACGGCTTGGCGCAGCTTGTCGCGATCGCGCGCCGTCGCCGAGGAACGATACCGCGCGCCGTCGCATTCGATCCCCGCAAGGTAGGCGCCGGCGATTTCGGGATGAACGACGCCGAGGTCCACGCGGAAGCCCGATACTCCGATTTGCGTGCGGACCTCCCATCCCCGGCGGCGAAACGCCTCCGCCACCGCCTCTTCGAACGGATTCTCCGCGGGCCCAAGTGAACCCTCGTCACGAGAAGGCAGCGCGACCGCTCCCCGCTCGGCGTAATCGAGGAAATTCCTGAGATCTTTTACCCCGTCGGCTCGCGTGCGCCCAAGGTCGATATCCTCGGCCTCGATCGAGGAAAAGACATGGAGCTCACGGCGCGCGCGGCTGATCGCGACGTTGAGGCGCCTCTCTCCTCCCTCGCCGTTGATCGGACCGAAATTCATCGCGATCCTGCCGGCGCTATCCGGTCCGAAGGTAACGGAGAACAGCATGACGTCGCGCTCGTCGCCCTGGATGTTCTCGAGGTTCTTTACGATGACCGGCTCTTCTCGGTCGTCCGAGAAGAACCATTCCAGGCGGCGATCTTCTCGGCGGACCTTGTCGAGCAGATCCTGGACCAGTTCCTGCTGCTGGGCGTTGAAGGTGATGACGCCGAGGCTGTGTCGATCGTTCTCCGGGACGGCGAGCCAATTCGTGAGACGCCGTTTTGCCGTCGCGGCGATCATTCTCGCCTCCTTCTCGTTCACGCGGCCTTTCCCTCTTGCGTAGGTTCCGTCGATCTTGTAGAATTTTATCGCCTTGGAGCCGGCGGCGGGGGCCGGGAAAGTGACGAGCTTGCCGCCGTAATAGGTATGATTGGAGAAGGCGATAAGAGACTCGTCCCGGCTGCGATAGTGCCACCGAAGATGATAACGCGGAACATTGGTGGATTCGACCTCGTCGAGGATCGAAGGCATGTCGCGCTCCTCCTCCGGCAAATCTTCGTCGTCGTCATCGGCGCGGCCGAAGAAATTCGTCGGCGGGAGTTGCTTCGGATCGCCCACGATGATCGTCTGCCGGGCTCGCGCGATGGCGCCGATGGCGTCCCAAGTGAATATCTGCGAGGCTTCGTCGAAGATGATGAGATCGAAGGTCGCTCGCTCCGCCGGAAGGTATTGAGCCACCGACAGGGGGGACATAAGCACGCACGGCGCGAGCTTGCCGAACGTCTCCGGCAGATTCTCCAGAAGCCGGCGAATCGGCATGGAGGGCCGCTTGAGTCCGAGTTGGTGTCGGAGGACCCCGAGTTCGGATTTTTTCGGGACTCCGTCTCTTGCCGGCAAGTCGTGAACGATGCGCCGCATCGCTTCGACAGGCGCCAGTTGCGCCGCGGCGTCGTCGAGCTTGCGGAAGGTTTCGATAAGATTTTCGTGTCTCAAACGGGTGAACTCCCGAAGTTTGTCGTTCGCGTCCATGGCGAGGGGCAGCCACCAAGCCGCATAAGCCTGCTCGAACGCTTCCTTCGCAGACGATCCTTCGACGGCCCCGGCTTCGAGCGCCTCGACCAGCGGCTCGAGCCTCAGCTGCTTCGCGCAGTTGCTCTGTTTCACCCACCGGGCCCAGTCGGCGAGGCGCGCGCGTTCCTTCTCCACGGTTTCGAGGCCCGCCTCGATCTCCGTGATGCTCGATCCGTCCGGAATCGCGCCATCCCTCCGCTTGAAGGCGCCGATTCTTTCGCGAGTTTCGTCTTCCACGGCGAGATACGCCTTCAAAGCGTCGAGAGAAGTTCCGGGAGAAACCGAACCCAGGCTGTTCATGGCGGCGTCGAATCGGACTCGATCCTCCGCCTCCGAACGCAGATCGTTCGCCGCCTTTCGGAATGCGATCGCTTGCCGCGCGGCCTCCGTCGACCGCTCGGCGTCGGTTTCGCCCTGGACTTCCGCGATTTGCGCCATGGTGCTGTTCCGTATCGCGGCGTCGCGCTCGCGCGCCGCGGAGAGCGCCTTCAGGTCGACCCCCGGATCGGCCGCGCCATTGTCGGCATAGATTTGCAGGAGCTTCCGCACGTGTCTTCTCGCGAAGGCGGACAAAGGCCACAATTTCGTCTGGGCTTCGCGCCAATCCGCGTCCAGCCGTTCGAGCGGCATCCTCCGCACTGCGTCGAACGGATATGCGGCCATCGTTTTCGACATCGCGGCGGCGCGTTCCCCCACATCCGCCGCGAACGTCTCGGCTAACGCGGAGAGTCGCTCCGCGGGCATGTCGGGCACGGCCGAGAGATCGAGCGCGGCGTCTTCCAAACGAGGCGCGAGCGCCCGCAGCCGCTTGCGGCGCCCGGCCACGAGGTCCGGATCCGAACGAAGGCCAAATTCGCGGGCGAGCTCATGCTCCGCCTGTTTCAGCTCGCCGAGCTTGGCGCGGAGCTCCGCTGCGGCTTCAAGAAGTTCCGTCTCCCACTTGTAGGACCACCGCTCGCCGCGGACAAGGGAAAGAGGGGGCTCGCTTGCGACTGCGGCATGTGTCCGGCCGAGTTCGGCGGCATGCGACGCCAGTTTCCGGTAGCTCTCCGCGTCGTGTGCGTCTTTGGAGCAGAAAAGTATCTCGAAAGGCGTTTCGCCGGAGGCGGCGCGGCCCACCGCGTCGAAAACGCTGAAGCCCTGGCTGCCCTTGGCGTGAAGAGCATGGGCGTAGGCGTTCAGGCGGTCCCGGGACAACCTGAGATCTTCGGTAATCTGGACCCATTCCTCCTCGGTTGCGCCGGACGACCGGTCCCACCCGCGTTCCAGCTGCGCGAGCACCGATTTCCGATCGGTCTTGTTCGAGTGAAGCTCGAGCACTGCGTCGCCGAGTCCGTTCGCGACCAGACGGCGGCGCACGACGTCGAGAGCCGCCGCCTTCTCGGCGACGAAGAGCACGGTCTTTCCTTCTCCCAGGCTTTGGGCGATGACGTTGGCGATGGTCTGGCTCTTCCCGGTCCCCGGAGGCCCGATCAGGATGAAGTCGCGGTTTTCCGAAGCGGCGATGACGGCGGCAAGCTGCGAACTATCGGCGGGCAACGGGGTGAGAATGTCTTTCGGCGCGCGGCGCCGATCGACGTCTTCCGGGCCGATAGGGTCGCCCGATTCGGTTCCTTCATACGCGCGTTCGGCGCCGTCGATGAGATGGCTCACCAGGCGATTTCGCCGAAGCTGGTCCTGCCGGTCGACCAGATCTTTCCACATCAGATACTTGGCGAACGAGAACGTCGAAAGCGCCAGCTCCTCGACCACTTCGCACCCGGGGATGTCGCGCACGTTGCGGCGCATGATTTCGAAGATGCGCGGAAGATCGATGCCGCTTGCGTCACGCGGCAATTCGCCCTGGAGCTCCGGGATACGAAGTTTGAAGTCGCGCTTCAGCAATTCGAACAGGGTAAGGTTGAGCCGCGCCTCGTCCTCGTGATGCGCAATTCGAAAGGGCGAGCTGGCGGAACGGCGTTCGATCCTGACCGGGACCAGAACCAGGGGCGCGCGGTAGGAACGCGAATCGCCCTCCGGCCTCTTCCAGCGCAGGAATCCCGCCGCGAGAAAGAGCGTGTTCGCTCCGCCCTCCTGCATGTCGCTCTTCGCGCGGCGGTGCAGCGCGAGGAGGCGGACGTTCGTCTCATGGCCGGTGAGCGGCGCGGCGAGCTGCCGACTCTCGAACGCGTTGCGGATTACCTCCTCCTCTATCCGCTGCTTCTCCTGGGCGGAGACGGCGCGGTTGCCGATGGCGTCCTCGTCGTTGAGCGAAAGCACGCGAAATTTCTTTCCGGCGGCGAGGGCGTCTTCGAGGGCTCCGACGTTCGGGCAGCGGAGAGGCAGCGTCTGCTTGCTGTCGCGGTAGTTGAGAAGCCGGTTTCGAAGCGAGAGATCGAGAAGCTTGCGTTGCCAGCGTTCGATCCGGCCCTGGGGCGTCCCGGGCTCCTCATCGCCGATCTCGCCCGGGAGAAGACCGAAATCGGGCGGCGGCGGAAGGGCTGCGGGGGCCGTCTCGTCCGACGGGGCGGCTTCGGACGGGGCCGGCGCCCGGTGGCTTGCGAGCGGGCGGATGCGCGCGGCGCGCGCACGCGCGATGTCGACCGCCATCGCGAACTCCGGCTCGCGATCTTCCGAGAGACGGCGGCGGCCCTCGTCGACCGCTTGCTCGAAGCCGATCGATGGCCGCTCGGTGAGGAGGGTCGTCTCGATCGGCGCCAACTCCCGCGCTTGCGCGGCCTTGCGAACGGCGATCGCGTCGGGCTCCTTGACATGGCCGAAATCCCGCTTGCGGATCCAGACGCCGACCCATGCGTGACCCTGGGAGAACAGGGCGACAGGATGGAGACCGGCGGCTTCGAAGGCCGCCGCGAGGAAGAGGGTGGAGTCGAGACAGGTGGCGAGGCCCTCCCGGGTTATTCGGCCGGGATCCCGTATTTTCTGGCCCTCCCGCTCGAACGAGGCGGGCGGTTCGGCGTATGTGAGGCCCAGGCCGGTGGCTGCCGACCAGATGGCGGCGGCGAGAAGGTATGCGCGCGCCGGATTCCCGGACTGGTAGCCGTCCATCGAACCGTCGTGGCCGGCGGCCTCCAGTATCCGCGCCGCCTCCTTCACCAGGCCGGCGACGGCCGGATCGTTCGGAGAGACGAAGGCCGCGAGGATCTGGGCCATGTCGCCCAAACCGCCCCACTCGTCGCGAGCAAGCAAGTCGATCCGGCGCTTCTCCACGAGCGTCGGAAGCCCCTTCGCCTCCACGCGGAATTCGAGTTCCCCGACCTCCGCTTCGTCGAGACCCGCCAGACGTTGGATGTCGAGGGGCGTAGCCAGGTCGCGAACCGCGAACTCCTCCTTGCTCCCGATCCGGTCGACGGTCCAGATCTTCTCGCGGACGATGGGCGGGGCCGCGCGGAGCGTAATCCGCACGTCCGTAAGCGCCTCCGCGGTCGGATTGACGACCGCGAGCCGTTCGACGATCGCCACGTCGTTCTGGGCGGAGGCGAAGTTGACTCTCTGTGGAGTCTCGTAGCGGAGGGACGCTCCGCCGGCTTCTCCCTGCTCGTCGTGAGATTCCATGCTGTTGGCGTCGTTCGACAATTCCGTTCTCCGGATTCCTTCCGCCCGGCCGCCCTCCGCAATGCCCGAGGGCGCGGCGCGTCGCCATGCTAGACGGCCGGGCCAGGAAGGCAATAGACGAACCCGCGCCGCCGTCCGGCGGTTTGCCGCCCGCGCGAATCTCGCTGCCCGCGGCCATAATATAAAGATATGCGCATATCTTCATATTATGGGACGTGTCGATCTCGCCGAATTCGCGCTTGCGCTCCGGCGGGCGGGGCGGCATACTGGCGCCATCCTCGCCGGCGGATGCGCCGGGGAGGGCGTTGGCCGCGCGTGCGCGCGGCCTCCAGCGTGGGAGCGAATCGAATGAGAAAACTGGGACTCGCCGCGGCGGCGCTCGCCGCGGCCGGCATGGCCGCCTCGGCGCCGGCCGCGGCCGACGGCCACGGCATGGCCGGGCCGAAACTCTACTGGGCGGCGAGCGGCAAGTTCGGGCCGTTCAACATCCAGGGCCTGATCCCGAGCTACCCCGAAGCCAGGGACATCATGATCCCCATCAACATGTGGGTCATCGATCATCCGCTCGGCCTGGTCGTGTACGACACCGGCAACAACGTCGCCATCTCCGACGGCAACTGCACGTCGCACTGGTCGGAGGGCTCGTGCGCCTTCCTGCAACCGAGCCAGACCCGCGACGACGTGATCGACCGCTACCTCGAGCGGCTCGGCTACGGCGTCTCCGACGTCAAGGCCGTCATCACCTCGCACTCGCATCTCGACCACATCGCCAACATCGAGATGTTCCCGGACGCGATCCACGTGATCCAGCAGAAGGAGCTCTACCAGGCCTGGTGGCCGGAGAAGTTCCAGCGTCCGTCCGGCGCCCACATCATGGCCGACTACGACGAAGCGCGCGATTTCGACTATCTCGCGCTCGACGGCGACTACGACCTGTTCGGCGACGGAACGGTGATGATCTACTCGACTCCCGGCCACACCCTCGGCCACCAGTCGGTGAAGGTGAAGCTGCCCAACACCGGCACGGTCATCCTGTCGCAGGACGCGATCTGGATGGAGGAGAACCTCGAGGGCCATCCCGCGGGGCTGAACTACAGCCAGCTCGACTACTTCGCGTCGGTGAACCGCCTGACCAAGATGCGCGACCTCGAGAACGCGCCGCTCTGGTTCGGCCACAGCATCCGGCAATACGAGGAGATGGGCGAGAAGTGGTATGACTGACCGCGCCCGCGGTTAGCCGATCCACGCCCACGGGGCGCTCCTCCCGCGGGAGGGGCGCCCCGGCCTTCGCGCAATCCCCGACCCGGTGCCCGACCCGGCCATGACGACTCCGGCGCCCACCGTCCGCGCGGCGGCCGCGCCCGCGATCGCGCTCGACTCGGTCTCCAAGCGCTACGGCGCCCGGACCGTCGTCCGCGGCGTCTCGTTCACCGTCGAGAAGGACGAGATCGTCGGCTTCCTCGGCCCGAACGGCGCCGGCAAGACCACCACCCTCCGCATGATCGCGGGCTTCACCGCCGCCACGTCGGGCGCGGTGACCGTGGCCGGCCACGACATGGCGACCGAGAACCTGGAGGCCGCCCGGCGCATCGGCTACCTGCCGGAGATCCCGCCGCTTTACGACACCCTCGACGTGCAGGGCTACCTGGCGTTCGTCGCCCGCGTCAAGCGCGTGCCCCGGGGCGAACTCGCCGCCGAACTCGACCGCGCGGTCGCCGCATGCCGGCTGGAGGACGTCTTCCGCCGCGAAATATTCAAACTCTCCAAGGGCTACCGCCAGCGCGTCGGCCTCGCGCAGGCGCTGCTGGGGCGGCCCGACGTGCTGCTGCTCGACGAGCCGACCATCGGCCTCGATCCGGGCCAGATCCAGGAGACCCGGGAGGTCATCCGCTCCTTCGGCTCCGGCCACGCCGTCCTGCTCAGCACCCACATCCTGCCGGAGGCGGCGCTCATCTGCCGCCGTGTCGCCATCATCGCGCGCGGCCGCCTGCTCGCCATCGACACCCCGCAGGGCCTCCGCGACGCGGCGCGCGAGACCGGAGTCGTGTCGCTGCGCGTCGCCGCGCCGGAGGCCGACGCGCGCGCCGCCCTGCTCGCCGTCGACGGCGTGCGCGGCGTCGACGCGTCCGCCGCCGCCGGCGACGGCGTGCTGGCGGTGGAGTGCGCCGTCGACGGGCGCGCCGGAATCGAGGCCGCCATCGCCCGCGCGATGTCGCCGCGGTGGGACCTGTTCCTGCTGCGCCGCCGCGAGGCGACGCTGGAGAACGTGTTCCTGCGCTACGTCCGCGAATCCGGCGCGGCGGAGGCGGCGGCGTGACCGGCCTCCTGGCGCTCTACCGCAAGGAGATGCGGCATTACTTCCGCTCGCCCATCGCCTATTTCGCGATCGCGGTGTTCCTCCTCGGCACGGGGTATTTCTACACCTACAACGTGTTCCTGGGCGGAACGGCGACGATGGACGAGACGCTCCAGAACATGGGGATCCTCCTCACCGTCGTGAGTCCGCTCGTCTCCATGCGGCTGTTCTCCGGCGAGTGGAGCGGGAACACCATGGAGCTCCTGCTCACCCTGCCGCTGTCGCCGTGGACGATCGCCCTGGGCAAGTTCCTCGGCGCGCTGACCATCCTGCTGCTGATGACGCTGGGCGCCGCGGTCGACCTGGTCCCCATCTACATGTTCTCGGAGCCGGAAACGACGACCATCCTGTCGGGCTATATCGGCTTCCTCCTGCTCGGCGCCGCATGCCTCGCGGTGGGGCAGCTGCTGTCGGCGCTGACCCGCAACCAGATCGTCGCGGCGCTCGCCACGGTGGCGGCGCTGCTGGCGTTCTGGTTCGTCGGCAACCTGCAGAACTTCCAGTCGTCGTGGATCCTGTGGAGCCTGTTCGGCCACCTGTCGTTCTCGGAGCACTACGCGACGTTCATCCAGGGCCTCGTGCGCGGCGAGGCGGTCGGCTACTACCTCGCCGTGGTCGCCGTATCGCTGATCCTGAACGCCGCCTGGCTCCAGTGGAGGCGGTAGGATGCCGCGCGTCTTCGGCCCGCCCTTGCTGCTCGCCGGCGCCGCGGCGCTGCTGGCGGCCGGAGTCCTCAAACTCGTCTATTACGAAACGCTGGCCGCGACCGCGGTCCTCGCCCTGGCGGGGGCGGCGGCGGCGCTCGCCGGCGCCTGGCGGATGCGCGACGAACTCGCCGGGCTGGTCCGCCGCCGCCGGGTCGAGATCGCGCTCCACGCCCTGGGCCTCGTCGGGATCGTCGTCCTGCTCGCCTGGCTCTCCGCCCGCTACCCGCTGCGCCACGACTTCACGGCCGCCGGGCTGCATTCGCTCTCCGAAAAATCGGTCGCCGTGCTCGAGCGGCTGGAGAAGCCCGTCCACGTCGTCTTCTTCCACAACCACCTGATGGAGACGACGGTGGACCGCTACCGCCTGATCGCCGACCTGTCGGAGCGCGTCACGGTCGAGTTCCACGACCCGGCGCTCAACCCGGCGGCGGCGCGGCTGCACAAGGTCCGCTTCCCCGGCACCGCGGTGATGACCAGCGAGGACCGCCGGATCGAGGTGAACGGCGAGCTCGAGGCCGACATCGTGAACGGCGTCCTGCGCGTCTCGCAGGGGGCGACGCGCAAGGCGTGCTTCCTCACCGGCCACGGCGAGGCCGACCCGTTCAGCAAGGAGGCGCACGACCACGTCGAGGCCGAGGCCGACCACGCGCACGGCACCGGCGTCCAGTACGTGCTGCACGAGACCCACGGGCTGGCCAAGGCGGCGAACGGGCTGGAGGAGCTGAACTACACCGTCGAAGCGGTGTCGATCCTGCGCGACGGCGGCGCGGCGCTCGCCGGCTGCGCGGTGCTCGTCGTCGCCGGCCCGCGCACGCCGCTGCTGGCCTCCGAAGTCGCGGTCCTCCGCCGCTTCCTCGCCGATGGCGGGAACGCGCTGTTCATGGTCGACCCGTTCGTCGAGACCGGCCTCGAACCGGCGCTTCGCGATTACGGCGTGGTCCTCGACCGCGCCATGATCATCGACCCGTCGCACCACTTCGCCGCCGACCGGTCGTCGCCGGCGGTGACGCGCTACAACAACCACCGAATCACCCGCAACCTGCCGCTGACCTTCTTCCCCGGCGCGCGGTCGCTGTCGCCGGGCCGCCGCGTCGCGGGAACGGCGCCGACCCGCGTGATCGAGTCCTCGCCCAACAGTTTCGGCGAGACCTCGTTCGACCGCGTCGAGCGCGGCGCGGACGACATCGCCGGCCCGCTCACCGTGACGGTCGCCGTCAACAAGCGGCCCGTCACCGGGGAGGACGCCGCGTTCGCCGCCGCCATCGACCGCGGCGGGGAAGGGGAGGCGGAGGACGCCGACCCGCCGATGCTGGCCAATGCGCGGTCGCGCGTCGTCGTCATCGGCGATTCGGACTTCGCCACCAATTCGTTCTTCCACGTCCTCGGCAACGGCGCCCTGTTCCTCAACGCGGTCAACTACCTCGCCGCGCAGGAGAACCTCATCGGCATCGCGCCCCGGACCCGCGAACTCCCCAGCGTGAGTTTCACCAACCGGCAGATGAAGGGGACGTTCTTCCTGGCGGTCTTCTTCCTGCCGTCGGTCCTGGCGCTCATCGGCACGGCGGTGTGGTGGCGCCAGCGGTAAGGCGCCGCCGGCTTCCCCTCGCCGCCGTGTGGGCGGCGTTCGCGCTTCTCGCCGCCGGCGCGGTCCTGCTCGACGCGCCCGCGCCCAATCCGCCGCCCGCGCCGCCGGCGCGCCTCGCGCCGTTCGCCGCCGACGAGCTCGGCGCGGTGGAGATCGTCGCCGCCGGCGGCTACCACCGCTTCGAGCGCGACGCGGAGGGCCGCTGGTTCCGGCACGCCCACGGCGCCGGCCCGGCGGCCGGGCACGTCCACGACGCGGACGCAGGCGAATCCGCTCCCATCGCGCGCGCCGTCGCCGCGTTCCTGGCCGCCCCCGCCGCCGCGGCCGGGGAAGCCGGCGGCGGCCGCGAGCGTTACGGCGTCGCCGTCCCGCGGCTCTTCGTCGCGCTCTACCGGCCGGGGGAGGACGCGCCGCTCGCCCGCTACCTCATCGGCCGCCCGGCCCCGGACGGCGGGCGCTACGTCCTGCCCGCCGGGTCCGACACCGTCCTCGCCGCGGCGGAGGATGGAGTCGCGGCGTTGCTGGCGCTGGCGGAGCGCGCGGTCAGTTCAGGCCGCGCGCCTTCTTGATGCGGTCCCAGGCGGCGTTGACCTCCGCCATCTTCTTGTTCGCGACCTCGGCGAAGTCCTCCGGCAGCCCCTGCGCGGCCAGCCTGTCGGGGTGGTTCTCGCGCACCAGCCTGCGGTGCGCCGCCTTGACCTCGGCGTCGCCGGCGTCCGCGGTCAGGCCCAGGACCTCGTAGGGGTCGCCTTCGTCTTGGGCGACGGAGCGCGTGAAGGTCGCCTCGACGCGGCGGAACTCGCCCTCGCCGAACCCGAATATCGCCGCCACCCGCTCCAGCAGGCGGCGCTCCGCCGGGTGGTACACGCCGTCGGCGTGGGCGATCATCAGCAGCGCGCCGAGCAGCTCCTCCAGCAATTCCCTCCGGCCCGCGAAGATCGCCGCGATCTGCTCGGCGTAGGGTTCGAACCCCGCCGCCTCCCGGCGCGCCTCGTCGAAGATGGCGGCGACCGCCGCCGTTTCGGAGGCGGGGATGCGGAACACGCTCTTGATCGCCGCCACCTCGTCGCGGCTCACCCGGCCGTCGGCCTTGGCGAGCTTGGCCGCGAGCGCGACCACGGCGACGGCGAAGGCGAACTGGCGCTCCTCCGCCCCGCGCCCGTTCGCCCCGCGTCCGGCCAGGCGGCGCTCATGGGCCTCGCGCGCGCGGGCGTCGGCGGCGCGCTTGTCGACCGCGATATGCCCGGCGAGCACGCCGAGCAGCGCGCCCATCGGGCCGCCGAACCCGAGCCCGATGGCGCCGCCGACGATCTTGCCCCAGATGCCCATCCCGCCTCCCGCGCGCTCCGGCGCCGCGCCGGATTATACCGGGAAGAAGACGGCGCCGGGGCGCCGCAGCGCCTCCCGGGTTGTCTAACCCGGATTTCTCATAGTTTTGAGTGCACCGGGGTCCTGCCTGTGATATAGTGTTCGTTTGCCAAGAGCTTATATCAGGGCAGGGGGTTCCCCGATGCGAACGGAGTGTAGCGCGGCGCTTGGCGCCTTTCAAGCGGTTCCGGGGCGGGCGGTTGTGGCGGATTTCGATGGCGGGTCGGTGACTTCGGACGCCGGCGCTCTGCTGCTCGGACAGGCGGACGCGGTTATTGGGCTTGTGGACCGCCTTGCGGCTTGTTTCGAGGATCATCGCGATGGTCGGTTCGTGGAGCACTCGGTTCGGACGCTTGTGGGTCAGCGTGTGTTCGGGATTGCGCTGGGCTATGAGGACTTGATCGACCACGATGTGTTGCGCGGCGATCCGATGATGGCGGTATTGGCGGGGAAGTTGCGCGCGAAGCGCCGGAACTGCGCCCCGGTTGCGGGGAAGTCGACGCCGAGCCGGTTGGAGTTGGGCGGTGTTGTCTCCGTCTGGGGACAGCAAGATCGTCCATGACGGGTCGGCGATTGCGGATTTGCTGGTGACGCTGTTCCTGGACGCGCATGAGGCGGCTCCGGATCGGGTGGTTCTGGATTTCGACGCGACGGACGATCCGGTTCACGGTTCGCAGGAGGGGCGGTTTTTCCACGGCTATTACGACTGCTACTGTTACTTGCCGCTTTATGTTTTGTGCGGTCGTCACCTTCTGGCGGCGCGGCTGCGCCCGGCGAACATCGATGGCGCGGCCGGGGCTGTGGAGGAGGCGGCGCGGATCGTGGCCCTGTTGCGGGCGCGGTGGCCGGATACGCGGATCGTGTTGCGGGCCGATTCGGGGTTCGCGCGCGAGGCGCTGATGGCGTGGCGCGAAGCCAACGGGGTGGATTACCTGTTCGGTCTGGCGCGGAACGATCGTCTGGCGGCGCAGGTCGCGGATGCGCTGGCGGAGGCCGAGGCGGACAGCGAGCGGAGCGGCGCCCCGGCGCGGCGCTTCGCCGACTTCATGTGGTCCACGCGCGATAGTTGGAGCCGCGAACGCCGCGTCGTCGGTAAGGCCGAATGGACCCGCGGCAAGGCCAATCCGCGCTTCGTCGTCACCTCGCTCGCCGCCAGCGCGCATGACGCCCGGAGCCTCTACGAGGACCTGTATTGCCAACGCGGCGAGATGGAGAACCGCATCAAGGAATGCCAACTCGACCTGTTCTCCGACCGCACCTCGGCGCATAGCATGCGCGCCAACCAACTCCGCTTGTGGTTCGCCTCGATGGCCTATGTGCTGCTCTGCGCCCTGCGCCGCCTCGGCCTCGCCCACACCCGCCGCGCCGCCGCCACATGCGGAAGCCTGCGCCTCAAACTGCTCAAGATCGCCGCATGGGTCCGTGTCAGCGTCCGCCGCATCAAGATCGCAATGGACACCAACCATTCTTTCCAGGACGAGTTCCGCACCGCCCGAAGGAGATTATCCGCCGCCGCAACCTGAAGCGGCGCACAACTCACCCTTCCCCGCAACAACGGAGACATCGCCAAGCCAAACCACCCGTCGCCAGCCGACGGGCGCTTCAACACGCCTCAAAATCAGCGCCGTCACCGCAACCCGAAAATCACCGCCGACACCGCACACCGCCCCTCAACCCGGAGACGTATGAGAAATCCGGGCTAACCGACGATCTTGCCTTTTCCTTGTAATTCCGCTACGATACGATTGACTCCCCAACTGGGCCGCGGACCGCCCCCCATGCCCATTCGCCGCCGCTCCGCCGCCGTTCCGGTTCTCCCGGAATTGCCGTGCCCGCCTGCATCCCGCAATTCCCGGATCTCCCCCCGGGACCGCTGGCGTCCCGCCGGCCTCGCGCGCAGCGCGACCCCGCGCGGCGGCCGCCGTCCCGGTTCTCCCGGAATTGCCGCGCCGCCGCATCCCGCAATTCCCGGATCCCCCTGGGAGCGCCGGCGTCCCGCCGGCCTCGCGCGCAGCGCGGCCCCGCGCCGCCGCCGCCGTCCCGGTTCTCCCGGAATCGCCGCCGCCGCCCGCATCCCGGATCCCCCCGGAAGCGCCGGCGTCCCGCCGGCCTCGCGCGCAGCGCGGCCCCGCGCCGCCGCCGCCGTCCCGGTTCTCCCGGAATTGCCGCCCCCGCCCGCATCCCGGAAAGGCGCGACCGCGTCCGCCGCGCCATGAGCGCCGCGCTCGACGCCGCGCGCGACCTGTTCGTCGGCCGGTTCTACCGCCGCACGCCGCCGGAGGACATCGGCGGCCGAAGCGCGGAAAGCCTCCGCCGCGCCGCCGAGCGCATGTTCGCCTTCATGCGCGAACGCCGGCCCGGCTCCGACAAATTGCGAGTCTACGACCCCGACCCGAAGCGCGATGGCTGGTCCTCCCCCCGCACCGTCATCGACCTGGTCACCGACGACCGTCCGTTCATCGTCGACTCGCTCACCGCCGAACTGAACGCGCGCGAAATCCCCATCCGCTTCGTCGCCCATCCCACCTGGCGCGCGCGCCGCGACGCTTCGGGCGCGCTGCGCGAACTGCGCGAACCCGGCGCCGCCGACGCGCCCGATACGGGGGTCGAATCCACCGTCCGCATCGAGATCCGCCGCCAGGACTCCGCCGATTCCGCCGCGCTGGCGGCGCGCCTCGCGCACGTCCTCGAGGACGTCCGCCGCGCCGTCGCCGATTGGGGCGCCATGCGCGGCGCGCTCGACGACGCCGTGCGCGAACTCGCCGAAACCGCGCCGGCGCACCCCGATCGCGACGAGATCGCCGCCTTCCTGCGCTGGATCGCCGACCGCCATTTCACCTTCGTCGGCTACCGCCGCTACGACCTCGCGCAGGGCGCCGGCGGCGAACCCCTCCTCAAGGGAGTCCCCGGCGCCGCGCTCGGGGTCATGAGCCGCGCCGAGGAGCGCGAGAACCTCCGCGCCGCGCGCGGCCGCCCGCTGCCCGCCGCCATGCGCGCCCGCCTCGCCGACGCCAACCCGCTGATCGTCGGCAAGAGCGCCCGGCGCTCCACCGTCCACCGCCAGACCCATATGGACTCGATCGAGATCAAGCGCCGCGGCGCCGGCGGCGGCGTGGTCGGCGTCCACCGCTTTCTCGGCCTCTACACCTCCAGCGCCTACAACGCGCCGCTGGCGGACATCCCGCTGCTGCGCCGCAAGGCCGCCCGCGTCGCTGAGCGCGCCGGCTTCGCGCCCGGCGGCCACGACGGCAAGGCGTTCCTCCACATCCTCGAGACCTTCCCGCGCGACGAACTGTTCCAATTCGACGACGACGCCCTGCTCGACACCGCCCTCGGCGTCCTCCACCTCCACGAACGCCCGCGCACCCGCCTGTTCGTCCGCCGCGACGGCTTCGGCTGGGCCGTCTCCTGCCTCGTCTTCGTGCCCGCCGAACGCTACGAGGCGGGCTTGCGGCGCGCCGTCGCGCCCATCCTGGAGGACGCCTTCTCCGGCGTCTGCCGCGCCTTCCACACCCATGTCGGCGACGCGCCGGTGGCGCGCCTGCACGTGGTCCTCTCCACCACCCCGGCCGGGCCGCCGCCGCCCCGCGCCGCGGCCGTCGAGGCGCGCCTCGCCGCCGCGCTGCGCCGCTGGGAGGACGACCTGCGCGACGAACTCGCCGCCGTCCACGACGAACATCGCGCCGCCGCGCTGGAGCGCCGCTACCGCGCCGCGTTCCCCGCCGGATACCGCGACCGCGTCCCGGCCCGCGCCGCCGTCCGCGACATCGACCGCGTCGAGGAGGCGCGCGCGGACGGCCTCGCGCTCGAACTCCGCCGCCCGCCCGGCGCGCCGGCGGACTCGGCGCGCTTCCGCATATTCAGCCGCGGCGAGCAACTGGCGCTGTCCGACGTTCTGCCGACCCTCGAGAACATGGGGCTGCGGGTGGCCGACGAGTTCCCCCACCGCGTCGCCGGCGCCGGCGGCGAGGCCGACGTCTGGCTCCACGACCTCGGCGTCGCCGGGCGCGGCGGCGCCGCCATCGACGCGGAAGGGGCGGGGGCGCGCTTCCGCGAGGCGTTCGCCCGCATCCGCGCCGGCGACGCCGAGGACGACGGCTTCAACGCCCTCGTCCTCGCCGCCGGGCTGGACTGGCGCGAGGCCGCCGCGCTGCGCGCCTACGCCCGGCTCCTGCGCCAGGCCGGCATTCCCTTCAGCCACGACTACATGGCCCGGACCCTCGCCGCGAACCCGGAGATCGCGCGCCGGCTGACGGCGCTGTTCGCCGCCCGGTTCGACCCCGATGGCCACGACCCGGACCGCGCCGCGGCGGCCGCCGCCGCCGTCCGCGCGGCGCTGGAGTCCACCGCGAGCCTCGACGAGGACCGCATCGCGCGGCGCTTCCTCAACGCCGTCGAATCGACCCTGCGGACCAATTTCTACCGCCGCGGCGCGGACGGCGCGCCGCGCGCGCACATGGCGTTCAAACTCGATTCCGCGCGCCTCGCCGAACTCCCGCCGCCGCGCCCGTGGGTGGAGGTCTTCGTCTGCGGCCCGCGCGTCGAGGGGGCGCATCTGCGCGGCGGCCGCGTGGCGCGCGGCGGCCTGCGCTGGTCCGACCGCCTCGAGGACTACCGCACCGAGGTGCTCGGCCTGATGAAGGCGCAAATGACCAAGAACGCCGTCATCGTTCCCGTCGGCGCCAAGGGCGGGTTCGTCGTCAAGCGCCCGCCGGAGGACGGCGGCCGCGGCGCCCTCCGCGCCGAGGGAATCGCCTGCTACCGCGCCTTCGTCTCCGCCCTGCTCGACGTCGCCGACAACGTCGTCGACGGCGCGGTCGTCCCGCCGCCCGGCGTCGTCCGCCACGACGGCGACGACCCCTACCTCGTCGTCGCCGCCGACAAGGGCACCGCCGCGTTTTCCGACATCGCCAACGAAATCGCCGACCGGTACGGCTTCTGGCTCGGCGACGCCTTCGCCAGCGGCGGCTCGACCGGATACGACCACAAGCGCCTCGGCGTCACCGCGCGCGGCGCGTGGGAGTCCGTCCGCCGCCACTTCCGCGACAGGGACGTGGACGCCGACGCCGCGCCGCTCTCCGTCGTCGGCATCGGCGACATGTCGGGCGACGTGTTCGGCAACGGCATGTTGCTGTCCCCGCATATCCGCCTGGTCGGCGCGTTCGACCACCGCTGCGTCTTCGTCGACCCGGACCCGGACCCCGCCGCCGCCTTCGCCGAGCGCCGGCGCCTGTTCGCCCTCGAACGCTCCGGCTGGGCCGATTACGACCGCCGCGCGATCTCCGCCGGCGGCGGCGTGTTCGACCGCGGCGCCAAATCGGTCGCGCTCACGCCGGAGATCAAGCGCGTCCTTGCCGTCGGGGCGGATTCGCTCACCCCCGACGAACTGGTCTCGGCGCTGCTGCGCGCGCCCGTCGACCTGTTATGGAACGGCGGCGTCGGGACCTTCGTCAAGGCCGCCGGCGAGACCCACGCCGATTCCGGCGACCGCGCCAACGACCCGGTGCGGATCGACGCGCGCGAGCTGCGCTGCAAGGTCGTCGCCGAGGGCGGCAATCTCGGCTTCACCCAGCGCGCCCGCGTCGAGGCGGCGCGCGCCGGCGTCCGCCTCAACCGCGACGCCATCGACAATTCCGCCGGAGTCGATTGCTCCGACCGCGAGGTCAACATCAAGATCCTGTTGAACGACGCGGTGGCGGCGGGCGCGCTGGACCGCGCCGACCGCGACCCCCTGCTCGCCGAAATGGCCGGCGAGGTGACCCGCCGCTGCCTGCGCGACACCCGCCTCCAGGCCCTCGGCATCGGCGTCGTCGAATCCCTCGGCGCCGACCGCCTCGACCTCCAGCAGCGGGCGATCCAGGAGCTCGAGCGCGCCGGGCGCCTCGACCGCCGCGTCGAGGACCTGCCCGACGACGAGGCCATCGAGGCGCTGCGCGCCGCCGGAATCGGCCTCTCGCGGCCCGAGATCGCCGTCCTGCACGCCCACGCCAAGGCCGCGCTGTACGACGACCTGCTCGACTCCGGCCTGCCCGACGACCCGTTCCTCGCCGGCGAATTGGAGGACTACTTCCCCGCCGTCCTCGCCGCGCGGCTCGGCCCCCGTATCCGCCGCCACGGCCTGCGGCGGGAGATCGTCGCGACGGCGCTCGCCAACGCCGTCGTCGACCGCGCCGGCCCCGCCTTCGTGACGATGGCGCGCGAGGAGACCGGCGCCGCCGCCGCCGACGTCGTCCGCGCCTTCGCCGCCGCCCGCGCCGCGTTCGACATGCCGCGCCTGTGGGCGGACTGGGAGGAGCTGGATTCCCGCATTCCCGCGCCGGAGCGGACCGCCGCCGCCGCCGCCCTGCGCGGGCCGATGGAGCACGCGGCGCTGTGGCTCCTCCGCAACCGCCCCCGGCCGCTGGACTGCGCCGCGGCCGCCGCGCCGCTCGGCGCCGGGGTGTCCGCGCTCGCCGCCGGCCTCGACCGCGTCCTCCCCGGCGACCTGGGCGCCCGGGTCGCCGCCGATGCGCGATCGCTGCGGGAGAGGGGCGCGTCGGAGCCGCTGGCGGTCGCGGTCGCCGCCGCCGGCCCGCTGCATTCCGCGTGCTGGATCGTCGACGCCGCCGACCGGACCGGCCGCGGCGCGGTCGAGACCGGGCGCCTGTTCTTCCGCGTCGGCCGCCGCCTCGGCCTCGACTGGCTGCGCGACCGCGCGCAGCGGTTCGCGCCCGCCGGCCTGTGGCGCCGCCGCGCCTCCGCCGCCATCGTCGACGACCTCCACGCCCGCCAGGCGGCGCTGACCGTCCGCGCCGCCGCGGCCGATGGCGGCCTCGACGGCTGGGCGGCCGAAAACCGCGCCCTTCTGGACCGCCACGCGCGCCTGCTCGAAGACCTCCGCGCGCAGCCCGAATGCGACCTCGCCATGCTCTCCGTCGCCGCCCGCCGCCTCCGCGAATTCGCGCCCGAATGACGCGTGCTTCCTCGGACCGCCCTGCGTTTTCCGGACCGTCCTCGCGAGCGGTACCGGGAATACGAATCGGGGCTGCGGCCTGCCTGTAACGAGAATCGCCAACGTTCGTCCGAATCGCCAACGTCCGTCCTCGACCCTTGACCGTCGCGCGGGTTCGGCGCCATATTGGGCTCGGCGCGGTCGATGGCGGAATCGCGGAGCGGTTCATGAGTACGATGAACGGCGAGCTCCATGCGGCGCTCATCGGCGCGGGAGCCGACGACGACAAGGCGCGGGAGGCGGCGAAGTCCGTCGCCCGCTACGACGGCGATATCGCCGAAATCGAGGCCAGCTTGCTTTTGGTCAAGTGGATGGTGGGTTTCACGCGCGCGTTCGTCGTCGCCATAAGCGCGCAGCTGTTCGGGTAGCGCCGGCCGCCGCGCCTCAACGCTCCGCCTCCAGCAGCGCCAGCGCAAACGCGACCGACGCGCGGCGCACCGCAGCCCGGTCGCCTGCGAACACCCGGCGCGCGTCCGCCGCTGCGCCGCCGCGCGCCGCGCGCGCGAAATGGACCAGTCCCACCGGCTTCTCCGCGCTCCCGCCGCCGGGGCCGGCGATTCCCGTCACCGCCACCGCGACCGACGCCGCCGACCGCGCCAGCGCGCCATCGGCCATCGCCCGCGCCGCCGCCGCGCTCACCGCGCCATGCTCCGCCAGCAGCGCCGGTGCCACTCCGAGCAGCTCCGCCTTCGCCGCGTTGGAATAAACGACGAAGGCGCGGTCGAACACGTCCGACGACCCGGCGATCTCCGTCAGCAGCGCGGCGACCAGCCCGCCGGTGCAGGATTCCGCCGTCGCGATCCGCCGGCCCTCCGCCCGGTAGCGGTCGACCAGCGCCGCCGCCCGCGCGCGCAGATCATCCGGGAACAACGAACTCTCCCAGCGCCCACAACGCGGCGCCGGCCCACGCCGCCGCCGCTGCGTCGTCCGCCATCACCGCGACGCCGCCCGGAAGCCGGCGCTCCGCCAGCCGCGCCGGCCACGGCTTGAGAATGTCCGCGGCGCGGAACAGCGCGAACCCCGCCGCGTAGCTCCACGGACTGGCGGGAACCGCCGCCAGCGTGAGCCATTGCCCCGCAACCTCGTCCACCACGACGGCGCCGGGGTCGCGCCGCCCCGAGCGGCGTTCGTAGCCCTCGGCCGCCCAACACCCGGCGGCGAACAGGCCCGCCGCCGCCGCCGCCAGCCCCCATTGCCCCGCCGCGCGTTCGACAACCCACGCGAAGGGCAGGGCGGCGAGGGAGCCCCACGTCCCCGGCGCGACCGGCAGCAGCCCGGCGCCGAACCACGTCGCCAGGACGCCGCCCGGCCGCGCGCGCCAATCCCGCCTCACGCCGCGGCCTCCACCGTCGCCGTCGCCTGCGCCGCGATCCCCTCGCCGCGCCCGGCGAAGCCCATCCCCTCGGTCGTCGTCGCCTTCACGCTCACCGCGCCTTCGGGCAGGCCGAGCAGGCTGGCGAGCCGCGCCCGCATCGCCGCCCGCCACGGGCCGATGCGCGGCGCCTCGCAGACGATCGTCACGTCGACGTGGACGATCCGCCCGCCCGCCGCCTCGACCTCGCCGCGCGCGCGCCGGACGAAGACCGCCGAGTCCGCGCCTGCCCATCGCGCGTCGCCGGGCGGGAAGAACGTCCCGATATCGCCCGCCGCCACCGCGCCGAGCAGCGCGTCGACCACCGCGTGCAGCGCCGCGTCGGCGTCCGAATGCCCGGCCAGGCGCCGGTCGTGGGGGACCGCGACGCCGCACAGCATGACCCGTCCGCCCGGCCCGCCGGCGTCGGCGGCGAAGCGGTGCGCGTCGAAGCCGGAGCCCGCCCGGACTGCGCGGGGGAGGAGGCGCTCCGCCCGCGCCAGGTCCGCTTCGGTCGTGATCTTCACGTTGTCCGGGTCCGATTCCACCGCCGCGACGCGCAGTCCCGCGCGCTCCGCCACCGCCGCGTCGTCGGTCAGCGCCAGCCCCGCGGCGGCGCGGTGCGCGGCGAGGATGCCGGCGAAGCGGAACGCCTGCGGCGTCTGCGCCAGCCGCACGCCGTCGCGCGGGATCGTCTCCGCTATCGTCCCGTTCTCCGTTCGCTTGAGCGTGTCCCGCGCCGGGACTGCGGCGACCGCGCCGTCGTGCGTAGACAGCGCGGCGAGCGCGCGCGAGACGACCTCCGCCGTCGCCAGCGGACGGGCGGCGTCGTGGATGACGACCCGCTCCGGCGGGCGCGCCGCCAGCGCCTCCAGCCCGCGCCGCGCCGATTCCTGCCGCGCCGCTCCGCCGATGACCGGCTCCGGCAGGCCGAGCCCCGCCGTCGCGGCGTCGTAGAGCGCGCGGTCGTCGGCGTGGATCGCGGCCAGCGTCCGCCCGACCTCCGGATGCTCCGTAAAAATCCGCAGGCTGCGCTCCAGCACCGTGCGCCCGCCGAGCCGGCGGTACTGCTTCGGCGTCCCGCTGCCGAATCGCGCCCCGCGCCCCGCCGCCACCACCAGCGCCGCCGTGTCAGCCCGCTTCATGCCGCGACGCTACCCGCCCCCGCCGCGCCCGCCAAGCGGGGGAGGGGGGCGGCGCGCTTTCCGGACGAGGCGGCGCCGGCGCCGGATCGCGAGGCGGAGCTCACCGTCGCGCGCCGCCTTTTGACGGCGCGGACGGCGGATCGTATAGTGATCATGGATAGCGGGCGCGTCGTGACGCCGCCGCCCGGCTCTACGCCAGCCGCTTCTCCAACTCGTCGCAGACGTAGTGGTAGAGGCAGCGGTGGACTTCCTGCACGCGCGCGGTGTCGCGGGAGGGGACGGCGATGAGGATGTCGGCCGCGCCGGCGAGGCGGCCGCCGCCTGCGCCGGTCATCGCCAGGGCGGTCATGCCGATCTCGCGCGCCCGGCGCAGGGCGCGGACGACGTTTTCGGAATTGCCGCTGGTGCTGAGCCCCCACGCCACGCCGCCGGCCTCGCCGAGCGCCTCGACCTCGCGCGCGAAGGCGGATTCGTAGTCGTAATCGTTGGCCCAGGCGGTGGCGACCGCAGGGTCGGAGCCGAGCGCGACCGCCTTGAACCCGGCGCGCTCGCGGCGGAACCTGCCGACCAGCTCGCCGGCGATGTGCATGGCGTCGGCGGCGGAGCCGCCATTGCCGCAGACCAGCACCGCGCGGCGGGCGCGGCACGCCGCCGCCAGCGCGTCGACCGCCGCCGCCGCCGGGGCGTCGAGCGGCGCCGCCGCCGCCGCGTCGAGCAGCGCCGCCGCGCCGCGCAAATACGCCGCCGCGCTCACGGCGCCGCGTCCGGGCCCGCGCCGGCGGGCGCGGCGGCCTCGAGGGCGTATCCGGCCGAGCGGACGGTGCGGATGGCGTCGGGCGCGCCGCCGGCGTTGATCGCCTTGCGCAGGCGGCGGATATGGACGTCGATCGTGCGCAGCTCGACGGTGATGTGGCGGCCCCACACCGCGTCCAGCAGCTGTTCGCGGCTGAACACCCGCCGCGGATGTTCGAGGAAGTGGCGCAGCAGGCGGAACTCGGTCGGCCCCAGGCGCACCGGGCGGCCGCCGCGATGGACGCGGTAGGTGTCGAGGTCCATGACGATGTCGGCGTGCTCCAGCCGGCTCTCCGCCAGCGCCGGGCGGGCGCGGCGCAGCAGCGCGCGCACGCGGGCCGTCAGCTCGCCGGGCGAGAACGGCTTGGGGACGTAGTCGTCGGCGCCGCTGTCGAGGCCGCGCACTCGGTCCTCCTCCCCGGCGCGCGCCGTCAGCATGATCACCGGCAGGGTTTTCGTCTTCCGCGAACGGCGCAGGGCGCGGCAGACCTCGAGGCCGGAGACCGAGGGCAGCATCCAGTCGAGGATCGCCAGGTCGGGCGGCGCCTCGGCGATCGCGGCGAGGGCCTCGTCGCCGTCGCGGGCCTCGCGCACCGCGAACCCCTCGCGCTCCAGATTGTAGCGCAGCATGGCGGCGATGTCCCTCTCGTCCTCCACCAGGAGGACCTCGGGCCTGACCCTCACGGCGCCGGCTTCGCCGCGCCGGCGAAGGTCGCGGTGTCGTCGGATTTCGGGCGCTCGCCCATCTCGCGCTCGCCGGTCTCGCGGTAGAGGACCGATTCGGAGACGTTGGTCGCGTGGTCGGCGATGCGCTCGAGGTTCTTGGCGATGAACAGCAGGTGCGCGCAGGGCGTGATGTTGCGCGGGTCCTCCATCATGTAGGTGAGCAACTGGCGGAACAGGCCGTTGTAGATCTCGTCGATCTCGCGGTCGCTCCGCCACACGCGCTCGGCCTTGGCGGCGTCCTGTTCGACGTAGGCGTCCAGCACGTCCCGGACCATCGCGCGCACCCGCGCCGACATGCTGGGGATCGCCCAGAGCGAATCGAGTTCGCGGGTCCGGGAGAGGGCGATCGACCGCTTGGCGATGTTGGCGGCCAGGTCGCCCATGCGCTCCAGGTCGCCGGCCGTCCGCAGCGCGCCGACGATCCAGCGCAGGTCGTTGGCCATGGGCTGGCGCAGCGCCAGCATCGTCGTCGCCTGTTTCTCGACCTCGCGCTCCAGCGCGTCGATCGCCGCGTCGCCGTCGACGACCCGCTGCGCCTCCTCGCTGTCGCGCGCGGCCATGGCGCGGGTGGCGGAGGCGATCTGGCTCTCGACCATGCCGCCCATCCTGAGCACCAGGTCGGACAGCCGTTCGAGTTCGTCGTCGTAGGCGTGGACCGTGTGTTCCGCGTTCGCCATGAATCCGGCCTTTCCCCTGCGGTCGCCGCCGTGCGGCTCTAGCCGAAGCGCCCGGTGATGTAGTCCTGCGTGCGCCGGGTCTTCGGGTTGGTGAAGATCGCCTCGGTGGCGTCGTATTCGACCAGCTCGCCGAGGTGGAAGAAGGCCGTCCGCTGCGACACGCGGGCCGCCTGCTGCATGTTGTGGGTGACGATGACGATGGTGTAGCGCGTCCGCAATTCGCCGATCAGCTCCTCGATCCGCGCGGTGGCGATGGGGTCGAGCGCCGAACAGGGCTCGTCCATCAGGATCGCCTCGGGGTCGATGGCGATGGCGCGGGCGATGCACAGCCGCTGCTGCTGGCCGCCGGATATGCCCGTGCCGGGCCGGTCGAGGCGGTCGCGCACCTCGTCCCACAGGCCGGCGCGGCGCAGGCTCGCCTCGACGATCCCGTCCAGCTCGTCGCGCGAGTCGGCGGCGCCGTGGATGCGCGGGCCGTAGGCGACGTTCTCGTAGATCGATTTGGGGAACGGGTTGGGCTTCTGGAACACCATCCCCACCCGGGTGCGCAGGCGCACCACGTCCACCGAGGGAGCATAGACGTCCTCCCCGTCGAGCAGGATCTTGCCGTCCACGCGGCAGGACGGGATGGTGTCGTTCATCCGGTTGAAGCAGCGCAGGAAGGTCGACTTGCCGCAGCCCGACGGGCCGATGAACGCGGTGACCTCGCGCTCCCGTATGTCGATGCTCACGCCGCGGATGGCTTGCGCCGCGCCGTAGAAGACGTCGACGCCGCGCCCCGCCATCTTGACGCCCGGCGCCTCGACTCCCGGCTCCTCGACTCCCGTATCCGGGCGCTCCCGTCCGCCTCCGCCCACGCCTACCACCGCCGTTCGAATTTCCGCCGCAGCCAGACCGCCGCCGCGTTCATGCAGACGAGGAAGCCGAGCAACACCATGATCGCCGCGGCCGTGCGCTCGGCGAAGGCGCGCTCGGGGCTGTCGGACCAGATGAATATCTGCACCGGCAGCGCGGTCGCCGGATCGAGCGGCCCGGAGGGCGTGTCGGCGATGAACGCGACCATGCCGATCATCAGCAGCGGCGCCGTCTCGCCGAGCGCCTGGGCGGCGCCGATGATCGACCCGGTCAGCATGCCGGGGAGCGCCAGCGGCAGGACGTGGTGCAGAACGACCTGCATGTCGGAGGCCCCGACGCCCAGCGCCGCCTCGCGGATCGAGACGGGCACCGCCTTGAGCGCCGCGCGGGTGGCGATGATCACCGTCGGCAGGGTCATCAGCGCCAGCACCAGGCCGCCGACCAGCGGCGCCGAGCGCGGCATCCCGAAAAAGTTGAGGAACACCGCGAGACCGAGCAGGCCGAACACGATCGACGGCACCGCCGCCAGATTGTTGATGTTGACCTCGACCAGGTCGGTCCAGCGGTTCCGGGGCGCGAACTCCTCGAGGTAGATCGCGGCGCACACCCCCACCGGCATGCTGACCGCCATGCAGACGAGGAGGGCCCAGAACGACCCCGCCGCCGCGCCCCAAATTCCCGCCAGCTCCGGCTCGCGCGAGTCGGCGGCGGTGAAGAAGCGCGTATTGAACCGCGTCTCCACCCGCCCCTCCGCCGCCAGCGCGTCGATCCAGCCGAGCTGGCGGTCGTCCATGGGCCGCAGCGATTCCTCCAGCTCGCGGGAGAACTTGCCCTTGACCAGCATGTCGACGTCGTCGGAGGCGAGCAGCGCCACATCGCGCGTCTCGCCGATCAGCGACGGGTCGGCCAGGACCATGTCGCGGAGCTGCAGGTCGGTCCCCGAACTCAGCAGCCGCGTCAGCGCCCGCCTGTCGCGCCGCCCCTCGACCTCTGGGAAGAGCGCGTAGAGCGGCGCGCGCGCGAGGCGGGCGAAATCGGCCTTGCGAATCGCGGCGGGGCCGCCCGTCCCGCCGGGGTCGATGACCGCCGGGTCGAACGTCACCGGCAGGGTGACGACCGTCTGCCGGAAGGCGCTGTAGCCCCTGGCGGCGATGCTGCCCAGCAGCGCCGCGAGGATCGCCCCGGCGAGCGCGATGGCGAGGACCCCGCAGGCGCGGAACCGCCTCTCCGCCGCATGGCGCCGCCGCAGCCGCGCGTCGTCGGGCAGTCCGCGCCGCGCCGCGCCGGTCATTCGTACACCTCCCGGTAGCGCCGGACCGCGCGCAGCGCGACGACGTTGAGCGCCAGCGTCGCCAGGAACAGCGTCAGACCGAGGGCGAAGGCGGCCAGCGTCTTGGCGCTGTCGAACTCCTGGTCGCCCACCAGCAGGGTGACGATCTGCACAGTCACCGTCGTCACCGCCTCCAGCGGGTTCGCCGTCAGGTTGGCGGCGAGGCCGGCCGCCATGACCACGATCATGGTCTCGCCGATGGCGCGCGACACCGCCAGCAGGACGGCGGCGACGATTCCGGGCAGCGCCGCCGTCAGCACCACCCGGCGCACGGTCTCGGACCGCGTCGCGCCGAGCGCGTAGGAGCCGTCGCGCAGGTTCTGCGGCACGGCGTTGATCGCGTCGTCGGACAGCGACGAGACGAACGGGACGATCATGATCCCCATGACCAGCCCGGCGGCGAGCGCGCTTTCGGAGTCGACCCCGACGCCGATGCTCTCCCCCGCGCCGCGCAGCAGCGGCGCCACGGTAATCGCCGCGAAGAACCCGTACACCACCGTCGGCACCCCGGCGAGGATTTCGAGCATCGGCTTCGCCGCCGCGCGCAGCCGCGAATCGGCGTATTCCGAGAGGTACACCGCCGACATCAGGCCGATGGGAACCGCCACCAGCATGGCGACGAGGGTGACGAGAAGCGTCCCCGCGAACAGCGGGACGGCGCCGAAACGCCCCGACGCGCCCACCTGGTCGTCGCGGATCGCGGTCTGCGCGCTCCATTCGAGGCCGAACAGGAAGTCGTCGAGCGGGACCTGCGCGAAGAAGCGGATCGATTCGAACATCAGCGACAGGACGATGCCGAGGGTCGTCAATATGGCGATGGTCGAGCAGGCGACGAGGAGGACCTTGAGCGCGCGCTCCACGGCGTTGCGCGCCGGCAGGCCGGGGGCGACTCGCCGCCGCGCGTGGGCGAGGCCCAGGACCGCCGCGGCCAGCGCGACGGCGGCGAGGGCCGCGTCGCCGATGGCGCCGTAGCGCGCGAGGCGCGCCGCCGCCTCCAGCACCGCCGGGTCCGCCCCCCGCGCCGCCGCCGCCCCCGCGGCGCCGCCGGCGGCGATGTTGCGGACGTCGTTCATCGCCAGGCCGAATTGGCCCGGCGGCAGCGCGCGCGTCTCGGCCGGCAGCGCGCCGGCGGCGGCGGCCTCGAGGATCGCCGGCTGGGCCAGCGACCAGCCCGCGACGACGACCAGCGCCGGCAGGCCGCACCAGAGCGCGACGTAGCCGCCGTAATAGCCCGGCGGGGAATGGAGTTCGCGAAGCCGGCCGCCCACCGCCGCGCGCGACTTGCGGCGGCCCATCGCGTAGCCCGCGAGGGCCAGGATCGCGATGGCGCCGATGACGGCGGCGGGCGGCACGGCGCGCGAAGCCTCCGGTTCGCCCGGCTACATCGACAGCGGGGCGAGCGCGAGGGCGGCGCCGCGAACGGCGGCGCGCTCGGCGTCGGGCAGCGGGATCAGGCCCTTGTCGGCCAGGTAGCCCTCCGGCCCCCAGGCGCGCTCGCTGGTGAACTCCTCGACGAACTCGACCATGCCGGGGATGACCCCCGCATGGGCCTGCTTGACGTAGAAGAAGAGCGACCGCGACACGGGGTAGCTGGCGTCGGAGATCGACTCGAAGGTCGGCTCGACCCCGCCGATGGCGCTGCCCTGCACGCTGTCGGCGCTCTGGTCGAGGAAGCTGAACCCGAACACGCCGAAGGCGTCGGGGTTGGCGACCAGCTTCTGGACGATCAGCACGTCGTTCTCGCCGGCCTCGACATAGGCGCCGTCCTCGCGGACCGCGTGGCAGACCGCCTTGTAGCGGCCCTTGTCCGCCTTCTTCAGCGCCGCAAGCGCCGGGAAGGTCTTGCAGCCGCCCTCGAGCGCCAGTTCGGCGAAGGCGTCGCGGGTGCCGGAGGTCGGCGGCGGGCCGAGGACCTCGATGGCCGCGTCCGGCAGCGACGGGTCGATGTCGCTCCAGCGCTCATACGGGTTCGGGGCCAGTTCGGCGCCCTCTTCGTCGACCGGGACGTCCTTGGCAAGGGCGAGGAACAGCTGGCGCAGGGTCAGGCTCGCCCGCGGCGCGCTGCGCGAATTGGCGACGACGATGCCGTCGAAGCCGACCTTGACCTCGACGATGCCGTCCACGCCGTTGGACGCGCAGCGGTCGACCTCCGACTGCTTGATGCGCCGCGAGGCGTTGGCCATGTCCGGGTGGGCCACGCCGAGGCCGGCGCAGAACAGTTTGAGGCCGCCGCCCGAACCGGTGCTCTCCACCACCGGGGTCGGGAAGTCGGTCGTCTTGCCGAACTGCTCGGCGACGGCGGTGGAGAACGGGAACACGGTCGAGGAGCCGACGACGCGGATGCGGTCGCGGGCCTCGGCCGCGGCGGCCGCGGCGAGCGCCGCGGCGCCCGCCAGGACGAACGCTTTGAGTTTCACGGGTCTCTCTCCTGAGATTGGGGCCGGGAACGGCTCCCCGCCGTGTAGGCGCGGCGCGCAAACATCCTGTTACGGTTCCGTTACGATTTCATGTCGCCCGATTCCCCGTATCGAGGGATTCCCGTATCGGGGGGGTCCCCGTATCGGAGGATTCCGGCGGCGCGCGCCGCAGGCGGAGGGTAAACCGGCCGCCCCGGCCCGCCTCGCTGGCGATGTCGAGCGCGCCCCCGCACCGCCGCGCGACGTGCTTGACGATGGCCAGCCCCAGCCCGGCGCCGGGCGGCCCGGCGCGCGCCTTGTCGACGCGGTAGAAGCGCTCGGTGAGGCGCGGGACGTGCTCGGCGGCGACGCCGGGGCCGTCGTCGCTCACCGTGACCCGGGCCCCGCCGCCGTCCGGCGCGGCGGCGACGCGGACCTCGCCGCCCTCGGGGCCGTATTTGATCGCGTTGTCGATCAGGTTGCGGAAGGCGAGCTCCAATTCGTCGGCGTCGCCGGCGACCGGCGGCGCGGCGGGGTCGATGTCGAGGGTCACGCGCGCGCCGCGCTCGCGCGCGCGCCAGGCCAGCGCCTCCGCCGCGCGCTCCAGCACCGGGCGCAGATCCACGGCGCCGGCGGGCGGGGCGCGCTCGGCGCTCTCGATGCGCGAGAGGCTGAGCAGTCCGTCCACCAGGCGGCCGATGCGGGCGGCGTGGTCGGCCATCATGGCGAGGAAACGCTCACGCGTTCCGGCGTCGTCGCGGGCCGGCCCGCGCAGGGTCTCGATGGCTCCGACCAGGGTGGTCAGCGGCGTGCGGATCTCGTGGCTGGCGTTGGCGACGAACTCGGCGCGCAGGCGTTCGCCGCGCTCGTGGGCGGTGACGTCGCGCAGCGCGAGGAGGACCCGCGGCCCGTCCGCCGCCCCCGCGCCGATGGCGGCGAGGCGCCCGTCCCAGACCGTGCGCGCGCCGGAGTCGGACTCGACCTCGAACCGCGCCGACGCCGGCTCCCCGGCGGCCCGCTCCGCCGCCGCGAGCAGCGCCGGGGCGCGGATCGCGGCGGCCAGCGGCCGCCCCGCCAGGGCGCGCCCGAACGCCGCCTGGGCGGCGCGGTTGGCGAACGCCACCCGGTTCGCGTCGTCGAGCAGCAGCAGCGGGTCGGGCAGGGCGTCGAGGATCGCCTCCATCGCGGCGATGGCGTCCGCGGTTTCGGCGCGGCGCTCCCGCCATTCGCGCGCGAGCCGCGCCAGCGCCCGGCGGAGCGGCGCGCCGAGGCCGGGCAGCGCCGATTCGGCCGGCGGGCCGGGCTCCGGCCCCGCCGCCAGCCGCCCGGTCCACGCCGCGGCGGCGTCGATGGCCGCCGCCGCCGGCCACAGCCCCGCCGCCATCGCCGCCGCGATCAGCAGCCACAGCCCCGCCGCGCCCGCCGGGTCGAGCGCGCCCGCCGCCGCCGCCGCCGCCAACGCGAGGGCGGCGGGGAGCGCGGCGACCGCGGCGGCGGCGGCGGCGCGGCGCGCGGCGCGGACGCGCGCGCGCCCGGCGTCAGGCGGGGGCTTCCGCCCGCGCCCGCTCGCGGACCGCCTCATGCGCGGCGAAAGTGGCGAAATTGACGATGTCCGCGACCGTGGCGCCGAGGGGGACGATCTGCACCGGCTTCTCCAGCCCCATGAGCAGCGGCCCCACCAGCGTCCCGCCCCCCAGTTCCCGGAGGAGCTTCGTCGATATGCTGGCGCTGTGCAGCGCCGGCATCACCAGCACGTTGGCCGGCCCCGACAGGCGGCAGAACGGGTAGAGTTCGTGCAGCGCGGTGTCGAGCGCCACGTCGGCGGCGATCTCGCCGTCGTACTCGAAGTCCACGCCGCGCGAATCGAGGATCTCGATGGCCTCGCGCACCCGCTGCCCGCGCTCGCGCAGCGGGTTGCCGTAGGTGGAGAACGACAGCAGCGCCACCCGCGGCTCGTGGCCCATCTCGCGCGCCTTGGCGGCGCTCTGGCAGGCGATGTCGGCGAGCTCGGCGGGGGTCGGGAGCTCCGTCACCGTCGAATCGGCGATGAAGACCGTCCGGTCGCGCATCACCGCGATCGACAACCCCAGCCGCATCTCCCCCTCGCGCGGGTCGAGGACGCGACTCACGTCCTCCAGCGCCACGTAGTAGCTGCGCGTCACCCCCGTGACCATGCCGTCGGCGTGGCCGTGCGCGACCATGCAGGCGCCGAACACGTTGCGGTCCTGGTTCACCATGCGCTGGCAGTCGCGGTAGAGGTAGCCCTTGCGTTGCAGGCGCCGGTAGAGGAAGTCGGTGTATTGCGCGTTGCGCCGGCTCATGCGCGCGTTGTGCGTCTCCAGCCCCTGCGCCCCCCGCGCGCCCACCGCCTCCAGCGTCTCGCGGATGCGGTGTTCGCGGCCGATCAGCACCGGGGTTCCGAGGCCGTTGTCGCGCCACTGGAGGGCGGCGCGGATCACCTTCTCCTCCTCGCCCTCGGCGAAGACGAGGCGCATGGGGCGCGCCTGCACCTCGACCTGGATGCGGTGCATGCTGGCGGCCGTCGGGTCGAGGCGCGCCTCCAGCCGGCGACGGTAGTCCCCGAAGTCCTCTATCGGCCGCCCGGCGACTCCGGTCTCCATCGCCGCCCGCGCCACCGCCAGCGGCACGCGCGCGATCAGGCGCGGGTCGAAGGGCTTGGGAATGATGTAGTCCGGCCCGTAGCGCAGCCGCCGCGCGGCGTAGGCGGCGGCCACCTCGTCGGGCACGTCCTCGCGCGCCAGCTCCGCCAGCGCGTAGGCCGCCGCCGCCTTCATCTCGTCGTTGATCGCCGTCGCCCGCACGTCGAGCGCGCCGCGGAAGATGTAGGGGAAGCCCAGCACGTTGTTGATCTGGTTGGGGTAGTCCGACCGCCCGGTGGCCACGATGGCGTCGCCGCGCACATCCGCCACCGCCTCGGGGGAGATCTCCGGGTCCGGGTTGGCCATCGCGAAGACGATGGGCCGGGCCGCCATCGACCGCACCATTTCGCCGGTCATCGCGCCCTTGATCGACAGGCCGAAGAACGCGTCGGCCCCCGCCACCGCCTCCTCCAGCGTGCGCAGCGGCGTGTCGGCGGCGTGCGCCGACTTCCACTGGTTCATGCCCGCCTCGCGGCCGCGGTAGATCACCCCGCGCGTGTCGCAGAGGATGGCGTTCTCGTTCGGCAGGCCCATCCGCTTGAGCAGTTCGAGGCAGGCGATTCCCGCCGCCCCGGCGCCGTTGCACACCAGCCGCGCGTCCTTCAGCGTCCGCCCCGTCAGGTCGAGGGCGTTGACGAGCCCGGCGGCGGCGATGATCGCGGTCCCGTGCTGGTCGTCGTGGAACACCGGAATGTCGAGAAGCTCGCGCAGCCTTTGTTCGATGACGAAGCATTCCGGCGCCTTGATGTCCTCGAGGTTGATCCCGCCCCAGCTCTTGCCCAGGAAGCGCACGCAATCGACGAATTCGTCCACGTCGCCGGTGTCGACCTCCAGGTCGATGCCGTCGATGTCGGCGAATCGCTTGAAGAGCACCGCCTTGCCCTCCATCACCGGCTTCGACGGCAGGGCGCCGAGATTGCCCAGCCCCAGGACCGAGGTGCCGTTGGAGATCACGGCGACGGTGTTGCCGCGCGAGGTGTAGTCGTAGGAGACCTCCGGCGCCTTGCGGATCTCCAGGCACGGCGCCGCGACCCCCGGCGAATAGGCGAGCGACAGGTCGTGCGCGGTGGTGAGCGGCTTGGTCGCCTGGACCTCGAGCTTGCCGGGCTTGCCCTCGGCGTGGAAGGCCAGCGCCTCGGCGTCGGTGACGCGCGTCGTGGCGATCGGTTGGGGCATCGCCGGCTCCCCCGCCCGGGGCGTCTGTTCAAGCTCCGGCGCGCAGTCTAGAGTCGGCCCGGGGCGGCGTAAAGCGGCGGCGGGGCGCGGGGCCATGCCCGGGGAGACGGAATCGACGCCGCGGGCGGGACGGCGGCGCTCGTCGCGCGGGGCCGGGCCACGCGGGGCCGGGCCGCCCGTGACGCCCATGATCGCCCAATACCTCGACATCAAGAGCCGCCACCCCGGCGCGCTCCTCTTCTACCGCATGGGCGACTTCTACGAGATGTTCTTCGACGACGCGGTCCGCGCCGCGGCGGCGCTCGACATCGCGCTGACCAAGCGGGGCCGCCACGAAGGCGCCGACATCCCCATGTGCGGCGTGCCCGTCCACAGCCACGAGACCTATCTCGAACGCCTGATCCGCGCCGGCTTCAAGGTCGCCATCTGCGAGCAGACCGAGGACCCGGCGCAGGCGCGGGCGCGCGGCGGCAAATCGGTCGTCGCCCGCGAAGTGGCGCGAATCGTCACCCCGGGGACCATCGTCGAGGAGGGACTCCTCGAGGCGCGCGCGCACAACCATCTCGCCGCCGCCGCGCGGGTCAACGGCGCCTGGGGGCTGGCGTGGCTCGACCTGTCCACCGGCGGCTTCTCGGTCGCCGCGCCGGACGAGGCGGCGCTGCCGGCGCTGCTGGCGCAGGTCGCGCCGGGCGAGCTGCTGGCGCCGGAGGCGCTCGCGCAGGCGCCGCCGCTCGCCGAATGGGCCGGCGCGGCGACCTTGCTGCCGGCGGCGCGCTTCGATTCCGCCGCCGCCGAACGCCGGCTGCGCGAGCATTACGGCATCGCCTCGCTGGACGCCTTCGGCGCCTTCGGACGCGCCGAGATCGCCGCCGCCGGCGCGCTGGTGGAGTACGTCCACGTCACCCAGAAGGGGCGGCGCGCGCGCCTGTCGCCGCCGCGCCGGCAGGCCGAGGGCGCGGCGATGGCGATGGACGCGGCGACGCGGCGCAACCTCGAACTCACCCGCGCCCTCGACGGCGGCCGGCGCGGCAGCCTGCTGGACACGGTGGACCGCACCCGGACGGCCGGCGGCGGGCGCCTGCTGGCGAGCCGCCTCGCCGCGCCGCTGACCGACCCCGCCGCCATCGCCGCCCGCCTCGACATGGTGGCGTTCTTCGCCGAGGCGGGCGCGGCGCGCGACGCGGCCGCGGAGGCGCTGGCGGGCTGTCCGGACATCGACCGCGCCCTCGGCCGCCTCTGCCTCGGCCGCGGCGGGCCGCGCGACCTCGCCGCGCTGCGCGGCGCGCTCGCCCGCGCCGGCGCGCTGCGCCGCCTGCTGGAGGGCGGCGCGCCGGGCGAACTGGCGCCGCCCGCCGGCCTCGCCCGCGCGGCGGCGCGCCTCGGAGTCCACGGCGTGCTCGTCGACCGGCTGGAGCGGGCGCTCGCGCCGGACCTGCCGCTGCTGGCGCGCGACGGCGGGTTCATCGCCGAGGGCTATTCCGCCGCGCTCGACGAACAGCGCGCGCTGCGCGACGAGAGCCGCCGCCTGGTCGGCGCGCTGCAAGCCGAATACGCGGCGCGCACCGGCGTCTCCGCACTGAAGATCAAGCACAACAACGTGCTCGGCTATTTCGTCGAGGTGAGCGCGGCGCACGGCGACCGCCTGCTCGCCGGCGGCGACTTCATCCACCGACAGACGATGGCGGGCGCGGTGCGGTTCTCCACCGTGAAACTCGCCGACCTGGCGGACCGCATCGCCCGCGCCGGCGGGCGCGCGGTGGCGCTGGAGCTGGAGCTGTTCGACGACCTGGTCGGCGAGGTCGCGGCGCGCGCCGACGACATCGCCGCCGCCGCCGCCGCGCTTGCGGAGATCGACGTGGCCGCCGCCGGCGCCGTCCTCGCCGCCGAGCGCGGCTATTGCCGCCCCCGCGTCGACGACGGGCCGGATTTCGTCGTCGAGGGCGGGCGCCACCCCGTGGTCGAGGCGCTGGCGGCGCGCGCCGGCGCAGCCGAGTTCGTCGCCAACGACTGCCGCCTCGCCGCCGGCGGGCGGCTGTGGCTCCTCACCGGCCCCAACATGGCCGGCAAGAGCACCTTCCTGCGCCAGAACGCGCTGATCGCCATCCTCGCCCAGGCGGGCTGCTACGTCCCGGCGCGCGCCTGCGCCATCGGCGCGGTGGACCGCGTGTTCAGCCGCGTCGGCGCCGCCGACGACCTGGCGCGCGGCCGCTCCACCTTCATGGTGGAGATGGTGGAGACCGCGGCGATCCTGAACCAGGCGGGGCCGCGCTCGCTGGTGATCCTCGACGAGATCGGCCGCGGGACGGCGACCTGGGACGGCCTGTCGATCGCCTGGGCGGCGATCGAGCACCTGCATGCGGTCAACCGCTGCCGGGCGCTGTTCGCGACCCATTACCGCGAGCTCACCGCGCTCGCCGCCCGCCTCGACGATCTGGCCTGCCACACCATGCGGGTGCGCGAATGGCAGGGCGAGGCGGTGTTCCTCTACGAGGTCGCGCCCGGCGCGGCGGACCGCTCCTACGGCATCCACGTCGCCCGCCTCGCCGGCCTGCCCGAATCGGCCCTCGCCCGCGCCGAGGAGGTGCTGAAGACGCTGGAGAGCGGCGAGGGCGGCTCGCCGGCGGCGCGGCTGGCCCACGACCTGCCGCTGTTCGCGGCCCCGCCCGCCGCGCCGTCCGCGCCCGCCGCCGCCGAGCCGCCGGCGCTCGCCGCGCTGCGCGCGGCCGACGCCGACGCGCTCGCCCCGCGCGAGGCGCTGGAATTGATATACCGGCTGCAGGCGCTCCTCGATTCCCCCGCGCCGCCGGAGGCGCCATGACCCTCGACGCCGCGCTGGACGGCGGCCTGTTCGCGAAGGGAGTCGTCCCGGAGGGCACCGAGGCGGAGGACTGGCCGCGCCTCGATGCGGGCGAGCGCGATTCGCTGGAGGCCGACCTGCGGGCGCTGTTCGCGCGCTTCCCGGCCGCCGCCGCGCCGAACGAGCCGCAGACCGAGGACGACCTCATCTGGCCGGTGCTGGCGCGGCTCGGCTGGACCGCGGTCCTGCGCCAGCAGAACCTGAGCCCGCGCGGGCGGGCGGACGTGCCCGACGGCCTGCTGTTCGCCGATATGGACGCGAAGGACCGCGCCAACGGCCTCCCGCAGGAATGGCGGCGCTACGCGCTCGGCGCCGCCCTCGTCGAATCGAAGCGCTGGGGCCGCCCGCTCGACCGCGCCTCTGGGCGGGCCGGCGAGGAGACGGCGCCGGCGGCGCAAATGCTCCGCTACCTGCGGCGGGCGGACGACGTCACCGAGGGCCGGCTGCGGTGGGGGGTGCTCACCGACGGCGCGCGGTGGCGGCTCTACTGGCAGGGCGCGCGCTCGGTGTCGGAGGATTTCTTCGAGATCGACCTGGCGGCGGTTCTCGGCGTGTCGGAGCCAGGCTTGTGCGCGCTCGACGACGCCGACCGCCGCCTGGGTCTGGAGCTGTTCGCGCTGGTCTTCCGGCGCGAGGCGTTCCTCCCTGCGCCGGAGGACGGGCGGAGCTTCCACGCGCGCGCGGTCGACGCCGCCCGTCTGCACCGCGAGCGCGTCGCTGCGGACCTGTCGAAACTGGCGTTCGAGCGGGTGTTCCCCGAACTCGCCGCCGCCCTCGCTGCCGGGGTCCCCGACGCGCCGTTGCCCGAGGTCCGCGACGCCGCGCTGATCTTCCTCTACCGCCTGCTGTTCCTGTTCTACGCCGAGGATCGCGGCCTGCTGCCTGTCCTCGACCCGCGCTACGGCGCCTACGCGCTGCGCGACAACGTCCGGCGCGATGTGGGCCGGCGCATGGACGAGGGCGGCGCGTTCTCCGAACGCGCGGCGCGTTACTGGACGATGATCGACGACCTGTGCCGAACCATCGACGCGGGCGACGAATCCATAGGATTGCCGCCTTACAACGGCGGCCTGTTCGACCGGTCCGGGGCGCCGCTTCTGGCGCGCGTCCGCCTCGGCGACTCGGTCGTGGCCCGCATCGTCGACGCGCTGTCGTTCCGCCCCGGGCCGGACGGCGCGCGCCGCTACATCAATTACAGCGAACTCGGCGTCCAGCAACTGGGTTCGATCTACGAACGCCTGCTGGAGCGCGAACTGGTCCGCGGCGACGGCGGCGGCGTGGCGGTCCGCCTTGCGCCGTTCGCGCGCAAGGATTCGGGCAGCTACTACACGCCCGACGACCTGGTGCGCCTGGTGGTGGCGGAGACCCTGGAGCCGCTGGCGCGGCGGCGAGTCGACGCTTTCGCGGAGCAGGCGCGGACCGTCGCCGGTCGCCGGCGGCGCGCGCTGGAGGCGGTCGACCCGGCGGAGGCGATCCTGTCCCTCAAGGTCTGCGACCCGGCGATGGGTTCGGGCCACTTCCTCGTCGCCCTCGTCGATTGGCTCGCCGACCGCGCCATCGCCGCGATGGCCGAAGTGGAGAGCGAGGCGGAAGGCTACGTCTCGCCCCTGGGCCGGCGGGTGGCGGCGGTCCGCGAGACGATCCTCGGCAACGCGGAGGCGCGCGGCTGGTCGCTCGACTCGGCGCGGCTCGACGACCGCCACATCGTCCGCCGCATGGCGCTCAAGCGTTGCGTGTTCGGGGTGGACAAGAACCCGATGGCGGTGGAGCTGGCCAAGGTCGCGCTGTGGCTGCACACCTTCACCGTCGGCGCGCCGTTGAACTTCCTCGACCATCATCTGCGGTGCGGCGACAGCCTGTTCGGCTCGTGGGTGCGGGGCGCTATCGACCGTGCGGAGGCGCGCGGGGCGCCGCTGCTGCTGCACGGCCCGCTGGAGCGCGCGGCCGGCGCCGAGAAGGCGATGGCGGTCGTCGAGGGCCTGACCGACGCCGAGATCGAGGAGGCGGATCGCTCGGCTGCGGTGTTCGCCGAGGCCCGGGCCCGGGCGGCGCCGCTGGACGGGTTCCTGTCGCTTGTCCACGCGCTGGACTGGCTGGACCCTGGCGGCAAGGCGGACGAGGCGGCGCTGCGCGCGTTCCTCGACGGCCAGTTCGGCGACCCGGTCGCCATTGCGCTCGGCGAGGCGGAGGTTTCTGGGAGCGGCCCGGAGGCGGCGCGCGCCGCGGAGATCGTCGCCCGCGCCCGCCGCCTCGCGGCGGAGGAGCGCTTCCTCAACTGGCAAGCGGCGTTCCCCGGCGTGTGGTCGAACTGGCGCAGCGCCGCGCGCGAGGGCGGCTTCGACGCCGTAATCGGCAACCCGCCGTGGGAGCGGACGAGGATGGAGCCGGCCGAATGGTTCGCGGCGCGCCGCCCCGAGATCGCCCTGGCCCCGCGCACCGCCGACCGCAAGCGCATGATCGCCGAATTGCGGGACCGCGGCGACCCGCTGGCGGCGGAATTCGACGAGGCGCGGCGCAAGGCGGACTCGTTCGCCCGCATGGCGCGGACCGGGGGCGATTATCCGTTGCTCGCGACCGGGGAACTCAATTTTTACGCGCTCTTCGTGGAGCGGGCGATGGCGATGGCCGCGCCGAACGGAATGGTCGGGTTGCTCACCCCGTCCGGCGTCGCCGCGGACAAGACGGCCGCACGCTTCTTCAAGGGGGTCTCGACCGAAGGCCGATTGAAGGCGCTTTACGATTTCGAGAACAGGAAACCCTTCTTCCCGGACGTCGACAGCCGCTTCAAGTTCAGCGTCATCGTGGCCAGTCCGTCGCCGATAGACGGCCCGGCCGAATGCGCCTTCTACCTTCGCGATGTCGCCGAACTGGCGGATCCGGAGCGCCGGTTCTCCCTGACGGCGAAGGATTTCGCGCGCGTCAATCCCAATACGGGCACGGCGCCGGTGTTTCGCACCCGCCGCGACGCCCGGATCGCCGTCGCGATCTACGACCGCCTGCCGATACTGGTCGACCGGTCGGGGGATCGACCCGTCAAGACATGGCCGGTGACCTACTCGACCATGTTCAACATGTCGAGCGACTCCCATCTCTTTCGCACGCGCGCCGAGCTCGAGGAGCGGGAAGGCGCGTGGCCCGTCGGCGGCAATCGATTCGACAGCGCTTCCGGTGTCTGGGTTCCGCTTTACGAGGGCAAGATGGTGCAGGCTTACGACCACCGCGCCGCCAGCGTCGTCGTCAACCCCGAAAATTTGCACCGGCCGGCGCAGCCCGACCCGGCCTCCGCCGACCGGCATCGGGATCCCGACTGGCTGCCGCGCCCGCAATACTGGGTTCCGGGATCCGAATGCGGCTGGAGCGCGGAGGCCGGTTGGGTTCTCGGTTTCAAGGAGATCGCCTCGCCAACCAACGCGAGGACGGTCATCGCCGCCTTGCTTCCCGCCGTCGGCATCGGCAGCAAGATCCCCGTTCTCAAGCCGGACGCGCCGGAGCGCGCCGAATGGCTGTTGGCCGCCAATCTCAACGCGGCGATCCTGGACTTCGCGGCCCGCGGAAAAGTTCACGGCCAGACGTTGAATCTGTTCGTTTTCGAGCAGCTCCCCGTCGTTCCGCCCGCACGTTACGACGCGGTTCGCTTCGGCCCCCGCACCGCCCGCGAGATAATCCGCGACGCCGTGCTGGAGCTCACCTACACCGCGCGCGACATGGCCCCCTTCGCCCGCGACATGGGCCATGTCGACGAGTCCGGCGCCGCCGCGCCGCCCTTCCCGTGGGACGAGGCGCGCCGCCTTGCGCTCCGCGCCAAACTCGACGCGGTCTTTTTCCACCTCTACGGCGTGACCGACCGCAACGACGCGCGCTACGTCTATTCGACCTTCCCGATAGTCGAGCGGCAGGAAAGGGCGCGCTACGGCGCCTATCGCTCCCGCGACCTGTGCCTCGCCTGGATGAACGCCCTGGCGGCCGGGGAGCCGGACGCCCAAATCGACCCGTAGATTCGGCGTGGACGACGCGAATCCGCGCGAGGCGTTCGTTCCCGCGCCGGAGGGCGGGCGGAGTTTCCATGCGCGCGCGGTCGACGCCGCCCGTCCGCACCGCGAGCGCGTCGCTGCGGACCTGTCGAAACTGGCGTTCGAGCGGGTGTTCCCGGAACTTGCCGTCGCCCTCGCCGCGCAAGCTCCGGATGCGCCGTTGCCCGAGGTTCGCGACGCCGCGCTGATCTTCCTCTACCGCCTGCTGTTCCTGTTCTACGCCGAGGATCGCGGCCTGCTGCCGGTCCGCGATCCGCGCTACGGCGCCTACGCGCTGCGCGACAACGTCCGCCGCGATGTGGGCCGGCGCATGGACGAGGGCGGCGCCTTCTCCGAACGCGCGGCGCGCTACTGGACGATGATCGACGACCTGTGCCGGACTATCGCCGCGGGCGATGAATCGATAGGACTGCCGCGCCACGACGGCCGCCTGTTCGACCGGTCGGGAGCGCCGCTTCTGGCGCGCGTCCGCCTGGGCGACGCGGTCGTGGCCCGCATCGTCGACGCGCTGTCGTTCCGCCCCGGGCCGGACGGCGCGCGCCGCTACATCAATTACAGCGAGCTGGGCGTCCAGCAACTTGGTTCGATCTACGAGCGGCTGCTGGAGCGCGAACTGGTCCGCGTCGATGGCGGCGATGTGGTCGTTCGCCTCGCGCCGTTCGCGCGCAAGGATTCGGGCAGCTACTACACGCCCGACGATCTGGTGCGCCTGGTGGTGGCGGAAACCCTGGAGCCGCTGGCGCGGCGGCGAGTCGACGCTTTCGCGGAGAAGGCGCGGGCGCTCGCCGTCCGCCGGCTACCGCCCGCCCGCCGGCTACCGCCCGCCCGCCGGCGGCGCGCGCTGGAGGCGGTCGACCCGGCGGAGGCGATCCTGTCCCTCAAGGTCTGCGACCCGGCGATGGGTTCGGGCCACTTCCTCGTCGCCCTCGTCGACTGGCTCGCCGACCGCGCCATCGCCGCGATGGCCGAGGCGGAGAGCGAGGCGGAGGGCTACGTCTCGCCCCTGGGCCGGCGGGTGGCGGCGGTCCGCGAGACGATCCTCGGCAACGCCGAAGCGCGCGGCTGGTCGCTCGACTCGGCGCGGCTCGACGACCGCCACATCGTCCGCCGCATGGCGCTCAAGCGCTGCGTGTTCGGGGTGGACAAGAACCCGATGGCGGTGGAGTTGGCCAAGGTCGCGCTGTGGCTGCACACCTTCACCGTCGGCGCGCCGCTGAACTTCCTCGACCATCATCTGCGGTGCGGCGACAGCCTGTTCGGCTCGTGGGTGCGGGGCGCTATCGACCGTGCGGAGGCGCGCGGGGCGCCGCTGCTGCTGCACGGCCCGCTGGAGCGCGCGGCCGGCGCCGAGAAGGCGATGGCGGTCGTCGAGGGGCTGACCGACGCCGAGATCGAGGAGGCGGATCGCTCGGCTGCGGTGTTCGCCGAGGCCCGGGCCCGGGCGGCGCCGCTGGACGGTTTCCTGTCGCTTGTCCACGCGCTGGACTGGCTGGACCCTGGCGGCAAGGCGGACGAGGCGGCGCTGCGGGCGTTCCTCGACGGCCAGTTCGGCGATCCCGTCGCCATCGCGTTGGGCGCGGCGGAGGTTTCTGGGGACGGCCCGGAGGCGGCGCGCGCCGCGGAGATCATCGCCCGCGCCCGCCGGCTCGCAGTGGAGGAGCGCTTCCTCAACTGGCAGGCGGCGTTCCCCGGCGTGTGGTCGAACTGGCGCAGCGCCGCGCGCGAGGGCGGGTTCGACGCCGTCATCGGCAACCCGCCATGGGAGCGGGTGAAACTCGAAGACAAGCCGTGGTTCGCCGCGCGCCGGTGGCCCGACATCGCCAGGGCCGCCCACGCCGCCGACCGCGGGCGCATGATCCGCGGCCTGGAGAAAGCCGGCGATCCCCTCGCCGCGGACTACGCGCGGGCGCGCGACCGCGCCGAGTCGGCGGCGCGAATGGCGCGCGACGGCGGCGACTACCCGTTGCTTTCCGGCGGCGACGTGAATCTCTATTCGCTGTTCGTCGAACGCGCGTTGGCGATGGTCAAGCCGGACGGCATGGCGGGGCTGATCGTCCCCTCCGGCATCGCTTCGGACAAGACGGCGGCGGCGTTCTTCAAGTCGGTCGCCGCCGAGGGCAGGCTGAAGGCGCTCTACGATTTCGAGAACAGGAAGGCGTTCTTCCCGGACGTTCATGCGTCCTTCAAATTCTGCGCCTTTATCGCCAGTCCGTCGCCGCTCGGCGAGCCGGCGCAATACGCGTTCCACGTCCGCCGACTCGCCGAACTCGAGGACCCGAACCGCCGCTTCCCGCTGGCGGCGGCGGACTTCTCGCGCGTCAACCCGAACACCGGGACCGCGCCCGTGTTTCGCACCCGCCGCGACGCCGGACTGACCGCGGGCATCTACCGCCGCCTGCCGATCCTGGTGGACCGGACGCGCAAGGAGCCGGTCAAGGCGTGGCCCGTGACCTATACGCGCATGTTCCACATGGCCGGCGATTCCGGACTCTTTCGCACCCGCGAGGAGTTGAAGGAGAAGGAAGGCGCGTGGCCCGTCGGCGACGGACGTTTCGACAGCCCCTCCGGGCAGTGGCTGCCGCTTTACGAAGGCAAGATGGCGCAAGCCTACGACCATCGCGCCTCCGACGTCGTGGTCAGGCCCGGCAACCTCTTCCGGAGCGGCCAGACGGAGACGCTTTCGTCCCTCGACAAGCGCGACCCCGGCCGCCTGCCCGCGCCGCGTTATTACGTGCAGGACGACGCCGAGCGGCTGCGCGCCGATTCCGGGTGGTTCGTCGCGTTCAAGGACGTCACCGCCGCCACGAACATGCGCACCATGATCGCCGCCATCGTTCCGCGCGTCGGCGCGGGCCATACGCTGCCGGTGCTCCTCATAGACGAAGACGCCGCCGATGCGCCCGGCTTGGCGTGCTCCGTCGTCGCCAACCTCAACGCGCTGGTCTTCGATTACGTCGCGCGGCAAAAGGTGCCGGCGACCCATTTCACCCTCTATCTGCTCGAACAGATCCCCGTCGTTCCGCCCGCCCGTTACGACGAGGTCCGCTTCGGCCCCCGCACCGCCCGCGAGATAATCCGCGACGCCGTGCTGGAGCTCACCTGCACCGCGCGCGACATGGCCCCCTTCGCCCGCGACATGGGCCATATCGACGAGTCCGGCGCCGCCGCGCCGCCCTTCCCGTGGGACGATGCGCGCCGCCTTGCGCTCCGCGCCAAACTCGACGCGGTCTTCTTCCACCTCTACGGCGTGACCGACCGCGACGACGCGCGCTACGTCTATTCGACCTTCCCGATAGTCGAGCGGCAGGAAAGGGCGCGCTACGGCGCCTACCGCTCCCGCGATCTGTGCCTCGCCTGGATGAACGCCCTGGCGGCCGGGGAGCCGGACGCTGAAATCGATCCGTAAATTCGGCGCGGGCGCGGCGGAGCGGTGGCCGCCGTTTATCGCCCTCGGCGCCGCCTCTCCGCTCCGGGCTGAGCAATGTCGAATCGGGGCGGCGCGATGGCGCGTAACCCGTCTGGCGCATAGCCGCCCAACTCCAGATCGTCGGCGTAGCGCGCCGCCAACACCGCCATGTTGCGTTCGGTCAGGAGGCGGGCGCGGGCCGCCCCGGCGGCGGCCGCCGCCTCCGGCCCGGCGTCCCATCCGACGGAGGAATGCAGCAGCGGCAATTTCGGGATCGGAAGGCCCGCGCGCGCGGCGACCCGACTCCAGTCCGCGTCGAGACTCTCCATGCGGCCGATGAAGTCGGGCTGACGGCCCCGGCCCCGGGCGGCGGAGCGGATCGGCGCGCTCTGGGATACGATATGCTTGTCGGCGCAGGAATCCGCTGCGTAAGGCGTCCCGAGCCAGCGACAATAGGCGTCGAAATCCCGCGTTTCGGCCAGCCCGGGGCGCCTCTCGAAAACAAAGGCCGTTTTCCGCTTCTGGTGGTCGGCGCGTTCGCCGTAACGTTCATGGGCGAAATGGATTTCGGACCAGAACGACAGCGCGCGGCTGAACGGGTGCCTGACGAAGGCGAAAGTGAACCACTCCCGCGCTTCGGGGCGCAACTCGTAGATTTTACCGTAATCCATGCGAAAGATTTCGCATTCCGGGTCGGCCGCCAGCATCGCCGCCAGGATACTCTCCGACGCGGCCTTGGGAAGCCTGAGCCATACGCACCGGCGCTTCCGCGAAACGACCGTCATGGCGAAACCGGGCGGGCCGGTCAGCGAGCGCGCCACGCGCCGCGCGGCCGGCATCCCGCCGCGCCGCGCGGCGACCGCCAGATCGCGGCCCACTCCATGCTCGTCGAACGGCAGGACCAGGGCGGCCAGCCGTGCGATCCTCTTCGTCCAGTGCAGCCGCGGGAGTTCCCCCTGAGCAACGCGGTAATCCATGTCTCTCGCCCGGCGCAGGCCGTCCGCAAGCGCGTCCTTCGTCGTTCGGGGGTCGGCGGCCGTCACGAGCGGGGAGCCGCGTCCCGGTGGGCGTAGCGGCCCAGAAACCAGGAATGCTTCTCTACGATCCGACCGATTTCCGCCGCCATGTCCGGAGGCCAGCGCACCTTCGCGCGGGTCGGGTGCGGCGCCGGGAATACGATGGACGCGCAGTCGTCCAGATAATCGTCGGCGCATTCCACACCGCAAAACGCGCAAATTTCGCGCAATTTCTCTTTGGGAGACGCGATATAATCTTCATGGAATACCGGAAGAACGTCTTCCTTCGGCAGCATGGCGATCACGCGGGCCACCTTATCGGAATGTTCCCCGAGTCGTGAAACGCTCTCTTCGCCGATCCAGGGCCGCTCGGCCCTGGAAGGCGCGTAATCCCGCCGTGACGTAAAGGCGATCTCTCCCTTTTTCTTCAGGATGTGCAAGCACTCCGCCGCCGCAATGTCGTATGGATTGCGGATTGTGAACAACATCCGGATCGGCGCTCCGATCCGGCGGCGCAAGGAATCGAGGGATCCGGGCCATTCGTGGATCCGCTCCACGGCGAGGCGGGAGGCCTTGTCGCCGACGATCAGAAGCCGGGAGTGCCTTCCTTGCCAATGGTTTTTCACGGCGTAAGAATAGCCAGAACCGCGGTAGGAACTCCAGCGGCGAACGTCCCGGTCCCGTTCGAGTATCAGGCGCACGACGCGGCCTTTGCCGCCAAGCCGGGCGGCGAGGCGCGGAAAACGGAACACCGACAGCAGGTCGAGTTCGTGGGCGATCGCAACTTCCGGATGCGCGTTGAGCGACATGCCCAGCAGGCTGCTGCCGGAGCGGTTATACCCTATAGTCAGTATGCACCGCTCTATGTTCCGTCCCTCGAACGCGCACAGCAAATTCAGCGGGAGCCAACCGAGGCCGCGCCGCGCGCGGCGATACAGGCGTTTCGCCAAATCGATTTTCGTCATGCGCAGGCGCCCCCGCCGGCGCCGCCGTCCCGTAATCGGAGCGGCCCGACGGTGTCCAGCCCCGTCGGCGAGTAACCGCCCAGCTCCAGGTCGTCGGCGTAGCGTACCGCCAGCAGCGCCTTGTTGTATTTGCTCAGAAGGCCGGCGCGGGCCGTCCTCGCCTTCTCCACCTCTTCCGGCGCGGCGTCCCATCCGACCGCGGAATGCACCAGCGGCGGTTTCGGAACCGGTATGCCCGCGCGCGCGGCGGCTTGGCTCCAGTCCGCATCGAGGTTCTCCACCCGGCCGATGAAATCGGGCGGGCGGCCCCTGCCTGCGGCGACGGCGCGGATCCATACGTTATACGACACGATATGCGCGTTGCCGCACCGGTCCGCTCCGTAAGGCGTCCGCAGCCAGCGGCAATAGGCGTCGAAATCTCGCGTTTCGGCCAGCCCGTAACACGTTTCGAAAAACCAGTCTCTCCTCCTCCTCTGAACGTGCGCCCGGTCGGTGTAGCGTTCGTGGGCGAAATGGATTTCCGACCAGAAGGACAGCGCCCGGTCGAAGGGGTGCCGGACGAAGCCGAAAGTGAACCATTCCCGGGCTTCGGGACGCACTTCGTAAAATTCGGCGTATCTCGTATCGAAAACCTCGCAATCGGGGTCGGCTCCCAGCATCGCCGCCATGATGCTTTCCGACGCCGCCTTGGGGATTCTGATCCACGCGCACCGGTATTTCCGGGAAAGGATCGTCGTGAAGGTGTCGGGCCGCCGCGTCAGCGATCCCGCCACGCGCCGGACGCCGGCGAAGCCGCCGCGCCACGCTGCGCCGGTCAGGTCGCGGCCTACCCCATGCCCGTCGAACGGCAGGACGAGGCCGGCCAGGCGCGCGGTCCTCCTCGTCCAGCGCTCTGGCGGGGGAGGGCGAGTCACGATTTTGAAATCCCTGTCCCGCATCCGGCGCAGGCCCGCCGCCAGCATGTCCTCCGGCGCGCCGGCTTTCACGCCGCCTCCGTCGAGCGGGTCTCGTCACGGACGATCCGGCGCCCCGGCCGGCTTCGATCCGCCGGGCGGCGGCGCGGCCCGTCGACGTCGGAATTCACGCTTTCCGCGGTCGCCATGTCCACGAGCAGGCGTTCGTATGCGTCCGCCATGCGGTCCACGCCGAATTCCGCGGCGCGGGCCCGCAGCTCCGCCGCCGCGGGGCGGTCGCCGGAGAGTGCGCCCCCGATCGCCGCCGCCAGCGCGCCGGCGTCGCCCACCGGAACGAGTGCGCCCCAGCGCCCGCCGCCGAGTATCTCCGCCGGCCCGAACGGCGCGTCGGTGCTGACCGCCGGCGTTCCGCACGCCAGCGCCTCCAGCAGCACGCCCGGCAGCCCCTCCCAGCGCGATGACAGCGCGAACGCGGCGGCGCGGCGCATGTAGCGGAACGGGTTGGCGTCGAAATCGACCGCGTCCACGTCCTCTCCGACGCCGCGCCGCCGCGCCGCCGCGCGGAGCGCCGCGCGGTCGCGCGCGGCGCCGGCTCCCATGACCACCAGCCGCGCCGCGCGGCGGCGGCGGACCCGCGCGAACGCCTCGACCAGCGTGGCATGGTCCTTTTGCGGCGCGAACCGGCCCACCGAGAGGACCACCGGCGGGCCGCCGCCGGAGAACCACCGGTGGGCGGCCGCCTCTGCGCTCCGCCGCCGGACGTCCGCCGCCCTGACGCCGTTGTAAATGGCGTGGACGCGGCGGGGGTCGAGGCCGAGCAGCTCGGCGGCCTGCCCGGCGACGCCCTGCGACACTCCGACCGCCGCCCGGGCTTCCGGATACAACGCCCGCGCCCGCGCCCGCGTCGCCGCGTCGTATCCCTCGGCGACCGCGGCGTGTATGGTGACCGCGACCGGCGTCCGGGCGGCGCGCGCGCCGAGCAGCGCGGCGGCGTTGGCGGCCGCGCCCCCCGACAACAGCGCCGCGGGCCGCTCCGCGCGCGCGTAATCCGCCACTGCGACGGCGTCGCGCGCGGCCTTGGCGGGAACGCGCATTTCGGGATGGCGGACACGCAAGGCGAGCCACTCGCGCGCCGCCGCCAGCGGTCCCGGCCGGTAAGCGGCGGCCGGGCGGCGGCCCTCCAGGGCCGGCGCGACCTGGCGCGGCCGCCGCAGTCCGCGGACGACGAACAGGCGCGCGCCGGCGGGATATTCGGCGCGGCGGCCGTATTGGCGCAGCAGCAGCAGGTCGATTCGATGGCCGCGCTCCGCGAGCGCCTCGGCGAGAGCGAACATCGTCTTCCCCACGCCGCCGTCCCCGGGCGCCGGCAGCACGACGCCGACATGGAGGCGCTCCGCCCGTCCCCGGCCGCCGGGGCCCGCCCGAACCGCGGCGGCGCTTGGCTCTGGCATGGGGCCTCCCGACGGATGGATCGAGCATGTTTCCGGCCTGTCCGCAGCATAGGCCGGAAGCCGGGGACCGGCAACGGCGCCGCCGGGCGCGGCGGGGCGGCAATTCTCGCTATGGGTGTGGATGAGGGTTTCGTCCCGGCGCGCGTCACCCGGGTTGGCGTTACGCCGCCGTTGGCGGCGGGAGGCCGGCCATGAGCGCGGTCGTGAGGGCCCGCCGCAAGGGAAACGCGCGGCCGGCGGCGGTTTGCCGCCCGGCGGCGCGGCGGGTAGTCTGGCGCGCGCGGACCGCCCGGTTCGCGGCGTCAAGGAGGAACCCATGACCTTTTCCCGGATACCCGCGGCCGCGCTCGGCGCGGCGGCCGGCTTGGCGGCGTTCGCCGCCCAGGCGATCGAGAGCAAGCCCGTGCTCACCCTCGAAATGGCGGAGACGATCGCCGACGTCTGCCAGGAGACGGCGGTCGAGAAGGGCTGGCGGCCCATCAACGTCGCCGTCTATGACGACGGCGGCAACCTCGTCGTCTTCCACCGCATGGACGGCGCGTTTCTCGGCAGCATCCAGATCGCGCAGATGAAGGGGCACACTTCGGCGATGTTCCCGTTCTCCACCCGGACCATGTCCGAGCTCGCCTACGGCAAGGACGGCGAACCGGGCCGCGTTCCCGGCATCTCGGAGATTCCCGGCATCGCCGCCTTCCCCGGCGGCGTGCCGATCATGACCGCCGACGGAAGCCAGGTCGGGGCGGTCGGAGTCAGCGGCGCCACCGGCGACCAGGACGAGGAATGCGCGCAGGCGGGGATCGCGGCGATCTCCGGCATGCTCGAATAGCCCGCCGGCGCGCCTGCCGGCGAACCTGTCGATAAACGGGGGCGCCGCCGCCGTGGCCGGCCTGCGAATCTTCTCCTACCTGCCGAACCCGCGCGTCTGGAAGGCGGTCATCGCCGGCCGCCTGTCCGGCGTCGAGGTGGAGACCCGCGGCGGCGCCCCCGGCGCGCTCGGCGACTGGCTGTGGGACTTCGACGCGCGGCCGCTCACCGGGGCGGAGCGCGCGAACGGGGTGGAGGGCGCGGTCGAGGTCTCCGGGCGGACCGGCTTCCGGGGCCGGCTGTTCAAGACCCCGGAATTCCTCGCGGCGCATCCGTTCGGCGCGGTCCCGGCGGCGTTCGACCCCGGCGGGCGGGTGGGAATTTTCGAGTCCAACAGCATCATGCGCGCCGCGGCGCGGCTCGGCGGCCCCGACAACCCGCTATACGGCGGCGGCGACCCCTACCGCGCCGCGCGCATCGACGGATTCCTCGATGCGAGCCTGCTGTTCGCCCGCGATTCGCAGATCTACCTGCTGTCGTTCCGCGGCGGCGGGCCGGACGCCGCGGTCCGCGACGGCGCCGCGCGCGCGTTCGCGGCGTGGACGGCGGGGATCGAGCGCGCGCTGGAATCCGGCGGCGGATACATCGCGGGGCCGGAGCTCACCCTGGCCGATGTCTGCTTCGCCTGCGAGTTCGCGCTGTTCTCGCGCGAGAGGGCGCAGCGCGCGGCGCTTGCGCGGCGCGGGCTGGAGCCGGTGCTGTCCGGCGCCGAGGCGGAGTCGCATCCGCGCGCGCTGGCGCATTTCGCGGCGTTGCGCGCCCACCCCGCCTTCGCGCCGGACCTCGAACCCTACATGGTGGATATCGAAGCCGCCGCCGCGTGAGATTCTCGATTCGCGGGGGCGGCCGGCCCGGGGAGGGGTCGCGCCGGCCGCCCGGCCGGGCTGCTGCGGCTACCGCGGAACGAGCTCTCCCGAGACCGGATCCCGGCGGTAGCGGTCCATGATATCCGAAATGCGGCGTCCGCCGCCGCCATGGTCGCCGCCGGACACCTTGTCGAGATCGCCGTCCGACAGTTCGGCGTTCCGATCCTTCTCGTTCTCCGCCTTGGGCGTCTTCGTCTTGCCGTCCATCGTCCTTCCTCCGGTTCTTCCAGTTGGTACGAAGGCTCTATTACATGAATTCGCCGTCGTTGTCAAGGAATTTTCGACGGCGCGGCGGGGGCGGCGCGCGCCGCCTCAGGCCGCCTCGCGCCGGGCGAGGCGGGCCAGCGCGATCTCGTCGGCGACCTCCTCCGGCGGCAGGCCGCGGCGGGCGCCCGCGGCGAAGATCGAGTCCAGGGAGGCGCCGATGCGCGCCGTGTCCGCCAGAGCCCGGGCGCGGTCGTAGGGCTCGCCGGGGCGCAGCACGTCCCACGACACGTTCATCAGCCCGCCGGCGTTGATGACGTAATCCGGCGCGTAGAGGATTCCCCGGCGATGCAGCGCCAGCCCGTCCTCCGGCGCGGCGAGCTGGTTGTTGGCCGCGCCGGCGACGACCGCGGCCTTGAGCAGGCCCCGCGTGCGGCGGTTCACTGCCCCGCCCAGCGCGCAGGGCGCGAACACGTCCGCCTCGGCGGAGAAAATCTCCTCCGGCGCCACGGCGCGGGCGTCGAACTCCGCCGCCGCGCGCGCCGCGCGGTCGGCGTCCACGTCGGCGACGACGAGCCGCGCGCCGGCGCCGCGCAGCATTCCGCACAGCGCGTATCCGACATGGCCCAGGCCCTGGACGGCGACGGTCAGGCCCGCCGGCCCGGCGGCGCCCAGGCGGCGGCGGACCGCGGCGCGGATCCCGTGCAGGACTCCCGCCGCCGTCACCGGCGACGGGTCGCCGCTGCCCGCGGCGAGGCCGGCGACGTGGCGGGTCTCGCGGCGCGTCTGCTCCATGTCGGCGACCGAGACGCCCACGTCCTCGCCGGTGACGTAGGCGCCGCCCAGGCGCTCCACCATGCGCCCGAAGGCGCGGAACAGACCGGGGGTCTTGTCGCGGCGCGGGTCGCCCATCAGGACGGCCTTGCCGCCGCCCAGCGGCAGCCCGGCGGCGGCGGCCTTGAAGGTCATGCCGCGCGCCAGCCGCAGCGCGTCCGCCGTCGCCTCCGCGGCGCCGGCGTAGCGCCACATGCGGCAGCCGCCCAGCGCCGGGCCGAGGGTCGTGTCGTGGACGGCGACCACCGCATTCAGCCCGCTCCGCGGGTCCTCGCAGCGCAGCACCCGTTCGTAACCGGGCGCGGCGACGTCTCGATAGACGGTCATCGCGGCCTCCGTTATCCGTTCCATCCGGATATGGGAGCCGGAGCGGCGCGGCGCCAGGGGACTCCCGGAATCGTGAACGGGCGCGAACGGGCGCGCGGTCAGTCCTCCGCGAGGGCGGAGAGCTCCGCCGCCGCCGCAAGCAGGCGGCGGATGTCGGCGGGTTCGCTGAGCCGGTGGTCGCCGTCCTTGACCAGCGTCACGGCGACGTCCGCCCCCTCCAGCCGCTCGGCGATGCGCAGCGAGGTCTTCCACGGAACCGATTCGTCGCGCATCCCGTGCAGCAGGCGGACGGGGCATGAGAGCGGGATCGGCGCGTCGAGCAGACAATGCGAATTACCGTCCTCGACGAGGCGCCGGGTGACGACGTAGGGGCGTGGGTCGTAGGGCGAGGCGATGGAGACGCGCCCGTCGCGGGTGAGCGCCGCGCGCTGCGCGTCGTCGAACTCCTCCTCGACCATGCGGCGGGTGAAGTCGGGCGCGGCGGCGACGCCGATCAGGCCGCGCACGCGGCCGCGCCGCGCCAGCGCCGCCAGCAGCGCGACCCAGCCGCCCATGCTGGAGCCGGCGACGACGACCGGCCCCTCGGTCAGCCGGTCGATGACCGCCAGCGCGTCGCCGGTCCACAACCCGATGGTCCCGTCCTCGAACGCGCCGGAGGATTCGCCGTGCCCGCGGTAGTCGAAGCGGACGAACGCCTGGCCGCGTTCGCGGCAGAACGCCTCCAGCGCCGTCGCCTTGGTTCCCGTCATGTCGGACATGAAGCCGCCGCAGAACGCCAGCGCCGGCGGGCGGCCCGGCGTCCGGCGGTAGGCGATGGAGGCTCCGTCGTCGAGGTTAAGGACAGGGGCGGTCATGGCGTCCTCAGGATGGGGGCGGGTTTGCGGCCGAGCGCGCGCCACGACCCGGCGAGGCCGAGCGCGGCGGCCAGCGCCGCGCCGAGCGCCACCGCGGCGAGCGCGCGCCCGGCGGGGAAGGTCCATTCGATCTCCAGCAGGCCGGCCACGAAGCCCCAGGCGGCGAGGCCGCCCAGGACCAGCGCGACGGCGCCGGCGGCCGCGCCGAGCAGCGCGAATTCGAGCAGCCACGCGGCGAGCACGCCGCCGCGGGTGGCGCCGAGGGCCTTGAGAACCGCCGCGTCCCCGATCCGCGCCCGGCGCTCCGCCGCCACCGCGCCGGCGAGCACCAGCACCCCCGCGGCGAGCGCGGCGGCGGCGACCAGGCCGATGGCGCCGGCGGCGGCGCGGACGACGCGCCCGGCGGCCGCCAGCGCCTCGCGCACCGGAACCGCGGAGACGTTGGCGAAGCCGTCGGCGAGGGCGCGGACCAGCGGCGCCTCCGCCGCCTCCTCCGCCTGCACCGTCGCCACCAGCGTGTGCGGCGCGGCGGCGAGCGCGCCGGGGGTGAACACGGCGACGAAATTGAGCGCGATGCGGCTCCACGCGACGCGCCGGAGGTTGGCGATCTCGGCCTCGACGGGGCGGCCGAGCACCGAGAACGTCACCCGGTCGCCGATGCCGAGGCCGGCGTCCAGCGCGCTCTCCTCGTCGAAGGAGAGCAGCGCCGGGCCGTCGTACTCCGCCGGCCACCACGCGCCGGCGGCGAGGCGGGTTCCGGGCGGCGGGCGGGCGGCGAAACTCAGGCCGATGTCGCCGGCCAGCCAGCGCGCTTCCGGCGCCAGGTCGCGCGCGCCGACCGCCGCGCCGTTTATCGCGATCAGCCGGCCGCGCAGCATGGGGGCGCGCTCCACCTCGCCGACGCCGGGCAGCGACGCGGCGAGCGCGGCGAGGGGTTCGGCCTGGTCGCGCTGGACGTCGATGAGGAAGAACGCCGGCGCGTCCGCGCGCAGGCGTTCGTCGACCATGCGCCGCATGTTGGCCTCGGCCAGCGCCACCGCGACCAGCACCGCCAGGCCGATCCCGAGCGCGGGGACGGCGCTCGGCGCCGTTCCGCCGGGGCGGCCGAGGCTCGACAGGGCGATGCGCGGGAGCCCGCGGCAGGCGCCCGCCAGCCGCCGCGCCGCGCGGGCGACGCCGCGCCCGGCCAGCGCGAGCGCCGCCATGCCGCCCGCCGCGCCGCCGGCGAACCACGCGCCGGCGGCCGGGTCTCCCGCGCCGGCGACGACGAGCAGCGCCAGCAGGACGGCGAGCGCGGCGGCGGCGGCGCGGAATGCGCGCGGCGGCGGCCCTTCGGGCATCTCGACGCGATGGCGGAACAGGCCGCCGGCGGACACCCGGCTCGCCCGCGCCAGCGGCGCGAGGGCGAACAGCGCCGCCGTCAGCGCGCCGCAGGCGGCGGCGAGCGCCAGGGGCAAGGGGTAAATTCCCGCCGCCGGGGCGAGGTCGAGGCGGTCGGCGAGCAGCGGCGCCAGCGCGAACGGCAGCGCCGCGCCGGCCGCGGTCCCGAGGGCGATCCCCGCCAGCGCCACCGCCGCCGTCTCCAGCATGACGATCCGGAACAGCGTCGCCGGCGCCGCGCCGAGCGCCTTCAGCGCCGCCAGCGCGCCGAGCCGGCTTTCCGCCAGCGCCCGCGCCGCGCCGGCGACGCCGACTCCGCCCACCAGCAGCGCCGACAGGCCCACCAGCGCGAGGTAGAGGCCGAGCCGCTCGATGAACCGCCGCAGCCCCGGCTGCGCCTCGTCCGCCCGCCGGACGCGCCAGCCCGACTCCGGAAACGCCGCCTCGAACCCGCGCGCGAAGTCCGCCGCAGGGAGGTCCGGCGGCAGGGTGAGTTTCACGACGCGGCGCGTGACCGCGCCGGGCCGCAGCAGGCCGGTGGCCGGAAGGTCCGCCGCCGCGACCATGAGGCGTGGGCCGAGATTGAAGGCCGAGGCGATGCGGTCGGGTTCGTCGACGATGGCGGCGCGCAGGACGAAGCGCGCATCGCCCACCGCCGCCGTGTCGCCGACCGCGAGGCCGAGCCGCGCCAACAGCGCCGGGTCGGCCACCGCGCCGCCATCGGCGAGGGCGGCGGCGAGCGGCCCCGGCGGGTCCAGCGTCATCGCGCCAAGCAGCGGGTAGGCGGAATCGACCGCCTTGAGCTCCACCAGCGCGCGCCCGTCCGGCCCCTCGGCCATGGCGCGCATGCCGACGGTCTCGCTCGACGCCGCGGCGCGGGCGGCGACCCATGCGCGCTCCTCCGCCGCCAGAGCGCGGTAGGGGCGGGAGAGCGCCGCGTCGCCGCCGAGCAGCACGCGGGCGTCGGCGGCGAGGCCGGCGCGGACCGAGGCGGAGAGCGAGCCGATCCCGCCGGTGGCGGCGACTCCGAGCGCGAGGCAGCCCACCAGCGTCGGCAGCCCCGCCGCGCCGCCGCGCAGGTCGCGCCGCGCGAAGCGCCAGGCGAGCGCCAGTTCGCTCAGCACGCGCCGGCTTCGGCGACGACGCCGTCCTCCATGCGGACGACGCGCCCGCAGCGCGCCGCCAGCGCCGGGTCATGGGTGATGAGCACCAGCGTCGCGCCGGACTCCGCGCGGGCGGCGAACAGCAGGTCGATGGCCGCGCCGCCGGTCGCGCGGTCGAGGTTCCCGGTCGGCTCGTCGGCGAGGATCAGCGCCGGGCGCGCGGCGACGGCGCGGGCCAGCGCCACCCGCTGCTGCTCGCCGCCCGACAGCTGGCCGGGGTAGTGGCGTTCGCGGCGCGCCAGCCCGACCGCCGCCAGCGCCTCGGCGGCGCGGTCGCGCGCGTCGCGGCGGCGCGCCAGCTCCAGCGGCGCGGCGACGTTCTCCGCCGCCGTCATGGTGGGGATGAGGTGGAACGCCTGGAAGACGATCCCCACCCGGTCGCGGCGGAACCGCGCCAGCGCGTCCTCGCCGAGGCCGGCGATGTCGACGCCGTCGACGCGGACGCGGCCGGAGGTCGGGCGCTCCAGCCCGGCGATGGCGGCGAGCAGGGTGGACTTGCCCGACCCCGACGGCCCCACCACGCCGAGCGTTTCCCCGGCCTCGACGCGGAGCGTGACTCCGCGCAGGATCGGGACCGGCCCGGCGGGGCCGGCGAGGGTCAGGCGGACGTCGTCGAGGGCGATCATGCGGAAGGACCGGAGGGGCGCCGCGGGCGGGGCTTCACGATATGGCGTTGCGCGCGCCGCGTTCAACGCGCTCGCCACGCTGTGCGCGTTGTGCGCGTGCGGGGGCGCGTTCGCCGCCGGCGCCGAGGCGCCGCGGGTCGCGATACTGGGCGACAGCATCGCGGCGGGGTACGGGCTGGCGGCGGAGGACGCCGTCCCGGCCCGGCTGGAGGCGGAGCTGCGCCGCCTGGGCGTGGCGGCGGAGGTATCGAACGCCGGGGTGTCCGGCGACACGACGGCCGGCGGGCTGGCGCGGGTGGACTGGCTGCTCGCCGACTCGCCCGGCGCGGTGGTCGTCGCGCTGGGCGGCAACGACGCCTTGCGCGGCCTGGCGCCGGAGGCGGTGGAGGCGAATCTCGCCGCCATCGTCGAGAAGCTGCGCGCCGGCGGCGCGCGCGTCATGCTGGCGGGGATGCTGGCGCCGCGCAATCTGGGCGAAGCCTACGCGCGCGCGTTCGACGCGGTCTTCCCGCGCGTGGCCCGGCGTTACGGCGTGGCGTTCTACCCTTTCCTTCTCGACGGCGTAGCCGCCGACCCGGCGCTCAACCAGCCCGACGGCATCCACCCCAACGCCGCCGGCGCCGCGCTGATCGCCGAGCGCATGGCCCCGGTCGTCGCGGAGTGGCTCGCGGCGGAGCGGTAGCGCGCGCCCGACGGGTCGGCCTCGGCGGGGGCGGGTTCGCCGAGCAGGCGGCGCAGGTCGATGAAGCGCTCCTGGCTGCCGGAGCGCTCCTTCAACTCCGAAGCCCGCCGCTTGGCGATGAACGCGGCGGGCGTCACGAAGCGGCGCCGGCGCGGCGGCCGCGGCTAAAGCAATTCGATGGCGGCCACGATGAGGCCGCCGATGGCCCGCTCGATCTTCGTTTCGAGGCGCGCTTCGAGGCCGGCGACGGCGTTGTCCAGATCGGCCCCGGTCACGAGATCTGCGCGGCCGTCGCGGACGACCCCGGCGACGGCTTCGGCTTGCCGGTCCGTGAATCCCGAGTCGCGAAGAGCCGTGCCGGAGGCGAGGGAATCGAAGGTCGTTCCGTTCATCGTTCCGGCTTTCCCGTTACGGCGGGCGCGGACACGCGGCCGAGTGCGGCGAAGATAGCCCGAACCGCCGGCGCTGCGCAAGGGCGCTCCCGGCGAAGCGGCGCCCCGGCGCGCGGGGCGTGTATAAGGGAGCCGGGCCGACCGCAACAGGGACACGGACCGAATGGACGACCGCATCATCCGGGCCGGCCGCCGGATCCGCCGCGCGATGGGCGCGCTCCCCGTAGGCGCCGCGCTGGCGCTCGCGGGATGCGCGCCGCCGCCGCCGCCGGCGTATCCGCAGATAGACTTCGGCGCCCGCGCGCCGATCCGCATCGCGGCGGCGGCGCTGGAGGTGGTCGACCTGTACCGCCCGCCCCTCGCCGCGCCGCACGTGGAGCACGTCTCGCCGGCGATCCCGAGCCTCGTCTTCAAGCGCTGGGCGGAGCGGCGGCTGGCTCCCGCCGGCGGGAGCGCGGTTCTGCGGGTGGAGATCGAGGACGCGCGGATCGTCGAAACGCCGCTCGAGGTGAACGAATCGCTCACGGGAATGCTCGTCAACGAACACGCCTCGCGGTTCGAGGGGCGCGGCGAGGTGACGGTCGCGCTGGTCGACGCGGCGGGGACCGCGCTGGCGACCGCGCGGGGGATCGCGGTCCGCGACGTCACGGTGGCGGAGAACGCCACCCTGCGCGAGCGCGAGGACACGCTCTACGCGCTCGTCGGGCGCATGGCCGCCGACCTGGACGCGGTGCTGGAGGAGAATATCCGCCGCTATTTCGCCGGCTGGCTGCGGTAGCCCGGATTTGCCGGACTACGTCCTCGGGGGCGGTTCGGCAAAGGATTCCCGGGTGCGCCGGCGTCTCGCCGGCCAATATGCGAAGCATATTCAAAAGAAGACGCCGGCGCGCCCATGAGCCATGAGAAGCGCGGGGCGGCGGACTCAGAACAGGCCGGCGATGCGGCCCTCCGAATCGACGTCGATGCCGTGCGCGGCGGGGCGGCGCGGCAGGCCGGGCATGGTCATGACGTCGCCGCACACCGCCACCGCGAACCCGGCGCCGGCGGCGAGGCGCAATTCGCGGACGGGGACGGTGTGGCCGCTCGGCGCGCCCTTGAGCTCCGGGTCGGTCGAGAAACTGTATTGCGTCTTGGCGACGCAGACCGGCAGGCGCCCGAAACCGGACTCCTCCAATTCGTCGAAGCGGGCGCGCACCCGCTTGTCGGCGGTCACGTCGGCGGCGCCGTAGATCTCGCGGGCGACGGTCCGGAGCTTCTCCCACAACGGCAGGCCGTCGGCGTAGAGAGGGCGGAAATCGGCCTCGCCGCCCTCCGCCGCGCGGACGACGGCGCGCGCCAGCGCCTCCGCCCCGGCGCCGCCCTCGGCCCAGTGGTCGGCGGAGACGGCCTCGACGCCGATGTCGTCGCAGGCGCGCGCGACGGCCGCCCGTTCGGCGGGCGCGTCGGCGGAAAAGCGGTTCACCGCCACCACGGCGGGGACGCCGAAACGGCGGACGTTCTTCACATGGCGCGCGAGGTTGGCGGCGCCCCGGGCGACCGCTTCGGCGTCCTCCGCGCCCAGCTCGCCGCGCGCAACGCCGCCATGCATCTTGAGCGCCCGGACGGTGGCGACGACCACCGCGCAATCGGGGCGCAGCCCGGCTTGGCGGCATTTGATGTCGAAGAACTTCTCCGCCCCCAGATCGGCGCCGAACCCGGCCTCGGTAACGACGTAATCGGCGAGTTTCAGCGCCGCGCCGGTCGCCGCGACCGAGTTGCAGCCATGGGCGATGTTGGCGAACGGCCCGCCGTGGACGAAGGCCGGAGTCCCCTCCAGCGTCTGGACCAGGTTGGGCTTCAGCGCGTCGCGGAGCAGCGCCGTCATCGGCCCGGCGGCGGACAGGTCGGCGGCGCGCACCGGTTCGCGGGCGCGGGTCGCGCCGACGACGATCTCGCCCAGCCGCGACCGCAGGTCCTCCAGGCCGTCGGCGAGGCAGAGGATCGCCATGACCTCGCTGGCCACGGTGATGTCGAACCCGTCCTCGCGCGGGACGCCGTTGGCGGCGCCGCCGAGGGAGGACACGATGCGCCGCAGCGCGCGGTCGTTCATGTCGACGACGCGGCGCCAGGAGACGCGGCGCGGGTCGAGCGCCGGCGCGCCGCCCCAATGGATGTGGTTGTCCGCCAGCGCGGCGAGCAGGTTGTGCGCGGCGCCGATGGCGTGGAAATCGCCGGTGAAGTGGAGGTTGATGTCCTCCATCGGAATGACCTGGGCGTAGCCGCCGCCGGCGGCGCCGCCCTTCATGCCGAAGCACGGGCCCAGGCTCGGCTCGCGCAGGCACACCGCCGTGCGCTTGCCGATGGCGGCGAGGGCGTCGCCCAGCCCGACCGTCGTCGTGGTCTTGCCCTCGCCGGCGGGGGTCGGCGTGATCGCCGTCACCAGCACCAGTTTGCCGTCGGGCCGGCCGGCGAGGCCGGGGATTGCCGCCAAGTCCAGTTTGGCCTTGTCGCGCCCGTAGGGGACGAGGCTTTCGGGCGGCAGGCCGAGCCCGTCCGCCGCCACCTGCGCAATGGGTTTCGGCTTTGCCGCCCGGGCGATGTCCAGATCGCTCAGCGGGTCGGCGTGCTGGCGCGCGCCCCGCGCCGTCATCGCGACAGTTCCTTTGCGCCCATGCCCCCGCCCCCGGCGTCGCCGCGACCGGGGCGCAGTATCGCACGCGGCGGCGCTTGTGTCGCGCGGCGCGGTCGTGTAGCCGGCGCGCGGACGCGGACGCAGGGAGGGATCGGCATGGAGCGGAGCGACGTCGCGCTGGTGGTCGGCGCCGGCGACGCGACCGGCGGCGCCATCGCGCGGCGCTTCGCGCGCGGCGGCTATACGGCGGTCGTGACCCGGCGCGCGCGCCACACGGCGAGGGTCGAGGCGCTGGCGGAGAGCATCCGCGCCGGGGGCGGGCGGGCGCACGGCTTCGGCGTCGACGCGCGCGAGGAGGACGAAATGGTCCCCTTCGTCGCGCGCGTCGAGCGCGAGATCGGCCCCATCGCCGTCGCCGTCTACAACATCGGCGCGAACGTGCGCTTCCCGATAACCGAGACGACGACGCGGGTGTTCCGCAAGGTGTGGGAGATGGCGTGCTACGGCGGCTTCCTGCTCGGCCGCGAGGCGGCGCGCCACATGGTCCCGCGCGGGCGCGGGACGATCCTGTTCACCGGCGCGACGGCGAGCCTGCGCGGGGCGGACGGCTACGCCGCCTTCGCCGCCGGCAAGCACGGGCTGCGCGCGGTGGCGCAGAGCATGGCGCGCGAGCTGGGGCCGAAGAACATCCACGTAGCCCACGTCGTGATCGACGGCGCCATCGACACCGAGTTCATCGCCGGCATGTTCCCGGAGCGCTACGCGCTCAAGGACCGCGACGGAATCCTCGACCCCGCCGCCATCGCCGAGAATTACTGGAGCCTGCACGTCCAGCCGCGCAGCGCCTGGACCCATGAGCTCGACCTGAGGCCGTGGTTGGAGTCGTGGTGACGCGCCTGCCGGGCGCCGTTTCTACCTCGGGAGGATGTGGCGCCCCCGCCACGCCCACGACCGGTCGGAGTCGTATTGCCCGACCCGGATGCGGCTGAGGGCGTAGGCGGGCAGCGCGACGGTCATCGAGCACTTTCCGTACAGTGTGTCGCCGTGGTCCCGGAAGGCGAGGTCCCTGAGGTTGTATCCGCGCCATCGCCCGTCGGCGGACAGGTCGGCGGCGTCGACGGGGAAGAGGTGGAGGAAGAATCCCTGCGTGACGTCTTCCGGCGCGCACGGGTCCTTGAACCAGGTCACGCGGCCGCCGTCGAGATAGACGTCGAAGACCGAGCGCAGGATCGGCTCTCCCAACACGCCTCCGGGGCCGGGCGACTCCTTGCGGAGCGAGAGCAGGGCGCCGTCCGCGAAGGTCCGGACGGCGGCGACCCCCGGCAGCGCGGCCAGATCCGCGGGGCCGTAATCGTAGCGGGCGGCCATGCCGTCGAGCCAGGCGACGCGGCCTTCCCGCCCGGCGTGGGCGAACCACATGTGCGCCGCGTCGCGCGCCGCCCGGTCCCTCCCGTCGAGGATCCGCCCGACCGGGCGGCCCGCGGGCAGCTCGAGATGGGCGGACGACCCGCCGGCGTGGAGGAACAGCAGCGCCGGGGCGTTGCTGTACACATCGGTTTCGACCGGGTTTTCGCGCAGGTGGCGCAGAGTCTCCGAACCGGTCCAGCGCGGCAGGTTGTAATACCCCGTCCCCTCGGCGTGGGCCCGCGCCGTCTCGCGCAGGTTCGCGAAGGCCGCGCAGGCGACCCACAACGCCAACCCGGCCGCCGCTGCCGCCGCCGGCCAGCCGCCCTGCGCGCGGCCGAGCGTCCGATCCAGCGCGAAGACGGCGATGAACAGGAGGGGGAGGAACAACGGCGCGAGGTGCCGCTCCTGCACGCCGTGCCACGTCGCCCCCATCGTCAGCGCGAGGACGTAGAGCGCGGCGAACGCCGGAACGAACACGGCGAACACGTGCGGGAAGCGCCCGCCCGCCGGGCCGCCCGGGCGGAGCCGCGCGCGAAACGCCGTGCCTCCCGCGGCGGCGAGGAGGGCGAGCAGGGCGACCCCGGCGGCGACCGGGACGCCGGACCGGTCCTCGACCAGCGCCCATTCGCCGAGGATCTCGGCGACCTTGCCCAGAATCTCCGGCAAGGTGTAGTCCACCGGCCGGACGTGGCCGGTGAGGCGGCCCGCGACCAGCGCGTTCCGGGCCATCCACAGGCCGAGCGGCAGCAGCGCGGCGATTGCGAAGGCCGCCGCGCGCCGCTCCTTCTCCCACGGCGCGGCGCCGCGCTGGAGCAGCAGCGCGAGCGCGATCGCGGCGACCGCGGCGACCCCGTTGTAGCGGGTCAGGCAGGCCAGCGCGGCAAAGCCCGCCGCGAGGGCCAGCGACGACCGCCGCCCGCCGTCGAGAAACCTGTCCGCGCAGGCGAGCGACAGGACGGCGAGCAACACGAAGGCCGCGTCGGTCAGCGCCTGCGACGCCGCCCAGGCCAGCGGCAGCGACAGGGCGGCGGCGAGGCAGCCCCACGCGGCGAGGAGGCGCGACCGCAGCCGCCGCCGCATCCACGCGCCGGCGGCGAGGACCGCCAGGCCGAGGACCGCCGCGTTGAGCGGGCCGGCGGCCTGGCGCGGGTCGACGCCGGCGAGGCCGGCGGCGGCGAGCAGGAGCGGATAGAGCGGCGGCCAGAGCGTCAGCGGCTCGCCGCGCCAGTCGACGAACCCGCGGCCCGCGACCAGGTTCTCGGCGACCGAGACGAAGACCGCCGAATCCCAGTGCAGCCCCGCCCCGTGCCCGCCCGTCCGGACGAGGACGAGCGCGGCGGCGAGGACGGCGCAGGCGGCGGCGAACGCGGCCGGGACGCCGCGCCTGCGCCCCGCCGACGCTGCCGAAACGCGCATCGGGCGGCGCGCTCAGTCGAGCGCGTTCTCGACCGCGGCGACGATCTCCTCCGACAGCGGGCCGACGCGCGAGGGCCAGACGCCGGCGAGCGCGCCGTCGCCGTCGATGAGGTATTTGTGGAAGTTCCATTTCGGCGCGCCGGCGTCGCCGAGTTCGTCGGCGATCCAGCGATAGAGCGGATGGGCGCCGCCGCCGACCACCTTCTGCTTCGCGGTCATGGGGAAGTCGACCGCGTAGTTCGCCTCGCAGAAGGTCCGAATCTCCTCCTCGCCGCCGGGCTCCTGCGCGCCGAAATCGTTGGACGGGACGCCGAGCACGACCAGCCCGCGGTCGCGGTAGCGCTCCCACAGCGCCTGGAGGCCGGCGAACTGCGGCGTGAAGCCGCAGAACGACGCGGTGTTCACCGCGAGGATCGGCCGGCCGGCCCAATCCGCCAGCGCCAGCGGCGCCCCGTCGATGCCGGTGAACGCGAAGCGGTGCGCCGGCCCCGCCTCCGCCTGCGTCACCATGCCCTGGAGCCCCGCCGCGGCGAGGCAGAAGAGCGGCAAGATACGCGCCCGCATGGCGTCATCCTCCGAATGCCCGTTCCCGTCAGCCGCGCTCGCGCATCAGCCGCGCCCGGTCGCGCTTCCAGTCGCGGTCCTTGGCGCGTTCGCGCTTGTCATGGCGCTGGCGGCCGCGCGCCACGCCGAGCTCCACCTTGGCGCGCCCGGCCGCGTTGAAATACAGGCTCAACGGGACCACCGTATAGCCCCGCCGGCGGATCATCCCGGAAAGGCGCGCGATCTCGCGGCGATGCAGCAGCAGTTTGCGCGGACGCAGCGGTTCGTGGTTGAGCCGGCTGGCGGCGGCGTAGGCGCCGATATGGGCGTTGACCAGGAACATTTCGCCTTCGCGCTCCTCGGCGTAGGCGTCGCCCAGGCTGGCGCTCCCGCCGCGCAGCGACTTGACCTCGGTTCCCGCCAGCACGAGTCCGGCCTCGAGGCGCTCCTCGACGAAATAGCTCCAGGAGGCCTTGCGGTTGCGCGCGACGGTCCGCGCGTTCAGGTCGCCTTGCGCCATTCGCGGACGTTCTCGCCGAGCAGCCCGGCGGCGACGAGGGCGCCGCGCACCTTCTCCCGCGTCGCCTCGCCGGGTTCGACCATCGGCAGCCGCAACTCGCCGGAGCACAGGCCGAGCAGCCCGGCGGCGTATTTCACCGGCGCGGGGCTGGTCTCGGCGAAGAGATGGGTGTGCAGCGGCATGAGGGTCTCGTGCAGCGCCAGCGCGCGCGCCGGGTCCCCCGCCCGCCAGGCGTCCTGCATTTCCGCGCACAGCGCGGGGGCCACGTTCGCCGTGACCGATATGCAGCCGTCGCCGCCCTGGGCGAGGTAGGAGAGCGCCGTTCCGTCCTCGCCCGAAAGGCGCACCCAGTCGCCGTCGACGGCCGCGCGCTCGAGCATGGGACGGGTCATGTCGGCGGTCGCGTCCTTGACGCCGACGATGTTGGGGATCCGCGCCAGCGCCGCCATCGTCTCGACCGACATGTCCACGATCGACCGGCCGGGGATGTTGTAGATGACGATCGGGATGTCCGCCGCCGCGGCGACGGTCTCGTAATGGCGGCGCAGCCCCTCCTGCGTCGGCTTGTTGTAGTAGGGCGTCACGACGAGCGCCCCGTCGGCGCCGGCGCGATGCGCGTGGCGGGTGAGGTCCGCCGCCTCTTCGGTGCTGTTGGAGCCGGTCCCGGCGATCACCGGGATGCGCCCGCCGACCGTCTCGACGCAGAGCTCGGTGACCCGCCGGTGCTCGGCGTGCGAGAGCGTCGGCGACTCGCCGGTGGTCCCGCACGGGACCACGCCGTGCGCGCCCTGCGCCACCTGCCATTCGACGAATTCGCGGAACGTCCTTTCGGCGACCTTGCCGTTCTCGAACGGCGTGACCAGCGCGGTTATCGACCCGTGGAACATGCCCGGCCTCCCCCCCTCGACGACGACAACGACGGCAACGGCGGCGGGCGGCGCGCCGCCCGCCGGGCGCACCATAGGGGCGGCGGCGCCGGGCGGCAAGCGGGGCGCCGCGCCGGGGGGTCCCGCCGCCCGAAGAGTCGTGCTATGGTGCGCGGCCCCTCGGCGCGGCCGTCGCGCCGGGGCGCGAAAAACGGGAGGAAGTCCATGCAACGGAAATACGCCGCGTTCGCCGGCGCCGCCTTCGCGGCCGCCGGACTGTTCGCCGCCCCGGCGCTCGCCGGCGGCCACCTCGAGGGCGAGGCGGGGTTCCCGATGCCCGTCGGGGATCCGTCCATCGTGCCGGAAGGCGCGGCGCTGGTGAAGGTCTTCGACGGCGGCTGCATGCTGACCGAAGGCGTCGCCGCCGGCCATGACGGCTACATGTATTTCAGCGACATCACGTTCTCGGCCTTCTGCAAGGACGAGAGCGGGATGTATCCGCAGGCCGGGCACATCTGGCGCCACGACCCGAAGACCGGCGAGACCGTCGTCTGGCGTTCGCCCTCGGGCATGTCGAACGGCATCAAGTTCGACCGCGACGGCAACATGCTCGCCGCCCTCGGCGCCGATTACGGCGGGCGGATGCTGGTGAAGACCGACATGTCCACCGGCAAGAGCTACGTCCTGACCGGCCTCTACAACGGCCGGCCCTACAACGCGCTCAACGACATCTCGATCGACGAGAAGGGGCGGATCTACTTCTCCGATCCGCGCTACCTGGGCCACGAGCCGGTGATGCAGCCGGGCTTCGCCGTGTACCGCCTCGACCCCGACGGCTCGGTGGACCGCATCATCACCGATGGCGGCAAGACCAACGGCGTGCTCGTCTCGCCGGACCAGAAGACGTTCTACCTGGTGAGCAACGACAACGGCTGGCTCGGCTTCATGCAGCTGGACGAAACCGACCAGCCGCCCACCGTCGGCCTCCACCTGCTCCAGGCCTACGACCTGCACGAGGACGGCACGGCGAACAACCGCCGGGTGCTCGTCGATTACGCCACCGCCTACGACACGCCGTGCAGCGGCCCGGACGGGCTGATCGCCGACTCCGAGGGCAACATCTACGTCACCTCGCGCTGCGAGCACCGCCCGGGCGTGGTGGTCTATTCGCCGGAGGGCGAGGAGCTCGCCTACATCTCCACCGGCGAGGAGCTGCCGACCAATGTCGGCTGGGGCCGGGGCGACGAGCGCAACGTGCTCTACCTCACTTCGGGCGCCAGCCTCTACAAGATCGCGCTCGGCAAGCAGGGCTACGAACTGCCGTAGCCGGCGCGCAGACTCCGGATCGCGGGCGGCCCCCCGGCCGCCCGCTTTCCGTTGCGGAGGGAGGAGAGCATGGCGAGCCACGCGACGGGCGACGGCGGCATCCCGCCGCGCGACGCGGGCCGGCGCGGCCTGAAGCGCGTCATGACCCTGGGCGGCGCCTACGGAACCCGCAACTACACCGTCAAGGACCTGCGCGATTGCAAGGGCAAGCGCGTGCTGGTCGAGACCCTGCCGTTCTCGCCCGAAGAGGCGGCGGCGGCCGAGGAGGCCGGCGTCGACACCATGAAGGCGCGGTTCGACCCGGCGCGGCCCGACCTGGCGGCGGCGGTGCGCGCGGCGGCGCCCAACACCTTCATGGCGTTCTCGGTCCCCCTCGTCGCCGCGGCGAGCGCGGAGGAGGCGGTGCGCCTCGCCTACGACGCGATGCGACTCGGCGCCGACGCGATCATGTGCCAGTGGAGTCCGCGCTTCGTCGCGGCGGCGGCGGAGGCCGGAGTCCCCGTCCAGGGCCATGCCGGGCTGGTGCCGCGCAAGAGCACATGGACCGGCGGCCTGCGCGCCGTCGGCAAGACCCTCGACGAGGCGCTCGGCGTGTTCCGCGACGTAAAAGCGCTGGAGGACGCCGGGGCCTACGCCGTCGAGGTCGAGGTCATCCCCGCGCCGCTGCTGGCCGAGATAAGCCGGCGGACGACGCTTCTCACCTCGTCGATCGGCGGCGGCGGGGGCGGCGACGTCCAGTTCCTGTTCGCCGACGACGTCCTGGGCAACACTCCGCCGCCCTATCCCCGGCATTCGAAGCAATACCGCCAGCTCCACCGCATGAAGGCGGAGATGCAGCGCGAGCGCGTAGCCGCCTTCCGCGAGTTCGCCGCCGAGGCGCGCAGCGGCGCCTTCCCGGCCGCCGAACACGTCATCGACGCGCCGGAGGGACTCATCGACGCGTTCGTCGACGCGGTGCAGTAGGGCGCTCGGTCCTCCGGCCCGGAGAGTCGCGATGCTGTCCAGCATTATCGTCGAGAATTTCAAGAGCTACCGCCGGGCGGAGCTGGAACTGGCGCCGCTGACCGTCCTGATCGGCGCGAACGCCTCCGGCAAGAGCAACGCCATCGAGGCGCTGCGCCTGCTGTCGTGGGTCGCCCAGGGGCGGGTCCTGGGCGATATCCGCCGGGACGTCCAGGAGAACGACCGGGCGGTGCGCGGAGCGGTCATGCGCCTCGGGTTCGAAAACGCGCCCGCCTTCACCCTGTCGTGCCGGACGACCCACGAGGAATGGGATCGCTATTCCGTGAAGCTTCGCAGAACCGCCGATGACAATCTCCACATCGAACGGGAAGCGCTTGGCGGCGAGCGGCAGAACGTCCCGCTCTTCACGGTGGTCGAATCCCGGGAAACGCCGGGAAGCATCCGGGTAGAGTATAACAATTTCGCGCGCGGAAGGAACAAACCGAAGGTAATGTGTGCGGACAATATGGCCGTCCTGTCGCAATTTCAGAGTCCGGCGCGGTTCGGGGCGTCCCACAAAAGGTCGGCCCGGGAGATTCCGAAGGTTTCCAACCTGTATCGAAATTGGTTGTCCAATATCCTGTTCCTCGATCCCAGGCCGAGGGAAATGCGCGGCTACGCATACGAAACGGACAAATCCCTGGCCTCCGACGGCGCGAACCTGTCCGGAGTGCTCCACGGGCTCTGCGAAGACCGAAACGTGAAAGCCGTTTTGCTCGAATTCGTCGAATCCCTCCCGGAGCAGAACATAACCGATATCGCGTTCGTTCGCACCGAGCGCGGCGAGGTCATGGTCAAACTCACGGAGACGTTCGGCGGCAGGGACGTCGCATACGACGCGAGCCTGCTGTCGGACGGAACGCTTCGTGTCCTGGCGGTCGCCGCCGCCGTGCTTTCGGCGCCCGAAGGCAGTCTTGTGGTAATCGAGGAAATCGATAACGGCGTCCATCCGAACCGTATCGGGCGAATGCTGAAACGGCTGTCGGAACTGGCCGAGGAGCGCGGTATCCGAATACTCATGACGAGTCACAACCCGGCCCTGCTGGATGCGCTTCCGCTCGACGCGATTCCGAACGCCGTGTTCTGCTATCGCGACCCCGACGACGGATCCAGCCGTTTGACCCGCCTGGAGGACATCCCCCGCTACCCGGAGCTCGTCGCGCAAGGGACCGTAGGGCGTCTCGTGACTCGCGGGATCGTGGAGCGGTTCGCGAAGGATCGGCGGGCTCCGGAGGAGCGCAAGCGCCGCGCCCATGCGTGGCTCGCCGAACTTCAGGAACAAGTCGGGTAACGCATAATGTCCGAAATCGTCATTATCGATACGACTGTCTTTTCCAATGTGCTGAATATTCCCGGCTACAACGGCGATCATGCTGCGATTGTTGGGCGTTTCAAGCATTTTCTCGATGCCGACGCCAGTTTTCTCCTGCCTCTCGCCGCCATGTTCGAAACCGGGAACCATATAGGGCGAATTACCGACGGAAATCAAAGACGACGCTTTGCGAAGGCGTTTCGGGATCGCGTTACCGAAGCGTTGCGGGGTCATGCCTACTGGTTCCCCGTCCGTTATCCCGATGACGATGAACTCGTCGAGTGGCTTCGCGAATTCCCGGATTTCGCCATGACTGGAATGGGCTTGGCGGATTTCTCGATCAAGAAGGAGTGGGAGTCGACACGTGATCGTCACCCCGGTCGGCGCGTCCGTATCTGGTCCCTCGACAAACACCTGATAGGCTACGATACCGGCCCCCGGCGGCCGATGAAGCGCGCCTGACAGCGACCCTTCGCTTGCCGGCGGGGAGGGCGATCGATATCGACGCGCCGAAGGGGCCGATCGAGGCGTTCGTCGACGCGGCGAAGTAGGGCCGGCGCCGCGTCAGGGCGAGAAGCGCGAACGGACGGCCTCGGCGTGGTTGCGAACGGCCGGGTCGCGATGGCCGCTCCAGCCCTCCAGAAGCCGGCGATACGAACAGGCGGCGAAAGCTAGGCGGCGAAAGCTACCTCGCCGCCCTTCACTGCGTCCGCGAAGCGCGCGATCTCGTCGCGATGCGCGGTCTTCTCCGCGTCGTCCACCGGCGCGCCCGACTTCGGCCAGAATTCCGGCTCGGCGTGGACGTAGAACAGGACCGGGGAGAGGCGCCGATATGCGCCGCCCGCGCGGTGGACCTCGGTGCGCAACGCGAAGGCGTGCTTGACCAGCTGCGCCGCGTCGAGGAAGCGGAACAGGTCGGGAGTCTGGCGCAGCCGGTTCCGAACGCCCTCGTAGCCCTTCATGCGCCCGCCCCAGACCGGGCGCCAGTAGGCGTCGGAAAATTCTGGCGGGCGCTTGGACCGAAAAGGCTCGAAGCGCTTGGATTCGACGCCGATGAACGCGGCGCGGGTCGCGACGAGGACGTCGAGGACCGGATGGCGCCCGCCGCGCCACGGAAAACGGACGGTCGCCTCGAGCGCCAGCTGCCCGGTCGGCCATCCGGCGTTCTCCAGCCCCGGCAACGGCGGCAGGGCGTTCGCCCTTTCGAGAAAGAAGCCGAAGGCGTTGGCGGCCGGCGCGGCGGAGGATTCCGGGTGGTCGAACTTGCCGCTGGCGATTTCGTCGCCCGGGGCGGCGGCGAACATGCGTTCGACGCGGCGCGCCGGAACGCCGGGGAGAAACCGATCCATCGCCTTACCGACTCCGCCAGACCGGGGACAACGCGCCGAAAGCGTCGCGAACCCGGCGCGCGCCGTCGGTCAGTTCGGCCGTGTCGCACATCGCGGCGGCCTGTCCGCCGGTCGCAAACGGAACCCGGTCGAATTCCCGCGGAAAGGCATAAGCGCCCAGCGACATGGAAAACGCTTCGCCGAATCTTCGCGCGGGCAAGGGCGCGAAGCCCGAAATTCGCATGCGCGACGAACGCGCCGAGGTTCGATCCGGCGTAATACGCCTGGGGCGCGACGACTTCGAGCGCGATACGCCGCGCGTCCATCGACGGGCGCCGGTCCAGCGGCAGCTCCTCCCGGTGAACCCGGCACAGAACGTAGAGCACTCCGTACCGCAGAATCTGCGCAAGGGCGCCGCCCGGTTCGCCGCTCATCCATTTCAGCTCGATCAACCGCGCGGACGCGTCGGCGTCCGACCAGTGGACGAGATCGACGGCGCTTCTTCTCTTCTTGTAGGGACCGAAAATCCCGGACGCGGCAGGGCATTGGTTGTAATACCCCGTCATGCGCCCCCGCCGCGCCATCATGACGAAGGATCTTTCGAGAATGACTTCCGGAGAAGGGTTGTGAGAGCTTATGTTCGTCTCTTGTCGAAGCGCCCAAAGTTTCCCCGACATGGAGGTTGGGGTCCTGCGATACTCCGCTTCCAAACCGTCGCACATCGTATTCACGTCTATTCGCATGCTCTTCTCCTCTCCTGTTTCCCCGGCGTCAAGTCAACGCCCGCATCGCGCACCGTAATTGGCCGATGTGGAAATGTCAAGCTTTTGCCCCTCACGTCCGCCCCTTCCACGGGACGAGGCGGCGCTCCAGCCAGCGCATGCCGAGGTCGAAGAGGAAGGCGATCAGGCCGATGACGAGAATGCCGAGCATGACCACGTCCGTCACCAGGAAATCGGACGCCGACAGGACCATGTGGCCGATGCCCTGTTCGGCGGCCACCATCTCCGCCGCCACCAGCGTCGTCCAGCCGAAGCCGATGCCTATCCTCATGCCGGTCAGGATGTCGGGCAGCGCGGCGGGGAACACCACTTCGCGGACCACCTGCGCGCGCGACGCGCCGAGCGAATAGGCGGCGTGGATCTGCTCGATGGACACCGCGCGCACCCCGGCGCGGGCCGAGATCGCCAGCGGCGCGAAGATCGCCAGGAAGATGAGCACGATCTTCTGCAGGTCCTCGATGCCGAGCCAGATGACGGTCAGCGGCAGGTAGCCGAGCGGCGGGATGGGGCGGTAGAACTCGATGGGCGGATCGAAAACCCCGCGCACCACCCGGTTCACCCCCATCGCGAGGCCAAGCGGGATCGCGGTCGCGCAGGCGAGCGCGAACGCGGCGGACACGCGGTAGAGGCTCCACGCCGCATGTTCGAGGATGGTCCCGCCGGCGAATTCCTCGCTCCAGAACTGGACCAGGCGGCCGGCGACGGCCTCCGGCGGCGGCAGGAAGAGGGGCTCCACCCATTGGAGTCCGGGCCGGGTCGCGATCCACCACAGGAACGCCAGGCCCGCCGCGCTGGCGGCGCCGATGAGCCGGCTGGAGCCGGCGCCGGGCGCGCCGTAGGCGTCGCCGGCGTGGGCCGGAGCGCCGCGGAAGGCGCGCCGCGCGCGGGCAACAAGTCCCTTCTCCTTGCGGTCGGCGTCAGCCATCGGCGGCGCCGCCGTGGACGATGGCGAGGACCTTTTCGCGCATCGCGACGAATTCGGGGTCGGACTTCACCTCGCGCGCCGTCGCGCCGTCGAGGAAGCGGCGGCCGAAGCCGGTGTCGAAGCGGTGGGCGATGCGGCCCGGACGCGGCGACATGACGACGATCCGGGTGGCGAGGAACAGCGCCTCCTCGACCGAATGGGTGATGAAGAACACCGTCTTGCCTGTGGCCGACCACACGCGCAGGACGAGCTCCTGGATCGATTCCCGGGTCAGCGCGTCGAGCGCGCCGAGGGGTTCGTCCATCAGCAGCAGGCGCGGGTCGGCGGTGAGCGCCCGCGCGAGGCCCACGCGCTGCTGCATCCCGCCGGAAAGCTCGAACACCGCGCGGGACTCGAACCCCTCGAGGCCGACGAGCGCCAAGCCGTCGCGCGCGGCGGCGCGGCGCTCCGCCTTCGCGACGCCGCGCAGTTTGAGGCCGAAGGCCGCGTTGTCGACCACATCGAGCCACGGCAGCAGGGCGTGCTTCTGGAACACCACGCCGCGGTCGGCGCCGGGGCCGGCGACGGGGGCGCCGTCGAGGCGGATCTCCCCCTCGGTGGGGCGGATGAACCCCGCCATCAGGTTGAGGAGGGTGGTCTTGCCGCAGCCGGACGCGCCGAGCGCGACGACGAAATCGCCGTTTGCGATCTCCAGCTCCACTTCGGACAGCGCCAGCAGCCCGGCCGCGCCCCCGGCGCCGCGCCCCGGATAGGTCACCGAGACGCGGTCGACGACGAGGCCCATCGGCGCGGCTTCTCCGGCGCGGTTCAGCAGCCGGCGCGGGCGCTCCGCACGAAACCGTCGGCGACGTAACGCCCGTAGTCCGGTTGCAGCGAGTCGATCTTGCCCTGGTCCAGCAGGAACTCGGCGGTGAAGCGGATCGCCCGCGCCGCGCCGCCCTCCGCTCCGCCGCCCAGCCACCGCTCCGACGCCTGCTCCTCGAGCGATGGGAAGTGCATGAGGTCGAGCACGGGCTTGACGTCCGCATCGGAGCCGCCGACGAGGCCGGCGATCTTGCGCGCGTTTTCGGTTCCGGGGCCGAAACTGTCCGGGTCCGCCCGGTAGCGCTCGTCCGCCGCCGCGATGGTTCGGACGAACCGGCACATGAAATCGGCGTGTTCGGCCGCGAAGCCGGAGCGGACGACCAGACCGTCGAAGGTCGGCCGGCCCCAGTCGGAGAGCTGGCGCGAGGAGATCAGTATCTTGCCGCTGTTCCTGAGGCGGCCCAGCGCCGGCTCCCACACGAAGGCGGCGTCGATGTCGCCGCGCTCCCACGCCGCCACGATGTTGGGCGGCTGCATGTTGAGGATCTTCACCTCGTCCGGCGGGATGCCGAATTGCTCCAGCGCGAACAGCGCGTGGAAGTGCGTCGTCGAGACGAACGGCGCGGCGAGGCGCTTGCCGCGCAGGTCCTGCGGCGCGGCGATTCCGGCGCCGGCGCGCACCGCCAGCGCCTCCGCCCGGCCGATGTCCTCGGCGATCCAGAACAGTTCGATCGGCAGGCCGCGGCTCACCCCGGCGGCGATGGGGCTCGACCCGGCGAGCGCGATGTGAAGCCGGCCGGACGCCATCGCGGTGATGACCTTGGAGCCGGAATCGAACCGCTTCCAGTCGATCTCGTAGCCCGTCGCCTCCTTGAACAGGCCGTCGGCGATGGCCGCCTTCCAGGGGTTGTAGACGAGCTGGTAGCCAATGGTGACTTCGTCGGCGCGCGCGGGGGCGAACGCCAGGCACAGGACGGCGAGCGCCGCGCGGACGGGCGCGATGCGTCGTTTCATCGGGTTCGGGCCTCCCTCCGGTCGGGGCGCAAGGATAACACGGCCGCCCGCTATTCCGGCGGCGGCGCGCGGCGCAGCGACGGCGGGTCGGCCGTCAGCCAGTCGCGCAGCGGGAGCAGGCCGGCGTCCGCCGCCGCCCAGACGGCCCCGGTCAGCGCCGCCGCCGCCGCGGTGGCGAGCAGGCCCTTGCGCCAGAGCCGGGGGTTCTCGGGCGCGCCGGCCTCGTGTCCGGGCTCCGGGTTCTCGGCGCGGCGGACGCCGAGGGGCAGGACGACGAACAGCGCCAGCCACCATACCACGACGAAGACGAAGGCGGCCTCGAGGGCGCTCACGCAGCGCGCCCCGCCTGCTCCAGCTCGATCAGCGCGCCGCCGGTGTCCTTGGGATGCAGGAAGATCACCGGTGAGCCGTGGGCGCCGGGCCGGGGTTCGCCGTCGCCGAGCACCCGCAGCCCGCGCGCCACGAGCCGGTCGCGCGCCCGGCGGACGTCGGCGACCTCGTAGCATATGTGGTGGATTCCGCCGGCCGGGAACCGGTCGAGAAAGCCGGAAAGGGGCGAGTCGCCGCCCAGCGGGCGGACCAGTTCGATCTTCGCGTTCGGCAGGGTCACGAAGACGGTGGAGACTCCGTGGTCGGGCAGGTCGACGGGTTCGGAGACCTCGGCGCCGAGCGCGTCGCGGTAGAGCGCCGCCGCCGCGTCCAGGTCCGGCGCCGCGAGCGCGACATGGTTGAGCCGTCCGATCATCCGCGCTTCCCGCCCGCCTGTCGCCGCCATCCTACGCCGGCGGCGGGCGCGCCGCAAGAATCGCGCGGCGCCGCCATTGACCGGGAGGGGAATGGCGGGTATCGTCCCCGCGCCGCCGTCCCCTTCGTCTAGCGGTCCAGGACGTTGCCCTTTCACGGCAGAAACACGGGTTCGAGTCCCGTAGGGGACGCCAGCGGCGCAGCGACTCGATGCCGCTGCCTTACGCCGCCGCTTCCGAAAGACCGGTCGCGGCGAGGAGGAAATTGGCGATCTCCGCCACCCCGTCCCCCGCCTTCAGGTTGGAGAAGACGAAGGGGCGGTCGCCGCGCATGGCGCGGGAGTCGCGGTCCATGACCGCGAGGTCGGCGCCGACCAGCGGGGCGAGGTCGATCTTGTTGACGACCAGAAGGTCGGAGCGGGTGATGCCGGGGCCGCCCTTGCGCGGAATCTTGTCCCCCGCCGAGACGTCGATGACGTAGATCGTCACGTCGGCGAGCTCGGGGCTGAAGGTCGCCGCCAGGTTGTCGCCGCCGGACTCGATCAGGACCAGGTCGAGGGCGGGGAAGCGCGCGGTCATGTCGGCGACGGCGGCGAGGTTGATCGACGCGTCTTCGCGGATCGCCGTGTGCGGGCAGCCGCCGGTCTCGACCCCGGCGATGCGCTCGGGCGCCAGCGCGCCGGAGCGCACCAGGAAGTCCGCGTCCTCGCGGGTGTAGATGTCGTTCGTCACCACGGCGATGTCGTGGCGGTCGCGCAGGCGCTTGCACAGCGCGTCGGTCAGCGCCGTCTTGCCGGAGCCGACGGGGCCGCCGATGCCGACGCGGGCGGGGCCGTGAGGCGAGAAGGTCATGAGCGGAAGAGCCTCGTCCGTTGGGTTTCATGGGCCGCCGCGCACCAGTCGGCGAGCGGCGTCGACGCGCCGGCGGATTCCGGGCCGGCGGCGAGGGCGGCGCCGGCCGCGCGCCGCGCCGCGGGCGCGACCGCCGCCTGGACGCGCTGGCCGTCGGTCTGCCCCAGCGGGACCAGGCGGACCCCGGCCGACACCAAGCAGGCGGCGAAGCCGTGCAGCCACGCCAGAAGGGCGGCGCGGACGCCGATCCCGTGCGCGGCGGCGGCGAGTCCGGCGGCGACCGCATGCGTCGCCCGGCCGCGGTCGAGGCGGTGGAGCCAAGGGTGCGGCCAGGCGGCGCGCGCGGCGTCGAGGAAGGCGGCGCCCTGGGCGGTCGCCTCCAGCGCCGTCTCGGCGCCGGAGCGGTGCGCCGCCGCGTCGTCCGCCGCGGCGTCGAGGCGCCGCCAGTCCTCCGCCGCGGCCGCGCGGTGCGCCGCCGCGAGATAGGCGGCGTCGATCCGCCCGGCGCCGAATTCGAGCGCGTCGGCGGTCCACTCCCGCAGCTGCCCGGCATTGGCGACCAGCCCCTCGGCGACCGCGGTCTCCAGCCCGTGGCTGTAGCTGAAGCCGCCGACCGGGAAGGCCGGCGACGTCCACGTCAACAGGCGGTAAAGCGCCGCGTCATCCATGGCGGTAGGCGCCGGGCTCGGGGTCGAAGGGGGCCTCCATGCGGGCGACGCGCGCGCCGATCCGGACCGCCAAGTCGACGATCACCGGGTCGTCGCGGAACCGCAGCGCGCCGTCGAGGAACTGCGCCGGGACGTGGCGGTTGCCGAGATGCCAGGCGAGCCGGGCGAGGAACAGCGGGCCCGGGCCGCGCGCCTCGGCCACCGGCTCCGGCGCGGCGGCGACGGCGATCCAGCGGCCGTCGTCGAGCGCCAGCCCGTCGCCGTCGCGGAGGACGCGGGCGCGCTCCAGGTCGAGCAGCACCGCCTCGCCGCCGTCGGTCGCGAGCCGCAGGCGGCGGCGGTGGCGGTCGTCCCAGGCCAGGGTGACGCGGCCGCGCGCCGCCGCCGCCGGCCAGCGCCCCGCCGCCGCCGCCCGCGCCGCCCGCGGCAAACGGAGCGGCGTCAAAACAGGAAGTAGCGCTGCGCCATCGGCAGGACCCGGGCCGGTTCGCAGGCGAGGAGGGCGCCGTCCGCGCGCACCTCGTAGGTCTCCGGATCGACCTCCATATGCGGCAGCGCGGCGTTGAGGACCATGTCGCGCTTGCCGAGGGCGCGGGTTCCGGCGACGGCGGTCAGCGGGCGCGACAGGCCGGCGGCCTCGGCGGCGCCGGAGTCCAGCGCGGCGCGGCTGACGAAATGCGTCGCGCAATCGGCGGGCGCGCGCCCGAAGCCCGCGAACATCGGGCGGTAGTGGACCGGCTGCGGGGTGGGGATCGACGCGTTCGGGTCGCCCATCGGCGCGGCGGCGATGACTCCGCCCTTGACGACCATCGCCGGCTTGACGGCGAAGAACGCCGGATCCCACAGAACGAGGTCGGCGAGCTTGCCGACTTCGACGGAGCCCACCCGGTCGGCGATCCCGTGGGCGATGGCCGGGTTGACGGTGTATTTGGCGACGTAGCGGCGGGCGCGGAAATTGTCGTTGTCGCCGGTCTCCTCCGGCAGCCGCCCGCGCTGGCGGCGCATCTTGTCGGCGGTCTGCCAGGTGCGGATTATGGTTTCGCCGACGCGGCCCATCGCCTGGGAATCGGACGCCATCATCGAGAACGCGCCGAGGTCGTGGAGGATGTCCTCGGCGGCGATGGTCTCGCGCCGGATGCGGCTTTCGGCGAACGCCACGTCCTCGGGAATGCGGGGGTCGAGGTGGTGGCAGACCATGAGCATGTCGAGATGCTCGTCGAGGGTGTTCGCAGTGAACGGGCGCGTCGGGTTGGTCGACGACGGCAGCACGTTCGCCTCGCCGCAGAGCTTGATGATGTCCGGCGCGTGGCCGCCGCCCGCGCCTTCGGTGTGGAAAGCGTGGACGGTCCGCCCGGCGAAGGCGCGCGCGGTGTTCTCGACGAAGCCCGATTCGTTCAACGTGTCGGTGTGGATGAGGACCTGGACGTCGGATTCGTCGGCGACGCGCAGGCAGCGGTCGATGGCGGCGGGGGTCGTCCCCCAATCCTCATGCAGTTTGAGGCCGCAGGCGCCGGCGGCGACCTGCTCCTCCAGCCCCTCCGGCGCGCTGGCGTTGCCCTTGCCGTAGAACCCGAAATTCATGGGGAACGCCTCGACCGCCCGCAACATGCGCGCGATATGCCAGGGGCCGGGGGTGCAGGTGGCGGCGGCGGTGCCGGCGGCGGGGCCGGTTCCGCCGCCGAGCATGGTGGTGACGCCGCTCGCCAGCGCCTCCTCCGCCAGCTGCGGGCAGATGAAGTGGACGTGCGAGTCGACGCCGCCGGCGGTGAGGATCGACCCCTCGCCGGCGATGGCCTCGGTCCCGGGGCCGATGACGATGTCGACTCCGGGCTGGGTGTCCGGGTTGCCGGCCTTGCCGATGGCGTCGATGCGCCCGTCGCGCAGGCCCACGTCCGCCTTGACGACGCCCCAATGGTCGAGAATCGTCGCATTGGTGATGACGGTGTCGACGGCCCCGGCGGAGCGCGCGGCCTGGCTCTGGCCCATGCCGTCGCGGATGACCTTGCCGCCGCCGAATTTCACCTCCTCGCCGTAAATCGTCCGGTCCTCCTCGACCTCGATGACGAGTTCGGTGTCGGCGAGGCGGACGCGGTCGCCGACGGTGGGGCCGTACATGTCGGCGTAGGCGGCGCGGCCGATGGCGACGGTCACGGCCGCGCCCCGTCTTCGGCCCGGTCGTCGTCGAGCGGCCCCATGACGGCGGCGTTGAAGCCCACCGCGCGGCGGGCGCCGGCATAGGCGATGAGGCGCGCCTCGCGGGTCTGGCCGGGTTCGAAGCGGACCGCCGTCCCGGCGGGGATGTCGAGGCGCCGGCCGCGCGCCGCGGCGCGGTCGAATTCGAGCGCCGAATTGGCCTCGGCGAAGTGGTAGTGGCTGCCGACCTGCACCGGGCGGTCGCCGGTATTGGTCACGGCGAGCGTCACCGCCTCGCGGTCCGCGTTCAGGACGATCTCGCCGGCGCGGGGGAGGATCTCGCCGGGCGTGCGCGCCGCGCCGCCCGCCGCCGGCGCGCGGCCGATGGGGTCGTGGACGGTGACGAGTTTGACGCCGTCGGGGAAGGTGGCCTCGACCTGGACGTCGCGGATCGTCTCCGCCACCCCCGCCATGACCTGGTCCGGGCGGAGGACCTCGGCGCCGGCGACCATGAGATCGGCAACGGTGCGCCCGTCGCGCGCGCCCTCGACGACGAAATCGGCGATCAGCGCCACCGCCTCGGGGTGGTTGAGCTTGACGCCGCGCTCCAGGCGCCGGCGCGCGACCGCGGCGGCCATCGCGACGAGGAGCTTGTCCTTCTCGCGCGGTGTGAGGTTCATCGCCGGCCCTCCCTTCTCGTCATGCGGTCCAAAGCGCCGGCAGGCGCGGCGGGCGGCCGAGCGCGGCGGCGCGAAACGCGCTCCAGAAACTGCCGAACGCGGCGCGCGCGGACGCGGCGTCGCGGCCGAGCCAGCGCACTATCAGGATTCCGCCGACCGCGGTCGCGGCGGCGCGGACGGCGCGGCCCGCGCCGCGCGGCCGGGCGGCGTCGCGCGCCAGTTCGAGCAGGCCGGGCGCGTCGTCGCCGGCATAGACTGCGGTGGCGAGGCAGCGCGCGCCGGCGAAGCCGTAGGGCGCGGCGAGGCGCGCCCCGGCGGACGCGCCGCCCGCGCCGCCGAGCCGCAGCGTGTCGATCCAGCGCGCCCGCCCGCCGCGCTCGACTCGCCAGCCCTCGAAGACCTCGGCGCGGCCCGCCGTCTCACCCATGCCGGCGCGGCCGAAAACCAGCATTTCGCCGGCGAGGCAGCGGCCGCCGGGCGCGACGCGGACGACGGTGCGCCGGTCGAGGCGGGCGCGGTCGAAGACGATGGCGCCTTGGGGCAGCCATTCGAGCGCGCCGCCGGCGCGGACGGTGGCGGCGGCGCGCATCCGCGCGCACGGCCCGGCGGAGCGGTAGATCTTCTCGGCGGCCTGGCCGGTGAGCAGCGCGCCGGAGGCGGCCTCCACCTCGACCGCCAGACGGTCGCCGCCGAGCACGCCGCCGGAGAGGTTGGCGACGACGCCGAGCGGCGGCTCGCCGGGCCCGGCGCGCGGGCGCAGCAGGCGCAGCGGCGCGCGCTGGCGGCGCAGGCGCAGCCCGCCATCGGCGACGACGCGGAGCGCGCCGTCCGCCTTGCCCGCCCCGTTCGCCGAAGGCGGCGGCGGATCAGACGGTGAGATGGCGGCGGACATTTTCATCGGCGAGCAGCTCCGGCGCGCCGCTCGCCACCACCTCGCCGCGGTCGAGGATGGCGAAACCGTCGGCGAGGCCGCGGGCGAATTCGAGATATTGCTCGACGAGCAGGATCGCCATCTCCCCGGTCTCGCGCAGCGCGCGGATCGCGCGCTCGATGTCCTTGACGATGGAGGGCTGGACGCCTTCGGTCGGTTCGTCGAGGACGAGCAGCCTGGGCCGCATGACCAGCGCGCGGGCGATGGCCAGCTGCTGCTGCTGGCCGCCGGACAGGTCGCCGCCGCGGCGGCGCAGCATGCGGCGCAGGACCGGGAACAGTTCGAAGATCCGCTCCGGCGGCGCGCCGCGCCCGCCGGGCAGGGCGGCAAGGCCGATATGCAGGTTCTCCTCCACCGTGAGCAGCGGGAAGATCTCGCGGCCCTGGGGGACGTAGGCGATCCCCGCCGCCGCGCGCGCCCAGGCGGGGGCGCGGGAGACGTCGCGGCCCTCCCACAGGATGCGCCCGGCGCTGACGGGATGGCGGCCGACGATGGCGCGCAGCAGGCTCGTCTTGCCGACGCCGTTGCGCCCGAGCACGCAGGTTATCTCGCCGATGGCGGCGCGCAGGTCGACGCCGCGCAGCGCCTGGCTGGCGCCGTAATGGAGATCGACGGATTCGACCGACAGCATCGCTCAGCGCCCCAGGTAGATGTCGATCACCCGCTCGTCGTTCTGCACCCGGTCCATGCCGCCCTGGGCGATCACCTTCCCCTCGTGCAGCACGGTGACGCGGGTGTCCAGCGCGCGGACGAAGTCCATGTCGTGCTCGACGACCATGACCGAATGGGTTTCGGCGATGCGCCGGAGCAGCCGCGCCGTCGCCTCGGTCTCGGCGCCGGTCATGCCGGCGGCGGGTTCGTCGACCATCAGCAATTCGGGATCCTGCATGAGCAGCATGCCGATCTCCAGCCATTGCTTCTGCCCGTGGGACAGCGCGCCGGCGGGGGCGCGGGCGCGGGCGCGCAGCGCGACGACCTCCAGCACCTCGTCTATGCGGTCGCGCTTCTCGGCGGTCAGGCGGGCGAACAGCGAACGGAGCGGGTTGCGCGCGCCGCGCGCGGCGAGCTCCAGGTTGTCGAACACGGTGTGGTTCTCGAACACCGTAGGTTTCTGGAACTTGCGGCCGATGCCGAGATTGGCGATCGCCGCCTCGTCGAGGCGGGCGAGGTCGATGTCGCCGCGGAACAGCAGGCGGCCGCGGTCGGGCCGGGTCTTGCCGCTGATTACGTCCATCATCGTCGTCTTGCCGGCGCCGTTGGGGCCGATGATCGCCTCGATGCGCCGCGCCCGCGCGTAGAAGCTCAGCCCATCCAGCGCCTTGAACCCGTCGAAGGCGACCGTCACGTCGTCGAGGTACAGCAGCGTGTCGCCCGGGTCCGGATCATCGGCGACGACCGCGCCGGCGGCGCGCAGGCGGCGCCCGACCTCAGCCACCGGCCGCGGCCTCCGCGCGCCGGCGCCGGCGGAAGAGCGCGGGGGCGTCCGCCAGCGCGCCGACGACGCCGCGCGGCAGGAACAGTGTGGCGCCGATGAACAGCCCGCCGAGCACGAACAGCCAGACCTCCGGCAGCGCGCCGGTGAAGTAGCTCTTGGCGTAGTTCACCAGCACGGCGCCGAGGACCGCGCCGTACAGCGTGCCGCGCCCGCCGAGGGCGACCCAGACGACGATCTCGATGGAGTTGGCCGGCGAGAACTCGCCGGGGTTCACGATGCCGGCCTGCGGCGTGTAGAGCGCCCCGGCGACGCCGGCCAGCATCGCCGAGACGACGAAGACGAAGAGCTTGTAGTGGGCGTCGCGGTAGCCGAGGAAGCGCACGCGGCTTTCGGCGTCGCGGATGGCGACGAGCACGCGGCCGAGCCGCGACGAGACGATCCAGCGGCACAGCGCGAGGCCGCAGATCAGCGCGATCCCGCTCGCCGCGAACAGGCCGTTGCGGGTGGCCGGCGCCTGGAGGTCGAAGCCGAGCAGATCCTTGAAGTCGGTCAGCCCGTTATTGCCGCCGAAGCCCATGTCGTTGCGGAAGAAGGCGAGCATGAGCGCGAAGGTCATCGCCTGGGTGACGATGGACAGGTACACTCCGGTGACGCGCGAGCGAAAGGCGAACCAGCCGAAGGCGAAGGCCAGCGCGCCGGGGACGAGGACGACCATGATCGCGGCGAAGGCGAAATCGTCGAACCCGCGCCAGTACCACGGCAGTTCGCTCCAGTCGAGGAACACCATGAAGTCCGGCAGTTCGGGGTGGCCGTACACGCCGCGGTCGCCGATTTGGCGCATCAGGTGCATGCCCATCGCGTAGCCGCCCAGGGCGAAGAACGCGCCGTGGCCCAGGCTCAATATGCCGCAATAGCCCCAGATCAGGTCGACGCTCAGCGCCAGCAGGGCGAAGCAGAGATACTTGCCGAGCAGGCTCACCATCCAGCCGGGCGTATGCAGGGCCGAGGATTCCGGCGCCCAGGCGTTGAGCGCCGGGACTGCGGCCGTCGCCAGCGCCACCAGAACGATGGCGGCGCGGACGCCGAGGCCGCTCCGCGCGCGGGTTCCGAGCAGGGCGCCGATCACGTATCGGCTCCCGCGGCGCGGCCCCTGGGCGCGAACAGGCCGCGCGGGCGCTTCTGGATGAACAGGACGATCCCGACGAGGATCAGGATCTTGCCGAGCACCGCGCCGGCCCAGGGCTCGAGGAACTTGTTGGCGATTCCCAGCGTCATGGCGCCGACGAAGGTCCCCCACAGATTGCCGACGCCGCCGAACACCACGACCATGAAGGAATCGACGATGTAGCCGCGGCCGAGATTGGGGCTCACGTTATCGATCTGGCTCAGGGCGACTCCCGCCACGCCGGCGATCCCGCAGCCGAGGCCGAAGGTGAGCGCGTCCACGCGCCCGGTGCGCACCCCCATATTCGCCGCCATGGCGCGGTTCTGCGTCACCGCGCGCATGCGCAGGCCGAAGGAGGTGCGGGCGATGACCGCGATGAGGAGGCCGAAGGCGGCCAGCGCGAAGACGAGGATCCAGATGCGGTTCCAGGTCAGCGCCACGCCGCCGGCGAGTTCGATGGCGCCGGTCATGAAGGCGGGGTTGCCGACCTCGCGGTTGGTGGGGCCGAACGCGCTGCGCACCGCCTGTTGCAGGATGAGGCTGAGCCCCCAGGTGGCGAGCAGCGTCTCCAGCGGGCGGCCGTAGAGGAAGCGGACGATCCCGCGCTCGACGGCGACGCCCACCGCGCCCACCAGCAGGAACGCCGCCGGCAGCGCCGCGAGGAGCGACCAGTCGAACGCCTGCGGCGCCCAGGCGCGGAACGCCTCCTGGACGACGAAGGTGGTGTAGGCGCCCAGCATGACCATCTCGCCATGCGCCATGTTGATGACTCCCATCACGCCGAAGGTGATGGCGAGGCCGATGGCGGCGAGCAGCAGCACCGAGCCCAGGCTCAGGCCCTGGAACAGCGCCCCCGCGAGCCGCCAGCGGGCGATGGCGTCGTCGATGGTGTCGAGCGTCTCGGCGGCGGCGGCGCGGACCGCGGGGTCGGCCTCGACCGGCGCGCCGCCGGAATCGACGGCGACGACGCCGGCGACCAGGGCGCGGACGTCGGCGTCGACGAATTCGGCGAGGGCGGCGAGGGCGGCGACGCGGACGGCGGAGTCTTCCGCCATGGCGAGGCGGGCGCCGGCGAGCGCCCGGCGCAGCCGCGCCGCGGCCTCCGCGTCGGCCTCCTCGGCCAGCGCCGCCTCGAGCAGCGGCAGAGAATCGGCGCTCGGCGTCTTGAACATGGCGTCGGCGGCGGCGGCGCGGCGTTCGGGGCTGGAGTCGCGCAGCGTCAGCGCGCCGAGGGCGCCGCGCAGCGCGCCGCGCAGCGTGTTGTTGGCCTTGACCTTCTTCACGTCGCGCCGGCCGGCCTCGCCGAGCGGCGCGCCGTCGAGCGGGCCGGAGAGCGCGAAGCCGTCCTCGATCCTGTCGGCGAGGACGACGCGCCCGTCCGCCTTGACGCGGTAGAGGCGCCCGTCGAGCATGGCTTGCAGCACCGCGCCGGCGCGGGGGTCGCCGCTCCGCGCGATGGCGTCGATGGCGGCGGTCTTTTCGGCGAAATCCCCGGCCGCCAGCCGCTCCAGCAGCGGCGCGAGCGCGCCGTGCTCCGCCGCCGGGGCGGGGAGCGCGCACGCCAGCAGCGCGAGGAGCGCGAGGCTGCGGCGGGCCGCGCGTACAGGCATGAGCAACACCGGAAATGCGCGGGGGCGGGCCTGCGTCCGCCCGCCCCCGCCGGTCCTTCGGGTCCGGGGCGCGCCTAGTTGAGCGCGTATTTCGGACTCTCGCAATTGCCGCAGACCCACGGGAAGGTCCAGTCCGCCGTGAGTTTGGCGCTTTCGGGGATGAAGTCGCTCCAGGCGTCGCCGACCACCGGGTCGTCGGTCCGCCAGACGACGTCGAACTGCCCATCGTCCTGGATTTCGCCGATCATCACCGGCTTCGACAGGTGGTGGTTGGCGTGCATCGCGACCTCGTAGCCGGAGAGCGCGGTGACCTTCTGCCCGTACATCGCCTGGCGCACCGCGTCGACGTCGGTGGACCCGGCCTGGCGGACCGCCTGCACCCACATGTTGAAGCCGATGTAGTGGGCCTCCATCGGGTCGTTGACGACGCGGGAGTCGTCGCCGATGAAGCCATGCCACTTGTCGATGAACGAGTCGTTCTCCCCGGCGTCGACCGACATGAAGTAGTTCCACGCCGCGAGGTGGCCGACCAGCGGCGCGGTGTCGAGGCCGGACAGCTCCTCCTCGCCGACCGAGAAGGCGACGACGGGGACGTCCTCGGCGTCTATGCCCTGGTTGGCGAGCTCCTTGTAGAACGGCACGTTGGCGTCGCCGTTTATGGTGGAGACGACGGCGGTGGGCTTGCCGGCGGAGGCGAATTCGCTCACCGCGGCGACGATGGTCTGCCAGTCGGAATGCCCGAACGGCGTGTATTCCTCCATGATGTCGGAATCGTCGACGCCCCTGGCGCGGAGGAAGGCGCGGAGGATCTTGTTGGTGGTCCGGGGATAGACGTAATCGGTCCCCAGCAGCGCCCAGCGCTCGGCGCCGCCGCCTTCCTCGCTCATGAGGTATTCGACGGCGGGGATCGCCTGCTGGTTGGGCGCGGCGCCGGTGTAGAAGACGTTGCGCGAGCTCTCCTCGCCCTCGTACTGCACCGGGTAGAACAGCAGGCCGTTGAGCTCCTCGAACACCGGCAGGACGGACTTGCGCGAGACCGAGGTCCAGCAGCCGAAGACGGCGGCGACGCCCTCCTTCTCGATCAGTTCGCGGGCCTTCTCGGCGAACAGCGGCCAGTCGGAGGCCGGGTCGACGACGACGGCCTCGACCGGCTTGCCGAGCAGTCCGCCGGAGGCGTTGAGGTCGTCGACCAGCATCAGGACGGTGTCCTTGAGGGTGGTTTCGCTGATGGCCATGGTGCCGGACAGCGAATGCAGGACGCCGATCCTGATCGGGTCCTCGGCGGCGGCGGGTCCGGCGGCGGCCGCGAGCGCGGCCGCGCAGGCCAGCGCCGCGCCGCGCCGCCGCGCGGTCGTCGTGGGTTCGGTCATGTGGTCTTCTCCAGCGCGAGTCCAACGCGAGGTTGCGTTCGCCTCGTTACGTGCAATCCGCGTGCCAACCGCCGGCCGAACCCGCCGCCGCGCCGGTCCGGCGCGGGCGGGGCGGGGGGGTATCGCCTAAAATTTAGGCTTCCGTTGGCGGCGTGATCGATTTATAGTCATGCCGTCGGCGCGCGCGCGTGGGCGCTCAAGGCGTCGGCGAGAGTGAGCCGATACTGCCGCCTACCGGTCGGCAAGGCGCCTCGGCGTCTCGCCATACGCCTTCACGACGCGCTCCATGACGGCCACGGACCGCGCCGGCGCGGTCGCGACGCCGCCGGGTTTTCGAACGGCCCAGGCGGCGTCCCCCGAAAGCGATCGCCCCGGGGGCGGACCATGGTCCTCTTCCGGCGCCTTCCGAAAAACCGTTTAATCGGAGAATGCGCCGTTTGCCGGATATCGATTCGCGCCCTGGGTGCGCGGGCGCATCGCGCGACGCGCCGCCGGCGCCGCGTCCCGCAATTCCCGCAATGGCGGATCCGCCCGCCTTCCCGGAACGGGCCGCGCCGCGCCGCACACGGCCCCGCCCGGTTCTCCCGGAATTGCCGCGCCCCGGGACCGCGGCCGTCCCGCCCGCGCCGCGTCCCGCAATTCGCGCAGCGGCGGATCCGCCCGCCTTCCCGGAACGGGCCGCGCCGCGCCGCACACGGCCCCGCCCGGTTCTCCCGGAATTGCCGCGCCCCGGGATCGCGGCCGTCCCGCCGGCGCCGCGTCCCGCAATTCCCGCAATGGCGGATCCGCCCGCCTTCCCGGAACGGGCCGCGCCGCGCCGCACACGGCCCCGCCCGGTTCTCCCGGAATTGCCGCGCCCCGGGACCGCGGCCGTCCCGCCGGCGCCGCGTCCCGCAATTCCCGCAATGGCGGATCCGCCCGCCTTCCCGGAACGGGCCGCGCCGCGCCGCACACGGCCCCGCCCGGTTCTCCCGGAATTGCCGCGCCCCGGGACCGCGGCCGTCCCGCCGGCGCCGCGTCCCGCAATTCCCGCAATGGCGGATCCGCCCGCCTTCCCGGAACGGGCCGCGCCGCGCCGCACACGGCCCCGCCCGGTTCTCCCGGAATTGCCGCGCTCCGGGACCGCGGCCGTCCCGCCTGCACCGTGCGAAGCGCGACGCGCCGGCGAAGCGTTGCGCGAACGACGACGCGGCATGACGGGCGAGGGCCGGGAGCGCGGCCGGCGTCACCCCGCCAATTCGCGGATGTAGGGCGGCAGGGCGAAACTCGCCGCATGCACGTCCGGCGAATAGTAGCGCGTCTTCAGTCCGGACGCGGCGAAGCGGGCGGCGAGGGTTTCGCGCGCGGCGCGGCGCGGGCGCGGGTCGTCGCTCCCCCAGCCCAGCGCCATGAGGCCGCCCGTATAGGTCGGAACCGCCACCGTGTAGAACGCCGTGTCGGCGAACGCCCGGGCGAGGCGCCGGGAGGCCGCGCGCAGCACGTCGGGCTGGACGAAGGGCACGCCGGCCTGCGCGACCAGGACCCCCCCCTCCGCCAGGCGGTTGCGGCAGGCGGCGTAGAACTCCGCCGAGAACAGCGCTGCGCCGGGGCCGATGGGGTCGGTCGAGTCGACGATTATGACGTCGAACGGCTCCCCGGCCCGTTTCAGCCAGGCCGCGCCGTCCGCCGCGACCGTCGTCGCGCGCGGGTCGTCGAACGCGCCGTCGGAGAGCGCCGGCATGAACCGCCGCGCCGCGCGGACCGCCGCCGCGTCGAGATCGACCAGCGTCGCCGAGACCTCCTCGTGCCGCAGCGCCTCGCGCAGGCAGCCGCCATCGCCGCCGCCGATAATCAGCACCCGCCGCGCCCGCCCGTGGGCGAGGATGGGCGCATGCGTCAGCATCTCGTGGTAGGCGTGGTTGTCCGCCTCGGTGGTCTGCACGATTCCGTCGAGGACGAGCACCCGCCCGAACCGGCGCGTATCGAAGATGAGCAGGTCCTGGTGCGCGGTGCGCTCGCGGTGGACGACGCGCTCCATCTCCATGAACTGGCCGTAATCCGCGTGCATCTCCTCGTGGAAGCGCCCCGCCGCCGCGGCCCCCCGCTTGTGCGCGCTCACCGACACGTCCTCCGGGGAGAACGCCGCCGCGAGCGCCGGAACCGCGGCCTCCGGGTCCGTGTCGCCGCACAGGAAGACGTCGATGGCGGCGAAGCCCGTCTCCGGCCAGGTGTGGACGCTCATATGGCTCTCGGCGAGGATGGCGACGCCGGAGACTCCGCCGCCCGGGAAGCGGTGGAGGTCCAGTTTGAGCACGGTCGCCCCGGCGGCGGCGCACGCGTCGCGCAGCGCGCGCGCGACGTGGGCCTCGTCGTCGAGCCGCCGCGCGCCCCGCATGTCGACCAGCAGGTGGCGTCCGGCGTAGCGTTCGCCGCCGCGGATCACGTAATGCGCGTCGTCCGTCTTCGCCACTTCGGCCTCCTGGGGACCGGGCGGTTCGGCGCGTCGATTGCGCCATCCCGCGCGGTTTTGCAAGCGCCGGGCGGGGCGGTAGAGTGCCCCCGCTTTCCCCGCGACGGCGAGGTCTTCATGCCCGACTCTCCCGCCCTGCTGCCGACCTCCGTCGTCGGCAGTTACGCGCAGCCCGACTGGCTTATCGACCGCGCAGCGCTGGCGGACCGCTCGCCCCCCAGGGTGCGCGCGGAATCGCTCTGGCGCGTCGACCCGGAATGGCTCGACCAGGCGCGGGACGACGCGACGGTCCTCGCCATTCGCGACCAGGAGCGCGCCGGGATCGACGTCGTGACCGACGGCGAGATGCGCCGCGAAAGCTACTCCAACCATTTCGCGACGGCGCTGGAGGGAATCGACCCGGAGCGCGAAGGGACGGCGATCTCGCGCAAGGGGACGCCGAACGCCGTCCCGCTGGTGACGGCGCCCGTTCGCCGCGCACGCCCCGTCGGAGTCCGCGACGTGGAGTTCCTCCGCGCCCACACCGACCGGACGATCAAGGCGACCCTGCCGGGGCCGTTCACCATGTCCGAGCAGGCGGAGAACGCGTATTACCCGGACCTGGAGTCGCTGGCGATGGCCTATGCGGAGGCCGTCGCCGCGGAGATCCGCGACCTGTTCGCCGCCGGCGCCGACGTCGTGCAGATCGACGAGCCGTGGGTGCAGGCGCGCCAGGAGCGCGCCCGCGCCTACGCCGTCCCGGCGATAAACCGCGCGCTGGAGGGCGCGGCGGGGACGACGGCGCTGCATCTGTGCATGGGCTACGCGGCGATGATCGCGGACCGCCCGCCGGCCTACGGCTTCCTCGCCGAACTCGCCGATTGCGCGGTGGACCAGGTCTCGCTGGAGGCGGCGCAGCCGCACCTCGATCTCGGCGTCCTCGCCGACCTTTCGGAAAAGACGATCGTCCTGGGGGTTATCGACCTCGACGACATGGCGGTGGAGTCGCCGGAGGCGGTGGCCGCGCGCATCGAGCGCGCCTATCCGTTCGCCGCGCCCGAACGCATCGTTCCCGCGCCCGATTGCGGCTTCAAATACGTTCCCCGCGACGTAGCCTTCGGCAAGCTCCGCGCCCTCGCCGCCGGCGCCGAACTCGCCCGCGGCCGGCTGGCGGGGTAGGGGCGGGGTTCGCGGCCCGCCGGGATGAGGAGGACAAAATGGACGTCAAGGAGGCCGTGAAGAAGGCGATAGATTACGTCACGGAAATGTTCGCCGCCGAGAACATTCTGCATGTCGGTCTCGAGGAGGCCGTGTTCGACGAATCCGAGAACGCCTGGAGGATCACCGTCGGGTTTTTCCGCGCGTGGGACGCAATACGGAGCGTGGGCGAACTGCTGGAGGGAAAGCGCGATTTCGCCGCGTGGAAGAGGCGCTCCTACAAGGTGGTCAAGATAGACGACGAGACAGGTAAGGTCTTGTCATTGACCCACCGTGCGTTGGAAGCCGCGCCGGACTGATCGATGCGATTCGGGGAGGCGTTCATAGACGCGAATCTTCTCGTTCTTCTGGTCGTCGGCCGAGTCGGCAGGGGATTGGTCGGCAAGCATCGCCGGGCGCGGCAATTTTCGCCCGAGGATTACGATCGCTTGTCGGAAGCGGTGGAGGATATGAATCGCGTGTTCGTCACGCCGAATACGCTCACCGAGGCGTCGAACCTGCTGGAGTCCGGCGACCGGCGTTTTCTCGCCGAACTCCGGGAGCTCATCGAGGAAAGCGAGGAAGTTACGGTCGCCAGCATCGCCGCGGCGCGTAACGGCGCGTTCCCGAAACTCGGATTGAGCGACGCCGCGTCGATCGAGGCGGCCTCGCCCGACCGCCCGCTCATCACCGCCGATTTCGATCTCTACGTCGCCGCGGTCGCGGCCGGGGGCGATGGGGCCGCGTTCAATTTCAACTGGACTTGAGTATCGGTTCGGGAATCCGTCGGCGCGGCGACGCCGATGGGGACGGCGCCGGCCGACGACCGGGGAGGACTGCGATGAACCGCGTAATCCGCGCCGCCGCCGTTGCCGCGCTCGTGGCGGCGGCGCCCGCCGGCGCGCCGGCCCACGACGACGGGAGCGACCGTTACGTCTGCCACGACGACGCGGCGACCGGCCGCCGTCATTGCCACAAGGAAGACGAAACGGACTGGGAGGGAATGCCGGGCCGGCTCGCGATCATCGCCGCCGTCGGCGCCTCCGTCTGGCTCGCCACCGAACTTCTGGCCGGCGACCCGGCGCCGGGGCGGGGGCTCGCGCCGCGCGTTCGCGATGCGCGGCCGGACGTCTCGATCGCCTTCTACGCGCGCCCCCGGGAATCGGGCGTCCTGCTGCGCATCCCGTTCTGACCGGGCAGGAGGGACGGGTCCGGGGCTTCGCTCCCTTTCGCCTGCCCGCGTCCTAAACCGGGCGCGAGCCCTTGAGCAGGGTGCGCAGGTGCAGGCGGGTCTCGCCGACCGGGTAATCCACGTTCACCGAGTGGACGAGGCAGCGGTTGTCCCACATCAGGATGTCGCCGACGCGCCATTCGTGGTCGTAGCGGTAGCAGGGCCGCGTCATGTGCGCGTGGAGCGAATCGAGCAGTTCGTCGCTTTCGGCGCGGCCCAGGCCCTCCACCCGGTCGGTGCGGTTGGCGTTGAAGAACAGCGCCTTCTCGCCCGTCTCGTCGTGCGTGCGCACCAGCGGATGGACGACGTCGGGGGTCTCGGCGATCTCCTCGGCGGTCCGCGCTACGGCGCGCGCCGGCGCCCGCGCCGTGTCGTAGCAATGCACCGCGCGAAGGTCCGCGAGCCGCGCCTTGGTCGCGTCGGGCAGGTCCGCATACGCCTTCCGCGTGTTGCAGAACCGCGTATGGCCGCCCGACGACGGAATCTCCAGCGCGTGCAGCAGCGTCGCCTTGGCGGGGAGCGCCTTGAACGAATGATCCGTGTGCCAGCCCGACCGGCGGTTCAGGCGCGGGTCCTCCGGCTTGTCCTCGGGCGTGCGGTAGCTGCTGTCGAGGCGCGAGATCTCGGGCGCTCCGTCAACCCAGTGGCTGCGCGTCACCTCGGTGTCCGGCTCGCCGAAATTGCGCGCGACCTCGTGGAAGGCCCGCGCCGATAGCGGCGCGCCGCGCAGGCACAGCAGGTGGTGGGAGAGGAACGCGCGGTAGATCTCCGCCGCGTCGCCGGCGTCCAGCGGGCGCGACAGGTCCGGCCCCAGAACCTCCGCGCCGAGGGCCTCGCTCAACGGACGGATGTCGACGGTCATGGCGCGCCTCCCCTCGATGCTCCGGGGCGAGGATACCGCAAGCCGGCCCGCCGGGCGAATCGGGCGCGCGCCGGTTGATTCGCGCCGCGCCGCGCCTATTTTCGGGCCGCCCCGCAGGGGGGAGGCCGAGACAGGGGGCGCGGGTGGCGCACCGGGTTACCGTCCGCAACGCCGCGCGCGCCGTCGACGCCGCCGCCGGCGAGACGATCCTCGAGGCGGCGCTCCTCGCCGGGATCGATTACCCCTGCGGCTGCCAGTCCGGGACCTGCGGCAGCTGCAAGTCGCGGCTGCTCTCTGGCGCCGTCGACATGCTGCCCTACGCCGACCCGGCGCTGTCGGAGGGCGAGCGCGCCGCGGGCCTGATCCTCGCCTGCCGCGCCGTCCCGACCGGGGATTGCGCTGTCGCCTGGCCGGTCCCCCACGAGGCCGCGAACCACCCGCGCCGCCGCATCGCCTGCCGCGTCGCGGACGTGGAGGCGGCGGCGGCCGATGTCTGGTGCCTGCGCCTCGATCCGGCGGACGGCGGGCGGCTCCGGTTCTCGGCCGGACAATACGCCAGCCTGTCCTTCGCCGATCTCCCGCCGCGCGACTTCTCGATGGCCAACCGGCCGCTCGACCCGCAACTCGAATTCCACGTCCGCCGCATCGATGGCGGCCGGGTGAGCGCCTACATCGCCGAGGTGCTGAAACCCGGCGACGAAGTGCGGCTGGAGGGCCCGTTCGGCGCCGCGTTCCTGCGCCGCAAGCACCCCGGCCCCATCGTCGCCATCGCCGGCTCGACGGGGCTGGCGCCGATCCTCTCCATCGTCGACACCGCGCTGCATTCGGGCGTGACGCAGCCGATCCGCCTCTATTTCGGCGCGCGCGACGCGGCGCATCTTTACGCGACGGACCGGCTGGAGGCGTTGGCGCGCGCGCACGAAAACCTTAGGGTGGAGATCGCGCTGTCCGAACCCGGCGGCGCGGCGGGCTACCGCCGCGGGTTCGTGACCGATGCGGTGGCCGCCGACCGCGCCGACCTCGGCGGCGCCAAGGCTTACGTCGCCGGCCCGCCGGCGATGGTCGAGGCCGCCGCCGCGCTGCTCGCGTCGCGCGGCGTCGCGCCGGAGGACGTCCACGCCGACGCGTTCTTCACCGAGGCGGAGAAGGCGGCGGCCGGAGCGCCGTGACGGAACAAAATGGAGGGAACGATGAAGGGGGCTTTGTTTGCTATCGGTGCGGCGCTAGCGTTGGTTGGGTGTATGAACATGCCCACACCGCCGGCGCAGATAACGGGCGTATACACGTCCGGCTTGAGCTATAAAGGGCTCGAGTGTGAAGAACTGGCGACGGAGGAAACGGCGCTAGCGCGGAGAGAAAACGCGCTTATCTTGGCCCAAGAACAACGTATCAAAACCAGCGAAATGCAGGCGTTCTGGTGGGGGTTCGGAACCGGCGATGGCATCGAGGCCTCGGAGTTGGCTCATGTCAGAGGGCAGAGAGAAGCTTTGCGGCAGGCGATCGAAGCCAAAACCGACTGCTGAGCCAAACGGCTGAAACCGGCACGCAAGGCGCTGGTCGTACGGTCTTGGTTTCCTGCACCTGAAGAAGCAAATAACAGGAGGAACGACGCCATGCCCTACGCGGACGCCGACGGCGTAAAACTCTGGTTCGTCGACACCGCCGGAGAGGCGGCGGGCGCGGACGCGGCGCCCGTCGTGTTCGTGCACGAGTTCGCCGGCGACCACCGCAGCTGGGAGCCGCAGATTCGATTTTTCTCGCGCCGGCGCCGCTGCATCGCCTACAACGCGCGCGGCTACCCGCCGTCCGACGTCCCGCCCGACCCCGCCTCCTACGGCCAGGAGAGGGTGGCCGACGACGCCGTCCGCGTGATGGATTCGCTGGGGATCGCCCGGGCCCATCTCGTGGGCCTGTCGATGGGCGGGTTCGCGGTCCTCCACGCCGGGTTGCGGCATCCCGACCGGGCGCGCTCCCTGGTCGTCGCCGGTTGCGGCTACGGCGCCGAGCGCGGCTCGCGCGGCGAGTTCCACGCCTCCGTCGACGCGATGGCGCAAGGGTTCGAAACCGGCGGAACCGGCGCGGTTGCCGATTCCTACGCGCGTGGCGCGACGCGCGTCCAGTTCCGCAACAAGGACCCGCGCGGCTGGGCCGAGTTCCGCGACGCGCTGCGCGAGCACTCCGCGGCGGGTTCGGCGGCGACCCTGCGCGGCTACCTCCGCACCCGCCCCTCGCTCTACGACCTCGAGGACCGGCTGGCGGCGCTCACGGTCCCGACGCTGGTGGTCAACGGCGACGAGGACGAGCCCTGCCTCGACCCCGGCCTGTTCCTCAAGCGGACGATCCCCTCCGCCGGGCTGTGGATGCTGCCGCGCACCGGCCACACCATCAACCTGGAGGAGCCGGACCTGTTCAACCGCGGCGTCGCCGATTTCCACGCCGCCGTCGAGGCCGGCGCCTGGGGCCTCCGCGACCCGCGCTCGCGCGGCTCGGCCATGCCCCCGCCGGCGGACGGGGACGATCGATAACGCCGCCGCCGATAAGAGGTATCCATCCATGCCGAGGCTTCTCGCGATCTTGCTGGCGCTCGCCATGTGCGCCGCGCCGCCGGCGGCGGCGCGCGACGCGCTGACCATCGGAGTGACGCAATACCCGTCGACGCTGCACCCGCACATCGACTCGATGACGGCGAAACTCTACGTGCTCTACGCCGCCACGCGGCCCGTCACCACGTGGGACGGCGACTGGAATCTGGTCTGCGTCCTGTGCTCGACGCTCCCCACCATCGAGAACGGACTGGCCGTCCGCGAGACCCTGCCGGACGGGAGCGAGGGCGTCGCCGTCACCTACGACATCCACCCCGAGGCGACGTGGGGCGACGGGACCCCCGTCACCGCGCACGACGTGGCGTTCACCTGGAAGGTGGGGCGCGACCCGCTCTCCGGCTTCGCGGGGAACGAGGGCTTCCGCCGGACGCTCGCCATCGACGTCGTCGACGACAAGACCTTCACCGTCCACATCGACCGGCTGACCTATCGCTACAACGACTATTCGACGTTGATCCTCCCCAAACACCTGGAGGAGGCGGCGTTCGCCGAGCCGGCGGAATACCGCCACCGGACGCTCTACGCGACCGACCCGACCAATCCGGGCCTCTGGTTCGGCCCCTACCGGGTGGCCGAGGTCGCGTCGGGCGCGCATGTCGCGCTGGAGCGCAACCCGACGTGGTTCGGCGCGCCGCCGGCGTTCGACCGCGTCGTCGTCCGCACCATCGAGAACACCGCGGCGCTGGAGGCGAACCTGCTCTCGGGCGAGGTCGATTACGTCGCCGGGGTGCTCGGCTTCACCATCGAGCAGGCGATGTCGTTCGAACGCCGCCACGGCGACCGCTTCCGGATGCTCTACAAGCCCGGGCTGATCTACGAGCACCTGGACGTCAATCTCGACAATCCGCGCCTCGCCGACCGCCGGGTGCGGCAGGCGCTGCTCTACGCCCTCGACCGCGAGCAGCTGACGGCGCAATTGTTCGGCGGCCACCAGCCCGTCGCCCATTCCAACATCCATCCGCTCGACCGCGCCTACAGCGACACGGTCCCGGTCTACGCCCACGACCCGGAGCGCGCCCGGGCGCTGCTCGACGCGGCGGGGTGGACCGATGTGAGGGACGGGGTGCGGCATGACGCGAACGGCGCGCCGCTCCGCTTCGCGCTGATGACGACGGCGGGGAACAAGTCGCGCGAACTGGTGCAGCAGGTGCTGCAAAGCCAGTGGGCGGAGGTCGGCGTCCAGGCGGTCATCCGCAACGAGCCGGCGCGGGTCTATTTCGGCGAGACGGTGGCGCGGCGCAAGAACGACGGACTGTCGATGTACGCCTGGCTCAGCACGCCGGAATCGGTCCCGCTGACCACGCTGAAGTCGGACCAGGTGCCGACCGAGGAGAACGGCTGGTCGGGGCAGAACTACCCCGGCTACCGCAACCCGCGCATGGACGAACTGATCGACGCCATCGAGCGCGAGCTCGACCCGGAGGCGCGGCTGCCGATGTGGGCCGAATTGCAGGCGCTCTACGCCACCGACCTGCCGGCGCTGCCGCTGTTCTACCGCGCCGAGCCCTACGCCTTCCCGCCGTGGCTGGAAGGCGTCCGCCCCACCGGCCACGACGTGACCACCACCATGTGGATCGAGGAATGGCGCGCCGCGGAGTGAACGCGCCGCGCCGGTGAGCGCCGCCGCCGCGCCGCCGCCGCCGGCTCTGGAGGTCGCCGATCTGGCGGTGGCGTTCGACACGCGCGGCGGGCCGCTTCCGGCGGTGGACGGAGTGTCGTTCTCGGTCGCGCCGGGGCGGACCCTGGGGCTGGTCGGCGAAAGCGGCTGCGGCAAGACGGTGACGGCGCTCGCCGCGATGGGCCTCATCGACCCGCCGGGCCGCGTCGCGCGGGGGGAGGTCCGCCTGGGCGGAGTCGCGCTCTCCGGCCTCGACGAGCGCGCGCTGCGCCGCGCCCGCGGGCGGCGCGCGGCGATGATCTTCCAGGAGCCGATGACGGCGCTGAACCCGGTGGCGCGCATAGGCGACCAGGTGGCCGAGGCGGCGCTGCTCCACGACCCCATCCCGCGCCGCGCGGCGCAGGACAGGGCGGTGGCGCTGCTGGAGCGGGTGGGGATTCCGGAGGCGGCGCGGCGCGCGCGCGACTACCCGCACCGGCTGTCCGGCGGGATGCGCCAGCGGGCGATGATCGCCATGGCGCTCGCCGGGCGCCCGGACCTGCTCATCGCCGACGAGCCGACCACCGCGCTCGACGCGACCGTGCAGGCGCAAATTCTCGAACTGCTGGCCGGACTCCAGCGCGACCGGGGGATGGCGATGCTGTTCATCAGCCACGATCTCGGCGCGGTCTCCGAGATCGCCGACGAAGTGGCGGTGATGTACGCCGGCCGCATCGTCGAGCGCGCGCCGGCGCAAGCGCTGTTCGACTCGCCGCGCCACCCCTACGCGCAAGGGCTGCTGGCGACGCTGCCGCGCCTCGGCGTTCGGCCGGAGCGGCTGCCGGCGATCCCCGGCGCCGTGCCGGGGCCGGGGGCGTGGCCTTCGGGCTGCGCGTTCCGCGACCGCTGCCCGCGCGCCGCCGCCGTCTGCGCCCGCGCCCGCCCGGAGCTCGCCGAACTGGGCGGCGGCCGCGCGGCGGCGTGCGCGCGGCTGGAGGCGGCGTGACCGCGCTGCTCGAGGCCCGGGGAGCGGTCAAGCATTTCCCCGCCGGCGGCGGCGGGCCGTTCGCGCGGCGGCGGGGGACGGTGCATGCGGTGAACGGCGTCGACCTGGCCCTCGGCGCGGCGGAGACGCTGGCGCTGATCGGCGAGAGCGGCTGCGGCAAGACGACGCTGGGGCGGGTGCTCGGCGGCCTCTACCGCCCGACCGCGGGCGAGGCGCTCTTCCGCGGCGCGCCGGCGACGGCCGCGCGGCGCGAGGTGCAGATGGTGTTCCAGGACCCGTTCGCCGCGCTCGACCCGCGCATGACGGCGGGGGCGATCGTCGAGGAGCCGCTGCGCATCCACCGCGTCGGCGGGCGGCGCGAGCGCCGCGCCCGGGTCGCCGAACTCATGCGGTCGGTGGGCCTCGACGCGGCGGGGGCGGAGCGCTACCCGCACGAATTCTCCGGCGGGCAGCGCCAGCGGATCGGGATCGCGCGGGCGCTGGCGCTGGAGCCGGAGGCGATCATCGCCGACGAGCCGGTCTCCGCCCTCGACGTCTCCATCCAGAGCCAGATCCTCAACCTGATGCGCGACATCCAGGATCGGACTGGGCTGTCCTGGCTGTTCGTGACCCACGACCTGGCGGTGGCGGACTTCATCGCCGACCGGGTGGCGGTGATGTATCTGGGGCGGATCGTCGAGATCGGCGGGCGCGATTCGGTCCTCGCGGCGCCGCGCCATCCCTACACCGCCGCGCTGCGCGCCGCGGCGCCGGAGCCGGGCCGCCGCCGCCGCGGGCGCGCGCTGGCCGGCGAGCCGCCGAGCCCGCTGGCGCCGCCCCCCGGCTGCCCGTTCCACCCGCGCTGCCCGAAGGCCCAAGCGGCCTGCCGCGAATCGACGCCGGCGCTGGAGGAGGTCGCGCCCGGCCATCTGGCGGCGTGCCGGTTTCCGGAGTCGCCGTGACCCGCTACGCCGCCGGGCGGCTGGTGGAATCGCTGGTCGTCATCGCGCTGATGTCGTTCGCCGTTTACGGGCTGATGGCGCTGATGCCGGGCGACCCCATCGACATCATGGTCCAGTCGGACCCGCATCTGACGCCGGACGACGCGGCGCGGCTGAAGGCGCTTTACGGCCTCGACCGGCCGATCCTCGAACGCTACGGCAATTGGCTCGGCGCGGCGGTTACGGGCGATTTCGGCTATTCGCGCATCCACCACCGCCCAGTGCTGGAGGTGCTCGCGCCGCGCCTTCTCAACACGCTGGCGCTGATGGGGCTGACGCTGGTCCTGTCGCTGGCGCTGGCGGTCCCCATCGGCGTGGCGTCGGCGCTGCGGCCCTATTCGGCGGCCGATTATGCGGTCAACTTCATCGCCTTGGGCGGTATATCGATCCCGGTGTTCTGGCTGGCGCTGCTGCTGATCATGCTGTTTTCGGTCGAGCTCGGCTGGCTGCCGGCGGGCGGCATGGGCGGCCTGGACGGCGCGGCGGGGTTCGGCGAGCGGCTGGCGGAATGGGCGCGGCACATGGCCCTGCCGGTCGCCGTCCTGTGCGCCGCGACGGTGGGCGGGCTGACCCGCTTCGTCCGCGCGGCGGCGATGGAGGCGCTGCGGCAGGACTACATCCGCACCGCGCGCGCCAAGGGGGCGGGGCCGGCGCGCGTGTTGTTCCGCCACGCGCTGCGCAACGCGATGATCCCGGTGGCGACCATCGTCGCGCTCGGCTTCGGCGCGCTGTTCTCCGGCGCGCTGATCACCGAGACGATGTTCGGTTATCTCGGCATGGGCAAGCTGATCTACGATTCGATCATCGGCAACGACTACAACGTGGCGCTGGTGAGCCTGCTGTTCGCCACCGCGCTGGTGCTGTTCGGCAACCTGCTGGCCGACCTGTGCTACGCGTGGCTCGACCCGCGCGTGAGTTACCGGTGACGGCGGCGGCGCCGGGCGCGGCGCCGCGGCGGTCGCCGGCGCGGCTCGCCTTCGCGCGGTTCCTCGAGCACCGCATGGCGGTGGCGAGCGGCGCGGCGCTGGCGGCGCTGGCGCTCGCCGCGCTGGCGGCCCCGCTGGCGGCGCAGCTCCTCGGCTTCGGGCCGGACGACGTGGACCTGCTCGCGCGCTACGGCCCGCCCACCGCCGCGCACCCGCTGGGCGCCGACGAGATCGGCCGCGACGTGGCGCTGCGGCTGCTTTACGGCGGGCGGGTGTCGCTGACCGTCGGGCTGGCGACGGCGCTGATAGCGGCGGTCATCGGCACGGTCGTCGGCCTCGCCGCCGGTTATTACGGCGGCTGGCCCGACGCGCTGCTGATGCGGCTGACCGATACGGTGATCGCCCTGCCGCTATTGCCGCTGCTCATCGTCCTGGCGGCGCTGGACCTGGGCAAGCTCGGCCTGCCCGCCGACCTGGCGGCGGCGCCGGAGGCGAGCCTGTACCGCATCGTCGCCATCATCGCGCTGGTGGGCTGGACGACGGTGGCGCGGCTGGTCCGCGGCGCGGCGCTGACCTTGCGCGAGCGCGATTTCGTGCTCGCGGCGCGGAGCCAGGGGGCGTCCGGCGGGCGGATCATGTTCCGCCACATCCTGCCGAACGCGGTCTCCCCCATCATCGTCGCCACCACGTTGTCGGTGGGCAACATCATCCTTCTGGAGTCGGTATTGAGTTTCCTCGGCCTGGGCATCCAGCCGCCGATCGCCAGTTGGGGCAACATGCTGACCAACGCGCAGGAGACGATCTACGAGGCCCCCATGCTGGCGGTGTGGCCGGGGCTGGCGATTTTCGCCACGGTGGTGGCGTTCAACTTCCTCGGCGACGGCCTGCAAGACGCCCTCGACCCGCGCGCGCTGGCGCGGTGAGGGGGCGTCGACGCGCGCCTAATCGAAAGTGGGAGCGGGGCGCATGCGGAGCGGCGTCCGCGGCGGGACCGGATTTTCCGTTCTGGGCTCCGGCGCGAGCAGGAGGGTCTTGAGGTTGGATTTCGCCGGCGGCCGCAACCGCCGCCGATCCTCGGTCGGAATTGTCGCCGCTGTCTCCACGCCGAGTCGAACCGTGGTCTCCGAATTGGCAGCATTACTGCGTTTTCTTTCATGTATTAGGTAAATATGAGGCGAAGATAAACAATTAGCAATTTGGGCCGGTATTATATACCCTCGACCTCGACTTCATACGAAGGCGCTTTGCCGGCGTCGATGATCTTCTCCGCGGAAATCTTCACCACTTGGGAATCGTTCTCGATAATCGGGATCGAACCGTATTCTTCGATTCTCATTGGCGGCTCTTGCAGCCCATCGCAGACGCCGCCAACAAAATTATCCAGATCCGCAATCCATTGATCGGTCATCGAATGCACGTACACCCGAAGGGCGATACGAATTTCATGCCTGATCGGCCCATCGTAACGGCTCATTTGTTCCATAGCTGGGGTTCTCAGCGCCTTGATTTGGGACGTTTGCGTAGCCCACATCGATTTCGCGCCGTCTTTCCGGGGAGGATGTTGGCCCTCCACCTTGAACGTAATGCGTTTCATAGCGATTTCTCCCGTGAGGCGAGGCCAGCAGCCGCAGATCTTACGAAAACTTCACGACGGCGACGATCAAGCCGCCCAAGGCGAGCAACCCGCCGAAAAGCCGGACGGTAAGGCGGGTTTCGAGGGTGGCGAACCGCGCTTCGAGATGGGTGAGGTCCGCGCTGGTGGCGACGCCGTCGTGGAAGGCCGCGCGTAAGGCGTCGGCATGGGCTTCCGCGTGCGTCTCGGCTACGCCGGTGTCCTCGAGTCGGCGTGTGCAGACCAACGTGTCGAAGGCGGTTTCCATGATGGCGACCATACCCCTTCCGGATTGCCCGTGTCAACCGGCCCTGCATGCTCGCCGCGTTTCGCGGCGCGGCCGGAGAACGAATCGGCGAACGACCGAGTGAAGTGGCTCCTCCGGCTCTATGCGATGGCGGCGATGACCCCGGCCGCGGCGATGATCGTCCCGACGATGGCTCCGGTCTGGATCCACAGGGCGCGGTACAGATCGGCGCGTATCTCCGCGCGCAAGGTAGCCAGATCGGCTTTGGCGGCCAGTCCGGCGCGGGTAGCGCGCGCGGCTTTGGCATGCGCCTCGGCCTGCTTCTCCTCGAGGCCGACCGCCCTGAGCATCCGCACATAGGCGAGCGTGTCGAACTCCGACTCGGTGTCGATGACCGTCATGCCGCGATTGTAACCCGCCGCAGCGGCGCGGCGCAAGGGCCGCTCACCACACCTCGTGGAAGGGGCGCAGCTCCACATCGAACGACCATGCGGAGCGGTCCTGGTGGGCGATGCGGAACATCTCGTCGGCGATGGCGGCGGGCTTGGCGAAGAAGTCGTCGGGCTTGTCCGGCGCCAGGCGGGGGCGGGTCCACGGCGTGTCGATCAACGCGTCGACCGTGACGTAGGCCACGTGAATGCCGCGCGGGCCGAACTCGCGCGCCAGCGACTGGCACAGGATGCGCTGCGCCGCCTTGGTGGGAGCGAAGATCGGCGTGTGCGGCTTGCCGCGATGCGCCGAAGTGTTGCCGGTGACGAGAATGACTCCGCGGCCCGCCTCCAGCATTTCGGGGACGACGGCGCGGCACAGGTGGAACAGCGCCGTCGCGTTGATGCGGAAGTTGCGCTCCAGCAGGTCCGGGTCGGCCTCGAGGAACTTCACCCAGCCGCCGCCGACCGCGTTGTGGAGGACGGCGCGCGGCGGACCCATCTCCGCCTTTACCCGCGCCGCCGTCGCCTTGAGCAGCTCCAGGTCGGCCACGTCGCAGACGTAGCCGCGCGCGCCGGGCAGCTCGGCCTCGAAACGCCGCAGGCGCTCCTCCGACCGGGCCAGCATGGCGACGCGGTAGCCGCCCCGGGCGAAGCGCCGCGCGGCCGCGCCGCCGGTGCCCTCGCCGAGGCCGGTGACGAGGAAGACCGGCTTTTCCGAGTCCGCCATGCCCGCCTCAGCGCCCCTGGAAGACCGGCGCGCGCTTGGCGACGAAGGCGGCGGCGGCCTCCTTGTGGTCGTCGGTCATGCCGCAGCGGGTGTGGTGCATCGCCTCCTGGTCGAGGCAGGCGGCGAGGGGCAGGTGCTCGGCGGCGTTCATGTTGCGCTTCATGTAGCCGAGCGCGATGGACGGCCCCCCGGCGAGGGCGGCGGCGGTCTCGCGCGCCGCCCCGGCCAGCTCCGCCGCGGGCACCGCGCGGTTGACGACGCCGATGGCCGCCGCCTCGGCGCCGGTGAGCACCGGGGCGAGGTAGTAGAGCTCGCGCGCCTTCGCCGTCCCGACGATCTTCGACAGGAACCAGCTGCCGCCGAAATCGCCCGAATAGGCGACGCGGGCGAAGGCGGTGGTGATTTTCGCCTCCTCGGCGGCGATGCGCAGGTCGCAGGCGAGGGCGAGCGACAGCCCCGCGCCCGCCGCCGCGCCGGGGATGGCGGCGATGGTGGGCTTCGGCATTTCGTGCAGCAGGCGCGCCGTCTCCATCGACCGGCGCAGGGCGCGCACCTTGCCCTCCAGCCCGGTCTCGGCGAACTCGGTCCCCTCGGCCATCGCCTTCACGTCGCCGCCGGCGCAGAAGGCGCCGCCCGCGCCGGTCAGCACCACCGCGCCCACCGCCGAATCGCCGGCGAGGCGGTCGAGCTGGGCGAGCATCGAATCGAGCATCGCCGGCGACATGGCGTTGCGCCGGTCGGGCCGGTTCATGGTGAGCGTCGCCACGCGGTTCTCCACCGTGACGAGCAGGTCCTGGGTCATGTCGCGCCTCCGTCGCGTCCGCCGCGCCCCTTCTATACACTGCCGCGCCGGGACGACAACCCACCGCGGGGATCGGAACATGGACGGCGGCGCGCTGCTGAAGGTCTCGCTCGACGACAAATACACCCTGGAGGAAGGGCGGGTCTTCATCTCCGGGACGCAGGCGCTGGCGCGGCTGCCGATGATGCAGCGCCAGCGCGACCGCGCCGCCGGGTTGAACACCGCCGGGTTCGTCTCCGGCTACCGCGGCTCGCCGCTCGGCGGCTACGACGCCGAACTGTGGCGCGCGGCGCGCCACCTGGAGGCGCACGACGTCCTGTTCCGCCCCGGAGTCAACGAGGACCTCGCCATGGCGGCGGTCTGGGGCACGCAGCAGCTGGACTTCGTGCCGGGCCGCAAGGTCGATGGCGTATTCGCCATCTGGTACGGCAAGGGGCCGGGGGTCGACCGCACCGGCGACGCCTTCAAGCACGCCAACTTCGCCGGCAGCCATCCCAACGGCGGCGTCCTCGTGGTGTGCGGCGACGACCACACCGGCAAGTCGTCGTCGATGGGGCACCAGTCCGACCAGGCGATGATCGCCGCCAACATCCCGCTGCTCTACCCCGCCAGCGTCCAGGACTACCTCGATTTCGGCCTGCACGGCTTCGCCCTGTCGCGCTTCGCCGGGACTCTCGCCGGCTTCAAGACGGTGAACGAGACCGTCACCGCGACGGCGACCGTGTCGGTGGACCCGGCGCGAATCTCCATCGTCCTTCCGCGCGGCGCGCCGGAGGCGCCGGAGGGAGTCCACATCCGCCCCGAATACGACCCGCAGGGGCAGGACAACCGCATCGTCCGCTACAAATTGCCGCGCGCGCTGGCCTATGCGCGCGCGAACCGGCTGGACCGGCCCGTGTTCGGCGCCGCCCGGCCGACGCGGCTCGGCGTCGTCGCGTCGGGCAAGGCGGTCCCGGACGCGCTCGCCGCCATGCGCCTGCTCGGGATCGACGACGCCATGGCGCGGGCGCTGGGGATCGGAATTTACAAGGTTGCGATGGTGTGGCCGCTGGAGCCGGAGGGCCTCGCCGAATTCGCCGCCGACTGCCGCGAACTGCTGTTTGTCGAGGAGAAACGCCCGGTCATGGAGGACCAGGCGAAGGCGCTGTTCTACGACCGCGAGCCGCGGCCGCGCATCGCCGGCAAGCGCGACGCCGAAGGCCGGCCGTTGCTGCCCGCCGACGAACCCATCGAGGCGGCGATGGTCGCCGCCGCCATCGGCGGCCTGCTCGACCTCTCCGGGGCGCTCGACTCCGCGCGCGCCGAGCGGCTGGCGGCGGCGCGGGCGCGGCTGGGGCGCAACCTGCCGGCGCTTTCGGGCGGGGTGGAGCGTTCGCCCTTCTTCTGTTCGGGCTGCCCGCACAACACCTCGACGAAGGTGCCCGAAGGATCGGTGGCGATGGCCGGGATCGGCTGCCACGGCATGGCGCTGCTGGTCCCCGAGCGCAACACGCTGCCGGTCCCGCACATGGGCGCCGAGGGCGTGCCCTGGACGGGCATCGCCCCGTTCACCGAGACGGGGCACATCTTCCAGAACCTGGGCGACGGGACCTACGTCCATTCGGGTTCGCTGGGCATTCGCGCGGCGGTGCAGGCGGGCGCGAACATCACCTACAAGGTCCTCTACAACGACGCGGTGGCGATGACCGGCGGCCAGCCGGTGGAGGGGGGCCTGGGCGTCGGCGCCATCGCCCGCCAGCTGCTCGACGAAGGCGTGAAGACCGTCGCCGTGGTCTCGGACCGGCCGGAGAATTTCGCCGGCGGGGCGGAGCTGCCGGGCGGGGTCCGCGTCCACCACCGCGACGCGCTGGACGCGGTGCAGAAGGACATGCGCCTCGTCGCAGGCGTCACGGCGATAATCTACGAACAGACCTGCGCGGCGGAGAAGCGGCGGCGGCGCAAGCGCGGGGCCTTCCCCGACCCGGCGAAGCGCGTGTTCATCAACCCGCTGGTGTGCGAGGGCTGCGGCGACTGTTCGCGCGAGGCCAATTGCGTCTCGATCCACCCGCTGGAGACCGAGTTCGGACGCAAGCGGCGCATCGACCAGTCGAGCTGCAACAAGGATTACTCCTGCCTCAAGGGGTTCTGCCCCAGTTTCGTGACGGTGCATGGCGGCGCGCCGCGCAAGCCCGCCCCGGCGGCGGTCCCGGAATCCGCCTTCGCCGGCCTGCCCGGCCCCGCCGCGCCGGCGGCGGACCCGGAATGGAACACGCTGATCGCCGGGGTGGGCGGAACGGGCGTCGTCACCGTCGGCGCGATGCTCGGCATGGCGGCGCATGTCGAGGGCAAGGGCGCCTCGGTGTTCGACATGACCGGGCTGAGCCAGAAGAACGGCGCCGTCTATAGCCACCTCAAGATCACCGCCGATCCCGAAGCGGACCCGGCGGCGGGGATCGGCCTCGGCGAGGCCGACCTTCTGCTCGGCTGCGACATCGTGGCGGCGACCGCGCCGAGCGCCGTCCGGACGCTGGAGCCCGGCCGCACCCTGGCGGTGCTCAACACCACCGTGACCCCGCCGCCGGGCTTCCAGACCGACTCCGACATGAAGCTCGACGGCGGCTTCCTCGCCCACGGCCTCGCCGAGCACGTCGGCGCGGAGCGCGCGCGCCGGGTGGACGCCACCCGCATCGCGCTGGCGCTGACGGGAGACACCATCGGCGCCAACACCTTCATGATCGGCTATGCGTACCAGGCCGGCGGGCTGCCGCTGTCCGCCGCCGCCATCGAGCGGGCCATCGAGATCAACGGCGTGGCGGTCCCGTTCAACATTCGCGCGTTCCGCCTGGGCCGGCTCGCCGCGCACGACATCGACGCGGCGCGGGCGCTCATGCCCGCCGCCGCGGCGGAGGACATCGCCGGGGACCTGGACTCCATGATCGAGAAGCGCGCCGAGTTCCTCGCCGCCTACCAGGACGCGGACTACGCGGCGCGCTACCGCGCGGTCGCCGCGGCGGCGCGCGCGGCGGAGGCGCGGCTCGGCGGGGGCGAGGATTTCTCCCTCGCCGTGGCGCGCTACGCCTTCAAGGTCATGGCCTACAAGGACGAATACGAGGTCGCGCGGCTTTATACCGACGGCGATTTCGAACGCCGGATCCGCGCGGCGTTCGAGGGCGGTTACAGCCTGCGCCTCCATCTCGCGCCGCCGCTCCTCGCCGGCCGCGACCCGCATAGCGGCAAGCCGCGCAAGCGCGAATACGGCGCATGGATTTTGCGCGCGTTCCGCCTTCTGGCGCGGCTCAAGGGGCTGCGCGGCACGCGGTGGGACCCGTTCGGCTACACCTCCGAGCGCCGCGCCGAGCGCCGGCTGCGCGACGAATACCTCGCCGATGCGGAGCGCCTGGCGGCGGAGCTGACGGCGGGCAATCTGGCGGCGTCGGTCGCCATCGCCGAGATCCCGGAGCAGATCCGCGGCTTCGGCCACGTCAAGGCGGCGGCGATGGCCGAGGCGGCGGCGGAGCGCGCCCGCCTGTTCGCGGAGCTGGAAGCCGGCGCCGCCGCGCGGCGGGCGGCGTGACGCGGGCCGCGCGGAACGGACCATGTTGCGCATCGCCATAGGCGTGGTCGTCGCGTTGAGCGCCGTTTTCGCGGCGCTGCTCCGTCTGGCGCATTGACCGGCGGGCGCCGAACCGGATGACGGCGGGCGCGGCGCCGGTTCGCCGCGCGTTGCGGCGGTTCGCCGACGCGGTGGCGGCGAAGGCGGCGGGCGTTCCCGCCGGCGCGCCGGAGGACCGGTTGCGCGGCCCGTTCGCGGCGCTGACGGCGGAGGCGGCGTCCGCGCTCGGCGTGGAGGTCGTCTGCGGCGGCGAGGCGCCGTTGCCCGGCCGCCTGGGCCGGCCCGATTTCGCGGTTCTCCGGAGCGGACTCCTCGCCGGCTACGTCGCGCTCAAGGCGCCGGGCAAGGGGGCGGATTCGCAGCGGTTCCGGGGCCGCGACCGCGCGCAGTTCAAGCGCTTCTCCGCGGTCCCCAACATGCTCTACGGCGACGGGCGCGAATGGGCGCTCTACCGCGGCGGCGCGCGCGCGGGCGGCGTCGCGCGATTCTCCGGCGACCCGGTTTCGCAGGGCGGCGCGGCGGTGTCGGCGGCGGACGCGCAGGCGTTTGCGGACCTGCTGCGCGACTTCCTGCTTTGGGATCCGGTCTTGCCGCTGGACGGCCGGGGGCGGATGGACCTCGAGGCGTTCGCCGCGGTCCTGGCGCCGCTGTGCCGGATGCTGCGCGAGGACGTCGTCGACGCGCTCGGCGCCGGCGCGCCCGCGCCGGTTCGGCTGGCGGCGGAATGGCGGCAATTGCCGTTTCCCAAGGCGACCGACGCGCAATTCGCCGATTCCTACGCGCAGACGGTGGCGTTCGCGCTGCTGCTCGGGCGCATCGAGGGCGCGGACCCGCTGACGCTGGAAAGCGCGCAGGACGCGTTGGCGGCGCGCCACAGCCTGTTGTCGCGGGCGTTGCAGGTCCTCACCGACCGCCCGGCGCGCGCCGAGCTTTCCGCCTCGCTCGATCTCCTCTTGCGCGTCGTCGCCGCGACGCCGCCCGGCGCGCTCGCAGGGCGGCGCGACCCGTGGCTGTATTTCTACGAGGACTTCCTCGCCGCCTACGACCCCAAACTGCGCAAGGACGCCGGGGTGTTCTACACGCCGGTCGAGGTCGTGCGCGCGCAGGTGCGGCTGGTGGACGCGCTGCTGTCGGGCCCGCTCGGCCGGCCGATGGGGTTCGCCGACCCCGGAGTCGTGACGCTGGACCCGGCGGCGGGGACGGGAACCTATCTCCTCGGCGTAATCGAGCACGCTTTGGGGCGGGTGGAGGCGGAGCAGGGCGCAGGCGCGGTCGCCGGGCGGGCGGCGGAACTGGCGCAGCGGCTCTACGGCTTCGAATTCCTCGCCGGCCCCTATGCGGCGGGCGAGTTGCGGGTGAGCCGCGCGCTGGCCGATCGGGGGGCGGCGCGCCCCGCCGGCGGGGCGCGGATGTTCCTCACCGACACGCTGGAAAGCCCGCATGCCGAGCCGCCGCAATGGCCGCCCCGCCGCCAACCTGCCGCCGAGCGGCGCGCCAGGGCGCTGGAGGTCAAAAGCGCTGTTCCGGTTCTCGTCTGCCTCGGCAACCCGCCCTACGACCGCCACGCGGCGGCGCAGGCCAGCGACGGCGACAGGACCGGGTCGTGGGTGCGTTACGGCGACGGCGAAGGCGGAGACCCCATCCTCCGGGACTTCCTCGCTCCGGTCCTCGCCGCCGGAAAGGGCAGGCAGGCGAAGAACCTTTACAACCTCTACGTCTATTTCTGGCGCTGGGCGTTGTGGAAGGTGTTCGAGCACGAGACGGCGCGCGGCCCCGGCGTGGTAAGTTTTATCACCGCGTCGAGTTACCTCCACGGCGACGCATTCCTCGGTATGCGCGAGCACATGCGGCGCGTCTGCGACGAAGTGTGGATACTCGATCTCGGCGGCGAGGGGCGGGGCGCGCGGGGGAGCGAGAACGTTTTCGCCATCCGCACTCCGGTGGCCATCGCCGTGGCGATGCGGACCGGGGCGCGGAAGGACGCGCCGGCGCGGGTGCGCTACGCGCGAATCGAGGGAACGCGGGAGGAGAAGCTGCGCGCGCTGGACGCCATCGACGGTTTCGACGCTGTGGAGTGGACGGAGTGCCCCGAGGAGTGGGGCGCGCCGTTCCGCCCGGCGGGGCGCGGAGCGTATTTCGCCTGGCCCTTGCTGGCCGACCTCATGCCGTGGCGGCATTCGGGGGTGCAGTTCAAGCGGACGTGGCCGATAGCGCCGGACGAGGACACGCTCAGGCGCCGCTGGCGGGCCTTGATGAAGAGCGCGGACCGCGCGCAAGCGTTCCGCGAAACGCGGGATCGCACGATCCGGGGCCGCTACGGCGCCGGGACGACGCCGATAGCCGACCTGCCGCGCGACGCGCCGATGCCGAAAACGCGGCGCTATGCGTACCGTTCCTTCGACCGGCAGCACATTATCGCGGACGCGCGCGCGATATCCCGCCCGCGTCCCGCGCTATGGGCCGCCCACGGCGACGGGCAGTGGACGTTCCCGGATACGCGGCTGGGCGATTACCTGCGTCCGGCGTTGTGGGGCGCGCATGGCGCCCGGCAGCTGTATCTGACGAGCCTGTTCGGCCAGCCGCTCGGCGACGGGCCGGCCGTGACCGCCTGCGCCTGTCCGCCGGATATGGATCACTTCTTCCTGGGAGGCGCGAAGGACATCGCCCCCCTCTACCGGGCCGCGGACGCATCGGAGGCAAACCTTGCCCCCGGCCTGCTGGATGTGCTGACCGGGGCGTACGGGCGCCCGGTTTCGCCGGAGGATTTCGCGGCCTACGTCTATGGCGCGCTGGCGCACTCGGGGTTCACCGCGCGGTTCGCCCGAGAGTTGGAGGCGCGCGAGTTGCGCGTTCCGCTGACCCGGGACGCGGGAGTGTTCGAGGAGATCCGCGAGATCGGCGCGCAGCTGCTGTGGCTCCACACCTATGGCGAACGCTTCGTTCCCGACGGCGAGCGTCCGGGGCGCGTGCCGCAGGGCGCGGCGCGCTGTGTGGAGGCGGTCCCCGGCGATCCCGATGGCTACCCGGAGTCGTTCTCCTACGGCGAGTCGTCGCGAACGCTTCGCGTCGGCGCGGGCGCGTTCGCGCCAGTCGCGCCGGAAGTGTTCGCATTCTCGGTCTCCGGCTTCAAGGTCGTCCGGTCATGGCTGGGTTACCGCATGAAGCGGGGGAAGGGGCGGAAGTCGTCGCCGCTGGACGACATCCGCCCGGAGCGCTGGACCTCCGCCTTCACGACGGAACTGCTGGAACTGCTTTGGGCGCTGGAGGCGACGGTCGCGCTCCAGCCCGAACAGGCGCGGCTGCTGGCGGCCGCGGCGGATGGCCCGTGTTTCGGCGTCGGCGACCTGCCGCCCGTCCCGGCGTGGGCGCGCGAGCCGCCGGCGCGCCGGGCGGCGGCGCTCCCGTAGGCCGCGGAGCGCCCCGGCATGTCCGTCCTGTCCGCCTTGCGGCGGTTCGCCGATGCGGTGGCGGCGAAGGCGGCGCTGCCCGCCTCCGGCGCGCCGGAGGACCGGTTGCGCGCGCCGTTCGAGGCGCTGATGGCGGAGGCGGGGGCGGCGCTGGGCCACGAGGTCGCCTGCGCCGGCGAGGCGCGGCTTCCCGACCGCTTGGGCCGCCCGGACTTCGCGATCCACCGCGACGGACTCCTCGCCGGCTACGCCGAGCTCAAGGCGCCGGGCAAGGGCGCGGATTCGCGGCGGTTCCGGGGCCGCGACCGGGCGCAGTTCAAGCGCTTCTCCGCGGTCCCGAACATGCTCTACGGCGATGGGCGCGAATGGGCGCTCTACCGCGGCGGAGAACGCGTGGGCGCGCCGGCGCGGCTCTCCGGCGATGCGGTCACGGCGGCGGACGCGCGGGCGTTCGCCGACCTGCTGCGCGACTTCCTGCTTTGGGAGCCGGCCTTGCCGCTGGACCGCCGGGGGCGGCTGGATCTTCCGGCCTTCGCCGCGGTCCTGGCGCCGTTGTGCGGGATGCTGCGCGACGACGCGGCGGACGCGGTCGGCGACGAGTCCTCGGCGCTGGCGCTGCTGGCGCGCGACTGGCGGCAATTGCTGTTCCCCGAGGCGACCGACGAGCAGTTCGCCGATTCCTATGCGCAGACGGTGGCGTTCGCGCTGTTGCTCGGCCGCGGCGAGGGCGCGGACCCGCTGACGCTGGAAAGCGCGCAGGCCGCGCTGTCGGCGCGGCACGGCCTGCTGTCGCGCGCCCTCCAGGTCCTGACCGATTCGCGCGTGCGCGGCGAACTCGCGGCGCCGCTCGACCTGCTGTTGCGCACCATCGCCGCGGTTCCGCCGGCGGCGTTCACCGGGCGGCGCGACCCGTGGCTCTACTTCTACGAAGACTTCCTCGCCGCCTACGACCCCAAACTGCGCAAGGACGCCGGGGTCTATTACACGCCGGTAGAGGTGGTGCGCGCGCAGGTGCGGCTGGTGGACGCTTTGCTGTCGGGCCCGCTCGGCCGGCCGATGGGGTTCGCCGACTCCGGAGTCGTGACGCTGGACCCGGCGGCGGGGACGGGGACCTACCTCCTCGGCGTGATCGAACACGCGCTGGGGCGGGTGGAGGCGGAGCAGGGCGCGGGCGCCGTCGCGGGGCAGGCGACGGAACTGGCGCAGCGGCTTTACGGCTTCGAATTCCTGACCGGCCCTTACGCGGCGGGCGAGTTGCGGGTGAGCCGCGCGCTCGCCGACCGGGGAGCGTCCCTGCCCGCCGACGGGACGCGGGTTTATCTGACCGACACGCTGGAGAGCCCGCACGCCGAGCCGCCGCGGTTGCCGCTTTTCCTGCGCCCAATTTCCGATCAGCGGGCGCGGGCGCTGGAGGTCAAGAGCGCGGTTCCGGTTCTCGTCTGCCTCGGCAACCCGCCCTACGACCGCCACGAGGCGGCGCGGGCCGATAACGGCGACAGGACCGGATCGTGGGTGCGCTACGGCGACGGGAACGGAGAGGCGATCCTTCGGGACTTCCTCGATCCCGTCCTTGCCGCTGACAAGGGGGACCAAGCGAAAAATCTCTACAACCTCTACGTCTATTTCTGGCGTTGGGCGTTGTGGAAGGTGTTCGAGCACGAGACGGCGGGCGGGCCGGGCGCGGTGAGTTTCATCACCGCGTCGAGCTACCTGGACGGCCCAGCGTTCCTGGGGATGCGCGAACACATGCGGCGCGTCTGCGACGAAGTCTGGATACTCGATCTCGGCGGCGAGGGGCGGGGCGCGCGGGGGAGCGACAACGTTTTCGCCATCCGCACTCCGGTGGCCATCGCCGTGGCGATGCGGACCGGGGCGCGGAGGGACGCGCCGGCGCGGGTGCGCTACGCGCGACTCGAAGGAACGCGGGAGGAGAAGCTGCGCGCGCTGGACGGCATCGACGGTTTCGACGCGGTGGAATGGACCGAGTGCCCCGAGGAGTGGGGCGCGCCGTTCCGCCCGGCGGGGCGCGGGGCGTATTTCGGGTGGCCCTTGCTCGCCGACCTCATGCCGTGGGGGCATTCCGGGGTGCAGTTCAAGCGGACGTGGCCGATAGCGCCGGACGAGGACACGCTCGAGCGGCGCTGGCGGGCGCTGCTGCGGAGCGCGGACCGCGCGCAAGCGTTCCGCGAAACGCGGGATCGCACGATCCGGGGCCGCTACGGCGCCGGGACGACACCGATAGCCGACCTGCCGCGCGACGCGCCGATGCCGAAAGCGCGACGCTACGCGTATCGCTCCTTCGACCGGCAGCACATCATCGCGGACGCGCGCGCGATATCCCGTCCGCGCCCGGCTTTGTGGGCCGCCCACGGAGATGGGCGGTGGATGTTCCCGGATACGCGGCTCGGCGATTACCTGCGTCCGGCGTTGTGGGGCGCCCATGGCGCCCGGCAGATCTACCTGACGAGTCTGTTCAGCCACCCGCTCGGATCCGGCCCGGCGTTGACCGCCTGCGCGCATGTTCCGGACCAGCATCATTTCTCCGGGCGGGGCGGGAGGGATACGATCCCCCTCTACCGGACCTCGGATGCGTCGGAGGCGAACATCGCGCCCGGCGTTCTCGAATTCCTGAGCGAGAAATACGGCCGCCCGGTTTCGCCGGAGGATTTCGCGGCCTACGTCTATGGCGCGCTGGCGCATCCGGGGTTCACCGCGCGGTTCGCCCGAGAGTTGGAGGCGCGCGAGTTGCGCATTCCGCTGACCCGGGACGAGGGACTGTTCGAGAACGTCCGCGAGATCGGCGTGCGGCTGCTGTGGCTCCACACCTATGGCGAGCGATTCGTTCCCGAAGGCGAACCTCCGGGCCACCTCCCGCAGGGCGCGGCGCGCTGCGTGGAGGCGGTTCCCGGCGATCCCGATGGCTACCCGGAGTCGTTCTCTTACGGCGAGTCGTCGCGCACGCTCCGCGTCGGCGCGGGCGCGTTCGCGCCGGTGGCGCCGGAAGTGTTCGAGTTTTCGGTTTCCGGCTTCAAGGTCGTCCGGTCGTGGCTGGGCTACCGCATGAAGCGGGGGAAGGGGCGGAAGTCGTCGCCGCTGGACGATATCCGCCCGGAGCGCTGGACCTCCGCCTTCACGACGGAGTTGCTGGAACTGCTCTGGGCGCTGGAGGCGACGGCGGCGCTCCAACCGGAGCAGGCGCGGCTGCTGGCGGCGGTCGCCGCCGGCCCGTGTTTCGGCGCCGGCGACCTGCCGCCCGTCCCGGCGTGGGCGCGCGAGCCGCCGGCGCGCCGCGGCGATTCGCTGCTGTAATCCCGCGCCGCCGTCAGAGCATTTCCCCGGCGATGACCCGCAGCGCCTCGCGCGAGGCGCCGCGCAGCAACATGCTGTTCACCGCGCCGCGTTCGCCCGCCGCCTTCCACGCGCGCAGCTGTGCGACGATGTGCTCCGGCGGGCCCACCAGCGAGGTGGCGTCGACCAGCGCGTCGGGGACGGCCGCGGCGGCCTCGCCGCGGCGCCCGGCGAGGAAGAGCTCCTGGATCTCCGCCGCCGCCGACTCGAAGCCCATCCGCTTGGCGTAGTCGTTGTAGAAGTTCTTCCGGCGCGCGCCCATCCCGCCGATATAGAGCGCCATGTCGCGCTTGATGGGGGCGCGGCATTCGGCGATGTCCGCGCCCATGCCCACCCACACGAAGGGCGCGAGGTCGAAATCCGCCGCGCTCCGCCCGCCCGCCGCGAACCCGCGGTCGAGCGATTCCGAGACGATGCCGGTCCGATCCGGGTCGAGGAAGATGGGGAACACGCCGTCGGCCAGCTCGGCGGCGAGCCGCAGCCCCGCCGGGGTGATCGCCGCGGTGTAGATCGGCATCGCCGGGTCGCCGTGGATCATGCTCTTCAGCGGTTTGCCGAGGCCGGTGGCGCCGGGGCCGTCATAGGGCAGGCGGTAATAGTCGCCCGCGAACTCCACCGGCGCCTCGCGGGCGAGGATCAGGCGGACGATGGAGATGTACTCCCGCATCCGCGCCAGCGAATTGGCGTAGGGCATGCCGTGCCAGCCCTCCACCACCTGCGGCCCCGACGGCCCCAGGCCGAACAGGAACCGCCCGCCCGACAGTTTGTGCAGGGTCATGGCCGTCCCCGCCGCCGCCGCGGGGGTGCGCGCCGGCATCTGCATGATCGCCGTGCCGACGCGGATCTTCGACGTCCGCGCCAGGACCCAGGCGGCCGGACTCACCGCGTCGGAGCCGTAGGCTTCGCTGCTCCACACCGAATCGTAGCCGAGCGCCTCGGCCTCGAGGATCGCGTCGATGTCGATCCGGAAGTCCGTCGTCGCGAGTCCGAGCAGGATTCCGAGTTTCATGGCCGCCTCCCTGTCCGTCGGTCGTCGTCGATGGGAAAGCCGTAAAGCCGCGCGGCGTTCTCGCACACGACCTTGCGGCGCCGCGCCTCCGGCAGATGGCCGAGTTCGCGGGCGATGAATTCGCGGCTGTCGGGCCACACGCCGTCGGGGTGGGGGAAGTCCGACCCCCACATCACGTTGTCCTCGCCCAGGCGGTGGAGGAGTTCGATCCCCACCGGATCCGATTGGTAGGTCGCGCGGCATTGCCGGCGCCAATAGTCCGACGGCTTCATGGTCAGCGTCAGGTCCCGGAACTGGTCCTCCCATTCCAGGTCCATGTGTTCGAGGACGTAGGGGATCCAGCCGATTCCGCTCTCGCCGATCACCACGACGAGCGCGGGGTGGCGCTCCAGCACGCCGCCGAACACGACCTCCATCAGGAATCGCGCCATGCCCAGCTGGAAGCCGGTTATGAACACCGCCCAGGCTTGGCGCCGGCGCAGTTTCGGCAGGCCCTCCAGGTCCGGCGGCGCGCCGCCGATGGTGTGGAAGTGGACCGGCAGGCGCGCCTCCGCCGCCGCCGCCCATAGCGGCTCCCATTCCGGGTCGTAGAGCGGCGCCATGCCGCGGGTCAGCGGGACCTCGACTCCGCGCAGGACGCCCTCTGCGCCGACGCGCGCGATCTCGCGCGCCGCGATCTCGGCGTCGTGTCCGGGGATCGCCGCGATCCCCGCGTAGCGCTCCGGGTGCGCGGCGCAGAATTCCGCCAGCCAGCGGTTGTAGATCTCCATCATCGCCGCCGCGGCCGGCGGGTCGCCCAGGCGCTGCGCCGCGCCGAGAATGCCGTAGAGCACCTCGCCCTGGACTCCGTCGCGGTCCTGGTCCGCGAGCCGAAGGTCGGGGTCGGTGAGCCGGCGGATTCCCTTCCTGCCGTCTTCGTAAAGGCCGGTCTCGGCCATGCGGTCGGCGCGGCGGATCTCCCCCGGGACGTATGCGCGCCCCGCCGAGCCCATGCCGTTTTGCAGCCCGAAATACCCGCCGCCGCGGCTCACCCAGACCGGGCCCTTCTCGCCCTCCGCGACGTAGGGCATGCGGTCGCGGAGCGCGGCGGGCGCGTTGGCGGTGAACAGGTCCGGCGGCAGCCAGACCAGGTCGATGTGGCAGTCGGCCGATACGATCTCGTATTTCATGGCGCTCCCTTCCGGCGGCCGGCGGCCTTCTATGCCCCAGCGCGCGCCGCCGCGCCAGCGCCGCGCGAACGGTGTTGCGATCCGGCGCCCGCCGCGTTACGCTCCGGGCGACGGCGTTCCATCCGCGATGGATCGGCGAGGAGGAGCGGATGAACGACGGAAGACGGGTAATCGCCGCGGCGGCGCTGGCCGCGGTCGCGGCGGCGCTGGCGGGTTGCGGCGGCGGCTCCGGCGGCGGGGCGGCGACGGCGATGCCGGACCCGGGCGCGGCGATGCCGCCGCCCGCGCCGGAGCCGGCGCCCGATCCGGGGGCCGCGCCGGTCGCGCCGGCCCCGCGCGGGGAGACCGTCGCGGAGGGGATAGAGAACATCCCGCTCGACGCGCGCCGTCTGACGAATGCGCGGGTCGCCGAACTCTACGCCATCATGGAGTACCGGGCCTCCAACGACGGCGGCGACACGCCGGACGGCGGCACCGTCCACGGGCGCACCGTCCGCAATGCGGCATGCCGATCCTATATCGCCGGGTGCTCGGACCCCGACGGCGCGGAGAGCGCGCTCCCCTATTCGTTCTTCATCGCGGAGACCGACCCGGACGACGCGACGCGCCGGAACTCCCCGCTGCGGCAGACGCGCGAATTGCTGGACGCCGTTCCCGACACCACGCGGATCGTGTCCATATCGGTGCGTCCGCGCGGCGTCGGCCCCATCGAGCTGCACGGGACGAGTTTGCCCTTCGCGGTGATCCAGGGCGCCGGCAACGACGGCCGGGCGTCGTTCTTCGATCCCGGGGTGGTGTTCGACGCCGCCGAGAACCGGTTCCGCCGCGTCCGGGAGGAAAACCGGCGCGACGACGGGAACGGCGGAGTCGACCCCGGCGCCGGCCCGGTGACGGAGGCGCAGAACGCGGCGTGGCTGAACATTCTCGCCGCCATAAAGGCGGACAAGGTTCTTTACATCGCCGGCTACCGCCCGCCCGCCGGCGGCCTCTACACACGCGACAGCCGGTCGACGGGGTGCGCGGGCATCGACGACGGCTGCCTGTTCGCGCCGTTCACCATCGAGGGGGCCGCCGGCACGTCGGTGGGCACGCCGCACGTCGCCGCGGCGCTGGCCTCGGTGCTGTCGGTCTTCCCCGAGACGGAGGGGGAGGAGCTGGTCCGCCTGGCGAAGGCGTGCGCGGTCGCCGACCCGCGCCTGGGCGGCCTCGGCCGCGCCGATTTCTCCTGCATGACGACGCTCGACGCGAACGGCGAGTGGCGCGTCGTCGCGTCGGGCGAGTTCGCGCGCCTGGTCGCCGCGCCCGCGGCGATGAACGCCATCGCGTTTCCGGGCGACGCGCGGGTGGCGGCGGCCTTCGCCGGGCCGAACGGCCGGCGGGTGACGCTGGCGACGCGCAGCCCCGGCCGGTTCCGCTTTTCGGCGGGGCCGCCGGCGAATCCGTTCGGCGCCGGCGGGGCGCCGGGCTTCTTCGCGATCCTCGTCGACGACGGGCGGACGACCGCTTTCGGCGGCGGGTGGCTTTCGCCGGAGGGCCTCTTCGCCGCCGCGTCCTGGGGCGGGCGCGACGGGTTCTTCGGCCTCGACGACCGGTTCGGTTACGACGGCGCGCGGTCGACCGACGCGGCGGCGGGCCACCGCAACCTGTTCGCGCGCTTCTCGCGCCAGCATGGCCACGGACCGCTCGTCGGCTCCGCGCGCGGCGCCGCGCTGGGCTTCACGGCCCGCACCGGGTTCGACCTGGCGCCCGGCGTCTCCGCGGAGGTTTCGGCTCACGCCGACAGGTTCCTCGGCGGGACCGCCCGCACCGCCTTCGGCCAGGTGACGATGGAGAAGGGCCCGTGGAGCCGCGAGGCGCGCGTTTCGGCGGCCTGGCGTCCGGCGCCCGCCGCGTCGCTGGCCGTCGAAGGCGCCCGGCATTGGTCCCCCGGCGGCGAGGGGGGACTGGAGGGACGGATCCGCGCGCGCCTGCGGTTCTAAGTAATCGAGGCGCGGACGGCCGGAGCAGCCTGCGCCGGCGCGCCCGAACCATGGGCGGTGTCAGCCGTCTGCGCCGGCCTCGGCTTCGGGCGCTTGCGCCAGGCGTTCGGGGAAGGGGCGGCCCAGCGCGCCGGCGACCGTCCCTTCGATTCGCGCGACGCGCTCGTTGGTGGTGGACAGGTCGCCGCGCACGGCGGCTTGCCCGGCCTCCAGCCCGTCCATGCGCCCGCGCAGTTCGTCCTGCCCGGCCTCGATCCGGGTCAGGCGTTCGCCGTGTTCCGCTTGCGTCGCCTCGATGCGGGCCAGCCGCTCGCCATGCTCGGTCTGCACCGCCTCGATGCGGGCCAGCCGTTCGCCGTTGTCGGCCACTTCCTCGCGAAGGTCGGCGACTTCGGCGCGCACACCGCCGATTTCGGCGCGCACACTGCCCATTTCGGCGCGCACGCTGCCCATTTCGGTGCGCACACTGCCCATTTCGGCGCGCACATCGGCGATGTCGGCGCGGAGCAGCAGGAAAGCCGGAACGACGACGCCCACGAGCAGCGTGGCGATGGCGATGAAGAGGCCGACAAAGGGATTGATGTTCGGCATGGCGTGTCTCCCGCCGGCGGCGCGCGGCGCGGCCACGATACCGCCTTCCGTCCCGCTGCGTCCACCCCGCCCCGGTCAGGAGTCCGCGGCGAACAGCCGGCGCAGGTTGGCGGCGTCGGCGTTGCCGCCGCTGAGGACGACCGCCGCCGTCCGCCCCGACATGCGCTCGCGCTCGGCGAGGAGGGCGGCCAGCGCCGCCGCGCCCGCGGGCTCCGCCAGGTTGTGCGTGCAGCGCAGCAGCGCGCGCTGCGCCTCCAGTATCTCGCCGTCCGTCACCGTGACGACGCGCGCGGCGCCGTCGGCTCGATCATCCACCGCGGCGGCTTCGGCAGAACTTTCCGCCGCACTCCGGACGCGCTCCGGAAACGGGATCGCCCCGGTCGGCGAAGCCCGCCCGCCGGCCGCGCTTGACAAGCGCGCGGCGGCGGCGTTCGCTTCGCGCGGCGGCGGCGAAGGGGGCGATGCCGATGGAGGGGTTCTGGCGCGGAAACCGGCGGATGGGCCTTGCGACCGCCGCCGCGGCGATCGCCCTGGCCGCGTGCTCCGAGGAGCCGGAGCAGGCGGCCGGCGCGCCCCCCGTTCGCCCGGCCAAGCTCGTCGAGGTCGCCGCCGCGGAGACCGTGCGCGCCGTCGTCCTGCCGGCGGAGATCGAGGCGTCGGACTCCGCCGACCTCGCGTTCCAGGTGGCGGGCGTGGTGGAGTCCATCGCGGCGCGCGAGGGAGAACAGCTGGCCCAGGGGGCCGAAATCGCGCGGCTCGACCGGCGCGAGTTGCAAATCGCGCTCGCCACCGCGCGGACCGAATACGACGCGGCGGACGCCGAATTCCAGCGTGGCGAGAGCCTCGTCGCGCAGGGCGCCATTTCGCCCGCGGCCCAGGAGCGCAGGAAGACCCAGCGCGATCTGGCGCGCTCGGCGCTGGACGCCGCGCGCAAACGGTTCGACGACGGCGTGCTGCTGGCGCCGTTCGCCGGAGTCGTCGCGGCGGTGCATACCGAGGCGTTCCAGAACGTGGCGGCGGGCGCCGCCGTGGTCACGCTGCAATCCGCCGCCGCGGTCGAGGCGGTGGTCGCCGTGCCGTCGCGTCTGGTGGCGGAGTCCGGCCGTTTCGAGCCGCTGGAGATCGCGTTGATCCTCGACGCCGCGCCCGACTCGCCCGTTCCGGCGACGTTTCGCTCCATCGCCGCGCGCGCCGACCCCGCCCGGCAGGTCTTCGACGTGCGTTTCTCGTTCACGCCGCCGGCCGGCCTCGTGACGCTGCCCGGAATGACCGGGACGCTGCGCGCGACCGCCGCGCTCCCCGGCGAAACGGGAGTCGCCGTTCCCGTCGAGGCCATCCTGGCCGAAGCGGACGCGCGGTACGTCTGGGTGGTGGACCTCGATTCGATGACCGTGGCGAAGCGCCGGGTGACGACCGGCGAGGGCGTCGGACCGGAGCTTCCCGTCGCCGATGGGCTCGAGCCGGGCGAGACCATCGTCGCGGCCGGCGTCTCCCGCCTGCACGACGGCATGCGGATTCGCCGCTACACGCCCTGAGCCCCGACCCGTGAATCTCGCCGGACTCGCGATCCGCAACCGGCCGATCTGCGTCGTCGTCATCGTCGGCGTGCTCGCCGCCGGCTGGAGCGCCTACCGCAACGTCCCGCGGCTCGAAGACCCGGAATTCACCATCCGCACCGCCGTGGTGGTCACCGCCTACCCGGGCGCCACCGCGGAGGAAGTCGCCAACGAGGTCACCGAGACGCTGGAGACGGCGATCCAGGAACTACAGGAAGTCGAGAAGATATCCTCCACGTCGTCCATCGGGCTTTCACGCATAGACGTGGAGATAAAATACGCGTTCTCGCGCGACCGCGCGGCGCTCGACACGGTCTGGGGCAAGCTCCGCGACCGCGTGCGCGACGCGCAGGTCCGGCTGCCGCCGGGGGCGGCGGCCCCCGTCGTCGACGACAGTTTCGGCGATGTCTATGGCCTCCATTACCTGATCGTCGGCGAGGGCTTTTCGCCGCGCGAGGTCCACGACTACGCCCGGGCGCTGCGCACCGACCTGCTCGCGGTCGAGGATGTGGGCAAGGTCGCCCTCCTCGGCGCGCGGGAGGAAGCCATCCATGTCGAGATTTCGCGCGGGCGCGCCGCCGCGTTCGGAATTTCGATCGATCGCGTCTATGACGACCTGGCGCGCCGGAATTCGGTGGCGCCCGCCGGCGCCGTGCGGGTCGGCGACCTCCGCGCGCCCATCGTTCCCGCCGGCGCCGTCGATTCCGTCGCCGCGCTCGAAAACATCATCGTCTCGCCCCGGGGCGCCGGGACGCTTGTCCGCCTCGGCGACATCGCCGCGGTGACGCGAGAGGACGCCGCGCCGCCGCGGATGCTGATTCGCTATGACGGACGGCCCGCCATCGCGCTGGGCGTGTCCGGCGTCACCGGCGCGAACATGGCGAAGGTGGGCGCGGCGATCGACGCCCGGCTGGCGGCCGCCCTGGGCGTCCGCCCCATCGGGATCGAGGTTCACGAATTCTACCACCAGGGCAAGGCGGTGGACGCGGCGGTCGCGAATTTCGCCCGCAACGTCGCCGCCGCGCTCGCCATCGTGCTGGCCACGCTGCTCGTCTTCATGGGCGCGCGTCCGGCGGCCGCCACCGGGGCGGCGCTGCTGCTCACCGTCGCCGCGACGCTGGCGACGATGCACGCCTTCGGCATTCCCATGCACCGCATTTCGCTCGGCGCGCTCATCATCGCGCTGGGCATGCTGGTGGACAACGCCATCGTCGTCGCCGAAAGCGTCCTGGCGGGCGTCCGGCAGGGACGGACGGTCGGCGACGCCGCGCGCGAAGCGGTGGCGCGCTCCGCGTGGCCGCTGCTGGGCGGCACCGTCATCGGGATTCTCGCGTTCGCGCCCATCGGCCTCGCGCCGGGCGCCACCGCCGAATACACCGGCGACCTGTTCCGGGTGGTGCTGATCGCGCTGCTGTTCAGCTGGTTGTTCGCGGTGACGCTCGTGCCGTTGCTCGCCGACCTGACGTTCCGCGGCGGCGCGGCGGCGCGGAGCGCCGGGGACGGCGCGCTGCTGCGCGGATACAAGGCGCTGCTGCGCAAGGCGCTGGTCTGGCGCTGGGGCGTCGCCGCCCTTGCGCTGGGCCTCTTCGCCGCCGCGGTCGCCGGCTTTTCGCACATCCGGTCCGGGTTCTTCCCCGCCTCCACCATGCCGCAGCTCGCGGTGGATTACTGGCTCCCCGAAGGGACCGACATCGCGCGGACGCGCGACGACCTGATCGCGCTCGAACGCCGAATCGCCGGGCTCGAGGGCGTCGAGGCGGTACAGACCCTGATCGGCGCCGGCGGCTTGCGCTACTTGCTCGTTTACGTCCCGGAGGCGCCGAATTCCTCCTACGGCCAGCTGCTGATCAAGGTCGCGGATCCCGCTCTCGTGGACACGCTGATCCCGCGTATCCAGGCGCTGATCGACACACGCTACCCGGACGCGCTGGGGCGGGTCTGGCGGTTCCGGCTCGGCCCCGGCGGCGGAGCGAAGATCGCGGCGAAATTCTCCGGCCCCGACCCCGCCGAATTGCGCCGGCTCGCCGGCGAGGCGAAGGCGATCATGGCCGCCGACGGCGGCGCGATCGCCATCGAGGACGACTGGCGCGCGCCGATCGCCGTCATCGAGCCGCGCTACGCGGAAGCCCGCGGGCAGGCGCGGGGCGTCTCCCGCGAGGACCTCGCCGGCGCGCTCGCCGCCAATTTCGACGGGCGGCGCATCGGCGTGTTTCGCGACGGCGACACCCTCATCCCCATCGTGGCGCGCGCCCCGGAGCGCGAACGCCGCGAGGCCGCCGGAATCGCGAACATCCAGATTCCCAACCGCGCCACCGGCGGCGTGACGCCGCTCATCGACGCGGTCGAGGGCGTCGATACCGTCTGGCGCGACGGCCGCCTCAAACGCGTCGATCGGGTCTGGACCATCGCCGCGCGCTGCGACCCGGCGCCGGATCGGACCCTGGCGGACGTCTTCGCGCGGCTGCGCCCGCGCATCGAGGCCATCGAACTGCCGGAAGGATACCGCCTGGAATGGGGCGGCGAACATGGCGACAGCTCGGAAGCCAACGAGAACCTGGCGAGCGCGCTGCCGCTGGGATTCCTCGCCATGGCGTTCGTGACGATCCTGCTGTTCAACGCGGCGCGCCAGCCCCTCGTCGTCTGGCTCGTCACGCCGCTCGCGCTGGTGGGCGTGGTCCCCGGCCTGGTGGCGACGGACACGCCGCTGGAGTTCGTCGCGCTACTCGGCCTGCTGTCGCTCTCCGGACTGCTCATCAAGAACGCCATCGTCCTCGTCGATCGGATGGATTTCGAGATCGCCGCGGGCAAGCCGCGCTTCGACGCCATCGTCGATTCCGCCGCCGCGCGCGCCCGGCCGGTGATGCTGGGGACGCTGACCACCGTGCTCGGCGTGATCCCCCTGCTGTCCGACGCGTTCTTTCGCTCGCTGGCGGTGGCGCTCATGTCCGGCCTGGGCTTCGCGACGCTGCTCACCCTCGTCGTCGTTCCGGTGCTGTATGCGATCCTCTTCGGCGTGCGCCCCGCCGAGCGCGCCGCCGCCGCCGTCTCCGAAACGCCTTAGCACGTCCAGCAGATACGCCGCGCTCACGGCGAACAGGAGCATCCCGGCCATCGCCTCGAACGTGCTCAGCACCCGCCACCGCTCGCCGAGCACGACATCGCCGTAACCGACCGTCGTCGCGGTGGCGAAGGAGAAGTACAGCGCTTCCTCCATCGTCGCGAACTCGCCGAGCGCCAGATACACCGCGGCCCAGAACCACCCTTCGACGGTGTGGATTGCGAGGATGGCCAACGCCGCGATCCCGAGCACCGCCGTCGTTCCGCGAAGCCACCGCCCGCCGCCGCCGCGCCCGAGCCGCGCCAGCAGGGCGGAGAGCAGCGCCAGCCCGGCCACGTGGAAGCCGACCGTCGCCAGCACGATCACAGCGCCGAACAGCAACTGTCCGATCACGGGTTGCGCGCCTTTCGCGTCGTCTTCCCGGCGTTCGACGGCCGCCCCGGATCGAACGCCCCGCCCCGGTCAGGAGTCCGCGGCGAACAGCCGCCGCAGGTTGGCGGCGTCGGCGTTGCCGCCGCTGAGGACGACCGCCGCCATCCGCCCCGACATGCGTTCGCGCTCGGCGAGGAGGGCGGCCAGCGTCGCCGCGCCCGCGGGCTCCGCCAGGTTGTGCGTGCAGCGCAGCAGCGCGCGCTGCGCCTCCAGTATCTCGTCGTCCGTCACCGTGACGACGCGCGCTGCGCCGCGGTTTATCGCCGCCACGGCCTCCGGCGCCGGAGTCCGGACCGCCAGGCCGTCGGCGATGGTGTCGGCGGCGTTCGTCGATACCGGGCGCCCGGCGGCGAAAGACAGCGCGTAGCACGGCGCGCCGGCGGCCTGGACGCCGATGACGTCGGTCGCCAGACCGAGCGCGTCGCGCGCGGCGATGACGCCGCAAATCCCCGAACCGAGGCCGATGGGGACGTAGACCGCGTCGAGCGGGTCGGCGGATTCGAACAGTTCCAGCGCGTAGGAGGCGACTCCCTCCACCAGCGCGGGGTGGAGCGACGGGACCATGTGCAGCCCCCGTTCGGCGGCGAGCGCCTCGGCGCGCTCCAGCGCCGCCTGGAAGTCGCTCCCGTGCTCCACCAGTTCGGCGCCCTGGGCGGCCATCGCCGCGTTCTTTTCCGGGTTGTTGCCCTCCGGCATGACGACGACCGCGCGCAGCCCGCGGCTCCGCGCGGCGACGGCGACCGACTGGCCGTGATTGCCGCGCGTCGCCGCGACGACGCCGGGGCAGTCGGGCGCGCGGCGCTTGAGGCGGTCCATGTAGAGCGCGCCGCCGCGCAGTTTGAACGCGCCGATCGCGGTGTGGTTCTCGTGCTTCACCCACACCCGCAGGCCGGCGCGGCGGGCGAGGAGCGGCCAGGCGTATTGCGGCGTCGGCGGGACGCTGCGGCGCACGATCTCCGCCGCCGCGCGCAGCGTGTCGAGGTCGAAATTCATGGCGCTCCGTCCGGCGGCCCCTGGTTCCGCGCCGTTATATCCCGTCTTGGGGTAAGATGGGCGGCGGCGCGGCGCGAAACGGGAGGCGGGCATGGCGTTCGAGGGGTTCGAGAGGCGGCGCGTGGCCGCCGCGGAATGCGAGATCGACCTTGTCGTCGGCGGCGCCGGCCCGCCGCTGCTGCTGCTTCACGGCTACCCGCAAACCCGCGTCATGTGGCGCAAGGTCGCGCCCCGGCTCGCCGAGCGGTTCACCGTGGTGGCGAGCGACCTGCGCGGATACGGCGACAGCGGCGACGCGCCCGACGGCGAGAACCACGAGGGCCATTGCAAGCGCGCCGCCGCCCGCGACCAGGTCGAGACGATGGCGGCGCTCGGTTTCCGGCGCTTTTCGGTCGCCGGGCACGACCGGGGCGGGCGGGTCGCCCACCGCCTCGCCCTCGACTGGCCGGACCGGGTGGAGAAACTCGCCGTGCTCGACATCGTTCCCACCCGCGACGTGTTCGCCGCGGCCGGCAAGGCGCTGGCCACCGCCTATTACCACTGGTTCTTCCTGGCCCAGCCGGCGCCGCTGCCGGAGCGGATGATCGGCGCCGACCCGGAGTTCTACCTGCGGTCGATGGTCGGCAAATGGGGGGCGGCGGCCGAGGCTTTCGAGGACGAGGCGATGGAGGAGTACATCCGCTGTTTCTCGCGGCCCGAGGTCGTCCACGCCACGACCGAGGACTACCGCGCCGGCGCGACCATCGACCTGGAGCACGACGAGGCCGACATCGACCGCAGGATCGCCTGCCCGGTGCTGGCCCTGTGGGGCGCGAAGGGGGTCATGGAGGCGCTGTTCGACGTGCTCGCCCGCTGGCGCGAGCGCGCGGACGACGTGCGCGGCCGCGCGCTGCCCTGCGGGCACTTCCTCCCCGAGGAGGCGCCGGACGAGACGGCGGCGGCCCTCCTGGACTTCTTCGCGGGTTAGGCCCGGCCGATGCCCCGCGACGACGACGCGCCGCCGGCGGACGCGCCCGCCCCGCCGGTCCGGCGGGGGCTGTTCGGCCGCCTGCGCAACTACTTCCTCACCGGGCTGATCGTCACCGCGCCGCTCGGGATCACCATCTGGATACTGCTCGGCGTCGTCGAACTGATCGACGACAGCGTGGCGCCGCTGCTGCCGCCGGCCTACACGCCGCAATTCTACGTCGAGAAGTATCTCGGCGTGGAGGCCCACATTCCGGGCGTCGGGCTGGTGGCGGTGCTGGTGGGGCTGACGGCCATCGGCCTGCTGACCGCCAATTTCGTCGGCCGGATGGTGGTGCGCACCGGCGAGAGCCTGCTGGGGCGCATCCCCGTGGTGCGCAGCGTCTATGGCGCGCTGAAGCAGATTTTCCAGACCGTGCTGGAGAACTCGTCGCGGTCGTTCCGCGAGGTGGTGCTGGTCGAATATCCGCGCCGCGGCATCTGGGCCATCGGCTTCATCACCAGCGCCACCGAAGGCGAGGTCCAGACGACCATCGCCGACGAGGTGGTCAACGTGTTCCTGCCGACGACGCCGAACCCCACCTCGGGCTTTCTGCTCTTCGTCCCGCGCGCGCATCTGGTGACGCTCGACATGACGGTGGAGGAGGGGATCAAGATGGTGGTGTCGGCGGGGATCGTCACCCCGCCCGACGCGCGCCCGGAGGCGCGGCGGCGCGCGCGCGTCTCCAGCGCCGGCGCGCTCGGGCGCGAGGCGGCGGACACCGCCGAACCCATGCCGCGCACGGTCAGCCGGAGCGCAGGAACCCCACCGCCAGATCCCGCTCGAACAGGTAGAGAAGAACCCTGAGCGCCGCGCCGCGCGGGCCGGAGAGCTCGGGGTCCGCCTCCACGACCGCCCGCGCCTCGTCGCGCGCCAGCGCCAGCAGGCCGCCGTGGCGCGCGAGGTCGGCGAGGCGGAAGGCGGGCGCGCCGCTCTGCCGCGTGCCGAGCAGCTCCCCGGCGCCGCGCAGTTTCAGGTCCTCCTCGGCGATGCGGAACCCGTCATCGGTCTCGCGCATGACGTCGAGGCGCGCCCGCGCCGTCTCGCCGAGCGGCGGGCGGTAGAGCAGGATGCAGGCGGAGGCCCGCCCGCCCCGGCCCACCCGCCCGCGCAACTGGTGCAGCTGGGCGAGGCCGAAGCGCTCCGCCTGCTCGACCACCATTACGGCGGCCTCCGGCACGTCGATGCCGACCTCGACGACCGTGGTGGCGACGAGAATGCGCAGCGCGCCGGAGGCGAAGCCGGCCATGACCGAATCGCGCTCCGCCGCCGCCATGCGCCCGTGGACCAGCCCGACGAGATCGCCGAAGCGCGCGGCCAGCGCGGCGCGGCGCTCCTCGGCGTTCGCCAGGTCGACCTTCTCCGACTCGTCCACCAGCGGGCAGACCCAATAGACGCGGTCGTCCGCCGCCAATGCGCGGGCGATCGCCGCCGTCACCTCGTCCAGCCGCGCCAGCGGCATGACCGCGGTCCGGATCGGCGCCCGGCCCGGCGGCTTCTCCCGCAGCCGCGAGACGTCCATGTCGCCGTAGGCGGTGAGCATCAGCGTGCGCGGGATCGGCGTCGCCGTCATCACCAGGGTGTCGAGCGCGCGGCCCTTGCGCCGCATCTCCAGCCGCTGGTGGACGCCGAAGCGGTGCTGTTCGTCGATCACCGCGACTCCCAGGTCGCGGAAACCGACGGACTTCTGGAACAGCGCGTGGGTGCCGATGGCGACCGCCGTGGAGCCGTCCTCCAGCCCGGCGAGGGCGGCGGCGCGCGCGCGGCCCTTGTCGCGCCCGGTCAGCACCGCGGCGCGCACCCCGGCCGCGGCGAGGAGCGGCGCCAGCGCGGCGTGGTGCTGGCGGGCGAGGATTTCCGTGGGGGCCAGCAGCGCGCCCTGCGCGCCGGCCTCGGCGGCGGCGAGGAGGCACATCAGCGCGACGGCGGTCTTGCCGCTGCCGACGTCGCCCTGCAACAGCCGCAGCATCCGCCGTTCGGACTCCATGTCGCCGACCGCCTCGGCGATGGCCTCCTGCTGGGCGCGCGTGAGCGCGAAGGGCAGCGCCGCCTCGGCCGCCCGGCGCAGGCGCCCGTCGCCCCGCAGCCGCCGCCCGCCCGAACGCCGCGTATGGGCGCGCACCAGCGCCAGCGCCAACTGGTTGGCGAACAGTTCGTCGAAAGCCAGCCGCCGCCGCGCCGGCGTGTCCGGGTCCAGGTCCGCCTCGCCGCCGGGGCGGTGGGCTTGCGACACCGCGTCGCGCCAGCCCGGCCAGCCCTCGCGCGCGGCGAGGCGCGGGTCCAGCCATTCGGGCAGTTCGGGCGCGCGCTCCAGCGCGCCGGCGACCGCGCGCTCCAGCGTCCGTTTCGTGAGTCCCGCCGCCAGCGGATAGACCGGTTCGACCCGCGCGATGCGGCCCAGATCCTCCGGCGCCGCGATATGGTCCGGGTGGGTCATCCGCGCCGCGCCGGAGAAGCGCTCGACGCGCCCGCTGACGATTCGCGTCGCGCCGGGCGGCAGGACCTGGCCCAGGTAATCGGCGCGGGCGTGGAAGAAGACGAGCTCCACGTCGCCGGTGTCGTCGCCGCACAGCACCCGGTAGGGCCGGCGGGGATGGCTCGGCGGCGCGTGTTCGCCCACCTCGACGGTGAGCGTCGCGACGCGGCCGGGCGGCGCGTCGCGGACCTTCGGCGCGAATCGGCGGTCGACGATTCCCGTCGGCAGGTGCCAGAGCAGGTCGACCGCGCGCTTCCCGGCCGCGCGGGCGAGCGCCCGGGCGACGCGCGGGCCGACGCCGGCGAGCGCGGTCGCGGACGCGAAGAGCGGGTTGAGAAGGGCCGGTCTCATGGTCGCCGGGCAGGGTAGCCGACGAATCCGGTGCTGACAGCGCCCGCGCCGCGGCCTATACGGGCGCGCACGCCCACCTCGCCGCGCGGCCTTGCGCCATGACCCGAGAGACCGACCTCGCCCTGCGCCGCAAGCGGCTGCGCTTCCGCTGCTGGCGGCGCGGCTCGCGCGAGGCCGACCTGCTGCTCGGCCGCTTCGCCGATTCGCACGTCGACTCGTTCGACGCGGCGCAGCTGGACGGCCTGGAAAGGCTGCTCGCGCATGACGACCCCGACCTCTGGGACTGGGCGGTGCGCGGCGTCGACCCGCCCCCGGGGCTGGACGGCGAGGTGCTGGCGCTGCTGCGCCGCCGCGCGCCGTGACCGCCGCCGCGGCGCTGCTCGCGTGCCTCGCGGAGCCGGGCGCGGCGGCGGCGGCGGCGAACGCGCCGGAGGGGCGCGACGCCCTCGCCGTCGCCGAACTGTGCGCCGCCGCGCCGGAGCGCGACTTCCTGTTCATCGCCTGCGACGACGCGCGGCTCGCCCGCTTCCTGGCTGCGCTGCGGCTGTTCGCGCCGGCGCTCCGCCCGCTGGCGCTGCCGGCGTGGGACTGCCTGCCCTACGACCGCGTCTCGCCGCGCGCCGACATCGCCGCCGACCGGCTGCGCTGCCTCGGCGCGCTCGCCTCCGGGGCGCCGGGGGAGGGCGGCGGGCGGCTGGTCGCCGCCACCGTCAACGCCGCGGCGCAAAGGCTGCCGCCGCGCGCGGCGCTGGCGCGGGCGCGGTTCTCGATCCGGCGCGGCGGCGCGCTCGACGCCGACGCGCTGGCGGCGCATCTGGAAGGCGCCGGCTACCGCCGCGTCGGCGCGGTCATGGAGCCCGGCGAATACGCCTTTCGCGGCGGCATCGTCGACCTGTTCCCGGCGGGCGCCGCCGCCCCGGCGCGCATCGACCTGTTCGGCGACGAGATCGAGAGCCTCCGCGCGTTCGACCCGCTGTCGCAACGCTCGACCGGAGAGATCCCCGGGCTGGACCTGGTCCCGGCGTCGGAAGTCGGCCTCGACGCCGACTCGGCGGCGCGGTTCCGCGCCGGCTACCGGGCGCTGTTCGGCGCCGTGACCGGTGGCGACGCGCTGTACGAGGCGGTTTCGGCGGGGCGCCGCCATCCCGGAATGGAGCACTGGCTGCCGCTGTTCCACGACCGGCTGGAGACCGTGTTCGACTACCTGCCCGGCGCGGCCGCGCTGCTCGACCACGGCGCGGAGGCGGCGGCGGCGGAGCGGCGCGAGCAGGTCGCCGACTATTACCGGGCGCGGCGGGAGCGGCTGGGCGCGGCGGCGGCCGATGCGCCGCCCTACCGCCCCGTCCCGCCGGAGTCGATGTTCCTCGACGAGGCGGCGTGGACCGAGGCGCTGGCGGCGCGCGGCGCGGTCCGCTTCACCCCGTTCAAGGCGCCGGGCGCGGTCGACCTGGGGGCGCGGCGGGCGCGCGACTTCGCGCCCGAACGCGCCGCCGGCGACGGCGCGGCCTGGGACGCCGCGGCGGCGCATCTGCGCGCCGAGGCGGAGGCCGGCAGGCGCCCGCTGCTCGCCTGCTACAGCGCCGGGTCGCGCGACCGGATTTCGAGCCTGCTCGAGGCGCGCGGCGCGCCGCCCATCGCCGCGGTGGACGACTGGCCGGCGGCGGAGGCGCTGCCCGCCGGCGCGGTCGCCGCGGCGGTGCTCGGCCTGGAGCACGGGTTCGTCGACGACCGCGTCTCGGTGCTGAGCGAACAGGACATCCTGGGCGACCGGCTGGCGCGGCCGGCGGCGCGGCCCCGGCGCGCGGCGAACTTCCTCACCGAGGCGGCGGCGCTGTCCGAGGGCGACCTGGTGGTGCATGTCGACCACGGCATCGGCCGCTATGCGGGGCTGGAGACGGTCGAGGCCGGCGGCGCGCCGCACGATTGCCTGCTGCTGCGCTACGCCGGCGGCGACAAGCTCTACCTGCCGGTCGAGAACATCGAGATGCTGTCGCGCCACGGCGGCGGCGAGGACGCGGCGGCGGCGCTGGACCGCCTGGGCGGCGCGAGCTGGCAGGCGCGCAAGGCGCGGCTCAGGAACCGGCTGCGCGACATGGCCGACGCGCTGATCCGCACCGCCGCCGAACGCGCGCTGCGCGCCGCGCCGGCGCTGGCGGTCGATGACGGCCTCTACCGCGAATTCGCCGCGCGGTTTCCGTTCTCCGAAACCGAGGACCAGGAGCGCGCCATCGCCGACTGCCTGGAGGACATGGGCGGGACGGCGCCGATGGACCGCCTGGTGTGCGGCGACGTGGGATACGGCAAGACCGAGGTCGCGCTGCGCGCCGCCTTCGTCGCCGCGCTCTCCGGCCGGCAGACGGCGGTGGTGGCCCCGACGACGCTGCTGAGCCGCCAGCACTTCGCCACCTTCTCCGAGCGGTTCGAGGGCCTGCCGGCGCGGGTCGCGCAATTGTCGCGGCTGGTCCCCGCCAAGCGGGCGGCCGAAGTGCGCGCCGGCCTCGCCGACGGGACGGTCGACGTCGTCGTCGGCACCCACGCGCTGCTGGCGAAGACGGTGCGGTTCGCCGATCTCGGACTGCTGGTGGTCGACGAGGAGCAGCGCTTCGGGGTGGCGCAGAAGGAGCGGCTGAAGGCGCTCAAAGCCGACGTCCACGTGCTCACGCTGACCGCGACGCCGATCCCGCGCACGCTGCAACTGGCGCTGGCGGGGGTGCGCGGCCTGAGCCTGATCGCGACGCCGCCGGTGGACCGGCTGGCGGTGCGGACCTTCGTCCTGCCCTGGGACCCGGTGACGGTGCGCGAGGCGATCCTGCGCGAGCGTCACCGCGGCGGGCAGATATTTTACGTCTGCCCGCGGATCGAGGACCTCGACAGGGCCGCGGCCGACATCCGCGCCGTCGTTCCCGACATCCGCCTCGTCGCGGCGCACGGGCGGATGCCCGTCAGGCGCCTGGAGGAGGCGATGACGGCGTTCCACGACGGGCGCTACGAACTCCTGCTGTCGACCTCCATCATCGAATCCGGCCTCGACATGCCGCGCGTCAACACGTTGGTCGTCCACCGGGCGGACATGTTCGGGCTGGCGCAGCTCTACCAGCTGCGCGGCCGGGTGGGGCGGAGCAAGACGCGCGCCTACGCCTATTTCACCGTCCCTTCGGCGCGGCTGCTCGCCGGCAAGGCCGAGAAGCGCCTGGGGGTCATCCAGGCGCTGGACACGCTCGGCGCCGGCTTCTCGCTGGCGAGCCACGACATGGACATCCGCGGCGCCGGCAACCTGTTGGGCGAGGAGCAGTCGGGGCATATCCGCGAAGTGGGGGTCGAGCTCTACCAGCAATTGCTGGAGGAGGCGGTGCGGGCGGCGCGCGCGGCGGAAGCCGGGGCGCCGCCGCCGGAGGAGCGCTGGGCGCCGCAGCTCGCCGTGGGCATGCCGGTGATGATCCCCGAGGACTACGTCGCCGATCTCGGCCTCCGGCTGGGCCTCTACCGGCGCCTGGCGGCGCTGGAGTCGGACGCGGAGGTGGAGGCGTTCGCGGCGGAGCTGGTGGACCGGTTCGGCCCCATGCCGGAGCCGGCGGAGAACCTGCTGGCGCTGGTGCGCGTCAAGCGGCTGTGCCGCGCCGCCGGGATCGAGCGCCTGGACGCCGGGCCGAAGGGGGCGGTGGCGGCGTTTCGCGGCGGCGCCTTCGCCGCGCCCGAAAAGCTGGTCGCGCATATCGCCCGCAACGCGGCGACCATGCGCGTTCGCCCCGACAGCAGCCTGTTCGTCGCTGCGTCCTGGCGGCGCGGCGCCGACCGCCTCGCGGGAGTGACCGAACTCGCCGCCGATCTCGCCGAACTCGCGGCGTAAGCGCGGCCCGAGGACCGGCGCCTGTCCGGGACGAGCCGCAGACCGGCCTCGATTTGGGTGCCGCGGCGGCGCATGACGGTGGGCGCGCCGCCATGGGCGCCGGACCGCCAGGCGTTCACCGCGCGACGCCCACGACGATGGAGGGGAGCGCGGACGTCCGCCGGACGCCGTCGAACATGAAGCCGGATTGCGCGAACAGCGCCGCGTAATCGGCCGCCGTTCGCTCTCGCCCGCCGGTTGCTACGAGGAGGTGAAGATCGCACAGACCGCCGCTGGCGCCGTCCTCGGGCAGCACCGTCTCCACGACGAACAGGCGGCCGCCGGGCGGCAGCGCGGCGCGCGTGCGGCGGAGAATGCGAACGGCGCGGGAATCGTCCCAATCGTGAAGAACGCGGGCCAGAATTACCGCTTCGCCGCGGACGTTCCAGGGCTCGAAAAAATCCGCCGCGAGGAATTTCACGCGATCTCCGAATTTCGCGCGGTCTCCGGCGCGGTTTCGCTCCGCCAGCGCGATGACCTCCGGGCGATCGAGAACGGTGACGCGCAGGTTCGGATGCGCCGCGGCGAGCGATTCCGCCAGGACTCCCAGGCCGCCGCCCGCGTCGATCGCGTGTTCGTCGCCCCGCAACTCCAGCGCCGCGGGCAGCGCCGCGTAGTCGTGCCGCGCGTAGCTCCGCAGCATTCGATGATGCGCCGCCGCGCGCGCCGGGTCCGCGGCGACATCGGCGAAAATATCCGGAGGCCGCCACTCGCCGCCGCCGCGCAGCGCGTCGGGCAACGCCTCCCACATGCGCGAGAACGCGCGTCCGTATTCCCGCGCCGCGCCCGCGAGCGTCCGGGGATGCCCCAGGCTCAGATGGCTCCCGCGCTCGGTCGCGCGCCACTCGCCGCCGGTTGTCTCCGCCAGGCCGAGTTCCGCCAGCGCGCGCAGCAGCCGCATCGTCCGGCCGGGGTCCAGGCCGCGCGACAGCGCGATTTCGCCGGCGCCGGACGGCAGCGATTCGAACACGCCCAGCTCGACGGCCGCGCATATCGCCTGCGTCCGCCAGAAGCCCGTCAGATCGTCGGACAGGCGGGCGAAAGCGCTTTTCGACGGCGGGCGGACCGCGGCGACGGCGGCTCCGGCCGCGTCGATGACCTCGACTCCGCCGTCGAAGCGTTCGACGCGCGCCTGCCCGTTATAGAACGGCTCCACCGACGCGAAACGCCGCGCATATAACGGGCGGCCCTCCGCGTCCACATGCGTCCACCCGTCCTCGTCGCGGGCCCGGGCGGCGCCCTTGTGGAATACGTCCAGGTCGAGAAACCGCGCGCGGTGCGCCGGCCGGCCCCGCCGGTCGATATGGGTCGAGCGCCCATCCGCGGACTGGACCGCCGCGACGCCGTCGCGGAAGTCGCCCGCATAGCGCCAGCGGGCCTCGTAGGCCGGTTCGCCCTCCCGGTCGATATGGAGGTAACCGCCGTCGGGCGCCCGTACCGCGCAACGTCCCTCCTGGAAATTGCCGCACCAGTCGTAGCGCGCGGCGTAGAGGTCGCCGCCGTCGGGGCGGATATGGCGCCAGCCGCCGGCTCCGCGCGCGGCGGCGAACCCCTCGTAAAACCCGAAGGTCCGCCGGAAGCGCCGTGCGTAGGCCGCTTCTCCGTCCGCCCGGATGTGCCATGCGTCGCCGCCCCGCCGCACGGGGGCGAGCCCCGGCGCGCGGAACTCGAGAACTTCGTCGAAGCGTTCTTCGTAGATCGGCGCGCCGTTGCGCACGTGATGCGTGCCTGCGGGCGCCACGTCGGCGCTTCTCCAGGTCACGGCTCCGCCGCGGGCCTGCGCATGTTGCAGCCGAGGCAGAGCGACCGGTTCCGGTACGTGGAGACGAGAGTCCGGTATTCCGCTCCGTTCCAGATATCCATGAGGCCGCGTTCGTTCAGGTTGCCGAACTCGCCGAGCGTCCGCCGCTGCGCGTCGGGCGCGCAGCACGGGTCGAACCGCCCTTGCGCGCTGACCCACGCCTCCCGGCCGAGGAACGGGCACGGCCCGCCGGGCGCGAGATCGTCTTTCGCGTCCGCGGCCAGGGGGAAGATGTTGTCGAGCAGAACGCGCCGCCCGTTCGGCAAGGGGCGTTCGGCGGCGGCCTTCCGCGCGGCGGCGACCGCGTCGTTCCAGCGCGCTGCGGCGTCCGGGTCGCGGCGCATCGACTGGTCCGCGATCGCGCCGAAATGCGCCCAGAGGTGATGCCCCTTGACCCGGTCCACCCCCAACTCGGCGGCCAGGCGGACGATGTCCGCGAGTTCGGCGGCGTTCGCCTCCATGAACGTGAGCTGGAGCGTCACCGTTACCCGGCGCCGCTCGCCGTGCGAGCGGGCATGCGCGTCCCGGACCGAGACGAAGGCGCGCACGTTGTCCAGCGCCTTTTCCCAGACCGAGCCGATCATGATCGCCTCCTGGGTCGCCTTCGCGGCGCCGTTCCACGAGATCTTGACGTCGGACGCCACCGGAACGATCCGCTCCGCCCAGGCGCGCGCGCCGAGTCTCGGGAAGGTCCCGTTCGTCGTGAGGTTGAGCCGGACTCCGTATTGCGCGCACAGCTCCAGAATATCCTCGAAACGGTCGTAGAGCAGCGGCTCCCCCATCGTGGACGGGATAATCTCCCGGAGCGCGCCGGTCGCCGCCGCGTCCGCGACCGTCCGCCGAATGAGCTCGATGGGCATGGTCCGGCGCGGCCGCCCCGCCTTTCTGCGCGCGGCCTGTAGCGGGCTGTGAGGCGAGTGCTCCTCGCACATGACGCAACGCATGTTGCATGCGTCCGGGTTCGTGTCGAAGGTAATGCGCCATGGGCCGGCGCCGGTTCGGACCTGCGCGCTGTGTCTTCGCTTCAGGACGCGTTCGTAAAGACGCTCCATCTCCCGGACGTGGTCCCCGATCGTCGGGACGTCTCCGTTCTCGTCGAATAGGTAGCCGCGCTCGCCGAGGCGCCGGGCCAGACCCGGATCTTCGACGAAGCGTTGCATCCGGGCGGCGAGCGAATCGGGCGAGCGGGGCCGGAACAGCAGGCCGTTGACTTCGTGGCGGACGTATTCGGCCATGCCGCCCATATCGGCCGTAATCGCCGGAACCCGCGCCTGCTGCGCTTCGTGGAGCACGAGAGGCGAATTCTCGACCCATATGGACGGAACAACGATGGCGTCGACCCGGTCGAACACGGCGCGCACGATCTCCCGGTTACGGTATTCGGGGAGCCATTCCACGCGCTGCGCCTTCCCGTTCGGAAGACTCCGGGCCAGGGCCTTGAGCGCCTCCGTGTCCTGGCCTCTCGGCCGGCCCCAGATACGCAGGACGGCGTCGCCCTCCACGCGCCCGAACGCGCGGATCAGATCGTGGACGCCCTTCGCGGGAACGTGCGTGCCGATATAGCCGAAGACGAACGAGTCCTCCGGCGTTCGCCTCCGCCCGCGCAGCCGCGCGCGGTCGAAGCCGTAATCCAGGTAAACCAGCTTGCGAGCCGAAAGCCCGAACTCATCGCGGTAACGGTCGCGCAGATACCGCGCCGGCGCCACGAACAGGTCCACGAACTCGGTCGTCTCCCGCAAGTGGCGCATGCGGCGCGCGACCCAGGCGGTCCAGTAGCGGACGTCGTCTTCGTGCTCGTCCGGCGCGCCGCCGAAATGACGCGCGTAACAGCGCTCGGCGCATTTCCGATCCCGCTGTCCGTCGCACGCGGCCCACAGTTCTTGTCCGTCTTCTGCAAACGTTTGCATGAACTGGCCGCGCGGGCACATCGTCCAGTAATCGTGCAGGGTATGGACCACGGGAACGGACCGCGACGCGGCCTCGAACGGCAGTCCGGTCGAAAGGTGGTTCAAATGCCCGACATGCACGACGTCGGGGCGAACGCGATCGAGCAGTTCGGCGAAGCGCCGGTCGATCTCCGGGACGCGGTACCGATCGCGGTTGCGCGGGTTGTTGACGAGGTGAAGCGCGATACGGCGGTCGTCGGGGTCGCGCTCCTCGCGCATCCGGTAGTCCGGCGCGGACGAATCCTCCTCGCGGGTGAAGACGTGGACCTCGTGGCGGCCGGCGAGGCCGTGGCAGAGGGTCTGCGTATAGACTTCCGACCCCGCATTGTAGCGCATCGGGTAGCCGTGGATGACTTGAAGTATTTTCATTATGCGGCGCCTTTTCGCTCGAAGATTCCGAGCTCGGCGCGGAAGTCGCCGATCAGGCGCGCCAGGCCCCGGCGCAGCGGCGTGTTCGCCGTCCAACCCAACAGTTCCCGCGCGCGGGCCGGGTCGCCGTGAAAGCGCGCTACGTCGAACGAACGCGGCGGCGTCCGCGCGATGGGCGCGCCGGTTCCGGCCAGCTCCACCGCCAGCGCCGCCAGCTCGCCGAGCGAGGTCGACCGGCCCGTGACCAGATGCGCCGGCGGCGGCGCTTCGCCCCTGTCGAGCCGTCCGACGAGCGCCGCCAATCCGCGAACCGTGTCGTCGATATGGGTGAAGTCGAAAGCGCTGGCCTCGCCTTCGACGCGGAGGAGGCCGCCGAGCGCGGCGGCCCGGGCGAACGCCGGAACGACCCGGTCGGCGTGGTCGCGAGTCGATCCGTACACGTTGGAAAGCCGCGCGACCGCCGTCCGCAAGCCGCTGTCCCGGGCCGCCATCGCCAGGCGCTCGCCCTCGACCTTCGTGCGCCCGTAGACGTTGATCGGCCGTAACGGCGCATCTTCGGCGACGGGCAGGCGGTCCGCTTGCCCGTACGCCTCGCGGCTGCTGGCGAACAGGAGCCACGGACCGCGCGGCGAACGCGCGCGCTCCGCCGACATCGCCGCGATGACGTTGCCGGTCCCGCCGACATTGGTCGCGAAACAGGCGTCGGGGTCCCGCTCTCCCCACACGACGCGGGAGACGGCGGCCAGATGGACGACGCCGCGGCAACCGGATACGGCGTCGCGAACGCGGCGCGCGTCCCGCGTGTCGCCTTCCTCGCCGTCCGGCCCCCGAAGGTCCAGCCCCGCGACGCGCGCGCCGTCCGCCTCGAGCGCGTCGCGGAGAGCGGCGCCGATCAGTCCCTCGGACCCCGTGATCAGTATCCGGCCGTTCATGCCGCCGTCCGATGCCCCCGGGGACGCCGCGAGGCGCCCCCGGGGAGTCGGGTTACGGCCTACCGCTTCCCGGAGTCTCGCCCCTTCGGAGCGTTACCGGGATTCGAAGGCTTGGAGGCCGGGTGGTTCGGGTTCATCTGGTTGGCCCGATTGTCGCCCGCGGCCTTACCCAGCGGATCCTGCGGGTTCAGCTGCTGAGAGTGGTGGTCAAGCGCCGCCTTGTCAGTGGGTTTCCCCATGATACTGCTCCTCTGGTTGGTAGCGGACGGACCTTCGATCCCTCCGATCAGAGGGAGCACTTGAGGTAGGTGCCTGCCTTCTGCAGTCTCGGTCTTTCCACCGTGGAGGCGATCCATAAACCGGCGCGCATGGCGTGTCAACCCCTCGCATGGCGTCCACGGAGCGCGGAGGCGCCCGAGGCGCCGCGGCCGCTGGTCCGCGCGGCGCCGCCCGCCATTGCCGCCGCCGCCCGCCGTCCCGTATAGATTGCGGCGGCCCGCGCCGTGGACGGGCCGTGGAACGGAGACCTGCCGGCATGGCGAACGCGCCCGTCGCGCGGATGTCGCGCTACTTCCTGCCGACGTTGAAGGAGGACCCGGCCGAGGCGCGGACCGCCTCGCACCGGCTCATGCTGCGCGCCGGGGCGATCCGCCAGTCGAGCGCCGGAATCTACAGCTGGCTGCCGCTCGGCCACGCCGCGCTGCGCAACGTCGAGCGCATCGTCCGCGAGGAGATGGACGCCGCAGGATGCCAGGAGATCCTCATGCCCGCCGTCCAGCCCGCCGAACTCTGGCGCGAAAGCGGGCGCTACGACGATTACGGGCGCGAGATGCTCCGCATAACCGACCGCCACGGCCGCGACATGCTGTTCGGCCCCACCCACGAGGAGGTGGTGACGGATATCTTCCGCGGCGCGGTCCGCAGCTACCGCGACCTGCCGAAGAACCTGTACCAGATCCAATGGAAGTTCCGCGACGAGGTCCGGCCCCGCTTCGGCGTGATGCGCGGGCGCGAATTCCTGATGAAGGACAACTACTCCTTCGATCTCGACAGGGCCGGCGCGCGGCGCTCCTACAACCGCATGTTCGTCGCTTATCTGCGCACCTTCGCGCGAATGGGGCTGGAGGCCGTGCCGATGCGCGCCGACGCCGGGCCCATAGGTGGCGACATGAGCCACGAATTCGCCATCCTCGCCGACACCGGCGAGAGCGCCGTCCATTGCGATTCGCGCCTGCTCGAGCTCGGCGCGCCCGAAGACGTCGACTACGCGGCCGACCTGCAACCCGTGGTCGACCGCTACACCGCCTTCTACGCGGCGGCGGACGACCGCCACGACGCGGCGGCGTTCGCAGCCCTGCCGCCCGAACGCCGCACCCGCGCGCGCGGCGTCGAGGTGGGCCACATCTTCTATTTCGGAACCAAATACTCCGAGGCGATGGGCGCCCGCGTCGCCGGCCCGGACGGGGAGCCGGTCGCCGTCGAGATGGGCTCCTACGGCATCGGCGTCTCCCGGCTGGTCGGCGCGATTATCGAGGCGAGCCACGACGAAGCGGGGATAATCTGGCCCGCAAGCGTCGCGCCCTTCTGCGTCGCGCTGGTCAATCTCAAGCAGGACGACGCCGACTGCGCGCGGGTCTGCGAGGAGCTGGCGGCGCGCCTGTCGACCGCCGGCGCGAGCGTCCTCTACGACGACCGCCGCGAGCGCGCCGGGGTGAAACTCGCCGCCGCCGATCTGGTCGGCCTGCCCTGGCGGCTGGTGGTCGGGCCGCGCGGGCTGCGCGACGGCGCGGTCGAACTCAAGCCGCGCGCCGGCGGGCGGGCGGAGAGCCTGTCCCCCGGCGCCGCCGTCGCGCGCCTCGCCGGCCGGGCCGGCTGACCGGGTCGACTGGAACGTGTTCTCCGGCTTCGAACGCTGGATCGCTTGGCGCTACCTCCGGGCGCGGCGGCGCGAGGGGTTCATTTCGGTGGTCGCCGGCTTTTCGCTGGTGGGCATCGCGCTCGGCGTGGGCGTGCTGATCGTCGTGATGTCGGTGATGAACGGCTTTCGCGCCGAGCTCCTGGGGCGCCTGCTCGGCATCAACGGCCATTTCACCGTTTACGCCGCGCGCGCCGGGGAGGGGATCCCCGACTACCGCGCGCTCGCCGATGACGTCCTGGCGCTCGATCGGGTCTCGCAGGTCACGCCGCTGATCGAATCGCCGGTAATGATCGTCGGCGCCCGCGGCGCCGGCGGCGCGCTCGTCCGCGGCGCGGCGGCGGAGGACCTGGCCGCGCGGGCGCTCATCGCCGAGGGCGTGAGCCCGCCCGGCGCGCTGGCGCGCCTCGCCGAGGAGGACGGCATCCTCGTCGGCGCCCGGCTGGCGCGCGAGATCGGCGCGGCGGCGGGCGGCTCCGCCACCCTGGTCGCGCCGGCGAGCCGCCCCACCGTCGTCGGCCACATTCCGCGCGCCCGCGCCTACCCGGTGTTGGGCACCTTCGAACTCGGCATGTCGGAATACGACGGCCTGCTCGTGCTGATGCCGCTGCGCCTCGCCCAGCGGCATTTCGACCTGCCGGAGCGCGTGAACCGGATCGAGGCGTTCATCGACGACCCCGAGGCCGCCGAGGCGGCCGCCCGCGCCGCGTCGGCGGCGGCGGCCGGGCGCGGCGCCGCCTCGCCGTGGCAGGCGCGGTTCAGCCATCTGCGCAACGCGCTGGCGGTCGAGAGCAACGTCATGTTCCTCATCCTGACGCTGATCGTCCTCATCGCCGCGTTCAACATCGTCGCCAGCTTGGTGATGCTGGTCCACGACAAGGGGAAGGGGATCGCCATCCTGCGGACGATGGGCGCGCCGCGCGCGGCGGTCATGCGGATCTTCGTGCTGACCGGCGCGGCCATCGGCGTCGCCGGGACCGCCATCGGCGTCGCCCTGGGCCTCGCCTTCACCGCCAACATCCAGGAGATCCAGGACTTCGTGGAGCGCGCGCTGGGCGCAGAGACCTTCGCGCCCGAAATCTATTACCTGGCGCGCCTGCCGGCGGTCATCGACCCGGCCGAAGTGGCCATGATCGGCGTCATGAGCCTCGTCCTGTCGCTCCTCGCGACCCTGTATCCGGCGTGGCGCGCGGCGCGCCTCGATCCGGTGGAGGCGCTGCGCCATGAGTGACCGCCCGGCGCTGCGCCTCGCCGGCGTTTGGCGCGGTTTCGACCAGGGCGGGCGCCGGCTCGAGATCCTGCGCGGCGCGGCGCTCGCCGTCGCGCCGGGAGAGGTCGTGGCCCTCGTCGGCCCGTCGGGGTCGGGGAAGTCCACCCTGCTGCACATCGCCGGGCTGCTCGAACGCCCCGACGGCGGCGAGGTCGAGGTCGCCGGGCGCCGCTGCGCGGGGTTGACCGACCGGGAGCGCACCGCGGTCCGCCGCGACCGCCTCGGCTTCGTCTATCAGTTCCACCACCTGCTGCCGGAGTTCTCGGCGGAGGAGAACGTGATGCTGCCGCGGATGGCGGCGCGGCGCGGCCGCCGCGAGGCGCGCGACCGCGCCCGGACCTTGCTCGACCGGGTGGGCCTCGCCGACCGGCGCGGCCATCGTCCGGGCCAGTTGTCGGGCGGGGAGCAGCAGCGCGTCGCCGTGGTCCGCGCGCTGGCCAACCGGCCGCAGGTCCTGCTCGCCGACGAGCCGACCGGCAATCTGGACCCGGAGACGTCGGACCGGGTGTTCGCCGAACTGCTCCGTCTGGCGCGCGAGGATGGCCTGGCGGCGCTGGTGGCGACCCACAATGCGGACATCGCGCGCCGCGCCGACCGCGCCGTCACGCTGCGCGAGGGGCGCATCGCGGCGGCGGATTGAGCGCCGCTGCTTCCCGCCGCAAATTAGCGGCACAGGCATGAGAAAATCCCGACCCCGGGGTTACACGCGCGCGTGCGGGCTTGGACGCGGCGCTATGGCCGCGCCCCGAACGCCTCCGCGCCCTAGCGCCCCCTACTGCGAAGCCCGCGCTGCTATGTGCGGCCGTATGCGCGCATGAAAAGGGTGCGGCCCGTGAAGACCGCGCCCCTTCGTTCGTGCGCGCGCTACTCTTCGACGCACGCATACAAGTGTTCCTCAACGAAGTCTCTCACTTTCCGGTAACTTATGGGCTTCGGAACGCGCCCATGCATAGCACAACCGCGCCGCGCCGCCGCTAAGATTTCGGTTTCGTCGGTTGGCCACTCGACTTGCACGATAACCTTGTCCGTTTCAAGATCGGATATGACAGCGCCGCCGCAAGCGGTAAGCGCGAACAGCGCCAGCATGGTACACACGAGTCGCATGGTGGTGTTCATAGTCTTTCCCTTCGTTCGGTTGTGGGCCGGAGCATGATGCTCCGGCCCGTTTTCGGTTGGCGTTGCGGTGCTAGGGATTTACGTAGTTGTCAACGACATTCTGATAAGCCGCTTGCACTTCGACTCCCGCGCTGTTGTCGTAAGATTCGACGCCGTAGATGGCAACCGGAGCGTTGTTGGTGGGGCTTGTCCGGGTTAGGCTTCCCGCGCCGTCGCTATCTTGCCATTGCCAACCGGTAAGATCGCGCGTGAAGACTGGCGAATCGAGGCGCGTTCCCGGAAATTCGAAGTCGAACGCCAACCTACTATTGAGAACGCTGAGCGCGATGTCTACGCTCCCGAAGGTTGGCGAGCGATCACCAGCAATAGCGCCCCACGCTAGGCTGGTGTTCGTGAAGGTAAGCGTATCGGGAACGAAGGACGGAAACACGGCATTGATGGGCATGTCATTTCCGCCTCTGTAGTAGGAGATAGATATGTCCGCGCCGTCCCAAGCAACGGAAAGATTACCATCGCTGGAGTCGAAACTCCAATCGATAGGTTCCGGCGGCGGCGGCGGTAAGGGTTGCGGCGAAGTCGGATCGGTATTACTATATCCACCCGAGATCTGCCCGAAATATGTCGTATTGACTTCCTCCCCGGCGTGATTGTCGTAAGATTCGACTCCGTAGATGCCAGCAGGAGTGTTGTTAGTGGCGCTTCTCCTGATTAGGCTTCCCCTTCCTTCGCTATCTTGCCATTGCCAACCCGTAAGAGTGCGCCTTACGTTGTGGATAGGTTCTTCTGCCCCGAAATAGGGATTAAGGCGCGTTCCGGGAAACTGGAAGGAGAACCAAAGCTCACGCTCGGGGACTTCAATCCAAATATCCACTTCCCCTTGCGTTAGCGCGCGATCACCAGCAATAGCGCCCAAAGCCAGACCGTTCTCAAAGACAAGCCTATCGGGAACGGGGGAGGGGAGCGCGGCGTTGCTTGGCATGTCGTAACTACCGCCCCTGTATCCGTAAGACATGGCCATGCCATCCCATTCAACAGAGAAGTGGCCATCTTCGGACCGATACCGCCAATCGACAGGTTCCGATGCGCCCGGTTGCGTTCGTGCCGCCGTGTTACCGCCGCCACCACCGCCCCCTCCGCCGCATGCGGTAAGCGCGAACAGCGCCACGACGGCGAAGGCGGCTTGTATGCTGGTTTTCATGGAGGTTTCCTTCCTGTGGTGGCGGGCGCGCCCATCGCGCGCCGCGAGGCCCACGCGTCGGCAAGGCGGCGTTTGTCGATGAGAGTCGTCTTGCCGTCCGCTATCGCGGGACGAACCGGTTTCCGTCGGCGGAGCGGCAGGCGAAGGCTGGGCGCAGCTCGCCGTCGAGCGGACGGCGTTCGCGTGTGTCGTGGATGGCGCGGCCTGTCGAGCCGCTGGAGAGCCCACTGCCGGCGCAAAGCCGGGGACCGCAACCTGCCGGTTGTGGCCGGCCGGTCGTCGGCCCGGGCGCGATAGGCGGCGTTGGCGCAGTCCGGGCTTCGCGAACTGTCCGCCCGCCGGAATCGAAACGCCGCCGGGAACGGCGGCGCATAACCGGACGGTCGACGCGGAACGACGGCGCGCGTCGTCGCGGCCGCCGCTTAATTCCGCGTTAAGTGCGGGGGGGGGGGGGGGGGGGCGAAGCGAGTCATGGGCCGCATTCTCGCCGGGGACAGGGGCCTGTCAAGGGGGGTCACGCGAAAAAATTTCGCGGGCGCGAATTTCGCCATTCGTTCCCGAACGCCTCGCGCGCGCGCGTCCGGCGGTTCGGGCGGCGGGATCGCCCGCCGATTCACCGGTCCCCTCCAGCCTTCACTCTGTCGGCGGCGGCAATTCGCCCTCGCGGGCGAAGGTCGCGAGGACCCGGTCCGCCTCATCGAATCCCCCGGCGCAACGGCGAGCGACACGATCTGGCCGGGCCCCGGGGGACGGCAGGAGGCGCGGCATGTCGGGCGAAGTCTTCTCCGGCGTCCGCGCCGGGATTCCTTCGCGCGCTCAAGGGCAGGGACGGGCGGCGGCGCGGGCCGCCGGCAAAGGGGCGCTACGTGTTGCGATCGGGCCGGCCTATGCGGGCGGCGTGTTCGGGGCTGTCCGTTCGAGCAACGCTTGCAGGCTTGCGACGGCGGCGTTGAGCGCCTGGCGTTGTTCGGCCTGTCCCTCGATAAGCGCGTCGAGGCGGCGGCTTTGTTCGGAGAGCGCCGCCATGTTCTCGGCGTGGCGCTGGTCGGCGGCGCGGGTTTGGGCTTCGGCGCGGCGTTCGGCGGCGAGGGCTTGCGCGTCGGCCCGGTGCGTGCGTTCGCGGTTGGCGCGGACTATTTTGCGGATGCCCCATGCGACGATTGCGCATTGCGCGGCGCCGACGAAGGCGGACACGGCAAGCGCGATCCCGGCGATCCAGTTGGCCCAGTGCCGCGCGGCGAGCGTCGCGGTCTGGTAATCGAGGCTGGCGATCTCGAATTCGGACATGGCGGGTTCCCCGGATGGCGCACGGGCGCGTCCGAGCGCGTCGAGCACGGCGACGATACCCCGGCTCGGCGGCGCGGCGCAAGCGCGGAGCCGTCCGGAGCGGTCTTACCCGGTCTTGCGCGTTCCGGCGCGCGCATGGGGGGAGCCCATGAGGGAACGGTCTTGCGCTGTGCGGGCTAATTCGTTGCAATTACGGGCGCTTTTTTGCGTTGGTTTGGCGGAGGCGCCGTGTTGCGGCGCGCGGCGGCGTGAAACGCGCTAAACCGCAGACTGGCGGGGGCGAACGGGCGAGGCTGCGATGGCGCGCGAGTTCGACGACGCGGCGTTCAAGCGCTGGTTCGACCACAAGCGGATGGTCGAGGACCTGTTGCGCGGCTTCGCCCCCGCAGCGGTCGCCCGGACGCTCGATTTCGCGACCCTCGAACAATTGCCGGCGGACTACGTCGACGACGACCTCGCCCGGGGCCAGGGCGACGCCGCATGGCGCGTGCGCTTCCGGGGCGCAGCGGGCGAGTGGCTTTATCTCCTTGTCCTGCTGGAGTTCCAGTCCACCGTCGATCCCCGCATGGCGGCGCGCATTCTCGCCTACACGGCGCGGATGTATCTGAAACTGATCCGCGGCGGGGAGCTGCCCCCGGACGGTCGCCTTCCGCCGGTTTTGCCGGTGGTGATCTACAACGGCGAGCGGCGCTGGTCGGCGGCGACGGAAATGCTTGCGACCATCGCGCCGGTAGGCGAGGATTTGGCGCCGTTCCAGCCCCGGCAGCGTCACCTCCTGATTGACGAGCACCGGCTTTCGGTCGAGGATTTGCCGGAGGAGAACGTCGTTTCGGCGCAGATTGCGCTGGAGCAGGGTTCGGTTCCGGCGATGGCGTCGGTGTTGCGGCGCGTGTCGGCGTTGCTGGCGGGCGAAGAACATGCGAGTTTGCGCCGCGCGTTCGCCGAGTTGACTTTGGGGATGGTGGAGCGCAGCGCGGCTGCGCGGACGCATCCCGAATTGGCGTCGGCGTTGCGCGCGGCTGCGGAGACGGGAGGTTTGAACGCGATGGGTTCGGTGCTGGCGCGGCGGATCGACGAATATATCGAAACGAACACCGAGGCGCGCACCAGGGAGCGCGTCGAGGCAATACTCGGGGAGCGCCTTGTCGAGGCGCGTGCGCAAGCGCTGGTCGAGTCGCGCGCGATGCTTTCGCGTCTGGCGGAACGGAAATTCGGCGCCGAGACGGGCGCGCTTCTGGCGGCGCTTCTGGCGGAGGTCGCCGATCCGGAGCGCCTCGCCGCGGTGGGCGATCTGGTGATCGATTGCGCCGATGGCGCGGAGCTCCTGGCGCGCGTTCGGGAGGAGGCCAACCGGCGTTGACGCGCCCGGGGCCCGCGGGGTTCTCGTCACGCGGGTCGAACGGGGTCGGAAAAACATCGATGGCTCCGTTCGGGACGGACGGAGGAGGCCCCGATGGCGCGTGCGAGTGCGACGAAGCGGCGCTCGAACGCCGGTTCGCCCGCAAGCGAACGGTCGAGGACCTCACGCTCCCGTCGAACCGAAGCCGCCCGAACGCCGCGGCAGGTCCGGCGCTTCATCGCGGGGCCCGTCGGCGACGCGATGGAACACGATTTGCGCCCACCGGCTTCCGTCTTCGACGTGAACGGGACCGCCGATGGCCGCGGCGACGAAGCCGACTTCCTCGTCGTAATCGGCGTCGATGGTCCCGCACTGGACGATCAGGCCACGCGTCAGCGCGGAGGAGCGCGGGCGGACTTCCGCCCACATGTCCGGGGGCATGACCAGACGGAAACCGCAGGGAACGATCACGCCCTTATCCGTCGATACCCGGTGTTCGCCCCGCGCATGCATGTCGTAGCCCACCGAACGCCGGGTCTGCCGGGCGGGGATCGTCCCGCCCGGCGCGGGGACGAATCGCGGAGCGTCGATCTCGGGCATTGGCGCAAAGGCCCCCCATGGTTCGCGGCGCGCCGCGCGCGAAAGAGGCGCCGCCTCGCCGGCGGCGCCTCCGTCCGTTCGCGGCCGGGAAAGCGCGGTCAGGCCGCCTTGCTTCCCTCGATCACCGCCGCCGGCCCGCCGCCGCCGATGACGATCTTGCGGGGCTTCATCTCCTCGGGCACGACGCGCACCAGGTCGACGTGGAGCAGCCCGTGTTCGAGGCGCGCGCCGGTCACCTCGATATGGTCGGCGAGCTGGAAGCGGCGCTCGAAGGCGCGCGCGGCGATGCCCCGGTGCAGGTAGCGGGCCTCGTCGCCCGCCTTGCCGTTGGCGATGCGCCCGCTCACCGCCAGCACGTTGTTCTTGACCGTCACGTCGAGGTCCTGCTCGCGGAAACCGGCGACCGCCATGCTGATGCGGTAGGCGTCGTCGCCCGTCCGGGCGATGTCGTAGGGCGGGAAGCTCGGCGCGGAGTCCCAGTTCCGCATTTCGTCGACCAGCCGGTTCAGGCGGTCGAAGCCGATGCTGGTGCGGAAGAGCGGGGAGAGGTCGAAGGCTTGCATGTCATACCCTCCATTGAGCGATACGCGGTTCGGGCCCGCCTCGGCGCGGCCCTTCGGCGCCGCCGAACCCGCTGTCGGCGTTCGGCGGCGAGACGCATATGGGGCGCGCCCGCCGCGTTTCAAGGGGGCGGCGCGTTGACCGCGGCGCGGCGGCGCGCATAGGCTTTCGCGCATGGCGAACGACCACGGCGAGCCGGCCCCGGACGCCTCCGCGCCCGCGACGCGCGACCTTGCGCCGTTGCTCAGGCCGCGCTCGGTCGCGGTCGTCGGCGCGACCCCGGACCCGAACCGCATCGGCGGGCGGCCCTTCGCCTTCCTCCGCCGCTTCGGATTTCCCGGCCCGGTCCATCCGGTGAACCCGCGCCACCGCGAGATCGACGGCGTCCGCTGTTACGCGCGGGTGCGCGACATACCGGAGCCGCCGGACATGGCGGTGATCGCGATTCCCGCCGCCGGCGTGCTGGACGCGGTGCGCGACTGCCAGGCCGCCGGGGTTCCGGCGCTCACCGTCTATACCAGCGGGTTCCGCGAGACCGGCGCGGCGGGGCGGGCGCTGGAGGCCGAGCTCACCGCGCTCGCCGAATCGCGGGGGACGTTGGTCTGCGGCCCCAACTGCCAGGGCGTCGCCAACCTGCTCGACCGCATGCAGGCCAATTTCAGCTCCGCGCTGGCGCAACCGGGACTCGAGGCCGGGCCGGTCGGCTTCGTCAGCCAGAGCGGGCTGTTCACCGGCATCCTCCCCGCCGAGTTCCAACGCCGCGGCATCGGCCTGGGCTATCTGGTCAGCACCGGCAACGAATCGGTGGTGGATTTCGCCGACGTGCTGGCGTTCATGGCGCGCGACGACCGGGTGCGCGTCGTCGGCGGCTATCTGGAGGGCGTGCGCGACGGCCGCAAACTCGCCGCCGCCGCGCAAGTAGCGCGCGAGCGCGGCAAGCCCGTCGTCCTGCTCAAGGTCGGGCGGACGGCGGAGAGCGCCGCCGCCGCCGCCTCGCACACCGGCGCGCTCGCCGGCGCCTACGACGTCTATCGCGCCGCGCTCGCGCAATGGGGGATCCTCGAGGTCGACACCATCGACGAACTGTTCGACGCGCTGGAGGCGTTCGCGGTGGGGACGGGGACGGCGCGCGGCGACCGGATCGGCGTCCTCACCAATTCCGGCGGCCTCGGCGTGTTCGGCGCCGACCGCGCCCGCGCGGCCGGGATGCGCATGGCCGAGCTCGCGCCGGAGACCGTCGCCGCCATCGAGGAGCGGCTGTTCGACTTCGCCTCGGCGGCGAACCCGGTGGATTTCACCCTCCAGGGCCTGACCGACGCGGCGGCGGTGGGGTCGCATCTCGCGCATATCGCCCGCGACCCGAACGTCGACGCCACCCTGGCGTTCTTCGGCGTGCAGAAGCTCAACGTCGACGCGCTGATCGACGAGATCGACGCCGCCAACCGGCTCAACGACAAGCCGCTGATCGTCGGCTGGATGCTCGGCGACGAGGGGGCGCCGCCGCGGCTGCGCGAACGCGGAGTCCCCTGCATGAGGGACCCCGCCGCGGCGGTGGCCGCCGCGCGCGCCCTGGTCGCCCATGCGGCGATGCGGCGCCGGCCGGAGGAGCCGCGCGCGCCCCGCCCGCTGCCCGCCGCCACCGCCGCGGCGGCCGCCGCGCCCCCCGGCGCGCTGTCGGAATGGCGGTCGCGCGAGATCGTCGCGGCGGCGGGGATTCCCGTCGCCGCCGGGGCGCTGGCCGCGGACGTCGACGCGGCGGTCGCCGCCGCCGAGTCCATCGGCTGGCCGGTGGTCCTCAAGGTCGATTCCGCCGACATCGCCCACAAGACCGAGGCCGGCGGCGTCGCCGCGGGGGTGCGCGGCGCCGACGGCCTGCGCGCCGCCTGGGATCGCGTCATGCGCTCGGTCCGCGAACGCGCGCCGGGCGCGGCGGTTTCCGGCTGCGGCGTCTATGCGATGGCGGGGGAGGGGATCGACCTGATCGCCGGAATGCGCCGCGACCCGGCGTTCGGGCCGGTCGTGCTGGTGGGCATGGGCGGGGTGTTCGCCGAAACCCTCGCCGACACCGCCCTCGGCCTGCCGCCGCTGGCGCCGCGCGACGCGCGCGCGATGGTGGAGAGCCTGCGCGGCTACCCGCTTCTCGCCGGCGCGCGCGGCGCCGCGCCGGCGGACCTGGACGCGGTAGCGGATGCGCTGCTCGCGCTGTCCGACCTCGCGCTCGCCTGTCCCGACGTCGCCGAGCTCGACGTGAACCCGCTGCGCGCGACTCCCGGCGGAGTCGCGGCGCTCGACGCGCTGGTCAGGATCGAGCGGCCTTCCGGCGTGCGAAGAACCGCGCCATGACCGCTTGCGGCTCGCCGCTTTCATAGGCCGAACGCTGGAGTCGGCGCGCGGCCGCGAACGCCGAATCGAAAGATTCCTGCGTCATTTCGCGCAGGCGCCGCTTCGCGAGGCGGAAGGCGTTGGGCGGGCGGTCGGCGAGGAGCCGCGCCGCCGCCTCCGCTTCGCCCGCCAGCGCGTCCGCCGCGACGACGCGGTCGAGCAGGCCGATTCGCAACGCTTCGTCGGCGTCCGCCAGCCGCCCCGACAGCGCCAGGTCCTGCGTCCGCGCATGGCCGATGGCGAGCGCCATCAACTGGACGCCGATGACGCTGGCCAAGCCGACGTTGATTTCCGGCTGGCCGATGCGCGTCCCCGGCTCGCCGATGCGCAGGTCGCAGAGCAGCGCGATCTGGAGTCCCGCGCCGGCCGCCACGCCGCCGACTGCGGCGACGCAGGGCTTGTCGAGGTTGCGGATCGCCTCGTGGCAGCGCCGCAGGTCGTCCACCCAGGCGTCGGCGCCCGCGGCGTCGAGGCGCACGAGCTCGGCGAGGTCGTTCCCGGCGCAGAACGCCTTGCCGCCGGCCCCGGTCACGACCGCGGCGCGGATGGCGGGGTCGCCGTTCACCGGCGCCAGCGCGGCGCGGATCTCCGCGCGCATCGCCGCATGGAGCGCGTTGCGCGCCTCCGGGCGGTTCAGCGTTACGGTGCGGATTCCATCGCCGTCGCGGACGTCGACGAACGCCATCCCACCCTCCGTCAGTCCAGGCCGGCGAGGAACGCGGTCAGGATCGCCGCAACCTCCGCCGCCTTTTCCTGCTGCACCCAATGGCCGGCGCCGTCGATCAGATGGAGGCCGCGGAAATCGGCGCAGGCGGAGTCCGTCATGCGCTCCAGCGCGCCGGGCCGCTGGTGGATCCCCCAATCGGCGCGGCCGGCGATGAAACACGCCGGGACGCCTACGGCGCGGCCGCCGAACAGTCCCAAGTCGCGCGCGTTCAACCCGGTCGTCATGCAGCGATACCATTGCAGCCCGCCCTGGAAGCCGGTGCGCGCGTATTCGCCCGCATAGACCGCGAGCTCCGCCTCGGTCAGCCACCCGCAGGCGGCGATTTCGGCCTCCGACGGCGCCTCGGCCGCCACCGTCTCCGCCATCGTCCGGTCGCGGTCCATGACGTAATAGGTCGGCATCTTCGCCAGTTCCGCCGCCGTCCAGCCGGCGAGGGGGACGGGGCGGTTCGCCTTCCAGTCGGCGCTCTTGTGGTGGTAGTAGGCGCGCAGGAAGGCGTGAATCCCTTGCGCGCACTCCGTCATGTCGCGGTTGGCGGCGCGGGTGGAGTAATACCATTGGTAATGCTTGCGCGGGCGGTCCAGCGCCGCGAGTTCACCGTGGATCGGGTCGGCGGGGCGCGGCGGCCCGAGCCGGGGCGCGCCGGTGAACGGCGCGCTCATCATCGCCAGCGACCGGAACAGGTCGGGGCGGACCAGCGCGCAGCAGGCGGCGACGTAGGATCCGGCGTCGTGTCCGAACACCCCGGCGATTCGCTCCCGCCCCAGCGCCGCCGCCAGCCCCACCACGTCGCGGACGAGGTTGGTGAGCGCGAAGGGGGCGAGATCGCCGTCGTAATCCGCGCTCCATCCCGTCGTTCGCCCGTAGCCCCGCTGGTCGGGCGCGACGACGTGGTATCCGGCCCCGGCGAGCGCCGGCATGACCGCGCGCCAGCTCCACGCGAGTTCGGGGAATCCGTGCAGCAGCAGCACGCACGGCCGTTCGCCATCCTCGTGGCCGGCCTCGAGCGCGTGCATGCGCAGCCCGTTGCCGTTGTCGATGAAGCGCGCGCGCACGCCGGGCGGCGGCGGCGCGCCGTCGTATCCGGCGCCGGTCATGCGGGATTCCGTGGCATGGCGGCGGGTCCTCCTGTGGGGCGGGGCGCCATTCCATACGCCGTTCGCGCGCCGTGGCAACTGCTGGTTGCGTCCGCGCCCGCGCCGCGCTATCGTCCCCGCCGCTCGCGGGCGTAGTTCAGTGGTAGAACGTCAGCTTCCCAAGCTGAATGTCGGCGGTTCGATCCCGCTCGCCCGCTCCACGCCCTCGGAAAGCCCGGAGTCCCTCGGCTGGAAGGCGCCGAAGAGGCGCCCGGCGATAGCGATGGTCAACGCGGCGTGAAGGGCGACGATCCATTCGATGGCGGCGATCTGGTCGTCGATGCGCGCCATGTCCGCCCCGGTGGCGACGCCTTCGGGGACGGCGGTGCGCATCGTGGAGGCGATGGCCTTCGCATGCGGCTCCGCGATCCCGGCTTCGGCGAGCGCGTCTGCGGCCTTGAGCGTGTCGAAAGCGGTTACGTCGGGCATGTCGCGTTCTCCGGACCGTCGCATGGGGCGCGTCGACCGCAGCGACGATACCCCGGTTCGACGGCGAGGCGCAAGCGCGGATTGTCTCCCAAGGGCCCCTTGGCGCCTCCGTCCGCGCGATGGGTTTCACGACGGGATGCACGATTTCCCAAGCTGAATGTCGGCGGTTCGATCCCGCTCGCCCGCTCCAGCCCCCATCGTCGCGGCGGCGCGCCCGCCCCGCGGGCGAGCAGGCGGGCTTCGCTCCCCGGTCGGAGCGACGGCGAGCGCTCGCCACCGCCGCGTGGAATTCAACGAAGGACCGGCCCTGTATGTCGTGCTTGACATCGGCCGGCGGCCATGCGAGATTCGTACCGCTCGGATTCGGCAGGGGCGGGAACGGAGTTGAGAATATCGCCATGCCCGGTAGGTTGACGGCTCTCGCATTGGCAGCGGTTCTGACTCTGGCTCAGGTTGGCGTTCCGGGCGACGCCGCCGGGCGGGAAGGTGACGTTAGCGCGAACAAGGAGGCTCGGCCGAAAGTGGTCCACGACCATCAGGTCCACATCGGGAGGGGCGGATACGCCGTGAAGGTGTATTTCGAGGAGGGAAAAACGTTCAGCGATCCGGACGCTCACGTCTTTTACGAACCGCTGATATATCTGGAGCTGGATGAAAATGGGAAGCTCGAACACGAATTGAGACAGGAGGGGGATTCTTGGGTGTTGAGCATGTATTTCCGCGTCGAATCCGACTGGGAATTCCTCCACGACGCTATTCGAAAGGATCTGCATTCGGAAGCGAGGAGAATTATGCCTCGAGAGGAATTCGAGAACGTCGATTTCCCGTATCGAATCAAACCTATACACGTCAGTTCCGCGTATTTCCAGTCCACGTCTCCGCGCCAAGACGGGCTTTACGTGTCGGAAGACGGATTTTACGTGTCGAAACCGTTTCCGTCCAAATCGTTCAACGAATTCGGACTCTACAACATCTACTTCCGGGTAGGTTCGGAGGACGAGGCAAGGTCCTTCCTGTCCGCCCTGACGCCGGACGATCCGAACAGAAGGCCCACGGACAATTTGCGCTTCGTGTATCGGTTTTCCGGCGTGTCGGACGCCGTGTGCGAGGCCAGGTTCAGCGGTGGAGATTTTCAGAATGTCGACGCCAGGGCCACGATTGAGGGCCCTGGTGGCGAGGGATATGTCACTCGGAACAACGCGACGGCTTTCGCCGAGGAAGTTGCGCAGCGGAAGAACATAACTGCGCGCTGCGCGGATGCCGAATGGGCTGCCTATGTCGTCGAACAATTGATCGAGAGGCTGGGCGGTATCCAGGAATTCGATTTGACTAACGGTTGGGAATCCCTGCGAAAATATAACCTTCTGGACGAAAACGACTTGGTCGCGGACCTGGAAAACAGAGCTAGGGACATAAAGGAAGATGTCGTTCATAACCAGATTGTTGACGCTATCGCGCAGGCGAGGAGCGAAACGGAGGGGCGGGATGACGATTTTGACGTCGGCGTCCAGGGTAGCGTCGGCGGTATGGGGTTTAGCCTTATGCAAGCCATTGGCCTTAACCTCGGGAAATCCTCGGCTGAATCTTCTAGCGAATCCGCAATGTTGGTACGCAAGGGGTTTCGGGATATTATGGAGAAAAACGGGATATTCGGTGAGTGGGAAGGCGAAAAATACACCCCGAAATCTCTGCAGGTCTATTCCGATGAGAGTATGGAAAAGACATGGAATACGAACATACGGATCCGTTACGAATTTCCTTCTGGCATCGTTGCTGAACACAGCATAGAATTGCTCACTGAATCTCATAGCAACCATTTCGTCGAGGATTTTGTGGGGCGTTTGGAGTCTCGCGTCGATACGGCCGTCCGAAGCACGCTTGCCGCAAGCAGCCGAGCTCGTGAGAGCACGGCGGCGGCTACCAGGGCCGCGCGGAGCGCCAACTCCGCTGCGCAGAGCGCCGCGGATGCGGCGCAACGGGCTGACGACGCGGCGCAATCTGCTCGTGGCGCTCCGACCAGAATAGAAGTATGCACATTTGATCTCGAGCTTTCCGACAGGCGGAGCATGATAACTAGCTTCGCAACCGGCGTCGATGCCCCCGCAGCTTTCATAGCAGGAGTAAGGACAATTGGAAATCGGGGATATCTTGCATGTGGCGCCAGTGATGTGCAAATGGTAAAGAGAAATGGGGAAGCCCAGTGGTATGTTCATCATGCCAAGAGATTTGTTACCAGATCCGGATATTGGCGGTCATGTTCTGCTGTTGCGATAGATGTGGCCTTTGTGTGGGGGGACTTCGTGAGGCATCGTATGCCCAACGTGTTTCCCGCGCGTCACCGCATGTTCGAATATCCGGCACAATTGCGGATCCCCGCTCACTGCGATCACTAGCTAATTGCTAGGATCGGGATCCATAAAATATGATGCACTGGATGGCGATCCGTGGTTGGTAGGCGCCACATGTATGAGGAGGCTGGCGTGTCCGACCGTAACTTCTGGCCATCCGAGGCCCAGTTCGCCCGGCTGTTCATCGCCGCCGCGGGTGTAGCCGGCCAGAAAACCGGGCGCGGACGGAAATATCCGGATATCCGGGAGAACGTAAGGGGGAGCGCCCTCGGGGCCGGTCTGTCCCGGGGCGGCGGCGTCCTCGCCAGCATCGTCGAAGCCGCCGCGTCGGTCGATATTTCCGCTTTTGTTCTTGACACGCGCCGCTCCCACCGGGTAGGGTAGGCGGCGTCCGCGAGGACGCTCCGCGCCGTGCCGAGGCCCGCCATATGCCGCTATTCCCCGCCGTTCCCGCCGCCGCCGATCCCGCTCCGTGACTCCGGCCGCGTTCATCGCCAAGTGGCGGGCTTCGGAGTTGAAGGAGCGCTCCGGGAGCCAGGAGCACTTCATCGACCTGTGCCGCCTGCTCGGCGAACCCACCCCCGCCGAGGCCGACCCGTCGGGCGAGCGCTATTGCTTCGAGCGCGGGGCGCGCAAGGACACGGGCGCGCGGGGCTGGGCGGATGTGTGGAAGCGCCATTGCTTCGCCTGGGAGTACAAGGGCAAGCACGCCGACCTCGACGCCGCGTTCAACCAGTTGCGGCGCTACGCGCTGGCGCTGGAGAACCCGCCGCTGCTCATCGTCTGCGACATGGCGCGGTTTCGCATTGGCGCCAACTGGACGAACAGCGTGAGCGCGTCGCACGCGTTCGCGCTGGAGGACCTTGCGGAGGCTTCGGTCCGGGCGAAGTTGAAGTGGGCCATGTCGCGCGAACGGCGCTTTCCATCGCGCCGAGAATGTTCTGCAATAGATTGATAATAAGGATATATTTCCGATAATCCGACCGCACGCCGACCATCGGCAGGCCGCCGGTCGTAAGCGAATTGGCTTCAATCGGCGCGCGTCTCGGCGCGCTCGCGGCCCCGAATCGCCGACCGCTGCTCCATGGCCACATCGCATCGCCCAACGCGATGTTCCCCTGTGCGCACTGTCCGGACAGGCGCGCCATTCACCATCGCTCGCGCAGCGCTTCATCGGTGTATCTTCGGAGCGGGGAGAGGAAGAAGTCCATGGCGCGGCGCTTTCCGGTGGTGACTTCGACGGCGGCGGCCATGCCGGGGGCCAGCGGTCGCCCGGCGACCTGGACGGCTGCGCTCCTACGTGGCCACGGGGCGCTACGGCGCGGCGGCGGAGGCGCTGTCCCGCGCCGCCACGCTGGCGCCGGACGACGCTGACCTCGCCGCGTCATGGGGCGAGGCGCTGGTCCACGCCGCCGGCTTCGCCGCGGCGGGGGTGCGCGCGCTGGCGCCGTGGCGGGAGGCGGTGGACGCGGTGGGCTCCGCCGCGGCGTGGCGCCTCATGGCCGATTCCGGCCTCGCGCCGTCGTCGCTGTGCCGCGCCGGCCGGTTCCCCGCGCCCGATTCCGCCCGCCGCGCCGCCGCGCACGGCATGGTGGAGGATGGCGTCGCGGCGGGCCTGCCCCACGCCCGCGCCGCCGGCGTCCGCCTCGCACTGGAGCCGTTGCATCCGATGTACGCCGCCGGCTATGCGGGCCCCATCGAGGTGGAAATTTTCTCCGCCGAGAACCGGTGGCGCCGCAACCCCGTCGAGGTCGTCGCCATAGCCAAACGCCGCTTCGCCGATTGCGTGCGACGCGGGACCGGGCCGCCGGGCGCGCTTTACATCCCGTCCACCTTACGATATGCTGCCCTTCGTAAGGCGGAAACGGAGGCGCGGTCATGCTGGTCCGGGTTACGTCGAAGCGTCAGGTGACGTTTCCTGCGCAGGTTCTGGAGGCGATGGGCGTGGGGCCGGGCGATCGGCTTCGTCTGGAGAAGAGTCGCGACGGTTTCGTGCTGAGTCCGCAAAGAATCGACGCGGCCAGCCTCGCGCCGTTGCGCGGCAAGATCCGGCGCGACCGGCCGCCCTTCGATATTCGGACCTTCCGCGAACAGCCTTATGACCCGGCGCTACGGGATTGATACGTCCGTCTTGTTACGGTTGCTGACAGGCGAGCCTCCCGACGAGTTCGCTCACTGCGTTCGCCGCCTCACCGCCCTGGTCGAGGACGAAGGCGCGGAAATCTTCGCCTCGAATCAGGTTATCGGGGAGGCGTTCGTCGCTGCCCGTCACCATTACGGGGTATCCCGCGCGGACGCCCGCGCGGGCCTGCGCAGGCTGTTGCGCGGCGGGTTGGTCGCGCCGCAGGAAGGAATGGATGTTCTGGATATGCTCGACCGCGCCGCAGGCCCGGGTCTGCTGGATCGACTCATCGTCGGGGGATACGCCCGCGCCGGGCTGGAGGTTCTGACCTTGGATCGAAAAATGGCGGGATTGTCCGGCGCCCGGCGTTTGTAGCCCGACGGCCGGGTAGACTTGCCCTTGCGTCCAGCCCTCCGCCGCCCCAATCCCGAACCGGGCGCCATCGCCCACGTCCGCGGCCGCCGCTGGCTGGTCGAGGACGCCGCCGCGCCGCCGCGCGCGGGGGAGGCGACGCTCGTCTCGCTGTCCTGCATCGACGACGACGCCCAGGGCCAGCCGCTCCGCGCGCTGTGGGAGCACGAGGTCGACGCCCGCGTGCTGGAGGACTCCGGCTGGGCCGGCGTCGCCGAAAAGGGGTTCGACGACCCCGAACTGTTCGCCGCCTGGCTCCGCGCGATCTCGTGGAACTGCGTGACGGCTACCGACCCGGACCTGTTCCAGGCCCCGTTCCGCGCCGGAATCCGCATCGAGGCGTGGCAGCTCGCGCCCTTGCGCAAGGCGCTGCGGCTGCCGCGCGTCAACCTGTTCATCGCCGATGACGTGGGCCTCGGCAAGACCATCGAGGCCGGCCTGATCGCGCGCGAACTGCTGCTGCGCCGCCGCATCGACCGCATCGTCGCCGCCTGTCCGCCCGCCATGCTCGAACAATGGCGCGACGAGATGGAGGCGCGTTTCGGCCTGTCCTTCGTCATCCTCGACCGCGCCTGGGTGGCGCGCATGCGCCGCGAGCGCGGCTTCGCGGTCAACCCGTGGACGCTCCATTCGCGCTTCCTCGTCTCCCACCGCCTGCTCGCCGACGAGGCGTACGCCTCCGGCCTGCGCGACTGGCTCGGCGAATTCGCGCCGCGCTCGCTGTTGATCCTCGACGAGGCGCACCACGCCGCCCCCGCGAGCGGCGCCCGCTACGCCGTCGATTCGCGGATGACCCGCGCCGTGCGCGAACTGGCGCCGCTTTTCGAACACCGCCTGTTCCTGTCGGCGACGCCGCATAACGGGCACTCCAACAGTTTCTCCGCGCTGCTCGAGATCCTCGACCCGCAGCGCTTCTGCCGCGGCGTGAAGGTGCTCCCCGGGCAGCTCGAGGACGTCATGACGCGCCGGCTCAAATCCGACGTCCGCGCGCTGGTGGGCGGCTTCCCCGAGCGCGTCGTCGAGCGCATCGACATCGACGGCCTGCCGGACGACGCCCCCGAACTCGAACTCGCGCGCCGGCTCGACGCCTACCGCGCCGCGCGCGAGAAGCGCCTCGCCGACGCGCCCCCGTCGCGCCGCGCCGTCGCCGCCCTGGTGGCGGGCAACCTCCAGAAACGCCTGCTGTCGTCCATCGACGCCTTCGCCCGCACCCTGGCCGTCCATCGCCGGAGCGCCGCCCGCGCGCTGGAGGAGGCGAACGCCGCCGAGGACCTCTCGCGCGCCGAACTGGCGGCGCTCGAGGCGGCGATCGCCGGGCCCGGCGCCGGCGGCGCGGACGACGACGTCCACGACGAAGACGACTCCGGCGGCGCCCCCGGCGAGGACGGATCCGGCGACGCCCCGGACGACGCCCATCACGAACTCATCGCGCGCGCGACCGCGGTCTCCGTCCGCGCCGCCGGGCGCGCGGCGCTGGAGGACGAATTGCGCGCCGTCGACGCCATGCTCCGGATCGCCGAGGCGCATCGCCACGCGCCCGACCCGCGCATCCGCGAGATCGTCGCCTGGATCGACCGCCATATGTGCCCGGTCCTGTCGCCGCCCGGCGGCGCCCCGCCGCGCTGGACCGACCGCCGCCTCATCGTCTTCACCGAATACGAGGACACCCGCCGCTACGTCGAACTCCGCCTCCGCGAGGCGGTCGCGCACAGCGACTGCGCCGACGAGCGCATCGCCGCGTTCTCCGGCGCCACCCCGCCGCGCCGCCGCGAGGAGATCAAGCACGCCTTCGACACCGAGCCCGCTGATCGCCCGCTGCGCATCCTCGTCGCCACCGACGCCGCGCGCGAGGGGCTGAACCTGCAACGCCACTGCCGCGACCTGTTCCACTTCGACCTGCCGTGGAACCCGGGCCGCCTCGACCAGCGCAACGGCCGCATCGACCGCAAGCTGCAACCCGCCGGCAAGGTCGTGTGCCGCTACTTCGTGTTCCGCCAGCGCCCGGAGGACCGCGTCCTCGACACGCTGGCGCGCAAGGGGGCGCGGATCCGCGCGGAGCTCGGCAGCGCCGCTACGGTCCTCGACGACCGCGCCGCGGCCCGCATCGGCAAGGAGGGCCTGCGGCGCGACCGGATACCCGCCATCGCCCGCGCGATCGACGGTTTCGACCCCGGGGAGCGCCGCGCGACGGCGGCGGCCGAGCTCGACGGCGCGCGCCTCCGGCGCGAGGAGCTGGAAGCCGAGATCGACTCGCTGCGCACGCGCCTGGAGCGGTCGCGGCGGCATATCGACCTCGACGCCGGGCGGCTGCGCCGCGCCCTCTCCATGAGTTTGCGGCTCGCCGGCGCGCCCGCCATCGCGCCCCGCGCCGCGGCGGCGGAGGACGCGCCCGAGACCTTCGCCTTTCCCGCCGACTCCCCCGCCCTGGCGGCGGACCCGGGCTGGGCGCCCGTGCTCGACGCCTTGCGCGAGCGCCGCGAACGCGGCGAGGCCGTCGCCGACTGGCGCCGCCGCGCCCGCGTCCGGCCCGTCGCCTTCGACCACACCGGCCGCCTGGGCGAGAACGCCGTCCAGCTCCACCTCGAACACCGCGTCGCGCAGCGCCTCCTCAACCGGTTCGCCGCGCAGGGCCTGGTCCACCATGACCTGTCGAAGGCGTGCCTCGCGGCGGCGGAGGACGCGGTCCCGCGCGTCGTCCTCCTGGGGCGCCTCGCCGTCTATGGGCCGCGCGCGGCGCGCCTGCACGAGGAGGTCGTTCCGGTGGCCGCGCGCTGGGTGGACCCCGCGCGGCGCCGCGGTCCGCTCGCCCCCTACGGCCGCGCCGGCCAGCGCAGCGCGCTGGACTCGCTCCGCGCCGCCCTCGACGCGGCGGGCGGCGGCGCCGTCCCCGGCCCCGTCCGCGACCGCCTCGCCGCATCGGCCCGCGCGGACATCGCCGCCCTGCGCCCGCATCTGGAATCCCGCGCCGCCGACGCCCTGCGCGCCGCCCGGTCCCGCCTCGCCGCCCGCGCCGCCGCCGAGAGCGCGGGCATGGCCGACCTCCTCCGCCGCCAGCGCGAGCGGATCGCCGCCGAGGCCGGCAAGGACGATTCGCAATTGGCCCTGGAGTTCGACCCCGCCGAGCGCCGCCAGCGCCAGGCCGACCGCCGCGCCTGGGCCCGCCGCCTCGACGAGATCGAGCGCGAGCTCGAGACCGAGCCGGCGCGCGTCGCCGAGTCCTACGCCGTCCGCGCGCACCGCATCGACCCTCTCGGCCTCGTCTATCTCTGGCCCCGCACCGGATGACGCAAATGCCTTCCCTGGGACCGCCGGCGTCCCGCCGGCATGCGCGCGAAGCGCGCACAAGGCACAATGCCGGCGGGACGCCGGCGGTCCCGGGGGACGCGAGGCGACGGGAATAACGCCGATGGACCGCGAACGCGAAAGCATCCTCCGCGCGCACCGCGAATGGCTCGGCCTCGTCCAGCCCGAGGGGCTGGTCGTCGCGCCGTCGGTCATGGCCGACGCGCAGGTCGCGCCCGACCGCGCCGCCGGCCCGCGGCAGGCCGAATTCCGCGCCCTGCTCGACGACTCCCGCGCCGACCCCCTGCGCGTCCTCCGCGGCTGGCTCGGCTGGGAGGACGGCGACCTCGTCGACGCCGCCCGGCACCGCGATACGCTCGAAATTGCCCTGCCCGAACTGGGCGCCGTGCTGGCCCCGACCCGGGCCGTCCCCGCGCCCGGAGGGGACGGCGCATGGACCATGCTCGTCCGCGTCGAGGACGGCGCCGCCGACCTCGACTCCCCGCCGCCGGACGCCGACGGATGGGGCGCCAGCCGCCACGCCCGCTTCGAACGCCTGCTGCGCGAGACGAAAATCCCCATCGGCCTGCTTTGCTCCGGCGAGCGCATCCGCCTCGTGTACGCGCCGCGCGGCGAATCCGCCGGCCATCTGACCTTCGTCTTCTCCGAAATGGCCGCCGCCGCCGGCCGCCCCATCCTCGCCGCCTGCGACATGCTCCTCGGCGCCGGGCGGCTGTTCGCCGGCCCCGAGGAGGCGCGCCTGCCGGCGCTGCTGGCGCGCAGCCGCGAGGCGCAGGCCGAGGTCTCCACCCGCCTTTCGCGCCAGGTGCTCGCCGCGCTCCACGAATTGCTGCGCGGCTTCGCCGCCGCCGATTCGCGCGAGGGGCGGGGCCGGCTGGCGGCGCTCGCCCGCGAACGTCCGGACGAACTCTACGGCGGCCTCATCGCCGCGCTGATGCGCTGCGTCTTCGTCCTCTACGCCGAGGACCGCGGCCTCATGCCCCGCCACGAGGTCTATCGCGAACATTACGGCCTGGGCGGCCTGTTCGCCCGCCTCCGCGACGACGCCGCCCTCTGGCCCGACACCATGGACCAGCGCTTCGGCGCCTGGGCGCAGCTGCTGGCGCTGTTCCGCCTCGTCCACGGCGGCGGCGCCCACGGCGAACTCGTCTTCGCCGCGCGCGGCGGCGCCCTGTTCGACCCCGACCGCTTCCCGTTCCTCGAGGGCCGCGGCGGCGCGGACGGGGACGGCGCAGCGGTCCCCCTCGTCCCCGACTCCGCGGTCTGGAGCGTCCTGCGCAAACTGATGCTGCTCGACGGCGAGCGCCTGTCGTACCGCGCCCTCGACGTCGAGCAGATCGGTTCGGTGTACGAGGCCGTCATGGGGTTCCGCGTCGAACTGGCGCGCGGCGCCTCCATCGCCGTTCGCTCGCCGAAACGCTCCGGCGCCGCCGCCGTCGTCGATCTCGACGCGCTTCTGGCGCGCGACGGCGCCGGGCGCGCCGCCGCGCTGCGCAAGGCGGCCGACCGCACGCTTCCCGCCGCCGCCGCCGCCGCGCTCCGCGCCGCGCGCAACCCCGCCGAAGCCGCCGCCGCGCTCGGCGCCCTGGTCGACCGCGACGCCACCCCGCGCCTCGTCCCGCCCGGCGCGCCGGTCCTGCAACCCACCGACGCGCGGCGCCGCTCCGGCAGCCATTACACGCCGCGCGCGCTCACCGCCCCCATCGTCCGCGAGGCGCTGCGCCCGGCGCTGGCGCGCCTCGGCGCCAACCCCCGGCCGGAGGCCGTCCTCGACCTCAAGCTCCTCGACCCGGCGATGGGCTCCGGCGCCTTCCTCGTCGAATCCTGCCGCCAGCTGGCCGACCGGCTGGCGGACGCCTGGGCCGCGCATGGCGGCGCGCCGGCGGAGGCGGGCGACGACCCGCTGGCGCATGCGCGCCGCCTCGTGGCCCGGCGCTGCCTCTACGGCGTCGACCGCAACCCGATGGCCGTCGACCTCGCCAAATTGTCGCTCTGGCTCGCCACCCTGGCGGCGGACCACGAATTCACCTTCCTCGACCACGCCCTGCGCCACGGAGACTTCCTCGTCGGCCTGTCGCGGAGCGCCATCGCCGCCGTCCACTGGAGCGGCGGCGAAAGCCACCACATGGCCTTCGCGCTGGTCCGCGACCGCGCCCGCAAGGCGGAGTCCGAACGCGCCCGCATCCGCGCCGCGGCGGAGAACATCGGCGAGGCCGCGTCGCGCCGCCTGCTCGACCGCGCCGATGAGTTTCTCGACGACGTCCGCCGCGTCGGCGACGCCGCCATCGCCGCCTTCTTCGCCGCCGGCAAGCCCCGCGCCCGCGAGGCCGAACGCGCCCGCGTGCTGGAGGCGCTGGAGCTCGGCGGCGCCCGCTGGCGCGACGCGCTCGACTCCCGCGCCGCCGCCCTGCGCAGCGGCGCGGCGTCCGTCCACCCGTTCCATTTCGAGATCGAATTCCCCGAGGTCTTCGACCGCGAGAACCCCGGTTTCGACGCCGTCGTCGGCAACCCGCCCTTCGCCGGCAAGAACACCGTCGCCGCGGCGAACGTCGCGCACTACCCGGAATGGCTGAAGACCGTCCACCCCGAAAGCCACGGCAACGCCGACCTGGTGGCGCATTTCTTCCGCCGTGCGTTCGCCCTGCTGCGCTCCGGCGGCGCGTTCGGGCTGATCGCCACCAACACCATCGGGCAGGGCGATACCCGCTTCACCGGCCTGCGCTATATCTGCAAGCATGGCGGCGCGATCCAGCGCGCCACCCGGCGGATAAAATGGCCCGGCGAGGCGGCCGTCGTCGTGAGCGTCGTCCACGTCGTCAAGGGCGAGCCGGCGCGGCCGGTCGTCCTCGACGGCCGCGAGGTCGAGCGCGTCACCGCGTTCCTGTTCCACGACGGCGGGCACGACGACCCGGAGCGGCTGGAGGCGAACGCGGGGAAGAGCTTCGTCGGCAGCTACATCCTCGGCATGGGCTTCACCTTCGACGACACCGACTCGAAAGGCGTCGCAACCCCGCTCGCCGAAATGCGGCGGCTGATCGCGGCGGATCCGCGCAACGAAGAGGTCATTTTCCCGTATATCGGCGGCGACGAGGTGAACAGCAGCCCGACGCACGCGCACCATCGCTACGTCATCGACTTCCGCGACTGGCCGCTGCGCCGCGACGATCTCGGCGAACTCTGGAGCGACGCGGACGAAAAGCGCCGCCGCGAGTTGCGGCGCACGGGTATCGTCCCGCGCGATTACCCCGATCCCGTGGCGGCCGACTGGCCCGACTTGCTGGCGATTGTCGAGGAGAAGGTCAAGCCGGCGCGCGCGCATTTGACCGGGAACGCCATCGGACGCAAACGCGCGATGTTCTGGTGGCAATATGGGTCGCTTTCCAAGGAATTATATGCTGCCATCATGAATTCGGATCGAGTATTGGCTCTTTCTCGCGTGGGCCAGTATCTTGCGTTCGCGGTCCTTCCGTTTCCATTCGTATATGCCGATTCGTTGATCGTATTTCCCTTAAAATTCTCCACGTTTACAGTTCTGCAATCGAGGCTGCACGAAGTCTGGGCGCGCTTCTTCAGCTCTTCCTTCGGAGACGGTTTGCGTTATACGCCATCCGACTGTTTCGAGACGTTCCCGTTCCCCGATGTTCGGGAATCTCTTCCCGATCTGGAAATCGTTGGCCAAAAATATCACGAATTCCGCGCGGCGCTGACGGTCGCGAACGACGAGGGCCTCACGAAAACGCACAACCGCTTTCACGACCCCGAGGAGCATGACCCGAGGATCGCCGAACTCCGCGAATTGCACGCGGCGATGGACCGCGCCGTCCTCGACGCTTATGGCTGGCGCGATGTTCCGACCGATTGCGAATTCCTGCTCGATCACGAGATCGACGGCGGCGAATCGCCCCGCAAGAAGAAGCCCTGGCGCTACCGCTGGCCCGACGCCGTCCGCGACGAGGTCCTGGCCCGCCTCCTCGCCCTGAACGCCGAACGCGCCGCCGCCGAGCGCCGCGCCGGCCGCCGATGACCGCCGCCGCCGCCGCCGCTACAATGCCCCCCGCCGCCGGGGCGGGCGGCGCCTCCGCGCGAGCGAACGACCCGTGGCCAACGGCAAACTCCTGAGACGACTCATCCGGTCGGGCGCCGAGGGCGACATGGAGGCGTTCCGCGGCGCCGCCGAACAGGCGATCGCCGAGGAGCGCCAGAAGCGCCACCACCTGCTCGCCAACGACCTGGAGAGGATACTCTACGGGCGCAGCCGGGCGCCCTCCGCGCCAGCGCCGCGCGGCGTCGCCGAACCCGTCCCCGAGGACCGCGAGCGCGGCGTCCCCCTGCTATCGGTGCGCGAGCCGGCCCGGGGCCTCGACGACATCGTCCTGTCGAGTCGGAACCGCCTCCTGCTCGACGAGATCCTCCGCGAGCACAACCGCGCGGACGTCCTGCAGGCGCACGGGCTGCGGCCCGTCGACCGCGTGCTCCTCTGCGGCCCGCCCGGCTGCGGGAAGACCCTGGCCGCCGAGGTCCTCGCCGCCGAGCTCGCCCGCCCGCTCGCCATCGTGCGGGTGGACAGCGTCGTGTCCTCCTTTCTCGGCGAGACCGCCGCCAACCTCCGCAAGGTGTTCGACTTCGCCGCATCGGCGCCGATGGTCGTTCTGTTCGACGAGTTCGACGCCCTCGGCAAGGAGCGCGACGACGCCTCCGAACACGGCGAATTGCGCCGCGTGACGAGCGCCGTCCTCCAGATGTTCGATTCCTGGACCGGACGCAGCATCCTCATCGCCGCCACCAACCATGAGGGCATGCTCGATACGGCGGTCTGGCGCCGCTTCGAGGAGGCGCTGTTTCTCAAGCCCCCGACGGCGGACGAACTCCGCCGGCTGCTCACCGTAAAACTGCGCGGCGTCCGCCCCGAATTCGACATCGCCGAGGTCCTGGAGCGCGGCTGGTTCGAAGGCAAGCCCCACGCCGACGTCGAGCGCGCCATCCGCCGCGCCGTGAAGGAGATGGTCCTGACCGGCGAGTCCCCCCGTCTGCGCCTCGCCCACCTCGACGCCGCGCACAAGCATGAAACCGCGCGGGGGCTGCGCCTGGGCGCCCCGGCGTCCCGCCGGCATTTTCCCGAAAACTCCGCCTGCGCGGGGTTGCGCCGCTAGCGGCCGCCCGATAGGATGCCCGTATGACAGCGCCCGATGCAGATTTCCGCGCGGCCCATCGTCGCCACTGGAACGACGCGGGGTTCCTGTTCGACAACTGCCGCTGGCCGAACGCGGACCAACTCTACGGCTTCAGCGCGGAATGCGGCTTGAAGACGATCATGCTCAAAGAGGGTATGAAAGTCGATGAGAAAGGGAGACCGAAAGATGAGGAATATCGTAAACACATACACAAATTGTGGCCAATTTTCCGTGGATTTATCGCAAATTTGCGCGGACGGGAATATCTGCGGGGATTCCCAAGCGATGATCCATTCGCCAACTGGTCCCAGGATGAAAGATACGCAGATGGTGAGTATATTGACCGGGAACACGTCGAACCGCATAGGGAGGCGGCTCAGAAGGTCAACTATCTGGTGCAGCTGTGCGAGGAGAACAAGCCGTGAGTCGTGACTTCGTATCCTTCGACAAGGCGCGAAACGCCATCGTCGAAACCATGACTAGGGAAGGTGTCCCCGATGGGGTGGATCGCCTTTATCTCGTGTGGAACATGTTCGGCAAGGTCCGCATATCGGTCTCCGAAAAATTCGAGGCCGACCCCGTCGCCTGCTCCGCACTTTCGGCGCTGGCCGGCAAGATCGGCGAGGCGGCGGGCCGTCACGGTTACGGCGCGGATGAAACGGATGTGCTGTTCGTCCCCGACGACATGCTGGACACGCTCGACGGATCGACCCCGATCATCGGCGTGGATCGGGCTCGTTGGGTCGAACGGCTTGTCACCGGCGGCGGTTGGTGGACGGCTGGCGAACGACGGCCGGAACCGAAGGCGAAACGTTGGACCCTGTTCTCGGTGAAGGGCGGAGTGGGCCGCAGCACCACGGCCGCCGTTCTGGCGCGTCATTTCGCGGACAAGGGGGAACGTGTTCTGGCGATCGACCTCGACCTCGAATCGCCGGGCCTGTCGTCCGCGATGCTCGGCCGCGAGGCGCGGCCCGAACTCGGTGTCACCGACTGGTTCGTGGAAGAACTGGTCGGACAGGGCGGCCGCGTGATCGAGCGCATGACGACCGTGCCGGACTGGTCCCACGATTTGGACGGAGAAGCGCGAATCGTGCCGGCGCACGGCGCCGACCCCGGCGAGTATCTGGCCAAGCTGGGCCGCGTCTATATGGACAGGCGCGAATACCCGTGGACGGCGCGTCTGGAGCGCATGTTGGGCGATTTGGAAGATGCCTTTTCGCCGACGCTGGTTCTGATCGAGAGCCGTAGCGGATTGCACGACATCGCGGCGGCGACGGTCACCGACATCGACGCCGATGTCCTGCTATTTGCGACCGACTCCGAAAGCTGCTGGACGGATTACGATATTCTCTTTCGGCACTGGCAAGAGAAAGGCAAATTCCCGAATATTCGTGAACGCCTATCGACCGTATCGGCGCTGATTCCGCCCGACGAGAAGGGCCCTTATCAGAGACGTTTTCGTCACAATGCGTGGGAGTTGTTCGGGAGCCGCCTGTATGACGACGAGGCCAATTCCACTGCGGCGTCGAGAGATCGGTTCTGGTTCGATTTGCACGAGGAAGGAGCTCCGCACTATCCTCTCCCTATACACTGGACGCGCAGCCTCGCGGGGATCGCGTCGCTGGAGAAGGTCGACCAGCCGTCCGTGGAGCAGGCTTATGGTTCGTTCTTGAAGCCTTTCGAGCGCTTAATCGAAAGCAGTCGAGGTTGAGGGAGAAGCGCCGATGACCAGGATCGATACGAGGAAAGCACGCGCAGCCCTCGCCAATTTGCCGAGCGAGACCAACTATGGCGAAGTCCCGACCTTGAAACAGGTGTATCTGCCTCCGTCTCACCGGAAGGCGATGGACCTGAACAACGCCGTGGTCACCGGCATGCGCGGTTCCGGAAAGACGTTCTGGTGGAGCGCGCTTCAGCGCCCCGAAGTGCGGCGGCTGATCGACCGTTCGTCCGTGCGTTCCGCGCTGAACGCGAAGACCGAAGTCCGGACCGGTTTCGGCGTCAAATCCTCGCCGGAGGATTACCCCAGTATCGACGTTTTGCCCAGGTTGATGAACCGAGTTGGCGACGGTCCACGGATTGTCTGGCGAACCGTGATCGCCCGGCAGCTGGCGTCCAATGACCATCCGCTCGCGCGAGCTGCCGACTGGTCGGAGCGGGTCAAGTGGGTGGACGATAATCCGGAGAAGGTCGACAATTTGTTTTCCGAGCACGACAGGAATCTGGAAAAAAAGGACGGGTATTTTCTGGTTCTTTTCGATGCCTTGGATCGCTGCGCGAACGATTGGAAGGATATGTACCGGCTAATTCGTGGTTTGCTGCAAAATGCGCTTGAAATGCGATCTTACCAGCGTCTTCGGGTGAAAATTTTCCTGCGCGCCGATCAGGTCGATAAGTCGCGGATTTGGGACTTTCCGGACGCATCGAAGATCTTGTCGACTGCGATCGAGCTAAGCTGGCCGCGGAGTGAGTTGTATGGATTGTTGTGGCAATTGCTGGCGAACGACGATGACGGATCCTTGTTTCGCGACTTTCTTGGCGGAGACTGGCAACCTATCGATTCGGATGGAGCCTTCCAGGTCCCTCGTGAGCTGGTGAGGGATGAGGAGGGACAGCGCAGGAAATTTCACGCGCTCTCCGGCCCGTGGATGGGTACGAATCCCCGGCGCGGATTCCCCTTTAGCTGGATACCGAACCACCTGGGAGATACGAAGCAGCGCGTCAGCCCGCGTTCGTTTATCGCGGCGCTCCGCTTGGCGGCCGAGAATACCGAACAAAATCATCCGGATCATGACCGCGCGCTGCATTATAACAGCATAAACGATGGGGTTCGGAAAGCTTCCGAGATAAGAGTCTATGAAATCAGAGAAGATTACCCTTGGATGCACTCCGTCCTCGATCTTCTGCGAGGGCTGAATGTTCCGTGCGAATTCGACGATATTAGGCGCCGTTGGCGGATTGATCGAGTTATTGAGCGCCTGGAGGACGACAAAGAAAAGGGCGAGCTTAAATCCCTTCCCCACAATATCGGGCGCGGACCGGCGGGGGTTCGCGAGGATCTCGAATCGGCCGGCGTGTTCGATCGCTTGCTCGATGACCGTGTCAACATCCCCGATATTTTCCGAGTGGGGTACGGCCTTGGCAGAAAGGGCGGGGTAAAGCCCGTAAGATGATCGGCGTTCGTAAGCGAATGCGCGGTAGCGCCCCATGACTGCCGCCGTCCCGCCCGCCGCGCCTCCGGCGGACAGCGCGGCCGTCCGCGACTGGCTCGCGGGCGCGCTGCGCCTCGACCTTATCGGCCCCACGCCGGACGACGCCGCGCGGGCGCATGAGCGCCTGCCGCGGGCGCCGTCGCGCTGGTATCTCGCCGGTTTCCTCGTCCCCGCGGCCGCCCCCGCGATCCAGGCGGCGCGGGAGGACGGCGAGGATATGGACGACCCCGCCGACTCGCCCCACGGCGGCGACGACGCGCAGACCCCGGACCGCGGACCGGCCCGCCGCGTCCGCTTCCCGTCCTCCATCGGCCTGACGGCGCTCGTCGACGCGGGAGCCGAGTGCCTCGACGCCGCCCTGTCCTGGGGCGATTACCGGCCGGAGACCGCGGAGGAGGAGAGGGACGCCGCCGCCGGCGGGGACGAACCCGCCTCGCGCCGCCGCGCCGCGGCGGCCTGGGTCCGCGAGCCGCGCAAGGCCGCGCTGGCGGTTCGGCTCGCCGACATCGCCGACGGCGCGCCGACCGACATCGCGGTTCCGGGGAGCGATGGCCTCGAACTCGCCGTCCTCGCGCGCCGGACGACGGTGCGCACGCCCGGCGGGGAGGAAGACGTCCGCGCCGTGTCGCTGTTCGTCGTCAACCGGCGCGCCCCGGCGGTCGATGAGGAGGAGGACGCCGCCTTCGCCTTCCAGGTGGAGATGAGCGTCGCCGCCGACGCGCCGTTCGTCGCGCGCGGCGACGCGCACGGCCTCGACGACGACGATTGGGACGAGCGCCTCGCCGACCTGCACTATCGCGACGCCGCCGAATACGCCGTCGGCCACAACGTCTCCGTCCACGCCGAGGCCGCCAACGGAAAATGCCGGCGCGTGCGCACGGAATGGACGCCGCGCGCCGCCGTCGAACGGGTGGAGCCGGCGCCCATCGCGGGAGTCGCATTCGGCATGGAGGCGCTCGGCGCGCTGCCGGACGCCGCGGCCGCCCGGGCGGCGCTGGAGCCGCTGCCGCGCCTCTACCGCGCATGGATCGCCGACCGGCGCCGGGACGCCGCGGCGCTCGCCGTTCCCCGCCGGCGCGAGGTCGCCGCCGCCCTGGCGGAGAACGCCGCGCGCGCCGCCGGGCGCATCGAGGCGGGGATCGCCCTGCTGGCGCGGGACGCCGAGGCGTTCGCCGCGTTCCGCATCGCCAACCGCGCGATGGCCGCCGCCGCGCGGCGGCGCGAGGCGGCGGGGAAGGGCGCCGCGCCGGAGCGCGTCCCGCCGCCGGAGTGGCGCCCCTTCCAGCTCGCCTACCTGCTGATGAACCTGCGCGGGATAGCCGAACCCGAACACGAAGACCGCGAGACGGTCGACCTGCTGTTCTTCCCCACCGGCGGCGGCAAGACCGAGGCGTATCTCGGCCTCGCCGCCTTCACCATGGCGCTGCGCCGGCTGCGCTGGCCCGACCCGGCCCATCGCGGCCTCTCGGTGCTGATGCGCTACACGCTGCGGCTGCTCACTCTCGACCAGCTGGGCCGCGCCGCCGCGCTCGTCTGCGCCCTCGAACTCGAACGCGAGAAGGCGCCGGAGGCGCTCGGCGAGCGGCCGTTCGAGATCGCCCTGTGGGTCGGCCGCGCCGCCACGCCCAACCGCATGGGCCGCAAGGGCGCCAGCCGCCCGTCCACCGCGCGCGCAAAGGTCCTGCGCTACCGGAGCGATAGTTCGCGCGAGCCGCCGCTGCCCATCGAGCAATGCCCGTGGTGCGGGACCCGGTTCGGGAAGGACTCCTTCCGCCTCCACCCGAACCCCCATGAGCCCACCGACCTCCACGTGTCCTGCGCCCGCCGGAGCTGCGATTTCAACGCCGCGCGGCGGCGCCTGCCCGTCGTCGCCGTCGACGAGCCGATCTACGCGCGGACTCCCGCCTTCATGATCGCCACGGCGGACAAATTCGCGGCGTTGCCCTGGACCGCGGAGACGGCGGCGTTCTTCGGCGGCGGTCCGGAGGGGCCGCGCCCGCCCGACCTGGTCGTCCAGGACGAACTGCACTTGATTACCGGCCCGCTCGGCAGCATGGCCGGGTTGTACGAGACCGCCATCGACCGCCTCTGTTCGCGGGAGATCGGCGGGCAGACCGTGCGCCCCAAGATCGTCGCCTCCACCGCCACGGCGCGCCTCGCCGCCAGGCAGGTCCGCGCCCTGTTCGACCGCGCCCGCGTCGCGGTGTTCCCGCCGCCCGGACCGGACCGGCGGGATTCCTTCTTCGCCCGCGCCGCGGCGGCGGACGACCCGGGCGCGCGCCTCTATCTCGGGATCGCCGCGCCGGGCAGGGGGCCGAAGGTCGTCTTCCTGCGCGCCGCGATCGCCGTGATGGCGGCGGCGCAAGCGGCGTGGGAGGCCGCCGGCGGCGCCCGCGCGCGCCCGAACCCGGCCGACCCCTACATGACCGCCGTCGCCTATTTCAACGCGCTGCGCGAACTCGGCGGCGCGCGGCGCATCGTCGAGGACGAGATCGGCTCGCGCCTGCAAACCTATTCCGCGCGCAGGCGCGGCGGCGAGACTCCGCCCTTCGCCGACCGCGTCGTCGCGGTGGAGCCGGTGGAGCTCACGTCGCGCGTCTCGGCCGCCGACGTCGCCGACGCGCGGCGGCGCCTCGCCCTCGATTTCGGCGCGGGGAAGGACCGCGTCGACATCGCCCTCGCCACCAACATGATCTCGGTCGGCCTCGACATCGCCCGCCTCGGCCTGATGCTCGTCTCCGGCCAGCCCAAGACCGCCTCGGAATACATCCAGGCCACCAGCCGCATCGGCCGCGACCCCGAGCGGCCCGGCCTCGCGGTGGCGCTCCTCAACGTCAACAAGCCGCGCGACCGGTCGCATTACGAACGTTTCGCCGCCTGGCACGCCTCGTTCTACCGCGGCGTCGAGGCGGCGAGCGTCACCCCGTTCTCGCCCCGCGCGCTGGACCGCGCCTTGCCGGCCGTCGCCGTGGCGCTGGCCCGCCTCGGCGTCGACGGCCTCGCGCCGCCGCTCGCCGCCGCCGACATCGCCGGCCGCGATTCCGAAACTCGCGAGATCGCCCGCGCCGTCGGCGCCCGCGCGCAGCGGCACGCCGACAGGCTGCCCGGCGATTTCGGCGACCGGGTGCGGGGCAGGGTGGAGAGCCTCGTCGCCGCGTGGGCGGAACTCGCCGACGCCGCCGCGCGCGGCGGGACTGCCTTCGGCTACGCCAGGCGCGAGCCCGGCGTGTCCCGCCCGCTGCTGCGCGAGATGATCGACCCCGACCGCGACGCGCTGACCGAGGCCGAACTCCGCTTTCGCGCGCCGCGCTCCCTGCGCGACGTGGAGCCCGGAGTCCTGCTCGGCGTCAAGACTCCGGAAGGCAAGGACCTTGCGTAACCCGGGCCCGCCGGCGCGGCGCCGGCGGGCTTGCGCCGCAACCGCATGCCGGGGCGCGCGATGACGGAGAACATCGTCCGGAGCAGCCAGCTGATCTCCACCTGGGGCCCCGGAGCCATGCTCGACCTGCCGGACTGTTCGGTGATCGTGTCCGGCCTGGGCGAATGGTCGCGCCTGCGCCGCGAGAGAATCGACGAACCGCGCCTCGCCGCCAAATTGGCCGCGCTGCTCGACCGCCCCGCCGTGGAGCTGTGGACTCCCCCGGCCCACGAGGAGAACGCGGCCAGCCCCGCCCCGGTCGGCGCCCGGATATTCCCCACCTGGTTCATCGTCAGGGACGCCGTCCCGGCGCCCGGCTTTCCGCTCTGGCGCCGGCGGCGCCTCGTCCAGTGGCGGGACCTCGACCGGCGCCGTTTCCCCGACCCCGGCGACGGCGGCAAGAGCAAGCCCGTCGTCCCGGTACGCTTCGTCGCGGCCTGCCGGCGCGGCCATATCGACGACCTCGACTGGCGCAGCTTCATCCACAAGGGCGGCGACCCGTGCCGCCGCCCCCTGTGGATCGAGGAGCGCGGCCCGAGCGGCGACGTCGCCGACGCCTTCGGCGTGTGCGATTGCGGCGCGGAGCGCTCGATCTACGAAGCCTGGGGCTTCGACAGCCAGGCGCTCGGAAACTGCCAGGGCAGGCGGCCCTGGATCGGGCAGTTCGCCCGCGAGGCGTGCGGCGAGCCTTACCGCCTGCTGGTGCGCACCGCCAGCAACGCCTGGTTCCCGCAGATCATGAGCGTCATCTCCCTGCCCGAAAGCGATTCCGGCCTCGCCGGGGAGGTCGGGCGGCAGTACGACCGCCTCAAGGCCGCCGACGATCTCGGCGCCTTGGCGAACTTCCGGAAGATTCCCGAACTCGCCGCGGCGTTCGCCGGCGCCGAGGACGACGCGGTGGTCGCCGAATACCGCCGCCGCCGCGCGGGCGCCGGGCAGGACCTCGAGGTCCCCGTCAAGACGGCCGAATTCGCCATCCTCGACAGTGGCGCCGCGATCATCGGCGAGGACGATCCCTCCTCCCGGTTCCACGCCGAAACCCTGCCGCGCGCGGACTGGGATCCGAACGGCGATTCCGCCGCCGCCATGGTCGACAAACTGGCGCTCGCGCACCGGATCCGCGAGGTCAGGGCGCTGCTCGGATTCACCCGCTTCGAGGCCGTGAGCCCCGACAAGGAGGGCGAAATCGACCTCGACGTCGAACGCGCCGCCCTCGCCGAGACCGTCGACTGGCTGCCCGCCGTCGAAAACCGCGGCGAGGGAGTCTTCCTGTCTCTGCGCAGGGACGCCGTGGAGGCGTGGCTCCGCCGCCCCGCCGTCGCCGCGCGAGGCGACCTGCTCCTCGCCGGATGGCGGAAATGGGCGAAGGCGCGCGGCCGCACGCCGGACGGCTTCCCCGGAGCGGCCTACGTCATGCTCCATTCGCTTTCGCACATGCTGATGACGCGGGTCGCGCTCGATTCGGGGTATCCCGCCAGCGCGCTGCGCGAGCGCGTCTATGCCGGAGAGGCCGGCCACGGCGTCCTGATCTACACCGGTTCGTCGGACTCCGACGGCACCCTGGGCGGGCTGGTCGAGGCGGGCCGGCGCCTGGCGCGGCATCTGCGCCGCGCGCTGGAGGACAACCGCCTGTGCTCCAACGACCCCGTATGCGCCGAGCACGCCCCCGACTCGGCTTACGAGGACCGCCTGCTCCACGGCGCCGCCTGCCACGGCTGCCTGCTCATCGCCGAGACCAGCTGCGAACAGCGCAACGATTTCCTCGACCGCGCCCTCGTCGTCCCCACCGTCGGCGCGGCCGACGCCGCCTTCTTCCCCGCATCCGTCCTCGACCCTTGACCGCCGCGCGGGTTCGGCGCGTTCGACGGTGGCGGCGTCCGTTAGTTTCGGCGTTGCGTGGCGGGTTTATCTTGGGATTCGGTTGACCGAACCCCATGAACCGCCGCCAATTCCAAGTACGGGGATTTTTCACACGCTCATGCGCGAGGATAGAGCCGATAGCGCGGCAGCCACCGGTTGCGAGGCGCGATATTCCAGCCCGCGCCATCGCCGCGCCGCGGGTAATCCGAAGTCCCGCTGAAGGGTCCCGGGCGACGAGGATATCGACGCGGAGATAGCGACCCGCGGGGCCTGCCTCGACATCGTTTTCCGCAATGAGGGCGCCGCCTCGGCCGCACGAGACGGGCCGGCAAGGACATCCGTTTCTTCCTTGTCCGGTGAGTCTGCGCTCGCGGGCCAAAGGGAGGAGAAGGGAAGCACGAGAAAGGCGAGACGTCAAGGGCCGCGGGAGAGGCGCAGCCCGGAACGGAGCGCGGCGCGGAGGGTTTGGGATGACGAGAGCGCTTGCCTATGCGGGGATCGGGGCCCGACGGACGCCCGAGCGTGTTCGTCGGGACATGACGAGGATGGCGGCCTGGCTTGCGGGCAAGGGATGGCGCCTGCGGTCGAGCGGGGCTCGGGGGGCCGACGAAGCGTTCGCGACGGGGGTTCCGGCGGACGGGCGGACGCTCTATCTGCCCTGGCCCCGCTACAACGGCCGCACGGGGTCGGACCTCTACCCGCTGTCTTCGGTGGAACTGGCGCATTTCCTGCCCATCGCCGCCGCGTCGCATCCCGCGTGGGATCGGTGTTCGCCGACGGTGCGCAAGCTCCATGCCCGCAACGTGGCCGTCCTGTTGGGCGAGAGCGGACAATCCCCCGTCGCTGCGGCGGTGTGCTGGACCGAGGGCGGGCGCGTCGAGGGCGGCGCGGGGATGGCCATTCGCGTCGCACGGAGCCACGGCGTCCCGGTGCTGAACATGGCGACGCTCCACCCCCGCTCCGTCTGCGAGCGCCTGAACGCGATCTCCGCCCGGTCCGCCTGAACCGCGCGCCCCGTGTCTGGGGAGTCGGAGAAAAGCCGGAAGAGGGGCGACGCGCCAGGGATTGCGAGGACGCGGTCCCGGCGGCGTCGAAACCCCACGCCAGGAGAACCGACATGCCCGCGCACGACCTCGACATCCCCTCTCCCGAGGCTTCCCCGGACAACGACGACGTCCTCGACCCGCCCGATTATCGCCGCGCCCTCCGCATCGAACGCATAGACGGCGGCGCAGCAATCGCACGTCACCTCGATTCGCCCGTCCACAGCCAGCGCCGCTCGCTCGCCGGGTGGGATCGCCACCACCGCCGCGGCGGCGCGGGCATGCGAACAGCGGCAGGCGGCCGCAACCCGCGCGGCGCGCCGAGGCGGACGCCGTAGCCGGCGAACAGCGAGCCGAGCAGCAGCGGCGGCCAGACGAGCGGGTCGGCGAGATCGGCGCGCTCGAGGCCGGCGAACAGGCGCCGCGTCTCGCGCCACCGGGAATCGCGCGCGCCGCGCTCGGCCTCCGAACGTCCGTCGCCGCGCGGCAATTGGCGGAGGATCGGCGCCCCGGCGCGCCAGCGGGCCGGGCCGCCGTCCGCTCCCGCCCGAAGCGCCGCCGCGGCGGCGATCATCGCCCGCGTCTGCTCCGACCGCGCGAGGTAGCCGCGCCCGCCCGCCTCCAGCGTTCCGCCCTCCAGCGCGACGAGGCCCTGGTGGCGGTCGGCGCCCGGCCCCCGGTCGATGGTGAACGCCATGTGCCCGCGCCCGAACAGGCCGGCCCGCCCGGCGCGCCGGGCGGGCCGCCCCGCCCGCCCCGAACGCCGAACGCAACCGCCGCCCGATCGCCGGACGGAACGGCGGCGGCCGTCGCCGTCCATCTCGAGGCGGGGAAGGACGGACCGGCCCCGCCCGGAGCCGGGCGGCGTGCGGAGACCGGCCCTGCGGCAAGGCGGTCGAAGCCGCAAGCCTCGGCGCGCGCGCCGTTGACGCGCGGCGCCGCCCGCGGCAACATGCGGCGATGAACGGCGGGACGCGCCCGGTTGGCTGGATCCAGGCCGCGCGGAAGGAGTTTGAGGGCTTTCCCGCCGCCGTTCGCGATCGGGCCCTCGGCGGGGCGCTCCGGCCGGTCCTCGCGGCCGCCGCCGCGGCGTTCTGGGCCGCGGGCGCCGGCGCCGGGATGGACGACGAACCGCTGGCGGACCGCCTCGCCCGCGCGCTCCCGGCGATCTTTCCCGAGGCCGACTCGCTTGGGCCCGTCGCGGGCGACCCGCCGGCCGCGCCGGCGCTGGCGGGCGGGGAGGCGGTCGGCTACCTGTTCTCCACCCATGAGGCGGTCCGCCCGCGCGGCTTCTCCGGCCAGTCCTTCGACATCGCGGTGGGCATCGACCTGTCCGGCGCGATCCGCGGCCACCTCCTGCTCGAGGAGCGCGAGCCGATGATCGACCCCGGCATCGTCACGCCGGAGGCGACCGACCGCTACCTCGCCGAAACGCATGGCCACGACCTCGCCGGCGGCGCGCGCTTCGCGCCGCGGCGCGTCGACGGCGTCTCCGGCGCCACGATCAGCGTCGTCGCCATGCGCCGCGCGGTGCTCGCCGCCGCCGCCGCGGTCGCCTACGAAACCGGCGTGCTCGAGGACGGCGCCGGCGGCCTGTCCCTCGACCGCGCCGCCTTCGCCCCCCGCGACTGGGCCGGCCTTCTCGCCGACGGCTCGGTGCGCGCGATGACGGTCCCCGCCGACTCCGGCGAGCAGGACTCCGCCGCCACCGTGTTCTACGCCGCGCTGGCGACGCCGGCGATGATCGGGCGCAACCTGTTCGGCGAGCGCCGCTACCGCAACATCCTCGACGCCGCGCCGTACGATTCGCAGCACGTCGTGGTGGGGTCCGTCGGCCCGCGCCACTGGCTGCCGCCCAACCCCTGGCTGGTGGACCGCATCGCCGACGCGCGCCTCGTCCAGGACGGCCGGACGTTCGCCCTGCTCACCCGCCACTTCTCGCCGGCGCGCCGCCTGGCGGCGGAGGGCGCGCCCGAATTCGACCGGCTGGCGCGGTTCGCCATCGCCGGCGGCCGCGGGTTCGACCCGCTGGCGCCGTGGACGCTGGAGATCGACTCCGGCGGGCGCGCCCATGCATTGCCCTACCGCGTGCCGGGGGCGCTGGCGCGCGGCCCGCTGGCGGCGCTGGAGGACGCCGGCCTCCGCGAACCCGTCCGCGTCGGGATCGGCGGCTGGCGCGAGAGCGCGCTGGCCGACTGGCAGCGCCTGTGGATCGACCGGCAGTGGGACATCGCGGCGCTGCTCGTCCTGCTCGCCGCGGCGACCGCGGTCATGGTCCTCCAGGACGAACTCGCGCGCTCCCGCCGCCTGCACCGCGCCGTCCGCGTCGGCCTGCTCGCCGTGGTCCTGGTCTGGCTCGGCTGGATCGCCGGCGGGCAGTTGACCATCCTCACCGTCGTCTCCGCCTTCCGCGCGGCGATCGGCGCCGCCGATTGGGAGGTCCTGCTGCTCGACCCGCTGCTGGCGATCGTCGCCGCCTACACCGCGCTGACGCTGGTGCTGTGGGGGCGCGGCGTGTTCTGCGGCTGGCTGTGCCCGTTCGGCGCGTTGCAGGAACTCCTCAACGGCGCCGCGCGCCTGGCGCGGCTGCCGCAAATCGCCGTGCCGGAGCGCCTGCAACAGCGCCTGTGGGCGGTCAAATACGCCCTGGGGGCGGGGCTCCTCGGCCTGTCCGCGGTGTCGGCCGGCGCGGCGGCGGACGCCGCCGAGATCGAGCCGTTCAAGACCGCTATCACCGCGGCGTTCGCGCGCTCCTGGCCCTTCGTCGCATGGGCGGCGGCGCTGCTGGCGGCGGGGCTGTTCGTCGAACGCTTCTTCTGCCGTTTCCTCTGCCCGCTGGGCGGCGTGCTGGCGATCCTCGGCCGCGCGCATGTGCTGAACTGGCTGCGGCGCCGCCCCGAATGCGGAAGCCCGTGCCAGGTCTGCGCCCGGTCGTGCCCCATCGGCGCGATCGCCCGCTCCGGCGCCATCGACATGAACGAATGCCTGCAATGCCTCGATTGCCAGGTCGACTACCGCGACCCGCATCGCTGCCCGCCGCTCGCCGCCGCCCGCCGCCGCCGCGCGGCGCCCGGCCCGCCCGGCTTGAAAACGGCGCCGGCGCGCCCATAGTGGCGGCCATGTCTCCGCCGAACCTCGACCTCGCCGGCCCGCCGCGCGCGCGCATCGCCGTCGCCATGTCCGGCGGGGTGGACAGCGCCGCCGCCGCCGCGCTGCTCGCCGCCGCCGGCCATGACGTCTTCGGCCTGACGCTCCAGCTGAACGACCAGGGCGCGGCGGCGCCCCGGCGCGCGCGCGGCTGCTGCGCGGGGCAGGACGTCCACGACGCCCGCCGCGTCGCCGACCGGCTGGGAATCCCCCACTACGTGCTCGATTACGAGTCGCGCTTCCGCGCCGCGGTGATCGACGACTTCGCCGATTCCTACCGGCGCGGGCTGACTCCCGTCCCCTGCGCGCGCTGCAACGAGCGCGTCAAATTCGCCGATATGCTCGACGCCGCGCGCGATCTGGGCGCCGCCGCGCTCGCCACCGGCCATTACGTCCGCCGCGTCGACGGCCCGCGCGGGCCGGAGCTCCATCGCGCCGCCGATTCGCGCCGCGACCAGAGCTACTTCCTCTTCGCCACTCCGCGCGCGCGGCTCGCCTTCCTCCGCTTCCCCCTCGGCGGGATGACGAAGGAGGAGGTCCGCGCCGCCGCTGCGCGCTTCGACCTGCCGGTGTCCGCCAAGCCCGACAGCCAGGACCTCTGCTTCGTCCCCGATGGCGGCCATGCCCGGCTGATCGCCCGCCTGCGGCCGGGGAGCCTCGAACCCGGCCCCGTCGAACTCGAGGACGGCCGCCGCGTCGGGACCCATGACGGAATCGTCAACTTCACCGTCGGCCAGCGCCGCGGCCTCGGCGTCGCATGGCGCGAACCCCTCTACGTCCTCCGGCTGGAGCCGGAGCGCCATGCCGTCGTCGTCGGCCCCCGGTCGGCCCTGGGCGCGCGGGAGGTCGCCGTCTCCGGCGTGAACTGGCTCGACTCGCCGCCGCGCCGCGCCACGGTCCGCGTCCGGTCGAGTCACTCCGGCGCCCCCGCGGCGGTGGAGCCGCGCCCCGGCGGGCGCGCCGCCGTCCGGTTCGATTCGCCCGTCCGCGCCGTTGCGCCGGGGCAGGCGGCGGTGTTCTACGCCGGGACCCGCATCCTCGGCGGCGGCTGGATCGACCGCCCGGCCGAGCGGCGCTCCGATACGCGGGAGGCGGCGTGAGCAAGACGCAGGACCCGCCCCGGCTCGGCTATATCGGCCTGGGCCTGATGGGCGCGCCGATGGCCGCGCGCCTGCTCGACGCCGGCTACGAACTCGCCGTCTGGGGCCGGACCCCGGCGAAATTCGCCCACCTCGCCGCGCGCGGCGCCGCGGCCAGGGAGAGCGCCGCCGCCGTCGCCGCCGCGTCCGACATCGTCTTCACCTGCCTGTCCGACACCGCCGCGGTCGAGGCGGTGGCGTTCGGCCCCGGCGGCGTCGCCGCCGGCGGCGCGCGCGGCAAACTGCTGGTCGACATGTCGTCGATCCGCCCCGATTCCTGCCGCGCGATGGCCGAGCGCCTGCGCGCCGAGGCGGGCATGGGCTGGGTCGACGCCCCCGTGTCCGGCGGCGTCGCCGGCGCCGAGTCCGGCGGACTCGCCGTCATGGCCGGCGGCGCGCCGGAGGACTTCGCCCGCCTTGAACCCGTCATGGCCCATCTCGCCCGCCGCTTCACCCTGATGGGCCCCGTCGGCGCCGGGCAGACCGCCAAACTGGTCAACCAGGTCATCGTCGGCTGCGGCGTCGCCGTCCTCGCCGAGGCGGCGGGGCTGGCGCTGCGCGCCGGGATCGACGCCGCCCGCCTGCCCGACGCGCTGGCCGGCGGGCGCGCCGATTCGCTCCTTCTCCAGCAGTTCTTCCCCAAGATGACGGCGGGCGATTTCACCGTCGAATCGCACGTCCGCACCATGCTCAAGGACCTGGACACGGCGGGCGACCTCGCCCGCGCCGTCGAGGCCGCCATGCCCATGACCGCGGCGGCGGCGGAGCTGCACCGCCTGATGGCGCAGCGCGGCCACGCCGCCGCCGACGGGACGGCGCTCGCCATGCTCTACCGCGGCGACCCGGTATGACCGCCGCCGACCGGGCGCCCGCGATGCTCGACGGCGTCCGCGTGCTGAGTTTCAACCACTTCCTGCTCGGCCCGATGGCGATGCAGGCGCTGGGCGACCTCGGCGCCGACGTGGTGGCGGTGGAGCCGGTGGACGGCGCGTTCCAGCGCCAATGGGGCGGCGCCGGCCGCCGCCTCGAGGGCGAGACGATGTTGCAGATGTGCGCCAACCGCAACAAGCGCTCGCTGGCCCTCGACCTCAAGGCGCCGGAGGGCCGCCGCGTCGCCGAGCGCTTGATCGCCCGCGCCGACGTGTTGTGCGAGAACTACCGCCCCGGCGTCGCCGACCGGCTGGGGATAGGCTACGCCGCCGCCCGCGCCGCGAAGCCGGACATAATCTACGCCTCCGCGTCGGGTTTCGGCCCCGACGGCCCCTATCGCGACCGGCCGGGGCAGGACCTGGTGATCCAGGCCATGTCGGGGCTGGCGCACGTCACCGGCCCGCGCGGCGGCGCGCCCACGCCGGTCGGCGTCACCGCCGCCGACCACCACGGCGCCGCGCTGCTGGCGATGGCCATCGCCGCGGCGCTGTTCCGCCGCGAGCGGACGGGGGAGGGGCGCCGCATCGACGTCGACCTGCTGTCCGCCGCCCTCGACCTGCAAATGGAGTCGCTCGTCTGCTACGCCAACGGCCCGCCGGCCGAAACCCGCGCGCCCGCGCCCATCGGCGGCTGGATCTTCCCCGCGCCCTACGGCGTCTATCGGACCGCCGACGGCCACATGGCGATCTCGCTCGGCTCCCTCGCCGCCGTCGCCCGGGCGCTGGATATCCCGGAGATCGCCGGCATCGACTCCGCCGGCGCCTACGCGCGCAACGGCGAGATCGCGGCGAAGATCCAAGCCGCCGCCGCCGGCCTCGACAACGCCGCGCTGGCCGAGCGGCTGGACCGCGAGCGGTTGTGGTTCTCCCCGGTCAACGACTACGCGGCGGCGATGGCCGACCCGCAGGTGCGCCACAACGGCTCCTTCGTGGAAACGTCGGCCGCCGGCGGCGCGCCGCTCACCCTGCTCGCGCATCCGGTGCGCTACGATGGCGCGCGGCCCGGAATCCGCCGCGCCCCGCAGCCTCTGGGCGCGCAGACCGAAGAGGTCCTGGCCGAGGCCGGCTACGCCCCGGCCGAGATCGCCGCATTGGCGGAGTCCGGCGCCGTCCGCGCCGCCGCCCCGCCGCCGGGGAGCGCAGAATGAAGGGTTTCGAATTCCACACCGTCCGGTCGTTCCTCTCCGAACTCGGCGCCTCGCGGCGGCTGGGCGAGGTCGCGGGCCGCCTCGGCCTGCGCCGCGTCCTGCTCGTCACCGATCCGGGGATCGCCCGCCTGGGCCTCCCCGCGGCGGCGGAGGCGAGCCTGGACGAGGCCGGAATCGCGCGCGTCGCCTTCGCCGAGGTCGAGGCCGACCCGCCCGAATCGACCGTCCTCGCCGCCGCGGCGCTGGCGCGGGCCGAGAAGGTCGACGGCGTCGTCGGCTTCGGCGGCGGCAGTTCGATGGACGTGGCCAAACTCGCCGCCTTCCTTGCGAAGTCCGATCAACCCCTCGCCGACGCCTACGGAGTCGGCAACGCGCGCGGCGCGCGGCTGCCGTTGATCCAGGTTCCCACCACCGCCGGCACCGGGTCCGAGATGACCCCCATCGCCATCGTCACCACCGGCGCGACGACCAAGATGGGCGTGGTGTCGCCCGTCCTCTACGCCGATTTCGCCATTCTCGACGCCGAACTCACCTATGGCCTGCCGGCGAAAGTCACCGCCGCCACCGGCATCGACGCGATGGTTCATGCGCTGGAGGCCTACACCACCCGGCGCCTGAAGAACCCGCTCTCCGACACCCTGGCGCGCCGCGCGCTGTCGCTGCTCGGCGGCCATATCCGCCGCGCCTGCGCCGACGGGGCGGACGGCGAGGCGCGCGCCGCCATGCTGCTCGGCTCCATGCTGGCGGGCATGGCGTTCGCCAACGCGCCCTGCGCCGCCGTCCACGCGCTCGCCTATCCCATCGGCGGCCATTTCCACGTCGCCCACGGCCTGTCGAACGCGCTGGTGCTGCCGCACGTCATGCGCTTCAACGTCCCGGCGGCGGCGGAGATGTATTCCGAGGTCGCGCCGCTCGCCATGCCGCATCTGACCGGCGGCGAGGCGGACCCCGCCGAGCGCCTGATCGAGGGTTTCGAGGGCCTGATCGACGATCTCGGCGTCGAGAAGACCCTGCGCCAGGTGGGCATCGGCCACAACCACCTGCCCATGCTGGCCGAGGAGGCGATGAAGCAGCAGCGCCTGCTCGTCAACAACCCGCGCGAGGTCGCCTACGCCGACGCGCTCGCAATTTACGAACGCGCGTTGTGAGGCCGGCCCGATCGCCAACATGACCGGGGAGCTGCGCAGCCGGGTCCTGATCCTCGGCTCCGGCCCGGCGGGGCTGACGGCCGCCGTCTACGCCGCCCGCGCCGGCCTGGCGCCGCGCCTCGTCCACGGCCTCCAGCCCGGCGGCCAGATGACGGTAACCACCGACGTCGAGAACTACCCCGGCTTCGCCGACACGGTGCAGGGCCCCTGGCTGATGGAGCGGATGACCGAGCAGGCGTCCCGCGTCGGCGCCGACCTCGTCTCCGACGTCGTCGCTTCGGTCGACCTGTCCCGCCGCCCGTTCGCCGCGGTGGGCGATGGCGGCGCGCGCTACCTGGGCGATTCGCTGATAATCGCCACCGGCGCCCGCGCCCGCTGGCTCGGCCTGGAGTCCGAGGCCGCGTTGCGCGGCGCCGGCGTCTCGGCCTGCGCCACCTGCGACGGATTCTTCTACCGCGGCCGCCCGGTCGCCGTCGTCGGCGGCGGCAACACCGCGGTCGAGGAGGCGCTGTTCCTCGCCAACGTCGCCTCCTCGGTGACTCTGGTCCACCGCCGCGACACGCTGCGCGCCGAGAAGATCCTGCAAGACCGCCTGTTCGCCAACGACAAGGTCTCGGTGGTCTGGGACCACGTGGTCGAGGAGATTACCGGCTCCGGCGCCCCGCCGGCGGTGGACGGCGCGCGCCTGCGCCACGTCCGCACCGGCCGCGCGCGCCGTATCGCCGTCGACGGCGTGTTCGTCGCCATCGGCCACGACCCGGCGACCGAACTGTTCGCCGGCCAGCTCGACATCGACGGCGACGGCTACATCGTCGCCGACCCCGGCGGCGCGGCGACGAGCCGCCCCGGCGTGTTCGCCGCCGGCGACGTGCGCGACAAGGTCTATCGCCAGGCCGTCACCGCCGCCGCGACCGGCTGCATCGCCGCGCTGGACGCCGAACGCTGGCTCGCCTCCGCGTGACGCATCCCCCGGACCTGGCCGCGCCGGCGTCTCGCCGGCATCTTCGCCTGCGCGCCCCGTTTCGCGCCCCCAAGTGACGCGCGATGGACTGGGACAAGCTCCGCGTCTTCCACCTCGTCGCCGACGCCGGCAGTTTCACCCGCGCCGGCGAGGCGTTGTCGTTGAGCCAGTCCGCCGTCAGCCGCCAGATCCGCGCGCTGGAGGCGTCGCTTTCGACCGCCCTGTTCCACCGCCACGCGCGCGGCCTGCTGCTCACCGAGCAGGGCGAGTTGCTGTTGCGCACGACTCGCGAGATCTTCGGCAAACTGGCCGCCGCCGAGGCCGCCCTCGCCGACAGCCGCGAACAGCCGCGCGGCCCGCTCCGCGTCACCACCACGGTGGGCTTCGGCTCCATGTGGCTCACCGGCCAGATCGGCGACTTCCTCGACAACTACCCCGACATCCAGGTGACTCTTCTGGTCGCCGACGCGGAGCTCGACCTGTCGATGCGCGAGGCCGACGTGGCGGTGCGCGTCCGCCCGCAGGTCCAGTCCGATCTCGTCCAGCGCCGCCTGTTCACCGGGACGTTCGGCGTGTTCGCGGTGCGCGACTACCTCACCCGCTTCGGCTCTCCGCGCGGCGTGGCCGATCTGGGCCGCCACCGCCTCATCGGCTACGGCGAGGGTTTCCCCAAGCCTTTCGCCGACGTGAACTGGCTCATAGACAAGGCGCGCGAGGCGACCCCCGGCCTCGAACCCGCCTTCGCCGTCAACAACACCTACGGCATCCTGCGCGCGGTGGAGGCCGGCATCGGCATGGCGCTGCTTCCGGCGTTCCTGGCCCGCCAGAACCCGTCCCTGGTCCGCGTGTTGCATGACATCGAAGCGCCGCAGGTGGAGGCGTATTTCGTCTATCCCGAGGAAATGCGCGGCTCCCGGCGCGTCGTGGCCTTCCGCGATTTCCTCCTCCGCAAGGTCGCGGAGACCCAATTCTGATCGCCCGCCCCCTGGGACCGCCGGCGTCCCGCCGGCCTCGCGCGAGGCGCGAACCCGGCAACGTCCCCGCAAACGGCCTTGGTCTCCCCCGGCGCCGGAGCGCAACGGCGTGTCGACGACGTCCGCCTCGCCGGCGCGCGCGGCTTCGACAAGCTGCTTGCGGGCGTCTTTCACGCCGCGCGCGGCCAGCGCCTCGATTTCGGCTTCGCCGCCGCCGCGGGCGGCCTTGACCGGCCGAGGCGCGGTCATTCGACGGCCTCGAACGCAGCGCGCGGCAGCGAGCAGGGGCCGGAAGTCCGTTGCGCGCGCCGGGCGGCCGCGCATGAAGGCGCAACCGGCAACGATGCAGGCGCGGCGCAGGGCCAACGGCGGCGCGCCGGGGCGCATCCCGGCGTCCGGGAACGCGACCGTCGCCGGGGCGCGGCAAACGTCGCAATCGCGCGGCGGCGGCGCGCCCGGTAGTAGGCCGCGCACTCGTAATCGTCGCGGTCGACGTCGGATGGCGCAGCCATGGTGGCCTCCTCGGTTGCGTGTCAGGCGGGGCGCGCGATCGGGTAGGCGGCGGCGCGTTGCCGGCGCGGCGGGCGGGCGATTCGGTCTATTGCGACGGCGCAACGCACCTCTCGAACGACAGCGCTGCGGCTTCGAGATCGGCGGCGTGGTCTTCGAGGACGGCGGCCAAACGGTCCGTTTCGTCGGCTTCTTCGTGGGCTGCGGCGACCAGGCGGTCGACGTCGGGATCCGTGACTCCGTCGGCGTGGGCGTTGGCGGCGGTTCTGCGCAGGCTGGCGGCGGCGGCCCGGGCGCTGGCGACGGCGGCGCGGTAAGCATCGGCGGCGGCGCGATTGGCGTCGGCGGCGGCGCGGTTGGCGGCTTCGGCAGTGGCTTCGGCGGCGGCGACCGCGCGGTCGGCGGCGCGGACGGCGGCGCTGATGGCCTCGGCGCTGTCGGCGGCGATGCGGGCGTCGGTGGTGGCTTCGGCGGGGAGCGCCAGCAGCGTCAGCATGAGAGCGGCGGCTATACGGCGGGGCGCGGTCGATGGGGGCATGGTGTTTTCTGTCTCCGATGGTCAGGGTTGCGGCGCACGGGCTTCGCAGGCGCGGCTGCGTTCGATCGGCCGGGCGCCGGCTTTACGATCGGCCGACGCGTGGGCGGCAAGCGTAGCAAGGTTCGCGCGGCGGCGGGGCGCTGTCGGTGGCGGCTGCGCGGCGCCCGCCAACGGGTCGATCCCGACAGGCCGCGCCATCGTCCTCTCCGTCCGCCCCCCGCGCCGCGAATCGGTCCGATTATGGCTCATGATTCGTTCCCGCCGCCCAGAAACGCGCGGAGTTTGACGGAGAGGGCGCCGGCGTCGCGGGTCTCGCACTGCCAGACGACCAGCGCGCGCCAGCCGAGCGCCTCGAGAAGGGCGCGCTTTTCGGCGTCGCGCGCCCGGTTCCGTTCGAGTTTCGGGAGCCAGTAATCGGGCCGGGACTTCGGCGGCCGGCCCCAGCGGCAGCCGTCATGCGCGCGCCAGAAGCATCCATGCACGAAGATCGCCTTGCGGCGCGCGGGAAACACCAGGTCCGGGCTGCCGGGGAGGTCCCGCCGGTGGAGTCGATAGCGGTAGCCGAGGCCGTGCAGCAGCCGGCGCACGACCCATTCCGGCCCGGTGTCCCTGCTCCGGACGGCCCGCATGATGCGGCGGCGCTGCGCCCTCGTCCGCGTATCGGCCATGACTTCATGATGGTAACACCGGCCGCCGCTTGACGCGCCAACGCCGGCGCGCCACTATCGGCGCCCGATGGCGCGGCAGGATCGGCCGGCGTTCCGTGAGTGGACGAAAGGCATGAGTGGAGCCGTGTGCGACACGCTCGCCGCCGCCGGGGCGCTTCGCGAAGCCGAGTTCGGCGAATGCCAAGCCGAGGCGATCGTGTCCGTCGTCCGCCGCGCCGAAGGATACGGCGCGTGAATATCCTCGAATTCTGGGGCAAGGCCCGTCCTCTTGCCCCGGACAACGGGCCGGCATGGCATCCGCTCGTTTTCCATTGCCTCGACGTAGCCGCTGTGGGCGGCGCGCTGCTTGCGCGGCATCCCGGACTTGGCGAGCATCTTTGCAAACTACTTGGATTGGCGCGGGACGATGCGGATCCGCTCCTTCTTTACCTGCTTTGCCTGCACGACATCGGAAAATTCGCGAAGCGTTTTCAGACGAAGGTCCCGGAATTCTTCCCCGGCTGTTTCACCGACGATCCCCGGCGCCTGGCGGGCGGTTACGATCACGGCGCCGGCGGACTTCGCCTGTTCGACGCCGATGACAAATTTTTCCGGTTGCCGACAACCGGTCGGCGGGGGGTATGGCGGCCGCTGATATCGGCTGTCGCGGGCCATCACGGCGCGCCTCCGGCTCCGCGAACGGCCGGTCGAGAATCGCTCCGCGCCTTGCGGCCCGATTTCGGCGCGCCGGGAATCGAGGCCGCCCGCGCGTTCGTCGACGAGGCCCACGGCCTCTTCTCGCCGCCGTCGGAGGCGCCGTCCCTCGATCCGGCCCGTGTGCGCCGCGCGTCCCATGCGCTGGCGGGACTCGCCGTGCTCGCGGACTGGATCGGCTCCAGCCAGAAGTGGTTTCCGTATTGCCGTCCGGTCGATTGCGGAGCGATCGACGCCTACTTGCCTCTGGCGCGAGAAAGGGCGGGGCGCGCCGTCGACGAATCCGGCGTGTTGCCGGCGCGGAGCCGCGGCGTTCTGGGCTACGACGCGCTGATCGGCGGCGGCGCGACTCCGGGGCCGATGCAGGAATGGGCGCGCGACGTCGCGTTGCCGGAGGGCCCGGCGCTGTTCATGATCGAGGACGAGACGGGCAGCGGCAAGACGGAGGCGGCGTTGATGCTCGCCCATCGCCTGATGGCGGCGGGGCGCGCCGATGGCCTCTATATGGCCCTGCCGACCATGGCGACCGCCAACGCGATGTTCGATCGTCTCGGCAAGGCGCATCGCCAGCTGTTCGCCCCCGGCGCGTCGCCTTCCATCGCCCTTGCGCATGGGGCGCGCGATTTGCACGACGGCTTTCGCTTGGCCGTGTTGCGCGGCGGGCGGGACGAAACCGGCTACTCCGGATCCAGCGGCGAGGTCGATCCTTCCGATGCGACCGCGTCGGCCGCGTGCGCCGCCTGGATCGCCGACGACCGGCGCCGGGCGTTCCTTGCGGACGCCGGCGCGGGCACGATGGATCAGGCGCTGCTGGCGGTCCTGCCGAATCGGCATCAGTCGCTGCGCCTGCTCGGCCTCATGCGCCGCGTTCTCGTTCTCGACGAGGTGCATGCCTATGACGCCTACATGCAGCGGGAGATCGAGGCGCTGCTCGAATTCCAGGCGGGCCTTGGCGGATCGGCGGTCCTGCTGTCCGCCACCCTGTCTTCGGCGCTTCGCCGCCGCCTGCTGGACGCGTTCTCGCGCGGCCTGGGCGGACGGCCGGACGCGGCGGCGGTCGACGGAGAATCCGGTTATCCGCTGGCGACCGTTGGCGCGGCGGGCCGTCGAACGGCGGTGGCGGTCCGGTCCCGCCCCGGCCGGGCGCGCGCGCTTCCGGTCCGGTTTCTTCGGACATCGGACGACGCGCTCGCCGAGGTTGCGCGCGCGGCCGGGGAGGGGCGGGCGGTCCTGTATGTCCGTAACTCCGTCGACGACGCGATAGAGGCGTACGAAGAGCTGGCCGCGCGCGGGCTGGACGCCGACCTTTTCCACGCGCGGTTCGCGCTCGCCGACCGCCTGGAGATCGAGAAACGGGTCGTGGCGGCGTTTGGCAAGGAGAGCGAGGCGCGCCGGCGGGCCGGCAAGGCGCTGGTGGCGACGCAGGTCGTCGAACAATCCCTCGACCTGGATTTCGACGCGATGGCGACCGACCTTGCCCCGGTCGACCTGCTGGTCCAGCGCGCGGGCCGGCTCTGGCGCCACCGCCGCCCGGAACGGAGCGGCCGGCCCGAACTGCTGGTGGTGGGGCCGGATCCGGTTGCGGACGCGGACGACGACTGGTTCGAAAGCGCGTTCCGGCGCGCGGCGTACGTTTATCGGGATCACGCCCGCCTCTGGCTGACCGCCCGGGCGCTCCGGGACACGGGCGCGATCGAAAGCCCCGGCGGGCTGCGCGCGCTCGTCGAGGCGGTTTATGGCGACGGCGCCGAGGCGCGCGTTCCGGACGGGCTGAAAGCCAGATTCTACGACGCGGAAGGCCGGGCGGGCGCGGATCGCGGTGTCGCGAACGCCAACACGCTCAGTCTCTCCGCCGGTTACGTGTACGATGGGGGCGCCTGGGACCGCGACGTTCGGACGCCTACCCGAATCGATACCGATCCTGCGGTCACGCTGCGGCTTGCCCGCGTTCGGCAAGGGCGCATCGTCCCCTATGCGGCGGTGGACGGCGATTCGGCCGAGTCCTGGCGCGCGTGGCGGCTGAGCGAGGCGAACGTCAGCGCCCGCCGTGTCGCCGGGGAGGCGATACCGCCCGAACACGCCGAGGCGGCGCGGGCGGCGAAGGCGGAATGGACGCGGTTGGACGACGACAAGGTCCTGGTTGTCCTCGACGATGACGGGAACGGGGCGGCGACTGCGCCGGTCGCCGGCGACGCGACGAACGTCGTCAAGGCGCGCCTGCGGTACGATTCCAGGATGGGCTTGACGTGGCTCCCCGCCAGCTCCACTCCATAGGCGTTGTTCCCGCACTTGGCGGGATGAACCGTGTGTAGCCGTGTGGCGGCAGCGCGTTCCTTGCATGTGCGAGGCATCAGACATATGTGTGTAGCCGTATGGCTATATCGCAACCGAGTGAGTGAGGATGAGCATGAACGACCCACTGCCGATCTTGAAGCCTCCGCGGCCGGTCGATCGACCGCGGAGGCGCGAATCGGACCGACCGGAACACCGGGGGGAGCGCTTGACGGGAGCGACAAGTTCCCGTTTTATCCGTGGCCGAATCGTCCGCCGCAAGGTCGAGACGGTCGAGGAGGCCGAGATCGTCATCTACGAGACGCCGTTCAGCCGATGATCGCAGCGCGAGGAAAGGGGGCGAAACCGTGGCGTCGTTCAACCTGATCGAGACCGCGTGGTTGCCCGTCCGGCGTCGGAGCGGCGGCGTCGAGCGAATCGCGCCCTGGCGGGTCAACGAACGGATCCACGAGGATCCGTTCGTCGCTTTCGCGTGGCCGCGGCCGGATTTCGACGGCGCGGCGCACGAGTTCCTGATTGGCCTCTTGAGCGCCGCCGCCGCGCCCGACGACGAGGACCGTTGGCGGGACTGGTGGTCGCGCCCGCCCGCGCCCCCGGAGCTGCGGGAGCGATTCGCGCGCGTCGCGCCGGCGTTCGATCTGGACGGTCCCGGCCCCCGCTTCATGCAGGACGCGGACCCGCTGGAGGACGTAGGCGTCAAGAACGTCGAGGCGCTGCTGATCGACGCGCCCGGGGCGCAGACCCTGCGTAATAACGCGGACCTGTTCGTGAAGCGCGATGGCGCGGCTGTCCTCTGCCGGGCGGCCGCCGCGATGGCGCTGTACACCTTGAACGCCTACGCGCCCTCCGGCGGAAAGGGGTATCGCACGTCGCTTCGCGGAGGAGGCCCGATGACGACGCTGATCGTCGCGCGGCATGAAGACCGCGGCGATACCTTGTGGGACCGGCTGTGGCCCAACGTGGAAACGGCGGAGCAAATCGAAAGGCGCGCCGGCGCCGCCGCTCCGCGCGACGATCCGGAGGGGATATTCCCGTGGCTGACCCCTACCCGAACGTCGAATCCGAAGGCGGGCGGGCGGCGCACCGCGCCGGGCGACGTCCATCCCCTGCACGTCTATTGGGGCATGCCGCAGCGGATCCGGCTGTCGTTCGAGGACGCGAACGGCCGTTCATGCGGCCTCACCGGTATCGGGGATTCGGTTGTCGTCGCGGACTATCGCACGAAGAATTACGGAATCGACTATACGGAGGGTTTCGAGCATCCGTTGACGCCCTATTACAGGACGAAGGGTAACGCCGTGAAATTGCCCGTGCATCCGCGGCCGGGCGGCGTTACCTACCGGCTATGGCCCGGGCTCGTGGTCCCGAGCCGCGATGGGCTGCGCGAGCCCGCCCGGGCGGTGCGCCATCGCCGGGAGCGCTGGGATGGTTTGTCGGAGACGGAGACTCGGCTCGCGGCGTTCGGATACGACATGAAGCAAGCGAAGGCGCGCGCCTGGGTACAGAGCGAAACGCCACTTTGGCTTCCGGAGAACGACGAGCGCAAGCTGATCGAGTCATTCGTGGATCAGGTCGCGACGGGCGCCGCCGCCATCGCCGCGTTGCTCACTCGGGCGATCAAGTCCGCGCTTTACGAGCGCCCCTCCGACGCCGGCGGCGATTACGGCTTCGTGGCCGAGCGGTTCTACCGTGAGACCGAGGCGGCGTTCTTCTCGGCGCTCGGGGAGGCGCTCGAATCCATTCGGCGAGACGCCGACGCCGACGATCCCACGTTGCGCGCGCGCGAAAATTGGGTTCCGGCCGCGGCGGAGGCCGCGCGGCGCTTGTTCGACGACCATGCCCCGGCGGATGGGCTGGAGCATCGGGGCATGCTCCGGCATGTCGAGGCGAGATTCTTTCTCGATCTTGCCCTGAGCGGGCGCGGCAAGGCCGGCCGCTCGCTGTTCGAGCGCGATCTCGGTATCGCCGCGCCGGAGGCGGCCCGGAGGAGGAAGGAGGCGGCATGACCGATTCGAAACCTGCGGACGGCGCGGTTGTCGCGGCGAAGTGGTATGGGCGGACGCTGGACGAAACCGGAGATCCCGCCCTGCGCGGCAAGCGCCGGGCGGCGCGCGCGCGTTTGCGCCGGGCCAGGACGCCGTTGGAGGTCATGCAGGAGCCGGAGGCGCTTCGCCTTATCGAGGAACTTTCCGGCGAACGCCCGGACCGGGTCGCCGTTCTGGCGGGAATCCTGGCGTTCGTCGAAGAGACGGACGAGCGGAAATTTGCGCGCGCCATAGGCCGCGCCGCCCTCGGCGACGAGACGGCCATCGTTTCGGAGATCCGTTTCCGCCGTCTTCTGCAAACGCCGGGCGGCGAACTTCTGGACCCGATGCGCCGCCTCATTCGTCTCGCGGGCGGGAAGGCGAATGTCCGTGACATGGCCTTTTCCGTGCTGCGCTGGGGCGACGGCGTCCGGAAGCGCTGGATATTCGACTATTACGGCGTTTCGACGAGCGCTTCGCCGCGGGAGTCCGCGCCGCCCGTTCCGACCGCAACCTGACCGATGGGAGTCCGCGCCATGGCCGACTTTCTTCAGCTGCACCTGCTCACCGCCTACGGGCCGTCCAACCTGAACCGGGACGATACCGGCCGCCCCAAAAGCGTCGTGTTCGGCGGCGCGGCGCGCTTGCGAATATCGTCGCAGAGCCTGAAACGATCCTGGAGGGAATCCGGCGCGTTTCGGAGCGCCCTCGATGGGCATATGGCCGACCGCACCCAGCGGTTGGGCAAGGAAGTGCGGAAGTATCTGGTCGACGGCGGCATGGAGGACGCGGAGGCGCTCACCTGCGCGCGCGCGATCGCCGGCGTCTTCGGCAAGCCGCGCGGCGAAAACGACCGGGAGCCGGCGTTCATCGAGCAACTCGCGTTCATCGCGCCGGAGGAGCGCGCGCGCGCGTTCGCGCTCGCCGACCGGGCGTTGAAAGGAGAATTCGACGATCCGAAACCTGACGATCTGTTGCGCAAGTCGGATACCGCGGCGGACATCGCCATGTTCGGACGTATGCTCGCCGACCACCCGAAATTCAACCGCGAGGCCGCCGTGCAGGTCGCGCACGCCTTCACCACCCACAAGGCGGTGGCGGAGGACGATTATTATACCGCCGTCGACGACCTCAAGCCGCGCGACGAGCCCGAAGACGCCGGCGCCGGTTTCGTCGGCGTGCAGGAGTTCGGCGCGGGAGTCTTCTATCTCTATATCTGCGTCGATCGGGGCTTGCTGCTGCGCAACCTCGATGACACGAGGGCGGTGCGGGATTCCGCTCTCGCCGCTCTCGCGGAGGCCGCCTCGACCGTGGCGCCTCGCGGCAAACAGGCGAGTTTCGCGAGCCATGCCCGCGCCCTCTACGCGTTCGGCGAAAAGGGGACGGCGCAACCGCGCAGCCTCGCGGCCGCCTTTCTCAAGCCCGTCGCCGCCAATGACCGGGACGTTGACCAGGGCGGCGCGTCGATCGAGCAATTGGAAGGTTTCCGGGATCGGCTCGACGCCGCCTACGGCCCATGCGCCGACGACCGTTACACGATGAATTGCCTTGACGGGAGCGGCGCTCTCGCCGAGTTGAAGGAATTCGCAGTGAGTTAGGGCGATGCGCTTCCTCCTGTTCACGCTCTACGCGCCGATGGCGGCGTTCGGCGAGATCGCCGTCGGCGAGCGCCGCATGGGCTGGCCGCGGCCGGGACGGTCCGCCGTCCTCGGATTGGCGGCCGCCGCGCTCGGCCGCGAGCGCGCGGACGAGGCCGCTCACCGGGCGCTGGAATCCGGGCTTTATTACGCCGTGAGGACGGACTCGCCGGGGCGGCCGTTCATGGACTACCACACCGCCCAGACTCCGAAGGCGCGCCGGGGTCGGACGTTCGCCACCCGGCGGGAGGAGCTGGAATCCGGAGATCTCAACACCGTGCTTTCCAGCCGCGAGTGGCGCTCGGACTCCTGTTTCACCGCGGCGTTGTGGCGCCGCCCGTCGTCCGGCGTCGACCTCGACGCGGTTGCCGACGCGCTGCGGCGCCCGCGATTCGCGCTCTATCTCGGCCGCAAGTCCGCGCCGCTGGGGCTGCCGCTCGATCCCGTCATTGTGGAGGCGGATAGCTTCACGGCCGCGTTCGACGTCCGCGGACGCAAAGACGGCGAATCGGAAGTCCTGCAATGTCTCCACGCCGGCGCGCCGCCGCGGCGCGAGATCGCGTTCGACGCGGACGCGCCGGGCGCGCCGCCGGGCGATGGGCGCGTCGAGCGCCGGCGCGACTCGGTCGTCAGCCGCGCGCGCTGGCGCTTCACCGAACGGCTGGAGCGGGTCGTTCCCTGGGAGGGCGGCGGGGCATGAGGGCGGAGCTGTATCTCTCCCGCGTGCGACTCAAGAGCGACGCGCCGGTTCGGGCGCTGCTGCCGCTGCTGCTCGGCGAGGATAATCGCTCGCGCCATGCCGGGCATCGTCTCGTCTGGTCCCTGTTCGCCGGGGAGTCGGACGGCGCGCGCGATTTTCTGTGGCGCGAGATGGAGCGGCGAGGCGCGTTCCTGATCCTGTCGGAACGGGCGCCTGTCGACCGCTGCGGCCTGTTCCACGTCGACGATCCCAAGCCGTTCGCGCCGGCGCTGGCGGCGGGGGACAGGCTTTGTTTTTCGCTGCGCGCCAACCCGGTGGTTCGCCGCTACGACGCGAAACGCGACCGTTCGGTCAAGCATGACGTCGTCATGGACGCGCTTCGCGGGCGCGCCCGCGGCGCGCGGGCCGAACATCGTTTCGATGCCGTGCGGGAGCGGGGTGTCGCGTGGATCGAGGGGCAGGGCGCCCGGGCGGGGTTTTCGGTTGCGGCGGCCGGCGTGCGAGTCGACGGCTATCGGCAACATCGGATTCCCCGCAAGGGAGCCGCGAAGGACATGACCTTTTCGACGCTGGATTTCGACGGCGTTCTGGAGGTGCGCGATCCGGCGGCGTTTCTCGCGGGGATGGCGCGGGGCTTCGGCGCGGCGAAGGCGTACGGCTGTGGCTTGATGCTCATTCGCCGGGCCTGAATAGCCATGTCGGCGATGCCCCTCCTGGCGCCGCCCCGGCCGATCCCGATCAAGGACCGCGCCTCGATCCTGTTCATCGAGAAGGGGCAGCTCGACGTCCTCGACGGCGCGTTCGTGGTGGTCGATCGGAGGGGCGTGCGCACGCACATCCCGGTGGGCGGCCTCGCCTGCCTGATGCTGGAGCCCGGCGCGCGCGTTTCTCACGCCGCCGTTTCCCTGGCCGCCCGGGTAGGTTGCCTTCTGGTCTGGGTCGGGGAGGCGGGAGTTCGCCTCTATTCGACCGGCCAGCCGGGCGGCGCGCGCGCGGACCGGCTTCTTCACCAGGCCCGCCTGGCGCTCGATCCCGACGCCCGCCTCAAGGTCGTGCGCAAGATGTACGACATGCGCTTCGGCGAACCGGCTCCGCAGCGCCGCTCCATCGATCAATTGCGCGGCGTCGAAGGGGCCCGGGTGAAGCGGCTTTACGAAGTACTGGCCCGCCAGCACGGCGTGACGTGGCGGGGACGGAGGTACGATCCCGGTCGTTGGGCCGCGGCGGACCTGCCCAATCGCTGTCTCAGCCAGGCGACGGCATGCCTCTACGGGCTGGCCGAGGCCGCCGTTCTGGCCGCTGGATATGCGCCTGCCATCGGCTTTCTGCACACCGGCAAGCCGCAATCCTTCGTTTACGACGTAGCCGATGTATTCAAGTTCGAAACGGTGGTTCCGATCGCTTTCAAGGTCGCCGGCGCCGCGGAGCGGGGAAAGCGCGCCGGCGGCGACCCCGTCGGCGCGGTCAGGCGCGGCTGCCGCGACAGTTTCCGGAAGACGGGGTTGTTGGGCCGCCTCATACCTTCCATCGAGGAGATGCTTTCGGCCGGGGGGATCGAACCTCCGTCGCCGCCGGACGAGGCGCAACCGGTCGCGATTCCCGAGGCGCCGAGCGGCGATGTTGGTCATCGCGGTTAACAACGCCCCGCCGAGGCTGCGCGGGCGTCTGGCGGTCTGGCTGCTCGAGATCAGGGCGGGAATCTACGTCGGCAATTACTCGCGGCGCACCCGTGAGATGGTTTGGGAGCAGGTTCGGGCGCACATCGGCGATGGAGACGCCATTATCGCATGGACCGCTCTCAACGACGCCGGCTATGATTTCGACACATGCGGCGTCAACCGCCGCATGCCGACGGATCTGGATGGTTTCAAGCTCGTGCGTTTCAGCCCGATTTCCGGCGGAGATCGGGGAGTCGGCGCCGGCTAGAACAAATCGGGGCCGCCGGTGCGCTGTTTGACATCGTGGATGTAACGCTTAATCAAGGCGTTCCAGCAAGTCCGTTCCCCGCGCGCGCGGGGATGAACCGGTCGCGCTGTTCGGAGCGTTCGAGGGCTTCATCCGTTCCCCGCGCGCGCGGGGATGAACCGGCAGGGAGCTCGTTCGGACCCTTCACCGGTTGCCGTTCCCCGCGCGCGCGGGGATGAACCGGCGCTTGGCGTTTCGCCGATGGTTGTTGGGGGCCGTTCCCCGCGCGCGCGGGGATGAACCGGCGTGAACGGGCCGAGGCTTGGGCAAATTTGGCCGTTCCCCGCGCGCGCGGGGATGAACCGCAGTCGCTGTCGCCGTCCGGGCTGGTCTGGCACCGTTCCCCGCGCGCGCGGGGATGAACCGGTCGTGTCGCGCCCGCGCTCCTGCGCCGACGTCCGTTCCCCGCGCGCGCGGGGATGAACCGCCGAAAACCGACGGATCCGCGCCGGCGGGAACCCGTTCCCCGCGCGCGCGGGGATGAACCGCTGTTCCCCGGTACCAACCCGTGGGAGCGCATCCGTTCCCCGCGCGCGCGGGGATGAACCGGCACAGACGCAGCATTAAACACTTCATGCCGCCCGTTCCCCGCGCGCGCGGGGATGAACCGGAAAACAGCAAACGAACGCGAACGGCGCACAGCCGTTCCCCGCGCGCGCGGGGATGAACCGCAACTGAGACCGACGACCTGGAGCCTGCGCAGCCGTTCCCCGCGCGCGCGGGGATGAACCGTATTTACGATTGAGCTTCAGGCCACCGAGAACCCGTTCCCCGCGCGCGCGGGGATGAACCTATGGAAGGCGGGCGCGTGTTCCATGCCACGAGCCGTTCCCCGCGCGCGCGGGGATGAACCGGTGGATGAATATCTGCGCTTGCGGGGCGGGACCCGTTCCCCGCGCGCGCGGGGATGAACCGTAGTAGGCGCCCGCGACGGATCGCACGCCCCCCCGTTCCCCGCGCGCGCGGGGATGAACCGGACAACGCCGTGCTCGGGGAAATAACGGCGGGCCGTTCCCCGCGCGCGCGGGGATGAACCGGAAATGGCGCGGGGACTCGGGGTCAGTGACCGCCGTTCCCCGCGCGCGCGGGGATGAACCGAATACCTTGAGCCTGTCGCAGTCGAGAACCCCCCGTTCCCCGCGCGCGCGGGGATGAACCGAGGAGAGCCGTCGACGCGCCGTTCATTCGTGACCGTTCCCCGCGCGCGCGGGGATGAACCGAACGACAAGGCGGACCCGAGGACATTTGCAAGCCGTTCCCCGCGCGCGCGGGGATGAACCGAAGGACAAGGCGCGCGCCGAGCTTGCAGAGGCCCGTTCCCCGCGCGCGCGGGGATGAACCGCGCGCGGCGCTGAGCAGAGGCGGCGCGGACGACCGTTCCCCGCGCGCGCGGGGATGAACCGGTGGGTGAGACGATGAATTTCGCAGTGAGCAACCGTTCCCCGCGCGCGCGGGGATGAACCGACGACTGCGATCGGGACAGCCTCTCCTCCGTCCCGTTCCCCGCGCGCGCGGGGATGAACCGTCCCGCCTGTGCGATAAAAGCCGAGCATATAGCCGTTCCCCGCGCGCGCGGGGATGAACCGGCGCAGGTCGTTGGGCAGCTCGGTGAGGATCGCCGTTCCCCGCGCGCGCGGGGATGAACCGAAGTAGGGCCGGGCGGCCGCGTCGTTCGCCGCCCGTTCCCCGCGCGCGCGGGGATGAACCGGCGGCGACGGCGAGGATCGACGCCGCCGCGCGCCGTTCCCCGCGCGCGCGGGGATGAACCGACGGCGGCGCTGAAAGTCTTGATCACGATCGGCCGTTCCCCGCGCGCGCGGGGATGAACCGGCAAGGCGAATGCAATGCATCGTATGCGGCGCCCGTTCCCCGCGCGCGCGGGGATGAACCGGCAGTCCCGTCGTCGTTGACGATGGGGACTTTCCGTTCCCCGCGCGCGCGGGGATGAACCGCACTCGCTCTGCTGCACGCCGCCCACCTCCAGCCGTTCCCCGCGCGCGCGGGGATGAACCGGCGGTCTCGCAGCCGGCCCTGCCCTCGGCCGCCCGTTCCCCGCGCGCGCGGGGATGAACCGCGAATCTGCATGGCGCGCGCGCGATCCAGATCCCGTTCCCCGCGCGCGCGGGGATGAACCGACTTGCCAACGGACGAGCCGAGAGAGGCCTCACCGTTCCCCGCGCGCGCGGGGATGAACCGTTGTGCCCCGCGCTTTCCACGGTGTCGAACAGCCGTTCCCCGCGCGCGCGGGGATGAACCGGCGGCGCGGGAGGCGTTCGCCCCGCTGCTCGACCGTTCCCCGCGCGCGCGGGGATGAACCGTCGGCGTCGGCGGGGTCGGCCCGAACTGCGCCCCGTTCCCCGCGCGCGCGGGGATGAACCGGCCTCCGCATGCTGCTGGGTGAGATAGCCACCCCGTTCCCCGCGCGCGCGGGGATGAAACCGAACCGTGCCCTGTCCATCCCCGCTGCCTGCTGGAGGGCGACGAGATGGTTCGTACTTGCGAAGCGCCGACTATCCAGGCTATCGTCGTCATGCGCTTCCGCGCCTGTCGCGATGGAGAGAACTGGAACGATGAACGGGACGACCTTCGACGCGCTCGCCGCCACCAAAGCGCTTCGCGAGGCCGGGTTCGAGGACCGACACGCCGAAGCCGTCGCCAGTGTCGTCCGCCACGCCGTCTCCGTCGACCGCGCCGGACTGGCTACCAAGGCCGATCTTGAAGCCGCTATCGCCGGTCTCGAAGCGCGCATCTACCGCGCCATGTGGGTTCTGGGCATGGGTATCGTCGGCGGCGTTGGCGCCATCGTCGCCGCGACCGCCGCGGTCCTCGCCATCGTCACCGGGTAGCCGGCGCGCGGGGACGACCCGCAATCGGGCGGCCTCGCTGTCGCTCTCCACGGTTTCGGCGTCGCCGAGGCGAGGGATGTCGAGGGACCGCCGAACGCCGATGAGTATCCAGCCGTCGACGACGTCTTTCAATTCACGCCGGCAATCCTCCAACGTTCCGGCGCAAGCCCACGCGCCCGGCAAATCCGGAACCTCTCCGTAATGGGGCGTTTCCACGTCGTCGATTATCTCGTAGCGCGCTCGCCGAAGCGCCTCGTCGATGTATGCGGTTAGCATGGCGTCGCAAAATCCAATGTGAGCGTTCGTCCCTGTCGCCGAATCGCCGGTCAACCCCCGGCGCGGGCCGGCGCGCGGATCGGAATTCCGGACAGCTCGAAAGCTCGCGCAGGCCGTTCGCCAGATAGCGCCGATACGAGACCGGCGCAAGCGCCAGGTTCGGGCCCGACACCCACGCGCATAGCGAGAATTGCCGAGGCGGCGTATTCGCGCTTGCGCCGCGCCGTCGATCCGGGCTATCGTCGTTATCTTCGGAGCGCCCGGCCGCGTCCGGCGCGACACGGAGGACGACATGGCGGAAGCCGCGTTCGACACGCTCGCCTACACGCGCCGCCTCAAGGAAGCGGGCGTTACCGACACGCTTGCCGAAGCGCATGCAGACGCCTTGCGCGCGGCGTTCAACGAGGGCGTTGCCACCAGGGCCGATCTCTCGCGCCTCGAAGCGCGCCTTATCGCCCGCATTCATGGCGGGCTGATCGCGCTCGGAACCGCCATAAGCGCGTTGATCGTCGCCGCCGTAGCCATAATCGAGTTTCTGTAGCCTGGCGTCGGCGCCCGAACGCGCGTCGCGCGGCGGACGTCCGATCCCGGTAGCCTCCCCGCCCGTCATCCCCCGGCGCGGCGCGCCCTGCGGCGCTCGCGGACGTAGGGGTTGCGGCCGGCGCGGGCGAGCAGGCGGATCGGGGTGCCGGGCAGGTCGAAGGCGTCGCGCAGGCCGTTCGCCAAATAGCGCAGATACGACGCCGCCAGGCCGCCGGGCCGGTTGACGAACAGGGCGAAGGTCGGCGGGCGCGCCGAAACCTGCGTCGCGTAGCGGACGCGCACGCGGCGCCCGCCGTCCAGCGGCGGGGGGTGGTGCTCCAGCATCGCCGCGAGCCAGCGGTTCAACTCCGCCGTCGGCAGGCGCCGGCTCCACACCTCGCGCGCGGCGAACGCCGCCGCCATCAGCGCGTCCGTTCCCGCCCCCGTGAGCGCCGAAACCGGGACCGGCGCCACGCCGCGCGACTGGGACAACGCCGCCCGCAGCCGCTCCGCGATCCGCCGCCGCTCCGCGCCGGGGCGGGAGACCAGGTCCCACTTGTTGGCGGCCACCGCCATCGCCCGGCCCTCCTCGGCGATCCCGCGCGCGATGGCGAAGTCCTGCCTGTCCAGCGGCGCCGCCGCGTCGACCGCCAGCACCGCGACCTGGCAGGCGGCGATGGCGCGCCGCGCCGCGGCGGCGGAATCGCGCTCCGCCCGCTCCGAAACCCGGCTCGCGCGGCGCAGGCCCGCCGTATCGACGAGCTCCACCTCGCGCCCGCGCCAGCGCCAGGGGACGGAGATCGCGTCGCGCGTGATCCCCGCCTCCGGGCCGGCGAGCATCCGCGCCGCGCCGACGAGCCGGTTCACCAGCGTCGACTTGCCGACGTTCGGCCGCCCCACCACCGCGAGGCGCAACACGTCCGCCGGCGCCTCCGCCGCCGCGCCGTCCGCCAGTTCCGGCCGCGCCGCCGCCATCGCCGCGTAGAGCTCGCCCATGCCCTCGCCGTGCTGGGCCGAGATCGCCACCGGCTCCCCGAGCCCCAGCGCGAAGGCGTCGAGGACGGCGTCGCCGCCGGCGGCGCCCTCCGCCTTGTTGACGAGCACCGCCACCGGGCGGCCGCGCCGGCGCAGCCACCGCGCGAAACTCCGGTCCGCCGGAGTCACGCCGGCCCGCCCGTCGAGGACGAACAGCGCCAGGTCGGCGGTGTCGAGGGCGGCGTCGGCGCCCGCCGTCATGCGGGCCTCCAGGCTGCCGCGCGCGGCGTCCTCCAGCCCCGCCGTGTCGATCAGCGCGAAGCGCGCCGGCCCCAGCCGCGCCGGCCCCTCGCGCCAGTCGCGGGTGGTTCCGGGCCGGTCGCCCACCAGCGCCAGCCGCCGCCCGGCGAGGCGGTTGAACAGCGTCGATTTGCCGACGTTCGGGCGCCCGACGATGGCGACGCGGAGCACCGCCGCGCGTCCTACCGCAGGGCCACCAGGTCGGCGTCCCCGGTCAGCAGGTAGATCGCGCCGCCGGCGGCGATCGGCGCCGCCCGCGTCCCGCCCGCCACGGCGATGGAGTCCAGCGTTTTCCCGTCCTGCGGCGAGACGCGCAGCAGGACTCCGTGGCTGCCGGCGACGAACAGCGCGCCGCCCGCGAGCAGCGGCCCCGCCCACTGGATCGGGTCCTCCCGGTCCTCCGGGTCCTCGTAGCGGGGCAGGGGGGAGACCCAGCGGACGCGCCCGTCCTCGCGCCGCAGGCACACCAGCTCCGCGTCCACCGTCACCGCGTAGATGTGGTCGCCGGCCACCCACGGGGTCTGCGCGGTGGGAACCTCCCGGTCCCACAACCGCAGGCCGGAGCGCAGGTCGAGGGCGGCCATGCTGCCTCCCTGGCTGGCGACGAACGCCCGGTCGCCGTCGATGACCGGGCTCGCGTCCACGTCCGAAAGGCTCGTCCGCGCGCCGGGGCGGCCTTGCAGGATCGGCGAATCGCTCCAGGCGACGCGTCCGTTCTCGACCCGGAGCGCGAACACCTCGCCGGACGAATAGCCGGTCAGCACCAGGTCGCCGCTCGCCGCCGGCGTCGCCGCGCCGAGCAGGCCCGCCGGCTCGGCGATCCCCTCATGGGTCCACAGCGTCCGCCCGTCGGCGGCGTCGAGCGCCACCGTCCGGTTGTCGGAGGACACGGCGAAGACGCGCCCCCCGGCGACCGCCGGCGCGGCGCGGAACGGTCCGCCGGCGCGCCGCCGCCACACCACCGAGCCGTCGCCGGCGTCGAGCGCCGCCGCCTCGCCGAACGCCGTCGCCGCATAGACCACTCCATCGGCGAACGTCACTCCGCCGCCGAAACTGGCGTCGACGTCCTCGTCCTCCGGCAGCAGGCCGCGCGACCAGACGCGCCGCCCCGTCTCCAGGTCGAGCGCCACCGCCGTCGACCGCGAATCGAGCAGGAAGGCGCGGCCCCCGGCGATGACCGGCGCGGAGAGGATGCGGTTCTCGCCGTCCTCCCCGGACCCGGCGGCGCGCCGCCAGCGCAGGACGGGCCGCTCGCCGGCGGCGACGTGGTGGAGGACATGCGTCGGCCCGCCCCAGGGCGCCGGCCATTCGGCGTTGGCGACCGGCTCCGGCAGCGTCACCGCCGCGCCGCCGAGCTCCGGGTCCGCCTCCAGCGCGCGCTCCAGCAGCAGGATCGACACCCGCTCTCCCGGCAGGATCTCCTCGGCGCCGCCGCCGAACCATCCCCCCTCGCACCCGCCGAGCGCGAGCGCCGCCGCCGCGGCGAGTCCGGCGCGGGCGTTCACCCGCCGCCGCCGGGCGCCGGCGCGCCCAGCGCCGCCGCCAGGCTCTCGGCCCGCGCGCGGGCGCCGTCGGGCGCGCCGGCCTCGTCGCGCAGCGCCGCGAACTCCTGGCGCGCCTCGGTCAGCCGGCCGTCTTGCAGGGCGGCGGCGGCCAGCATCTCGCGCGCCAGGAACCGCCACGGCCCGGCGCCGTCGGCGATGGGCCGGAGGCGCCCCTCGGCCGCGCGCGTCTCGCCGGCGTCGACGAGATGCTGCGACGCCAGCACCTGCGCGAGCTCCGTGTAGAGCGGGTCGGCGCCGGAATCGATCAGCCGGTTGTAGGCGGCGATGGCGCCCGGCCGGTCGCCCGCCTGGACCAGCATCGCCGCCTGCCGCAGCCGGGCCAGCGCCGCATAGGCGCCGTCCTCGCCGTCGGCGAATTGGCCGAAGGCCCGCGCCGAGGCGTCGTAACTCCCCTCCTCGGCCAGCCGCATCGCCTCGGTGAACCGGGCGCCGCGGTCGAGCGCCGCCGACTCCACATGCGCCCGCCACCCGACGACCGCCGCCACGCCGACCACCAGCGCCGCCGCGCCGCCGCCGGCATGCCAGCGCCAGCGCCGCCACAACGCCGTCAACCGGTCGCGCCGGACGTCCTCGTCGACTTCCCGGAAGATATCGACCACGCCACGAAACCCGTTCGGACCGAGGGAAGGCGGCAATCTAGCCCGCCGGCTCCGGGAAGACAATCGCGGAATCGCCCCGCCCGCCGCACGAGAGGCTTGCCGCCGCGCGCGGCTTGCGACACCTTGCGAGCGCGGCAGGACACGGAGGCGGCCATGACGCCCTTCATCGATTCCCGCGACATCCGCGACGACGGAGGCGCCCTCGCCGCGCGGATGGCGCGCGACGGCTACCTGTTCATCGGCGGGCTTCTCGACCCCGGCCGCGTCGCCGCGCTCGGCGCGCGCCTGCGCGCCGTCGCCCGCGAGGCGGGCTGGATCTCCGACGGCGACGGAACCGCCATAGCCGAGGCCGCCTGCGTCGACCCGGACGACGCCTGGGTGGCTGTGGCGCGGCGGATGTACCGGCGCCCCGAACTGCACGCGCTGGCGCACGACCCCGCCGTCATCGGCCTCGTCGCGCGCCTGGTCGGGGCGCCGGTCCTCGTCCATCCCAAGGTCATCCCGCGCTGCATCTTTCCCCGCCGCCTCGAGTTCACCACCCCGGCGCACCAGGACTTCCCGCACATCCAGGGGACCGAGGCGACTTACGCCGCGTGGATTCCCCTGGGCGATTGCCCGGTGGAGATGGGCGGCCTCCAGGTCGCCGCCGGGTCGCACGGGGAGGGGGTGCGCCCGTTCCGCGTCTCCAGCGGCGCCGGGGCGATGGAGACGCGCGACCCGCTCGACGGGCGCTGGACCGGCGGCGATTTCGCGGCCGGCGACGTCCTCTTTTTCCACAGCATGACGGTGCACAAGGGCCTGCCCAACCGGTCGCGCCGCCTGCGCCTGTCCATCGACGCGCGCTACCAGGACGCGGCCGCCCCCATCGCCCGGCACTCGCTCGAACCCTATTCCGGCATGGGCGAGTGGGAGGAGATCTACGCCGGCTGGCCCGCCGATGCGCCCGCCTGGCGCTGGCGCGGCAAGCCGCTGGCCTTCGCCGATTTCGACTGGCGCTGGTACGAGGAGCGCGACCGGCAGGCGTTCGCGCTGGCCGAGGCCGGGGACCGCGGCGCCCGCGCGTCGCTCCAGCGCGTCGCGCAGCGCGACCCCGACGCCGCCAAGCGGGCGCGCGCCGAGCGCCTGATCGCCGCCCTCGACCGCGCCCCGCGCAATTCCGGCGATGCCGCCCGCGCCGCCGGCTGACGACCCCGGAGCGCCCTGGCGGCGGGAACTGGAGGACCTGCGGCGGGTCCGGGCGCTCGGCGCGGCGCAGGGCGGCCCGGAGGCCATCGCCCGCCAGCGCGCCAAGGGGCGGATGACGGTCCGCGAACGCATCGACGCCGTGCTCGACCCCGACTCGTTCCGCGAGGTCGGAGTCGGCGCCGGCGGCGCCGAGCGCGGGCCGGACGGCGCGCTGGAGGGGTTCGTTCCCGCCAATTTCGTGCTCGGGTTCGGCAAGGCGAACGGGCGGCGCTGCGTCGTCGGCGGCGAGGACTTCACCCTCAAGGGCGGCTCGCCCAACGCCGCCGGGCTGCGCAAGAGCGTCTATGCCGAGAGTCTCGCCATCCGCCACCGCGTCCCGCTGGTCCGCCTCCACGAGGGCGGCGGCGGCGCCGTCGGCGGCGGCGGATCCGGGACCGTCGGGACCGCCGCCGGCGGGGTCCACCGCTTCCGCGTCATCGCCGAGGCGATGGCCAGCGTTCCCGTCGCCGCCGCCGCCCTGGGGCCGGTCGCCGGCCTGCCGGCGGCGCGCCTCGTCGCCGCGCATTTCTCCGTCATGTCGCGGCGGACGGCGCAGATCCTCATCGCCGGCCCCGCCATCGTCCGCCGCGCCATCGGCGAGCGCAAGTCCAAGGAGGAGCTCGGCGGGGCGGAGGTCCACGGCCGCAACGGAGTCGTCGACAACGTCGCCGAGGACGAGGCGGACGCATTGAACCAGATTCGCAGGTTTCTATCCTACATGCCGAATAACGTGTGGGAATTGCCGCCGCGCATCGATCCGGAGGACGACCCCGCGCGGCGCGCGCCGGAGCTCGCATCGGTCGTTCCGCGCGACCGCCGCAAATTGTTCGACATGCGCCGCGCGCTCGCGCTCGTGCTCGACCGCGGGAGCTTCTTCGAGATCGGGCGGGGCTACGGGCGCGGCCAGATAACCGGCCTCGCGCGCCTCGCCGGCCAGCCGGTCGGCGTGCTGGCGAACGATTGCCGCCACCTCGCCGGGGCGATGACCGCCGCCGGGGCGGACAAGGTTCGCCGCTTCGTCGAACTGTGCCAGACCTTTCACCTGCCGGTCGCGAGTTTCGTCGACGAGCCCGGCTTCATGATCGGCAGCGCCGCCGAGCGGGAAGGGACCATCCGCGCCGGCGCGGCGGCGGTGCTCACCGTCGCCGCGTCGACCGTGCCGTGGGCGTCGGTGATGGTCCGCAAGTCGTTCGGCGTGGCCCAGGCGGCGCATTACGGCTCCGAGGGCTACGTCCTCGCCTGGCCGTCGGCGGAGGCGGGCGCCTTGCCCGTGGAGGGCGGCGTCGCGGTGAAATACGGGCGCGAGATCGCCGCCGCGCCCGATCCGGAGGCGCGCCGCCGCGCGCTGGAGGCGGAGATGGCGGCGGCCAACGCGCCGGGGCCGCGCGCCGAATCGTTCTCGGTCCACGAACTCATCGACCCGCGCGACACGCGGCCGATGCTGTGCGAGTGGGTGGAGTCGATCCAGTCGATGCTGCCCGGACTCGCCGGCCCGGGCGCCTTTCCGCCGCGTCCGTAGATCGTCCGCGGATCGGGCGGCGGCGGAGGGGGGAAGGGGGGCCGGAACGGCGGGAAGTCCCGCCTCTCCGGCCGTCCCGCTTCGTCGTCCTACTTGGAGCTTTTCGCGCCCCGTCCCCGCCGCTTGTGGCCGAGGCGGTTCTTCTTGGCGGCCTCGGAGCGGGCCTTGGAGTAGCTCGGCGCGACCATCGGGTAGTCCGGGGGGAGGCCCCACTTGGCGCGGTAATCCGCCGGCGACAGGCCGTAGGCGGTGCGCAGGTGCCGCTTGAGCATCTTCAGATGCTTCCCGTCCTCGAGGCAGACGAGGTATTCGGGCTGGATGGTGTCCTCGATCGGCATCGTCGGCTTCCGCGCGACGAACGCCTCGCGCTCCGGCGCGCTGCCGGCGTCCGGCGCTCCGCCCGCGGCCGGCGCGGGCGCCGCGGCGGGGGCGGGGGCCGCGCCGCCGGTGTCCGACAGCGAGCCGTAAACGGTCTGGATCAGGTCCGGTATCTGCGACGCCGGCAGCGGGTTGTGGCTGACGTAGGCGGACACGATGTCGGCGGCCATCGCCAGAACCGACGGGTCGCCATCGTTGCTTCGGGCTTCGATTGGCATTCTCACCTTCCTTCGCAAGGGCGGTTGCGCGTGTCATTTATAATATCGCGCGCGCCTGTCAATGAAAAATCGCCGATCTGCGAATTATTCCGCGCCGCGCCGCCGGGGCCGGCGCGCCGCCTTGCCGTCCGGGCGCAAATCGATGTGTAATGGACAAGCAAACTCCACCGGAGCGCCGCCATGATCCGTTTCGCGCGCCGCGCCGCGGCGTCCGCCGCCGCCCTCCTTCTCGCCGCCGCCCCGCCCGCCGCCGGCGAATCGACGCTGCGCGTCGTCCCGCACGCCGACCTGAAGAACCTCGATCCGATCTGGACCACCGCCTACATCAGCCGCAACCACGGCTACATGGTGTACGACACCCTGTTCGCCCTCGACGAGACCCTCGAGGTCCGCCCGCAAATGGTCGAGGACTGGTCGGCGAGCGCCGACGGCCTGGTGTGGACCTTCCGCTTGCGCGACGGCCTGTTCTGGCACGACGGGGCGCCGGTGACGGCGGCCGATTGCGTCGCCTCCATAAGGCGCTGGGGCGCGCGCGACGGCATGGGGCAGAAACTCATGGACGCCGCCCGGGGCCTCGAGATCGTCGACGACCGGACCTTTACGCTGACCCTGAAGGCGCCCTACGGCCTCGTCCTGCAATCGCTCGGCAAGATTTCGTCGAACGTGCCGTTCATGATGCCGGCCCGCCTCGCCGAGACCGACCCGTTCGAACAGGTTTCCGAAACCATCGGCTCCGGGCCGTTCATGTTCGTCGCCGAGGAATGGGTTCCGGGCGCGAAGGCGGTCTACGTCCGCAACCCGGACTACGCGCCGCGCGCCGAGGCGCCGAGCTTCGCCGCCGGCGGCAAGCGCGCCAAGGTCGACCGCGTCGAATGGCTTTACATCCCCGATTCGGCGACGGCGATGAACGCGCTCGTCTCCGGCGAGGTGGATTACTTCGAATTGCCGCCGCACGACCTGCTGCCGATCATGGAGGCGAGCCCCGGAGTCGTCGTCGAAACCCTCGATTCGCTCGGCAACCAGGGCTGGATCCGCTTGAACCACCGCTTGCCGCCGTTCGACGACCCGAAGATGCGCCGGGCGGTGCTGTGGGCGGTCGACCAGTCGCACTACCTGCGCGCGACCATCGGCGACCCGACCTATTTCAGCCCCTGCGCCGCCTATTTCGGCTGCGGGACCCCGTTCGAGACCGATGCCGGGGCGGAGCCGCTGGCGGCGCAGGACCTCGACCGCGCCCGCGCCCTCGTCGCCGAATCCGGCTATGACGGCCGCCCGGTCGTCATCCTCCAGGCGACCGACATCCCCATCAACAGCGGCGCCGCCCTCGTCACCGCCCAGCTGCTGCGCGAGATCGGCGTCGCCGCCGAGCTCCAGGCCATGGACTGGAGCACGCTCACCTCGCGGCGCGCCGTTTCCGGCCCGGTCGAGGAGGGCGGGTGGAACGTCTTTATCACCTGGTGGATCGGCGCCGACATCCTCAATCCGGTGGCGAATATCGGCGTTTCCGGCGGCTGCCTGGAGCGGGCGTGGTTCGGCTGGCCGTGCGACCCGCTCATCGAGGAGCTGCGCGACCGCTTCGCCCGCGCCGTCGGCTTCGACGAACAATTCCGCCTCGCCGAGGAGGTGCAAAGGCGCGCCCTCGAAATCGTCGCCTACGCCAATTTCGGGCGCTGGTTCAATCCGGTGGCCTATCGCGACGACCTGTCCGGCCTGATCCGCGCGCCGGCGCCGTTCTTCTGGAACATCGAGAAGCGCTGATCCGCCGCGCCGCCGCCGCGGAAGGCCGCCCGGTGATCGCCCCGTGATCGCCTATATCCTGCGCCGCCTGCTCGCGACCGTTCCGGTCATGGGCGTGGTCGCGGTCGTCGTCTTCCTGCTGCTGCACCTGAGTCCCGGCGATCCGGCCACGGTGATCGCCGGCGACTATGCGAGTCCCGAGGACGTGGCCCGCATCCGCGCCCGTCTCGGCCTCGACGACCCCCTCCACCTCCAGTTCGCGGCCTGGCTCGGGCGCCTCGCGCAAGGCGACCTCGGCGTCTCGATCTTCTCCAACCTGCCGGTGGCGACGCTGATCGGCCAGCGGCTCGAACCCACCCTCGCGCTCGCCGCGCTGACGCTGGCGTTCGCGGTCGCCGTCGCCGTTCCGCTCGGCGCCGTCGCCGCGTGGCGCGCCGGGTCGTGGATCGACCGCGGCGTCATGGCGTTCGCCGTGCTCGGCTTCTCGGTCCCCGTCTTCGTCCTCGGCTACGCGCTGATCTACGTCTTCGCCATACGGACGGGCTGGTTCCCGGTGCAGGGCTACGCGCCGCTGGCGGACGGCGTCCTCCCGTTCCTCCACCGCCTCGCGCTGCCGGCGCTGGCGCTCAGCGCCGTCTACGTCGCGTTGATCGCCCGCGTCACCCGCGCGAGCGTGATGGAGGCGCTGGCCGAGGACCACGTGCGCACCGCCCGCGCCAAGGGGCTGCCCGAGCGAATCGTCGTCCTGCGCCACGCGCTCGGCTCCGCCGCCGTGCCCATCGTCACCGTGATCGGCATCGGCTTCTCGCTGCTCATCGGCGGGGTGGTCGTGACCGAGAGCGTGTTCAACATCCCCGGCCTCGGCCGCCTCACCGTCGACGCGGTGCTGCGGCGCGACTACCCGGTGATCCAGGGGATCATCCTCGTCTTCTCCGCCGCCTGCGTGTTCGTCAACCTGGCGGTCGACGTGCTCTACACCGTGTTCGACCCGAGGATCCGCTATTGACCGCGGCCGCCGCGCCGGGCCGCCATCCCGGCGTGCTGTCCGGCGCGGCGGTGGTCCTGGCGCTCGCCGCCGCCGCCGCGCTCGCGCCGGTCCTGTGGACCGGCGACCCGGCGGCCCTCGACCCGGCGGAGCGCATGCAGGGCCCGGGCGCCGGGCACTGGTTCGGGACCGACATGTACGGGCGCGACCTCTACACGCGCACCGTGTACGGCGCCCGGGTGTCGCTGGTCGTGGGCCTGTGCGTCACCGCGCTCGCCGTCGCCTCCGGCTTGCTCGTCGGGCTGCTCGCCGGCTACCTGCGCGCGGTCGACGCCGTGGCGATGCGCGTCATGGACGGCCTGATGGCGATCCCCGGAGTCCTCCTCGCCATCGCCACCGTCGCCCTCGCCGGCGCCAGCCTGGCGACGGTGGTGGTCGCCATAGCCGTGCCCGAGGTCCCGCGCGTCACCCGCCTCGTCCGCGGCGTCGTCCTGACCGTCCGCGAGGAGCCTTACGTCGAGGCGGCGGTGACGATGGGCGCGCGGCTGCCCCGCCTGCTGTTCCGCCACGTGCTGCCCAACACCGCCGCGCCGCTGATCGTCCAGGGCACCTACGTCTGCGCGTCGGCCATCATCACCGAGGCGCTGCTGTCGTTCCTCGGCGCCGGGATCCCGCCGGAGCGCCCGAGCTGGGGCAACATCATGGCCGAGGGCCGCACCCTCTTCCAGGTCGCGCCGTGGATCGTCCTGTTCCCCGGCCTGTTCCTCGCCCTCGCCGTGCTGGCCATCAACGTGCTCGGCGACGGGCTGCGCGACACCCTCGACCCGCGCCTCGCGCGCCGCCTGTAGCCGTGCCGCCCGTCCTCGAGGTCGCCGGCCTCACGGTCCGCCTGCCGCCCGGCTCCGACCGCGCCAACGCGGTCGAGGGGATGAGCCTCGAGGTCGGCTCCGACGAGACGCTTTGCCTCGTCGGCGAGTCCGGCTCCGGCAAGTCGGTCGCGGCGCAGGCCGTGATGGGCCTGTTGCCGAAGCCCCATCTCGCCGTGGCCGCCGGCCGCGCCGCGCTGCTGGGCGAGGAGCTGACGACGGCGCGGCCGGCGCGCCTCCGCGCCCTCCGCGGCGCGCGCATGGCGATGATCTTCCAGGAGCCGATGACCGCGCTCAACCCGGTGATGACCATAGGCCGCCAGATCGAGGAGGCGCTGGCGGCGCACGCCGCCACGCCGCCGCGCGTCCGCGCCGAACGCGCGCGCGCGGCGCTGCGCGACGCCAGCCTTCCCGACCCCGGCCGCATCGCCGCGGCGTTCCCGCACCAATTGTCCGGCGGCCAGCGCCAGCGCGCGATGATCGCCATGGCGCTGGCGCTCCGCCCGGCGCTGCTCATCGCCGACGAACCCACTACCGCGCTCGACGTCACCACCCAGGCGCAAATCCTCGCGCTCCTCAAGCGCCTGCAACGCGAGCGCGGCATGGGAGTCCTGTTCATCACCCATGATTTCGGCGTCGTCGCCGAGATCGCCGACCGCGTCGCGGTGATGCGCGAGGGGCGGATCGTCGAGTCCGGCCCGGCGGAGAAGGTCCTGTCGGCGCCCGAACACCCCTATACGCGGCGCCTCATCGCCGCCGTGCCGAGCCTCTCCCCGCCCGACCGCGGCGGCGCGCCGGCGGGGGAGGTCGCGCTGGAGACCCGCGCCCTGTCCAAGACCTACGCGACCGGGCGCTGGCCCGGGCCGCGGCGGAGGATCGCGGCCGCGCGCGATGTGGCCGTCTCCGTGCGCCGGGGCGAGACCCTCGGCGTCGTCGGCGAGTCCGGCTCCGGCAAATCGACCCTGGCGCGCTGCGTCCTGCGCCTCGTCGAACCCGATTCCGGCGCCGTCCTGCTCGACGGAGTCGACCTCGCGCCGTTGTCGCCCCGCGCGCTCCGGCCGTGGCGCCGGCGCGTGCAGATCGTCTTCCAGGACCCCTACCGCTCGCTCAACCCCCGCCGCGCGGTCGGCTCGTCCATCGCCGAGGGGCCGATGAACTACGGCGTCGACGCCGGCGAGGCGCGCCGCCGCGCCCGCGAACTGCTGGAGCTGGTCGGCATCGACCCCGCCGCCGCCGGGCGTTACCCGCACCAGTTCTCCGGCGGCCAGCGCCAGCGCATCTGCATCGCGCGGGCGCTGGCGATGGAGCCGGAAGTGCTCGTCGCCGACGAGGCCGTTTCGGCGCTCGACGTCTCGGTGCAGGCGCAGGTGCTGGCGCTGCTCGACCGCGTGCGCGTCCGCTTCCGGCTGGCGATGCTGTTCATCACCCACGACCTGCGCGTCGCCGCCCGGATTTGCGACCGCGTCGCCGTGATGTTTCGCGGCGAGGTGGTGGAGACCGGCCCCGCCGCCGATATCTTCGCCGCGCCGCGCCACGAATACACCCGCCGCCTGTTCGCGGCGATCCCCGGCCGCGGCCGGCGGTTCGGGAGCGGCCCCGAATGACCCTGCGCGTCGTCTTCATGGGCACGCCGGAATTCGCCGTTCCGTCGTTCGAAGCCCTCCGCGCCGCCGGGCACGAGGTCGTATGCGCCTATACCCGCCCGCCGCGCCCCGCCGGACGCGGCGGGCGGGTGCGGCCGAGCCCGGTCCAGCGCGCGGCCGAAGCGGCGGGAATCGCGGCGCGCGCGCCGGAGCGGCTGGCCGATCCCCTGCCGCCCGGCCTCGACGCCGTCGTCGTCGCCGCCTACGGCGCGATCCTCCCCGCCCATATGCTCGCCGCGCCGCGCCTGGGATGCCTGAACGTCCACGCCTCGCTGCTGCCCCGCTGGCGCGGCGCGGCGCCGATCCAGCGCGCGATCATGGCCGGCGACGCCGAGACCGGGGTGACGATCATGCGCATGGACTCGGGGCTGGACACCGGCCCGACGTTGCTCCGGCGCGCCGTTCCCATCGGCGCCGGCGACGACGCCGGCGCGCTGCGCGACCGGCTCGCCGCGCTCGGCGCCGAACTGGTCGTCGCGGCGCTGGCCGGGGACTTTCCCGCCGTTCCGCAGCCCGCCGCGGGCGCGACCTGGGCCCGCCGGCTCGAACCCGCCGACGAGGACGTCGACTGGCGCCGCCCCGCCGTCGAGATCGCCCGCCGGGTCCGCGCCCTCGCGCCGCGCCCCGGCGCGCGGTTCGCCGTCGATGGCGAGGCGTGGAAACTCCTCGCCGCCGAGCCCGCCCCGGGCGCGGGCGCGCCGGGCGAGGCGCTCGACAACGCGCTGACCGTCGCCTGCGGCGAGGGCGCGCTGCGCGCGCTCCGCGTCCAGCGCCCCGGCCGCAAGCCGATGGACGCCCGGGCGGCGCTGCGCGGCCGCCCCGTCCCCGCCGGCGCGCGGCTGCGGTGAGCGATGCCGCGCTACCGCCTGACGGTCGAATACGATGGGGCCGGCTATGTCGGCTGGCAGCGCCAGGACAACGGCCCGTCGGTCCAGGCCGCGCTGGAGGCCGCCGTGCGCGCCTTCTGCGGCGAGGCGGCGGCGGTCCACGGCGCCGGGCGCACCGACGCCGGAGTCCACGCCCGCGGGCAGGTGTGCCACCTCGACCTCGCCCGCCGCGTCGCTCCGGGAGTCCTCCGCGACGCGGTGAACGCGCATTTGCGCCCCGCCCCCATCGCCGTCCTCGACGCGGCGGAGGCGCCGGAGGGGTTCCACGCCCGGTTCTCCGCCGTCGGGCGCATCTACCGCTACCGCATCGTCAACCGCCGCGCCCCGCTCGCCCTGGACCGCGGCCGCGTCTGGCGCGTCGCCGCGCCGCTCGACCGCGCGGCGATGGCCGCCGCCGCCGCCCGCCTCGTCGGCCGCCGCGACTTCACGAGTTTCCGCGCCGCCGGCTGCCAGGCCCCGTCGCCGGTCAAGACCCTCGACCGCCTCGAGGTCGCGGGCGGGGGCGATGAGATCCTCGTGACCGCCGCCGCGCGCTCCTTCCTGCACAACCAGGTGCGCATAATGGCGGGGACCCTGGCGCGAATCGGCCTCGGCAAGGCGCGCGCCGATGCGGTTCCCGCCATCCTCGCCGCCCGCGACCGCGCCGCCGCCGGCCCCACCGCTCCGGCCTGCGGCCTGGTCCTCGCCGCGGTGCGCTACGCGCCGGAGTCCGGGTCGGCGGACGGGCCTTCGTGACGCGAAACCCCGCTTGCCGGCGCGGCGGCTATCGCTTACCTTCCCAGGCGCCCGCGAGGCCCGCCGCGGAGGGGTGCCGGAGTGGTCGAACGGGGCGGTCTCGAAAACCGTTGTGCGCTTTGCGTACCGTGGGTTCGAATCCCACCCCCTCCGCCATGCGCGCTTCCGCGCGCGCAACTCGCTGCGGTTGCGAATTCGCCATGCGCGCGCGGCTGCTCGGCCTTTACGGCCTGCTGTTCCGCGGCGGTCCGGCGGGTAGGCGCGGTGGCGATGGGCGCGGCGTCGGACTGGGTGGGCCTGCGCCTGCCGCTGGCCATCGGCGCGGTCGCCATGCTGGCGCTTCTGGCGTGGACCGCCGGCCGCCTGCCGCGCCTCGCCACCGCCTTCGAGGCGCGGGCTGACCGGCGGCGGCGGGTCCAGCGGCGCCGGAACGGGCCGTGTTTGCGCGGCGCCGTTGAGTTAGGGTATCGTCGCCGTGTTCGGCGCGCCTGGGCGCGCCCGCGAACGGAGAGCCGTCATGACCGACGCCGCCGCTTTCGACGCGCTCGCTTCCACCAAAACGCTCCGCGACGCCGGGTTCGAGGATCGACAAGCCGAAGCCGTCGCCGGCGTCGTCCGCGACGGCCGCGCCGGACTGGCGACGAAGGCGGACCTCGACAACCTCGAAGCGCGTATGGAGTCCCGGATCGCCAGCCTCGAAACGCGCCTCATCGCCCGCATTCACGGTGGCTTGGTCGCGTTCGGAACCGCCATCAGTGCGTTGATCGTTGCCGCCGTCGCCATCATCAAGTTCTTGTAGGCCGGCGCGCCCGTTGCCGTGGGGAGAACTGGAACGGTAAATGGGACGACCTTCGACGCACTCGCCGACGCCGGGATTGCGGAACCGCGCGCGAAGGCTATCGCCGGCGTCGTCCGTGACGGCCGCGCCGGTTTGGCGACGAAAGCGGACCTCGACACCGCCGTCGCCACACTGCGCGCCGACATCTATCGCGCGTTGCGGATACAGGGCGCGGGGATCGTCGCCATCATGATGGCGCTCAAGGCGTTCGGATAGCCCGCCCGCGAACGGAGAGCCGCCTTGCCCGACGCCGCTGCCTTCGACACGCTCGGCGCCGCCGAAACGATGACGGATGCGGGGATCGAGGAGCCGCACGCGAAGGCCATCGTCGGCGTCGTCCGCGACGGCCGCGCCGGACTGGCGACGAAGGCGGACCTCGACAACCTCGAAGCGCGTCTCGAAACGAGGATCGAGAAAGCCATAAACAGTCTCACATGGCGCATGTTCGCCATCGGTGGACTCATCGTTGCCGCCGTCAAGCTGCTGTAGGCCGGTCGTCCGGGGAGCGCTGGAACGATGAACGGAGCAACTTTTGGCGCACTCGCCGCCGCCAAGACGCTCCTCGACGCCGGGTTCGAGGGTCGACAAGCCAAAGCCGTCGCCGGCGTTGTCCGCGACAGCCGCGCCGGACTGGCGACGAAGGCCAACCTCGACGCCGCCGTATCCGGCATTGAAAGCCGCCTTGAAGCCAGGATTGAACACGGGGCGAGCCGAACCATGCTCGCCGTCATCGCCGTCGGCGGGATCGTTGTCACTGCGATCATCGCTTCGGCGTTCGCCATTATTGATCGACTTTCGTAGGCGACCGCTCCCCGCGAATGGAGAACCGCCTTGCCGGCGCCGTGTTCGACATGCCCAAGGCCGTCGGCACGCTCGCTGAAGCCGGGGTCGCGGAACCGCATGCGAAGGCCGCCGCCGGCGTCGTCCGCGACGGACGCGCCGTAGGGCGGCTGTCATATTCAGCGGGCGCCCCGACAAGCTGGCACCCAAGAGGCCGACTGCGGCCCTAGCTTACCTGCGCGCGCCGGGTGGCAAGCGCGAACCGCCGCGCAGGCGCGCTCGGCAATCCGGCGCTGACGATGGCGCTCCCCGCGAAGCCGCGAGGGCGCGCGCCGGCGTGTCGGAGTGGCTACGGATTGGGCGGCGTATCGGCCTCGTCTATGGTGGTAGCGTCCGCGTATTGGACGGCCATCTTCGCAGCCCCCTCTATGTCGAGCTTGGTGTCTAGCGACGACGTGCTAGCCAGATCACCGGTCAACGCCGCGCAGATGAAGCGATCACGGCGCAGGTCTCCACCGTGCGGGTCTTTTTTCCTAGCTTCTTTTAGGGCGGCATCCGCATATTTGGCAATCTTCTCGACAACCGCCTTGAAGGGAATGGGACGATCCCTTTTCGGCGACGACGTGTTAGCCAGATAGCCGGTCAACGCCGCGCAGATGAAGCGGTCACGGCTTGGGTCTTCGTTCATGGCGGTCTCCTCGGTCACGGGTGTGGGCGCAGTATGAAGCGCCGAGCATTCACGCGCAAGCCGCAGCGGCGCTCTACGGGCTTCCGCGAGCGCGGCGCGCGAAACTCGCGGTGATTGCGAATTCGCCGTGCGCGCATGTGCGGCGCGGGGTCGGCCGACGCCGCCGTCACTCGTAAACGTAGGCTTCGATGGACGCCTCCGACAGCGCGTAGGCGGTCTCCGCGAGGTCGGTGGACAGGCTCACCACATCGAACTTGCCGGTCACGGAGACCGGTTCGAACAGCGCCTCCAGCATGTAGGGCTCCTCGGTGGTGACGTACACGATCTGGTTCGGCGGCGGCGGCGGCACGTGGATGCAGGCGCCGAAATAGGGGACGAGCAGGAACTCGGCGCCGCCGTCGGGGCCCAGGTCCAGCGGGACCAGATAGCCCGGCAGGCGGACCGTCTCGCCGTTGAAGTCGTCGACCACCTCGTAATCCGCCGCCCCGGCGGCGCCGTCCGCCGGCGCCTCGCCATGCCCGACGATCCCGGACAAGGCGCCGCCGCCGGGCGCCAGGCGGTCCCAGGTGAGGTCCATGGGGTCGGCGGCGCGGGCCGCCGCCGCGGCGAGGAGCGCCGCGAGGACGAAGGCCGGCATCGAAACGCGCATGGCGTTCTCCCTTGTCAGACGCGCACGGTCATCCCGTCGGCGAGCGACATGCGGTAGGCGCGCAGCGCGGGGACCGCGCCCACCGCCGTCCCCGACGCCGCCACCGCCGCGAGCACCCACCACTCGCGCGGCTCCGGGGCGGATATGGGAAGGTACAGCCCGAAATGCGAGTCCACCCAGGCGCGCGCCGCGGCGAGCGCGGCGTAGAGCAGGACCAGGCCGCACGCCACCCCGGCGGCGGACAACAACGCGGCCTCGGCCAGAAGCAGGCCGAACACGGCGCGCGGGCGGGCCCCGACCGACCGCAGGATCGCCATTTCCCGCCGCCGCGCGTTGAGGCTGGAGAGGATCATCGCCGCCATGCCGAGCAGCGCCGTCGCCACCACCATCGCCGAAATCCCGGTCAGCGCGGTCTCCGCGACGCCGATGAGGTCCCACAATTCCTGAAGCGCCACTCCGGGGAGGATCGCGAGCAACGCCTCGCCGGGATACTCGTTGACCCAGCGCTGGACGCGGAAGGTGGCGACCTTCGATTCGACGCCGACCAGGGCGGCGGTGACGGCCTTCGGCGCGAGGTCCATCGCCCGCGCCTCGTCCGCGCCGATGCGGGCCCCCGGCGCCGGCGCGCCGCCCCGCCAGTCGACGTGGATGGCTTCTATCGCCTCGAGGCTCACATGCACCGTCCGGTCCACCGGCGTTCCGGTCTTGGCGAGGATTCCGGAGACGCGGAACGGCTTGTCGTCGTGCTCCGCGAACGACACGGCGCCCAGGCCGTGCGCCACGACGATGGGGTCGCCCACCGCGTAGCCGAGGCGGGCGGCGACGTCGGAGCCGAGCGCCGCGTCGAACAGGTCGGCGAACGCCTCCCCGTCGGCGAATTCCAGCCCCCGTCCGCCGCGGAAGCGGTAGCGGTCGAAATAGGCGCGCGTCGTGCCGAGCACGCGGAAGCCGCGATGGCTGTCGCCGAGCGACAGGGGGACGGCCCATGCGACGTCGCCGCGGGCGGCGATGTCCTCATAGCTCTCCCAGCTCATGTTGCTGGTGGCGGAGCCGATGCGGAAGACGGAATAGAGCAGCAGGTTCACGCTCCCGCCGCGCGCGCCGACGATGAGGTCGGTTCCGCTTACGGCGCCGGCGAAACTCGCGCGGGCCCCGGCGCGGACCTTCTCGACGCCGAGAAACAGCGCGACGCCGCAGGCGATGGCGAGGACGGCCAGCGCCGCCGCGCCCCAGCGGTTGCGCAGCGACAGGACGGCGAGGCGGAAGGTCACGCCGCGCCCCCGCGCGCGGTCCGGGCGACCCCGTCCACCGTCTCGGCGCGGTCGAAGCGCGCGGCGAGGCGCTCGTCATGGCTGACCATGACCAGGGCGGACCCGGCGGCCGCGGCCTGCGCGAACAGCAGGTCGAGAAACGCCGCCTGCGTCCGCCCGTCGAGGGCCGAGGTCGGCTCGTCGGCGACGACCAGTTCGGGCGCGCCGATCAACGCCCGCGCGGCCGCGACGCGCTGTTGCTGGCCGGCGCTGAGCGCCGCGGCGTCGGCCGAGTCCTCCACGCCGAGCGCGGCGAGCAGCCGCGCCGCCTCCGCCCGGACCCCGCCCCGCGCCGCCGCCCGCGCGCGCCGGCGCGGCGCGAACGCCAGGCCGAGCAGCACGTTGTCGACCGGGCCGGCGTAGGGAAGCAGGTTGAACATCTGGAAGACGATCCCGTAATGCTCGCCGCGAAAGCGGTCGCGTTCGGGGCCGCGCATGCGCGCGATGTCGCGTCCCAGCACCTCGACTCGCCCGCGGCGCGGCGCGGCGACGCCGCACATCAGCGCCAGCAGGGTCGATTTGCCGGAGCCGGACGGCCCCAGCAGCAACACCCGCTCGCCGCGCCCGACCGCGAACCGGTCGATGGCCATCCGGAACCGCGCCGGGCCGGGCCATGCGAATTCGACGTCCCGCATGAGCACGGCGGCGCCATCGTCCGGTGCGCGCGCCGGGCGCGGCATCGCGGGTTCAGAACCAGCGCGCGACGTCGGCGGCGGGAGATTCGCGCGTAGCCTCGAACGCGCCCTGCCCCTTCCCGGAGACGATGCTCACCTCGAGCGCCTCGGCGTTCGGAAACGCCGCGAAGTAGGGGAATTCCATCGTCCGGATTTCGCCGATGGCGGCGCAGCGCAGGAGGTATTCCGCATGGAACTCGCCATGCGGCGCGTCCTCCTCCTCGTCCCCGTGGTCCCCATGGTCCCCGTGGTCGTCGTGGTCGTCGTGGTCGTCGTGCTCGCCGCCGACCGCCTCCACCTCGGCGCTTTCGACCATGCACCCCGCCGCCTCCGGCAGGGCGAAGAGGGAAAGGGGCCGCGACAGCGCCTCCCTGGCGGCGTCCATCGCCGCCCGGTCCTCGGCGCTTTCGGCCTCGTGCTCGAATCCGACGATGTCGGCGCCGGGCGCCTCGAACTCGATCCACACCGAGTCGCCCTCCACCGCGACGTTGAGCGCGCCGCGGCCGTGTTCATGCGCGCCCAGGTCGCGGCGCGACTCCTCGTCCGCGGCCGCCGGGGCCGCGCTCCACAAGGCGGCCAGAGCCGCCGCGGTAATCCGTTTCATCGATTGCGCTCCCGCATCGTTCGAACCTTGCCTCGTCATGCGTTCGGCGAGGCGGCGGCGCCGCGCAGCCAGCCCGCCGCCGGGCGAGCCGCCGCCGCCCGGGACAGGCGGCGGAGGAGCCGCGTCCGCGGCGCCGGCGGGTTCGGGCGGCGCATGGCCGCATCTTATCGCCGGCGGCGCGATGGTGTATAGGGCGGCGCGAGGGAGGAGCGGCCATGCGGAGCATGTGGAGACTGGGCCTGTTCGCCGCCGCGGCGCTGGGCCTCGCGCCGGGGGCGGGGGCGTTCAGCGCCGGCGACCCGGCGCTGGGACTCGAATTCGCGCTGGAGAACTGCGCCCGCTGCCACGACACGCCGGGCGGGCGGGGCGCCGGCATCGCGCCCGCGTTCCAGGAGATCGCCGGCGATGCGGAGACCTGGGACGCCGAGGCGATCGCCGAGGCGTTGAAGCGGCCGCATTGGGGCGGCGGGCGCATGGCGCGCGGCGACGCGGCGAACGTGACCGCCTTCATCGCCGCGCTGCGCGCCGCCGCCGCCGAACCGGCGGGAGGGGCGACCGAATGACGGCGAGCGGACGAAGGACCGGGCGGCGCGCGTTTCTCGCCGGCGCGGCGGCGGGCGGCGCGGCGGCGGCGCTCCCCGCCCCGGCGATCTCCCAGGGCCGGGTGCGCTGGCGCATGGCGACGACCTGGCCGAAGAACTTCCCCGGAGTCGGCATCGCCGCGCAGCGGATCGCCGACCGCATCGGCGAGCTCTCCGACGGCCTGATGGAGGTCAAACTGTTCGCGGCCGGCGAATTCGTGCCGGCGTTCGAGATGTTCGACGCCGTGCGCGAGGGCAAGGCCGACATGGGGCACGACGCGCCCTATTACTGGATCGCCAAGCAGAAGGCGTGCGCGTTCTTCTGCTCGGTGCCCGGCGGGCTGACTCCGTGGGAGCAGATGGGCTGGGTCAATTACGGCGGCGGCCAGGAGCTGTGGGACGAGCTCTACGGCGAATTCGGCCTCCGCGCGTGGCTCGCCGGCAATGCGGGCATGCAGATGGTCGGCTGGTTCCGCAACCGGGTCGCTTCGCTCGCCGATCTCCAGGGCCTCAAGATCCGCATGGCCGGGCTGCAATCGGAGGTGTTGAGCCGCCTCGGCGCCACCACGGTCAACCTGCCGGGCGGGGAGGTCATGCCGGCCCTGCAATCCGGGGTCATCGACGCCGCCGAATGGGGCGGCCCGTGGATGGACCTGGCGTTCGGCTTCCACAAGATCGCCAAGTTCTGCTACGGCCCGGGGGTGCATGAGCCGGGCGCGGCGATGTCGCTGGTGGTCAACCGGGCGCGCTACGACGCGCTGCCGGCGCATCTGCAAGCCGTGGTCCGGGCGTCGGCGGAGGTGGAGAATTCCCGCCTGCTCAGCGAGTTCACCGCCAAGAACGCCATCGCGAAGGAAGAGCTGGCGAACGTCTATGGCGTGAGTTTCGAGGCGCTCCCCGAGGACGTCTTGCGGCGCTGGTTCGAGGTGAGCGCGGAGGTGAACGCCGAGGCCGGCTCCGGCGCCGACATCAACCGGCGCGTCTATGAGAGCTGGAGCCGCTTCCGCGACCGCGCCATCGCCCTCGCCCCGCTGTCGACGCTCGGTTTCATGCAGGCCCGCGAGGCCTGACGCCAGGCCGATCTCGAACCGACTCGTGCGGGAATATCGTGTGCGGCGCGGCTCTACGCGCACGGCATGTTCCGGTTGCGGATAGGCTTGGAGGTGCGACGCCTGCCGCGATTGAGGCGGCGCGGACGGCGCACACGCCGGAGGCTTTGCGCGCGCTGGCGCGTTGCCGACTTCAACGACCTCGCCCGCGCGCGGCGCCGGCGCGGCCTGAAAAAGGTCAGCTCTATTGACCGAACCGGCGCCGGTCTCGCCGGCGAGCCCGCGCTTCGAGGCGACACATGCGCGCCAGACCCGCTGGGAATGAGTCAGTACCGTTGACGATTCTCCACTTTGAAACCTGGGTGGGCAGGCCGCTAGAATCGATGTCGTGGCCATCGACTGGGAAGGGAGCATGTCATGTCCGAAGGGGCGTTGCAGGATCGGTACGGATACGAGGAGCCGGACGAGCAGATCGCGCTGATCGACGCGATCAACGAGGCCGAAACGCGCGGCGACGAAGAAACCGTGCGGAAGCTGTCGCGGAAACTGGAGCCGCCGGCGGACGTGCTTTTGGGCGCCAAAATGGCGAGCGGCCCGGACTTTATCCGTGAAATGGGCTACGTCACTCGCCTTGCGGAGAAGAAGTACGGGAAGGACTGGTTGGAGAAGTCGAACGAGGAGCTGATGGAGATGCGGACCCGGTTAGGCCCTGGCGACTAGAATGCCGGACGCTTTGGAGAAGAAGCTGAGCGCCGCTCTGGTTCGCGAAGGGGCCGCTGTCGCCAGAATCAGGCGGTCGGCGCCCGGCAAAGCGGCCCGCGTCTCCCGGACGCATGTCGAGACGCAGCTGAACGACGCGCGCCAGACGGGCGATTTGGGCTGTATTCTCCGGGTAGAGGAGATCGTTCTTCGGAACGAACTCGAGCGTTACGCGAACTCGCGGGCCATGCGCACGAGTCTCGATACGTCGCTGGCCGAACACGCCGTGGCGACGCGGATGCTGGATCGGGTGCGCGATCCGGCCGAGTATCGCAAGATCGATGCGACGTTCAGCCTGCCCCGGAACCGGATACGCGGCGTTCCGCGCGACGAGGCGCGGCAGTTTTTCCGTTCGCACGCAGCGCGGCTGCTCAATCAGGACAAGGGCCGTCTCGACGAATCGGAGAAGCGCGTTCTCGACAAGCGCCGGCTGAACATGCGCCACGCCGAGAAACTCTACACCGCGCTCCAGGAGCGCGCGCTCGGTGTCGAGGCGGATCGAGGGCAAGATCGGGGCCTGGACCGGGGGTCGTAACACGCGGCCGCGAGGCGAACGCCGGCGAGCGTCGCCGAGGACGTTCGCGCGCTCGCGATGGCGCAATAGGGCAACCTCATTGACCTTTCTCCGCGCCATCCCGCGCGCCGCTGGCGGAGATCGCACTCCGAGCGGCGGCGCGCGGGATGGCGCGGCCCGAAAAAGGTCAGCTCTATTGACCGAACCGGCGCCGGTCTCGCCGGCGAACCCGCGCTTCGAGGCGACACATGCACGCCAGACCCGCCGGAAATAAGTCAGTACTGTTGACAATCCTCCGCCTTGAAGCCTGGGCGTGCAGGCCGCTAGAATCGACGGCGCGGGTAACGACAGGGAAGGAGCATGCGATGTCCGGAGAAGCGTTGTCGGGCCAGGGCGGATACGAGGAGCCGGACGAACAGATCGCGCTGATAGACGCGATCAACGAGGCCGAGTTGCGCGAAGACTGGGACACCATGCGGGAGTTGACGCGAAAGCTGGAGCCCCCGGCGGATGTGCTGCTCAGCGCGAAGATGATGGGCGGCGCCGATTTCGTCAGAAGGGCGGGCTACATCACCCGGCTTGCGGAGAAGAAATACGGGAAGGACTGGCTTCACAAGTCCAATGAGGAACTGATGGAAATGCGTACCCGGCTCGGCCCGGACGATTAGTATGGCGAAGAAAACACCGGGGGAGCTGTTACGGGAGGCGCTGGTTCGCGAAGGGGCGGCGATGGCCAGAATCAGGCGGTCGGCGCCTGGGAAGGCGGCCCGCATCTCCCGCTCCTCCGTCGAAAAGCGTCTCGACGACGCGCGGCAGTCGGGAGATCTCGACCGCATTCTCGAAGTTGAAGAAATTATCCTTCGGAACGATCTTCAACGTCACGCGAACTCGCGGGCCATGCGCACGAGTCTCGATACGTCGCTGTCCGAACACGCCGTGGCGACGCGGATGCTGGATCGGGTGCGCGATCCCGCCGAGTATCGCAAGATCGATGCGACGTTCAGCCTGTCCCGGAACCGGATACGCGGCGTTCCGCGCGACGAGGCGCGGCAGTTTTTCCGTTCGCACGCAGCGCGGCTGCTCAATCAGGACAAGAGCCGTCTCGACGAATCGGAGAAGCGCGTTCTCGACAAGCGCCGGCTGAACATGCGCCACGCCGAGAAACTCTACACCGCGCTCCAGGAGCGCGCGCTCGGTGTCGAGGCGGATCGGGGACAAGATCGGGGCATGGGCCGGGGGTCGTGACGCGCGGCCGCGAGGCGAACGCCGACGCGCGCCGGCGCAACATGGCGCCTGCCTACCTGTCCGATTCCGAGAAGCGGGCGGTCGCGGACCGCGCCGCGCAACTCAACCTTCCGGTGTCGGCTTTCCTCCGCCGTCTGGCGCTTGGCGCGACTCTACCGGACCCGTCCGCCTTCGCGGCGCATGACGCGGTGCGCGACCTGCTTGCCGTGAACGCGGACCTGGCCCGCCTGGGCAACCTGCTCAAACTGGAGATCGACGCCGCGGACGGCGCGGCGCCGCGCCGGTTCGTCGAGGAGGTGGACGGCTTGCACGCAGGCATTCGGGAAACGCAGGACCGTCTCAAGGCATGCGCGGTGGCGGTCGCGGACAGCGTGCGGCCCGGTCGCCGGGGGGCCGGTCATGATCGCGAAGAAGGTCGCGAAGGCGGCGGACGTCCGGGATAGTTTCCGGGCGCTCGCGGAATACGTCGCCGGCGCTCGTCGAGGCCGTGCTTCCCCGGCTCGCCGCGTCGCTGGAGGCCGCGCCCGAACTGCGGCCCGCGATCGCTGCGTCCATCGCGGAGGATCGACGGAAACAGGACGCGCTGGAGGCGCGGCGCGCGGCGCTGACCGGACGAATCGACCGCTTGCTCGCGGCGGTCGAGGACGGCGTCGAAAGCAAGCGCGCGACGCGGCGCATCCTCGAGCTCGAGGGCGAACTGAAGACCGTCGAGCGGGAGATCGCGTCCGTTCCGCCGCCGCCGGCGTCCGAATCGGGGATACGCGCCGAACTGGCGCGCGCCCTGGACCGGATAAGGGATCGCTACGGCGATCCGTCGCTGGCGCGGTTGTGGCGCTCGGCGCTCCCGCTGTCGATCGCCCGTATCGAGATCGCGCCGATAGACGACAAGCCGCGCGGTTCGACCGTGTCGGTGACGCTCCGCGAGGGCGGCTGGCCGGCGGTCTGGCGGTCGCTTGCCGAAACCGGTTGGGCGCTGGAGTGACGGAGCCGCGCGAACACGCTGGCGTGCAAGTGCAATTCGTCGCGGCGCGCCCGTTCGAGGCAGGCCCGGAAGTAGCCGCCGGGGTTGCGGATCGGCTCCTCGGCGTCCGGTCTCGCCCGCAAGTCGATCAACGCGACGCACACCGCCGCCGCGCTCCGCCCCATGATCGCCGTCGCTTCGCGCCACAGCCGCGGGGCGATGCCGAGCAACGGGCAAAGGTCCTCCGCAGCCTGGGCGATCTCCGGCCATCCGGGCTGCTCAGCCGGCGGCAAATGGTCAAGGAGCCGCGCGCCGGCGACACCGAGAACATGCGTCACCGCGATCCGCCGCATCCCGGTATCGGCGCGCCACATGCGCCGCCCGCCGCCGCCCTTTTCCCTGTCGTCATCGCTTACCGCGCCGGCGCCCGCCGCGGCCGCGCCGCCGGGTTCGCGCGCCGGCGCGGCGTTACATGCATCCTTTTCGGATTCCAGCTTGCTTGTAGAATCTATGGGGCGGACTCCAATGTCCGCCCTGGCGGACGTTTCCACGGCCGCGCGCGGCTTTTCCACAGCCCGGACGCGGGCGGACCGCTCCCGCGCCAGGGCGCGCAACTCGGCGTCGAGCACGACAAGCCGCGCAACCGCTTCCTCCAGGCGCGCGAGCGGCGTCGCGGCGCGGACGCGGTAATCGAGGATGGCCGCCTTGTCGGTCCATTCGTCGCCGTCCGGGTCGATCCATCCCTCCTCCGACGCTCGCGCCAGCATGGCGCGGACGCCGCGCTTGAGGCTGCCGCACCGCCGCCGCGCCGCGTCCCAGGCGGCGTGCTCGGCCTCCTGGCGCCGCCGCTCGGCCTGTAGCGCCGGGATCAACGCGGCGAGCGGCGCGAGATCGACGCCGTAGGCGAAGACGATGCGCCCGGTGCCGGGGTCGCGCTTGCCGGTGCGGCGGTGGTTGGCCGAATCGCTCCATCCGAGCGCGCCCAACTCGTTGAGGCCCTGTTCGAGGCGGCGGATCTGGCGCTCGCCGACTTCCAGCCGGCGCGCGGCGGTGGTCACGGTGGCGTAGGCGATGGGCCGCGCGCCCGGCCGCCAGTCGCAATCGCGGGTGTAGGCGACCTGGAAGGCGAGATAGTCGATCTGGCGGCGACTCATGCCGAGGCCGCCGCCGGCGCTCTTCACGAGGCGAACCGGGTCGAGCCTGCCCATGCCGTCGGGCAAGCCGCCGAAGGCGTCGGCCGCCGCCCGGGCGGCGATACAGGCATCGGTCGCGCGGCGCGATCCGCGCGATTGGGCGTGTGGCATGGCGTCCCTTCGCGGGACGGCCGGGCGGTCGGAAGGAGGCCAAGGGGCGCCACCCGGCAAAATTGCGATTTTGCCGTTGACAGCCGCCACGAGCGCCGCTACACAAGGGTTTCCGAGGCTTTTGTGTAGCGACGTGCTCGCGGGGCCGGGGCATACGCCCCGGCCCTTCCGCGTTTAAGGAGTCGGATTCCGCGCGGCCGATTCCCCCTATCGTCCGGGGGGCGCCATGCGCGATACCGCCGCCTATAAGGGGCGGTATCGAGTCGCTGCGCTGCTGGCGTCCCCTACGGGACTCGAACCCGTGTTTCCGGCGTGAGAGGCCGACGTCCTGGACCGCTAGACGAAGGGGACACGCGGCCATCCTACACGGGCGCGGGGGCGGGGGCAAGCGGAAAATCCGGCGCGCGTCACGGCGGCGCGCGCCGTTCGACCGCAAGGCGGTAGAGCAGCGCCGCCGCGGCCACGACGAACACGCCGGAAAAGACGATGTCGCTCGGGTAATGCGCGCCCTGCGCCACCCGCTCGGCGCCGATGACGACGCCGGCGGCCAGCCCGGCGGAGAGCCAGAGGCGGCGGCGCGCGGGGTAGGCCAGCGCGAGGGCGACCAGGACGAAACCCACCGCCGCATCGCCCGACACGAAGGAGCAGTTCCGCCCGCATTGGTCGCTCACCAGCAGCGGCGGCGAGAACGCCTTGTCGCCGCCGAACTCCACCGTGTGCGCCGGGCGCGCGCGGCCCCAATTGTCCTTGAGCACCGTGTTGACCAGCAGGCCGGGCGCGACGACGAGCGTCGCGAGGAGGTAGGCGGCGACGCGCCGTTCGGGCAGCCACGCCGGCGCGCGCGGAAAGGCGCTCCGCAGCAGCGCGCCGATCAGCGCCGCGCCGGCGGCGAGCGCCGCCGCCCGCAGCAGCGCGGAGATCTCCTGCACGCCGGGAACCCGCGCCAGCGGAAACTCGCCGTCGCCGGCGTAGAACCGCCGGACCATCGCCGGGTCGATCTCCGGCCACGCCAGGAAGACCGCCGCCGCCGCCGCGCCAACGGCGCAGGAGGCGGCCAGAAGCCGTTCGGAAAAGCTCACGAGTCCTCCGCGTAACCCAGGAATCCGTCGAGGCGATAGACGTCGAAGCGCCGCGGGCCGGACTCCACCGCGCCGAGCGGCCGCGCCGCGGCGAAGCGCCGCGCGATGGACTCCGGGTCGGGCCGCCGCGTCACCAGCAGCATCGGCCGATGGGCCGCCGCCTCGATGTCGGTCGTCAGTTCGTAATGGTCGCCGACGCGGCCGGCGGGGTTCCACTTGACCGCGTCGAACGGGTGGGGACGGACGTAATACATCAATTGGGCGAGCGTCTTGCGCTCGTCGGCGAGGATCGCCGCGCCGGGGTTCTCGGCGGCGAGGCGCGAGACGTAGGCGCCCACGTCGTCCCACCCGCGCATACGGCGGAACGGGTCCCAGGCGCCGCCGCCGATGAGCGCGTCGTAATGGAGGAGCGCCGGGACCGCCGCCAGGTGGAGCGCCAGCGCCGCCGCGAACGTCCGCCGCCGCGCGCCCGCGACGAACCACCGCGCCGCCAGGACCGCCCCGGCGACGTAGGCCGCGGCCGCCCAATTGGCGTGCGCCCGCGACAGCAACGCCTGGACCGCGAACAGCGCCAGGACCGGCGCCGAGAGGCAGAGCAGGTAGAGCGCCGCCGGACTCCCCGCCGCCACCCGCCGCCAGCGCGCCGCGAGCCAGATCAGGACGGCGAAGGTCAGCGGCCCGAACACCGCGAACTGCGCGCCGAGGAAGGCCGCCAGCCGGTCCGGATGCGGCCCTGCGCCGCCGAGATTGGCGTTGTCGACGACGTGGCCCAGGGTGGCGAAGCCGTGCGCCGCGTTCCAGGCGAGGTTCGGCGCGGCGACCGCCAGCGCGACCGCCAGCGCGGCGAGCAGGCGCGGGCTCCGCCAGCGCCGCCCGGGCGACAGCGCCAGGAACAGCGCCGCGCAGGGTAGAAACAGCGCCATCGTGTATTTGCTCAGCAGGCCGAGGCCGAGCGTCAGGCCGAGGGCGAGCCAGTCCGCCCACCGGCCGCCGTCCAGCGCCCGGTGCAGGAACAGCGCCGCCAGCGCCCAGAACAGCAGCAGCGGGACGTCGGTCGTCATCAGCAGCGACGAGAAGCTCACCCCGGGCAGGGTGGCGTAGAGCGCCGCCGCCGCCAGTCCGGTGGCGCCGTCGAACAGGCGCCGCGCGAGCAGGCCGATGACCGCCGCCGTCGCCAGGTGCAGGAGCGGCGACGCGGCGCGGATGCACGCTTCGCCGTCGCCGCAAACGCCGGTCGCGGCGGCGATGACCCACGCGACCAGCGGCGGCTTGGAGTAGTAGCCGAACGTCGGCGCCTTGGCCCAGGTCCAATACTGCGCCTCGTCGAACGTCAGCGTGAGGTCGCCGAGCGCGAGTCCGGCGAGGCGCCACGCGGTGAGCGCGGCCAGCCCGCCGGCGACCGCCGCCGCCGCCCAGGGGGGCGCCGCGGCGGGCGCGTCAGGCGGGCGCATCGGGCGCGTCGAGCTTGCGGCGGCGCTCCCGGCGGATCAGGTAGAGGTTGCGGCCATAGACGACCAGCCCGGCGGCCTGCCCGACGATGAACACCGGGTCCTCGCGGTGCAGCGCATAGACCAGCAGGGTGGAGCCTCCGGCGAGGCTGAAATACCAGAACGCCACCGGTATCACGCTGCGCTTGCGGTATTCGCTCGTGATCCATTGCCAGGCGAAGCGCATGGAGAAGCAGGCCTGGCCCAGGAAGCCGAAGGCCAGCCAGAACGCGTTGGAGTCCATTTCGGATCAGGATCCTTCCTCGGCCGCGCCGGGGAGGCGGCCGCGCCGTTTGAGCCACATGACGCCCAGCAGGTCGACGAGTCCCGCCCGCAGGCGGCCCCAGGCGCCGTATTTCGACCGCCCGGCGCGCCGTTTCCGGTGGCGGACGGGGACGGACACCGCCCGCCCGCCCTCGCGGATCGCCAGCGCGGGGAGGAAGCGGTGCATGTGGTCGAACCGGGGCAGGGCGAGGAACAGCGCGCGCGGGAACAGTTTCAGGCCGCAGGCGCCGTCGGGCGCGCCGTCGCCGAGCGCGCGGGCGCGGACGGCGTTGGCGACTCGCGACGCCAGCGCCCTTCGGCGCCCGTCGCGCCGGTCGCGGCGCCAGCCGCAGAACATCGTCGGCGGCTCCGGCGGCGCGTCCCGGGCCAGCGCCCACAGCGCCGGGAGGTCGCCCGGGTGGTTCTGTCCGTCGCCGTCGAGCGTCGCGATCCATTCCCCGCGCGCGAACCGGACGCCGGTATGGACCGCCGCGCTCTGCCCCCGGGTCTCGGCGTGGCGGACGATGCGCAGGCGCGGCTCGCGGGCGCGGCGGGCGCGCATTTCCGCGAGGCCGCCGTCCGCGCTTCCGTCGTCGACGCAGACGATCTCGAAGGCGATTCCCAGCGGCGCCAGCGCGGCGGCGGTTTCGTCGATCAACGCGCCGATGGCGCCCGCTTCGTCCTTCACGGGAATGACGACCGAAAGGTCCATCGGCGGCTCCGGCCCGGCGGCGGCCGGTAATTCTCATCGTGGAGGGGCGCACCCTACACCATGCGGCCCTCAAACGGATGCCAGCCGTCTCGGTGGGCGATCTCGACGACCCACAGGTCCGGGTCGCGCGCAGCCGCGCGGGCGATGTAGGCGTCGGCGTCGCGCTCGGCGACCGGCGCCTCGCCGAGGGCGGCGAACCACGCCGGCTCGCCCTCGGCGTCGCGGGTTTGCGCCAGGACGCGGCAGCCGGCGCCGCCCATTTCGAGTTTGAGCAGCACCGACCCGCCGGTCGAATCGCCGCGCCGCGCGACGTAGACCGGGACCGCCCGGGCGATGCAGCGCCGCACATGCGCCATCACCCAGGTCTCGGTGGGCAGGCGGCCGGCGCTCACGCGCCGGCGCCCCGGGGCCGGAAGACCGCCCGCGCCGCCGCCGCCGAAACGGCGAAACAGACGACGAGGACCGGCCCCGCCGGCAGGTCGGCGGCGGTGGAGACGGCGATCCCCGCGGCGACCGCCGCCGCCCCGCTCGCCAGCGCCCGGCCCGGCGCGTAGCCCGCGCCGGAGCGCGCCGCGAGCGCCGGCAGGATCAGGCTGGCGAACACCACATACACCCCCACCAGCTGGACCGACGCGGTGACGACGAGCGCGAAGGAGACGAAGAACCCCGCCCCGCCCCGCGCGCCCGGAAAGGCGAGCCGCGCGCCGATCGCCGCGGCGTAGATCGGCGCGAACAGGGCGATGTCGGTCCACGACACGAACAGGATCTGCCCGGACAGGACGCTCCGCAGCTCTTCGCCGCCATGCGGGTCTCCGGTCAGCGCCAGCAGGGCGGCGGAGGCGGCGACGACGAAAGCGCCGCCGATCACCGCCTCCTGTTCGTTGGCCGCGGCGCGTTCGAACCGGCGGAAGAACAGCGCCGCGCCGACGCCCGCGCCGAACGCCGCCGCCTGCCGCGCCGCCCACGACGGATCCTCCAGCCACAGGCCGAGCAGGATGAGCGCGAGCCCCACCATCTGCGCCGTCGCCAGGTCGATGAACACGATCCCGCGTTTGAGGATCTCGATCCCGAACGGCGCGTGGACCGCGGTGACGACGAGGCCCGCCGCCAGCGCGGGCGCGACGATGTCGAGGACGTCAGGAGCGATCGCGCGCCTCCTCCAGCAGCGCCAGCAAGGCGTCGAACAGGGCGAACAGGTCGTCCACGCCCTCGCTCCCGCCGACGGTGGCCGGCGCCGCCACCACCGGGAGGCCGGTCCTCTCCGCCAGCCAGTCCGACGCGTCGGCGGGTTCGTGCGACGCCACGAGGATCGCCCTGGCGTTCGTCTCCTCCACCCGTTCGAGGACCCGCGCCAGATGGCCCGCGGTCGGCGGCGCGCCGGGTATGGGCTCCAGCGCCGCCGCGCGCTCCAGCCCCGCCCAATGCAGGAAGTGCGCCCACCACTCGTGGTGGACGACGACGGCCATTCCCCCGAGGCGGTCGGCGCGCGCCTTCCACTCCGCCTCCGCCCGGCTCCAGCGTTCGGCGAAGGATTCGCCCCGGCTCCGGTAGGCGGCGGCGTTGTCCGGGTCGATGAGCGCCATCCGCTCCGCCAGCACGCCGGCGATGACGCCCAGGTTGCGCGGGTCGAGGTGGAAATGCGGGTTCCCGCCCGGATGCAGGTCGCCCAGGGCGCGGTCGAGCGTTTCGGGCAGGTCCAGCGCCTCCAGATGCTCGTCCGCCATGACGTTGCCGGGCTGGCCGGGCTGGACCGAGAGCGGCGCCCCGCGCTCCAGCAGGACCGGGAGCCAGCCGACCTCCAGGTCGGCGCCGGAGCAGACCACCAGGTCGGCGCGGCGCATCCAGGCGAGCAGGCTGGGCCGCGCTCGGATGTAATGCGGGTCCTGGCGCGCCGTGGTCGCGGAGCGCGCCTCGACGTTCTCGCCGCCGATCTCCCCGGCGAGCGCCGCCCATTCCGGTTCGCAGGCGAAGACGCGAACCGCCGCGGCCGCGGGGGCGGCGAGCGCCGCCCCCGCAACCAGCAGGCCCGCCGCGGCCGCGAGGGCCGCCGGCGCGGGCGTAATTGTCATCCTCCGCGCCATCAGAACGCGTGCGCGGCGTGCGCGCCCAGGCTCATGACGTATTGCAGGATGAATTGGTCGTCGTGGTCGCCGTCCGTGAACGCCTCGCGGTTGAACTGCGCGCGGATGCGCCCGAACTCGCTGTTCGTCCAGTCGCCCATGACTCCGACGGCGTAGGGCGTATGCGAGAGCTCGGCCGAGTCCGGCGGCTCGAGCCGGGCGTAGCGCACCCCCACCCGCCAGCGCGGCAGGAACTTGTACACCGCCTGCGCGTACCAGCCGGAGCTGGAGCCGTCGAGCCGCTCGGTGTGCATCGTCGTCTCGCCGTTCTCCTCCTCGGTCAGGGTGTAGAGCCCCTCCTCCTCCAGGCGGAAATACTCGCCCTGGAGGATCAGCTCGCTCCGCCGCGGGTCGCCGGTGGGCGCCCAGGTGTAGCGGATGTCGACGCCCCAGAGCCGCCCGTCGCCGGTGAACGCGCCGCCGGTCAGGAAGTCCGCATGCGCGCGCATCTCGTGCTCGTGCTCGTGCTCCTCACCCTCGTGCTCGTGCTCCTCGTCTTCGTGCTCTTCGTCTTCGTGCTCCTCGCCCTCGTGCTCCTCCTCCTCTTCGGCGTGCTCCTCGCCTTCGTGCTCGTGCTCCTCGCCCTCCTCGTCGTGCCCATCGCCCTCGCCCTCGCCCTCGCCGTCGTGAGCGTGGTCGTGGCCGCCGCCGGCGCGGTTGCGCGACGTTCCGTCGAGCACGTAGGCGCCGATGCGCCACGCCGAATTCGCGCCGATGTCGCCGCCGACCCGGGCGTAGGCCGACATGGCGCCGAAGCCGTCCTCCGAGCCGCCGAACGGCAGGTCGGAGCCGCGGAAGACCCCGCCGCCGACCTCGGCGTACAGGTCCGAGGGCAGCACCCACGACAGCTCCAGGCCGTCGTCGTTCCAGTGGTTGTCGACGTAAACGCGGTAGGGCAGCGGACGGTCGGCGAAGTCGTCGGCGTGCGCGTGGAGTTCGTTCAGGTAGCCCAGGGTCCACAACGCGCGCCCGGCCTTGATCCGCATCCCGTCGGGCAGCCCGGCGCCGGGCAGCGTCCGGACGTAGGCTTCCTCGATCTCGAGTTCGGTCGCCTCGCCCGGATGCGAACCCAGCCCGAGGGTGATCGCGCCGTGGAACTTGTCGTCGATGTTGCTCGACAGGGTGGCCTCGCTGTGCTCCAGGCTCAGCCCCTTCGCGCCGCGCTCGCCGTGGTGGCCGACCCGGAAGCCGGGGATGTCCGACTCGTCGGCGGAGAACGTCGCGGCCCGTCCGTCGAGGACGATTCCGATGGCCGGGTTGAAGGCGTTGTCGGTGGTCGTGGGCCGGCGCTCCGCGGGGGCCGCGGCGGGCTGCGCCCGGACGTCGGCGAGCCGCTCCTCGAGCGCGCGGATGCGCTCTTCGTATTCGGTCTTCAGCGCATCGATTTCGTTCGCCAGTTCGGCCGCCGTGGGCGGCGTTTCGGCCTGCGCCCACGCCAGCGGCGAGGCGAGCAGGACCGGCGCGGCGACGGCGAGCCGCGCGCATATCGCGATGGGTCTCATCGGTTCCTCCGTTGCGAGACCGTCATGCGGAAGCGCACGCAAAGGCCCGCCGCCCGGGAGCGGCGGCGCGCGCGCGGGTCGTCATGGATCGGTCAGGCGCGGGGAGGCGCGCGTATCGGCGGCCTGTCGGCCGGACTCGCGCCGGTCGCGGCGGCCGGCGTGGGAGCGGCGCGCCGCGAGTCGGCGGCGTAGTCCGGCGCGCACGGAGCCGCCGGAACGTCCGTCCAGGGCGTGTCCGCCAGCTGGCAGACGTTCTCGCCGACCTCGCTCTCGAAATGTCCGTGGTCGTCGTCGTCGTGCTCCGCCCGGTGCTGCCAGACGTGCAGCCATCCCAGGACGAGGCACAGCGCCGCGAACCACGACGTCCATCGGCGCGCGAACGCCGCGCGACGGCGCGGCCTCCGGGCCGACGTGGGAGCGAGGACCGGCATGACGGGCGAAAGCTTCGCCCCGGCCGGCGCCGGTGTCAACCGGGCGCCCGGAGGCTCGGCGATTCGCGCGATGGGGGAGTCTCACCGCTGCGCAGCGGATCGCGCCCCCGGGACCGCCGGCGTCTCGCCGGCGATCCGGCCATGACCGCGGCGCGCGCCGCGGTCATGGCCGGGTTCGGGGAAGGCGGGGAGGGAGTCGCTCACGCCGGCGTCCGTCGCGCAGGGCGCCGGCGTTGCGCTGGCGCGGTGTCCGGTAACGATATACTATACCGCTACCGCATCGTCAATCCGCAGAGGAGTCCGCAGGATGGGCCGCCCGATAATTCGCCTCGCCGCCGCTCTGGCGTTGGGGCTGTGCGCCGGACACGCCGCCGCCGCGCCCCGCACCGTCGTCACCATCAGGCCCGTCCACGCCCTCGTCGCGGGGACGATGGCGGGCGTCGATCGGCCGGCGCTGCTGCTGAAGGGCGCGGCGTCGCCGCACGGCTACGCGCTCAAGCCGTCCGACATGCGGGCGCTGCACGGCGCCGACCTGGTCTTCCACGTCGGCGGCGGGCTGGAGGCGTTCCTCGAACCGCTGTTCGGAGTGCTCGACGGGGACATCATCGCCCTGGGCGGCGCCGAGGGCGTGGTTCGCCGCGAGGTTCGCGACGGCGGGAAGGCCGACATGCACGTCTGGCTCGATCCGCTGAACGCGAAGGCCGTGGTCGCCGCCGCCGCGCGCGCGCTCTCCCGCGCCGACCCGGCCAACGCGCCGGCCTACGCCGCCAACCGGGACCGGCTGGAGCGCCGCCTCGACGCCTTGCATGCCGAACTGGAGGCGGCGCTCGCGGGCGCGCGCGACCGGCCTTTTCTCGTGCTGCACGACGCCTATCGGCATTTCGAGGCGCGCTACGGGTTGACCGGCCTGGGCGCGGTCATGCCGCCGTCGCACACTCCGCCCGGCGCGCGGCGCATCGCGGAGATGCGCGAGAAGGTCACGGCGGCCGGCGCCGCCTGCCTGTTCGCCGATCCCGGCCCGGAGTCCGCCTTGGCGCAGACGGTCGTGGCGGGAACGTCGGCGCGCCTCGGCGTCCTCGATCCCCTGGGCGTCGCCCTGCCCGCCGGCGAGGAGGCGTATTTCACGCTGATGCGCGAACTCGTCGATTCGCTGGCCGCCTGCCTCTCAGAGGCCGTGTCGAAATGAGTTGAGCGATTCCAGTCGGTTGCGGTTCGCTGGTTGTGGGAACCGGCCAGCGAGGCGCGACATTTGGACTGAAATCGCCCGAGCGAAGTCCGCGCGCGATGGCGGGCGCCATGCAAGCGATTCGAGAGAGGCGGAATGGCGGCCGGTCGCGCCCGAAACGCCGGCCCGCAAGCCTCCGGGACACCGGCGTAGCACGGATTTGCGCGAGGCGGTCGACGCCGCCTTGTACGTCCTTCGCAGCGGCTGTATAAGAAAGACGCGCTATATCCGGCGCAACCGCCTAACTCCGAGGTAGATTTCGCAGACGATGGCAAGTGCGACGAAGGTAAAGTAGAGCGCGAACACTAACACCAGGCCGAGGTCTCCTCCTCCCACATAATTGAGCACAAGCCCAAGCGCAGGAATGGCGATAAGGACGGCGAACGCTGTTGCTACGATGGCGAGTGCGGAGGCTTCGCGAGTGCGCCCGTTCGCGCGCAACCGCCCGATACCGAGACAGATTCCGCAAGCAACGGCGAGCGCTAGCGCAACGTGCATGAATGCGACGGGAACGCCTTTGCTGAGCGCAATCGCATAACCATCGATCATGTCGCTAACGTAACTAAGCGCGTCCAGCCCTGCTTCTGAATATACGAGACCGGGCGCCAACATGATGGCGAGCGACAGCACGATAGCGTGTGCGGCGGTTTGCACGACGGGCGTCAATAGCGGTGTCCCTCGTGAACCGCCGTCATCGACTCCGCCATGGACGCTCCCTCGATATGCCGCCGCCGCTCGACGATGCGGGCGACGGCTTCACGGGCCCGCGCCCGGTCATGCGCCACGGGAACCAGCCGGGCGACGGGCTCGCCGCGCCGCGTAATGGTTACGACCGCCCCGTGCTTCACGCGTTCGAGAAGCTGGGGGAGGCGCGCTCCGGCTGCATCGATGCGAATCGCTTCCACTGCCGTTCTCCGCGCTGTGTGCAGTCGGACTATACGCCTCGCTCGGGGCGGCGACAACACGCAGCGGAACGGCTTTGACGCCGCCGCGCGGGCTGTTCATGTTACCCGCATGCCGAATGGATGGGCAGCGGCCGATGACCGGGAGTGAGAGGACGATCCAGACTGCGGAGCCGCCTTACGCACGACCGCAGGCGGACTCGGGAGCGGAGAAGAGGGAACGCCAACCCGTTGGCAGTCGCTTTGTCGTCGGCGGCTACCGGCCCCAATTCGCGAGTCGCGACGGCGTGAAAACGCGCGATGGCCGCGTGCTGCCCGTCGCCCCGTCGAAACCGCCGTCGAACCCTCCGAATCGCGGCAGCGCTGGCAGGAAGCCCAAACCGTAAGACAATTCGTGAGCAACCGCGGGCGCCGCGCTTCGAGCGCGAGCGTTATTTCGATCCCCTGCGTCTCGATCGGCGGCGCCCTGGGCGCGGCGCGCCGCCGGGCGCGGTCGGTTCATCCCGCGCCCGCCTCCCGCCGCGGCGTAAGCCGCAGGACGCGCGGCGCGGCGGCGGCGACGGCCTCGGGCGACATCGGCACGGTCAGATATGCGCCGGCCGCCCACGAGTCGGCCAAGTCGGAATAATGCGGCGACAGCGGATGCCCCGACTGGCCGGTGTGGATAATCGCTTGCGTCCCGTCCACGCCGGAGAGGTCGAAAATCAGCCGCAGCCCCGCGCCATGCGTCTCCGCGAACGGCGCGTCCTCGTCGTCTATCCGCGTGTTCGCCTGCATGACGGTGTAGGGGCCGCCGCCGTGTTCGCGCTCTATCGCGAACAACGCGCGGACCAGCGGGACGGCGTCGCTCGGCAGGTGGCGCGCCAGCGCGCGGTGCGCATCGCCCCTTTGCCGCCTCGGACCGGCCGCTGATCTTCTGGATTTCGTCGAGCGCCAGGACGAAACTCCGGTCAGATGCGTCGGCGCCGCCGCGGACGCCTTCCCATTCGCGAACCGGCCAGCGCGAATCCCGCGCGCCCGCCCGATCAGGTTCGTCGGCGGACAGGTAGCGGCTCGACCGGTCGATCCGGTCCGGCGCCTGGCGTACGAGGGTTGTCTTGCCGGTTCGGCGCCGCCCGGTGACGAGGACCGGCCGCCGAGGCGCTTGCGGCCCACGCGCGGGTTGGGCTACCAATCGCGCGACGGAGGTCGGATAGCGAACCGGACGCGGTCATGAAGGGATCGGCGCAGGACGACGTTGTGTGGGAGCGGTTCGACGCCGGCGCGGTTTCGGGAGCTGATCGCCGCGTGAGACGCGTCCGCCGTGCTCCGATGGCGAAGCCCGGCGGAGACGAACGGACGATTAGGAAATGAGGGTATGGAACGCCATGTTTGAATTTTCGTCGGGATATAATTCGACGTCCGCCTGGGGTTTCCTGGTCCCGGGAATCGTCATTCTTTTCGTTCGGTCTCACTTCGTGACGACGAAGATTATGATCTGGGAGAACGCCGTATCGTACGCAGCCGTTTCTCTGCTATACCATGCTCTGGCGCTGCCTGCTTTGCATACATTCATATCCGATGGTGTTTCCGATTATGGAAGGCTGTTTGTGTGGTTCTTGTATCTTGCCGTTGTTCCAGCCTTATTCGGGGTTGCGCTCGGAGTTAACGTCCAGAAGGATTTGCTTCGCCGTGCTCTACGCCGAATCGGTCTTAACCCGATCCACGCCATACCGACCGCCTGGGATTGGAAGTTCGGCCGCATGACGGGAGAGTGGGTTCTCGTCACTCTTCGGAATGGCACGCGTTTCGCCGGATATTGCGGCCCCGATTCGTTCGTGTCCTCCGACCCGGACAACCGCGATCTCTATATCCAGTGGGTGTACGATATCGATGACGATAGCGAATGGCGCCCACGCGGGGAGAACGGCGTTCTCATTGCCGCCGGGGAGATCAGTACGATAGAATTCTGGCCTGCCGAACCGAAGGAAGCGACCGATGACCGAGAATGAGAGGACGATCCGGACCGCGGAGCCGCCTTACGAACGACCGCAAGCGGACTCGGGAGTGGAGAAGAGGGGACACCAGCCCGTTGGTGATCGCCTTATCGGCGGCGGCTACCGGCCCCAATTCGCGAGCCGCGATGGCGTGAAAACGCGCGATGGCCGCGTGCTGCCCGTCGCCCCGTCGAAACCGCCGTCGAACCCTCCGAATCGCGGCAGCGCTGGCAGGAAGCCAAAACCGTAAGGCAATTCGTGAGCCGCCGCTGGCGCCGCGCTTCCGACGCGAGCGTTGCGGGCCGCGGTGAAATTGCCGCAATCGCCGCAGGGATCGCCTGCATAGCCCTCGTGGCGCGCCGCCGGGCGCGGCGGCGACTCGGACGGAGCGGCGCCGAATATGGCGACCTCCGGCCCACCGGATCGACGGGACGATCGTTATTCCGATCCCCTGCGTCTCGATCGGCAGCGCCCTAGGCGCGGCGCGCCGCCGGGCGCGGTCGGTTCATCCCGCGCCCGCCTCCCGCCGCGGCGTAAGCCGCAGGACGCGCGGCGCGGCGGCGGCGACGGCCTCGGGCGACATCGGCACGGTCAGATATGCGCCGGCCGCCCACGAGTCGGCGAGGTCGGAATAATGCGGCGACAGCGGGTGCCCCGACTGGCCGGTGTGGATAATCGCTTGCGTCCCGTCCACGCCGGACAGGTCGAAGATCAGCCGCAGCCCCGCGCCATGCGTCTCCGCGAACGGCGCGTCCTCGTCGTCTATCCGCGTGTTCGCCTGCATGACGGTGTAGGGGCCGCCGCCGTGTTCGCGCTCTATCGCGAACAACGCGCGGACCAGCGGGACGGCGTCGCTCGGCAGGTGGCGCGCCAGCGCGCGGTGCGCATCGCCCCAGCGCCACTTCGCCGGGTCGGCGCCGTGCCGCGCCGAGATCCACGCCGCGGCTTCGTCGAGCGCGGCGGCGAGTTCGTCGTCGCACGAACCCCCGCACCACGCATTCGCGCCCGTCAGCGCGGCGCGGACGACCGCCGGGCGGCGGCCGCCGTAGCGCCCGGCGAAACGCGGCAGGTTGCGGCGGATCAGCCCCTGCGCCAGCGCCCGGTACCACGCCTGGAAGACCAGCGGCTCGGCGCGGTCGGCGTCCATGCGCCCGTCCCACTCCGCCAGCAGGCGATGGAGCGGGGAATCGGCCACCGCCGGCAGCATGAGCGGCAGGAACTCGCGCGCCATGAGCGACAGCGTGTCGGTCTGCAACGCCGCGAAATCGGCGGCGGTCAGGCCGCTCCGCCCGGCGAGGGCCTCGCGGATGCGCCGCGCGCGGTAGTCCTCCGGCCAGTCGCGCGACAGCAGGTAGCGGTAGCCCGGCGGGGTCACGTCCTGGTTGGCGGTGACGATGAGGCCGCCCGGCGGGTCGCGGAGCCGGGGCAGCGCGCCGTAGGGGACGTACCCCGTCCATTCGCCCGCGCCATCGGCGGCGCGGACCGGCAGCCAGCCGTCATGGGCGCGGCGGACGGGGACCTGCCCGGCGGCGATGAAGCCGATGGTCCCCGCCGAGTCCGCCAGCGCGAAGTTCTGCATCGGCGCGCGGTAGTCCTCCAGCGCCGCGAACAACGCATCGACCGTCGCCGCGCGGGCGAGGCGGAAGCCGGCGGCGACGGTGGTGTCCTCGCCGTCCAGCGCGGTCCACGCCAGCGCGCGCATCTCCGGGCCGGCGAACCCCGGCAGGTCGGAGACGACGGGGCCGAAGCGGGTCTCGCGCACTTCGTGGACGATGGAGTCGCCGCCGCGCACGCGGATCTCCTCCGCCCGGCGCCCGGTCACGTCCGCCTCCGTGACGATGAACAGGTCCTGCGTGTCGGGGCCGGTGTTGGTCACGCCCCACGCCGCGGTCCGGTTGCGGCCGGCGACGACGGCCGGGATACCCGGGATCGTCGCGCCGAGGACGTCGAGGCCGGGGGCGCGGAGGTGGGCGAGGTACCACACCGCCGGCGCGCTCAGGCCCAGATGCGGGTCGTTGGCGAGCAGCGGCGCGCCGGTCGCCGACCGCTCCGGTCCGATGACCCAATTGTTCGATCCGGGCGGCGGCGCGCCGCGCGCCGGCGCCGGCCACGCGGCGGCGAAGGCGGCCGGGTCCAGCGCCGCCTTCATTTCGGCGCGCAGCGCCTCCCCGGCCGCGTTGCCGGACAGCTGCAGCGCCATCGTCTTGATGGCGAGGACCGAGTCCGCCGCTGTCCACGGCGCCGGGCGGCGGGCGAGGACGAGCAGTTCCGGCGGCGGCAGAAGGTACTCCGCCGCCGCCGCGTCGACTCCGGCCGCGTATGCGTCGAGCAGGCGGCGGTCGGCCTCCGGCAGCGCCGCCGCCGCGCTCTCCGCCGCGCGGTGCAGGCCCAGGGTGCGGAAGTAGCGGTCGGTCGCCGCGAGCCGCGCGCCGAACAGCTCCGCCAGCTCGCCGCGCCCGGCGCGGCGCGCGAGCTCCATTTGCGCCAGCCGGTCCTGCCCGTGGACGAAGCCGAGGCCGAACCACGCGTCGCGTGCGCTCGCCGCTTCGACATGCGGGATTCCGTGCGCGCCGCGGCGGATGACGATCTCCGCCTCGGCGCCGGCGACGCGCAATTCGCCCTCGAGGGCCGGCAGCGACGCCCGCAGCGCCAGCCACCCCGCGACGGCGACGACCGCCGCGAGGGCGGCCAGGACGATGGCGGTGCGGCGGAGGAGCCGGCGCAAGGCGGGCGCTACCCGTCCGCGCCGAACTCGGCGGCGAGGGCGGCGCGCGCGCCGTCGAGGTCGGGGATCGGCCCGCGCGACGGCGGGTCGGCATGGCCCGATATCTTGATCGGGTTGCCGGCGATCCGCACCGGCCCGGCGCGCGGGTCGTCGATCCCCACCACCATGTTGCGGGCCCGGACCTGCGGCTGGTTCACCGCGCCGGCCACGTCGTTGAGCGGCCCGCAGGGGACGCCGGCGGCCTCCAGCGCGGCGAGCCAGTGCGCTGTCCCCCGGGTCTTGAGCGTCCGCTCCAGCTCGGCCTTGAGCGCCAGCACGTTCTCCATCCGCGCCGGGTTGCCGGCGAAGCGCGGGTCGGCGGCGAGATCGGGGCGGTCGAGCGCCGCGCACAGGCGGCCGAACAGCGCGTCGTTGCCGGCCGCCAGGACCACGTGGCCGTCGGCGCTCTCGTAGCATTCGAACGGCGCGATGGACGGGTGCCGCGCGCCGCTCGGCGGCGGGCTTTCGCCGGTGGCGAAGTAGCGCGCGACGGCGTTCTCCAATATGGCGAGCTGGCAGTCGAGCATGGCGACGTCGACGAACCGCCCGCGCCCGGTCCGCGCGCGCTCGTGCAGCGCGGCGGTCACGCCGAGGGCGGTGAACAGCCCGGCGGCGATGTCGCCGATGGCGGTGCCGACGCGGGTCGGCGGCGAGTCCGCATGCCCGGTCAGGCTCATGATGCCGCCCATGCCCTGCACCACCATGTCGTAGGCGGGCCGCGCCGCCAGCGGCCCGGTCTGGCCGAAGCCGGAGCAGGCGGCGTAGATCAGCCGCGGATGGCGCGCATGCAGCTCGTCCCAGCCGTAGCCGAGCTTCGCCATCGTTCCGGGGCGGAAGTTCTCGACCAGAACGTCGGCGGCGGCGGCGAGGCGTTCGAACAGCGCGCGGTCGGCGGCGTCCTTGAGGTCGAGCGCGACGCTCTCCTTGCCCCGGTTGAGCGACATGAAATAGGCCGATTCGCCGTCGACCCACGGCCCGTAGGCGCGCGCGTCGTCGCCCCCCGGCGGCTCCACCTTGACGACCCGGGCGCCGAGGTCGGAGAGCAGCATGGTGCAGAACGGCCCGGCGAGCACCCGCGTCAGGTCGAGCGCGAGCAGGCCGGCGAGCGGGCCGGTCCCCTCGGCGGCGGCGGGTTCGGTCATCGGCGCCTCGTCCTTGCGGCGTTCGCGGCGGGGATAACGCGGCGACGCGGCGGCGGCAAGCGGATGCTCAGCCTTCCGGCTCCGCGTCCTCGCCGTGCCAGTCGTCGGCGTCCAGAACCTTGACGCGAGGGGAAAAGACTCGATGCAACGCGTTCAGCTTGTCGGCGAGCCATTGATGCTGCCGGGGCCAGTCCGCCTCGACTGTCGGGTCCGTGTCATCGAGGGGCAAATCGATCCGGCACCTGTAATTGTTGAGAAGTTTTTGCCAGTTTAGAGAGACGCCAATTTCCGACTCTATGTCGTCTTTTTCCTGCTCCAAAAGCCCGAAAAATGCTTCGGAATTTCTTTTGTTCTTTTTATCTTCGATGATAAGTCCAGATTGGATTTGTTTATACATTTTCCTCACGGTCACGTGCAACTTGAACTCGGCGCGCCCAAACGGATGATAACCTATCCAATTTGCCGGCAGTGGTTTTCGATTGCCCCTGAGAGCCGGATACAACCTGTCGAGGGTTGCATGGAATGACTCCCAGTACTTCAACTGCCATTTTTGTGTTTCCGAAAATCTGGTATCCGCATCCTTGCGCGTGGATCGCGACCACTCGTTCGGTTTCGATACCACGTCGAACCTCGGCGCTGGCGGTGATTCTCCGATCTGCCAAAGTTCGATCTCCAGACCGAAGAACTGGAAATTCTCGTCGGTAATCCGGTTCAGCCAGTCAAGGGCGGCGCGGTGTTCGTCGACGAAGGGCGTGGCGACCCAGACGATGGTGGTGGCATCCAGACCGGCCGCGTAGGTCAACAACTGCCCGAGGTGACGGTGGTCGGTTCTGTCCAACTGGTTCTCGATCAGCACCCATGAGTCGGATCCCACTTCCTTGCAGAGGATGTCGGCGCGGAACGGGCCGACCGGCCGCTCCCGGGCTTCCGGCTCCAGTTCAAGGTCAAGCGTATCCGCCAGCACTTTCAGATTCTCCGGGCGGGCCAGCCACGGGGTGAAGTCGCGATCCTCCGTGCTCCATACGGTCCGCGGATCGACGCGCTTCAGACGCCCCAACGGGGGATTCTCCACGGCTGTCCTCGTCCCTTGTTCCTGCACTGCGCCGAGTATAGCACGCGAAGCCCCGGCGCGCATGGCGTAGGATGACGCGCCGCCCGCGCCGGAAGGAGGCGCCGCAATGGACCCCGAGGAATTCCGCCGCCACGCGCACCGCATGGCGGACTGGATCGCCGACTACATGACCGGCGTCGAGGCGCTGCCGGTCCGCGCGCGGACTCCGCCCGGCGCCGTCGCCGCCGCGCTCCCGGACCGCGCGCCGGAGGACGGCGAGGCGATGGCGGAGATCTTCGCCGATTTCGAACGCATCGCGCTCCCCGGAATCACCCATTGGCAGCATCCGCGCTTCTTCGCCTTCTTCCCGGCCAATTCCAGCCCTCCGTCCGTCCTCGCGGAAATGCTGACGGCCGCGCTCGGCGCGCAATGCATGGCGTGGGAGACCTCGCCGGCGGCGACGGAAATCGAAACCCGCGTCCTCGACTGGCTGCGCCGGGCCATCGGGCTGCCCGAGGGCTTCGCCGGCGTCATCCAGGATTCGGCGTCGTCGGCGACCCTGTGCGCGCTGCTCGCCGCGCGCGAGAAGGCGACGGGCGGGAAGGCCAACGGTTCCGGCCTCGCCGGCGCGCCGCCGCTCGCCGTCTATGCGTCCGAGGAGGCGCATGCGTCGGTCGCGAAGGGGGCCGGGATCGTCGGCTTCGGGCGCGGCAGCGTCCGCGCGATAGGGACCGACGCGGGTTTCGCCATGCGGCCCGGCCGCCTCGCGGCGGCGATCCGCGCCGACATGGCCGCCGGCCGGCGCCCGGCCTGCGTCGTCGCCACCCTGGGGACGACCGGGGTAGGGGCGGTCGACCCGCTCGCGGAGGTCGGCGCGGTCGCCCGCGAACACGGGCTCTTCCTCCACGTCGACGCCGCCTGGGCCGGGAGCGCGCTGGTTTGCGAGGAGCACCGGGCGATGCTGGCCGGGATCGAGACCGTCGACAGTTTCGTCTTCAACCCGCACAAATGGCTGCTGACGAACTTCGACTGCTCGGCGCATTTCGTCCGCGACCCGGAGGCGCTGGTCGGCGTCCTGTCGATGGCGCCGCCCTATCTGCGGAGCCGCGAGGGCGGGCGCGTCATCGACTACCGCGACTGGAGCGTTCCGCTCGGGCGGCGCTTCCGCGCCCTCAAACTGTGGTTCGTGCTGCGGAGCTACGGCTTGAAGGGCCTGCGGGCGCTGATCCGCCGCCACATCGCCCTCGCCGAATGGCTCGCCGACGAGATCGAGGCGGCGCCCGATTTCGAGTTGTTGGCCCCGCGCTCGCTGGCGCTGCTGAACTTCCGCTACGCGCCGCCCGGCCGGGACGGCCTCGACGCGCTGAACGCGCGCCTGTTGGACGCGCTCAACGACGACGGGCGGGTGTATCTGAGCCGGAACGAGGCGCGCGGCCGTTTCGCCCTCCGCTTCTCCATCGGCCAGACGGCGACGGACCGCGTCCACGTCGAGCAGGGTTGGGCCGCGGTGCGCGAGGTCGCCCGCGCGCTCGCGGCGGCGTAGCCCGGCGGATCGGCGCCGGGCAGGGCAGGGGCGGACCATGGTCCTCTGCCGCGAAGGCCGAGAACGCGCTTTAATGGGGAGGGGAGGCGGCCCGGCCGTCCCTGTGGGCCGTCGGCGCGCGGCGCCTCCCGGAATTCCCAAGGCCCGATTCGAGAGGCGTGCGCATGGCCGGAGTCCCGCTCCTCCGAATCTTCCCAGGACCGACGGCGTCGGCGGCGGCGGCGCGCCGCGCGCGGGCCGGCGAAGACGCCGGCGCTTCCGGGAGGCCGGCGCGCGTCCCCGCCCGGTTCTCCCGGAACTCCCGGATCGCCCCCGGCGCGCGCCCGCGCCACGTCCCGCAATTCCCGCAACCGCACAATCGCGATTCCGGATCCCAAGCGGCGCGCGTCCCCGCCCGGTTCGCCCGGAATTCCCGGAACGCCCCGTCCCGGGCGCGCGGACGTCCCGCCCGCCCTCCGCATCCCGGAATTCCCGGAATCGTCCCGCCCGCAATCCCGGAACGCCGCGCCGCCTCGCGCGGTTGCGGCCGGCGGCGCGCCATGCCATGCAGCGGCGGGGCGGGCGCCGCCGTAACCGGGAGGAGCCTTCATGTCCGGCGCACTCCCGAGCCGCGCCGCGGCGGCGCTGGCGGCCGCGCCGGTCGCCGCCGCCGGGCTGGTCGCCGTCCCGGTGCTCGTCGTGGCGGCGCACGTCTTCGTCCCCGCCGGGGAGGTCTGGCCGCATCTCGTCGATACGGTGCTGGCGCGCTACGTCGCGAACACGCTCTGGCTCGCGCTCGGAGTCGCCGCCGGCGCCTTCGTCATCGGCGCGGGAACGGCGTGGCTGTGCGCCGTCTGCCGGTTTCCCGGCCGCGGCGTCCTCGAATGGGCGCTGCTCCTGCCGCTCGCCCTGCCGACCTACGCCATCGCCTACGCCTACGCCGGAATGCTGGAATTCGCCGGCCCCGTGCAAACGGCGCTGCGCGAGTGGTTCGGCTGGGGGCGCGGCGATTACGCGTTCCCCGAAATCCGCTCGCTCGGCGGCGCGATCGCCGTGATGTCGCTGGTGCTCTACCCCTACGTCTATCTGCTCGCCCGCGCCGCCTTCCTGGGCCAATCCGCCTGCGCGCTGGAGGTCGGGCGGACCCTGGGCCGCGGCCCGTGGCGCGGCTTCGCCGGGATCGCCCTGCCGCTCGCCCGCCCGGCGCTCGCCGGCGGCGTCGCCCTGGCGCTGATGGAGGCGCTGAGCGATTTCGGCGTCGTCGACTATTACGGCGTCGACACCTTCACCACCGGCATCTACCGCACCTGGTTCGCCCTCGGCGACGCGGCGGCGGCGGCGCAGCTCTCCGCCGTCCTGCTCGTCGCGGTCGGCGCCCTGCTGCTGTGCGAACGGCGGTCGCGGCGGGCGGCGCGCTACCACCACACCACCGGGCGGCAGGGCGCGCGGACCGCCTACCGCCTGCGCGGCGCGCGCGCCGGCCTCGCCGCGGCCGCCTGCGCCGCGCCGGTTGCGCTCGGCTTCGCCGTCCCCGCCGGCCAGCTCGCGGTCTGGACGGCGGCGAACCCGCGCGGCCTGTTCTCCCGCCAATTCGCCGAACTGGCGGGAAACAGCGTCCTCCTCGCCGCGGTCACCGCCGCGCTGGCGGTCGCGGTCGCGCTGGCGGCGGGCTATTCGGTCCGGCTGCGGCCGGGGGCGGCGGCGCGAATCGCCAAGCGCATCGCCGGCCTCGGTTACGCCGTCCCCGGATCGGTGATCGCGGTCGGCGTCCTGCTGCCGCTGGCGTGGCTCGACAATTCGGTCGACGCGCTGGCGCGGAGCTGGTTCGGCGTCTCCACCGGCCTGCTGCTGACCGGCGGCCTCGCGGCGCTGGTCTTCGCCTATCTCGTCCGCTTCCTCGCCCTCGCCATGAACGCGGTCGATTCGGGCCTGGAGCGGATCGCGCCGGCGATGGACGGCGCGGCGCGCACGCTCGGCGCGGCGCCGGGCGCCGTGCTGCGCCGCGTCCATGCGCCGATGCTGCAAGGCGGCCTGCTCACCGCCGCGCTCCTGGTGTTCGTCGACACGATGAAGGAGCTCCCGGCGACGCTGATCCTGCGGCCCTTCGACGTGAACACCCTCGCCGTCCGCGCCTACGAACTGGCGACCGACGAACGGCTGCCGGAGGCCGCGCCGGCCGCGCTCGCCATCGTCGCCGCGGGGCTGGTCCCGGCGATATTGCTGAGCCGCGGCGCCGCGGCGGCGCGGGTATGAGCGGCCTCGCCATCGAAGGCGTAAGCCACCGCTTCGGGCCGCTCCTCGCCGTCGACGACGTCTCGCTCGCCGCGGCGCCGGGGGAGGTCGTCGCGCTGCTCGGTCCGTCCGGCTGCGGCAAGACCACCGTCCTGCGCCTCGCCGCCGGGCTGGAGGCGGTCCAGTCCGGGCGGGTGGAGATCGCGGGCGTCGAGGTCGCCGGCCCGGCGCGGTCGCTGCCGCCGGAGGCGCGCTCGGTGGGCCTAGTGTTCCAGGACTTCGCCCTGTTCCCGCATCTTACCGTGGCCGGCAACGTCGCCTTCGGCCTCGCCGGGCGCCCGGCGGCGGAGCGCCGCCGCGCCGCCGCCCAGGCGCTGGAGCGGGTGGGCCTCGCCGCGCGCGCCGGCGCGTGGCCGCACATGCTGTCGGGCGGCGAGCGCCAGCGCGTGGCGCTCGCCCGGGCCCTCGCCCCGGCCCCCCGCGTCATGCTGCTCGACGAGCCGTTCTCCGGCCTCGACACCGCGTTGCGCGGCGCGCTGCGCGAGGAGACGGCGCGCATCCTGCGCGAAGCGGGGACGCCGACGCTGCTCGTCACCCACGACCCCGAGGAGGCGATGCTGGCGGCCGACCGCGTCGCCGTCATGCGCGCCGGGCGCATCCTCCAATGCGGCGCGCCGGACGAAATCTACCGCGCGCCCGCGGACGCCTTCTGCGCCGCCTTCCTGGGACCGTTGCAGGGGTTCGACGGCGTTGCGCGCGGCGGCCGCGTGGCGACGCCGCTGGGCCCCATCGCCGCGCCCGGCCTCGCCGACGGGGCGCCCGCGCAAGCGCTGGTGCGCCCGGAGGGAGTGCTGCTCGGCGCCGCCGGCGGAGTCCCGGCGACGGTGCGCGAGGTGCGGAGCCTGGGCCGGGCGGGCCTCGTCGCGCTGGTCCTCGACGGCGGCCGGGAGGTCCGGGCGCGGGTTCCGTGGTCGGCGCTGCCGGCGGTCGGCGAACGGACGCGCGTCGCCGTCGCGCCGGAGATGGCGTTTGTCTTTCCCGCCTCCGGGCGCTAAATAGCGGGCTGCGTCGGCGGCGCGCGCTCCGCCGGCGCGGCCATGGGGTTCGTTCCTGGAGGGAATGCGATGAGCATCGGCATCTGGCAGATCGTGTTGATCCTGGTTATCGTCCTGATCCTGTTCGGAGCCGGCAAACTGCCGCGCGTCATGGGCGACGTGGCGAAGGGCGTCAAAAGCTTCAAGGCCGGCCTGAAGGAGGGCGACGACCCCGCCGACGAGTCGCCGGCCGCCCAGCCCGCCGCCAAGCCGGAGGCGGCGGCCGTCGCCGCCTCCAGCGCCGAGGCGGCGCCGGCCGAGGCGAAGACCGAGGAGCCGGCGAAGACCTAGGCGGCGTCCGCGCCGGGCCGTCCGGCCGCGCGGCGGAGGCGCGCGCCGTGCTCGACATCGGCTGGAGCGAGATGGCCATCGTCGCCGTCATCGCGCTGTTCGTGATCGGGCCGCGCGAACTGCCCCGGCTGCTGCGCACCGTCGGCCGCTACGCCGCCAAGGTCCGCGGCATGGCGCGCGAGTTCCAGGACGGCATCGACGAGGCGGTGCGCGAGGCCGAGCTCGACGAGGTGCGCAAGCAGATCGAGTCGGCGGGCCGCGTCGACGTGGGCAAGGCCATCGAGGACGCCGTCGACCCGGAGCGCAGCATCGGCAAGGCGATGGACTTCCGCCAATCGGGCAAGGAGTCGGCGGGCAAGGACAAGGCGGGCAAGGAGACGGCGGCGGACGCCAAACCCGCCGGCGAGTCCGCCGCCGGGGAGGCGCCCGCCGCCGCGGCGCCCGAACCGGAGCCGGCGCCGCCGGCGAAGCCGGTCCGGGCGGCGGGCATGGCCGCGTCGGTCGCCGCCGCCGCGCCGCCCGCGCCCCGCGTCGAGGCGGCGGGAGACAGCGGGGAAGCCGAAGCGCCGCGGGCCGAAGCCTGACGCATGGCCGACCCGCCCCGCGACGACGTGGAGGCGTCCAAGGCGCCGCTCATCGACCACCTCATCGAGCTGCGCGACCGCATCAAGTGGTCGGCGGTCGCGCTGCTCGCCGCCTTCGTCCTCTGCTTCCTGGTGACGGAGGACTACCTCTACCCGTTCCTCGTCTCGCCGCTCTACCGCATCTACGTCGATCTCGGGGTCGAGAACCCGCGGATGATCTACACGGCGCTGCACGAGGCGTTCTTCACCTACATGAAGCTCGCCTTCTACGCGGCGCTCTTCGTGTCCTTCCCGATCATGGCCAACCAGATCTGGAAGTTCATCGCGCCGGGCCTCTACCGCAACGAGAAGCGCGCCTTCCTGCCGTTCCTGCTGGCGACGCCGATCCTGTTCACCACCGGCGCGGCGCTGGTCTATTACTTCATCCTGCCGCTGGCCTGGAGATTCTTCATTAGCTTCCAGACCCCCGGCGGCGACGAATCGATGGCGATCGAACTCGAGGCCAAGGTCAACGAATACCTCGCCCTCGTCATCAAGCTGATGTTCGCTTTCGGCATCGCCTTCCAGCTGCCGGTGGCGCTCACGCTGATGGCGCGCGCCGGCCTGGTGACGGCCGACGGACTCAAGAGCCGCCGCAAATACGCCATCGTCGTCGCCTTCGTCGCCGCCGCGCTGCTCACTCCGCCCGACCTGATCAGCCAGGTGGGCCTCGGCGTCCCCATCATCGCCCTCTACGAAGTCTCGATCTGGCTCGCCCGCATGGCCGAGCGCCGCCGCGCCGAGCGCGAGGCGGAGGAGGAGGCCGAACTCGACCGCCGGCTGGCCGGCGGCGCGGACGCGGCCGACGCCCCGGCCATGGACGACGTCGACGACGAGACCGACTTCAACACGGTCCGCTAGGCGCGAGGCCGGCCAACATGTTCGACCCGCCGCCATGTTCGACCTGAAAGCGGTTCGCGACGACCCGGCGGCGTTCGACGCGGCGATGGCGCGGCGCGGGCTGGAGCCGCAGGCCGCGCGCCTGCTCGAACTCGACCGCGCGCGCCGCGAAGCCGTCGCCGCGGCGGACGCGCTGCGCGCCGAGCGCAACGCGGCGGCGAAGCGCATCGGCGCCGCGCGGGCGGCGGGGGAGGACACATCGGCGCCGGCGGCCGAAGCGGCGGCGCTCAAGACCCGCGTTCGCGAGGAGGAGGAGCGCATCCGCGCCCGCGCCGCCGAACTCGCCGACGCCGTGAGCGGCCTGCCCAACCCGCCCGCGCCCGAGGTTCCCGCCGGCGCGGACGAGAGCGCGAACGTGGAGGTCCGCCGCGCCGGCGCGCCGCGCGCGTTCGGTTTCGCGCCGCGCCAGCATTTCGAGATCGGCGAGGCGCTGGGGCAGATGGACTTCACGCGCGCGGCGCGCATGTCCGGCGCGCGCTTCGTCCTCCTCGAGGGCGCGTTCGCGCGGCTGCACCGGGCGCTCGCCTGGTTCATGCTCGACCTGCAAACCGGCGAGCACGGCTACCGCGAAGTTGCGCCGCCCTACATGGTCCGCGAGGCGGCGCTGTTCGGAACCGGCCAGCTGCCGAAATTCGCCGACGACAATTTCGCGACCACGCGCGGCGACTGGCTGATCCCCACCGCCGAGGTGCCGCTCACCAACATGGTGCGCGAGAGCGTCCTCGAGGACTCCGCGCTGCCGCTGCGTTTCGCGGCGCACACCCCGTGCTTCCGCGCCGAGGCCGGGGCGGCGGGCCGCGACACGCGCGGGATGATCCGCCTCCACCAGTTCGACAAGGTGGAGCTCGTCTCCGTCGTCGCGCCGGAGCGGTCGGAGGAGGAGCACGAACGCATGACCGCCTGCGCCGAGGAGGTTCTCAAGCGCCTCGAACTGCCCTGCCGCGTCATGCTGCTGTCGGCGGGCGACATGGGCTTCGCGGCGCGCAAGACGTACGATCTCGAGGTCCATCTGCCGGGGCAGGACGCCTGGCGCGAGATCTCCAGCTGCTCGAATTGCGGCGACTTCCAGGCCCGGCGCATGGGCGCGCGCTGCCGCCCGAAAAACGGCGGCCGCGCGCGGTTCGTCCACACGTTGAACGGCTCCGGCCTCGCCGTGGGCCGCGCCCTGGTCGCCGTGGTCGAGAACTACCAGAACGCCGACGGGACGGTGACGGTCCCCGAGGCGCTGCGGCCGTGGATGGGGGGCCTCGCCCGCATCGGGGCCGGATGAGCGCGCTCGCCGGCAAACGCGTCCTCGTCTCCAACGACGACGGCGTCCACGCCGAGGGACTCCGCCATCTCGCGGACACGGCGCGCGCACTCGGCGCCGAGGTCTGGATCGTGGCGCCGGAGCGCGACCATAGCGGCGCCGGCCATTCGCTCACCATCGCCGACCCGGTGCGGCTGCGCCGCCTCGACGACCGCGTCTTCGCCGTGTCCGGGACTCCGACCGACTGCGTCCTGGTCGCCGTTCTGGAGGCGATGCGCGAGGCGCCGCCGCATCTCGTGCTCTCCGGGATCAACCGCGGCGGCAATCTCGGCGAGGACATCACCTATTCCGGAACCGTCGCCGCGGCGATGGAGGGGGCGTTGCTCGGCGTCCCGTCCATCGCCCTCAGCCAGGACACCGACCGCCTCTCGCGCGCCCGCTGGGAGACGGCGCGCCGCCATGCCCCGGGAATCGTCGCCGCCCTTGTCGAAGCCGGTTGGCCATCTAATGTCTTTCTCAACGTCAACTTTCCCGACGTGGCGGCCGAGGAGGCGAGAGGCCCGATGGTGACACGGCAAGGGCGGCGCAAGCCGGGCTCCAGCCTGGACCGGCGGACGGACCCGCGCGGGCGGCCCTATTACTGGATCGACTCCGCGCGCGTCGCGCCGGAGCCCGAGCCGGGGACCGACATGGCCGCGGTGGCGCGGGGATTCGTCTCCGTCACCCCGCTGCATCTCGACCTCACCCACGAACCCGCCCGCGCCGCGCTCGCCGCGCGGCTCGGCTGACCGCCGCCCGCCATGCGCGCCGCGACCGCCGCCGCCGCCGCCCGAGCGACGACCCCACGCGCCGCGGCCCCCTGCGCGACCGACCGCGCCCGCCTGGTCCTGGAGCTGCGCCGCTCCGGCGTGACGGACCCGAAGGTGCTGTCGGCGCTCGAGGCGGCGCCGCGCCACATGTTCGTTCCCCGCGAATACGCCGCGCGCGCCTGGGACGACACGGCGCTGCCCATCGCCTGCGGGCAGGCGATCAGCCAGCCCACGGTGGTGGCGTGGATGAGCGCCGCCCTCGAGCTCGACGACCGCATGACGGTGCTCGAGGTCGGCACCGGGTCCGGCTACCAGGCCGCCGTCCTGTCGCGCCTGTGCCGCCGCGTGTACACCGTCGAGCGGCGCCGCCCGCTGGCCCTCGCCGCGAAGGCGCGGTTCGAGGCCCTCGGCATGGGCAACGTCACCACGCGCATCGGCGACGGTTGCCTCGGCTGGCGCGAGCAGGCGCCGTTTCCGCGCATCGTCGTCACCGCGGCCGCGCCCGCCCCGCCCCCGGCGCTGGTGGACCAGCTGGCGATGGGCGGGGTGATGGTCATGCCCGTCGGCGCGCCCGGCGGGGAGCAGGACCTGGTCCAGTTCCGCCGCGCGCCGGAAGGGCTGCGGGAGCGCCGCCTGTTCGGAGTCCGCTTCGTCCCGCTGATAGAGGGAGCGCCGGTACAATGAACCGTCCCGCACATGGCCTCGTTTTCGCCGCCGCCGCCGCGCTGCTCGCCGCCGGCTGCATGAAGCCCCCGCCGTCGCCCGCGCCGGGCGCCGCGCGCTCCGCGCCGCCGCCGGTCGCGGAGTCCGCGCCCGGCGCCGGCGCCATATCGCTCGAACCCGTCGGCGGCCCGTCCGCCCGCCGTGCGGGCGCGGACGGACGCCTGACCGTCGCCGCCGGCGACACGCTGTGGGAGATCGCGCGCGACAACGGCGTCTCCGTCGAGGCGCTGGCGGAGGCGAACGGCCTCGCGCCGCCCTACATGCTGCGGCGCGGCCAGAAGCTGGTCCTGCCGGGCGCCGCGCCGGCGGCGCGCGGCGGCGCCTACGTCGTGGCGGAGGGCGACACGCTGCTCGCCATCGCCCGGCGCCTGGGGGTGTCGTTCTCCGGCCTGATCGACGCCAACGCGCTGGCCGAGCCTTACGTCATCCGCCCCGGCCAGCGCCTGCGCCTGCCGGGCGGCGCCGGGGGCGCGGCCGTGGCCGCCGCGGATTCGGAGCCGCCCGTTCGCGTCGCGCGCGCCACCGCCGCCGCCCCGCCGCCGCCTCCGGCTCCGACGCCCGAACCGCCGAGCGAGCCGAAGGTGGAGCTGGTCGCCGCGCCCGCGGCGGCGCCTCCGGCCGCGCGGCCGGACCCCGCCCCGCCGCCGCCGTCGAATGCGGGGAGCGGCGCGGCGCCGTCCTTCCTGTGGCCCGTCGAGGGGCCGGTCCTCGCCCGGTTCGGGCCGCGCGAGGGGGTGGGCCGCAACGACGGCATCAACATCGGCGCCGCCGCCGGCGCGCCGGTGCGCGCGGCCGAGACCGGCGTCGTCGTCTATGCCGGGAACGAGCTGCGCGGCTACGGCAACCTGCTTCTGGTCCGCCACGGCGGCGGCTGGACCTCCGCCTACGCCCACAACGGCGAGCTCCTCGTCGACCGCGGCGCGAAGGTGGAGCGCGGCCAGGTCATCGCGAAGGTCGGCCGGACCGGCGGCGTCGCCGAGCCGCAAAGCCATTTCGAACTCCGCAAGGGCACCGACGCGGTGGACCCGCTGAAATATCTGGAGCCGCGGTAGTCCCCGGGAGCGGCGCAAGACGGACGCGGGCGGCGGCTACGAACCCCGCGCCGCCGCCGCCTTGTCGAGCCAGCGCCCGAATTTGTCCTCCAGGGGCCGCAATTCGTTCGCCCAGGCGATGCCGCGGCCATAGACCAGCGACATCGCCCGTCCGTCCGGTTTCACCGTCGCGAGGCGTTCGAAACCGCCTTGCCCGGCCAGAATTTCGTCGATGGACCGCTCGGCGCTCCCTTGCCCGCCGCCGTCGTTCGCGCCGCGGGTGGAAATCTGCACCACGACGCCGCCGCCGAGTCCGCGCGCGGCGCGGACCAGCCTCTCCGCGTCGGACGGATACATGATCTCCGCCTTTTCGCGGTTGACGCGCTTTCCGCTATACATTTCGGGGTCGAAGGAGAGGAACGTCAGTTCATCGCCCGAAAACCCCTTTTCGAACCGCTTTCTCCAGTCGCCCGGATAGACCCGCACGTTGCGGCAAGCCGCGCCGCCATTCGTCACGCCGACCGCCCAGGCTTCGATATTCGCCGACGTCGACGGATCGATCTCGCACAGCAGAAGCGCGCATTCTCCTTTCCACAAGGCGTTGAGGAAGGCGGCGCTGTTCGGGTATCCGTTCCCCTCGGGAACCAGCTTCTTCCATGCGCGCTCGTAAGCCGATTTCCGGCCCGGCAGGCGCCCCCGAACCCTGTCGAAAACGGCGCCCTCGGCGGCGATCTTGCGGCGCCGCGACGCCACGGGCGCCATCGCATGCGCATCGATGAAATTCAGCTCGCGCGCGCGCCTGTTCGCGACCGCCAGAATCTCGCAAAACGTCCAATGCTGCGCGAGGTTGCCGGCGTCGCCGTTATAGGGGTTTCTCCGCATTCCGGCGGTGGACAGCCGCAACTCGTTCCCCGCCCACTGGCCGATGCTCTGGCCGGCGGCGGCCGCGGCGGCGGCGATGTCGGCGTGCAGCTCCGGCGAGACGCGAACGCCGAACTCCCCGGAGAACCGCTTTCGCGGCTCCACTCCGCGCTCGCCGCACATGTCGAGGAAAACCCGCAGCGACGTCGCGCCCTCCCGCTTCAGCCCGGCGACGTCCTCGGCGTAGAAGTCCGCGCCGCCGTTCAGGTCGACGAACTCGCCGCGAAACATCTCGATATCCGGTTCGAATCGAACGACCGCCAGATAGCCGTCGATGTCGATGGTACCACTCATATCTCCACTCCGTTCCGCTTAAGCCAATCGCGGTTTCGTGCGAACCAGTCGCGAATTTCGGCTACGGCTCTCTTGTCCATGTGCGGTCCGGGATGCGGCCGATGGAAGACGCGCGGCTCTTCCTCGTCGAACAATAGCACGCCGACGCGGGAGCCCTCGCGCTCCTCCAACTCTCCGCCCAACGCGACGAACAACGCCCTCGCGTCGCGCCATGCGATGTTGCCGCCGGTGGGGCGCGCGAAGATCGCCTCGAGCGTCCGGCGATGGCGGCGGGCCAGTTTCACGCTTCGCGTCCATCGTCCGCCCGCCCGTCACTCCCAAACCTCGCGATAGAGCGCGGCGATCTCCGCCGCCGTCGGCGCGCGCGGGTTGTTGGCGGGCGAACCCGAATCCAGCGCCTGGCGCGCCATCTCCGGGATCAGGTCGAGATACCGCGCCTCGTCGATCCCGTAGGCCTTCGGAGTCGGCACCTCCAGCTCCGCGTTGAGCGCGCGCAACTCCGTTATCAGGTCCGCCACCGCCGCCTGGTCGCCCACCTCGCCGCCGGCGACTCCCATCGCCCGGGCGCAATCGGCGTAGCGGCCGAGCGCCGAGGGCGCCGAGAACGCCGTCACCGCCGGCAGCAGCATCGCGTTGGACAGCCCGTGCGGGACGTGGAAATGCGCCCCCAGCGGCCGGCTCATCCCGTGCACCAGGCACACCGAGGCGTTGGAGAACGCCAGCCCGCCCTGCGTCGCCGCCAGCATCATCGCCTCGCGCGCCGCCGCGTCGCCGGGAGTCCGGCACGCGGCGCGGATGTTCTCCGCCACCAGCCGCATGCACGACCGCGCCATCGCGTCCGAATACGGGTTCCGCTTGCGGCTCACATAGGCTTCGATGGCGTGGGTGAGCGTGTCGACCCCGGTGTCCGCGGTCAGCCGCCTCGGCATGGTGAGCGTCAGCGTGTAGTCCACCAACGCCGCCGCCGGCAGGAATCCCAGGCCGGCGCACAGCATCTTCTCGCCGCCCGCCGAGTCGGTAATCACCGTGAAGCGCGTCGCCTCCGACCCGGTGCCGGCGGTGGTGGGCGCGGCGACCAGCGGGTAGTCGGTGCGGTCGACGAGGTTCGGAACCTTGTAATCGCGCATCGCCCCGCCATGGGTGGCGAGGACCCCCATCGCCTTGGCGGTGTCCATCGGGCTGCCGCCGCCGATCGCGATCATGCCGTCGAAGCCGCCCTCCCTGAGCCGCGCCGCGCCCGCCTCCACGACCTCGGTCGTCGGGTCCGGGACCGTGTCCGCGAAGACGGCCCACGGGACGTCCGCCGAGTCCAGCACGCCGGTCAGGCGGTCGAGGGGGCCGCTTTTCGCGATGTAGGAATCGGTGACGATCAGCGGGCGCGCCACGCCGGCGGCGGCGAGGAGCCCGGCGGCCTCGTCCAGCGCGCCGGCGCCGATCGCCATCAGGCGCGGCTGGGCTATGAGGGCGGGGGGCGCTTCGGCGGTCATCGCGGGCTCCGTGCGGCGGTCGCGGCACTATAGCCCGGCCGCGCTTCCGGCGCGCGCCCCGAACCGCCATAATCGGCGCAACCATGACGGGCGCGGGGGAGGGGAGCGATGCGCGGCAATCCGGTCAAGGAGGCGCTGGCGCGCGGCGAGAGCGTGTTCGGCACGATGATCTTCGAATTCGCGAGCCCCGGCCTCGCCGCGGTGCTCGCCGATGCGGGGGCGCAATTCGCGCTCTACGACATGGAGCACAGCGGCCTCGACGACGCCGAGATCAAGCGCCAGACGGCTTTTTGCCGCGGCCTCGACCTGGTCCCGCTCGCCCGCCCGCCGGACAAGACCTACGCCGCCACCGCGCGGCTGCTCGACCTGGGCGTCATGGGGCTGATGTACCAGATGGTCGAAAGCGCCGAGGAGGCGCGGGAGATCGCGGCGTTCAACCGCTACCCGCCCGCAGGCGTGCGCGGCGCCATGTTCGGCGGCGCGCACGACGACTACGCCGGCGGCGACGTGGCGGCGAAAATGACCGCCGCCGACGCGCGCACCCTCACCATGGCGCTGATCGAAACGCCGAAGGGGGTGGAGAACGTCGACGCCATCGTCGCGACCGACGGGATCGACATGGCGCATGTCGGCCATTTCGACCTGTCGCTGACGATGGGAATTCCCGGACAATTCGACCATCCCGGCTTCCAGGCCGCCATAGACTCGATCCTCGCCGCCTGCCGCAGGCATGGGAAGCCGGCGGGCTTCCTCGCCCCCGACATCGCCTGGGGGCGGGAATGGATGGCGCGCGGCTTCCGCTTCGTGTCCTACCGGATCGACACCATGCTGCTCGGCGGCGCGCTGCGGGAGGGGATAGACGCGCTCAAGGCGGCGGAGCCCGGCGCGTGAGCCCCGGCGGCCTGCCGCTTGCGGGAATCCGCGTCCTCGACCTCACCCGCGCGCGCGCCGGGCCGACCGCCGCGCGCCACCTCGCCGACTGGGGCGCCGATGTCGTCAAGATCGAGGCGCCGGGCGCGCCCGACGGCGAGGGCCTCGGCGGCGCGCGCCTGGGGCCGGACTACCTCAACCTGCACCGCAACAAGCGGGCGATGACCCTGAACCTCAAGGCGGCGGAGGGGCTGGAGATCTTCATGGCGCTGGTCCGCCGCGCCGACGTGGTGGTGGAGAACTACCGCGCCGCCGTCAAGGACCGCCTCGGCATCGGTTACGCCGCGCTGGCGGCCGAGAACCCGCGCATCATCCTCGGCAGCATTTCCGGCTTCGGCCAGACCGGCCCCTACCGCGACCGCGCCGGAGTCGACCAGATCGCCCAGGGCATGGGCGGACTGATGTCGGTCACCGGCCTTCCCGGCCAGGGGCCGGTGCGCGTCGGCGTCCCCATCGCCGACCTGTCGGCGGGGAACTACCTGGCGTTGGGAATCCTGCTGGCGCTGCTCGCCCGCGAACGCACCGGCGAGGGCCAATGGGTCCACACCTCGCTGCTGGAGGCGCAGATCGCGATGATGGACTTCCAGGCCGCTCGCTGGCTGGTCGACGGCGAAGTCCCGCCGCAGGCCGGCAACGACCACCCGACGGGCATCCCCATGGGCGTCTATCGGACGGCGGACGGCGCAATCAACATCGCCGCCGCCGGCGGCGTGTTGTGGACGCGCTTCATCGCCGCGATAGGCCGCGCCGACCTGGGCGCCGACCCGCGTTTCGCCGACGCCGAATCCCGCTCGCGCAACCGCGCCGCGCTCAACGCCGAGTTGAACGCCGTGACCGAGGCGCGTCCGTCCGCCCACTGGATAGAGGCGTTGAACCGCGCCGGCGTCCCCTGCGGCCCTATATATAACGTCGACGAGACCTTCGCCGACCCGCAGGTGGCGCATCTGGGCATCGCCCGCCCGATGGCGCATCCCGAGCGCGGCCCCACCCGCGTCGTCGGCCAGGCCGTCACGCTCTCGAAGGCCCCCCAGCCCGATGAAATGCGCCCCACCCCCGGCATGGGCGCGCATACCGCCGAGGTCCTCGCCGAACTCGGCCACGACGCCGCCGCGGTGGCGGGGTTGCGCGAGCGGGGCGTGGTGTAGTATGATGCGGTTAATGGGAAACGTGGCGGTGGAGCGTCGCCCGGCGTGCTGACCGACGTGGAATGGCGCGCGATCATGGCGGACGAGTCGAAGCGGATCCATGGCGATCTCGAGTGGGACGAGGAGGAGGGCCGGTCTCCGGTGCAGCGCTTCCGGACCGAGGTGACGTCGGCGGCGGGGCGGCCGCTTGCCGTCCAGGGGCGATACAACCCCTTGACGGGGAGCTTGAGCTATGCGCTCATCCTGCGAACCGAAGGGCGCATCTACGGACTCGACATGGGCAAAGGGCATCACAACCCGCGTTGCGACAGGGTCGGCGCCGTGCATACCCACAGCTGGTCCGAGCGGTTCCGGGACCAAGAGGCGCATGCCCCGCGCGGCGCCGCGGCGCGGGACGCCGACCCGGTCGCTGCGTGGGCGCGGTTTTGCGCGGCCGCCCGTATCGCGCATGACGGTCTGTTGGAAAGCCCGCCGGCGCCGTTGGGAGGACCGCCCCCATGACCGCCACGGACGTCCGCCGGGAGATTCAGGACGAGATGGGTGCGCTGTTCGGGTTCTCGGAGCACGGCGAGTACCAGAGGATTCGCACGCCGTTCCTCTACCCCGACGGCGACTACATCGACCTGTTCTGTAAGCGCGAGGGGGGCGGAGCTATCGTGAGCGACCTCGCCGAAACGACGAGCTGGCTCGGTGTGCGATCATGGGCGGAGCGCCGCTCTCCGGAGCAAAACCGGCTGATCGAGGAGGCGTGCGAAACGCACGGTGTCGAATTCGAACGGGGGATGCTTCAGGCGCGGCAACGGCCTGGAGAGTCGCTCGCGGCGGTCGTCACCCGGGTCGCCCAGGCGGCGTTGCGGGTTTCCGATCTCGCGCGGCTGCCGGACGTCGAAGCGGCGTAGGGACGGCTTGGGATGAGCATTTCGGCTGTGGTCAGGACGCTCGCCTTCGATCGGTGCACGATGTGGGTCGAGCTGGAGGACGGCCGTTCGCTCGGCGTCCCTCTGGCGTGGTTCCCGCGCTTGTCGCGCGCGACGCCGGAGCAGCAAGAGAATTATCGTATCGGCTACTCGGGCAACGGCCTGCACTGGGACGATCTCGACGAGGACATATCGGTGGAGGGCCTGTTGGCCGGGCAGGGGACGAACGGCAGGCCGCAACGGCTGGCGTTGCGACGCAGGAAAAGCGCGCGGAGGGTACGAAAATGATCGATCCCAATTCTGAAAAGGTGAAAAATTTTCAGAGCACGTGCGAATCGATAACGAAGTTGTCGAGCGACGTCGATAACATTGTATCTCGCCAGCAATGGGGGGAGATAAATTTTGATGCCATAAGAGGGGACATAGAAACGGCCTTTTGGCTGGCTGAAGAATTGCAAGGCAGCCCAGTGTATTTGCTGCCGGGAAATGTTTTTGACCAAGCTGCCGCACATCTATCTAAGATAGTCCAAATGTTTGATCAAATGGACAAATTCCGAATTTCCGGAGGAGACCCGGCAGTACTGCGGGATAACATATCTGCCCGGTTCCAGCAAATAGTCGAGGCGGCGATGTCGACGATTGGTGTCTGGCTGCCTTTGTTAGCGCTCCGTGCGGGGCAAATCGAAAATTGGTCCGTCAGAGCCAAAGAGATCAGCGCAGATATGACTAGGATGATGCAAGACACAGGAGATCGAATCGATGAAGGGATGAAAGATATTCGGTCTAGCGTTGCCGCCGCCAGGGCTGCTGCGGGTGAAGCGGGCGCGGCGGAATTTACGCATGAATTTCGTAGAGAATCAGAGATTGTTGAGAAGAGAGCGAGGATGTGGCTTTGGCCAACGGCTATATTTTCGTCTCTTGCTTTGACGCTATCTATTCTGTTTTCGTTTGGGGTTTTCTCGGGCTCTACCCAGACCGTGTGGGACGCCGTGTATGGGCTTGGCGGCCGCGTGATCGCGATATCCGTACTATTTTATGCGTCCGTATGGTCCGGTCGCATCGTGCTCGCCAATATGCATTTGTCGAATGTTAACAAACATAGGGCTGTTAGTTTGCAGACACTACAGGCGTTTCGGCAAGCAACGGAAGATACGTCTACGAAAGACGCGGTCGTGCTGGAAGCGGCTCGTGCAATCTATGAGAACGTACCGAGCGGATATATCGGACGTCAGTCGGCGGACAAAAATACGGGATCGCGCACGGTAGAGTTCATCAGAAGCATGGGGAAGATGACCAAGCCTGGCGACTCGGATTGATTCTCCAAACGATAATCATACGGATACGAACTGCGTCGCGCAAATGAGGCCGTTGGGGCGACGTCAAATTCCTCGCGCGATAATCTGCAACATCGATCCGATTCGGCGTGCGATTTCGGCGAAACAATAAATTTCTTTCGGCAGAAGTAACCGATTGACAACTATTCGTTCACGGTACGAAAGCCATTTCTTGAGCACTTGGTAGCCGCCGAGTTTGTAGTTCCAAGCATCGGCGGGGATGTTGCGCCAAAAGGCGCGGTCGTTGAGATAGACGTCGAGGGTCGTTTCGCCGAGGGCGGGATTGGCGGCGCGCTCCTCGCGCGTCGGCGTGCGCTTGACGACGCGGCCCTGTCCGGGCATGACGGCGCCGCCCGCGCCGAAGTGGCCCCAACCGGCGGTGAGCGCGAAGTCGTCGCCCGCCATGTTGCGCCCGTCCACGGTGGAGGGAACGGCGATGGCGACAAGGTCGGGGCGCAGCGGCGCTTGCGTCACGCCGGGAACGGGCGCTTCGGGATCGATCAGGCGGGCAAGTTCGCGGCCCCGCGCCGCCGATTCGGCGAGCTCGGCGGACGCGCCCTCCGCCTCGCCGTCCGGCCAGCCGGGGAGGGGGATGCGCGGCCAGCCCATACGCAGCGCACCGGCGTTCGCCTCGCGGTAGGCGGGATCGTGCAGGGTAGCCATGACATGATGGAACAGCTCCTCGGCGGTCGAGTCAAGGCGCGCGAGATAGCGTTGCGCCGCGCGGGACAGGTTGGGCCGCCGTCCCGAATCGTCGCGGTCGTCGTGGAGCCATGCGGGGAACCAGTTCGCGCCGCGCTCGATCATATGGCCTGCGCCGATATGCCGCGTGAAGGACGCCTGCGGTTCGTCGGCGCCCTTGCGCACGTGCTGCGCATTGCAGAACCATAGGTTCTCGGGGAACACGTGCTTCTTGTAATCGCGTCGCGGGCGGTCGAGCAGCCCGCCGTCCGCCTCCCAATACAGCCAGCGGTTGTCGAACGGACGATAGGCGTGACGCACGAATCCGTCCTCGTTCGGTCCGCCGCGCGCGAGCAGCGTGTCGCGCACTGCGCGCGCGTCGAAACCCGCTGTTTCCTGCATCGCGGCCGGGTAGCGTCGCGCGATCTCCTCGTGGCTCAATGACGGATCGAAATACTCCCCGATACGCGCCTTCAGACGGTCGAGATCGATATCGATGAGAAACTTGTCGCGGCCGGTCTTCACGCCAGGAAACGATACGGGCAATAACTCCGGTAGCGACGGCCAATCGAACCACTTCTTGCCAACGGTAGCCGGTTTGAACGGCAAGCCGAGCCGGAGATTGGAATCCAACGGCGCATACCCCGAATCGATGGTGGGAGAGTCGAGGCTCTCCAGCATCGCCTGCCGCCGATCCGCCGCGCGCGCCTGGGCGAAATCCCGGTAGCGGAGGCGCGCTCCTTTCGATGGCGCAGTAGAATCCCGCCACCGCGACAGCAACGCGACGCTCACGCCGACCTTGATGCCCGGAGATTGCCCTTGCAGGGCGAACACCGTCTCGCTGGTCCGCCCGTCGGGCGCGTATTCCGAGATAATCCGGTCGCCGTGCAGGTTGTCGATCCGCACCGCGTCGAACGCCTCCAGGTAGCGCTCGCGCATCGCCGTGAACGACAACCCGTCCAGCCACGAATAGTTCGACACGAAGCACACCACACCCCGGCCCGTCGCCTCCGCTATCCGACGCTCCGCCATGCGGAAAAACCGCACGTAAAGGTCGTTCAGCCCCTGCCCCTCCGGCTTGCGGACGCGGCGCGGCGACCGATAGGCGTCGGACAGCGCGCGCTCCTCGTCCACCGCCATCCCCGCGAAACCGTTGTAAGGCGGGTTGCCCAACACGACGAGAATCGGCGCGTCGCGCTTCACACGCTCCGCACGGTCGCGCTCCTCCTCCAGTTCCGGGAACGGCAAGGGCGCCGCCGCCCCCGGCTCCCACCCCGTCAGCGCGTTGGTCAGGAACACCTGCGCGCGCTCCCCGTCGCCCAACGGCGCGTCCAGCGCCCGCAGCGCAAGCCCAACCTGCAAATGCGCAACCGCGAACGGCGCAGGCATGATCTCGAAACCGAACACACGCTCCAAAGCCGCCCGCCGCACACGCGCGCCCGCCAGCGCGCCCAGGCCCCGCCCTTGCAGGTTCGCCGCTATCCGCCGCAACACCTCCGCCAGATACGCCCCCGTCCCGCAGCACGGGTCGAGGACGTAGACGTTTTCCGCCGCCAAACCCTCCGCTATGCCCAAATCGTCCTTCAGCGAACGGTCCACACGCGCCACCATGTAGCGGACCACCTCCGACGGCGTGTACCACACCCCCAACTGCTTGCGCAGGCCGGGGTCGAACGCCTCGAGGAAGGGTTCGTAGAAGTAGGGGACCGCCTCGCCCTCGTCGAAGCGGTCGAAGAACGCCGCCCGGTCCACCCGGTCCAGCGCCGCAGACGTCCAGTCCAGAACCTCCACCAGGCCCAGCGGTTGCAGGCGGCCCGGATCCGACAGCTGCTGGAACAGCGCCCGCAACACCGGGGCGCGCAAATGCCAGACGGCGGTCCGCCAGTCGAACCCGCCGGCCGGCGGCGGCGACTGGCGGGCCCACAGCACCCAGGCGGAGAACACGCCGTAGAACAGCGTTTGCACCAGCGTCGAACGGAAGAACCGCGCCCCCCGGTCGCCCTCGAAGCGCGCGCCCAGCGCCTCCTCCAGCGCCGACCGCACCGCCGCCAGCGCCGGCGCGTCCCCCGCCGCCTCGACGCGCGCCAGACCGTCGCGGGCGTAGGAGGCGAGCAGCCACGCCAGATCGCGCGGCTCCGCCAGCGCCGCGCGGTGCGACAGCGCGCGAGAGAGATACTCGCCCAACGCCGCGCCCGCCGCGCGCGCGAAAGTCCGCGGGCGCTCCAGCCGCGCCGCGAATTCCTCCGCGCTTTGGGCGAGGCGGAAGGTCTCCAGCCTTGCGGGGCGTCCGTCGGCGCCGGCGCCGACGAGCACGAAATCGCGCGTGTTGGTGACGAGGACGAGGCGGTAGCGCCCCCAATAGCGGCTCACCTGACCGCCGGCGGCGGTGAGCCAGGCGTCGTCGTCCGCCGGCTTGACCTCCACCACCCCGCGCTCCGGCGCCTGCCCCGGACGCGGCTTGCCGCGTTGCGCCTGCTTTGCCGCGTAGAGGCCGAAATCGGGATGTCCCGCGCCCTGGTCCGCGAGTTCGCCGACGCAGAACACCTTCGGCCTGAGCGCCGCGCCGATGGCATTGAGCAGGCCCATAAGCGGGCCGTAAACCGACCGCTCCCCCGTCGCCCCGCCTGACGCGCGCACGCGCCGCAGTTCGGCGAAGAACGCCTCGGCGGCGGATTCCAGTTGCGATTTCGTTCCGGCCATCGGCTACGTTATGAGCGAGGCGGCCCGAAACCGCAAGCGCCGATGATCGGGCCCGCGCCCCGCGACTTCAATTCCCGGCAAGCGGACGCTGTGCGCTCAGGATGCTCGTCCCGGCGAATCGGCTCGCATGCGCGCTCGCCCGGCCTTGTAATCGTAATCCCGATCCCAATCGAGCGCGCCGAACAGCTCGAGCAGGCGGCGCCCCTCCCGGCGCGCGACGAATTCCCGCAACGCGCGTTCGACGGTCGCTTCCTTCGTTCTCTCGCTGCCGACCGCCAGCGCCTTATCGAGCAAACCCGGATCCATGTCTATCGCCAGGTTCTCGGTCATCGCTTGGCCCTCCTTGCAATATCCGGCGTGAACGATCGCCGCTCCGCGCGCCGCGCCTCTCACTCCAGCCGGTTCAGATACTGCGCCTCGAAGTCGTAATCGACGAGCTTGACGTAGGCGTCGATCAGCCGCCGCGTCACCGGGCCGGGCGCCGCGCCGCCGCCGATGGGCGCGCCGTTCAGCGTGCGGACGCCGCACAGGCACAGGCTGGTGGAGGTGAGGAACATCTCGTCGGCGTTGTAGGCGTCGTAAAGGCTCACATCGTCCTCCACGAGCGGGATGTCCTCCGCGGCGGCCAGGTCGATGGCGGTTTGCCGGCTCACGCCCGGCAGCACGTATTTCACCTTCGGCGTGACGAGCGCCCCGTCGCGGACGATGAAGACGTTGCTGCCCATCCCCTCGCACAAATTGCCGTTCACGTCGAGCGTCACCGCCCACGCCTCCGGGTCGCGCGCCTTCACCTCCAGGTCGCCGACGATCAGGTTCAGGTAGTTGTGGGTCTTGGCGTTGGGGCTCAGCGCGTCGGGCGCGGTCCGGCGCACCGAGGGGACGATGACGTCGATCCCGTCGCGGAACAGCCGCGCGCGCGGCCCGAGGGGCAGGGGGGTGCACTCGACGATGGTGTTGGGGCCGGAATGCGCGGCGATGTCGCCGCCGGGCAGGTCGACCCCGCGGCTCACCCGCTGGCCGACCCAGTAATCCTCGCCCTCGCCGAGCAGATGCAGGTTGCGCGCCAGCACCTCCTCGGTGATCTCGGTCATCCGCGCCTTGCTCACGCCGGGGTCGATGCGGACGTAGCGCAGCGAGCGGTAGAACCGGTCCATGTGCTCGCGCAGGCGGAAGATGCGCCCGCCGAAGGTCCGCGTCATGTCGAACACCGCGTCGCCGTAGCGGAAGCCGCGGTCGCGGAACGGCAGCAGCGCCTCGCTTTCGGGGACGATGCGCCCATTGAAATACACCACCCGCCGGTTCGCCAGATCGGTCATCGCCCGCTCCCTTCCCCCGCCGCGCCGAGCCGCCGCCGCAACTCGGTCTTGAGCACCTTGCCGTAATGGTTCTTCGGCAATTCGTCCAGCGCGATATAGGCGCGCGGGCGCTTGAAGCGGGCGATGTTGTCGAGGCACAGCGCGTCGAGCGCCGCCGCGTCCAGCCGCGCGCCCGCGGCCGGGACCACGAAGGCCACGACCTCCTCGCCCCATTCGGGGTGCGGGCGGCCGACCGCCGCGGCCTCGCGCACGTCCGGATGGGCGAGCAACGCCTCCTCCACCTCGCGCGGATAGACGTTGGCGCCGCCGGAGACGATCATGTCCTTCGACCGGTCGCGCAGGGTGAGGAACCCGTCGGCGTCGAAAGAGCCGATATCGCCCGTGCGCAGCCAGCCGCCGCGGATCGCCTCCGCCGTCGCCTCCGGGCGCCGCCAGTAGCCCCGCATCACCGTCGGCCCGCGCACCTCGATCTCCCCGGCCTCGCCGGGCGGGAGCGGCGCCCCGTCCGGCCCCGCCGCCCGGACGTCGACGACGCTCTGCGGCGCGCCGACCGAGGCGAGGCGCTCGCGGTAGCCCGGCCGGGCGCGGTCGGCGTGGTCCGCCGCGCTCATGGCGGTGATGCACATGGGAGTCTCGCCCTGGCCGTAGATCTGCGCGAAGCCGCAATCGAGCGTGTCCATGGCGTCGAGGATGTCGGCGAGATACATCGGCCCGCCGCCATAGACGATCGTCTTGAGGCCGGCCCCGCGCGACCCGCGCGCCTTCGCCGCCGCGACCAGGCGGCGCAGCATGGTGGGCGCGGCGAACAGCGAGACCTTGCCGTGCGCCGCCGCCAGGTCGAGGATCTCGTCCGGGTCGAACCCGCCCGATGCGGGCGCCATGTGCGCCGCGCCGGCGCGGACGGCGGGCAGGCTGTAGAACCCCGCCGCATGCGACAGCGGCGCGGCGTAGAGCATGGCTTCGCCGGGCGCGATGGAATCCACGTCGGCGAAGTAGCACATCGCCATCGCCGCCAGGTTTCCGTGGCCGATCTCCACCCCCTTCGGGCGGCCCGTCGTCCCCGACGTGTAGAACAGCCAGGCGAGGTCGTCCGGCGCGCGGCCGGCCGGGGCGAGCGCCGCGCCGCCGGCCGCCGGCGCCTCCAGGTCCGAATCGGCGAACCGGACGGGTTCGGCGCGCCATGCGCGGTCCGCCGCGCCGTCGGCGGTGACGACCAGGCGGCATTCCGCGTCGTCGAGTATCCAGGCGGCTTCCTTGCGGTGCAGTTTGAAGTTTATCGGCAGCGCCGCCGCGCCGGCCCACCAGATCCCCTGCAACGCGACGAGATACGCGCCGGAATTGGCCATCCATAGAGCGACCCGGTCGCCCGGCCGAACGCCCAGGCCGTCGCGCAGCCGGGCGGCGAAGGCGGCGGCCGCCGCCGCGAAGCCGCGATAGTCGCGAACCGCCGCCGCGCCGCGCAGCAGAGCCGGCGACTCCGGGCGCCGCAGCGCCGCCCGGCGCAGCCACTCGGCGACGTTCACCGCGCGCCCCGGCTATTGCGATGCGGTCGAGAAACGGCCGATATTGCCGAACAGCTGCTGGAGCAGGGTGAGTTCGTTGCCGGCGGTCGGGGTCTGGCGGTCGACCGGCTCCACGACGCGCCGGTCGTCCAGCGTGTAGCGGTCCAGCGCCGCCACCCGGTCGGCGTCGTCGAACCGCACCGCGAGGATCTCCTGGTCGACGATCTCGGGCTTGAAGAACGCGAAGGTCCGGCTCTTCTGGGTGATGTAGTACCAAGTCGCGTCGTCGAAGCCCGCGACGGCCGAGGGCGTGCCGAGGATCGCCTCGACGCCCAATTTGTCCTGCGCGCCGGGGGCGATTTGCGCCACCAGCTCCGGGTTGGGAACGAAACCGTGGACGGCCACCCGGCCTTCGCACGCCGACAGCGCGGCGGCGGCGGCCAGGACGAGGGAGAACCGGAGACCCGACATGGTTGCGCACCCGACGTCAGCGATGGAGCCGCCGCAGACTCCGGGGGATCGCCCGCCGGAGTCAAGCCGCGCCGCGCCGTGCTGCGGCGGCTGACCGAGCGCCGCCGCGCGCGCCGGGAGGCGGGGGCGCGCGCCCGGCGCCTGTACGCCGCCGCCGCGGCGCGCGCGCGCGCGCCCGGCTTCTACCGCGCCGGAGTCCCCGACAGTTTCGACGGGCGGTTCGACCTGCTGATGCTGCACGTGTTCCTGATCGTCCGCCGGCTGCGGCGCGACGGGGCGGAGGGCGCGGCGCTGGCGCAGGCGGTGTTCGACGCCGCCTTCGACGACATGGACCGGACGCTGCGCGAGATGGGCGTGGGCGACCTGGGCGTGCCGCGGCGCATCAAGGCGATGGGGCGGGCGTTCTACGGCCGCGCCGCCGCCTACGACGCCGCCCTCGATTCGCCGGACGACGCGGCGCTGCGGGCGGCGCTGGGGCGCAACCTGGCCGGGGGCGGCGACGCGCCGCGCGCCCTGGCCGATTACGTCCGCGCCGCCGAGGCGCGCCTCGCCGGCGCCGCGCTCATGGAGGGCGCGGTCGAATTCCCGCCGCCGCCGTGAGCGCCCGCAACAACGAACTGCCTCGGCGCGTCGCCGCGGCCGATGTCGGCGCGCGCCCGCTCACGGTCGAGATCTCCGCCTCGCCGGACGAGCGGTGCGCGCTGGCGGAGCGTTTCGGCCTCGCCGCGCTCGACCGCCTCGAGGGCCGGGCGCGCCTGTCGCGCGTCCCCGCGCGCGGCGGCCCCGTCCTCCGCGTCGAGATCGCGTTCGCGGCCGAGGCGGCGCAAACCTGCGTCGTCACCCTGGAGCCGGCGCCGGCGCGCCTCGCCGAATCCGGTCTGGTCGTCGAGTTCATCGCCGGGCCCGAGTCACGCGAGGTGGTTCTGCCGCCCGAGGGCGGCGACCCGCCGGAGCCGCTGGAGGGCGACTCGGTGGACGTGGGCGAGCTGCTGGCGCAGCAGTTCGGCCTGGCGCTGGACCCGTATCCGCGCGCGCCCGGCGCCGAATTCGCCGCGGCGGACGATTCCGCTCCCGCGCGCCCGTTCGCCGCGCTGGCCGCCTTGCGCGGCGGGCGCTCATCCGTTACCAGACGCCCTTTCCGCGCAACTTCCACCGATCCAGCCCCACGGAGGCGACGCATGGCCGTGCCGAGGAAGAAGGTCTCGCGGGCGAAGCGCGACATGCGCCGGTCGCACGACCGGCTGCGCCCCGCCGCGCCGGCCGAATGCCCGCACTGCGGCGAAACCCGCCTGCCGCACCACGTTTGCGGCCATTGCGGGCGTTACGGCCGCCGCCAGGTGCTGCCGCCGGCGGACCTCGACTAGCGCGCGGGGGCCGGCGTCCGCGCCGGGCGCCGGAGCACCCGTGAGCGAGGTCGCCATCGCGCTCGACGCCATGGGCGGCGACGACGCGCCCGAGGTGGTCGTGCGCGGCGCGAACCTGGCCGCGCGCCGGCGGCCCGGCGCGCGGTTCGTCGCTTTCGGCGACCGTGCCCGCGTCGCGCCGCTGGCGCGGCGCTATCCCGCGCTGGAGGGCCGGGTCGAGGTCCGCCACGCCGACGGGGTGGTGTCGGGCGACGACCGGCCCTCGGCGGCGCTGCGGCGCGGGCGCGACACGAGCATGAGGCTCGCCATCGACGCCCTCGCCGAGGGCGCGGTGGACGCGGTCGTCTCCGCCGGCAACACCGGCGCGCTGATGGCCATGTCCAAAGTGGTGCTGCGCCCGCTGCCGGGCATCTCCCGCCCGGCGATCGCCGGCGCGTTCCCGCACCGCGGCGGCGAGAGCGTGGTGCTCGACCTGGGCGCGAACGTCGAGTGCGACGCCGGCAACCTGGTCGATTTCGCGGCAATGGGGGCGGTGTTCGCGCGGACCGTCTTCGGCCGGCGCACGCCCACCGTCGGCATCCTCAACGTCGGCGAGGAGGAGTTGAAGGGCCGCGACGAGGTGCGCGAGGCGGCGGCGCAGCTGCGCGAGGCCGAGGCCGGCTTCGCCTTCCACGGCTTCGTCGAGGGCGGCGACCTGACCCGCGGCGCCACCGACGTCGTCGTCACCGACGGCTTCACCGGCAACGTGGCGCTGAAGACCGCCGAGGGGGTGAGCCGGCTCTACGGCGAATATCTCCGCCGCGCGCTGCGCGCCTCGTGGCGCGGGCGGCTCGGCTACGCCGTGGCGCGCAACGCCTTCCGCGCCCTGCGCGAGCGCACCGACCCCAGGCTCCGCAACGGCGCCATGTTCCTCGGCGTCAACGGCGCGGTGGTGAAGAGCCACGGCGGCGCCGACGCGCTCGGTTTCGCGGCGGCGATCGAGGTCGCGGTCGACATGGTGGAGGGGGCGGTGAACCGGCGCATCCTCGACGAACTCGCTGGGGTGCGCGGCGGCGTTGATTCGCCCGATTCCGCATGCTAGGGTGAACTCGATGCCGCAGCGTGCTGATTATCGGCGGGTTTCGCATATCGGCGCGGCGCGGCGGCGGGGACCGGGGGAGGCGGGAGCATGGCGACGATAACGCGCGCCCGATTGAGCGACGCGGTGTATGAGGAGGTCGGCCTGTCGCGCGACGAGTCGTCCGCGCTGGTGGACTCCGTGCTGGAGAAGATCGCAACGACCCTGGCCGCCGGCGAATCGGTGAAACTGTCCTCGTTCGGCAGTTTCATCGTCCGCGACAAGGCCGAGCGCGTCGGCCGCAATCCGAAGACCGGGGTCGAGGCGGCGATCGCGGCGCGGCGGGTCGTCGTCTTCCGCGCGTCGCACGTGCTGCGGAGCCGGGTCGAGGACGGCGGCGCGCCCTCCGCCCGGTGACGGCGGACGGCGGCCCGGCCGCCGCGCCGGAGGACCCGCGCCCCGACCGCCCGCACAAGTCCGAACGCGCGTTCCGCACCATCGGCGAGGTCAGCGACTCCCTCGAGGTGCCGCAGCACGTGCTGCGCTTCTGGGAAACGAAATTCACCGCGATCAAGCCGTTGAAGCGCGGCGGCCGGCGGCGCTACTACCGGCCCGAGGACGTGTCGCTCCTCCAGGGCGTGCGCAACCTTCTCTACGTCGACGGCTACACCATCCGCGGCGTCCAGAAGCTGCTGCGCGAGGGCGGAGTCGACGCGCTGCGGGACCGTGCGCGCGGCGCGCCGGAGGAGCCGGCCGCCGAGGCGGACGCCCCCGCCGCGCGGGAGGACGGCGGCGAGGACCCCCGGCGCGCGGAGTTGCGCGGCGTCCTCCGCGAACTCGAGGAGCTGCGCCGGATCCTCGACGAGGCGCCGTAGCGCGCCGCCGTCACGACGCGCGGCGGCGGCCCTTCCGCGCCCGCCGCGCGATTCCGAGGCGGGGGGCGAGGAACGCGCCCGTATGGCTGTCCGGCGCGCGCGCGACCTCCTCCGGAGTCCCCGCCGCGACGACGGTCCCGCCGCCGTCGCCGCCCTCCGGGCCGAGATCGAGGATCCAGTCCGCAGTCTTGATCACGTCCAGGTTGTGCTCAATCACCACCACCGTGTTGCCACTGTCGACCAGCGCGTGCAGCACCTCGAGCAATTTGCGGACGTCCTCGAAATGCAGCCCGGTGGTCGGCTCGTCGAGGACGTAGAGGGTCTTGCCGGTGGCGCGCCGCGACAGTTCCTTGGCGAGTTTGACGCGCTGCGCCTCGCCGCCCGACAGCGTCGTCGCCTGCTGGCCGACGCGGATGTAGCCGAGGCCGACGCGGCGCAGCGTCTCCAGTTTGTTGCGGATCGCCGGAACCGCGTCGAACAGCGCCGCCGCCTCCTCCACCGTCATCGCCAGCACGTCGGCGATGGACTTGCCCTTGTAGGTCACCTCCAGCGTCTCGCGGTTGTAGCGCGCGCCGCCGCAGGCGTCGCAGGTGACGTAGATGTCGGCGAGGAAGTGCATCTCGATCTTGACGACGCCGTCGCCCTGGCAGCTTTCGCACCGCCCGCCCTTGACGTTGAACGAATACCGCCCCGGCTTGTAGCCGCGCGTCCGCGATTCGGGCAGGCCCGCGAACCAGTCGCGGATCGGCGTGAAGGCGCCGGTGTAGGTCGCCGGGTTCGACCGCGGCGTCCGCCCGATGGGCGACTGGTCGATGTCCACCGCCTTGTCGAGATGCTCGATCCCCGAGATCGAATCGTGCGCGCCGGGATGCGCCCGCGCGCGGTTGAGCCGCCGCGCCAGCGCCGGGTAGAGCGTGTCGACGACGAGGCTCGACTTGCCGCTCCCCGAAACCCCGGTGACGCAGGTGAACGCGCCGAGCGGAATGGCCGCGGCCACGCCGCGCAGGTTGTTCTCGCGCGCGCCGGAGACGACGATCTCCATCCGCCGCGCGCCCCGCCCGCGCCCGGTCCGCTTCCCCGTCCGCCGCCGCTTCGGAACGGCGATCTCGCGGACGCCGGACAGGTATTGCCCGGTGAGGCTGGCGCTGTCGCCGATCACCTCGTCCGGCGCGCCCTGGGCGACCAGCCGGCCGCCGTGCTCCCCGGCGCCGGGGCCCATGTCGACGACGTAGTCGGCGCTGCGGATGGCGTCCTCGTCGTGCTCGACGACGATCACCGTATTGCCCAGGTCGCGCAGGTTGCGCAGCGTCCGCAGCAGGCGCGCGTTGTCGCGCTGGTGCAGGCCGATGGAGGGTTCGTCCAGCACGTAGAGCACGCCGGTCAGCCCGGAGCCGATCTGCGACGCCAGCCGGATGCGCTGGCTCTCGCCGCCCGACAGCGTCCCCGACGCCCGCGACAGGGTGAGGTACTCCAGCCCGACATCGACCAGGAACCCCAGCCGCAGCGAGATTTCGCGGAGGATCGGCCCGGCGATCTCGGCGCGGTTTCCCGCCAGCGTTCCCTGCGCTTCGGCGAACCAGTCCGCCGCCTCGCCGATGGCGAGCCGCGCCGCCTCGCCGATATGGCGGCCGGCGACCCGCACCGCCAGCGCCTCCGGCTTCAGGCGGTGCCCGCCGCAGGATTCGCAGGGGTGTTCGGACTGGAAGCGCGACAGCTCCTCGCGCAGCCACGGGTTGGCGGTGTCGCGGCGGCGGCGTTCGAGGTTGGGGATCACGCCCTCGAAGGGCCGGACGACGGTGTATTGCCGCGCGCCGTCGTCATAGGTCATCTCGACGTCCTCGCCACCGGAGCCGAACAGGATGGCGCGGCGGACGTCCTCCGGCAGCGCGGACCACGGCTTGCCCATGCCGACGCGGTAATGCCGCGCGAGGCATTGCAGCGTCTGCCGGTAATAGGGCGTTGCGGCGCCCGCCCACGGCTTCACCGCGCCCTCGGCGAGGCTCAGGCTTTCGTCGGGGACCGCCAGCGCCGGGTCGAAGCGCGCCAGCGCCCCCAGGCCGGCGCAGTCGGGGCACGCCCCGTGCGGGTTGTTGAACGAGAACAGCCGCGGCTCGATCTCGTCGATCGAGAAGCCCGACGCGGGGCAGGAGAAGCGCGACGAGAACGTCGTCCGCGCTCCGCCGCCGGCGTTCTCGGCGACGAGCAGCCCGTCGGAGAGCGACAGCGCGATCTCGATCGAATCCGCCAGCCGGGCGCCGAGTCCCTCGCGGACGACGAGGCGGTCCACCACCACTTCGATGTCGTGCTTGCGGTTCTTGTCGAGCGCCGGGACCTCGCCGATGGGGTGGACCTCGCCGTCGACCTTGAGGCGCTGGAAGCCGCGCTTCGCGAGTTCGGCGATCTCCTTGCGGTGTTCGCCCTTGCGCCCGCGCGCCACCGGCGCCAGCAGGAGGAGGCGGGTTCCCGCGTCCATCGCCATGATCGCGTCCGCCATCTGCGCGACCGACTGGCTTTCGATGGGCAGTCCGGTGGCGGGCGAGTAGGGGATTCCGACCCGCGCCCACAGCAGGCGCATGTAGTCGTAGATCTCGGTGACCGTGCCCACCGTCGAGCGCGGGTTGCGCGAGGTGGTCTTCTGGTCGATGGCGATCGCCGGCGACAGCCCCTCGATGGAGTCGACGTCTGGCTTCTCCATCAGCTCCAGGAACTGCCGGGCGTAGGCGGAGAGGCTTTCGACGTAGCGCCGCTGGCCCTCGGCGTAGATGGTGTCGAAGGCGAGCGACGACTTGCCCGACCCGGACAGGCCGGTGACGACGATCAGCCGGTTGCGCGGCAGGTCGAGGTCGACGCCCTTCAGGTTGTGCTCGCGCGCGCCGCGGATGGAGAGGGTGTGCTGCATGATTCGGCGGGCCGATTATAGGCCCCCGGCGGCCGGCTTGCCGGCGCGGCGGCCGCGATGGCGCGCCGCCGATCTGGACATGGCGGACCGGCGGGTGGCAAAGTGCGGCCGCAAGCCGCGGCCGATGGGAGTGGCCCGCATGGGAGCCGCCTATACCCGCATGTCCGCGCCCGTGAAGGGCCGTTGCGTCAATTGCGGCGGCCCGACGAGGCGGCGCTCCAACGCGATCCGTTGCCTGCCTTGCGCGCGCGCCGCGAAGGTCGCCCGGAAGCGCGCCTACCGCGCCGCCGCAGCCGCTCTCCGCCCGCCGCGCCGGTGCTCCAGGTGCGGGCGCGCCATTCCCGCCGGGCGGCCGTGCAACGCCCGGCTCTGCGGCGAGTGCGCCCCGCCCGTCCGCCCGCGCCCCCCGCGTCCGGACCGCTACTGCGTCGCTTGCGGGGCGAACATGGGGCCGCGCCGGTCCGACGCGCGGCGTTGCAAGCCCTGCGCCCGCATCCACGCCAGGGCCCTCGAGCGCGCGCGGCGCGCCAGGCGGGCCGCCGCCCCGAAGCCGCGCGGATAGCCTCGCGGCGGCGCGCTGCGCGCCGGTTTCGCCGGCGGCGAAGGCGGCCTATAATCGCGCGGCGACACGGCGGAGGGGGAGGGGGCATGTCCGGCAGCGTCAACAAGGTCATTCTGGTCGGCAATCTCGGCCGCGACCCGGAAATCCGAAGTCTCAACAATGGCGGGCGCGTGGCGAACCTTTCGGTCGCCACCGGCTACCGCTGGCGCGACCGGCAGACCAATGAGCAGCGCGAGCGCACGGAGTGGCATCGCGTGGTCGTTTTCGACGAGAGGCTGCTGGAGTTCGTCGAGAAATACGTTCGCAAGGGGCGCAAGGTCTATCTCGAGGGCGAGTTGCAAACCCGGAAGTGGAGCGACCAGTCGGGGCAGGAGCGTTACACCACCGAGGTCGTCCTCCAGCGCTTTCGCAGCCAGCTCACCCTGCTCGACAGCCGCGATGGCGGCGGCGGCTTCGCCGGCGAAGCGGGGGCGGGCGATTACGACCGCGGCGCGCCCGGCGGCGGCGGCGGCGGCGATATGGGGGAGGCGTCCGGGCCGGGCGCCGATCTCGACGACGACATCCCGTTCTGAATCCGCGCTCCCTGGAGTCCCGCCGCCGCGGACGGGCGCGGCGTCACGGCTCCCCGGTCACGAAGTCCAGCACGTTGCGCTGAAAGAATTCCAGGGGGGATTCCGCTCCGGCTCCGGCCGCAAACGGGCCGAACCGGTACGCCGGCGAGTGCAGCGACCGTTGCAGCTTCTCGCACACCCACACGTCCTCCCAGTGGAAATCGCCCGTTTCCAGCGGGCGCCGTTCGAGACGGGCGAGGCGGAAAAGGCCGTCGCCGGGGTCGTAGCCCGGCAGTTCTTCGATCGGCTCCTCGCGCCGCGGCCACGTCCAGCTGTCGCCGCGGCGCCAGATGCGCACCGAGAGGCGGCTGACGTCCGGCGCTGCCCCGACCAGGCGGGAAACGGAGAGCTGGGTCGGCCCCGCGGTCACGATCGTCCCCGGGAACAGCATGAATACCCCGCCGTACTCGCCGGACCGGGCCTCGTCGATGACCCTCTCGCCCCAGTCCGCCATGGACTCCGCGAGCGCCTCGGGCATACAGGTCTTGCGGCCGGTTTCGGTCGAATACCACACCAGATGGCGCCCGTGCGCCTCCCACAGATTGCGGTGCGCGGGAGGGCCGCCGAGGGTCCGGTCGTGCAGGTAGGCCAGATGGTAGCCGTCGATGGCGTTCTCGAAGAAGACTTTCCAGTTGCAGCGTATCTCGTAGGTGATTTCGGCGGCGGCGCGCATGCAATCGAAACGGTGGGGCCAGGCGACTCTCTCCAGATCCGACCGCCAGTCGCCGAAGTCGGCGTCGGGGTCCGGATGCGCGAACAGCAGGCCCTTGAACTCGCCGAGGGCGGCGGGAAGCAGGGCGTAGTCCCCGACCTCGAGGCCGGGGAAGCACCGCGCGCGCATGGACACCGCGCGCAGGCCGCCATCGAGGCCATAGGTCCATCGATGATAGGGGCAGACGATGCGCGCGCCATCCAGCCGGCCGGAGCCCTCCACGAGCTCCGTCCCGCGATGCCGGCACAGGTTGTGGAACGCGCGCAATCCTCCCCGGTCGTCGCGCAGCACGAACAGCGGATAGTTTCCGGCCAGGACCGTCGCGTAGTCGCCCGGCTCCGGCAGGTCGTCGGCGATGCCGGCGCAGGCCCAGCTTCGCCCGAACAGGTCGCGGCGCTCGCGCGCGAACCACCGGGGGCAGGTATAGGCCTCGCGGGGCAGCCGCTGGACCGGCGCGTCGGAGATGGCGTGCCCGCCCCGCCCGGGAGGCTGGACGACGGCGCTCACGGCGCCGTCCGCCTTCGTCTCCGCCGCCGGACGAATTCGCGCCGCGGGACACGGCGCCGCATGCGCGCTACGACAGGCGCCACGCCAGATCCGCGTACAGGATCCAAACGCCGAACGCGGCCCACATTCCGGTAATCGCCCAGAACAGGACGGGATTGCGCGCCCGCGATACGGGTTCGATCAGGAACGCCTCGCCACGCTGGACGTTCGGCGCCGTCCAGTAAACGAACAGCAGTCCCCACGGCCAGTACCAGTCGAGCGCGGCCGCCGCCGCCGCCGCCGCCAGCGCGATGACCGTGAGAGGCTTGGATCCGAGCGCGCGGGACGCCGAGTATCGCGCCATCGCCGGAGTCATTCCCTCTCCTCGATCGACGACGGACGTCCGTCCCGCGCGTTCGACGCCCGCGCCGCCGCCGGAGCGCCGAAGCGAGCTTCCGGACGCGGCGAGGCGGGAGCCGGCCCGATGGGCCGTGTCTCGCATGCGTTGGAGCCAGGACGCTTCTTCAACGCTTGGCGGCCTCCGAGCTCGTAGCGCCGGACATTGGCGGGGGCATCACGCCGGAAGGCGGGGGATTTCGGCGATCTTCGCTTCATCGTCGCCTCCGATGGCGCGCGGGGCAGGTTGGCGCAAGACGCTCCCTGCGCATCGCTCGAGAGGATCCGCAGGTTGGGATTATACGCGATTCGCGCGGTCGCCGGCAAGACTCCGCGGCAGCAGCAGGTAGTAGCGCCCGCGGCTGTTCATCCGCCCGGCCACCGCCGCCGCCTCGGCGCCCGCGCCCCAGAACACATCGCCGCGCATCGGGCCGCGAATCGCTCCGCCGGTGTCCTGCGCCACCATCAGCCGGCGCAGCGGCCGCGTCCCCGCGCCGTCGGGAGTCGGCGCCGTCGTGTCCACCCATACCGGGACCGAAAGCGGCGTGAAGCGCCGGTCGACCGCCAGCGAGCGCCCCGGAGTCAGCGCCGCGCCTTGCGCGCCGATGGGGCCGTCGCCGGCGACGGGGCGGAAGAACACGTAGGACGCGTTGGCGTTCATGACCGCCTCGGCCCGGTCGGGGTTCGCCGCCAGCCACGCGCGGATCGACTGCATCGACACCTCTTCGCGGGCGAGCGCGCCCTCGGCGGCGAGGACCCGTCCGATGGCGGTGTAGGGGCGGCCGTTCTGCCCGTCGTACCCCACCCGCGCGACCGTCCCGTCGGCGAACGCGAGGCGGCCCGATCCCTGGATCTGGAGGAAGAACGCATCGACCGGATCCGCCGCCCAGGCGATCTCCAGCCCGCGCCCGTCCAGCGCGCCGGCGGATATCTCCCGCCGCGACGGGTAGGGGCGCAGCCGCCCGTCGACGACGCGCCCGGCGATGCGCTCCCCCGCCAGGTCGGCGCGGAAGTCGCCCAGAGCCACCGACACCAGGTCGTCCGGGCGCGCGTGGAGCGGCGTGGCGTAGGCGTCCGACCGGCGCGGCGCGGCGGCGAGGGTGGGTTCGTAATACCCCGTGAACAGCCCCTCGGCGTCGGCGCGGTGCGGCGTGAACCAGCGTTCGAGGAACGCCCGCGCCTCCGTCCCGTCCGAGAGCGCGGCGAGGGCGGCGCAGACCGGGCGCCAGTCGGCGACCGTTCCCGCCAGCCCGCCGGCGCCGAGCGAGTCCGCGTCCGCGCGGCGCGCCAGCCTCTCGCACGACCGCCGCAGCGCCGGGAGCGCCTCCGCGTGGCGGTCGTCCGCCCAGCCCGGCAGCGCGGCGAATTCGGTCGGCGTCCAGGCGAGTTTCTCGTCCGTCGGCGTATCGACCGCGCAGGCGGCGAGCCACAGGGCCGCCGCCGAAGCCCCGGCGCGCGCGAACGCCCCGGACCGGCGGGCGGGCGCGGTCACGCCTCGCTTCGGGTCTCGATCAGCCGCCAGTTGGGGTCCTCCGACCGCGTGTCGCGCGCGAACGTCCAGACGTCGGTAATCTTGCGCACCGTCCGTTCGTCGCCGGAGACGATCTCCTTCTCGGCATCGCGCACCAGATTGATCTGCTCGGTGACGAAGCGGACCGTCACCCCCGCTAGGCCGTCTTTCGTCCGCGCCGAGAGGATCTCCGTCTCCGCGAACGACACCAGCGTCGTTTCGTGGATCTCCCCGGCGGCGGCGCGGCGGTCGATCTCCTCGGCGAATTGCGCGAGCACGTTGTCGGTCAGCAGCGTCTCCAGCTGCGACTTGTCGCCGCCCGCGAACGCCTCGACCACCGTTTCGAAGGCGATATGGGCGCCTTCGAGGAACTTCTCCTCGTCGAACGCGGGGTCGAGGATCTTGAGTTCGGTCATGCCGGGCGCCGAGGGCGCCTGCTTCTCCGCCTCCTCCTCCTCCGGAAGCGGCGGCGGCTCGCCGGAGCCGCGCGGGCGCGCGCCGGTCTTCGCCTTTCCGGAGTCGGCCTTCCGGTCGGGCAGCTGTATGACCGTATCGCCGGAATCCCCCGCCTCGCGCGGCAGGCCCTCCGGCGGACGCTGGCGCCCGGTGCGGCGTCCCAGCGCCGCCCGCAGGCGGAAGACGAGGAACGCCGCGATCATCGCGAGGATGAGGATGTCGAGAAAGCCCGAATTTTCCATGCCGGAAGCGCGCTCCGCGGTGGGGCCGGGGCCGCATCCTAACCCATCGCCGAACGCCGGTCCACACCGCGCCGCGGCGTGGGTTCGCGCCCGCCTCGCGGCGGCGCTCGACCTGGCGCTGCCGCCCTTGTGCCTGGCGTGCCGCCGCCCCGTCGACGCGCCGGGGCGCCTCTGCCCGGCCTGCTGGAGCGAAGTGGACTTCATCGCCGCGCCGCAATGCGAATCCTGCGGCGTCCCCTTCGCTTACGACCTCGGCGCGGGCGCGGTGTGCGCCGCCTGCGCGGCCGCGCCGCCGCCCTGGGGGCGGGCCCGCGCCGTCATGCGCTACGGCGCCACGGCCCGGCGGCTGGTCGCGGGGCTGAAATACGCCGACCGCCTGCACATGGCGCCGGCGCTGGCGGGGTGGCTCGCGCGCGCCGGCGCGCCGTTGCTCGCCGGGGCGGAGCTGCTGGCGCCCGTTCCGCTGCACCGCCGCCGCCTGCTCCTCCGCCGTTTCAACCAATCGGCGCTCATGGCGCTGGCGCTGTCCCGCGCGACGGGGGTGGAGGCCGCGCCCGGTTGCCTCGCGCGGCGCCGCGCGACGCGGCCGCAGGCGGGGTTGTCGCGCGACCGGCGCGCGCGCAACGTCGCCGGCGCGTTCCGCGTCCCCGAACGCGAGCGGGCGCGCGTCGACGCCCGCCGCGTCGTGTTGATCGACGACGTGCTGACCACCGGCGCGACGGCGGAGGAATGCGCCCGCGCCCTGCTGCGCGCCGGCGCGGCGCGCGTCGACGTGCTGACCCTTGCCCGCGTCGCCCTGGACGGCTAGCCTCGCCCTCGCCCCGTCCGCGAGGAGCGCATATGCCCGACGTCGAGATCTACACCGGCCCGCTCTGCGGTTTCTGCCACCGCGCCCGGCGGCTGCTCGCCGGCAAGGGGGTGGAGTTCCGCGAGATCGACCTGGGGCGCGCGCCGGAGCGCCGGGCGGAGATGATCGCCCGCGCCGGCGGGCGGACCACCGTGCCGCAGGTGTTCGTCGACGGGCGCCACGTCGGCGGCTCCGACGACCTCGCGCGGCTCGACGCCGAGGGCGAACTCGACCGGTTGCTCGGCCTGGGCTGACCCGCGCCGTCCGATGCCGCGGGTCGCCTGCGTCCAGCTCACCGCGACTCCCGACCGCGCGGCGGGGATAGCGGCCGCTGTCGCCGGAGTCCGCGCGGCCGCCGCCGGCGGGGCGGCGCTGGCCGCGCTGCCCGAAAACGCGACCATGCTGGCCGGCGGCGCGGCGATGCGCGCCGCCGCGCCCGAACGCGGCGCCCATCCCGCCCGCGCCGCGCTGGCGGCCGCGGCGCGCGAATGCGGCGTGTGGGTCCTCGCCGGCAGCCTCGCCGAGCGCGCGGAGGACGGCCTCCTCGCCAACCGCGCGGTGCTGTTCGACGACCGCGGCGTAACGGTCGCCGAATACGACAAGATCCACATGTTCGACGCCAACCTCGGCGGCGGCGAGGCGTATCGCGAATCGGCGTCCTACCGGCCCGGCGGCCGCGCCGTCCTGGCGGAGACTCCGTGGGGCGCGCTCGGCGTGACGATCTGCTACGACCTGCGGTTCCCGGCGCTCTACCGCGCGCTGGCGCAAGCCGGCGCAGCGATGATCGCGGCGCCCTCCGCCTTCGCCGTTCCCACCGGGCGCGCCCATTGGCGCGTCCTGCTGCGCGCGCGGGCGATCGAGACCGGGTGCTTCCTCCTCGCCCCGGCGCAATGCGGCGTTCATTACGGCGCCCGCGCGACCTACGGGCACAGCCTGGTCGTGGATCCGTGGGGCCGCGTGCTGGCCGATGGCGGCGAGGCGCCGGGGATCGTTTACGCCGACATCGACCTCGAGGAGTCGGCGGCCGCGCGGCGCAAACTGCCGAGCCTCGCGCACGACCGCGCTTTCTCACCCCCCGGCGCGCCGCCCTGAATTTCCCGTAGCTCCCCTGGGTGCGCCGGCGTCTCGCCGGCATCTTCTCTTGAATGCGCTTCGCGCATTGGCCGGCGAGACGCCGGCGCACCCGGGGGTCCTTCGCCGAACCGGCCGCGAGGGCGGTCCGGGGAATGCGAATCAGCCGCCGTCCGGGGGAGGGGGCGCGCCCCGCCGCGTAATCATCGTGCCGACTCCGTGCTCGGTGAAGATCTCCAGCAGCAGCACGTGCGGAACCCGCCCGTCGAGGATGTGCGCCGCCGCCACCCGGCCCTCCACCGCCGCGACGCAGGTTTCGATCTTCGGCGTCATGCCGCCGGCGGCGGTCCCGTCGGCGACCAGCGCGCGCGCCTCTTCGGGGTCGAGGCGGGGGAGCAGCCGCCCCGACGCGTCGAGCACCCCCGGAACGTCGGTCAGCAGCGCCAATTTGCTCGCCGCGAGCGCTTCGGCGAGCGCCCCCGCCGCCGTGTCGGCGTTGATGTTGTACGTCTCCCCGTCCTCGCCGATGGCCACCGGCGCGACCACGGGGACGATGTCGGATCCGGCGAGGCTCTCCAGCACCCCGATGTTCACCGCGGCCGGTTCGCCGACGAAGCCGAGATCGAGGACGCGTTCGATGTTCGAGTCCGGGTCGCGCGCGCGGCGGGTCAGTTTGCGCGCGCGGATCAGCCCGCCGTCCTTGCCGGACAGGCCGATGGCCACGCCGCCGGCGTCGCAGATCGCCGCCGCGATCCGCTTGTTGATCGAGCCGGCGAGCACCATTTCGACGACCTCGACCGACGCCCGGTCGGTCACGCGCAGCCCCTGTTCGAACGAGGTGGCGATATTGAGCCGGGCCAGCATGGCGCCGATTTGCGGCCCGCCGCCATGGACCACCACCGGGTTTATGCCGACCTGCTTCAGCAGGACCACGTCGCGGGCGAAGCTCCGCGCCAGTTCGGGGTCGGTCATCGCCGCGCCGCCGTATTTGACGACGAAGGTCTTGCCCGCGAAGCGCCGCATGTAGGGCAGCGCCTCCGAAAGCGTCGCCGCCTTGGCGAGCAGGGCGCCGGGCGGCGCGGAGGCGGAGTCGGCCACGGGCGCTATTCGCAGCCGAAATAGGCCGGGTCGAAATAGCCGTCCTGCCGGACCGAGCACTCCATCCCTTCGGGGAAGGGCCGGGTGAGCAGCATGAACGCGCCGTTCGGCAGCCGGTAGCGGCAGCGCATGGCCCCGCTGCGCGCCGACAGCTCCGGCAGGCCGGCGGCGGACGCGCCCTCGGCGCGCTTGATCGCCGCCTCCCAGCCGCCGGATTCGCCGTGCGATTCGCCGCCGAAATCGGGGTCGGCGTAGGAGAAGCGGTAGCCCATTCCCTCCGGGCAGGCGAAGACGCGCGCCTCCGCCCCCTCTTGCGCCGCCGCGTCCGCGACGGCTCCGGCGGCGAGCGCCAGCAGGCCCGCCGCGGCGAGGCTATTCGTCCAGCTGCGCGACATCAGTCATGCGGTAGTAATACCCCTCCGCGCCGTCGCGGAGGATCTGGAAGGTCCCGGCCACCACCACCGCGTCCATCGCGTAGTCGATGGGTTCGTCGCAGACCAGTTCGACGAACCCTTCCGGCCCGGTCGGCAGGCAGAACGGGCAGTTGGGCGAGTTGCGGCTCAGCAGCTGCCGTCCGCCGCCCAGCGGAATGAGGAACCCCACCATCTTGACCGTCTCGCCGTCGAGCGCCAGCACCGCGTCGTCGTAGGCGACCGCCACCCCGGCGCCGTCCGCCGCCGCCTCCACCCCGGCCAGCGCGTCCCACGGCAGCGCGCCGTCGATCTCCGGCAGGGGGTAGAGCGTGTCCGGCGGCGTCTGCGCCTCCGCCGCAAGGGCGAGGGCGCAGGCGAGCGCCGCCAAGACGGGAAGGGGGCCGGGCGCGGCCCGGCCCCCCCGTAGCGTCATCGTCCGCCTTTTCGGCGGGCCGTCCGCTCAGTAGGCGGCGATCGGGTTGCCCGGCGCGCCGGTGCCGCCGACCAGCTTGATCGGCGCCCACGAGAACAGGAACTCGTACACGCCGGCCTCGGAAAGGCCGTCGAGGTCCAGGTTCTCGAAGTTGTAGATGCCGCGCCGGACGATCAGGTTGATGTGGCAGTAGGCGAACGACTCGGGGACGCCCTTGGCGAAGTCGTAGGGCTCCAGCCCCCAGGTGTCCGAACCGATCATCGCGATCTTGCGCTCGGCGAGATAGTCGCAGACCTCCGGGCTGACGCCGGGCTCGCCGGAGCCGTGCTCGGCGTTGTCGGCCGCGATCTCCTGCGGCGTCTTCGCGCCGGTGTGGTTGTCCTTCCACAGGCTGTTCCAGCCGGTGCGGAACACCACCACGTCGCCCTGTTCGGCGTCGCCGACGCCCTGGCGCGCGAGCGCCGCGCGGTAGTCGTCGAGGGTGATGGCGTAGCCCTTCTCCAGCACGTCGACGCCCTTGAGCGCCGCCGCGTCGATCAGCAGCCCGCGGGTGAAGAACGACCCCACCTTCTCGGTGCCCATCTTCTTCAGGCCGCGCGGAGAGGTGATGTCGGCCAGTTTGACGCCGTTGTAGAAGTAGTGGTCATCGGCCCAGCCGTCGACTCCCATGACCTGGATCATCGGGTGGCCGAGGCCGTCGAACTGCGTGCCCACCTGGCCGATTTCGGCCGTCACCAGCTCGTCCATGAAGGTCTGGGCGAAGTTGTCGCCCGGCCAGCTGAGCGGGCCGTGGGTCGGGTTGCCGGGAATGCTGAGCGCGAAGGTCCGCCCCGGAACAAGCGGCATGTAGTTGGAATAGGGCATGCCGAGGGTGACGACCATGCCCTGCTTGACCAGCCCCACCGCCGACAGCCGCTTCTCCGGCGTGATGTAGTTGGTCCCGCCCGCTTCGTCGTCGGCGCCGAACTCGCTCGGCCACCAGCTCTCGTCGACCGGGTTGTTGCCCGCCTGCGCGCCGAACGCCGCCGCGGCCGCGAACGGCGCGGCCGCCAGCGCCGCGATACAGCTCTTGTTCATGGCTCTCCTCCCTTGCCGCGCCCGCCCGTCTCGGCGAACGCCGGGGGATTGTGCCGCAACCGGCGCCCGCGCGTCCAGACTCCCGCGTCCGGACCGGCGCTTCTCGTTACGGACGGAGCGCGGTCCCGCCGGGCGCCCCGGAAACTACCAGCGGAGCCGGAAGTCGAGGGCGATGCGGCGGTCGGGGGCGCCGGTCCGGGTTTCGCGCAGCGACGTCGCGAGGGCCAGGTCGAGCGTCTCGGCGAGGGCGAGGCGGCCGCCGACGCGCCATTCGCGCGAGCGGTCGCCGGTGAGCGCGAAACCCGCCAGCGGCGTCGCAACGCCGCTCAACGCGCGCAACCCATAACCCGCCTCGGCGTCGAGGCGGCCCCCGGCCCTCCGCGACGTGTCCGCGCGCGCCGCGTCGGCGCTCCACAGCCGCGCGAGGCCGCTATCGGCCGCGCCCCACGACGGAGACAGCGCCAGAGACAGGCCCAGGCCGCCGGAGCCCGGCGCAACCCGCAGCGCGCCGCCGACGCCCCATTCCTCCGCATCGCCGCCATGCGCCAGCAACGCGCGACCGCGCGCCTCCAGCGTCAGCGGCGAAGACGGAGCCGACCACGCCGCGCCGCCGCCCAACTCCACGCCCGCGCCCGTCGCGCCGTCGCCGCCGTCCCACCGCAACCCCGCCTCAAGCGACGGAGTCAACGAACCGCCGTTCGCGAACGCGATGACGTAGCGCCCCTCCGCCGCAACCCGCAGCCGGAACGTCCGCGCCGACAGCCCCGCGATGAGATTGCCATCGCCGTCGAGCGCGAAGCGCGCCGCCTGCGCCTCACCCTTCACATCCACCGCCGCAGCGCCACGAGACAGCGCCCGCGTCCGCGCGCCCACCGCAGCGGCGGTCAGCGTCGCCGACGAATCCGCGGCGCCCGCCCCGGCGTCGGCGATCTCCACCTCGCCGCGCCCGTGCGACAGCACCGCCCACGCCCGAGACCCATCCCCCGCAAGCCACCCCACATAGGGCTGGACGCTCGCCATGCTCACCTCGTGGCGGCCCTTCACCGACTCCGCGCCGCCCGCATCGGTGTAGTCGATATCGCTCTCCGACCACGACGCCGACACGCCGCCGAGAACGCGTCCGCCCGAACCGTCCGGAGCCGTCCGCGCGTCGGCCCCGGCGTGCAGCGCCGTAACCTCGCCCTCCCACGACAGCGCGCCGTCGTCGAGAGACAGCGACCGCCGGTCGCCCGAACCCCACAGCGCCGCGTCGGGGCCGTCCCCCGCAGCGCCGCCCGACAGGCCCAACGCGAACGCCGAACCCGGAAGCAACGCACGCCACCCCGCCCCGAGAGGCGCCGGGGAGTCCTCGGGCGGGCCGTAAGGCCGCGGGTCGTGGAAGAGTGCGGGCCCGCGCGCGCGGGCCGCAGACGCGCCGCCCGGAGCGCCCAGCCTGCCCGCCAGCCACGACAGCGCGTCCGCAGCCCACGCCGCGGCGTTGGCGTCCGCCCCGCCGTCGTAGCCCGCAGGGGCGCCGCCGCCGAAACGCCGCGCCACCGCGGACGCCGCGCCGTCCCACATCGCCCGCGACACTTCCGGCAGGATCGACCGGTTGACCGCAGCAAGCCGCGTCCGCGCGTCCGACGGACCCGCGACCGCCGGCGCGGCCGCGCGCCAGCCCACCGCGAAGGGCGAAAACTCGGTAATCCCCGCCGCGCACACGCGCTCCGCATCCGCGTCCAGCCGCGCCCCCGCGACCTCGACCCATGCGGTCCCGTCATGGCGCAGCAGCGTCAACGCGCGCCCGCCCGACGCTTCCCGCAGCGCCGCACGCGCCGGCAGGCACAGTTCCAGGCCCGCCGCCGGAACGCCGGTGACGGACACGTCCACCGCCACTTGCGCATCCTCCGCGGCGCCGAAGGCGAAGACGCCGGACTCCAGAGGCGCCTCGTCCGAAACCGGGCGCAGCGTCACCGACAGGTCCGCCGCCAGCGCCGCCGGGGGGACGATCTCGACGCCGGGCGGAACCCCCGCCGCGACGCGGACCTCGACGCGGTGTTCGCCCACCACGTAAGCCGCCGCCGGCGCGCCCGCGGCGGGCGCGCGCACCCGCGTATCGCCGGGCTCCGACACCAGCGCCGTCACGACCGCCGTTTCGCCGTCCAGGCCGCCGCCGCTCGCCGTGTGCGTGAGTGGCGCCGTATCGGCGTAATCGTCGTTGTCCGCCGCCGCCGTCACCGTCACCGTTTGCGGCGCGCTCCAGTTCGACGCGTCGAACGACAGCGACGCGGGCGCCGCCGTCACGTCGGGGGCGTCGCTGGAGATCGCCACCGTCACCGGCCCGGTCGGCGCCGCGCCCAGGCGCAAGGTGTAGGTCGCGCCCTCCGCGCCCGTCGCGACCTCGAGCTCCTCCGCCGAGAGGACCAGTTTCTCCGCCGATGGCGGAGGCGGCGGTGGCGCAGACGACGCAGGCGGCGCGTCGTCGTTCGTTATCGTCCCGACGCCGACGGCGGCCGCGGCGATCGCCCCGTCCGCGTCGCGGATGGGCGTCCCGGACGGATTCGGGCTGCTGATCGCCACCCGCACCGTCTCGTCGGGTTCGACCGCGCCGTCTCCCAGCACCTCCACCGTAATCGTCTTGGTCGTCTCGCCCGCCATGAAGGTCAGCGTCCCGTCGCTGGGGGAGAGCGCCGTGTAGTCGCTCCCCGGCTCCGCAGTGCCAGTGACGGTAGTCTGATCCTCCCACTCCACCGACACCTGCCCCGTGCTCGCCGGCGACAGCGTCACCGTGAACACCAGTTCCGTCGTTCCGGAGTTCCCCTCCGCCACGCGCGGCGAATCGATACTCAGCGTCGGCGTGTCGTCGTCGACGATGGTTCCCGTCCCCGTCCCCGTCGCGATGACGGCCCCGGACGGAACGGGGTTGCTCAATTGCAGCAGGACGGTCTCGTCCGTCTCCGCCGTGGCGTCGCCCGTCACCGACACCGCTATCGTCTTGCGCGTCTCCCCCGCCGCGAAGGTCAGCGTGCCGGACGTAACCGCCGTGTAATCCATGTCCGCCACCGTCGCCGTCCCCGTCCCTGCGTCGGCGTAGTCCACCGTCACCTGCGACAAAGGGGCCGGCGACAGCGTCACCGTGAACTCCAGATCCGTCGTCCCGGAGTTCCCCTCCGCCACGCGCGGCGAATCGATACTCAGCGTCCCCGTGTAGTCGTCCGTTATCGTTCCGACGCCGATGGCGGACGTGACGACGGGGCCGACCGCGCCGTTACGGATGCGCACCGTCCCGGACGGCGTTCTCGCCGCATTGCCGATCTGCACCCGCACCGTCTCGTCGGGTTCGACCGCCGAATCTCCCTGCGCCGACACCGTGATCGTCTGGGTCGTCACGCCCGCGGCGAAGGTCAGCGTCCCGCCGGCCAGCGCCGTGTAGTCGGTTCCCGACGCCGCCGTCCCGCCGCCCGCGTCCGACCAGTCCACCGTCACCGAATGCCCGGACGGAACGGCCGGCGACAGCGTCACCGTGAACTCCAGATTCGTCCCCTCCTGTGCGTGCGGCGAATCGATACTCAGCGTCGACCCGGTATCGTCGTCGACGATGGTCCCCCGTCCCACCACATTCGGGATGGTGACCGCGGACGGAGTGGCGTTGCTCAACTGCAGGTCGATGCTCTCGTCCGACTCCGCCATGGCGTCGCCCGTCACCGTCACGGATACGGTCTGGCTCGTCACGCCCGCCGCGAAGGTCAGCGTGTTGCCCGTAACCGCCGTGTAATCCGTCCCCGACGTCGCCGTGCCGCCGCTCCAGTCGTTGTAGTTCACCGTCGCCTGGACCGTCAGGGCCGTGGACAGGGTCACGGTGAAGGTCATCGTCGTCGAGCCGCTGTCGCCCTCCAGCACCCGCGGCGCGTCGATCGAGAAGCGGGGCCCCGCGGCGCTGCCGTCGACCCTGTGGCCGGACTGGGCGGCCAGCGCGGCGTGGTTGCGGTTCAGGATCGCCCCGAAGAGGGCGTTGGCCCCCTGTCGCCATGCCCTGCCGACGATCGCATTCGCCGGGATGCTTACGCCATCGGTGTCGGAGTCGGCGGCCTGCACGGTGTACTCGTAGTCGACGGACGTCCGGTTGGTCGGATCGGCGACGATCTGCGCCTCCCGCGTGACGCCGCCTACGTCGATCCGCATCCAGTTGCACTCCCAACCGAGGTTGGTGCCCGTACCCGGGCGCCGGGTCTGGCAGTCGGAGACGGGGTTGCTGGTGCTGCCATCGGGCGAATGCGCGGCGGGGAGGCCGGAGAGTCTCGTGAGGATCTTCTCTCCGACGACGTAATACTGCCCGTTGAGCGGCGTCGAGACGATGGACACCGTCAGCGTCTGCGCCGCGGCCGGCGCGGCGGACAGCGCGAGGAGCGGCGCGGCGAGGACGGCGCACAGCCGCGCCGCGCGCACGAAACGACTCCCGCCCGTCATGCCTAGCGCGGGGGGGGGGGGGGGGGGGGGAGGAACGCCATCGCCATGCCCTCGATCCGTTGTCGCGCTGGCGCCTCGCAGCGACGCGCGCGGCGGGGGTTTAGACCCTCTCCCTGTCCCGCGTCAACGCGCCGGCCTCGACGGCGGAAATTGCCGGCGAGACGCCGGCGGTCCCGGGGGCGCCGGCCGCCGTGGAGCGGCGAGATTCCCCGTACCGGGAATCGCTGCGTCCGGACTCTACAGCGGCGGGCGCTTGCCGGCCCACGGGCGGGCGCGCTCGAACGCCGCCGCCGCTTGCAGCACGCCCAGGTCGTCGAACCGCCGCCCGACGATCTGCAACCCCACCGGCAGCCCGTCCGGCGTGAAGCCGCACGGGATCGACGCCGCCGGGTTGCCGCTGAAATTGAACGGGTAGGAGAACTCCGCCCACCGCACCCAGTCCCATTCGTGCTCCGGCCAGTCCTCCGGTTGCAGCCGGTCGGCGGGGAAGGCCGCCACCGATACCGCCGGGGTCAGCAGCAGGTCCCAGTCCCGGAAGAAGCGGTGGATGGCGTCGATCAACGCCAGTTTGCGCCCGCGAACGGCTACGTAAGAGTCCACGTCCATCCCGTCGACGCTCCGCATGCAGGCGATGAGGCCGGGGTCCATCCGCTCTCCGTGACTGTCGAGAAAGCGCAGGTGGACCCGCATGTGCGCGGCCCACATCGTCCGCACGATCTCCCGCCCGTCGGCGAAGAACGGCGTCGCCGGGCTGTCCACCGAACAGCCGAGCTCCGTGAACGCCTGCGCCGCTTCGGCGGCGGCGGCGGCGACGTCGCGGTCCACCCGCGCATGGCCCAGGTCGGGGCTGAAGGCTATCCGCCGCCCCGCGATGGAGTCCTCCAGCAGCGCGGGATAGTCCGCCGGCGCCCCCTCCAGCGTGGTGAACTCCAGCGGATGCGGCCCGGCCATCGCCTTGAGCATCAGCGCCGCGTCGCCGACCGTCCGCGTCATCGGCCCGGCGCAGCTCACTTGGTCGTTGTTCTGCACCGGCCAGTTGGGAACCCGCCCGAAACTCGGCTTGAGGCCGAACACGCCGCAGAAATGCGACGGCATCCGGATCGATCCCGCGCCGTCCGACCCCTGGTGCAGCGGCCCGAACCCCGCCGCCGCCGCCGCGCCGGCGCCGGCCGACGACGCGCCGGCGTTGTAGCCGCGCCGCCACGGGTTGTGCGTGGTCCCCGTCAGCGGGCTCCGGCTCACGCCCTTCCAGCCGAACTCCGATGTCGTGGTCTTGCCGAGCACGATGGCGCCGGCCTCGCGCAGCCGGGCGGTCAACGGCGCGTCGGCCGCGGCCGACGCGTCCGCCGTCGTGTGCGAACCCCGCCGCGTCGGAAACCCGGCCGCGTCGGTGAGGTCCTTGATCGTCGCCGGGAGTCCCGTCAGCGGGCGGCGCTCCCAGTCCGCCGCGCCGCGCGCGATGGCCGCCTCCGCCTCCCGCGCCGCGTCCCGCGCGGCGTCGCCGTCGAACGCGGCGAAGGCGTTGAGGCCGGGCTCCAGCGCCTCGATCCGCGCCAGGACCGCGTCGACGATCTCCACCGGGGAGAGCCTGCCGGCGCGCATGTCCCGCCGCAGCTCGGTCGCCGGCGCGTAACAGAGGTCGGTCGCGTCCATCCTCGGCGCTCCTATTCGCGCGGGGTTCGGAAGTGGGCGTAGCGGTCGGCCGAGCGCACCGACAGCTCCACCGCCGCGCCGCCGCGCACGATGGTGAGGGGGATCGCCGCGCCCGCCGGCCCGATGCGCCACATGCGGCGGTAGAGGTCGCCCAGGTCGGCGACGGGCTCCTTCGCCACGCGGACGATCGCGTCGCCGGGTTCGATCCCGGCGCGCGCCGCCGGCCCGCCCTCGGCGGTCCGCGCGACCACCAGATTGCCCTGCGCCTCGACGGTGAACACGCCGAGCCAGGGGCGGGGCCGCCGCCGGACGCGCCCGCCCTCCACCATCTGGTCGAGGATCGGCGCCAGCAGCTGGAGCGGGACGAACATGTTGCCCCGCCGCTCCGCGCCGCCGGGGCCGGCGTCCTCGACGAGCAGCGAGCCCACGCCGAGCAGCCGCCCGTCGCGCCCGATCATCGCCGCGCCGCTCCAGTCGGGGTAGGCGGGGGCGGTGAACAGCGCGTCCTCGAGCAGGTATTCCCAATATCCGGCGAACCCGCGCCGCGAGACGATCTCCGCCCGCATGGCGCGGTCGCGCCCGCCGCCGCCGGCGACGACGACCTTGTCGCCCTCCCGGAGCGCCGCGGAATCGCCGAACGGCAGCGGCTCCAGCCCCAGCGGCCGCTTCGCCCGCGCCAGTCCGAACCCGGTCTCGAAGTCGTAGCCGACGAAGTCCGCCTCCGCCCAGTCGCCGTCGGCGTCGGCGATCGCGAGGCGGCGGCATTCGAGCATCAGGTAGCCGATGGTCACCACCAGGCCGGAGTCGTCTATCGGGATCGCGCCGCCGCCGCGCTCGGCGCCGAGCATCTCGGCGGTGTGCGCGTCCTCCGGGATTTCCGCCCGCAGCGCCGTCACCGAATCGACCGCCTCCACCGTCGATTCCGGGATGTCGCCCGCGCCCGGCGCGGCGACCGCCCCCGGTCCGCCCAGCACGCGCGCCATGATCCGCGGCGGCGTATGCCCGTTGACCTTTCCGTCCCCCGCCATTCCCGCGCGTCCTCCGTGCCCCCGGCCTCCGACCATACCGCCTCCGCCCGCCCCGGCGAAGCCCTCCGGGGACTCCTCGCTGCCCCGCATGTCTCATGGCTCCCGGGCGCGCCGGCGTTTTCTTTCGATTACGCTTTGCATATTCGCCGGCGAGGACGCCGGCGGTCCCGGGGATTCCTCGCTACGCCTCCGTCCCCGGCGCGTGCGCCGCGGCCTTGCCCAGGCAATCCCGGTCGGCGAGGAAACAGCCCCCGTCCTTCTCCCACGCGCCTTGCGCGCGCTTGCCGTCGTCGATCCCGTCCGGCGGCGTCGCGGAGAGAATGCAGGCGTGCAGGCGCAGCCCCGGCGCCTTCTCGCGCGCCCGCTTCTCGACCTCCTTTATCCCGCTGTGCAGCCCGATCTTCTCCCGCTCCCTGGGGCCGAGGCGCGCGAGGCCCTTGGGATCGAGGAAGATCATGTGCTGGACCGCGCCGCCCTTCGACCGGACGATGAAATCCGGGTAGCAGGCGAAATCGTCGAAGAACGAGGGCCCGCCGCCGCGGATCGCGTTTGGGAGTGGCGCGCGCCGTTTCTCGTCGGGACGGGCGCCGTCGATTCCCTTGTCCCGCGGGGCTGGCTGGAGGCCATCGGCCTTCGACCCGAGCGCCGGCGCGCTTACGAGACCGCCGACGCGCCCGAACCCATCGGGCCGGCGAGCGGAATGCCCGGCGGTTCGTCCCCGCGCCGTCCGGTCCGCGCCGTCCGGGTCCCCGCGCGGGCGGCGGGTTCAGGCGGCCGCCGCGCCGTCCGCCTCCGCGAAGGCGCCGCGCGCGGCGAAGCCGGCGACCGCCGCCGGATCGAGGCCGAGCCAGTCCGCCAGCACCTCCCCGGAATGTGCGCCGGGCGCCGGCGCGCCGCGCCGCGCCGCCTGCGGCGTGTCGGAGAATTTGGCGACGAAGCCCTGCATCGGCACTGCGGCGCCGTCGATCTCGCCGCTCTCGACCTCGAGTATCTGGCCGCGGTGGCGCAGTTGCGGGTTGGCGAGCACGTCCGCCATCGCGCTCACCTTGCCGGCGGGGACCCGCGCGGCGGCGAGGCGGTCGCACGCCTCCGCCGCGTCCATTCCGCCGGTCCACGCCGCGACCTCGGCCTCCAGCGCCCCGGCGTGCTCCAGCCGCGAATCGTTGTCGGCGAAACGCGGGTCCAGCGGCAGGTCGGGCCGGCCCATCGCCTCCGCGAGGCGGGCGAAGCGGTCGTCGCCGCCGGCGACGATGAAGACGCTCTCCCCGCCCGCGCAGGGGAACGCGTTGGCCGGCGCGCCGTAGCGGTCGCGGTTGCCCTGGCGGACCGGCGGCGCGCCGCACAGCGCCGTCGCCGGGATCGCCGTCATCATCATCGACAGCGCGCTGTCGAGCAGCGCCACGTCCACCATCTGCCCCCGGCCGGTGGCGTGGCGCGCCTGGAGGGCGGCGAGGACGCCGGCCAGCGCGTGCAGCCCGGTGGCGTGGTCGATCACCGTGGTGCCCGCCAGCGTCGGCGGCCCGTCGCCCGCGCCGGTGATGCTCATCATCCCGCTCTCCGCCTGCGCCACCGCGTCGAAGCAGGGCCGCGCCGCGCGCGGGCCGTCCTGGCCGTAGCCGGAGATGCGCGCCATCACCAGGCGCGGGTTGGCCGCCCGCAGCGCCGGCCAGCCGCAGCCCATCGCCTCCATCGTTCCGGGGCGGAAGTTCTCGACCAGCACGTCCGCCTCGGCCGCCAGCGTGCGGACGATCTCCTGCGCCGCCGGGTTGCGCACCTCCAGGCCCAGGCTCCGCTTGTTGCGGTTGAACACGGTGGCGAACAGGCTGCCGCCGCGGTATTTCGGCGGCGCCCCCCGCGTCGGCTCGCCCGCGCCGGGCTTCTCGACCTTGACGACGTCGGCGCCCATGTCGCCGAGCATCATGGCGCAGAAGGGGCCGGCCACGAATCGCGACAGGTCGAGCACCCGTATTCCGGCGAGCGGTCCGGCCATGGCGGCGCATCCCGTGTTCCCAGGCGAGGCGGGGCGCTTGTAGCAGACCCGCCGCGGGCGGGAAAACCGCGCCGCCGCGCCGGCGGCGTTCGGCGTCGAAAAGCGGCGGCGCCGGGCGCGGGGGGTTGCAATTATAGCGACCTTACCCCAGTTTATCGCCGAAGGATAAACTGGGGTAAACTGGGGTAAACTGGGGTAAGGCGGATATAAATGGACCCGCGAACGAACCCCTACGCGCCGGGCGCCGGCAGCCCGCCGCCGGAACTGGCGGGGCGCGACGACGCGCTCGAGGCCGCCGCGGTGGCTATGGACCGCGTGAAGGCGCGGCGGAGCGAGAAGAGCGTGCTCCTCACCGGCTTGCGCGGCGTGGGCAAGACGGTGCTTCTCAACCGAATCGCCGACGAAGCCGAGGCGCGCGGCGGCGTCGGCGTCCGGTTCGAGGCCCCGGAGGGGCGATACCTGCCGGCCCTGCTCGCGCCGCAGCTGCGCCGGGCGCTGCTCGCGCTCGACCGGGGGGAGGCGGCGAAGGAACATATGCGCCGCGCCTGGAGCGGGCTGGCCGGCTTCATCGCCGCGGCCCGGGTGAAGTCCGGGGAGATCGAACTGCGCATCGACGCGCGTCCGGAGCCCGGCCTGGCGGACACGGGCGATCTCGAAACCGACCTGACGAACTTGCTGCGCGTCATCGGCGAAGCGGCGGCAAGGAGGAACAGCGCGGTCGTGCTGTTCGTCGACGAACTGCAATACGTCGCGAACGGCGATCTCGCGGCGCTGGTCGCCGCCTTGCACGGGCGCCAGCAGCGGCGCCTCCCGGTCGCGCTCGTCGGCGCCGGCCTGCCGCAGCTGGCGGGCAAGGTGGGAAAGGCGAAGTCCTACGCCGAGCGGCTTTTCGCCTTCATGGAGATCGGCAAGCTCGACCGCGCCGCCGCTGCGCGCGCGTTGCAGGCGCCGGCGGCGGCGGAGGATGTGCGCTTCGCCGACGACGCGCTGAAGCGAATTCTCCGGGACACCGGATGTTATCCCTACTTCCTGCAAGAATGGGGCGCGCATGCGTGGCGGATCGCCGACGCGTCGCCTATCGCCGGGCGGGACGCGGAAAGGGCGTCCCGCGAGGCGCGCGCGGCGCTGGACGCCGGGTTTTTCCGCGTGCGCTACGAACGCTGCACGCCGAGGGAAAGGCGCTACCTCGCCGCGATGGCGCGGCTCGGCCCGGGGCCGCACCGGTCGGGCGACGTCGCCGACGCGATGGGCCGCAAGGTCACCTCCGTCGCCCCCGTCCGGAACAAACTCATATCCAAGGGAATGATTTACAGCCCGGCGCATGGCGACACCGCCTTCACCGTGCCGATGTTCGACCGTTTCCTGAAACGGACGGCGCCGGACGGCGATCCGTGACCCGGTTCTTCGACCGGCGCGCCGAGCGTCAGCGTCTGGCGACCGATCGCGCCGCGCTGCTGACCGGGCGCTCCGAGCGCCCCGCAAGCGCGGAGAATTTTGAACTGGCGACGTGGCTGGCGATCATGGAGGAGTCGTGACGCGGGCGAGCGCGAATGGCGGGCCGGGCCGATCGCCGATCTTGCCTTCTCCTTGTAATTCCGCTACGATACGATTGATTTTCCGACCCGGCCGCGGACTGCCCCCCATGCCCATTCGCCGCCGAATTCCGCGACCCGCCTGGGTGCGCGAGCGTCCCGCGCGCAGCGCGCCCCCGCGCCGCCGCCGTCCCGGTTCTCCCGGAATTCCCGCGTCCGCCCGCATCCCGGATCCCCCGGCGCCGCCAGCCTCGCGCCAAGCGCAGCCCCGCGCCGCCGTCCCGGTTCTCCCGGAATTCCCGCGCCCCGGGGACCGCGGGGCCTCCCGCCCGCAATTCCCGGAACCCTGCTCCCGCCCGTCCCGGAATGGCGCGGCGCCGCGCAGGCGATTGCGCGGACGCGGCATGCGCGCTATGAGCTGCCCAACGATTGGGCAGGAGAAGCGGGCGATGCCCTCATGAGCCTCGCCATCGGGCCGGTCGTCCTCGACGACCCGGTCATTCTTGCGCCGATGTCCGGAGTGACCGACCTGCCGTTCCGCCGCCTCGTCCGGCGGTTCGGAGTCGGCCTCGCGGTGTCGGAGATGATCGCCAGCAAGGCCGCGGCGCGCGCCGACCGGCGCACTCTCGCCATGGCGCGCGCCGGACGCGACGAGGCACCGTTCTCCGTCCAGCTCGCCGGGCGCGACCCGGCGGCGATGGGGGAGGCGGCGCGGCTCGCCGTCGACCTCGGCGCGTCCGTCGTCGACGTCAATTTCGGCTGCCCCGCCAAGAAGGTGACCGGCGGCCTCGCCGGCGCCGCCCTCATGCGCGACGAACGCCTCGCCGCCCGCATCCTGCGAGCCGTCGCCGCCGCCATCCCCGTCCCGCTCACCGTCAAGATGCGCACGGGGTGGGACGCCGCGTCCCGCAACGCGCCCGCGCTGGCCCGAATCGCCGAGGACTGCGGCGCCGCCATGATCGCCGTCCACGGCAGGACCCGCGAGCAGTTCTACCGCGGCCGCGCCGACTGGCGGTTCATCGCCGAGGTCGTGGACGCGGTGGACGTCCCCGTCGTGGCCAACGGCGACGTCGTCCGCCCCGGCGACGCCCCGGCGATCCTGCGCGCCTCCGGGGCGCAGGGCGTCATGATCGGGCGCGGCGCGTGCGGCCGCCCGTGGCTTCCGGCCCAGGCCGCCGCCCGGCTGCGCGGCGCGCCCGCCGTCCCCGACCCCGCCCCGGCGGAGCGGCTCGACGTCCTGATCGGCCATTACCGCGCGCTGCTCGGCCATTACGGGCGCGAACGCGGCGTGCGCATCGCCCGCAAGCACATGGCCTGGGGCCTGCGCGGCCTGGCGGGCGCCGCCGCGCTGCGCGAACGCGCGGTCCGCCTCGGCGACGCCGACGCGGTCCTGCGCGAACTCCGGGCCTTCCGGGCGCGCCACGCCGGCGAGCGCGGCGATGGACACGGCGATCTCGCCCGCGCCGCCTGAGGCCGGCGCCATCCTCGGCGCCATGCCCGTGGCGGTGCTGACCGTCGACGGCGCCGGCCGCATCGCGACCGCGAACCCGGCGGCGGAGCAGCTGCTCGGCGCCGGCAGCGCGCTCCTGGTCCGCCGCCGGCTGGAGGACCTCGTCCGCGCCGACAGCCCGCTGGCGGCGCTGGTGGAGCTGGCGCGGCGCGGCGGCGGCGGCGCGAGCGAATACGGCGTCGTCCTGTCGAGCCCCAAACTGCCCGAGCGCCTCGTCGACGCCCACGTCGCGCCGCTCGGCGACGGCGCCGGCGACCTCCTCGTCTGCCTCGTCGAGCGCTCCATGGCGCGGCTCATCGACCGCCATCTGAGCCACCGCGGCGCCGCGCGCTCCGTCGCCGGCATGGCGGCCATCCTGGCCCACGAACTGAAGAACCCGCTGTCGGGAATTCGCGGCGCGGCGCAGCTGATCGAACGCGCCGTCGGCGAGTCCGAGCGCGAACTGGCGCAGATGATCTGCGAGGAGACCGACCGCATCCGCAACCTCGTCGAACGGGTCGACGCGTTCGCCGACGACCGCCCGCCGGGCGGCGAGCGCGTCAACGTCCACCGCGCGCTCGAACACGTCCGCCGCCTGGAGGGCGGCGCCGCCGGCGGCCGGGTCCGCTTCGTCGAACGCTACGACCCGTCGCTGCCGCCCGTCTGGGGCAATCGCGACCAGCTCGTCCAGGCGTTCCTCAACATCGTCAAGAACGCCCTCGAGGCCGCGCCGGAAAACGGCGGAGAGATAGAACTTTCAACGCGCTACAGGCACGGCTTCAAGTTCTCCGGCGGCGGCGGCAAGCCCCTCGATCTGCCCATCGTGGTCGCCGTCCGCGACAATGGGCGCGGCGTCCCCGACGACCTGCGCGACACCTTGTTCGAACCCTTCGTCACCACCCGGCGCGGCGGCGCCGGCCTCGGCCTGGCGCTCGTCGCCCGGATCGTCGAGAACCATGGCGGAGTGGTGGAGTGCGAGAGCCGGCCCGGACGCACCGTCTTCCGCGTCCGCCTGCCGGCGATGGCGGATGGGGGCGGCGCGCCGTGACCGCGCCCGCCACCGTGCTGGTCGCGGACGACGACCGGACGATTCGCGCCGTCGTCAGCCGGGCGTTGGCCGCCGCCGGCTATTCGGTGCGCGCCACCGGCTCCGCCGCCACCCTGTGGCGCTGGGCGAACGCGGGCGAGGGCGACCTGGCCATCGCCGACGTCGTCATGCCGGACGGCGACGGGCTGGAGATGCTGCCGCGGCTGAAATCCGCCCGGCCCGACCTGCCGGTCATCGTCATGAGCGCCCGCAACACGCTGATGACCGCGATCCGCGCCAACGAGCGCGGCGCCTACGAATACCTGCCCAAGCCCTTCGACCTCGACGAACTCACGGCGGCGGCGCGGCGCGCGCTGGCGGCGCCGCGCGCAGCCGAGGCCGCCGGGGACGACGAGGCCGCCGCCGAGGACTCGCTGCCGCTGGTCGGGCGGTCGCCGGCGATGCAGGAGGTGTACCGCGTCCTCGCGCGCCTCGCCGCGACCGACCTCACAGTGACGATCACCGGCGAATCCGGCACCGGGAAGGAGCTCGTCGCCCGCGCGCTGCACGATTTCGGCAAGCGGCGCGACCGGCCCTTCGTCGCCGTCAACATGGCCGCCATCCCGCGCGAACTCATCGAGAGCGAACTGTTCGGCCACGAGAAGGGCGCGTTCACCGGCGCCGCCGCCCGCGCGCCGGGGCGGTTCGAGCAGGCCGGCGGCGGCACCCTCTTCCTCGACGAGATCGGCGACATGCCCCTCGAGGCGCAGACGCGCCTCCTCCGCGTCCTGCAACAGGGCGAATACACGACGGTCGGCGGGCGCAGCCCCATCCGCGCCGACGTCCGCATCGTCGCCGCCACCCACCGCGACCTCACCGCGCTCATCGGCCGGGGCCGGTTCCGCGAGGACCTCTACTACCGCCTCAACGTCGTCCCGCTGCGCCTGCCGCCGCTGCGCGAACGCCTCGACGACCTGCCGCTGCTGGCGCGCCACTTCCTCGACCGCGTCCGGTCGGAGGGACTCCCCGCCAAGCGGCTCGACGCCGCCGCCCTGGAGCGGCTCAAGGCCCACGCCTGGCCGGGGAACGTGCGCGAACTCGAGAACCTCGTCCGGCGCCTCGCCGCGCTCTATTCCGAGGACACCATCGGCGAGGCGATCGTCGCCGCCGAAATCGGCGGCGCGCGCGAACGCGCGCAATTCGCCGGCCTGCCCCCCAACGGCGACGGACTCGGCGACGGTTCGGGCGGCGGCCTGGGCGACAGCGTCGACCGCTGCCTCGCCGGCTACTTCTCCGCCCGCGGCGGCGCGCCGCCCGAACCGGGCCTTTACGGCCGCGTGCTGCGCGAGGTCGAGCGCCCGCTGATCGCGCGCGCGCTCGGCGCCACGCGCGGCAACCAGGTCCAGGCGGCGCGGCTGCTCGGGCTGAACCGCAACACGCTGCGCAAGAAGATCCGCGAGCTCGGCGTCGACGTCGTCCGGGCGCCGAAATGAGCGCCGCCGGGCCCGCCGCGGGCGCCGCGCCCGCCGCGCATCCCGGCGCGGCGGCGGCGGCGCTGCTGCGGCGCGCGTCGGACCTGGTCCGCCGCGCCGGCGCCAGCCGGACCTTCGCGGTCGCCGTGACGCTGGCGGCGCTGTTCGCCGGCTTCGCCACCTTCGGCATGTTGAGCGGCTTCATCGCCCCGCCGGGCGGGCGGCCCGAGGCCGTCCTCGTCCTGCTCAACATCGACCTGGCGCTGCTGCTCGGCCTGGGCGCGCTGGTCGCGGCGCGGCTGGTGCGCATCTGGACCGCCCGGCGGCGCGGCTCCATCGGCTGGCGCCTGCACGGGCGGACCGTGGGCATGTTCAGCGCCCTCGCCGTCGCGCCGGCCATCCTCGTCGCCGTCTTTTCGGCGCTGTTCTTCAACCTGGGCGTCCAGGCGTGGTTCAACGACCGCATCCGCGCCGCGCTCGACCGGTCGATCGCCGTCGCCGAAGCCTATGCGCGCGACCACCGCGAGTTCGTCCGCGCCGACGTCCTGTCGATGGTCGCCACCCTCAACCGCCAGGACCCGCGCCGGCTCTCGTCGCCGCCGGCGCTTTCGGTCCTGCTCCAGGAGCTGGCGGAGGAGCGCTCGCTGACCGAGGCGCTGATCCTGCGCGGCGACGGGACCGTGCTGGCCCGCGGCAAGCTCAGTTTCGTGCTCGAATTCGATCCGCTGCCCGTCGCCGCCTTGCAGCGCGCGGCGGCGGGGGAGGTCGTCGTCATGACCGGCGGCGCCAGCGACCGCGTGCGCGCGCTGGCGCGCATCGACGCGTTCGTCGACGGATTCCTCTATGTCGGCCGCTTCGCCGATTCGCAGGTATTGAACCACGTCGCCCGCCTGTCCGACGCGGTCGCCGGATACCGCGACCTGGACCTGCGGCGCTCCGACATCCAGATCACCTTCACGCTGTTCTACGTCATCGTTTCGCTCCTGCTGCTGATGTGCGCCGTGTGGCTGGGCCTGATGTTCGCCAACCGCATCGTCGCGCCCGTCGCCCGCCTCGTGGCGGCGACCGAGCGGGTGAGGGCGGGCGACCTCGGCGCGCGCCTGCCCGAGGGTCCGGCGAACGACGAACTGGCGGTGCTGGCGCGCGCGTTCAACCGCATGGCCGGCCAGCTCCAGGGCCAGCGCGCCGAGCTCGTCGAGGCCAACCGGCAGCTCGACGACCGCCGCCTGTTCACCGAGGCGGTGCTGTTCGGCGTCTCCGCCGGCGTCCTCGGCCTCAACCGCGACGGGCGCATCCACCTCCCCAACCGCTCCGCGCTGGAGCTGCTGGACCGCCGCGCCGGCGACCTGGTCGGCCGCCGCCTCGGCGACGCGGTTCCCGAAATGGCGGCGCTCCAGCGCGCCCTGGACGCCGCCGCCGCGCCCGAAGCCGCCGCGCGCGGCGCGGTCCAGGAAAAGGTCTCGCTGGCGCGCGGCGGGCGCGCCCGCGAACTGCAAGTTCGCATGACCGTCCAGCGGGACGCGGGGCGGGTCGCCGGCGCCGTCGTCACCTTCGACGACGTCACCGACCTCGTCGACGCCCAGCGCGCCGCCGCGTGGGCCGACGTGGCGCGGCGCGTCGCGCATGAAATCCGCAACCCGCTGACGCCGATCCAGCTGTCCGCCGAGCGCCTGCGCCGCCGCTATCGCGACCGCGCCGGCGACGACGGCGGCGTGTTCGAGTCCTGCGTGCGCACCATCGTCCGCCAGGTCGGCGCGATCCGCGCCATGGTCGACGAATTCTCCGCCTTCGCCCGCATGCCGGCGCCCGCGCCGGTCGACGCCGACCTCGCGCCCGTCGTCGCCGAGGCGGTGTCGCTGATGGCCCTCGCGCGCCCCGACGTCGCCTTCGCCTTCGATCCGCCCGAAACGCCGGTCCGGGTCCGCTGCGACGCGGCGCAGGTGGGGCGCGCGCTCGCCAACCTGCTGCGCAACGCGGTCGAGGCCATCGACGCGCGGACCCCGCCGGACGGCGGCGCCCCGGAGCCCGGGCGAGTCGAGGCGCGCATCGAGGATTTCGGCGCCGACGGGGGGCGCGCCGTCTGCGTCGACGACAACGGGCGCGGCCTGCCGGAGGATCCCGACCGCCGGGCCCGCCTGACCGAGCCCTACGTCACCGCCCGCGAGCGCGGCACCGGCCTCGGGCTCGCCATCGTCAAGAAGATCATGGAGGATCACGGCGGCGGGCTGGCCCTCGGCGACGGGCCGCTCGGCGGCGCGCGCGTCCGCCTCGAATTCCCGCCCCGGGACGGTCCCGCCGCGCCCGGCGGGCCGCGCCCGTAACCGGGTGGCGCCATGTCCGGCGACGTTCTGATCATCGACGACGAGCGGGACATCCGCGGCCTCATCGCCGGGATACTCGCCGATGAGGGCTACACGGCGCGCGAGGCGTGGGACGTCGAAAGCGCGCTGTCGGCGGCCGCCGACCGGCGCCCGCATCTGGCGCTGCTCGACATCTGGCTGCGCGGCAGCCGCATGGACGGCATGGGCCTGCTGGCCGAGCTCGGGGCGCGGCATCCCGAACTGCCGGTGATCATGATCAGCGGCCACGGCAACATCGAGACCGCGGTGCGGGCGATCCGCCTCGGCGCCTACGACTTCATCGAGAAGCCGTTCGAGGCCGACCGGATGCTGCTGTCGGTGCGCCGCGCGATGGAGCACGGGCGGATGCGCCGCGAACTGGGCGACCTCCGCCGCCGCGCCGGCGATTCGTCCGAACTGGTCGGCGATTCGCGCGCCATCGACGCCGTCCGCCGCGCGGCGCGGCGCGTCGCCGCCACCGGCAGCCGGGTGCTGATCTCCGGGCCGCCCGGATGCGGCAAGGAGGCGGTCGCCCGCATGGTCCACCGCCTGTCCGACCGCGCCGGCGGCCCCTTCGTCGCGATCAACGCCGCGGCGCTGGCGCCGGACGGTTTCGAGGCCGAACTGTTCGGCGTCGAGGACCGCGACTCCGGCGGCGCCCGCAAGGTCGGGGCGTTCGAACAGGCGCATGGCGGAACCCTGCTGCTGGACGAGGTCGCCGACATGCCGCTCGAGACGCAGGGCCGCATCCTCCGCGTCCTGCACGAACAGACCTTCCGCCGCGTGAACGGGACCCGGAGCATCGCCGTCGACGTGCGCATCGTCGCCTCCGCCAGCCGCGACCTGGCCGCCGAGATCGCCCGCAAGCGGTTCCGCGAGGACCTCTATTACCGCCTCGCCGTCGTGCCGATCCGGGTGCCGCCGCTCGCCGACCGCCGCGACGACATCCCGCTGCTCGCCGACCATTTCGTCGCCCGCGCCGCGGCCGGCTCCGGCCTCGCGCCGCGCCGGTTCGCCGCCGACGCCTTCGCGGCGCTCCAGACCTGCGACTGGCCGGGAAACGTGCGCCAATTGCGCAACGTCGTGGACTGGGTGCTGATAATGGCCGCCGGCGGCGCCGGGGACGAGGTGCGCGCCGACATGCTGCCCCCCGACCTTCTCGCCGCGGCGCCGCGCGCCATCGGCGCGGACGACGGCGCCGGACTCATGACCCTGCCGCTCCGCAAGGCGCGCGAGGCGTTCGAGAGGCAATACCTCCAGGCGCAGGTGACGCGTTTCGACGGCAACGTCTCGCGCACCGCCGCCTTCGTCGGCATGGAGCGCTCGGCGCTGCACCGCAAGCTCAAATCGCTCGGCATCGCCGCGAGGGAGCCGTGAAGGTCCTGGTCTGCGGCGCCGGCGAGGTCGGGTTCTCCATCGCCCGCCAGCTGGCCGGCGAGGACAACGACGTCTTCGTCGTCGACCACTCGCCCGAACGCATCCGCAAGGTGGACGAGGGACTCGACGTCCGGTGCCTGGAGGGCTTCGCCTCGCATCCCGACGTCCTCGAACGCGCCGGCGCCGCCGATGTCGACATGCTCATCGCCGTCACCCAGTCGGACGAGATCAACATCGTCGCCTGCCAGGTCGGGCACACCCTGTTCGACGTGCCGACCAAGATCGCCCGCATACGCCACCAAGCCTATCTCGACCCCGCCTGGGGCGGCCTGTTCAACCGCGACCACATGCCGATCGACGTCATCGTCTCGCCCGAGGCGGAGGTCGCGCGCGCCATCCGGCGGCGCCTCGACGCGCCGGGCGCCCTCGACCTGGCGGCGTTCGCCGGCGACAGGGCGCGGTTCGTCGGCGCCCGGCTCGGCGAGGCGTGCCCGGTGGTCAACACGCCCATCGGCCAGCTCAACGAACTGTTCCCCGACCTCGACATCACCATCGTCCGCATCGTCCGCGGCGACCGGGCGCTGTTCCCCGCGCGCATGGAGCAGCTGCTGCCGGGCGACGAAATCTACTTCGTCGCCGAGACCCGGCAGCTGCCGCGCGCCATGGCGCTGTTCGGCCACGAGGAGGCGGCGGCGCGGCGGCTGCTGCTGGTCGGCGGCGGCAATATCGGCCTCGGGCTGGCGCGCGACATCGAGGCCTCCGGCGCGCCCGTCGACCTGACCCTCATCGAGCACGACGCGGCGCGCGCGCGCCGCGCCGCCGACAAGCTGGACAAAACCGTGGTCCTCAACGGCGACGCGCTCGACGCCGACCTGCTCGCCGAGGCGAACGTCGCCGAAACCGAAACCGTCGTCGCGGTGACCGACAACGACGAGGTCAACGTGCTGGCGTCGGTCCTGGCCAAGCGCCACGGCTGCGCCCGCGCCGTGACCCTGGTCAACTCCTCCACCTACGGCCCGCTGATCGCGCCGCTCGGCATCGACGCCGCCATCGGCCCGCGCGAACTGACCGCCTCGTCGATCCTCCAGCACGTCCGGCGCGGGCGCATCCGCTCGGTGTACCGCCTGCGCGGCGGCGAGGCCGAGGTCATCGAGGTCGAGGCGCTGGAGACGTCGCCGGTCGTCGGCCGGCCGCTGAAGGAGGTCGAATTTCCGCGCGGCGCGCTGATAGGCGCCCTGGTCCGCGACGGCGCGGTTCTCATACCCCGTGGCAATACTTCCGTGAAACCGAATGATATTGCTATAGTTTTCTCTCCCGGAAACGCGGTCAAGAAGGTGGAGCGCATGTTCGCCGTCGCGCCCGGCTTCTTCTAGGCGGACCGCCGGGCGGCGGCGATGGAGCGGGGTCCGGCCGCGCTTCCCGGCGCGTTCGGGCGGTTGCTCGCGGCGCTGGCGGCGGCGCAAGCGGCGCCGCTGGCGCTGGCGCTGGCGGAGTCCGACGCCGCCGCCGTCCGCGGGTTCGCCCTGGGCGCCGGCTGCGCGCTGTTCTTCGGCGGCGTCCTCGTGCTCGCCGGGCGCGGCGGCGACGGGCGCCTCGACCGCCGCGGCGCGATCCTGTTCGCCGCCGGGGGGTGGGCCCTCGCCGGCGTCTTCGCGGCGCCGCCGTTCCTGCTCTCCGGCGCCGCCGCCGGCGTGTCCGGCGCGCTGGTCGAGGCGGTGTCCGGCGTCACCGCCACGGGGCTCGGCGTCATCGACGCGCCCGGCGCGGCGCCCCGCGCCATCGTCCTGTGGCGCGCCATGCTGCAATGGCTCGGCGGTTACGCGACGCTGGTCTTCGTCGTCGTCCTGGCGCCGCGCATCGCCCGTTCGGGGCCGGCGCCGCCGGCGCGCCGGGTCGCCGCGCGGGCGGCGGCGATCTACCTCCCCGCGACCGCCGCCGCCGCCGCCGCGCTCGCGCTGGCCGGCGCGCCGCTCCTCGAGGCGTGCTGCTACGCCATGAGCGCCGTGTCGACGGGGGGATTCGCGCCCGACGACGCCGGCCCCGCCGCGCTGGGGCGCGCCGCCCAGGCGGTCCTGATGCTCGCCATGATCGCCGGCGCGCTCGACCTCCCCGCCCTGTGGCGGCGCGGCGCGGGAAGCGCCGAAACGATCCCGTTCGCCGCGCTGGCCGCGGTCGGGGCGGGGGGCCTCGCGTTGGCCGTCGGCGGCGGCGATGCGATATGGCGGGGCGCGTTCGCCGCCGTGTCGGCGCTGACCACCGCGGGCTTCTCCGCCGGGCTGGAGTCGCCGGCGCCCGCTTTCGTCCTCCTCGCGCTCGCCGGCCTCGCCTTCATCGGCGGCGCGAGCGCCTCGACCGCCGGCGGTATGAAACTGTTCCGCGCGCGCCTGCTCGTGGCCCGAAGCCGCCGCGAATTGGAGCGTCTGGCGCATCCGCACCGCGCCGGGCCGGCGCGGGCGGCGGCCGATGAGGCGGCGGCGGGCGCCGTCCGGGCGTTCTTCGCGCTCTTCATCGGCGCGCTGGTCGTCCTGACTCTGGTCCTCGCGGCGCTGGGGCAGGGGTTCGAGGCGGCGTCGATCCTCGCGCTCAGCGCGCTGACCAATACCGGCCCGCTGCTCGCCGAGGCGGCGGGCGCCGACGCCGCCGCGCTCGGCGCGGCGGGTGACATCGCGCTGGTTCTGGGTATGCTGGCGGGGCGCCTCGAGATACTCGCGTTCTTCGTGGCGCTCGCGCTGCTGCTTCGGCGGCGCTGACTCGGATCGGAAGTTCGGATGTCCCGCATCGCCTACGTCAACGGGCGCTATACGCCGCACCGCGCGGCCCGCGTGCATGTCGAGGACCGCGGGATGCAGTTCGCCGACGCGGCCTACGAGGTCATCGCCGCCGTCGCCGGCCGCCCGGTCGACGAGGAGTGGCATTTCGACCGCCTCGAAAGGTCGCTCGGCGCGCTCGGCATCGCCATGCCGATGAGCCGGGCGGCGCTGCGCTCGGTGCTGTCGGAGGTCGCGCGGCGCAACCGGGTTGCGGACGGGCTGGCGTATCTCCAGGTCGGGCGCGGAGTCGCGCCCCGCGACCACGCCTTTCCCGCCGCCGCCGCGCCTTCGGTGGTGGCGACGGCGCGGCCCGCGCGCCCCGGCGCGGCGGCGGCGCAGGCCGATGGCGTGAGCGTGATTACGACGCCCGACCTGCGCTGGCGGCGGTGCGATATCAAGAGCGTGTCGCTGCTGCCCAACGTGCTCGCGAAGCAGGAGGCCGCGGCGGCGGGCGCGTTCGAGGCCTGGCAGGTCGACGAGCGCGGCTACGTCACCGAGGGGGCGTCGTCGAACGCCTGGATCGTCGACGGCGACGGCGCCGTGCGCACCCGCGCGCCGGGCCGCGACGTGCTCGCCGGGATTACGCGCCGGCGGCTGGTCGCGCTGGCGCGCGCCGACGGGATGCGCGTGGTCGAGTCCGCCTTCGCCCCGGAGGAGGCGAAGGGCGCGCGCGAGGCGTTCCTGACCAGCACCAGCGCGTTCGTCGTTCCGGTCGTGCGCATCGACGATTCCGCGGTGGCGAACGGCCGTCCGGGCGCAACGACCGAGCGCCTGCGCGCCCTTTACGCCGATTTCGCGCGCGCCGCCGCGTAGTTCGGCGCCGCCGCCGGAGAGGGAGCCCATGGCAACGACGACGGACAAACCGCGACACCTTCAGGACGCGTTCCTCAACCGGGTCCGCAAGGACCGGGTTCCGGTGACCGTCTATCTGGTCAACGGCGTCAAGCTCCAGGGCGCGATCCGGGCGTTCGACAATTTCTGCCTGCTGCTGGCGCGCGACGGGCGGGCGCAGCTGGTGTACAAGCACGCCGTCTCGACCGTCATGCCCGGCAAGCCGGTCGACCCGTTCCGATCGGACGTGGGCGGATCGGACGTAGGCGAATCGGACGTGGGCGAATCGGATAGAGGCGAATCGGACGTGGGCGCCGCCGAGGGATGACCCGCTCCGGCGCCGCCTGGGTGCTGCATCCCGACGTTCCGTCGGAGCGGCCCGGGATCGGCGGCGGCGGACGCGACGCGGCGGCGCGGCTCGAGGAGGCCGCCGGGCTGGCCCGGGCGGTCGCGCCCGAGGTCCTGCTGGCGGAATCGCTGCCGGTGCGGCGGCCGCGCGCGGCGACGCTGTTCGGGCCGGGGCAGGTCGCCGCCATCGCCGAACGGCTCGACTCGGCGCCGGACCGCCCCGAACTCGCGGTGGTCAACGCCGCGCTGTCGGCCGTCCAGCAGCGCAACCTGGAGCGCAGCTGGCGGCTCAAGGTCCTCGACCGGACGGCGCTCATCCTCGAGATATTCGGCGCCCGGGCGCGCACCCGCGAGGGGCGCTTGCAGGTCGAACTGGCGGCGCTGTCGTACCAGCGCAGCCGCCTGGTCCGCAGCTGGACCCACCTCGAGCGCCAGCGCGGCGGCCTCGGCTTCGTCGGCGGCCCCGGCGAATCGCAGCTCGAGGTCGACCGCCGGCGGATCGACGAACGGATCGCGCGGCTGCGCCGCGAACTGGCGTCGGTGGCGCGGACGCGCGGCCTGCACCGCGCCGCGCGGCGCCGGGTGCCGTATCCCGTCGTCGTCCTGGTCGGTTACACCAACGCGGGCAAGTCCACGCTGTTCAACCGGCTCACCGGCGCCCGGGTCGCGGCGGCGGACCGGCTGTTCGCGACCCTCGACCCGACCATGCGCGCGCTGGAGCTCGAATCCGGGCGCGCGGTCGTCCTGTCCGACACGGTGGGGTTCGTCTCCGACCTGCCGACCGACCTGGTCAGCGCCTTCCGCGCCACGCTGGAGGAGGTGGTGGAGGCGGACTTGATCCTGCATGTGCGCGACGCGGCGCATCCGCACGGCGCGGCGCAGAACGCCGACGTGGCGCGCGCGCTCGCCGAGCTCGGCGCCGACGGCGCCCCGGCGATAGAAGTCCACAACAAGATCGACCTGCTGGCGCCGGAGGCGCGGGAGGCGCTGGAGGCGCGGCTCGCCGGCGCGGCGGACAAGGCGGCGGTGTCGGCGCGCGGCGGCGCCGGCCTGGCGCGCCTGCGCGCGCTGGTGGCGCGCCGCCTGTCGCGCGGGCGCGCGGCGGTGGAGGTGACCCTGGGGGCGGGGGAGGGCGCGGCGCTGGCCTGGCTCTACCGCCGGGGCGAGGTGCTGGCGCGGACCGAGGACGGCGCCCGCGTGCGCCTCCGCGTCACCCTCGACCCCGCCGACGCCGCCCGCTTCGCCCGCCGGTTCGACCGCCGCTTCGACGACGGGCCGCGCCTCCCGGCGTCATGACCCTTCGCGGTGGATGGCGAAGGGCGAGAACGCCTGCCCCACCGGCATGACCTCGAGGCGGTTGACGTTGACGTTGGCGGGGAGGGCGGCCACCGCGTAAATCGTCTCCGCCAGGTCGGCGGCGGTCATGGGGTTGGCGCCGGCGTAGATCCGCGCCGACCGGCCGGCGTCGCCCTTGAAGCGGACGAGCGAGAATTCGGTCTCGGTCATCCCCGGTTCGATGCAGGTGGCGCGGACGCGGGTCCCCAGCAGGTCGGAGCGCATATTCAGGGTGAACTGGCGCACGAAAGCCTTTGTTCCGCCATAGACGTTTCCGCCGGGATAGGGGTAGGATCCGGCCACCGATCCGATGTTGATTATGTGGCCGGAGTCGCGCGCGACCATGCCGGAGACCACCGCCCGGGTCACGTAGGCGAGGCCCTTGACGTTGGTGTCGATCATGCGCTCCCAGTCGTCGAGGTCGGCGTCCTGCGCGCCCTCCAGCCCCTGCGCGAGGCCGGCGTTGTTGACCAGCAGGTCGACCGCGGCGAATTCCGGGGGCAGGGCGGGGATCGCGGCGGCGACGGCCGCGCGGTCCGACACGTCCAGCGGCAGGGGGTGGACCGGCGCGTCCAGTTCGGCGGCGAGCGCCGCGAGCCTGTCGGCGCGCCGTCCGGCGACGACGAGGCGGGCGCCGGCGGCGGCGAAACGCCGCGCCGTCGCGGCGCCGATGCCGGCGGTGGCGCCGGTGACGAGGACGCATCGGCCGGAAAAGTCGGTCATGGTTCGCTTCCTTGCGCGATTCCTGCTATCCGAACGGCGGGCAGTTCCGGGGGAGGGGCGACATGGCGCAGCCGCGGAAGACCGCGTTCGTCGGACTCGGAGTCATGGGATACCCCATGGCGGGGCATCTCGCCACGAAGGGGCACGAGGTCGCGGTCCATAACCGCACCGCGGCGCGCGCCGGGGCGTGGACCGCCGCCCATGGCGGCGCCCGCGCCGACACCCCGGCGCAGGCGGCGGCGGGGCGCGATTTCGTGTTCGTTTGCGTCGGCGACGACGACGACGTGCGCAGCGTCGTTTACGGTGGCGACGGCGTCCTCGCCGGCATGTCCGAGGGCGCGGTGCTGGTGGACCACACCACCGATTCCGCCGACCTGGCGCGCGAACTCGCCGCGGCGGCGCGGGAAAAGGGAGTGGGGTTCGTCGACGCGCCGGTCTCCGGCGGCCAGGCCGGCGCCGAGAACGGAGTGCTTACGGTCATGTGCGGCGGGGAGAAGGAAACCTTCCAACGCGCCGCGCCGGTTATCGAATCCTACGCCCGTGCGGTGACGCTCATGGGGCCGGCCGGCGCCGGGCAGCTCGCCAAGATGGTCAACCAGATCTGCATCGCCGGCCTCGTCCAGGGGTTGTCCGAGGGCATGAATTTCGCCGCCCGGGCGGGCCTCGATTGCGACCTCGTGGCCGACGTCGTCTCGCAGGGCGCCGCGGGGTCGTGGCAGATGGAGAACCGCGCCCGCACCATGGCGCGCGGCGAATTCGCATTCGGCTTCGCGGTCGACTGGATGCGCAAGGACCTGGCGATCGCCCTGGCGGAGGCCGAGCGCAACGGCGCGCGGCTTCCGGTCACGGCGCTCGTCGACAAGTTCTACGCCCACGTGCAGGCGCGGGGCGGCGGACGCTGGGACACGTCGAGCCTCATCCACCTGCTCGCGAACGATTGAACGGACGGCGCGTCGCGTCGGCGCGGGAGTCGGTTCACGCATGGTTCCATTATGGCGGGCGCGGCGCGTCCGTGTCAAGAGCGATTCGGGCGCCGCCGCCGCCGCCGGCGTCTTTTCTCGTGCGCGTTCGCGCAATGCCGGCGCGGACGCCGGCGCCTCGGCGTGAGAAACGCGGCTATTCGGGCTTGGGCTCCTCCGCCTTGGCGCGGTCCCAGAGGCGGTCCATCTCGGCGAGATCGGAGTCTTCCGGGGCGCGGCCGGCGGCGGCGAGCAGGGCCTCGACGCGGCGGAACCGGCGTTCGAACTTGTCGTTGGCTGCGCGGAGCGCGGTTTCGGGGTCGACGCCGGCGTGGCGCGCCAGGTTGGCGCAGGCGAACAGCACGTCGCCGAGCTCCTCGGCCGCGCGCGCCGGAGCGGGTTCGGCGCGGTCGAGCTCGGCCGCGAATTCGGCGACCTCCTCGCGCAGCTTGGCGAGCGCGGGCGCCGGGCCGGGCCAGTCGAAACCGACGCGGGCCGCGCGGCGCTGCAATTTGTGGGCCCGCGACAGGGCGGGGAGGGCGCGGGCCACTCCGTCCAGCGCGCCCGCGCCGGCGCCCGTCTCGGCGCGCTCGCGCGCCTTCGCGTCCTCCCACGAGGAGGCGGGCGCGCCGCCGAACACGTGCGGGTGGCGGCGGACCATCTTGCCGGAGATCGCGCGGGCTACGTCGGCGAAGTCGAATGCGCCGGCCTCGCGGCCCATCTGCGCGTAGAGCGCGATCTGGAACAGCAGGTCGCCGAGTTCGTCGACCAGGGCGGGCATGTCGCCGCGGTCGATGGCGTCGCGGACCTCGTACGCCTCCTCGACGGTGTGCGGGGCGATGGTCGCGAAGGTCTGCGCCTTGTCCCACGGGCAGCCGCGTTCGGGGTCGCGCAGGCGCGCCACGATGGCGAGGAGGCGGTCGATTTCGGATACCGGCTCAGGCATGGGAAAATCGCATAATGTATATTATGGTAAATTATCGACCGCGGTCAGCGGCCCGCCAGCCGCCGGCGGATTTCGCGCACCAGGAACCCGGCGCCGAGCATCGCCGCGACGCAGACGGCGACCATCGCGGCGGCGTTCGCCAGCCCGACCGTCTCGCCGAACGACACGTAGACGGCGACGCGGATCGCGCCCCACACGGCGCCGGCGCATCCGAGCAGGCCGGCGGCGGCGCGCGCGGCGCGGCGATGATTCCAGCCGAGGACCGCGGCGAGCGTCCAGAGGATCGGGTCGGCGAGCGCGCCCCGAACCATGATCGGGAGCAGCGCGGGGTCCATGGCGGTCCGCGTCACGCCGCCGCCGCCGGCGGCCGCGCCCTGGCGAACAGGCGGAAGAAGTTGTCGGTGGTCCGGCGCGCGAAGTCGTCCTCCGGCAACCCTGCCAGCCCGGCGACGACGCGCGCCGTGTCGGCGACGAAGGCCGGCTCGTTGCGCTTGCCGCGGTTCGGGACCGGGGCCAGGAACGGCGCGTCGGTCTCCACCAGGATGCGCTCGACGGGAACGCGGCGCGCGGCCTGGCGCACCGCCTCGGCGTTGCGGAAGGTGACGATGCCGGAGAACGAGATCGACATGCCGAGCGCCAGCGCGCAGTCCGCCATCCGGGGGCCGGCGCTGAAACAGTGGATGAGGCCCGGGAAGGCGCCCTTCCCCGCCTCGTCCTCCAGGATCGCCACGGTGTCGTCGTCGGCGTCGCGGGTGTGGACGATGAGCGGCAGCCCGGTCTCCCGCGCCGCCGCGGCGTGGGCGCGGAAGTTCGCCTCCTGCGCCGCGCGGGGGCTGTGCTCGTAATAGTAGTCCAGCCCGGTCTCGCCGATGCCGACGACCTTCGGGTCGCGCGCCGCCTCGACCAGGGCGGCCGCGTCGACGGCGGGTTCGTCGGCGGCGTTGTGCGGGTGGACCCCGACCGAGCAGAACATGTCGTCGTACCGCTCCGCGACCGCGCGCACGCGGGCGAATTCGCTCATGCGGGTGCAGATGGTCTGGATGCAGACCACGCCGCGCGCGCGGGCGCGCGCCACCACCGCGTCGAGGTCGCCGGCGAATTCGGGAAAGTCGAGATGGCAGTGGCTGTCGACGAGCCTCACGCGGCCCCCGCCTCCGCTGCTTCGAGGGCGGCCTTGTCGACGCGCGGGAACACCCCGCGCGGCGCAGGCAGCGGAGTCCCCGGAGCGAGGGCGCGGCCGGGCGCCAGCGCCGCGAAGTCGCGCGCGTCCGGCGCCGCCGCCAATTGGTCGAGCAGCGCCGCCGCCGCCGCCGGCGTGAACGGCTGGACGGTTATCGCCAGGTGGCGGATGGTCTCGCACAGCGCGTAGAGGACGGTTCCCATGCGTTCGGGGTCGGTCTTGCGCAGGGTCCACGGCGCCTCCCGGTCGACATAGGCGTTCGCCGCGCGGACGAGGCTCCATATGTGTTCGAGGGCGTCGCTCAACCCCTGGCGCGCCATGCTCCGGCGCAGTTCGGGGATCAGGCCGGCGGCGGCGGCGAGCAGGGCGCGGTCGGATTCGGCGAACGGCCCCGGCGCGGGGACGCGCCCGCCGCAGTTCCGCGCCACCATGCTGAGGACGCGCTGGGCGAGGTTGCCGAAATCGTTGGCCAGGTCGCGGTCGATGCGGCGGACGATGGCGGCGCGGGAGAAGTCCGCGTCGTTGCCGAACGGCACTTCGCGCAGGACGAAATAGCGCACTTGGTCGAGGCCGTAGGTCTCGATCAGCCGGAACGGCTCGACCGCGTTGCGCAGGGTCTTCGACATCTTCTGGCCTTCGACGGTCCACCAGCCGTGGGCGAACACGCGCTCCGGCGGCGGGAGGCCGGCGGCCATCAGGAAGGCCGGCCAATAGACGGCGTGGAACCGCAGGATGTCCTTGCCGACGACGTGGACGCTGGCGGGCCAGAAGGCGCGGAACGATTCCGAGTCGGCGTCCGGGTAGCCGACGCCGGTCATGTAGTTGGTCAGCGCGTCGAGCCAGACGTAGATGACGTGGCCGTCGTCGCCGGGCACCGGCACCCCCCAGCGGAAGCCGGTGCGCGAGACGGACAGGTCCTCGAGGCCGCCGCGGACGAAGCTCAGGACCTCGTTGCGCCGCGACTCGGGGAGGATCGCGTCGGGATGGGCCTCGTAATGGGCGAGCAGCCGGTCGCCCCAGGCGGACAGGCGGAAGAAGTAGCTGGGCTCCTCGACGCGCTCGACCGGCGCGCCGGAGGGCGCGAGCTTCTCGCCGTCCGGCCCTTCCGCCAGCTCCGACTCGGCGACGTAGGCCTCGTCGCGCACCGAATACCAGCCGGAATAGGAGCCGAGGTAGATTTCGCCGGCGTCGACCAGGGCGCTCCAGATCGCCTGGCTGGCGCGCGCGTGGGCCGGCTCGGTGGTGCGGATGAAGCGGTCGTGGGTGCAGCCCACGGCGTCGGCCAGGGCGCGGAAGCGCGCCGAAACGCGGTCGGCGAAGGCTTGCGGCTCCTCCCCGGCGGCGCGCGCGGACTTCTCCACCTTCTGGCCGTGCTCGTCGGTTCCGGTCAGGAACATGACGCGCTTGCCGTCGAGGCGCTGGAACCGCGCCAGGGCGTCGCAGGCGATGGTGGTGTAGGCGTGGCCGAGATGCGGCGCGTCGTTGACGTAATAGATGGGCGTGGTGACGTACCAGGAGTCGCGCGCGGTCATCGGCCGGCCTCCGGCGCGGTCACCGGCCGGGGGGCGCGTCCGCGCGCGGCGGAATCGAGCGCGAGGAGCGCGCCGAGGACGACCTGCTTGCGGTCGAGGTTGACGAGGTCCGCCCCCCGGGCGAGTTCGCGGACCTTCTCCCACAGCTCGGCCCAGCGGGCGGGCGGAGCGGCGTCGAGCAGCCGGCGCGCGGCGGCCTCCTCCCCGGGCAGCGCCGTGTCGGGCGCCCGGCCGCGCGCGCCGGCTGTCGCGAGGCGCGCGATCCAGCGCGCCGTCAACCGCATGGCGAGGCGGAAGGACGCCTCCGCGCCCCGCCGCGCCAGTTTGTCGGCGAACGCATGCGCCGCCGCTACGTCGATCCCCGGCGCGGCGGCGATCAGCCCCACCGCCTCGCGGTAAATTTCCAGCCCGCCATTGTCGGCGAGCTCCAGCGCGGCGCCGGGCGCGCCGTCGGACAGCGCCGCCAGCAGCGCGCGGTCCTCGGCGCCGAGGTCTGGCCGCGCGGCGGCGAGGAGCGCGTCCACCCGCTCCGCCGGGAGCGGCGCCAGGACGAGCCGGCGGCAGCGGCTGCGCAAGGTCGCCGGAACGCGGCCGGGGACGTGCGCCACCAGCAGCAGCAGGCCGCGCGGCGGCGGCTCCTCGACGATCTTCAGCACCGCGTTGGCGGCGTTGCGGTTCATCTCGTCGGCGGCGTCGACGACGGCGACGCGCCAGCCGCCCTCGGCCGCGGTGAGCGCGAAGAAGCTCCCCACCCGCCGCGCGTCGTCGACGACGATTTGCGAGCGGACGGCGCCGGTCTTGCGGCGCGGGTCGACGGTGCGCTCGACGGTGAGCAGGTCGGCGTGGCCGGAGGCCGCTGTCCGACGGAAGACCGGATGCGCCGGGTCGAGGTAGAGCGCGCCCTCCCCTTCCCCGCCGCCCGCCGCCGCGCCGCCGCCGCCCGCCAGCACGTGGCGCGCGAAGCGGTAGGCCAGCGTCGCCTTGCCGACGCCGCGCGGCCCGCAGACCAGCCAGGCGTGGGGCAGCCGCCCGGAGGCGAAGGCGCGCGCGAGCGCCTCCTCCGCCGCTTCGTGCCCGGCGAGGCGCGGATTCGCGCGCGGCGGCGGCGATTCGCGGACGCCGGTCACGGGAAGGCCCGCGCGACGGCCTCGGCCACCCGGTCCGCCACCGCGTCGACGCCGCCGGACGCGTCGATCGACACGCAGCGGTCCGGGTCGCGGCGGGCGATGTCCCGGAAGGCCGCGCGGACGGATTCGTGGAACTCCGCGTCGCGCGCCTCGTAGCGGCTCCACAGGCCGCGCCCGCGGGCGCGCGCAAGGCCCTCGGCGGCGGGCAGGTCGAGAACGACGGTGAGATCGGGGCGCAGATCGCCGAGGACCAGCCGGTGCAGCTCCTCCACCGCCGCGCGCCCCAGGCCCATCGCGTAGCCCTGGTACGCCATCGTCGAATCGGCGAAGCGGTCGCACAGCACCCAGTCTCCGCGCGCGAGCGCCGGCTCGATCGCCTGGGTCACGTGCGCCCGGCGCGCGGCGTAATGCAGGAGCGCCTCCGACGCCGCGTCCCAACGCTGCGCCGGGCCCTTGAGCAGCAGGTCGCGCAGCGCCTCGCCGGCGGGCGTCCCGCCCGGTTCTCGGGTGGCGAGGAGCCCGGTCCCGCGGCCGCGCAGCCGGGCGGCCAGACGCGCGCATTGAGTCGTCTTGCCCGCGCCCTCCCCTCCCTCGACGGCGATGAACCGGCCCCGCGCCATCGCCTTACAGGGAGTCCGGGCCGAAAACCGCGTGGCGCAGGACCGCCCACACCCGCCCGAACGCGCCGGTCCTTTCCACCGCGGCGGCGGCGCGGAGGGGGCGCTCCAGCGCCGGGAGCCCGGGCGCGGCGACCCGCAGCGTCGCGATCTCGGCCCCGGCCGCTATGGGCGCGGGCACGGGAGAGTCCAGCTCCACCGAGACCTCGAGGCCGTCGCGCCCTTCGCGCGAGAGGGTCACGGCCAGGTCGTCCTCCAGGACCAGGGGCACGCCGGGCCGGACGCCGAGCCACACCCGGGCGGTCTCGATCTCCTCGCCGGCCGAGAACAAGGTGTAGTTGTCGGTCTCGCGGAAGCCCCAGCCGATGAGGCGCGCCGCCTCCCCGGAGCGCGCGCGGGCGCTGTCGAGCCCGGTGATCGCCAGGATCAGGCGGCGTCCGCTCCGCGCCGCGGAGCCGGCGAGGCTGTAACCGGCGGCCTCGGTGTAGCCGGTCTTCATGCCGTCGGCGCCGATGTCCATGTAGAGGAGCGGGTTGCGGTTGTCCTGCCGGATGCCGCCATAGGTGAATTCCGTCTCGGCGAAATACGGGAAGTATTCGGGAAACTCGCGGACCAGGCGCCCGGTGAGGCGGGCGAGATCGCGCGCCGACATGACGTGCGCCGGGTCGGGCAGGCCGCTGGAATTGACGAAGTGGCTGTCGCGCAGGCCGATCTCGCGCGCGCGTTCGTTCATCGCCGCGGCGAACGCCTCCTCGGTTCCGGAGACGGCCTCGGCGACGACGACGCAGGCGTCGTTGCCGGACTGGACGATAATCCCGCGCAGCAGGTCCTCCACCGAAACCGTCGTGTCGACCTCGACGAACATTTTGGAGCCGCCGGTGCGCCACGCCTTCTCGCTCACCGGCAGCATGTCGTCGAGCGCCATGCGGCCGTCGCGCAGGCGTTCGAACACCATGTAGACGGTCATCAATTTGCTCATCGACGCGGGCGGAACCGGCTTGTCCGCATCGCGCTCCAGCAGCACCGTCCCGGTGTCGTGGTCGACCAGTATGGCCTCCCGGGCGGTGGTGTCGAAGGCGTCCGCGCGCGCCGCCAGCGCCAGCGCCAGGAACAGGGCGGCGGGCGCGAGGCCGGGCGCGCGGGGCCGGACGCTCAATGGACGACCATGCGGACGTCGCGGTGGCCGGCGCCGCGGAGGCGGTCCGCCAGCGCGGCCGCCCGGGCCGGCGACTCCAGCGGGCCGGCGCGCACGCGGTGCAGCAGGCCCCGCGAGGTGCGGGCGCGGGCGACGGCGAAATCGGCGATCCGCGACAGGCGCGCGCGCAAGCGCCGGGCGTTGTCGGGGTTCGCGAAGGCTCCGGCCTCCACGTAGTACCGGCCGCCGGATTCGGAGCGCATGGCGGGCGGGCCGCCGATGGCCTGGACGCGGACGTGCGCTGTCCCCTGGCGGAGGAAGCCCAATTCCCGCGCCGCGCGCCGCGACACGTCGATGATGCGCCCCTTCGCGAACGGGCCGCGGTCGTTCACCGTGAGGACGATGCTGGCGCCGTTCTCCAGATTGGTGACGCGGACGCGGCTCGGCATGGGCAGGGTGGTGTGCGCGGCGGTCAGCGCCTCCATGTCGTAGACGTCGCCGTTGGCGGTCAACTTGCCGTGGAAGCCGGGGCCGTACCACGACGCGACTCCCGCCGCGTCGTAGCCGGGCTGGACGCGCGGGACGTAGCGGACGCCCCTGACGACGTAGGGCGCGCCGACCTTGAAGACGCCGGCGGACGGAGCGGCGGCGGCGGGCGGCGGGCGGCGGGACTCGTCGCCGCCCGAACACGCGCCGAGCGCCAGGAGCAGGGCCGCGGCGATGGGACCGAAGCGAGGCATGGCGATGGATTTAGGGCGCGCCTACCCGGTCGGCAAGCCGCCCGACCGCGAGGGCGAAATAGGTCGAGCGGTTCCATCTGAGCGTGGCGCGGAAATTGTCATAGACCATCCAGGCGCCGCCGCCCGGCCCGTCGGGACGGACGATCGACGCCGGCAATTGCCGCGCCGGCAGGTCGCTCCCGTCCGGCCGGCGGACGCCGAGGGCCTGCCAGCCGCCGATGGGCTTCACCGTGTCCAGCCCCGCGAGGCCGTCGTCGAAGCCCGGCGGCAGGCGCACCGCCCTTCCCCAGGTCCGGTCGTCGCGCCAGCCGACGCGGGCCAGGTAGTTGGCGATCGAGGCGAAGACGTCGGGCAGCGCGGTCCAGATGTCGCGCCGCCCGTCGCCGTCGTGGTCGACGGCGTAGGCGAGGAAGCTGCTCGGCATGAACTGGCTCTGCCCCATGGCGCCCGCCCACGACCCCTTCATGTCGGCGGGAGCGATGTGGCCTTCGTCGAGGATTCGCAGCGCCGCCAGCAGCTCGCCGCGGAAGAACGCGGCGCGGCGCCCGTCCCAGGCCAGGGTGGCGAGCGCCGGGACGACGCCGTAGCCGCCGGTGCGGCGGCCGAAATCGGTCTCTATGCCCCATAGCGCGACGATGAAGCGCGGCTGGACGCGGTAGCGCGCGGCGACCTCCTCGAGCAGCGGGCGGTGGCGCCGGAGGCGTTCGCGCGCCGCGCGGACGCGGCTCTCGGGGACCACCCGCTCGAGGTATTCGCGGGCGGTCATGCGGCCTTCGGGCTGGCGGCGGTCGAGTTCGACGACCCGCGGCAGCGGCGCGATTCCGTCCAGCGCCGCGTCGACGGTCGGCGCGGAAATCCCCGCCGCCAGCGCCTCGGCGCGCAGCTCGGCGATCCAGGCGTCGAAACTCTCCGCCGCGGCGGCGCAGGGCCATGCGAGGCAGGCGGCGGCGGCGAGGATGGCGGCCCGGGCGGCGCCAGGGCGCATGCGAGTTCTCCTGACAGGGCGGCGGCCGCAGCATGGCCAGCCCCGCCGCCGTGCGCAACCGCGCGGCTGCGAAGTGGCGTTCCGGGAGGACGCGCGGCTCCACCGTTCCGGGAATTCCGGGATAGCTGCGGCGGCGCGGGATTGCGCCGCGCGCGAGGCCGGCGGACGCCGGCGGTCCCGGGGGATTCCGGGATGCGGGCGGGGGCGGCGATTCCGGGAGAACCGGGACGGCGGCGGCGGCGCGGGGTCGCGCTGCGCGCGGGGCCGGCGGACGCCGGCGGTCCCGGAGGATTCCGGGATGCGGGCGGGGGCGGCGATTCCGGGAGAACCGGGACGGCGGCGGCGCGGGGTCGCGCTGCGCGCGGGGCCGGCGGACGCCGGCGGTCCCGGGGGATTCCGGGATGCGGCGCGGGGGCGGCGATTCCGGGAGAACCGGGACGGCGGCGGCGGCGCAGGGTCGCGCTGCGCGCGAGGCCGGCGGGACGCCGGCGGTCCCGGAGGATTCCGGGATGCGGGCGGGGGCGGCGATTCCGGGAGAACCGGGACGGCGGCGGCGGCGCGTCGCGCTCCGCGCGATGCGGGCGGGGCGCCCGCGGTCCCGGGGCGCGAACGATATCCGGCAAGCGGCGCATGTCCCGATTAAACCGTTTGCCGGGCGGCGCCGGAAGAGGACCATGGTCCGCCCCCGGAGGCGATCGCTTTGGGGATTCGCCCCCCCGACGGCGCGGCGGCGCCCCTGCCCTCTCCGGTCAGCCGTCCGCGCCGTCTTCGGCTGCGGGCGCTTGCGCGAGGCGTTCGGGGAACGGGCGGCCGAGCGCGCCGGCGACCGCGCCCTCGATGCGCGCGACGCGCTCATTGGTCGTCGCCAGGTCGCCGCGCAGGACGCCCTGCCCGTCCTCCAGCCGCGTCAGCCGGGCGCCATGCTCGGACGGCGCCGCCTGGACGGCCTCGATCACGGCCTCGATACGGGCCAGCCGCTCCCCGTGCTCGGATTGCGCGGCGCGGACTTCGACGATGTCATTGCGAAGCCACATGAACATGCCGACGTTCAAGGCCGCGAGGGGGACGAACAGGCTTACGAACAAGCCGATCTTCGGCATGGCGCATATCTCGCCGGCGGCGCGCGGCGCGGGCGCAGTATGGCGCGCCGCGCCCCGCTTGGCGGCGCGGGCGGGGGCGGGTAGCGTGGCGGCGCGGGCGGCGGGGGGCGGCGGTGGCGATCGACGGGTTTCAGAGGGTCCTCGACAGGATACGCGCCACCGCCGATTCGGAGGCCGCCAAGGGGCGGCTGTTCGAACGGCTGATGAAGGCGTTCTTCGAACAAGACCCGCTCTACGGCGAGCGGTTCTCCAGCGTCCGGCTGTGGAGCGAATGGGCGGCGGGGCGGCCGGGTTTCGACGGCGCCGATATCGGCATCGACCTCGTCGCCGAGGAGCGCGCGGGCGGGGTCTGCGCCATCCAGTGCAAATGCCACGCGCCGGACACCCGCATGTCGAAGGCGCACGTCGATTCGTTCATCGCCGCCTCGAGCCGCGACCCGTTCACCGCGCGCATCCTCGTCGACACCGGCGCGGGATGGGGGCCGAACGCGGGCAGGATCGTCGCCGCGGCGAAGCCCGTATGCCAGACGCTGCGGTTCGACGACCTCGCGGGCCACCCGTTCGACTGGCCCGACCTGGTCCGCGCCGCGCCGGAGGACCTGCGCTACCTCGGCGCGCCGTTCGCGTTGCGCCGGCACCAGCGGCGCGCGTTCGCCGACGTGACGGACGGCTTCCGCGCGCACGACCGCGGCAAGCTGGTCATGGCGTGCGGGACCGGCAAGACCTTCGCCGCGCTGCGCATCGCCGAGGCGGTCGCCGGCGCCGGCGGCGGGGTCCTCTACCTGGTCCCGTCGATCTCGCTGTTCGCGCAGGCGATGCGCGAATGGGCGATGCAACGGGCGATCCCGCACCGCTACGTGGGCGTGTGCTCCGACGCCAGCGCGGGGCGCAGCGACGAGGACCTGCCGCTGCACGAGCTGGAGATCCCCGTCACCACCGACCCGGCGGCGATCTCGCAGGCGCTGCGGAGCCGGCGCGCGTCCGGGCGCGAAGGCGCGATGACCGTCGTCTTCTGCACCTACCAATCGCTCGAACTGGTGGCGCGGGCGCAGGACGAGGGCGCGCCGCCCTTCGACCTGGCGCTGTGCGACGAGGCGCACCGGACCACCGGAGTCGACCGCCCCGGCGACCGGACCTCTCCCTTCGTCCTGGTCCACGACGCCGGGCGAATCCGCGCCCGCAAGCGCCTCTACATGACGGCGACTCCCAGACTCTACACGGCGGGCGCGAAGGCGAAGGCGGCGCGCCGCGACGCGGAGGCGTTCTCGATGGACGACCCGGCGACCTTCGGGCCGGAGCTCCACCGCCTGCCGTTCTCCCGCGCCGTCGAACAGGGCCTGCTCTCCGATTACAAGGTGGCGATCCTCGCGGTGTCGGAGCGGGCCGCGGACGCGGCGCTGCGGACGCATCTCGCGGCGGCGGACGGCGGCGAGCTCAACATCGACGACGCGGCGAAGATCGTCGGCTGCTGGCGGGCGCTGCAAAACCCGGAGAACTCCGCCGCCGCGGACCGCCCCGGGCCGCTGCGCCGCGCCATCGCGTTCACCGCCACCATCGCCGCGTCGCGGCGGCTCGACGCCCATTGGGCCGACGTGACCGGGCGCGCGGCCGAGCGGCTGCCGTGGGCGGAGCGGGCGGCCGCGCTGCGCTGCGAAACGCGCCACGTCGACGGGACGACCCACGCGCTGGAGCGCAAGGCGCGCATCGACTGGCTCAAGGACGGCGCGGCGGACGGCTGCCGCATCCTCTCCAACGCGCGCTGCCTGACCGAGGGGGTGGACGTCCCGGCGCTGGACGCGGTGCTGTTCATGAGCCCGCGCAACTCGCATATCGACATCGTCCAGGCGGTGGGCCGCGTCATGCGCAAGGCCGAGGGCAAGGCGCACGGCTACGTCGTCCTGCCGGTCGCCGTGCCGGCGGAGGCGGACCCGGCCCGCGCCCTCGACGACAACGCGCGCTTCGCCGTCGTCTGGAGCGTCCTCAACGCGCTGCGTTCACACGACGACCGGCTGGACGCCGAAATCGCCCGGATCGACCTCAACGACGCGCCGGGCGAGCGGATCATCTTCGGCGGCGACGGGGCCGGCGGCGAAGACGGCGGCGCGGGGGAGGGCGGAGAAGGCGCCGCCGCCCTGCCCTTCCCGCCCTTCGCCCTGCCGCCCGAGGCGATCTACGCCAAACTGGTCGAGAAGTGCGGCGACCGGCGCTATTGGGAGAGCTGGGCCCGCGACGTAGCCGACATCTTCGCCCGCCTCGTCCTCCGCATCGAGGGGCTGCTGGAGACCCCCGGCAACGCCGCGCTGCGCGAATGGTTCGACGCCTTCCACGGCGAGCTGCGGGAGTCGATCAACGAGTCGATCCCGCGCGCCGGCGCCATCGCGATGATGGCGCAGCACATCGTCACCCGCCCGGTGTTCGAGGCGCTGTTCGCCGAATACGACTTCGCCGGCGGCAACCCGGTGGCCCGGGCGCTGGACTCGCTGCGCGGCGATTTCGGCGAGTTCGGGCTGGAGAACGAAACCCGCGACCTGCAGGGGTTCTACGACAGCGTGCGCGCCCGCGCGCGCGGCCTCGACAACAGCGCGGCGCGCCAGCGGGTGACGATGGAGCTCTACGAGAAGTTCTTCGCCGCCGCGCTCAAGAAGGACGCCGACCGGCTCGGCATCGTCTATACGCCGGTGGAGGCCGTGGACTTCGTCCTGCACAGCGCCGACGCCGCGCTGCGCCGCGAATTCGGGCGCGGGCTGGGCGGCGCCGGAGTCCACGTCCTCGACCCGTTCACCGGGACCGGGATCTTCCTCGTCCGCCTGCTGCAATCGGCGGCGCTCGTCGCCGATTCCGACCTGGAGCGGACGTACCGCGAGGAGCTGCACGCCAACGAACTGGTGCTGCTCGCCTATTACATGGCGGCCGTCCACATAGAAGAGGCGCTGCGCGGCCGCCGCGGGCCCGGCGCCGGCCACGAACCCTTCGCCGGCATCGCGCTGACCGACACCTTCAACCTGCGGCCGGACCGGGGCGAACTGCCGAAGGTCTGGCTGCCCGACAACAGCGTGCGGGTGGAGCGCCAGCAGGCCGCGCCGATACAGGTCGTCGTCGGCAACCCGCCATGGCGGGCCGGGCAGCGCAGCGCGGCGGACGACAACCCGAACGCCGCCTATCCCGCGCTGGAGGCGCGCATCGCCGAGACTTACGCCGCGCGGTCGACGGCGACGCTGAAGAACAGCCTCTACGACACCTACAAGATGGCGATCCGCTGGGCCTCCGACCGCATCGGCCGCGAGGGAGTCGTCGCCTTCGTCACCAACGGATCGTGGGTCGACGGCGCCGTCGATTCCGGCATGCGCGCCTGCCTGGCGGAGGAATTCAGCACGATCTACGTGGTGAACCTGCGGGGAAACCTCCGCACGCAAGGCGAACGTGCGCGCAGGGAAGGCGGCAATGTCTTCAACGTGCGCGCATCCGTGGCGATTACCGTCTTCATCCGCAACCCGGACGCCGCGCATGACGGCTGCCGCATCTTCTACCGCGACGTGGGCGATTACCGAACACGCGAGGAGAAACTGGCGTTCCTGCGCGACGCCGGGTCGATCGACGGCGTCGACGACTGGGAGGAGATCGAACCCGACGTCCACCACGACTGGATCGGCCAGCGCGACTCCGCGTTCCGCGATCTCTACCCCCTGGGATCGAAGGAAGCGAAGGCGGGCAAGGCCGGCGAGACGGTGTTCACCTTGTTCGCCAACGGCTACAAGACCGGCCGCGACGCCTACATGACCAACTTTTCCCGCGCCGCATGCGCCGACAACGCCCGCGCGATGGTCCGCGACTACGCGGCCGCCTTGCGCGAACGGGCGGAATCGGGCGGCGACCTCGACAGCGTCGCCCTTCGCCATTCCGCCCGTCTGCGATGGGACGACAAGCTTAAGCAAAGGTTGCAGCGCAAGGCGGCCGCACGATTCGACGACGCCAGAATACGCAAAATTGCCTACCGCCCCTTCGTCGCCTCATGGTGCTACGCCGACGACGCATTCGCGCAACGCCCGGCGCGCACAGGGGAGATGTTCCCCGGCGCGGACAACGAAAACCGCGCGATCTGCTTGCCTGGAATCGGCTCCACCAAGCCCTTCTCCGCGCTCATGGTCGACGTCATGCCGGATCTGCATTTTATCTCGTTCGGCCAATGCTTCCCGCGCTACCGCTACCGCCCGCGTCCGGACGCCCAGGGCGAGATACCGGGCGTCGGGCGACCCCTCGAACGCATCGACAACGTCCCCGACGCGGCGTTGCGCGCCTTCCGCGCCCGCTACGCCGACAACGGGATTACGAAAGACGCCGTCTTCGACTACGCCTACGGCGTCCTGCACGCGCCTGACTTCCGCGCCCGCTTCGCCAACGACCTGGCGAAGGACTTGCCGCGAATCCCCTTCGCGGCGGACTTCCACGCCTTCGCCGAGGCCGGCCGCGCCCTCGCGGCGCTCCATCTCGGCTACGAGACCGGCCCGGAATACCCGCTGGAGGTCGAGTTCTCCGGCGCCGGCGCCCCGCGCCCGGAGGACTTCCGCCTCGGCGCCCGCGCCATGCGGTTCCTCGACGCCGGGCGCAGCGCCCTCCGCGTCAACGACCTCGTAACCCTGCGCGGCGTCCCCCCGCAGGCGCACGCTTACGTCGTCAACGGCCGCACGCCCTTGGAGTGGCTCATCGACCGCTACCGCATCGTCCGCGACGCGTCGAGCGGCATCGTCAACGACCCCAACCCCTGGTTCGCCGCCCCGCATGACCTGCTGGCCGCCATCCGCCGCGTCGTCCACGTCAGCGTCGAGACCGCGCGCATAGTGGCGGGACTGCCGGGGACGATGGATGGGGCGTAACGCGGCTTCCTGCGGCGCGCCCGGTTGCGCGCGAAGCGGCGGCGGTTGACGCCGGACGGGTTTCGCCGTATCGCACGATGGGCGGCCTGCGATGAGGGCATCGCGAACCTGGATCGAGGGAGCCGCCGCAGATGGACGGACAAGGCATGAAGGTCGGCATGACGCCATCGCATCCCGGCGCCTTCGTGCGCACGGAGATCGTCGAGGAGCTCGGCCTTTCGGTCGCGCGCGCGGCGGAAATTCTGGGCGTGAGCCAGCCCGCGTTGTCCGATCTCCTCGCCGAGAAGACGGACCTATCGCCCGAAACGGCGCTCCGGATCGAGAAGGCGTTCGGCATGTCGATGGACACGTTGCTGCGAATGGCCGCATGGCATGCAAGCCACGCCATGCGGCGGCGCGAGGCGGAAATTTCTGTCGCGCGTTACCGGCCCTCCGGCGGCGCAAGCGCCCGGAGAATTTCGGAATGAGCGTGACCGTAACGCAATTGGGGGTACGACACCTCCAGGCCGTGGACAATTTGATGAAATCCAACAGCAAAACGCTGGGGTTTCTGCCCGGCGCGGCGCTGCTCGATCACCTTAAGGCAGGCAATGCGCTCGGCGCGGTGGCGAAAGATGGAGAGATCGCCGGCTATCTCCTATATGCCGCATATAGCGACAGGTTTCGTGTGGTGCATCTGTGCGTAGCGGACGAATTTCGGGGCGGTGGGATCGCCCGGCGACTGATGGAATCTCTGAAGAAGAAAGCGAGCGGCCAACGATACATCGTCCTCCATTGCAGGCGAAACTTCCCCGCGCACGATATGTGGCCCAAATTGGGGTTCAGCGCTTTGGCGGAGAAGAGAGGTCGATCCAGCGCCGGGCATATTCTGGAGCAATGGCATTGCCCTCTGGGTCCTCCGGTCCGCGACGAACAGATCGACCTTTTCCGGGAGAAAATGTCACCCGATGCGCTGGACGTCGTAATCGACGCACAGATAGTTTTCAATTTGGCCGGACCGGACAGCAACGAGACTATCCCCTCCAAAGCGCTGTATGAGGATTACTCGATTCATACACTCTTCCTGTATATCACCGGCGAAACATATAATGAAATCGCGCGCAACGAGGACGAAATTCGTCGCAAGAAATCTCGTGAAATTGCGCAACAATTCCCACGTATCGTGTCCGGCGAAACGTTAACCAAGCACTATGAAGCCCGTCTGAAAAACGTATTGCCGGGACAACGCGAGAGCGATCAATCGGATATTCGTCAACTTGCCATAACCGCTGCTTCGGAGCACGCCAAAATTTTCGCCACGGAAGATCAGGCCCTGCTTAGACGATCCGAAGATATTGCTCGCGCGACCGGCATCCGTGTTGTCTCTCCGACCCAGTTAATTATGGAGATTTACCAACCGACCGACGACGATAGCCCGCATGCTCGCGCGCGCCGCGCCGGACATTGGGAATGGAAAAGGCCGTCGGCGGACGATTTGTCCGTGTTTCCGTACGAGGACTTTCTTCATTATGGAGAGACCAAAGGGAAGTTCAGAGAGAAATTGCAATCGTTTCTCGCCGTTCCGGGTAAATTCGAGAGCGATCTTCTCCGAATCGACGGTCGCATATCCTCGATCAGAATCACGGAAAAGCGCGACTACGAGCACAGGGTGCGCCTTGCCAGAGTCGCGCCCCTCACCCGCGGCGGGTCGCGGCGCGGATATGGTCCGCCGCTGGAATCCGCGCTGATAACGGATACGATTTGGAGCGCGGTAAGGGCGAACGCCGATACCGTAATTTTTGCGAGAGACTGCCTGACGCCGAATATGCACTCATACGCCGCCGACATGGGTCTCCAGGAGTGCGGCGATGATTTCGTGAAATTTTGCTTCTCCGGGAGTTTGGACAGAGCATCCATATTGTCGAGGATACGCGCGCGTCGTCCGAACTGCGTCCAAATTTACGAAGCGATGAAAGACTACCAACTCGGGAGGTCCTGTTCTCCGGTCGACCTTGCCGCAGGTCGTCGAGATTATTTTCTGATTCCCATCAAGCCGATCTACGCGCTTGGTCTTGTGGACCATGACGCGTCGGCCGACGATTTGCTTGGCGGAAAACCGAGCACGCTACTTGGCTGGAATAACGTATATTACAGAAGAAAAAGTTTTCACCATCTTCTGCGCCCGCACTCGCGCATTTTGTGGTATGTTAGCGGGAATCGCGGAAGAATTGTCGCGCTATCGCATCTCGACGGGGTCGAGATGAGGACTCCGGGCGAGTTGTTCAAGAAATATGGCAAAATCGGTATATTGGAGTGGCGGGATCTGTATGAACTCTGTGGTGAAAATACGTCGCAAGAAATTATGGCGCTGCGATTCTCGCACTCTTTTACGCTTCCTAATCCCATCCACCTTGACGTGCTAAAAGACATATATAAGAAAGAACGACATGGTTTGCCGCTGCGATCTCCGTCCAGGGTACCCCCGCGGATATTCGAGCAGCTGTATCGCGCCGGGTTCGAGAAACAGGGTGGGTAGGGTCATGGATCCAATTCTCCTTTCCGTCAAGCCTCGTTTCGCGGAGCTTATCTTCCGTCTCCTGAAAGAGGCCGAGTTGCGCAGGCGGTTTCTGCGGAACGCGGAGGATCGCGATGTGTTCGTATATGTCACCAGTCCCATCCGGGAGTTGCGCGGAGGTTTTCGCGTGGGGCAGGTCTGGCGCGGCCGCCCCGATGACATATGGGGTGAGGTGAACCAGCTGGCGCGGGTCGAAAAAAAGGATTTCGACGCATATTATGGCGATCGGACGGTCGCCTATGCGTTGCGGATCGAGGACGTGTGGGAATACCGAAACCCGATAGATTTTGAGACGCTTAAACGCCAATTTCCGGGCTTCGTGGCGCCTCAGTCGTGGCGGTATGTGCGCCCGGGCGAGCGCGATTTTTTCGAGCGCTTCGAACGAGAGTCGAGTTCGCGCTCCGAAATTGCGGCATATCGCGCAGAAAGAAGTTAATTGCCGTTCCGCCTTTCAACGCGAATTCCTCGTGCTTCGCCACCAGGGGCAGAATCCTCACGACGAGTTCGGCTTGGCGGTAAAACGGATTGGTCCTATCCATGCATCGCCTCCGGCACGGTGATCCCGTATTCGGTCGCCAGCCGCCCGCCCCGCGCCAGGACGCGCTTGCCGCGTCCGAGATCGTAGTTTCGCGAGTCGAGTCGTTTCGCCCACATATGCCCTTCCCGGTCGGAAAGCCAGAAGAAAAGGCGTTTGATTTTCACACTGCGCGTTCGGCGCAGCAGAAAGTCGAGCCGTCGCGGCGACAGGTCGAAAAGGCTTTCCATCAACAACCCGGCATGTTCGAAGGACGTGCTCCGCGGGACTCCGTCGAGGACCTCGAACAGGGCGCGTTCGAGCGCCGACACGCGGATCGTTCGCGCGCCGTCGCCCCACGGGACGTCGACCGAGAACGGCGGTTCGGACCCCGGCGCGGCGGCGCACGGAGAGCCGTCGGGCCGCCGCAGCCACGGCGTCCGATGGCCGCGAAATATGTCGTCCAGGCCGAGTCGATTCAACCACGACGGCGGAGGTTCCGGGCCGTACAGATGCACCGTGCGGCCCGACGCCAGCGGTATGTAGTGGGCGCGCCCATGCAGCTCCAGCGCCGTCCGGCCGCCAACGACGAGGGGGCTTCCCATGCGTTGCAACGAGCATACCGCCCCCTGCCAGACGAGCCGCGTCCCCGGCAGCGCGTGAACGCCCGCCGTCACCGATACGAGTCGGCCGCTCTTGACCGAGTTATCGAGGCGGTGCCGGCTCATTCCGCGCCGCATGAGCCATCCGCGGGTGGCGACGAAGCCACGCGGGACCAGCTTCGGCAGATCCGCGTGCGGATGGGGTTCGAACGCCATCGCTACGCCACCCTCCCACCGGGTACCGGAGAACGGGTTTATATCATGCGTCGTATGCGGCGCTGTGCGCCGCAGAAAATAGTTCTTCCAAACCGCAAATTCAAGGCGCTTATGCGGTCGCCGCGTAATTTCCGCGCTCCCCGGCGCTTCGACCGGCGCGCATTTCGGCCAGGCCAGAACGCCGCGCGAGCCGAACCGCATGAATACTCGCTGCGCGGGCCGGTCCCGGTCCCGCGTCACCCGTCGGCGGCCGGCGCCTCCGCATCGGCGTTCGGCGCCTCGGCGAGGCGGTCCGCGCCGGGGAACGCGCGCCCGAGCGCGCCGGCGACCGTGCCCTCGATGCGCGCCATGCGCTCGCCAGTGCTGGCTTGCCCTGCCTCGATTTGCGCCACGTCGGCGCGCACATCGCTCAAATCAGCGCGCAACTCGCCCATGCCGGCGCGCAATTCGTGCTGCCCCGCCTCGAGGCGCACCACGCGCTCGACCAGATCGATCTGGCCGGCGCGCAGTTGCTCCTGGCCGGCCTCGAGCCGCACCACGCGCTCGAGCAACTCGATCTGGCCGGCGCGCAACTCGCCCATTTCGGCGCGCAACCAGCCGAACAGGGCGACGAGCACCGCGACGATGGCGAGGAACTGGGCGACGAATGGGTTGATCCTGGGCATCGGGCGGCCTCCAGCGCATTGACCGGACGTTCCGGCGACAACGCGACGTTACCGTCGCGCGATTCGGATGGCAAGGTCGGTCGCGACGCGGGTCGACGCCGCCCGCCCCGCCGGCGCGGCGTCATGCCGGCGGCGGGCGCTCCGGGCCCGTCCGCGGGAAGCCGCCCGGCGCGCGGGCGCTTGCGGCGGATTCGATCGCGACGGGCGGCTTCTCGCGTTCGGGTCAGTCGAGATCGGGCTGCGAATCGGCGCCTGGGGCCGGCCACGGCGTTTCGCCGGGGAGCACCCAGTCGTTCGCGCCCCAACGATGGATCGCGCGCAGGCGGCGGCTTTCGAATTCCCGCGTCCGCAAGCAGGCCAGGCAGGTGACCTCCCACGCCATCGCCGCCGCCGGGCGCGCGAGCGGCGCGCCGCATGGCGGCGCGGGCTTCGGGAACGGGCCGCTCAAGTGGACGATCCCGGCGCCGGCGGCGCGGGCGCGAACGATCGTATCGACATGGCGCGCGTAAGCGGCGCGGATGCGCGCCTTGCAGTCCGGGCAGGTGACGCGGGCGATGTCCTCGCTGGCGGCGCCGGGCGCCGGCGGCGCGCCGCAAGCGATGATCGGGCGGGTCGTATCCGGGTTCCCGAGCGGGAAGCCGTTGCGGTAGCCGACATAATGCATGACGCGGCGGGCGCGCCGCTCCACGAAACGTCCGTTCGCGGACCTCGGCGTTATCCTCCCGCGCCGCGCGCCTCCGTATCGGCGTTCGGCGCCTCGGCGAAACGATCGGCGCCGGGGAACGGGCGGCCGAGCGCGCCGGCGACCGTGCCCTCGATGCGCGCCATGCGCTCGCCGGTACTGGCCTGCCCGGCCTCGACGCGGGCTACGCGCTCGACCAGCTCGATCTGGCCGGCGCGCAGCTGCTCCTGCCCGGCCTCGAGACGGACCACGCGTTCGAGCAATTCGCCCTGCCCGGCCTCGAGGCGGACCACGCGCTCGAGCAATTCGCCCTGCCCGGCTTCAAGACGCACCACGCGCTCGAGCAATTCGATCTGGCCGGCGCGCAACCCGCCCATCTCGGCGCGCAACCCGCCCATCTCGGCGCGCAATCCGCCCATTTCGGCGCGCAGCCAGCCGAACAGGGCGACGAGCACCGCGACGATGGCGAGGAATTGGGCGACGAATGGGTTGATCTTCGGCATTGGGCGGCCTCCAGCGCATTGACCGGACGCTCCGGCGGCAACGCGACGTTAACGCCGAGCGATCCGGATCGCAAGGACGGTCGCGGCGCGGGCCGGGGCGCCCGATGCGATGCGGGCGCGGCCATCGTCATTCGCCGGCGAGGCGCAGGGCGGCGGCGGCGGCGCGGGGGGCGAGGGCCAGCGCGGCCAGAAGCAATCCGCCGAGAGCCATCAGCGGCGCGGACGGCGAAAGGCCCCGGGCGGCGAGGTCGGCGGCGGCGGCGCCGAAGATGAGCACGGGCATGCAGAGCGGCAGGACCAGCAAGGAGACCAGCGCGCCGCCGCGCCGCGCGCCGAGGGCGAGCGCCGCGCCGACGGCGCCGAGCAGGCACAGCGTCGGCGTGCCGAGCGCCAGCGACAGGACCAGCGCGGCGGCGGCGTCGAGGCGGAGATCGAGCGCGACCGCGAGCGCGGGGGACATGGCGACCAGCGGCGCGCAGCCGGTCAGCCAATGGGCCAGGCATTTCGCCAGCACCGCCGCCTCCAGCGGCGCCGGCGCGAGGAGGATCAGATCGAGGCCGCCATCGCCGTGGTCGGCGGCGAACAGGCGGTCCAGCGACTCCCGGCTGCTCGACGAGGTCATGGCGGTGGTCGTGGCGAAGGGCGTGGCGCTCCCCGGCCCGAACGTCGCCGACGGGGTGCGGGCCGGTTCGCGCAAGAGTTTCAACCGGCCGTCGATGCTGCAACACGTCGACGCCGGGCGGCGCACCGAGATCGACGCGTTGAACGGCGCGCTGGTGCGCGAGGCGCGCGCTCGGCGTCCCGGTTCCGGCGAATGAGGCATCGGTGGCGCTTCTCAAGGGCCGCGAACTGGCGCGCATGCGCGCGGTCGACGAACCCGAACTCGACTACGACGCCTGGGAGGCGCGCATCGCGGCGGGGGAGGAGGAGTGAAACCGGGAAGGGGCGCGTTCTCGATCTTTCGGCGCCCCATACTTCGGGCGGCGTAGCGCGCCCCTCCCCCGCCGTCTCGCGGACGGCCGCACTCGCCGCGCGACGCAAGATCGTGAAAACGGCCGGGGACTGAGGGCCGACGCTGCCCGGCCGCGGCGGCTACGGCGCCGATGCGCAATATCTGGGGAGTCCGTTGCAAATGGCGAACCCCTTTTCGGGAACGCAATACTCCATGCAAACGCCGTAGGCGTAGCCTCCGGCGGATGCGCAATATCTGGGGAGTCCATTGCAAACGGCGAACCCCTTTTCGGGAACGCAATACCACATGCAAACGCCGTAGGCGTAGCCCCTGGCCGAAGCGCAATATCTGGGGAGTCCGTTGCAAATAGCGAACCCCTTTTCGGGAACGCAATACTCCATGCAAGCGCCGTAATCGGCGGCCAGAACTCCCGGCATCGACGCCAACGAAAGCGCCGCGAGCGCAACGACTCGCCTCAACAGAGAGCGATGTGCGAATTTCGCCGTGGCCGCCGTCGCCCGGAAAAGCGCGTTCGATCCTCGCATGGCCTCGTCCTTCCGTTGCGTCGTCGCGTGCGGCCGGAGTCGACGTTCCGGCAGGCCTCTATTCCTCGCAGTTCCCCGATTCGTCGACCATCTGCGAAAACGAAGCGGCGGGGCCTTCCTCAAGATTCCTCCGCTGTTCATTCTGGTATCTCTCCACGGCGTGCTTCAGGCTCAGGCCCCTCTGGGCCTTCACGGACAGAACGTCGATATCCGCCGCGATCCGGCTGGCGGTCCAACTGTCGCCCGCCGCCAACGCCAGGTTGTAGTTGCGCTCCATCGCATCGAAGTCGACGGATCGCAATTCGCGCCGGATCGCCTGTAATTCGATGCGGTTTTGCTGGTATTCCCTCTCCGCCTCGGCCTCCGCCCAGGCGACGGCCGCGTCGCCGAGCGTGCCGACGACTTGCAGCAACCCCTTCCCCGTATAGTAGCAGTCGCCATCGGCGGTCCTCACGCCGGGCCCGCAGCCGGACAAACCGCCGAGGACGAGGACGACGAGCACGAGTCCCGGAATTCCCCTGGAGGACATGGTCATCCCTTCCCTTCGTTGCACCAGAAGCGATTGCAGCGCGCCAAGCGCCTGTGGTTCGGGTTTACCCGGCCCGGGACGTAGTATTCGCGGGCCTGGCGGGCCATCGTTCGCGTCGCGCGCGCCCGGTCGGAGTTGGCCGGGTGCGTGCGAAACCACGACCAGTCGTCGCCGTATCGCCGCGCCATGCGATCCCACAGGGTCGATACGGCGTTCGGGTCGTAACCGGCGAGGGCCGTGTATATTATCCCGATCTTGTCGGCTTCGGTTTCGTTCAGCGCGCTATACGCGTATTCGGACCCGGTTCGGGGGCCGTCTCCCAGAATCGTTTCCGACAGGGCGATTAACGTATTCTGTTTTTCGAATACGTGGTTGGCCGTCACGTGGCCTATCTCGTGGCCGACCACCGCCGCCACGGCGGAGTCGTCGCGCACCCGGGTCATCAACCCTTCGTTCACCGCGACGTAGGTTCCTCCGGTAACGAACGCGTTGAAATCGTCGTCCGGAAGCAGGAGAATCTTCCAATCCTCCCGCGCGTAATGGGACACGCCATGCACGCGCTGGAAAATTTCCTCGAGTCGCGAATACTCTCTGCCGTTCACATCTTCGTTCAGGCGCCGGTAATCTTTTACGATCCGCTCCATTGCGGCGTTGCCTTGAGATATTTGCTCCGACCGGCTATGAAATCCAATGGTGCGCTGACCCGTGATCGAATCCTCCTGCGTAACGCCCCGGTGGGCGTCGTACAGGCCCCGGTCCATTTCCTTCAAGGTCGAGCAGCCGGGCAACAGGCATCCGGCGGCGCCCGCGCCCGCGGTCCGCAGGAAGTCGCGCCGGTCCATCGCGCGGGCCGTGCGGTGTCCGGAGGTTTCGTGCGGCGCGCCGCGCGAGCATCCCGGACGGGCGCCGGGATCGGCGCGGACGCGGCGCCCGCCTAGTCCCGAGTCAGGCGCGGGGGGGGGGGGGGGGGGGGGGGGGGGGGCGATTTCGATCATGGATCGCACCATCGCCCATGGAGCGGGGGTGTGTCAAGGGGCGCGCCGGGCGCGCCCGGCGGGCGGCGCGGATCGTTGCGCGGACGCCCGACGCGGCGAGGTTGCGCCGCGGCGCCCCGGGACGACCGTTTTTCCGACGTCATTCGCCGGCGAGGCGCAGGGCGGCGGCGGCGGCGCGGGGGGCGAGGGCCAGGGCGGCCAGAAGCAACCCGCCGAGAGCCATGAGCGGCGCGGACGGCGAAAGGCCCCGGGCGGCGAGGTCGGCGGCGGCGGCGCCGAAAACGAGCACGGGCATGCAGAGCGGCAGGACCAGCAAGGGAACCAGCGCGCCGCCGCGCCGCGCGCCGAGGGCCAACGCCGCGCCGACGGCGCCGAGCAGGCACAGCGTCGGCGTGCCGAGCGCCAGCGACAGGACCAGCGCGGCGGCGGCGTCGAGGCGGAGATCGAGCGTGATCGCAAGCGCCGGGGACATGGCGACCAGCGGCGCGCAGCCGGTCAGCCAATGGGCCAGGCATTTCGCCAGCACCGCCGCCTCCAGCGGCGCTGGCGCGAGGAGGACCAGGTCGAGGCCGCCATCGCCGTGGTCGGCGGCGAACAGGCGGTCCAGCGACAACATGGCCGAGAAAAGCGCCGCCGCCCACAGGATCCCCGGCGCGACGCGCGCCAGCGTGGCGGGGTCCGGCCCGATCCCGAGCGGAAACAGGGTCACGGCCGCGGCGAAGAAGGCGGCGATCGCCGCCACGTCGCCGGGGCGGCGGAGCGCCAGCCGCAGGTCGCGGCGCAGCAGGGCGGCGAAGACGGCCCTCACGGGTCCAGCGAGAGGGTTTCGGCCCCCGCCAGGCCGGGTTCGCCGTGGGCGGCGGCGACGACGACGCCGCCGGCGGCGCGGTGCTCGGCCATGACGGCGGCGAGCGCCGCCGCGGCGGCGGAATCGAGGCCGGCCTCCGGCTCGTCGAGCAGCCAGACGGGCGCCGGGGCGGCGAGGAGGCGCGCCAGCGCGGTCCGCCGGCGCTGCCCCGCAGACAGGAACCGCGCCGGCGCGTCGGCCAGCGCCGCCAAGCCGAACGCCTCCAGCGCCGCGCCGACCCGGAGCGCGCCGCCGCCGCCGGCCATCCGCGCCTGGAAAGCGACGTTCTCGGCGACGGTGAGCAGCGGCTTCACGGCGTCGCGGTGGCCGACGTAGCGCATGGCGCGGCCCCAACTCTCGCGGTCCGCGCGCACGTCGCGCCCGGACCACAGGACCGAACCGGCCGCCGGCGGCAGCAGGCCGGCCAGCAGGCGGAGCAGGCTCGTCTTGCCGCTGCCGTTGGCGCCGCGCACCACCAGCGCGCCGCCCTGGCGCACGCGGACATCGAGGCCGGAAAACAGGAGGCGCTCGCCGCGCCGGCAGGCGATCCCCTCCCCCGTCAGCTCGGCGGCGGCGGCGATGGCGGGCGCCTCACGGCCAGCCCGGCCGGTCCATGGCGAACACGGAATCGACGCGGACGTAATCGCGGTAGCCGAGGCGGCCGACGATATCGAGCCGGTCGTAACGGACCAGGCCGTCCTCGATGGCGCGGTCGGCGATGTGGACGCCCTTGACCTCGCCGAAGACGACGGTGTTGGGGAATTCGGGATCCGCGCTCGGCAACGCGGTCTTGTGCGTGAGCGCGCATTCGAGATGGACCGGGCTTTCGGCGACGCGCGGCGGGCCCACCAGGACGGCGGGTTCGGCGGTCAGTCCGGCGACGGCGAATTCGTCGACCTCGGGCGGCGCCGGCGCGGAGGACGCGTTCATCGCCTCGCGCAGCGGCCAGGTGGCCATGTTGACGACGAATTCCCCGGTCGCCTCGATGTTGGCGACGGTGTCTTTGAAGCGGTCGCCGTGGTGCGGCCCGGTGGCGGCGAACATGACCTGCGGCGGGCGGTAGGCGACGCCGTTGAAGAAGGAATAGGGCGCCAGGTTCGCCGCCCCGTCCGCGCCGAGCGACGAGATCCAGCCGATGGGGCGGGGGACGACCAGGGCGTTGAAGGGGTTGTGTCTCAGGCCGTGGGGTTCGCCGGCGCGGTAGAACATGCGGCGTCAACCGCCCAGGCCGGCGGGCTCGCCGACGGCGACGACGATGAACGAATCGGGGTCGATGAGTTCGCGGGCGACGCGGGCGATGTCCTCGCGCGTCACCGCGTCGATCAGCCCGGCGCGCCGGTCGAGATAGTCGATCCCGAGGTCGGCGAGCTGGAGGGCGACGAGGATCCCCGCGACCTCGGCGTTGGAGTCGAGCCGGAGGGGGAACGAGCCGTTGATGTAGGTCTTGGCGTCGGCGAGCTCCGCGTCGGTTACGCCTTCGTCGCGCATCCGCGCGAATTCGGCGCGCGCCACGGCGAGGGCGTCGGCGGCGCGGTCGTTGCGGGTCGCCACGCCGCCGAGATAGAGCCCGGCGCCGTCCAGCGGCGCGAGATAGGAATACACGCCGTAGGCGAGGCCGCGCTTCTCCCGCACCTCGGCGTAGAGGCGCGAGGTGAAGCCGCCGCCGCCCAGTATCTGGTTCATGACGTAAGCAATGTAGTAGTCCGGGTCGTCGCGCATCGGGCCGCGCTGGCCCCAGACGATTACGGTCTGAGGCTGCGGCAAGGGTTCGACGATGACGTGGCCGCCGGACGCCGGGGCGGAGTCGGCGACGGCGAAGGGCGGCCCGGAGTCCGGCAGCGCGCCGAAGGTCGAATCGAGCAGGCGGCCCAGGGTTTCGCCGTCGATGTCTCCGGCGGCTCCGACGACCAGCCGGTCGCGGACGAAATTCTCGCGCGCGAAGCGGACCAGATCGTCCCGCCCGACGGCGCGGACGCCGTCGAGGGTTCCGCCCGCCGGGCGGCCGTAGGGGCGGTCGCCGAACGCCGCGCGGAACCAGAGGCGGCGGGCGATGGCGCGGGCGTCGCGGGTCTCGCGCTCGAGGCCGCGCAGCAGCTGCTCGCGCACCCGCTCCACCGCATCGGGGTCGAAGCGCGGGCGCGCAAGCGCCAGCGAGAGGAGCTCGAACGCCGCGCCGCGCCGTTCGGTCAGGGTCTGGATCGCGCCGCCGAACTCGTCGACGCCGGCGTCGAAGCGCAGCCGGACGGCGTTGTCGTCGACGGCCTTCTGGAAGGCGAGCGCGTCGAGCTCGCCCGCGCCCTCGTTGAGCAGGCCGGACGCCAGTTTGGCGAGGCCCGCCCCGCCCTCCGGGTCGAGCCGGGCGCCGCCGCGGAAGACGAAGCGGAGCGACAGCATGGGGACCGAGCGCTCCTCGACCAGCCAGGCCTCGATCCCGCCGGGGCTGACGACGCGCTGGACGTCGACCGCGCCCGCCGGCCCGGCCAGGCCCGCGGCGAGGGCGCACACCGCCGCCGCCCGCCCGGAGGCGGTCACGGCGAATCCTCCGCTTCGGGCAGCAGGAGGGCGGTCACCGAGCGTTCGGGGACGAGGACCGCGCGCCCGGCGGCGGCAACCTGGGCGGCGGTCACGGCCGCCGCCTCGTCGGGCCAGCGCTCGACCTGCGCGGCGGTCAGGCCGGAGGTCCGGGCGGCGCCGAAAATGCGCGCCAGGGTTTGCAGGCTGTCGCGCGAATAGACGGCGAAGGCGCGGACGCCGAACTTCGCCCGCTCCAGCTCCTCCTCCGTCACCCCGTCCTCGAGGAGGCGGGCGATTTCGGCGTCGACGGCGTCCTCCAGCTCGGCGATGGCGACGCCGGGCTTGGGCGACACGCGGATCCCGAAACGGCCGTAATCAAGCCCCGCCCCCGAATACCAGGCGCCGGCGCCGGTGGCGATCCCCCGCTCCACCACGAGAGCCTGGTAGAGGCGGCTCGCCGGGCCGTCGCCGAGCGCGGTCGCCAGCACGTCGAGCGGGATCGAATGGCCGTCCGGGTCGGCGGCGTAGCTCGGCGCGAGGTAGCTGCGCGACCATTCGCGGTCGGTGACGCGCGGATCGCTCATCGACAGCCGCCGAGCGGCGCGCTGCGGCGGCTCGGCGGGCCGGACGCGGGGCGGAACCGGGCGGGCCGCGACTTGGCCGTAGGTCGCCTCGGCGAGGGGCCGGAGCTCGGCCGCCGAAACGTCGCCGGCGACGACGAGGACGGCGTTGTTCGGCGCGTAATGCGCGCGGTAGAAGTCGCGCGCGTCGGCGGGGGTCCAGCCGCGGATCTCGTGCTCCCAGCCGATGGTGGGGATTCCGTAGGGATGGGCGAGATATTGCGCGGCGGCGACCTGTTCGCCGAGCAGGGCGCCGGGGCGGTTGTCCACCCGGCCGCGGCGCTCCTCGAGCACCACCTCGCGCTCGGTGGCGAAATCGTCGTCGTCGAACGACAGGTTGGCCATGCGGTCGGCCTCGAGGCGCATGACCAATTCCAGCCGGTCCACGGCGATGTTCTGGTAATACCCGGTGTAATCCTGGCCGGTGAAGGCGTTGTCGTCGCCGCCGTTGCGGGCGACGACGCTGGAGAACTCGCCGTCGGGCGTGGTCGGCGTCCCCTTGAACATCAGGTGTTCGAGCATGTGGGCGATGCCCGACTTCCCCGGCGGCTCGTCGGCGGCGCCGACCTTGTACCAGACCGAATGATGGACCAGCGGCGCGCGGCGGTTGGGGATGACGACCGCCTCCATGCCGTTCGCCAGGACGAAGGTTTCGGAGCCGAAGGTCGCTCCGGCGCCGGCCGCGTCCGCCGCCGCGGCGGAGGCCGCCGCCAGCCCCAACGCGCAGGACATCGCGGCCGCCGCCGGCCCCGCCGCGATGCGGCGCGCGGCGCGGTCAGAAGGAATCGAGTCCCTCCAGCGGCGCGCGGTCGCGGCGGCGGATGACGGGGGTCTCGCCCTCCGCCCCCGCGTCCAGGCGCTCGGCCTCCGCCGCCGGGTCCACGACGTCGCCGGGCGGCGGCCCCTCCCCGCGCCAGAACATCAGGTCCTCGACGAAGCCGGGGTCGGCGGCGACGAGGACCGGGCCCTCGCGGTTGAGGACGGCGCGGATGGCGGGGTCGGCCTCGTCCGCGCCGGCGCTGGCGAGCAGGCTGCGTTCGCCGGCGCCGCCGGCGGGCGCGGAGTCCTCTTCCTCCGCCGCGGCGCCGACCACGATCTCCCTGGCCCGGGCGCCGGCGGCGCGCTCCTGCGGGCGCTCCGCGCCGGGCGCCGGCGGGCGCAGGTCGAAGTCGGGCGGCAGCTCCAGCGGCGCCTGTTCGACGACGCTGGTCTCGTCGGGCGCGCGCTTGCCGAGCCCGAACGACCGCTTGACCGATTCGCCGCAGCCGGCGAGGCACAGCGCCAGACCGCCGGCGAGAAGCGGCGCCGCGAGTCCTGTCCTTCCGCCCTTCATGTCTCTGCTCCCCGGTTTCCGCGCCCGGCGGCGCCGAGTATCCGGCCGACGATAGCCGAAAGCGCGGAAATCGAAAACCGCGCCCGGGCGCAAGCGGTCGATGGCCGCTTCGCGGGACGTCCCCTTGCGCGGCGCGCGGGCGGCGCAAACTCGCATGCTCCCCGCCCTCCAGCAACGCCGACAGGCGCCGCAACACCGCCGCCATCGCCGGAGCCGAACCCTGCTCCAGCGCAATCTGCGCCGAAACGACGTTCCCCTCCGGCAAATCCTCGACCGAAAACCGGTGCTCGTCAATCGGGAGGGACTGCCGCCGCGGGGCTGAAACGGCGCCAGAGCCTCGCCCGCCGGCGCGATGGCCGCCAGCATCTCCGCCGCCGCCGACCAGCGCCGCTCGCCGTTCTAAATCACTACCGGCAAGACCGGCGGAAGCCGGCCGTCCGGGGGCAGCTCCCGCCGCGGATCGATTTCAGATACATCCGTGCGGTGCAGGCGAGGATGCGCGAAGCAGGCCGCAAGCCGGTCCATCAGCCCAGCCGCCGCATCCGCCTGTCCGAGCAGCAGAGCGCCGGCGTCCGAGGTCATCGACCCGCCGTCGAAATCCACCGCAACAGCCCGGCCCGAAACCGCTTGAAACGCGCCGGACGCCGCGGGACGCTTCGTTCGCATCGGGGAACTCCCTGCCCCGATATAAGTCCTTATCCAAGAACGCTATATTACAGTCAGGACCCCGATGCGCCTAAAAACTATGAGAAATCCGGGTTAGCGCGCCCCGCGCTCGAAGCAGTAGCGCTCGCCCGACGGGTCGGCCTCGGCGGGCGCGGGTTCGCCGAGCAGGCCGACGACGCGCCCCTGGCTCCCGGAGCGCTCCTTCGACTCGGAAACCCGCCGCCCGGTGCTGAGCGCGGCGGGAGTCACGGGGCGGGGGCGCGCGAACGAGACCGCCCGCCGAAGGGCCGGACGGAAATTCGGCTTCCCTATCCGGTCCGGCGCCGCGTCCGCACGTAATCGCCGAGCACCCGGGCCATATGCGACTGGCGATCCTCGCCGGCGGACTCGAAGTAGGCCAACACCGCAGGGTCGAGACGCAGCGTGACATCCGCCGGACGGTCGATCCGGACCAGTTTCGCCTCCCGCCAGAAGGCCTCGTCGAATTCGGGGATATCGCTGAAATCGATATCCTCATCCTCGACGTTGGCGATCTGCTCGGGCGCCAAGGGAGCCTGGTACTTCTTTCCGTCCTGCTTCACGATAGATACGCCTTTCCCTCCGGGGCGCCGGGCGCGCCGAGATTAGCCTTACAACCCCTGCCCGCCCGGTATGAACGACCGTAACGAGCCACGTCCATTCACCCCGTCCGGGCGCAGCGCGTTCAGCCGTCGCGCGCCTTGAGCAGCGCCTTGAGCTCGGCGAGTTCGCGCCGCAATTCATGGTACTCCTCCGAGCGCATCCGGTGCTCCTCGTGGACGACGCCGCTCACATCCGCCACCATCTCCTCCTGCTCCTGCCGGTGCATGGTCTGCATCGAGTCGGTGATGATGGCGATGAACAGGTTGAGCACGGTGAAACTCGACACCATGATGAAGGAGACGAAGAATATCCACGCCCACGGGTAGAGCTCCATGACGGGGCGGACGAGGCCCATCGACCAGCTCTCCAGCGTCATGATCTGGAACAGGCTGAACATGGATTCGCCGATGCTGCCGAACCACGCCGGAAAGGCCGGGCCGAACAATTTGGTCGCCATCACCGAGAAGACGTAGAAGACGAGCAGCAGCAGCGCCGCGACTGAGGCGACGCCCGGCACCGCGTGCAGGAGCGCGGCGACGACGCGGCGCATCCGCGGCACCGCCGACACCAGCCGCAGCACCCGGAGCACGCGCAGCGCCCGCAGGACGGAGAGCGAATCGCTCGTCGCCGCCACCGAAACGGCGACCACCGCCAGGTCGAAGACGCTCCACGGGTCGCGGAAGAACCGCCAGCCGTGCGCGAACAAGCGGATGAGTATCTCGATGCAGAACACGACGACCACGGCGTGGTCGAAGGTCTTGAGGGCGCTCCCGAACGCCGTCGCCGCGGGCGGCCAGGTCTCCAGGCCCTGGGTCACGGAATTGACGACGATCAACACCATGACCGCGGCCTGGAAAGCCCTGGCCTCGACCAGCCGGCGCGTGCGTTCCCTGAGGGTCATCGCGGGCGTATCCGGGTCTCGCGGGGCGCGGCGGCGCCCCCGGCCGTCAGGCCGGCGGCCGCCGCAGGGCGGCGGCGTTGACGCAATTACGCAGCGCGCCGCCCTCCAGGTAGTCGCAACAGGTCCGCGCCGCGCTCTCGCGCATCGTCCGGATGGCGGTGGGGCTGTAGAACGCGGCGTGCGGGGTGACGACGCAGCGGCCCTCCAGCCACGCCTCGCGCGCCCGCCACGCGGCGATCAGCGGATGGCCGGCCGGCGGCGGCTCGGTCTCGAACACGTCGAGGCCGGCGGCTCCGACGCGGCCGGACTTGAGGCCGTCGTACAGCGCGTCGAGATCGACCACGCCGCCGCGCGCGGTGTTCACGACGACGGCGCCCGGCTTCATGGCCGCCACCGCCTGCGCGTCGATCATGTGGCGGGTCTCGTCGTTCAACAGGCAATGGACGCTCACCACGTCGGCGGCGGCCAGCAGTTCGGCGAGAGTCGCGGCCCGCCCTATTCCGAGCGTCAGTTCGTGGCCGCTCGGGACGTGGGGGTCGTAGCCGACGACCGACATGCCGAACGCCCGGGCGCGCAACGCCGCCGCGCCGCCGATGCGCCCCAGGCCGATGACGCCGAAGGTGAGTTCGCCGAGCCGGGCCACATGCGGCGCGCGGCGGACGCTCCACCCCTTCTCCGGGTCGTCGCGGAACGCGTCGTTGTAAGGGACGACCCCGCGCACCAGCGCGAGCGCCAGGGCGATCGCGTGGTCGGCGACCTCGGTGGTTCCGTAGTCGGGGACGTTGCAGACGGGAATGCCGCGCCGCGCCGCCGCCGCGGTGTCGACCGTGTCGTAGCCGACGCCGAGGCGGCAGACGATGCGCAGTTTCGGCGCGCGGTCGAACACCGCGTCGCCGATGGGCATGGCGAGGCCGGTCACGAGCGCATGGGTCTCGCGCCACACCGGGTCCGCGATGGCGGCGGGGTCGGACTCGAAACGCTGTTCGAAGCGCACGTCCCCGGCGACGACGGCGCGTTCGAACGCGAAATCGTCGACCGAACGGACGTCCGGATAGAGGATGCGCCAGCCGCCCACCGCCCGGCCTCAGTGCGAGGCGCGCGGAATCGCGCCGCCGCTGCCGCCGCGCAGGAAGTCGAAATCCACCCCCTCGTCGGCCTGGAGCACGTGGTCGACGTAGAGGCGGGCGTATCCGCGGTCCGCCGGCGGCTCCGGCGCCCGCCACGCGGCGCGGCGGCGTTCGAGCTCGGCGGCGTCGACCTCCAGCGTGAGCGCGCGGCCGGGTACGTCGAGGCGGATGAAGTCGCCGTTCTCGACCAGCGCCAGCGGGCCGCCGAGCGCGGATTCGGGCGCGACGTGCAGGACGATGGTGCCGAAACAGGTGCCGCTCATGCGCGCGTCGGAAATGCGCACCATGTCGTCTATGCCCTTCTCCAGCACCTTCTTGGGCAGCGGCAGGTTGCCGACCTCCGGCATTCCGGGATAGCCGCGCGGGCCGGCGTTCTTGAGCACCATCACGCAGGTCTCGTCGATGTCGAGATCGGGGTCGTCGAGGCGCGCGTGCAGGTCCTCGATGCTGTCGAAGACGATGGCGCGGCCGCGGTGGGTCATCAGCGCTTCGGTCGCCGCCGACTGCTTGATGACCGCGCCGTCGGGGCACAGGTTCCCGCGCAGGATCGCCGTGCCGGCGCCGGTGTCGAGCGGCTTGGCGCGGGTCTTGATGACCTTCTCGTCGTAGTTCTTCGCGCCGGCGACGTTCTCGCCCAGGGTGCGGCCCGAGACGGTGGGGGCATTGGTGTGGAGCATGCCTCCCAGCTCCTTCATCACCGCGGGCAGGCCGCCGGCGTAATAGAAGTCCTCCATCAGGTATTCGCCGGAGGGCTGGAGGTTGACGAGGAACGGCACGTCGCGGATGAGGTCGTCGAAATCGTCGATCCGCAGCTGGACTCCGAGCCGCCCGGCGATGGCCAGCAGGTGGACGATGGCGTTGGTGGAGCCGCCGATCGCCGCGTTGACGCGGATGGCGTTCTCGAACGCGTCGCGGGTGAGGATCTTCGAGATCGAGAGCTCCTCGCCGACCATCTCGACGATGCGCTGGCCGGCGAATTCGGCGAGGGCGTAGCGGCGCGAGTCGACCGCCGGGATGGCGGCGCCGGTGGGCAGTTGCAGGCCGAGCGCCTCGCACATGCTCGCCATCGTCGAGGCGGTGCCCATGGTCATGCAGTGGCCGGCGGAGCGGCTGATGCACGCCTCGGCGTCGAGGAAGTCCTCCAGCGACATCTTGCCGGTGCGCAGGTCGTCGGAGAAGCGCCACACGTCGGTCCCGGAGCCCACGTCGCGGCCGCGGAACTTGCCGTTGAGCATCGGCCCGCCGGTGACGACGATGGTGGGCAGGTCGACGCTCGCCGCGCCCATCACCTGCGCCGGCGTCGTCTTGTCGCAGCCGCAGAGCAGCACCACCGCGTCGAACGGGTTGGCGCGGATCGATTCCTCGACGTCCATCGACATCAGGTTGCGGAACAGCATGGTGGTCGGGCGCATCACCGGCTCGCCCAGCGACATGGTGGGGAACACCAGCGGGAAGCCGCCGGCGCGCCACACGCCGCGCTTCACCGCCTCCGCCACGCGGCCGAGATGAGCGTTGCAGGGCGTCACCTCCGACATCGAATTGGCGATGCCGATGACCGGGCGGCCGTCGAAATTGGTCGCCGCGAACCCCTGGTTCTTCATCCACGAGCGGTGGACGAAGCCGAGCATGTCGGCGCCGCCGAACCATCCCGCGCTGCGGAGCTTCCCGCCGCCGTTCTTCCCGTTTCCCGCCATCGCCGCCTCCTCCCCGTCGGTTCGCCGCAGTCTCCAACCGGCGGCGGCGGCGGTCAAGGGCGGGGCGCCGTCCGCCGCCGTCCGGCCGCCAGCGCGGCGGCGACGGCGGCGATCGACGCGCCCGCCAGCAGCAGCGCCGCGCGGCGCCGCCCCGGAGTGGTCCAGCGCTTGTAGCGGAAGACGCGCCCGGTCCGCGTCCCCCGCACCGCATGCGCGCGCGGCCCCGCCCCCCCGGGCGGCGGGCCCAGTTCGGCGCTCGCGAAGTCGAGCCGCCCGGCGGCCGCGGCGAGGGTGGCGTCGTCGATGCAGATCCCGCCGGGTTCGGCGCGCGCGGCGAGCGCCGACGCGGCCGCCTCCCCCGCGCCGACGCCGATGCGGTAGAGGACGCGGCGGTCCTCGGCCGCATCGGCGTTGCGCTCGGCGATGTCGGCCTGGATGCGCAGCGCGGCGCCGAGCGCGCGTTCGGGCGACGGGAACTCCGCCAGCGCGCGGGAGTCGTCGAAGACCGAAAACCGGCCGCGGAACCGGGCGCCGTTCGCCAGCAGGACCCGCCGCCCCCATTCGGCCAGTTGCGGCGCGGCGGCGGCGCCGGGCGCGGCCTCGGCGGCGAGCCGGGCGCCGCGCGCGCTCACCGCCGCGCCGCGCTCACTGGCGGATGCATATCTTGCCGTAATGCCGGCCCTGCGGGAGCGCCGCGAGCGCCGCCGGGGCGTCGTCGAAATCCCACACGCGGTCGTCGATCTGCGGCTCGAGGCCGTTGCGGTCGATGGCGGCCACCATATCCTCGAACATGTCGCGGTTGCCGACGGTGATCCCTCTCAAGGCTACGCCGCGGGTGACGACGAGGCCCAGATCGAGCTCGGCGCGGGCGCCGGAGAGCACGCCGATCATGGCCAGGGTCCCGCCGGCGCGGACGGCGCGGAGCGATTGCTCGAGCGTGCCGGCGCCGCCGACCTCGACGACGAGATCGACTCCGCGCCCGCCGGCGGCGGCGCGCGCCGTCCGGCCCCATTCGGGGTCCGCCGCGTAGTCGATGACGCGGTCGGCGCCGAGCGCGGCGATGCGGGCGCGCTTGGCGGCGCTCGCCGACGTGGCGACGACGCGCGCGCCGTGCATGAGGGCGAATTGCAGCGCGAACAGCGACACGCCGCCGCTGCCCTGGACCAGCACCGCGTCGCCGGCCTTGACGCGCCCGGAGGCGACGACGGCGCTCCACGCGGTCAGCGCCGCGCAGGGCAGGGTGGCGGCGGCGACCGCGTCCCAGCCGCGCGGCGCCTTGACGAGGCCGCGCTCGTGGAACGCCATGACCTGCTGCAACACCCCGTCGCGCGGGCCGCCGAGCATCCCCGGCCAGTAGTCCTCCTTCAGCGGGCCGGTAATCCAGTCCTGCGAGAAGCAGGGGCACACCAGGTCGCCCGGGGCGACCCGCGTGACGCCGGCGCCGACCGCGACGACCTCCCCGGCGCCGTCGGAGACGGGCACGAGGGGCAGTTCGCCCGAGCGCCGCCCGTAGCCGCGCCGCAGCATTACGTGGTCGCGGTAGTTGAGCGACGCGGCGCGCATGGCGACCAGCGCCTCGCCCGGCCCCGGCGCCGGCGGCTCCGGCCGGTCGGCGGCGGCCAAGTGCTCCAGCCCCCACCCGCCGCGCATCTCGAAGACCTTCACGCTCCGCCTCCCGGTCCGGGGTTCACAGGTCGTCGGGGTTGCCCGGCGCCACTTCGCCGAACGAGACGATCCGCCCGTTGTCGTCGACGAAGGTGAGCGATTCGCCGTCCACCACCAGCGCCGCGCAGGAATCGACCCAGCGGTAGTTCTCCCAGTCCACGCACAGCCTGCCCTCGTCGGTGATCCACCAGCGCCCGATCGACTCGTCCTCGCTCCCGCCCGCATTGCGCAGCCGGGCGCGGACGCGCCCGTCGCTGGAGTGGAACATGGCGAACTCGCTTTCGGAGCGCGGGTCGAAGCCGAACACGGTGTTCCCGCTCAACAGCGCGGCGGCCTCGCCGCCGTCGAGCGTGCGCGGGCGGGCATGGGCGAGAATAATCGGGATTGCGCTGATTAACGCAACAACCAACACAGCTCGCATTCCCCAAACCATATGATAATTCCCCACCTGGCCCAGTAGATGACACGTTTAGATTCAAAAACCCCGCAGAGCTCTATCAATGAACTCCCTCGCGGCGTGGTCAAACCTGTACGCACTCGCACTAACAAAATTGGTGCCAGTCTGCCACATAAGCCGATCCGGATCAAGAAAGTACATCGATCCCTTCAGGTATATGATCTTCTCCTCGATCATCTGATTGAGAATACCTTGCCCTGTGCCCTTTATCATACGGCTATGCTCGATCTTGCCCCGAAACCGCGCCAAAGCTCCCTTCTTGTGAGAACGAAATGCCACGATGAACTTTCTGAATCTGCGCAAAGCTTCGTCCGTCCGCGGATCGACATCGTCCGACATAAAATTCGTCGCAAATTTGGTCCACGGATAACTATCGGCGTCTGGCCAAGAAACCAGCAAATCCGCATCATGTCGCACAACCGGAATTGATAGAGAACCCATGCTATCACACTGTTGTGCCATCAAAATAACAGCCGCGGACGAAGAACCCAAATTTTTCTCAACAATGACCTTTCTTGCATCAATACGGATCCGCGCACATGCGATGTCGACGGGCGCGACAAATACGACTTCCGACCCTCCGCCAACGCACACATCGACAGATTCTGCGGTAACTTCCACGTCTTCAACGTGCGAACCCAGATGCACCACGCCGGACTGATCACTTTCATACGAAAAAACCATCGAAGTTTCCGCATCGCCGCGGAACACGGATATCTCAACAGAAGAATATATGTTCTCCGAGTCGTCATCCTTATCTTCTATTATCAAACTGGCATTATCGCCGATAGACAAACGTGCGCGACACGACGCGTAAACTATGCCAATATGTTCTGATGGCAAAAAGGGCTTTTCATCGGTATCGCATACCGGATAAAATTCCGACAGAAACGGATTCGCCGCACTCCCTCGCTCCAGCTCCTTCTGAAGAGCGTCTTTAGAGGATGCCGGATGCTGAAGCGCATGCCCGCTAATTACCGCATCGAAAACAGCAGTAGATGCCTGATCGCCGTTAATAAAGGGGTGATCCGGCACCCACGTCGTAAGGGCTTGCTGATATGTCCGAGCATCCGCAGATCCCATATCAGGAAGAACAGCCTTATGCGTGCGGTACAGCAGCGAAACCAAATGATCGAGCTGCTCTTTAGGCTGATAAAGACGATTAAACAAATTTTCATCTTCAAATTGCAGAGTTTGCAATTTCTTGGACTCACGATCTAGTATATCCCGCACAACATCTGGCAACGTAATCGGCTGAATTCCCTTTTTTAACTGACTAATCAGCGCACTCACGTTGTTATGAGAGTCTATGTGGTTGGCAACTGCCTCCAATACCGGCGCATAACCGGCAAACCGATCACCATCATGCTCTGTTCGATTCCTCAGTTGTTGCAAGATTATCTCCGCCGCATCGCGTTCTACGCTCGCGTAACCGCGATGAAGACGCTTTGATGCCAACCTACTTTCAACAAATTCTACCGATTTTTGCAAATCAAAATAGCCAATTTCCAGAACATCATAATTAACTCCGAGATCACTCAAAATAAGACATGTGTCCTGAATCGATCCGGTTCGACCGAATAGTATGGTCGGCAGCCTACGTCCCTGTGACAAATTCGCCACATCTTCCAAAAAAGCAGCAAAAGATTCCCATGTTATACGGAATCTAGCTTCGTCCAATCCGTCAATCACCGCAGTAGTGCGATAGTTCTCCCATTCTGAGTACAAGTCAGATTTTACCAACCCACCGGCAAGTGTGTTCGCCCCCACCGGATCAGCCTTTGCAAGATCAACATACAGTGCGCCGGTGGCGTGCGCGATATGCCGCGCTAGGGTCGTTTTCCCAACCGCACCAGGTGCAGAGACGAGCACAATCGAGGCGCTCCCCGATTGGCCCACCGATTTCAGGTCCTTATTTCGGGTGAGCGGTGCCTCGACGAAACCATCAAGGGTCGAGGATACGAATTCCCAACCCTGAACCAGATCGCGCTTCATGCGCTGAACGGAGTCCAGTTTGGGTTTCCAAAAATCTGCAACTGTGTAAGGCACGCATTCCTCCCCTCGTTGGCTTGTCACCGTCGCAACCTCACTCGGCGCTCACGAAGCGCCAACCATAACCGTTTCTTGGTCCGCTTGGCTCCATGACCGCCGCCGCGCCCGAATCAGCGGCGGGCAGGCATGGGCGTCATGATACACCATCTGGCAATCCAGGCAATAGAAGCACTCGTCCATGCGGATGCGGCCGCTCGGCTCAATGGCGCCGATGGGGCAGCGGCGCGAACACAACTGGCAGGGAGAGCCGCATTCGGCGCGCCGCTTCAACGGGTTCGACAGGCGCAATTTGCCCGCGACCGCCATCGCCGCGCCGAGCGGGCACAAGAAGCGGCAGAAGAAACGCTCCACGAACAACCCCGCGCCGAGCAGCGCCGCCGCCCACGCCACGTAGGGCCAGTCGCGCGCGAAACGCAGCGATATGGCGGTCTTGAAGGGCTCCACCTCGGCGGCGGCGCTGGCCATCGTCATCGAATGGAACGAGAGGCCCACCAGGGCCGCCAGCACGACGTATTTCACCGGCCACAACAGGCGGTGGGCGCGGTGGCCGAGTTCGAGCTGGCGCAGGCCGAGCGCCTGCGCGGCCTTGGCCAGCAGCTCCTGCAACGCGCCGAACGGGCACAGCCAGCCGCAGAAGACGCCGCGCCCGAACAGGAAGAAGGTCGCCGCCGTGAACGCGACGAGGACGACGATCAACGGGTCGGAGAGGAACACCGCCAGCCCTTCCCCGGCCGCGGCCGATTGCAGCCAGGTCAGCAGGTTGACGATCGTCACCTGCGCCCCGGCATGCCAGCCGAGCCAGACGAGGACGACGGCGAGGAAGCCCATGCGCAGCCAGCGCAGCAGCCCGGGCCGCCGCGCCAGGGCGTCGATGCGGAGCAGGATCGCGGCGAGCGCGGCGAGCAGGACGGCGAGGACGGCGAGGTTCGCGCCCTGGGCCCGCCACGCCGCCATCCACGGCGGCCCGGCGTCGTCCGCCGCCAGCGACTCGAGGCCGCTCGGCATGAGGACGAATTCGTCCGGCAGCGCATAGTCGAGCCGGAACGCCGCCGAGCCGCCGCCGTCCGCGGCCTCGACCGCGAGTTCGAGCGTCCACGGCGCGACCGGGTCGACGCCGGTTTCGGCGGGGATCCAGAACAGGCCGATCTCGGCGAATTTCGGCTTGTCCGTCCCGTGGAGGAAGCCGAGATAGCGGTAGTTGTCCTTGGTGAGCGCGAAGGTCCGTTCGCCCTGGACGAGGCGCAGCCGCTCGAAGGGGCCGCTGGAAATCCGCTTCTCGCCGTCGATGGAGTAGGGCCCCTGGGTCATCAGGCCGAGCATCAGGTCGTTGGGGTCGCGGCCGCTGACGAACAGGTCGTACCACTTGTCGCCCAGCAGGTTGCGGCCGATGGTCGGCGTCATCGCCGGGCCGGCGTAGAGGTCGATCAGCAGGTCGTCGGGATAGGCCGGGGCCGCTTCGCCGCTGTCGCGCTCGTGGGCGTAGAGGTAGAGGTCCCCCGCGCCCGCGCCGCCGGACAGGTCGGGGTCGGCGATTCCGGCGGCGGCCGCGTCGGCCTTGCTCACGCGCAGCCGCCCGATGGCGCCGCTGTCGACCAGGTCGGCGAAGGTCCCGGGCCGGTAGTTGATGATGTCCAGCACCGGCTCGTCGTGCAGGCGGATGCCCTTGGCGCGGGCGACCAGGCGGGCGGCGCGCAGGATCGCCTCGTTGAACAGCACGGCGCTGATGGTGGCGGCGGAGATCCCGTCCACCGCGCCCGGCTCCTGCACGCGGTTGAGGCTCACCCGCAGCGGCGCGCGGATGTCGACGCCGGCGTATTGCCGGGCGAAGCGGGGGACCAGCTCCTCGAGCATGATGAGGTCGATGATCGGCTCGTGGTGCGCGACGACGCGCGCGCCGGCGAGGGTCCCGTCGAGGCGCAGCCCGACGGCGATGAGGAATTCGAGCGACGAGAAGCCGAGCGATTCCGTCACGTCGCGCGTAACGAAGGCGTAGCCCTGGAGCGCCCCGCCGGCGAGGACGGGCGCCACCCGGGGGGCATTCTCCAGCGGCTGGACCTCCTCCGCGCCCGGGAAGAGCTCCCGCGCCAGGTCGAGGGTCAGCCAGTCGGCGCCGAGTCCGGGGTCGGTCCAGGTGGCGAGCGGGACTCCGGGGCCGTCGTACCCGGGCGGGTCGTCGCCGGCGGCGGGCGCCGCCGCCGCGGCGCACAGCAGGAGGCCCGCGGCGAGCGCCCGCGCGGCGCGGCGCGGCGGCGGGGCCGGCACGGGCGGCGATGGCGGAGGCGCGGTTCAGGCGCCGGTCATCTCGACGTTCCGGGCCTCGAACATGGCGGTCAGCTCGCCCGACTCGTACATCTCGCGGATGATGTCGGCGCCGCCGACGAACTCCTTGTCGACGTAGAGCTGGGGGATGGTCGGCCAGTTGCTGAACTGCTTGATTCCCTCGCGGATGCGCGGCTCGGTCAGCACGTCGATGCTCTTGAACTTCACCCCGAGGTGGCTGAGCACCTGGACGGCGAGCGCCGAGAAGCCGCATTGCGGGAAGATCGGCGTGCCCTTCATGAACAGCACGACGGAATGGGAATCGATCTCCGACCGGATGCGGTCGAAGACCGGATTGGCGAGATCCGAGTCCATGGCGTGTCTCCTGTTGTTTGCCGGTCCGGCCGCCGGAGCCGCGCGCGGCGGTCAGGCGTCCTCGGGGGCCGAGGTCTGGATGGCGAGGGCGTGCAGCGCCTCGCCCATGTTCCCTTGCAGGGCGCGGTACACCATCTGGTGCTGCTGCACGCGGCTCTTGCCTCGGAAGGTCGGAGAGACCACGTAGGCGGCGTAGTGGTCGCCGTCGCCGCGCAGGTCCTCCAGCCGCACCTCGGCGTCGGGGATGCCGGTCCGGATCAGCCTTTCGATCTCGCTCGCGTCCATCGGCATCGGTTAGAGGTCTCCGGCCATGTAGGCGGGCAGCCAGCGTTCATGCGCCGCCCGCAGTTCGTCCAACCCTATGGCGCCCGCGCCGGCGCAAGTCAACGCCCGGCCGCCGGTCCGCCCGATCGCCTCCGCCGGGACGCCGGCGGCGCGCGCGGCGGCGAGCACCGGCGCGGGGTCCGGCGCGGCGACCGCGTAGCGGCCCTGGTCCTCGCCGAACAGCCGGGCCGGGTCGGCGGGGCCGTCCAGCGCTGCGCCCACATCGCCCGCGAGCGCCATCTCGGCGACGCATACGAGGAGGCCGCCGTCGGAGACGTCGTGGCAGCAGGACACGAGGCGGCCGCGAATCAGGCCGCGCACGAATTCGCCGTTCCGCCGCTCCGCGGCGAGGTCCACCGGCGGCGGCGGGCCGCGGTCGCCGCCCAGCAGCAGGCGCGCATAGAGCGACTGGCCGAGATGCCCAACGCCGGCGCCGATCAGGATCAGCGCATGGCCCGGCCCCGGCGGCGCCGTCCCCGCCACGAGGGACAGGTCGTCGACCAGGCCCACCGCGCCGATTTGCGGCGTCGGCGGAATGTTGCGCCCGTCGGTCTCGTTGTAGAACGAGACGTTGCCGGAGACGACGGGCATGTCGAGCGCCGCGCAGGCCGCCGCCATGCCGTCGAGCGCGCGGGTGAACTGCCCCATCACATGCGGGCGTTCGGGGTTGCCGAAATTGAGGCAATCGGTGACGGCGAGCGGCCTGGCTCCGACGGCGCAGAGGTTGCGGAACGCCTCCGCCACCGCCTGCATGGCGCCCGCCTCCGGGTCCGCCTCGCAATAGCGCGGCGCGCAATCGGCGGTGAGCGCCAGCGCCCGGCCGGTCCCGTGGATCCGGACCACGGCCGCGTCGCCGCCGGGCCCCTGGACGGTGTCGCCCATCACCATGCTGTCGTATTGCTCGCGGATCCAGCGCCGCGACGACAGGTCGGGGCCGCCCAGCAGGTCGAGCAGCGCGGCGGTTGCGGGGCGGGGCGGCAACGGCGGCAGGGGCGGCGGCGGCGGCGGCGCCTCGCGCGCCAGCCGGCGGACCGGGCCGGAGGCGAGCGCCGCGACGGGCATGTCGGCGACCCGGCGCCCGCCGCTCCGCAGCGCCAGCCGCCCGTCGCCGGTAACCTCGCCGATGACCGCGAAATCGAGCTCCCATTTTGCGAAGACGGCGCGGGCGCGCGCCTCGGCGCCGGGCCGCAGGACCATCGCCATGCGCTCCTGGCTCTCCGACAGCATCAGTTCGTAGGGCGTCATGCCCTCCTCGCGCGCGGGGACGCGGTCGAGGTCGAGGACGGCGCCGGCGCCGGCGCGCGCCGCCATCTCCACCGCGGACGACGCGAGGCCGGCCGCGCCCATGTCCTGGACGCCGAGGATTGCGTCCCCCGCCATCAGTTCGAGGCAGGCCTCGAGGAGGCGTTTTTCGGCGAAGGGGTCGCCGACCTGGACGGTCGGGCGTTTCTCGCCGCCGTCGGCGGCGAAAGATTCCGACGCCATCGCCGCGCCGTGGATGCCGTCGCGCCCGGTTTTCGAGCCGACGTAGACGATGGGGCTTCCGGGCGGCCCGGCGGCGGCGCGGAAGATGCGGTCGGCGGGCGCCACGCCGACGGCCATGGCGTTGACCAGCACGTTGCCGTCGTAGCGCGAATCGAAGCTGCATCTCCCCGCGACGGTGGGCACGCCGACGCAATTGCCGTAGCCGCCTATGCCGTCGACGGCGCCGCCGACCAGGTGCCGGGTGCGCGGGTGGGCGGGCGAGCCGAACCGCAGGCAGTCGAGGATGGCGACGGGCCGCGCGCCCATGGTGAACACGTCGCGGAGTATCCCGCCGACTCCGGTGGCCGCGCCCTGCCGGGGTTCGATCCAGGACGGGTGGTTGTGGCTCTCCATCTTGAAGACGGCGGCGAGGCCGCCGCCGATGTCGACGGCGCCGGCGTTCTCGCCCGGCCCCTGGACGACCCACGGCGCCTCGGTGGGCAGCCCGGCGAGCCATGCGCGCGACGATTTGTAGGAGCAATGCTCGCTCCACATGGCGGAGAAGACGCCGAGTTCGGTAAGGTTAGGCGCGCGTCCGAGGAGGCGCGTAATCTCGTCGAACTCGGCGCGGGTCAGCCCGTGCGCCTCCGCGGCGGCGGCGTCGGTTTCGGTCACGGGCGGCCCTCCATGCCGGCGGGCGCTCCGCTTACCCCCGCGGCGGGCGGCGCGCAACGGGCGGCGCGCCGTCGTATAATGCCGCCCGGCGCCGGGGCCGGATGGGTGGCCGAGCGGTTTAAGGCGCCGGTCTTGAAAACCGGTAGGCGTTCGCGCGCCTCGTGGGTTCGAATCCCACCCCATCCGCCACCTCCGCCGCTACCTCCGCCTTCGGGCCGGGCGGGCGCGGACTCGACTCGGGCGGGGCGATCGGCTACGTTGCGGGGCCGCCCCGCCCGCGCTCCAGGAGTCCGCCGATGCCGCCTTCCGGACAGTTCGGTCCGCGCGTCCGCCGCACGCTCGCGGCGGGCGGGCGGGAATACGACTATTTCAGCCTGCCCGCGGCGGCGGAGGCGGGGCTGGACGGGGTCGACCGGCTGCCCTACGCGCTGAAGGCGCTGCTGGAGAACCTGCTGCGCCACGAGGACGGCGCGGCGGTGCGCGCGGAGGACGCGGAGGCGCTGGCGGCGCGGCGCGCGGGGCGGGAGATCGCCTTCCGCCCGGCGCGGGTGCTGATGCAGGACTTCACCGGCGTGCCGGCGGTGGTCGACCTGGCGGCGATGCGCGACGCCATGACGGCGCTCGGCGGGGACCCGGCGCGCATCGCCCCGCAAACGCCGGTCGACCTGGTCATCGACCACTCGCTCCAGGTCGACCGCGCCGGGAGCGCCGGCGCCTTCGCCGAGAACGTGCGGATCGAAATGGCGCGCAACCGCGAGCGCTACGCCTTCCTGCGGTGGGGGCAGAAGGCGTTCGCCAACTTCCGCGTCGTCCCGCCGGGAACGGGGATCTGCCACCAGGTCAACCTGGAGCGGCTGGCGCGGACGGTGTGGACGGCCGGCGGGCCGGACGGGCGCGCCCTCGCCTACCCCGACACGCTGGTGGGCACCGACAGCCACACCACCATGGTCAACGGTCTCGCGGTGCTGGGCTGGGGCGCGGGGGGGATCGAGGCGGAGGCGGCGATGCTGGGCCAGCCGATCTCGATGCTGGTCCCGGAGGTGGTGGGCTTCCGCCTGTCCGGGAGCCTCGCCGCGGGGGCGACGGCGACCGACCTGGTGCTCACGGTCACCGACATGCTGCGGGCGCGCGGCGTGGTGGGGAAGTTCGTCGAGTTCTGCGGGCCGGGCCTCGACTCCCTCCCCCTCACCGACCGCGCGACCATCGCCAACATGGCGCCGGAATACGGCGCGACCTGCGGCTTCTTCCCGATCGACGCCGAGACGCTGCGCTACCTGCGCTTCACCGGGCGGGCGCCGGAGCATTGCGCGCTGGTCGAAGCCTACGCCCGCGCGCAAGGGATGTGGCGCGGCCCGGACTCGCCGGAGCCGGAGTTCGACGACACGCTCGCGCTCGACCTGGGCTCGGTGGCGCCCTGCATCGCCGGCCCGAAGCGCCCGCAGGACCGGATCGCGCTCGGCGCGGCGCGCGACGGGTTCGAGACGCTGCTGGCGGAGACGGGCGGGGCGAGGCCGGCGGCGGCGCCCGCCGGCGGGCGCGTCGCGGACGGCGCGGTGGTCATCGCGGCGATCACCAGCTGCACCAACACGTCGAACCCGAGCGTGATGATCGGCGCCGGGCTGCTGGCGCGCAAGGCGCGGGCGAAGGGGCTGTCGGTCAAACCGTGGGTCAAGACCTCGCTCGCTCCGGGGTCGAAGGTCGTCACGCGCTACCTGGCGAAGTCCGGGCTGGACCGCGATCTCGACGCGCTCGGCTTCGGCCTGGTGGGCTACGGCTGCACGACGTGCATCGGCAATTCGGGGCCGCTGGCCGAGGAGGTGGAGAACGCCATAGCCGAGGGCGGCCTGACGGTGGCGGCGGTGCTCTCCGGCAACCGCAATTTCGAGGGCCGGATACACCAACGGGTGCGGGCGAACTATCTCGCCTCGCCGCCGCTGGTGGTCGCCTACGCGCTGGCGGGGTCGATGCGCGTCGACCTGGCGACCGAGCCGCTGGGCGCCGGGCGCGGCGGCGAGAAGGTGTATCTGCGCGACGTCTGGCCGTCGGCGCGCGAGGTCGCGGACGCAGTGCGCGAGGCGCTGGCGCCGGAGATGTTCGCCGCCGCATACGACGGCGCGTTCGACGGCGACGCCGAATGGCGGGCGATCGAAACGGCGGCCGGCGACACCTACGACTGGCCGGAATCGACCTATGTGCGCAACCCGCCCTATTTCGCCGGCATGGCGGCCGAACCCGCCGGGATCGCCCCGGTGGAGGGCGCGCGGGTCCTCGCCATGCTCGGCGATTCGGTCACCACCGACCACATTTCGCCGGCGGGCGGGATCGCGCGGAGCGGCCCGGCGGGCGAATACCTGGCCGCGCACGGGGTGGCGCCGGCGGACTTCAACTCCTACGGCGCGCGGCGCGGCAACCACGAGGTGATGATGCGCGGGACCTTCGCCAACGTCCGCCTGCGCAACGAACTCGCGCCGGGGACCGAGGGCGGGTGGACTCGCGTCGACGGCGCCGGCGACCCGGTGCGGATTTACGACGCGGCGCGGACCTACGCCGAACGGGGGACGCCGCTCGTCGTCGTCGCCGGCAAGGAATACGGCGCCGGCTCGTCGCGCGACTGGGCCGCCAAGGGGCCGATGCTGCTCGGCGTGCGCGCGGCGGTCGTCGAGAGTTTCGAGCGCATCCACCGCTCCAACCTGGTGGGGATGGGGGTGCTGCCGCTCCAGTTCACGGACGGCGCGACGCGCCGCGACCTGACGCTCGACGGGACGGAGACGCTGTCGCTCCCCGGCCTGGAGCGGGGCGCCGCGCCCGGCGCCGAAATCGCCTGCCGGATCGAGCGGGCGGACGGACGGGTGGACGAGATCGCCCTCCGCTGCCGGATCGACACCGACGACGAGGCGCGCTACTTCGCCCATGGCGGCATATTGCCCTACATGCTGCGCCGGCTGGCGGCGGACGGCGCGCCCGGCGCCGGATCCTGACGGGCGCGCCTACGCGGCGCGGGCCCGGCGCGGGCCGAGACGTCGGATGACCTCCGCCGCCGCCGCCTCCGACCGCGGCCCCATGACGTGCGCGCCGGCGACGCCGGGGGTCTCGCGCAGCGCTTCGGCCAGTTCGACGCAGATGCGGATTCCCTCCTCCTCCGGGTCGGCCGCGCCCTCGAGCCGGGCGATGACCGCCTCTGGCACGTCGACGCCGAACAGGTTGTCGTTCATCCAGCGCGCCGACCTGGCGGAGCGCAGCGGGCCGACGCCGACCAGCAGGTAGGCGCGTTCGGTAATCCCGCACTCGGCGAGCCGGGCGGCGTAGCGGCGGGCGAGCGCGGGGTCGAAACAGTATTGCGTCTGGACGAAGCGCGCGCCGGCGACGAGTTTGCGCTCCAGGCTTTCGGGACGCCAGCCGGGCGGCGGGTCGCGCGGGCTGTCGGCGGCGCCGACGAACAGGCGCGGGCGCGCGGCGAGTTTGCGCCCGTTGGGCAAGGCCCCCTCCCCGTCCATGACGCGGACGGTGTCCATCAGGCCGGCGCTGTCGAGATCGAAGACCTCGCGGGCGCCGGGCTGGTCGCCGCCGGCCATGCGGTCGCCGGTGAGGCACAGCACGTTGCGGACGCCGAGCGCCGCCGCGCCCAGCAGGTCGCCCTGGAGGGCGAGGCGGTTGCGGTCGCGCACGGTCATCTGCATCACCGGCTCGACGCCGGCGCTGACCATGAGCGCCGCCGCCGCCAGCGCCGACATGCGCGCGCCCGCGCCCGCGCCGTCGGTGACGTTGACCGCGTCGGCGGCGCCGGCGAGCGGCGCAACCCGCGCCAGCAGGTCGTCCGGGTCGGCCGACAGCGGCGGCGTCGTCTCGGCGGTCAGGACGAAGCGCCCCGCCTCCAGCGCCGACTCGAGCGGCCCGGCCGCCCTCGGCGCCGGTGCGTTCATGGCGTTCCGCCTCGCGGTTCGGGGAATACCCGAAGTATAGGAAACGGCGGCGCTCCTGTCAATCGGGCGCGCCGAATCGGCGGCGGTTCCCGTTTCGGAAGGCCGCGCCCGTCGAGCGGCCGGATCGGACGAGCGCGCCCGGGGCGGTTCGGCGCGCCGCCGGCGCGCGCCGCGTTCCGACGACGGGCGGGCTTCCGCATTTGAACCGCGGCGACCGGTCGGCTACGGTCCGGTCGACCGCTGTGCAATCGACGGATCGCGATATGCGGCGCCGCGCGCCCCACACACGCAACGCCCATCGCGCGGGCCGCCGGATCGGCCGGCATGGCCCGTAGCGACCTGCTCATATCGCTCGTCCGCGCCGGCGCGGCGGGGGACAGGCGGGAGCTCGCGCGCACGGTGGAGACCCTCGTCGCGGAGGAGCGCGCCAGGCAGCACAACACCCTGGCCGACCGCCTGACGCGCGCGCTGCGCGGCGCCGGCAATGGCGGGTATGCGGGGCGTGCGCTCGCGGAGCCGTTCGCGCGGGTGCGCGATTACGTGTTCGAGGCGGCGCCGAAAAAGCGCCTGGAGGACCTGTTTCTTCCCGAAGCCTGCGAACGGGCCTGCCGCGAGCTGGTCGAGGAGCAGCAACGCGCCTCCCTGCTGCGCGCCCACGGCCTGGAGCCGCGCCATCGAGTGCTGCTGGTCGGCCCGCCGGGCAACGGGAAGACCTCGCTCGCCGAGGCCATTGCCGAAGCCCTCGCGGTCCCGTTTTTCGTCGTCCGCTACGACGCCGTCATCGGCAGTTTCCTCGGCGAGACGGCGAGCCGCCTGCGGTGCGTGTTCGACTACGCGCGCACGACTCCGTGCGTCCTGTTTTTCGACGAGTTCGACGCAATAGGCAAGGAGCGCGGCGACGTCCACGAGACGGGCGAGATCAAGCGCGTGGCGAGCTCGCTGCTGATGCAGGTCGACGACCTGCCGAGCTATACGGTAGTCGCGGCCGCCTCCAACCATTCCGAGCTGCTGGACCGGGCGGCGTGGCGGCGCTTCCAGCTCCGGCTGACCCTGCCTGCGCCAAATCAGGACCAGATTCGCCGCTACGTCGAGGCGTTCGCGGAGAAGATGGCGGAGCCTCTGGGGACGTCCACCGAGACCATCGCCAAATCGCTCGGACGGGTGAGTTACGCGGAAGTCGAGGAGTTCTGCGAAGATATCCGTCGACGCTGGACGCTATCGATGGGCGAGCATTCCCTGAAGGGAATCGTCGCGCAACGATTGAGGCAATGGCGATCGAGGGCTCATCAACCGTAACCTGCGGGAACCGCCGATGCAGGAATATCCGCTTCTGCCCATGCCTCCTGCCCTGCCCGGCGACCCGGACCGGCCGCGGGGCTATCCGCCGCCCGGACGGAACCCGGGCCCAGCGCGGTAAGAACAGGGTCCGGCCCGAAATTCGACCGCCTGGGCGATATCGTGTACCCGCATGGGGATGGCTGTCGATCCACGACGATTCCTCGAATACCGCCCCGGAACGCGCGTCCGCCACGCGCGCTTGGGCGACCGCTTCGGCGACCGTACACACCATGACCCGATGCGCCTTGACCGCACGAGCGCGTTAGGCTATTTTCCTCCCTCTCGGCATGGTTCGCGCTCCGGCGTGCAGGCCATGCCACCCTGCGGACTGCGCCAGGACATGACAGCGGCACGGGCAGCACGATGAAAATTCTCTACTTGTTCCCAGATACGAATCTGTTCATACAATGTTGCGCTCTAAATGGGCTCGACTGGTCGAGCTTGCGAGAATCTGACGAGATAGACGAGATACATCTGATCGTCTGTCGTCCTGTCCAGCACGAAATCGACAGGCAAAAACAACGAGGGAACGACAGGGTGGGCAGGCGGGCGCGTCGTGCGCATTCCATTTTTCGGGATCTAATTATTGGCGGCAACGATTACGAATCGATTAAAGGCTCAGCTCCACAGGTCAAACTATTTGTCGATCCATCTATCTTGCCCAGCCCGGAAATCAGGAATCGTCTTGACTACCGAGAGATTGACAATCGGATCGTGGGGTGCGTTCATGCTTATAGAAAGTCACATCCGGACTCTGATACACGTTTGCTCACCCACGACAGCGGACCCATGGCAAGCGCGCGGATGTTGGATCTGCCCTTTATTGTTATCCCAGACACTTGGATACGCCCGCCGGAACCCACCAAGATAGAACGCAAGAATGAACAGCTGCGGCTGGAGTTGGAGCGCATCAAAAATGCCGAGCCTCGTTTCCAAATTACCCCTTTGGGAGATGACGGGAGTGAAATAACCTCGTTGGAATTCAATTGGGATATCTACGAAAGTTTGCCGGATGTCACAATATCTAATATTATTGAACGCTTAAAGCGTGAATTCCCGCTTAGTTCTGACTTCGGACCCCGGGAATCTATGGAACGTCCGTTCGGATTCGGCGCCATGACAACCTTCACCCCCGCGTCCGATCAGGAAATTGATGAGTACAAGAAAAAATACGGCGCGTGGATAAAGAAATGCAAAGACATTTTGCAACAAATTCATATACCTTTGAATGATCGGATTCGCGCAAAATTTTGTTTCTCGCTGAATAACGTAGGCACTCGCCCTGGTAAAGACGCTCTTGTGACCATAACTGCTAAGGGAAATTTTTCGATCAGGCCACCACTGGCAGAGAAAACTGAAGAAGACGCTCGGCCGCTGTCATTCCCGTCACCTCCAGACTCGCCGCAGGGGAAATGGTCTAATCCCCTTACGCCTTTGCTTACGTCTTTGGGGCTTGGGCCTACGGGGGTTGCGAAAATCGTATCGCACTTGCCCGAAACTCCACCTATCGATTCTATACGTCAGAGGCCCGGGCCCGATCCCAATCAATTTTACTACAAATCCCACCGATTTGCGGAACCTTCAAACGCTTTCAGCCTCGAGTGCGCCCAATGGCGACACGGTATGGACGCTGAGATTTTTGAGGGTCATCTGTGCATTACGCAAAATGTTGAAGAAATTCACGGTTCCCTCGAATGCATAATTCACGCAGAAAACCTTTCGACTCCAGAACGTAAGATAATGCCGGTAAAAGGCAAGCCTAACCGGTCAGATACGGCCGCTGTTGCCAGGAAAATGGTGGATGACTTGGTCAACGCGAGAAAACAGCAGAAATAAGATTAAAGTCGAGATTCACACCCATAATTTTGTGTGAATCGGAAACGTTATGACGCATACAAATTGGGCGACGTAACGGGCCACACGCACATGATCGCCGTGTTATCAACCTTTGATATACACGTATTGCTCGCCGCCTGGTTTCATCCCGCTGCTGCGTAGCCCCTACCCCTCCTCCAATATTTCCCGCGCCGTCTTGCCCGCCGCCGCGTCGGGCGGCGGGGCGGGGTCGGGGGGCTGGAACAACGGGTTGCCCGGCGACCAGAACTCAACGCTGTCGGCGTTCGCGGCGTGGTAGTCGCGGTCGGTCGTCACGCGGACGGGGGCGGTCATGCCGGGGGCGCGGAGGCCGTATTCGCGGCGGCCCATGGGCTGGACCTCGACGCCGGGCGGCATCAGGTCGGGGCGGGCGAGCAGGCGGTCGAGATCGGCCATCGCCAGCGCCGAAGGCGCGCGGGCGGGCATGGCGAGATCGGCGTCCAGGACCGAATCGAGGTCGAAGCCGGCGCCCTCCGCCGCCTCCCGCGCGCTCCGGGCAATCTCCTCCGCCGCGTCGGCGCCGCGCAGCACCGCGTCCGAGATCGCCCCCGGCAGGCGCGCCAGGATGGGCTGCAACCGCCCCACCACCGACTCGAACAGGCGGATGCGGGTCCGCAGCGCGCGATAGACGTCGGTCTCCACCGTCCCTTCGTAATGCAGGTTGACGACGCGGATGACCGAATGTTTCTGGCCCAGGCGGTCGATCCGCCCGATGCGCTGTTCGACGCGCATGGGGTTCCACGGCATGTCGTAGTCCACCAGCGCGCCGCAGAATTGGAAGTTCAACCCCTCCGCCGCCGCGTCGGTGCACAGCAGCAGGTCCGCGGCGCCGTCGCGGAAGCGGCGCGCGGCGTCGTGGCGGGCGATGGCGCGCCAGCCGCCGCCGGGCGCGGGCTCCTCGCCGCCGCGGCCCGAATAGCAGATCGGCCGCCAGCCGCCGCCATCGGCGCGCAGCGCGTCGCGCAGGAAGTCCATCGTGTCGGCGAATTGCGTGAACACCATCGCGCGGTCGTGGCCGTCGCGGCGCAGCTCCGCCAGCGCCGCCTTCAGGCGGGCGAGCTTGCCGTCGGGCGGCAGCGCGCGGACGCGCTCCAGCAACTCCGCGACGGCGGCGCGGTCGGCGGCGGCCAGCGCCCGGCGCTCGCGCTCCGCCGCGTCGTCGGCGTCGAGGAGCTCGTCGTCCGGCAGGTCCTCCTCCCCCGGCCCCGCATCCCCCGGCCCCGCATCCCCCGGCCCAATTGTCGCGCCGTCCGCGTCCAGCGCGGCGAGATGCCGCTCCAGCGTTGCGCGCAGGGCGCGGAAGCTGCTGGCGAGGCGGCGGCGATAAATCGTCATCACGAACCCGACCGCGGACCGCTCCGCCGCCGCCGCGCCGTTCCAGGCGGCGGAGATGTAGTCCTCCACCGCGCGGTAGAGCGCGCGCTCGTCCGCCGTCATCGTCACGAACCGGTCCTCGACCCGGCGCGTCGCGACGGGGGTGGAGATCGCCCCCGCTGCGAAATAGCGCCGCAGCAGGTCGCGGGTGTGGCGCGAGACCAGCGCGCGGACCGGCGTGCGCGCCCGCATCGCCGCCAGCGCCGCGCGCCGTTCGGGAGTCTCCAGCCGCCGGCGCGGAATGCTCGACGAGTCGCGCAGCGCCCGCAGGACCTTGCCCGCCGCGAACCGCGAGCAGCCCGTGACGCGGCGCGCCTCGGCGCCGTCCATGCGGCCCCAGGCGCGCTCCGCGGCGCGGAACAGCCCGGCCATGCGCTCGAACGCCTCGGCGCCGGGGTTGGGATGGGCAATGTCTTCGAAGAACCGCAGGAACGCCGCCTCGCTCCATTCCGGCGGCAGGCCGAGCAGCGCCAGCAGGTCGCGGAGCTCGACGGGGTGGACCTGCATCGGCGTCGCGGTGAGCAGCACCAGCCCGCGGAATTGCCCGCGCGCCTCGAGCGCCTGCATCGTTTGCAGCAGCGCGTTCGGCCCGCCGTCCTTCGCCGACCCCGCCCCCCGGCGCCGCGCGTGGTGCGCCTCGTCGAGCACCGCCAGGTCCCACGGCTCGGCCGCCAGCAGCTCGGCCCGCCGCGCGCTCCGCCGCATGGTCTGGCTGGAGGCGAGCACGGCCGGCCGGTCGCGCCAGCCGGCGCCGTCGATCTCGCGCCGGCGCCCGCCGCGCCCCGGCGCGGGGGCGAAGACGAGTTTGCTTCCGTCGTAGATCGGCCAGTCGAGGTTGAACTTCTCCCGCAACTCCGCCTGCCATTGCGGCAGGATCGCCCGGGGCGCGAGGATGAGAACCCGCTTCGCCCGCCCGGCGAGCCAGGCTTGCCGCAGCAGCATCCCCGCCTGGACGGTCTTGCCGAGGCCCACTTCGTCGGCGATCAGCAGGCGCGGCGGCCACGCCGCATAGAGCCGTTCGAACGCGCGCACCTGGTGCGGCCAGGGCGCGACGGCCGCCGTGGCCTCGCCGACCCGCGCTCCGCCGCGCGCCCTGCGCGGCGCGGCGGCGATGGCGGCCCACAGCCGGGCCCGCCGGTCCGGCATCGGCGGTGGTTCGGGCGGCGGCGGTTGGGGCGGTTCGGGCGCGGGCGGCGCGGCGGCGCGCGGCTTCGCCCGCGTCAGCCGCGCCGGCGCGGCGCCGCCGGGCGGGAGGAATCGCAGCAGGTCGCGCCGCGCCGCCTCCGGCGCGTCGATGACCAGCGCGCCCGCCGCGCGGTCGGCCCACAGCCGCGCGAAGTCCGCCTCCTCGCCCTCCGCCCGCGCCGGCTCCGGCCCCCAGCTGGTGTAAACCGAGATGCTCTCCCAGTTCCGCGTCCAGCCGGCGGCGGTTTCGTTCAGGCTGCCGGTCCAGGCGAGGCGGTTGCCGGCGCGGTCGGCGACGACCCCCGTCTTGGCGTGGAAGATCGCCGCGTCGCGGACGGGTTTGCGGTCGGCGCCGCACGGGACCGCCACCTTCACGTCGAGGCGGCCGCGCGCGACCATCCATGCGAGCAGCGCGAGCGCGCCCTCCGCCTCGGCGTCGGGCGGCGCGAGCGGCAGTTCGGCGAGCCGCCGCGCCACCCGTTCGCGCAGGTCCGCGCCCCGCTCGATGGCGGCGATGTGGTCCGCGTCCAGCGTGCAGCCGGCGACGAGGCGCATCCGCCCGTCGTTGCGGACCAGCCCCTCGACCCCGCGCGCCGCCAGCGCCAGCGCCCTGGCGTCGAAATACCCCGTCAGCCGGTCGTACCGCGCCGCGTCCTCCAGCGCCGGGACGTAGAACGACCGCACGAGGTCGCCGTCCTCGCGGGTGTATTTGAGCTGCCACTCCCGGTCCGTCAGCATGGGCGCCGCCTCGTCGAATGTGTCCGTCCGTCCTGTCCGCGCATGCGGAATTCTCTATCCGCGCGGCTCGGCGTTGCCCCCATCCAGCCCCGGAATGGTCTTCGCACAACTTCCCCGTCATTCCCGCGAAGGCGGGAATCTCTATCGAGTTCCATAATACCGCGCACGTCCATAAAGATTCCCGCCTTCGCGGGAATGACGGTAAATAAAAGCATGTCCAAATTTACCATTGGATTGGGACTATTCACGCCGAATCCGCATCGCCGTCGCGCCACAGGGCGAGTTGCCGCGGCGCGTCGATGCGGTCGCCGAAGGCGAGGCGGCGGAGGCCCTCCAGCGCCGCGAAGTCGCTCCCCGCCGCCGCGAGTTCGCCCTCCAGTTCGATCCCGGTCCAGTCGCGCGCCGGCGGCAGGACCTCCAGCACCGCCTCCAGCGCCGCGAGGAAGCGCGGGTCGCGGTCCAGCCCCTCCGCCTCCGCCAGGTCGCGGGCGGCGCCCAGGCTCCGCGCGCGCGCCGCATGCGCCGCATGGTGGACCGCGTCGATCATCCCGCGCGCGCCGCCGGGCGGGCCGAGCGCCCCCTTCGCGGCGCGCGCGGCGCTGTCGCGCAGCCGCAGGTCGCTGCCCCTCTTGTCCGCCAGCCGCCCGACGATCTCGCCGTCCAGGTCCACCCCGGCGGCGCGGGCGAGGCGGAGCGCCTCGTCGTAGGCGAAGACCGGCGCGCGGAAGGCGTCCCACGCCAGCACGAAGAATTCGGTCGCGGGGTCGAGTTCGGCGCCGGAGCGGCGGCCGGTCAGTTGCTCCAGCCGCCAGTTCTTGACCTCGCGCCGCGCCGCGTCGAGCGCGTCCTCCGGCGCCGCCGCATAGGGGTCGCGGTCCTCCTCCGCCGCGCCCGCGCCGCGCCGCCGCCGGCCCGCCGGCGCCGGGCGCGGCCGTCCCCGCCGGAGCGGCCAGTGGCGCGAGAATTCCTCCAGCGCCGGGCCGAAGGCGGCGAGATACAGGTCGACGCCGGACAGGCCCGCGGCCGCGAAGCCGTCCATGCGCTCGCGCACCGCGCGCACGACGCGCGGCTCCGCGTCCTCCCAGAACGCCGCCTCCCCGTCCTCCGCCGCCGCGCGCGGGCGGCAGGCGAGGAGCACCGTGCTGTTCGCCGCCGCCTTGTTCTTTATGTGAAGCCCGCCTTCCGACTCGGTGTGGACCGGCCACGACGCGGTCACGGCGAACCCGGCCTCCATCAGCCCGGTCGCCAGCGCGTCCCATGCGCCGGTCGCCTTGTGGGTGAACATCACCGTCATGATCCCGTCCGGTTTGAGGACCCGCCGGCACTCGGCGAAGATCTCCGCCATGCGCCGACGATAGTCGCGCCCCGCCAGCGCCCGCGCGCCCTTCTCGCCCCGGAACCGCGCCGGGTTCGCCACCGCCTCGTTGTCCTTGTCGGTCAGATAACTCGTGAACAGTTCCGGGAACACGCGGCCGGCGGTCCGCTTGAGCCAGACGTAGAAGAAGTCGGACAGCTCGGCGTACATCACGTTGTCGTAATAGGGCGGGTCGATTACCACCGCGTCGATGCTCGCGTCGGCGATGTGGTCGAGCCGGTCGCCGGGCTTGCAGGTGACGGTTATCGGCGGCGCGCCGTTTCCGCCTTCCGCACCGAACAGCGCGTCGCCGACCCCCTTCGGACGGACCAGGGTCAGAAGATCGTCGATACACTTGGCGGTTTTCTTGATCGCCCAGTCGTATCCCGCTCCCGTAACCAGCGGCGCCATTTCCGCGTAGGACCATACGAACCCGAAATCGTGGCGGTTGAATATATGTCTTATCCCTCTTCCCGTATCGGTATCCCAATAGCTGAACCGATTATTGTAATCCAGCAAGGTGTCCAGCGCGAGCGCCAGATACCCATAGGCGGCCCTGCGAACATCGGTCAGCTCGCCGGCAGCCTCGTCCGCGTCCAGCATATCGCGAAACACTTCGACGCTCGTTCCGTGGCACAGCAGCTGGCGCGGCGAGAACAGGTCGCGCCACAACGTCATTCCATAAAGCCGGGGCGTTACGGTACTGTAACCATCCGGGATCGGTTCGCTCGGCACGATGTCGAACGCCTCCCATTCGAGCATTTTCTCGTCGAGTCTGGCGCGGATTTCGGCGGCGTTGTCGTCCTCCGGCCGCGGCGCGCGGTAGCCGCGAACCCACTTCTCGCGCGTCCGCCCGGTCTTGCTCAGGACCTTCACCCGTTTCTTGACCACCACGGCGAACAGCTGTTCGCCCATGCGCCCCGCTTGCGCTTGTTCCTTGATCTCGTCGCCGTCGATAACGCGCCCGCAATCGGGATAGGGGCACGCTCCGGAACCGCGCCGCGCCGTGCCCTCCGATTGCTCCCGCCGCGACCGCACGACCTCGAACGCACACACCCGGCCTTTGGAGCCCGGCCCGTCGCCGACATGCGGCGCGAGCGCGACTCCCGTCCCGTCCGGCGCCAACCGCCAGTTCGGCGACAGCGGAACGACTCCGGCGCAATAGGGGCAGGCGACGGTGCGCGCCCACAGGTAGCCGTCCGGCCGCCTGTCGTCCCCCTCGTCGGGAAACACCTCCGCAAGGCGATCGAGGACCGCGACGATATATCTCCGCGCCAATTCCTGAAAGTCATGCCGGACCGCCGACCCGAATTCGGCGGGCCATTTCAACGTCGCCTTCTGAAGCAATGCGGAGACGGGATTCAAATCATTGGACAACGCCTCGAGACGAAGACGAAACGACTCGAAAGGAATACTGCCTCCCCCGGCGGTCGGATCGAGAACGACCTTGCGGTCCTCCACATTTTCTTCGATCCAGTCTATATCGTCTTGTTCGGGAGTCCAGCCGAATGCGCGAGGATAGCCGTAAGCATCCTTGCCGAGCCGTTTCCCCTCCCGGGTCGCGATGGCGATCCGCGCTTTCGCCGCCACCGGATCCCCATGAATCCCGACGACATGCATGAACTTCTCGCGGTCCGCATCGGCCGGCAGCAGCGAGGCGAGCACCGCCGCCCGCGACGCCACCAGCGGCCGCCGCGCCCACCAGACGTGCAGCCGGTTCGGCGCGGGGAACGGCGTCATCGGCGTCCGTTCGCGCTTGCTCTCAATGCCGAGCGCCGCGATAGGCAGCCAGCGTTCGATCAGCCGTGTGTCGGGCATGGCGTCAAATCCATCTTTGAGGGTGTCGTTGAAGCACCTGCTCGCCCAGCGGTCCGAAAAACGAACGGCCGGTGGTGAAGAACTTCGGCAGCGCGCCGTTCGGCCCCGGCAACAGAACCCTGCCGGCCCATGCCTGTCGCGCCGGCAAGGAGGGATATTTGGCCATTTGCCGAACGAGAAGTTTCCTGTAGTCGCTTCGCGCTTGCCACAACCTCCCGGCATTCAAATTCAGAACGCTTATGGTCTTCTCCACAATGTTTTGAGGTACCCCCATCCTTTTACAGGACGGCGCATCGGCTTCGATTCGCCCATCCGTCAGAACGCGCGTAACGGACGGAATCGCCGGTAACATCCGCGGCTCGCAGACAAGCGCAGGAGAGGTATTGCCCTTCGCTTGACCGCAGCTCAGCTGATTTAGATGAAACCGCTGCGGATCCGCGCGAACAACGGAATGGTCCGACGCGCCGCCCCTGCATGACGCGATCATGTTTCCGGCCGAGAGCTGAAGGGACGGTTGCAAACTTACCGGATTAACGTGCTCGACCTGCCGATCTCCGTGGAGAAGATCGATCTCGCAGTAACCGCAAAGGCCGTGCTGAAGATCGGCGAGCTCATCGATAAGTTGCGCGTATCGCCGCTTGCCCGCGGGGTGTCGGCGGTATCCCGACCAACTCGCATTGGCCCCTGCCTGTCGTTGGTAGGGAGCGAGACCCGGTACAGGTCCCCGAAATCGCCGGATGCGCTTCAAGACTCCTCTCCCAATTCCGCAAAAATTTCCTGCCGCTGCATTTCCATATCCGCCGCGTCGAGTCCCGAGTCTCTGGGAGAAATCTCGTCCAGCTCCTTTCTGAGCGAAACCGCCTTTTCGGAGCTGCCGAGTCCGTCGTCGACGAGGCGCATGTACTTCTCGAGCTTGCGCACGAACGGGTTGTGCTCCGCGCCCGGACGCTCCCGCACTTCCATGACCGCCTCCAGCACGCCGCCCGCCTCGGCGCCGTAGGTCGGCCCGACTTCATGGCCCGCGCGGATGCGCCCGTCATGGCGGAACAGCCGAACGATGCGGTGCGGCATGACCGTCGTCAGCACCAGGGGGCTGTGGGTGGACACGACGAACTGCGCGTTCGGGAAGGTCCGCGTCAGATCGGGCAGCACGCGCTGTTGCCACCGGGGATGCAGGTGCAGCTCGACCTCGTCGATCAACACGACCGCCTCCGACCGGAGCGGGTCGTCGAGATGCGGGTTCCCCTGCGCCATGCGCCGCGCCAGATCCGCCGCGAGCGCCAGCATGATGCGGTAGCCGCCGCTCAACTGGTCGAGCGCGCGCTCCTTGCCCGATTCCGATTTCACGGTCACGGCGAAGCGCAGCGGGCGAATTTCGACTCGGGGATCGGAGATCCCGGAAACCAGATCGCCGATCGCCTGGCGCACCGCCTCCAGTTCCTTCAGGCGGAAATTGAAATCGCGCCGTTCTTTTTGCCCCCGCAGCTCCTCGTTTTCGACCGCGTAAAACCATTTGAAAAATTCCTTGAAATTGGGCCGCGGCGACAGCGCTCCCTCCAACGCCGCGTAACGTGGGAATTCCGTCTTGAAATCCTTGAATCCCCGGCGTTGTTGCGGCGCATCGACCACCGAGCGATCCGTGTCGTAGAAGACGACGATCGGCAGATCCAGAGTGTCCGCGCCATTTCGGTCGGCGGCGACGATGGCCTCGATGGCGTCCTTCAGTCCCCGCTGCGCCGTTCTCTTTCGTGGACCGAGCCGCCGCCGATCCCATTCGATTCCGTCCAACGTTTTCAGCGCCACCCGCAAGGGCCGCGCGCCGCGCAAATCGGTGTCGCGGAAACCGACGCCAGACACGTCCGGCAACAACCTGAGAATGCTCCCGAGCCCCGCCGCGATGGCGCTCAACACGCTCGTCTTGCCGTCGCCGTTGGCGCCGTGAAGGACGGTCAGCGAGGGATCGAGCGGCAGTTCGAGCTTCTCGATCGCCCGGTAGTTCTCTATCTCCACCCGGTCGAGTCTCACGGCGCGGCCCTCCCCGGACGCGCCGGCGTCTCGTTGGCGTCTTCTTTCATACCGGCCCGGATCGAAAACGAGCTTGGCGCAACTTTCTCGTCATTCCCGCGAAGGCGGGAATCTCTATCGTGAGGAGCAGCATTGCCGTGCTTGACGGAGATTCCCGCCTTCGCGGGAATGACGAGATAAAGAAACAGGAGAGAACGAACACGCGCCGCGATGGCGCTCGACACGCTCGCCTTGCCGTCGCCGTCGGCGCCGTGAAAGACGGTCAGCGAGGGATCGAGCGGCAGTTCGCGTTTCACGGCGCGGCCCTCCCCGGGCGCGCCGGCGTCTCGCCTGCGTCTTCTTTCATACCGGCCCGGATCGAAAACGAGCTTGGCGCAACTTTCTCGTCATTCCCGCGAAGGCGGGAATCTCTATCGTGAGGCGCAGTATTGCTACGTTTGACGGAGATTCCCGCCTTCGCGGGAATGACGAGATAAAGAAACAGGAGAGGACGAACACGCGCCGCGATGGCGCTCGGCACGCTCGCCTTGCCGTCGCCGTCGGCGCCGTGTTCGCGTTTCACGGCGCGGCCCTCCGCGGGCGCGGCTCGGTCAGCAGGAAGCGCAGCGCGGTCAGCACGCGGCGGGGGCGCTTGCGGTGCATCGCCATGCCGAGCCAGTAGGCCGCCTCCTCGCGGCCCATCGCCTCTATCCCCTCCGCCACCGCGCGCATGTTGTCACGGCTGCGCATCGGCGCAAGGGCGCGGAACAACAGGCCCAGCGCCAGCGCCAGGTCCTCGTCCAGCGGGCAGCCGCGCGCGGCGGAGGCGCGGGCCGGCGTCACCCCGGCGCGGGACAGGCGCTTGAGCACCCGGTGCTCCACCAGCTCCAGGTTGCGCCCGCGCAGCCCGGCGACGCGCAGCGGCGCGGCGATGTGCGGCGTCGCCGGCGCCGGCAGCTGCCACACCTCGTATTCCGAATCGGCCGGGCCGCGCCGGCGGGTCCGCAACTCGTAGCGCGGCGCCGAGCGCGGGGCCGGCGCAATGAGCGCCGCGGCGCTCACGGCGACTCGTCCTCGTCCGCCGCCCGCGCGACCGCCGTCGCGTGGACGTGCGCCGCGCGCGCGTAGCGGGAGAGGCGCTCGGCGAACGCCTGCGCCGCATCGCCCGCCAGCGGCAGGCCGCCGGCGAAGGCGATTTCGAACCCCGTCGCCAGGTCCCGCTCGCCGGCGGCGCGCAGCTGCGGCGCCAGGAACTCCCTGACCGGCTGCGCATCGGCGGGCGGGCCGCGAAATGTCACGTGCAACTCGCCGCCCGCCGCCGTCGCGTAGCCGCCCTCGAAGGTCACGACCTTCTCCGCGCCCGAAACCGCGCCGACCGACGCCGCGAGGGCGAAGCCGTCATTCGCGTCGAACACGCGGATCGCCACCGTGTCGATGCGCTCCGCCTGCGCCGCGCGGGCCTGCTCCCAGCACCGCGCGAGCGCCTCCGGCAAAACCCCCTCGGCGCTGAACGCCCCGGCGGGGACGTCGGGCGGCGGAGCCGAACCCCCCTCGCCGGCCCCGGCGCCGGTCCCCGGGCCGGGGGGAGTCGGCGGATCGGGCGGAAGAGGCTCCGGCGCCGCCGGCGCGCGCGGCCATATCTTCTTCCGCTTCGCATAGTCCATCGTGAAGACGAAGGACTGCTCGTCGATGCGGATCGCCGCCTGCGGGTCGCCCGGCCCGCACAGCAGGTCGCCGCCGCGATAGACGTAGTCGCCGCCCTCTATCCCCAACCGGACGCCGCGCAGGAAGACGTCGTCGCCCACCAGCATGGGCAGGCCGGGGTCGCGGCGGAACTCGTCGCGCAGCGCCCGCGTCGTGATCTCGCCCTTCTTCAACGGCGTCCGCTCGCGGACGAAGACGGGCGAATCGGGCGCGTCCTCGGGCAGGCGCAATTTGTGCATGTCGCGCAGCGCGCGCGCCGCCTGCGCCTGCCCGGCGCCCGGCTTGTCGGCGGCGGAATGGATGTCGATGGCGGTGTGCGCCAGGTCGACGTCGCTCTCGCCGATGCGGCTCCGCGAGGGGTAGAAGACGTGCCGGTAGCATTGCTGGACGGCGATGGCGAGCTCGTGTTCGGAGCGCGCCTCCAGCTCGCGGACGCGGTCGCGCTGGTGTTCGGCGAGTTCGGCCAGCCGCTCCGGCCGCTTCAATTCGCGCAGCGCCAGGCGGCGGTTCGCCGCGCGGCGCATGTCGGCCAGCCGCGCCTCATCGGCGGCGACGAACGCCAGGTTGTTGCGGAACACCCGCAGCGCCGCCCCCTCCGCGCCCTTGCGGGCGAATATGCGCGCGGCGAGCTCCGGCGGCGCCGCCACCGTCGCGCCCACCGCCTCGGCGTCGAACGACAGGACGACGAGTTTCGGCCGGCCGCCGGCCTCGTCCGGCGCGTCGAACGGCCCGGCGGGGAACGGGACGAGGTCGAAGGTCTCGCCCTCGAATATCCCGCGGATGCGGTCGTTGAGTTCGGCGCGCGCGTCGCCGGCGTCGACGCGCGCCTCCTCCTGCTGGACGATGCGGGTCAGGTTGGCCTCGGCGAGGAACCGCAGCGGCGCCGCGGGCCGGTCGTCGAGATAGGCGGACCGCGCGGCGAACGCCTTGCGCGCCGCGTCGACGAACGCCGCGTCCAGCCCCGGCGCCAGGATCGAATGGCGCAGCCCGGCGGCGTCGACTCCCTTCAGCCGGTCGTTGAACGCCAGCGTGTGCATGAAGATCGTCCGCGCCGTCCAGGCGGCGTAGGGCGGCATGCCGGCGTGGCGCTCGGCGTCGATCGCCTGGGCGAGCGCCGTCCGCCCCTCCGGCGCCGCGATGTCGTTGTCGATCGCCGGGACGTAGGCCGACTGGCCGAGCCGGGTGACGATCTCGCGGCGGACCGATTCGCGCCCCGGGTCGACGTGATGCAGGTGGATCGCCGCCGCGCCGTCCGGCTTCTCCTCCCACAACTGCTTCACCGCGGCGGCGAGCAGCCGCAACATGCCGCGCACGCGCTGGAAGTCGCCCAGCGTCGCCGTCTTGCCCGTCAGGACGTCCAGCAATTCGGGGTGGAGCGGGTAGCCCTCCCGCAGCCGCGCCGCGGCCTCCGGCCGCGCCGCCGCATCGGGCAGCGCGTCGCGGCCGGCGGCCCACAGCGCGCGGTAGGCGTCCGCCGCCCGCGCCGCGCCCGCCTCGTCGATGGACTCGAACAGGCGGCGGCGGAGGACGCGGGCGGTCTCGTCCTCCTCGGTGGGGTTCAACAGGGTCGCGGTCCGCCCGGCGACGCTCGCCGCCTCCGCCAGCCCGTCGGCGACGAGGCGGTTCTCGCCGGCGTAGGCGTCGGTCCCGCCCCCGTCCTTGCCCACGGCGAGGGTGAAGACCGCCGCCGCGTCCGGCTGCGACTGGACCGCCTGGAACAGCGCCGAGAGGAACGCGGTCAACTGCCCGCCGCCGCCATCGCCCAGCCCGCCCGCCTTGCGCAGCCAGACCGCGAGTTCGTCGAGCAGGACCAGCGCCGGCCCGCCGCCGAGCAATTCGCGCAGCGTGTCGCGGCCCGGGGCGACTCCCGTTTCGTCGCTCTTGCGGACCCGTTCGTAGCCCTCCGGCCCGGCCAGCGCATGGGCGATCTCGCCCCACGGCGTCCGCGCGCGAATTCCGCCGCCCATCGCCCGCCCGTTCGCCGGGTCGGCGTTCACCCCGTCGAACGCGGCGACTCGCGCCGGGGGGCGCGGAAGCGGCGCCGAGCCGATGAACTCGGCGGGGTCGGCGACGCCCGGCATCCCGCGCGCGGCGTGGACGAGGGCGATCAGGCCGTGCGTCTTGCCGCCGCCGAACGAGGTGTCGAGGCGGAAGATCGCCGCCGCCCCGCCATCGCCGCCGAGCCGCCGCAGGACGCTGGCGAGCAGGCTCTTGAGGCCGCGCGTCGGCCAGGTGTCGGCGAAGAACCGCGCCGGGTCGGCGTATGCGCCCTCGCCGCCGACCGTCCGCGCCAGGTCGGCGGCGAAGTCGGCCTCGGCGGCGGCGGCGGCGAGCACGTCGGCGCGCGGGCGGCAGGTGTCGAAGATCGTCGGCGCGGCGGTCACGCGCGGGCTCCCCTGTCAGGCCGCGCCCCGCATACCCCGTTTCGCCCCGCGTTTCCAGCGCTTGCGCTCCCCGCCGCGGCGAAATTCCACGACGGGCGCGGCGGGTCGGCCATCGTCATTCTCCCTCCGGCATCGGGCGCATGGCGGAAAAGTCGGGCATGGCGGCGGCGGCGAAGCCGGGGCAGGACAGCGAGCCGAGCGCCATGCGTCCATCGGCGATGACGACGCGCGCCGCCCCGCCCGCCGCGCGGTAGAGGTCGGGATGCGCGGCGAGGAAGGCCCGCCGCTCGCCCGGCGGCGCGCCGGCCATGCCGCCCGCGTAATGGTGGCCGTTGCGCTCGACATGCGCGCAGCCGATGGCCGCGGCGAGGGCCAGGTCCTGTTGCAGCCCCGGGCCGGGCTGGGTCATGAGGTCCTCCGCCGACATGAAGACCGGCCGCGCCGGGTCGGAGTCGCTCCAGAACCGGCAGCGGGCGGCGTTGAGGAGCGATTTGTAGAGGCCCTTGCAGGATTTCGACGACACGCCGCGCCAGCCGAGCGCGCGGGCGCGCGGGAAGGAGTCCATCGCCGCGTCCGCCTCGTCGACCAGCAGCGGCTTGCCCACGGCGAGGCCAGAGACGTCGGAGCGCAAGGTCGCGCCGCGCGGAAAGGGCTGTTCGACGAACAGGACCGAGGCGGCGAAGCGCGCCAGCGCCGGCGCCGCCGCGAGCGCGCGCATGAACGCCTCCAGCGCGGCGCCGTCGGCGAACTGCTCGTTGCCGTCGAGCGTCACGCGGTAGGGTTCGGCGATGCGGCGGTCGAGGACCGCCGCGATCTCCTCGGCGCGGGCGAGGTCGGCGGCGGGGTCGCCGGAGAGTTTGACCTTGAAATAGCGCTGGCCGTAGGCGGCGATGACCTGCTCCAGCGTCTCCGGCAGGCCGTCGTCGAGGCGGCCCGGCCCGGACAGCGGGTCGAGGAGGCCCACCGTATGCCGCGCGGCGATGGCGGCGGCGGGGCGGAGGGCGCGGACGAAGGCGGCGACGTCGAAGCCGGCGAGGTCCGGCGCCGGCGCGCCGCCCTCCACCCCCGGCAGGTTCGCCGCCAGCGCGGCGAAGACCGAGACTCCGGCGATGCGGCACAGCGCGTCCAGCACCGCCTTGTCGAGGAGCGCCGGGCCGAAGCCGGCGGCGAGCGGCCCGATTCCGGCGGCGGCGCAACCGGCCAGCTGGGCGTCGTACGTCTCGCGCCACAGGCCGAAGGCGGTCGCCGGGCCGGCGGCGGCGTAGAGGCGGACGGCGGAGGCGAGCGCGCGGCGCAATTGGCGGACCGTATCGGCGGCGGACAGCGCCGGGTCCTTATCGAACCATTTGGGGGCGAGGACCTCGGCGGCGGCGCCCTCCCCCTCGCGGCCGTCCTCCAGCCGGACGCGGACGCGGACGAACGCCTGCGACGCCTCGGTCATGGTGTAAGCGCCGAAACGGAACGGCAGGCGCAGCGGAACCGCGCGTTCGAACAGCCCCGCCTCGACCGGCGACAGGCGCGGCGCGGCGCTCACGCGGCGACGCACGGCGCCGGCGCCGCGGCGGACGTCCGGCGCCTCTCCGGGAGGTCTCGGGGAGCCGCGCGGCTCCCCGCTCCCCCGTTGCGGGCCGGCGCTACTGCCGGTATGCGCCGAACACGCCGATGAAAGCCTCGCCGCCATCGGCGGTCGCTCCGCCGAACGTACCGGCGACGGACCCGGGGCGGCCGCCCGCGGCCCCGTTACCGTAGAACTGGCCGCCCCACTTGCCGGTGAACGCGGAGTCCGTTCCCCTGGTGGAGGTGTCGCCCGTGAAGAAGCCGCTGTCGGCGCTTCCGATCGACGCGGTCCCCAAGGTTACGACGACTCCGTCGTACGAATCCGGCGCCGGCGCATCTCCCGTGAAGTTGGAGAGGGTTCCGCCGATGCTTCCCAGGCTGCCGGCGTCGCCGAAGTTGGCCCTCAAGGTCACATCGCCGTCGACGAAGTAGTTCCTGTTCGTCGCCCGCACGGAATACACCCCGGTCACTCCCCCCTCGGCGCTGTACGTCGCCGTGCCCGTCAAGCCCGCGAGGTTGGCCTGCCGGAAGGGGTCGTTGCCGTCCACGAAGGCGCCGAACTCGTAGTCGGCCACGCTGGCGGCGTTGACCGGAACCCGCACCCAGATGCCGCCGGCGAGATAGTCGGAGTCTTGCCCGGATTCGTGAGTCTGCAGCACATACGCCGTCGCCTGCGCGGCGGCCGCAAGGTTCGGCGAGAGCTGGACGATTCTCCGACTCGTACCGCTTCCCTCGGTCTCGATGGTGACGGGCACGCCGTTGATATTGCTGCTGATGATGCGGACGTTCGCCCCGGCGCAAGCGAACGCGAAGCAAACCCGGGTGCCGTCGATGCGGAGGGTGAACGTCTGGCCGCCGACTTCGTAAGTGCAGGAATTACCGGCCGACACGGTGCCGCCGACTCCGCAACTCGAGGCCTGTGGCGGCTCGGGCTGGGGCGCGGGCTCGGGCGCCTGGGGCGCGGGCTCGGGCGCGGGCTCGCTAGGCGGCGGCGCAGCCATCGTAGTCGTTTCGAAGTCGGTGTAGACGTCGACGTACAGTCCGGGACCAGTTCCGCTGCCCCGGCCGCCTCCCGGCGCCTGATGGAACTCGACGCCCTTCCAGCCCTCTCCGCCCGGTTCCGCCAACACCCGGGCGCTGGCCCTGTCGACGGACCATCCGCCGGCCTCCCGAACGGTCCAGCTGATCGTTCCGCTGGCGTCGCGCTCCACCTCGACCGAAACGCTGTCGGCGGTGCGCCCGCCGGCGCCGGTCGAAGATTGCGTGACGCTTCCCGCGTTGGGCGTGTTTCGGGCCGCCTGCGCGACCGCGGTCACGACGTGTCGCTGGGCGGCGTCCGTCAACACGGAGTCGAACGAGCTAAATTCCCCGGGGCCGGACGGCGCAGATGGCGATCCGCCCCCTCCGCTGGACGGCGCGGGCGACGCGGATGGCGATCCGCCCCCCCCCCCCCCCGCACCCGGAGGCCGTCAAGGCCGCCACCGTCAGGCCGACGAGCAGCGTATTGCGTCTCATGGTCATCGCGTTACCCTCCCCTTTGCGGACGTCGGAAACCAGTTTCCTCCGTCGCAACCGGGCGCACTGTGACATCGGACGGTCGACCGCGCAACCCTCGCGCAAAACCATTGTTTTCCTCCGCCCGGCGGCGCATCCTCCGGCGCGGCGCTCACGCGGCGACGCCGTGGACGGCGAGGAGCGTCCGCATGCGCGCGGCCGCCAGCTCCGGGTCTTCGACGAGGCCGGCGGAGTCGGCGAGGCGGAGCAGTTCGGCGAGGTGGAGGATGGAGCGCGCGCTTTGCTGCCCGCCGACCATCGCGAAATGGTCCTGGTGTCCGTTCAGCCACGCCATGAACACGACGCCGGTCTTGTAGAAGCGCGTCGGCGCCCGGAACATGTGGCGCGACAGCGCGACGGTCGGCGCGAAGATATCGTGGAACCGCGCCCGGTCGCCGCCGGCCAGCGCGTCGAGCGCCGCCGACGCGGCGGGGGCGATGGGGTCGAAGATTCCGAGCAGGGCGTCGGAATGGCCCTCGGCGTCGCCGTCGATCAGTTCGGCGTAGGCGAAATCGTCGCCGGTGAACATGCGCACCGAAGGCGGCAGGCGGCGGCGCATGGCGATCTCGCGGTCCTTGTCGAGCCTGCGTCCGGCATTCGCGCAGCCCCGCCACCGCCGAGCCGGCGGTTCCGTCGACCTGGATCGTCAGCAGGTCGTCGCGGCGGACGCGGACGCACCACGAACTGTTGAAATGGGCGATGATCCCGCCCTCGAGCGCGAAGGTCGCGTAGGCGGCGTCGGCGGCGGTCGCGGCGTAGGGCGCGCCCGATTCGTCGCGGCGCTCGGGGACGTGGGTTTCGGCGCGGCAGGAGACGGCGGCGACGCGCCCGAACAGGCCCTCCAGCAGGTAGTCCCAATGCGGCAGCATGTCGAGCACGACGCCGCCGCCGTCCTCGGCGCGGTAGTTCCACGACGGGCGCTGCGGCGGCTGGAGGCCGCCGGGGAACACCCAATAGCCGAACTCGCCGCGCACCGACAGGACCCGCCCGAAGAAGCCGGATTTCACCAGCAATTCGAGTTTGCGGATCCCCGGCAGCCAGAGCTTGTCCTGGACGACGCCGTGCTTGACTCCGGCGGCGCGCGCGCGGCGGGCCAGGGCGAGGGCGTCGGCGGCGCGGAGGGCGGCGGGCTTCTCGCAATAGACGTGCTTCCCCGCCGCTATCGCGCGCTCCAGCAGGCCGGCGCGGCCGGCGGTGAGCGCGGCGTCGAAGAAGACGGGCCGGGGGTCGCCGAGCGCCGAGTCGAGGTCGGTCGTCCAGTCGCGGATTCCGTGCGCCGCGGCGAGCGCGGCGAGCTTGCCGGCGTCGCGGCCCACGAGGAGGAGGTCGGGGACGACGCGCCGTCCGTCGGACAGCGCCACGCCGCCCTTGTCGCGGATGGCGAGGAGCGACCGCGCGAGATGCTGGTTCGCCCCCATCCGCCCGGTGGCGCCGTGCACGACGACGCCGAGGGTGTCGGTCACGCCGCCGCCGCGCCGCCGTCGATGCGCGGCATGACATCGCCGCGCCCGCCCGGCAGCAGGTCGAGGAGATTCCACACCGGGCTGTAGAGGTCGAGGCCGCGATAGTGTCCGTCCCCCATGATCGCCGAGGACGTGTAAAAATGAAAGACTCGCGAGGCCTTCTTGAGAAACACGCTGAGGCCGGGGAGCTGCGCGCCGCCGGCGTCCTCCATGCCGAAATCGGCGTTGAAGGTCGAACCGCCGCTGGACAGGACGCGGAGCGCGGTCCAGCCGCGCCGGTCGGCGAAGGCGCGGAGCGCGGCGGCGGATTTTTTCGCCGCCAGGACCATGGGGACGGCGCGCGCGAGCTGCGGCAGGACGGCGTCGTATCCGTCGGCCCACATCGCGCACATGGGGCATGGCGAGTCGTCGCCGGGCGCCCACATGAAATGGTCGACGATCAGGGCGCCGCCGCCCGGCGCGAACAGTTCCGACAGGCGCACCGTCTGCTCGCCGCCGTCCGCGGCCTCGGCGAAGGCGTAGTCCTCCGGGACCGGCGTGTCGGCGGGGAGCGCGCGGCGCAGCGCGGCGACGGCCTCGCGCCGGTCCTTGAGCGCGATCTCGGCCCGGCGCAGCTCCTCGCGCCGGCGTTTGTATTCGGCGCTCGCCGAATCGAGGCTGAACCGCTCCATCGCCGCCCTCCGCATCGCTTCGCCCTACCCTACCCGCCGCCGCGCAGCGCCGCGAGGCGGTCGGCGAGGACGCGGCGCTCGTCGCTGTCCGGCGGCAGCAATTCGACCAGGCGGCCCCAGAATTCGCCGGCCTCGTCCCCCCGCCCGGCCTCCGCCGCCGCGAGGCCGAGAAACCACAACGCCTCGGGCGCGTCGGGCGCAAGCGCGAGGACGCGGCGGTAGAGCGCCAGCGCGGCCTCGGGCGCCGGCGCGTCTTCCGGCGCGAGGGCGAGTTCGGCGCCGGCCAGCGCGAGGAGCGCCTCGGCGTCGTCCGGCGCGAGTTCGACGGCGCGCCGCCAGGCGTCGCGGGCCGCCGGCAGGTCGCCGAGCGCGCGCTTCGCGCGGCCGAGCCGCCGCCACCCCGCGGCGTCGCCGGGCTCGTCGCGCAGGCGCGCCTCCAGTCGCGCGACCATCCCGTCGATGGCGGCGGCCCGCTCGTCCGGCGGGAGGGCGGCGATCTCCTCCGCCGCCGTCGCCGCGGCGATGGCGGGCGGGTCGACTCCGAGCGCGCCGGCCAGCTCCCGCAGCCGGAGCCGGAGGTCGGGCAGCCACGGCGCGTCCGGCGCCGCGTCCTCGGCGAGCGCGGTCCAGGCGGCGAAGGCGGCGCGCGAGTCGCCGGCCTGCGCCGCCGCCAGCGCGCGGTAATAGCGGGCGGCGGGATGCGCGGGGTCGATGGCGAGGGCGGCGGCGAAACGCCGCGCGGCGTCCGGCGCGACGGTCCCGCCGGCGGCGTGGACCAGCGCCTCGCCCCATGACGCGGCGAGGTCGGCGTCGTCCGGCGCCAGCGCGGCGGCGCGGGACAGCGCCTCCGCCGCCGCATCGTAGCGCCCGGTGGCCATGTAGGAGCGGCCGAGGAGGACCCAGCCGTCCAGGTCGCCGGGCGACTGGCGCAGCCGTTCGGCGAGATCGGCGATGGCCCGCGCGACGTCCGCCGGCGCGACGTCCGCCGGCGCGTCTGGCGGCTGGCGCGCGGCGAGGGGCGAGTCCGGCGCGCCGGGGGAGCCGAGCGCGGCGTATATGGACAGCGCCGCCAGCGGAACGCCGATGGCGGCGAGCAGCGCCGCGCCGGTCCGGCCGCCGCCGCGGTCGCCGGCGGAATCGGCGGCGTCCGCGCCCGCCGCGAGGATGCGGCGTTCGATCTCGATCCGGGCGGCGCGCGCCTCTTCGGCGTCGATGAGGCCGCGCGCCGCGTCGGCCTCGAGTTCGCCGAGCTGGCGGCGGAACACGGCGATGTCGTAAGCGCCGCGCGCGGCGGGCGCGGCGCGGCCGCCGCGCCACGCCGCCCGGGCGAGCGCGGCGCCCGCCAGCGCCGCCAGCGCGGCGAAGACCGCCCAGGCGGTCATGCGCCGCGGTCGTCGTCGAGCAGGGCGCGGAGCCGCGCGCGTTCGCCGGCGTCCAGCGGCGCCGGCGGCGCCGCCCGCGTGCGGCGCCGCGAGAGGAGCAGGACGGCGAGCGCGGCGGCGACGGCGAGCGGCGGGCCGAGCCACAGCGCCCAGGCGCGCGGCGCGAAGGGCGGGCGCAGCAGGACGAAATCGCCGTAGCGGGCGGCGACGAACGCCTTGACCTCGCCGTCCGCGGCGCCGGCGGCGACGCGCTCGCGCACCAGCGCGCGCAGGTCGCGGGCGAGCGGCGCGTCGGATTCGAGGATCGACTGGTTCTGGCACACGAGGCAGCGCAGCTCGCCGGCCAGCGCGCGCGCGCGCGCCTCCAGCGCCGGGTCGGCGAGCGGCGCGTCGTTCTCGAACCCGGCGGCCGGGGCGGCGAGAAGGACGGCGGCGGCCAGCGCACGCGCGGCGGCCGCGAGGCGCGTCATCGCCCCTCCGGCGCCAGGAGCGCCGCGACCAGCGGGCGGACGCGGGACTCCATGTGATCGGCGAGGAGCGGGCCGACATGCCGGTAGCGAACCACGCCGTCGGGGCCGATGAAGAAGGTCTCCGGGACGCCGTAAACGCCGAGTTCGACGCCGGCGCGGCCGTCGCGGTCGGCGCCGATGCGGGCGTAGGGGTCGCCCAGTTCGTCGAGGAAGCGGCGCGCGTCGGCCGGGTCGTCCTTGTAGGCGACGCCGTAGAGCGCAACGCCCTCGGTGGCGCCGAGCTCGGCGATGAACGGGTGTTCGGCGCGGCAGGGAACGCACCACGAGGCGAAGACGTTGACCACGCTCACCTCCCCCGCGCGCAGGTCGGCGGTGGACAGGCCCTGCGTCCGGTCGTCGAGGGCGGCGAGGGCGAATTGCGGCGCCTGGCGGCCGATCAGCGCGCTGGGGATTTCGGCGGGGTCGTTGCCGAGACCGAAGGCGAGCAGCGCGGCGACCGCGGCGAACGCCGCCGCCGGGAGGGCGAAGGCCAGCGCCTTCGCGCGCGGCCTCACGCGGGGGCCTCGACGAGGCGCCGCGCGCGGCGCGGCGCGCCGATGCGGTGGCGGCGGTCCGACAGCGACAGCGCGCCGCCGAACGCCATGGCCGCGGCGCCGAGCCAGATCCACGGAACCAGCGGGTTGTAGTAGATTCGCGCGCTCCAGCCCCCGGCGCCGTCGGGGTCGCCGAGCACGACGTAGAGGTCGGCGAGCCAGGTGGTGTGGATCGCCGCCTCGGTGGTGGGAGTCCCGGCGACGGGATAGACGCGCTTCTCGGGGAACAGTTCGGCGACCGCGCGCCCGCCGCGCGTAACCGAGAAGCGGGCGCGCTCGGCGGTGTAGTTCGGCCCGTCGGCGCGGCCGACGCCGCGCAGCGCGAATTCGTAGCCGGCGGCGGAGACCGAGTCGCCCGGCCGCATGACCTGGAGGCTCTCGACGCGCCAGGCGCTCGAGGCGGTGATCCCGGCGACGACGACGGCGGCGCCGAGATGGGCGGCGGTCATGCCGTAGGCGGCGCGCGGCAGGGCGGCGGCGCGGCGCAGGGTGTCGGCGGCGGCGGCGCGGCCGAGCCGGACGCGCCCGGCCCATTCGGCCAGCGCCGCGCCGGCGAGCCAGACGGCGAGCGCGACGCCGAGCGCGGCCAGCGGCGGCCCGGCGCCGTCGAGGGCGAGGACCGCCAGCGCCGCCGCGGCCGTCGCCGCGGCGACCCATTTGAGCCGCGCGAGCGCGCCGGCGGCGTCGGCGCGCTTCCACGACAGCAGCGGGCCGACGCCGGCGCACAGCAGCAACGGAGTCATCAGGGGGACGAAGACGGCGTTGAAATAGGGCGGCCCCACCGACAGTTTGCCGGCGCCGAGGGCGTCCATGAGCAGCGGGTAGAGGGTGCCGAGGAGGACCGTCGCGGCGGCGGCGGAGAGCAGCAGGTTGTTCGCCACCAGGGCGCCCTCGCGGCTGATCGGCGCGAACTGGCCGCCGGCGCGCAGGCGCGGCGCGCGGACGGCGTAGAGCGCCAGCGAGCCGCCGACGACCAGCGCCAGGAAGGCGAGGATGAACACGCCGCGCGCCGGGTCCGAGGCGAAGGCGTGGACCGAGGTGACGACGCCGGAGCGGACGAGGAACGTGCCGAGCAGGCTGAGCGAGAAGGCGACGATGGCGAGCAGGACGGTCCAGGATTTCAGCGCGTCGCGCTTCTCGCAGACGATGGACGAGTGCAGCAGCGCGGTGGCGGCGAGCCACGGCATGAAGGAGGCGTTCTCGACCGGGTCCCAGAACCACCAGCCGCCCCAGCCGAGTTCGTAATACGCCCACCAGCTGCCGAGGGCGATGCCGATGGTGAGGAACGACCACGCCGCCAGCGCCCAGGGGCGGACCCAGCGCGCCCAGGCGGCGTCCACCCGCCCCTCGATGAGGGCGGCGACGGCGAAGGCGAAGGCGACCGACAGCCCGACGTAACCGAGATAGAGGAACGGCGGATGGAATGCGAGGCCCGGGTCCTGGAGCAGCGGGTTGAGGCCCTCGCCGTCCGCCGGCGGCGGGAACAGGCGCTCGAACGGGTTCGACGTGAACAGGGTGAAACAGAGGAAGCCGACGGCGATGAGCGCCTGGACCGCCAGCACGCGCGCGCGCAGCGGCGGCGGCAGGGCGCCGCCGAACGCCGCCACCGCCGCCCCGAACAGCGCCAGGATCAGCGCCCACAGCAGCATCGACCCTTCGTGGTTCCCCCACACGCCGGCGACCCGGTAGAGCGCCGGCTTGGCGGAATGCGAGTTGTCGGCGACGTTGAGCACCGAGAAGTCGGAGACGACGTAGGCCCAGGTCAGCGCCGCGAAGGCGGCGGCGACGGCGGCGAATTGGACCGCGGCGGCGGGCGCGGCGACGGCCATCCAGGCGCGGACGCCGCGCGCCGCGCCGGCCAGCGGCAGGGTTCCCTGGAGCAGCGCCGCGGCGAGCGCCAGCGCCAGCGCGAAATGGCCGAGCTCGACGATCATTCGCCGGTTTTCTCCCCGTTGTTCTCCCCGCGGCGCGCCTTCTCCAGCGCCTCGGCGGCCTCGGGCGGCATGTAGGTTTCGTCGTGCTTGGCGAGGACGGAATCGGCGGCGAACACTCCGTCGGCGCCGAGGCGGCCCTCGGCGACGATCCCCTCCCCTTCGCGGAACATGTCGGGGAGGACGCCGGCGTAGCGGACCGGCAGCGACATGGCGGTGTCGGTGACGCGGAAGCGCACCTCCGGGCCGTCGGCGGCGCGGGCGACGCTGCCCTCCTCGACGAGGCCGCCGATGCGGATGCGGCGCTCCGGCCCCGGCGCCAATTCGGCGAGTTCGGAGGGCGCGTAGAAGAACACCAGGCTGTCCTCCAGCGCGGTCAGCACGAGCGCGGCGGCGGCGGCGAGCATGGCGCCGCCGAGGAGGAGCGCATAGAGCCGCCGGGTCTTGCGCTTCACGCCGCCCGGCCCGCGCGGGAGAGCCGCGCCCTGAGCGCGTCCAGCTCGCGGCGCCGGGCGCGGGCGGACAGCGCGGCGTGGACGCCGACGGCGGCGAGGACCGCCAGCGCGACGGCGTAGGCCGACCACACCCAGACGGCGTAGCCGCCCATCGCCAGAAAGGCGCTCACGCCGGCGCCTCCCCGGCCTGGGCGCGGCGCAGGGCGCGCAGTTTGGCGGCGTCGAGCCCGGCCCGCATGCGCAGCAGGAGGACGGCGGCGAACCAGGCCTTGAAGGCGGCGAGCATGACGAAGAGCGGCCACAGCATTTCCGCCGAGATGCTCGGCCCGCCGGCGCGGAGGATGCTGGCCGGCTGGTGCAGCGTGTTCCACCAATCGACGGAGAAGTGGACGATGGGCACGTTGACGACGCCGACGAGGGCGAGGATCGCGGCGGCGCGGGCGCCGCGGACCGGGTCGTCGAAGGCGTCGAACAGCGCCATGTGGCCGATATAGAGGAACAGCAGGACGAGCACCGAGGTCAAGCGCGCGTCCCACACCCACCAGGCGCTCCATATGGGCTGCCCCCACAGCGCGCCGGTGGCGAGGGCGATGGCGGTGAAGGCGGCGCCGACGGGCGATGCGGCGCGGGCGGCGACGTCGGCGAGCGGGTGGCGCCAGACCAGCGCCGCGGCGCTGGACGCCGCCACCGCGACGTAGACGAACAGCGCCATCCACGCCGCCGGGACGTGGACGTACATGATGCGCACCGATTCGCCCTGCCGGTAGTCGGGCGGCGACGCGACGAGCGCCAGGTAGAGGCCGGCCGGAAACAGCGCGGCGGCCGCGGCGATCGCCCACGGCAGGACGGCGCGGGCGATCCGGGAGAACCGGGCGGGGTTGGCGAAGCGGTGCAGCGAGCGGGCCATCGGGGGGGTTCTACCGAGTCGTTGTTATTGCTTCAATATAGTTTCGCCGCGGGTCGGCGAGAGGCGTGGGCGGGCGGCGCGGGCGGGTTCCGGGAATTCCGGGATAGCTGCGGCGGCGCGGGGCCGCGCTGCGCGCGAGGCCGGCGGTCCCGGGGCGCGAACGATATCCGGCAAGCGGCGCATGTCCCGATTAAACCGTTTGCCGGGCGGCGCCGGAAGAGGACCATGGTCCGCCCCCGGAGGCGACCGCTTTCGGGATTCGCCCCCCGACGGCGCGGCGGCGCCCCTGCCCTCTCCGGTCAGCCGTCCGCGCCGTCTTCGGCTGCGGGCGCTTGCGCCAAGCGTTCGGGGAACGGGCGGCCGAGCGCGCCGGCGACCGTGCCCTCGATGCGCGCGACGCGCTCATTGGTCGTCGCCAGATCGCCGCGCAGGACGCCCTGCCCGTCCTCCAGCCGCGTCAGCCGGGCGCCATGCTCGGACAGCACCGCCTGGACGGCCTCGAGAACGGCCTCGATACGAGCCAACCGCTCTCCGTGCTCGGATTGCGCGTCGCGGACTTCGGCAATGTCGGCGCGCAATCCGGTTTCGACGTTGGCGATGTCGTCGCGAAGCCACATGAACATGCCGATGTTCAAGGTCGCTATGGAGACGAACAGGCTTACGAACAGGCCCACGAAAGGGTTGATCTTCGGCATGGCGAGGCTCCCGCCGACGGCGCGCGGCGCAAGCGCAATATGGCGCGCTTCGCCGCCGGGCGCAACCGCGCTCCGCTTTCGCCTAGCCGTGGTTCGGGTCAGCCGTCCGCGCCGTGCCCGGCGGCGGGCGCTTGCGCCAAGCGTTCGGGGAGCGGGCGTCCGAGCGCGCCGGCGACCGCGCCCTCGATGCGCGCGCCGGGTCGCAAGGGCGGCCGCGGCGCGGTGGAAGGCGCGCGGCGGGGCGGGTATGATGGCCATCCCGGGGACGGGGCGAACGAGGGGAGAGGCGCGTGAAAATCACCGCTATCGAAGACCTGCATTGCGACGCCGGATGGCGGGTGTTCTCCTTCCTCAAGGTGAGCACCGACGAAGGAATCGTCGGCTATTCGGAGTTCAACGAAAGCTACGGCAGCCGCGGCCTGACGGCGGTCGTCCGGGGGCTGGCGGAGGGGTTGGTGGGCGCCGACCCCAGGCCGGTGGAGGCGATCTCGGCGCGCCTCTACGCGCGCGCCCGCCAGGCGCCCGGCGGCATGGCGCAGCAGGCCATCGCGGCGATCCAGAACGCGCTGCTCGACGTGAAGGCGAAGGCGCTCGGAATCCCCGTATATGCGCTGTTCGGCGGGCCGACGCGCGACCGCGTGCGGCTCTACTGGTCGCATTGCGGGACCTATCGCCTGCACCGCGCCGAGGCGATGGGGGTCCCTCCCCTTACCGGCCCGGACGATCTCGTCGCCCTCGGGCGCGAGGTGCGCGAACGCGGGTTCGGCGCGCTCAAGACCAACATCTTCCTGTTCGACGGCGAAACGCCGGCGCTGCACATGCCGGGGTTCCAGGACGGGATCGACCTGAACCCGTCGCGCCGCGTCATCGGCGCGCTGCGCGAACAGCTGACGGCGCTGCGCGAGGGCGCGGGGCCGGACATGGACATCCTCCTCGACCTGAATTTCAACTTCAAGACCGAGGGCTACCTGGCGGTGACGCGCGCCCTCGACGACCTGGGCCTGATGTGGTTCGAGATCGACAGTTACGACCCGCTGGCGCTGCGCAAGATCCGCGACGCGCTGCGCACCCCCGTCGCGAGTTGCGAATCGCTGTTCACGCGGCGGCAGTTCCGCCCCTTCCTCGAGAACCACGCGATGGACGTGGCCATCGTCGACGTCCCCTGGAACGGCCTCGCCGAGAGCGTGAAGATCGGCCACATGGCCGAGCCCTACGAGATCAACGTGGCGCCGCACAACTTCTACGGCCACCTGTCCACCCTGATGAGCGCGCATTTCTGCGCCGCGCTGCCGAACGTGCGCATCATGGAGATCGACGTCGACGACGTGCCGTGGAAGGACGACCTGGTGACGGCGCCGCCGGTCGTCGAGGACGGGCATCTGGTCATCCCAGACGGGCCGGGCTGGGGGGCGGACGTGAACGAAGAGGCGGTCCGCGCCCATCCGCCGGTCAATTGGCGGGGCCTGGACCCGGACACGAGGCACGGAGGCCGCAGATGACCTTTCGCCGGGCCGCCGCCGCCCTCGCCTTCGCCTGCGCAGCGGCGCCGGCCGCGCCGGGCGGCGCGCAGGACGAGCCGGTGCGCGCGATTACCCACATCGCCGGAGACGTGTACCGGTTCCAGAACGACTTCCATTACTCGGTGTTCATGACGACGCCGGAGGGAGTCGTCGCCACCGACCCGATCAACGCCGGCGCGGCGGAGTGGCTGGAGCGGGAGATCCGCGACCGGTTCGGCCTCGAGGTCCGCTACCTGGTCTATAGCCACGACCACGCCGACCACATCGCCGGCGGCGAGGTGTTCGCCGACACCGCGACGGTGGTCGCGCACGAGCGCGCGAAGCGCCACATCGTCGACGAGAAGCGGCCGACGGCCGTCCCCGACATCACGTTCCGCGACCGGATGACGCTGGCGCTCGGCGGCAAGGCGGTGGAGCTCATCTATCTGGGGCGCAACCACGGCGACAGCCTGATCGTCATGCGCTTCCCCGAGGAACGGATATTGTTCGCCGTCGACCTGGTCGCGGTGAACCGGTTGCCGTTCCGATACATGCGCAACAACTTCATCGAGGACTGGATCGAATCGCTGAAGGCGATGGAGCGGCTCGATTTCGACGTGCTGGCCCCGGGGCACGGGGAGGTCGGGACGCGCGCCGACATCGCGCCGCACCGAGTCTATCTCGAACGCCTGTCGGAGCGGGTGCTGGCGGGGATGCGCGCCGGCAAGTCGGCCGACGAGATTTCCGCCGAGACGACGATGGACGAATACGCCGGATGGAGCGGCTACGACCGCTGGCGCGCGCTCAACGTGGAGGGGATGCGCCGCTGGCTCGCCCGCGCCCGCCGGGGCAACTGACGGCGGCGGCGGCGCCTTACGGCTCGGCCAGGGCGGGAAAATCGCGGTAGAGGTCGAGGACCGCCGGGTCGGCGATCGCCTCGCGGTTGGCGACCGGGCGGCCGTGGACGACGTCGCGAACGGCGAGTTCGACGAGCTTGCCGCTGCGCGTGCGCGGGACGGCGGCGACCTGCAGGATTTTGGCCGGGACGTGCCGCGGGCTGGCGTTGGCGCGCAGCTGCGCCCGGATGCGGCGCTCCAGCGCCGGGTCCAGCGCCAGCCCGTCGCGCAGGACGACGAACAGGACGACGCGGACGCCGCCCTCCCACTCCTGCCCTATCGCCAGCGATTCGACGACTTCGGGCAGCCTTTCGACCTGGCGGTAGATCTCCGCCGTGCCGATGCGGACGCCGCCGGGGTTCAACACCGAATCGGAGCGTCCGTGGATGACGAACCCGCCGGATTCGGTCGCCTCGGCATAGTCGCCGTGGCGCCACACGCCGGGGAAGCGTTCGAAATAGGCGGCGCGGTAGCGAACGCCGCCGCGGTCGCCCCAGAACCCGACCGGCATGGACGGGAACGGCCGGGCGCATACGAGCTCGCCCTTCTCGCTAGGCGCGGCCGGGGCGCCGGAGTCGCGCCGGACCTCGGTCGCCATGCCGAGCGCCGGGCATTGCAGCTCGCCGCGGCGGACCGGCAACGCCGGGTTGCCGAGCGCGAAACAACCCACGATATCGGTCCCGCCCGAGATCGACGACAGGCAGACGTCGCGCTTCACCGCGCGATAGACGTAATCGAAACTCTCCGGCGCGAGGGGCGATCCGGTGGAGAAGACAATGCGGAGCGCCGCCAGCGCATGGGTGTCGACGGGCCGCGCGCCCGCCTTGTCCAGCGCCTCGAAGTAGCGCGCCGAGGCGCCGAAATGGGTCATGCCCTCGGCGTCGGCGTAGTCGAACAGGACGCCGGGGGACGGGTGGAGCGGCGAGCCGTCGTAAAGCAGCAACGCGGCGCCGCTCGCCAACCCGGTGACGAGCCAGTTCCACATCATCCAGCCGGTGGTGGTGAAGAAGAACATGCGGTCGCCGAGGCCGGCGCCGCCGTGCAGGCGGTGCTCGCTCAGATGCTTGAGCAGCGTTCCGCCGGCGCCGTGGACGATGCATTTCGGCGCGCCCGTGGTCCCGGAGGAGAACAGGATCGCGAGGGGGTGGTCGAAGGGCAGAGGTTCGAACGCGAAGGCGCCGGAGTCGTGCGGCGCGAGCCAGTCCGCCCATGCGACCGCGCCGGCGGGCGGGCCGCCGGCCTCGCCGGACGGCGCGACGACGAGCGTCGGCTCGCCGGGCAGGCCGGCGGCGATCTCGCGCAGCCGCGCGCGCGCGTCGTGGAATTTGCCGGCGTAGCGGTAGCCGTCGCAGGCGATGAGGACCTTCGGCGCGATCTGGCCGAAGCGGTCGAGCGCGCCGCGGGCGCCGAAATCGGGCGAGCACGACGCCCAGACCGCGCCGATGCTGGAGGCGGCGAGCAGGGCGATGACGGCCTCCGGCGCGTTGGGCAGGTAGCCCGCCACCCGGTCGCCGGGGCCGACTCCGGCGGCGCGCAGCGCCCGCGCGGCGCGGGCGGCCTCGCGGCGTAGCTCGGCCCGGCCGATGCGGCGGGCCGGGCCGTCCTCGCCCCGGAAGACCAGCGCGCCGCCATCGCCGGCGCCGTCGTGTTCGGGGCGGAGCAGGTTCTCGGCGTAGTTCAGGCGGGCGTCGGGGAACCAGCGGGCGCCGGGCATGGCGCCGCCGTCGACCAGGACCCGCTCGCCGCGGCGCCGGGCGACGACGCCGCAATGGTCCCATAGCGCGAGCCAGAAGCGGTCGCGGTGCGCGACGGACCAGCGGTGCAGTGCCGCATAGTCCGGCAGGTCGGCGCCCCATCGCGCTGCGACCGCCTTGCGGAAGCGGGTCATCTCCGCCGCCGCCGCGCGCGCCGCGCCGGGCCGCCAGAGGATATCGGACATGCCCGCCCGCCTATCCCCGGCGGCACCGGGTGTCAACGCGGCGGGGCGGTGATCGGCGCGGCCGTCGCGCCGGGACGCGTCGGCGTTGTCGCGCCCGGCCGAGGCGGTGGCGCGGAAGCCGCAACCTCGCGCCGCCCGCCAATCTCGTGCTCCTGGAACTGCCGCCCTATAGCCCCGAACTCAATCCGATGGAGACGGTGTTCCAATATTTGAAAGGCAGCCACCTCGCCAACCGGGTGTTCGCAGACGCCGCCGCCGTGGCCGAGGCCTGCCGCAATACCTAGGATTGGTTCGCCGCCGCGCCCGACAGGATTGCCTCCATCATGCGCCGCGAATGGGCTACTACCCCCGCGCAGGCTTAGAGGCCGTTTTAGAATATACTATTGAAATTATTCGATTTTTGATCGGTATGGCTGCATGCTTCACACACATGCCAATGGACTCCCGCAATCTTGGGAGTTACGATCCGTTTGCCGACGCGGATACCGTGCAGACAGGATGCGGGGACAATACACTGAAAGTAATCGATTCATTCTGAAACGGCCTCTTAGGTCAGTCATAACGAGTGATGATGAATTTGGATTGGTATTGGTCCAAGAACACTATATTATAGACTGGCCCCCGATGCACCACAAACTATGAGAAATCCGGGATAGCCAGCAACGACCCGCCCGCTGTCCAATCGCTGGCGTCACCGGGATCGTATTCGACGCGCGAAGGCGGAGAACAACCGCGCCGTCGACGCAAACGCGAAGCCCTACTCGCGCGAATTCCGCGCGCCACCCCTTTTGCAAGCTGCTGTCATGCGTTGCATCGGCGCTGTCGAACGACAACGCGGACTTGCCCTGCCGGCGCACCTAGAATCCCAAGTGCCCGTTCGCGAACCCCGCGCTGGTACTGTCCGTCGTGACCGAATGCGCGTCGCGGTTCAAGGATTGGGTTACGGACCTCAAGCGCGGGCGAGAGGACGCGGCGCGGACGGCGGCGGCCGTCACCGGCGCGGCGGTCATGCGCCTTGCGCGCGCCGGATCGGGGCGGTGTTTGTATGCGTTCACCGGTGCGGCGCGCCGGCTGCTCCGCCTATCGGGACGCGGCGGGGCAGTTCTTCTCGGCGGCTGCCTGCTGGATCGCCACGGCTTCCCCTTTCAGCCGCCGCAGTTCCTCGAACATTGGGTCGGGTGGAAGGACGGTGCTTATGGTGGGGGTTACGGCGACGGCAACGGCGACGCGGCGCGGGTTACTCGCTTCACCTTCGGCAATGATGGGTTGGATGCGCTTCAGCTCCCCGTCGAGCTGGTCGCAGGTGAACGCCTGAAATTCGAGCGGCGAGACATAGGCCGGGGGGATGGGGCGGGCGCAGGCGGCGAGCGCCAGACTGGCGAGAAGCGGGACGAGAAAGACTGCAAACACGGTTTGCACGATGGGCTTCATGGTGGTTCCCTTGGGATTAGGCGCGCCTCGTGCGATTAGGGTACAATGCGGGTGGGCGCAACGCAACCGCCGCCTTCGGGGCGCGGACACGGCGCGCGCCCACACGGTGCCCGAATCCGCTCGCCCCTATCCCCCCTTGCCCCGCCCGTGTCGATTCGCGCGAGCCAGACGGCGAATTTTCGGGCTTGCTGGCGCGGGCCGTGTGTGCCATCGTCGGGCTGGGTCGCCCGTGCGTTCCTCACTTCACGCGGGCGGCCCACCGGACTGGGCGGCGCATGACGCGCCCGCCCGCAAGCCCGAAGGAAGACTCACCATGAAGCCCATCATTCACATGTTCGCCATCATGATGGCGCTGTGCGCCCTTACCGCTTGCGCGCCTGCTATCATATCCGATCTTGAAACGGATAAAGTCGTAGTGCAAAGCGGATTGGGAACCGGCGAGGCCGATATCTTGAAGGAAGCCACATACGGTTGCGCCTTGCATGGACGTGTTCCTGTGGCTCTTAGCTATTATTGCGTAGATGGAGAATTCTGCTCCGTCAAACAACACTTATTTGCGTGCGTCGAAGAGTAGCGCCCGAACGCTAAAAAAGAGAAAGTGGCAGTCTACTTTGGGCCGCCCTTTTCTTGCGCTGAAACGCGCGCGTCCGTGAGTGAGCGCCGGGGCGGTAATGTCGTCAGTGCGCCGCCAGGAAAAGCGAAAAGCGCAACTATTACCGCAACGAAAATGGGAATGGATTACCCCACAATGCCGGTGTCACAAACATCAGCATTGATTCTCCGCTCTTTTTCGCGAGAGCGACGGACTAAAGAAACGAGATGAATACGAAATTGATCTGGTATAACCGCCGTCACTCGCCGCCGCTCGCGCCTGCGGCGGCGGTGCGCTCCGTGTCGATCTGCCGAAGAAGGGCGCTGCAATCCTTCCGTATCGCCGCCTGCTCGATGGCTTCGGCTTCCCCTTTGAGTCGCCGGAGCTCCTCTTCCCGGTCTCCGCCGGCTATGAAGAACAGGGCTGGCCAGAAGACCAAGCCGACACCGAGCGCAACCGCGTCGCCGGTCGCCTCGTCCGCTTGATGGCCCGCCACTTCCGCGACGCGTCGCCCGATCCGGCGCAACTCTCCGCCAAGCTGGTCGCAGCTGAGCGCCCGATACTCGAGCGGGGAGACGTACGACGCGCCGATGCTATCGGGGGACGACGAACATCCCGCGACGAGGACGATGGCGCTCGCCACGCCCAGAAGGCGATGGAACGTCATGACGGCGGTTCTCCATGCAAGCCGGCGCGACCGTGGCGCGCCGTATCGCGTTTCCAACCGCGCGCGTCAAGAGCGACGCGGCTCGGCCGACGCGAGCCGCCGGGCCTGCGCCAGCAGGTCGTCGTGCAGACTCACGGAGTTTTCCCGAACTCCGACGGATCGTCGAAGTGGACGTACACCAGCGAGTCGTCGTCCACCGCGCTCCTGACGCGGTCGCGCACGGCGTCGTGCATCGTCATCAGCATATCGACGTCCAGGTCCACCGAGTCCACGTTCTCGATGGGGATCCACACCCGGACGGCCGGATCGCCGGACCAATCGGCGCCTATCTCGATACGCCAGGCGTCCAGCGGCGCCGGGAGGGGCTCGGCCCGCAGCTCCCGAAGCGCCGCCTCGATGTTCTCCACGTTCGCCATCGCGCCGCCCTCCTCGCGCGCCCGTCCCGCCGACCATGAAACGGCCGGCGAACGGCGTCAAATCCGGCGATTGACGGCGGGCGGGCGGCGGCGGGTATGATGGGGGCATGACTCGCGACGCCGCCGAAGCTCCGCCGCCGGCGGTCCAGGGCCAGATCGACGCGGTGGCGCTCGATCCGGAGCGGCCGCTGATCGTCACCGACGCCGACGAAGTGCTGTTCGCGTTCATGGACGCGCTCGAACGGCACCTGGGGGCCAACGGCTACTATTTCGACTGGTCCTCCTACGCGCTCAATAACAACGTCCGGCGGCGCGAGGACGACAGCCCGGCGTCGATGACGGAGCTGCGGGGGATCCTGCACACCCTTTTCGAAAATTGCATCGCCGAAATGGACCCGGTCCCCGGCGCCGCGGAGGCGCTCGCGGCGCTGGCGCGGCGGGCGCAGGTGGTGGTGCTCAGCAACGTACCGCAGGAGCGGCACGGCGACCGGCGCGACGCGCTGGTCCGCCACGGAATGGACTACCCGCTGGTCGCCAACGGGACGGGACTGAAGGGGCCGGCGGTGGCGGCGCTGGCGCGGCGCGCCGGGGCGCCGGCGTTCTTCATCGACGACGCGCCGCCGCACCACAGTTCGGTCGCCGCGCACGCGAACGGCGTCCGGCGCCTGCATCTGGTCGCGCACCGGCGGCTCGCCGAACTGGTGGGGCGCGCGCCCGACTGCCACCACGACGTGGCGGACTGGCCGGCCGCGCGGGCGGTCATCGAAGCGGAGCTGGCGGCGGCCGGCCGCTGAACGGCCATGCGTCCGCTGTGCCGCGACTGCGGGTCGCGCCGCCCGATGGCGGCGGACCGCCGCTGCGCGGAATGCGGCGGGCCGCGCATGCTGGCGCACGGCGAACTCGATTCGCTGGCGGTGGCGCATGTCGATTGCGACGCCTTCTACGCCGCGGTGGAGAAGCGCGACCGCCCGGAGCTGGTCGACAAGCCGGTGATCGTCGGCGGCGGGCGGCGCGGCGTCGTCAGCACCGCCTGCTACATCGCCCGGCTGTCGGGGGTCGGCTCGGCCATGCCGATGTTCAAGGCGCTCGCCGCCTGCCCCGACGCGGTGGTGCTTGCGCCCGACATGGCGAAATACCGCGCCGCCGGAGCGGAGGTGCGCGCGGCGATGGAGGAGCTCTGCGACCGGGTGCAGCCGGTGTCGATCGACGAGGCGTTCCTCGACCTGGCGGCGGCGGCGGAGTCCGCCGGCGCGAGCGCCGCCGAACTGCTGGCGGGGTTCGCGCGGCGGGTGGAGCGGGAGCTCGGCGTCACCGTGTCGATCGGGCTGAGCCACAACAAGCTGCTGGCCAAACTCGCCTCGGACCTGGACAAGCCACGCGGATTTTCGGTCATAGGCCGCGCCGAGACGCGGACGTTCCTGGCGCCGCTCCCGGTGCGGCGGATCCCCGGAGTCGGCCCGGCCTTCGCGGCGCGGCTGCGGCGCGAGGGGATCGAGACGGTGGGGCAGGCGGCGGCGCGCGCGCCGGAGGACATGGCGCGCCGCCACGGCGCCGCCGGACGCCAGCTCGCGCTGCGGGCGCGCGGCGAGGACGACCGCAAGGTCGAGGCGCGCGGGGCGGCGAAGAGCATTTCGGCGGAAACCACCTTCGACGCCGACACCGCCGACCCGGAGGCGCTGGCGGCGGTGCTGGAGCGGCTGTGCGCCCGCGTCGCCGAGCGGCTGCGCCGCCGCGGACTGGCGGGGCGGACGGTGACGCTCAAACTCAAGACGCACGACTTCCGCGCGCGGACGCGGTCGGCGACGCTGGCGGCGGCGACGGCGCGCGGCGCAGTGGTCGCCGCGGCGGCCCGCCGGCTGCTGCGGCGCGAGGCGGACGGGACGCGCTACCGCCTGCTGGGAGTCGGAGTCGCGAATCTGGGCGCGGCGGGCGGCGCGGACCCGCCGGACATGCTGGACGCGGTGGCGGCGATAGTCGGCGACCGGGGCGACCGGGACGCGGATCGGCGGACGGGCGGCGCGGGTCAGCAGGCGGGCGGCGGCGGAAACTCGACCTCGGACAGCGCCGCGCGCATGGCGAAACCGCCGTAATCGAGAAACAGGTCGGTCGCCACGCCGTTGGCGAACAGGCGGTAGGCGACCTCGAAATCCGGCTCCGGCTCCGGCGAGCGGAGCGGGAAATACGCCATCGACACCGGCCACGACCGGACGCCCGCGAGCTCGGGGAAGATCGCCCCCTCCCCATCGCCCGGCGGGACCTCCGCGCCGATGAAGGCGGTGACTTCGTTCAGGCTGTCCGGCCCGGTCCCGCCGAAGACGGTGCGCGACAGCGCGCGCTCGCCGCGGCCCGCCGCCTCGGCGACGAGGAACAGGTGGGCGGTGGGGAACAGCGTCCCCGGCGGCAGGTCGAGCGATTCGCCGTCGGGGACGGAAAAGGCGACGCGCCCGCCGGCGGGGCCGGCCTCGGCGCGGCCGACATATTCGCGCTCCGGCCCGCCGGCGCCCTCCCACCGCATCGCGAAGCGGAGCTCGCCGCCGTCCTTCGCCTCGAAACTGGTGAAGGAGATGTCGTTCCGGAACGCCGAGCCGTCGCGGTCGACGATGGCCATGCCGATGGTCTGCGACACGGTCCAGCCGTCGCATGCGTCGGCCCATTCGAGCGCCATGCGCCCGGTCAGCGCGGCGAGTTCGGACCCCTCGCGGACGGCGCCGAGGGAGAGGTCGTAAAGCGCGCGGTGGGGGCGCATGTCGGCGGCCTGCGCCGCCGCCGGCGCGCAGATCGCGCAGAACAGAAGGGCCGCGGGACGGCCCGCGCGGAGGGTCATGAGGTCGCCTTTCGCCGAGCGCTCCGCCGCCAGACTACCCGACTCCGCCGGGGCGCGCGAACGGTTTGCGCCCCGCGCCGCCCGCCCTATGCTGGCGGGCGGCGAAACGGAGGGGGCGCGGCATGACGGGACGGATCGAGGCGCGGCTCGCGGAACTGGGGATCGCGCTGCCGAAGGCGTGGGCGCCGGTCGCGAATTACGTCCCGTTCGCGACGGCCGGCGACCTGGCGTTCATCGCCGGGCAGATCCCCGTCGAGGCGGGCGAGGTCCGTTATATCGGCAAATTGGGGTCGGCCTTCGGAGTCGAGGAGGGCAAGGCGGCGGCGCGGCTGTGCGGCCTCAACCTGCTGGCGCAGCTGAAGGCGGCGTGCGATGGCGACCTGGACCGCGCGGAGCGCTGCGTGAAACTGGGAGTCTTCGTCAACGCCGCGCCCACCTTCACACGGCATCCGGAGGTCGCGAACGGCGCGTCGGACCTGATGGTGGACGTGTTCGGGGAGGCCGGGCGCCATGCGCGGTTCGCCGTCGGCGCGGGGTCGCTGCCGCGCGGGGTCGCGGTCGAGGCCGACGGGATATTCCGGATCCGCCCGTCCTGACGGAGCGAAGGGAGGCAGGCCATGAGTCCCGGAGACATCCGCCGCAACCTCTCCCTCGAGGAGATGGACCGGCAATCGCTGCTCCACCCCTACACCTCCATCGCCGGCCATCTGCGCGACGGGCCGGTGGTGGTCGCGGGGGCCCGCGGCGCGCGCGTGAAGGACATCCACGGCAAGGACTACCTGGACGCGATGGGCGGGCTGTGGTGCGTCAACATCGGCTACGGGCGCGAGGAGGTGGTCGAGGCGATCTCGGCGCAGGCGCGCGACCTGGCCTACTACCACCTGTTCTTCTCGATGTCGCAGGAGCCGGCGATCCGCCTCGCCGACCGGGTGCTGAGCCTCATGCCGGAGCGGATGAGCAAGGTGTTCTTCTGCAATTCCGGCTCCGAGGCGAACGATACCCAAGTCAAGATCGCGTGGTATTACAACAATCTGCGCGGCAAGCCGGAGAAGCGCAAGATCATCTCGCGGCGGCGCGGGTACCACGGCGTGACGGTGGCGGCCGCCAGCATGACCGGGCTGCCGCCGGTGCACAAATCGTTCAACCTGCCGCTCCCCGGCTTCGTCCACACGACCTGCCCGCACCATTACCGCGAGGCGGCGCCGGGGGAGAGCGAGCGGGACTTCTCGCGCCGGCTCGCCGCCGAGCTGGAGGACACGATCCTCGCCGAGGGGCCGGAGACCTGCGCCGCGTTCATCGCCGAGCCGGTGATGGGCGCCGGCGGCGCCGTCCCGCCGCCGGAGGGGTATTTCGCCGAGATCCAGCCGATCCTGCGCAAATACGACGTCCTGTTCATCGCCGACGAGGTGATCTGCGGCTTCGGGCGGCTGGGGCACTGGTTCGGGACCGACCGGTTCGACCTGGACCCCGACCTGATCACCATCGCCAAGGGGCTGACGAGCGCCTACGTCCCGATGTCGGCGGCGGTGATTTCGGAGAAGGTCTGGCGGGTGCTGAAGGAGGGGTCGCCGGAGACCGGGCCGTTCGCCCACGGCTACACCTATGGCGGCCATCCGGTCGCCGCGGCCGCCGGGCTGAAGACCATCGAGATCATGCAGCGCGAGGACCTGGTGGGCCACGCGGCGCGGGTCGCGCCCTACTTCCAGCGCCGCCTGCGCGAGGCGTTCGCCGACCGCCCGCTGGTGGGCGAAGTGCGCGGCGACGGGCTGATGGCGGGGATCGAACTGGTCGCCGACAAGGCGCGCAAGACGCCGTTCGCGCCGGAGCTGGACATCGGCGCGCGGCTGGCCGCCGAACTGCTGGATCTCGGCATGATCTGCCGCGGCATGTTCAACACGGTGTGCTTTTCGCCGCCGCTGGTGGTCGCCGAGTCGGACGTGGACGAGATGGTCGACAAATTCGGCCGCGGCCTGGCGCGCCTCGGCGACGCGCTGGCGCGCGAGGGCCTCGCCGGCGCGGCGTGACGCGCTTCACGGCGCGCGCCCTCTCCCGGATCGGCGAGGTCGACGCCGCGGACTGGGACCGGCTGCGGGGGACGGAGAACCCCTTTCTCGGCCACGCCTTCCTCGACGCGCTGGAGGAGAGCGGCTGCTGTTCGGAGAACACCGGGTGGCTGCCGCAGCACCTGGTGGTCGAGGACGATTCGGGGCGCCTCGCCGGCGCGATGCCGCTCTACCTGAAAAACCACTCCTACGGCGAATACGTGTTCGACCACGGGTGGGCGGAGGCGTTCCGCGCCGCCGGGGGGCGCTACTACCCGAAACTGCAATGCTCGGTCCCGTTCACGCCGGTCACGGGCGCGCGGCTGCTGACGGCGCCGGACCGCGGCGAGGAGGAGGTCCGCCCGCTGCTGATCTCGGCGGCCGTCCAGCTGGCGGAGCGGTTCGGCGTGTCGTCGATCCACGTCACCTTCCCCACCGAGGCGGAATGGGACGCGCTCGGCGCGGCCGGGTTCCTGCGGCGGACGGGGGAGCAGTTCCACTGGCGCAACCGCGGCTACGCCGATTTCGACGCCTTCCTCGCCACGCTGAACGCGCGCAAGCGCAAGGCGATCCGCCGCGAGCGCGCGCGGGTGCGCGATTCCGGCGTCGCCATCGAGACGCTGTCGGGCGCGGCGCTGCGGCCGGAGCACTGGGACGCGTTCTACGCCTTCTACGTCGACACCGGGCGGCGGAAATGGGGCGCGCCCTACCTCAACCGCGCGTTCTTCGCGCTGCTGCACGAGCGCCTCGCCGACCGGGTGGCGCTGGTGATGTGCCGCCGCGACGGGCGCGACATCGCCGGCGCGCTCAACCTGATCGGCGAGAACGCGCTGTTCGGGCGCCATTGGGGCTGCGTCGAGCGCCACGAGTTCCTGCATTTCGAGGCCTGCTACTACCGGGCCATCGATTTCGCCATCGCCCGCGGCCTGGAATGGGTGGAGGCCGGGGCGCAGGGGCCGCACAAGATCCAGCGCGGCTACCTGCCCCGGCGGACCTACAGCGCGCACTGGATCGTCGATTCCCGGCTCCGCGAGGCGGTCGCCGACTACCTGGAGCGCGAGCGCCGCCACGTGGACATGGAGATAGCGGCGGTGGAGCGGGAAATGTCGCCCTACCGCCGATCTGCGCCGTAAGCGCTACGCCCCGAGCCCTACGCCATGAGCGCGCGCACCTCCTCGACGATGCGCTCCTGCGAGGGGATGGTCGCGCGTTCGAGTCGTTGTAGGGCATGGGGGTGTCGAGCGCGCCGATGCGGGCCACCGGCGCGTCGAGCCAGTCGAACGCCTTCTCGACCGCCATCGCCGCCACCTCGGCGCCGAAGCCGCCGTTGCGCCACGCCTCGTGGACGACGGCGAGGCGGTTGGTCTTCCGGACCGATTCGACGATGGCGTCCTCGTCGAGCGGCTTGAGGGTGCGCGGGTCGATCACCTCGACGCTTATCCCCTCGCGCTCCAGCACGGTCGCCGCCGACAGGGCGCGCGGGACCATCGACGCGGTGGCGACCAGGGTGACGTCGCTCCCCTCGCGCTTCACGTCGGCCTTGCCGATGGGGATGGCGTAATGCTCCTCGGGCACCGGCCCCGAGCCGCCGACGTAGAGCATCTTCGATTCGAGGAAGATCGTCGGGTTGTCGTCGCGGATGGCGGAGACCAGCAGGCCCTTGGCGTCGTAGGGGGTGGACGGCGCGACGACGACCAGCCCCGGCACGTGGGTGAACCACGCCTCCAGGCTCTGGCTGTGCTGCGCGGCGAGGCGGATGCCGCCGCCCTGCGGCCCGCGCACCACCAGCGGGACGTTGGGCTTGCCGCCGAGCATGAAGCGGAACTTCGCCGCCTGGTTGACCAGCATGTCCATGGTCAGCGCCACGAAGTCGAAAATCTGGATCTCGACGACGGGACGCATTCCGGCGATGGCGGCGCCGACGCCGCAGCCGACGAAACTGGCCTCGGAGATCGGCGTGTCGCGCACCCGCTCCTCCCCGAAGCGTTCGATGAGGCCCTTGGAGACCTGGAAGATGCCGCCGGTGAGGCCCACGTCCTCGCCCATCAGGAACACCGACTCGTCGCGCTCCATCTCGCCGTGGAGGGCCTCGTTGAGCGCCTCGACGAACGACAGGTCGCGGCCCTCCCCGGCGCCGGCGCCGGGCTCCTCGACGCGGGCGTGCGGCGCATAGACCGCCTGCCGCATGACCTGGATCGACGGCTCGGGGCTGCCGGTCCCGAAGGCGACCGCGTCCTCGAGCTCGCGGTCGACCGCGGCGCCGATCTCCTCCATCCGGTCGCCGGGGACCGCCTCGGCGTCGCCGATGGCCTTCTCCATGACGACGATGGGGTCGCGCGCCTTCCATTCCGCGAATTCGTCCTCGGGCCGGGGGTCGCGCAGGTTGGCGCGCATGGAGTGCTGGCCCCAGCGGTAGGTCATCGCCTCGATGAGGGTGGGCCCCTCGCCCTTCCGCGCGCGCTCCACCGCCTCCGACACGACGAGATAGACCTCGGCGGCGTCGTTGCCGTCGATGGTGACTCCGGGGACGCCGTAGGCCGGCGCGCGCATCGCCACCTGCTTCACCGCGGTGGTCTGCCTGTAGGAGGTGGAGAGGGCGTACTGGTTGTTCTCGCAGACGAACAAGACCGGGAGCTTCCACACCGCCGCGAGGTTGAGCGATTCGTGGAACACGCCCTGGTTGTTGGCGCCGTCGCCGAAGAAGGCGATCGACACCTGCCCCTCGCCGCGCAGGCGGGAGGCGAGGCCGGCGCCGACCGCGAGCGGCATGGCGGCGCCGACGATGCCGTTGGCGCCGAGGATGTTCAGGTTCATGTCGGCGATGTGCATGGAGCCGCCGAGGCCGCGGCAATAGCCCGTCTCGCGGCCCATCAGCTCGGCCATCATGCGGTCGATGTTGGCGCCCTTGGCGATGCAGTGGCCGTGGCCGCGGTGGTAGCTGGCGATGTAGTCCTTCTCGCCGAGGGCGGCGCACACCCCGGCGGCGATCGCCTCCTCGCCCATGTAGCTGTGGGCGGTGCCCTTGACGACGCCTTCGTTGAACAGTTCGAAGGTCCGCTGCTCGAAGGCGCGGATGCGCCTCATGGTGGTGTACATCGACTCGAGCCGGTCGGGCGGCAGCCGCCGGTTGTCGCGCGTCCGGTTCTTGTTCTTGCGCGTCGCCGTAGTCGCGGTCGTCATGCCTGGTCCTCCGCCGGGCGCCCCGCGGGCGCGGTCCGTGTCCGGGGGAGCGTAACAGACCGGCGGGAATTGGCCAAAACGGGGGTCCGAAACGGGGACGCCGAAACGGAGAGATTGCGCCGGCGGGCGCGACGGGCTTCAATGGCGGCCGCCCAGACCGCCCACCGGAGGAGCCCGTGCCCGAGATCGTCAACCAGGCGCGCCGGCGCATGGACGCCGGCGAAATCGCCATCGGCGTCGGCCTGCGCCAGGCGCGCACCGTCGACATCGGCCCGATCATGAAGACCTGCGGCTACGACTGGCTGTTCATCGACATGGAGCACAACACCATGACGCTGGACGCCGCGGCGCAGATCTGCGTCGCCGCCCAGGCGGCGGGGATCGCGCCGCTGGTCCGCGTGCATGCGCTGGCGCTCCACGACGCGACCCGCGCGCTCGACGGCGGCGCGCTCGGAGTCGTCGTCCCGCACGTCGACACGCCGGAGCGCGCGGCCGAGGTCGCCGACCTGTGCAAATACCCGCCGGTGGGCCACCGCTCGATCACCGGCGCCCTGCCCCAGCTCGGGTTCGAGGCGCTGTCCATCGCCGAGACGACCGAGGCGGTCAACGCCGCCACCCTGGTCGTCGTCATGCTGGAGACGCCGACCGCCATCGCCAACGCCGACGCCATCGCGGCGACTCCCGGAGTCGACGCGCTGCTGGTCGGGACCAACGACCTGACCATCGAGTTGGGGATCCCCGGCGATGTCGGCCATGCGCGCGTCGCGGCGGCCTACATGAAGGTCATCGCCGCCTGCGCCAAACACGGCAAGGCGGCGGGCCTGGGCGGCGTCTATCGGCCCGACCTGCTGGAGCGCTACGTCGGCATGGGGTTCCGGCTGGTGCTGGCCGGGAGCGACCTGCCGTTCATGGCGGCGGCGGCCGGCGAGCGCGCCGCCTTCGTGCGCGGCCTGCCCCTGGCCCCGCCGGCGCCGGAGGCCGGCGCGCGCCGGGCCGGCAGGCCGTCGCGCTGGGCGGGCATGACCATCCGCGCCACGCAGAAGACCAACCCGCGGCGGGAGGGCGCCGACAGCTGGCGCGCCTACGACTTCATCCTCTCCCAAGGCGGGTCGTGCACCTATGAGGAGTTCCGCGACGCCGGCCACGGGGCGCACCACCTGCGGCGGGACCTGGCCCGCGGCGACATCGTCATCGAATAGGGGCAACCCCGCCTATTCGGCTTCGGCGCGGACGAAGCCGTTGACGATGGGGTAGCGGCGATCGCGGCCGAACGCGCGGGGGCCGATCTTCACCCCCGGCGGGGCTTGCCGGCGCTTGTATTCGGCGAGGTAGAGCAGGCGGCGGATCCGCGCCACCGTGGCCGGGTCGTGGCCGCTCGCGACGATCTCTGGCGCCGAGCGCTCGTCCTCCACCAACTTCTCGAGAATATCGTCCAGCACATTGTACGGAGGGAGGGAATCCTCGTCCTTCTGGTCCGGCTTCAACTCGGCGGAGGGCGGCTTGACGAGGATGTTTTCGGGGATCGCCCGGCCCGCCGGCCCCAATGCGCCCTCCGGCCGGGCGCCGTTGCGCCACCGCGCGAGGGCGAAGACCTCGGTCTTGTAGACGTCCTTGAGGACCGCGAAGCCGCCGCACATGTCGCCGTAGAGGGTGGCGTAGCCGACCGACATCTCGGACTTGTTGCCGGTGGCGACGATCATCCATCCGGTCTTGTTGGAGAGCGCCATCAGCAGGACGCCGCGCACGCGGGCCTGGAGGTTCTCCTCGGTCTCGTCGGGGGGGCGGCCGGCGAAGATCGGCGCCAGGGTGTCCTCGAACGCGGCGTGCGCGGCCTCGATGGGCAGGGTGTCGCAGCGGGCGCCGAGGAGCCGGGCGCATTCGGCGGCGTCGTCGAGGCTGTGCGCCGACGAATGGCGCGACGGCATGCGGACGCAGCGGACGCGCTCCGCCGACAGCGCGTCGACCGCCACGGCGGCGGTGAGCGCCGAGTCGATCCCGCCCGACAGGCCGACGACGACGCCGGGAAAGCCGTTCTTCTCCACGTAGCCGCGCAGGCCGGTCATGAGCGCGCGGTAGGTCTGCCCGCGGCCCTCCGGGCGCAGGGCGATGGCGGCGGGTTCGCAGGCGAGGCCGTCCGCGCTCCGCGTCCACCGGGTTTCGACGACCGCCGGGCGCCAGGACGGCGCCATCGCCCGGACGGCGCGGGCGGAGTCGAGCGCGAAGGACGCGCCGTCGAACGCCAATTCGTCCTGCCCGCCGACCTGGTTCACGTATATGAGCGGCAGTCCGGTCTCGGTTACGCGCGCCGCGGCGAGCGCCGCGCGGCGGTCCTCCTTGCCCTTCTCGAACGGCGATCCGTTGAGCGCGACGAGCAGCTCCGCCCCCGATTCCGAGAGGGTCTCGGCGACGTCGGGCGACCACATGTCCTCGCACAGCATGAGGCCGATGCGGAAGCCGCGGAACGCGGCGGGGCCGGCGGGCGGCGCGGCGGCGAACACGCGGCTTTCGTCGAACACGCCGTAATCGGGCAGTTTGTGCTTGAAGCGGGCGGCCTTGACCGCGCCGCCGTCGAGCAGCAGCGCGGCGTTGCGGAGCGCGCCGCCGTCGCGCCACGGCGCGCCGACGAGCAGCGCCGGGCCGCCATCGGCGGTCTCTGCGGCGAGCGCGCGGACGGCGGCCTCCACCCGGTCGAGGAACGCCGACCGCAGGACCAGGTCCTCGGGCGGGTAGCCGGAGAGGACGAGTTCGGAGAAGACGGCGAGGTCTGCGCCGGTCCGCGCCCGCGCCTCGCGGACCAGGTCGGCGTTGCGGTCGACGTCGCCGACGGTGGGGTCGATCTGCGCGAGCGCGATGCGGAGGCTTTCGCTCATGGCGGCGAACCGGGGCGCGGCGAAGGGCGGCGGGGAGTTAGCCGCCGCCGGCGCCCGCCGTCAACGCGGCGGCGGCGGCTCACTCCGGGAAGGCGTCCGCGGCGATATCGCCGAGTTCGGGATTCTCCCCGTCATGCGGCCCCGGCGTGTCCGCGCGCCCGTCGAGGTACACGGCGCGGAGAGCGTGCAGGTCGATCTCGAAATCCGCGTAGCTGCCCCAATACATGCAGTCGATGCACAGGCCCGCATATAGCCGGTCGCCGGCGACGACCATGCCGCGCATGGGATAATTCCACGCCTTGGAGCAGCCGGTCGGGACGTCGTAGATGGATTTCCACCGGCCCGTCTTCCGCTCCAGCAGCAGCACCGCGCCCTCGGCGTCGCAGAACGCGCCGCCGAGGATTTGCACGACGAGCCACCGTTCGCGGGCGGCGGCGTCGGCGTAAACGGCGCCCTCGAAGCGCGCGATCCCGCGCAGCGCCGCGAGACGCGCGCGCGCCTCCCCGGCGGCGATCTCGCGCCACCGCAGGGGGCCGCTCCGGGCGTCGTCCGACTCGCCGTCCTCCGATTCGGCGCCCCGGTCGATGCGCAGCGCCGCCATTGCCGCGTCGTAGGCGTCGAAGCGGCGCTTCCGTTCACGCCACAGGCACGCGCCGTCGGCGGCGACCAGCAGGTCGATCCCCCACTCATCGGACTCGCCGTACACGGAGTCGCCCCAAGCTTCGTCATAGAGCAGTTTCGGCGGCGCGGGCGGCGGCTCCAGCGCCCATACGGCGATGTCGTGGTACTGGCCCTGGGACATGTGGACGATGGCGCGGTCGCGGCCCGAGGCGGGATCGCGGCAGACGGCCACGAACCATGCGCCGCCCACGAAGGCCCAATCGCCCTCGACGCCGCCGAGCTGCGCCGAGCGCCCCTCCCCGTCCGCGCGCCCGATGCGGCAGCCCGGATCTACGTTCCACAAGGCGAGGCGGACCTCCCGGCCGCCGCCGAGAAAATCGCCGCGACGGGCGGCGACCTGGGGATACTCGGACGGGCGGTCGTCGCAGCGCACTACGTCGACCTTCTTGCGCGCCTCGCGCCAGGGGTCGCCCTCCGCCTGCCCGCTCGCGCCGCCGCCGTCCGCCGCGAGCAGCGCCGCCGCCAGGACCGCGCCGCCGAACCGACGCGGCGCGGGCCGGCGGGGCAGCGAACGGGCGGGCGCGATGCGGAGGCTTTCGCTCATGGCGGCGAACCGGGGCGCGGCGAAGGGCGGCAGGGAGTTTGCCGCCGTCCCGCTCCGCCGTCAACGCGGCCGCGGCTTGGAAACCGGATGGCGCCGGGATAGGCTCGGTTGCCGGCGGGCCGGCGGAATCCGGACGGGCCGGCGATCGGAAGGAGGAAGCGATGGAGCCGCGCATCGAAACCGAGGAAACCCGTCGTCTGGCGCGCGAGCTCGCGGCCCTTACCGGCGAAAGCGCCGCCGACGCGGTCGCCGCCGCCGTGCGCGAGCGGCTGGAGCGCGAACGCGGCATCGCCGCCAAGGTCAAGGAACTGGAAGCCATCGCGAAGCGCTGCGCGAAGCTGATGGGCCCCGGCCCGCACCCGGATCATGGCGACCTGCTTTACGACGAGCGGGGACTGCCCAAATGATCATCGACAGTTCCGCCGTGCTGGCGATCATGCGTCATGAATCGGAGGCTGCATCGTTCGGCGCAAAGATCGCCGCGGCTCCGACGCGCCGCATGTCGGTGGCCAACCTGTTGGAGACGACCATCGTCGTGGAGGCCCGGGGCGGGGCGGCGGCCGGCGGTGCGCTCGACGAGTATCTGGAATCCGCCGGGATCGAATTCGCGCCGGTTACGGCCGCGCAGACGAAGGCCGCAAGGCGGGCGTGGCGGCGGTTCGGCAAGGGCAACCATCCGGCGGCGTTGAATTTCGGCGATTGTTTCTCCTACGCGCTGGCAAAGACGACCGGCGAACCGTTGCTGTTCAAGGGCGCGGATATCGCCCGCACGGATATCGCGGCGGCTTGAGGCGCGAGTGCGGATGAGCGCGGCGGGGCGGCTCGACGGAAAGACGGCGATCGTGACGGGGGCGGCCGGGGGAATCGGGCGGGCGCTGGTGGCGGGGCTCGTGGACGCGGGCGCGCGGGTGGCGGCGGTGGACCTGGCCGAGGCGGACTACGGCGCGCCCGAAGACGCGGCGCTGGCGCTGGCGTGCGACGTAAGCGACGACGCGGCGTGCGAACGGGCCGTCGCCGCCTGCGCCGCGCGGTTCGGGCGAATCGACGGGCTGGTCAACAACGCCGGAATCGGCATGAACCGGGTGCGCGCCGATTACGAACACGCGCCCGCCGCCATCGAGGACATCGCCCCCGGATTCTGGCGCGAGGCGTTCGCCGTGAACGCCGCCGGCGCGTTCTTCATGACCCGCGCCGCGGCGCCGCGCATGCGCGCGCAAGGCGCCGGGCGGGTGGTCTCGGTGACGACGAGCTTCTTCACCATGCTGCGCCGGGGCTGGGGGCCCTACGGGGCCAGCAAGGCGGCGCTGGAGGCGGCGTCGGCCGGGTGGGCGGCGGAATTCGCGGGGACCGGGGTGACGGTGAACGTGCTGGTTCCCGGCGGCCCGGCGGACACGGCGATGGTCCCGCCCGCGTCGTTCGCCGACCGCGCGGCGTTGATCCCGCCGGAGGCGATGGCGCCGCCGGCGTGCTGGTTGATGTCCGACGCGGCGGGCGGCGTGACCGGCCGGCGCTTCGTCGCCGCGAAATGGGACCCGGCGCTGCCGCCCGAAGCCGCCGCCGAGGCCGCCGGCGCGCCCATCGGCTGGCCGGAGCTGGCGGCGGCCACCGTCGTCTGGCCGGGCGGGGCGCCGTAGCGCTTTCCGGGCGCCCCCGCGGCTACCAGCGGAGCCGGACGTCGAGGGCGATGCGGCGGTCGGGGGCGCCGGTCCGGGTTTCGCGCAGCGACGTCGCGAGGGCGAGGTCGAGGGCCTCGGCGAGGGCGAGGCGGCCGCCGACGCGCCATTCGCGCGAGCGGTCGCCGGACAGCGCGAAACCCGCCAGCGGCGTCGCAACCCCGCCCAGCGCGCGCAAGCCGTAGCCCGCCTCGGCGTCGAGGCGGCCCCCGGCCCTCCGCGACGCATCCGTGCGCGACGTTGCGTCGGCGCTCCACAGCCGCGCGAGGCCGCTATCGGCCGCGCCCCACGACGGAGACAGCGCCAGAGACAGCCCCAGGCCGCCGGAGCCCGGCGCAACCCGCAGCGCGCCGCCGACGCCCCATTCCTCCGCATCGCCGCCATGCGCCAGAAGCGCACGACCGCGCGCCTCCAGCGTCAGCGGCGACGACGGAGCCGACCACGCCGCGCCGCCGCCCAACTCCACGCCCGCGCCCGTCGCGCCGTCGCCGCCGTCCCACCGCAACCCCGCCTCAAGCGACGGAGTCAGCGACCCGCCGTTCGCGAACGCGATGACGTAGCGCCCCTCCGCCGCAACCCGCAGCCGGAACGTCCGCGCCGACATACCCGCGATGAGATTGTCGTCGCCGTCGAGCGCGAAACGCGCCGCCTGCGCCTCCCCCTTCACATCCACCGCCGCAGCGCCCCGCGACAGCGCACGCGTCCGCGCGCCCACCGCCGCAGCCGTCAACGTCGCCGACGAATCCGCGGACCCGGCCCCGGCGTCGGCGATCTCCACCTCGCCGCGCCCGTGCGACAGCGCAGCCCACGCCCGAGACCCATCGCCCGCAAGCCACCCCACATAGGGCTGGACGCTCGCCATCCGCGCCTCGTGGCGGCCCTTCACCGACTCCGCGCCGCCCGTATCGGTGTAGTCGATATCGCTCTCAGACCACGACGCCGACACGCCGCCGAGGACCCGCCCGCCCGAACCGCCCGGAGCCGTCCGCGCATCGGCCCCGGCGTGCAGCGCCGTGACCTCGCCCTCCCACGACAGCGCGCCGTCGTCCAGAGACAGCGACCGCCGGTCGCCCGAACCCCACAGCGCCGCGTCGGGGCCGTCCCCCGCAGCGCCGCCCGACAGGCCCAACGCGAACGCCGAACCCGGAAGCAGCGCACGCCACCCCGCCCCGAGAGGCGCCGGGGAGTCCTCGGGCGGGCCGTAAGGCCGCGGGTCGTGGAACGGGACGGGGCCGCGCGCGCGGGCCGCAGACGCGCCGCCCGGAGCGCCCAGCCGGCCCGCCAGCCACGACAGCGCGTCCGAAGCCCATGCGGCGGCGTCGGCGTCCGCCCCGCCGTCGTAGCCCGCAGGCGCGCCGTCGCCGAAACGCCGCGCCACCGCCCTGGCCGCGCCGTCCCACATCGCCCGCGACACTTCCGGCAGGATCGACCGGTTGACCGCAGCAAGCCGCGTTCGCGCGTCCGACCGCTCCGCGACCGCCGGGACGTCCGCGCGCCAGCCCACCGCGAAGGGCGAGAACTCGGTAATCCCCGCCGCGCACACGCGCTCTTCCGCCTCGTCCAGCCGCGCCCCCGTGACCTCGACCCATGCGGTTCCGTCATGGCGCAGCAGCGTCAACGCGCGACCGCCCGACGCTTCCCGCAGCGCCGCAGGCGCCGGCAGGCACAGTTCCAGCCCCGCCGCCGGAACGCCGGTAACGGACACGTCCACCGCCACTTGCGCCGCGCCGGCGCCGAAGGCGAAGACGCCGGGCGCCAGCGACACCTCGCCCGAAACCGGGCGCAGCGTCACCGACAGGTCCGCCGCCAGCGCCGCCGGGGGGACGATCTCGACGCCGGGCGGAACCCCCGCCTCGGCGCGGACCTCGACGCGATGCCCGCCCACCATGTAGGCCGCCGCCGCCGCGCCCGCCGCGGGCGCGCGCACCCGCGTATCGCCGGGCTCCGACACCATCGCCGCAAGGGTCTTCGTTTCGCCGTCCAGCCCGCCGCCGCTCGCCGTGTGCGTGAGTTGCGCCGTGTCGGCGTAATCGTCGGCGTCCGCCGCAGCCGTCACGGTCACGGTTTGCGGCGCGCTCCAGTTCGCCGCGTCGAACGACAGCGACGCGGGGGCCGCCGTCACGTCGGAATTGTCGCTGGAGACCGCCACCGTCACCGCCCCGGTCGGCGCCGCGCCCAGGCGCAAGGTGTAGGTCGCGCCCGCCGCGCCCGTCGCCACCTCCAGCTCCTCCACGGAGAGAACCAGTTTCTCCGTCGATGGCGGCGGCGGCGGCGGCGCGGGCGGCGCGTCGTCGTTCGTTATCGTCCCGACGCCGCGGGTGTTCGTGGCGATCGCCCCATCCGCGTCGCGGATGGGCGTCCCGGACGGAACCGGGTCGAAGATCACCACCTCCACCGTCTCGTCGGGTTCGACCGTCGAGTCTCCCCGCACCTCCACCGGAATCGTCTTGCTCGTCTCGCCGGCGGCGAAGGTCAGCGTCCCGGACATCGCCGTGTAGTCGGTTCCCGCCGTCGCAGTGCCGCCGGGCGTCGACCAGTCCACCGTCACCTGCCCCGTGCTCGCCGGAGACAGCCTCACCGTGAACACCAGTTCCGTCGTCCCGGAGTTCCCCTCCGCCACGCGCGGCGAATCGATCGTCAGCGTCGGCCTGTCGTCGTCGACGATGATCCCGCTCGCCAGCCTCCCACTCCCCGTCGCGAGGGCGAACCCGGACGGCGCGGGGTTGCTCAACTGCACCCCGATGCCCTCGTCTGGCTCCATATCGGTGTCGCCGGTCACCGTCACGGATATGGTCCGGGTCGTCACGCCCGGCGCGAAGGTCAGCGTGCCGCCCGTAATCGCCGCGTGGTCCGTTCCCGACGTCGCCGATCCGGACATCGCGTAGGCGTAGTCCACCGTCGCCTGGACCGACGCGGCCGGGGACAGGGTCACGGTGAAGGTCATCGTCGGCGTATCGCCGGCGCCGCCCTCCACCACGCGCGGCGAGTCGATCGAGAAGATCCCCGTGTCGTCGTCGTCCACCGTCACCGTCACGCTGGAGATGGCGAGCCCCGCGGTGTAGCCGGAGTCCGGGCAGGGCGCGGTCACCGTGTGGCTTATCGTCGCCGTCTCGTCCGCGACGTTGCCGTCCTGCACGGCGGTCGCCGTCACGGTTTGCGGCGTGTTCCAGTTCGCGTTGGTGAAGGTGAGCGTGGCCGGCGACACCGTGACCGCCGGATTGTCGCTGGCGACCGAGATCGTCACCCCGGCGGCGCAGGAGGCGCCCGGATCCGTGTCCACGTCCACGGTCCAGAACCCCGAGTTCCCCTCCGCCACCGCGACGGAGAGCGCGCCGGCGGTAATCCCGGGACCCGCGTTCAGGGTCGAAACCGGCGCCACGTTCACCGCCGCGGTGACCAGGTCCGTACCGCCCGTATGGGCGGCCGCCAGCACCCGCACCGCCAGGCCGGCGGCGGCGGTTATGTCGGCCGTCGAGGCGAGCGTCAGGGTCGCCGACGTATCGCCGCTGGACACGCTCGACACGCCGTTGATCGTCACGCCGGTCATCGTCGTCACGAGTTCGAAACTCGACGCCGCCACCCCGGTCCCGAAGGTCACGCCGGTCAGCGCCACGTCGACGGTGGCCGTGTCGAGGTTGTTCTCGTTCAGGAGCGCCGGAGTCGTGGACGAAATCGACGCGGCGCTGCCGATGACCTTGTGGGCGGCCTGGGCGGGCAGGGCGGCGTTGTTGCGGTCGATGAGGGCGCCGCCGGAAGTCCCCCAGGTGGGGCCGGAGACCGCGGTCGCCGGAATGGCGACGCCGTCGGTGTCGAAGTCGTCGGCCACCACCGTGTAGGTGAAATCCACATACAGCTGGCCGAGGGGGTTGCTAAGCGCCTCGACCGGACTCGCCTGCCGGGTGACGCCGCCGATGTCGAGGGACATCCTGGCGCCGCTGAAGGTCCCGCCGAACACGCTGATGATCTCGGCGCTGATGGTGACCCGGGTCGTGATCGCTTCGCCGGCGACGTAATGCGTTCCGTTGGCCGGGGTCGAGGTGACGGAGGCCGTTTGCGTCTGCGCCGCGGCGGGCGCGGCGGCGAGGGCGAGGAGCGGCGCGGCGCAGACGGCGCACAGCCGCGCCGCGCGGGCGAAACGGCGCCGGCCCGTCATGCCGGGCGCGGGGGGGGGGGGGGGGGAAACGCCATCGCCATGCCCTCGACCAGTCGCGCCGTCGCCGCGCGGCGACGAAGGTGTAGCCCCTTCCCCGCCCCCGCGTCAACGCGGCGCGCCGTCACCATGCGCGGTCGACGGCGAAATCGGCGGCCTCGGCGAGGGCGTCGCGGTAGCGGCCGGGGGGGAGCGCCGCGAGGGACTCGCGCGCCTGCGCGGCGCGGGCGCGGGCGCGGGCGACGGTGTCGGCGAAGGCGCCGCTGCCGGCGATCAGCGCGATGGCGCGGTCGAGGTCGCCGTCGCGGCGGTCGCCGTCCTCCAGCGCGCGCCGCCAGAACCGGCGCTCCTCGGCGCCGCCGCGGGCGAAGGCGAGGACCACGGGCAGAGTGACCTTGCCCTCGCGGAAGTCGTCGCCGACGGCCTTGCCGAGGGCGGACTCGGCGGCCGCGTAGTCCAGCGCGTCGTCCACCAATTGGAAGCTCACGCCGAGATCGGTGCCGTAGGCGCGCAGCGCCCGGCGCGTCCCGGCGCCGCGCCCGGCGACCGCCGCGCCGACCTCGGCGGCGGCGGCGAACAGGCGCGCGGTCTTGGCCTCCGCCACCGCGAGGCAATCGGACTCGCCGGTGGCGGTGTCGTTGGCGGCCAGCAGCTGCATGACCTCGCCCTCGGCGATGGCGGAGCTGGCGCGCGAGAGGATCCCCAGCACGTCGAGCGCCCCGTCCTCCACCATCAGTTCGAAGGCGCGGCTGAACAGGAAGTCGCCGACGAGGACGCTCGCCTGGTTGCCCCAGACCGTGTTGGCGGTGGCGCCGCCGCGCCGCAGCGCGCTGGCGTCGACCACGTCGTCGTGGAGGAGCGTGGCGGTGTGGATGAACTCGACGCAGGCGGCCAGGGCGACGTGCCGTTGGCCTGTGTAACCGCAGGCGCGCGCGGCGAGCAGGGTCACGAGGGGGCGGATGCGCTTGCCGCCGGCGGCGACGACGTGCCCCGCCAGACGCGGAATGAGCGCCACCGGGGAGCGCATGCGGTCGACGACGGTCCGGTCGACCGCCGCCATGTCGTCGCGAACCAGGGCGTGCAACCGGTCCAGCCGGTCGGCGCCGGCCTTCGCCCTCGCGTCCGCGACCCCGGAGGCTGGCGCCACGGCGGTCTCCCCCTCGCCGGCTTGACGCGCGCGGCGGCCCGGCCAACATAGGCGCGCCGCCGCGCGCGTCAAGCATGCCGGCGGCCGCCATTACCGGAGCGCAGTGCGCATCATGGACAGAGCGCGATCCCGATACGCTTTTCCCGGGTGCGCCGGCGTCTCGCCGGCATCTCCTTTGGAATGCGCTTCGCGCATTGGCCGGCGGGACGCCGGCGCACCCAGGGGCGGCCGCCGGGACCGGAGCGCCGCGTGAAGGAACTCCTGCGCACCAACGACGCGGTCGAGATTTCGTGGGTCGGCGCGCTGCTCGCCGATGCGGGAATCGAATCGCTGGTGCTCGACACGCACGCCAGCATCGTCGAGGGGTCCATCGCCGCGATCCCGCGCCGCGTCATGGTCGCCGACGAGGACCTGGAGGCGGCGCGGCGCGTGCTCGCCGAGGCCGATGCGCGCTGAAGGCGGCGTCACCGAGGACCGCCTGCTCGGCGGGCGGGTCCATCTGTCGCAGCCGGCGGCGGGCTACCGCGCGGCGATCGACCCGGTGCTGCTGGCGGCGGCGGTCCCGGCGCGGGACGGCGACACGGTGCTCGACCTGGGCGCCGGCGCCGGCGCGGCGGCGCTGTGCCTCGCCGCCCGGGTTCCGGGCGCGGCGGTGACGGGGCTGGAGCGCGACGCCGGACTCGCGGCGCTGGCCACGCGCAACGCCGCCGCGAGCGGCGCCGCGGACCGCGTCCGATTCGCGGTCGCGGACGTAAGCGCGGCGCGGCGCTTCGGCCCGTGCGGCCACGCGATGGCGAACCCGCCCCACCTGCCGCCCGGCCGCGCCGCGCCGCGCCGCCGGGGCGACGCCGCGACGGTCGAGGACGGCGACGCGGGGCTGGACGCCTGGATCGCCGCGGCGGCGGCGGCGCTGCGGCCCGGCGGGAGCCTGACGCTGGTCCACCGGGCGGACCGGATCGACGACGTGTTCGCGGCGCTGCGCGGGCGCGCCGGCGAAATCGCGGTCTTCCCGCTATGGCCGAAGGCGGGGCGCGCGGCGAAGCGGGTGCTGGTCCGGGCGAGGAAAGGCGCGCGCGGCCCCGCCCGGCTGGCGGCGGGGCTGGCGCTGCACCGGGCGGACGGGCGCTATACCGCCGAGGCCGAAGCCGTGCTTAGATGCGCCGCGCCGCTGGACCTCGCCGCCTGACCGACCGGACGCCAATGCCGATGTTTCCGCTGCCCTTCCTTCCCAAGCCGCCGGTGGTTCCGGTGGTCCGGCTCGCCGGGGCGATCTCCGCCGCGCCGTCGCCGCTGCGCAACGCGCTCAACCTGCCGGCGCTGGCGGGGGTCATCGACCGCGCCTGCGCCGTGCGCGGCCTCCAGGCGGTGGCCTTGCAGGTCAATTCGCCCGGCGGGTCGCCGGTGCAATCGGCGCTGATCGCCGGGCGCGTCCGGGCCCGGGCGAAGGAGCGCGACGTGCCGATCTTCGCCTTCATCGAGGACATCGCGGCGTCCGGCGGCTACTGGCTGGCCTGCGCGGCGGACGAGATTTACGCCGACCGGTCGTCCATCGTCGGGTCGATCGGGGTGATTTCGGCCGGGTTCGGGTTCCACGACGCGATCGCGCGGCTCGGCGTCGAGCGGCGGGTGCATACGCAGGGCCGCAACAAGGCGATGCTGGACCCGTTCCGCGAGGAGAACCCCGGCGACGTGGCGCGGCTGGAGGAACTGCACCGCGGCATGCACCGCGCCTTCATCGACCACGTGCGCGACCGCCGCGGCAAGCGTCTGAAGGGCGACGACGACGCGCTGTTCAACGGCGACGTGTGGATCGGCGAACGGGCGGCGGAGCTGGGCCTGATCGACGGCCTGGGCGAGCTGCGCGCGACGATGCGGGACCGTTTCGGCGAAAACGTCCGCCTGCCGGTCATGGGCGCCCGCCGCGGCTGGCTGCGCCAGCGCCTGGGCATGACCGCGCCGGCGCCCCCGTTCGACGCCGCGGCGCTGGCCGGCGGCCTCGCCGCCGCGGTCGAGGAGCGCGCGCTGTGGGCGCGGTTCGGGCTGTAAACAAGCACGTAGAGAGGATACAAATGTCTGACAAATACATTGGATTTGTCGATGCAGGTGTTCTGCGTTCGCAGAGAAGGGGAAATTTCCGTCCGCGAGGACAAGAAGTCGTAAGGTGGTTTCGAGATATGGAGTCGTCCCATCTTGTGGGGGAAAAATTTCTGCGTCTATATTGGTATGACGGAGCTTACGAAGCGTCTCATGATCAGCATCCTGCCCAAATGAAATTTTTCCACTCAATTGAACGCACACCGGGTATCCAGCTGAGGCTTGGGCATCTCGTAGAGCGTTCCGGTCATCACATACAAAAAGGCGTAGATACTTTGCTGACGCTAGATTTGGTTCGTTTGGCAGGCCGGTCTGCCTTCTCGACCGCAATCTTGGTCGTTAACGATAGAGATTTCGCGGGAGCTATTACAGCTGCTCAGGACTTTGGAGTAAAGGTGCTTATCGCTACGCCTAATCAGCAAACCGTCGCGGAAGAGTTGGCACGATTAGCGGATGATGTAATCTTTATATCTAAAGAAGATCTACACAAGATGCTGCCTTTGCGGACGTAAGATGGCAATACGAAGAGAATTTGGGGTCTGCCGCCCGGGCGGCAGACCCCGTACTTGGTTGAGTGCTATCGATCCTTGGTCCCTGCCGCCCGGGCAGCAGGGACCTTGGGACTAGCGGCTACGGCGGCGACGGTCGGCCAGATAATAGCCGATTCCGCCGGCAACCGCAAGCGTCCCCAAGGCGACTGGTATCGCCGCAGGAACCCCGAAGGCCGTGCCGAGAACGGCAATGCCAGCACCGCCTTTCAGAAGGGTCGCGAGAGCAGGCATTGCTGCCTCCTTTCTGGCGAGAGCGTCCACCGGACGCTGCGGGGGATCGGCACAGAGCCGACACCGAAACCCACCTTCCTCGATTTCACCTGACCAAGCGGCAGGAGTATGCGATGATCGAATCGGATGCGCAAGCTGGTTTTTGTTCGTGATGGGTTCAAGGTAGCGCAGGCCGCAGAAAGGGAGAAACCGGATGTTTCACCCAGCGGATATCGGGCTATAATGCCTTCCGTGTCCAGCGAGAGAGCGAGATCATGAACATCGAACTGAGCGCCGCCGACACGGCGTTTCGCGACGAGGCGCGGGAATTCATCGCCGAGAGCTTGCCGCCAGACATCGGGCGGCGGGTCGAGAACGGGCTCGCGCTGGGGCGCGACGACTACGTGACGTGGCACAAGATCCTGTACGAGAAGGGATGGGTCGCGCCGGGCTGGCCGGTGGAGTACGGCGGGACCGGGTGGACCCCGGTGCAGCGCTACCTGTTCGACGCCGAAATCGCCGCCGGGAACGCGCCGCGAGTCATGCCGTTCGGCGTGAACATGGTCGGACCCGTCATCTTCACCTTCGGCGACGCGGCGCAGAAGGCGCGGTTCCTGCCGCGCATTCTCTCGGCCGAAGACTGGTGGTGCCAGGGCTACTCCGAGCCGGGCGCCGGGTCCGACCTGGCGGCGCTGCGCACCCGCGCCGTGCGCGACGGCGACCATTACGTGGTGAACGGGCAGAAAACCTGGACCACCTCGGCGCAGTGGGCGGACTGGATATTCTGCCTCGTGCGCACCGACCCGGACGCGCCGAAACGGCAGGAGGGGATCTCGTTCCTGCTCGTCGACATGCACAGCCCCGGCGTCGAGGTCCGGCCCATAACCACCATCGACGGCGGGCGGGAAATCAACGACGTGTTCCTCGACGACGTGCGGGTCCCGGCGGAGAACCTGGTCGGCGAGGAGAACAAGGGCTGGACCTATGCGAAGTTCCTGCTGAGTTTCGAACGCGCCGGGATCGCCGATGTCGGGCGGTCGAAGGCGCAGCTGGCGCGGCTGAAGGAGATCGCCGGCGCCGAGATAGCCAACGGGCGGCCGCTCATCGAGGACCGCCGGTTCCGCGAGAAGGTCGCGGCGCTGGAGATCGACCTGCTGGCGCTGGAATACACCGAACTGCGCGCGCTGAGCCGGCAGACGGCGGGCGAGGAGCCCGGAACCGAGGCGAACATCCTCAAACTGCGCGGGACCGAGGTCCAGCAGCGAATCACCGAACTCGTGCTGGAGGCCGCCGGCCCCTACGCCAACCCGCACATGCCCGAAGCGCTGCGCGACGGATGGAACGAGGAGCCCGTCGGGCCCGACTACGCGGCGGGCGCGGCGCCGCGCTACTTCAATTGGCGCAAGGCGTCGATCTACGGCGGGTCGAACGAGATCCAGAAGGGCATCGTCGCCAAATTCGTGCTGGGCCTGTAGGGAGGCGCGCGTGGACCTGTCCTACAACGCGGACCAGACGCTGCTCGCCGAGAGCATCGCCCGGTTCGTCCGCGACGGTTACGATTTCGACACCCGCCGCCGCCTTGCGAAGAGCGAAACGGGGTTCGGCGCCGACAAATGGGCGGCGTTCGCCGAACTGGGCTGGCTCGGGATCCCGTTCGCCGAGGCCGATGGCGGGCTGGGGCCGGACCCGGTCGCGGTGATGATCCTGATGGAGCAGCTCGGCCGCGGCCTCGTCGTCGAACCCTATGTCCCGAGCATCCTGCTCGGCGGCGGGCTCGTCGCGGCGGCGGGGAGCGCCGCGCAGCGGGCGCGCTGGCTCGGCCGCCTGATCGCCGGCGAGGCGCAGATGGCGTTCGCCCACGGCGAGCCGGGCGGGCGCTACACGCTGAGCCACGTCGCGACGCGCGCCGAGGCAGAGAACGGCGGCTTCGCGCTGACGGGCCGCAAGGCGGTGGTCCACAATGCGGAGGCGGCCGACCTCATCGTGGTGTCGGCGCGCAGCCGGGGCGGGACGGCCGACGAGGCCGGGCTGTCGCTGTTCGCAATCCCGCGCGGCGCGGACGGGCTGACGCTGCGCCCCTACCGGACGATCGACGGGCTGCGCGCCGCCGAGATCGCGCTGGACGGAGTCGCCGCCGGCGCGGACACGCTGCTCGGCCCGGAAGGCGCCGCCTACCCGATCGTCGAGGAGATCGCGGACCGCGCCATCGCCGCGGTGTGCGCGGAGGCGCTGGGAATCATGGACGCGCTGCGCGAGACGACGCTGGACTACCTGAAGACGCGCAAGCAGTTCGGGCGCCCGCTGGCGTCGTTCCAGGCGCTCCAGCATCGCGCGGTCGACATGCTGGTCGCATGCGAGGAGGCGCGGTCGCTGGCGACGATGGCGACGCTGCACCTGGACGGCCCGGCGGACGCGCGGCGCCGGGCGGTCTCCGCCGCGAAGGCGCATATCGGCCGCGCCGGGCGCAAACTGGGCCAGGAGGCGGTGCAGATGCACGGCGGCATGGGCGTGACCGACGAACTCAAGGTCGGCCACTACTTCAAGCGGCTGACGATGATCGACACGTTTTTCGGCGACGCCGCGCACCATCTCGACCGTTTCGCCGACACCCCGGACGGCGGCGCGTAACGCCAGCCCCAGAAGGAAGGACAGGACCGACATGCTCGACATCAAGCCCCTTTTCGATCTCGGCGGCACGGCCGCCGTCGTGACCGGCGCGTCGCGCGGCATCGGCCGGGCGATAGCCGAGGGACTGGCCAGCGCCGGCGCCAAGGTGGCGGTTTCGAGCCGCAAGCTCGACAAGTGCCAGGAGGTCGTGGACGGCATCGCCGCGGCGGGCGGCGAGGCGACCGCCGTCCAGTGCAACATCACCTACAAGGAGCAGCTGCGCCATCTGGTCGACGAAACGCTCAAGGCGTACGGGCGGATCGACACGCTGGTCTGCAACGCGGCGGTCAACCCGTTCTACGGGCCGATGAGCGAGATCCCCGACGACGCCTACGACAAGATCATGAACTGCAACGTGCGCAGCAACATGTGGCTGTCGAACATGGTCGTCCCGCAGATGGCCGAGCGCGGCGGCGGCAGCATCGTCATCGTCTCGTCGGTGGGGGCGTTCATCGGCTCGGCGACGCTGGGGGCGTATTGCATATCGAAGGCGGCGGACATCGCGCTGGCGCGGAGCCTGGCGGTCGAATGGGGCGGGAAGAACGTGCGCGCCAATTGCATCAACCCGGCGATCGTCCGCACCCACTTCGCGCGCGCGCTGTGGGAGAACCCGGAGATCCACGACCGGGCGATCCGGCAATACCCGCTCAAGCGCATCGCCGAACCCTCCGAGATCGCCGGCGCGGCGGTGTTCCTCGCCGCCAAGGCGTCGAGTTTCATGACCGGCCAGACCCTGGTGCTGGACGGCGGCTCCACCATCGCGGGCGGCGAGGGCTGACCCCCTCCCCCGCCGGACCGAACGGGAAAGGCGACGGCATGGACGAGGCGACCTACGACAAGGGCATGGCGGTGCGCCGCGAGGTGCTGGGCGCGGCGCATGTCGACCGGGCGATGGCGGCGGCGGACGAGTTCAACGGGCCGTTGCAGGAGCTGGTGACGGAGTATTGCTGGGGCGCGGTGTGGGGCCGCGAGGAGCTGCCGCGCAAGACGCGCAGCCTGCTGAACCTGGCCATGCTGACGGCGCTCAACCGCGAGCACGAGTTCAAACTGCACGTGCGCGGCGCGCTGCGCAACGGCGTGAGCCGCGAGGAGATTCGCGAAGTGTTGTTGCAAGCGGCGATCTATTGCGGCGTTCCGGCGGCGATAAGCGCGTTCCGGCAGGCGCGCGAAGTGTTCGACGCCGTCGACGCGGAGGGATGACGCCGCGCCGATGACCGGGCGCGCGGACGACCGGCCCGGCGGCGGGCGCGGCGACTTCATTCGCGACGCAGTGGCCGCCGACGTGGCCGCCGATCTGGCGGCGGGGCGCGCGGCGGAGGTCGCGACGCGGTTTCCGCCCGAGCCGAACGGCTATCTGCATATCGGCCACGCGAAATCGATCTGCCTCAATTTCGGCGTCGCGCGGGAGTTCGGCGGGCGCTGCCGCCTGCGCCTCGACGACACCAACCCGGAGAAGGAGGACCAAGCCTACGCCGACGCCATCGAGCGCGACGTGCGCTGGCTCGGCTTCGCGCCGGACGGGCCCCGCGTCTTCGCGTCGGACAATTTCACCGCGCTTTACGACTTCGCGCGCCATCTGGTCGCCTTGGGCCTCGCCTATGTGGACGACCAGTCGGCGGAGGAGATCCGCGAAAACCGCGGGACGCTGACGGAGCCGGGAACGGACAGCCCGTGCCGCGGCCGGACTCCGGCCGAGAACGGCGCGCTGTTCGAACGGATGCGGGCGGGCGAATTCCCCGCCGGGGCGCGCGTGCTGCGGGCGCGGATCGACATGGCGTCGGGGAACATGAACCTGCGCGACCCGGTGCTCTACCGCATCCTCCACGCGCCGCACCCGCGCACCGGCGATAAGTGGCCGATCTACCCGACCTACGATTTCGCGCACGGCCAATGCGACGCGCTGGAGGGCGTGACGCATTCGCTCTGCACCCTCGAATTCGCGGACCACAGGCCGCTTTACGACTGGCTGGCGGGGCGTTTCCGCGACTACCGCCGGAGTCTTCCCGGCGCCGCGGGCGCGGCGGCGCCGGTCCCGCGCCAGTTCGAATTCGCCCGCCTGGAGCTGACGCACACCGTGCTGTCGAAGCGCCGCCTCGCCGCGCTGGCGGAGGGCGGCGCGGTCGAGGGGTGGGACGACCCGCGCATGCCGACGCTGGCGGGGCTGCGGCGGCGCGGGTTCCCGCCCGGGGCGATCCGCGAATTCTGCGCCCGCGTCGGCGTCGGCAAACGCGTCGGCGCGGTGGAGATCGAGGCGCTGGAGCATTGCGTTCGCGAGGCGCTGGACCGAAGCGCGCCGCGGCGGATGGCCGTGCTCCGCCCGCTCAAGGTCGTCATCGAGAACTACCCCGAAGGCCGAGTCGAACGGCTGGAGGCGGCGAACCATCCGCGCGACCCGGACATGGGGACGCGGGAGGTCCCGTTCGGGCGCGAGCTCTACATCGAGCGCGACGACTTCGCGCTGGACCCGCCGCGCAAGTTCCGCCGCCTGGCGCCGGGCCGGGAGGTCCGGCTGCGCTACGCCTATTTCATCGCCTGCCGCGAGGCGGTCATGGACGAAGCCGGCGAGGTCGCGGAGCTGCGCTGTACCTACGACCCGGAGACCCGCGGCGGCGCCGCCCCCGACGGGCGCAAGGTCCGGGGCGCGCTGCATTGGGTGTCCTGCGCGCATGCGGTGGACGGGCGGGCGCGGCTGACGGGCCGCCTGTTCGCGGAGCCGGCGCCGGGGCCCGATTCGCGCCCCGACCCGCGGTCGCTGGAGACGGTCGAGGCCAAGCTGGAGCCGGCGCTGGCGGCGGCCGCGCCGGACGCGCCGCTGCAATTCGAGCGTCTGGGGTATTTCGTCCGCGACTCCGGCGCGGCGTCCGGCGCCCCGGTCTTCAACCGGACGGTCACGCTGCGCGACAGTTGGGCGAAGATTCTGGGGGCGACCGCCGGGGCGTAGCGGGACGCGGCGCGCCCTCGGCGACCGCCCGCGCGGCCATGCCGAACAGCAGCCAGGCGAGAACGCCGATATTGATCCGGAACAGGAACACTTCGAAGGTCGAGTGGACGACGACCAGCGCCGCGCAGGCGGCCAGGTAACGCTGCGCGGGGCGGACGGGCCGCCCGGGCCGCGCGCGCGCAAGGAGGAGGAACGACAGGAACAGGAGGGACAGGACGGCGATACCGGGAACGCCGGCGTGCAGGCCCGTTTGCAGGAACTGGTTGTGGGCCGACACGTGGAATCCGGAATGCGCCAGCGGGCTGACGCGCCTGTTCACGCTGGAGAGGAGCGCGCCGGGGGTGTCGACCGCGCGCGCCGCCTCCTGCGCGGGCGGGCCGCACCAGGGCAGTCCGAGCGCCTCGGGGAGGCGCCGGTCGAGGCCGCGCAGCGGCCACGGCAGGCAGCCCTCCAGGAGGTTGCCGTCGAGGCGGAGCACGGCCAGTTCCTCCAGCGCCGCCAGTTCCGCCGGCGCGGGGCCGGCGAGGCGGTTGCCGTCGAGGCGCAGCGCCGCCAGCCGGTCGAGGCCGCCGAGCTGCGGCGGGATCCGCCCGCGCAGCCCGGCGCCGGACAGGTCGAGAACGCGCACCCGGGGCGGGGCGCCGCCCACCGTCACGCCGCGCCATGCGCCGATCGGCGTCGACCGGCGCCAGTTCAGCGCCGCACCGCCGGCCAACGCGTCGCGCGCCCGCAGCAGAAGCGCGCAATCGCGGCCCAGACCCGAACCGAGCGGCGCCGGAGGGGCGCAGAACGCGCCCTCCCCCCGGCCCGGCCGGCGCGGCGCCGCAGCGCCGCCGAGGGCGCCGCCGAGGTCGAGTTCGGCGAGCGCGGCGAGCCGCTCCCATTCCGCCGGGACCGGCCCGGAAAGGCGGGCGCCGTCCAGCCGCAGCGAGACGAGCCGGTCCAGATCGCCGAGCCTGGGCGGGAGGCGCGCCGCCGGGCCGGCGTCGGCGAGGTCGATGGCGATGACGCGCGGCGCGCCGCGTTGCGACCGGACGCCGCGCCACAAGCCGACGGGGATCGATTCGCTCCAATTCAGCTCGGCGCCGCCGGCAAGTTCATCGCGGACGGACAAGAGCAGGTCGAAATCGGCGGCCAGGTCCGGGCGCCGCGCGCGGACGTCCGCCGGGCAGAACAGGCGGTCGTCGGAAAACAGGTCGTGGTCGACGGCGTCGAGAAGCGCCGGCGGCGGGCAACCGGAGAAGTCGTTGCCGGCGAGGCGCAGGAGCGACAATGCGCCGAGCGCCCCCAGTTCCGGCGGAACGGCGCCGCTCAACAGGTTGCCGGCGAGTCCCAGTTCGGCGAGGCGCGAGAGGCTTCCGAGTTCCGGGGGGACGGCGCCGGAGAGCCGGTTGCCGTCGAGCCGCAGCGAGACCAGCGCGTCGAGTCCGCCCAGGACGGAGGGGATGCGCCCATCCAGCTCCATGCCCCGCAGGTCGAGGCCGACCACGCGCGCCGGCGCGCCGCCCACGGCGACGCCGGGCCATGTTTCGAGCGGTTGTCCGAAGTCCCATTCCCATAACCGTTCGGGATCGGCGGTCAGACGTTTCGCCGCCTCCTGGAGGGTCGCGCAATCGTCGAACAGCCGCGGATGCGCCGCCGACAGGCAGGTCGGCGCGGCGTCCGCCGTGCGTCCGACGCGGGCGCCGGGCCCGGCGCCGGTCCAGGGCGATTCGGCGATGGTTTCGAGAGTCGCGCCCCAGAGCGCGCGCCGGCCGGTATGGAAGCGCGTGCCGCTGTATTTCTTGGCCACCGCGTCGATGCCGGGAAACGCCCGTTCGAGCTGCGGGGAGCGCACCGCCCAGATCGCCGCGCCCACCGCCGCCGCCAGGAGCGCCGCGAGCGCCAGCGCGCCGGCGCGGCCGCGCAACTCCCCCCCCCACGCCCAATAGACGGGAAAAGCGGCGAGGATCGCCAGGACCAGCGACCGGGCGCCGAAAGCCAAGCCGGCGGCGGCGGCGGCGAGGAGCGCGCCATGCGCCCACCCCCTCCCCCCGCCGGCGTCTTCGGAGCGGACGACGAGGACGAGGCCCGCGGCGAGGAAGACGTATGCGGCGATGGACCCGAATACGTTCGGATTGACGCCGGCCGGAGAGACGTACACCGCCGACAACGCCAGCGGCGCGGCGAACAGGACGGGGATCGTCCACCGGCTTCGCGCGAGGCCGGGGCCGTGGACGTAACCGAATACGAACAGGACCGAGGCGAAGAGGACGCCGGAGAGGCTCCGCGCGCCCTCGAGGTCGAACCCGGCGGCGAGACCCGCCGCGTAGAGCGCGGCGAGCGCGGCGAGGAGCGCCAGGGTCGGCCGAATCGCGCGCGGCGCCGGGTCGCGAAACAGGGAGGCGGCGGCGATGGCGACCGCGGCGCAGAACGCGGCGTCGGCGGCCGCGCCGGGGACGAGCGCGCGCAGGACGCCCGCCAGCAGGACGGCGGCCAGAAGCGCCGGCGCGCCCCGCGGCGGGGTCATCCGCCGCCGGGCGGGGTCACCGCCCCTCGGCGCGCCAGGCGAGCATCAGCCCGCCCAACGCCAGAACCAGCAGCGCCCAGCCGGGCGGCAAGGGAGTCCGCCGCAGGCCGGTCACCAAGCCGCGGCCGCGCTCGACCAAGCCGATCCAGCCGCGGCCTTCGGTCGCGCGCCCGGCGCGGACCCGGCGGATGTCCGGGATTCCGTCCTCCGCCAGCCACGACACGGCGCCGCCGGTCGCCGCGGCGAGGGACGCGAGAACCTCGGCCGTGGCGCGCATGTCGGCCAGTTCCGCGCCTTGCGCGGCGCCGACGACGGCGATCGCCGTCCGTCCGCCATGCGCAAAGCGGTATGCGCCGCGCGCCTCGGCCGCGACCGTCGCCGCGGCCCGCCCGTCGCCGCGGTCGACGAGCGGGACCGCCGACTCCGTCCCGTCCGGCGCGACGACCTCGAGGAGGCCGTCCAGGGGCTCCAGACTGCGGCGAACGACCTCGATGCGGTCTCCGGCGGCCTCGGCGGCCAGGCTCTCCTCCTCCAGGTCCGGCTCCTTCATCAGCCAGTGGACGAGCCGGCGCAGCAGGTCGGATTGCGGCCCGCCGCCGCCGAACCCGCGCGACCACAACCAGGACTGGTCGGACAGCAGCTGGGCGACGCGGCCCTCGCCTATGCGGTCGAGCACGAGGAGCGGCCGGTTCTCCTCGCCCTCCATCAACGTCGTTCCGGAGGCGAGCTCCACGTCGATGTGGCGGAACCATCGGCCCCAGCCGGGATTTTCGGGGCTGCCCGCGCCGAACTCCCAGAGGCGCTCGGTGACGGGGTGCCGGAGCCCGGCGGCGGTGAGGCGCGGGACGAAGCCGTTCCGAAAGACGCGCCCGGTGGGGCGGCCGGGAAGGATCGCGCCGAGCGGCGTGCCGGCGATGCTGAGCGGCGACGCGAAAGCCGGCCCGGCGGCGTCGAGGACCGCGCCGCCGCCGACGACGTAATCGACGACGTTGGCCAGATAGGCCATCGGCAGGATGCCGCGCCGGTGGTAGCCGTCGAAGACGACCAGGTCGAATTCCTCGAGCCCGGCGTCGAACAGTTCGGCGGTGGGGAACGGGATCAGCGACAACTCCCGCACCGGGGTCATGTCCTGCTTGTTCGGCGGCCGCAGGATGGTGAAGTGCACGAGGTCCACCGAAGGATCGGCCTTGAGCAGGTTGCGCCACGCGCGCAGGCCCTGGTTGGGCGCGCCCGACACGAGCATCACGCGCATGCGGTCGCGCACGCCGTTTATCACGGCGATGGCGCGGTTGTTGTCGAGCGTGAGCTCCGCCTTCCCCGGCGCGACGGAGACCTCGACGGCGATGGGTCCCGCGCGGTCGACCGGCAGGGCCAGGACCGCCGGCTCGCCGACCGCGACGACGCGGGCCCGGGGCGGGCCGCCGTCGACGCGGACCTCCACCCGCGCGCGCCCGGCGGGGGCCGCGTCGTCGTCGACGCGCACGACCACGCTCGCGCGCTCGCCCACCACGCCGTAGCTCGGCGCGCGCTCGACGGACAGCCGGCGGTCGCGCTCCCCCGGCGCGCCGGTGAGAAGGACGTGCAGCGGGCCCGGGCCGGCGGCGGCGCCGGCGGCGTCGTGGATTTGGCCGTCGGTTATCGCGACGGCTCCGGCGATCCGGTCCGGCGGCGTGTCCGACAGCGCGCGCGCGAGGCTCGCGAACAGGCGCGTCCCGCCGGAGTCGGAATCGTCGAATTCGACCACCCGCGGCGCGACGCCGGGCAAGGCGCCGATCCGCGCGACGACCGCCGCGAGGGCGGCCTCGGTCCGCTCCGAACGGTCGCCTATGCGCTGGCTCGCCGAGCGGTCGACCGCGACGAGGACGACGTCGTCGAGCGGCTCGCGCTCGGTCTCGGCGAGGGTGGGGTTGAGCAGCGCCGTCCAGAGCGCCGCGACGACAAGGGCGCGCCAGCCGGCGCCGCGGGCGCGGCCGGCCAGCGCGACGACGACGACCGCGGCCCCGGCCCCGCCGAGACAAAGCAGGAGCCAGGGCGCGACCAGCGGCTCGAAAACGACCTCCGCGCCCACCGCCGCCTACTCCTCCGGGACCGGATCCGACCGCCCGAGGCGGCGCAGAATCGCCGGAATATGCACTTGATCCGCCTTGTAGTTCCCGGTCAGGGCGTACATCGCCAGGTTGACGCCGAAGCGCAGCGCCCATTCCCGCTGCCGGTCGGTCCCCGGAATCGTCGGATACAGCGGAAAGCCGTCGGCGTCGCGCGCCCAGGCGGCGGCGTAATCGTTGCCGCCGACGACGATGGAGGACACGCCGTCGTTCGACCCGCCCTCGTAACGCTCCACCCAGACGTCGCCGCCGGCGTAGCGGCCGGGGAAGCGGTCGAGCAGGTAGAAGGCGCGGGCGAGCGCATGGTCGGGCGGCGCCGGGCGCAGCGGCGGGACGTTCAGGCCGCGCAGCAGCGCGCCCAGGCGGCCGCCGCCCGGCCCGTCCGCGAGGGCGCGCCGCGCGGGCGTCCGGTCGCGGGTGTCGAACAGGATCAGCCCGCCGCGCCGCAGATATTCGTCGACCCGGGCCACGGCGTCGTCGTCGAGCGGCGCCTGGCTTTCGGTCGCCGGCCAATACAGGAGGGGAAAGAACGACAGGTCGTCCACGGCGGGGTCGACCGCCACCGGCGCGCCGGCCTCCACCGCGGTGCGCGCGCGCAGCGCCGCCGACAACCCGGCCAGGCCCTCGGCGCTGATCCGGTCGACCTCGGGGTCGCCGGTGGTCACGTAGCCGAACCGGGTGTTCCGGGCGATGTCGGCGATTTCGGAATCGTCGAACCCCGGCGCCTCCGCCGGGACGGCGAGCAGAACGGCGGCGAGGAGGGCCGCGCCGGCGCCGGCGCGGCGCGCGCGGAGGACGGGAATCCGGCCCCGCATCCACAACCCGATCAAGGTGTCGACGACGACCAGCGCCAGCGCGGCGGCGAGCAGCGCCGGGCGGAAGTCGCGCAGCTGCGCCGCCGCGTAGCCGCGCACGGCGAGGCCGCCGGGCGGGGATTCGAAGGCCCGGACCGCGAGGTCGCCGCCGCCGAGGTTGAGGGCGCGGCGATGCGCCGGGCCGCCGTATTCGCCGGGCGGATGCGCCGGCCCCGGCCGCGCGGACGCGAAGTCCCGGCCCGGAATCGGCGCCGCGCCGGGGCGCGGGTCGCCCAGGCGGCCGAAACCGTCCATGGAGGACAGCGGCGGGAGCGCGGCCGCCGGCCCAGCCCCGTCGACGCCCGCGCCCAGCGCCGCGACGCGCCGCATCATGTCGACGAACAGGCCCGACAACGCCAAGCTCGACCACTCGGCGTTGGCGGTGGTGTGGAACAGCGCCAGCCAGCCGCGGCCGCGGCGCGCCGCCGTCACCAGCGGCGTCCCGTCCTCCAGCCGCGCCCAGGTCTTTTCGTCGAGGTCGAGCGCGGGTTCGGCGAGCACCTGCCGCTCCACCAGCACGTCATCGGGGATCGCCAGGCCGGCGAAGGGCGACTCGTCGGGGAAGGCGCCGAGGCGCTGCGGCCGGTCCCAGGCCAGCGCGCCGCCGAGGGCGCGGCCGCCGCCCGCGCGCAGGCGCGCCGGAACCAGGTCGTCGACGCCTTCGGCGACGCGCGCGCCGGCGAACCGGACCAGGACGCCGCCGGCCTCGACCCAGCGCGCGAGCGCGTCCGCCGCCGCGCCCGTCAGCCGCCCGACATCGGCGAGGGCGATGACCGAGACGCCGCCCTCGACCAGCGCCTCGGGGGCGCCGCGGCGGACCTCGCCGAAGGGCGCGAGCGCCCGCTCCAGGTAATACAGGTCCGACAACAGCGGCTGGCTGCTCTCGAAACTCCCGCCCGACACCAGGCCCACGGGCCGGCGGCGGTAGCGTTCGTCGACGAGGAACGCCGCCGCCGCGCCGGGCTCGCCGACGATGGCGAGGCGGGCGATCTCGCCGCGCAGGTCGGGCGGGAGATCGAGGTTTCCCTCCGCGACCGCGGCGCCCTCCGCGAAGCGCAGGGTCTTCTCCGCCAGCGCGCGGCCGTCCGCGGCCAGCGCGCGCACCCGGACGTCGCGGGCGGCGCCGGGGGCGGGCCGCGCCGCGCGCAAGGTCAATCCGGCGGCGGCGGAGAGCGGCGGCAGCAGCGCCAGCGCCCGGTCCTCGGGCGGGTCGGCGAACGCCGCGACGGGCCCGGCGGCTGCGAGCGCGGCGAGGAAGCGCCCGGTGTCCGCCGGGTCGGGGTCGGCGAGGCCGTCGCCGAGCCACGCGACCTCGGCGTCGTCCAGCTGCGGGACGGCGGATTCGAAGGCGGCGGCGAAACCGGCGCGGTCGGTGGGCCAGGGTTTGGGCTCCAGCGCCGCCAGCGCCGCCAGCGCGTCGGCGGCGCCCGTCAATGCGCCGATGGCGAACCGGGCGCCGCCGCCCGGCCCGCCCGCGGACACCGGCGCCGTCCCCGCGACCAGCACGCTCCTCCCGTCCAGCCCGGCGTTCTCGACCAGCGCGCGGCCGAGGGCGGCGCGGCGCTCCCAGCCCGGGGCGGCGGCCCAGCCGTCATCGACGACCACGACCAGCGGTCCGCCGCGCCCCGACCCGGGCGCGGCGTCGAGCAGCGGGTGGGCGACGGCGAGGATCGCCAGGGCGGCGGCGAACAGGCGCAGGAGCAACAGCCAGGGCGGCGTGCGCGCGGGAGTCTCCTCTCCGGCCCGCAGGTCCAGCAGCAGGCGAACGGGAGGGAAGACGACCCGCCGGGGCGGCGGCGGAGTGACCCGCAGCAGCCACCAGATCGCCGGCAGCGCGGCGAGGGCGGCGAGGGCCCAGGGCGCCGCGAAGGTCAGGCCGGCGAAACCGATCACGCGCGGCGCTCCGCCGTCATGCGCCGAGCCGCGCCGACAACGCCAGATAGAGCGCGAGGAGCGCGGTCTCCGGCGCCCGGTCGGCGCGATGGACGAGGAAGGTCCAGCCGATTCGCCGCGCCAGCGCCGCCAGCGCGGCGCGCTGGGCGGCGAGCCGCACCCGGTAGGACTCGCGCGCCGTCTCGACGCGCCCGATCAGCGGCTCCCCCTCCCCCTCGAGGCCGGCGAAGCGCACGCGGCCGTCGAAGGGCAGGTCCTCCTCGACCGGGTCCAGGACCTGGACGAGGCAGCCGACGACGCCGAGGCCGGCCATGCGCCGGACCGAAGCCGCTATGCCGTCGATCGGGTCGAGGAAGTCGCCGGCCAGGACGACGTGCGCGCGGCGCGGCGCGCGGGCCGGCGCGCCGCCCTCCGGCGGGCGGTCGGCGAGCAGCGCTTCGGCGAGCCGCGCGAGCGCCGCCGAGCCGCGCGCGGGGCGCCCGCCCCCGCCCAGAACCCCGACCTGCTCGCCGCCGCGCAGCAGCAGGGCGGCGGCGGCGAGCAGCAGCAGGGCGGCGCGGGCGGCCTTGGTTTCGCCCGCGCCGCGCGAGGAGAAATCCATCGACGGCGAGGAATCGCGCCACAGCCACACGCTTTGCGACGCCTCCCATTCGCGTTCGCGGACGTAGACGCGCGCGCTCCGGGCGGACTGGCGCCAGTCGATCAGGGAGACCGCGTCGCCGGGTTCGTAGCGCCGGAACTGCCAGAACGTCTCGCCCGGCCCCGGCCGGCGGCGCCCGTGCACGCCCTGCTGGACGGTGGCGGCGACGCGCCGCGCGGCGACGAGAAGCGCCGGAAGCGCCGCCGCGGTCCGCTCGGCGCGGCGGCGCGCGTCGAGGGCCGGGCGCGAACCCGCGCCGCCGGCGGCTTCAAGCAAGGGGCTCGCACATGCGCGCGACGACGCCCTCGACCGTCGCGCCCTCGGCGCGGGCGGCGAAACTCACGTCCATGCGGTGCCGCAGGATCGGCGGCGCGAGGGCGAGCGCGTCGTCGATCGACGGAGACAGGCGCCCGTCGAGGATGGCGCGGGCGCGAGTCGCCAGCATGAGCGCCTGGCTCGCCCGCGGCCCCGGCCCCCAGGAGACCGATTCGCGCACCGCCGCGATGTCGCTTTCCCCGGGCCGGCCCGAGCGGACCAGCCGCAGGATCGCGTCGACGACCGACTCGCCGACCGGCGCGGCGCGGACCAGGCGCTGCGCGGCGATCAATTCCTCGGCGGTCATCGCCGCGCGGACGGGCGATTCCTCCGCGCCCGTGGTGGCGAGGACCATCCGCCGCTCCGCCTCGAGGTCGGGATAGTCGATGTCTATCCGCATCAGGAAGCGGTCGAGCTGGGCCTCGGGCAGCGGATAGGTGCCCTCCTGCTCGAGCGGGTTCTGGGTGGCGATGACGTGGAACGGACGGGGGAGCGGATGGCGCGTCCCGGCGACGGACACCTCGCGCTCCTGCATGGCCTGGAGCAGGGCCGACTGGGTGCGCGGACTGGCGCGGTTGACCTCGTCGGCCATCAGCAACTGGCAGAACACCGGCCCGCGAATGAAGCGGAAGGAGCGGCGGCCGGTCTCGGACTCCTCCAGCACTTCGGAGCCCACGATGTCCGCCGGCATCAGGTCGGGGGTGAACTGGATCCGCTTCTCCGACAGCCCCAGCGCGGCGCCCAGGGTTTCGGTGAGGCGGGTCTTGGCGAGGCCGGGGACGCCGACGAGCAGCGCATGGCCGCCGCTGAGCAGGGCGATCAACGCCAGGTCGATGACCTCGTCCTGGCCGTGGATCGCCTCCCCGACGCTCGCGCGGACATCGGCCATCCTGCTGCCGAGCGCTTCGATTTCGCCGATCCGGGCCGCCGCATCGGACTCGGCGGCGGCCCGGTCGATCCCGGGTTCGGTCATGGCGCGTCGCCCCGCCTGGAGTTCGTTTCGCCCCGCCGGACGGGCGCGCGGGCGGCGCTGTCGCTTGCGCGCGCCGCAGGTTAAGCTGGCCGGATGGCCCCCGCGCTGCCCCTCATGGCGAAGAACGCCGCGCCGACGGCGGAAGCCGACTTCCGCATCGGGCGCGACGGAGCGTGGTTTTACCACGGTTCGCGGATCGACCGCAAACCGCTGGCGAAACTGTTCGCCTCGGCGCTGCGGCGCGATTCCGGCGGCGCCTACTGGCTGGTCACGCCGGTCGAACGGGTCCGCGTCGCGGTCGACGACGCGCCCTTCGTCGCGGTGGAGATGGCGGTTTCGGGGCGCGGACGCGAACGGCTCCTCCGCTTCCGCACCAATTTCGACCGCTGGACCGCCGCCGGGCCGGACCGCCCCATCCGCGTCCGCGTCGATGCGGAGAGCGGCGAACCCTCCCCCTACGTGGCGGTGGGAGGCGGGCTGGAGGCGCTGATCGCCCGGCCCGTGTTCTACGATCTCGTCGCCATCGCCGAGGAGGATCCGGCGGGCGGGCCGCTGGCGGTGTGGAGCGGCGGCGCGCGGTTCGCGCTCGGGTCCGCCGCGTGACCCGCGCGCGCATCGCGGAAAGGCTGGCGGCGCGCGCCGCCGGGCGCGTCCGCCCGGCGTCGCTCGACGCGGAGTCCGGCGCCGCCGCCGGCGATTCGGACGGCGGGGCGGCCAGGGAGGCCGCGGTGCTGGCGCCGCTGGTCGACCGCGCCGGCGGCATGACCGTCCTGCTGACGCGGCGCGCCGAGGGCCTGCGCGACCATCCCGGCCAGATCTGCTTCCCCGGCGGGCGCGCCGCCCCCGGCGACCGCGGCCCGGTGGACACGGCGCTGCGCGAGACGGAAGAGGAGATCGGGCTGCCGCGGCGGCGGATCGAGGTCATCGGCCGGCTCGACGCCTGCCTCACCGGAACCGGCTTCCGCGTCGCCCCGGTGGTCGGGGCGATCTCCGAACCGTTCGCGCTGGACGAACTGACGCTCGACGAACGCGAGGTGGCGGAGGCGTTCGAGGTCCCGCTGGCGTTCCTGCTCGATCCGGCGAACCGCGCCCGGCGCGCGGCGGTGGCGCGGGGGACGCGGCGAGAGTTCTGGGTCATCGCCTACGGAGACCGCTACATCTGGGGCACGACGGCGCGAATCGCGGTCGACCTGTCGGACGTTGTGGGGGACGAGCGATGAGTTTCATCCTGCTCCGGGCCGCGCTTCTGGCCCTGCCCGTCGCGCTGTGGTTCGCGTGGTGGCGGGTCTGGGGCCGCCGCCGGCCGCGGCCGGAGGAGCGCGCGACGCCGTGGGCGGCGCTGGCCGCCTCCGGGCTGCTGCTGGTGGTCCTCTCGCTCATCGGCGCGGCGCTGTTCGACGGCGGCGCGCCGGGCTCGACCTACCATCCCACGCGCGTCGACGAGGACGGGCGCATCGTCCCCGGCCGGTTCGAGGACCGCGCGCCTTGACACGCCGCGCCGGCGCGGTCAGGATTTCGACATGAGCGCCTTCGACAGTTTCGCCTCCGTCAGGAGGCTACGGAAAGCCGGCGCCGACGAACGCCTCGCCGAGGCCGTCGTCGGCGTCGTGCGCCACGCCGTCTCCACGGAGCGCGAGACGCTGGCGACGAAGGCGGATATCGCCGATCTCAAAATCGAGATGGTCGGCATCGAGGCGCGCATGGCGAACCGACTGGTCCTCGCCGTCGTCGGCGTCGTGGCCGCCAACGCCGCCTTCCTCGGCGCGGCCGTCGCCCTGCTCGAATTCGTCTAGGCGCGGCGCCCGCGCGGCGGCGCATCCGATCCCATCGCGTCGAAACCCGTGTCGAGCGCGCCGGTAGCCCGCCTGCCGCCGCCCGGCTGGAGCCTGGAGCCGCCGGTTCCCGCGCTGGTGGCGGCGCTCAAGGCCGAAGGCGGCGCGGCGCGGTTCGTCGGCGGCTGCGTGCGCGACACGCTGCGCGGCGCGGCGGTGCGGGACATCGACCTGGCGACGCCGCTCGCGCCCGAACGGGTCCGTGAGCGCGTATTGGCCGCCGGATTCAAGGCGGTGAACACCGGAATCTCGCACGGGACGTTAACCGTGGTCGCCGCGCGGCGCGGGTTCGAGGTGACGACCTTGCGGCGCGATGTGGAGACCGACGGGCGCCGCGCCAGGGTGGCCTTCACCGACGACTGGACGGTCGATGCGTCGCGCCGCGACTTCACGTTCAACGCCATGAGCCTCGCGCCGGACGGCGCGCTTTACGATCCGTTCGGCGGGCGCCGCGATCTGGGCGAGGGCCGGGTGCGGTTCGTCGGGTCGGCGCGGCGGCGCATCCGCGAGGACTATCTGCGCATATTGCGCTTCTTCCGCTTCCTCGCCTGGTTCGGCCGCCCGCCGCCGGACGCCGAGGCGGTGGAGGCGTGCCGCGCCCTCGCCCCGGGGATCGCCCGGCTTTCCGGCGAGCGCGTGCGGATCGAGACGTTGAAGCTGCTCGCCGCGCCGGACCCCGGGCCAGCGCTGGAGCTGATGGCGGAGACCGGCGCGCTGCCCTTCGTCGTCCCCGCGCCGCGCGCCGGCTGGCGGCGGCGGCTCGCGCGCCTCGTCCGGCTGGAGCGCGGCGCGGCCGACGGCGAACGGCGGCTCGCCGCGCTGGTCGACGGCGCCGCCGCGCCCGAAGCGGCGCGCCGCCTCCGCCTGTCGCGCGCGCAGCGGGAGCGGCTTTGCGCCCTGGCGGCGCCCGCCCACCGCGTGTTCGGCCTCGACGCGGCGGGCGCGCGGCGGGTCCTGCGCCGCGCCGGCGCCGGGCGCTACCGCGACCTCGCCCTGCTCGCCTGGGCCGGCGCGGACACCGATGGCGGCCTGGAGGAGGCGCTCGCGGCGGCCGACGCCTGGCGGCCCGTAGCCTTGCCGGTGACGGGCCGCGACGCGACGGCGTTGGGAATCCCGCCCGGCCCCCGCGTCGGCGCGCTGCTGCGCGAATTGGAGGCCTGGTGGGAGGCCGGCGATTACCGCGCCGGGCGCGCCGAGGCGCTGGAGCGGCTGCGGGAGCTGGCGGCGGAGGAGCGCCCGCCCGGACTCACGGCCACTCGGCCGCCGGCGGCAGGGACATGAGGATGGCGTCCGGGTTGCCGTCGGTCTCGAGGCCGAACCGGGTGCCGCGGTCGTAGAGCAGGTTGAACTCCACGTAGCGCCCGCGGCGGGCGAGCTGGCGGGCGCGGTCGGCGGCGGTCCAGGCCCGGTCGCGGCTCCGGCGGACGATGCGCGGGAACACGTCGAGGAAGGCGCGGCCCACATCGCGGGTGAAGGCGAACGCCTCCTCCCAGTCGCCCTCCATGTAGTCGTAGAATATGCCCCCTACCCCGCGCCTCTCCTTGCGGTGCGGGAGGTAGAAATACTCGTCGCACGCCTGGCGGAAACGCGCGTAATCGGCGACGCGGTGGCGGTCGCACGCGGCCTCGAGCGCGGCGTGGAAGGCGCTGGTGTCGGCGTCGTCGGGGACCGTCGGGGTGAGGTCGGCGCCGCCGCCGAACCACGACCGGGCGGTCGCGATGTGGCGGGTGTTCATGTGCGCCGCCGGCACGTGCGGCGAGCGCATGTGCGCGACCACCGAGATCCCCGAGGCCCAGAAGCGCGGGTCCTCCGCGGCGCCCGGCACGCGGGCGCGGAACTTTTCGGAGAAGACGCCGTGCACCGTGGAGACGTTGACTCCGACCTTCTCGAACACGCGCCCGCGCATCGACGACATGACGCCGCCGCCGCCGCCGGGCCGGTCCCAGGCGCGGCGTTCGAAGCGCCCGGCCGGGCGGGCGGCGTCCGGCCCGCCCTCCAGGCCGTCCTCCAGCGCCTCGAAGGCGGCGCAGATCTCGTCGCGCAACGACGCGAACCACCGTTCGGCGGCGGCCTTCCGCGCATCGCTCATGGCGCTCCTCCCGGCGCCCGGCGGCCGCGCCGCCGCGCCGCTGGACATCCTAGCGGAATCGGGGCAGAAGGCCCGCGCATTCCCGGCTTCCCCTCGCGAGGTTCACGGATGGCCGACCCCGGCGCGCGCGCCGACGGCGAGACGCGCAGAGACTTCCTGTTCCTGGCGACCGGCGCGGTCGCCGGCGTCGGCGGGCTGGCCGCCGCCTGGCCGCTGATCGACCAGATGAACCCGGCCCGCGACGTGCTGGCGCTGGCGTCGGTCGAGGTCGACCTGTCGCCGATCGCCGAGGGCCAGTCGATCACCGTGACGTGGCGCGGCAAGCCGCTGTTCGTGCGCCGGCGCACCCCGGCGGAGATCGCGGCGGCGCGCGACGTGGCGCTCGCCGAGCTGAAGGACCCGCAGGCGGATTCGGAGCGCGTCGACGAACGCCGCCCCGAATGGCTGGTGCTGGTGGGCGTATGCACCCATCTGGGCTGCGTGCCGCTGGGTTCGGCGGGCGATTACGGCGGCTGGTTCTGCCCCTGCCACGGCTCGCACTACGACACGTCGGGCCGCATCCGCAAGGGGCCGGCACCCGAGAACCTCCCCGTACCCGAGTTCGTCTTCCTCGACGACTCGCGCATCGTCGTCGGCTGACGGGGGGAGGAGATGACGGACCGCCCCCTGGGCGCGCGGATCGTCCGCTGGATCGATTACCGCCTGCCGATCTTCACCCTGCTCGACCACGCCGTCGGGCGGTCGTATCCGACGCCGCGGAACCTCAGCTACTGGTGGAATTTCGGCTCGCTCGCCGGGATCGTGCTGGTCATCCAGATCGCCACCGGGATCGCGCTGGCGATGCACTACACGCCGCACGTCGACCACGCCTTCGCCAGCGTCGAGCGCATCATGCGCGACGTGAATTTCGGCTGGCTGCTGCGCTACGTCCACGCGAACGGCGCGTCGGCGTTCTTCGTCGTCGTGTATATCCACCTGTTCCGCGGGCTCTATTACGGCTCCTACAAGAACCCGCGCGAGCTGTTGTGGGGGCTGGGCGTCGTCATCCTGCTGCTCATGATCCTGACGGCGTTCATGGGCTACGTGCTGCCGTGGGGCCAGATGAGCTTCTGGGCGGCGACGGTGATCACCAACCTCGCCTCCGCCCTGCCGCTGGTCGGCGAGGACGTCGTGCTGTGGCTGTGGGGCGGCTTCTCGGTGGACAACCCGACGCTGCAACGCTTCTTCAGCCTCCACTACCTGCTGCCGTTCGTCATTCTCGGCCTGGTCGTGTTGCACATATGGGCGCTGCACCGCTTCGGCTCGAACAACCCGCTGGGAATCGACGTGAAGAGCGACAAGGACACCCTGCCCTTCCACCCCTACTACACGATCAAGGACCTGTTCGGCCTCGGCGTGTTCCTGGCCGTGTTCTTCGCCTTCGTGTTCTACGCGCCGAACTACCTCGGCCATCCGGACAATTACGTCGAGGCCAACCCGCTGGTCACGCCGCCGCACATCGTGCCGGAATGGTACTTCCTGCCGTTCTACGCCATACTCCGCTCCGCCACCTTCGACGTGTGGTTCGTGTCGGCGAAGCTGCTGGGCGTGCTGCTCATGCTCGCCTCGATCCTGATCCTGTTCGTCCTGCCGTGGCTGGACGGGTCGCCGGTGCGCTCGGCGCGCTTCCGGCCCGTCTTCAAGCAGGCGTTCTGGCTGCTCGCGGCGGATTGCGTCGTGCTGGGGATCGTCGGGGCCAGCCCGCCGAACGACCCGGTGTTCTCCGGCGTCCCCTGGCTCCAGTTCGTGCATCTGGGGCAGTTCGCCACGGGGTATTACTTCTTCCACTTCCTCGTCCTCGTCCCCCTTCTGGGGCGCTACGAACGGACGGATCCGCTGCCCGCGAGCATCGCCGAGCCGGTGCTCGGCGGGCCCGGCGCGGCGGGAGAGGCGCGGTGAGCGCGCGGCGGCGGCTGGCGGCCTGCCTCGCGGCGGCGGCGCTCGCGCCCGCCGGCGCCTTCGCGGCCGCCGAGGCGCCGCGCCCGCCGGCGCTGGACTGGTCGTTCGACGGCGTGTTCGGCCATTTCGACCGCGCCGAGGTCCAGCGCGGCCTGCAGGTGTATCTGGAGGTCTGCGCCAGTTGCCACGGCCTCGATTACGTCGCCTACCGCGATCTCGCCGGGATCGGCTACGACTCCGCGCAGATCAAGGCGATAGCCGCTCTGGACGAGGTCGAGGACGGCCCCGACGCGAACGGCGACATGTTCATGCGCGCGGCGCTGCCGGCCGACCGCTTCGCCAACCCCTACCCCAACGCCAGGGCGGCGGCGGCGGCCAATGGCGGCGCCGCGCCGCCCGACCTGTCGCTGATGGCCAAGGCCCGCGCGGGCGGCGCCGACTACATCGCCGCCCTGCTTTCCGGCTACGTCGACCCGCCGGAGGGCGCGGAGGAGAGGGAGGGGCTGACGTACAACGCCTACTTCCCCGGCCATTGGATCGCCATGCCGCCGCCGCTCTGGGGCGATGACGTGGAATACGCGGACGGGACCGAGGCGACGGTCGCGCGAGAGGCGCGCGACGTAGCGGCGTTCCTCGCCTGGGCGGCCGAACCCGAGCTGGAGCGCCGCAAGCGCCTGGGCTTCACCGTGCTGTTGTTCACCCTGGCGCTGACCGCCCTGCTCTACGCCTCGAAGCGGAAAATCTGGAAGGACGCGCGCGCCGCGCCCGGCGGCGGCGCGAACGGCGCGTAGGGGATCACCGGCGCTCGGCTCCGGACGAATCGGGCGCGCCTCCCCCGCGCGGCGCCCTTCGGTAAACGCGGGTTCGGCCGCCTTCGTGGAACACGGCGTAGTCGTCGGCGATCATGCGGCGCAGGCGGGCCGCGTCGCTGTCCGACAAGTGAGACGGGGCCGGGTCCTCCGCGGCGCGAGTCAACAGCCAGGCCGGACGCGCCGTCATCGTCGCCCGCAGGACGTCCCGGCGGACGTAGCCCGCCGCGGCGAGCGGCTCGATTATCCAAGGCTTCACGAAGTCGGACGGATGGGCCAGTCGCGACCGGGGGAGCGTGTCGAGATACCAATAGACCAAATGGCGCTTGAGCGCCCAGACATCCTCGTGCGGTTCGCGGACTTCCGCGATGGCGCGGGCGGCGCGGCGGATGGCGTAGCCGTCGAATATCCCCCCCCCCCCCCCCCCCCCCGCGAGATCCACGGCCACATGGACCGCCGCCGGACCCGTCCTCCACACGGTTCCGGCGCAACACAGGAGGATCGCGGCGTAAGCGATCCAACGCCGTCCGGCCGCCCGGCGCGCCCAGGCGATGGCGACAGCGCAGAGAACCGCGAGTACCGGAAAGAGCTGCAGCCAGTAGTGGGAATACCCCTTGGCGTCACTAAAAAAGAGGATGGAAACGAAGACCGCCACGAATATCAAGAGTGACGACGCGATCTCCCTCCTTTCGCGGCGTTCGCCGGAGAACAGGATCCACGCCGCCGCGGCCAGCCCCACGACGACACCGAGTGTGAACGGGCCGAAGACGCGGGGCCTTCTCCACTCGAGGAAGTGCAGCCACTTCTTCGCGAAGTTCCGCAGCGCCTCTGCCGGATCGACCGCGTGCTCGGCGAATGCCAAGGGAACATCGATGAACACGAGCCGCAGTTCAGCGAGCGCGCCGACGCTCCAGTAGAGCAGAAAAATCGATATGGGCGGCGCCGCCGCGGCGAGAGCCAAGACGGCGCCGGTCCGCAAGCGCGCGCCGGCGGGCGCGGCGCATACGAGCCAAAGTCCCAACGCAGCCGCAACGACAATGAGATTGGTGCGGGCGAGGACCGCCAGCGCCAACAACGCGCCCATTGCCGCGACCCCCAAGAGCCGGTCGCCACGCGCGAGACAAAGCCAGAGAGCCGTCATCAACAAGGCGGTGGCCGGCAACTCGGATAAGACCGCTCCCTCATTGGAGACCGCGGTGACGGCCACGAGCATGAGCGCGGCGAGGCCGGCCGAAGCCGGGTCCGTCAAGCGTCGGGCGATCGCGAAGACGGCGATGCTGGACGCGAGGATACAGGCGGTGCCGAAGAGGCGCACGACGGGCATCGACTCGCCAAACGCCGCCATCGCCCCGGCGAGCATGAAGTAAATCATCGGCGGTTTGAAATCGAAGAGCGCGACGTAGGGCAGGTGGCCGTCGAGCACGCTCGCCGCGACCAGGACGAATGTACTCTCGTCCCAGTCGACGACTTCCCTCGCGAGGAAACCGGTATGGGTGACGCCGACCCAGAGAACCAGCGCCGCGATCCAGAACGCGCCCGCCGGGACGCGCGCCCGCGAAAGCGCGCTCATCGCCGTCCGCCGCGGGCGATGAAGGGCGGGTTCTCGAAACCGGGCTTGCCGTAAGCGAGCGGCGCGCCGTCGAGGGCGCGCACGCTGCCGCCGGCCGCGACGAGGACGGCATGCCCGGCGGCGGTGTCCCATTCCATGGTCCGGCCGAAGCGGGGATAGACGTCCGCCGCGCCCTCGGCGAGCAGGCAGAATTTCAGCGCCGAACCGGCGCGGACCGTCCTGGCCGCCCCGGCCCCGGCGAGCCAAGCCTCGGTCTCCCGGTCGAGGTGGGAGCGGCTCGCGAGGGCGGTTTCGCCGTCCGCCGGCGGGATTCGCGCGGCGATGGCGCGCGGAGCGCCGCCGTCCGCTCTTCGCCATGCGCCGCCGCCTACGACGCCGCCGAAACACAGGCCCCGCGCCGGGACGCCCACGACTCCGAGGACCGGCGCGCCGTGAACCACCAGGGCGACGTTGACGGTGTATTCGTCGCGCCCGGCGACGAACTCCCGGGTGCCGTCGAGCGGGTCGACGAGCCAGAACCGCGCCGCGGCGGTTACGTCCGGCGCCGCGCTCTCTTCCGCCACCACGGGGATCCCCGGCGCCAGCGCGGAGAGGCGGGCTACGAGCAGGCGGTTCGCCGCCTCGTCGGCGTCGGTGACGGGGGAAGAATCGGCCTTTTCGCGCACGCGCGCGCCGCGGCGCGCGATCTCCAGGATCCGGGCGCCCGCATCGCGAACCGCGGCCGCCGCCGCCTTGGCGAGTTCGCGAGTCATCGGACGGGCCCGAACGCCAGGTCGATGCGGCGCAGGACCGCGTCCACGCAGTCCTCGACCGTCCGGGCGGCGGTGTCCAGCGCCAGGTCCGGGCGCTCCGGCTCCTCGTACGGCGCCGCGACGCCGGTGAAGTCGGGGATCTCGCCGGCGCGGGCGCGGCGGTACAGCCCCTTGGGGTCGCGCGCCTCGCAGGTCGTGAGATCGGCGCGGACGTGGACTTCGAGGAACCCGCCGGCGCCGAGGACGCGCTCCGCCGCCCGCCGCGCGCGCGCGCGGTCGGCGCGGTAGGGGGAGATGAGCGCGGCGAGCGCGAGGACGCCGGCGTCCGCGAACACCGCCGCGACCTCGCCGACGCGGCGGACGTTCTCCGCCCGGTCTTCCGGCGAGAAGCCCAGATCGGCGTTGAGGCCGGCGCGCAGGTCGTCGCCGTCGAGCACCCAGGCCCGGCGCCCGCGCGCGGCGAGCGCCGCCGCAACTCCGCGCGCGATGGTGGACTTCCCCGCCCCCGACAGGCCGGTGAACCAGACCACCCCGCCCGGGCGGCGCGGGGCCGCGGTCACGGCGCCGGTCCGGGCGCGTCGGCGGCGGCGAGAATTCCGCCGCCGACGATGCGGACCCCTTGCGCCAGCGCGAAGCGCCCGGTGCGCGGGTTGTCCGCGTAGGGATCGAAGACCGCCGCGCTGTCGGTCCGCAACACCGCTTCGGCCACCGCGCCGCGGTCGACGCGATCTGCGGGGCGGCGGGCGAAATCGTCCATGTCGATAACCGCCTCGACGGACTCCAGCGCGGCGCCGACCTCGCGGGCGTTGAGCTTCAGGCGGTATCGCGCGCCCGGGCGCGCCGGGCCGTCGCCGAGCCAGAACAGGCGGGCGCGAATCCTGTCGCCCACATGCGGCGGGCGCGCGGGGTCGCCGACCAGCTCGCCCCTTTCGACCGGCAAGGGCGGGTCAAGCGCGAACGCCGCCGAATCGCCCGCCCGCGCCGAGGACGGCGGCGGCCCCGGCCACGCCTCGAACCCGGCGATTCGCGCGGTCCGGTTCGACGGCGACAGCAGGACCGTATCGCCGGCGCGCATCGCGCCCGTTTCGATTCGCCCCACCAGGACGCGCCGGCCGTCCCGCCGATAGACGTCCTGGACCGGCAGGCGCAGCGGCAGGCCGTCCGGCGGCGGCGCGGGTTCGAGCTCCTCGAGCGCCTCGAGCAGGGTCGGCCCGCGGAACCACGCCATGCGCGGCGACGGCGCCGCCACGTTGGCGCCGTCGCGCGCCGAGACGGGAACCCAACGGCGCGCCGCGAGGCCGGCGGCTTCGAGGCATCGGCCGACCGCCGCGCCGACCTCCTCGATCCGCGTCCGGTCGTATCCGACGCGGTCCGCCTTGGAGATCGCCGCGACGACCCGGCGGATTCCGAGCAGGCGCAGCAGGCAGGCGTGGCGGCGCGACTGTTGGCGCACCCCCTCGACGGCGTCGACCACCAGGAGCCCCGCCTCGGCGCGCGCCGCGCCGGTGACGGCGTTGCGCAGGAACTCGCGGTGGCCGGGCGCGTCGATCAACAGGTAATCGCGCGACGGCGCGGCGAGGCGGACATGCGCGGCGTCTATCGTCACCGCCCGGTCGCGCTCGCCTTGCAGCGCGTCGGTCAGGAACGCCCACTCGAACGGGCGGCCGCGGCGCGCGCACATGGCCCGGATCGCCGCGACGCGGCCCTCCGGCATGTTCCCCGTATCGTGGACCAGGCGCCCGACGAGGGTCGATTTGCCGTGGTCGACATGACCTGCGACGACGACCGGGAGGCGGCCGCGCCGCTTGCGCGGCGCCATCTACATGTATCCGTCGGCGCGCAGCCGCTCGACCGAATCCTCGGCCTCCCAGTCCATCGCGCGGCCGGCGCGCTCGGGGGCGCGGGTCGCCTCCAGCTCCGCCACGATCTCCGGCGCGGTGGCGGCGGCGGAGTCCACCGGGTGGGTGATGTCGGCGTCGCCCAGCGAGCGGTAGCGCTTGCCGCCGCGGGAGAAATACAGGTCCACCACGGGGACGCCCTCGCGGTCGATGTAGCGCCAGACGTCGATTTCGGTCCACGCCAGCAGCGGATGCACGCGCACATGCCCGCCGGGCGGCGGCGCGGCGTTGTAATGGCCCCAGAACTCCGGCGGCTGGCCGCGCGCGTCCCATTCCGCGCGCCCGCCGCGCGGGCTGAACGCGCGTTCCTTCGCCCGCGTTCCCTCCTCGTCGCGCCGGATTCCGGCGACCAGCCCGGTGTAGCCGCGCTCCGCGACCAGCGCCTTGAGGCCGGCCGTCTTGCGGGCGGCGGCGCGCGCCGCCGGCGGGAGGGTCGGGTCGATCTCCTCGAGCGGAGGGCAGCCGGCGACGACCAGATCAAGGCCCCATTCCTTGGCGTACTCGTCGCGAAAGGCGTACATCTCGGGGAATTTGCGGCCCGTGTCGATATGCGCGACCGGAAACGGGACGCGGCCGAGAAACGCCTTGCGCGCCAGGTGGACGAGCACGTTCGAATCCTTGCCGAGCGACCACAGCATGGCGAGCGCGCCTATGCGGCTGTGCGCCTCGCGCAGGATGTACAGGCTCTCGCTTTCGAGCCGGTCGAGGTCCGAGGTCATGGCCGGGCGGCGGAGCGAGGGGCGCGGGGCGCAGGGATAGACTCTCCGCCGCGACTCCGCAACCGCGGCGGCTGATCCCGGGGCGTCAGGACGACCGTCGCGCCGGCGACGAGCATGAGCGCGGACAGCCACCAGGATTGCCACACGCCGAAACTGACGAGGAACGGCGTCAGCATGGCCGCGAGCGCCGCGGTGGCCGCCGCCCGGGGGGGACCGGCGGGGGCGCGCAACAACGCGGAGCCGAGCCCGGCGCAGACCAGCAACAGCGCGGCGATCCCCGGCGCGCCGAGCTCCAGCCATATCTGCAACACGCCGTTGTGCGGGTGCATGCGCAGGGACTCCATCCGGGAGACCTTGGGCGCGGCCGATTCGGTCCAGTCGCCGACCAGCCCGCCGTCGAGCGCGATGGCGCGGGAGGCGTCGTAGCCCCTGCCCGCCGCGCCCGCCGCCAATATCTCGTTCGCGGCGAAGCTCCACATCCCGACGCGGTGCTCCCAGGTGTAGGGGGGATCGCTCCAGGCGCCGCGCAGCGCGTCGATGGTCGCCCAATGCGCCGACACGGCGGGCGCCGCCGCCGCATAGCCGGCGAAAGCGGCGAGGACCGCGACCGGGGCGGCGCGCGGCCAGCGCAAGGCGAGGACGAATCCCGCCGCGCCGACGAGCATTCCCACTGCGGCGGCGGCCAGCGGCAAGGCGAATATGCAGGCGGCGGCGGCGGCGGCGGTCGCCGCGGCGGCGGCGCGGCGGCCGTCGGTCCACAGCCGGGCGGCGGCGGGCCAGACCATGCCGAGAAGCAGCACGCCGCCGGCGGCGATCGCCTCATGGGCGATGCGCTCGTCGATATGCTCCTTCGCGCGCCAGAGGTCGGCGAACGCCCCGCCGGGCCCGGACGCGAACGGAAGCCAGAGCGGGTTCTCGCGCACGTAGGTCTCGGCGTACCAGAGCCGGGTCGCCATTCCTCCGGTGGCGAGCTGGAGCGCGAACGCCGCTATCGCCGCCCACACCGCGACCGTCAGGGTCCGGCGCAGCCGCTCCGCCGCCGCTCCGTCGAGCAGCCGCAGCGACGAGATCCAGCACAATCCGAGGGGGATCAGCGCCAGATGGCGCAGCGCCCGGGCGAGGTCGGGGTCGGGCGCGCGCGGCAGGGCGGCGAGCGCCCAGAGGCACAAGGCCGCCGCGCCGGCGGCGAGAAGCGCGTTGCGCCGCCACAACTCCGCCGCCCCCGCCCCGCGCGCGCCCGCCGCGGCCGCGAGGAGGAAGGCGATGACGAAGCCCTTGTGGGCGAACGCGGCCAGCGGCGGCAGCAGCGCGAACGCCGCCTGCGCCGCGGCGACGCGCCATCCGGTTCGGCGGCGGAAAGGGCCGCCCGCAATTTCGTCCCTGGCGTCCCTGGCGTCCCTGGACATGCCGCCGTCCCATCCCGCCCGTGCGCCCGGCGGATCGTCCCTCGCCGCCGGCGCTGGCGTTTTCGGGGCCGTTCCGCTAAACGCCGTTGGCGCGCCGCGCCGCGGAGGCAGTTTCGTGTCCGACAGTAACTCATCGCCGCCGGGCATCGCCGCCGTGGCGAGCTACCTGCCCGAGGCGGTGCTGACCAACGACGAACTGGTGGCGCGTTTCGGTTTCGACCGCGCGTTCCTCGACGGCAAGGTCGGCGTCCGCCAGCGCCACGTCGCCGCGCCCGACGAAGCGGTCTCCGACATGGCGGTCAAGGCCGCCGAATCGCTGCTCGCCCGGACCGGCGCGGCGCGCGGGGACGTCGAGCTGCTGGTGCTGTGCACGCAGAACCCGGATTACCGCCTCCCCGCCACCGCCAACATCGTGCAGGACCGGCTCGGACTCGCCGACACCACCGCCGCCTTCGACTTCAACCAGGGGTGTTCGGGCTATGTGTACGGGCTGGCGATAACCCAGTCGATGATGCTGGCGCACGGGTTCTCGACGGCGCTGCTGCTGACGGCGGACGGCTACACCAAGGTGATGGACCCGGGCGACCGCGCGACGGCGCCGCTGTTCGGCGACGGCGCGGCGGCGACGCTGCTGACGGCCGGCGGGCCGGGCAGGCTCGGGCGCTTCACCTTCGGCTCCGACGGCGCCGGCGCCGGCGACCTGATCGTGCGCGGCGGCGGCAGCCGCAACCCGCGCATGCCGACGACCGGCCCCGGCGCGCTGCGCATGAACGGGCGCGCGATCCTCAAATTCATGATCAAGCGGGTTCCCGCCGATGTCGACCGGTGCCTCGCGCTGAACGGGCTGGCCCGCGGCGACGTCGATTCGTTCGTGTTCCACCAGGCGAGCGGCCACATGGTGAATTCGCTCGCGCGGGAGATGGACCTGCCGCCCGGCAAGGTCCCGGTGGAGATCGCGGACTGCGCCAACACCGTGTCGTCGACCTTGCCGATCGTCCTCGAGCGGCTCGGCGGGGCGGCGGCGCTCGCCGGCAAGACGCTGCTTCTGTGCGGTTTCGGCGTCGGGCTGTCGTGGGGGTCGACGGTGGTGCGGTTCGACGGCTGACGCGGGCGAAAGAAAACCGCCGGCCCGTTCCGGGGCCGGCGGCTTCCTCACCGCGTCAATCCTCGAATTAGAGATCGGCCTCTGACTAGAGGCCGGCCTCGAACTAGAGGTCGGCGCAGGCGTAGCAGTTGATCTCGAGGCCGACGGCCACTTCGACGATCACGGGCTTGGTCCACATGGCGAATCCTCCCTGTTGCGGCGCCCCCGCCGGGCGGCGGGGGCAAGCGCACGCTACCCGCTTCCGCCCCCGGCGCCAGCTATGACCGCCATTGAGAAAATCAATCGCCTACAGCGCGCGCAGCAGGTGCGGCATGTCCTCCAGGGGCGGCAGCGCGACCCGGGCGCCGGTGCGCCGCAACACGCCGAGGAAGCTCGCATAGGGCTCCACCGCCACGTATTGCGACGGGATGAACGCGGCGATCTCGCGGTCGGTCAGGCCGGTGCGGTAGAGGGTGACGTCGAAGGTGCGCCCCGGCCCGATCGCCGCGGTCAGCGCCGGGACGACGGCGACTCCGAGCCCCTCCTGGACCATCGACAGGGCGACCTCGTAGGTCCGCGACTGGGCGACGACGCGGTAATGCGGCAGGACGTGCTGGTACCACTCCTCGATGCGCTTCTTGTGCTGGTTGCCGAAATTGAACTGGATGGTGCTGTTGACGACGGAGCGCTCGGCGGGGGCTAGGTCCTTGTCCACGTCGACCACCTCGTGCAGGTCGATGCCGTTCGGGACGGCGAGCACGTAGGGGTCGCGGCAGACGACGTCGCGGTGGAACGACGCGCCGGTCACCGCCTGCGAATCGGTGGCCAGCAGCGCCAGGTTGAGGCGGCGGCCGTAAAGCAGGTCGACGGCCTCGGCGGGCGCGGTCTCGTGGATGTCGAGCTCGAGTTCGGGGAAGCGTTCGCCCAGCCCGCGCAGCGCTTCGGGCAGGATGTTGCGGGCGATGGAGCTGAGCGCGCCGACGGCGATGACGCCGCGCGCGCCGGAGGCGTATTCCTCCAGCCCGACCAGCGTCTCCTCGACGCTGGAGAGGATGAGCTCGGCCTTGCGCAGCAGGAACCGCCCGGCGTCGGTCAGCGCGATCTCGTTGCGGTCGCGGTTGAACAGTCTGGCGCCGATCTCCTCCTCCAGCCGCGACATGTGCAGCGACAGCGAGGATTGCCCCAGGCCGATCAGCTTGCTCGCCTTGGTGAACGACCCCGCCTGCGCCACGGCCCAGAACACCTGCAACTGGCGCAGGGTGACGGAGCTCGTCCGGGCGGCGGCCTCGTCCGCGGCCGGCCCCGGCGCCGCGGCGGCCTCCTTGCCGGAGCCCGCCTTGCGGGTCCGCCGGCGCGGCGCGGTCGACCTTTCGCTCATCGCGCCGCGATGCGCTCGAAGCGCGGCGCCAGGTGGAACGCGCGCGGCGGCGGGGGGCGCATGAGCAGCCTTTCGGCCAGTTCAAGGTAGTCCGGCTCCACGTCGTAGCCGACGCATCTTCTGCGCAGCCGCGACGCCGCCAGGGCGGTCTGCCCGCTCCCCAGGAACGGGTCGAGCACCTCGTCGCCCTCCTCCGAATAGAGGGCGACCAGGCGGCGCGCCAGCTCCTCGGGGAACGGACAGGGGTGATCGATGGCGTTGGGGGGGACCGGCGCGATGTGCCAGACGTTGTTGGCGATGTCGCGCTTGAACAGGTCGTCGATCTCCAGCGCCCTCCCCGACCCGCGGCGAGGCGCCCCGGGCTTGCGGAACACGAGGACGTATTCCGTCATGATGTTAGGGTAGTAGTAGCCGAACTTCGGACGCTGGATGAACGACCCGGCCCGCTTCACCCCCCCCGTCACCTTGTTCCAGACGATGTCCTGGTGGAACTCCCACCCCAGCCGCTGCATCCGCTCGGCGATGAGCATGGGGACCGGGTAATGGCGCTTGCGGTGCAGGATCGTCCCGACGACGACGGCGCAGAACCCGCCCGCCACGGTCGCGCGGAGGACTTCCCGGAACGCCGCGCCGATATTGTCGAGATACTCCTCGAAGGTCTCCCCGAACGCGCGGTATTCCCGCGCCCGGAACCAGGCCTCCCGCCCCCGCGCGGCGTGGGTGTCGTAGTCGATGGCGTTCCAGTACGGCGGCGAGGTCACCGTCAGCGCCACCGATGCATCGGCGCATTCCGGCATGGCCAGCGACGACCCGGTATAGAACCGGCATCCCCGCCCCGCGAAGGACGCCGCGCGCGGGCCGGTTCGCGCCGGGCGCTCCTCCTCCGCCATGTCAGGCCGCCGCCATGTCAGAACGACGGGTTCATCTTGAGGTAGTCGTAGCGGTCGGCGCTGCGGAGGGTGACGCTGCGGGCGCCGTCGGGGCCGGTCAGGTCGAGCGGGACGTCGACCCCGGCGTCACCCAGCGCCCAGACCTTGCGGAACAGGTCGGCCATGCCGGCGACGCCGCGCCCCCCTACCCCGGCGACGATCTCGCCGGCGACGATTCCGGCCTCCGCCGCCGGGCCGCCGGGGACCACGCGGGTCACCGCCACGCCGTCGCCGGTGTCGCGGGTGAACATGCCCATCCACGGGCGGGCCGGCCCCGGGCCGCGGCCCGTCTCCAGCATGTCGCCCAGGATCGGCTTGAGGGCGTCGATGGGGACGAACATGTTGGCCGGAGCGACGCCCCGGCGCGAGGCGACGGCGCGGAGGAACAGCGAGCCGACGCCGACGAGCCGCCCGTCGGCCCCCACCAGCGCGGCGCCGGCCCAGTCGGGAAACGGCGGCGCGGTGAAGATGGCGTCGTCGAGCAGGTATTCCCAATAGCCCGCGAACTCGCGCCGCGCGGCGACGAAGGCGGGCGCCGTCGCGCCCGCGCCGACGACGAGGACCGGCGCCCCGGCCGCCAGCGCGCCGGAATCGCCGAGCCGCATCGGCTGCGCCGCCAGCGGCGCGCGGGCGCGCACCAGGCCGAACCCGGTGTCGTAGTCGTAGGCGAGGACGTCGGCCGGGACGACCGCCCCGGTCGAATCGCGCACCGTCGCCGCCATCGCCTCGAGGATTATGTAGCCGATGGTGAGCACGAGGCCGCGGTCGTCGATGACCACCCCGTTCGCCTCGCGCTCGGCGCCAAGGAAGCGCGCGGTGCGGGCGTCCGCCGGAATCTCGGCCGCGACGCGGACCACGGCGCCGAGCACGTCCTCGACGGCGGCCTCCCGCTGCGCCGCGGCGGGCGCGGCGGCGGCGCACAGGAGCGCCGCCCCGGCCAGCGCGCCGGGGAGCGCGGAAGACGCGATCATGCGGCGGAGTCGCGGCACGGCGCCGGCGCTACTCGGCGGCGCCGATTCGCCGCTCGACGGGCCGGGCGGGGTCGGCCGTCCATTCGGCGAGCGAACCGTCATAGACGCGCACGCGGTCGTTGCCGAGCAACTCGTGCGCGACGAACCAGTCGAGCGAGGCCATCTGCCCCGCATTGCAGAACGCGATGGCCGGGGTCTCCCCGTCCAGCGGCGCGCTCCGGGCGATGAGGTCGAGCGTGCCCCGGTCCTGGAACCGCCCGTCCGGGGTGGTGAGCCAGGCGATGGGAACGTTGGCGGCGCCGGGGAGGGTCCCCGCCCGCGCGGCGATGCGGGCCTTGTTCACGCCGACGAAGTAGTCGGAGGCGCGGCTGTCGATCAGCGCGACGCCCGCCTCGCCCGCCGCCGCCGCGTCGGCGGCCGTCGCGACCATTTCGGGCCGCCAGGCGGCGGCGAAGTCCCTGGGCGGGCGCTCCGCCGCGGGGCCCTTGTCGAGCGGCAGCGAGGAATCGGCGCGAAACGCGGCGAACCCGCCGTCGAGGATCGACAATTTGTCGTGCCCCAGGACCTTGAAGGTCCAATAGACGCGGGTCGCCACCGTCGCCGCGAGGGCGTCGCCGCCGGGGCCGACGACGACCACGTGGTCGTCGTTGCCGATCCCCAGCCCGCCGACCAGGGCGGCGAGGGCGGCGGGCTCCGGCAGCATGGCCGGGACGCCGTCGCGCGCCGCGCGCCAGCCATCGGCGAAGAAACTCGAATGGACCGAACAGGCGATATGGCCGCGCTGGAACGCCCGCGCGCTGGCGCGCAGGTCGAGCACGACGACGCCTTCGTCGCAGGCGCGTTCGGCGACCCATTCGGGCCCGACGAGGGGGCCCGGGGCCTCGGCCGCCGCCGCGGCCGGGCAGAACGCGCCGATCAAGGCAAGGAACAACCGCCGCATGACGCGCCTCCCGATTCCGCCGCCCGTCCGCCGCCAGTTTACCCGCCGGGGGCGGCGCGGGGCAAACGCCGCGCGGCGGGCGGGTTTCGCCGCGCCCCCGTTTTGCCAGCGGGCGCGGGCCGGGCTACCTTCGCGCGCCGCGCGGGGCGCGGCGGACCGGAACCCTGGAGCGAAAAACGCGATGGCGACAGTCGATACGGCCGCGGGGCCGCTATGGTTCGAGACGATGGACGTCACGCCGCGCTGGGCGGCGGAGCCGGAGACGGTGCTGTTCCTGCACGGAGTCGGGATCGACCACGGCATATGGAGCCGCTGGTGGCCCGTCCTGGGCGGCCGCTACCGAATCGTCGTCACCGACATGCGGGGCTACGGGCGGTCGGCGAAGCCGCCGGCGGACTACGCCTGGTCGATGGACGGGATGATCGACGACGTCCTCGCGGTGGCCGCCGCGGCCGGGGCGGAGAGGTTCCATTTCGTCGGCGAGTCGTTCGGCGGCGCGGCCGGCTATTATCTGGCGATCCATCGCCGCGAGCGCCTGCGCAGCCTGGTCGCCTGCACGGCGCCGCATCGCGGCGCGAACATCCGCGGCCTGCCCGACTGGCGCCGCGTCATCGAGGGACAGGGGATGGACGCCTGGTCGGAATCGATGCTGAAGCGCCGCTTCGTCGACGGCGCCATCGGCGAGGCGGAGCGGCGGTGGTTCCACGAGGTCCAGCGCGCCTGCGACCCGGACGCGGTGCTCGGCCAGGCGGACATGCTGGCGGAGGCGGACATGACCGACGGCCTGCCGGGAATCTCCACCCCGACGTTGATGATCGGCGGCGATTCCAGCCCGTTTCTGCCGCCGTCGGTGCTGGTGGACACGCATTCGCGCGTTCCCGGCGCCGAGCTGCGGCTGTTCGACGGCGCGCGCCACGGGGTGGTGCTGTCGCACGGCGAGGCGGCGGCGCGGGCGATGCTGGACTTCATCGACCGGCGGCTGTGACGCCCGGGCGCCCTCCCCCGGCCGCGCGCGGGGCGCGGCCGGGGGGCGGGGGTCAGTAGAGGTTCTGCGCCGACACCATGGCGTAGAGCATGGGGATCGACAGCAGGGTGTTGATCCGCGAGGTCAGCATGGCCCTGCGCGCCGCCGCGGGCTTCTTGTCGGCTTCGGCCTCGACGATGCCGAGCGCCACCTTCTGGTTCGGCCAGATGATGACCCAGACGTTGAAGGCCATGATGAGCCCCAGCCACATGCCGACGCCGATGGCGGTGTGCTTGACGACGCCGTCGGAGCCGAGCGCCAGCGCCTCGGCGATGTAGCCGTTCAGCCACGCCAGGACGAGGCCGGTGACGACCGTCGCCAGGGCGGCCCAGCGGAACCAGAACAGCGCTTCGGGCGCGATGTGCTTGCCGACCGCCGGCTTCAGCTCGTCCGGGATCTTCGGCATGGTCGGGATCTGCACGAAGTTGAAGTACCACAGCAGGCCGATCCACATGACTCCGCTGAGCACGTGCAGATACCGGAACAGAAACGCCCAGAACTCGTAACTTCCTTCCATAGGTCCCTTCCTCCGATTGCGTGCGTTCGGCCGGTCAGGCCGGAGAGCCCAGGGAGGCGAGCACGATGGCCAGGACTACGGTGAGAACCAGCCCCGCGGCCACCGTCATGGGCAGCGATTCGAGCATCTTCATCGCGCGGGTTTCCTCCATGTTGAGCGCGGCGGGCATGTTGCGCGCGCCGGGCAGGTTAGCCGCCCCGCGGGCGCGGCGCAAAGGCGCGCGGGCGCGGCGGCGCCGATCATGGGCGGAGCGCGCTCCCGACCCGCTTTCCGGGGCGCGGGGCGGTCCTCGGGAATTGGATTGGAATTGCCGGTCGTCAGCCGCCCGCGCCGGCCTGCGGTTCGGGCGCTTGCGCCATGCGTTCGGGCGCCATGCGGTCGGGGAAGGCGCGCGCCAGCACGCCGGCCACGGTCCCCTCGACGCGCGCCAGACGCTCATTCGTCGCCGACAGGTCGCCGCGCACCGCCGTCTGCCCGTCCTCCAGCCCGGCTTGCGCCGTCCGGACGGCTTTGAGGCCGTCCTCGATCCGCGTCAGACGCTGGCCATGTTCGGCTTGCACCGCCTCGACGGCCTCGAGGCCGGCCTCGACGGCTTCGAGGCCGGCCTCGATCCGCATCAGGCGCTGGCCATGTTCGGCTTGCGTCGCCTCGATCCGCGTCAGGCGCTGGCCGTGCTCGGCTTGCGTCGCCGCCAGCACATCGACAACGGCCTCGATCCGCGTCAGGCGCTCGGCGTTCCCGGCCACCTCGCCACGCACTTCGGTTATCTCGCTGCGCACGACGGCCACTTCGCCGCGCACTTCGGCTATATCGGCGCGGAGCAGCAGGAACACGGGAACGACGAACGCCGCCAGCGCCGCGACGAGGGCGGCGAAAAGGCCGACGAACGGATTGATATGCGGCATGGCGAAACTCCCGCCGGCGGCGCGCCAGCCGGGGCAGCGTAGCGGATCGCCCGTGCGCGCGCCAGCCGCCGCGCCGCAGACCGGCGATTCTCGCTATAGGCGGGGCGCGATCCCGGTTCGCTTTTCCGGGAAGCGGGGCGATCCTCCGAAATCGGAATTGCCGATCGTCAGCCGCCCGCGCCGGCCTCCGGTTCGGGCGCTTGCGCCATGCGGTCGGGGAAGGCGCGCGCCAGCACGCCGGCCACCGTTCCCTCGACGCGCGCCAGACGCTCATTCGTCGCCGACAGATCGCCGCGCACCGCCGTCTGTCCGTCCTCGATCCGCCCCAGACGCGCGCCGTGTTCGGACTGCACCGCCTCGACGGCTTCAAGGCCGGCCTCGATCCGCGTCAGACGCTGGCCGTGTTCGGCTTGCGTCGCCTCGACGGCCTCGAGGCCGTCCTCGATCCGCGTCAAACGCTGGCCATGTTCGGCTTGCGTCGCCTCGATCCGCGTCAGGCGCTGGCCGTGCTCGGCTTGCGTCGCCGCCAGTACATCGACAACGGCCTCGATCCGCGTCAGGCGCTCGGCGTTCCCGGCCACCTCGCCGCGCACGACGGCCACTTCGCCGCGCACTTCGGCGATATCGGCGCGGAGCAGCAGGAACACGGGAACGACGAACGCCGCCAACGCCGCGACGAGGGCGGCGAAAAGACCGACGAACGGGTTGATGTGCGGCATGGCGAAACTCCCGCCGGCGGCGCGCCGGCCCGGATAGCATGATAGTATATCAGCGTAGCAGCTCGCCCGCGCGCGCCAGACGCTGCGCCGCAGACCGGCGATTCTCGCTATGGGCGGGGCGCGATCCCGGTTCGCTTTTCCGGGAAGCGGGGCGATCCTCCGAAATCGGAATTGCCGATCATCAGCCGCCCGCGCCGGCCTGCGGTTCGGGCGCTTGCGCCATGCGTTCGGGCGCCATGCGGTCGGGGAAGGCGCGCGCCAGCACGCCGGCCACCGTTCCCTCGACGCGCGCCAGACGCTCATTCGTCGCCGCCAGATCGCCGCGCACCGCCGTCTGTCCGTCCTCGATCCGCCCCAGCCGCGCGCCGTGCTCGGACTGCACCGCCTCGACGGCTTCGAGGCCGGCCTCGATCCGCGTCAGGCGCTCGCCATGTTCGGACTGCACCGCCTCGACGGCCTCGAGGCTGGTCTCAATCCGCGTCAGGCGCTGGCCGTGTTCGGCTTGCGTTGCCTCGATCCGCGTCAGACGCTGGCCGTGTTCGGCTTGCGTCGTCGCCAGCACATCGACAACGGTCTCGATCCGCGTCAGGCGCTCGGCGTTCCCGGCCACTTCGCCGCGCACTTCGGCGATATCGGCGCGGAGCAGCAGGAACACGGGAACGACGAACGCCGCCAACGCCGCGACGAGGGCGGCAAAAAGACCGACGAACGGATTGATGTGCGGCATGGCGAAACTCCCGCCGGCCCGGACAGCACGATAGCATAACAACATAGCGGATCGCCCGCGCGCGCGCCAGACGCTGCGCCGACCGGCGATTCTCGCTATGGGCGGGGCGCGATGCCCGAGCCGCTTTTCCGGGAAGCGGGGCGATCCTCCGAAATCGGAATTGCCGATCGTCAGCCGCCCGCGCCGGCCTGCGGTTCGGGCGTCTGCGCCATCTGTCCGGGCGCCATGCGGTCGGGGAAGGCGCGCGCCAGCACGCCGGCTACCGTTCCCTCGACGCGCGCCAGACGCTCGTTCGTCGCCGACAGATCGCCGCGCACCGCCGTCTGCCCGTCCTCGATCCGCCCCAACCGCGCGCCGTGCTCGGACTGCACGGCCTCGACGGCTTCGAGGCCGGCCTCGATCCGCGTCAGACGCTGGCCGTGTTCGGCTTGCGTCGCCTCGACGGCCTCGAGGCCGGCCTCGATCCGCGTCAAACGCTGGCCATGTTCGGACTGCACCGCTTCGATCCGTGTCAGACGTTGGCCATGTTCGGCTTGCGTCGCCTCGATCCGCGTCAGGCGCCGGCCATGTTCGGCTTGTCCCTCCGCCAACGCCTCGACAACGGCTTCGATCCGCGTCAGGCGCTCGGCGTTCCCGGCCACCTCGCCGCGCACGACGGCCACTTCGCCGCGCACTTCGGCAATATCGGCGCGGAGCAGCAGGAAAACGGGAACGATGAACGCCGCCAGCGCCGCGACGAGGGCGGCGAACAGGTTGACGAGCGGGTTGACCTTCGGCACGGCGAAACTCCCGCCGGCGGCGCGCCGATCCGGACGGCACGATAGCATATCAGCATAGCGGATCGCCCGCGCGTGCGCCAGCCGCTGCGTCGACCGGCGGTTCTCGTTACGGACGGAGTGCGATGCCCGAGCCGCCTTTCCCGGGACCGCCGGCATATGCTTTTGAATATGCTTCGCATATTGGCCGGCGGGACGCCGGCGCACCCGGGAGTCGTGAGAAATGCGGGGGCGCGTATCCGGCGCGGCGCCGGCGGCGGACTCCGGGCGTGCGCCGCAATGGCGGCGGGGACCGGAACGCGCCGGCGAACGGGCGAGGCGCCGTGACAGACCGCGCCGACACGACGGAGACGGACAACCCGCCGCCGGAGTCCTCGCTAATCCCCGCGCTCGAGGAGGCGTGGGAGCGGACGGGCGGCGGCCGCCGGTTGGGCGAGGTTTGCGCGATCCGCCGGGAACCCCAGTGGACATGCGCGCAAGCCGTGGCGGGCGCGGGAAATACGGTGTCGCCGCCGACGGGACACAACGGCGGCGCGCGGACGGAGCGCGGATCCAAGTCAGCCCGACCTGGCGATATCCGCCGGATGAGCGACCGACTCCTCGCTGCCGGCGGAATCGATCGCCAGTTCGCCGATACCGGCCGGCCGATCCGGGTTGTCGACACGTTCAAGCAGCAGCAGTTGCGGGCCGGTCCCTGTCGTGAATTTCCCCCCGGCCCACCGCAATTGAAGATAGCGCTCTTGCCGCGGGCGCCACGCGATAGCGAGTTCGATCCACCGTGTCTCCGAATGCGCCACCCTCGCGACAGTGTACTCGTCCACGTTTTCCGCGCGCGACCGCTTCGCTGTTCGCGGGCCTCCGGCTTCCTTCGACGTTCGCGGTTCAGGGTCGATATTCGTGAGCCCTCCCGCTTCGCGAAGCGCGGGTTCACCCTCCGGTTCACCGGACAGAACGAAGCCCTCATCGGGCAACCACTCCGATCGGACGTCGGAGGCGTTCGGGCGTTTCGGATGGATCGGCGTCGCCAATCCGTCCACCGAGTCCGCCACCAGCCATTCATCTCGCCCGGCTTCCAGAAACAGGGTTCGGAGATCGATTTTGCCCGTTCGGAACAGGCGCAGCCGTTCGGGATCGACTCCCGCGACGAGATAGCGGTCGGCGTCGGGGGCGCTTTCGACCATAACGCCCACGTAATGGCCGTCGATGGTATCCCGACCCTCGAAAACCTGTGCGCCATCGTAATCGACGAGGACACGCGTGCGCCGTATCGGCCTCATGGCGGCGGCGAGCAGTTGGCGATGATGTCGAAAGCGGCGAGCGGCCACCACGTATGATGCGAAGGCCCGCCGGTTCGCTGGATACGCCCAGCGCCACGATCCAATTGGACGCGGCAAATTCGCTTCCCTCTTTGTGTCGGGAGTTTCATCGCTTTCGCGGAGGCGCTCGGGTCGGCATGCACGGATAGCCCCCGGGCCCGACACTCATCGACGCCCGAAAACTGCCGATCCGGCTTCTCGGCGCGCTGCGATCTGAAATCGTCTTCGGTCGGCGGCCAGCCGCGAACGAGGCGGAATACGCTTCGCTGCCTCGTCACCTCCTCGGCGTCGTCGGGCGGGCAACCCTCGGGAAGCGGCTCGCGGTAGCTCACGGCGTCAACGGCGCGCACGCGCTAATGAGCGCCGTCCGCACTGGAAGGCAGGCCGCGCGATCCGGGGGTGAGTGGCCTTGCCCCCGACTCCTCGGTCAGCTGCACGCACCATATGATTCTCCCAAGTCCATCTCATCCACTATAGCGCCGACACAGGCGTCAGCAATCCGCGATCGCCCCTACCCCGCGGCGCCACACGGTCGTTCGGCATGCAAGCCGCCGCCGGCGATTGCAACCTCCGGCCGCGAACGGTACCGAGCACCCACAGAACCGACACGCGGGGTATGAGTAAATCGCAACGGGAGAGGGCCACGGGGTATTCCCCACCCCGTTGACAGCGAGATTCGTTGGCGGTTAACTCGGATCGTCGGCTGGTCGAATCCGACCATGCCGATACGACCGACGTTTCGCACTTTCGGAGAGGTCATGGAATGGGCATATTCGAATGGGTAGCCGGCGTCGGCACGACCGCATTCGGCGCGTGGCTGATCGGCCTTTTCAATTGGGCCATTCCGGGACCGGCGCGGTCCAAGCTGGCCCTCGCAAATTTCGGCACGCGGGCCGTCGCAAAATTAGGTCGGAGTAAACGGCCCGCTTCCAAAAATCGCTTTCGCTTCGTCCTGTGCTGGCTGGAGGGCGATGGCGACGGCCGTGGCACCGAGACCGTCGCCCAGGCGTTCCGGGAAGTTTCTGGCGTTAATTTGGTTCGCTCGACGAAAATCGTGAAGGCCGAAGGCGCCGCCGACAGCTGGCGTCCGGCGATGCGGAAGCGCGCCGGCGCCATTTTGCAGGACTGGGACGGCGATCTGGCGATTGTCGGTTCGGTGGCGGAGCACGGAAAAGCCTTGAATTTGTGGTTCGTGCCTCGCGACGGCGACGGCACGCTCGCGCGCGGATCGCAGCTCTATGAGCTGAAGCACACCATGCTTAAAGAGGATTTCCACAACACGCTTCGCGAGCAACTTGTCGCTACGGCTCTAAGCGCCGTGGCGCCGCTCGCGAGTAACGAAGCGCGCGGACGAGTTCTGGCGAAGTATCTGGAGCAGGTCGTCGGAAAAATCAGCATGATGCTCCATAGCGGAGAGATTACCGTTCCTTGGCAGCGCGCCGGTTTACGCGCTGCATATGGTGGAGCTCTTTTGGCCTTAGGCGAACGAGAAAGCGGAACCGCACGCATCGAGGAGGCGGTAGCGGCCTACCGGGAGACGCTCAAGGATTACACACGCGAAAACGCACCACTCCATTGGGCGGCGGTGCAAAGCAATCTCGGCGCCGCCCTTGCCAGCATCGGACAGCGCGAGAGCGGAACCGCACGGCTCAAGGAAGCCGTCGCGGCCTACCGCGAGGCGCTCAAGGAACACACGCGCGAGAGCGCGCCCCTCGGTTGGTTGACGACGCAGAACAATCTCGGCGCCGTCCTCGCCAGCATCGGACAGCGCGAGAGCGGAACTGCGCAACTCGAGGAGGCCATCGCCGCCTACCGCGAGGCGCTCAAAGAACACACGCGTGAGAGCGCGCCACACGATTGGGCGATGATACAGAACAATCTCGGCACCGTCCTCGCCAGTATCGGGGAGCGAGAGAGCGGAACCGCGCGGCTCGAGGAAGCCGTCGCGGCCTACCGCGAGGCGCTCAAGGAATACACACGCGAGAGCGCGCCGTTCGGTTGGGCGGCGACACAGAGCAATCTTGGTAACGCCCTCGCCAGCATCGGGGAGCGAGAGAACGGAATCGCGCGGCTCGAGGAAGCCGTCGCGGCCTACCGCGAGGCGCTCAAGGAACGCACGCGCGAGAGCGCACCCTCCGATTGGGCCGAAACACAGATCAATCTCGGCGCCGCCCTCGCCGGCATCGGGGAGAGAGAGCGCGGAATCGCACGGCTCGAGGAAGCCGTCGCAGCCTACCGCGAGGCGCTCAAGGAATACGCGCGCGAAAACGCGCCCTTCTATTGGGCGGCGATACAGATCAATCTCGGCGCCGCCCTCGCCAGCATCGGACAGCGCGAGAGCGGAACCGCGCGATTCGAGGAGGCCATCGCGGCCTACCGCGAGGCGCTTAAGGAGCACACGCGCGAGAACGCTCCCTTCGATTGGGCCGGAACCCAACATAACCTCGGCACCGCCCTTACCGGCATCGGGGAGCGAGAGAGCGGAACCGCGCGGCTCGAGGAAGCCGTCGCGGCCTACCGTGAGGCGCTCAAGGAATATCGGCGTGAAAACGCGCCACTCAATTGGGCCATGACACAGAACAATCTCGGCGCCGCCCTCGCCAGCATCGGAGAGCGAGAGAGCGGAACCGCGCGACTTGAGGAAGCCGTCGTGGCCTACCGCGAGGCGCTTAAGGAGCGCAGGCGTGAAAGCGCGCCTTTCAATTGGGCCATGACACAGAACAATCTCGGCGCCGCCCTCGCCAGCATCGGACAACGCGAGAGCGGAACCGCGCAACTTGAAAAGGCCATCGCGGCCCACCGCGAGGCGCTCAAGGAATACACGCGCAAAAATGCGCCACTTCGCTGGGCAGCGACACAGAACAATCTCGGCGCCGCCCTCGCCAGCATCGGAGAGCGAGAGAGCGGAACTGCGCGAATCGAGGACGCCATCGCGGCCTACCGCAAAGCGCTCAAGGAACGTACGCGCGAGAATGCGCCCTTCAATTGGGCTGAGACGCAGAACAATCTCGGCGCCGCCCTTGCCAGCATCGGGAAGCGCGAGAGCGGGACCGCGCGCCTCGAGGAGGCCGCCACGGCATACGATAACGCGTTGACGATATTCGATCCTGCGCGAACCCCAATACATTGGGAAGCAAGCCACAATGCCCTCGAAAAAGTGCGGGCGATCATACGCCAACGATCCGAAGGCCCCCGATAGCGCGGTCTCGATTATCGCAATCGGCCTTCGCCCTTGCCTCCTCGCGACTCGATACGCAATGGGTCAAGGATAGGGCATCTTTCCGATGAGCGCAGTGTCTCGTGCGTCGAGTTCGTAGAGCCGTGAAACCGCCTCGTCGATCTCGGCCTCCAGCAACGCGGCGTCGGCGGCGAGGTCGGTCCGCGCCCTGTCGGGCAAGCCGCGCGCGAGGGGCGGTTGGCGCGGCCCGCCCGGTCGCGCACCGGCGGCGGCATTGGGACGACAGGCGCCCGGCGCCGGGCCCGACGCTTGCGGATAGCCTATCGGAGTCGGGACGGGCGTACCCGCGCGGTTCCTGGGTTCTCGATGTTCTTCGTCCGTTGCCCGAGGACGAAGCTGGACCGTGGCGTGATTCCGGGGTATAGAATGGCGCATGGTCGGCCGGTCGACTCGATCATGGCGGTGTGATGGGCGATTCGTATCTTCGGAGAGGTCAGGGGATGGACATATTCGGATGGCTCGCCAGCGTCGGCGCGGCCGTGCTGGCGGGGATACTGGTCGCATGGCTGACCGGTCTTCTCAACTGGATTGTTCGTCACTGGATCGTTCCGGGGGCTGCGCGATGCAAATTGGCTCTCGCAAATTTGGTGCGGATCGCACGGCCCGCTTCCCATGATCGATTCCGCTTCGTCCTGTGCCGGCTGGAGGGCGATGGCGACGGCCGTGACACCGAGACTGTCGCAAAGACGTTTCGGGAAGTCTCCGGTGTCGAGCTGGTCCGTTCGGATAAAATTGTGAAGGCCGAGGGCGCGGCCGACAGGTGGCGCCCGACGATGCGGAAGCGCGCCGACGCCATTTTGCAGCGCTGGCGCGGCGATCTGGCGATTGTCGGCGCGGTGGAGCGACCGGGAGAGAATCTGAGTCTCTGGTTCGTGCCTCGCAGGGGCGATGGCACGCTCAGGCGGATCGAACAGCAGTTCGCGCTGAAAGGAGCGATGCTCGGAGCAGACTTCCGGGAGGCGCTTCACGACCAGATCGTCGCCGTTGCCTTGAGCACCGTCGCCCCGCTCGCCAGCAACGAAGCGCGTGGAAAGGTTTTGGAGGAGGGTTTGAAACAGGTCGTTGAAAAATTCAAGATTTTGCTCGAAAGCAAAGAGATCACCGTTCCCAGGCAACGCGCCGATTTGCGCGTCGAACATGGTAAAGCTCTTTTCGCCTTAGGCGAGCGAGAAAGCGGAACCGCGCGGATCGAAGAAGCCGTCGCGGCATACCGCGAGGCGCTCAAGGAATACACACGCGAAAACGCGCCCTTTAATTGGGCAGCGGCACAGAACAATCTCGGCGGCGCCCTCACTCGCATCGGGGAGCGAGAGAGCGGAATCGCGCGGCTCGAGGAGGCCGCCGCAGCTTACCGCGAAGCGCTCAAGGAACGCACGCGCAAAAACGCGCCCTTCGATTGGGCAATGACACAGAATAATCTCGGCAACGCCCTAGCCAGCATCGGGGAGCGCGAGAGCGGAACCGCGCGGCTCGAGGAAGCCGCCGCAGCTTACCGCGAGGCGCTCAAGGAATATACACGCGAAAACGCGCCCTTCGATTGGGCAATGACACAGAATAATCTCGGTAACGCCCTAACCAGCGTCGGGGAGCGCGAGAGCGGAACCGCGCGGCTCGAGGAAGCCGCCGCAGCTTACCGCGAGGCGCTCAAGGAATACACACGCGAAAACGCGCCCTTTAATTGGGCAGCGGCACAGAACAATCTCGGTAACGCCCTAGCCAGCATCGGGGAGCGAGAGAGCGGAATCGCGCGGCTCGAGGAGGCCGCCGCAGCTTACCGCGAGGCGCTCAAGGAACGCACGCGCAAAAATGCGCCCTTCGATTGGGCAATGACACAGAACAATCTCGGTAACACCCTTGCTAGCATCGGGGAGCGAGAGAGCGGAACCGCACGGCTCGAGGAGGCCGTTGCGGCCTGCCGCGAGGCGCTCAAGGAATACATGCGCGCAAATGCGCCCCTCAATTGGGCGATGACACAGAACAATCTCGGCATCGTTCTCGCTCGCATCGGGGAGCGAGAGAGTGGAACCGCGCGGTTCAAGGAAGCCGTCGCGGCCTACCGCGAGGCACTCAAGGAATACACGCGCAAAAGCGCCCCCTTCACCTGGGCGGTGACACAGACCAATCTCGGCGCCGCCCTCGCCAGCATCGGAGAGCGCGAGAACGGAACCGTACGGTTCAAGGAAGCCGTTGCGGCCTATCGCGAGGCGCTCAAGGAGCACACGCAAAAGAGCGCGCCCTTCGATTGGGCGGCAACACAGACCAATCTCAGCGGCGCCCTCACCGGCATCGGGAAGCGCGAGAGCGGAACCGCGCGACTCGAGGAAGCCGTCGTGGCCAGTCGCGAAGCCCTCAAGGAATACACGCGCGAAAACGCGCCCTTCAATTGGGCGGTGGCACAGACGAATCTCGGCGGCGCCCTCACTCACATCGGGGAGCGCGAGAGCGGAACCGCGCAGCTCGAGAAGGCCATCACGGCATACAATAACGCATTGAGCGTATTCGATCCCGCGCAAACGCCAGCATATTGGGAAGCAGTTCGAAATACCCTCGAAAAAGTGCGGGCGATCATACGCCAACGATCCGAAGATCCCAGATAGCGTAGTCTCCATTATCGTGATCGGCCTTCGCCTTTGCCGCCTCGCGACTCGATACGAAATAGATCAAGGGCGAGGCAGCTTTCCGATGAGCGCAATGTCTCGTTCGTCGATCCCGTAAAGCGCGCGAACCGCCTCGTCGATCTCGGCCTCCAGCGGCGCGGTGTCGGCGGCGGGGTCGGCTTGCTTGGCGACCTGGACGCGGTTGGCGAGGGCGGCGAGGCGCTTCCTCACGGCTGGCCGGGCCGACGGGATGGGGGCGCGGGCCATGAAGACGCCGCGAAATTCCATGTCGCCGCCGTCGAAGGGATCGTCGAGGCACGGCATGGCGAGGCGGAACCAGACGTCGAGCGGCTTCGAGTTCAGGAGTGCGAGAAGGAACCCGTCATCGCCGGGTACGATGAAACATTTGTCGTTCGTCAGACGCCCCTCGCGATCGAGCGACGCGCGCATTTCGGTCGCGATTATCGGATATACGATCTTCGGGTGCTGGAACGCCTCATGGTATGCGATGGTGGCCTGGAATTCGAACCATTTGTAGTTGCCCGGCGCGCGCCCCGGTCCGCCGCTGCGTGCGGCCTTCGGTTGCAGGTCGGCGCGGAAGTGCGCCAAATGCCGTTCTATGGCGGGATAGCGTCCGATTTCCGTGCCTTGCCGCGCAAAGATCACGTATTGCCCGCTCCAGTTTGCGCGCCAGCGGCGGACGTCCCGGCCGCGCAGCCACGGCTTGATGAGCTCGGCGCTCTTCGGGTCCTCATCGATCAGCCGGTCGCGCGTGTCCGAGTCGATGACGAACGCCTTGTTGAAGCCCGTCTTGAGGCCGTAACGGATCCCACCCTTCGCATATTCGCCGAGCGGCGTTCCCGCCCGTTCGATCTTGTCGCGCAGCCGCAGCAGGTCGGGTCGCGCCAGCGCCCAGCCGCCGGCGGACAGGTGCGCTAGCGGCAGCGCGAAGCCGTGGCGCGCCAGGAATGCGCCGGGGTCGGACGCGCCGTCGCCGCCGCGCACGGTGGCGGCGCGCACGCTGTCGTGGCCGCCGCCCTTGCGCGCCAGCAGGACCAGCGGGCGCACCGTCGCGTCGAACGTCCCCGTCCGCCCGAAATCCAGGATCGACACAGGCGGCGCGCGCCGCGCCAGAAACGCCCGCAGCGGGCCGCCGTATTCGGTCCGCATGAACTTGTTCGACGCGATGAAGCACAGCGCCCCGCCCTCGGCCAGGAAGTCCACCCCGCGGCGGAAGAAATAGGTGTAGAGGTCCGCCGCCGCCTTGTAGAAATCGCCGAACGCCGCGCGCAATGCCGCCTTGCCGCGGACCTTCTCGCCGCGGATGTAGGGCGGGTTGCCGATCACCACGTCGAACCCCGCCGGCGCGCCGAACATCCACGCCGGGTCGAACCATTCCGAACCCGCGTTCTGGTCATACGGATCCCACCCCGCCACCGCCTCGGCGTCGGCGTGGCCGAAGCCCAGAGCCTCCAGCGCGGCGGCGAGAGCGGCGCGCAGCTTCTGGTCTTCCTCGCGCCGCGCCCGCTTCGCCTCGCGCGTCCGCGCGTTGAAATAGCCCTCGCGGACGCGCCGCAACCGCTCCCGCAACCCCGTCACAACGTCGTCGCCGAGGATGCCTTGCGCGCCGCCGCCGCCCAGGCCCAGCAGCGCATCGGCGGCGACGAAGCGCGTCTCCAGGTTCGGCAGCGGGCGGATGCCGTAGTTCTCCCCCGCGTCGCCCGTCTTCTCCTGCTCGATCACCAGAGACACGAACACGCGCAACTTCGCGATCTGGCACGCAACCGGCTGGAGGTCGACGCCGAAAAGCCCGTTCTGGATGAGGTAGAGCTTGCGCCCGTAATCGGAGGTCCGGTAGGTCTCGAACAGCCGGTTGATCTCCAGAAGCTCCTGCGCCCGCGCCGCCTCGTCGCCGGCGTCGAACGCCGCGTTCGCGCGTTCGCCCGCCTGTTCCTTCTGCAACCGCTCCCACAGCGCATTGCCGGGGTCGAGGCGGCGCAGCGCCAGCGTCAGGCGGTGCAGCGCGCCCATCGGGAACGCCCCCGAACCCACCGCCGGGTCGAGTATCCGCAAACCGGCGATGGCGCGCACCAGAGATTCGGTCTCCGCCGCGTCGAAAAGGTCGCCGGCGTCGTCGTACGCCGCCTCCCAGGCGAGGAGGTAGTCCAGGCGTTCGCGCCAGAACCCGGAATCGCCATCGCCCGGGCGCGCCTTGCGCTCCAGCGCCGCAGCCAGCGCCGCCCCCACCATGTAGTCCACCACATGGCGCGGCGTGTAGTAGGACCCCGTAGCCTTCCGCGCCGTCTCCCGCGTCTCCTCGCTCCACGACGCAAGCAGGTTCTCGAACGCGCGCCCCAGAAGCTCGGGGTCCAGCGCCACCTCGCGGTCCAGCGGCGTGTTCTCCTCCACCGTGAACTTGTAGCCCCGGAACAGCGGAAACAGCCCATCGCCGTCGAAGAACAGGCGCGCCGGAACGCGCAAATCCTTGCCCTGCGCCGGGTTGTCGGTGAACGCGTCGATGCGCCGCCCGCCGCCCCGGACGCCGGCGAAATCGTCCAGGCAGTCGAACAGACCGCCGTTGACGAACGGGACCTCGCGCAATTTGGCGACGAACCCGTCGGGGTCGGCGAGCAGGCCGCGGTAGCGGTAGCGGGTGAAGTCGCGGTGGCCCGCCCCGCCCCGCGCGCCGAAGCCGCGCCGGGGGATCTCGGTGTTCAGCGTCGCGAAGAACAGGTTCTGGAGGACGGCGCGGTAGTAATCGGTCCCGTCCGGGGCGTGCGCCTTGAGCGCGCGCCGGGCGAAGTCCTCGGTGAACAGCTCGCGCGGCGCGAGGCCCTTCTCGGCCAGGAACCACACGAACAACATCCGCGTGACGAGGCGGATGACGTGGCGCTCCGCGCTCCCCGGCCCGGCGCCGTCGTCGGGAAAGCGGCACTCCGCCGCCGCGCGTTCGAACCACGCGAACAGCTCGCGGTAGAAGCGCCGGTTCAGCGCCTCGATGTCGAGCGCGCGCTCCCACGCGCGGTGCAACCCGTCGAAATCCCGCGCGCCCTGCTCGGCCGCCAGCCGCGGCAGGGCGAGGGCGGCGAGGATGTCGAGATGCGCACGGTGCGGCGCGGCGCAAGCGACGTCCTTGACCAGCGTCACCTTCTCCAGCACGTCGCGCCCGTCGTCGCGCTTGTGCGCGCGGCGGTGGACCGCGGCCAGCGTCGCCGTCCCGCCGTGGCGGAACAGGACCACCGCCGGCATGGCGAGGCAGGCGTTGACCGCGCGCGCCATGTCCGCCAGCCCCGTCCGGCTCCGGGGACCCGCCGGCAAATCCACCGCGGCGAACAGGAACGATTTGACCCGCCCGGAATCGAACTTGCCTTCGTCGATCAGGCCGCGTTGGGCGCCGGCGATCTCGGAGTCGGAGAACTGGAACAGCAGCTCGGCGTCGCGCCATTCGGCGAACAGGGCGCGCCGCTTATCGGTCAGCGGCGCGCCCTTCGCGGCCGCGAGGCCGTCCAGCAACGCAACGACCGCCTCGGCGGAGCCGAGATCGAGGGTCCGCTCGCTGCGGTAGCCGAGCGCGCCGAACAGCGCCGCCGCGCCCGCGCGCAGCGGCCCATCCGCCAACGCGGCAAGCGCCGCGCGCAGCGACTCGCGCGCCGCTTGCGGGGACAGAGCGGGTGACATATCATGCGTCACGGAGACCCGCCTTCACGGGAAAACCCGCCGGATAACAGTTGCATAGGGGTTCCAGTGGCCATGACGGAAACCGCGCCATCGGGCCGGCCTTACGAGCGGACGCATCCGTGGCTTGACTTCCGCTTCGACGCGCGACGGCTGAAGTATAGCGATTGGATCGCGCTTGGAGAATGCGCGGCGTTCGGCGCGCAAATTGGCGGCGCGCCTCTCAACCCCGAGGCGGCCAGGGAGATCGACCGGCTCTATCTCAGCAAGGGCGCGTTGGCGACGACGGCTATCGAGGGCAACACGTTGTCGGAGGCCCAGGCGCTCGCGCGCGTCGAGGGCGACCTTGAACTCCCTCCGTCTCAACAATACCTTGGACAGGAGATCGATAACATCGTTGCGGCATATCGGCGAATAGTCGACGAAATATCCAAAAACGGCTACGTTTCTCTGAACGTGAGCGCAGTCAAGCGCATGAACGCCGAGGTATTGCGCGATCTGACAGTCGACGACTACGTCGCCCCGGGCGAGATACGGGAAACGGACGTGACGGTCGGACGTTATCTCTGCCCCGGATGGAGCGACGCAAAACACCTTCTCGCCCGCCTGTGCGAAACTCTGGCCGATTTCCGCATCCCTGACGAGAATCGGCCCGTTTTCGCGATATTGAAGGCCATTTTCGCCCATGTCGTACTGGTCTGGATCCATCCGTTCGGCGACGGCAACGGCCGCACCGCGCGCCTGATGGAATTCGCCATTCTGCTCGAGGCGGGCTTCCCGCCGCCGGCGTGTCACCTGTTGAGTAACCACTACAACCGGACGCGCGCCGAATACTACCGCCAGCTCGACCGCGCCAGCCGGGCGGAGAGGGGAATATACGGATTCGTATCTTACGCCGTCGCCGGGTTAACCGATGGGTTTCGTGAACTAGCCGGCGTCTTTCTGGCGCATCACCGGCGCGCCGCGTGGATCGAATTCGTCCATCGAGAACTCGGCTATCCGCGCAACTGGATGGAGCGCCGACGCCGTCTGCTGGCCCTCTCCCTTGCCGAGGTCGAGAACGAGGTACCCATAGCGGACTTGCCGTATCTCAACCAGGAACTGATGCGCGCGTACGGTCAAGTCGATCGTCGAACGCTCTTTCGCGATGTCGAGGCGTTGGCCGCCCGCGAAGTGCTGGCGCGCGGCCCTGCCGGAATCATGGCGCGACGCGACCGCCTCGTTCCGTTTCCGCCGCTATCGAACCGGCCCGCCTCCGGTTCGGCGCCGGACAAGGGTTCATGACAGGCTGCGTCGATGCGCATATCGCCGGGCGTCTCACCCCGCCCGCCGGCAATCTCCGAGTCCGCAACCCGGAACGGAGCCTCGGCGACTCGCGCGGCGCTTGCAGGGACGTCACCGGGGTCGCCCTTCGCGCGAGGCCGGCGGTCCCGGGGGATCCGGGATGCGGCGGCGCTCCGACCCGGCGCGTCGGCAACATGGGGCGGCCGCGTCACGCCTCCTCCATGATCGCCAGCCAAGTCACCAGTTCGAAATTCTCCGCGCCCGCGGGGCGCTCGGAGCGCCGGGCCAGCAGCGCGGCGCGGTCGGTCGCCAGACGCTGACGCTCGAGTTGCCGGAACTCCGCCGCGACGTCGCGCAGGGCGGCGCGCAGCAGGGCGGCGTAGCCGCCCATCCGCCGGCCGTGGCCGGTCGCGCGGTCGAAGGCGTTCTCCAGCGCCGATGACGGGTCGGCGCGGCCGGCGGCGAGGGCGCGGAACAGCGACAGGCATTGCGCCGCATGGCGGAAGCCGTACCGGACGGTCCCATCGGCGCGGACGTAAAGCAGAAAATACGGGGCCAGCCGGTTGGGAGCCGCCCGGGCGGGCTCCGTCTTCCGTTTCAGGCAGAAGATCGCGCCGGGGCGCGCGTCCCCGCGGGCCGCCCAGGCGGGGTCGGCGACGGCGTGGATGCCGAGCGGCGCGGCCTCCAGCGCCTTGCGGTTGGCCTCGACGTATCGCAGCAGTTCGGCGATGAAATCCTCGAGGGTGAAGTCGCTCATCGCAACCCCGTCCTCGGCCTCGTCGATGTCGAACGCCTCGTCGCGCAGGCGCAGCAATTGTTCGTCGCGGAAGGTCAGTTCCGCGCGCGCCGAGTCCTCGGCGCCGGCGTCGAGAAGGTCGTCGCGGCCGGTCGCCGCGGCGTCGGCCAGCGCCATGCGCGCCTCGACGCGGGTCTTCAGGTCCAGATAGCGGTCCAGGTCCTTCGTCGGCCAGAAGTTCGCCATCTTCACGCGGGCGCTCCGCCCGCCCAGGCGGTCGATGCGCCCGAAACGCTGCATCAGGCGTACCGGGTTCCAGTGAATGTCGTAGTTCACCGCCAAGTCGCAGTCTTGCAGGTTCTGGCCTTCCGACAAGCAATCGGTGGCGATCAGGACGTCGATCTCCTCGCCGCCGTCCTCCGGCGCCTCCTGCGCGCGGGGGGCGAAGCGGGCGAGGACGGCGGCGAAATCGGCGGGGCCCGCGGTGCTGGCGCAGCCGCCGCCGCCGGTGACGAGCGCGGCGCGAACGCCGGGGGCGGCAGCGATGAGGTTGTCGTAGAGGTAGCGGGCGGTGTCGGCGAAGGTGGTGAACACCAGCGCCTTGCGGTTCTCGCGCCCGTCCTTGTCGCGGGTGGGGTTCGCGGCCTTGTCGGCCAGAAGTTTCAGCAGTTCGGCGAGTTTGGCGTCGCGCTCCGGAGTCACGCGCGCCGCCCGCGCGGCGAGCGCCGCGAAGTTCTCGCGGTCCGCCGCCAGGTCGGCCCGCCAGCGGTCCAGGTCGAGATCGGCGAACCGGTAGCGGACGGCGCGGCCGACGGCGAATTCGTCGTCCTCGAGGTCGTCCTCCGGCCGGGCGTCGACCTCCGCGCCGGCGCCGCGGTCGCGCCAGGCGTCCATGCGGCTTTCGAGATCGTCGATCTTCTCGAGCGCGCGCTCCGCCGTCAGCCGGAACGCATGGGCCGAACTCTCCAGCCGCTTGAGCAGGTTGGTCCGAATCATGGCGACGAGGAACCGCTCGCGGTCGCGCTGGTCGAACCCCCGCTCCGCCTTCTCCGCGTCGAGCGCCGCGGGGTCGCGCAGATAGTCCGAGGGGCGGTAGAGCGAGAGCCGGAATTCGCCGATCCGGTCGTGCAGCTCGTCGTAGGAGAGCTCGCCCTCGCGGTCGGTCGGCGGGTGGAGGTTCACGGGCGGGGCGCGGTCGGGGAAGCCGCCGAACTTCGCCGTCTCCTCGGCGTGGAAGCGGCGCAGATGGGCGCGCGAGCGGGCGATCGTCACCGCGTCGAGCAGCGCCAGGAAGTCCGCGCCGAGAGTCCCGAGCAGCTCCGCCTTGTCCGCCTTCCCGCCCTCGCGGCGCGCGTTCTCCCACGCCAGGAACGCGCGCTGCGCCACGCCGAAGACGGTCTGGAGGTCGCCGATGCCCAGCGCGTCGCGGAAGGCGTCGCCGCGCTTTTCGGTCATCAGGTAGATCTGGTTGCGCAGGTCGCGCAGGCTCGTGTTGACCGGGGTCGCCGACAGCATCAGCACCCTGGTCCGCGCGCCGTCCTTCACGACCTCCTCCAGCAGCCGGTTGTAGCGGCTGCGGCGGACGATGCGCCCCGTCTCGTCCGCGCGGTCGCGGCCCTCGTTGCGGAAATTGTGCGACTCGTCGATGACCACCAGGTCGAACGCGCCCCAATTGAAGCGCGCCAGGTCGACCCCGCCCGCCTTGCCGGCGTATCGGCTCAGGTCGGTGTGCGCGAGGACGGCGTAGTCGAACCGGTCCTTCGCGAACGGGTTGTTGCGCTGGGCGGCCCGGGCGGTGTAGCGGACCCAATTGTCCTCCAGCCGTTTGGGACAGAGGACGAGGACGCGCGCGTTGCGCGTCTCGAAGAACTTGATCGCCGCCAGCGCGGTCCACGTCTTGCCGAGGCCGACGCTGTCGGCGAGGATGCAGCCGTTGTGGCGGAGCAGGCGGGCGATGACGCTCTTCGCGCCCGCGCGCTGGAAGCCGTAAAGCCGCCGCCAGATCTCGGTGTCGTATAGGTGGACGTCCCGGAGTTGCGCCTCCCCCGCCTCGCGCTCGGCCAGCCGCTCGGCGAAGACGTGGAACAGCGTCTTGTAATAGACGAACTCCGGCGCCCAGGCTTGGCCCAGCTGCGCCAGCGCCGCCAGCACCTCGTCCTTCGCGTCTTCGGTGCGCGCGTCGTCGCTCCACAACCCGTCGAACCAGGCGAGCAGCGCGGCGCGGTCGTCCTCCCGCCCGATCTCGACGTTGAGTTCGATATTGGGCGCGGCGCCGAAGCCGAGCCCGCGCCGGGTGAAGTTGGAGCTGCCGGCGAACGCCGCGCTCGCGGCGCCCCGCGCCGGGGCGAAGTGGAACATCTTGCCGTGCAGGAAGTTGGCCCGGCGGACGGTGCGGACCTCCGCCTTCGTCCGGATCCACTCGGCGCAGGCGCGCGCCAGCGGGCGTTGCTCCAGCGTCCGCGCGAGCTCCACCTCGCCGTCGCCGGCCAGGCGGAAGGCGCGGCCCTCCGCCTCCGCCGGGTCCGGCGCGGCGACGCCGCGCGGGTCGCCGTAGAGGAAGCGGACGCCGCCCGCCTCCTCCAGCTCCCGGCGCAGGTCGCTCCAGGCGTAGATGGTGAAATAAGCCGACACGATGGACAGCCGCGCGCCGGGGGCGATGCGCGCGCGCAGCGCCTCGCCCAGGCGCCGGGCCACGTTATCGACGACGAAGGTCATGCCGGACACGATAACCGCGGGCGGGCGGCGCGCCGGTCGAAGAACCGGGTCACGGATCGCCGTCCGGCGCCGTCCGTTTCAAGAAACGGTCGAACATCGGTACGGTGAAGGCGGTGTCGCCATGCGCCGGGCTGTAAATCATTCCCTTGGATATGAGTTTGTTCCGGACGGGGGCAATGGACGTGACCTTGCGGCCCATCGCGTCGGCGACGTCGCCCGACCGGTGCGGCCCGGACCGAGCCGCGCCATCGCGGCGAGGTAGCGCCTCTCCCCCGGCGTGCAGCGTTCGTAGCGCATGCGGAAAAACCCGGCGTCCAGCGCCGCGCGCGCCTCGCGGGACGCCCTTTCCGCGTCCCGCCCGGCGATAGGCGACGCGTCGGCGATCCGCCACGCATGCGCCCCCCATTCTTGCAGGAAGTAGGGATAACATCCGGTGTCCCGGAGAATTCGCTCCAGCGCGTCGTCGGCGAAGCGCACGCCCTCCGCCGCCGCCGGCGCCCGCAACGCGCGCGCGGCGGCGGCGCGGTCGAGCTCGCCGATCTCCCGGAAGGCGAAAAGCCGCTCGGCGTAGGATTTCGCCTTTCCCACCTTGCCCGCCAGCTGCGGCAGGCCGGCGCCGACGAGCGCGACCGGGAGGCGCCGCTGCTGGCACCCGTGCAAGGCGGCGACCAGCGCCGCGAGATCGCCGTTCGCGACGTATTGCAGTTCGTCGACGAACAGCACGACCGCGCTGTTCCTCCTTGCCGCCGCTTCGCCGATGACGCGCAGCAAGTTCGTCAGGTCGGTTTCGAGATCGCCCGTGTCCGCCAGGCCGGGCTCCGGACGCGCGTCGATGCGCAGTTCGATCTCCCCGGACTTCACCCGGGCCGCGGCGATGAAGCCGGCCAGCCCGCTCCAGGCGCGGCGCATGCGGTCCTTCGCCGCCTCCCCCCGGTCGAGCGCGAGCAGCGCCCGGCGCAGCGGCGGCGCGAGCACGACCGGCAGGGGCCGCCCCTCCGGGGCCTCGAACCGGACGCCGACGCCGCCGCGCGCCTCGGCTTCGTCGGCGATTCGGTTGAGAAGCACCGTCTTGCCCACGCCGCGCAAGCCGGTGAGGAGCACGCTCTTCTCGCTCCGCCGCGCTTTCACGCGGTCCATAGCCACCGCGGCGGCCTCGAGCGCGTCGTCGCGCCCCGCCAGTTCCGGCGGCGGGCTGCCGGCGCCCGGCGCGTAGGGGTTCGTTCGCGGGTCCATTTATATCCGCCTTACCCCAGTTTACCCCAGTTTATCCTTCGGCGATAAACTGGGGTAAGGTCGCTATAATTGCACCCCCCCGCGCCCGGCGCCGCCGCTTTTCAACGCCGGACGCCGCCGGCGCGGCGGCGCGGTTTTCCCGCCCGCGGCGGGTCTGCTACAAGCGCCCCGCCTCGCCTGGGAACACGGGATGCGCCGCCATGGCCGGACCGCTCGCCGGAATACGGGTGCTCGACCTGTCGCGATTCGTGGCCGGCCCCTTCTGCGCCATGATGCTCGGCGACATGGGCGCCGACGTCGTCAAGGTCGAGAAGCCCGGCGCGGGCGAGCCGACGCGGGGGGCGCCGCCGAAATACCGCGGCGGCAGCCTGTTCGCCGCCGTGTTCAACCGCAACAAGCGGAGCCTGGGCCTGGAGGTGCGCAACCCGGCCGCGCAGGAGATCGTCCGCGCGCTGGCGGCCGAGGCGGACGTGCTGGTCGAGAACTTCCGCCCCGGAACGATGGAGGCGATGGGCTGCGGCTGGCCGGCGCTGCGGGCGGCGAATCCGCGCCTGGTGATGGCGCGCATCTCCGGCTACGGCCAGGACGGCCCGCGCGCGGCGCGGCCCTGCTTCGACGCGGTGGCGCAGGCGGAGAGCGGGATGATGAGCATCACCGGCGCGGGCGACGGGCCGCCGACGCTGGCGGGCACCACGGTGATCGACCACGCCACCGGGCTGCACGCGCTGGCCGGCGTCCTCGCCGCCCTCCAGGCGCGCCACGCCACCGGCCGTGGGCAGATGGTGGACGTGGCGCTGCTCGACAGCGCGCTGTCGATGATGATGACGGCGATCCCGGCGACGGCGCTGTGCGGCGCGCCGCCGGTCCGCCAGGGCAACCGCGACCGCTACGGCGCGCCGGCCAACGCGTTCCCCTGCGCGGGCGGGGAGAGCGTCTTCATCGTCGCCGGCGGCGACGACCGCTTCGCCCGCCTCGCGGCGGCGATGGGCCGGCCCGACCTGCCGCTGGACCCGCGTTTCGCCGACAACGATTCGCGGCTGGAGCACGCCGGGGCGCTGGAGGCCGAGGTCGCGGCGTGGACCGGCGGAATGGACGCGGCGGAGGCGTGCGACCGCCTCGCCGCCGCGCGGGTCCCCGCCGGCAAGGTGAGCGCGATGGCGGACGTGCTCGCCAACCCGCAACTGCGCCACCGCGGCCAGATACTCGAGGTCGAGAGCGGCGAGATCGACGGCGCCGCAGTGCCGATGCAGGGCTTCGTCGCCAAGTTCTCCGACACGCCGCAGGCGGCGCGGCGCGGCGCGCCGGCGCCCGGCGCACATTCCGGGGAGGTGCTGGCGGACTGGCTCGGCCTCGATCCGGCGGCGGTCGCCGGCTTCGCCGCGCGCGGCGCCTTCGCGGAGGCGGCGTGAGACGCGCGGGCTAACCGGCGCCGGCGGCCTGGTAGAGGCCGACCGCCGCGCCGCCGGGGTCGGCGACGACCGCGATGCGGCCTACGTTCGGGACGTCGAAGGGCGCGCGGAGCACCTTGCCGCCGAGCGCGCCCACGCGCGCGGCGCTCGCATCGACGTCGGCGACGGCGAGATAGGCGAGCCAGATCGGCGCCGGGACCTCCGCGTCGGGCGGCGCCATCAGGCCGGCGACCTCCTCGCCGTCCTCGCGGAACAGCGTGTAGGGGCCGTTGGCGCCCGGGACCTCGTCGGCGGTCCAGCCCAGCAGTTCGGTGTAGAATTCGCGGCTGCCGGCCGTGTCCCGGCTGACCAGTTCGCTCCATGCGACGCCCATGTCGACCTCCGTTCGCGGGTGCGGCATACTGGCGCGCGCGGCGGGCGGCGGCAAGCCCCGCCGCGACGGAGGACCGTCATGCGGACGACGATGCTCGCCTTGCTGTTCGTGTTCGCCGCCGCCCCGCCGGCGGCGGCGCTGACCATCGCCAACGAGGGCGAGGAGACGGTCAACGTGTGGATCGAGAAGTGGCTCTACCGCCTGCGCGGCGGCAAGAGCGCCAGCTTCACCCCGTCGCGCGACCCGGTCGAGGTGCTGATCGAAAGCCGCCACTGGCGCGTGACCTGCGAGGCCGGCGCCGCCTCCGACGTCCGCGTCACCGCCGATTCCTGCGTCGTCGACGGCGTGGACGCCGCCGTCGAGACGCGGTTCCAGCTCTAGCGCCCGCGCCGCCCCGTGCGACTCCGGATCGCCGCCCTCTGCCTCGCGCTCGCGCCCGCCCCGGCGGCGGGCGCGCAGGACGCCCCGGCGCCGGGCTACGAGAACCCGTGGGCCGAGGGGGGGTATTCGCCGATCCCGCTGCCGGAGGTCGCCGGCGCGACGCCGTGGGAGACGCTGCACCGGGTGGAGCTGGTGTTCGACGGGCCGGACATGGTCCCGGAATACGCCGACGAGGTGCGGGCGCTCGACGGCGAGACCGTGAAGATGGTGGGCTTCATGCTGCCGCTCGACGCCTCGGGCGAGCGCGTGCTGCTGAGCCAGTTCGCGCCGCATTGCCCGTTCTGCACCACGGCGGGGCCGGAGAGTTTCGTCGCCCTCGAATGCGACGAGCCGCTGGAGCTGAGCCTGGAGCCCATCGTCGTCGAGGGCCGCCTCGAGGTCATCGACGAGGCGTGGGACGGCTATTACTACCGCATGACCGACGTGGCGCTGGTCCGCCGTTTCGAGGAGTAGCCCGGCGGGCGGGGCGGACGGCGCCGGGCGAACGGGGTTGCCATCGCGCGGCCGTCCTGTTTTCATGCGGCGCTCTCAGCCGAAATCGACGCGAGCTATCGGGAGGGAACGATGGATCGACTCCTCGCGGCGAGTCGCGCGTGCGACGCGTTCGTCTCGACCGTCGGGCGCTGGGCCTCGTGGCTCCTGCTGCCGCTGGTCGCGGTGATCATCGTCGACGTGATCACGCGCAAGTTCAAACTGCTGACGATGGCGGTCGAATCCCTCCGCGCCGGCGGCGCCGAAGGCGCGGCGGCGTTCGTCGAGACCTACCTGACCTCGACCAAGTTCCAGGACCTGGAGTGGCACCTGCACGCGGCGCTGTTCCTGCTCTGCCTCGGCTTCGCCTATGCGCGCAACTCGCACGTCCGCATCGAAATGCTGCGCGACCGGTTCAGCGTCGAGACGAAGGCGTGGATCGAGTTCGTGTTCTGTATCGTGTTCCTGCTGCCCTACGCGGCGCTGGTGCTCTACAACGGCTTCGACTTCGCCCAGCGCGCGTTCGCGATCAACGAGGTGTCGGCGGCGCTGACCGGGCTCAGCCACCGCTGGGTCATCAAGTCCTTCGTCCCCATCGGCATGGCGCTGCTGCTGGTCGGGCTGGCGGCGGTGCTGCTGCGCAACGCGCTCTTCCTGTTCGGCCCGCCGGAGATGCGCGAGCGGGTCCGCGCCGGCGCGCCGGAGCTGCGCGACGCCGCGGCCGAACTGCGCGCCGCCGCCGAGAGGGAGGCCGCCCTGATCGCCGCCGAGGCCGACGACATGGGCCTCGAGGCGCCGCCCGCCGGAGACGGCGCGCGCGAACGCCGCAACCCGGAGGCGCCGTGATGGACTTCGTAACCCTCCTCCCCGTCTTCATGTTCCTGTCGCTGGCGATCCTGCTGTTCAGCGGCTACCCGGTGGCGTGGGTGCTGGGCGGCCTCGCGGTGGCCTACGGCGCCATCGGGATGCACTACGACGTGTTCAAGTTCACGGAATTCTACAACGTGAACCTGCGCATATGGGGGACGGCGGCGGAGAACCCGATCCTCGTCGCGGTGCCCATGTTCATCTTCATGGGCACCATGCTGGAGCGGTCGGGGGTGGCGAACGACCTGCTGCACTGCCTCCAGGTGCTGCTGCGGCGGACTCCCGGCGGCCTCGCCATGTCGGTGACCATCATGGGCACCATCATGGCGGCGACGACGGGGATCATCGGCGCCTCGGTGGTGATGATGACCCTGCTCGCGCTGCCGGTGATGCTGGACCGGGGCTACGACATCCCGCTCGCGACCGGGACCATCGCCGCCTCCGGGACGCTCGGCATCCTCATTCCGCCGAGCATCATGCTGGTCATCATGGCCGACCTGCTGGCGATCTCGGTGGGCAGCCTGTTCCTGGCGGCGGTGCTGCCGGGCCTGGTGCTCGCCGGCCTCTACATCGTCTATATCTTCCTCCGCGCGAAGTTCCAGCCCTCGGTCGCCCCGCCGCTGCCGGCGGAGCTGGGGCCCGGGACCCGCGCCGCGCTCACGGCGATGATCTTCAAGAGCTTCGTCCCGCCGATCCTGCTCATCGTCCTGGTGCTGGGGTCGATCTTCGCCGGCCTGGCGACTCCGACCGAGGCGGCGGGGGTGGGCGCGCTCGGCGCGATCCTGCTCGCGCTGATGAACCGCAAGCTGACCGGGGGCGTCCTCAAGGACGTCTCGACGCGCTCGGCGCTCACCATCGGCATGATCTTCGGCATCCTGATCGGCGCGACGGCGTTCTCCTACGTCTATCGCTCGCTCGGCGGCGACGACCTGGTGGAGCACTACGTCCAGGGCCTCGGCTTCGGCTCGTGGGGCCTGCTGGTCCTGATGATGGCGATCGTCTTCCTGCTCGGCTTCTTCTTCGACTGGATCGAGATCACGCTGATCGTCCTGCCGCTGTTCCTGCCGATCATGAAGGCGATGGACTTCGGCGCGCACATCCCCGGGGTGGACAACATCATTCCCTGGATCGCGATCCTGCTGGCGGTGAACCTGCAAACCTCGTTCCTGACGCCGCCGTTCGGGTTCGCGCTCTTCTACATGAAGGGCGTGGCGCCGGAGCACGTGCGCATCCAGCAGATCTACCGCGGCATCATCCCGTTCGTGAGCCTCCAGCTGCTGGGCCTGCTGGCGGTGATCGCCGTCCCGGCGCTGGCGCTGTGGCTGCCGGAGCTTTTGCTCGGAATCGACACCGGCCGCTGAGCGCGCCGCGTCTTGACTTTTCGGCCGTTCCGGTGTAGGGTTCCGGCCTAACTCGACCCGACCCGATCGAAGGAGCATGCCATGAGCCTGATCGAAGACGCCGTCCGGCGCGTCGCCGACGCCCTGGAGAACGACGCCGAATTCCGCGCCGCCATGCGGGAAGACCCGAACGCGGCGATGGCCGCGAGGGGCCTCGACGAAATGCACGTGGACGTGCGGGTCGTCGCGGACACCGAGGACACCTTCCACGTCGTGCTCCCGCCCGCCCCCAACGCGGACCTCGCCGACGACGAACTCGACTCGGTCGCCGGCGGCTTCCATTGGACCGGGCACGACAGCGGACGCGCGGCGTACGATGCGCACTTCTCCTCCATCCTCGACCGGATACGCGCAAACCGCCAGTGGTGAACCGGCCGGATCCGGGCCCGACCCGACCTGACCTGAAGGAGGCTACGCCATGAGCCTGACCGAAATCGCCATCCAGCGCGTCGCCGACGCCTTGGACAACGATCCCGAATTCCGGGCCGCCATGCGGGACGACCCGAACGCGGCGATGGCCGCGAAGGGCCTCGACGAAATGCACGTGGACGTGCGGGTCGTCGCGGACACCGAGGACACCTTCCACGTCGTGCTCCCGCCCGCCCCCAACGCGGACATCCCGGACGACGAACTCGATTCGGTCGCCGGCGGCTTCCATTGGACCGGGCACGACAGCGGACGCGCGGCGTACGACGCCGCCTGGACTCGCCTGATAGCGAATCTGCGCTCCCGAAGCGGATGGTCCGCGACGTGACGGACGACCGTCCCGGGTAAGGATAAACCTGCCGAACATGAAAGGAGAGACGACATGACCGACCGCACATTCGACCTCGTTGCGAAAGCCCTGCGCGACGATGCGGAATTCCGCGCGCAGGTGCAGGCGGACCCGAAGGCGGCGATGGCGGACAAGGGCCTCGACGTGCCGCACGCGGACGTGCGGGTCGTCGCGGACACGCCGGACACCCGTCATTTCGTGCTGCCGCCCGACCCCAACGCGGCGCTTGCGGACGACACGCTCGCCTCGGTCTCCGGCGGCGTTTCGGACTACTACCGGCGCATGACGCAGACGGCCGGCATGTCCGGCTGCTACTGGCAGCATTAGCCGGTCCACGCCGGGAGGGGCGAGGCTCCCCTTCCGGCGCGCCGCGGGCGATTACGGGCGGCGGTCGATCCGTTCCCGATTCTCCGGCGGTTTCGGCGGCGCGCCACCGTTCGCGGCGCGGGCGGACCGCGCAAGACCGGCTCGCTTATGAATTTTCGCCGCTCCGGGCGAAGGCGTTTCGACCCGGTGTACTTCGTAGCCTTCCCGCGCGCCGTCCAGATAGGCCCGGGCTTCCTCCAACCCGGCCATGATCTTCTCGAAAGCGCGGCTGCCCATCGATGCGCCTACGCCGCCTCGCGCGGGCGAATGGCCCGCAACGCCTCCGCGCCCTCTCGCTCGGCGATCGCGAGTTCGTAGCCGTTCTGCAGGTTCATCCAGCTCCGGGCGTCGGTGTCGAAGTAACGCGCCAGCCGCAACGCGGTCGCCTCCGTGATCCCCCTGCGGCCGCGAACGATCTCGCCGACCCGCGCCGGCGTCACGCCAATGGCCCTGGAGAGGGCCACGGCCGACAAACCGAGGGGAAGCATGAAATCGTGCTTCAAGACCTCGCCCGGATGCACCGGCTCCAATCCGGTCACGGCCTCCTCCCGTTTTCCCGCCGCGTCAGCGGCGGTCGACGATCTCCCTACCCGAACACCGGCAGCGGCGGAAAGTCGCCGCCGAGGACGGCGTCCGCGCCGGCGAAGCCGAGCCAACCCTCGATGGCGGTCGCGTAAACGCGGCGGAAATCGACGGTGTGGACCAGGTTGTCGCCCGCATCGAGCTCGGTGAGGCTCGGCGGCTCGCCGTAATGGCCGCCCCGGACCGGCTTGCCGACCAGGAACATCGGACCGGCGGCGCCGTGGTCGGTGCCCAGGCTCGTGTTCTCCGGAACCCGGCGCCCGAACTCCGAGAACACCATCATGACCACGTCGTCGGCGCGCCCTATCCGCTCCATGTCGGCGAAGAAGCCGGCGATGGCGTCGGCGGTGTAGGTCAGCAACCTGCGATGCAGGTTGGCCTGGTGCACATGCGTGTCGAAGGCGTTGTTGCGGAACGAAGCGTAGTAGAGGCGCGCCGGCAGGTCGGCGTGGATCAGCGCCGCGATCTTGGGCAGGTCGAGCGGAACGAGGCCGTAATCGATGGGCGTGTCGTAGGCCGCCCACGCCTCGCGCACCAGGGCGGAGGCGTCGAGCGCCCCGCGCGCGATGTCGAGCAGGAAGCGCCGCGAAGGGTTCTCCGAATCGCCGGCGTCGGGAACGCGGCGGAACAGCGCCTGCTGCTGGAAGAAGCCCTCGCGCCGGAACTTCGCCGGGTCGTCGAACACCACCGGCACGTGGTCGCGCGAACGGACGGCGAGCGACTGGGTTGCGTCGACGTTGACGAGGTAGTTCGGCGCGCCCCCCGGCTTCATCGCGTCCGCCAGGCGGCCGACCCAGCCGTACTCCTCGCCGCTGTTCGGCGCCGCGGTGTGCCAGTAGGCCATCGAGGTGAAGTGCGAAAACGACGGGTTGTCGTAGCCGGCGCCGTGGACGATGGCGATGTCGCCGTCCTTGTAGAGCTTCTCCAGCCCGATCAGTCCGGGGTTGAAACCGAAACGTTCGTCGAGCTTTATGACGCCGCCGGGCTTCACGCCGATGGTGGGGCGCTGGCGGTAATAGGCGTCGTCGCCGTAGGGCACGACGGTGTTCAGCCCGTCGTTGCCGCCCGACATTTCGAAGACCACGAGGATCTTGTCGCCGCCCGCGGCGGCGGCGGCGCGGCCCGCCTGCGCAAAGACGGAGCCCGCGCCCAGGGCGCCGAGCGCGCCGGCGCCGAGGCCGGCGCGAAGGACGTCGCGGCGGCTCGGGCCGCGCGCGGCGAGGATGGAGTCGGTCATGTCGGTCGCCTTTCCCGCTTCGGTCAGCCGAGCTGGTATTCGGGCTGGCTCATGATGAGGTGGAGGAGCATCCGCAGCGGCTCCTCGAGGTAGGAGTCCGCCGCCGCGAGGTCGGAGGCTCCGAGTTCGGAGTCGAGGAAGTCCACGAGCATCGCGCGCTCCGCCGCGCCGATGGGCGCGCGCATGAAGCGCGTGAGGAAGTAGTCCACCGCCTCCGCCGTCGTGGCCAGGCCCTCGGCCCGCGCCATGCCGGCGAGGTCGACCCGGGCGGCGATGCGCGGGATGGGCTTGACCTTCTGGATCGCCATCTGCCAGCCGCGGTACGACCCGAAGCGCGTGTTGAAGTCCTCGTCGCGGTCGGCCATCATGTTGGACTCCGCCATCCCCCCGCCCACGCCGTCGGACATCGGCATGGTGGCGGAGGAGATGTCCGCCCCCTCCTTCACCCGCATGTGGACGCCGCGGATCAGCGGGTCCGGCGCGTAGCGGTCGTGCGGACGGAAGTCGATGTCGGTGAACAGCATGTCGCGGGCGAAATTGCCGCGCTCGAGCAGCAGGCCCGGCGTGATCCAGGCGCGCCCGTGCGCCCAGCCGGCGACGGTGGGCGGCCAGAACAGCGTCTGTCCGAGCGCCGCCGTCGCCTCGTTGAAGTCCGGTATGCCCGGAACCTCGGTCAGGCCGAGTTTGCGGTAGGTCGAGACGACCAGCTGCACGGGGCTCTTGATGTGGGTTCCCACCGAGGCCGGGCTGTAGAAATCGCGCGACAGGAACATCCTCCGCAGCAGCGGCCGGAGTTCGTAGTCCGAATCGCGCAGCGTGGCGGCGAGTTCGTCGATCGGCGCGCCGTCCGTGTCGTCGCGCACGAAATAGCGGTAGAGCTTGCCGGCGACGAAGCGCGCGGTCGCCGGCTGGCGCATGACGATGTCGATCACCTCGACGCCGTCGAACGGCCCGGTCTCGCCGAGCACGGTCTTCTCGCCGCCGTCGTGGCGGTCGGCGTGGACGACGAAGGTCAGGTCGTCGGAGTTCCAGCCGGTGAAGGCGCGCGCCGCCTCGCGGATGTCGGTCTCGGAGTAGTTGCCCACGCCCATGGTGAACAGCTCCATGATCTCGCGGGCGAAATTCTCGTTCGGCGCGCCTGCGACGTTCACTCCGGCGTCGAGGAAGTAGAGCATCGCCGGGTCGCGCGCGACGGCGACGACCAGATCGCGGAAGTTGCCGGCGGCGTGCGCGCGGAAGGTCTCGTTCTGCAACAGCATCTTGCGGTAGTCGCGCACCTTGTTCTCGATGGTGGCGAAGTGGCCGTGCCAGAACAGGGTCATCTTCTCTTCCAGCGGGCGGCGGGTGTTGAGCATCCGGCCGGCCCACCAGTAGGCGACGCGGCGGGTCTCCAGCATGCTCGCGCGCAGCCAGTAGAAGAACTTGTCGACCACCGGTTGCAGGCGCCGGTTGCCGGAGGGCTTGACGCGGACGCCGAGCGCCTCCCCCGTCTCCCTCGCCAGCCGCGTCGTCGCCGGGCGGCTCGGCGGGAAGTCGACCAGGCCGGGGTCGTGGACGCCCGAATGGTCGAAGGGCGGAAGACGGCCGTTGTCGACGGACTCGTAATTGACGAGATGGCGGACGGCCTCCTCCGGCGTCATCGCCGCCAGGCGCGCGATCTCCTCCGGCGTCCCGCCGAAGCCGGCGCGCTCGAGGAGGTGCGCGGCGCGCTCGGTCGTCCAGTCCTCCGGCCCGATGGGCGCAAGGTCCCCGCGCCATTCGGCCGGCCCCGGCGCGGCGGGCGCCGCCGCCGCCAAGGCCGCGAGCGCGGCGCCCGCCGCCCAGCCCAGCAGCTTTCGCCCGATACCCTCGCGGACACGCTCGGAACGCCGCATCGCCGCCTCCTCCCCGCATTCCCGGCCAGCGCGCCAGCGTAACACGAATCGCGGCGCGGCGCGAATCGCGCGCTGGCCCGCCGGCGGCGCGGCGGGGTAGGCTGGCCGCATGCCCGGCTCCCCCGCCGCCCCGGCGCCGCCCGCGGGGCTTACGGCGGACGACGAAACGCTCCTGGCCGCGCTGCCGCTGTTCGCCGGCATGGCGGCGGACTCGCGCCGCGCGCTGCTCGCCCACGCCCGGGTGCGCCGCCGCGAACGCCACGCGACGCTGTTCCTGCAAGGCGAGCCCGCCCGCCGTTTTTACGTCGTCCTCGACGGCTGGGTGACGCTGTTCCGCGCCGCGCCGGACGGGCGGGAGACGGTCGTGGCGGCGCTCACGCGCGGCGAATCCTTCGCCGAGGCGGCGAGTTTCGCCGACGGGGTCTATCCGGTCGGGGCGCAGGTCGCAGAGGACGCGCGGCTGCTCGCCGCGCCCACCGCGCCCTTCGCCCTCCAGCTGCGCCGGAACCCGGAGCTCGCGGCCAACATGCTGGCGAGCATGTCGCGGCACCTGCGCGGCCTGGTCCGCGAGCTCGAGCAGCGCGCCGTCAAATCCGCGCCGCAGCGGCTCGGCGCGTTCCTGCTCGCGCGCTGCTCCGGCGCGCGCGGCGCCGCGGCGGTCGACTTCCCCGCCGACAAGGGGCTGGTCGCGGCGCGGCTGGGGATGCGGCCGGAGACGCTCTCGCGGGCGCTGGCGAAGCTCCGCCCGGTCGGCGTGTCGGTCCGCGACCGCCGGGTGACCGTCTCGGACGTGGCGGCGCTGCGGCGCTACGCCGAGGGCGCGCGCGCTTGACCGCGGTCAAGGCGGCGGCGCGGGGCGCGCGCCACGATTCGCGGCGGACGGCGGAGGACGCGCCATGAACTACCGCGATATCTTCACCCTCAGGAGGCTCTGGATCCTGTTCGGCGCCCTGCTCGCGGCGACGTTCGGGGTCCTTCTCCTGGTCGGCGGGCGGGCGATTCGGATGGCGCCGCCGATGCCGACCGAGATCGTGGCGGCGGCGGAGGCGAACGGCGAGCCGGCGCGGGTCGTGTTCACCGCCGACGACATCCGCGAAGGACGCGACGTGTGGCGCCGCCTCGGCGGGATGCAGCTGGGCTCGGTGTGGGGCCACGGCGGATACTTGGCGCCGGACTGGACCGCCGACGCGCTGCGCCGCGAGGCGCTGGCGATGCTGGACGCGGACGGGAGGTTCGACTCCCTCGCCGAACCCGAAAGGGCGGCGCGAATCGCCGCGCTCGCCGCGCGGATCCGCGTCAACACGCACGACCCGGCGACGGGCCGTATCGCCGTATCGCCGGAGCGCGCGCGGGCCGTCGAATCGGTGGTCGCCCATTACACCGCGCTGTTCGGCGGGAGCGGCGACGGGCCGGAGTCCGCCGCGCTGCGCGAGGCCCACGGAATCCCGGAGCGGCCGCTGGGCCCCGAGCCCGACGCCGACGTGCGCAAACTCGCCGCCTGGTGGTGGTGGACCGCCTGGGCGGCGGCGACGCTCCGCCCCGGCGACGACGTGACCTACACCAACAACTGGCCGCACGAGCCGCTGGTCGGCAACCGGCCGAGCGGGGCCACGTTCATGTGGTCGTTCGTCTCCGTGGTCCTGCTGATCGCCGCGGCCGGCGCGCTGTGCTGGTTCTTCCTGCGCGAGCGCGACGAATGGCGGAAGGACACCGAGCCGCCGGAGGGGTATCCGGACGCGAACCCCATAGCGGCCGCGCGCCCCACCGCGTCGATGCGCGGGGTGGCGAAATACATCTGGGTCGTCGCCCTGCTGCTCGCGCTGCAAATCGGCCTGGGCGCGGTGACGGCGCATTTCGCCGTCGAGGGGCAGGACTTCTACGGCCTGCCGCTCTCGGAGGTTGCGCCCTACGCGCTGACGCGGACGTGGCACGTGCAGCTGGCGATCCTGTGGATCGCGACGGCGTGGCTCGGCGCGGGGCTTTACCTGGCGCCGATGATCGCCGGGTTCGAGCCGCGCGGGCAGCGGTTCGGCGTCGACGCGCTGTGGGCGGCGCTGCTGCTCGCCGTCGCCGGATCGCTGACCGGCGAGTGGCTCACCCTGACCGGGCGGCTGACCGACCCGGCGCTGGTCTATTGGTTCGGGCACCAGGGGTACGAGTTCCTCGACATGGGGCGGTTCTGGCAAGGGCTGATCTTCGCCGGCCTGCTGATCTGGCTCGGGCTGATGGCGCGCTGCCTCGTCCCCGCCATCCGCCGGCGCGGCCCCGACCGGCATCTGCTGGTCCTGCTGTTCCTTTCCTCGGCGGGGATCGCGCTGCTGTTCGGCGCGGGGTTCCTCTACCACCGCGACAGCCATCTCACCGTCGCCGAATACTGGCGGTGGTGGGTGGTCCACCTGTGGGTCGAGGGCGTGTTCGAGGTGTTCGCGACCGCGTGGGTGGCGTGGGCCTTCGTGCACATGAAGCTGCTCCGGGCGGCGACCGCCGCGGTCTACGTCATGTTTTCGGCGATGATCTTCCTCGGCGGCGGGGTGCTGGGCACCTTCCACCACCTGTATTTCGCCGGCATGACCGAGCCGGTGCTGGCGCTGGGCGCGGTGTTCTCCGCCCTCGAAGTGGTCCCGCTGACGCTGATCGCCTTCGAGGCGCACGACCACTGGCGCGCCGAGCGGCAGGCGCCGTGGACCCGGCGCTACCACCTGCCGCTGATGTTCTTCCTGGCGGTGGCGTTCTGGAACCTGGTGGGCGCCGGGGTGCTCGGCTTCCTCATCAACCCGCCGCTCGCGCTCTACTACCTGCAAGGGCTGTCGACGACCCCCGCGCACGGGCATGCGGCGCTGTTCGGCGTTTACGGGATGCTCGGAATCGGCCTGCTCCTGCTGTGCCGCCGCGACCTGCCGCGCGCGGCCGGCGCGTGGTCGGACCGGACGCTGAAATGGGTGTTCTGGCTGTTCAACGGCGGCCTCGCGCTGATGGTCTTCGGCTCGCTGCTGCCGCAGGGGATCATCCAGGGGCTGGCGTCGTTCGAGCGCGGCTACTGGCATGCCCGGTCGGCCGAGCTCCTGCATTCGCCGGCGATGGAGACGCTGGTGTGGCTGCGCGTGCCGGGCGACGTCGTGTTCGCGGTGGGGGCGGCGCTGCTGCTCGTCTTCCTGGCGCGGCTCGAATTCGGCCCGCGCGCGGAGGGCGGCGGCGGGCGGTGACTCCGCCCCCCTTGCGGCGCGGGCCGCGAACGCCGTAAGGGGCGCCGTCCTCACCGGAGCGAAGGCATGAAACTCTACGACTTCGCGCTCGCGCCGAACCCGAAGCGCGTGCGCGTGTTCCTCGCCGAGAAGGGGCTTTCCGTCCCCATCGTCGAGGTCAACGTGCGCGAGCGCGCGCAGTTCGCCGAGTCCTACAGGCGTATCAACCCGTTCTCGATCGTCCCGGCGCTGGAGCTCGACGACGGGACGGCGATTTGCGAATCGGTGGCGATCTGCCGCTGGTTCGAGGAGACGCACCCGGACCCGCCGCTGTTCGGCGCGGGCGCGCTGGAGCGCGCGCGGGTGGAGATGTGGAATCGCCGCGCGGAGATCCACGGCTACATGTCGGCCGCCGACGCCGTCCGCAACACCGCGCCGATGTTCGAGGGGCGCGGGCTGCCCGGCGTTACCGGCGGCGTCCCGCAGATTCCCGAGCTCGCGGCCCGCGGGCGCGCGGCGCTGGAGCGGTTCCTGCGCCTGCTCGACCCGCATCTCGCCGATTCCGAGTTCCTCGCCGGCGCGCGGTTCTCGATCGCCGACGTCACCGGCTACGTCGCCATTTGGTTCGCTGGGCGCGGCGGCATGACGATCCCGGAGGATTGCGCCAACGTCCGCCGCTGGTTCGACGCGGTCGCCGCGCGGCCGAGCGCGGAGGCGTGACGGCGGGCGACCGCGACCGGGCGGCGAGCATCGACTCCGCGCTTCGGCCCGAAACGCAGAGCGCGGCCTGGAGTTTCGGGCCCGCATAGGCGCCGTCGGCGAACACATGGCGCAGCCAGGGAAAACCGGCGCGTATCGAAGCAAGCAGCGCGGGCGCGCCGTCGCGGTCCCGGATATCGGCGGCGCGAACCTGCTCCGTGACCAACAAGCCGCCCGTGTCGGCGACGATATGCCGCTTGCGGCCCTTGACCTTCCTGCCGGCGGCGAAGCCGCGCGGGCCGCTCCCCCCGGAGACGGCCGCGACGCCGGCCCGGCCCATGCGCCGCCGCGGACCGGTTTTCGCCGGGGCGGGCGCCGCATACGGGACGTTCGGGCCGTTCCGGCGGGCTACCCTCGCGACCGGGCGGACTCGTCCAGGCGTTTGGCGAGGCAGACGAAGGCGACGAACTCCGCGCGGTAGCCGAACGGGTCCTCGCCGGCGGCGCGGCGGGCCAGCGCGGCGACGTCGCCGTAGCCGTAATCGCCGGTGTGGCGGCCGCCGCGCAGGATCTGCCCGAACGCGGCGACGGCGGCCGCGAAGCGCACGTCGTCCGGCGCGGAATCGGCGTCGCCGAACGAGTCCGCGACCGTCACGGGGCGTTCGAAAAGGACGCCGGCATCGCCGTCGGGCCGCTTGTAGCGAATGCGGACGTGGGCGTATTCGTCCGCATGTTCGCCCGGCGCGGCAGCGGCGGCGTCCTCTTCGGGATCCCGGTAGCGCAGCGGCTCGACCCGCGCGGCGGGCGAGCCCGGCGGCGTCAGTTCGTAGAGCGCGGTGACCGAATGCCCGGCGCCGACCTCGCCGGCGTCGACCTTGTCGTTGGAGAAATCCTCACGCCGCAACAGGCGGGTTTCGTAGCCGATCAACCGGTATTCCGCCACCCGCGCGGGGTTGAACTCGACCTGGACCTTCACGTCCTTCGCGATGGCGAACAGCGTTCCCGCCGCCTCCTCGACCAGCGCCTTGCGCGCCTCGCCCGGGCCGTCGATATAGGCGGCGTTTCCGTTGCCGTTCTGGGCTAGGCGCTGCATCGTCTCGTCGTTGTAGTTGCCCATCCCGAAGCCGAGCACGGAGAGCCATATCCCGCCGTCGCGCTTGCGGGCGATGAAACTTTCCAGCTCGTCCGGGTCGGACACGCCGACGTTGAAGTCCCCGTCGGTGGCGAGGACCACACGGTTGACGGCGTCTTCGTCGAACCCGTCCTCCGCGAGGGCGTAGGCCAGGCGCAGCCCCTCCCCGCCGGCGGTGGAGCCGCCCGCCCGCAGGCGGCGCAGGGCCTCCCCGATCGCGCCGCGCTCGCGCGCCGGGGTGGGCGGCAGCACGACCCCGGCGGAGCCGGCGTAGGCGGCGATCGCCACCGTGTCGTCCGGCGCCAGCGCGCGCGTCATGAGTTCGAGCGATTCGACGAGCAACGGCAGTTTGTTCGGGTCGTCCATGGACCCCGACGTGTCGACCAGGAACACCAGGTTCGCGCGCGGCCTGTCGGCCGCGGCGGGTTCGTAGCCCTTGACGCCGATGCGCAGCAGTTGCGTCGCGGCGCTCCACGGGGTCGGCGCGATCGCGGCGTGGACGGCGAAGGGCGGCTCCGGGCCGTCGGGCGCGGCGTAGCCGTAGGGGAAGTAGTTGACGAACTCCTCGACCCGCACCGCGTCGTGTTGCGGCAGCATTCCCGCCCGCAGCGCGGCGCGCGCGAACCCCCACGACACGGTGTCGACGTCGATCGAGAAGGTCGAGACCGGGTTTTCGGCGACGACGCCGATGGGGTTCTCCTCGATATCGGGGAAGCGGTCCCGCCCGGCGGGCGGGTTCGGGAGCGCCGCCGGCGGCAGCGGCGAGACCGGGACCGATTGCGGCAGCGACAGCGGGACCGCCTCCGCCACCGGCTCCAGGGAGTCCGGGACCGCCCGGGGCCCCGCGGCCTGGTAGAAGTCGCCGGCGGCGAAATGCGGCGGGAGGTCGACCCCGTCGCATGCGTCCTCCCCGGCGGCGCTTCCGGGCGCGGCGGCGGCGAGAAAGACGGCGCCCGCGGCGGGCGCGCACAGGACGCGAAACGGGAACATGGACACCTCCGGCGCCGCGCGGGCGGCTGGGGTTCGACGGTCGGCGCGCCTCCCGGCGCCGTCGATACATGGGCGGGCGCCCCCGGCGATACAAGCGCTTGCTGCGAACCGGGCGGCGAACCGGCGGCGGAGGGGGCGGACCGCGCGGGTTGGAGGCGGCGGCGGCGCGGGGTATGCTGGCCCGGAGCGGCGGGGCGGGCGCGGGAAGGGGCGCAGGGACATGCGCGGTGCGGCGGCGGCGGCGGTTTTCGGCGTGTCGGCATGGGCGGGGGCGGCGTTGGCGGCGGAGGTCCGCGACCCGCACGGCGTGGCGGTGGTCATCGGCAACCGCGCCTATGAGGAGCGCGGGGTCTCCGACGTCGCCCATGCGGCGCGCGACGCGCAGGCGTTCGCCCGCTACGCGCGCGAGGTCCTCGGTTTCGCCGGCGACAACGTGCTGGTGCTGGAGGACGCCGGGCGGCGGGAGATGCTGGACGCGCTGGGGGACCCCAAGGACCCGCCGGAGCAGCGGACGAGCGACCTTCTGTACGCGCTCGACCCCCGGGGGCGTTCGGACGTGGTGGTGTTCTATTCGGGCCACGGCGCGCCGGGGGTGGAGGACCGGCAGGGGTATCTGCTGCCGGTGGACGTGCGGGCGCGCGACGCGCAGGACGACGGCTACCCCATCGCGGCGCTTTACGACACGCTGGCGGCGCGGCTCGGCGCGCCGCGGCGGAAGGCGCGGTCGGTGCGGGTGTATCTGGACGCGTGCTTTTCGGGGCGGACCCATGACGGCCAGTTGTTCGCGGGCGCGTCGCCGGCGCTTCCCGTCGCGGCGCTGCCCGAGGGCGTCGTGGAGGGGATGACGGTGCTGTCGGCCGGCGGGCCGGAGGAGATGGCGCATTGGGACGAGGATGCGCGGCACGGCATGTTCACGCGCCACCTGCTCGATGCGCTTTACGGCGGGGCGGACGAGAACGAAGACGGCAAGGTGACGGCGTCGGAGGCGTGGTTCTACCTGGAGGATTTCATGTCGCCGGCGGTGTGGCGGCGCTGGCGCGCGCGCCAGCACGCGCAGCTGCTGCCGCCGCTCGCGCCGGGTCCGGACGACCCGGGCGCGATTCTGTCGTCGGCGCCCGATGGGGGATGGACGCCGCGGCCGGAGATCGAGCTCGCGTCCGGCGGAGCCGTCGCCGACGCCGACCCCGATCCCCCGCCGGACGGGGAGGAGCCGGAGGTTGCGTCCGGGGATCCGCCCCCGCCCTCTCCTCCCCCGCCGCCGGACGAGGCCGCGGAGGAGAAGGCGCTCGGTCTCGACCTCGCGGATCGGAAGGCGGTGCAGAGGGGCCTGGAGTCGCTGGTGGGTTCGGTGGGACATGCGGACGGGCTTTTCGGCCGCCTGACGCGGACGGCGTTGCGCAGTTGGCAGGAGAATCGCGGCGTCCCGGCGACGGGGTATCTGACGCGGGCGCAGGCGGACGCGCTGATCGCGGCGGGCCAAGAGGCGGCGGAAGCGGCGGCGCGGGCGCAGGCCGAGGAGGAACGTGCAGCGCGGGAAAAGGCCGAGCGGGACCGTGCGGCGCGCGCACGGGCGGAGCGGGAGCGCGATGACGCCGCGTTCGCGTCGGCAGAGCGGACGGGCACGGTTGCGGCGTTCGAGGAGTATCTGGCGTCGTTCCCATCCGGTCTTCACGCGGCCGAGGCGCGGCGCTTGCGCGATGCGGCGCGCGGCCCCGCGGTCGGGGAGGTTTTCCGCGACTGCCCGCATTGCCCGGAGATGGTCGTGGTCCCGGCGGGGAGTTTCATGATGGGTTCGCCTTCATCGGAGTCGGGGCGCAATGGCGACGAGGGTCCGCAGCGCCGGGTGACGTTCGATTCTCCGTTCGCGGTGGGTGTGTACGAGGTCACGTTCGCCGAGTGGGACGCGTGCGTTTCGGACGGGGGGTGCGGCGGCTACCGGCCGGAGGATCATGGGTGGGGCCGGGGCAGGCGTCCGGTCATCAACGTTTCGTGGGACGATGCGAAGGCTTATGCGTCATGGCTGTCCCGGGAGACCGGGGAGTCGTATCGTTTGTTGAGCGAAGCCGAGTGGGAGTACGCCGCCCGTGCGGGGACGGCGACAGCCCGGTACTGGGGCGAGAGTGCGTCGGGTCAGTGCGGTTATGCGAACGGAGCGGACCGGACGGCGAAAAGACATCAGAGCGGTTGGACAGTGGTGGATTGCGACGATGGCCATTATCGGACGGTGCCTGTCGGGAGTTTCCGGCCGAACAGGTTCGGCTTGCACGACGTTCTGGGAAACGTGTGGGAATGGGTCGAGGACTGCTGGCACGACAGCTATGCGGGCGCGCCTCGGGACGGGCATGCGTGGCTTGGGGATGACGGCGGCGATTGTTCCCGTCGCGTTCTCCGCGGCGGGTCCTGGGGCAACCAACCCGAGGGCCTCCGCACGGCGTACCGCGACTGGCTCGACGCCGGATCTCGGTACAACAGCGAGGGCTTTCGTTTGCTCCGTTCGGTCCGGACGTTCACCCCTTAAATCCTTACTTCCTTACCTCTTCACAGGGGGGGGGGGCCGGGGGGCTTGCCCCCCGGCCGAATTTTTTCGCGTGAATCCGGGCGAACCGGTCTTCGCGTCCGGCCGCGCGCGCATCCGGGCGTTTCGGCGCGGCGCCGCGGCGGGGTGTCTCGCGCTGTGGGCGGGCGCCGCGGCGGCGGCGGAGGTCCGCGACCCGCACGGCGTGGCGGTGGTCATCGGCAACCGCGACTACGGAGAGAGCAGGCTTCCCGACGTCGATTACGCGCTGCGCGACGCGCGGGCGTTCGCACGCTACGCGCGCGACGTGCTGGGCTTCGCCGGCGAGAACGTGCTCGTGCTGGAGAACGCGACCGAGCGCGACATGCGCGATGCGCTGGGCGACCCGGACGAGCCGGCGGAGGAGCGGCTGAGCGACCTCTTCTTCGCGCTCGACCCCGAGGGCCGTTCGGACCTGGCGGTGTTCTATTCGGGCCACGGCGCGCCGGGGCTGGACGACGAGAAGGGGTACCTCCTTCCGGTGGACGCGCCCGCCCGCGACGCGCAGCGGGACGGCTACCCCATCGCGGCGCTTTACGACACGCTGGCGACGCGGCTCGGCGCGGCGCGGCGGTCGCCGCGGTCCGTCCGGGTGTATCTGGACGCGTGCTTTTCGGGCCTGGCTCCCGGCGGCCCGCTGTTTCCGGGGACGTCGGCGCTGGTTCCCGTCCCCATGCTGCCGGAGGGGGTGGCGGAGGGGATGACCGTGCTGTCCGCCGGCGGGCCGAGGGAGCTGGCGCACTGGGACCGCGCGGCGCGGCACGGCATGTTCACGCGCCACCTGCTCGACGCGCTTTACGGCGGAGCGGACAGGGACGGCGACGGCGCCGTGACGGCGGCGGAGGCGCTGCTTTACCTCGACACGTCCATGTCCGCGGCGGTGTGGCGGGCCGTGCGCGGCAGGCAGCGCGCGCGCCTGCTGCCGCCGTTGACGGGGCCGGACGACCCGGGCGCGGTGTTGTCCGCGGCGCCTCCGGGGGGCTGGACGCCGCGCCCGGAGGTCGGGACCGCGCCCGGCGGGGGCGCCGCCTCCCCCCCGCCAGATCCGGCCGCGGAGGAGACGGCGCTCGGGCTTTCCTTCGCGGACCGGGCGGCCGTGCAGGCGGGGCTGGAGTCGCTCGTAGGTTCGGTGGGCCATGCGGACGGGGTTTTCGGCCCCCGGACGCGGGCGGCGCTGCGGCGGTGGCAGGAGGGCCGCGGCGTGGAGCCGACGGGGTATCTGACGCGCGACCAGGCGGACGCGCTGATCGCGGCGGGCCGGGAGGCGGCAGCCGCGGCGGGCCGGGAGGCGGCAGCCGCGGCGGGCCGGGAGGCGGCGGCCGCGGCGGACCGGGCCAGGGAAGAGCGGGAGCGGGCGGAGCGGGAGCGCGACGCTCCCGACCCACCGCCGCCGCCCCCTCCCCCTCCGCCGGACGCGGCGGCGGTGGAGCGCGGCCTGGAGCTCGCCCTCGCGGACCGGGTGGCGGTGCAGGCGGGCCTGGAATCGCTGGCGGGTTCGGCGGACCGCGCGGACGGGGTTTTCGGCGCGCGGACGCGGGCGGCGCTGCGGCGGTGGCAGGAGGACCGCGGCGTCCCGGCGACGGGGTATCTGACGCGCGACCAGGCGGAGGCGCTGGCCGCGGCCGGGCGGGCGGCGGCGGCGCGCGACGACGCGGCGTTCGCGGCGGCGCGGTCGGCGGACACGGCGGCGGCGTTCGACGGCTACCTGTCGGCGTTCCCGTCGGGCCGCCACGCCGAGGACGCGCGGCGCCTGCGCGCGGCGGCGGCGCGCGACGACGCGGCGTTCGCAGCGGCGCGGTCGGCGGACACGGAAGCGGCGTTCGACGGGTACCTGTCGGCGTTCCCGTCGGGCCGCCATACCGCGGAGGCGCGGCGCCTGCGCGCGGCGGCGGCCGAGCGCATCGACGCCGGCGACGTGTTCCGCGACTGTCCGCATTGCCCCGAGATGGCGGCGATCCCCGGCGGGAGTTTCGCCATGGGGTCGCCGCGTTCGGAGGCGTATCGGGACGACGACGAAAGCCCGGTCGGCCGGGTGGCGATCCGGTCGCCTTTCGCGGTCGGCGTCCACGAGGTCACGCGGGGGGAGTTCGCGCGCTTCGTTTCGGCGACGGATCGCGCGATGGGGGAGTTCTGCCTGAAGGACGGATACAGCAGCTATCGGAATCGAGACTGGCTGCGTCCGGGGTTTTCGCAGGAGGATTCGCACCCCGTCGTGTGCGTGAGCTGGGACGACGCGCGGGCGTATGCGGCGTGGCTGTCCGCGGAGACGGGGGAGGACTACCGCCTTTTGAGCGAGTCGGAGTGGGAATACGCGGCGCGCGCGGGGACGGCGACGGCGCGGTATTGGGGCGAGAGCGCCGCGGGCCAGTGCGACCATGCGAACGGGGCGGCGGACGAGGCGTTTCTCATCCGTTGGCGCCACGAGGATTGCGAGGACGGCTACCGGGAGACGGCTCCGGTCGGGAGCTTCTCGCCGAACGCCTTCGGCTTGCGCGACATGCTGGGGAACGTCTCGGAGTGGGTTGAGGATTGCCGGCATGAGAATTACGCCGACGCTCCGTCGGACGGCGGCGCATGGCTGTCGGCGCAGGGCGGGGACTGCTCCAAGCGCGGCTACCGCGGCGGCTCCTGGAGCGACGCCCCGTGGGGCCTCCGCGCGGCGGACCGCAGCTGGGCCCGCGCCGGGGTCCGCTTCGCCTACACCGGCTTTCGCGTGGCCCGGACGCTCGCCCGTTGAATCTTCGTTTCCCTACCTACGCGAGGAATCCGGGGGTTCGCCCGCCGACCGGTTTCTTCGCGTGGAGCCGGCGGAATCGGCCGCTGCGCCCCGGCGCGCGGCGGCGCGGTCGTTGTCGATAAACGAACCTACCAGCAGGCCGATCACGCCGACCGTAATCGCCGCGTCCGCGGCGTTGAACGCCGGCCAATGATAGCCGAAGGCGTGGAAATCGAGAAAATCGAAAACCGCGCCCAGGCGCAAGCGGTCGATGGCGTTGCCGAGCGCGCCGCCGATCACCAGGCCCAGCGCCGCCGCGGTCAGGCGGGACTCGGCGCGCGCCAGCCAGACCGCGAGGCCGGCCGAGACGGCGACCGCGAACCCGGCGAGCGTCCACGGCCCCAACCCCGGCATCAGGCCGAAACTCACGCCGGGGTTGCGCACGTGGACGAGGTTGAAGAAGCCGAGGATGGCGTGTTCGGCCCCCGGCGCCGGCAGGAACGCCGCGGCGGCGGCCTTCGACGCCTGGTCCAGCGCCACGACGGCGGCGGCGGCGGCGAATCCCAGCTTCGACACGACCGAATCAGGCCGCGGCGGCGGCGGATTCGACGACGCCGGCGCAACGCCGGCACAGGCCGCCGCCGGACGTCTCGGCCAGCACCCGCCAGCAGCGTGCGCATTTGCCGCCCTCGGCGAGGGCGACGGCGACGCCGACGTCCGGCGCGTCGTCGCTCCGCCAGGCGTCCGGCGGCGTCGTCCCCTCCTCCACCGAGACCGCCGAGACGATGGCGAGCTCGGCCAGGTCGACGCCCTCCAGGCAGGCCGCTTCGCCGGGCGGAAGCCAGACGCGGGCGCGCGCCTGGAGGCTCGAGCCGATGCGCTTCTCGCGCCGCGCCGCCTCCAGCGCGCCGGTGAGCGCGCGGCGGACGACGCGCAGGTTGCGCCATTTGTCCGCCAGGGCGTCGTCGCGCCATTCCTGCGGGACGTCCGGCATCGCGCGCAGATGGACGCTGCCGGCCTCCGACGGATGGCGGGACAGCCACGCCTCCTCGGCGGTGAACGCCAGCGCCGGCGCGAGCCACGCGGTCAGCGTGTCGAACAGGAGGTCGAGCACGGTGCGCGCGGCGCGGCGGCGCGGGTCCGCCGCCCCGTCGCAATAGAGCGAATCCTTGCGGACGTCGAAATAGAACGCGGAGAGGTCGGCGGCGCAGAAGGCGTGCAGCGGGCCGTAGAAGCGGTGGTATTCGAAATCGGCGAAACTGCGCCGCCGCAGGTCCTCCATCTCCGCCAGGCGGTGCAGAACCCAGCGTTCGAGCTCGGGCATTTCGGCGGGCGCGACGCGCTCGCCCGCGTCGAACCCGGCGAGGTTGCCGAGCAGGTAGCGCAGCGTGTTGCGCAGCCGGCGGTAGGATTCGACGAGGCCCTTGACGATCTCGGGGCCGATGCGGAGGTCGCCGGTGTAGTCGACCAGCGCCACCCAGAGGCGGAGGACGTCGGCGCCGTGGTCCTTCACCACCTGCTGCGGCGCAACGGTGTTGCCGAGCGATTTCGACATTTTACGCCCCTGCCCGTCGAGGGCGAAGCCGTGCGTCAACACCGCCTCGTAGGGCGCGCGGCCGCGGGTGCCGCAGGCCTCGAGCAGCGAGGAGTGGAACCAGCCGCGGTGCTGGTCGGAGCCCTCCAGATACAGCGCCGCCGGCCATGTCTGGGTGGGGTCGCCCTCCAGCACGTAAGAATGCGAGGCGCCCGAATCGAACCATACGTCGAGGATGTCCCGAACCTGCTCGTAGTCGGCGGGGTCGCGGCCGGGGCCGAGGAAGGCCGCCGGGTCCTCGGTGAACCACACATCGGCGCCGCGCTCCGCCACCGCCGCGGCGACGCGGTCGACGACCCCTTGGTCGCGCAGCGGCTCGCCGGTCCGCCGGTCGACGAACACCGCGATGGGCACGCCCCAGGCGCGCTGGCGCGAAACGCACCAGTCGGGCCGGCTCTCGATCATCGACCGCAATCGCTCCCGCCCCGAGGCGGGGACGAAGCGGGTGGCGTCGATGGCGGCGAGCGCGGCGCGGCGCAGGCCCGTCTTCTCCATATCGACGAACCATTGCGGCGTGGCGCGGAAGATCACCGGCCGCTTCGACCGCCAGCTATGCGGGTAGCTGTGGCGGTAGCGCTCGCGCGCGAGCAGCGTCCCGGCGGCCTCCAGCGCGGCGGCGACCTCGGAATCGGCCTTGTACACGTGCAGGCCGGCGAACATCGGCGCGGCGTCGCGGTAGAAGCCGCCGTCGTCGACGGTGGCGGGGACCTCCAGGCCGTGGGCGCGGCCGAGTTCGAAATCGTCGGCGCCGTGGCCCGGCGCGATATGGACGAACCCCGTTCCCTGTTCGGTGTCGACGAAACCGGCGGGCAGGAGCGGGACGTCGAACCGGTAATGCGCGCCGGCCAGCGGGTGCCGCGCCGCGGCGCCGGCGAACGCCTCGCCCGGCAGCTCCGCCAGCACGCGCCAGTCGGCGATGTTCGCCTTCGCCTTCAATTCGTCGGCGCGGTCGGCGGCGACGGCGAGCTTGTCCCCCGGCGCCGCGAGCGCGCCGCCGGCGACCGCCGCGACCTCGCAGACGAGATAGGCGATCCCGGGGCCGTAGGCGATGGCGCGGTTGCCGGGGATCGTCCAGGGAGTCGTCGTCCAGATGACGATATCGACGCCGCGCAGCGCCGATTCCGGGCTTCGGGCGACGGGGAAGCGGACGAAGATCGCGTCGGAATCGATATCGCGGTATTCGACCTCGGCCTCGGCGAGGGCGGTCTTCTCGACCGGCGACCACATGACCGGCTTGGCGCCGCGGTAGAGCGCGCCGGACATGAGGAACTTGCCCATCTCGCGGACGATCTGCGCCTCGGCGGCGTAGGACATGGTGAGGTAGCGGCGCTCCCAGTCGCCCTGGACGCCGAGGCGGACGAACTCCGCCATCTGGGTTCCGATCCAGCGGTCGGCGAAGGCGCGGCACTGGCGGCGGAACTCGGCGACGGGAATGGAGTCCTTGTCGACGCCCTTCTTGCGGTATTCGACCTCGATCTGCCATTCGATGGGCAGGCCGTGGCAGTCCCAACCGGGGATGTAATGGGCGTCGCGCCCGTCCATCTGCGCGGCGCGGTTGACCATGTCCTTGAGGATCTTGTTCAGCGCGTGGCCGATGTGGATGGGGCCGTTGGCGTAGGGCGGGCCGTCGTGGAGGATGAACTTCTCGCGGCCCCGGGCGTCGGCGCGCAGGCGCCCCCACAGGTCGATGGCGCGCCAGCGCTCGAGCAATTCGGGCTCGCGCCGGGGCAGCCCCGCCTTCATGGGGAACGCGGTCCTGGGCAGGAACAGGGTCGGCTTGTAGTCGGCGGTCATGGCGTCGCCGCTCCCGAAGCGCGGCTCACTGGTTGAAGGCGGTCCGGCCCATGTCGCGCGGCGGCCGCGACCCGGCGAGCTGGAAGCGCGCATTATACGCGTCTTCGCGCATCCGCCGCACCAGCGCGCCGGCGTCGGCGAACCGCAGCTCCGGGCGCAGCCAGCTGGCGAAGGCGACGCGCAAATAACGCCCGTACAGGTCGCCGGCGAAGTCGAGGACGTGGACCTCCAACAGCGCCGCGCCGCCGCCGAAAGTGGGGCGGACGCCGCAACTGGCGACGGCCGGGCGCCATTCGGTGCGGGCGCCGTCGACCGCGCCGGCCCACACGGCATAGACGCCGAACGCCGGCTCGACGTATGCGCCGAAGCGGAGATTGGCGGTGGGGAAGCCGAGCGCCCTCCCCCGCCGGTCGCCGGGCCGCACCCGCCCCTCGACCTCCCACCGGTGGCCGAGGATGGCGGCGGCGAGGCGCGGTTCGCCGCGCTTGAGATACTGGCGCACGCGGGTGGAGGAATAGATTTCGCCGGCGTTGCCGATGGCGTCGACGACGGTGACGCCGAAGCCCCGCGCGGCGCCGGCCCGGGCGAGCGTGTCGCGGTCGCCGGCGCGCCGGTGGCCGTAGCGGAAGTCGTGCCCGGCGACGACGTGGCGGACTCCGAGTCCGTCGACGAGGACCTCGGAGACGAATTCCTCCGCCGATTTGCGCGCGAAGCGGCGGGTGAATCGGGGGCAGAAGAAGAACTCGGCGCCGCATTCGCGCAAGCGGCGGACCTTGGCGCGGAACGGCGTGAGGCGGCCCTGCGCGCGTTCCGGCCGCAGCACGTCGGCGGGATGGGGTTCGAAGGCGAGGACGGCGAGCGGCGCGCCCTCGGCGCGCGCGATGTCGGCGGCGCGCCCGATCACCCCGCGATGGCCGAGATGCACGCCGTCGAAATTGCCCGCCGCGACCACGGCGCCGCGCGCCGCGCCCGGCGGGCGCGCGTAGTCCCGGCATATGCGCATGGGGCGGGGTTCTAGCGCGAAGGAGCCGGAGCGGCAAGATCGCGCATTATCCCTTGAACAAACCGGTTCCCGCGAGTCCGGGAATCGGGCCGGCGGTCGACCGGGCCAGAGCCATGCGATCGCAGATCTCTCGCGCCAAAGCCGCGAAATTGGCGCGAGCGTCCCGAACGGCCGCGGCGTGACCGCCAATGGCCCCATCTGCGTTGGTAAGCGCGAAAACAGGCTTGCGCACTTCCTGCGCCATCGGAACCAAGCTCCGATAATGTTTGATCGTGCCGAGACAGCTATCGTCGTCGCCGGGGGCGTCGGGAAAGGCTCCATCGCTCCGGCCGGCCAGCCCCCTGGCGTAGGCTTCCGGTATCCGTCTAACCCATTTGTCATAAGCCTTGACCGGACGGTTCAGGCGTTCGATGTGTTGTTGCACGACATAACCGATGGGTTTCATCTCGCCTTTCGGTAAGGGAAAATTCGGATTCTTCCAATTATTCAACCTGCCCGACCAATCTCCCCTCCATTTCGTCAAGGCCGGTCCCAGATTGCTCAATCCGCGCAGAGAAAACAGATCGGCGCCAAGCGGCGCGACCACATAATCCGTGGCGATCAGCGCCGATCGGTTGAGAGCTCCAAGGTTGGGGCCCACGTCCACGAGGATGAGCGATGCATTCATCGATTGCGCGCCGAGCTGCATGACTTGCCAGAATGCAGTGAGAACCCGGAACGGCCGGTAAAGACTGCCGCTATCCGCTGCGCTAGGCCACTCTTTAGACAAATAATCTTCGAAACCGGATAGCGCTATATCTCCGGGGATCAGACCGATGTTCGCCGCTATATTTTCAACACGAGGAGATTTCAGATCGCCTACCTGGGTAAGGGGCGCCACACACTGGTAAATCGTGCGATCGCCATCATCCTCGCTCCACAGAGATTCCAACTCGTCTTCCATGAGAAACGATGCGGTCAGATTCGCTTGAGGGTCGAGATCGCAAGCTAGGACCCGTCTGCCCTCCTCGGCAAGCATCCAAGCCAGGTGGTAAACTAGGGATGTCTTGCCCACGCCACCCTTATTGTTGAAAAAAGTCAGAACGGGTGCGGCCGTCATCGGCCCGGATCTCCGAAAAAGGGCCGCGCCTTGACCACAGCAAGCACATGTGTGGACTCGACAACGAATTCCAGATCGGGATGCCCTGCCTCCTCTAGCAATCGACGGGACAAAGGAATACCAACACCGAACTTTTGGACGTAACCAAGCACTTTCATCGCCTCGGCGAGGTTGGGATTCCGGTAATCGGTAACACCGCCGCGCTCGAAATTCTCCTTCGTGACGGATCCGAAGGGTCCTCCCGGATTTTGAATTTCGATCCTGTCATCGAACCATGTGACTCTCACGGGAGCATTGGTCGCTTCATAGGCGCGGTGCATGACGGCGTTGCGCGTCAGCTGTTGCAAAGCGACTAGAGGATATGCGCCGGTGCGCCGCTCACGATCAGTGGTGACGAAATCGACCTTTACACGATTGTGCGACCGCAATTTTTCGTCAATGCCCCGAATTATGTCGGGAATGGTGCCGTCGATTTCGGCCGCGTCGTCAGGCTGGTTCGTGACATCGCTGCCAGGAATACGAAGGAATTGAATGTAGGATTCCGGGACGAAATCCCTAGTACATTTTCCAACCGTGAGAAGACCAAGAAGCGTTGCGCGATCATCGTCAACAGAGGCGATCATCTTGGTCGCGGCCAGACGCTGCTCGAAACTGCGCTCATTCTTTTCCAAAATATCGGGAGGGACTGCCTTGTGAAGGTATTCATCTTCGAATTGCCGGCGATTCAAGTCGGTCGGACCGGTTCCCGGGATCGCGGAAATATCGACGAAACGGTCGCGCGCGCGGCGGCGCTCATTCAGTATGCGCTCGTCCTGGGCCGAAGCAATCCCCCTGCGAGGACCGTTGCGGATATGGATAGTGCCCTTGTAGCGGACCGGAGGCGAATCGGACGGAAGGACAACCACCACGGCGATATCCACGCCGCGGTAGCGCCGCTTTTCGGCCAGAAGCGCCGGCGGCGGCAGGATATTGCCGTCGTAGCGCATGTCGGTCAGTTGGAGAAGCAGATCATCGGTAATGGCGAGTTTGGACAGTTCCCCGCGCTTCGTCAGACCCACCACGACGATTCCCGGCTCTCCCGAGTCCGACAAGTCGTTCGCGAACGCGCACACGGCCTCCCGGATCCGCCCCCGCGCGCTCCCATCGAGCGACTCCTTGAACTCCACCCGCGCACTCTCGCCCCCTTCTATGAGGAGAGCAAGTTTATCGTCGTCAACCTTAAGGGATCGATTGGCCACCGATTGCTCCCATACCCCGGCAAGATCGAACCCACCGCCCGGCGCGGCGGTTGTCGGCGACGGCGGCGCGGCGCCGCTCTCCGCGCTGCTTCCGCATTCAAGAAGCAATGCGCACCGCGAATTCCATCGCCAGCGCGAACAGGATGGTACCGAGGATGAACACCGGCACAATCCATGCCCCTTCGAAAAAGTTCTTGATCTTTTCCACCTACTCGCCTCCGAAGACCCTAGATACGGCGACAAGGAGGCCGCCCGCGGCGACCGCCCATTTCATGGCTTCGAGCCAAAGCCGACTGCGAACGGCCTTGGCCTCTCGTTCGCGCCAATCGGCCTCCGCGTTGCGGCGACGCAACTCGGCGAGGTCAAGGGCGCGGCGGAGATCGTCCTCTCCCATTCCCGTTCCCCACTCCGTCGGGATTTTGGCTCGTCGTCAAGCCAGCCGTCAACCCGCACGGAAAAACTAGCCGATCGTCCAGCCCCTCGTCAACCCTCGCGGAAATTGGGGCAACGCCGCGCCTTCACGCGCGCGACGGGACCATGAGCAGCGCCTCGCCGTCGATCGCCGCCTTGCCGTCGACCCGGCAGGTCGTCTCCAGCCGGGCCTGGCGGCGGGCGACCGCCGTGTCTCCGGCGCGCACCGGCGCGCGGAAACGGCAGTTCCGGTTGACTTAGATCGCGCCCGAACCCGGGAATTCGGCGCCGAGGACGGTGGAGAGGAACGACGCCGACAGCATCCCGTGGGCGATGGGCCCGCCGAAACGGGCGCGCGCGGCGTCCTCCCGGTCGAGGCGCAGCGGCTCGGTGTCGCCGGATATGCCGCAGAACGGCGCGATGTCGCTCTCGGTGACGGTCCGGCTATAGACGCCGGCCGTCCCGACCGCCGGATCCTCGAAATAACGCCCGTCGAGCTCGGCGGCCAACGCCGATTCGATGTCGTCGCGCATCCCGCTCTCCCTTTCGCCGCAGCGCAGCAAATCGCGTTGCGGCGCAATATAGCGGGATCCGGCGCGGCGGCGCTACTCGGCCTCGGCCTCGTCCTCCAGGAGGATCAGGACGCCCGGCGGCGCCATGTTGAGCACGTCGGCGGCGCGCTCCTCGAGCAGGTCCGGGTCGAGGCTGTCGGGCCGGAGGAGTTTCACCCGATGCTCCAGCGCCTCGCGCCCGGCGCGGGCGGTGGCGACGGCGGCGCGCAACTCGTGGACGTGGGCCTCGATCCGCGCCCAGGCGAGCAGGCCGCGCTCGCCCTGGACCGCGTGGTAGCCGAGATAGAGGGCGAAGGCGATGCACAGCGCCGGCCCCGCCGCGCGGCGGACGCGGCCGAACCGCCCGCCCCTGCCGGCGCTCCTCATCTACGGCGCCGCGGCCGCGCGTTCATGCGGCGAGCGAATCATGCCGCCGGCGGCGCGTCGAGCGCGGCGAAGGCGGCCGGGCCGGCGTAGCGCGCGGCGGGGCCCAGGCGCTCCTCGATGCGGACCAGCCGGTTGTATTTCGCCAGGCGGTCGGTGCGCGACAGCGATCCGGTCTTGATCTGGCCGCAATTGGTCGCCACCGCGAGGTCGGCGATGGCGGTGTCCTCGGTCTCGCCGGAGCGGTGCGACACGACGGCGCGGCGGCCCGCCCGATGGGCGGCGCGGACGGCCTCCAGGGTTTCGGTCAGGGTCCCGATCTGGTTCGGCTTGACCAGCACGGCGTTCGCCGCGCCCGCCGCGATTCCCCGGCGCAGGCGGCGCGGGTTCGTCGCGAACAGGTCGTCGCCCACCAGCTGGACCGAAGCGCCGAGTGCGCCGGTCAACGCCGTCCACCCGTCCCAGTCGTCCTCGTCGAGGCCGTCCTCGATCGACAGGATGGGATAGCGCGCCGCGAGGTCGGCGAGCCAGGAGATCATGGCGCCGGAATCGAGGCGGCGCCCCTCGCCCGCGACGTCGTACACTCCGTCGCGGTGGAACTCGCTCGCCGCCGCGTCGAGGGCCAGCGACACCTGCTCGCCGGGGCGGTAGCCGGCGTCCTCCACGGCGCCGAGCACGGCGTCGAGCGCGTCGGCGTTGCGCGCCAGCGCCGGGGCGAAGCCGCCCTCGTCGCCGCCCGCGACCGAAAGGCCGGCGCCGGCGAGCCGCCGCCGCAGCGCGTGGAAGATCTCCGCGCCCCAGCGGACGGCCTCGGCGAAGCTCGGCGCGGCGTGCGGGACGATCATGAACTCCTGGAAGTCGAGGCCGTTATCGGCGTGGGCGCCGCCGTTGAGCACGTTCATCATGGGGACCGGCAGGAGGTGCGAATCGACGCCGCCGATCCAGGCGTAGAGCGGCAGGCCGCGCGCGCGCGCCCCCGCGCGGGCGATGGCGAGGCTGACGCCGAGGATCGCGTTGGCGCCGAGGCGGGATTTGTCCGCCGTTCCGTCGAGCGCGATCAAGGCGAGGTCGAGCGCCCGCTGGTCCTCCGCGTCGCGGCCCGACAGGGCGTCGAAAATCTCGCCGTCGACGGCCTCGACCGCGCGCAGGACGCCCTTGCCGCCGTAGCGCGCCGGGTCGCCGTCGCGGCGCTCCGCCGCTTCGTGCGCGCCCGTCGAGGCGCCGGACGGGACGGCGGCGCGGGCCGTCGCGCCCGTCTCCAGCGCGACCTCGACCTCGACGGCGGGGTTCCCGCGGCTGTCCAGTATCTCGCGTCCGCGAATGTCGACGATGGCGGTCACGGCGGCTCCGTCGTCAGGGGTCGATGGGCGCGACGGGGCGCGCCTTGGCGATCCGGTCGTATTCCATAACGACTTCAAGAATCCCCGGCAAGCGCTTCAAGGGAACCATGTTCGGGCCGTCGCTCGGGGCGTTGTCCGGATCCTGGTGGACCTCCATGAACAGGGCGGCGACGCCCACCGCGGCGGCGGCGCGGGCGAGGGTCGGGACGTGGCGGCGCTCGCCGCCGCTGGACTCCCCCCGGCCGCCCGGCTGCTGGACCGAATGGGTGGCGTCGAAAACGACCGGCCAGCCGGTCTCGGCCATGACCGGCAGCGCGCGCATGTCGGAGACCAGCGCGTTGTAGCCGAAACTCGCGCCGCGCTCGGTGAGCAGGATGCGGCGGCAGCCGGCGCCCTCCAGCTTGCGGGCCACGTTCGCCATGTCCCACGGGGCGAGGAACTGGCCCTTCTTGACGTTGACGGCGAGGCCGGTGCGCGCGGCAGCCGCGAGCAGGTCGGTCTGCCGGCAGAGAAAGGCGGGGATTTGCAGTACGTCGACGACCCCGGCGAGCGGCGCGCACTGGTCCTCGGCATGGACGTCGGTGAGCGCCGGGCAACCGTAGGCGGCGCGCAATTCGGCGAAGACCGGCAGGCTCGCCTCCAGGCCGACGCCGCGCGCCGCGCCCAGGCTGGTGCGGTTCGCCTTGTCGAAGGAGGTCTTGTAGATCAGGCCGATGCCGAGTCGCTGCGCGCATTCGGCGAGCGCCCCGCACATGTCGTGCGCGTGCTGCGCGCTCTCCATCTGGCACGGGCCGGCGATCAGCGTCAGGGGCCGCGCATTGCCGACGACGAGGCCGCCGACGGCGACCTCGCGCGGCGCGCTCCCGGCGCTAGACAAGGCGCGACTGGTCCACCGCCGCGGCGACGAAGGCGGCGAACAGCGGGTGCGGCGCGAACGGCCGCGACTTGAACTCGGGGTGGAACTGGACGCCGACGAACCACGGATGGTCGGCGATCTCGACGATCTCCGGCAGCGCGCCGTCGGGCGACATGCCGGCGAAGGCCAGGCCCGCCTCCTCCAGCCGGCCGCGATAGGCCGCGTTGACCTCGTAGCGGTGGCGGTGGCGCTCGGTTATCCGCGCGCGGTCGTAGATGTCGGCGACGCGGGAATCGCCGGCCAGGACGGCTTCGTAGGCGCCGAGGCGCATGGTGCCGCCGAGGCCGTCGCCGGGGCCGCGGGTCTCGACCGCCCCGTCGCGGCTCCATTCGCTCAGCAGGCCGACCACCGGGTCGACGCAGGCGCCGAACTCGCTCGACGAGGCGCCGGGCAGGCCGGCGAGGTTGCGCGCCGCGTCGATCACCGCGAGCTGCATTCCGAAGCAGATTCCGAAATAGGGCACGCGGCGCTCGCGCGCGAAGCGGACGGCGGCGAGCTTGCCGGCGACGCCGCGCTCGCCGAAGCCGCCGGGGACGAGGACGCCGTGGACCGCCTCGAGGCGGGAGTCGGCCCCGGCCGACTCGAACGCCTCGCTGTCGATCCAGTCCAGGCGGACGCGGACCGCGTTGGCCATGCCGCCGTGGCGCAGCGCCTCCGCCAGCGACATGTAGGCGTCCTGGAGGCCGGTGTATTTGCCGACCACGGCGATCGAGACATCGCCCTCCAGGCCCTCGGCGCGGGCGGCGATGCCGCGCCAGCGCGACAGGTCGGGCGGCGCGCCGGCGGCGTCGAGGCCGAAGCGCGACAGCACCCGCGCGTCGAGGCCGGCCTCGTGGTAGGCGAGCGGCACTTGGTAGATGTCGTCCACGTCGACGGCGGGGATCACCGCGTCCTCGGCGACGTTGCAGAACAGGGCGATCTTGCGGCGCTCGCCGGGCGGCAACGGGCGCGCCGACCGGCACAGCAGGATGTCGGGCTGGATGCCGATGCCGCGCAGCTCCTTGACCGAATGCTGGGTGGGCTTGGTCTTGAGCTCGCCGGCCGAGGCGATGTAGGGGACCAGCGTGAGGTGGACGTAGACGACGCGGTCGCGCCCCAGCTCGTAGCCCAGCTGGCGGATCGCCTCGAGGAACGGCAGGCTCTCGATGTCGCCGACGGTGCCGCCGATCTCGCACAGGACGAAGTCGGCGTCGTCCGCTCCGGCGGCGATGAAGGCCTTGATCTCGTCGGTGACGTGGGGGATCGCCTGCACCGTGCCGCCGAGATAGTCCCCGCGCCGCTCCTTCTCGATGACGCGGCTATAGACGCGCCCGGCGGTGACGGCGTCGCCCCGGGTGGCGGGCACGCCGGTGAAGCGTTCGTAATGGCCCAGGTCCAGGTCGGTCTCGGCGCCGTCGTCGGTGACGTAGACCTCGCCGTGCTGGTAGGGGCTCATGGTGCCCGGATCGACGTTGAGATAGGGGTCGAGCTTGCGCAGGCGGACGCTGTGGCCGCGCGCCTGGAGGAGGGCGCCGAGCGCCGCCGCCGACAGCCCCTTGCCGAGCGACGACACCACGCCGCCGGTGACGAAGACGAACCGCGCCACGCGCCGCGCGCTCCGCGTCCGCCGGCGCGGGCCGGAAGGCCCCCGCCCCTACTCGCCGACCGGGACCTGCGGCCCGCCCTCCGGCTCCTCCGGCGGGGCCGGGAGGATCGAATCGGCGGCGGGCCGATGTTCGATGTCGTCGGTGACGGAGCGCGGCGTTCCGGTACCGCTGGCGAGGATCGCCAGCACCATGCTGGTGAGCATGAAGGCGCCGGCGAGCACGGCAGTGGCGCGGGTGAGCAGGTTCGCCGACTGCCGTCCGCTCATGACGCCGCCGAAGGTCCCGCCGCCGAGGCCGCCGAGGGCTCCGCCATCGCTGCGCTGGAGAAGCACGATCACGATCATCGCGAGCGCGATCAGCACGTGTATGACCAGAATAACCGCCGTCATCGCCATCCCGCTCCCGCCGCCCGGCCCGCCCCGGACAGGCGGAATATGGCGGCAAGAGGCTGCGCGATGCAAGCGGCGCGTCACCCGGCGGCGCGCTCCGGCATGCGCAGGCGGCGGCCCTCCGCCTCCGCGACGGCGGGATCGAGGAAGGCGCCGCATTCCTCGAGGTCCCGGCGCGCCCGTTCGACCGACCGCCAATCGACCGCGGCCGTCCAGCGCTGGGCGTAGTCCAGAACCCGGACCAGCGGCTCCGCCCGGCCCGTCCGCGAAAGCGCCTTCAGCGCGGCGAGGTAATCGGTCCGGAACGCCGAAGGCACGACGATGCGCTCCTCCCCGGCGGCGACCAGTTCGGCGTTCATCATCGCGCGCGCGACGCGCCCGTTCCCGTCCACGAACGGGTGGACCTCGGCGACCAGGAACATGACGAACGCCGCGCGCTGGAACGGCGCGTCGAGGGCGCGCCCTGCGGCGAAGCCCCGCTCCAGCGTTCCGGCCACCAGATCGGGGGCGACGAACTCCGTCGCGCCGGCCCGGTTCGCCCTGAGTTTGAACGCGCCGGGCCGCGCCTCCGGGCGGCGCGCCATTATCGCCGCGTGGCGATCCTTGAGTATCCGTTCGAGAGTCGCCGGGTCCGTGGGGCGGCGGCGCATTTCCCGGTCGTCGGACACGATGCGCCAAGTTCCGAGGACGTCATGGGCGTCATCGGGACGCTCCGCGGGAATCGCGCCCCGGAACACGATGTCGGCGGCCTCCTCGACGGCGAATTCGGTTCCTTCGATGAAGTTGGAGAAATACGCCTCGAAAAAGGCCAGCGCGGCGCGCCCTTCGGACTTCCTGTCCGGCGCCAGGCGGACGGAGGGCGGGCGGTCGTGCAGCGCTGCGCGCAAGGCCTCGAACAATTCCAGCCGGCGCGGATCGTAAGGCCGCCCCCGCTGGCGGGCGATGGCGGCGGGCGCGGTCAGGCGGGCGCTCCGCGCCCCGAGCAAGGCGCCGACCAGGGCGTCCAGGGCGCGGGCCTCCTCCTCCAGCCCCAGCGCGGGCGCGACGGCGCGGACGTCGTCGCGCAGCCGGTTCGCCGCGGCCGCGCCGGAACGCCGGACGAGGTCGTCGAGCCGCTCCTCGATGACGCGGCGCGGGAAGGTGCGGGCGGCGCGCCCGCCGCGCGCCCGCGACGGACGCATGTTCTCCAGCCAGGCCCGCGCCGGCGAACTCAGGAACAGCCCGTCCATGAAGGGCCTGTCGGCGGGCAGCGGGCCCGCGCCGCGCCGGGGCCGAAGGATGCATCCGGGCAGCGCGACGTCCCTCCCCGCGGTCGACACCAGGAAGACAGATCCGTCCGGGGCCGGCGCCCCTTCCAGCGCCGTCCGGTCGGCCACGAGCGCGCCGGGAAAGTAGCCGGCGGCGATGCGCCAGAGGTTGCGCCGCACCACCGCTTCCGGCGGGTCGGAAAGATTGCGCGTATAAAGGCGCGAGGCGAGCTTGCGCACAGCCCCAGCCCCGGCGGCGCGCGACACGGCCCGGCTCGTCGCGGCGCCGGATACGAACGCCTCGGCCTCGGGCAGGCCGGCGAGACCGCGAGCCATGGAATTTTCCGGCATTAGGACACCCTGGCGCGCCGCGATGCGGAATTATCTCAGGTTAAGGGCGCGGAATCGAGAATTTTTCGCGGTTAGGGTTTGGGCCTCTCCCAGGGAGGGACGCTCCGGGATTCCCGGCCCGCGCCGGGCTCGCCGGGGCGCGTCGGACATGCGTCGATGAGTTTTCTCGACCGCATCGCCGAGTGCAACCGCCGCGATCCGGCCCGCTACGCGCCGTTCCGCGTCGACGGCCGCGTCGTCGGGCGGGTGCGCCGCGACCGGGCCGGGGCGCTCGCGGAGTGTCCCGGACTGGCCGCCGCGCCCGGCGAGGGCGTCGCCTTCGCGCCCGGACTCGCCGGCGCGCGGGCGCGGACCGGGGCGCTCGACGGCGCGGTCCGGGCGATGGCCAAACGCGGATTATGCGGGCCGTGGCGCGGCGAGTCGTATCCGGTGGGCGCGCGCTTCGGCGAGGCGCTGTGCGAGGTCGACCGCTCCGGCGCGGAGTTGTTCGGCGTCCCGGCCTACGGGGTTCACCTCAACGGTTACGTGAAGGCCGGCGGCGGCGTGTCGCTGTGGATCGCGCGGCGGTCGCGGAGCGTCCGCGTCTGCCCCGGACAGTTCGACAACATGGCGGCGGGCGGGCAGCCGGCGGGCCTGGAAATTGCCGAGAACCTCGCCAAGGAGGCGGAGGAGGAGGCGGGAATTCCGGCGGCGCTCGCCGCGCGGGCGGTGCGCGCGGGCACCGTGACCTATGGGCTGGACGGCGAATTCGGCTTCAGGCGCGGCGTAATGTTCGTCTTCGACCTCGCGCTGCCGGAGAACTTCCGGCCGGAGAACCGCGACGGCGAAGTGGAGGAATTCCACCTCTGGCCAATGGAGGCGGCGATGCGGCGGGTCGCAGAGACCCGCGATTTCAAATTCGATTCGGCGCTGGCGCTGATGGATTTCCTCCTCCGGCGCGGCGCGATTCCGCCGGACCGGCCCGACTACGCCACCATCCGCGCCGGGCTGCACGGTCAGTTCGGCGGCCGGAGGGGGGGCGCCGCGCAAGTCGCGACCGCGAACAGCGTTCCTAGTGTCCTGAGTCTAAAGTTCGCTGCATAATGTGCGGTCGACGCGGTGACAGAAGCGTTTGACGGGTGCGAGGATATCGTCGGCGGTTTTGGTCCATTTGAAGGGCTTGGGATTCTGGTTGTGCCGGTCGATGAAGGCGCGGATATCCGCCTCGAGCTGTTTCGTGGAGGTGTGCACGCCCCGTTGAAGCTGCTTGCGCGTCAGTTCGGCGAACCAGCGCTCCACCTGATTGATCCACGAGGCCGAGGTCGGCGTGAAGTGAGCGTGATAGCGTGGCCGTCGCGCCAGCCATGCCTTGACCGAAGCGGTCTTGTGGGTCGTGTAGTTGTCCATGACGATATGAACGTCCAGGTCTTCGGGAACACGAGCGTCGATCTCCTTGAGGAAATCGAGGAACTCCCGCGCCCGGTGGCGTCTATAGCACTTGCCGATGACGAAGCCCGTTGCGGCGTCGAGCGCGGCGAACAGCGACGTCGTCCCGTGCCGGACATAGTTGTGCGTCCGCCGTTCGGGCATGCCCGGCATCGTCGGCAAGACCGGCTGCTCGCGGTCAAGGGCTTGTCCCTGGCTCTTCTCATCGACGCAGAGCACCAGCGCGCGGTCCGGCGGCGACAGATAGAGCCCCACGATGTCCCGCACCTTATCCACGAACAGCGGATCGCTGGAAAGCTTGAACGCCTCCGACCGGTGCGGTTGCAGCCCGAACGCCTTCCAGATCCGCCGCACCGTCGTGTGCGAAAGCCCCGCCTCCCGGGCCATCGAGCGGATCGACCAATGCGTCGCGTCGGGGGGCGACGTCTCGAGCGTCCGCTTGACGACCTCGGCCACCCGCGCATCTTCTATGCTCCGCGGGCGCCCCGAACGCGGCGCGTCCGACAGGCCCTCGACACGATCCTGCAGAAAACGACGACGCCACTTGCCGACGGTGTGTTCGTGCACGCCGAGTTCCGCCGCCACCGCCTTGCTCGTCAAGCCATCGGCGCAGCGCAGGACGATGCGGCAGCGATCCGACATCCCCCGCGCCACCCGGCGACGGCGAACCTGACGCTCAAGGAACGACCGCTCTGCGGCGCTCAACACCACGGCCGCCACGGGCCGACCGACACAACGCCCCATCGCTTACCCTCCCCGAATCGGCGATCACTGCCCGTTATGATACTAACTTCAGACGCAGGACACTAGCCCGGATTTCTCATACGTCTCCGGGTTGAGGGGCGGTGTGCGGTGTCGGCGGTGATTTTCGGGTTGCGGTGACGGCGCTGATTTTGAGGCGTGTTGAAGCGCCCGTCGGCTGGCGACGGGTGGTTTGGCTTGGCGATGTCTCCGTTGTTGCGGGGAAGGGTGAGTTGTGCGCCGCTTCAGGTTGCGGCGGCGGATAATCTCCTTCGGGCGGTGCGGAACTCGTCCTGGAAAGGATGGTTGGTGTCCATTGCGATCTTGATGCGGCGGACGCTGACACGGACCCATGCGGCGATCTTGAGCAGTTTGAGGCGCAGGCTTCCACATGTGGCGGCGGCGCGGCGGGTGTGGGCGAGGCCGAGGCGGCGCAGGGCGCAGAGCAGCACACAGGCCATCGAGGCGAACCACAAGCGGAGCTGGTTGGCGCGCATGCTATGCGCCGAGGTGCGGTCGGCGAACAGGTCGAGTTGGCATTCCTTGATGCGGTTCTCCATCTCGCCGCGTTGGCAATACAGGTCCTCGTAGAGGCTCCGGGCGTCATGCGCGCTGGCGGCGAGCGAGGTGACGACGAAGCGCGGATTGGCCTTGCCGCGGGTCCATTCGGCCTTACCGACGACGCGGCGTTCGCGGCTCCAACTATCGCGCGTGGACCACATGAAGTCGGCGAAGCGCCGCGCCGGGGCGCCGCTCCGCTCGCTGTCCGCCTCGGCCTCCGCCAGCGCATCCGCGACCTGCGCCGCCAGACGGTCGTTCCGCGCCAGACCGAACAGGTAATCCACCCCGTTGGCTTGGCGCCACGCCATCAGCGCCTCGCGCGCGAACCCCGAATCGGCCCGCAACACGATCCGCGTGTCCGGCCACCGCGCCCGCAACAGGGCCACGATCCGCGCAGCCTCCTCCACAGCCCCGGCCGCCCCGTCGATGTTTGCCGGGCGCAGCCGCGCCGCCAGAAGGTGACGACCGCACAAAACATAAAGCGGCAAGTAGCAGTAGCAGTCGTAATAGCCGTGGAAAAACCGCCCCTCCTGCGACCCGTGAACCGGATCGTCCGTCGCGTCGAAATCCAGAACCACCCGATCCGGAGCCGCCTCATGCGCATCCAGGAACAGCGTCACCAACACATCCGCAATCGCCGACCCGTCATGGACGATCTTGCTGTCCCCAGACGGAGACGAACCGCCCAACTCCAACCGGTTCAACGTCGACTTCCCCGCAACCGGGGCACAGTTCCGGCGCTTCGCGCGCAACTTCCCCGCCAACACCGCCATCATCGGATCGCCGCGCAACACATCGTGGTCGATCAAGTCCTCATAGCCCAACGCAATCCCGAACACACGCTGACCCACAAGCGTCCGAACCGAGTGCTCCACGAACCGGCCATCGCGATGATCCTCGAAGCAGGCCGCAAGGCGGTCCACAAGCCCAATAACCGCGTCCGTCTGTCCGAGCAGCAGAGCGCCGGCGTCCGAAGTCATCGACCCGCCGTCGAAATCCGCCACAACCGCCCGCCCCGAAACCGCTTGAAAGGCGCCAGGCGCCGCGCTACACTCCGTTCGCATCGGGGAACCTCCTGCCCTGATATAAGCTCTTGGCAAAGAACACTATATCACAGGCAGGACCCCGGTGCACTCAAAAACTATGAAAAATTCGGGTTATGGCGGTATTGGCGGGGAAGTTGCGCGCGAAGCGCCGGAACTGTGCCCCGGTTGCGGGGAAGTCGACGTTGAACCGGTTGGAGTTGGGCGGTTCGTCTCCGTCTGGGGACAGCAAGATCGTCCATGACGGGTCGGCGATTGCGGATGTGTTGGTGACGCTGTTCCTGGATGCGCATGAGGCGGCTCCGCCTCGGGTGGTTCTGGATTTCGACGCGACGGACGATCCGGTTCACGGGTCGCAGGAGGGGCGCTGATGGCGTGGCGCCAAGCCAACGGGGTGGATTACCTGTTCGGTCTGGCGCGGAACGATCGTCTGGCGGCGCAGGTCGCGGATGCGCTGGCGGAGGCCGAGGCGGACAGCGAGCGGAGCGGCGCCCCGGCGCGGCGCTTCGCCGACTTCATGTGGTCCACGCGCGATAGTTGGAGCCGCGAACGCCGCGTCGTCGGTAAGGCCGAATGGACCCGCGGCAAGGCCAATCCGCGCTTCGTCGTCACCTCGCTCGCCGCCAGCGCGCATGACGCCCGGAGCCTCTACGAGGACCTGTATTGCCAACGCGGCGAGATGGAGAACCGCATCAAGGAATGCCAACTCGACCTGTTCGCCGACCGCACCTCGGCGCATAGCATGCGCGCCAACCAGCTCCGCTTGTGGTTCGCCTCGATGGCCTGTGTGCTGCTCTGCGCCCTGCGCCGCCTCGGCCTCGCCCACACCCGCCGCGCCGCCGCCACATGTGGAAGCCTGCGCCTCAAACTGCTCAAGATCGCCGCATGGGTCCGTGTCAGCGTCCGCCGCATCAAGATCGCAATGGACACCAACCATCCTTTCCAGGACGAGTTCCGCACCGCCCGAAGGAGATTATCCGCCGCCGCAACCTGAAGCGGCGCACAACTCACCCTTCCCCGCAACAACGGAGACATCGCCAAGCCAAACCACCCGTCGCCAGCCGACGGGCGCTTCAACACGCCTCAAAATCAGCGCCGTCACCGCAACCCGAAAATCACCGCCGACACCGCACACCGTCCCTCAACCCGGAGACGTATGAGAAATCCGGGCTAAACCCCCGCCGCGCGCGGCGCCGCGAGGCGCCGGCGCAACCGATCGAGGGCATGGCGATGGCGTTCACCCCCCCCCCCCCCCGCGCCAGGCATGACGGGCCGGAGCCGCTTCGCCCGCGCGGCGCGGCTGTGCGCCGTCCTCGCCGCGCCGGCCGCGGCGCAGGTGACGGTGTCCATCACCTCGACGCCGGCTAACGGAGAGTATTACGTCGCCGGAGAGGCGATCACCACCCGGATCAGCGGCCTCCCCATCATCACACAAACGAGTCCCAACCCCTTTTCCGCGAGCCGGATGTCTCTCGACATCGGCGGCGTCACGCGACAGGCCAGCGTGACCACGGTCCTCAATCCTCCTAATTACCCTAACGTTGTGGACTTTTCCTACACGGTGATGGCCGCCGACTACGACGCGGACGGCGTCTCCATTCCGCAGAACTCCATCGGCGGCACGGGGTGGCGAACCGGAGGAGGCACCAATACCGCGGACCGCGACCACGCCGCCCTGCCCGCCCAGTCCGCCCACAGGGTCATCGGGCCCTCCGCGTCGATTTCGTCCACGACTCCGGCGGCCCTGACCGAGGACAACCTCAACGGCGCCACCGCCGACGTGGCGCTGAGCGGCGTGACGATCGACAGCGTGTCGAGCGTGTCGAGCGGCGATACGTCGGCGACGCTGACGCTTTCGTCGACGGCCGACATATCGGCCGCCGCCGATCTGGCGGTGAAGGTGCTGGCGGCCGCCCATTCGGGCAGCGTGGACCTGACCGCCGCTGCGGTGAGCGTGGCGCCGGTTCTGGCGGCGGGTCCCGGGGCCTCCACCAGCGCGCTCTCCGTCGCGGTGGAGGAGGGCGCCATGGCCGGCTGGGACGTGGTGCTGAGCGCGGATCCGGGCGCCGGCTGCACCGGCGGGGTGACGATAGGGGTTACCAGCGGCGACACGGCGGCCGTCACGGTGTCTCCGGCGACGCTCACCTTCACCACCGCGAACTGGGACACGGCGCAAACGGTGACGGCGACCGGGGTGGAGGACGGCGACCTTGCGGACGAGACGGCGACGATAAGCCACATGGTGACGACCACCGGCTGCGCCGCGGCGTATCCGACGGGGCTTTCCATCGCCGGCGTTACGGTGTCGGTGGACGACGACGACACGGCGCTCTTCTCGATCGACTCGCCGCGGGCGGTGGAGGGCGGAACCGGCGACACGCCGGCGCTGGAGTTCACGGTGACTTTGTCTCCGGCCGCGTCGGTTCAGGCGACGGTGGCCTACGCCGACTCGATGGGCGGCTCGGCGGACCCGGGGGCGGGGATGGATTACACGGCGGTTACGTCCGGCACGCTGACCTTCGCGCCGGGCGTGACGACCCAGACCGTCTCCGTGACGGTGACGGGCGACGCCACGGCGGAGTCGGACGAGACCGTCCGGTTGCAGTTGAGTAGTCCCACACCATCCGGGGTCGTCATCGCGACGGGGATGGGAACGGGGACGGGGATCATCGTCGACGACGACACGCCGACGCTGACGATCGATTCGCCGAGCGTGGCGGAGGGGAACTCCGGAACCACGGAGATGACGTTCACAGTGACGCTGTCGCCGGCGAGCACGGGGCAGGTGACAGTGACGTGGGCGGAGGTGGACGGCGGCGGCACTGCGACGTCGGGGAGCGACTACACGGCGCTCTCCCCCTCCTTCGGGAATCTGACCTTCGCCGCCGGCGAGACGAGCAAGATGATCGCGGTGGAGGTGCGGGGAGACTCGGCGGTCGAACCCGACGAGACGGTACAGATGCGGATCATCGGCGCGTCGGCCTCGACCGGGACGGTGCACATCCGTGACGCGGACGGAAACATCGCAGGATCCGCCTTCGGCTTCGGGACGATCACGAACGACGACGCGCCGCCTGCGCCCCCGCCATCGACGGAGAAACTGGTCCTCTCGGCGACGGAGCTGGAAGTCGCGACGGGCGCGGAGGGCGCATCCTACACCTTGCGCCTGGGCGCGGCGCCGACCGGGGCGGTTACGGTGGCGATCTCCAGCGACGACCCTGACGTGACGGCGTCGCCCGCGTCGCTGTCGTTCGACGCGTCGAACTGGAGCGCGCCGCAAACCGTGACGGTGACGGCGGCGGCGGACGATGACGATTACGCCGATACGGCGCGCCTCACGCACACGGCGAGGGGCGCCGGGCTGGACGGCGAGACGAAGACCCTCGCGGCGCTGGTGTCGGAGCCCGGCGATACGCGGGTGCGCGCGCCGGCGGCGGGCGAACCGGCGGCCTACATGGTGGGCGGGCATCGCGTCGAGGTCCGCGCCGAGGCGGGGGTTCCGCCCGGCGTCGAGATCGTCCCCCCGGCGGCGCTGGCGGCGGACCTGTCGGTGACGCTGCGCCCGGTTTCGGACGATGTGTCGCTGGTGCCCGGCGTCTTCGCCTTCGGCGCCGGCGCGGCGCAAGTGGCGGTGGACGTCTCGGTTACGGGCGCGCCGGCGGCGGGTCTGGAACTGTGCCTGCCGGCGCCTGCGGAATTGCGAGAGGCGTCGGGCGGGCGCGCGTTGACGCTGCTGCGCCATGACGGGACCGCGTGGGTCGAGGTCGCCGGCGCGCGGCTGGACGCGGATGCGGAGCGGGTGTGCGCGGCGGGGATTACCGAGTTCTCGCCCTTCGCGGTGGGCTGGCGCGCGGCCGCGCCGGCGGTGGCCGACCGGTCGGACGCGCGGACGCGGCTTGCTGCGGTCAACCGGTCGATCCTACCGGAAGTGTCGCGAGCGATGTGGGACGGCGCGGCGTCCGCGGTGGCGCGGCGTTTCGGCGACGGCGCGCCGGCGGGCTACGACGGCGGGGCGGACGCGAACGCCGCGGCGTGGGCTGCGGACGCGCTGTCGTGGCTGGCGGGCCGGCTGGGCGCTCCGGGCGGCGCGTCTGCGGCCCGCGCGCGCGGCCCCGCATTGTTCCACGACCCGCGGCCTTACGGCCCGCCCGAGGACTCTCCTGCGCCTCTCGGGACGGGGTGGCGTGCGTTGCTGCCGGGTTCGGCGTTCGCGTTGGGCCTGTCGGGCGGCGCTGCGGGGGACGGCCCCGACGCGGCGCTGTGGGGTTCGGGCGACCGGCGGTCGCTGTCTCTCGACGACGGCGCGCTGTCGTGGGAGGGCGAGGTTACGGCGCTGCACGCCGGGGCCGATGCGCGGACGGCTCCGGACGGTTCGGGCGGGCGCGTCCTCGGCGGCGTGTCGGCGTCGTGGTCTGAGAGCGACGTCGACTACGTCGATGGGGGCGGCGCGGAGGCGATCAAGGGCCGCCACGAGGTGAGTATGGCGAGCGTCCAGCCCTATGTGGGGTGGCTTGCGGGCGATGGGTCGCGGGCGTGGGCTGCGCTGTCGCACGGTCGCGGCGAGGTGGAGATCGCCGACGCCGAGGCGGGCGCTGCGGATTCGCCGGCGACGTTGACGGCTGCGGCCATCGGCGCGCGGACGCGTGCGCTGTCGCGTGGCGCTGCGGCGGTGGATGTGAAGGGGGAGGCGCAGGCGGCGCGCTTCGCGCTCGACGGCGACGACAATCTCATCGAAGGGCTGTCGGCGCGGACGTTCCGGCTGCGGGTTGCTGCGGAGGGGCGCTACGTCATCGCGTTCGCGAACGGCGGTTCGTTGACTCCGTCGCTGGAGGCGGGGTTGCGGTGGGACGGCGGCGACGGCGCGGCGGGCGCGGGCGTGGAGTTGGGCGGCGGCGCGGCGTGGTCGGCTCCGTCATCGCCGGTGACGCTGGAGGCGCGCGGTCGTGCGTTGCTGGCGCATGGCGGCGATGCGGAGGAATGGAGCGTCGGCGGCGCGCTGCGGGTTGCGCCGGGCTCCGGCGGCCTGGGGCTGTCTCTGGCGCTGGCTCCGTCGTGGGGCGCGGCCGATAGCGGCCTCGCGCGGCTGTGGAGCGCCGACGCGGCGCGCGCGGACACGGCGCGGGCCGCGGGGGGCCGCCTCGACGCCGAGGCGGGCTACGGGTTGCGCGCGTTGGGCGGCGTTGCGACGCCGCTGGCGGGTTTCGCGCTCACCGGCGACCGCTCGCGCGAATGGCGCGTCGGCGGCCGCCTCGCCCTCGCCGAGGCGCTCGACCTGGCCCTCGCGACGTCGCTGCGCGAAACCCGGACCGGCGGCCCCGACCGCCGCATTGCCCTCGACGTCCGGCTCCGCTGGTAGCGCCCGGGACCGCCGAGCGTCGCCGCTCCGGTCGCAAGCCCGCGCTTGCGCGTGTCCGTCGTCGTTCCGGCAGAAGAGCACGCGAAGGAATCCCGGCGTTCGGGACGGACGTTACGCGACGATCGCACGTCGTCCGGGCCGCCGCCTTGACAGCGAGCGGCGCGCCGTGCTAGAGGCCGCGCTCCGCAACCGGAGCGCAGGTGTTCGAGTCATGCGAATTTTCGCCATGGGAGCGGCCGTCGCGGCGGCCGTCGCCGTTGCGCACGCCGCGCGCGCGGAATACACCCTCATCGATGGGGACAATGGACAGCTGCGCGCGGGCGTGAACGCCGCGGCCATCTTCATCAGCGAACCGAACACCTTCTACGACGACGAAGACGACGAGAAGGACATCCAGTGGGCGGACGGCTTCGTCCAGGCGCGACTCGCCGGCGATTACGAGACGGGCGCCGCGGGCCGCCTGTTCGGCGAGGCCTCCATCGTCGCCGCAGCGACTCGCGGGGCCGGCGACGTGTGGCGCATCACCGAGGGCCGGGAGGAGGTGTTCCCGGAGCTCTTTTACGCGGGCTGGGCCTCCGGAGAGACGTTTCCCGGCCTCGGAACGGACGCGATCCAGTTCTCCTTCGGCAACCAGATCATCCGCGTCGGCGATGGTTTCATCGTCTATGACGGCGTGGGCGACTGGAACCGCACGGCGTTCTACACCGCGCCCCGCCGGGCGTTTCGGAAGTCCGCCCTGTTGCGCGTCAACGCCGGGCCGCTGCGCACGATGGCGTTCGCGACCGGCGCCGGGGGCGTCGATCGCGACAACGCCAAACTGGCCGGGGTCGACCTCGAATACGTCGACGAGGAGCGCGGCAGCATCGGCGCGAGCTACATCCGGGTGCGCGAAAGCGCGGGCAACGGCCTCGACCTCGGCGGCATGATCACGGTGAGCCTCCGCGCGCAGGGCCGCCCGCTGTCCGCGCCCGGATGGTCGTCGCTCTTCCTGTCCGGGGAATACGTCGACCAGAGCGGCGTCGCGGATATCGGCGAGAACGCGTGGTACGTCGAGGCGGGCTACGGGTTCGACGACACGCCATGGAAGCCCTATGTGGGCTACCGTTTCAACCGGTTCTCCGAGGGTTACAACAAGCTGTATCCGGGCTTCTCGCGCGGGTGGGGCACGTGGTTCTACGGCGAGGTGCTGACCAACTACTTCTGGCACAGCAACTTGCAGATACACATGTTGCAGGCGCGCGCCGCGCCGGCGGACAATCTGGCGATCACCGCCAACCTTTACGATATCGATTTCGTCGACGTGGCGCCGGACATCGGCGACCGCAACGCGGCGCAGGAGTTCAACCTGATCGCGGACTGGACGATAACCCCGAACATGGGGCTGAGCCCCATCTTCGGCGTCTCCTTCCCCGGCGAGGGCATAACCCGGCGGTCCAATTTCGGCGACGAAACCGCGTATCTGTTCGGCCTCTACGCCTGGGCGAGCTTCTGACGCCAGTCCCAACGGCTCATCCGGCAGGCGTTGCGGACGGCGCCGCGGCTCCATCCCGCGCCGCCCCGCCTGGGGGGGCCGGGAGTCACCGCGGCTCCTTCATGCGGCGCCGGCGCCTCCGCGAACGCTTTCTCGTTCCCACGCGCGCACGCGCGACTCGCCGACAACCCATAGTTTCCCGTCGAGCGACGTTGGCGGGAACGGCGCGAGAGACAGCATCTTCAGGAATCTTCGGCCGATTTCCAGAACATGATCCCGCTCCTGGTTCGCGAGTCGGAACACCACGATTCCGGGGTAGTCCCCGGGCGGATACGCACGAATGTCGGCGAAACCCATATCGAAGGTAACGATAGTCCGGCCCTCTTCCGAACATACGGAGGCCAGTTCCGAATCCTTCGCCCCGGAAAGCCCCTGGCCGGCGACCGTAGCCGCGTCGCGTCCGGATCGGCGAAATATGGCGGCCAGCTCCGCAGGCATGTTTTCGTCCAGCTTGAATCGCACGGCGGTCATCCGGCCAGCGGCATCGTCCGCTCCCTGGCCATTTCGGCGGCGTAGAGCAACGCGGCCCGGACGGCTTCGCGGCTGACCGCGGGATAGCTGCGCACGATATCGTCCGCTCCCCGGCCCGCCGCCAGATTGTCGAGCACGACCGTCACCGGCACCCGAGTGCCGGCGATACAGGCCTTGCCGTGGCAGACCTCCGGATCGACGGCGATGTAATCGCGCCAGTTCATGGCGTCCTCCCACGTTCAACCGGGCGCCCCTCCGCTCCGCCTCCGCTCCGGATCGGAGGGGCGGCGCGCGACGCGGCCCGGCGTCCGGGGAAACGGGCCGTCGCCCCGGACGAAATTCCGCCCGTCCCGGACGACGCCCTCCGCCTCACGCCGCCCTCCCCTCGCCGCGTCTTCGGGCGAGGACGCGGACGAGGCGGCGCGTCGAGACCACGCCCCTGAATTCGCCGCCCTCGTCCACCACGCAGACCGGGCGGTCGGACCGGAGGATGGCGGGCAGCGCGTCCTCCAGCATGGTCCCGGCGGGGACGGTCGGCGGCATGCGGGCGGCGGCGCAAAGGTCGCCCCCCCGCCCTTCCCGCTCGGCCAGATCCTCCTCGGTCGCCAGGCCGCGGAACTCGTCGCCGTCGAAGACGAAGCCGTATTCGGTGTCCTCCTCGCGCATCCGGCGCAGCGCCTCCTCCACCGTCCCGCCGGCGAGGCGCGGGCGCGGCGGGCCCATCACCTTGTCCACGGCGAGGACGCGGGCGCGGTTCACATCGCCGACGAACGCCTCGACGTAGTCGTCGGCGGGCTCCAGCAGGATCTCCTCCGGCGGCCCCACCTGGCTCAATTTTCCGTCCTTGAGGATGGCGATCCGGTCGCCCAGGCGCAGCGCCTCGTCGAGGTCGTGGGTGATGAAAACGATGGTCTTGCGCAGCCGCTGCTGGATTTCGATCAGCTGGTCCTGCATCCCGGTGCGGATCAGCGGGTCGAGGGCGCTGAACGCTTCGTCCATCAACAGGATCTGCGGGTCGCCGCAAAGGGCGCGGGCCAGGCCCACGCGCTGCTGCATCCCGCCCGACAACTGGCTCGGCCAGGCGTTCTCGTAACCGGCGAGGCCGACGGTCTCGATCCACTGGCGCGCCTTGTGGCCGCGCCCGACCTTGTTGACGCCGCGGATCTCGAGGCCGTAGGCGACGTTCTCGACGACGGTGCGGTGGGGCATGAGGCCGAAACGCTGGAACACCATCGCCGTCCTGGAGCGGCGGAATTCGCGCAGCTCGGCGGGGTTCATCGCCATGACGTCGTCGCCGTCGACGACGATGCGCCCGGCGGTCGGTTCGATGAGGCGGTTCAAATGGCGGATCAGGGTCGATTTGCCGGAGCCGGACAGCCCCATGACGACGAAGATCTCGCCCTCCTCGACCGACAGGGTCACGTCGTCGAGCCCGACGGTGTGGCCGGTCTCGGCGAGGATCTCGTCGCGCGTCCCGCCGGCGCGGGCGCGGGCCAGCGCCGCTTCGGGCGCCGGGCCGAAGATCTTGTAAACCCCCTCGACCTCGATCTTCGCCATGGCGTCCCCGCCCGCGCGCCGGCGGGCGTCAGCCCCCGGCGTCGCGGTATTTCTGGATGCGCCGCCCGTAGGCCTGCGAGACGCGGTCCAGAACGATGGCGATGGCGGCGATGGCCAGGCCGTTGAACAGGCCGAGCGCGAAATACTGGTTGGTGATCGCCCGCAGCACCGGCTGGCCCAGCCCCTGGACGCCGATCATCGACGCGATCACCACCATCGCCAGCGCCATCATGATGGTCTGGTTGACGCCGGCCATGATGTTGGGCAGCGCCAGCGGTATCTGCGCGCCGAACAGGCGCTGGCGCGGGCTGGCGCCGAAGGCGTCGGCGGCCTCCATCACCTCCTTGTCGACGAGGCGGATACCGAGGTCGGTCAGGCGGATCACCGGCGGAATGGCGTAGATCATCACCGCTATCGCGCCCGGGACGCGGCCGATGCCGAGCAGCATGACCACCGGGATGAGATAGACGAAGCTCGGCATGGTCTGCATGACGTCGAGAACCGGCGTTATCGCGGCGCGGGTCCGGTCGGAGCGCGCCATGAGAATGCCGATGGGGATGCCGAAGACGATGGCGAGCAGGGTGCAGACGGCGATGATGGCGACCGTCCGCATCGCGTCCTCCCACATGCCGAACAGGCCGATGGCGAAGAACGTCAAACCGACGACTGCGGTGAGTCCCAGTTTGCGGCTGGCGAGCCAGCCCAGGACCATGAAGACGAGGATCGCCATCCACCACGGCAGGTCGAGCAGGAACCGCTCGAAACCGATCATGAACTGGAGCAGCGGGTCGAAGAACGCCTCGATGGAGTCGCCCCAGGCGCGGGAGAATTCCCGGTAGCCGTCGTCGATGCCCTTGCGCAGCTCGCGGAGCGTGTCGCGCGGCAGCGCCGGGAACTCGAACAGCCAGCCGCCTTCGGCGGCCATGGGGCGAACCCCTCCTCTTCCGGCGCCGGCCCTACAGCGCCGCCCTCACCCGCTCCGCCTGTTCGGCGGTCAGCCACGGGGTCCAGAGGTCCTCGTGGTTCTCGAAGAAGTAGATCGCCCCATCCTCGCCCTTGTACTGGTTCTCGTCCATGTAGGAGAGGATGGCGCTGGCGACGGCGGCGGGCCAGGAGCGCTTGCGCAGGTAGTCGAGCGCCTCGGGCGCCGATTCGGCGAAACTCGACGTCACGACGGTGTAGATGAGCGATTCGACCCAGGCGTTGGGCTTCGGATCCTGGCAGTCCGGGATCGCGGTGCAGGACTTCCAGTGCTCCGAATCGTGCGGGACGCCGAAACCGAGCATCGCCATGTCGTATTTGCCGAGGATGGCGGTGGGGGACCAGTAATAGCCGAGCCACGGCTCGCCGCGCTCGTAGGCGCGGGCGATGGCGCCGGCCAGGCCGGCGGCGGAGCCGGGGTCCACCAGTTCGAAGCCCTTGTCCTCGCCGCCCCAGGCGCGGAACAGGTTGTCGTTCACGTATTGGCAGGCCCAGCCGGAGGGGCAGCCGTACACCGCGCCGAGGTCGGAGTATTCGGGATGCGGGAACAGGTCGGGCCGCGCCAGGGCGTCGTCGATGGTCTCGATCTCGGGGTGGGCCTCCTTGAAGTAGCGCGGAACCCACCAGCCCTCCTGGCCGCCGTCGCTGAGGATCTCCGACGCCCGGACGAGCCGGCCTTCGGCGAGCGCGGCCGCCAGCGGTTCGCCCGCGGTGTTGACCCACATTTCCGGCGCGATGTCGGGTTCGCCCTTCTCGGTCATCGAGGTCAGGGTGGGCACCGTGTCGCCCGGCACCAGCTCCACCTCGCAGCCGAAGGCGGACTCCAGCACGATGCGGTCGACATGCGCCGCGAATTCCGCCGAGGCCCAATTCATGTTGGAGATGGAGACCCGTCCGCATTCCGCCGCCGCCGGCGCCGCCGCCAGGGCCAGACCGAGGCACGCGCCGAGCGCGGCGGGAGCGAGCGTTCGCTTCATCGTCATCGTCGTTCTCCTCCTGGCAAGGGTCGACGCTAACACGCGCGGCGCGGCGCGGCAAATCCGGCGGCCGGCGGGCGCGACGCGGCGTCAGAACCCGAGCCGCATTTTCGCCGCGATTCCCCAGTCGGGGCCGCCCGCCGGCGCGCCGGCGTCCGCCCCGAAGCGCGCGTAGCCGCCCAGCGTCGCCGCCGCGCGGTCGCCGCTCCACGCGTCATAGACCAGCTGCGTCCGCACCTCGCGCCCGGCCGACGCAAGCGACACCGCCCGCGCCGCGAACGCCACCTCGCCGTCCGCAACCTCCCGCGCCGGCGCCAGAACCATCGCCACCCGGCCCCGGGGGCGGAACGGCGCAGACGCCGTCGCCGTCAGCCGATCCCCCGGCGCGAACACGCCCGACGCAGAAACGCCGACCGCCAGCGAGTCCGAACGCAACGCGCCCCAGTGCCGGACCAGCGAACCCGGAGCACCGGGGCGCGCCCCCGTCGACCCGAAACTGTAACTCCCGAACGCCGTCGCCTTGCCCGAAAGCGGCTTCTCCACCCCCACATCGACGAAATTCGTCACCGAAGCCGGCGCCGGCCCGAACCCGCCCGACGACCGCATGCCCAGGCGCGCGCCGCGCTCCCGCAGCGTCCCCGCGCCCAGTTTGACCGACAGCCCGCCGGCGAAGCGGCGGTCGACCCCCACCGCAACCAGCCGCGCGCGCGGCGCCCCGAAGCGGCTGCGCCCGTCCCGACCGGTGAAACTCAACCGCGTTCGCCCGTCGAGGCGCCAGTCCACCCCCACCCCCGGCCCTTCGCCGGAGAACGCCGCGAACGGGCGCACCGACAGCCCGTCGGCGAACAGGTCGCGGTCGACGGACGCGGCGAAGCCGGTCCGCGCGCCGGGCGCGCCCGCGCCTTGCCCCACCGTCACCGTCAGGCCCGCCTGCGGCTGGAGCGAGAAGCGGTAATCGCGCAGCGGCTCCCCGGCGGCGCCCGGGTCGGGATCGAACGCCCGCCATGCCCGCCGCGCCGCTCCGGCGCCCACGCCATGATCGGCCGGGCCGGCGAAAGAGAACGCCGCGCCCACGCCCAGCGGCGCGACCGTCCACTCGCGCCGCGCCGGCTCCAGGAATCCGTGCACGAGGCTCCCCGAGCTCCAGTCCTCGCCGGCGAGGAAGGCGGCGTTCAGGTCGTGGAGGAACGGGAACCCCTGCTCGTCGTAAACGACGGTGTCGGCCAGCGCCGCGACCGCCCGGACGCTGGCGCCCGGCGGCAGCCGGACCGCGGTTCCCCGCACCGGCGCCGCGCCCGAGCCGGGCAGCGCCATGCTGGTGAAGCCGACGGGGTTCATCGCCGCGCCCAGGTCGAGGGCGCCGTGGCCGCACTTGGCGGACACGCCGGTGGTCGAGTCGTAGGCGCAGTTCGTCGCGTCGACCTGCCGCGCCGTGGTCAGCAGCCGGTCGACGATCTGGCTCCCGGTCTTGTTGGGAAACGCCGCCCACACCACCGCCGCCGCGCCGGCCACGTAAGGGGCGGAAAAGGACGTGCCGCCTGTCCTCGTGTAGAGGCGCTGGCCTGCGGGCAGCCCGTTCCTGGGCCTGGTGGTCGTGTAGGCGGTTCCCGGCGCCATCAGGCAATACTGCTTGAGCGTCCCGCACTGGGTGGCCTGGCTCGTCCAGCCCGTGCCGTCCTCGTTCAGCGCCGTGGCCACGATCCCGAGCCCGGCGATCCCCTCGTCCCCGACCGCCCTGGCCGGCCAGTTCGACACTTCCGCGCCGCCGTCGTTCCCCGCGGGGATGACCATGATCCGGCCCCGTCCGGCCGCCACCCGCATCGCCGCCGCATAGTAGGGCCCCTTCCAGGCTTGTTGCGTCGACCAGGAGGGGATGATGATATGGGCGCTGCCCGCCGGGTCGGCCGTGTAGGTGTCTCGGTGTCCCGTGTTCGGGTAGCTGTAGGTTCCCGCCAGCCCCGCCGCCGACGCGAAGGCGGCGTCCGCGCCGTATCTCCCGGAGTATATTCCCTGGATGTCGACGAGGTTCGCGTTGTAGGCGACGCCGTGCATGCCCTCGCCGTCGCGCCGGGCGGCGGCGATGCCGGCGACCCGCGTTCCATGCGAGCCGAGGGAGGAGGCGCCCGTGAGGTGAACTCGCGTCACGGACCCCAGGTCGGGGTGGGAGTCGTAAATACGGAAGTCCATGACGGCGATGGTGACGCCGCCCCCTCCCGGCTCGCCCGCGGTGCGCGCCGCATAGCCTTCCGCCGCGTTGATCAACGGCAGTCCGAGGGAGGCGGTGTATTCCGCGGTCTCCCACGAGCTCGCCGTGCTCTTCGCCGTCGCGGGCTCCAGCGCTTCGCCCGAAGCCGGCGTGCGGACCGTGTTCACCGCCGGGCGGACGTTCTTCACCGTGACCGTCACGCTATCGGTCGCCGTATTGCCGCCGGCGTCGGATACCGTCAGCGTGAACGTCAGCGTCGCGTCCGCCGTCACCGTCGGCGCCGTGAACGTCGGGGCGGCCGTGCTCGCGCCGCTCAACGTCGCCGTCGGCGTTCCGGTCTGCGTCCAGGCCCAAGTGAGCGTTCCGCCCTCGGGGTCCGAACTCCCGCTCCCGTCGAGCGCCGCCGCGTCGCCTTCATAGGTCGTGAAATCGTCCCCGGCGTCCGCGACCGGCGCGTCGTCGTCGGCCCGCACCGAGATCGTCACCGCGTCGATCGCGGATGCGCCGCCGGGGTCGGTCACCGTCAGCGTGAACGTCAGGCTTGCCGGCGCCGCGAGCTGCGGTGTGGAGAACGTCGGCGCCGCCGTGTTCGCGCCGGTCAACGCCACCGTTGTCGTCCCGCCGGTCTGCGTCCACGCGAACGCCAGCGCCTTGCCCTCGGGGTCCGAACTGCCGCTCCCGTCGAGCGTTACCGCGTCGCCGTCGTTTATCGTGGCGTCGGCGCCGGCGTTCGCGGTGGGCGCGTCGTTGTCTGCGCGCACCGTGACGTTCGCGGTGTCGCTCGCGAACGCGCCGTCCGGGTCGGTCACCGTCAGGGTGAACGTCAAGACGGCGCTCGCCTCCAGCTCCGGCGCAGTGAAGGTCGCGCGGGCCGTGTCCGCGCCGGATAGCGCCGCCTGCGGCGCGCCGCCGGTCTGCGTCCACGCGAAGGTCAACGCCCCGTCCTCGGGGTCCGAACTGCCGCGTCCGTCGAGGGTCGCGGCGGCGCCTTCGTCCACCGCGATGTCGCCCCCGGCGTCGGCGGCGCGCCGGGAGGCCGCGGACGACCACGCACGGTAATGGTTTCAACCACCACCGCCCGCACCGCGCCGGCGGCGTCGGTCGCGGTCAGGGTGAACGCCAGCACCGCCTCCCCCGGCCGGTTCGGGGCGTCGAACTCCGGGTTACAGGTATCGGCGCCGCGCAACTCCACCCGGAGCGTCCCCGCCGTCTGCCGCCAGCTACAGGACAGCGGCCCGTCTTCGGGGTCGAGGCGGCCGCCGCCCGCGAGCGTCACGACGGCGCCGGGGTCCATGGTCCGCATGGGGAGCCGGACCGCCTCCGGCGCGGGCGGAGCCGGGTCCGTCCCCGGGTCCGGCGACGGAGGAGCCGTCGGCGCGGGGTTCGGCGCCGGAGCGGCCGTCTGCGCCGGCTGGCCGCCGCCCCCGCCGCAGGCCAGCAACCCGATGGAGAGCGCCGCCAAGACCGGAAGCGCGGCCTGCCTCGCCAGCGACGTCCACCTCATGATCAGCCGGCATCGCCGTTGGCGACGCCCCCCCCCCCCCCCCGCGCCCGGGGTCGCGGCGAGGGGTCCGGGAACGCGCCCGCGACCGGCGCGCAGGGGTTCGCGCGAGGGTTCATATCGATGGCGATCCCGATCCGGCCGTCCCGCGCCGGCAAACTGGGACGAAATCGTTACGAACGCAAGCGGGCGGGTCAGCGGGCCGACTTCACCCGCGCCGCGCGCTCCGGGGAGAGCCAGGAGGTCCACAGGTCCTCGTATTCCTCGAGGAAGTAGCGCGCCCCGTCCTCGCCGTCGTAGCGGTTCTCCTCCATGTAGAGGGCGACCTCGCCGGCGAGGGCGGCCGGCCAGGCGCGGCGGCGGAGCCAGGAGAGCGCCTCGGGCGCGGACTCGGCGAATTCGGCGGCGGCGACGGTCCAGACGCGCGATTCCGCCCAGGCGTTCCGCTTCGGGTCCGGGCAGTCCGGCCGCGCGGTGCAGTCCCGCCAGTGCGCGGGGTCGTGGGGAACGCCGAAATCCAGTTTGACCATGCGGTATTTCGCGAGGAGCGCGGTGGGAACCGCGTAATAGCCGAGCCACGCCTCGCCGCGGTCGTAGGCGCCGGCGAGGGCCCCGGCGAGGCCCGCGGCGGAGCCGGGATCGACCAGTTCGAAGCCCTTCTCCCCGCCCCTCCAGGCGCGGAACTGGTTCTCCATGACGTATTGGCAGGCCCAGCCGGAGGGGCAGCCGTAAACCGCGCCGACGCCGGCGTATTCGGGGTGCGGGAACAGGTCCGGCCGCGCCAGGGCGTCGTCGACGGTCGCGACCTCGGGATGGGACTCGCGGAAATAAGCGGGAACCCACCAGCCCTCCTCGGCGCCGTCGCTGAGTATCCTCGCGAGCCGGACCACCCGGCCGTCGGCGAGCGCGGCGGCGAGCGGCGCGCCGGCGTTGTTGGTCCACATTTCCGGCGCGATGTCGGGCTGGCCCCGCTCGATCATCGAGGCCACGGTCGGCACGGTGTCGCCGGGAACCAGCTCCACCTCGCAGCCGAAGGCGGCCTCGAGGACGATCCGGTCCAAATGGGCGGCGAACTCCGCCGACGCCCAGGTCATGTTGGCGATGGCGACCCGGCCGCACTCGGCGGGCGCCGGCGCGGCGAGCGCGGCGGCGGCCAGCCCGGCGCCGAGCGCCGCGGCGAGGCGCGTCTTCCTCATGTTCCTCATCCCCGCCTCCTTTCCTGCGCGTGGGCCGGGCTAGGGCCGGGCGCGGCGGCGGGCGGCGGGACGGACGCCGCCAGCCGGTCGACCGCAGCCTGCGCGCCGCCGCGTCCGTGCGGAACGCCGAGGGCCGCGAGGCCCATCTCGACCGCGCCGAGGACGCCGAAGATCATCGGCGCGTTGACGTGCCCCATATGGGCGATGCGGAACGCCGACGCGGCGATCACGCCGACTCCGAAGCCGAGCGCGACGTTGCACCGCTCCGCGCAATAGCGCCGCAGCGCCTCCGGGTCGTGGCCCCCGGCGAGGCGCACCGCGGTGACCGAATCGGCGCGGTGGCGGGGGTCCTCGACGTTGAACGCCGGCGCGCCCTCCGCCGCCCAAGCGGCGACCGCGGCGCGCACCGCCTCCGCCAGGAGCCGGTGGCGAAGAAACACCGCCTCCAGCCCCTCGGCCAGGATCGCGTCGACGGCGGCGCGCAGGCCGAACAGCAGGTGCTCCGGCGGGGTGCCGCAATATTTCATGTAGTGGGCGCCGCCGTCGCGCGCCGTCCAGTCCCAATAGCGGGTGCGGAGGCCGGCCTTGCGGTGCGCCTCGAGGGCGCGGGGGCCGGCGGCGGTGAAACTCAGCCCCGGCGGGGTCATCAGGCCCTTCTGCGACGCGCCGACAGCGACGTCGACTCCCCACGCATCGGTCTCGAACGGCATGGCGGCGAGCGAGGCCACGGCGTCGACCATCAGCAGCGCCGGGTGGCCGGCGGCGTCGATGGCGGCGCGGACCGCGGCCACGTCGTTGACGACGCTCGAGGCGGTGTCGACGTGGACCATGAGCACGGCCTTCACGGCGCCGGCGCGGTCGGCGCGCAGCCGCGCCTCGACCGCGCCGGGGTCGATGGCGCGGGTCCAGGATCCGGGCAGGGAGTCGACGCCGATTCCGAGCGCCGCCGCCATCTCGCCCCAGCCGGCGGCGAAACGCCCGCTTTCGAGGACGAGGACGCGGTCGCCCGGCGACAGGGTGTTGGCGAGCGCCGCCTCCCACGCGCCGTGGCCGTTGGCGGCGTAGATGTAGCAGCGCCCGGAGGTGCGGAAGACGGCGCGGAGGTCGGCGAGCAGGCTCTCGGTCGTCTCCACCAGCGGGCCGGCGTAGATGTCGATGGCGGGCGCGTGCATCGCCCGCAGCACCGCCTCGGGCACCGTGGTGGGGCCCGGCAGGGCGAGAAAGTCGCGGCCGTTACGGACGGTCATCGGCGCCCCGCCGGCGCGCGCCTCAGGCGGCGAGGAACCCGGCCGCGTCCCGGCCGGCCGTCGGCTGGGGCAAGGCGCCGTCCTCCCTGCGCGCGATCTCGAGCCATTCGTCGACGATTCGGCAGAGCTCCCGATACACCTCGACCTCGTCGCCGCCGTGGCGGCATGGCCCGATTACGCCTAGGCAGGACCCGACGAAGCCGCCGTCTTCGTCGGACCACTCCACGATCTTGATATATCTCGCGCCGTCGTTCATGCGAGCGACTCCCGAATTTTCCGCCGAACCTCGCGCTCATCGCGCCGATCTTTCGTTGCGACCGCCATGCATACTCACCGGCACCCAATTACACCATATACCGCGGTAGGGCAAACGGCTAACTTGCATCATGGTCGTCAAAGCGGAGATGACTCGCCTCGGTTTCGTCAACCAAAAACGATATCTTCACTCTTCTACTTTGTATTTTCCCACCCTTCTCGAAGCGTACAGAAGAGTCGGATCGGCGGTGTAAGCAAAATTTGTTAGAGCACACCAAAGCGTCACCAGTATCCAGAGAAACATCCACACAGCAAGATATTGCAGATTCTTCTATGTAGTCAGACAGCGGCTTGCCATCGAATAAGTCTTTCTTAAAACCTCCATCACGAAATATAAGCCCGGGGTGATGTCTTGCAGCAATCTTCGATTTATACGCATAAAACGGCGTCCTCCATTGGACTGGCCCACGAGTCTTGAACGGGAGTTGAACATGAGTGGTCATATGGGCCAATTCCGGGCTTACAGAACTCAGGAAACTATAAACATCTTTTACTTGCGCAATCTGATTCCTCCCAAAATAAGGCGAACGAGGATCTTGACGAACACAATATATTATCGTATAATCTGGAGGATTATCCATAGAAGAAAAATCAGTATGAAAGAATCCCCCCTTCATCCTTTCCGCATAATCCAGCGATCCAGGAGAAACTACGGTGTCGATTTCAGTTCTACCGTACCGATCTTCATAGACTCTATAGCCCTTAGTTTCAAACCCCCGTAATAACTCACCGAAATCGGGTGCATTCCTGATAATTAACATGTTTTTGTGGGCAAGCGCGCCCACCCAACGATCCAGCATTGACAAATATTCTGCGGACATATTTCTCATCGCCGAATCGCCATTGTCTACTACGCCAGCACGCTTTGCCTACCTTGGGGATGGTTAGATTCCCGGATTCGGGCATCCTTGCGGGCACTTCATCGGAGCGCCAGCGGCCTCGGCCTCGACGCCCGGATTCGGACACCCCTGCGGGCATTTCATCGGAGCGCCAGCGCCTTCGGCCTCGACACTCGGATTCGGGCACCCCTGCGGGCATTTCATCGGAGCGCCAGCGCCCTCGGCCTCGACGCCCGGATTCGGGCATCCTTGCGGGCACTTCATCGGAGCGCCAACGCCCTCGGCTTCGACGCCCGGATTCGGGCATCCCTGCGGGCACTTCATCGGAGCGCCAGCGCCCTCGGCCTCGACACTCGGATTCGGGCATCCCTGCGGGCATTTCATCGGAGCGCCAACGCCTGCCAAGAACGAGCTATAGAGATCGTCGTCGAACAGCTCGTGCCACAAGGCGTCCGACGCGCGGGCCGTATCGATCCAATTGGCCCGATCCACATCTCCTCTCATCCCGTAATAGGGATAATGATGCAGAAATTCTCCGAAGAGAAGATCGCAATCTTTCGCATATCTCCGGGTATCGAGAATATGCTCGTGCCAAAACCTATCTATGTCCCCGTTCGGCACGAGCTGATACCCGTTCAGCCCCTTGGTTACGGCCAAGTACCTCTTGTAATTTTTCTCCGCAGCTCGAGCTCGAGATTCGCTCCAGCCCGCATACTGAGGCTCCTGCAATTTCTCGATAGTCAGGGAGAAATCCCAGTTCGCCACCGTCTCCAGCGCCCGATCGAACTTCTTCCGATCCATCCCCAGCTTGGAAGCCTGAGTCGCCATGCGTGCCCCCTTCGTTTCAGGCCCCCTACGACCGCCTTGCAACGCCGCAGGAGAGATTGATACCGGCGGATACCTATTACGCCGCCGATTCCGGGCCTGTCAACCGGATATCGCGCCGCCCGTCCCGCCCGCCGCCCAGCCCATGTCCCAGAAGCCGATCTCGAGGCGCGTCGCCTGGGCGAACAGTTGGGCGAGGCGGGGGAAACGGGCGCCGCCGCCGCGCCGCGCCGCCACGCTGTCGAGCCGGGCCACCGCGTCCTCGGCGACCGCGCGGTATTCGGCGCCGGAATACATGGCGATCCAGCTGGCGTAGGGGTTGTCGTCGCGCCGGGTCGCCGGGTCGGAGGCGAGGCGGTCGCCGATCTCCCAATAGCCGACGACGCAGGGCGCGAGGACGACGAGCAGATCGAGGAGGTCGCCCGCCTGCCCGCAATCGAGCGCGAAACGCGTGTAGGCGACGTTCTCCAGCGCCTCGGGCGCGGCGGCCATCTCCGCCTCGGTCAGGCCCCAATCGGCGCAATAGCCGACGTGGAGGCCCATCTCGGTGTCGAGGATGCCCGACAGCGCGGCGGCGGCGGCGCGCATGTCCTCCACCGTATCGGCCTTGCAGGCGGCGAGCGCGTAAGCGCGCGCGAACTGGACCAGGAACAGGTAGTCCTGGACCAGGTAATGGCGGAACGCGGCCTCGGGCAGGCTCCCGTCGGCGATCCCGGCGACGAAGGGGTGGCGGCAATAGGCGCGCCAATCGGCGGCGCAGGAGTCGCGAAGGCGCGCGAACAGGGTGTTCCCGTCAGGCATCGGCCGGGGCGTGCGCCTCCGCTTCGGCGGCGCGGCGCGCGGCGATTTGCGCGGCGACCGACTCCAGCGCGGCGGCGGCGAACTCGTCGGCCCATTCCGGCAGGAAGTGGCCGGCGTGGTCGAGGGTTATCGGCTTCGGCGAATCGGGAAGCAGGCCGTGCAGGCGGCGCAACACGGAATGGCCGTGGACCGGGTCGCGCAAGCCCCAGATGAATTGCGAGGCGCCGCGCCACGATTCGGCGAGGACCGCGCGCGCCTCGCGCAGGACCGCCGCCCCCGGCGCGTCGTAATCCTCCGACGCCAGCGCCGGCAGGGCGCGGACCGCGGCCTTCCACGCGGCGCCGGGGAACGGCGCGCCATAGGCGCGGCATTCGCCGAAACCCAGGATGCGGTTCGCCTTCGCCATCAATCCCGGCACGTTGAGGTCGGGGTTGGCGGCGTTGTAGCGCCGCCAGCCGAGCACGCCGTCGGGCAGCCGCCGGTCGCCGGTGGGGAACGCGCAGTTCATGACGACGAGGCCGGAGACCTTGCCGGGCAGCGCCGCCGGCAGGGCGAGCGCCAGGGTCCCGCCCCAGTCGTGGCCGACGACGATGAGGTCGTCGAGCTCCAGGCGCTCCGCCAGGTCGACGACGGCGCCGCGCAGCGATTCGACGCCGAAGAGGGATTCGTCCTCCGGCTTGTCGGACTTGCCGAAGCCCGGCAGGTCGGGCGCGACGACGCGGTGTCCAGCGGCGGCGAAGACGGGGATCGCGCGCCGGAACAGGTAGCTCCACGTCGGGTGGCCGTGAAGGCAGAGCACGGTTTGCGGGCGGGCGGCGCCCTCCGGCGCTTCGTCCACGTAGTGCATCCGGACGCCGGGGAAGCCGGCGACGTCGTCGAGCCAATGCGGGGCGAAGGGGTATCCGGGCAGGTTTGCGAACCGCTCCTCCGGCGTGCGCAGGACTCCGGCGGCGGGGCGGTCACTCACGCTCGTCGATCCAGGCCATCTGGATGGCTTCGAGGATTTTCTCGCTGGACCGTTCCGGGTCGTCGTCGAAGCCCGGCAGTTCGATCACCCAGCGGTGCAGGTCGGTGAAGCGCAGATTGACGTTGTCGGCCTCGGGGCGGCTCTCCTCGAGGGCGATGGCGATGTCGTACACGTCGGTCCACTTCATCCGGCGATCCTCTCCGCCGCGGGCCGGTCAGGCGGGCGCTTCGGCGGCGCCCAAGCGGCGGTCGATGCGGTCCATCCGCGCCGTCAACCCGCCGAGGCGGGAGTGGACGATGGCGAAATCTTCGCGAACGCCGGCGAGCTGGCGCTCGACCGACGACATGCGCGCGCGCAATTCGCCGAACTCGCGACCATGGTCGGCCAGCATGGCGCGAATCGCCCGCAGCTGCGCCAGCACGAGGCTCCCGGTTTCGGAAGTCATGGGCGGAGGTTACGCGAAGGGAGCGCGGCGAGTCAATCGACCGCTTCGGCGATGCTCGGCCAGACGGCGGTCGATGCGGTCCATCCGCTCCGTCAGCCCGTCGAGGCGAGAATGGACGACGGCGAAATCTTCGCGAACGCCCGCCAGCTCGCGGCGCATATCGGCGAGCTGGCGCTCGACCGACGACATGCGCGCGCGCAATTCGCCGAACTCGCGACCATGGTCGGCCAGCGTGGCGCGGATGGCGCGCAGCTGCGCCAGCACGAGGTTTTCGGTTTCGGAAATCACGGGCGGAGCGGGTTCGCGCGCTATGTGTCGACCGCCCGAAGGCGGGGCTTCTCGGGCCTCCAGGCGGCGAACAGGCGGCTGGAGGCGGCCTCGTACGCCTTCCTGACTTCGTGCCTCTCGCCCTCGGCGGCGCTCAATTCGGCCTCGGCGGCGCGGTATGCGTCGTCATGATCGAGCATGTCCTCGACCGCGCCGCCCTCCTCCGCGCCGGAGAGGATGCGCGCGGACGCCTCCATGGCCCGTTGCGTGGCCTCCGCCCGCGCGCGCCGCGTCCGGCCCCATTCCGCGAACGCCTCGTCGTAACGGCTATCGACGTCGCGTACGCGGTCCGACGCCTCGATCCAGGCGCTCAATGCGGCTTTTCGATCCGGACTCAACGTCATCCCGGCCTCCGGCGGTTGCGCGCGGCCCGCACGATACGGGTTCGCGCCCGGAGCGCAAGGCGCGGGTCCTCAACCGAGCATGACGTTGCGGGTGGCGGCGGGGAGCCGCAGAACGATGCCGTCGAGCGCCTCGGTGACGATTATCTGGCAGCCGAGGCGCGAGGTGTGAGTCAGGCCGAAGGCGAGGTCGAGCATGTCCTCCTCGTCCTCGCCCGGCTCGCCGAGGCGGTCGTAGAAATCGGGGTCGACGATCACGTGGCAGGTGGAGCAGGCGAGCGAGCCCTCGCATGCGCCCTCGAGGTCGATGCCGTTCTTGTGCGCGACCTCGAGGATGGACAGGCCCTCCGGCGCGTCGATGTCGCGGCGTTCGCCGTCGGCGGTCACGAAGGTGACTCGCGGCACGGTCAGGCGTCCAATTCGGCTTCGACGGCGTCGACGCCGCGGCCCGCGAGCGCCGCGCCGATGGAGCGGTCCATGCGGCGCTGGGCGAAGGCGCGCGCGGACTCGTCGAGCGCCGCCACGAGCGAATCGATCAGGCCGCGGTCCTCGCCGGCGGCGGCGGCGGCGAGCGACTCCAGCGCCGCCTCGATGCGCGCGCCCTCCCCCGGCTCCAGCAACGCGCCGTCGGAATCGAGCGCGGCGCGGGTCGCGAGGATCATCCGCTCCGCCTCCACCCGCGACTCGGCCAGCAGGCGCCGCCCCGTGTCGCCGCGCGCATGCGCCATGCTCTCGCGCAGCATGCGCTCGATCTCGCCGTCGGCGAGGCCGTAGGAGGGCTTGACCTCGACGAACCCCTCGGTCCCCGTCGTCTCCTCGCGCGCCCGGACCGTCAGCAGGCCGTCGGCGTCGACGGCGAAGGTCACGCGGATGCGCGCCGCGCCGGCGGTCATCGGCGGCAGGCCCTTGAGCTCGAAGCGGGCGAGCGAACGGTTCTCGCGAACCATCTCGCGCTCGCCTTGCAGGACGTGGATCGCCATCCCCGTCTGGCCGTCCTCGTAGGTGGTGAAGTCCTGCGCGCGGGAGACGGGGATCGGCGTGTTGCGGGGGACGATGCGCTCGAACAACCCGCCCATGGTCTCGACGCCGAGCGACAGCGGGGTCACGTCGAGCAGCAGCGTGCCGGAGCCGACCGTCAGCGCCTCCGCCTGCAACGCCGCGCCGCGCGCCACCGCCTCGTCGGGGTCGATGTCGGCGAGCGGCGGGCGGCCGAACAGCTCCGCCACGCGCTCCGCCACCAGCGGCGTCCGGGTCGCGCCGCCGACCAGCACGACGCCGGCGAGATCGCCGGGGGCGAGGCCGGAATCCTCCAGCACGCCGGCGCAGATGGCGATGGCGCGGTCGACGTGCGGGCGGATCAGGCGGTCCAGTTCGGCGCGGTCGATCTCGACCTCGGCGCCGCCGTCCGGCGCGACGGACACGCGCGGGCGCGCGGTGAGCGATTCCCGGGCGCGGCGCGCGGCGAGCAGCGCCGCCCGCGCGCCGGCCGAGTCCAGGTCGCCATCGGCGACGCCGCGCGCGCGCAGCAGACGCAGGGCGAGCGCGCGGTCGAAATCGTCGCCGCCCAACGCCGCGTCGCCGCCGGTCGCGAGGACCTGGAAGACGCCCTTCTCGAGTTTCAGGATCGACACGTCGAAGGTGCCGCCGCCCAAGTCGAAAACCGCGTAAAGCCCCTCCGCCCCCTTGTCGAGGCCGTAGGCCAGCGCCGCGGCGGTCGGCTCGCTCACCAGGCGCAGGACCTCGAGGCCGGCCAGGCTGGCGGCGTCGCGGGTGGCGGCGCGCGCGGCGTCGTCGAAATAGGCCGGAACCGTCACCACCGCCCGGGAGACCTCGCGGCCGAGGGCGGCCTCGGCGCGGGCGCGCAGGGCGCGGAGGATGTCGGCGGAGACCTCGACCGGGGTCAGCACCCGCCCGGCGGCCTCGATCCGCACCATGCCCTCGCCGGGAACGACGCGGTAGGGCAAGGTTCCCGCCAGCGCGGCGACGTCCTCCGCCCCGCGCCCCATCAGGCGCTTGATCGAGGCCACCACGTCGGCGCCGCCATCGCCCAGCCGGGCCAGCGCGGCGTCGCCGACGACCGGAGCGCCGCCGCCATAGGCGACGACGGACGGGACGAGCGCGCGGCCGCCGGCGCCGCGCAGCGCCTCCGGCGCGCCGCCGCGCGCGACCGCGACGAGCGAGTTGGTGGTGCCGAGATCGATGCCGACGGCGGGCGCGTCGTCGCGCGGCGGCGGCGCGGCGCCGGGCTCCTGGATGTCGAGCAGCTGCACGGGAGTCACCCGGCCCCGGCGGCGATGGCGCGGCGCCGCGCGCGCAACTCTCCGGCGAATTTGACGAGGTATTTCAGCCGTGTCGCCAGGCGGGCGGCGGCGGCGGCGTCGCCGGCGGCGAAACCGCGCGCAAGGCCCGCCTCGCATTCGGCGCGGCGCGCGCCGGCGTCCGCGTCCAGCCGGTCGAGCGCGGCGGCGTCCTCCGCCTCCATCGCCGCCTCGCGGTCGGCCATCGCCTCGGCGAGGACCTCGGGGTCGGCGGGCGCGGCGCCGGTCTCGGCGTTCACGGCGACGCCGGCGAGCGCAAGCAGGTATTCGGCGCGGCGCAACGGGTCGCCGAGCACGCTCCAGGCCTCGTTGAGCGCCGCCGATTGGCGCGCCGACAGCGCGCGCTCCCTTTCGGAGCGCCCGGCGAAGCGGTCGGGATGCAGCGCGCGTTGCAGGGCGAAATAGCGTTTCTCCAATCGGTCCGGGTCCACGTCCCAGCCGCGCGGCAGGCCGAGACGGGCGAAATGGTCGGCCGGCCCCGGCGGCTGCACCGCGCCGCAAGCGGCGCAGAACGGCGAATCGCCGGGCGCCGCGCCGCACGACCAACAGCGGGCGGATGCGCCCTTCGCGTCCACGACCGTCGCCGAAGCGGGGCGGCTAGACGTGGAACGACTCGCCGCAGCCGCACTCGCCCTTGACGTTCGGGTTGTTGAAGGTGAAGCCGGCGCGGAGCTTGTCCTCGACGAAATCCATCTCGGAGCCGATGAGGAACATCACCGCCTTGGGGTCGACCAGCAGGGTCACCCCCTTGTCCTCGACCACCTCGTCGAACGGCGCGGCCGCGTCGGCGTATTCGAGATTGTAGGCGAGCCCCGAACAGCCGGCGTTGCGGACGCCGATGCGGACGCCGGCCGAGTCCTTGCCGCGCCGCGCGACGAGATCGCGGATGCGGTCGGCGGCGGCGTCGGTCAGCCGCATGAGCGGCGGCCTTTCGCGCGGGGCGCGCGCGGCGCCGGCGGCGGGCGGAGCGGCGGCCATCGCTCAGCCGTCGTCCCGCGCCGGGGCGGCCTGCTTGCCGCGGTAGTCGGCGATGGCCGCCTTGATCGCGTCCTCGGCGAGGACGGAGCAGTGGATCTTGACCGGCGGCAGCGACAGGTGCTCGGCGATCTGCGTGTTGCCGATCTCCTGCGCCTCGTCGACCGACTTGCCCTTGATCCACTCGGTCGCCAGCGAGCTCGACGCGATGGCGGAGCCGCAGCCGAAGGTCTTGAACCGGGCGTCCTCGATCACGCCGTCGTCGCCGACCTTGATCTGCAACTTCATCACGTCGCCGCAGGCCGGCGCGCCGACCAGGCCGGTGCCGACGCGGCTGTCCGCCTTGTCGAGAGAACCCACGTTGCGCGGGTTCTCGTAGTGGTCGATCACCTTCTCGTTGTAAGCCATGTCCCGCTCGCTCCCGTCGTTGCGGTTCAGTGGTCCGTCCACTGGACGGTTTTCAGGTCGACGCCCTCGCGGACCATCTCCCACAGCGGGCTCATGTCGCGCAGCTTGCCCACGTTGTCGCAGATGGTCTCGACGGCGTAGTCGATTTCGGCCTCGGTGTTGAAGCGGCCTATGCCGAAGCGGATCGAGGTGTGCGCCAGCTCCTCGTCCACCCCGAGCGCCCGCAGGACGTAGGACGGCTCCAGCGACGCCGAGGTGCAGGCCGACCCCGACGACACCGCGAGGTCCTTGATCGCCATCATCAGCGATTCCCCCTCGACGTAGGAGAAGCTCAGGTTGAGGTTGCCGGCGACGCGCTTCTCGGCGTCGCCGTTGAGCACGATGTCGTCGAGGCGGTCGGTAATGCCGCCGTGCAGGCGCCGCGCCAGCATGCGCACGCGCTCGGTCTCGGCGGGCATCTCCTCCGCCGCGATCCGGCAGGCGGCGCCCATGCCGACGCAGAGCGGCGCCGGCAGGGTGCCGGAGCGCATCCCCCTCTCCTGCCCGCCGCCGTCGATCAGCGCCCGCAGCCGCACCCGGGGGCGGCGGCGGACGTAGAGCGCGCCCACGCCCATCGGACCGTAGACCTTGTGGCCCGAAATGCTCATCAGGTCGATGTTCATACCGCCCACGTCGAGCGGGATCTTCCCCACCGCCTGGGCGCAGTCGGAGTGGAAGAACACGCCGCGCTCGCGGCACAGCGCGCCGATCTCGGCCAGCGGCTGGATGACGCCGATCTCGTTGTTGACGCCCATGATCGAGACCAGCGCGGTCTCGCCGCGGATCGCATCGCGCAACTCGTCGAGGTCGACCAGGCCGTTCGGGCGGACCGGCAGGTAGGTGACGTCGAACCCCTCCTGCTGGAGGTGGCGGCAGCTGTCGAGCACGCATTTGTGCTCGGTGAGGACGGTGACGATGTGCCGCTTGCGGTCGCCGTAGAACCGCGCGACGCCCTTGATCGCCAGATTGTTCGACTCGGTGGCGCCGGAGGTGAAGACGACCTCCCGGGGGTCGGCGCCGATGACCGCCGCGACCTCCGCCCGCGCCGCCTCGACGCCCTCCTCCACCTCCCAGCCGTAGGGGTGGCTGCGCGAATGCGGGTTGCCGAACTTCTCCTTGAAGTAGGGCATCATCGCGTCGAGCACGCGCGGGTCCACCGGGGTGGTGGCCTGGTTGTCGAGATAGACCGGGAGCGTAATGTTGCTCCCGCCGCGTGGAGCCGTCGTCGCAGTCATCGTCCGTCCTCCGCCTTACGCCGCCATCGGGGCCCGCCCGCGGGCGCGTTCGTAAGCTCGTTCGCAAGTTCGCTCGTAAACTCGTTCGTACAGGCCGAACCACGCCGCGCACAGGCGGTCGACGTCCCCGCCGCGGCTGGCCCAGCCGAAACTCACGCGGATCGCCTCGCCCGCCGCGGCCGGGCCCGGATCCATGGCGCGCAGCACGTGGCTGGCGGCGACCTTGCCGGAGCTGCACGCCGCGCCCGCGCTCACGGCGACGCCCGCGAGGTCGCAGGCGATGACCTGGAGCTCGGCGGCGACGCCGGGCATGCCGACGCAACTCGTGTTGCCGACGCGCGGCGCGGACGCGCCATGGATCGGCGCCTCGGGCGCGCGGGCGCGCACCGCGCGTTCGAAGCGGTCGCGCAGGGCCTCGGCGCGGGCGGCCTCGCCGGGGTCCGCCAGCAGAGCCTCCACGGCCGCGCCGAACCCGGCGATCCCGGCGACGTTCTCGGTCCCGGCGCGCCGGCGGCGCTCCTGCCCGCCGCCGCGCAGCATCGGCGCGATATCCGCCTCCGGGCCGAGAACCAGCGCGCCGACGCCCTGCGGGCCGCCGATCTTGTGCGCCGAGAGGGCGAGCGAATCGACGCCGAGGGCCGCCATGTCCACGGGGATCCGCCCCGGCGCCTGGCAGGCGTCGCAATGGACGCGGGCGCCGAAGGCGCGGGCAAGGCGCGCGGCCTCGGCCACCGGCTGGACGACGCCGGTCTCGTTGTTGACGAGCATGAGGCACAGCAGGGCGGGCGCGGGCGCGGCGGCCAGCGCGCGCTCCAGCGCCGCGAGGTCGACGCGCCCGTCGCGCGTCGCGCCGACGCGCGCCGCCCCGGGCGCCGCGGCCAGCACCGAGTCGTGCTCCAGCGCCGACACGATAACGGACGCATGTTCGAGGCCGGCGACCGCCAGGTTGTTCGCCTCGGTCCCGCCGCCGACGAACACGACGCGCTCCGGCGCGGCGCCGGCCAGCGCGGCGACGCGCTCGCGCGAGTCCTCCACTACGGCGCGCGCGGCGCGGCCGGCGGCGTGGACCGAGGACGGGTTGCCGCCGATGGCGAGCGCGCGCGCCGCCGCCTCGGCGACGCCGGGCCGGGGCGGCGCGCCGGCGTTGTAGTCGCAATAGGCGCGCGGCGCGGTCATGGCGCGCGCATCTCCGCGCCCATCCCGGCGCGCGGCGGCGGCGGGAGGAACACCCCGCTGGCGCCCAGAACCCGGCGGTCGCGCACGTCGGCGAGGGTCACGGAGCTGAGGAAAAGGTGGATCTGGTTGCCGAGCTCCGCCCACAGGTCGTGGGTGAGGCAGCGGCTGGCGTCGCTCCTGCAACCGCTCGCCGAGCCGGGCGGGCACCGCGTGGCGCGCAGGGGTTCGTCGACGGCGAGGACGATGTCGGCGATCCTGGTGTCCTCGGCCGGGCGGGCCAGCCGGTAGCCGCCGCGCGGGCCGCGCACGCTGCCGACCAGGCCGGCCTGGCGCAGCTTGCGGAAGAGCTGCTCGAGGTAGGACGAGGAGATCTCCTGCCGCGCGGCGATGTCGGACAGGGCCACCGGCGCGCCGCCGCCGGTCCGCGCGAGGTCGACCATCGCCGTCACGGCGTAGCGCCCCCTGGCGCTCAGACGCATGGTTCGCGCTCCTCGACGGCGCGCGCCGCGGGGGCGGCGGCGAGCGGCGCCGCGCCGCGCTCCGCCTCCAGCTCGGCGATGCGGGCCTTGAGCTCGGTCACCTGGTCGAGCAGCCCGTCGAGGGCGCGGGCGACCGGGTCGGGGATCTCGCCCGGCGTGCCGTAGGCGAGGAAGCCGCCGTCGCGCTCCGGCGCGCGGCGGGCGCCGACCTGGCGCGCCGGGATGCCGACGACGGTCGCCCCGGCGGGCACCTCCGCCACCACCACGGCGTTGGCGCCGATGCGCGCGCCCGCGCCCACCTCGAACGGCCCGAGCACGCTGGCGCCGGCGCCGACGATGACCCCGTCGCCGAGGGTGGGGTGCCGCTTCACGCCGCGCTCCAGCGACGTGCCGCCCAGGGTCACTCCCTGGTAGAGGGTCACGTCGTCGCCGAGGACCGCGGTGCCGCCGACCACCACGCCCATCCCGTGGTCGACGAACAGGCGGCGCCCGATCTCGGCGCCGGGGTGGATTTCGATCCCGGTCAGGAGGCGGCCCATATGGGAGACGAAGCGCCCGAGCAGTTTCAGCCGCCAGCGCCAGAGCCGGCGCGCCAGGCGGTAGAGGAGGACCGCGTGGAGCCCCGGGTAGCAGAACGCCACCTCGAGGCGCGACCGCGCCGCGGGGTCGCGGGCCATGATGGCGGCGATATCCTCTGCCAGACGACCGAACATGGCGAATTCGCGAATCCCGTGTTATCAAGGCGGCCCATGGCCGCGGCCGCATGCCGCGCGGCGCCGGACTCCCGCCGCCGCGCCGTCCATATGGTATATCCGACTCCGCAGGTCAAGTAAAGCGGCGCGGATTTCGACGCCGGGCCGGCGGTTGTCCGACCGGCGGAGTCGAAGGCGGGGGCCGCGCGCCCAGAACCGGGGAGGACAACGTTTGCCGGAGATCGTCTTCAACGGCCCGGACGGACGGCTCGAGGGCCGCTACCAGCAGGGTCCGCCGCCGAACGCGCCCGTCGCGCTGGCGCTGCACCCGCACCCGCAGCACGGCGGGGCGATGAACAACAAGGTGGTCTATACCCTCTACCGCGCCTTCGCGCAGATGGGTTTCTCGGTCCTGCGCTTCAATTTCCGCGGCGTCGGGCGCAGCCAGGGGGGGTACGACGAGGGCGTCGGCGAGTTGAGCGACGCCGCATCGGCGCTCGACTGGCTGCAGAACCGGAACCCCGGCGCGCGCGCCTGCTGGGTGGCGGGGTTCTCGTTCGGCGCCTGGATCGCGCTGCAACTGCTCATGCGGCGGCCCGAGCTGACGGGGTTCGTCGCCGTGGCGCCGCCGGCGAACCGCTACGACTTCTCGTTCCTGGCGCCCTGCCCGGTTTCGGGGCAGATCCTCCAGGGCGACGCGGACGACGTCGTTCCGCCCGAAAGCGTGGCGGAGCTCGCGGACAAACTGTCGAAGCAGCGCGGCGTCGAGATCGACTACCGCACCGTCCCCGGCGCCGACCACTTCTTCGACGACCGCCTCGAGACGGTGGCGGAGGCGGTGCAGTCCTACGTGCGGGAGCGCACCGCGGCGCTCGCCGCCGCGCGGACGTAGCGCCCGCCGGTCGTCGGCCGGGCGGCTCCGGTGGTCCCCGGCAGGCTGAGCGGCAGGCCGCGCGCGGCGCGCACGGCGAGATAGGCGAACGCCTGCGCCTCCAGCGCGTCGCCGGCCCAGCCGACGCGCTCGACGGGGTCGACGGCGGCGCCGATTCGCGCGCGGAGGGCGCGCATCAGGACGGGGTTGCGCCGCCCGCCGCCGCAGACCAGCCACCGCCCCGGCCGGCGCGGGAGGTGCTCCAGCGCCGCCGCCGCCGCCGCCGCGGTGAAGGCGGCGAGGGTCGCCGCGCCGTCGGCCGGGGAGAGGCCGGCGAGCGCGTCCTCCGCCAGGGCGGAGAAATGGCCGCGGTCGAGCGATTTCGGCGGCGGCGCCGCGAAATAGGGGTCCGCCATCAGCGCCGCGAGGCGGGACTCGTCCACCGCGCCGGCGGCGGCGAGGCGGCCGCCGCGGTCCATCGCCGCGCCGGTGCGGCGGGCCGTCCAGTCGTCGAGGAGGGCGTTGCCGGGGCCGGTGTCGAAAGCGCGGATCTCCGCGTCCGATTCGCCGGCGAGGAGCGTCACGTTGGCGACGCCGCCGACGTTGAGGACCGCCAGCGGTTTCTCGAGTCCGGCGGCGAGGGCGGCGTGGTAGAGCGGCGCGAGCGGCGCCCCCTGCCCGCCCGCGGCCATGTCGGCGGAGCGGAAATCGGCGACGACGTCGATCCCGCACGCCGCCGCCAGCCGCGCCGCGTCGCCGATCTGGCGGGTTACGCCGCGCGCGGGATCGTGGAAGACGGTGTGGCCGTGGAGCCCGATCAGCTCCGGCGGCCGGTCGAGATCGGCGCACAGGCGCGACACCGCGGCCGCGTGGGCGTCGCCGATCTCGGCTTCGAGCGCGCGCAAGGCGGGGCCGTCACGGCGGTCGAGAGTCCGGAGGCGGCGGGCGAGGGCCGGGTCGTAGGGAGCGGTGAGCCAGGGGCCGGCGATGACGCGGCCGCGCCCGTCGGTATCGACCGCCGCCGCGTCGACGCCGTCGGCGGAAGTGCCGCTCATCAGGCCGAGGGCGCGGATCACGGCGGCGTTGCCCGGCCGCGCCGGCGCGTGCTAACCGGGGGCCGCCCGCCCCGCCCCGCCGGATCCGACCGATGGACAAATTGCACGAATTCCAACGCGTAGTCGCCGAGCGTAGTCTCACCAAATTTCCAAAATCCGAGTTTCTGCGCACACTCATCGCGCGGGGATACCTCCATCAATGCACCGACCTCGAGGCGCTGGACCGGGCGGCGGACGCCGGGAGGATTACCGCCTATATCGGCTTCGACGCCACCGCGGACAGCCTGCACGTCGGCAGCCTGGTGCAGATCATGCTGCTGCGCCGGCTCCAGCAGGCGGGCCACAAGCCCATCGTGCTGCTCGGCGGCGGGACGACGCGCATCGGCGACCCGTCCGGACGCGACGCGTCCCGGCAATTGCTTTCCGACGAAATTATCAAAAAAAATAAGGCGAGTATCAAGGGTGTCTTCGAGTCTTTTCTGAAATTCGGCGACGGGCCGTCCGACGCCATGATGGTGGACAATGCGGACTGGCTGGGGGCGCTCGGCTACCTGGCGTTCCTGCGCGATTACGGGCGGCATTTTTCGGTCAACCGGATGCTGGCGGCGGATTCGGTGCGGCTGCGGCTGGAGCGCGAGCAGCCGCTGAGCTTCCTCGAATTCAATTACATGGCGCTCCAGGCCTACGACTTCCTCGAATTGGCGCGGCGCTGCGATTGCGTATTGCAGATGGGCGGATCGGACCAGTGGGGCAACATCGTCGCCGGGGTCGACCTGGCGCGGCGGACCGACCGGCGGACGCTGTTCGGCCTCACCGCGCCGCTGATCGCGACCGCCTCGGGCGCGAAGATGGGCAAGACCGCCGCCGGCGCGGTGTGGCTCAACGCCGACCGCCTGCCGGCCTGGGACTACTGGCAGTTCTGGCGCAACGCGGCCGACGCCGACACGGGCCGCTTCCTGCGCCTGTTCACCGACCTGCCGCCGGACGAGATCGCGCGGCTGGAGGCGCTCGGCGGACGCGAGATCAACGCCGCCAAGACGATGCTCGCCAACGCCGCGACGGCGCTCGCGCACGGCGCGGAGGCGGCGGCGGCGGCGGAGGCGACGGCGCGGCGGACGTTCGGCGAGGGCGGGCACGGCGCGGCGCTGCCCGCGGTCCGCGTGGACCGCGCGGAGCTCGAGGCCGGCATGCGGGCCTTCGCGTTGTTCCGCCTCGCCGGCCTGTGCGCGTCGAACGCCGAGGCGCGGCGGCTGGTCCGCGGCGGCGGCGCCCGGGTCAACGGCGTCGCGGTCGAGTCGGAGGACCGCCTCGTCGGGACGGCCGACCTCGGCGCGGACGGCGCGATCAAACTCTCGGCGGGCCGCAAGCGGCACGCGCTGGTGCGCCCGGCGGAGTAGCGGCGGCGGCCCGGTCAAATGTCGAGCCTCGCGGACAGCGCGGAGGCGACGCCGGACCGGGTCGCGGCGCGCACGTCGAGGAACGCGTCCAGCCGCGGGTAGCCCTGGCGTATGCGCTCCGGCGCGCACCGCGCGTCCTTGGCGAGATAGACCCGCCCGCCACGCGCGTGGACCGCGGCGTCCAGCGAATCGAGCAGCGCCATCGCATCGCCGCGCGCCGGGAAGTCGAGCGCAAGCGTGCAGCCCTCCATCGGAAAGGACAGGAGCCCCTCCCCTTCGGGGCCGAGCGGCTTGAGCACCGCCAAGTACGGCCGGCGCCGTGACGCGGCGACCCTCTCCATAATCTCCGCCAGCCCGGCGGCGCTCTCGCGCTTCGGCAGCGCGCACTGGTATTGGACGAACCCGCGCCGCCCGTAGAGGCGGCTCCACTCCTCGACGCCGTCGAGGGGGAAGAAGAACGATTCGAGGGGAACCGGCCGCACGCCGGCGCGGGCCCGGCCGCGCCGAAAATGCAGCGCGTTGAAGGCGGCGACCGAAACCCGGTTGAGCAGGCCGGGCGGCGCGGCGGCGGGAACCCGGAAACGGCGCGCGGGGCGGAGGCGCAAGGGCGCGCCGGCGAGCCGCTCCGGCAGCGCCGCGCGCGCCAGCGGCTTGCCGCGGACCACCAGGGCGCGCCCGAACGCCGCGCCCCGCGCCGCCCAGTCCAGCCAGGCGACGCGGCAGGGCCACGACGCCGACGCCGCGAACAGCGCCAGCGCCTCGTCCAGGCCGCGCGCCGCCAGGGTCTCCGCGGCGATGTAGGCGGTCTCGACGCGCTCGAGGCGGAGGCGCGCCGACAGGATCACCCCCGTCAGCCCCATTCCGCCGAGCGTGGCGCGGAAGAGATCGGGGCGCGAGGCGCGTCCGCACTCGTGGATCTCGCCGTCCGGCGTCGCCAGGACGAAGGATTCGACGTGGGCGCCGAACGAGCCGCGCGCCGGATGGTTCTTGCCGTGCGCGTCGGCCGCGATCATGCCGCCCACGGTCACGAACCGCGTCCCCGGAAGGACGGGCGGGATCCAGCCTCGCGGAACGAACGCGCGCAGGACGTCCGCGAGGAGGACTCCGGCCTCGCAATCGAGCAGGCCGCTCTCCGGGTCGAACGCGCCGATCCGGTCGTGCTCCAGCATGGAGAGGGTCAGGCCGGGATTGAGCGCGGCGTCGCCATAGGCGCGCCCGGCGCCGCGCGCGACGAGGGTTCCGCCGGCGGCGAAGGAGCGCCGGAGCGCGCGCGCGCCGCGGAAGTCCTCGACCCGGCAGTCGAGGGCGGGGTAGCCGCCCCAGCCGGAGAGGCGCTCCCGCGTCACAGCGCGGCGGCGAACAGGGCCGCCGCGGCGGCGGCGAACAGCCAGCTGCCGCGGTCGCGTAACGCGAACGCCACCGGGTCCCCGCCGATCGCGCCCCGGTTGGCGAGCAGGACGATGCGGACCAGCCAGCAGACCGCGAGCGGCGCGGCGAACGAGAGGACTCCGGGGCGCGCATACAGCGCTCCCGCCCGCAGGCTTTCGACGTATAGCGCCAGGACCACCGAGGCGGCGAAGCCGGAGGCGACGCAGACGGCGATCATGACGGCCAGGTCGTCGACGGCGTAGGCCCGGCCGCCGGAGCCGGCCCGGCCGTCCTCCCGCGGCGCGCGCAGTTCGCCGACCCGCTTGACGACGGCGAGAGCGAGGAAGAAGAACATGAAGAACGCCAGAAACCACGGCGACAACGGAATGGACAGGGCGGCCGCGCCGGCGAAGACCCGCAGCGCGTAGAGCGCGGCCAGCGCCGCGGCGTCGACGAAAAGCAGGCGCTTGAGCCGCAGCGAATAGGCGAGCGCGCCGCCGAGATACGCCAGGAAGACCGCCCCCGCGGCGGCGGACAGCGCGAAAGCGGCGGCGACCGCCCCGATCGACAGGGCCGCGGCGGCGGCCAGCGCCGGCAGCGGCGGGACCTTCCCCGAGGCCAGCGGCCTGCGGCGCTTCTCCGGATGCCGGCGGTCGTCGGGCAGGTCGATCAGGTCGTTCGCCAGATAGACGCCGGAGGCGAGCGCCGAGAACGCCGCGAACAGCCCCGCCGCCACCGCCCACGAGGACAAGGCGGTTTCGTGCGCGGCGGCGAGCGGCGCGAACACCAGCGCGTTCTTGACCCAATGGCGCGGACGCAGGGATCGGAGCCAGTCGCGCGCGCCGCCGCCGGGGCCGGGCAGAAGGCGCGCGCCGTCGCGCAACGTCCGCAGCTCCCGCGCCAGGCCGGCCGGCAGGTCGACGCCGATGGCGCGCCGCGCATGCCTCCAGGCGGCCAGGTCGCGGCGCGCGCCGCCGGCGTAGTCGAAGCCGCGCTCGCCGAAACGCGCGACCAGGGCCGCGGCCCGCGCCGGGCCCGCGCGCTCCTCCAGCGACAATCCCCCCGTCGCGCCAGCCGCCCCCGCGATGCGGTCCGGAGCCTCGTCCCCCGTCCCGGCGACGATCCAGACCTCGCGTCCGGTGGCCCTCGCGGCGGCGATCTCGTCGAGCAGGGCGGGATTCAGGAGCGGAGCGTCCGCCGGCGCGGCGCCCGCCGGCCGACGGGCGAACCGAAGGGCGCGCTCCAGCGCGAGGCCGCCCGTGACCAGCGCGCCGGCGTCGACGACCAACGGCGCGGCCGGAGGTTCGGGGTCGGTCGGCGGGTCGGGCGGCAGTTCCGCGTCCTCCCGTTCGCGGCGGGGCGGCTCCCCGGCGGAGAGCGGCGGGCCCCCTACCGGTCCGGCGCGCGCGGCGCCAGCTCCAGCATGACGCCGCTGCTGCCGAGCGGCAGAAGCTCGGGCGTGGCGGCGAACAGCTCGCCGTCGACGACGGAGAGGACGTCGCCGTCGCGGTCGGTGAATATCTCGACGCGCCAGACGGGCCAGCGGGCGGCGCCGTTCATGTCGATGGGCGGCGAGATCGCGAACGGCGCCGGCAACGAGAAATCGCGCACGTATTTGTATTTTGGGTCGTGCTCGACCTCGCCGCCGGGGTGGAAAATCTTGATCACGAGCCGGTCGGAATCGCGCAGCGCGGCGGCGTGGCCCGGCGCCGCCGCCACCACGCCGCGGATGAACATGTCGCCGCCGCGCTCGGCCGCCGCGGCCGGAGCGGCCGCGGCGAGACACAGCGCCGTCAGTCTTGCGGTTTGCCGGTAAGCCACTGGTAATAGTCGCGAAGGTTGCCCTCGCCGGTCCAGCCGACGAAGGTGGCGCGGCTGATGTTGCGATGCAGCAGCTCGATCCTCTTGTAGAACTCGACCGTGAACCGCACCTGGACCCGGTCGCCGCTGCGGTCGATCACCTCGACGAACGGCGCCATGATGTCCTCGATGTCGTCCTCGAGGATGAGGATGCACTGCTTGCTTTCCAGCAGTTCGGCCTGCACCGCCTCGAAGCCGCCGGCGCCGCTCTCCTCCACCCGGCGGAGCGCGTGGGCGTAATCCTCCGGCGTCGCGCAGAGCCAGCTGCGGTCGTGCAGCGTGAGCAGGTCGACGTCGTGCTGCGCGAGGGCGGCCGGGGCGGCGCACAACACGGCCGCCGCGAACCATGCCGCGGCGGCGCGGCCCGCCGTCCTCACGGCGCCACCCAATTGGCGCCCTCGACGGCGAGGGTCTCCAGATAGGCGCCGATTTGCGCGATCTGGTCCTCGTCGAGGTAGCCGCCGAGCGGCGGCATGAGGCCGATGGTCCCCTCCTGGCCGTTCAGGATGACGACGACGAATTGCGGGTAGCCGCGCTCGAACTTGCGCAGGTCGGCGGCCTGGTTCTCGAATCGGGCGTTGCCGTTGGCCTTGCGCCCGTGGCATTGCGAACACCAGTTGACGAACAGCGTCTTGCCCTCGGCGATGGCCTGTTCGTCGCCCGACAGCGGGTTCGCCTTGGGGAACCAGCTGGCGGGGTCGTCGTCCTGCGCGGCCGCCGGGGCGGCGGCGAGGGCCAGGGCCAGGGCCAGGGCGGGCGCGGCGCGCCTCGCGTCGAAGGGATTCAACATTCGCTCGACATGCTCCCCTCCCGCCGGGGCGGCGCGAGGGCCGCCGGCCGGATAGCGGAAAGAACAAGAAAAAGGGCAAGGGGCGCAAGCCCCTTGCCCGATTCGCGAAAGGCCGGACGCCTAGCGCAGCGAGAACGCGACGATGGCCGCGCTCTCCTGGTAGTTGACCAGCTTGTCCTTGTTGAGGCTCTCGACCGCGCGGCCGACATAGGAGCCGTGGCCCGTGGCGAAGGCGACGTACTGCGTGCCGCCGACGTCGTAGGACACGATGCCGCCGTTATGGCCGGAGCCGTTGTTGAACCGCCACAGCAGGCCGCCGGTCTCGGCGTCGATCGCCTCGGCCCAGCCGTCGGTGGTGGCGTTGAACAGCAGGCCGCCGCCGGTGGACATCAGCGCCGAGTGCGGGATGACGTCGTAGCGCTTCTCCCAGGCGAGCTCGCCGGAGACGGGATCGCGCGCATAGACGTAGCCGTGGGTGGTGTCGCCCGGAGGATTGGTGCCGATCCACTCGGCGGCCATGAAGGCCTGCGCGAAGGGCTCGGTGATCCGCTCGTTGGCGCCGGCGGTGATGTAGTCCGCGCCGCCCTTGGGCGCCACGGTCAGCCACATGCACCACTCCTGGGCGACGCGGTAGAACAGGCCGGTCTGCGGGCTGTAGGAGCCGGCGTTCCAGCTATGGCCGCCGTCGATGGCGGGGCAGACGAGGGTCTTCTCGTCGGCCTTCGGCCACAGCATGTTCTCCCACTGGCCGGTCTCCAGGTTGAACCCGGTGGTCCAGTTCTGGTTCTTCATCGCGGGATAGACGTTGATCGGCTGCCCCGTCTTGGCGTCGTGGACGTGGACGAAGCCGTTCTTGCCCGGATGCAGGACCAGCCGGCGGCCGCTCTCGTCGTTGAAGATGACGTATTCGCCGGGCGAGGCGTCGTAGTCGTACGGGTCGGACGGCGCCTCCATGAAGTACCAGTTCAGCTTGCCCGTGTCGATGTCGAGCGCGACGGTGGACGAGGTGTAGAGGTTGTCGCCCGGCCGGTGCGCGTCGGTGTTCGGGTCGCGGCAGGTGTCCCCGCAATAGTCGTAGTCGGGGTTCGGGTTGCCGATGCCGATGAGGATCTGGTTGTTGACGAAGTCGATGGTGCCCGGCTGCCACGAGCCGCCGCCGCCGTACTTCCACGAATCGCCGCCCCAGGTGGCGAGCGCCGCCTCATCGCCGCGGCCGGTGGTGTAGAAGGTCCACTTGACGTCGCCGTTCTTCGGGTCGATGCCGAAGATCTTGCCCTCGACCGGATACTCGCCGCCGTTCTGGCCGACGATGTAGAGGTCGGAGCTGACGAAGGTCGCGGCGCCGGAGAAGCCGGCGGTCTCCTTCGTCGAGTCGACGATCTGGACGTCCCAGAGCTTCTCGCCCGTCATCTCGTCGAGGGCGATCTGGCGGCCGTCGGCGGTGCCCATGTACACGCGGCCGTCGCCGACCGACAGGCCCCGGGTGTGCGAGAAGAACGAGCGCGCGATCACCGCCTGGTCCTGCTCCGGAACGAAGGCCCACAGGCGTTCGCCGGTCGCCGCGTCGATCTTCCACACGGTGGACGGGTTGGTCGCGAGGTACATCGCCCCGTCGACCACCAGCGGGGTGGAGTGGAGGCCCATGCGCACCTCGCCGGGCTGGAAGATCCAGGCCGGACGCAGATCGGCGACGTTGCCGGTGTTGATCTGGGCGAGCGGGCTGTGGCGCCACCCCTTGTCGACGGTGCGGTGGTAGTGGCACCAGTCGCTGTCGGGGCAGTTGACGATCCGCGACGCGTTCGAATCCGCCGACGCCGGCGTCCAGGCGAACGCCGCCACCGCGGCCGCCGCGGCGGCCGCCTGGGCGTATCGGACCATCGGCCGTTCCTGACCGGAATTCATTTCGGTTGACCTCCCCTGAAGCCATTGCGTGTGCCCCCCGCCGACGCGGCGGGGCGCGGCGCTCCGACATCTTGCGGGTCGCCCCGCGATCGAAACGCGCTGTCGAACGCCCCTACCACGGCCCCGCGCGGCGAGTCAACGGACCCTCCCCGCGGGCGCCGCGCGGCCAATCGACGGCGCGGCCCGGTCGACGCCGGAACTGGAGCGGGCGATGAGATTCGAACTCACGACCCCAACCTTGGCAAGGTTGTGCTCTACCCCTGAGCTACGCCCGCGCTCCGCGCCCGCCCCGGTCGACGCCGGGCGGACGGCCGCGGATGATACGCGCCATGACTCCGGATGCAAGCCCCCCTCCCGAGGCCGGCGCCGAAGCGGACGCCGAAACGGGCGAACGCGCGGCGGCGCGCGCCCGGCTGTTCGCCTTCCTCGACGAGTTGGGGATAGCTACGACCACCGTCGAGCACCCGCCGGTCTTCACGGTGGAGGAGGCCCGGCGGCTGCGCGGGCGGATCCCCGGCGGTCATTGCAAGTCGCTCTTCCTGAAGGACCGGAAGGGCGGGCTGTGGCTGGCCGTCGTCGACGAGTCGCGGCGGATGGACCTCGCCGCCCTTGCGCGGCGGCTGGGCGCGCCGCGTTTCTCGTTCGGCAAGCCCGAACTGCTGCGCGCGGCGCTGGGCGTGACGCCGGGCTCGGTCACGCCCTTCGCGCTGGTCCGCGACCGCGCCGAGCGGCGCGTCTCGGTCGTGCTCGACGCGGCGATGCTGGCGCGCAAGCGCCTCAACTACCACCCGCTCGACAACCGGGCGACGACGACGATCTCCGCCGCCGGCCTCAGGGCGTTCGTTGCGGCGTGCGGCCATACGCCGTATATCGTGGACTTCGACGCGCTGGCGGCGGGAGGCCGGACGGATGGAGCTGATGATCGGCGGTAACGGAGGCGGCGGCGACGGGGGCGGCGCGGCCGACCCGGTCAAGGACGGCGACACGGCCGGTTTCGCCGCCGATGTGATCGACGCCTCCCGCGAAGGGCCGGTGATCGTCGATTTCTGGGCGCCGTGGTGCGGCCCGTGCAAGACCCTGGGGCCGGCCATCGAGAAGGCGGTGCGCGCCGCCGGCGGGGCGGTCCGGCTGGTCAAGATCAACGTCGACGAGAACCAGCAGCTGGCGGCGCAGCTGCGCGTCCAGTCGATCCCCACCGTGTACGCCTTCCGCGACGGGCAGCCGGTGGACGGCTTCGTCGGCGCCCAGCCGGACAGCCAGATCGCCGCGTTCGTCGAGCGCCTGGGCGGCAAGGCGGCGGCCGACCCGGCCGAGGCCATGCTCGAGGAGGCGGACGCGCGGCTCGCCGACGGCGACGCGGCGGGCGCCGGCGGGATCTACTCGCGGGCGCTGCGCGCCAGCCCCGGCAACGCGCGCGCCGCCTCGGGACTGGTCCGCGCGCTCGTCGAAGCGGGCGACGCGGCGGGGGCGCGCAAGGTTTTCGACTCCCTCGACGAGGAGACCGCCAAATCCGGCGCGCTCGACGGCGCCCGCGCGGCGCTGGCGCTCGCCGAACGGACGGCGGGGGCGGACGGCGCCGCCGTCGAGTCGCTGCGCGCCCGCGTCGCGGCGGACGAGGCCGACCACCGGGCGCGTTTCGACCTCGCGCTGGCGCTGTTCGGCGCCGGCGACCGCGAGGGGGCGATCGCGGAGCTGCTGGAGATCGTCCGGCGCGACCGGGCGTGGGACGACGACGCGGCGCGCAAGCAGCTGCTGGAGTTCTTCGACGCCATGGGCGCCGCCGACCCGCTGACCGCCGGCGGCCGGCGCCGGCTGTCGGCGCTCCTGTTCTCCTGAGGCGGCGCCGATGCGGCCCGGCGGCGTTCTGGAGTTGCCGCAGGTCGTGCCGGTGTTTCCGCTGCCGGGAGCGCTGTTGCTGCCCTTCGGCGAGTTGCCGCTCAACATCTTCGAGCCGCGCTACCTCGCCATGTGCGACGACGCCATGGCCGGCGCGCGGCTGGTCGGCATGATCCAGCCGCTGGACCCCGACAGTTCCGACCCCGCGCCGGCGCTCTGCCGGGTGGGCTGCGCGGGCCGGATCACAAGTTTCCGCGAGACCCTCGACAACCGCTACCTGATTACGCTGACGGGGCTGTGCCGCTTCGCCGCGGCGGAGGAGCTGGCGCCGAGGAGCGGATACCGGCGGATGCGCGCGGACTGGAGCGCCTACCGCGCCGACTTCCGCACTCCCGACTCCGAATGCGCCCCGCGCGAGCGCCTGCTGCCGGCGCTGCGGGACTATTGCCGCGCGCGTGACCTCAAGGCCGACTGGAAGGCCATCGAGGGCGCGTCCGGGGCGCAGTTGGTGACGGCGCTGTCGATGCTCTGCCCGTTCGGCCCGCGCGAGAAGCAGGCGCTGCTCGAATCCCCGGACCTCGCCGGGCGCGCCGAGCTGATGATCTCGCTGATGACGATGGCGGCGCTCGAACGCGACGAATCGAGCTCCGCGTTGAACTGACGAGGCCGGCGATGACCGAAACCCCGCCACGCGCCGAATCCACCGCCGGAATCGACCCCCGGCTGCTGGAGATTCTGGTGTGCCCCGCCTGCCACGGGCCGCTGCGCTACGACCGCGAACGCCAGGAGCTGGTGAGCGAGCGGGCGGGCCTCGCCTACCCCGTCCGCGACGGCATCCCGATCATGCTGGTCGACGAGGCGCGGCGGCTGGACGACGAGCCGGGCGCGGCGTGACGGCGCCGGAAGACACGCCCTGGCCGGTGGAGATCCGCCTCGTCCGCGGCGAAAGGCGCCTGGAGGTGGATTTCGACGACGGCGAAAGTTTCGCGCTGCCGGCGGAGCTGCTGCGCGTCGAAAGCCCGTCGGCCGAGGTCCAGGGCCACGGGGCGGGCCGCAAGGCCGTCGTCGCCGGGCGCCGCCATGTGGGCATCTCGCGGGTCGAACCGGTGGGCCGTTACGCCGTCCGGCTGCATTTCGACGACGGGCACGACACCGGGTTGTTCTCCTGGCCCTGGCTGTACCGCCTCGGCCGCGACCGCGACCGCGTCTGGCGCGCCTATCTGGACGCCCTCGCCGAGCGCGGGCTGAGCCGGGATCCGTGACGCCGGTCCGATTGCGGTCATTTCCGTGAAAACAGGAATCTCCATCTATACACAATATTCATAAATAAAAAATAAATTTCCCTTTTTGCGAAAACGACGAAGCGAGAATCCGAAGCGAATGGATGCGAGTTTTTCCCGGCTTCGTCGCGGGCGGATCGCGGCCCCGATCCGGTTTCCCGGAGCCGCCGGGGAACGGCGCAATCCTCTGCAACGGGAATTGCCGGCGACGGCCGAGCGCGCCGGCGTCCTCGCGCCGCCCCGCGCGTCCGAACACCGCCATGCGGCGCGACCGCTCCGCCGCCGCGCTTGCATTCGCCCCGGCGATACGGTAGCCCTGTCGGAGAACCTGCGGATCGAGGACATGGCGATGGCGTTCACCCCCCCCCCCCCCCCCGCGTCAGGCATGACGGGCGGGAGTCCTCTCGTGCGCGCGGCGCGGCTGTGCGCCGTCCTCGCCGCGCCGCTCCTCGCACTGTCCGCCGCGCCGGCCGCGGCGCAGACGGTGTCCATCACCTCGACCCCGGTCAACGGGGAGCATTACGTCGTCGGAGAGGCGATCACCACGAGAATCTCCGGCATCGGCGCCGCGATTCAGGTCAGTGAAGTCAGCATCATCGCCAACTGCGCCGCCCGGCACCCGGAGACCTCCAGCAACACCGATGTGAAGTGCAACTGGATGAATATCGACATAGGCGGCGTCACGCGGGAGGCGTGGAGCACCGCCGATCCGGGAGGCCAGACGTACGTCGACTTCAAGTACATCGTGCAGGCCGACAATACCGACACCGATGGCGTAAGAGGCCGTTTCAGAATGAATCGATTACTTTCAGTGTATTGTCCCCGCATCCTGTCTGCACGGTATCCGCGTCGGCAAACGGATCGTAACTCCCAAGATTGCGGGAGTCCATTGGCATGTGTGTGAAGCATGCAGCCATACCGATCAGAAATCGAATAATTTCAATAGTATATTCTAAAACAGCCTCTAAGCATCCCGGCGAATTCGATCACCGGCAAGGTATGGCGGCGGACCCACCCCTTCTCCGGTCCGATCCAGAACCGCAACCACGCCGCGCTGGCCGCCCAGTCCGGCCATACGGTCGACGGCAGCGCCACGCCGATCCACTTCTCGATCGACGCGCCGCGGGTGCTGGAGGGCGACAGCGGCTCGACGACGATGACCTTCACCGTGACCCTGTCCCGGGCCCTGTCGGTCCAGGCGACGGTGAACTACAACGACTGGAGCGGCGGCTCGGCGACGTCGGGGACGGATTACACGGCGGTTACGGCCGGCACGTTGACCTTCGCGGCGGGGGAGGCGAGCAAGACGATAGCGGTGTCGGTGACGGGCGACGCCACGGCGGAGGGGGACGAGACCGTCCTGCTGCAATTGAGCAACCCCACTCCGTCCGGGGCCGTCATCGCGACGGGGACGGGGACGGGAACCATCGTCGACGACGACACGCCGACTCTGACAATCGATTCGCCGCGCGTGGCGGAGGGGAACTCCGGGACGACGGAGATGGCGTTCACGGTGACGCTGTCGCCGGCGAGCACGGGGCAGGTGTCGGTGGAGTGGGAGGATCAGACTCCCGTCACTGGCACTGCGGAGTCGGGGAGCGACTACACGGCGCTCTCCCCCGGCAGCGGGGTGCTGACCTTCATGGCGGGCGAGACGAGCAAGACGATAGCGGTGGAGGTGCGGGGAGACTCGGCGGTCGAACCCGACGAGACGGTGGTGGTGGGGATCTCCAGCCCGAATCCGTCCGGGACGCCTATCCGCGACGCGGACGGAGTCATCGTCGGGACCGCCACCGGCGTCGGGACGATCACGAACGACGACGCGCCGCCCGCGCCGCCGCCGCCCCCGCCATCGGCGGAGAAACTGGTCCTCTCGGCGGAGGAGCTCGAGGTCGCGACGGGCGCGGAGGGCGCGACCTACACCCTGCGCCTGGACGGCGCCCCGACCGGGGCGGTTACGGTGGCGATCTCCAGCGACGACCCCCACGTGACGGCGTCGCCCGCGTCGCTGTCGTTCGGCGCGGCGAACTGGAGCGCGCCGCAAACGGTGACGGTGACGGCTGCGGCGGACGACGACGATTACGCCGACACGGCGCAACTCACGCACACCGCGAGCGGCGGCGGCCTGGACGGCGAGACGGCGGTCGTGACGGCGATGGTGTCGGAGCCCGGCGACATGCGGGTGCGCGCGCCCGCCGCGGGCGCGGCGGCGGCGGCCTACATGGTGGGCGGGCATCGCGTCGAGGTCCGCGCCGAGGCGGGGGTTCCGCCCGGCGTCGAGATCGTCCCGCCGGAGTCGCTGGCGGCGGACCTGTCGGTGACGCTGCGCCCGGTTTCGGACGATGTGTCGCTGGCGCCCGGCGTCTTCGCCTTCGGCGCCGGCGCGGCGCAAGTGGCGGTGGACGTGTCCGTTACCGGCGTTCCGGCGGCGGGGCTGGAACTGTGCCTGCCGGCGCCTGCGGAGTTGCGGGCGGCGTCGGGCGGTCGCGCGTTGACGCTGCTGCGCCATGACGGGACCGCATGGGTCGAGGTCGCGGGGGCGCGGCTGGACGAGGCGGCGGAGCGCGTGTGCGCGGCGGGGATTACGGAGTTCTCGCCCTTCGCGGTGGGCTGGCGCGCGGACGTCCCGGCGGCGGTCGACCGGTCGGACGCGCGGACGCGGCTTGCTGCGGTCAACCGGTCGATCCTGCCGGAAGTGTCGCGGGCGATGTGGGACGGCGCGGCGTCCGCGGTGGCGCGGCGTTTCGGCGGCGGCGCCCCTGCGGGCTACGACGGCGGGGCGGACGCCAACGCCGCGGCGTGGGCTGCGGACGCGCTGTCGTGGCTGGCGGGCAGGCTGGGCGCTCCGGGCGGCGCGTCTGCGGCCCGCGCGCGCGGCCCCGTCCCGTTCCACGACCCGCGGCCCTACGGCCCGCCCGAGGACTCCCCGGCGCCTCTCGGGGCGGGGTGGCGTGCGTTGCTTCCGGGTTCGGCGTTCGCGTTGGGGCTGTCGGGCGGCGCTGCGGGGGACGGCCCCGACGCGGCGCTGTGGGGTTCGGGCGACCGGCGGTCGCTGTCTCTCGACGACGGCGCGCTGTCGTGGGAGGGCGAGGTTACGGCGCTGCACGCCGGGGCCGATGCGCGGACGGCTCCGGACGGTGCGGCGGGCGCGTTCTCGGCGGCGTGTCGGCGTCGTGGTCGGAGAGCGATATCGACTACACCGATGCGGGCGGCGCGGAGTCGGTGAAAGGCCGCCACGAGGTGAGCATGGCGAGCGTCCAGCCCTATGTGGGGTGGCTTGCGGGGGATGGGTCTCGGGCGTGGGCGGTGCTGTCGCACGGGCGCGGCGAGGTGGAGATCGCCGACGCCGGGGCGGGCGACGCGGATTCGTCCGCAACGTTGACCGCCGCCGCCATCGGCGCGCGGACGCGTGCGCTGTCGCGTGGCGCTGCGGCGGTGGATGTGAAGGGGGAGGCGCAGGCGGCGCGTTTCGCGCTCGACGGCGACGACAATCTCATCGCGGGTATGTCGGCGCGGACGTTCCGGCTGCGGGTTGCGGCGGAGGGGCGCTACGTCATCGCGTTCGCGAACGGCGGTTCGTTGACTCCGTCGCTTGAGGCGGGGTTGCGTTGGGACGGCGGCGACGGGGCGACGGGCGCGGGCGTGGAGTTGGGCGGCGGCGCGGCGTGGTCGGCTCCGTCGTCGCCGCTGACGCTGGAGGCGCGCGGCCGTGCGTTGCTGGCGCATGGCGGCGATGCGGAGGAATGGGGCGTCGGCGGCGCGCTGCGGGTTGCGCCGGGCTCCGGCGGCCTGGGCCTGTCTCTGGCGCTGTCTCCGTCGTGGGGCGCGGCCGATAGCGGCCTCGCGCGGCTGTGGAGCGCCGACGCGTCGCGCGCGGACACGTCGCGGAGGGCCGGGGGCCGCCTCGACGCCGAGGCGGGTTATGGGTTGCGCGCGTTGAGCGGCGTTGCGACGCCGCTGGCGGGTTTCGCGCTCACCGGCGACCGCTCGCGCGAATGGCGCGTCGGCGGCCGCCTCGCCCTCGCCGAGGCGCTCGACCTGGCCCTTGCGACGTCGCTGCGCGAAACCCGGACCGACGCCCCCGACCGCCGAATCGCCCTCGACATCCGCCTCCGCTGGTAGTCTCCGGGGCGCCTGGGCGCGCCGGCGTCTTCATCCGAATGCGCTTCGCGCATTGGCCGGCGGGCCGCCGGCGGGCCCGGAGATTCCCGGATAATCCCGCCTAAAGCGCGTTGCACGGGCGGCGCAGGGTGCGCCACATGTGCGAGGCCGGGGTGTTGTCGTTGCCGAGTCCTTCCGGCGGCTGGCGGAAGTGGCGCCCGACCACGTCCTCGAACTCCTCCAGCTCCACGATCAGGTTCGGGTCGAAGGCGTATTCGTCGTTGGCGCAGATCGCGCGCGCCGACATGTACCACTTGTGCTTCCGCGCGCGTTCGTAATCGGCGACGATGTAGGGCTCCGGCCGGTAGTCGGCGCCGAACATGCGCGCATACATGTCGGGGACGCGGTAGCCCGCCGCCTCGTCGGGGAAGAAGCGCAGCGCCTGGTGCATGCGGATGGCCCAGCTGACCTCCTCGTCGACGTAGGGCTCCACCAGCTGGGCGCCCCAATAGCCGTGGTCGGAGCGGATGAACCCCGCCACCGCGACGTCGTGCAGCAGGCAGGCGAGGACCATGTTGCCGGGCAGGCCCTTCTCGCGCGCCAGCCGCGCGCTCTGGAGCAGGTGCTGCTGCGCCGGCGCGAAGCGGAGGCGGAAGAAATCGAACAGGGTCGGCGCGGCGGGCATCGCCGGCAGGCGCGGGTCCTCGCCCATCAGCAGGCGCTCGCCCGCCCCGAACCCGGCGCCGAGCGAGCGGTCGCCGTCGGCGAGGTTGTAGAGCAGCGATTTGGTCGCGAGCCGGTCGCCCAGCTCCCGCATCCGCCGCTCCTCGATTGCGTCGGCGCGTTGCGACGGCGTTTGCGATGCGTCCATCCCGCGCTCCCGTCCGGACCCGGCGCGCAGCGTAACGCCGCGCCGCGCGGTTCGTCAACGCGGCGGGACCCGGCGGCCCGGGCGGACGACCTCGCCGCGCCGGGCGCAGGCGGGTTCGGCGAGATCGACGAACGCGCCGGCGATGGAGGCCGGCGTTGGCAAGATCGCGGGGTCCTCGCCCGGCATGGCGCGGGCGCGCATGGCGGTGCGCACCGGGCCGGGGTCCAGCAGGTTGACGCGGACCCGGGTCTTGCGGACCTCCTCGGCGTAGATGCGCGCCAGCATCTCCAGCCCCGCCTTGGCGACGGCGTAGGCGCCCCAATAGGCGCGGGGGCGGGAGCCGACGCCGGAGGTGACGAAAATCGCCCGCCCGGCGTCGGAGCGCCGCAGCAGCGGGTCGAACGCGCGCAGCAGGCGCCAATTGGCGTTCAGGCCGACATCGACGACCCGCTCCCAGTCGTGCGGGCGGATGTGGCCCAGCGGCGCAAGGTCGGTCAGCAGCGCGGCGTTCCCCACCAGGACGTCGAGGTGGCCGTGGCGCTCCGCCACCGCGCCGCCGAGGCGGTCGATGGCCGGGCCGTCGGTTACGTCGAGCGGCGCCATCGTCCCCGGCGCCCCCGCCGCCTCCAGGCGGGCGGCCAGCGCCTCGAGGGCCTCGCGATGGCGGGCGGCGGCGTAGACGTGCGCGCCCTCGGCGGCGAAGCGTTCGGCCACCGCCGCGCCGATGCCGCGCGACGCGCCGGTGACGACGGCGACGCGCCCGGCGAGGCGGCCGCTCAAGCGCGCTCCGCGAGAAGCGGCAGTTGCAACGGGTCGGCGCCGGCCTCGCGGTCGCTAAGCGGAATGGGGTAGTCGCCGGTGAAACAGGCGTCGCAGAACCCCGGCGCGGCCGGGTCGCGGTCCGGCGCGCCCATCGCCCGGTACAGGCCGTCGATGGAAATGAAGGCGAGGCTGTCGACGGCGAGGTGCGCCGCCATCGCCGCCACGTCCATCCGCGCGGCGAGGAGCTTCTCCCGGTCCGGGGTGTCGACGCCGTAAAAGCAGGAATGGACGGTGGGCGGGCTGGCGATGCGCATGTGGACCTCCGCCGCCCCGGCCTCGCGCACCATCTCGACGATCTTGAGCGAGGTGGTCCCGCGGACGATGGAGTCGTCCACCAGCACCACCCGCTTGCCGGCGAGGGTGGCGCGGTTGGCGTTGTGCTTCAGCTTGACGCCGAGATGGCGGATCGAGTCGGTGGGTTCGATGAAGGTCCGCCCGACGTAATGGTTGCGGACGATGCCGACCTCGAACGGCAGGCCGGCCTGGGCGGCGTAGCCGATGGCGGCGGGCACGCCGGAATCGGGCACCGGCGCCACGACGTCTGCGGCTGCGTCCTCTTCGCGCGCGAGTTCGGCGCCGATGCGCTTGCGCGCCTCATAGACGTTGCGGCCCTCTATCGCGCTGTCGGGGCGGGCGAAATAGATGTATTCGAACACGCAGAAGCGCCGCGGGGCGGGCGGGAACGGGGTCAGGCTGCGCGCCCCCGAACGGTCGAGGACGACGATCTCGCCGGGGCGGACGTCGCGCACGAATTCGGCGCCGACGATGTCCAGCGCGCAGGATTCGGAGGTCAGGATCGCGCCGCCGTCGAGGCGGCCGATCTGGAGCGGGCGGACGCCGAAGCGGTCGCGCACGCCGATCAGCGCCCGGTCGGTGAGGATGACCAGCGAATAGGCGCCGTCGATCTGGCGCAGCGCGTCGACCAGCCGGTCGACGAAGGCGCCCGCGGCGCTCGTCGCCACCAGGTGGACGATGACCTCGGTGTCCATCGTCGACTGGAAGATGCAGCCGCGCGCCGCCAGGCGGCGGCGCAGCGCGCGCGCGTTGGTCAGGTTGCCGTTGTGGGCGATGGCCAGCCCGCCGGAGTCGATGTCGGCGAAGATGGGCTGGACGTTGCGCAGCGCCAGCTCGCCCTGGGTGGAGTAGCGCACATGGCCGATGGCGCGGTCGCCGGCGAGCGGCCCCATCGCCGCGCGGGCGCCGAAATTGTCGCCGACCTGCCCCAGGCCGCGATGGGTGTGGAACGCCGCGCCGTCGTAACTGACGATCCCCGCCGCCTCCTGCCCGCGGTGCTGGAGCGCATGCAGGCCGAGCGCCGTATGCGCGGCGGCGTCCGGATGCCCGAACATGCCGAACACGCCGCACTCCTCGCGCAGCGTGTCGCCGTCCCACGGCGCGCGCTCCCCCATGCGGAAGGACGGGCCGCCGGCTACGGGGAGTCCGCGCCGCCGGGCGCGTCCTCGAGCATGGGCGCCAGCTCGCCGGAGGGAAGCGCGTCCTCGACGTCGCCCGGCTCCACCGGAGGCACCAGGTCGGCCGGGTCGGCCGGAAACGGCGGCGGCGCGATGTCGCCGGGAACGAACTCCTCCAACGCCTCGGCGGCGTATTCGATCAGCGTGCGCGACGCGGCGCCGGACAGCCATTCGGGCATCGCCTCGCTGTCCTCCCCCCACCAGGTGTGCTTGCCGAGCAGGAACAGCAGCGCGACGACGACCGCGCCGCGCGCCGCGCCGAAGAGGAAGCCGAGCGAGCGGTCCAGCATGCTGAGCGAGGTCCCGCGCACCGCCCGCGACAGCAGGACGACCGCCACCGAGAAGACGACGAGGGAGACGAGGAACAGCCCGCCCGCCGCCGCCGCGGTCGCCAGGTTCGGGTCGGGTATGTAGGGCTGGAGGTAGGGTTCGGCGGCGCCGTGGTAGCGCCAGGCGACGACCGCCGCGCCGATCCAGCCGGCCAGCGCCAGCGCCTCGCGGACGAAGCCGCGGTAGAAGGCGAAGAACGCCGACAGCGCGACGATGGCGGCGACGACCGCGTCCGCCAGGTTCGCGTTCGCCAGGTCGAAGCCCGACGACTCCACGCCCGCGCCCCGCCCTAGCGCGCCAGCGCGCGGCGCGCCGCGGACTCGCCGAACGCGGCGACGAGGTCGCGCAGGCGGGCGACCTCGATCCGCTCCATGCCGTCCGGCGCGGCGGCGGGTTTCGACGGCGGCGCCAGCGCGCGCGCGAACCCGAGCTTGGCCGCTTCCTTGAGACGCGCGTCGCCCTGCGTCACCGGCCTCACTTCCCCCGACAGTCCGATCTCGCCGAACACGACCGCGCCCTCCGGAACCGGCGTGTCCACCAGCGAGGAGACCAGCGCCGCGGCGACCGCGAGGTCGGCGGCGGGTTCGGCGATGCGCAGCCCCCCCGCGACGTTGAGATACACCTCGCTGCCGCCGAGGGCAAGGCCGCAGCGCGCCTCCAGCACCGCGAGGACCATGGCGAGGCGCGCCGAGTCCCAGCCCACCACGGCGCGCCGGGGGGTGGTCAGCGGCGACGGGGCGACCAGGGCCTCGATCTCGACCAGCACCGGACGGGTGCCCTCGACGCCGGCGAACACCGCCGCGCCGCTCACCGGCCGCTCGCGCTCGGCGAGGAACAGGCCGGAGGGGTTGGCGACCTCCTCCAGCCCGCGCCCGGTCATGGCGAACACGCCGATCTCGTCGGTGGCGCCGAATCGGTTCTTCACCGCGCGCAGGATGCGGAACGGATGCCCGCGCTCGCCCTCGAAATAGAGCACCGCGTCGACCATGTGCTCCAGCACCCGGGGGCCGGCGATCTGGCCGTCCTTGGTGACGTGGCCCACGAGCAGCAGCGCCGTCCCGCGCCGCTTCGCCGCGCGGATGAGCTCCTGCGCGCTGGCGCGCACCTGCCCCACCGCGCCCGGCGCCGATTCGAGGCCGCCGGTATGCATGGTCTGGATCGAATCGATGACCAGGACCTGCGCCGCGCCGGGGGCGTCGACCGTCGCGGCTACGTCGCCGACGGAGGTGGAGACGGCCAGCGCCACCGGCGCGCCGGCGAGGCCGAGGCGGCGCGCGCGCAGGCGGATCTGCGCGTCGGACTCCTCGCCGGAGACGTAGATCGCGCTTGCGCCGGACCGGGCGATGCGGGCGGCGGCCTGGAGGAGCAGGGTCGATTTGCCGATCCCGGGGTCGCCGCCGACCAGCACCGCCGAGCCGGGGACGAGGCCGCCGCCGAGCACTCGGTCCAGTTCGGCGATGCCCGAGGACAGGCGCGCGACCGGCGGGGTCTCCTCCGCCAGGTCGCCGAGCGCGAGGCGGCGCCCGCCGCCCGCGCCGCCGGGCGCCGCGGCCCGGGCCTCCTCCACCAGCGTGTTCCAGGCGCCGCAGGCGTCGCAGCGGCCGGCCCATTTGCCGTGCGCCGCGCCGCAGGCCTGGCAGACGTGGCTCGCCCGCGCGCCGCGCGCCATCAGGCGCCGCGCGGAGTCGTGCGTATCGGCCCGTCGGCGCGCCCGTGGACGAACTGGTCGACGTAGGGGTCGCCGCTGTCGTCGATGGCGTCGACCGGCCCGTCCCAGACGATGCGCCCGCCATGAAGCATGGCGACGCGGTCGGCGACCTTGCGCGCGCTGGCCATGTCATGGGTGATCGACACCGCCGTCGCGCCGAGCCCGCGCACGCAGTCCACGATCAGCCCGTTGATGACGTCGGCCATGATAGGGTCGAGGCCGGTGGTCGGCTCGTCGAAGAAGAGAACGTCCGGCTCGGCGGCGATGGCCCGCGCGAGGCCCACCCGCTTCTGCATTCCGCCGGAGAGTTCGGCGGGGAACAGCTCCGCCGCGTCGGGGCCGAGGCCGACGGCGGCGAGTTTCTCCTCCGCGACGCCGCGCGCCGCGGCGCGGTCGAGGCCCCGGCTCCGCATCGGCGCGAAGGCCACGTTCTCCCACACCCGCAGCGAATCCAGCAGCGCCGCGCCCTGGAAGAGCATCCCGAACCGGCGCATGAGGGCGGCGCGCGCGGCGGGGGCCAGGCCCGCCGTGTCGGCGCCGTCCACCCGGACCCGGCCCGAATCGGGGCGCAGCAGGCCGAGCGCGCATTTCAGCATGACCGATTTGCCGGTCCCGGAGCCGCCGATCACCACCAGCGACTCGCCGCGCGCGACCGCCAGGTCCAGGCCGTCGAGGACGAGGTGGCCGCCGAACCGTTTCGACACCCGCTCGAGTTCGAGCATCGGCGGCGCGGTCATGCCGCGAAGAACATTTCGGTGATGAGGTAGTTGGCGGCGAGGATGAGGATCGACGCGGACACCACGGCGTTGGTGGTCGCCGCGCCCACGCCCTGCGCGCCGCGCCCGCCGTGGTAGCCGTGGTAGCAGCCCATCAGCGCGACGATGAAGCCGAAGGCCGCCGCCTTGACCAGGCCGGAGACGACGTCGAGCGGCTCGAAATTGCGCCAGGTGGCGTCGAGATACGCCGCGCCGTCGAAGCCGAGCTTGTTCACCCCGACGAGGTAGCCGCCCATGACGCCGACGACGTCGGCGACGAGGACGAGCGGCGGCAGCATGGCGACCGCGGCGACGATCCGCGGCGCCACCAGGTATTTGAACGGGTCGGCGGACAGCGTGACCAGCGCGTCGATCTGCTCGGTGACGCGCATCGCGCCGATTTCGGCCGCCATCGCGGCGCCGACGCGCCCGGCGACCATCAGGCCGGTCAGCACCGGCCCCAATTCGCGCGCGATCGAGACCACCACCACGGCGGGGACCGCGCTCTCGGCGTTGAAGCGGCTGAACCCGGTGTGGCTTTGCAGCGCCAGCACCATGCCGGCGAACAGCCCGGTCAGGCCGACCACCGGCAAGGAATAGTAGCCGATCTCGACCATCTGCCGCCCGGCGAGGCGGAAGTGGAACGGCGGGCGAACGCAATGGGAGAGCGCGGCGGCGGCGAACAGGGCGAGCCGGCCCGTCGCCCCGGCGAAGGCGATGACGGCGCGGCCGAGCGCCGCCAGCGGGTTCGCGCGCGGGGGGGTCACGCCGGCGCCTCGCCCACGTAGTGGCGCGGAACCCGCCGCCCGAGCCGGACGAGGAGTTCGTAGCCTATCGTCCCGGCGCGCGCCGCAAGGTCGTCGACGGAGCGCCGGGGGCCGATCAGCTCGACCTTCGTCCCCACCCGCGCCGCGCCCGCCGGCAGCGCCGTCACGTCCAGGGCGAGCAGGTCCATCGACACCCGGCCGACCACGGGAAGGGGCGTGTCCGCCAGGCCGCCCCACTCCCTCTCGCCGCCCGCCGGCAGGGCGCTGGCGCGCCCGCCGAGACGGCGCGGGTAGCCGTCGGCGTAGCCCACCGGAACGGTGGCGATGAGGGTCCGGCCGGACACGCGGTGCGCCGCGCCGTAGCCGACGCTCGCCGGCGGGGCGAGCTCGCGCAGCGCCACGATCTCCGCCTCCAGCGTCACGACCGGGGCCATCGGGTTCGGCCCGCCAGGCGCGGGGTTCAGGCCGTAGAGCGCCGCGCCCGCCCGCGCCAGGTCGAAATGGTAGTCCGGCCCCAGGAACACCCCCGGCGAATTGGCGAGCGAGACGGCGGCGCGCGGCCACAGGCGGCGCAGGTCGCGCATCTGCGCCAGCTGCGCCCGGTTCATGGGATGGTCCGGCTCATCGGCGCAGGCGAGGTGGCTCATCAGCAGGCGCGGCGCCAGCCCCCGGATCGGGCGCGGATCGGCGGCGAGGCGGCGGGCCTCCTCCGGCGCCATGCCGAGCCGCGCCATTCCGGTGTCGACGTGGAGCGCGGCGGTGCGCGTCACGCCGTCCGCGCGGGCCAGGGCGGCCCAGCGGGCGGCGGCGTCGAGGTCGTTCAGCACCGGGACCAGCCCATGCCGCGCGCACTCCGCCTCGCTCCCGCCGAGCGCGCCGTTGAGCACGTACACCGCGGCGCGCGGCGCAATGCGGCGGACCGCGCGGCCCTCGTCGAGGGTGGCGGCGAAAAAATCGCGGCAGCCCTCGGCGGCGAGCGCGCGGACCACGGGGCCGGCGCCGAGGCCGTAGGCGTCCGCCTTCACCGCCGCGGCGAGGCGGGCGCCGTTCGCAAGCCGGGCGGCGAGGGTCCGCCAGTTGCGGCGCAGCGCCGCCAGGTCCACCGCCAGACGGGCCCCGGCGCGCCGCGCCGAGCCGCCCCAGGGCGCGGCCATGAACGACTCCGCGCCGGACTCTTCGTTGGCCGCGCCCGCCGCCGCGCCGCCCCTGGGCGCGGCCATGAAAGAGTCCGGCGCGGCGGTCACGGGATGCGCTCCGGCAGGCGCTCCTCGTCGGCGAGGTCTGCGAAACTCGTGGTCTCCGCCTCGAACCGCAGGGCGACGTTCCTGATAGGGCCGTGGCGGTGCTTGGCGACCATGACCTCGGCGCGGCCGTGGCTCCGCTCGCAGCGCTCCACCCACCGGGAGTGGCGGGCGGCGAAGCGGTCGTCGGCCTCGTCGCCGCGCTGCTGCGGCTCGCTCCGCTCCAGGTAGTAGCTCTCGCGGAAGATGAACATCACGATGTCCGAGTCCTGCTCGATGGTTCCGGACTCGCGCAGGTCGGAGAGCATGGGGCGCTTGTCCTCGCGCTGCTCCACTGCGCGGCTGAGCTGGCTGAGCGCCAGCACCGGCAGGTCGAGGTCCTTCGCGACCGCCTTGAGGCCCTGGGTGATCTCGCCGATCTCCAGCACGCGGCTGTCGTGGCCCCGCGACGGGCGCATCAGTTGCAGGTAATCGACGACGACCAACGACAGGCCATGGGCGCGCTTGAGGCGGCGGGCGCGGGCGCGCAGCGCGGGCACGGTCAGCGCCGGCGTGTCGTCGATGAACAGCGGCGCCTCGGCCAGCGCGCGGGAGGCCTCCACCAGCCGCCCGAACTGTTCGTTGGAGAGCTGCCCGCGGCGAATTTCGTCCGACCGCAGCCCCGCCCGCTCGGCGAGCATGCGGGTGGCCAGCTGTTCGCCCGACATCTCCAGCGAGAAGAAGCCGACGACGGCGCCGTCGACGGGGCGCGGCGCCGCGCCGCCCTTGGGCGCGGCCATCGCAGAGTCCTCCCCGTCCTCGCCGGGTTCGGTCCGGTGGCGGGACGCGGCGCGCAGGGCGATGGACGTGGCGAGCGCGGTCTTGCCCATCGACGGACGTCCGGCGAGGATGACCAGGTCCGACGGCGCGAGGCCGCCCACCGCGTCGTCGAGGTCGGCGAGGCCGGTGGCGATCCCGGCGAGGCGGCCGTCGCGCTTGTAGGCCGCCTCGGCGATGGCGACGGCCCCGGTCATCACGTTGGAGAGCGGGCGGAACCCGCCCTCGCCGCGCCCCGTTTCGGCGAGTTCGTAGAGCTGCGCCTCCGCCTGTTCGACGAGGGCGGCGGCGGGCTCCTCGACGCGCGCGTCATAGGCGGATTCGGCCATCTCCTCGCCGATGCGGACGAGGCCGCGGCGCGCGCTCAGGTCGCGGACGAGGCGCCCGTAATCCTCGGTGTGGACGAGGCTCACGGCGCTGGCGGCGAGGCGGGCCAGGTAATGCGCGCCGCCCACCTCCGCGAGCGCGTTCTCGGCCTCGAAGAAGGTCTTGAGGGCGATGGGGTCGGCGACCCGGCCGCGGGCAATCAGGCTGCGGGCGGCCTCGAATATCCGCCCGTGCACCGGCACGTGGAAGTGGTCCGGCTCGAGGAAGGTCGAGACCCGGTCGAAGCCGGCGTTGTCGATGAGGATGGCGCCGAGCAGCGCCTGTTCGGCCTCGACGTTCTGCGGCGGCTTGCGGTAGCCGGGGAGCGTCCCCCCGGACTCCGCGCCGCTCTCCACCGGGGGCGCCTCGCCATCCATGCCGCCACCCTACCCGCTTTCGCTCGTTCGCGCCCGCGGGCGGCGGAGATGGAAGCCGCGCGCCGTCGACACGCGGCGCGGGCGCGCTTGCGGTCGGCGCATGAACGGAGCCGCTTTCGACACCCGCGCCGCCGTCAAGGCGCTGTGCGGCGAGCGCGGGTCTCGAAGCCGGCGCAGGCTCGCTCGAGGCGCGCATCTATCGCGCCTTATGGCTGCAAGCCGCCGGGCTTGTCGCCATAATGGTCGACCTCAAGGTATTCGGCTAGTCCGCATTTTTCATAGCCCCTGCGGTGCGCCGGAGTCCGCCGGCAATTTCCGCTTCGGACGTCGCGGACGCGGGCCGGCGAGACGCCGGTGGTCCCGGGAAAGGCGGATCCGGGACCGCGCTCAGTCCATAATGAGAATCGCTGCTCCGCCCCGGGAGCGCGGTTGCGCGCCGGCGGCGCTTCCGGTATCCGCGCCCCATGCACGCCTACAGGACCCACACATGCGGCGCGCTGCGCGCGGAGCACGTCGGCGCCGAGGTCCGCCTGTCGGGCTGGGTGCACCGCAAGCGCGACCACGGCGCCCTGCTGTTCGTCGACCTGCGCGACCAGTTCGGCCTGACCCAATGCGTCGTCGAGCAGGGCGGCGCGCATTTCGCCGCCGTCGAGGCGGCGACCCCCGAAAGCGTCGTCACCGTCACCGGCAAGGTCGTCGCGCGCTCGGAGGACACGGTGAACCCGCGCCTCGACACCGGCGCGGTCGAGGTGCGCATCGGCGATTTCGCCGTCCAGTCCGCCGCCGCGCCGCTGCCCATGCAGGTCGCCGGCGACGAGGCGCCGGGCGAGGAGACGCGGCTGCGCCACCGCTTCCTCGACCTGCGCCGCGCGCCCATGCAGCGCAACGTCATGCTGCGCGCCGGCGTCGTCGCGTCGATCCGCCGCCGCATGGCCGAGCGCGGCTTCGCCGAGTTCCAGACGCCGATCCTCACCTCCTCGAGCCCCGAGGGCGCGCGCGACTTCCTGGTGCCGAGCCGCCTGCATCCGGGGCGCTTCTACGCCCTGCCGCAGGCGCCGCAGCAGTTCAAGCAGCTGGTCATGGTGTCGGGCTTCGACCGCTACTTCCAGATCGCGCCGTGCTTCCGCGACGAGGACGCGCGCGCCGACCGCAGCCCCGGCGAGTTCTACCAGCTCGACGTGGAGATGGCGTTCGCGACGCAGGAGGACGTGTTCGCCGCCATCGAGCCGGTGTTGCACGGCGTGTTCCGCGAGTTCGCCGACGGCCGCGCGGTGACGCCGCCGCCCTTCCCGCGCATTCCGTGGGCCGAGGCGATGCTGAAATACGGGACCGACAAGCCCGACCTCCGCAACCCCCTCGCCATCGCCGACGTGACCGATGCGTTCCTTATGGAGGGGGCGGCGTTCAAGGCGTTCCGCGGCGCCATCGGCAAGGGCGCGGTGGTGCGCGCCGTTCCCGCCCCCGGCGCGGCGGCGCGGCCGCGCAGTTTTTTCGACCGGCTGAACGACTGGGCGCGCGCCGAGGGCGCCCCCGGCCTGGGCTACGTCGTGTTCGACCCCGCCGACGGCGCCGGCAAGGGGCCCATCGCCAAGTTCCTCCCCGCCGCGGCGCTGACGGCGATCCGCGAGGCGGCGGGAGTCGGCCCCGGCGACGCCGCGTTCTTCGTCTGCATGGCGCCGGCCGAGGCGGCGGCCTTCGCCGGCCGCGCGCGGACCCGCATCGGCGAGGCGCTCGACCTGGTGGAGAGCGGCGCCCTCCGCTTCTGCTGGACGGTGGACTTCCCGCTTTACGAGCGCGACGCGGCGACCGGAAAGGTCGGGTTCAGCCACAACCCGTTCTCGATGCCGCAGGGCGGCATGGCGGCGCTGGAGGGCAAGGACCCGCTCGACGTCCTCGCCTGGCAATACGACATCGTGTGCAACGGGGTGGAGTTGAGTTCGGGCGCGATCCGCAACCACCGCCCCGACGTCATGGTCAAGGCGTTCGGGATCGCCGGCTACCCGCCGGAGGAGGTGGAGGCGCGTTTCGGCGGCATGCTGCGGGCGTTCCGCTACGGCGCGCCCCCGCATGGCGGCATAGCGCCGGGCATCGACCGCATCGTCATGTTGCTCGCGGGCGAGCCGAACATCCGCGAGGTCATCCTGTTCCCGATGAACCAGCGCGCCGAGGACCTTCTGATGGGCGCCCCCGGCGAAGTGTCCGACGCCCAGCTGCGCGAACTCCACATCCGCCGCGCCCCGGCGGCGAAGCGGGGCGCTTGACGCCGGGCGCGCGCGACCGCCAATATGGGTTCCGGATCGGTAAAATCGCAAGGTCGAGAGATGGGAATTCTCAAAAGCGTCACGCGGGACGCCGGAGCCCCTCTGAAGAGCGTATGCGGGAAGAACGATTTCTCGTGCTTCGATTGCGTTGCCGGAAAGACGGGGGTTTACGTGTTCCAGGATCGGGATACCGGAACCGTCCTTTATGCCGGGCAGTCCGAAGATCTCGGCTATCGTGTTTCGCAGTATTATAGCCCGCGCGATACGACAGGGGGCTTTGGCAGGAATTGGCGCAGAGAAAATTGCGCGCGGTGCAAAGACGAGAAGGCATGCTCCGGAGGGGAGGCTGCAATTTCGATTCGTACAGGGACCTCCTTCGATCTGCCCGAGTCGTTTTTTTCTACTCGGAGGATGGGGCCGTCGTCGAAGAAAAGATCGACGCGCTCGAAGCGTTTCTTTTGCTTTCTTTACGGCCCAGATACGACGGCCGATCGATGCAGATGAGGATAGGTCGGATAAGCGAAACGACCGATGAGGAAATTCTGAATTTCGTCGTGGGTCGGGACGACGACGAAAACATCGTCGGAGCGGGCGCCGAGAGGCGCATTCGCATCGACTCGGCGACCTGCGGCGGGCGGCCGCGGATCCTCGGGACCCGGATCCGCGTGTCGGACATACTGGACCTTCTGGCGCACGGCGTATCGCAAGCGGAAATCCTGGCGGATTTTCCCGATTTGAACGAAGACGATATAAGCGCCGCGTTGGCGTTCGGAGCCAGGGCAAGCGATCGGTCCGGCGCCGCGTCCGGTTGAGCGTGCGCTTTCTAATCGACGCGCAGCTGCCGCCCGAGCTCGCGCGGTGGCTTTCCGATCAAGGCTATCCATCCAATCACGTTGGCGATCTTGGGGCGACCTTGGCCTCGCCGGTGCGGAAGACGGCGACATCGCGGAGGAAGCCCTCCGATCCGGCGCGGTCGTCCGGTCGAAGGACCGCGATTTCGCCGAGCGGGCGCGCGGGACCTCGGGCCCCCGTGTCGTGTGGCTTCGCTTCGGAAATATAACGAACGCCGAACTCAGCCGGCGGCTGGCGCCGCTTCTATCCGATGTCGCGAACCGGCTTCGACGGGGAGAGAATCCGGTCGACATCCCGTAACCCCGCGCCTCACGAGCGCCCGCAGTCGCCGCAGGGGTCGTCCTCGCAGCCCTCGATGCGCGGCGCCGGCGCCGGTCAGCGATGGACCTCGAAAGTTCCGATGAAGCTGTGGCCTGCGTCGGCGGCCACGCCGAAGGTTCCCGCGGCGGAGGAGGGATGCGCGGCCGCGCCGGTGGCGCCGAAGTCCGCCTTGCCGAAGAACTGGCCGCCCCATCTGCCGCTATAGCTTTCCCCGGCATAGGTCATGCGGGCGCCGCCCCCGAACGAGCCGCGGCGATACCAGCCACTGGCCACATGGCCGCTGAGGGCAATCTCGGGGAGCCCCGGCAGGGACACGCGGCCCGCCTTCATGTCGTGAATGCGCCCGGAGACGGTCCCGAAGGCCGAGGCGTCGCCGAAATCGGCGGCGAGGGTCGCGCGCCCCCGGATGGGGACGTTGCGCCTGTCGCTCGCATCGGCGTAGGAGAAGACGCCGTGGGCCACGCCGGCGTAGGTCGCCGTTCCGGCCAGCTGCCGGAGGCGCGTCCTGTTTTTGACAGGTTCGCCTCCGTCGGCGAAGACGCCGAAAGCCGCATGGGGCGCGTTCGCCGTGTACGACCACCACATTCCGGTCGCCAGCCAGTCGGTGTCCGTTGCGCCGGTCCGGTCGGTGCGAACGACGAGTTTCAGGCTCCCGCCGGGGACGGAGTCGCGGAACGCGCCCCCGTGCGTCCCGTCGGGTCCGGTCCAGCGGGTGAAAGACTCCGACGAGCCGCTGTCGAGGGTCCAGTCCGTGAGCGAACCGGGGGCCGGGAGGTTCGCGTTATAGACGGGCAGGTCGTTCGCGGGACCGAAACGCGAGGCGCGGCCTCTCTCCGCATACCGGAGCCCCACGCGAAAGGTGGGCCGGTCGCCGCGCCAGCCGACTTCCGCGTGGACCCTGTCGCCGGTCTTTACGGTGGCGCCCTCCCTCCGCGAGGATTGCGACACGCCGCCGGTCGCCCAGTATTCGATCTGCGATATCAACCCCGGCGAACCGTGGGACTCCGCGAATTCCCGCCAGAGGGCGTTGTAGTCGGGATCCACGTCGGGATAGGGCGCCGGCCGGGTGTAACTCGTGGGGGCGTGGGCGAACGAGGGCCTGAGCCCGGCCGCCGCCGACATCACCGCCGGAATGGCGGCGCGTTCGGCGACCGAGAGGAGGTCGGTGTACGCCGCCACGCCCGGGGTCGCCCGATTGATCGCGGTGGGCGCGAAGTTCGCATTCAGCCGGGCCCACTGCGGCAGTTCCGCCCGCGCGACATGCGCCGGAGCGGCGAAAAGCCGCTCCTCGGCGGGCAGGGCGGCCGCGCCGCCGCCGTTCACGACCGCATCGCCGCCGCAGGCGGAGAGCGCGGCGACGGCCGACGCGGCGGCCAGGAGCCGGAACCCGCAAGCGAATTGCAGCGCGATCATCGCGATACCCCCTTTTGTCGGAGTGGGCGACGCCGGCGGCGCGGGGAGGGAAGACGCGCCGCCGGCGGCCGGCTTACGTCATCGCCCGATGGGGCGAGAGGCGGTCAGGCGCGGTGGTACCACGGGCGCGGAGGCGGCGTCGCGTGGGAGGAGAAGAGGCCGCCGGAGACGTTCTCGATCCCCTCATCGACCAGGTCGGAGTTGGGGTCGGGCGGCAGCGCCAGATGGACCACGTCGCCGGTGTCGACGACGACGCGGACCTCGGCGGCGTCGATATGCACGCCCTCGGCGGCCAGCGCCGCCTTGGGGTCGGCCGCCATGCGCGCGCGGTATGCGGGGTCCTCGTCCCACGCCTTCGCCACCGCGCGCCAAGCGTCGTTTTGCCGGGTCATGACTTCGTCCTCCATTCGTGTCGTTCGTTTTCGCAGCGTTACGCTACCATTAGCCGAATTCCATACGGACGTCGATCTCGCCGCCGCGCATTCGGGTCCGGCGCCCCCCCGGGGCGGGGGGGGGGGGGGCCGCCGCCGGGGGGCGCCGGAGCGGGGCGGACGGAGCCGGCTAGTGCCACCCGATGCAGGCGCAGCCCGCCGGGGAGCCCCATCCGTAAACGCCGCCGGCGACGCTCGAGAGCCGCTCGTCGGCCAGTTCGCCGTTCGGGTCGAGCGGCAGCACCATGTGGCGCACCTCGTCGGTGTCGACGACGACGCGCACTTCGCAGTCCCCGACGTCCACTCCGGCCTCGGCCAGCGCCGCCTTCGGGTCGGCCTGCATCCGCGCGCGGTATTCGGGGTCTTCGCGGCACCCGCTGGCCACCGCGCCCCAAGCTTCCTGTCGTTCGTTCATGTCTCGCATCCTCCGTTCGGGTTTCGCCAACACCTGTTCAATAGCCGATTTTGCCGCGAATGTCAAGCGGAACGCCGGGGCGGGACCCGCCGGCCTTCGGAATCACTCCCATTCTATGGTGCCGGGCGGCTTGGAGGTGACGTCGTAAACGACGCGGTTGACGCCCGGCGCCTCGTTGACGATGCGCCGGGCGACGCGGGCGAGGAAGGCGTGGTCGAAAGGGTAGGAATCGGCGGTCATGCCGTCGGTCGACGTCACCGCGCGCAGCGCGCAGACGCGGTCGTAGGTGCGCGCGTCGCCCATCACCCCGACCGCGCGCACCGGAAGCAACGCCGCGAAAGCCTGCCAGATCTCGTCGTAGAGGCCGGCGGCGCGGATCTCCTCGATGAAGATGCGGTCCGCCCGCCGCAGGACCGCCGCCGCGCCGGCCGTCACCTCGCCGGGGATGCGGATCGCGAGGCCGGGGCCGGGGAACGGATGCCGCCGCAGCGCCTCCTCGGGCAAGCCGAGCTCGCGCCCCAGCGCGCGCACTTCGTCCTTGAACAGCGCGCGCAGCGGCTCCACCAGCGCCATCTTCATGCGCTCCGGCAGGCCGCCGACGTTGTGGTGCGATTTGATGGTCGCGCTGGCGCCGCCGGCGAACGAAACCGACTCGATGACGTCCGGGTAGAGGGTCCCCTGGGCGAGGAAGTCGGCGCCGCCGAGGGCCCGCGCCCGCGCCTCGAACACGTCGACGAAGACCTTGCCGATACGCTTGCGCTTGGCCTCGGGGTCGGCGACGCCGGCCAGCGCGGCGAGGAACCGGTCGCCCGCGTCGACGCGGTGGAATCGCATGGCGAACCGGCCGCGGAACAGGCTCTCGACCTCCTCGGCCTCGCCCTCGCGCAGCAGCCCGGTGTCGACGAACACGCAATCGAGCCGGTCGCCGACGGCCTCGTGGACCAGCGCCGCCGCGACCGACGAATCGACTCCGCCGGACAGGCCGCAGATCACCCGCCCGCCGCCGACGCGCGCGCGGATGCGCTTGACCTCGGCGGACCGGAACGCCGCCATCGTCCAGTCCCCGGCGCAGCCGGCGATAAGGTGGGTGAAGTTCCGCAATATCGCCGCGCCGGCAGGGGTGTGCGCGACCTCGGGGTGGAACTGCACGCCGTAACGGCGGCGCTCCCGGTCCTCGATCGCGGCGAAGGGCGCGCCGGGCGACCGGGCGACCGCCTCGAAGCCTTCGGGCAGCGCCGCGACCCGGTCGCCGTGGCTCATCCACACCGGGATTCGCTCGCCCGGCGCGGCGACGCCGGCGAACAGCGGGCTCTCGCGCAGGACCTCGAGCTCGGCATGGCCGAATTCGCCGTGGCCGCCGGCGGCGACGGCGCCGCCGAGCCGCGCCGCCATGGCCTGCTGCCCGTAGCATATGCCGAGCATCGGGACGCCGAGCGCGAACGCCGCCTCCGGCGCCTGCGGCGCGCCGTCGGCCGCGGCCGAGGCCGGCCCGCCCGACAGGATCAACGCCCGGGGCGGCGCCTCGGCGAGGGCGGCGGCGGCCCGGCGCGCCGGCGCGACCTCGCAATAGACGCCGGATTCGCGCACCCGCCGCGCGATGAGCTGCGTGACCTGGGAGCCGAAATCGACGATCAGCACCTTGTCGCCCAACCTTCGCCCTCCCTGGACGACCGTCCCGCCGCGGCGGTTGCATGGCGCGGCCCGCGGGGTATCATGCGCCGCCGACTCGGCAAGGGGAGAATGGCATGATCGGGTTGAGAAAGCATATCGGCGCGGTTCTCGCCGCCGCGCTGGTCGCGGGCGCGGCGCAGGCCGCCGACGAGCCCGCGAACCTCGTCAAATACCGCCAGGCGGCGATGAAATCGGTGGGCGCCAACATCGCCGCGCTGGCGATGGTGGCGAAGGGGGAGATCTCCACGCTGGACTACGCGGCGGCGAATGCGCGGGCGATTCGCGACGGGCTCGGCGCCGCCGGCCCGCTGTTCCCCGCGGGAACCGGGGCGGAGGCGGGCAAGACCCGCGCCCTGCCGGCGGTCTGGGAGCGGCCGGAGGAGTTCGCCGAATCGATGAGGAAGTCCGCCGAGGCGGCGGACGCCATGGTCGCCGCCGCCGATTCGGGCGATCTGGGACAGATCCGAACGGCGCTCGGCGCGCTCGGCAAAACCTGCGGAGGCTGCCACGACGATTTCCGCCAGAAGCAGCAGTAGCGGCCTTCTCGCGGCGCTGATCCTCCTCCCGCTCGCCGGCGCGTCCGCCAACGAGTGGGAGGAGATGCGCCAGCGCGGCAAATACCTCGTCCGCGCCGGAGGCTGCATGGCCTGCCACACCGATACGGAGAACGGAGGCGCGCGCCTCGCCGGCGGCGGGGCGGTGGAGTCGCCGTTCGGTACGTTCTACGGCTCCAACCTGACGCCGGACCACGACACCGGTCTCGGCGGCTGGACGGTGACCGATTTCAAGCGGGCGATGCGGCGGGGGATCTCGCCCAAGGGCAAGTTCTATTATCCGGCGTTCCCTTATCCGGCGTTCGGCGGCCTCACCGATGGCGACCTCGCGGACATGTGGGAGTATCTGCGCCAGCTCAGGCCGGTGAAGCGCCCGAACCGCCCGCACGACCTCGCCTTCCCGTTCGGCCTGCCGCCCGCGGCGCTCGGCTGGCGGCTCATGTTCTTCACGCCGCAGCCGTGGGCGCCGGACCCGGAGCGGAGCGCGCAATGGAACCGGGGCGCGTATCTCGGCCGCCACCTCCTGCATTGCGGGGAGTGCCACACGCCGCGCAATGTCCTCGGCGCGCGCGCCGCGGGGCGGGAGTATTCGGGGCATGCGGGGCCGGCGGACGACGGGCCGACGCCGAACATCACGCCGCACGAAACCGGCATCGCCGATTGGAGCGCGGGCGACGTGGCGTGGCTGCTCGAGACGGGCCTTACCCCTTCGGGCGACAGCGTCCAGGGTTCGATGGCGAAACTGGTCGAACTCGGCTCCAGCCGCCTCTCGGACGAGGATCTGGCGGCGGTCGCCGAGTACGTCCTGAGCCTGCCGCCCATCGACAACCGCGTCCGCGCGGCGCCCGCCGCGTCGGGCGGGGACGGCGATTACGACTACGAGTTCGACTGACGCCGGCGCGCGGCGGTCGCGGGTGTTTTTCACATCGGCGTGAGCGGGCTTAAACCCGGCGGCGGCGCGGCCCATGTCATGCCGCGCGGCGGCCGCGGGCCGCCGCGCCATGCGACACCCACCCGAGGAGACGAGCATATCATGACTCCCGCACTCCCGTTACGCGCCGCGGCTGCGGCGGCCGTCCTGGCCGCGGCGGCCGGCGCCGCGCAGGCGCGGCCGGCGCCCGACGGATTCGCCGACCTGGTCGAGGACCTGTCGCCGAGCGTGGTCGCCGTCGATACGGAAAGGGCGGACGGAGAGGCGCGCCGCGGCCCGCCCTTCGCCCTGCCCCGCGGCTTCCCCTTCGAGAAGTTCTTCGGACGCCGTTTCGGCGACCGGGGCCCCGGCGGCCGCGGCGGGCGGATGCGCCCGGCGATGGCGGCGGGCTCTGGCTTCGTCATCGACCCGGACGGCTACATCGTCACCAACCGCCACGTGATCGACGGCGCCGCGAAGATCTTCGTCACCCTCGCCACGGGGGAGCGCCTGGAGGCGGAGCTGGCGGGCGCCGACGCCAAGACCGACCTGGCGCTGCTCAAGGTCGAGGCCGCCGCCCCGCTGCCGGCGCTGCGGTGGGGCGATTCCGGCGCGGCGCGAGTCGGCGACTGGACCCTCGCCATCGGCAACCCGTTCGGCCTCGGCGGGACGGTGACGGCGGGGATCGTCTCCGGCCGCGCGCGCGACATCTCCGCCGGGCCGTTCGACGACTTCCTGCAAACCGACGCGCCGATCAATCCCGGCAATTCGGGCGGCCCGCTGTTCGACCTCGACGGCGCGGTCATCGGCGTCAACACCGCCATCGTCTCCCCATCGGGCGGAAACGTCGGGATCGGCTTCGCGATTCCGTCCGCGCTCGCCGAACCCATCGTCACGCAGCTGCGCGAGCACGGGCGAGCGGTGCGCGGCTGGCTGGGCGTGGGAATCCAGCGGCTCACCGATGACATCGCCCGGGGCCTCGACCTGGCCGAGGCGCGCGGCGCGCTGGTGACGCAGGTCATGCCCGGCAGCCCGGCGGCGGCGGCGGGGCTGGAGGCCGGCGACGTGATCGTGGCCTATGACGGGCGGGAGGTCGCGGGGCCGCGCCGCCTCGCGCGGCTGGTCGCCGAAACGCCGGCGAACGGGACCGTCGCCATCGCCGCCGTCCGCGACGGCGCGGAGCGGCGCTTCGAGGCGACCGTCGCCGAACGCGCGGAGACGGCGGAGGTCGCCGCGGCCGGCGGCGGCGGCGAATCTCCGGGGGCGCGGCTCGGGCTGACCGCGGCGCCCGCGCCGGACGGCGCCGGCGTGGCGGTGCTCGCGGTGGCGCCGGGCGGGCCGGCGGCGCGCGGCGGGCTCCGGCCGGGCGACACGATCCGCGAGGCCGGGCGGCGGCCGGTCGCCGATCCGGAGGCGCTCGCCCAGGCGCTCGCCGACGCGGAGGCGGACGGGCGCGATTCGCTGCTGCTGCTCATCGAGCGCGACGGCGACCCGCTGTTCCGCGCCGCGCCGCTGCGGTCCGGCTGACGGAACTATAGCGGCGCGCGCTCCGAAAAGCGGGGCGCGCGCCGCTCCCTGTGCGAGGCGATTCCCTCGCGCATGTCCGGCCCGCCGAAGCCGAGGAACTCCAGCGCCAGCGAGGCGTCGAAGGCGGGGCCGGCGCTCCGCAGCCAGTTGTTGAGCGCGTATTTGGTCCAGCGCACCGCGGTGGGGGAGCCGGCGGCGAGGCGGCCCGCGACCTCCACCGCCTTGTCCTGCAATTCGGAATCGTCGACGCAAAGCGACACCAGGCCGATGCGCTCCGCCTCCGCGCCGCTCAACGGCTCGCACAGCAGCAGGTGGTATTTCGCCTTCGCCATGCCGCACAGCAGCGGCCAGATTATCGCCGCGTGGTCGCCGGCGGCGACGCCAAGGCGGGTGTGGCCGTCGACGATCCGCGCGCCGCGCGCGGCGATGGAGACGTCGGCCAGAAGGCCGGCGGCGAGTCCGGCCCCGACCGCCGCGCCGTGCAGCGCCGACACGATGGGCTTGGCGCAGTTCACCACGTTGAAGACCAAGTCGCGCGCCTCCTTCCAGACGCGCACGCGGGCGTCGTAATCGTCGGCGATCTCCTCGACGAGGGCGAAGTCGCCGCCGGCGGAGAAGTGCTTGCCCGCGCCGCGGAGGATCGCCGCCGCCGCCTCCGGATCGCCGTCCACGACGCGCCAGACATGGGCGAGATGGGCGTGCCCGCGCGCGTCGACGGTGGGCGCGGCCATGGTCACGCGCAACACGCGCGGCGCGGGTTCGTCGAAGCGCAGCGTGTCGAAGGCGGCGTAGCGGCTCAAATCCATCGGCATGGCTCCGCGGGCGCGGCCCGCCTCCCCGTTATCCGTTTCGCGCCGGGGCGGATACGCGCACGCCGGTGACGGCCGCGGCGTCGAGGCCGCGCCATCCCGCCGCGCGGAATTCGCACTCGGCGAGCGCCGCGGTGGGGAACCTGCCCCGCAGCCGCTCGGCGGCGCCGGGGTCGACGCCGGCGGCGAGGCGCGCGGCGAGCGCCCGCATGCCGGGATTATGGCCTATCGCCATGACGGTCGGCGGCGCGTCGCCGCCGAGCGCGCGCAGGACCTCCAGAATCCGCCCGGGGCCGGCCATGTAGAGCCGCTCGTCGCGGTGGATTTCAGGCGGCGCGGCGAGCTCGGCCGCGAGCAATTCGCCGGTTTCGCGCGCGCGGAGCGCCGGCGAACAGAGGATCAGGCTGGGCGCGGCGCCGGCGGCGCGAAGGCGCGCGCCGACGAGGCCCGCCGCCGCCCGGCCGCGCGCGTTGAGCGGGCGGTCGCGGTCGGCGAGGCCGGGGTCCTTCCACGAGGATTTCGCGTGGCGCAGCAGCTGGAGGACCCGCGCGGACGCGGGACGCCCCCTCGCGCCGAGCGGGCCGTCGTCCCTCACCGCCCTAATCGCCCGCAACCGGGGCCGTTCCGGCAGTCGCGGCCCTGCGGCCCGACATGCGGCGGGCGGTCACGCGCCGGCCGCCGCTTCCGCCGGGGCGTCCTCCGCCGCTTCCTCCCCGGATTCGTCCGCCGCGGAATCTTCCGCAGCGACCGGGCCGGACTCCGCCTCCTCCGCGTCGGCCAGCGCCGAGGCCCGGGGCAGGGTGACGATCATCTCGGTGAAGGCGCCGGCCTCGGTCTCGACGCGGATGCCGCCGCCGTGCTTGCGCACGATGTCGTTGGAGAGGGCGAGGCCCAGGCCGGTGCCCTTGCCGGTCGGCTTGGTGGTGAAAAACGGGTTGAAGATCTTCTCGGCGACGTCGGGGGGCATTCCGCAGCCGTTGTCGCGGATGCGGACCTCGACGCGGTCCTCGAACCCCTGCGTCTTGAGCGTCATGGTGGGGACGTAGCCGTCCTCGCCGTTCTCGACGGCGGCGCGGCGCCTGTCGTCGGTGGCGTGGCAGGCGTTGCCCACCATGTTGAGGAAGACGCGGCCCAGGTCCTGCGGGATGGCCTCGATCTCGCCCGTCTCCGGGTCGAGTTCGCGTTTTATCTCCAGCCGGAAGGACTTATCGGTCGCCCGCGCGCTGTGGTAGGCGAGCCGCGCGTGTTCGTCGACCACCGCGTTGACGTCGGTCGGCATGGCTTCGCCGGAGCCGCGCCCCATCATCAGCATGCTTTCGACGATGCGGTCGGCGCGCCCGCCATGCTGGCGGATGCGCTTGAGGTTCTCGGTGACGTCGGAGCCGATCTCCTCGATGAGGCCGCGCCGTTCGTCGTCGTTGGCGGCGCCGGAATCCTTCAGGACCCCGTCGATCTCCTCCAGCAGCTCCGCCACCAGCTCCTCGGAGCTTTCGGAGAAGTTCTTGACGAAATTGAGCGGGTTGCGGATCTCGTGGGCGACGCCGGCGGTGAGCTCGCCGAGCGCCGCGAGCTTCTCCTGGACGACGATCTGGTCCTGCGCCTTGTGCAGGTCGGAGAGGGTGTTCTCGAGCTGCGCGTTCTTGCTCTGGAGTTCGCCGGCGAGCTCCTCCACCAGGTTCAGGCGCCGCGCCTCGAGCGCGGCGCGGCGGAAGACCTCCAGCGCCGCCGCCATATCGGCGACCTCGTCGCGGCCGTCGATCTCCACCCGGCCCTCGAGGTCGCCCTCGGCCATGCCGCGCATGCGCCGCGCCAGCCGCTCCAGGCGGCGCAGCAGGACCCGGCCGACGAACAGCCAGGCGATGAGGACGGCGGCGACGATGCTCGCGGCGCTGAGGGCGAGCAGGATGTTGCCGCCGGCGCCGATGGCGCGTTCGGAGGCGCGCGCCGCGGCGCGCGCGTCCTCCTCGGCGGCGGCCACGAGCGCCTCGACCCCGGCGACCAGCGCCGCCTCGAGGTCCTGGTTCTCGGCCAGCAGCGCGCGCTCGCGGGCGGCCAGTTCGAGCTCCCGCGCCCGCTGGTCGAACAGGCCGCGCTGGAGGCCGAGGCCGAGATCGACGATCCGCAGGAGGCCGGGCCGGAGCGCGTCGCGGAGCTCGGGCACGCCGATGTCGGCGAGGCGCCGGTCGATGGTCCGCGCGACGCTCTCGAAACGCTCGCGGAGGGGCTCGAGCAAGGTGGGGTCCGACACGTTGAGGGCGGTGGAGAGGACGCCGACGCCGACGGTGGCGATCTCGCTCAACTCGGCCAGGTGGCGGTAGCGGTCGAACTCCTCCTCCGAGAAGTGGCTCGCGCGCGGCGCGGGGGCGGCGTCGAGCGCGCGGTACCCGGTCATCGCGAAGAAGAACTGGTCGTCGATGGCGGGGACGAAAATATCCGCCAGTTCGCGGCGCGCCGCATCGAGCTCGTCGCGCAGCTCCTCCCGGACGCGGGTCAGGGAGAAGTGTTGCAGCACCAGGCCCAGGACCTCCTGGACGTTGGCGACCAGCTCCGCGCCCTGGGCGCCGAGCTCGCGCGCGCGCTCCTCCTCGCCGCCGAGCTGTTGCAGCGCCGACAGCTGCGTCTCGAACGCCTCCCGCGCGCTCACGATGTCGCCGCTGATCCGCGCCAGGTCGTCGGGGCCGGCGGCGGAGACGAGGCGCGGCGCGAAGGCCACCAGCGCGCTGGTCTGCTGGGCGACGCCGAACGCCGCCGCCAGCGCCGGCACGCTGCCCTCGTTGACGCGGCTCTGGACCTCGCCGACGCGCTCGAAGGAGAACCAGCCGACGACGCTCGCGGCGAAAGTCATGGCGACGGCGCCGGCGATGCCCAGGTACAGCTGCGTCGATATGCGAAACCGGCTGTCGAGCAGGCGCCTCCAGAAACCGGTCACGGCCGGGCGGCGCTCGCGAGGGTGTCGACGGGGCGGTAGTCGCCGTCGGCGTCGACCACGGTGAGGAACACCGCGTCCGACCCCTGGTTGTCGCGCGGGCCGAAGCCGATCGCGAACCCGTCGATGTCGGCGGATTCGAGGCCGAGCAGGGCCTCGAGGAAGCAGGTCCGCCCGAGCGCCTCGCCGCAGCGCTCCAGGCCGAGGATCGCCAGCCGCCCGGCGAGGTAGCCCTCGAACGAGACGAACCCCGGCCGCGCGTCGGGCGCGACCGCCGCCAGCGCCCGGCGGTAGGCGGGGGCGGCGGGGGGCGAATCCGCGCCCGGATACGGCGCCACCTGGGTGACGAAGACCCCCTCGCCGTGTTCGCCGAGCTCGTCCACCAGCGCCCGGCCGCCGACGAAGGAGATGGTGAGGAAGACGGGCGCGAATCGGATGCGCCGCGCCCAGGCGATCAGCTCGGCGACCGGGCGGTAGGCGCCCACCAGGACGACGGCGCCGGGGTCGCCGCGGCGCAGGTCGAGCAGCGCCGTCTTCACCGCGGTGGTGTTGCGCGGATAGACGCCGGTCGCCACGGGCGCCAGGTCGCGCCGGCGGAGTGCGCGGCGAACGCCTTCGTACCCCGCGCGGCCGAACGAATCGTCCTGGAACAGCACCGCGATGCGGTCGACGCCGAGGTCGCGGACGAGGCGGTCGACGATGGTCTCCGTCTCCTGGTAGTAGGAGGCGCGGAGGTTGACGATGTTGCGCCGCGAGGGGTCGCGCAGGAAGGCGGCGCCGGTGAAGGGCGCGACGTAGGGGACTCCGGCGTCGGTCGAGATGGGGACGGCGGCGCGCGAGGTCGGCGTGCCGACCGCGCCGATGAGCGCGAAGACGCGCTCCTCCTCGATCAGCCGGCGGGTGTTGGCGATGGCGGCCTCGGGTTCGTAGGCGTCGTCGAGCGACAGCAATTCCAGGCGGCGGCCGTGGATTCCGCCGTTCGCGTTGGCCTCGCCGAACGCGGCCTCTATCCCCGCCTTCATCTCCGCGCCGAGGTCGCGGGCGGGGCCGCTGAAGGCGGCGGACTGGCCGAACAGCACGCGGTCGGCGAAGATCCCGGCGCGGTCGCCGGCGTCCTCGTCGGCCGCGTGTTCGGCTCCGCCGGCCGCCGCCGCGCCGCACAACGCCGCGCCGAACGCCAGGGCGGCGCGGCCGCGGCGCGGCCCCCGCGTCATCCTGTCCTCCGCTTGACCAGCGTCACCCGGTTGCGCCCGTCCTCGCGCCGGTACCGGGCCTCGTTCATCATGGTCTTGACCAGATGGACGCCGAGTCCGCCGATGGGCCGGGTGTCGATCCCCGATTCGAGGTCGGGCGCGGGCGCCTCGGCGAACGGGTCGAAGGGGCGGCCGTCATCGGCGATGCGGACGACGACCTCGTCCGCGTCCGAGGCGATTTCGATCTCGGCGTGGCGCGGTTCGGCGCCGGCGCCCTCGCCGTCGCTGTAGTTGATGATGTTGATCCCCAGCTCCTCCACCGCCAGTTTGATCTGGTATTCGACCTCGGTGGACCAGTCCTCGGCGCGGGCGAATTCCTCCAGCGCCGCCGCGACGCGCGTCAGCTCGTCGAGCCGCAGGTCCATGCGCAGCGACAATTTCGCGCTCATCGCTACGACCCGCCGCGCTGGAGCACCAGACAGGTGATGTCGTCGAACTGCGGCGCGTCGCCGGCGAAATCGCGCACCGCGCGGAAGACCGCCTCGGTGGCGCCGCGGGCGCCGCCGGCGGGCGCGGCGGCGAACACCTCGCGCAGCCGCTCGACGCCGAACTGCTCCTGCGCGATGTCCTCCGCCTCGGTGACCCCGTCGGTGTAGAGCACCGCGGTCTCCCCCGGCTTCAGCGTCACCGAGTCCTTCCCGAACGGGAATTCGGGCACCGCGCCGAGCGCCACTCCGGGCGGGCGGCGCATCGTCGTCGACGCGCCGTCGGCGTGGACGATCAGCGGCGGGTTGTGGCCGCCGTTGGCGTACACCATCTCCCCGGTCGCGGGGTCGTATACGGCGAAGAAGACGGTGACGAACATCGCCGTCTCGTTGTTCTCGCACAGGAGCCGGTTGACCTCGGCCAGGACGTCGTGCGGGTCCGGCCGCCCGATGGCGGCGCCCTTCAGCAGGGTCCGGCTGGACATCATGAACAGCGCGGCGGGCACGCCCTTGCCCGAGACGTCGGCGACGGCGACGCCGATCCGGTTCTCGCTCAGCGGGAAGACGTCGTAGAAGTCGCCGCCGACGTCCTGCGCCGCCTCCATGCTCGCGAACACCCGGTAGCCGTCGCCGGACGGGAACTCGGTCGGCAGGATCGACTGTTGCATGTTACGGGCGATCTCGAGCTCGTTCTGGAGCGCCACCAATTTGTCGCGCGACTCCAGCGCCTCGCGCCACAACTCCAGGTGTTGCAGCGTGCGCTCTATGGTCACGCGCAGGTCCTGGAAGTCGATGGGCTTGGTCACGAAGTCGAACGCGCCCTTGTTCATCGCGTGGCGTATGTTCGTCATGTCGCCGTAGGCGGAGACGATCACGCAGCGGATGTTGGGGTCGACGCTCGGGATCTGGTCGAGCAGGGCGAGCCCGTCCATCTCCGGCATGTTGATGTCGGAGAGCACCATGTCGATGCTGCGGTCCGCGTTCAGGCGCTCGAGCGCCTCGACGCCGTTGCTGGCGAAGACGAACTCGTAGCGTCCGGCCCGGATGTCGCGGCGCATGCGCTGCCGCACCATCGGCTCGAAGTCCTCCTCGTCATCGACCGCGAGTATCTTGCGCGGCTTTCCCGCCGTGTCCGTCATCGCGTTCCCCGCTTGGCTCCCTCGGCGCAGTCTAGCGTTTTCAAGGGATTTGTCAATCCCGGCGGCGGCCCATCCGCCCGGTCAGGCCGCCTGCGAGGCGACCGTCTCGTCGAAGCGGCGCGCCACCCGCTCCGCGGTGTCGCGCATCGATTCGACGAGCGCCCCGAGGACCGCCTTGCCGGACGACCGCGCGAGCAGGTTCTCGATCGCGCCCTCCGCCTCCTCCCCCTCGGCGCGGGCGCCCACCGCGGCGCGGATCACGCCCTCCAGGTTGCGCCACAGCGCCGCCGCCTCCGCCAATTCGCGCGCCGCGCCGGCGTCGACCAGCCCGCGCGCGCCGGCGGCCTCGAACACCGATACGGAGTCGCCCGCGAGCACCTCCGGCGCCTCCGCCGCGTGCAGCAATTGCAGGAACTGGGCGATGAACTCCACGTCGAGGAGCCCGCCGCGCATATACCGGACCGACCAGCGCCCGCCGCTCCCCCGTTCGCTCCGGACGCGCTCGCGCATCGCGGCGACGTCGGCGGCGAGCGCGGCGCGCTCGCGCGGGCGGACCAGCACGTCGAGGCGGGCGCGTTCGAACTCCTCCCCCAGTCCGCCCGTGGACAGGACGACCCGCGCCCGCGTCAGCGCCTGGCGCTCCCAGGTCCACGCCTCCTTCTCGTGGTAGGCGGCGAAGGCGGCCAGCGAGCAGGCGATGGGGCCGGCGGCGCCCGACGGGCGCAGGCGCATGTCGACCTCGTAGGGGCTGCCCTCGGCGGTGGGCGCGGTCAGCGCCGCGATCAGCCGCCGGCACAGCCGCCCGTAATAGGCGCCCGGCGCCAGCGGCCGGCGGCCGTCCGACTGCGCCGCGCCGGGGTCGGCGTCGTAGACGAACATCAGGTCGAGGTCGGAGCCCACCGTCATCTCGCGGCTGCCCAGTTTGCCGAACGCCACGACGGCGGCGCGGCCGCCGGGGACGCGGCCGTGGCGGGCGGCGAACTCCTCGGCCACCGCGGGGGTCAACGCGTGCAGGCAGGTCTCGGCGATGTCGGAGAGCGGGCCGGCGGCCTCCACCGGGGTGAGCAGGCCGCGCAGCAGGTGGACGCCGATCTGGAACTGCCGTTCGTTGGCCCACCGGCGCTGGACGTCGAACAGGTCCTGGAGGTCGCCGGCGCGGCGGGCGGCCTCGGCGAGGTCCGCCTTCATCTCCCGCGCGCCGAACTCGCGGGCGTAGAACAGGCGCACCAGGCCGCGCCGCGCGGCGAGCGCCACCCCGGGTTCGCGCCCCAGGTCGTCGGGCGCCTCGAGGTCGGCGAAATCGCGGCTCAGCACGCTGTCGAGCACGTCGGGATGGCGGGTCAGAAGGTCGGCGAGGCGCGGCGCCGAACCCATGACGTCCGCCACCAGGTCGAGCAGGCCCGGGTTCGCCGACAACAGCGAGAACAGGCGCGCGCCGTCCCCCGCGCGGGCGAGGAGCGCGTCGAACCGCGCCAGCGCCGCGTCGGGGGCGGTCGTCGCGGCGAACGCCGCGAGCGCGGCCGGCGCCAGCGCCGCCGCCAGCTCGCGCGCGCGCTCCTCCCGCATGGCGGAATGGCGGCCGGCGCGCCAGCCGCGCGCCGTCGCGGAGGCGCGCGCGGGGTCGGCGTAGCCCAACTCCGCCAGCGCGCGCAGGGTCGCCGGGTCGTCCGCGTCCTCCGGGAGCGCCAATTCGCCCGCCGCCCGGGCCGCGGCGGGCCGGCCGCCGGCGAACAGGCCGTCGTAATGGCGGCCCACCGTCCGCAGGCGGGCGAGCAGCGCGGTGGAGAAGTCGCCGGGCGAATCGAACCCCGCGAAGACGGCGGCGGCGGCGACTCCCGCCTCGTCGCCGGGCAGCGAGTGGGTCTGGCGGTCGTCCACCATCTGCAAGCGGTGCTCGACGCCGCGCAGGAAGTCGTAGGCGTCGCGCAGCTCGGCGACCGCGCCCCCGTCCACCTGGCCCGCGGCCGCGAGGGCGTCGATCGCCTCCAGCGTCCCGCGCGGGCGCAGCTCGGGGTCGCGCCCGCCCCATGCGAGCTGCTGCGCCTGGGCGAAGAACTCGATCTCGCGGATGCCGCCGCGGCCGAGTTTGACGTTGCGCCCGGCGACCGAATCGCCGCCGCCGCCGCCCCGCGACGAATCGATCTGGCGCTTGATCTCCCGCATTTCCTGGACCGCCACGAAGTCCAGCCGCCGCCGCCAGACGAAGTCGCGGAGGACGTCGAGGAACGCCTCGCCGGCCCGCGGGTCGCCGGCGACCGGGCGGACCTTGATCATCGCGGCGCGCTCCCAGGTGCGGCCCGCCTCGCGGTAGTAGCGCGCCGCCGCGCGCGCCGACAACGCCAGCGGCGTCGACGCCGGGTCGGGGCGAAGCCGCAAATCGGTGCGGAAGACGTAGCCGTCGGCGGTGCGCTCGTCCATGATCCGCAGCAGGCGGCGGGCGAGCCGGACGAAGACGCGCCCCGGCTCCGCCCCGGCGGCGACCGGCGCGGCGTCCTCGTCGTAGAGCACGATGATGTCGATGTCGCTCGAATAGTTGAGTTCGCGCGCGCCGAGCTTGCCCATGCCGAGGACGACCAGCCCCGAACCCGCCTCCGGGTCGCCGGGGTCGGGCAGGTCCAGCCGGCCGGACTTGCCGGCGGCGCGCAGCAGGCTGCGGCAGGCGGCGCGCAGCGACGCCTCGGCGAAATCCGACAGGCCGCCGGTGACCCGTTCGAGCGGCCACGCGCCGGCGATGTCGGCGACGCCTATCGCCAGCGCCGCCCGGCGCTTGGCGGCGCGCAGCCGCGCCATCAGCGCGTCCTCCGCCTCGTCCGCCGGCGCCGACGACGCCTCCTCCAGCGCGGCGGCGAAGGCCGCGTCGGGCCCCTCCTCCAGCAGCAGCCGGGAGAACGCCGGGTCGGAGACCAGGCAGCGGGAGAGGAACGGGCTGTTGCCGAAGACCGCGTCGAGCAGCGCGCCGGCCGCGCCCCCCTCCCCGCCGGCGGGCGGGCCGGCCTCGCGCCACCGCGCCCAGTGCGCCCGGGCGGCGTCCTCGTCCCCCGGCCGCGGGAGGCGCGCGCCCGCCGGGAGCCAGTCCGCCGTCATGCCGGGTCCCGCGCCGTCAGTGCGGCGTCTGCGTCATGGCGATCATGATCGAGCGTTCGATTTCGGCGATCGCCGCGCCGATCTCGCGGCCGATCAGGTCCATCTTGCGCAGCTGCTCGACGCGGGGGCCGACCTTCTCCGTCTCGCGGCTGGAGAAGATGTCGGGCAGGACGTTGCAGGCGTCGACGAGGCAGATGAGCGCTACGTCGCGCGGGTCGGGGATGTCGTCGGACAGCAGGGCCGCGGCGATCCGCAGTTTGACCTCGCGCTCCTCGCGTCCGTCGACGATCGGGTAGCGGCGCGATTCGAACACCCACAGGAAGCGTTCGTCGCGGCGTTCGAGGATGCCGCGCGCGATCAGGCTGTCCAGCGCCATTTCGCGCAGCGCCTTCGCCTCGCGCCGGGCGACGCTCTCGACCCAGGCGCCGGCGGAACGGTTCTCCCCGGATTCGGAGACGCGGGCGAGCACCCGGTCGAGCATCGCGTTCCCGGTGGGCGCGCGGTCGATGACCGTCAGCTCGTCGGGATCGGTGTCGATCCTGTCGGCGAAGGCGAGGTCCATCAGCGCCGCGCCGGCGATGACGTATTCCATCGTCGTCTCGCGCACCGGGAGGACCGAGCCTTCGTCGTCGAGCATCAGCAGCACGATCTCCTCGACGAAGGTCAGCACGGCGTCACCCCCCGTCTTCGGAATGCGCCGCGACCGCCTGGTCGCGGGTGTCGTAGGACTTCAGGATCTGGAGGAACCCGCTCATCTCCATGACCGCCCTGCATTCCGGCTGGAGGGCGCAGATGGCCAGCCCGCCGCCCTTCTGCTGGCAGGAGCGCGCGCCGATGAGCACCGTGCGCAGGCCGGCGCTGCTGATGTAGTTCATCTCCGCGCAATCCAGGACCAAGCGGGATTCCCCGCGCTCAATGATGTCGGCGATGCGTTTCTCCAGGTGCGGCGCGCCGACTCCGTCGACCCGGCCGACCGGCGAAACCACCATCACGGACCCTTGCTTTTCCTCGACGATTTCCATCGCGATGCCCTGCGAGAAGGCGGCGCCGGCGCGCCGCGACGAACCGGAATTAGCGCAAACGCGCGGCCGCGTCAACGCGCTTCGCGTTCGGCGGCGGCGAGTGCGGCGGCGGCGGCCTCGAACGGCAGCGTTACGCAGCGGTGGCGGCCGGGATGCGCCGACACCGGCCGGAAATGCGCCAGCTCCGCCCACCGCCCGGCGGGCGGCGCGGCGCCCGCGAACATGGCGCGCAACGCCGCCAGGGCGGCCTCCGGCGCGGCGAAGTCGAGGCCGGGCAGCGCGGCACCCAACACCGCCGCCGCGGCGCGGCACGGGATGCAGCCGCGCACCGCGTGGGCGACCGCGCGCACCCGCGCGCCGTCGACCGCGACCTCGACCGTCGCCCGGTCGCCGCAGAGCGGGTTGTCGACCGTCGCCGCGCCGTCCGGCGCCGGCAGCCGGCCCGCGCCGTCGGCGCGGCGCGCCAGCGCCAGCACCGCCGCGCCGTAGAGTCCGCCGCCCACGCCGCCGCCTAGCGGAGGGTCCGCGCCGCCTCGTCGAGCCCGGCGAGCAGGGCGTCGACGTCCTCGGCGGCGTTGTAAAACGCGAAACTCGCGCGCGTCGCGCCGTCGAGGCCGAAGCGGTCCATCAGCGGCTGCGCGCAATGGTGCCCGCCGCGCGCGGCGACGCCGCGCGAATCGAGAACGGCGCAGACGTCGTGCGGATGCACTCCGTCCACGTCGAACGAGACCACCGGCGCGCGGTCGCGCATGTCCGCCGGGCCGAGCATGCGGACCCAGGGGCGCTCGGCGAGGCCGGCCAGCAGGCGTTCGGCGAGGCCGGCGGCGTGCGCCCCGGCGGCGGCGCGGTCAAGCGCCGTTATCCATTCCGCCGCTGCGCCGAGGCCCACCGCCTGGGCGATGGGCGGCGTGCCGGCCTCGAACCGGTGCGGGACCTCGGCCCAGGTCGAACGCTCCAGCGTGACCGCGCCTATCATCTCGCCGCCGCCCATGAAGGGCGGCATGGACTCCAGCAGTTCGCGGCGCGCCCACAGGACGCCCACGCCGTTGGGGCCGAACATCTTGTGGCCCGAGAAGGCGTAGAAGTCCGCGCCCAACGCGGCGACGTCGACCGGGCCGTGCGGGACCGCCTGGGCGCCGTCGAGCAGCACCCGCGCGCCGACGCGGCGGGCGGCGGCCGCGACCGCCGCCGCATCGCACACCGCGCCGGTGACGTTGGAGACGTGGGCCAGGGCGACCAGGCGGGTCGCCGGGCCGATCGACGAGTCGAGGGCGGACAGGTCGATCCGCCCGTCGCCGGTGACCGGGAGCGCCTTGAGCGCCACGCCCGCGCGGTCGCGCAGCAACTGCCACGGGACGATGTTGGAGTGATGCTCGAGGACCGAGACGACGACCTCGTCGCCGGGGCGGAGGCGCGCGCCGAAGGCGTGCGCGACCAGGTTGATGGCGGCGGTGGCCCCGCCGGTGAAGACGATCTCGGCCGGGTCGGCGGCGCCTACGTAGCGGGCGACGCGGCTGCGCGCCTCGGCGTAGGCCGCGGTCGCCCGCTCGGCGAGGCGGTGGACGCCGCGCAGCACGTTGGCGCGCGCGGCCGCCTCGTGCGCCGCGACGGCGTCGAGCACCGCGCGCGGGGTTTGCGAGGTGGCGGCGTTGTCCAGGTAATGGAGCGGCGCCGCGCCGGAGAAAATGGGGAATTCGGCGCGCAGCGCCGCCGCGTCGAACGCCATTCCGTCAGCCGCCGCCGCCGGCGCGCCAGCCGGCGAGGGCCTGGGCGGTGTCGATGTCGCGCAGCACGCCGTCGTCGTCGACGTCGACCTCGCACACCCATTCGGCGTTCTCGCCGATCAGGTGCCGGGCGCCTACGTCGCCGGACACCGCCGCCATCTGCGGGAAGAAGCGCGCGCCCCACAGGACGGGGTTGCCGCGCTTGCCGCGCGCGGCGGGGACGATGATCGCGCGGCCCTCGCCGGGGTCGAAGGCGGCGATCGCGCGGTCGATGTCGGCGGCGCGGACGGCGGGCATGTCGCCGAGGCACACCAGCGCGCCGTCGACGCCGGCGTCGAGCGCGGCGAGGCCGCGGCGCAGGCTCGTGCTGAGGCCCTGGGCGTAGTCGGGGTTGTGCGCGAAGCCCACGTCGAGCCCGTCGAGGGCGGCGCGCACCCGCGGCGCCTCGTGCCCCGTCACCACGATCGGGCGCTCGGCGGCGGAGGCGGCGAGGGTTTCGGCGACGCGGCGGACCATCGGCGCGCCGTCGACCTCCGCCAGGAGCTTGTTGACCGGCCCCATGCGGCGCGACTGGCCGGCGGCGAGCAGCAGCGCGGCGACCCGCGGCGCCCGCGGCCCCGCGCTTTCGGCGCCGGAGGCGCCGCGCTCGCGCGGCTGCGGGCGGGCGGCGATCTCCTTGAGCAGGCCGCCGGCGCCCATCCCCGCCACGTCCGCCCCGCTTACCGGCAGCCCGGCGGCGAGGCGCTCCAGCACCCAGTCGAACCCGTTGAGCTTCGGCGAGCGCGCGCAGCCCGGCATGGCGACGACGGGAACCGCGCCGCGCGGGGTGTCCACGGAGGCGAGGAGCAGCAGGTTGCCCGGGTCCACCGGCATCCCGAAGCGCTTGATCCGCCCGCCGGCGCGGACGATCCCGGCGGGCGCCACGTCGCGGCGGTCGACCACGGCGGACGCGCCGCCCACCAGCACGATGTCGCAGCCCTCCGCGACGCAGGCGGCGACGGCTTCGGCGACGGACTCCTCGTCGTGGTCGACGCGGCGTTCGGGCGCCGCGGCGGCTCCGACGCGGGCGGCGCGGTCGCGCACCGCGCGCGCGGTCTTGTCGAGCGCCGCCTCGCGGGTCCCGGCGAGGCGGGTCATGACCAGCCCGACGGTTCGGGCGCGGAACGGCGCGACGCGCGCGAGCGGCCCGCCCTCGGCCGCCAGGCGCTCGGCCTCGGCGACCGCGGCGGCGGGGGCGGCGAAGGGGATGATCTTGACGGTCGCGGCCATGCCGCGCGCCGCCACCGCGGCGAAGGGCGCCAGGGTGGCGACGGTCACCGACTCGTCGACGCGGTTGATCGCGTCGACGCGGCCGGCGTCCACCAGCAGCACGCCGGGCTCCTCGGCGTAGAGGTTGGCGCGCCCGGCGAAGGGGGCGCGCGCCGCCAGCCCCGCGCCGCGCGCGGCGGCGGCGATGCGCCGGGCGGCCTCGTCCTCGCCCACGTCGCCCGGCTCCGGCCGCGCGGCGACGACGTCGGCGATCCCCCCCCGGGCGAGGGCCGCGACGTCGGCGGCGGAGAGGACCCGCCCTTTCCTGAACGCCCCCGCCGGAGTCGCCAGTCCGTGGGCGAGGATCGCCCCCTCGGCCTCGCGCGCGGGCATGCGGGCGAAGATCATGCGCCCGTCGAACGCCGGAAAGTCACGGCTTCGCGGGGGCGGGGCCGCCGAGGCGGCGCGTCTCGATGACCTGGGCGAGGATGGCGACGGCGATTTCGGCCGGCGAGCGGGCGCCGATGGCCAGTCCGATGGGGCCGCGGATACGCGCCTCCGCCGCCGCGCCGGCGCCGGACTCGCGGAGGCGCTCGAGCCGCCGCGCATGGGTGCGGCGGCTGCCGAGCGCGCCGATGTAGAAGGCTTCGGAGCGCAGCGCGAGCGTCAGCGCCGGGTCGTCGAGTTTGGGGTCGTGGGTGAGCGCGACGACCGCCGAGCGCGAATCCAGCCCCGCCGCCTCCAGCGCCTCGTCGGGCCAGTCGCCGGAGACCGCGACGCCGGGGAAGCGCTCGGCCGAGGCGAAGGCGCCGCGCGGGTCGATGACCGAGACGTCGTAGCCGGCGGCGGCGGCCATCGGCGCGAGCGCCTGGGCGATATGCACCGCGCCCACGATGGCCATGCGCCAGGGCGGGTTGTGGACGTGGAGGAAGATCTCCGCGCCGCCGGCCGCGACGGTCCGGTTTTCATCGGCGGCGAGCGCGGCGCGGGCGGCGGCGGCGACCTCCGGCGGCGCCGGGGGAGTCGCCCCGTCGTCCTCGCCGTCCGGCGCGACGAGCCATTGCGCGCCGTCGGCGAGCCGGGTCGCGAGCGCGCGCGGCCGCCCCGCCGCCCGCGCGGCGACCAGCGCGTCGAGCGCGCCGCGCTTCACGGCCTCAGTCCACGCGCTCGACGAAGACGGCGACGGTTCCGCCGCAGGCGAGTCCGACGTCCCACGCCTGTTCGTCGCTGACGCCGAATTCGAGCCGGCGCGGCGCGCCGTCGGCGATGACGGCGAGCGCCTCCTGGACGACCGCGCCCTCGATGCAGCCGCCGGAGACCGAACCGAGCATGGCGCCGTCCGCGTCGACGGCCAGCTGGCTGCCGACGGGGCGCGGGCTGGAGCCCCATGTGGAGACCACGGTCGCCAGGGCGACGCCGCGCCCCTCCGCGCGCCACGCCGCCGCCGCGCCGAGAACGTCGTCGTGTCCGCCCGGCCCATCCATCGCCATCGCCGCCTCCCTGGCCTCACGCCGCGCCCATCATAGCAGGGCGCTGCGCCCGCCGGCGAGTGCGCCTCCCGGCCGGCGCGTCATCATCGCCCATCCGCCGCGACCGGATCGATCTCGCCCTTCCACAGGTTCCGGTATCCGCCATCGACGTGGACGAACTGGCCTGTGTGGACGCGGCGGATGGGGTAGCCGGGGAGCGGCGCCCAAACCAGACAGCGGTCGCCGCGGCGCGTTCGGACCGGCCATGCCGCCCGGGCGGACGGCCACAGCCAACCGTCCGCCGCGATGCGAGGAGTGGCGTCCAGCTCGTCGAAGCCTTTCCGGCGGCGGTTTTTCGGCAGGTCGGCCGGGTCCGCGGGTTCGACGTGCAGGAAGAAGGGCGCCGCCAGATCCTCGGGTCCGCAGCCGTCCCTAGTGTAGATCGCCATGCCGTCGTGGATCCAGACGTCGAACCGGGCGGCGATATCCGGCGGGCGATCGGGGAGCGGATCGTCCATGCGGCGCCGCGCCGCCCGGACGGCGCCCATGTCGAACGCGTCGAGGAAGGAACTGCCATAGGCCGCCAAGCCCCAGGCCGGGGCGACGATGGGGCGGACTCCCGAATGGCCCGTTCGTATCGGCTGCGGCGGATAGGAGAGCGCGATGTCGCAGGCGTCGTGGATTTCGACGGCGGCGATCCGCGCGCGATCCCCGGGCCGGAATATGGCCCGGTTCCTTTCCCGATGCCCGTCGGCGGGGCCGCAAATCCGAACGTCCGCGCCCAGGCGTTCGGCGAGCGCGCGTTCGATCCCGGCGCGGAAGGCGGGCCCCCAATAGCCGAAGTCGTAGCGCTCGCGGATGCGCAGCGGCGTGGTCCGGTCCTCGAGGCCGTTGAAATACACCTGCTGGTGCGGGTGGAGGAGAGTCATGGACACGCCCGCCGCGGCGACTCCCGCCGCCGCCAGCGCGCCAAGCGCGGTCCCCCCCCCCCCCCCCCCCCCCCCCCCCGCGCCAGACGCCAGGCGCCCGGCGGCGCGGGCGAGCGCGGCGGCGCCGAGCGCGGCGAGGACGCAGAACGGCGCATGGATGAAGAACAGGTGCCGCCAGCCGTCGTGGGAGGCGTGCGCGCCGAGGATCGCGACGGCCAGCGACGGTCCGGCCCAGCACGCGGCGAGCAGCAGCGCGAAGCGCACCGGCGTGTTGCGCAACGCGGCGCCCGGACGGGCAAGGCCACGCCGCAAGGCGAAGGCGAACCCCGCGAGGCCCAACGCCAGCAGGACCGGCGGCGTCGAGACCGCAAACCACGCCGGGAAGTAATGCGCCGGCAGGTCCGCGGGGGACAGGACCCGTCCCTGGAACAGCACGCCGGCCAGATTCGGGTGGCGGGCGAACGTCCTCACGGCGTCGATGAAGGCGGCGGGGCCATCCTCCCACATGTAAGGCGATACGGCGTAGAGGACCCCCGCCCAGCCCGCCGCGAACGCGGCGAGCGAAGCGAGGACGCGCCGCCGCGCCGCCGGACCGGAGGCGAACGCCAGGTCGAGGACCCGCGCCGCGAGGACGGCGGCCAGGAAGGCCAGCCCGGCCGGGATGCGCAGGTTGGTCAACACCGCCGCCGCCGCGCCGCACGGCAGGAACGCGCCCGCGCCGCCGCGCCGGAGCGCCCGGTGCGCGAGCCAGAGGCAGATTGCGAACAGCGCAAGGGCGGGAACGTCCTTGGAGTTGAAGAACGCATGCGCGTAGATGCGCGGCTGGAGCGCGAACAGCGCCAGGGCGAGGAGGGCCGCGAGGGCGGACCCGGTCATGCGCCGCGCCAGCAGGCCGCAGCACAGCGCGCCGGCGAGGAAGAGGAGGTGCCCCGCGGCGTGGCGCAGCAGGTGGACGTGGCGCAGGTCGTCGAGGCCCAGCGCCTTCTCGGCGAGCAGCAGCGGCAGTTCGAACGCGACGCCGTAATACCGGTCGGAGGGGACCGAAAAGCGGAGGGCGCCTCCCTCTGCGGCGTAGCGCCAATTGGCCTCGGCGATCCAGCGTTGCACGGTCTCGTCCCAGGAGACCCCGTAATCGTCGAGGACGGCCGTGCCGATGGCGGCGAGGACGGCGCAGGCGGCGAGGAGGGCGCGGAGCCCCCCGGCCCAACGCGTCATCGCCGACCCTCGCAGCCGGGGTCCGTCATGGCCGGTCGGCGGTTTTCTCCGTCAAGGCGGACGCCCTGGCCGCGACGAACGCCAGGTTGGCGGTGAGGAAATAGCTCCGGCGCCCCCAGAAATCCTTGATTTTTCGCCATGCCTCCGGGTTCGGCTCGTCGATGAAAATCGCGTAGATGGTCATGACCGCCGCCTCGCGCCGCCGATTTTCGCGCGCGGAATATAACACGCCCGCGCGGCGGGCGGTCAAGCGATCGCGCCCTCGCCGGCGAGGGCGCCGGCGAGCGCGGCGAGGCTGTCCAGGTCGTGGACCGGGCAGTGCGAATCGACGTGCGGCAGCAGGGCGCGCACGCCGGCCGCGCGGGGTTCGAACCCGGCGTAGCGCAGCAGCGGGTTGAGCCAGACCAGGCGGCGGCACGACCGCCGCAGGCGGTCCGCCTCCGCCGCGATCCCGTCGGCGGCCTCGCGGTCGAGTCCGTCGGTGACGAGCAGGACGACCGCGCCCCGGGCCGCCGCGCCGCGCGCCCGGCCGCGGTTGAACGCGGCGAGCGCGGCGCCGATGCGGGTGCCGCCCGACCAGTCGTCGACGGCCGCCGCCACCGCGTCGAGCGCGGCGTCGGGGTCGCGGCGGCGCAGATGGCGGGAGACGTCGGTGAGGCGGGTGCCGAAGACGAAGGCGCGGACACGGGCTCCGTCGCCGCGCGCCAGCGCATGCGCGAAATGCAGCAGGACGCGCGAATAGCGGCCCATCGAGCCGGAGACGTCGCACAGGAGGACGAGCGGCGGCGGGGCGCGGCGGCGGCGGCGGCGCGGGAGCGGCAGCGGCGCGCCCGTCCGCGCCGCAGCGCGCAGCGCGCCCCGGAGGTCGATCCGCGCACCGCGCGGGTCGGCGCGGAGCCGCCGCGTGGGCGCCGGCGCAAGGCGCCGCGCCAGGGCGCGCGCGGCCGCCTGGGCGAGGGCGAACTCGGCGGCGCTCATGCGGTCGAAATCGCGCTTGCGCAGCGTCTCGCGCGGCGAGGCGCTCGACGCGGCGTCGCGGACCGCCCCGGCGGCGGGCGCATCGCCGCCGGAAAGGCGCAGCGCCTCGGCGACGCGGCGCGCGCCGGGCTCCGGGTCGGGGGGAGCGCCGTCCGCCGCGGGCGCCGCGCCTTCGGGCAGGTCCGGCGCACCGGGCAGGGACCAGAAGGCGCGGAAGGCGAGGTCGAACACGGGCGATTCCTCGGCGCGCCCGACCAGGCTGGCGTGCAAGGCCCAATAGAAGTCGTCGCGCCGGCGGACTCCGGCGCGGGCGGCGGCGCGCGCGGCGTCGAGTCCGCGCCCCGGGCCTATCGGCAGGCCGGCGGCGCGCAGCGCGCGGCAGAAACGCAGGACGTTGTCGGCGAGGCGCGAAGCGGGTTCAGCGGGCAAGGTCCGGCGCCTCGCGCGCGTCCGGGTCGCGCGGCGCGGAGAGCTCCATGCAGCGGCTCACGCCGACGGCGGCGGCGAAGAGGGCGGTCGCGGCGACGAACGCCGCCACGCCGCGCCGCGACCGCCGCCGGCGCGCGGCGTCGTCCGGAACCGGCTCCGCCCCGTCGGTCATGGCGGCGAGGCTACGGCGGCGCCCGGCGCAGCGCAAGCCCGCGCGGGTTGCCGCCGCGCCCATAATCCTTGAAAATCGACTCCTCGACAGTGGATTTTCAAGGATTGCGGGATGCTGATAGACAGGCCCGGGCCGCTCCGCCGCGTCCGCGAGGCGTTCTCCGTCCATCCGGTCGTCATCCTGACCGGGCCCCGGCAGTGCGGCAAGACGACGCTGGCGCGGCGGATCGCGGCGGAGGCGCCGCAAAGCGTCCTGTTCGACCTGGAGGCGGCGGCGGACCGCCGGCGGCTGGAGGCGCCGGAATGGACGCTCGGCCGCCTGGAGGGCCTCGCGGTCATCGACGAGGCGCAGCGCCGGCCGGCGCTGTTCGAGACGATCCGCGTGCTGGCGGACCGGCCGCGCTCCCGCGCGCGCTTCCTGTTGCTGGGCAGCGCGTCCCCGGCATTGGTCCGGGGCGTGTCCGAATCCCTCGCCGGGCGCGCAGGGCTCGTCGATCTGGGCGGGTTCGATCTCGGTGACGCCGCCTACGAGCTGGACGACGGGATCTCCGCGCTTCCGGCGGGACGGATATTCGCCCTCACGAAGGCCCTCGGCGCCGGTGTAGGCGGCCAGAAAAAGAGGATGGCGGGAAGAGGCGGAAACCGGTGGAAACCCTGGCGGTACGGCTGGCACCCTCACGGCCGCGGCGGCGATGGTGAGCCCGGAAGGGATCGAACCTTCGACACCCTGATTAAAAGTCAGGTGCTCTACCGACTGAGCTACGGGCCCATGACGCCCGAAATTAGGCCCGCGCGCCGCTCCCGGTCAATGCTCCGGCGGCGAAGGCGCGCAGGCGGCCCGCGGTGATCGCCTCGCGAAGGCCGCGCATGAGCGACTGGTAGCGGTGCAGGTTGTGCTGCGTCAGCAGGACCGCGCCGAGAATCTCCTTCGACCGGACGAGGTGGTGGAGGTAGGCGCGGGAATGGCTGCGGCAGACGGGGCACGAACAGGACGGGTCGAGAGGCCCCGGGTCGTCGGCGTGGCGGGCGTTGCGGAGGTTCGCCTTGCCCCGGCTCGTGAACGCCTGGCCGTTGCGGCCCGAACGGGTCGGCAGCACGCAGTCGAACATGTCCACCCCGGCGGCGACGGCGGCGGCGATGTCCTCGGGGCGCCCTACCCCCATGAGGTAACGCGGCTTGTCCGCCGGCAGTTCGGCGGCGGTCAGCGCGGCGGTGTCGATCATCGCCTCCGGCCCCTCGCCGACGGCGAGGCCGCCTATGGCGTAACCGTCGAAACCGGTGTCGACCAGCCGCGCCGCCGACTCGCGGCGCAGCGCGGGGAACACGGAGCCCTGGACGATCCCGAACACGGCGTGGCCGGGGCGCGGCGCGAAGGCCGTTCGCGAACGCGCCGCCCAGCGCATCGACCGCCGCATCGATTCCGCCGCCGCCGCCTCCGAAACCGGGAACGGCGTGCACTCGTCGAACGCCATCGTCACCGTGGCGCCGAGCGCGCGCTGGACGGCGACGCTCGATTCCGGCGTCATGCGCCGCTCCGAGCCGTCGATGTGCGACCGGAAGGTCACGCCGTCCTCGTCGATGCGGCGCAGGCGGGCGAGCGACATCGCCTGGAAGCCGCCGGAATCGGTGAGCACGGGGCCGGGCCACGACATGAACCGGCGCACGCCGCCGAGCCGCGCGACGCGCTCCGCGCCGGGGCGCAGCATGAGGTGGTAGGCGTTCGCCAGCACCATGTCGGCGCCGGCCGCCGCCACCGCCTCCGGAGTCATCGCCTTGACCGTCGCCGCGGTGCCCACGGGCATGAAGGCCGGGGTGTCCACCGGGCCGTGCGCGGTCAGGATGCGCCCGGCGCGCGCCGCGCCGTCCGCGGCGAGGACGCGGAACCCGAACGCCGCCGTCACGCGTCCGCCGCCGGCCAGAGCAGGCAGGCGTCGCCGTAGGAATAGAAGCGGTAGCCGCGCTCCACCGCGTGGGCGTAGGCGGCGCGCATCCGCTCCAGGCCGGAGAACGCGCACACCAGCATGAACAGGCTGGAGCGCGGCAGGTGGAAGTTGGTCAGCAGCGCGTCGACGGCGCGGAACCGGTGGCCCGGCGTTATGAACAGGTCGGTCTCGCCGGCGAAGGGGCGCGCCTCGCCATCGGCGGCGGCGGTCTCCAGCAGCCGCGCGGCGGTGGTGCCGACGGCGACGACGCGCCCGCCCGCGGCGCGGGTCCGCGCGACCGCCCGGGCCGCGTCCGCGCCCACCTCGCCCCATTCGGCGTGCATGCGGTGGGCGCGCGTGTCGTCGGCGACCACCGGGCGGAAGGTGCCGGCGCCGACATGCAGCGTGACCGCGGCGCGGCCGATCCCGGCGGCCTCGAGGCGGTCGAGGAGGCCGAGGGTGAAGTGGAGGCCCGCCGTCGGGGCGGCGACGGCGCCGGGGCGGCGCGCGAACACGGTCTGGTAGTCCGCCGCGTCGCGCGCGTCCGGCCCGCCGGGGCGCTTTACGTAAGGCGGCAGCGGCGCCGCGCCGTGGCGGGCCAGCGCGGCGGCGAACGCGGCGTCGTCGAGGCCGAAATCGAGCACGACCTCGCCGCGTTCGCCGCGCGCGCGCACCTCGGCCGCGAACCCGGCGCCGAACTCCACCGTCTGGCCGACCGCCAGGCGCTTCGCCGGGCGGGCGAAGGCGCGCCAGCGGCCGCCGTCGAGGCGCCGGTGCAGGGTGGCCTCGATCTTCGCCTCCCCGCGGCGCCCGGCGAGCCGCGCGGGGACGACCCGCGTGTCGTTGACGACCAGCAGGTCTCCGGGCCGCAGCTGCGCCGGCAGGTCGCGGACGCGCAGATCGTCGAGGCGGAGATCGCCGCGAAGCCCGGGCGCGACGCGCAGCATGCGCGCCGAGTCGCGCGGCGACGCCGGGCGCCGCGCGATGCGGTCCTCGGGCAGCGCGAAATCGAAGAGCGCCGTCCTCATCGCGCCGGCGCGGGCCGGCTACTCCACGTCGGCGGCGACCCGCATGCGGACGATGACGTCGGGGTCGGCGACGGGTTCGCCGCGCTTGAGCCCGTCGACGAACTCCATGCCCTCCGACACCTGCCCCCAGATGGTGTATTGGCCGTCGAGGAACGGCGCCGGGCGGAAGCAGATGAAGAACTGGCTGTCGGCGCTGTCCGGATTCCGCGCCCGCGCCATCGAGACGGTGCCGCGCAGGTGCTTGGCGGTCTCGGGCGGCGAGAATTCGGCGGGGATGTTGCGGCCCGAGCCGCCGGTCCCGTCGCCGCGGGGGTCGCCGCCCTGGGCCATGAAGCCGTCGATGACGCGGTGGAACGCCAGCCCGTCGTAGAAGCCGGCGCGCGCGAGCTCCTTGATGCGCGCGACGTGTTTCGGCGCCAGGTCGGGCCGCAGGTCGATGACGACGCGGCCGCTTTCCAGGTCCATGTAAATCGTGTTCTCCGGGTCTCCCGCGTTCGCGTTCGCCATCGCCGCCAGTCCTCCGAGTACGGCGCCCGCGACCGCGCGCATTGGGGGCCATCGTTTCATGATGCTCGCTCCTCCGTTCGCCGGGCCGCCTCCGGCCCCGCGGACACGTGCTCCTCCAGCGCGCGCGCGACGTTGGCCGGAACGAACGGGGCCGCGTCGCCGCCGAGCAGGAAGATCTCCTTCACCAGCCGCGAGGCGATGAACTGGATGCCCTCGGACGCCATGAGGAACACCGTCTCGACCTCCGGCTCGAGGCGCGCGTTCATGCCCGCCATCTGGAACTCGTATTCGAAATCCGACACCGCGCGCAGGCCGCGCACGATCACCGAGGCGCCCTGCGCCATGGTGAAATGCATGAGCAGGTTGCGAAAGGGAACGACGCGAATGCGCCCGGCCTCCGCGCCGCAGGCGTCGCGCAACGCCTCCTCGACCATCGCCACGCGCTCGTCGACGGTGAACATCGGCCCCTTGCCGGCGTTCACGGCCACGCCGACGACGAGCCGGTCGACCACCCGCAGCGCGCGCCGGGCGATGTCGACATGGCCCACCGTCGGCGGGTCGAAAGTGCCGGGATAAACCCCGGTCCGGCCGCCGGCCATGCCCGTCCCCGCCGTCACTCTCCGCCCCCGCTCTCGTCCCCGTCCCCGTTCTCGTCCTCGCCGCCGGCGGCGAATTCCTCGCCGAGCCGGGTCACCGAAACCACGCGCTCGCCGTCGCCGGTCTTGAACAGGATCACCCCCTTGGCGCCGCGCCCGGCGATACGGACGCCGGCGACCGGGCAGCGGATGAGCTGGCCGCCATCGGTGACGAGCAGGACCTGGTCGTTCTCCGCCACCGGGAAGGAGGCGACGACCTGCCCGTTCCGCCCCCCGGTCTCGATGTCGATCACGCCTTGCCCGCCGCGCCCGGCGGTCCGGTATTCGTAGGCCGAGGTCCGCTTGCCGTAGCCGTTCCCGGTTACGGTGAGGATGAACTGTTCGGCGGCGGCGAGCGCGTCGCCCTCCGCCGGCGCGGCCTCGTCGCCCCGCCGGCGCGCTGCGGCCCGCCGCAGATACGCGCCGCGCGCGCCGGAGTCGAGGTCGACATGCTCCAGGATCGACATGGAGATGACCGAGTCGCCGCCGCGCAGGCGCATGCCGCGCACGCCGGTCGAGCTGCGGCCGGTGAACACCCGCACCGCCTCCACCGGAAAGCGTATCGACTTGCCGCCCGCCGCCGTCAGCAGCGCGTCCCGCCCCGGCGCGCAGGGGCGGACGGCGATGAGCTCGTCCAGGCTTCCGCCGGCGTCGTCCTCGAGTTTCATGGCGATCTTGCCGTTCGCCCGGATGTTGGCGAAGTCGGAGAGGGCGTTGCGCCGGACGCGGCCCCGCGAAGTGGCGAACATGACGTGCAGCCCCGCCCATTCCGCCTCGTCCTCGGGCAGCGGCATCATGGTGGCGAGGCGTTCGCCCTCGCGGAGCGGCAGCAGGTTGACCAGCGCCTTGCCGCGCGCCTGCGGCGCGCCGAGCGGCAGGCGCCACGTCTTGAGCGCATACGCCATGCCGCGGGTGGTGAAGAACAACAGCGGCGTGTGGGTGTTGGCGGCGAAGACCTGGGCGACGAAATCCTCGTCGCGGGCCGCGGCGCCCAGCCGCCCCTTCCCGCCCCGGCGCTGCGCCCGGTAGGTCGAGAGCGGGGTCCGCTTGACGTAGCCGTTATGGGTGACGGTGACGACCATGTCCTCGCGTTCGATCAGCGCCTCGATGTCGTGCTCGAATTCGGCGTCCTCGAAGGTCGTCCGCCGCCCGCCGTCGTCGCCATAGGTCTCGGCGACCGAGGACAGCTCTTCGCGCACGATGGCGAGCACGCGCTCCCGCGAGCCGAGGATGTCGAGCAGGTCGACGATGTCCGCCGTGACTTTCTTCAACTCCTCGGCGATCTTGTCGCGTTCGAGGCCGGTCAGGCGTTGCAGCCGCAAGTCGAGGATGGCGCGCGCCTGCGCCTCGCTGAGCCGGTAGGTCCCGTCCTCGGCGACGGCATGGCCGGGGTCGTCCATGAGGGCGATGAGCGGGGCGGCCTCGCCCGCCGGCCAGCCCCGCGCCATCAGTTCGCGGCGCGCCTCGTCGCCGTCGCGGGCGGCGCGGATCAGCGCGATGACCGCATCGATGTTCGCCACCGCGACGGCGAGGCCGACCAGCAGGTGCGCGCGCTCCCGCGCCCGCGCCAGCAGGAAGCGCGCGCGGCGGAGCACGACCTCCTCGCGGAAGCGCAGAAACGCCTGGAGGATCCGCTTGAGATCGAGCTGCTCCGGCCGCCCGTCGCGGAGCGCCAGCGCGTTGACGCCGAAGGTGGTCTGCAATTGCGTGTAGCGGTAGAGCTGGCTCAGCACCACCTCGTAGCTGGCGTCGCGCTTGAGTTCGACGACCACGCGCACGCCCTCGCGGTCGGACTCGTCGCGCAGCCCGCTTATGCCCTCGATCCGCTTGTCGCGCACCGTTTCGGCGATCTGTTCGACCAGCCGCGACTTGTTCACCTGGAAGGGGATCTCGGTGACGACGATGACCCGCCCGTCCTTCTCCGGCGCGACGCGGCCGCGCACGACGACGGAGCCGCGCCCGGTGAAGTAGGCGGAGCGGACGCCGGACCGGCCGACGACGATCCCCCCGGTCGGGAAGTCCGGGCCCGGGATATGCGCCATCAACCCCTCGATGGAGAGCTCCGGGTCGTCGAGGAGGGCGAGGCAGGCGGCGATGGTCTCGCGCAGGTTGTGCGGCGGGATGTTGGTCGCCATGCCGACGGCGATCCCGCCGGCGCCGTTGACGAGCAGGTTGGGGAAGCGCGCCGGCAGCACGGTCGGCTCGCGCGTCGACTCGTCGTAGTTGGGCTGGAAGTCGACCGTGTCCTTGTCGAGGTCCTCCAGCAGTTCGGACGACACGCGGGCGAGGCGCGCCTCGGTGTAACGCATGGCGGCGGGCTTGTCGCCGTCCATCGAGCCGTAATTGCCCTGGCCGTCGACGAGCGGCAGGCGCATCGAGAAGGTCTGCGCCATGCGCACCATGGCGTCGTAGATCGCGTCGCCGCCGTGGGGGTGGTAGTCGCCCATCACGTCGCCGACGACGTGGGCGGATTTGCGGTGCGGGCGGTTCCACCGGTAGCCGTTGTCGCCCATCGAATAGAGGATGCGGCGGTGCACCGGCTTGAGTCCGTCGCGCACGTCGGGCAGCGCGCGCGCCACGATCACGCTCATGGCGTAATCGAGGTAGGAGCGGCGCATTTCCTGCTCGATCGACACCGGCGCCACGCCGGAGGGCGGCGGGGCGGGCGGCGTCGGCGCCATGGGCAATTCGGGCTGGTCGCTCACGTCATGGGGTCCCCTGGCGGCGCGCGCGCGGCGCTCGTATCCTCGCCGCGCGCGGGGCCGCGGGGGCCGGCCGCATGTCGACGCGCCGAGTCATAGACGCTTCCGCGCCGTCTGGCCACCGCGGCGCCGAGGGGAGGACGCATGGCCGGGACGTTCCGCGACGGCGCCGCCTTCGTCGAGGGCCGCTACGTCCCCGTCGCCGAGGCGCGCATCCCCCTGCTCGACTGGGGCTTCCTGCGCTCCGACGCCAACCAGGACACGGTGACGGTGTGGAACGGGGCGTTCTTCCGCCTCGACGACCACCTCGAGCGGTTCGCCCGCAACATCGCCAGGCTGCGCATGACCGGCCCCTGGACGCCCGCCGAGCGGCGCGACATCGTCGTCGAATGCGTCCGCCGCTCCGGCCTGCGCCGGGCCTACGCGCAAATGATCATGACCCGCGGCCGCCCGCCGGTCGGCTCGCGCGATCCGCGCCAATGCGTCAACGCGTTCTACGTGTTCTGCATCCCCTACGTCTGGATCGCGGCGCCGGACGTGAAGGCGCGCGGGCTGCATCTCCACGTCAGCGACCGCTGGCGCGTCCCGCCCGAATCGGTCGACCCCACGCTCAAGCACTACCACTGGCTCGATTTCGAGATGGGCCTGTTCGACGCCTACGACCGCGGCGCGGAGACGGTGGCGTTGAGCGACCGCCGCGGCCGCGTGACCGAGGGCCCCGGCTTCAACCTGTTCCTGGCCGAGGGCGGCGCGCTCTGCACGCCCGATGAAGGCGTGCTCGACGGCATGACGCGGCGGACGGTCATGGAGCTTTGCGCCGAGTTGGGAATCCCGTGCCGCCTGGAGGGAATCGCGCGGGAGCGCCTCGCCGCCGCCGATGAAGTGTTCCTTTCGAGTTCGGGCGGCGGCGTCCTCCCGGTGTCGCGGATCGACGGCGCGCCGGTGGGCGGCGGCGCGCCCGGCCCGCTGGCGCGCCGGCTGGACGAGCTGTATTGGTCGAAGCGCGCCGCCGGCTGGCATGCGACGCCGGTCGAGTATTGAGCGGCCGCGCCGTCGGAGACTCGACGCGGACCGAAAAAGAAGGAAGGGAAAATGAGACAATTGACCTCCATGCAACGGATCGTCCGAGACTTCCTGATATACCGGGCCAGGAGGAGAAGCACCGTCACCTACGGCGAACTCGGAGGCGATGTCGGAAGGCCGGCTCGAGGGCCGTGGGCGACGGACTTCGACGCCATACGCAAGGCGGAGACAGAGGCGGGAAGGCCCGATCCGACATGGCTCGTCGTATCCGAAACCACGGGGCTTCCCAGAACGTATATGGGGACGCGCCTCGACCCGAAAGACGAGGAGCGGATCGGTCTCTATAGAAACGATTGCGAACGCATTTACGAATTCTGGGCGGGGCGCGCGCGCTCGATCGGATCGGAGGAGTTGCAGCCGGCGGTCGATATCGCCATGGAAACCGGGCGCCGTCCGTGCTCGGCGGCGGCGGATCGCCAGGAGCGCGAAGATCAGGACTTCATAGACGCCGTTAGCGACTGGGATTGGAACGACGAATGAAGCGCGGCGAGCTGTACACGGTATCGGGCGGCGGAGATTACGTCGGCAAACCCCGTCCCGCGGTAATTCTTCAGGCTCAAGATTTCGACGGCCTCTCGTCGGTCACTTTGTGCATATTCACTTCCGATCCGAGCATGGCGCGGCCGTTTCGCCCATTGGTGGAGCCGAGTCCCGAAAACGGACTCGACGCGCCGTCCCGCGTCATGGTCGACAAGGTGACGACGGTGCGAAAGAGCCGGATCGGCGGGCGTATCGGCCGGCTCGACGGCAAGGACGTCGCCGGAATCGAGCGCTCCCTGACGGTTTTTCTGGGCCTGAAGCCTTCACCGGAGGCGGAATCGTGACGGCGCCGGGAAACGGAGAAGGCGCCCCGCGCCCGACGTTCGCAGGTTTCGCGGACCGCGTCCTCGACGTCGGCGAAACGGAGATCGCCGTCTCCGTCGGCGGGAGCGGGCCGCCGGTGCTGCTCCTGCACGGCTACCCGCAAACGCGCCTCATGTGGCGCCATGTCGCGCCGCGGCTGGCGGAGCGGTTCACGGTCGCCGCCGCCGACCTGCGCGGATACGGCGACAGCGGCAAGCCGCCCTCCGCCGCCGGCCATGCGCCCTACGCCAAGCGGGCGATGGCGGAGGACCAGCGCCGGGCGATGGCGGCGCTCGGGTTCGACCGCTTCCACGTCGTGGGCCACGACCGCGGCGCGCGGGTCGCCTACCGCCTCGCCTACGACCGCCCGGACTGCGTCGCCGGCCTCGCCCTCCTCGACATCGCGGCCACCGGCGACATTTTCGCGCGCATGGACGCGCGCATGGCCGAAGCCTACTTCCACTGGCTGCTGATGCTCCAGCCGGCGCCGCTGGCGGAGCGGCTGATGGGCGCGGAGCCCGAATTCTACCTCCGCTGGCTGCTCGACCGCTGGCTTTCCGTTCCCGGCGCGATACCCGAAGCCGTCTTCGCCGAATATCTGCGTTGTTTCCGCAACCCTGCGACCTTGCATGCGATGTGCGAGGACTACCGCGCGGCGCCGCTCGACGCCGCCCACGACGCGGCGGACGCCGCCGCCGGCCGGCGCATTTCCCGCCCCGTCCTGGCGCTGTGGGGCGCCCGGCAGGCGAACCGCCCCGGCTGGCCGAGCGTCGCGCTGGACATCCTCGCCAGCTGGCGCGCGCGGGCGGACGACGTGACGGGCGGCCCGATCGATTGCGGCCACTTCCTGCCCGAAGAGGCGCCGGACGAGACGGCGGAGGCGCTGCTCGCGTTCCTGGCGCGGGCCGGGTGAGGCGGAGCGGGAGGGGGCGCCGGGCGGCGCGCGAGAAAAAGGGCCGCGCGCCACCGGCGCGCGGCCCCTCTCGTTCGATCTCCGTTGGCGGCGCGGGCTAGAAGTCCATGCCGCCCATGTCGGGCATGCCGCCGCCGGCGCCGCCCGGCGCCGGGTCCTTCTTCTCCGGCTTCTCGGCCACCAGCGCCTCGGTGGTGATGAGCAGGCCGGCGACCGACGCGGCGTCCTGGAGCGCGGCGCGCACCACCTTCGCCGGGTCGACGATCCCCGCGTCGAACATGTCCACGTAGGTCTCGTTCTGGGCGTCGAAGCCGGTGTTCGAGTCCTCCGCGTCGGTCAGCTTGCCGACGACGATGGAGCCGTCGACGCCGGAGTTCTCGGCGATCTGGCGCACCGGGCTCTGCAACGCCTTGCGGACGATATCGACGCCGACCTTCTGGTCGTCGTTCTCCACCTTCACGCCGTCGAGCGCCTTGCGGGCGGCGAGCAGCGCGGCGCCGCCGCCGATCACGATGCCCTCCTCCACGGCGGCGCGCGTCGAGTGCAGCGCGTCGTCGACGCGGTCCTTGCGCTCCTTCACCTCGATCTCGGTGGCGCCGCCGACCTTGATCACCGCGACGCCGCCGGCGAGCTTCGCCAGCCGCTCCTGGAGCTTCTCGCGGTCGTAGTCGGAGGTCGTCTCCTCGATCTGCTGGCGGATCTGGGTGCAGCGGCCCTCGATGTCCTCCTTCTTGCCGGCACCGTCCACGATCGTCGTGTCGTCCTTGTCGATCGTGATCTTCTTGGCCTTGCCGAGCATGTCGAGGCCGACGTTCTCCAGCTTGATGCCCAGGTCCTCGCTCACGACCTGGCCGCCGGTGAGGATCGCCATGTCCTCCAGCATCGCCTTGCGGCGGTCGCCGAAGCCCGGCGCCTTGACCGACGCGACCTTGAGGCCGCCGCGCAGCTTGTTGACCACCAGGGTGGCCAGCGCCTCGCCCTCCACGTCCTCGGCGATCACCAGCAGCGGGCGGCTCGCCTGCACCACCGACTCGAGCAGCGGCAGCATGGCCTGGAGGTTGGAGAGCTTCTTCTCGTGCAGGAGGATGTAGGCGTCCTCCAGCTCGACGCTCATCTTCTCGGCGTTGGTGACGAAGTAGGGCGACAGGTAGCCCCGGTCGAACTGCATGCCCTCGACCACGTCGAGCTCGGTCTCGAGGCCCTTCGCCTCCTCGACGGTGATGACGCCCTCGTTGCCGACCTTCTCCATCGCGTTGGAGATGATGTCGCCGACCTCGGAGTCGCCGTTGGCGGAGATCGTGCCGACCTGGGCGATCTCCTGGTTGGTCTTGACCGTCTTGGCCTGGTCGGCCAGGTCGCCCACCACCGCGTCGACGGCGATGTCGACGCCGCGCTTGAGGTCCATCGGGTTCATGCCGGCGGCGACCGATTTGAGCCCCTCGCGGAAGATCGACTGGGCGAGCACCGTCGCCGTGGTCGTGCCGTCGCCGGCGACGTCGTTGGTCTTCGACGCGACCTCGCGCACCATCTGCGCGCCCATGTTCTCGAACTTGTCGGAGAGTTCGATCTCCTTCGCCACGGTCACGCCGTCCTTGGTGATCCGCGGCGCGCCGAACGCCTTGTCGAGAACGACGTTGCGCCCCTTCGGCCCGAGCGTCACCCGGACCGCGTCGGCGAGCACGTCGATGCCGCGGGCCATGCGCCCGCGCGCGTCCATTGAGAACCTTACGTCCTTGGCAGCCATGTCTCGTCTCCCCTTCCCGCGCTCAGGCGCTGGCGGACGCGCCCTTGAGCACGCCCATCACGTCGGATTCCTTCATGATGATCAGCTCCTCGCCGTCGAGGGTGACCTCGGTGCCCGACCACTTGCCGAACAGGATGCGGTCGCCCACCTTCACGTCGAGTTTGACGATCTTGCCGCTGTCGTCCCGGGCGCCGGGGCCGGCGGCCAGGATCTCGCCCTGGCTCGGCTTCTCCTTGGCGGTGTCGGGGATGATGATGCCGCCGGCGGACTTCTCGTCCTCGTCGACGCGGCGGACCAGCACGCGGTCGTGCAAGGGCCGGAAATTCTTCACCGTCGTCGTGTTCGCCATCGTCGCGGTTCCTCCCAGGTTGCTCCCATGGAATGCGAAACTGCCTGGCACTCGATTGCGGGGAGTGCCAACAACGCGCCATGTGCGCCTTCGCCGCCCCGGCGTCAAGACCGCGGCGAAAAAATTTCCGCCGCCGCGGGCTTGCCCGGCGGGCGCGCCGGCGGCACTCTCCCCGCCCCGCGACCGCGCCGAGAGGGGCCGATGGCCGAACCGCGCGCCGACGCGCCCGGCTGGCAGTTCTGGATCGACCGCGGCGGCACCTTCACCGACGTCGTCGCCAGGGCGCCGGACGGCCGGGTGCTCAGCCACAAATTGCTGTCGGAGAACCCCGGCGCCTACGAGGACGCGGCGCTCCAGGGAATCCGCGACGTGCTGGGCCTGCCGGCGGGCGCGCCGCTGCCGGAGGCGGAGATCGACGCGGTGAAGATGGGCACCACGGCGGCGACCAACGCGCTGCTGGAGCGCCGGGGCGAACCCTGCGTCCTCGCCGTCACCCGCGGCTTCGCCGACGCGCTGCGCATCGGCTACCAGAACCGCCCGCGCCTGTTCGACCGGCGCATCGTCCTGCCCGCCATGCTCTACGACTGCGTCGTCGAGATCGACGAGCGCGTGGCGGCGGACGGCGCGGTCCTGCGGCCCCTCGACGAGGACGCGGCGCGCGCCGCGCTGGCCGAGGCCCGCGCGGCCGGGCTAAGCGCCTGCGCCATCCTGTTCATGCACGGCTGGCGCTACCCCGCGCATGAGCGCCGCGCCGCGGAAATCGCGCGCGAGGCGGGATTCCCGCAGGTCTCCGCCTCGCACGAGGTCGCGCCGCTGATGAAACTGGTGGGCCGCGGCGACACCGCCGTCGCCGACGCCTACCTGTCTCCGGTCATCGGGCGCTACGTGGCGCGCGTGGCGAAGGCGACGGGGCGGGCGCGGCTGATGTTCATGCAGTCGAACGGCGGCCTCGCCGACGCGCGCCGCTTCCGCGGCAAGGACGCGATCCTGTCCGGCCCGGCGGGCGGCGTCGTGGGCGCCGCGCGGACCGCCGAGGCCGCCGGCTTCGAGCGGATCGTCGGCTTCGACATGGGCGGCACCTCGACCGACGTGTCGCATTACGACGGCGCCTTCGAGCGGACGCTGGACAACCGCGTGGCGGGGGTGCGCGTGCGCGCGCCGATGATGCGGATCCACACGGTCGCGGCGGGGGGCGGCTCGATCCTCCGTTTCGACGGCGCGCGCTACCGCGTCGGACCCGACTCCGCCGGCGCCGATCCGGGGCCCGCCTGCTACCGCCGCGGCGGACCGCTCACGGTGACCGACTGCAACCTGGTACTCGGCAAACTGGTCCCGGAGTTCTTCCCCAGGGTGTTCGGCGAGAACGGCGACCGGCCGCTCGACCGCGCCGCCGCGGAGCGGAAATTCGCCGCGCTGGCCGAGGAGATCCACGCCGCGACCGGCGACCGCAGGACCCCCGCCGAGGCGGCGGAGGGCTTCCTGCGCATCGCCGTCGACAACATGGCCAACGCGATCAAGACGATCTCCACCCGGCGCGGCTACGACGTAACGGACTACACGCTCGCCGGGTTCGGCGCCGCGGCGGGCCAGCACGCCTGCCTCGTCGCCGACGCGCTCGGCATGTCGCGGGTCTTCCTGCATCCGCTGGCGGGGGTGCTGTCGGCCTACGGCATGGGTCTGGCCGACGTGCGCGCCATCCGCGAGCGGACGCTGGAGTTGCCGCTCGCCGCCGGATCCGCCGCGGCCGTCGCCGCCGCGCTCGACTCGCTCGAGGCCGAGGCGCGGGCGGCGGTCGCGGCGCAGGGCGCGGCGGAGGAGCGGACGACCGCCCACCGCCGCGTGGCGCTGCGTTACGAGGGGACGGATTCGCCCCTCGAGGTCGCGCACGGCCCGGTCGACGCGACGCTCGCGGCGTTCGAGGCCGCGCACCGGCGGCGCTACGGCTTCGCCAGCCCCGGCCGCCCGGTCGCGGTGGAGACCGCCGTCGTGGAGGCGGTCGGCGCCGGCGACGAGGTCCCCGCCTCGCCCGCGCCGCCGGCGGCGGGGCCGCTCCCGGAGCCGGTGGGCGAGTCGCATATCCACGGGGCGGGCCCGGCGCCGATTTACGACCGCGCCGCCCTCGCCCCCGGCCACCGCATCGCGGGGCCGGCGATCGTCGTCGCGCCGACCGCGACCGCGGTGGTCGAGCCGGGCTGGCGCGCCGAGGCGGCGCCGCTCGGCCACCTGACGCTGGAGCGCGCGGCGCCGAGGCCGCGCCGCGTCGCCGTCGGGACGAACGCCGACCCGGTGATGCTGGAGGTCTTCAACAACCTGTTCATGTCCATCGCCGAGCAGATGGGAAGCGTGCTGGAGAACACCGCCCATTCGGTCAACGTGAAGGAGCGGCTGGACTTCTCCTGCGCGATCTTCGACCCGCGCGGGCGGCTGGTCGCCAACGCGCCGCACATGCCGGTCCATCTCGGCTCGATGGGGGAGAGCGTGCGCGCGATCGCCGCGCGCCGCGGCGCGCGCCAGCGGCCGGGCGACGCCTACGCGCTGAATGCGCCCTACGCTGGCGGCACGCACCTGCCGGACGTCACCGTCATTAGTCCGGTCTTCGACGCGGCGGGCGGGGAGATATTGTTCTACGTCGCGAGCCGCGGGCACCACGCAGACATCGGCGGCATGACGCCGGGCTCCATGCCGTCGGCGAGCCGCGTCATCGAGGACGAGGGCGTAAAGATCGACGACTTCCTGCTGGTGTCCGGCGGGCGGATGCGCGAGGCGGAGCTACGCGCGCTGCTGGCCTCGGGCCCGTGGCCGGCGCGCGACCCGGACCGCAACATCGCCGACCTGCGCGCGCAGCTCGCCGCCAACCGCAAGGGCGAGGAGGAGGCGCGGCGCGCGATCGACCACTACGGCCTCGCCACCGTGCGGGCCTATATGGGCCACGTGCAGGAGAACGCGGCGGAGTCGGTCCGCCGGGCGCTCGACGGGCTGGCCGACGGAAAATTCGTCCTCCTGCTCGACGGCGGCCAGGAGATCCATGTCGCGGTGACGGTGGACCGCGCGGCGCGGCGGGCGCGGGTGGACTTCACCGGGACCTCGGCGCAGACGGAGGACAACTACAACGCGCCGGCGGCGGTGTGCCGCGCCGCCGTGCTCTACGTCTTCCGCACCCTGGTCGACGACGACATCCCGTTGAACGAGGGCTGCCTCGACCCGCTGGACCTCGTGGTTCCGGAGGGATCGATGCTCAATCCGCGCTACCCCGCCGCGGTGGTGGCCGGCAACGTGGAGACCAGCCAGGCGGTCGCCAACGCGCTCTACGGCGCGCTCGGCGCGCTCGCGGCGAGCCAGGGGACGATGAACAACCTGACCTTCGGCAATGCGCGCCACCAGTATTACGAAACGATTTGCGGCGGCGCCGGCGCGGGGCAGGGCTTCGACGGCGCGAGCGCCGTCCACAGCCACATGACGAACTCGCGGCTGACCGACCCGGAAGTGCTGGAATGGCGCTTTCCGGTCCTGCTGGAGAATTTCGCCGTGCGCGCCGGGTCGGGCGGGGCGGGGCGCTGGCGCGGCGGCGACGGTGCGGTCCGGCGGCTGCGCTTCCTGGAGCCGATGACGGCGGCGATCCTGTCGAACAACCGCCGGGCGGGGCCGTTCGGCCTCGCCGGCGGGGCGCCTGGCGCGCCGGGCCGCAACGCGGTCGTCCGCGCCGATGGGCGCGTGGAGGCGCTCGCGCATGCCGACACGACGGAGGTCGCGGCCGGCGACGTCCTCATCGTCGAAACCCCCGGCGGCGGCGGCTGGGGGACTTCCGGCGGGGCATGACGCGGCGGCGGGCGGGCGCGGCGGCGGCGTTCTGGACGCCCGCCGCGCTGGCGGCCGGCTACGTCGCCTTCTTCTGGCTCGCGCCCGACCCCGGGGGCGCGGCGTGGCGCGTTCTCGGCGGCCCCCTGGAGCCGATGCAGGCCGATTCGCGCTCCTTTATCGCCTTCGACCCGCGCCGCACCGCGGGCTACCCGCTCTTTCTCGACCTGGTCGCGGCGGTCTTCGGCTCGGTCGAGGCGGCGCCGAAGGTCCAGCTCGTCCTGGCGGCCGCGTCGGCGTGGCTCCTGGGCTGGAGTTTCGCCCGCGCCATGGGGGCGCACTGGCTTGCGGCGGTCCTCGTTCCGGCGGCGCTCGCGGCGTCGGCGGCGGCGCGGTTCCACGCCTACGTCCTGTCGGAGGCGCTGTTCGTCCCGCTGCTGTGCGCGATGGCGGGGCTCCTCGCCCTCGCGGCGGCGCGGCCGACGGCGCGCGCGGCCTTCGCGGCGGCGCTGGCTTGCGGCCTGGCCGCGGCGGTCCGGCCGTCGGGGGCGGCCCTGCTGGCGGTCTGGCCGCTCCTGTTGTGGTTCGTGTGGGGGCGGATCGCCGGGCGGCGGGCGCGGTTCGCGGCGGCGATCGCCGCGCCGCTGGCGTTGTGCGCGGCGGCCGAGTGGATCGCCTGGCGCGCCGCGCACCCCGACGCGCCGGAGCGGCCGACCGTCGCCGGGCGGCTGCTGTTCGCCAAGTCCCTGTTGATCGAACCGGAGCCGCCGCCGGCGGCGGACGCGGAGCTGGCGGCCTTCGTCGCCGAGGCGCGGGCGGCGGCGGCGCCGTTCCGCGCCCTCGCCGCCAACGCGCCCGGCTGGCGCGCGCGGACGATCCTGCTCGAACGCGGGCAGTTCCTCCTCTGGGCGCCGATATACGGGCTCCGGTTCCGGGAGCGGGCGGAGATGCTGGCGGCGCGGCGCGGAACGGTTCCGGACCGCCTCCTCGGCGCCGCCGCGCTGCGCGCGCTCATCGCCGCGCCCGGCGAATGGGCGGCGAACGCCTGGGTCCATTACCGCGGGTTGTGGACGCAGTATTCGATCGCCGGCCCGGACTTCGCCCGCCGCCGCGGCGCTTACGTCGCGCGGCTGGACGACCTCCCCGCGGTCCGCGCCGCCTTGCCGGAGGACCGGACGGGCCTGCGGCGCCCCGCGCCGCGCGGGGCCGCGGCGCTGAACGGCGCGGCTACGTCGGTGTCGTTCCTCGCGTCGCTGGCCGCGCTCGCCGCCGCCGCGGGCCGGCGACTCCGCGCCGGGTCCGCGGGCCTCGATCCGGGGCTCGCCGCCACCGCCCTCGCGGCGCTGGCGGTCCACGCCTCCTTCGCGCTGTTCGCGCTGGTCAACTACGCGCATCTCCGCTACGCGGCCGCGACCTGGCCGCTCCAGGCCGCGTATTGCGCCGCGCTGGCCGCGCTGGTTCTGCGGCGCCGTCAGCGCCCGGCGTCGTAGCCGCCGAGGGCGAAGTCCTCCGCGTAGCGCCGCGCGATCAGCGCCTTGTTGCGCACGGTCAGGCCGGGCGCCACGAGGGCGCGCGCGGCGGCGGCGGCGGCGGGCGGAGCGCGCCACCCCGCCATCGCGTTGAGCGCCGGCAGGCCGGGCGCAGGCATGCCGACCTGCGCCGCCGCGCGCCGGAAGTCGGCCTCGAGGGTCTCGAAACGGCCGATGAAATCCGGCGGGCGCCCGTCCGCGCGGCAGATCTGCGCCCGCTGCGACAGGAAATGCCGGTCCGCGAACGCGTCCGATCCCCAGGGCGTGTTCAGCCACAGGCAAAAGTCGTCGAAGCCGGCGATGCGCCCGGCGCCGTGAAAACGCGACAGCCAGCGCCGTTTCTCTTCCCGGCCCTCCGCCCGCGAGGGGTCGTGGAACTTGTCCGGATGGCGGCGGTGGAATTGCGTTTCCCACCAGAAGGACAGGGTTCTGTCGAAGGGGTGGCGGACGAAGGCGAAACTGAACCAGCCCCGCGCCTCGGGGCGCGCAGCGTAAAGCGCGTCGAGGCTTGCGCCGCGGACGACCTCCGCCTCCGGGTCCGCGCGGCGCAGCGCGGCGATGAGGCTGCGCGAGGCGGCTTTGGGGTTGCAGATCCAGACGAACCGGTAGCGGCGGGAGAGGACCTTCTCGGCGCCCAGGTCGGGCCGCCGCGCCGCCGTGCGCGCCATGCCGAACGCCGCCGCGAACTCGCCGCGCGCCGCCGCGCGGGCGATGGCGCGGCCGACGTCGCCGCCGCCGAACGGCGCGCGCGCGATGGCGGCGAGTTTCCTCAACCTTTCCAGCCGTCCGGACTCCGCCGCCGGGCCGCCCGCGCGGCCGCTCACCCGCCGGGGTCCGGGAAATCGGCGAGGCCCGCCGGCGCCGGATTCCAGCCGCGAAACACGCTGTCGGCGCCGGACAGGAAGTAGTCGTCGCCCGCCTCCCAGGTATGGCCGCGGGCGCGCCGGACGGCGACGTATCCCGCGCCGTGGGTCCGGTAGGCCAGCCCGCCCGACCTGACCGTGTCGACGACCAGCGCGCGGTCGACGCCGCGCGCCGCTTCGCGCCAGCCGCCGGCGCGCGCCAGGTCGCGGCGCGAGACCAGCAGCGCGCCGCCGGCGAGGGTCCCCGCGCGGAACTCCTCGCCGCCGCCGGCGTTGCGGTGGACGGTGAGGCGGCGTTCGGCGAGATAGACGAACTCCATCCCCTTGCCCACCAGGTTGGCCCCCGAATAGGCGCGGGCGAGCGCCAGGTCCCATATGTGCTCCGGGCCGTAGATGTCGTCGTCATCCATCTTGGCGAACAGCGTCCCGCGCGCCGCCGCCGCCGCCGCGTTCAGCACCGCGCCGAGCGGCGCGCCCGCGGGAGTCCGCGCCACCCGCGCCGGGAAGGGCATGGCGGCGGCGCGGCGCTCGGCGTCCGCGAAAGGCGCCCGGTTCGGCGCCAGCACCAGTTCGAGCCGGGGATAGGTCTGCCGCGCCGCCAGGGCGAGTATCCGCTCCAGGCGTTCCGGGCGCGACGCCGCCAGCAGGATCGACACCAATGGCGGCTCCGCGCCGCCGCCGCCGCGCCGGGCGCGGGCCCATGACGAATGCCCCCGCAACGCCGCCCGCCGCGCCGCGATGCTGCGCAGCTCCCGCGCCCCCGCGTCGAGGCCGCGCGCCTCGGCGGCCATGACGTCGTGGAGCTCGCCGCCGAGCGCCTCCCGCAGCGCCGCGCACTCATCGGCGATATGCACCACCGCGCCGGTCGCGGCGAGGCGCGCGAGGACCCGCGCGCGGGCGGCGGCGTTGGCGTGGAAGGCCGCGACGTCCTCTATGCGCGGCCGCCGCCGCGGGCGGAACGGGTCGTCCGGGTTGACTACGTCGCGCACGCCAGTCCCCGCCGGCAGCAGCGCCGCGGGGCCGAGCGCCGCCACCGCGCCGCGCGCCGCGCGCGGCCAGCGGACGGGATTCCAGACGCGGAGGTCGAAACCGGCGCCCGCCGCGCTCCGGCCCGGCCCGCCGGCGCGCGCGCGCAGTCCTGCGACCGCGCGGCGGATAAGCCATCGCGCCGCGCCGCGCTTGTTGGCGGCGCGCAGCGCCAGCCCCGCCAGCCGGCCTTCGGTCACGGGGCGGCGCCGGGCCGGAGGACGCGCGCCGCGCGCCGCCACGCGAGCCGCGCCGAGCGCGCGAGAAGCGCCCGTTTCGCCCCGGCGCCCCGCGCGTCGCGCCACCTGCCGCGCAGGCGGTCCCACGGGGTGGGGTAGCCCACCGCACGCGGCGGCGCGTCCGGCGCCGGGCGCGCGAGGGACAGCCCGACGGCCGCGGCCGGGACCATGATCGAATCCCCGTAATCGCCGGGCGCGCCGCCGGCGCGGCGCGCGCGGTGCAGCGCCCAGGCCCGGGTCATCGAGGCCTCCACCCCGCCGGGAAGGACGGCGCGAATCTCCGCCGCGTCCTTCAACCGGGCGCGCAGGCGATGCACGAGGCCCTCCGGGAACGCCGCCGCCGCCGGGACGAAGACGTGAAACGGCGACGCCGGGAACGCGTCGAGGGCGGAAAGGGCAGGCGCGATGCGCGCCCTCGGGTCGGGGCCGAACTCGTCCCGCAGCCGCTCGAGCCGTCCGTCGCTATCGCCGGGCGCGATCTCGATCCGCAGCGCCAGGTCGTGCGCGCGGTCAGCGAGCAGGGCCGCCGCCGCGGCGATCGTCCGCTCGGCAGGGCAGTCCCCCGCGTCGAGGGTCGCCACGAATTGCGGGACCTTGAAGACGCGCCCGCGCCCGGCGGGGCGGTAGCCGGGATGGGCGACCAGGTGGGCCGCCTTGCCGCGCTGGAGTTGCAGGTCCCGGTCCTTTTCCGCCCGCCCCTCGGCGCGGCGGCCCTGGTGCCACGCGAAGGCGCCGCGGACGGGGACCAGCAACCCGCCCCGGACGTAGGCGCGGTAGGCGAACTCGGTGTCCTCCAGCCCCCATCGGACGAACGACTCGTCGTGCCCGCCCAACAGTTCGTAGAACGCCTTGCCGACGCCGAAATTCCCGCCGCAGACGGCGGTGAAGGGGTCGTCGGCGCGCGACGCGAGGTCGCCGGTCCGGATCATGTCGCCCGCGTTGGCCGGCGGGTCCACCGGGCGCCCGGCGAGCATGTCCCCGACCGATCCGGCCCGGCGCCGGACCGCGTCCGCGTCGATACCGTCCATCGCCGCGTAGGCGCGAAAGCCGATGGTGAGCGCGTCGGACACGGCGTGGAGCCAGCGGGCGTGGGCGGCGATCCATCCCGCCTCGGGCAGCATGTCGGCGTCGAGGAAGAGGACGACGTCGTGCGCGGCGGCGCGGACGCCGGCGTTGCGCGCGCGAGCGATCCCGACCCCGCGCCGCTCCTGGCGGACGGTCCTGGCGTCGAGCGCCAGCCCGGCCGGAATCTCCGGCGGCGCACGCGACCCGTCGTCGACGATTACGACCTCGAACATGCCGCGGGGCCAGGTCTGGCGCTCGAGCGCCGCCAGGGTGCGCGCCAGCACGGCGGGCGGAGTCTCGTAATGCGGCATGACGACGCTGACGGGCAGCGCGGGCGCGAACGCCCCGGGACCCGGCAATTCGACCGCGCGCCAGTCGTTGTAGCGGACCGCGGCCGGCGCCGGCCCGCGCGGGTGCAGGCCGGCGGCGCTCCGGCGGTCGTCGCGGCGCAAGTGCGGGTCGCGGTTCTTCATCCTTCGGGGACACATGTATGCGAATCGGTCGATGACGGGAATTCCGCGCGCCGGGCGTCCGGGACGGGAATCTCCGCGCGTTGCCGCCCGCGCCGGGCCGTGCTATCGTCGCGCGCCGTAGCGGGGACGGATCGCGGAGGGGGGAGCGATGGCGGGGATGCGGGTTGCGGCGGCGGCGTGCGCCGTGCTGGCGGCGGTGCCGGCGGCGGGACAGGACGACGCGCTGCGGCAAGGGCTGGACGGCATGGCGGAGTCGATCGCCAGCCTGCTGAACGCGGAGGCGCAGCGCGCCGGCGGGGATCCGCCGAGGGTGAGTTTCCGCCCGGCGTGGTCCGAATCGCAAGGCGTGCGCTATTATTGCGGCCCGCTGTCGCGGGGGCTGCGCGATGCGCTGCACGAGCGCGTCCAGCGCTGGCGCGACCGCATGTCGATGTCCTCTTTCGCCATCGCCGTCGCCGACGAACGCAGGTTCTCCCCGCCCGAGGTGACCCTCCAATGGAGATGGGACGGGGCGGAGTCGGTGGAGGCGAAGGCGCACGTCTCCCTCCCCGGCGGCCGGGGCGATCGGTATTCGGCGCGGCTGGACGTCGACGCCCTCGACGGGGGGCAGCGGGAATGCCTGTTCTCGTTCGAACCCGAAGGGCGGGACGTCGCGGCGCCGAAGACGGGGTTCCTGCGAGAGGACCCGACGTTCGACGCGCGCCGCGTCGTCCGCCGGTTCGCGCCGGGCGAGGTGCTCTCCGTGCAGGGCGAGCTGGTCGGGCGCGGCGCGGTCTGGTCGGTGGTGTATGATGAGGATCCGGATACGGGCGAGCGCCGCAACCTGTTCACCATGGACCTGGGGGGCGGTCCGGGCCCCCGGATCCCGGTCGGGGAGGTTTTCCGCGATTGCCCGCATTGCCCGGAGATGGTGGCGGTCCCGGCGGGGCGGTTCGAGATGGGTTCGCCTTCGTCGGAGGAGGGGCGCGACGGCGATGAAGGTCCGGTCCACCGCGTCGCGATCCCGTCGCCTTTCGCGATCGGCGTCCATGAGGTTACGCGCGGCGAGTTCGCGCGCTTCATTTCGGCGACGGGGCGTTCGACGGGGGATTCGTGCTGGATCTACGAGGACGGCGGGTGGGTGGAGCGTTCGGGCCGGAACTGGCGTTCTCCCGGGTTCTCGCAAGGGGATTCGCACCCCGCGGTGTGCGTGAGTTGGGACGACGCGCAGGCCTATGCGGCGTGGCTGTCGCGCGAGACCGGCGAGTCGTATCGCCTGCCGAGCGAGGCGGAGTGGGAATACGCCGCGCGGGCGGGGACGCGGACGGCGCGGTATTGGGGTGAGAGCGCGTCGGGCCAGTGCGGCTATGCGAACGGGGCGGATGCGGCGGTGAAGAGGCGCGATAGCGACTGGCCGTGGGCGGTGGCGGAGTGTAGCGACGGTTACGCCCGGACGGCCCCCGCGGGGAGTTTCGAACCGAACGCGTTCGGCTTGCACGACGTTCTCGGAAACGCGTGGGAGTGGGTCGAGGACTGCTGGCACGGGAATTACGACGACGCTCCGTCGAACGGCGATGCGTGGCTCGGCGGTCACGGCGGCGAATGTTCCCGTCGCGTTCTCCGCGGCGGGTCCTGGAACTTCGACCCCAAGGACCTCCGCGCGGCGTACCGCGTCAGCGTCGACACCGGTAGCTGGCTCAACTACTTCGGCTTTCGTGTGGCCCGGACGTTCACCCCTTAAATCCTTACTTCCTTACCTCTTCACAGGGGGGTCCGGGGGGCTTGCCCCCCGGCCGAATTTTTTTCGGCGCAGCGGGAGGGAGGGCGAGTCTCGCCGGTTTCGCCGCCGCCGGCGAGCGCGCCGGCCCGGGCGTCCCGGGACGCCGGGCGGGCGGGCGAATCGACGCCGCCGTCGCGCCCCGCCCAGACCATGTAGTTGACCGACAGGTCGCGCGTGACCGCCCAGCGGCGCGCGGCGGGGCGCCAGGACAGGCCGGCCGCGCCCAGGGCGCGCAGCCCGTTGGCCTCCAGCGCGCCCAGCAGCTCGCTCGGACGGACGAATTTCCGCCAGCGATGGGTCCCGCGCGGAACCCACCGCAACACGTATTCCGCGCCGATGACGGCCAGCGCGAAGGCGCGCGCCGTCCGGTTCAGGGTCGAGGCGACCAGCACCCCGCCGGGGGCGACGCACCGCGCGGCGGCGGCGAGGAAGGCGCCGCGGTCCGCCGCATGCTCCACCGCCTCCAACGCCAGCACCGCGTCGAACTCCTCCCCCGCCAACTCCTCCATCGCCAGGACGCGATAGTCGATCTCCAGGCCGAACAGGGCGGCGTGGCGGCGCGCCGCGGCGATGGCGCGCGCGCCGGGGTCGATGCCGGTGACGCGCGCGCCGAGCCGGGCCAGCGGTTCGCAGGCCAGCCCGCCGCCGCAGCCGGCGTCCAGCACGCGCAGCCCGGCGAACGGCGCCGGCGCGGCGGCGTCGCGCCCGAACCGCTCCGCCAGCGCATCGCGGACGACCTCCAGCCGCGCCGGGGCGATGGCGTGCAGCGGCGCGGCGGGGCCGGACTCGTCCCACCATGCGTCCGCCGCCGCCTCGAAGCGCGCGATCTCGTCGGGGTCGGCGGCGGACGGCATGTCCTTCCTCCGGGCGGTTCGGCGGCGCGCATCATAGACCGCGCATCATGGACCGCGCATTACGGGCCGCGCGTGGCGTCGATCGCCGCCGCCGCCGTCAATCGCGCAGCGCCTCGGGCAGCCAGAGCGCGACTTCGGGGAAGAACAGGACGGCGGCCAGGCCCAGCGCCTGGAGGCCGATGAACGGCCACAGCGCCTTGTAGATATGGCCGAGTTCAATGCCCGGCGGCGCGACGCCCTTGAGGTAGAACGCCGCCGGCCCGAAGGGCGGAGTCAAGTAGCTGATCTGCATGTTCATGCAGAACAGAATGCCGAACCACACCGGCGAATAGCCCAGGGCGACGACGATGGGAACGAAGATCGGCATGGCGAGAAGGCAGATGCCGATCCAGTCCATGAACAGGCCCAGCACGATCAGCACCGCCATCATCACCATGATAATGCCCAGCGGCGGCAGCGGCAGGCCGGTCACGAGGTCCTTCACGAAGGCGTCGCCGCCGAGAAGGTTGTACACCCCGATCAACGCCGTGGCGCCGAAGGTGATCCACAACAGCATCCCGCAGGTGTTCATCGTCTGGTGGAGCGCGTCGCGCAGCATGGGCCAGCTCAACTCGCGCCGCGCCGCGGCGGAGAGGATGGCCCCGACCGCGCCCATGCCCGCCGCCTCGCTCACCGAGGCGACGCCGAGATAGATCGAGCCCAGCACCCCGCCGGCGACTCCGAGCGGCAGGACGAGGCCGCCGATCAGGCGGACCTTCTCCGCCCGCGGCAGGTTGCGCTCCTCCGGCGGCGCCGGCGGCCCGAGTTCGGGGTTCAGCCGGCAGCGAACGACGATGTAGCCGATATAGATCGACGCCAGCAGCAGGCCGGGGACGATGGTGGCGACGAACAGCCGGCCGATATCCACCCCGGCGGTGAGGCCGTAAACGATCAGCACGATGCTCGGCGGGATCATGGTGCCGAGCGAGCCGCCGGCGCAGATGGTGCCGATGGCGAGGCCGCGGTCGTAGTTGAGCCGCAGCATCTGCGGCAGCGCCACCAGGCCGAGCAGGATGATCTCGCCGCCGATGATCCCGGTCATCGCCGCCATCAGCACGGCGACGACCATCGTCTGCACCGCGAGGCCGCCGCGCAGCCCGCCGGCCCATATGTGCATGGCGCGGTAGAGGTCGCGCGCCACCCCCGAACGCTCCAGCACCGACGCCATCAGGATGAACATCGGCACCGCGACCAGCACGAATTCGCGCACCAGGCTGAGGATGCGGCTCTCGATCAGGAACAGGCCGTTGAGGCCGAAATTGCCGACCGCGAACGCCATCGCCACCGCGCCGGTCACGAAGGCGAGCGGCAGCCCCATGACCAGCAGGACGGCGATGGCGCCGACCATGACCAGCGAAACGAGTTCGATGCTCACCGGGAGGCGCTCACTCCGGCCGGCGGCGCAGGCCGCGGGTCCATTGCGCGGCGGCGAGCGCGAACATCAGCGCGCAGGCGACGAAGATCGCCGTCTTGGCGATGGCCGGCAGCGGGATCCGCGAGGCCGTCCCCGCGTCCTCCATGATCATCAGCGACGTCCAGGCGTCGCCCGCCGACCGGTAGCCGAGCAGGCCGAGAAAGGCGAGGATTATCAGCCCGTTGACCGCGTCGAGCGCCCGCCGCGCGCGCGCGGGCAATTTGTCGTACACCAGCGAGACGCGGATGTGCGCGCGGCGTTGCAGCGTGTAGAGGCCGCTCATCAGGAACCCCACCGAGCACAGCGCGATGGTGAGGTCGTGGGCCCAGATCGTCGGCGCGTTGAAGCCGTAGCGCGCGAACACCTCCCACGCGATGATCAGCATGCAGGCGAAAAACAGATAGCTGACGAGTTCGCCCGTCCGCCGCGCGGCGCGGTCGATGAGAGGCTCGCGTCCGCCGCCCCCGGCCACGCCTAGTCCGCGCCGAGCAGGCCGATGCGGCGCAGGAACGCCGTCTGCGCTTCGTAGGCGCGCCCGGCCATCGGGCCGCGGTCCGCCCAGTCGCGCCAGATGTCGATGGCGATCTCGCGCAGCGCGCGCCGCTCCGCCGCGTCCCAGTCGATCACCTCGATCCCGGCCGCGCGCGCGGCGCGGGCGTCGTCGATGTCGCGCAGCTCCAGGCGGCGGGTCATGTCGCGCGCCAGGTCCGCGACCGACGTCTCGACGATCGCCTTGAGATCGCCGGAGAGCGCCGCCCACCGCGCCGGATGCACCGCCGCGTCGATGATCGGCATGGAGTGGATGCCGGGGTAGATCGGGTAGCGCGCCACCTCGTGGAAGCCGAGATGGTGGTTCATCGAGAAGGTGGACCAGTCGGCGGCGTCGACCACCCCGCGTTCGAGGGCGGTGAACACCTCCGCCGCCGGCAGGTTCACCGGCGCGGCGCCGACGCGCTGGAAGATGTCCTGCGCCATGCCCTCCGGCGCGCGCAGCTTGACGCCGGCGAAATCGTCCAGCCCGCGCAGCGGGACCTTCGAGACGAACGCCTCCTTGCCGGTGGTGGTTGCGCCGACGTAGTGGACGCCGTGGCGCGCGTAGAGTTCGCGCAGCAGCGCGTCGCCGCCGCCGTGGCGCATGAAGGCCAGCATCTGGTCGGGGTGTTCGTAGGCGGCGATCAGGTCGCCCAGCAGCGCGAAGCCCGCGTCCTTGCCGGAGAAATACACCGTCGCGGTCAGGTGGCCGTCGAGAATGCCGGCGGCCACCGCGTCCAGCGTTTCGTTGTATTGGACCACCGCGCCGACCGGGACGAGGCGGATGCCGAGCCGCCCGCCGGTGAGGCGCTCCATGCCCAGCGCCCATTCCTCGGCGATGGAGAAGGCGATGTCGCCGGCGGCGTTCGCCGACTGCACGGTCCAGGTCGTGTCGGCGGCGGCGCCCGGCCGCGCCGGGCCGGCGGCGAGGGCGAGCGCCAGGGCGAGCGCAGCGGCGGCGCGGCCCGGGCGCTTCACCCGTCCTCCTCCAGCAGGCCGAGGCGGCGGAGGAAGGCGATGTGCGAATCGTAGATGCGCCGCGCCATGGGGCTGCCGGCGGCGTATTCGGCCCACACGCCGACCGCGACGTCGCGGAACTTGCGCCGCTCCTCGCCGCTCCACGCCACCAATTCGATTCCGCCGGCGGCGGCGCCGGCGGCCACGGCGAGGTCCTGGAGGCCGATCCGCTCGACCATTTCGCGGTGGAAGTCGCGCGTCGCCATCTCGACCAGCGCCTTGACGTCGTCGGGCAGCGCGCGCCAGCGGTCCATGTTGACGGCGATGTCGGCCAACGGCGCCGAATGGAAGCCCGGGTAGAGCGGGTACGGGGCGATGGCGTGGTAGCCGAGATCGTCGTTCATGCCGAGCGTGCCCCAGTCCGCCGCCTCGACGACGCCGCGCTCCAGCGCGGTATAGACTTCGGCGCCGGGGATGTTCACCGGCGCCGCGCCGATGCGCTGGAAGATCGTCTGCGACATGCCTTCGGGCGCGCGCAATTTGACGCCGCGGAAGTCCTCCAGCGAGCGAATGGGCGATTTGGCGGGGATCGACTCCATCCCCCACGACACGGCGCCGACGTAATACAGGCCGTATTCGGCGTACAGCTCGCGCGCCAGTTCGATCCCGCCGCCGTAATGCAGCCACATGTGGAGCTGGCGCACGTTCTCGTAGCCGCCGTTGAGGTCGGCGAGGATGGCGAAGGCGGGGTCCTTGCCGGCGAAATAGCCCGTGCCGCCGTGCTGCGCGTCGAGGATGCCGACCGCCACCGCGTCCAGCGTCTCGTTATAGGCGACGACGGCGCCGACGGGCAGCGGGTCGATGGCGAGCCGCCCGCCGGTCAGCGCCTCCACCTTGACGCAGAATTCCTCGAAAACCCGCTGGTTGAGGGTGCCGGCCTGCCAGATCGACTGCATCTTCCAGCGGAATTCCTGCGCCGGCGCGGCCGCCGCGAGGACGGCCGCCGCGCAGGCGGCGAGGAGCGCGGCGGGGAGTCTCACGCCGGCCGCCTCACGAGAACGCGGCGCGGTCGGTTCCCCGGTAGAGCAGTTGGCCGTGCAGCTCCGCCGACCGCCGGTGCGCCTCCAGCGCCGCCGGGTGCAGGTCGGCGGCGGGCGGCGGCTCCGGCGCGAAATTGCCGAAGCGGTCGCGCCCGCGCACCAGCGCGGCGGAATCGCGCGGCCCGTTGGTCTGCCGCACGTAGGGCGGGATGTAGCGGATGGCGAAGCCGATGCGGCGGTCGTCGGTGGGGTTCGGCTCCGAGCCGTGGATCAGGCGGACGTGGTGGAGCGACATTTCGCCGGGGCGCAGCACGAGATCGACCGCCTGGGTTTCGTCGACCTCGCAGTTCACCACCTGGCCGCGGCTGAGCATGTTGGCGCCGGCGTGGGTGTCGGTATGGCCGATCTGGTCGCGCGTGTGGCTGCCGGGGACGACCCTCATGCAGCCGTTCTCGCGCGTGCTGGGGGTGAGCGCCACCCAGGCGGTGGCGACGTCGGGTTCGCTGAGCCCCCAATAGGTCGAGTCCTGGTGCCAGCTGACGTAGCCGGGGTCGCGCGCCTCCTTGGTGAAGAACGACGACGCCCACACCATCAGGTCGGGGCCGAGCACGTCCTCCACCCCGTCGAGGACGTTGTCGTCGCGCACCAGTTCGTCGAGGAAGGTGAACAGCAGGTGCGGCTTGAAGCGCAGCTTGCCGGCGAGCGGCCCGCCGGCGGCGTCCTCCGCCGCCTCGAGTTTCGCCCGCAGCTCCGCCGCCGCCTCTTCCGGCATGACCCGGATCGGCGCCGCGTAGCCATCGCGTTCGTAAGCCGCGACCTGCGCCTCGGTCAGCAATTTGCCCATCGCCCGCCGCTCCCTTCCGTCCCGCCTCCCCCCGTTTTACGGCGTCCGCCCGCCCGCCGCAAACGGAGGCCGCGCGTCCTCCCGCTACCGCGCCAGCAGCTCCGCCACCGCCGGCAGCAACTCGCGGAACAGGTCGTGGCGCGGGCGGCGGCCGGCGGACTCGTAACGGACGTAACCGTCCCTGCCGACCAGGTACACGCCGGGAAGCAGCGCCGCGCTGGCGCGGCCGCGCAGGTCGCCCGCCGGGACGACCGCATATACGCCCGGTTGGCCGTCGAGGCGGAAATGCTCCGCCCACGCCGCCGCATCGGCGGCGCCGGGCGCGCCGCCCTCCATGTCGTAGATCAGCAGGTGCGCCAGCGCCAAGCCGGGATCGCCCGGGCGCGCGCCGCCGTGGCGGGCGAGATAGAAATCGAGCGAGCGCAGCCCCACCTGCGGACGCACCCCGCCCATCCCGCCGAGCGCCTGCCCGCCGGCGAAGGCGTTGGCCGCCGGCGAAGGCATCGCCGCCGCGTGGACGATAACCACCTGGCCCGCCAGGTCGGATATCCGGAATTCGGCGCCGCGATGGTCCACCAGCGCCGCGTCGGGGAACGGGCGCGCGAAACGCGGCGGCCAGTCGACGAACAGCGCCAGCCGGACCTCGTTGAACCCGCCGTACAGCGTGACCGCCGCGACGATGGCCAGCGCGGCGATGACGACCCGCGCCATGCGCGTCCTCCGCCCGAACCCGCCGCTATAATGGCCGCGCGGCGGCGGACGGCAAGGGAGGCGCGGCATGGACCTGGGACTCGCGGGCAGGAAGGCCGTCGTCACCGGCGGGTCGCGCGGCATCGGCCGCGCCATCGTCGACAGGCTGGCGGCGGAGGGCTGCGCCGTGGCGTTGTGCGCGCGCGGCGCGGAGGGCGCGGCGGCGGCGGCGGCGGAAGCGGCGCGCGCGCACGGCGTCGCCGCGGACGGCGTGGCGGTCGACGTCTCCGACCACGCGGCGGTGCGCGCCTGGATCGGACGCGCCCGCGACACGCTGGGCGGGATCGACATCGCCATCGGCAACGCCAGCGCGCTGGCTACGTCGATGCGCGAGCGCGACTGGCGCGCCGGCTTCGAGACCGACCTGATGGGGCATGTCGCCATGGTCGAGGCGGCGCTGCCGGCGCTGCGCGAGTCCGGCGCCGGCGCGGTGGTCCTGGTCGCCAGCACGGCGGCGCTGGAGGTCTATTCCGGCCTGCGCTCCTACACGTCGATCAAGGCCGCCGTCGTCGCCTGCGCCAAGGGCATGGCGCGGGAATACGCCGCGGACGGGATCCGCGTGAACGCGCTCAGCCCCGGCTGCATCGAGTTCGCCGACGGCGTCTGGGGCCGCGCCCGGCGGGAGCGCCCGGAGGAGTATGCGCGGATGCTGGCGCAAAACCCGTCCGGGCGCATGGGCCGCCCGGAGGAGGTCGCCGCCGCCGCCGCGTTCCTCGCCAGCCCGGCGGCGAGTTTCGTTTCGGGCGCCAACCTGGTCGTCGACGGCGCGTTCACGCGGCGCATCCAGTATTGACCGCCCGGCGCGCCGCGCTATCGTGGCGCCGCGCGGCGCCTCCGTGGCGGAATTGGCAGACGCGGCGGACTCAAAATCCGCTGTCCGCAAGGACGTGTCGGTTCGAGTCCGACCGGAGGCACCAGCGGCTCCAGTCGCGCGCGGCGGCGGGGCGGCGGACGGCGCGCCGCCGCCGCGCCGGGGACGCGCGCCGTCAGTTCACCTCGAACAGGCCCGCCGCGCCCATGCCGCCGCCGATGCACATGGTGACGACGACGTTCTTCGCGCCGCGGCGTTTGCCCTCGATCAGCGCGTGGCCAGCCAGCCGCGCGCCCGACATGCCGTAGGGATGGCCGATCGAAATCGCGCCGCCGTCGACGTTCAGCGTCTCGTTGGGGATGCCCAGCTTGTCGCGGCTGTAGATCACCTGGACGGCGAACGCCTCGTTCAGCTCCCACAGGTCGATGTCGTCCATGCCCAGGCCGTTGCGGTCGAGCAGGCGCGGGACGGCGTAGATCGGGCCGATGCCCATCTCGTCGGGCTCCAGCGCCGCGACGGCGAAGGATCGGAAGCGGCCCAACGGCTCCAGCCCGCGCCGCTCGGCCTCCTTGCCCTCCATCACGACGCAGGCGGAGGCGCCGTCGGACAGCTGGCTGGCGTTGCCGGCGGTGACGAAGGCGTCGTCGCCCATCACCGGGTCGAGGCCCGCCAGGCCCTCCATCGTCGTGCTCGGGCGGTTGCCCTCGTCGCGCTCCAGCGTCACTTCGCGTTCGGAGACCTCGCCGGTCTGCTTGTCCTTGACCAGTTTGACCGAGGGGAGCGGCACGATCTCGTCGTCGAGGCGGCCCGCCTGCTGCGCCGCGGCGGTGCGCATCTGGCTCTGGAGCGCGTATTCGTCCTGCGTCTCGCGGGCCACGCCGTAGCGGTTCGACACCACCTCGGCGGTCTGGATCATCGAGTAGTAGAGCTCGGGCTTGTTCTCGTCGATCCACGGATTGTTGGCGCGGTGTTTGTTCTGGTGTTCGTTCTGCACCAGGCTGATCGACTCGAGGCCGCCGGCGACCGTCACCGGCGCGCCGTCGACGATCACCCGCTGCGCCGCCATGGCGATGGCCTGGAGGCCCGACGAGCAGAAGCGGTTGATGGTCGCCCCGCCGGTCGTGACGGGCAGCCCGGCGCGCAGGGCGCATTGCCGGGCGATGTTGCCGCCGGTCGCGCCTTCGGGCATGGCGCAGCCCATCAGCACGTCCTCGACCTCGGCGGGGTCGACGCCGGCGCGCGCGACGGCGTGCGCGATGGCGTGGCCGCCCAGGTCGGCGCCGTGGGTGTTGTTGAACGCGCCGCGATACGCCTTGCCTATCGGCGTGCGCGCGGTGGAAACGATAACGGCCTCTCGCATGGTCCGCCTCCGTGTCGTCGCAGGAAGGCCGCCTCAGCGGCCGGGGTTGGTGTCGTTGAAGGTCTTGCCCGCCCGGGCGAGGCGCTCCAGCAGCGGCGCCGGGCGCCACGCCTCGCCGAGTGCGTCGTAATACCGGCTGACCGAGTCGTAAACCTTGCCCAGCCCCACCAGGTCGGCGTGGAACATGGGGCCGCCGCGCCAGCGCGGAAAGCCGTAGCCGTTGGCGTAGATGACGTCGATGTCGCCGGCGCGCGCCGCTATCCCCTCCTCGAGGAGTTTCGCCCCTTCGTTGACCAGCTGGTACATGCAGCGCTCGACGATCTCTTCGGCGGCGATCTCGCGCCGCGCAATCCCCCGGCGTTCGGATTCGGCGCGGATCATCGCCTCGACCTCGGGGTCGGGGATCGGCGCGCGGGCGCCCTTCTCGTATTTGTACCAGCCGGCGCCGGTCTTCTGGCCGAAGCGGCCGCGTTCGCACAGCGCGTCGCCCACCGGGTCGTCGGAGCGGTTGAGGCCGAGTTCGGCCATGCGCCGCTTGCGGATGCGCCAGCCCACGTCGAGGCCGGCCAGGTCGCCCATCGCGAACGGCCCCATCGCCAGGCCGAATTCGTAGAGCGCGCCGTCGACCTCCTGCGGCAGCGCGCCTTCGAGGATCATGTCGTGCGCCTGGCGGCCGTAATGCGCCAGCATCCGGTTGCCGACGAACCCGTCGCACACGCCGACCAGCACGGGGACCTTGCCGATCCGCTTGCCGATCTCCATGACCGTGGCGATGGTCTCCGGCGCGCTCCTGTCGCCGCGCACGTTCTCCAGCAGCCGCATGACGTTGGCGGGGCTGAAGAAGTGGGTTCCGATCACCGCCTCGGGGCGGCGCGTGACGGCGGCGATTTCGTTTACGTCCAGCGTCGAGGTGTTGGTGGCGAGGATCGCGCCGTCCTTGGCGATCCCGTCGATCTTGCGGAACACGTCCTTCTTGACGTCCATCTCCTCGAACACCGCCTCGATGACGATGTCGGCGTCGGCGATGGCGTCGTAATCGACGGTGGGGCGGAGCAGGGCCATGCGCGCCTCCACCTCGTCCTGCGTCAGCCGGCCCTTGCGCGCGGTCGCCTCGTAATTGCCGCGGACGACGCCGAGGCCGCGGTCGAGCGCGGCGCGGTCGCGCTCCACCAGCGTCACCGGAATCCCGGCGTTGAGGAAGTTCATGGCGATGCCGCCGCCCATCGTCCCGGCGCCGAGCACCGCCGCGCGCTCGACCTTTTTCGCCGGCGTCCCGCGCGGGACGCCGGCGACCTTGTTCGCGGCGCGCTCGGCGAAGAACAGGTGGATCTGCGCCCGCGCCTTGTCGGACCTGTGGCATTCGTCGAACAGTTCCCGCTCGCGCGCCATGCCTTCGTCGAACGGCAATTCCACCGCCGCGCGGACGCATTCGATAATGTGGAACGGCGCGAGGAAGCCGCGCTGGCGCCGCGCGATGGATTTGCGGAAATCGTCGAAGAAGCTCGCGCTCGCGGGCTTCGGCGTCGCGATGTCGCGGATGCGGCGCGGCGGCGCGCCCCGGTCCGCGAGTTCGCGCGCGAACGCCGCCGCGCCCTCGACGATATCGCCTGCGACGGTTCGGTCGACGATTCCGAGCGTCTCCGCCTCGTCGACGGGGACGAAATCGCCGCTGGCGATCAACGGCAGCGCGCGCTCCGGCCCGACCAGACGCGGCAGGCGCTGGGTGCCGCCCGCCCCCGGCAGCAGGCCGAGTTTGACCTCCGGCAGGCCGTATCGCGACCCCGCCGCGCCGCAGCGGTAATGGCACGCCAGCGCCACCTCCAGCCCGCCGCCGAGCGCCGCGCCGTGGACTCCGGCGACCGTCGGCTTCGCCGCGCCCTCCAGCGCGTCGATGGCGTCGAAGATGGTGGCGTTCTCGCCTTCGGGCGGGTTGAAGAACTCGGCGATGTCTGCGCCGGCGATGAAGCCGCGCCCCGCGCCCACCAGGACGATGGCCCGGACCTCGGCGTCGGCCTCGGCCCTGCGCACGCCGTCGACGACGCCCTGCGGGACGCCGGCGCTGAGCGCGTTCACCGGCGGGTTGTTCACGGCGACGACGGCCACCCCGCCGCGCTTCTCGTATTCGACCAGTCGCGTCATGCTCTCCCTCCGTCGTCGCTCGCCCGTCGATCCGGCGGCGCGAACTGCTCCTTGTGAAACGTATAGAGGCGCGTGAAGTCGGCGCCGGGCATGGCGCGGCGCATCTCCCGCAGCCGCGCGCCGACCGCGCCGCCGACCGGCGCGCCCGACCCCGCCTCCGCCGCCGCGTCGAGGAACAGGTCCACGTCCTTGGCGAGGAGGTCGATTGTGAAGCCGGCGTCGAAGGTCCCGGTGACGATTCGGTTCGGGAATTTGTCGCTCGTCGCCGTGTTGCGCCCGGTGGAGGCGTTGACCGCCGCCATCGTCGCCGCCAGGTCCAACCCGCGCGCCTCGGCGAACGCCGCCGCCTCGCTGGTCGCCGTCATCGCCGCGGCGGAGAGCATGTTGTTGAGCAGTTTCACCGCCTGCCCCTGCCCCGGCTCGGCGCCGACGTGGAACAATTTGGCGGCGAGGATTCGCAAGACTGGTTCGAGGTCGGCGAACAGCGCCGCGCCGCCCGCCGCCATTACGGCGAGGGTGCCCTCGGCCGCGCCGCGGGTGCCGCCGCTCACCGGCGCGTCGAGATAGGCGATTCCCGCCGCCGCGAGGGTCTGCGCCGCCGCCTCCGCCGCCGCCGGGCCGATGGTGGAATGGTCCGCCACCCGGCGCGCGGCGCGGTCCGGCGCGGCCGCGATCTCGGCGGCGACCGCCCGCGACGCCGCGCCGTCGGGGAGCGACAGCAGGACGAGCTCGGCGCGCGCCGCGACCTCCGCCGCCGATTCGCACGCCGCCGCGCCGCCGGGGGCGCGCTCCGCCGTTCCGGCGGCGTCGTGGACGGCGAGCGCGCGCCCGGCGGCGGCGAGGCGCTGCGCCATGCGCCCGCCCATCTGGCCCAGGCCGATGACGCCGATGGTGTCCGCTGCGCCCGCCATGCCGCTCCGCCGCCTTGCCTCGCCGCGCCGGCCCGCTATGCTGCGCCCGGAGGCCCGAACCTAGCCCACCGCCGGGACGGGCCGCAACGCGGGGGAGGCGCAGAGTGCGGGTCATCGAGAATTTCGCGGCGATGAAGGCGCTGGCGGGCGAGGAAATCGGCGTGAGCTCGTGGGTGGACGTGACCCAGGAGCGCATCGACAAATTCGCCGAGGCGACCGGCGACTTCCAGTGGATCCACGTCGACCGCGAGCGCGCGGCGCGCGAACTGCCCGGCGGCAAGACCATCGCCCACGGCTACCTGACCCTGTCGCTGCTGCCCGGTATGATCTACGAGATTTACCGGATCGACGGCGTCGCGCACGGCCTGAACTACGGCAGCAACCGCATCCGCTTCACCGCCCCCGTCCCGGCGGGCAGCCGCGTCCGCGCCCGGCTGCGCGTCAAGACCGCCGAGGAGGTGAAGAACGGCGGCCTCCGCGTCATCGGCGAGGCGACCGTCGAACTGGAGGGCTCCGCCCGCCCCGCTTGCGTCGCCGAGACGATTTCGGTGGTCTATCCCCGGGCCGCGGCGTAGCGCGGCGGCGGCGGGAGCCGCCGGATGGCGCCCTTCCCGACCTCCCGCATCCCCGCGGCCAACGTCGCTTCGGTCCCCCAGCGCAGCCCGCTGCGCTATCCCGGCGGCAAGACGTGGCTCGTCCCCCACGTCCGCGAATGGTTGAAGGGCGCCCGCCCGGACATCTTGATCGAGCCGTTCGCCGGCGGGGGGATCGTGTCGCTGACCGCGGTGATGGAGAACTTGGCGCCCCGCTGCCTGATGATCGAGCGCGACCGCGACGTGGCGGCGTTCTGGCGCGGCGCGCTGCGCCACGGCGCGGAGCTCGCCGGCCGGGTGCGGGGTTTCGCGCCGACGCGGGAGCGGGTGCGCGAATTGGAGCGCGCGCCGCCGGATTGCGCGGCGGGCCATGCGTTCCGGACTCTGGTCCTCAACCGGACGCGCAATTCCGGCATCATGGCGCCCGGCGCGGCGCTCATCCGCAACGGCGAGAACGGCAAGGGCATCGCGTCGCGCTGGTATCCCGACACGCTGGCGCGCCGCCTCGCGGCGATAACGGCGCATGCCGGGCGCATCGACTTCCGCGAAGGCGACGCGATGGCGCTGCTGGCGCCGCTGCTCGACGCATACGGACGCGGCGCGGCGGTATTCGTCGACCCGCCCTACACCGCCGGCGGCAAGCGCGCCGGCGCCCGGCTCTACAGCCATAGCGAGATCGACCACGCGCGCCTTTTCGCCATTCTGGCCGACTCGCGCGCGAACTTTCTGATGACCTACGACCGCGCGCCGGAGATCGTGAGTCTGGTCGCGCGGCACGGGTTCCACGCCGCGGAAGTGCGCATGAAGAACGCGCATCACGACCGGATTCCCGAACTGGCGATCACGCGGGACCGCATGTTCTCGTGACTCGCTACGGGATCGCCGAGTGGTACGGGGAGCCGTTCGCGGCCATGACTCCGGCGCGGCGGCGGGACCTCGCCGCCATCGCGCTCGACCGGACCGCGCACGCGCCGCCCTGCCCGTTCCAGCGGAATTCGACCCCCTGCCACAAGCCGGGCGGCGTGTGCGCGTTCCGGCGCTATGAAAGAGCCGGCGGCGACCGCGTCGGCGCGGCCGCCGGGCCGCCCGTAATTCTTTGCCCGCGCCGGTTCGACGAGAACGACCTGGTCGTCCGCTGGCTTGCCGAAATCGTCGGTTTCGACACCGCCCGGGCCCGCGTCGCACACGAGGTCCCGTTCATGCGGTCGGCGGCGACGGACAAGGCGGCGGGGCGCATCGACATGGTCGTGGCCGCCGGAGAGCGCGGCGGCTCCGACTGGTTCGGCCTGGAGATCCAGGCGGTGTATTTCTCCGGCCGCGGCATGCGCACCGAGTTCGAACGGCTGTTGCGCGACGGCGCCGACGCGCCCCCGTTTCCGGATTCCGTCCGCCGCCCCGACTGGCGTTCGTCCAGCGCCAAGCGGCTCATGCCGCAGTTGCAAATCAAGGTCCCGACGCTGCGCATGTGGGGGAAGAAACTCGCCGTCGCCGTCGACCGCCCGTTCTTCGACGCCATCGGCGGCGCGAGCGCGAATCCGATCCGCGACCTGGACGACGGCGAGGTCGTATGGCTGGCGCCGTCGATCTCGCCCGAAGGACGTCTGGAGCGCGGCCACTGGGAGATGCTGTCTCTGGACGCGTCCAGCAAACGATTGCGCGCGGCGGACACGGTGAGGCGGGCCGAATTCGAGGAGGCCCTGTTCGCAAAGCTCCAGCCCCTCGAACGGATCGACCGGGAATCGCGCGCCGCCCGCCGTCCTTCCGACGACCGGCGTTAACCGGGGTGTCTCATATTCCCGGGCGGTTTTCGTTGCCGCGGCGATAGCGCCTTCCTTTGCGGGACGGCGGGATCGCGCCGGGATCGCGGCGTTATTCGTATGAAACTTACCTCATCAAGCGAGCGGCGAGCGCGGCGGTAAGAGTCGAGGCGGAGTTGGCGGCGGTGTTCGCGGCGCTGGCGGCGCGGGAAGATATTTCTACCATGTCGGCGAAACGGCGCTGGGCGTCGAGGGGAGGAAGCATGACCTTTGCCCGCGCGAGGGTAGCCAACTTCAACGAAGGCAACGTCGTGACCTGCATGTGCGCGCGGGGATCGTAGTGGACGGACCACCAGAACAGATACGCGGGATCGACCCTGGAGCGATCCGGCGTCGCCACCGCCAGATGGCTGACGACGTAGGCGTCCGCGGCCAGCATGGCGCGATGGTTGAGATTGACCGAGGCGCCGCTTTTCGGGATCAGCACCGCGCCCCTGGCGAAAACCCGGAGGCGGTTTTCTCGCAACCAGACCGGGTTCAGGCGATCCGTCGATGCGGAAAGCGCCGGATTGACGTGGTCCCGCCCGACGTCCTGCATTCTCACGAAAGGCGGGCCATCGGGCGAGAACGCCTCCCGATCCTGCGGAGCCGGGTCGCCCGTGGCCAGATCGGCGACTTCCCCGAGTTCGCCAACTTCCCATTTCATCGGATTTTCGACCGGATCGCCGAACGTCTCGACGAAGAGAGCCGGGGCAAAACCGCGGGCGCAATTTTTCGCCCTGTCGCACAGGCGACGGATGCGCGCCGCGCGTTTGAGAACGCCGGCGATCTCCCGTTGCCGCCGGATGGGAGGAAACGGCGCCGGCATGGCCATCAACATCGTGATGTCCGCGCGCGGCATACGCGATCCGGTCGCGGACGCCATGGCGAAGTCCACTGTCTCCTTGCGCCGAAGCAGGCAAGCCAGAAAATCCCGGTCCACGCCGTCTCGCGGCAGAAGCGGGACGAATTCGGTCGAACACACGCCGGCGAAACCAGGAGTCGCAACCTTATTCAGGTAAGGGCGAAGCTTCGCGTAGAGGACATGGCGCCCGTCGAAGCGGAGCGCCGCGCTCTTCCGGTTCCCCACCCGCGACTTGACGTCCGGATCGAGCGCTCCCGTTCCGCCGACGACATTCTCCACTCCGAGGAACGGCAGGCCTGCTGCGCGCGGATCGTCCGCGCAAACATTACTGCGGTCGATCTCGCAGAGTTCTCCGAGCGGAACCATGCGCGGGTTCATGCCGCCGTTCCCAATCGGCGGACGGCCCGCCACGCCCGCCGCGGTAGTTCCTCCACGTCGATATTGCAAATCTTTCGCACGAACGATCTTCAGAGTGAGTCGAGGGCCGGACCGCCGCGGACCCGCGCGCAGAACGAAGTCATCCGCTACCGAGCGGGGATCGTTCGCCATTCATGGCGGTGTCTCTCATTTTCTTTTTCATCTCGCCATGAATCGCCCGCGCCGCCTCCAGGACGTCCTCGGCTATATCGACCATCGATTCGTCCCGGTCGTCGAATCCACGAAGACCGCCCATCGCCGTCCGTATCTCCCGCCGCGCCCGCAGCATGGCCTCCCGGAACCTCCGATCTGCGGGCCCCACGCTCGCATACGCGTCGGAAAGAGAGCCGGTGGCCCTCAGAACCGTCAGCCCCTCCCTGCTGGCAAGGACTTCCCCAAGCTGTTTCACATGAGGATTCTGGAAGAGGACGACCGGGCGAATCCCCTCCGACCGAGATCCGTACAACCACCGAAGCACCTCGCCCAGACGCTCCAATCGATCCGCAGGAATCGGGTCTGGCTCCAGTGCGACATCGCTCCAATTCGAATCGAGGCCAAGAAATTCCATGTATTCGATACGTGACAACGCGGCGTAGAAATGCGAAAAATTGAATCGCGGGCTCGCGCGATCGGCGATGTCGAACACCTTCGCGTCCAGCGCCCGATCAAGCACGCAAATCGCATTGACCATGCGCTTGACGGCGCCGCGCCTGTCACCGACCCGACCGGCTATTTCGGCGAGCGTGGCGTCGCCGTCGCCATACCATTTCGCCGCGAAACGCGCTTTGGCGTAGGAATTCCATTTCGCCGCGCCGTTGATGTGTTTGAAACCGACAAACGCGCGCGCATCCTCCCGCGTCGCAACGCGATAGACCGGGACACGGTCGAGCGCGCCTCTACGCCGCTCGGAAATTTCCGGGAGGGTAACGCGAACCCGCCCCCGTTCGGAGACTTGCTCGGCCAAGCCGGGCTCGCGAAACAGGCGAACCGCCGCCAATCGGCGATTGCCCTCCAGAACGACGAGACGGCCATCTTTCTCCAGAACGATGAGAGGCTCGATGTCGAGATAGCCGTTCGTCGCGATCGACTCGAGCAGTTCGTCCAGACTTTCGCCGCGATAGAGCTGGGCGACGATGGAGACGTCGTCGCCGGCCCCGTCCCTCCCGACCAGACGCGGGGTTTCGCGGTCCAGTACCAGCCAATCCACCGGAACGGCGGCGACCTTCCGCAAGGGCAGGTCAGCCAGGCTTCCCGCCTCGCCGGTCATGGCCGTGGCTTCCATGGATTCTTCGCGCCGAACGGACCGGCGATCCCCGCCGATACCGTCGCTCCGTTGCTCATCCCGTCCTCCCCGGCCGGCGCGCCGCCGACCGCGCGAACCGCCGGACGCATGCATAGCCCGTTGCCGCCGACGGCTCAATAGCCGCGCGCGGGGCTGTCGACCTCGAGCGGCGGCGCGCGCGCGAGGAACGCGCATCGCGACCGGATCCCGAACTTGCGATTACAGGGGTGCGCGGGTTATCGCGGCCCGTCTCCCGTCGGCGGCGCCGGGATCGCGTATCGGACGCCGGCCGTCGAGACAGGGGAAGAACGGATGAAGCGATCGATACGACATTGCTACTGGGTCGCGCCGGGCCGGCTGCTCGCCGGCGAGTATCCGGGAAACCCGGACGAAGAGTCGTCGCGCGACAAGATGGCCGCCTTGAAGGGGCCGGGATCGATCTGTTCGTCGACCTGACGGAAGACGGCGAATTGCGCCCGTACGTCCAATGGGCCGCGCCGGCCGGGCATGTGCGGTTCCCCATCCCGGACCTCGGCGTTCCCGCGTCGCCAGAGCCAACGGCGGCGGCGCTGGACGCAATCGACGAACGCATCGCCGCGGGCGGGACGGTCTACGTCCGATGCCGGTGCTCAACCGGACGCGCAATTCCGGCGTCATGGCGCCCGGCGCGGCGCTCGTCCGCAACGGCGAGAACGGCAAGGGCATCGCGTCGCGCTGGTATCCCGACACGCTGGCGCGCCGCCTCGCGGCGATAACGGCGCATGCCGGCCGCATCGACTTCCGCGAAGGCGACGCGATGGCGCTGCTGGCGCCGCTGCTCGACGCATACGGGCGCGGCGCGGCGGCGTTCGTCGACCCGACCTACACCGCTGGCGGCAAACGCGCCGGGCCGGGCGGACCATGGTCCTCTCCCGCAAGGGCCGCGAACACGCTTTAATGAGGAGGCGATCCGGATCCCCGCGGGCCCGTCGGCGCACGCCGCCGCGCCGGCAAACAGCGCCTCGGCGCGCGGCCTCTCCCGGAATCCCGGAGGCGCAATTCGCGAGGCGTGTGCATGGCCCGGTCCCGCCCTGCCGATCTCCCCCGGGATCGCCGGCGTCCTCGCCGGCATCGTCGATGACGGCGCGCCGCTTCGCGCGGTTGCGCGCCTGCCCCGACCCGCGCGCGGGCCCGTCGATCGCCGGCTCTCTCCGCGGGCGCCGGCTTTCGCAATGGCCGGGAGCGCGCTTCGCGCGGGCCGGCGAGGACGCCGGCGCTCCCAGGGGAACCGGGCGCCGCGCCCATGCGCGGCCCCGCCCGGTTATCCCGGATATCCCGGAGCGCCCCCGTCCCGGAAGCCCGCCCGCCCTGCGTCCCGCAAATCCCGCAATTGCGAATCCCGCAATCCCGGATCCGGCCGCCCCACCGGCGCGCGGCCCCGCCCGGTTATCCCGGAACTCCCGGAGCGACCCCGTCCCGGAAGCCCGCCCGCCCCGCGTCCCGCAAATCCCGCAATTGCGAACCCGCAATCCCGGATCCGGGCGACGCGCCGGCCCGCCGCCCCGCCCGGTTATCCCGAAACTCCCGGCGCCCCCATCCCGGAGGCCCGCCCGCCCCGCGTCCCGCAAATCCCGCAATTGCGAACCCGCAATCCCGGATCCGGGCGACGCGCCGGCCCGCCGCCCCGCCCGGTTATCCCGGAACTCCCGGAGCGCCCCCGTCCCGGTTCTCCCGGAATCCGCCCCGCCCGCCGGGACGGCCCGCGGCGATCCGGCGCGGCGTGTTGCCGCCGCGCGGGCGCGCGTCTAATATGCGCGCCGGCGCCTTCGCGCATTCGTCCTCCACTCCGTCCGGGGCCGCGCGCATGTTGGAATCGATCCGCAAGCGGACCGGGAGCCTGCTGGTCAAGGGGCTGCTCGGGCTGCTGGTGGTCAGTTTCGCCCTGTGGGGCATCGGCGACGTCTTCCAGGCGCCGCGCGACCTGTCCGTCGCCGAGGTCGGCGGCGTCGGCGTCCCCGCCTCCGCGCTCCAGGCGGAGAACGCCCGGATCGTCGAGAACCTGCGGCGGACCCTGGGCCTCGACGCCGAACAGGCGCGGGCGTTCGGCGCGCTGGAGACCGCCCTCGACCGCCTCATCGACCGCGAGACGGCGCGGCTGGAGGCGGAGGCCGTCGGCGTCGGCGCGCCGGACGACGCGGTGCGGCGCGCCATCGAGGGGAACGCCGTCTTCCACAACGTCGCCGGGCGCTTCGACCGCGCGCTCTACGGCGCCGTCCTCGCCCGAAACCGCCTCACCCCCACCGAATACGAGGACGGCGTCCGCCAGGACATCGCCCGCGCCCAACTGGCGGACAGCATGGCGGTGGGCGCGAACCCGCCCGCCGTCCTGGCGCGGACGCTGCTGCGCCACGAACGGCAGGAGCGGACGGCGGAGGCGATCACCCTCGCCGTCGATTCCGAAGCGCCGCCGGAGCCCGGCGAGGCCGAATTGCAAGCCTGGTTCGGCGAACGCCGCGCCGACTACACGACCCCCGAATACCGCCGGATAACGGCGGCGGTCATCCGCCCGGCGGACTTCCTCGACGAAGTGGAGGCGTCCGAGGACGAGCTGCGCGCCGAATACGACTACCGGATCGAGGAATTCATCGTTCCCGCGCGGCGCGCCATCGACCAGATGGTGTTCCCCGGCGCCGAGGCCGCGGCGGCGGCGCGCGAGCGCCTCGCCGGGGGCGCCGGCTTCCACGCGCTCGGCGCCGAATTGCTGGACCTGTCCCCGGCCGACATGGACCTGGGCATGCGCGCCGAGGACGAACTGGCCACCGCCGAACTCGGCGCCGCCGCGTTCGCCGCCCCGGTCGGCGAGGCCGCCGGGCCGGTCGAAACGCCGTTCGGATGGGCCGTGGTCCGGACGCGCGAGGAGGTCCCCGGCAGCACGCGGCCCTTCGCCGAGGCCGCGGAGACCTTGCGGCGGGAGCGCAAGATCGCGCTCGCCCAGGACCTGGTGGCGGATCTCGGCGACGAATTCGAGGACGCGCGCGCCGGCGGCGCGACCCTGGAGGAGGCGGCGCGCGCCATCGGAGTCGCCACCCTGGCGGTCGGGCCGGTCGACCGCATCGGGCGGCTCGCGGACGGCGGCGCGCCCGGCGCGGCGGCGCCGCCCATCGCCGGGTTCCTCGACCGCGCGTTCGCGGCCAGGCCGGACGAAGAGACTCCGCTCCACGACACCGAGGACGGCTCCTACTTCACCCTGCGCGTGGTCCGGATCACCCCGCCGGCGGAGCGGAGCCTGGACGAAGCGCGCGAGGAGGTCCTCGCGGACTGGCGGGCCGAGCGGCTGCGCGCGGACGCCGTCGCGCGCGCCGAGGCCATCGCGGAGCGGCTGCGCGGCGGCGCGCCCGCCGCCGAGGTGGCCGCCGGCGCCGGCGCCGCGCACCGGACCGCGGAGGCGTTCGCGCGGAGCGCGGCCCAGGCCGGCGACGGCCTGGGGCCCGCCTTCGTCGCGGCGGCCTTCGCGCTGGAGGAGGAAGGCGGCGTGAGCGACCCCGTCGTCGAGGGCGACCGCGTCCACGTCGTCCGCGTGACCGGGATCCGCGACGTCGAGGACGACGACCTCGACTCCGCCGCCCGGTCGCGGATGACCGACCGGCTCGCCATCGGCCAGGCCGGCGACATCGCCGCGGGCTATTCGGAGGCGCTGCGCCGCAAATACGGCGTCGCCGTAAACCGGGGCGCCATCGCCCGCTTCTTCGAGAACTGACGGGGCGTGCAGCTCCACCCCGAACCGGGCCCGTTCGCGGAGGTTTACGAGAGCGGGCGCCCGCAGGTCGTGTGGACCCGGCTGGTCGCCGACCTGGAGACTCCGGTCTCGGCGATGCTCAAACTCGCGGACGGGCGGGCCAACGCCTTCCTGCTGGAATCGGTCGAGGGCGGCGCGGCGCGCGGGCGGTTCTCCTTCATCGGCGTCGAGCCCGACCTGATCTGGCGCTGCTTCGGCGACCGCGCCGAAATCAACCGCGACGCCCGCAACGACCCGGAGGCGTTCGCCCCCTGCCCCGAACCGGCGCTGGACTCGTTCCGCGCGCTGGAGGCGGAATCGCGCATCGACCTGCCGGAATCGCTCCCGCCCATGGCGGCCGGACTCGTCGGCTACATGAGTTACGACATGGCGCGCCTGATCGAGCGCCTCCCCGGCGTCAACCCCGACCCGCTGGGCGTGCCCGACGGGCTGTTCGTCCGGCCGACGGCGATGGTGGTCTTCGACTCGGTGGAGGACACGATCTCGGTGGTGACGCCGGTGCGCCCCGCCCCCGGCGTCGACTCCCGCGCCGCCCGGGCGCTGGCGGCGGAGCGCCTCGCCCGCGCGGTCGCGGACCTGAACCGCGGCCTGCCGGTGGCGCGCGGCGCGGACGCCGCGCCGGCGGCGCCGCCGGCGGAGGCGGTCTCCAACGTAAGCCGCGAGCGCTACCGCGAGATGGTCCGCCGGGCGAAGGACTACATCGCCGCCGGCGACGCCTTCCAGATCGTCCCGTCGCAGCGGTTCCGGGTTCCGTTCGCCCTGCCGCCCTTTGCGCTCTACCGGGCGCTGCGCCGGCTCAACCCCTCGCCGTTCCTGTTTTTCCTCGATTTCGGCGCGTTCGCGGTGGTGGGCTCCAGCCCCGAGATCCTGGTGCGGCTGCGCGACGGCGTGGTGACGATCCGCCCCATCGCCGGGACCCGGCGCCGCGGCCGCGACCGCGGCGAGGACGCCGCCCTCGCCGCGGAAATGCTCGCGGACCCCAAGGAGCGGGCGGAGCACCTGATGCTTCTCGACCTCGGCCGCAACGACGTGGGCCGGGTGGCCCGGATCGGCACGGTGAAAGTCACCGAGCGCATGGTCGTGGAGCGTTACAGCCACGTCATGCATCTGGTCTCCAACGTCGAGGGCGCGCTCGCCGAGGGCCGCGACGCGCTGGACGCGCTGTTCGGCGGCTTCCCCGCCGGCACGGTGACCGGCGCGCCGAAGATCCGCGCGATGGAGATCATCGACGAACTGGAATCGGAGAAGCGCGGCGTATACGCCGGCTGCGTCGGCTATTTCGCCGCCAACGGCGGCATGGACACCTGCATCGCGCTCCGCACCGCGGTGGTGAAGGACGGCGCGATGTTCGTCCAGGCGGGCGGCGGCGTCGTCGCCGACAGCGACCCCGATTTCGAATACCGGGAGAGCTGCGACAAGGCGCGGGCGCTGCTCCGCGCCGCCGAGGAGGCCGCCCGTTTCGCCGCCCCCCGGGAGGGCGCCGGCCAATGATGATTCTCATCGATAATTACGATAGTTTCACCTATAACCTCGTCCATTTTCTCGGCGAATTGGGGGCCGAGGTCTCGGTCCATCGCAACGACGCGATTACGCCGCGGGAGGTCCTCGCGCTGGAGCCGGAGGGGATCGTCCTGTCGCCGGGGCCGTGCGACCCGGACAAGGCGGGAATCTGCCTGGAGCTGGTGCGCCTCGCCGCCGGCCGGGCGCCGATTCTGGGCGTCTGCCTGGGCCATCAGGCGGTCGGCCAGGCGTTCGGCGCACGCGTCGTCCGCGCCCCCGAACCCATGCACGGCAAGCTCAGCGCGGTCCGCCACCGCGGCGGCGCGCTGTTCGCGGGCCTGCCCTCCCCCTTCGAAGCGACGCGCTACCACTCGCTGACCCTCGACCCCGGGAGCATTCCCGACTCGGTGGCGGTGGAGGCGGAGACGGACTCGGGCGTGATCATGGGGATCCGCCACCGCGAGTTCCCCGTCCACGGCGTCCAGTTCCACCCCGAGAGCATCGCGTCGGAGCACGGCCACGACCTGCTGGCGAATTTCCTCGCCATCGCCCGCGCGGGAGGCGCGCGGTGAGCGGTTTCAAGACCTTCCTCGCCGCGCTCGCGGACGGCGAACCGCTCGGCGAGGAGGACTCCTACGCCGCGTTCGACGCGATGATGTCCGGCGCCGCGACCCCGGCGCAGACCGGCGCCTTCCTGATGGGGCTGCGGGTGCGCGGCGAGACGGTGGCGGAGATCGCCGGCGCGGCGCGGGCGATGCGCGACAAGGCGCTCGCCGTCGCCGCCCCGCCGGGGACCATCGACACCTGCGGCACCGGCGGCTCCGGCCTGGGCGGCTGGAACGTCTCGACCGCGGCGGCGCTGGTCGCCGCCGGGTGCGGCGTCCCCGTCGCCAAGCACGGCAACCGCGCCGTGTCGTCGCGGTCCGGGTCCGCCGATGCGCTGCGCGCGCTCGGCGTGAACATCGACGCCGACGCGGCGCGGGTCGCCGAATCGCTGGCGACCGCGGGGATAGGCTTCCTCATGGCGCCGCGCCACCACGCCGCGATGCGCCACGTCGCCGGCGCCCGCGTCGAACTCGGCGCGCGGACGATCTTCAACATCCTCGGCCCGCTGTCGAACCCGGCCGGCGCCAGGCGCCAGCTGATCGGCGTGTTCGCCGAACGCTGGCTGGAGCCGCTGGCGCGCGTCCTCCGCGAGCTCGGCTCCGAGCGGGTCTGGATCGTCCACGGCTCCGACGGAATGGACGAATTGACGACCACCGGCCCCTCCGGCGTCGCCGAGTTGAAGGACGGCGCGGTGTCGCGGTTCGAGATCGCGCCGGAGGACGCCGGGATTCCCCGCGCCCGCCCGGAGGACCTCGCCGGCGGCGGCCCGGAGCGCAACGCCGCCGCCATCCGCGATTTGCTCGACGGCGCGCCGGGGCCGTTCCGCGACATCGTCCGGCTCAACGCCGGCGCCGCGCTGGTGGTCGCCGGCGCCGCCGCCGACCTCGCCGAAGGCGCCGCGCGCGCCGGACGGGCCATCGACGACGGCGCGGCGCGGCGCGCGCTTGACCGGCTCGTCGCCGTGACCAACCGGACGGACGGATGAGCGGCGTCCTCGCGCGCATCTGCGCCGACACGCGCCGGCGCGTCGCCGCGGCCAAGGCGCGCAAGCCCCGCGCGGCGCTGGAGGCCGAGGCGGCGGCGGCCCCGCCCCCGCGCGGCTTCGCCGCGGCGCTGGACGCCGCCTGCGCCGCGCCCGGCGGCATGGGGCTGATCGCCGAAATCAAGAAGGCGTCGCCGAGCAAGGGCGTCATCCGCGCGGATTTCGATCCTCCCGCGCTGGCGCGGGATTACGCGGCGGGCGGCGCGGCCTGCCTCTCGGTGCTCACCGACGGGCCGTATTTCCACGGATCGCTGGCGCATCTCGCGGCGGCGCGGGCGGCCTGCGCCCTGCCCGTGCTGCGCAAGGATTTCATGCTCGACCCGTGGCAGGTCGCCGAGGCGCGCGCCGCCGGCGCCGATTGCATCCTGGTCGTCATGGCCGCGGTCGACGACGCCGCGGCGGCGGAGCTGTGCGGCGAGGCCACGCGCTTCGGCATGGATTGCCTGCTCGAGGTCCACGACGAGGCGGAGCTGGCGCGCGCGCTGGCCCTGCCGGGCGGCGCGATCGGCGTCAACAACCGCGACCTGAAGACCCTCGCCGTGGACCTGGCGACGACCGAGCGCCTCGCCGCGCTGGTCCCGCCCGGCCGCGCCGTCGTCTGCGAGAGCGGGATCGCCTCGCGCGCCGATGTGGAGCGCATGGCGGCGCATGGCGTCCGCCGCTTCCTGGTCGGCGAATCGCTCATGCGCCAACCCGACGTAGCGGCCGCGGCGCGGGCGTTGTTGACGCCGTGAGCTTCACCCATTTCGACGAGCGCGGCCGCGCCGTCATGGTCGATGTCGGCGCGAAGCCGGAGACCGAACGCGTCGCCGTCGCCGGCGCGCGGGTGACGATGGCGGCCCGGACCCTGGAGCTGGTCCGATCCGGCGGCCACGCGAAGGGCGACGTGCTCGGCGTCGCCCGGATCGCCGGCGTCATGGCGGCGAAGCGCACGCCCGAACTGATCCCCCTCTGCCATCCGCTGGCGCTTGCGTCGGTGAGCGTCGAATTCGCGTTCGACGAGGGCGCGGGGGCGGTCGACATCGCCGCGACGTGCAAACTCTCCGGGCGGACGGGGGTCGAGATGGAGGCGTTGACGGCCGCCTCGATCGCCGCCCTGGCGATCTACGACATGTGCAAGGCGGTGGACCGGGGGATGCGGATAACCGACCTCCGCCTGCTCCACAAATCGGGCGGCAAATCCGGTCGCTACGATGCCGAATGACCTGATGCCCGTCGCCGAGGCGCGGGCGCGGATCCTCGACGCCTTCGCGCCGCTGCCGGGGGAGCGGGTCGCCGTCTCCGAGGCGTTCGGCCGGGTGCTCGCCGCGCCCGTCGCGGCGCGCCGGACCCAGCCGCCCGCCGACGTCTCGGCGATGGACGGCTACGCGGTCCGCTCCGGCGACGTGGCCGCCCCGCCGGCGGTCCTGCGCCAGGTCGGCGTCTCCGCCGCCGGCGCCGGGTTCGACGGCGCGATCGGGCCGGGCGAGACGGTGCGCATCTTCACCGGCGCGCCGCTGCCGGAGGGCGCCGACGCCATCGCCATCCAGGAGGACGCGGCGGTCGACGGCGCGGACGGCGCGCGGATCGTCGTCGCCGAACCCGCGCCGCCCGGCCGCTACGTCCGCAAGGCGGGGCTGGACTTCGCCGCCGGCGACCCCGGCCTCGCCGCAGGCGCCGCGCTGGGCGCGCGCGCCATCGCCCTGGCGGCGGCGATGAACCACCCCTGGCTCGCCGTCCGGCGGCGGCCGCGAGTCGCCATCCTCGCCACCGGCGACGAGGTGGTCATGCCGGGGGAGCCGCTGGGCCGCGACCGGATCGTCAGCTCCAACTCGCTCGGCCTCGCGGCGGCGGTGCGCGCCTGCGGCGGCGAGCCGGTCATCCTCGGCGTCGCGCCGGACGACGAGGAGTCGCTGCGCGGCATGATCCGCGGCGCGCGCGGCCACGACCTGCTGGTGACGACCGGCGGCGTCTCGGTCGGCGACCGCGACCTGGTGCGCCAGGTCCTGGGCGGCGCGGGAATGACGCTCGACTTCTGGCGCATCGCCATGCGGCCCGGCAAGCCGCTGATGTTCGGCCGCCTCGACGGGACGCCGGTGCTCGGCCTGCCCGGCAACCCGGTGTCGGCGCTGGTCTGCGCCCTGGTGTTCCTGCGCCCGGCGCTCGGCCGGCTCCTCGGCCTCGACGCCGAGGCCGATTCGCGGCGCTGGCGGCGCCGCGTCGCGCTCGCGCGGGCGCTGCCGGCCAACGACCGGCGCGAGGACTACCTGCGCGCCGCGCTCGTCGAGGACGACGATGGACTCCCGCGCGCCGACCCGTTCGCCGCGCAGGACAGTTCGATGGTTTCGCTGCTCGCGCGGTCCGATTGCCTGGTGGTCCGCCCGCCGCACGCGCCGCCGGCGGCGGCGGGCGACCCGGCGGACGCGCTGGCGTTCCCCGCCGGGCCGGGCGGCATGTAGAAAATTCGTGAACGAAAGCGGTTGACGCGTTCCCGGAACCTACCTACAAGGTTCGCACCGAATCGGTCGGGAAGATCGGGAACGAGGAGCGCACGGCCATGTTGACTCGCAAGCAGCACGAACTTCTGACCTTCGTCAACGAGGCGCTGGAGACCACGGGCATCGCCCCCAGCTACGACGAGATGAAGGACGCGGTGGGGTTGAAATCGAAATCCGGCATCCACCGCCTGATCACCGCGCTGGAGGAGCGCGGTTTCATCCGCCGCCTGCCGCACCGCGCGCGCGCGGTGGAGGTGGTGAAACTCTCGCGGGAGGCGGAGAGGGCCCGGGCCGGCGGGTCCAACGTCGTCCACGCCGACTTCGCCGGCGCGCGCGGCGGCGGGGAGATCGCGGCGGTCGCCGTGCCCCTCTACGGCAAGATCGCCGCCGGCACGCCGATCGAGGCGATTAGCGCGTCCGATCGCGAGGTCGAGATTCCCGCCGCGTTCATCGGCGCCGGCGAGCATTACGCCCTCGAGGTGGAGGGCGATTCGATGGTCGACGCCGGCATCCTCGAGGGCGACATCGCCGTCATCGACCGGTCGGACACGGCGGAGAACGGGCAGATCGTCGTGGCGCTGGTCGACGACGCCGAGGCGACGCTCAAGCGGCTGCGGCGCAAGGGGAATTCGATCGCCCTCGAGGCGGAGAACCCGAAATACGAAACCCGCATCTTCGGGCCGGACCGGGTCAAGGTGCAGGGGCGTCTCGTCGGGCTGATCCGGCGCTACTGACGCGGGCGCGGGCGCGGCGGCGGGGCCCACGGCCGGTCGCCGCGCGCGGCCCTCGCATGGGTCGCGCGAACGCCCCCGCCGCCGCCGAAACGGCCCCCGTCGAAATAGATCCCGTGCGCGCCGTTGCGCCACAGGTCGAAGCGGTCGATGACCAGCGGCGCGGCGCAGGCGCCGCGCACCGGCTCGGCGCTGACGACGACGTCGGCGGCGGCGCAATCCTCGGCCAGCGCGCGCGCGTCGAAAACCAGCGCCGCGCGCGGCCCGCCTTCGGGCGCGTAAAGGCAGCCCAGCGAATCGCACGCCATGCCGCCGGGCGGCCACGGGGCGGCCTCCGCCTCCCCCGCCCGGCGCAGCCAGTTCCGCGCGGCGAACCGGTCGGCGCGATTCGACGACACCGCCAGCCCGCCCTCCGGCGTCCGCGCGGCGAACAGGGTACCCTCGTCGTTGACCAGGACGTCGGGGCCGCGCGCCGCCGCCGCGACGGCGAGTCCCGCCGCGATTCCGGCGAGGCCCCAGAGCCGCCGCGGGCCGCGCCGGATCGCCAGCCACAGGCCGCCGAGCGCGACGCAGGCCAGGGCCCAGGGCGGCGCGGCGGGCGTGAGCGCCGCCGCCCAGGGCAGCCCGGCGCCCCATTCGGCCACGCCGACGACCACGGCGATCCCCCACCCCATCGCATCCAGCGCCGGCGCCTCGAGGCCGAACGGCATCAGCAGCAGCGCCAGCAGTCCGCACGGCATGATCCACATCGCGGTCGCCGGAACCGCGACGAGGTTGGCGGCGAGGCCGAACGCCGCCACCCGGTTGAAGTGCCAGGCGGAGAACGGCGCGGTGGCGAGGCTCGCGACCAGCGTCGTCGCGACGACTCCGCCGAAATAGACGACGGGGCGCGGCCAGCGCCGCCGGTCCGGGTCGGCGCGGCGCAGGCCGCGCTCCCGCGCCGCCTCGTAGAACGCGACCAGCGCCACCACCGCCGCGAACGACATCTGGAAACTGGCGCCGACCAGGCTTTCGGGCCGCCATGCGAGGACCAGGAACGCCGCCCAGGCGACGGGCCGCATGGTGAGCGGCTCGCGGTCGAGCATGACCGCCGCCAGCACCATCCCGGTCATGACGAAGGCGCGCTGGGTGGGGATCGTCGCGCCGGTCAGCAGCAGGTAGCCGAACGCCGCCGCCAGCGCCGCGCCGGCGGCCCATTTCTTGATCGGCCGGCCGAGCGCGAGCGGCTCGACGAGGGCCAGGCCCAGGCGGACCGAGAAGAAGACCAGCCCGGCGACGAGGCCGAGATGCAGGCCGGAGATCGCCAGCAGGTGCGCCAGCCCGGAGTCGCGGAGCCACGCCAGTACCGTCTCGTCGATTCCGCCGCGCAGCCCGGTGAGCAGGGCCGCGGCGATTCGCGCGCGGCGCCGCCATTCCGGGTCGTCCTCCCGGCCGCCGGTCATCGCCGCCTCGATGCGTTCGGCGATTCCGAGCCGCAGCGCCTCCAGCCGCCGCGGCGCGGCGTCCTCCTCCGCCTCCCCGCCGCGCGGCGGCCCGACCGCGTAACCGACCGCGCCTATGCGCTGGAAGTAGAGCGCGCGGCCGAAGTCGAACCCGCCCGGCGCGGCCGGGGCCGGCGGCGGCAGAAGGATCGCGCGCACGGCGATGGACCGCCCCGGCGGCGGCGGCGCGCCGGTGCGCAGGTTGAGGCGGACGCGCTCCGGCCGCTCCTCCGCCGGAAGCCGGTCGATTCCGTCCACCGCGACGACGACGCGGTAGCCGGCGGGGCGGCGCTCGACCGACACGACCTCGCCGCGCAGCTCGGCGGGGCCGTGCTCCCAGGCGAGGATCGGCGCGGCGACGTGGGCCGTGCGCAGCGCGGCCGCGCCCGCGCCGGCCGCCGCGAGCGCGGCGAGCCACAACGCGAAGGCCAGCGAGAGCCGCCGCCGCGCGAACCACGCCCCGGCCGCCGCCGGGGCGAACGCCGCCGGCGCGGCCCACAGCGGCGGTTCGAAGGGCAGCGCGAAATAGACTCCGATCCCCGCCCCGAACGCGACCGGGAGCCACAACGGCCGGCGGTGGCTTTCGGCGACCTCCCCGGCGGCGCGCGGGACGCCGCGCCCCTCCCCCGCCGCCGGTCGCTCCGCCGTCGCCGGTCTGCTAGACAGGGCGCGTCGTCCTCATGGCGGGCCGAATGTAACGCATGAGCGTGGTGACGCGCTTCGCGCCCTCGCCGACCGGGGTCCTGCACATCGGCGGCGCCCGGACGGCGCTGTTCAACTGGCTGTTCGCGCGCGGGCGCGGCGGGCGTTTCCTGCTGCGCGTCGAGGACACCGACCGCGCGCGCTCCACCGAGGCGGCGGTCGCGGCGATCTGCGACGGCCTCCGCTGGCTCGGCCTCGACTGGGACGGGGAGCCGGTGCGCCAGTCCGCCCGGGCGGCGCGGCATGCGGCGGTCGCGCGCGATTTGCTCGCCGCCGGCCAGGCCTACCGATGCTGGTCCACTCCGGAGGAGCTGGCGGCGATGCGCGCGCGAGCGCGCGCCGAGGGGCGGACGCGGCTGTACGACGGCGCCTGGCGCGACCGCGACCCGGCGGACGCGCCGGCGGGAATCGACCCGGTCGTCCGCCTCAAGGTTCCGCTGGAGGGCGAGACCGAGATCGACGACGCGGTGCAGGGGCCGGTGAAGGTCGCCCACGACCGGATCGACGACATGGTCCTGCTGCGCGCCGACGGGACCCCGACCTACATGCTGTCGGTCGTGGTGGACGACCGCGACATGGGCGTGACCCACGTCGTCCGCGGCGACGACCACCTGACCAACGCGTTCCGCCAGAGCCGGATCTACGCGGCGCTCGGCTGGGAGCGCCCGGTCTTCGCGCATATCCCGCTGATCCACGGCCCCGACGGCGCGAAACTCTCCAAGCGCCACGGCGCGCTGGGCCTCGACTCGTACCGCGAGGAGGGCTTCCTGCCGGAGGCGGTGCGCAACTGCCTGCTGCGCCTGGGCTGGAGCCACGGCGACGACGAAATCATCGCGACCGCCGACGCCGTGTCGTGGTTTGGACTGGACGCGGTGGGCCGCGCGCCGGCGCGTTTCGACCGCGCCCGCCTCGCCGCGCTCAACGCCGCATATATGCGCGCCGCCGCCGATTCGGAATTGGCGGACGCGGTCGCGGACCGGCTGTCGGCGGCCGTCGGGCGCCCGCTGGACGGAGCGGACCGCGCGCGGCTGGAGGCGGGCATGCCGGGCCTGAAGACCCGCGCCGACACCCTCGCCGCGCTGGCCGCCAGGGCGCGCTTCTACGTCGAACGCCCGCCCCTGCCGATGACGGCGAAGGCGGCGCGGCTTCTCGACTCCGGCGCGCGCCGCCGCCTCGCCGCCCTCGCCGGGCGCCTGCGCGCGGTCGCCCCCTGGTCGGAGGCCGGGATCGAAGCCTGCCTGCGCGCCTTCGCCGAGGCCGAGGAGGTCAAGCTCGGCAAGGTCGCGCAACCGCTGCGCGCCGCCCTGACCGGCGACACGGTGTCGCCGGGCGTCTTCGAGGTCGCGGCCGCGCTCGGCCGGGAGGAGACGCTGGCGCGCCTCGAACCGGACATGCTCGGAGAACCGGAGCGATGACCGGAGCGATCTTCGACGCGCGCGCCGGCCTCTCCACCAGGGAGGACCTGGACAAGCTGGAAGCCCGCATGGAGAGCCGCATGGACGCCCGGACCGCCGCGTTGCGCGCCGACATATACCGCGCCTTGTGGATACAGGGCGCGGGGATCGTCGCCGGCCTCGCCGCCGTCGCCGGCCTCGTCGCCGCGTTCTTCGGCTGACCGTCTTTCCGCCCAACCCGGCCGAGTCCCCGCGCCCTTCCGGGCGCTTGCGCCGCCCGTCGAACCGGCTTATCGTCGGCGCAGTTCGACGCCGGAGGGAGAAACCGGAGCGATGAACGGAGCGATCTTCGACGCGCTCGCCTCCGCGCGGACGCTTCGCGACGCCGGGTTCGATAATCGGCAGGCCGAGGCTGTCGCCGGCGTCGTCCGCCACGGGCGCGCGGGCCTTTCCACCAGGGAGGACCTGGACAAGCTGGAGGCCCGCATGGACGCCCGGATCGCCGCGTTGCGCGCCGACATATACCGCGCCTTGTGGATACAGGGCGCGGGGATCGTCGCCACCATCGCCGGTCTCGCCGTCATCGCCGGCCTCGTCGCCGCGTTCTTCGGCTGACCGCCTGCCTCGATCCGCGCGCCGGCCATCGCTCGACTCCCGTCCGCCGCGCGCGGTACAATACGCGCGCCGCCGGGTAGGCCGGGTAAACGCCTCCCGGTAGATGGTTACACCGGCTCGCCTCGGCAGGTCAGGAAGCGTACTGCATCGAGGGTCGCGTCTCGTCCCGGCGGCTTCAATCCTCCAGTGTCCCGTCGAGCGCGACGTAGCGGCGGTCGCGCAGGTTGCCCCAGCGCAGATACTCCGCGGAGCGGACGGCGTTCGCGGCGAGCCGCGCCCGCGCTGCGCCGCCCTTGCGGGCGGCGCGGGACGCGATTGCCGGGGGCTGCCGGAGCCGCTATACTGCGCTTATCCGGGGCGCGCCGCGCGGGCGCTCCCGGACGCCCCGACAAACGGGAGGGTTGGCGCGCCATGGCGGACACGGCAGGCAGGATCGCGGCTCCGGCGAACGCCGGATCGGTCACGCTGACCGACAACCGGACCGGCGAGAGGTACGAGTTTCCGGTAATTCCAGGGACGACCGGACCCGACGTCATCGACGTGCGCCGCCTGTACGCCGAAACCGGCATGTTCACCTACGACCCCGGCTTCACCTCGACGGGGAGCGCCGAGTCGGCCATCACCTATATCGACGGCGAGGCCGGAATCCTGCTGCACCGGGGCTACGCCATCGAGGACCTGGCGGCGAAAAGCGACTTCCTCGAGGTCGCCCACCTGCTGCTCTACGGCGAGCTGCCCGACCGGGCGGGGAAGAAGGCGTTCTCCTACAACGTCACCTACCACACCATGCTGCACGAGCAGCTGACCTATCTCTACCGCGGCTTCCGCCGCGACGCGCACCCGATGGCGGTGCTGATAGGCGTGGTGGGGGCGATGAGCGCGTTCTACCACGACTCGCTCGACATCGCCGACGCGCGCGAACGCGAGATCGCCTCGCACCGGCTGGTCGCCAAGATGCCGACCATCGCCGCGATGGCCTACAAATACTCGATCGGCCAGCCTTTCGTGTATCCGCGCAACGACCTGTCCTACGCCGAGAACTTCCTCCACATGCTGTTCGCGGTGCCGGCGGAGACGTACGACGTCAACCCGGTGCTGGCGCGGGCGGTGGACCGCATCCTCATCCTCCACGCCGACCACGAACAGAACGCCTCGACCTCGACGGTGCGGCTGGCGGGTTCGTCGGGCGCCAACCCGTTCGCCTGCATAGCGGCGGGGATCGCCTCGCTATGGGGGCCGGCGCATGGCGGCGCCAACGAGGCGGTGGTGCGCATGCTGGAGGAGATCGGCTCGGTGGAGCGCATCGGCGCGTTCATCGCCCGCGCCAAGGACAAGGACGACCCGTTCCGCCTGATGGGCTTCGGCCACCGGGTGTACAAGAACTACGACCCGCGCGCCGCGGTCATGCGCGAATCGGCGCGCGAGGTCCTCGCCGAACTCGGGGTGGAGAACGAACCGCTGCTCAAACTCGCCATGGCGCTGGAGAAGATCGCGCTGGAGGACCCTTACTTCGTAGATCGAAAACTGTTTCCAAACGTCGATTTTTATTCGGGAATCGTCCTGCGCGCCATGGGCATTCCGCTGGAGCTGTTCACCGTCATCTTCGCCGTCGCGCGCACCGTGGGCTGGGTGGCGCAGTGGAACGAGATGATCACCGACCCGAGCCAGAAGATCGGCCGCCCGCGCCAGCTCTATGTCGGTCCCGCCCGCCGCCGCTTCGTCCCCATCGATGAGCGCTAAGGCCCGGGACGAGATTGACCGCCCGGCCGAAGCCGGACGACCCGGGCGCCGCGGGAGCCGCGGGCTACGGGCTGGGAAGGCGGAATCCGGCGCCGCCGTCGCGGGCGACGCGATCCGGAAGCGCCGTCTCCCATGCGAGATACCGCCGCATCGCCTCCTCCCGGCGCTCCGGCGGCGCGTCGTAGGGCAGGTCGTACACGTCGTCCGCCTCGTCGAGCATGCCCTCGCCGCCCGACTCCAGCGGAAAGCCCGCCTTTCGCCACGCCCCGGTTCCGCCGCGCAGCACCCGGACGGGCAGGCGCGACAGGCGGCCGAGCTCCGGGGCGGCGAGATGCGCGACCAGCGAATCGGGGGAGGTCAGCACCAGCGCCGGCGCTTTCGGCAGGCGCCCGGCGAGCCGCGCGGCGCGGGCCCGGACGCCCCACAACGCGCCGGGGACGTGCCCCGCGCGATAGGTTCGGCTGTCGGCGAAATCGACCAGCACCATGTCGCGGCCGGGCAGCATTCCGGCGAGCCGCGCGGCGTCGATCTCGAAGGCGCGCCGCGCCGGGGTCAAGCCGAGTGCGCGGACGGGTTCGGGGCCGGTCTCGATTTCACCGTCCTCGGGCCCTCCGTCCTCGGAGCCGCCGCCGCATACCGCGACGTCGCGATGGCCCATCCGCAGCAGCCACGACGCGGTCATGACGGCGCGGGTTCCGTCGTCGTCGACCAGCGCGAACCGCGCGCCGCGCACCGGCGCGTAGGTCTCGGTGGCCTGGACCAGCTGCCCGCCCGGCGCATGGCGGGCGCCGGGAAGATGGCCCGCGGCGTATTCCTCCGCCGAACGCACGTCGAGCAGGTAGAGGGTCCGTTCGCCGGCCTCGGCGCGCCAGCGCGCCAGTTCCGCGCGGTCGATCCTGCGAATCCCGAACCGCGCGGCGACCCGCGCCGCGGCCGCCCGCGCCCACGCCAGCGCGGCGGCGGAGGGCGGCGGCGCCTCGCGCCCGGCGCCGCGCTCCAGGGCGCGGCCCGACAGGGTCCAGCCCATGGTTCCGTTCTCCAGCGCCGCGACGCGGTTCGGGACTCCGGCGTCGACCAGCGACCGCGCGCCGATGATCGACCGGGTGCGGCCGGCGCAGTTCACCACCACCAGCGTGTCCGGGTCCGGCGCCAGATCGCGGACATGGCGGACGAGCTCGGCGCCGGGGACGTTCACGCCGCCGGGGATGTTCATGCGCCGGTATTCGGCGAACGGGCGGCTGTCGAGGATCGCCACGGAGCGGCCCGCCTCCGCCAGCGCTGCGAGCGCGCTGGCGGCGATGCGGGGCGCGCCGCATTGCGCCTCGACACATTCGCCGAACGCCTTGCTCGGAACGTGGACCCCGTCGAAGACCGCGAACCCCGCCGCGCGCCACGCCGCGAGGCCGCCGGCGAGGACCCCGGCGGCGGAATATCCGAAGCCGCGCAGCCGCTCCGCCGCGCGCGCGGCGCGGTCGTCCGGCGGACCGTCGTCGAACAGGACGGCGGGGACCGAGCGGCGCGGCAGAAGGCGGTCGGCGTCGAGCTCCAGCCGGCCCAGCGGCAGGGGCGCGGCGAACAGCGGATGCCCGCGCGCGTGCTCGCCGAGCTCGCGCGCGTCGAGGAGGGCGATCTCGCCGTCCGGCGCGGCGAGGCGCGCCCGAACCTCCGATGCGGAAACCGCTTCCGCCGCGGAAACCGCCCCCGGCGGCGCGCTCACGAGCGCAGGACGCCGGGCCGCGCGGGAAAGGTCCGGCAGGCTCCGTCGCGCATGTCGAACATCTTGCGGTCCGGCAGGTCCAGGATCGACCGCCCGTAGAGATGGAGGACGAGGGTCGGCGCGTCGGTCAGGCAGTGGATCGAGTGGATGTCGTCGGGCATGAGCGCGATCCCCGTCCCCGGCCGAACCGCCGCCTCGCCGGTCTCGCGGATCTCCGCCCGCCCCGCCACGGAGCCGTCGTCGAGGCGTTCGTAGAACCGGTTCGTCTCCTCGCCCTCCACTCCGGCCAGCGCCGCCCAGGTGGTGTGGTCGTGCGGCGGCGACGCGTTCCCGCGCAGTTCGGCGACCGCGAACAGCGCCCAGGAGCGGTCGTCGTCCTCCTGGAGCAGATAGACGCTGCTCGTGCGGTCCCCGCGTTCGCGGAGGACGGGGAAGCGCGCGCAAGGGAACAGCTCGCGCCGCGCCGCGAGGGCGATGAGGCGGTTCCTTATCGCCTCCAGCGCCGCGCGGTCCGGTTCGCGCCCTGCGGCGATCGCCTTCGCGTCGTCGATACAGGCGCGAACGGCGGCGCGGCGGGACGAGTCGATCTCTTCCATCGGCGTCGGTCCTCGCGTCGAGGGCCTCCAGCGTAACACGAAAGGCGGACCGAGTCGCGCGCGGGTCGGGGCCGCCGCGCCGAAGGAAACCTTGTCGTGACCGGGGATCGACCTTCCGGAAGACGCGGCGACACGGATCGTGGCGAACACCGGGGACATGACCTATTTCGTCTTTCCTCCCGATCCGAACGCGCGGCTGCCCGACGAAAGCCTTTCCGGCGTCGCCGGCGGCTTGCGCGGGCGCCGTCGGCTGCGTGTCGTTGCTGGGCTGCTTCGTCAGCTGCCTGGGCTCCATAGGGTCGATCGGCACGGCGTCCTGCGCGGGGTGACGCCGGCGCTCCGCCGCGCGGCGAAAATAAAGCTTGATTTTTAATCTGCCCTATGCTATGATATTCGTCGAATGAGGGCCGTGGTTTCATGGCCCCGCGCAATACGCAACGCCGTAAGGAGAATGCGATATGCCAACGCAACAGACCGCGCCGGGCGCCGGCGCCACCGATGAGCAGTGGTCGGAGCTGCTCGACCGCTTCCACGAGGACGAGTCGCTGCGCGCCCGGGTCGCCGGCGGCGAGACGCCGGAGGTCCTGTCGGAATTCGGCATCTCGATACCGGAGCGCATGGAGGCGCGAATCGTCGAGAACACCGATGACGTCACCCACGTCGTCTTCCCGCCCGATCCGAACCGGGCGCTGTCCGACGAGAGGCTGTCCGGCGTCGCCGGCGGCGATTGCGCCGGCACGCTGGGGACGGTGGGCAGCTGGGGCTCGGTCCCCAGTTGCGTGAGCTCCGCGGGATCGGTCGGCAGCATATCGAGCGCGTCGATCTGAGCCGCCCCCGGGCGGGCGGCCCCTCCCCCCGCCCGCCCGGCAACCGAACCGGCGGCGCGGCGCGCGGAAACGTGGTAGTCTCCCGCCGCCCGCCGCCGCCGCGAGACCTCCCGTGCCATCCACGCCCGACCGCGCCGCGCCCGCGGCGCCCCTCGACCGCCGCCTCGCCGCCGAAGCCCTCGGCGCGGCGCTGCTGCTCGCCGCCGTCGTCGGGTCGGGGATCATGGCGGAGCGGCTGGCGGGCGGGAACGCCGCCATCGCGCTGCTCGGCAACACCCTCGCCACCGGCGCGATCCTCGTCGTGCTCATCCTCGCCCTCGGCCCGGTCTCGGGCGCGCATTTCAACCCCGCCGTCACCCTGTGCTTCGCCGCGCGGCGGGAGATCGCGCCGCGCGACGCCGCGGCCTACATCGCCGCACAGACGGCGGGCGCGCTGCTCGGCGTCGCGCTCGCCCACGTCATGTTCGGCGAGCCGCCGTTCACGGCAGGGGTCAAGGCGCGCGCCGGATGGGGCCAGTGGATCGGCGAGGCGGTCGCCGCCTTCGGCCTGCTGGCGGCGATCCTGGGCTGCCGCAAGACGCGGCCCGAAGCCGTCCCCTGGGCGGTCGGGCTGTTCGTCTCCGCCGGATACTGGTTCACCTCCTCGACCTCCTTCGCCAACCCGGCGGTGACGCTGGCGCGCGCCTTCACCGACAGTTTCTCCGGCATCCGCCTCGTCGACGCCCCCGCCTTCATCGCGGCGCAATTCGCGGGCGCGCTGCTCGCCGCCACGTTCTTCGCTTGGCTCCACCGCGGCGGAGCGCGGGGCGGGTAGCGGCGGGCGGTCACACGCCGAGCCACAGGTCGCGCACGGCGGCGGCGGCGGCGACCACGCCGGCGAGTCCGGCCAGCGCGCAGCCGATGCAGAAGACGATGAAGAACGCCGCGCCGACGTCGATGACGAGCGCCGAGGCGGTCTCGCGGTCGTCCACCCCGGCGCGCACCGCCGCGCCGAGCCGCGTGCGCTCGAGGCCGAGGAACAGCGCCGCGAACACCGCCGCGCCGACGGCGATGACGAACAGCCGGTAGGCCGGATAGGGCTCGTCCAGGATCGCGACGGCGCCGGCCAGTTGCGGCGGCGCGGCGATGGCGTGGGCGTAGTCGCCCCACACGTAGCGCACCGCGTCGAGGCCGACGAAGATCAACCCGAAGGTGGCGAGCGCCTGGCGCATGGGGCTCGCGCTCTCCATGCGCCGCAGCGGGACGAAGTGCAGCGCCGCGCCCGCCGCCGCGACCGCCAGCGGCGCCAGCGCCAGCGCGGCCCAGTAGGAGCCGGTCAGCGCGACCGCCTCGAGGCCGGCATAGGCGCCGAGCATGTAGAGCGTCCCGTGCGCCAGGTCGATGAAGTTCATCGGCCCGAACACCACCGACAGGCCGACCGAGAGCAGGAACAGCAGGCTGGCGAGCTGGAGTCCGTTCAGCGCCTGGACGGCGAGGAACGCCGGGTCGAGCGCCGGCATCGCGGGCGGGGCGCGCCGGGCGCCGGCGTTACCCCAGGTCGCACCCGTTGGGCGGGTCGCGCATTTCCGGCAGGCTCTCGATCGCCGCGAACTCCATGCCGTCGGGGCCCGGGCGGGTTTCGAAGATGTGGACGTCCTGGACGACGTTGTTGGTGGCGGGGTCGATGCGGAGCGGGCCGCGCGGGCCGTCGAACGACGCGCGGCGCATCGCCTCGACCAGCGCCGCCCGGTCCTCGGTCTTCCCGTTCGTTTCGGCGAGGGCGGCGGCGATCGGGCGGGCGGTGTCGTAGCCCTGCGCGGCGTATTCGGAGGCCGGGCGGTCGTGGCGTTCGCGGTAGGCGGCCTGGAACGCGCGGTTGGCGGCGTTGTCCAGCCCCGGCAGGTAGTTGAGGATGCCGATGACTCCCGCCGCCGCCGGCCCCTGCGCCGCGACGTAGAGCGGCGAGACGAGGAACCCGGCGCCGGTCGGCCGGATGTCGGGCGCGAGGCCGAATTCGGCGAACTGCTTGACGAAGCGGACCGCCTCGCCGCCGGCGAAGAAGGCGAACACGGCGTCGGGCTCCGCCGCCTTGATGCGGGCGAGATAGGGGCCGTAGTCGCGGGTTTCGCGGAACGGCGCAAAGGATTCGCCGGCGATCTCCCCGCCCGCCGCGAGGAAGGGCGCGCGGAAGGCGTCCATCATCTGGCGCCCGGCGGCGTAGTCGGCGGCGATGGTCCAGACCCGGCGGTAGCCCGCGCCGACCGGCCACGGCCCCATCCCGCGCGCGATCTGGCCGTTGGAGAACGACGTCCGCAGCACCCACGGGCTGCACCGCGCCCCGGTCAGCAGGTCGTTGCCGGCGTTGGGAATGACCAGCGGGACGCCGGCGCGGTGGACGTAGTCGCGCAGCGCGTTGGCGACGTTGGAGGCGACCGGCCCGACGAGCAGGTCGACGCGGTCGTCGAGGATGAGCTTCTTGGCCTTTGCGAGGCCGGAGGCGGGTTTGGCTTCGGAGTCCTCGCGCGCGATCTCGATGGCGCGGCCGCCGAACTCGGCGCCGAACGCGTCGAAGCCGAGCGCCATCCCCTGGTCGATTTCGCGCCCCAGGCTGGCGTACACTCCCGAATGGGGCAGGATCGCGCCGATGCGTATCGGCTCGTCCGCCGCCGCCGGCGCGCCCAGCGCCGCCGCCAGCGCCGCCGCCAGCGCCGCCCCCGCACGTTCATGCCCCTCTCCCCCGCTGGTCTCCCATCGCCCAACCTACAACAGGCGCGGCGGGGCGCAAGCGGCGGCGAGTCCCGGAATTGCAAAGCGGCGCGGCTTCGGCCAGTGTTCGCGAGGGACATCGGATTGCCCCGCCCGGTTGGAGGCGCGGGTTATCGGAATCGTTACGAAGCGCAAGTCCAGGGAGCGCGCACGATGGACTACAAACTGCCCTTGATCCTGACGCCGCAGCCCGAAGGGGGCTATACGGTCACGTCGCCGCTGCTGCCGGAGCTCGTGACCGAGGGCGACACCGTCGCCGACGCGCTGGAGAACGTGGGGGACGCCTTCGCCGCTGTCGTCGAACTCTATGAGGATTTTGGCAGGACGCTGCCGCGAAGTCTGCGTCTTCCCACCGCCGGGGAGCCGTTCGGCCTCGAGATCGTCGTCACCGCCTCGCCGCCGCCGCCGACCGAACCGGCGGCGATCTCGAGGCCGCTCGGAGTCGAGACCTCCACGTCCGCCTCGTGAACTACCGGGAAGCCGCGCGGAAGCTGGAGAAGCTCGGCTGTGTGGAGAAGGCGCGCCGGGGACGAGGTTCGCACCGCAAATGGAGCAACCCGGCCACCGGCGGCGTCGCCGCGCTCCAGGACCAGGGCCGGCGCGAATTGAAAACGGGGACGGTGCGCGCGGTCGTCCGCCAATTGGATATCGGCTGGACGGATTTCCTGAAGGCGTAGGAACGGCGAACGCGCGCCGCCGCACCGCCCGAAGCCGCCGGCCGAGCGGCGGAACGAGGCTCCCCTTCGGGACCGTCTCGGGACGGAGGACGGATAATGCTTGACGGAGAGACCGCGGCAAAGTGGATCGGGCGGATGCACGAAATCGTTATAGAAAAACGCGAGCTTTTCTTTCGCAACGAGATCTACCGGGCCGATCCCCCGTTGCGCTTCCGGGCGTCGTTCGACCGGTGCGGCCGGATCTACGATCTCCGGGGCGATTTCGGAATCGAGATTTCGGTCGAGTCTCGATCCGAAATCGAGGAGGCGCTGGATTCCACGCTCGAAATGTTATGGAGCGAGTATGCGCTGGAGGATCCCGAACGGCTGACGGGGGACGCGCAGATATTGCGGCGTCGACTTCTGGACAGGATTCGAAAAACCTGACGGTGAGCGGACGACGGGAGGCGGAGCGTGCGCCCGCCGTCGGCCCGCGCTTCTCACGGCCCCTGGGCGCCCCGGCGTCCCGCCGGCGTCTTCTTTTGAATATGCTTCGCATATTGGCCGGCGGGACGCCGGCGCGCCCAGGAATCCCTTGACGAACCGGCCCCGAGGGCGGTCGGAGGAATGCGCGTCAGGACGGATCGCTTGCGCTCGGCGCCGTCATTTTCACGAGCTCCGGGATCGGGATCGGCGGGGTGCGGGAGTGGGCTATGCGAACGAATTCGCAACCCGGCCGCGGGCGCCGACGCGCTCAGTCGAGCGGCGGGACGAGGACTCCCTTCGGGTCCACCTCGCGGCGGAGGACGGCGAGTTTCTCCGGGTCCGGGTCCGGCGTGGCGGGGACGCCGTCCAGCGGGCCGAGATCGAAGCCGGTGACGGCTTGCAGCTCCTCCGGCGCGATTCCGGGGTGGATCGAGCGGACGCGCATCCGCCCCGCCGCCTTGTCGAAGTCGAATATGCATTTGGGGGTTATCACCAGCTCCGGCCCGCCGCGGTCGAGGCCGAGGGCGCGGCGCCCGGCGCGGCCGCCCGGCCAGCCGACGCCGGAGACGTAATCGACGCGGTCGACGAAATTGCGCGCCTCGTGGCGGGGCATCATGACGTATTCCCGCCCGAACAGCGCCATGTGCTCCGGATGCAGGATCGGCCCGACGAGGCGGACCTTCGGGCGCGCCGGGTCGCCGACGCACACGCCGTTGAGGTTGCCCTGCGAATCGACCTGGACGCCGGAGGCGAAGCCGAAACTCACATCGCCGCGCTTCATCGCCAGCTGGCCGGGGTAGTCCACCAGCTGCGCCTCGCAAGGCAGGTCGCGCAGGCGCTCGTCGAACTCCGAATCGGGGAGCGAGTCCAGCCGCGACAGGTCCGGGTTGTGCGACCAGCCGGCGAGCAGAATCGTCAGGTTCGGCGCGTGCGTCCGCTGCGCCAGCGCCATCGCCGCGAGGGGAATTCCGGTAATGTAGATTGCCGCCGCGCGGCCGGTGGCGAGGCCGGTATAGCCCACCTCGCCGTCGCGCAGCGTGTCCGCCAGCGTGATCGCCAGCCGTTCGTGCAAGGTCGCCCGGCCGGCGCTCATCGCGGCGCCCCGGCGGCGCGCAGGGCGAGCAGGCGCGCCATGCCGACCCCCTCCAGGTAGGCCGTGTGGTCCGCCGCGCCGTGCGCCTCCGCGTCGAGCCGGGCGGCGAAGGATTCGGCGCTCTCCCCCGCGGCGGCGTAGTCGTGGAACGCGCGGTCGTCGATCCGCGACACGCCGAGCACCGGGCACGGATGCGCCCCCCACGGCGCCTCGACGACGCACGTCGTCCGGTAGGAGGGGACGGCGTTGAGATGCGCGTCGCGGCGGATTTCGGCGTTGTCGGCGATGCGCTCGGCGGTGACGATCACCACGTCGCAGGAGCGCGACAGGGTGACGTCGAGGCTCTGCGGCAACAGCCGGCGTTCGGGGTAGAGCGCGTTGCCGTGCGCGTCGGCGACCGGCGCATGAACGACGACGACGTCGGGGTCGGCGGGCGGAACGGCCCATAGCTTGCGCCCGGTGAGCGGGCAGGCGAATGGCTTGATGTCCGGGTTGCGGGCGGCGATGTCGGTCCCGCCGAGGAAGCTGGCCTGGAGGAAGGTCAGGTTCGATTCGCTGGCGCGGAAGCGGTCCCAGGCGAGGAGTTCGGGGTAGTCCACGACCTCGAGCGCGCCGGCCTCGACGGCGCGGCGGAAGTTGCGCGCGAGGCCGTATTTTTCCAGCCCGACGTAGGAGGTCTCGATGCGCGCGAGGCAGCCGGCGCCGGCGAGCATGTCGGCGTCGTTGCCGTGGACGACTCCGACGAGGGTCAGGCCGCGCCGCTTCTGGCGGACGAGTTCGCGGACGAAGGCCATCGGGTGCTGATAGACCGCGAACCCGCCGAGCGCGATGCGCGCCCCGTCCGGGACCATCGCCGCCGCCTCGCTCATCGTCACGACCTTGCTCGCGCGCATCGGACGCGCCTCCGGGGCGCGGGGTGAGAGGGCCACCGATACGGCGCGCGGCGGGGCGGGGTCAAGACGAAGGGGTGGAGGACGGATGGGGCCCAACGCCCCGGGGGCGCGAAGATGGCGGGGAGATGCACTCCACCGCCCCGATGCCGCGATCTCGATAAGGCCGCCGCCTTCGTGTAGCCTCCCCATGCCCCTCCCCGGTGATCGGGAATGGCGCGGGGGGAGAATTGGCCGGGGGAACGTGCGACCGCCGAAAAATTCTGCTTGCAGCGGCCGTCGATCCCGGTTATTATCCGGTCCCATGCGCAACGACAGAGGCGCCTAGCATGTCTCTTCCTGGCGGCCCCGCGAACAAGCTCGGCAACCGCTATGAAAAATGGTGGACGGTGTCGGAATGCGTTCGCATGCTTCGCGGCGATACGAGAGGGATCCGCATAGAGCTTCCCGACATGGACAAGGCGGAGTTTGTCGTGGATGCCGGATCGCGACGGGAGTTCCATCAGGTTAAACGGAGCCATCCAAACGGCAAGTGGAGCCTCGCCGCGCTACGCCGCGATGGGCTGCTCCGGGACATCGGCGACGCCTTGGGCGGGAACGATGATCGCTTCGTATTCGTCTCGGGTAGTACCGCGCCCGAGCTGGACGAATTGTGCGAAGCGGCATGCCATGCGAAGTCGAAGGAGGAATTCGAGAAGATATTCGTTCGGGCCAAGACAAGAAAGAAGCCATTCAATGAACTGTGCTCCGTGTGGCAGTGTAACACTCACGATGCGATAATGCGTTTGCGGCGAATCGATGTTCGTACGATAAGCGAGCGCGAACTCGAGGACAAGGTGCAGTGGGCGCTGCGCGCCCTCTTTATCGGCAACCCCTCCGCAGTTCAGGAGACGCTCTGGACGATTATTGAGAAGTCCATACATCGGGAGATTACCTGCGAATGCCTTATTAAGAAACTCACCCAACGCGGCTATCGACGTCGGCGCTTATTCCATCCCGAAAATGCCGGGGTCGCCGTGCAATCGACTACGGATCGATTCCTGGAGAGTGCGAAGCGGCGACTTATCCAGGGAAAGCTCGTCCCAAGGGAAGCGACGGAGGAATTGATATCGCGACTGGAAGGGATCACGACCGATAGCGTCGTAACGGGCAGGGCCGGATCGGGAAAGACAAACTGCGTCGTCGAAATTGTGCAATCTCTTCGCGAACGCAGGTTGCCGGTGCTTGCGTTCCGGTTCGATCGCGTCCTCTCCGCATCGACCACCGCAGATCTCGGAAGCCGCCTCGATCTGGAGGAATCGCCGACCCTGGTGCTCGCCGCGGCCGCCGAAGCCGCCGGACAGCCGGGCGTCCTGATTGTCGACCAACTAGACGCCGTCAGTACTATGTCCGGCCGAAAATCCGGCGCATTCGACGTTATCGAAGCGCTCCTTGGCGAAGTGCGCGGACTGAGGGAGCGGGTTGCGATTCATATCGTTTTGATCTGTAGGAGTTTCGACTGGAGACACGACCAGCGCATTCGGCGCCTCGCTCCATCGGATTCGAACGCGCAGGTTGAAATTGGGAATTTTCCGATCGACGCCGTCAAGGAAGCTTTGACCGGCGCTGGTTTCAATCCTGCATCTTTCCAGGATCGTCAAATCGATCTCCTGCGGCTTCCGCAAAATTTGTCCCTTTTTCTCGAATCGGAATTCGATACCTCGCGCAATCCCGATTTTGACACGACCAAGCATCTCTTCGATAGATACTGGGATGAAAAGCGCCGGTCGGTGGATTCGGAATTCTCGTTGTCCGAGGGACCATGGACTACGATAATCGAGACTCTGTGCGAAAGATTCACAAACACGCAGCAACTTTCGCTTTCCAAGGAGTATCTGGACAAGTTCCCGAGTGCGTATTTGGAGCGCATGACGTCGGAGGGAGTGCTTGCTTTCGATGGACATCAATACGGGTTCGGTCATGAGAGTTTTTTCGACTATTGTTTCGCCAGAATCTTCATTTCGAAACCAGAGTCTCTGGCCTCTCTGCTAAAAGGATCGGAGCAACACCTGTTCCGTCGCGCTCAGGTCCGGCAGGTATTGACCTATCTCCGTGACTCGGATCCCGCGCGGCACAGGCAGGAGCTATGCGAGTTGCTTTCGGATAACGATATTCGGTTTCACATCAAGGATCTTACTCTCGCATTAATCGCCGAAGCGGGGACCCCGACCGACGATGAATGGGAAATTTGGGAAAAATGGAGCGCGTCTGCGCTCCGCGCGATAGAAGAAGGATCTTCGAATTCCGATAAACGGAAACCTCTGCACAAGGGTAGGTTTTCCCGAATTGGGTTATGGATCGCGAGGGTTGTTTGCACATTTGTGCGCCACTTGACGTTGCGAGGCATCGCCGCCGGCCGGACGGCCCGATTCGGTCTGGTTTGCCGCCATCCGGACGCACTTACCCCGCGTTTATCCCTCAAACTGCCGGAAATATCCTGGTGGCGTGTCTTCCGGTCGCCGTCATGGTTCGATGCCCTGGACCGGCGCGGCGCGATTGCGAGCTGGTTGGCGTCGAATAATGACCGAATCAACGATATGGCGATGGACTATCTGGCAAGCCATCGGTATCATTCTCCGGATCGAGTGGCGGAGTTGGCGGAACCGTATGCCAGTCGTGGAGGGCAATGGGACGGACGCACGAGATCGCTCGTGCAAAGAGCGGGTTTTCATGCGAGCCGCCGCTTTTTCAAGCTCCTTCTGCGTCTTGTGCAAAACGGTGTGTTCGACGACACGCTACGCCAGACCAAAGACCGCTTGTTCTGGCGGGTGTGCGACGACTTGAAGGAGAACCGCCCGGAGTGGATCGCCGAGTTTGTTGCCTGCTGGTTATGCAGACGCATTTCTACGATCTCCGGCTCCATCGAGAAGTCCGGGGATGAAGGACTTCTTCCCCACACGTCCGACCCGTCCGGGGCGGATGCGTTCGATAGGGCCGCCGAGCGGGATCCCGCTGAATTCGTGAAATATCTTCTTCCCGTCGTTCTCGAAATTGCCGAACTGGCCCTCCTTAATGAGCCGCCACCCAGGCGCGACGAAACCTGGCAGATTCTCATGTGGGAGGATCACCCGCATACCGACCAATCTTGCCTGAACGCATTGGCTAAGGCGCTTGCCATACAGGCAAACATGAATGCCGAAGGGTTGGATGCGATAATTTCCGATCTGCGCAGACGCGATAGCTACATTGCCAATTATCTGCTACTTTCCTTGTATGCGAGCGGCGGCGCGCGTTACGCGAACGACACGGTTTCGTTGTTGTGTAGCGAACCCTGGCGATTCGAATGCGGGTTTATCGACAGCGGGTACTGGCGTGCGATGGAGGCGATTCGAGAGGTCTTCCCGCATTGCGCCCCGCAAGACCGCGTTCGGATCGAGACCGCGATTCTGGATTATGTCCCGGCCTACGAGCGCGATAAGGAGGGGACAAAATTCAGGGGATTGGCGCAGTTCGACCTGCTATCGGCAATCCCGTCATCCTTGCGGGGCGCCAATGCGAACCGGCGTTTTCGAGAGCTGGAAAGGAAGTTCGGCAAGCCCCGGGGGGAACCGCGCGGTATCGTTGCGGGGTTCGTCGAATCTCCCATCCCGACAAATGCTGCTGAGAAAATGACCGACGACCATTGGTTGCGGGCTATCGAGAAATACGCATCGAGGACAACGGTGAGTTTTTCGGGGGATAAGCACATTGGCGGTATGAACGAATTGGCTTCGTCCCTGGGATCCGAGACTACGAAGAACCCGGAGAGATTCGCCCGCCTCGGCCTCCGAATCCCGGCGAACGCCAATCCCGTGTATCTGGAGCGGATACTGTTCGCCCTGAAGGAGTCGTCGATCGATAGCGAACTTAAGATCCAGGTTTGCGAGAGGGCGTTCGCGGAGTGCGCAGAGTTTTGCGCGAAAGCTATCGCCGATGTCCTGGGCAGCATTAGCGATGACATTCGCTATCGGGCCGTCGATATGCTTTGCCAGATGAGCGCGTGGCGGGGGAAGCCCGAAATTACCGAACCCTATCGCGACGCCAACATATACGCGACAGGCATCAACTCGGCACGAGGCAGGGTGGCCGAAGCTATCGCGAGTCTCATTCGCAAGGACTCTTGCCATATCGATCAGTTCCGAAGCGCGCTCTATTGGATGATACGCGATCCGAGCGTCGCCGTTCGCTCATGCGTCGCCGGAGTTCTTCGGTCCGTGGCTTATGAGCGTCCGGGTTTCGCTATGACGCTTTTTCAGAAGATGAACCTGTCGGAAGACCAATTGCTGGCGACGCTTCACATCGTCGGGTTCATCGGGCAGAATTTGCACGCCAATTTTTCCGACCTCCGCCCATTTGTTGCGAGAATGATAGGATCTTCCGTACCCGAGTCGCGCCAGAAGGGAGGCAGCTTGGCCGCGACCGCCGTCCTGCTTCATGGCGACGATAAGGACGCGGCGGACCTTGTGGGCCAAGCCATCGACGGCGACGCGGAAGCACGTTTCGGCTTGGCGCAGGTGGCCGCCGCCCACGTCGCGAACCCCGATTTTCGAGAGCGGTGCGAGGCATGGTTGCTGAAGCTGTTTAACGACGAAGACGAACGCGTCAGAAGGCATTCGGCGTCGGCTTTTCAACAGTTGGAGAACGAAGATCTCCGTGATTACGAAAAATTGATTGGGGCGTTCCGCGATAGCAAGGCGTTCAAGGAACATTCCTTATTTATTCTTTCTGCCATCGAGAATTCGCCGGCGCGAATTCCCGGTATTGCCTGCAGGGTTTGCGAGAAAGTTCTCGATTCCCTCGACAACGACGCGCGGGATATCCAGAACCGGAACGCCGTCGATACGCCCGCGGTTACCAAGATCGTATTCAGGATATACCAGCAACATCAGTCGGATGAATGGGGGAAGCGGGCGCTGGATATGATCGATCGGCTTTGCGAGGAACGGTTCCATGAAGCGGAGCAGGAATTCGAGGAATTCGAAAGATAACCGATCCGCAGCGGCGCGGTTGCCGGGGCGTTCGTGTTGCTGCACTGAAGGAAAGGTTACGATATGGCCGATTGGAAGTAGGCGAACCGGTTGGAATATCGGCTAAATGCCGATCCAGATCACGACGCCGCGCTGTCTATCGCCTCTCCCACCTTTCCCATATCCGAAACCACCGCGTAGCGCCACACGCCGAATCCGCCGTCCGCGTTCACCGCGCGCGCCCATCGCTCCGCAGCCTGCATCTTCACCTTCTCCAGCGGGTCGTAGCCCTTGGTCTCCAGGACCAGATAGCGCTCCCCGGCGCCGGCCAGGCGGACGATGAAATCGGGCAGGTAGTCGTGATGCTCGCCGTTGTGCAGGTAGGGGATGGCGAAGCCGAGGCCGGCGTTCTTGACGAAGGAACGGACGCCGGGATGCCGGTCCAGCCGGTACGCGGCGCTCTGCTCCCATCTGGCGGTGTCGGGGACGACGGCGTTGACGTGGCTCTTGAGAACCGGGAACGGCTCGCGCAGCGTCTTGAAACTCACCTCCGAGGTGGAGCCCGGTCCGCGCCCCGTTTCGAAGCGCGGGCGCTCGGCCGCCTCCCCGGCGCCGGGATCGGGCCGCAGGGCTTCGCCGAGGCGCTCGACCATCCAGCCGTAGAAGGGCGACAGGAACGCGTCGACCGTCCGCGCCGGGTCGACGGGCTCGACCTTCTCCCGCAGGTAGCGGGCGACGACGCGGGCGAGCTGGGGGAATAATACGTGCGGCGGCGCCTGGCAATCGGCGCGCGCGGCGTAGTCCCGCGTCAGCTCCCGCGCCAGTTCGAACGCCAGCCGTTGCAGCCGCCGGCCCTTGCGCCAGGGGTTCAGGTCGACGCTCACCAGCGCGCCGGGGCCGACCAGCGACGGGCGGCCGGTGTTGCTCGGAAGACCGGCCTTCACCTCCACTTCGGACGGAATTTCGGACGGGTCGAGGCGCAGCGGCGCGACGTTCTCCCAATCCACCGCCACGCGGCTCCGCACCGCCTGCGTGTAGCCCTCGACCCGGGGAAAGCGGATCTCCAGCTCCGCGCGTTGCGGAACCGCACGGACGTCCCAGCTCTCGCGTTCGGGCCGCGCGCCGTTCGCTTTCGATTCCTTGAGCGGGACGATCTCGAAGGGCACGCCAAAGATCTTCGCGACTTCCTCGCCCAGCTTGCCGTCCGCGCCGACCGCGTAGCTGGAGCGGCGCAGCGCGCGGCCCACCACCTGTTCGCACAGCAATTGCGACATGAACGGGCGCAGCCCGACGATGTGGGTGACGGTGTTGCAGTCCCAGCCCTCGGTGAGCATGCCGACGCTCACGATGCAGCGGACGTCGCGCCCCGGCGGGTGGAGCGGCGCGCCGAGCTTCCCGGCCAGCGCCGCGAAGCCGTCGGGGAGGACGGGCCGCCCCCGGGCGTCGCGCGGCCAGTCCGTCCTGCCCACCGTGTCGAGGGTCAGGCGCATCCAGCGGTCGCGGTCGGACTTCGCGCCGCCGCCGTCGGATTCGTGGACGACCTTCGAGTCCACCCGGACGGTGCGGATTTCGCCTTTGGCGTTGCGCAGGCCGTCGAGCCGCGCCGGGGGGATCCCCACCGGCGATTCGTCCTCGGCGAGCCAGTTGTACACGACCCTGGCGAGCGCAGTGTTCTTGCAGACGAGGATGAACACCGGCGGGCGGCTTTCGCCCCGATCCGCCCAGGCGCGGCGCAGCTCCTCCCACAGCCCGCCGAGCATGGCGACGGGGGTATGCGCGTATTTCAGGATCGCCTCCGGCTTGGCGTTGCCGCGCCGCCCGCCGCGTTCGGCCGGGGTGAGTTTCGGCAGGATCCAGCGCCAGACGTTGAAGTAGCCGGGGATCTGCGCGCCGCTCCCGTCGCGCACCGCGAGTTGCGGGATTTTGACCAGCCCCGACTCGATGGCGTCGACGAGGCCGAAATCGCTCACCGTCCAGGGGAACGGCCGGCCGGCGTCGCGCCCGACGCGGCCCAGATAGTAGGGCGTGGCGGACAGGTCGACGCACAGGTTTACGCCGCGGCGGCGGTGGACGCGGTCGAGGCCATCGATCCAGACCGTCGCCTCCTTGTAAAACGCCTCGCCGCCCTCCGCGTCGCCGAACAGCTCCTCCTCGTCCTCGTCGGGTTCGCCGCGGCGGATGCGGTAGGCGTGGTGCGCTTCGTCGTTCATCACCAGAAGCGGGCCGCCGGCGCCGAGGTCGCGGCCCAGCGCGCGTTCGACGAGTTTCGCGTCGCTCTCGACGTAGCGGACGGATTCGACCGCGACCGATTTCAGGTTTCCGCCCTTGTCCCGCTTCTCCGCCAGAACCGTGAGCAGCCCCAGGGCGACCTGCCGCTCCAGCTCCGCCGGGGCCAGGTAGCGCGCGCCGCGATAGGTCATGGATTTGGCGCCGATGCGCACCGTCTCGCGCGTGCGCAGCTCGCGCCCGGCGCGCAGGACCTTCGCCGGCTGTCCGGCGAGCTGGACGGCCCGGGGTTCGAAGACGTGCCAGTTGACGACCATGACGCGTCCTTGCGCCAGCCGGGGCATGAGATGCGGCGGGACGAGATCGCGGGTCCGGTACAGGCTGGCCTCGCCGCCTTGCGGCTTGAGCTCCTCGAGCCGGTTGCGGATGGTCACGTTGGGGCAGACGACCAGCACCGAATCGGAGAAGCGCGGGTCGTTCCGGGCGTTCGCCTTGTTGAGGATGCTCCAGGCGGCGATCATGCCCATGACGGTGGTCTTGCCGGCGCCCGTCGCCATCTTGCACGCCAGCCGGCGGAAGGCGCGCGCCCCTTCCGCCCGCGCCTCGGCGCCCGGCTCGTCCGGCGGGACGGCGATCCCTTGCAGGAAGTCCGCGCGCGCCTCGGTGAGGAAGATGATCGTCTCGGCCGCCTCCAGCTGGGCGAAGAACAGCCTGTGGGCGCGGCCGTCGCGCCGCCAGTGGCGCAGCAGCTCCATGGTGGTCCGCGTCACGCCGCCGTCGCCGCGCAGCGCGAGGGGCCGCCATTCGGCGAGCCGGGCGCGGACGCGGTTGACCAGTTTCAGCTCGATGGCGGTCCCCGCGCCGCGCTCCTCCGCCGCCGCCTCGCGGCCCGGCGGGCGGTGGAAATACATCGCCGGACGCCGGCCCCGCGCGCGCTCCGGCGGGTCGCGCTCCGAAATGCGCCAATGCTCCGCCGGCTCGTCGAACGGCGAATTGAGGATGGGTTCGGGAACCTCCTGCGCGTTCACGGCGCGACTCCGAAGGCGCGGCATATGGCGTCCAGCTTCTCCGTAACCTCCGGGTGGATTTCCTCCGGGCGCATCGCCGCGGCGATCTCGTGGTAGCGGGTGTAGGGCAGGCCGTGCAGGCCCGCCGCCTCCAGCAGCGGCGGCAGGAGCAGCATGCGCGCCTTGGTTTCGTCCAGGTACGCATGGTCGCCGAGCGGCGCGCGGACGACGGCCGGCGGGAATTCGTCGCGCCACCGGGCGAGCATGTCCTCAATATGCGGTCCGGCGGCGGCGCCGACCGTGTTCTCGACGAAGCGGGCGAGCGCGTCCGGATGCAGCAGGTAACTCTCGATCTCGTAACGCCGCCAGCGCAGGCGTTGCAAGCCCTCGCCCGTTATTGCGGTATCCGCGATCTCTTCCCGCGCGTCGCCGTCGAGGAGCATGAGGCCGGGCAGATCGCCGCGCGCGAGCCGCAAGGCCTCGAAATGCTCCCGCGCCTTGGCGCCGCCGCTTCCGCGTCCCTCCCGCCGCGTCTGGAAGACGGCGGCCTTCCACATGATTTCGGTCGCCAGCAGCTTGTCGGCGCGGTGGCCGAGCCGTGCGGCCCAGGCGCGCAGAATCGCCATATCGGTGTAGTCCTCGACATAGAGGACGCCGCGCGCGCCCATCGCCTGCATGAGGTCCGCATTGCTCAACACGCGGAGCGACGAGATGAGCCGGTTGCGCTCCGCGTCGTCGGCCGCCATGCGCGGGCGGTCCAGCAGAATGCACAATTCGCGCGGCTCGACGCTGTTTATCACCGCTTCCGAATGGGTCGCGGCGATCAGTTGGGACCCGCTCCGCGCGGCGGCGCTCCGCAGCTCGTGGTAGATCGCGTCTTGCAGGATGACGTGCAGGTGCGCGTCCGGCTCGTCGAGGAGCAGCGTCGCGCCCCGCCGCGTATCGAGGAAGGCGAGCAGCATGAGGACCTGCTGGAAACCGCTTCCGGCGCTCGCGATATCCAGGCGCGGGCCGTCCCGTCTTTCCCGATATTCCGCGAGAATATGCGCGCCTTCGTCGTCCGGCGGCAGAAGTTCGTAGCCGAAGAGATTGTCGATGGAGGCGTGAAGCGCGTCCCACGCGGCCTCATCGCGGTTCGCTTCCGCGAGCAGGTTGCGCAGAACCTCGCCGGGGCGGCCGAGCGCCAGCAGCTGTTCGATCTTCGGCCGCTGGTAGAGCGGCTCGTCGGTCCCGACGCCCGTCATCGGGGGAACGAACACCGTTCCGGGATCCAGATCGCGCAGAAGATCGGCCGACGCGCCCACATCCGGTCGCACGCTGACTTGCTCCGTGCTGTCGCGCCGGAACTCCATCGTCACCCGCCAGCCCGCGTTGTGCCGGACTTCGATCTCGATCCGCCGCCGATGCATGAGATCGGTCCAGAGCAGATCGAAACTTCGCAGCGGAACGGAGACGAATTTCTGACGCGACACCGGAGCCCAGGCGTAACCTCCCCGGCGCGAATTGAAGTCGTTGCGCGCGCGCCAGCTCCGCAGCGCCAAGCCCCAGGTCGCTATCGCCTGGAGCAGCGTCGTCTTGCCGGTGTTGTTGGGCCCGGCCAGCACGATATGGCCGGGAATGGAGAACTCCACGTCGGCGAAGCGCTTGAAGCCGCGCATACGGACTGCGCGGATCATGCCGGCCCGGCCCGGTATCGACTTCCCCCATTGGTCAAGGGCTTATTTTCGTTTCTCTTCCTGTCATTCTCGTGAAGGCGGGAATCTCTATCGAACGGCGCAACATCGCGCCAGGTCGATCCAGGTTCCCGCCTTCGCGGGAACGACGAAAAGTGGGCGCGCGCCGTCATCCCTCCGCCTCCGACAGCGGTTTTACGACCATCAGTTCGTTGCCGCGGTCGTCGATGGCCTTGACCGCGACCCGCGCGTGGGCGCCGGCGCGGAACGGGGCGCTGACCGTGCCCGCAAGACGCTCCCAAACGCCCTCGTCGAACGCGCCGCGGAGCGAACGCTTGAGGTCGCTCCAGGCCGAAGTGCGCGGAAAGAACGCCTGGCGGACGTGGAAACACAGGCCGTCGTAATCGGTGTCGAGGAACCACGCCGGGACGTCGGAGCCCGCGCGATGGTCGGAGTCCATCTCCACCGGGTCGAAGACGTCGAGGCCGAGGAGCGTGACGCGGTATTCGTCCTCCCCCGCCTTCTCGAGCCGCGCGTCGGGCAGGCCGCAGACGGAGAAGATCTGGCTCGACCGCATGTTGCGGAGCAGGTCGCCCATCGCCAGGTCCATGGTCGCCGAAACCCAGGTCGCGGGGACGCCGCACGCCGCCTCGCAATCCTCCACCAGCGCCCGCGCCTCGGGCTCGATGGCGAAGCCGATGACGTAGAGGCGCGCGTAGCCCTTGGCGTAGGCCTCGCGCGCCGCCTCGAAGACCGGGGTTTGCGCGACCGCGCCGTTCTCCGGGCCGAAGACGACGGCGACCGTCCGCTCCTCCCCGCCGTCCTCGCGCGCCTCGGCGGACAGCGCCAGCGTTCGCGCCGGGCGGCGGACATGGGTCAGCCGGACCTTCCGCCCGCCGCCCAGGCCGATGACCGGCGAACGCCGCAGCACGTCGATCATCCGCTCCACGTGACTACCGTCCGATTCGGAGCCGCCGTCCGATTCGGGGACCGCCGGACTCCCTTCCCCGTCCTCCCAATCGGCGGGCGCGGGGATGGTCGCCTCGACGCAGAACGGGCCGCTCACCCGGGTTACGTCCGGGTCCTTTTCGGGGCGGTCGAAAAGCACCTCCTCCTTCGCCGGCTCGGCGTTGGCGATCGATTCGAGCGTGACGTGGGGGGCGATCCCGCCGATCTCCTCGCCCCTGGCGTTTTGGCGGCGGAGATATTCGAAGCCGCCGGCGGGGCCGCGCTCCGGCTCCTTCAAACGGTAAAAGTCGAACGCGCTCGTAAGCAGGCGTTGCCGCGCCAGCGCCAGGGGCACGCGCGCGGTGTCGCAGGTAATCCAGCGCCGCCCCCATTTCTCGGCGCACAAGGCGGTCGTCCCGGAACCGCAGGTGGGGTCGAACACCAGGTCGCCCGGGTCGGTGGTCATCAGCAGGCACCGCTCGACGACCTTGGGGTTGGTCTGGACGACGTAGAGCTTCTCGTCGGTGAAGCTCCCGGTCAGCGTGTCGGTCCAGATGTTGCCGCGCTCCTTGTAGGGGAAGTCCGACGCGAACCGCCGATACTGGATACTGTTGGCGGCGACGTGGATCCGCCCCGCCGCGGCGAGGCGCTCGAGCCCTTCGGGGTAGCGCGCCTTCCAATGCGAGTTCGGGCCGGGCTTATAGGTCTTGCCCGCGAATGCGAAGGGCTGCGGTTTTCCGGCCGCGCCCTGTCCCTGGAGATCGCCCGGCTTGTAAAGACGCGCGCCTTCGGGAAGGGGCGCCTCGCCGCGCCGCTCCGCCGCGCTCACCCCGCGATAGCGCCCGTCGGGCAGCAGGACCCACCGCGCATTGCCCTCGCCCAGGACCGGCGGCTGCTCCTCGAACGTCTTGCGGACCTTCAGCCGCTCGGGGTCCTTCGCATACCAGAGCAGGAAGTCGCCGAGCGTCGCCAGCGTTTTCGTCTGGAACCCCGAAGTGGTCTGGAAGGCGATTTGCGAAACGAAGCATTCCGCGCCGAACACCTCGTCCATGACCTCGCGGACGTGGTGCAAATTGGTGTCGGACATCTGGACGAAGATGCTGCCCGAGGGATGCAGCAGGTCCCGCGCCAGCAACAGCCGGTCGCGGAGATAGGTGAGGAAGGAATGAACCCCCAGCTCCCACGTGTCGCGGTAGGCTTGCACCGTCTCGGGCTCGCGGACCATGTCGTCGTCGGAGCCGTGGGTCACGTCGCGCTTGCGGACGAAGGGCTGGAAGTTGGAGCCGAACTTCACCCCGTAGGGCGGGTCCATGTAGATCGCCTGCACCTGCCCGCCCAGGCCCTCGTAGCCGGCCAGCGAGTTCATGACGACGAGCGAATCGCCGAGGATCAACCGGTTCGTCCACCCGTCGCGGTGTTCGTAGGCCTTGAGCACCCGGTCGCGGATCGGCAGATCGCTCTCGCCGAACAGGTCGAGCGAGTCCGCCGGCGCGGCGGCGGCGCGCCCCTTCAGCGTGTCGAGGATCGCCGCGGTCGACAGCCGTTCGTGGACGAACAGCGGCAGGGTCGGGACGTCGAACGACAGGCGCTCGGCCTTCCCCGCCCAGTCGAGGAAGGGTTCGGAGAGCGCCGCCAGCGCCTCCGCCTCGCCGCGCGCGGCGGCGAGCTCCGCCCGCGCCCCGGCGAGGTCGCCATCGCTGGACTCGAGGAGGGCGGAGATCGTGTCGATGCGGTCCCGCAGCGCGGCGAGTTTCGCCTCCGCCTCCTCGCGCCGGGGGTTGCCGCCGTCCCAGTCGAGCGCCGGGGAGAGCGAGGAATCGTAGCGGTAGCGCGCCGGCGGCTTCGTCTTGCGGAATTGCGATTGCGTCCCGACGTCGGGGCGGAGCAGCGCGCGCGCCTCGGGGTGCGCGTAGCTTTCGGCCGTTCGCGCGGCGGCTTTCTTCGTCCCCGGCATCGGCGGCGTCGCGAGTCGCGCCTGCGCCGGGCTACCGGAACATCCCGAGGAGAGCGGCGATGGACATGAGCCCGGTCATGACGGCGACAACGCCCATGCCCTGTATCCACAGCGCGCGGTACAGATCGGCGCGCAGGACCGCGATGCTCGCGTCGACATGGGCGCGAAGGACGTCGAGGTCGGCCTTCGTCGCCAGCCCGCCGCGGCCGGCGGCCGCGGCGCGGCGGATGGCGGCGGCGATGGCCTCGGCCTGGCGGTTCTCGACCCCGGCCTCGCGCAGCTCCTGGCTCACCGCGAGCGCGTCGAACGCGATGTCGTCCATGTCCATACGTCCAGCATACGCCGCTCGCGCCGCCGGCGCAAGCGGCGCGGCGTTCGCGCAGCAATTCCCGTTATGGGGAATCTCGCCGCTCCACAGCGGCTGGCGTCCCTGAAACCGCCGGCGTCTGCCGGCAATTTCCGCTCCGGAGGTCGCGGACGCGGGCCGGCGAGACGCCGGCGGTCCCAGGAAAGGCGGATCCGGACCGCGCCCCTTCCATAATGAGAATTGCTGGCGCCCGCGGGCTACCCGAACATCCCGAGGATGGCGGCGATGGACACGAGCCCGGTCATGACGGCGACGACGCCTGCGCCCTGTATCCACAGAGCGCAGTAGATGCGGGCCTCCGAGGCGGCGATGTCGGCGCGGAGGCCGGCGAGGCCGGAGTTGAGGTCGGAGCGCATCGAGGCAAGTCCGGCGTCGACGCGCGCGCCGAGTACGTCGAGGCCGGCCTTCGTCGCCAGTCCTTCGCGGCCGGCGGCCGCGGCGCGGCGGATGGCGGCGGCGATGGCCTCGGCCTGGCGATTCTCGACCCCGGCCTCGCGCAGCTCCTGGCTGGCCGCGAGCGCGTCGAACGCGATGTCGTCCATGTCCATACGTCCAGCATACGCCGCCCGCGCCGCCGGCGCAAGAGGCGCGGGCGGCGCGCCGGGAGGCGTCGGCGCCGTCGGCGCCGGACCAGGCGGCGGCGCGGAAGCCGCGCCCTCGCGCCGCCCGCCAACCTCGTGTTCCTGCGCCCGCCGCCCCGTAGCCTCGGCCTCGCCAACCGGATGTTCGCAGCAGCAGCCGTGGACCGGGAAACCCCGGAACCCGTTCGCGCCGCGCCCCGGAACCGGGCGGCGAGAGCGTTGAACGCGGGGCGGGGCGGGGCTATGGTCGCACCCATGATCCCCGCCGCCCCGGCGCGCTACGCGACGCGGCCGGAGCGCAGCCGCGGCAGGCTGCATCCGGAGCCGGAAAGCCCTACCCGCAGCGTCTTCCAGCGCGACCGCGACCGGATCGTCCATTCGGCCGCCTTCCGCCGCCTCGAATACAAGACCCAGGTCTTCGTCCACCACGAGGGCGACCACTACCGCACGCGGCTGACCCACAGCCTGGAGGTGGCGCAGATCGCGCGGTCGGTCTCGCGCGAACTCGGCCTCGACGAGGACCTGGCGGAAGCGGTGGCGCTGGCGCACGACCTGGGCCACACCCCCTTCGGCCACGCCGGCGGCGACGCGCTGGACGCGGCGATGGCGCCTTTCGGCGGCTTCGACCACAACGCCCAGGCGCTCCGCGTGCTGACCGATTTCGAACGCCGCTACGCCGCCTTCGACGGCCTCAACCTGACGTGGGAGACGCTGGAGGGAGTCGCCAAGCACAACGGCCCCATCGACCCGGACGCCGCCCCCGCCGCGCTCGCCGCCTACAACCGCCGCCACGACCTGGAGCTCGGCGGCTGGCCCGGCCCGGAGGCGCAGGCGGCAGCGCATGCCGACGACATCGCCTGGTGCAACCACGACATCGACGACGCCCTGCGCGCCGGACTGTTCGACACCGACGCGCTGGCCGCGGCGCCGCTCGCCGGCCCCATCGCCGCCGAGGTCGCCGCGCGCCACCCCGGAATCGCGCGCGGGCGGCTGGCGCACGAGGTCGTCCGCCGCCTGATCGACGCCATGGTCGTCGACCTGGTCGGCGAAACGCGGGCCCGGGCGCGCCGCCTCGCGCCCCGGGACGCCGCCGCCGTGCGCGCGCTCGGCGCGCCGCTGGCCGGCTTCTCCGCCGCGATGCGCCGGGACATGGCGGAGCTCAAGGCGTTCCTCCGCGCGCGCGTCTATCGCCACCCCCGCGTCAACCGCATGGGGCGCGAGGCGCGCCGCACCGTCCGCGACCTGTTCGGGCTGTTCCTCGCCGAGCCCGGGCGCCTGCCGCGCGGCCGGGCCGACGGCGCCGCGCCCGGCTCCGCCGCCGCCGCCCGCGCCGCCGCCGACTACATCGCCGGAATGACCGACCGCTTCGCGTTGACGGAGCACGCGCGGCTGTTCGATAAATCCCCCGGTGTCCAATGACCTTTTCTCCCCGATGAACGTCTTCGCCGAATACCGGCGCCGGATCGTGGAGGCGCTGGCGGAGCTGGCGGCCGACGGCGGCCTGCCGCCGGAGCCGGACCCGGGCGCGTCACGGTCGCGCCGCCGCGCGACCCCGCCCATGGCGACCTGTCGACCAACGCCGCGCTGGCGCTGGCGGGGCAGGCGCGCCGCAAGCCGCGCGAACTCGCCCCGGCCATCGCCGCCGCGCTCGCCGGACTGCCGGGGGTGGAGCGCGCCGAGGTCGCCGGGCCGGGCTTCGTCAACCTGACCCTGGGCGCCCCGGTGTGGGCGCGCGCGGTCGCGGCGGCGGCGGCGGCGGGCGCGGATTTCGGCCGCTCCGAACTCGGCGCGGGGCGGAAGGTCAACGTCGAATACGTCTCCGCCAACCCCACCGGGCCGATGCATGTCGGCCATGCGCGCGGCGCGGTGTTCGGCGACGCCCTCGCCAACCTGCTCGCATTCACCGGCCACGCCGTGACCCGCGAGTATTACGTCAACGACGCCGGGGCGCAGGTCGACGCGCTGGCGCGCTCGGTCCGCCTCCGCTACCGCGAGGCGCTGGGCGAGGATATCGGCGCGTTTCCGCCGGAGCTGTACCCCGGCGATTACCTCGAGCCGGTGGGGCGGGCGCTGGCGGAGCGCGACGGCGCGCGCTGGCGCGGCGCCGCCGAGGCGGACTGGCTCCCGGCCTGCCGCGAGGCGGCGCTCGACGCCATGACGGCGGCGATCCGGGGCGATCTCGCCGCGCTCGGCGTCCGCATGGACCGCTTCTCCTCCGAACGCGCGCTGATCGCCGATGGCGCGGTCGACTCGGCGCTCGCATGGCTCGCCGAGCGCGACCTCGTCTATACCGGCGCGCTCGACCCGCCGCGCGGCAAGCCGCCGGACGATTGGGAGCCCCGGCCGCAAACGCTGTTCCGGGCGACCCGATTCGGCGACGACGTCGACCGCCCGCTGCGCAAGTCCGACGGCGCGTGGACCTATTTCGCCTCCGACATCGCCTACCACCGCGACAAGTTCCGCCGCGGCTTCGCCGACATGATCGACGTCTGGGGCGCCGACCACGGCGGCTACGTCAAGCGCATGAAGGCGGCGGTGGCCGCGGTGACCGGAGGCGCCGGCCGGCTCGACGTCAAGCTCTGCCGCCTCGTCAACCTGATGGACGACGGCAAGCCGGTGAAGATGTCCAAGCGCGCCGGCGCCTTCGTGAGCCTGCGCGACGTCGTCGACGCGGTCGGCAAGGACGCGGTGCGCTTCATCATGCTGACGCGGCGCAACGACGCGCCGCTCGACTTCGACTTCGCCCGCGTGACCGAGAAGTCGCGCGACAACCCGGTGTTCTACGTGCAATACGCGCATGCGCGCATGCGCTCGGCGCAGCGCCGCGCCGCCGAGGAGGGCGTCGGGGGACCGGGCGCGCCGGCGGCGCCCGCCGAACTGGAGCGCCTGGACTCGCCGGAGGAGCGCGCGCTGATGCGCCTCGTCGCCGGCTGGCCGCGCCGCGTCGAGGAGGCCGCGCTGGCGCACGAGCCGCACCGCATCGCCTTCGCCCTGCACGACGCGGCGGCCGCGTTCCACGCGCTGTGGAGCCGCGGCAACGAGGACGCGGCGCTGCGGTTCGTCGCGCCCGGCGACCCGGCGCTGTCGCGCGCCCGCCTGACGCTGGTCGAGGCGGCGCGCAACGTCATCGCGGCCGGCCTCGCCGTCATGGGCGTCGCGCCGGCGGAGGAAATGCGGTGACGGACCACGGGGCGCGGCGCGCGCCCCCGCCGGAAATTGCGCCGCCGCCGGCGACTCCTTCGCCGCCGGCGGGTGGGCCGCGCCGCCGGCGCGTCGCGGCGCTGGCCGCGCTCGTCGCCCTGGCGCTGGCCGGCGCGGCGGCGCTCCGCCTATGGGGGCCGGCCGGCGGCGGCGGCGAGGCGCCGCTGCTCCGCGCCGAGCCGGGGCCGCTCCGCGAGCGCCCGGCGGACCCCGGCGGCATGGAGGTCCCCTACCGCGACGTGCTGGCGCTGCACGAACTCGGCATGCCCCCGGACGAGGCCGCAGAACCCGCGGTCGAGCGCCTCCTGCCGCCGCCGGAGGAGCCGCTGCCGAAGCCGGGCGCGCCGGCGGATCCGGCGGGCGGGATCGTCGTCGCGCCGCTCGACGCGCCGGAGGCCGCCGCCGCGCAGACTCCCGCCGCGCCGGAGCCCGAACCCGCGCCGCCCCCCGCCGCGGAGCCTTCCGCTGCGGAGCCCCCCGCCGCAGAGCCGGATCCCGCCGCGGCCCCGCCCGTCGAAACCGGGACGGCCGAAGTCGAGTCCGCCCCGGTCGAACCGGATCCGGCGGACCCGATAGGCGACGTCCTGGCCGGTCTGCCGGGCGCGTTCGCCGTCCAGCTCGGCGCCTGGAGCACTCGCGCGGAGGCCGAGGCGGGCTGGGCGCGCGCCCTGGCGCGGGCGCCGGAGCTCCTCGAACCGGTCGGGCGGTTCGTCGCCGCGCCGGCGGAGGCGGACGGCGCCGGCGGCCTCCACCGCCTGCGGGCGGGGCCGATGCCGGACCGCGCCGGCGCCGAGGCGCTGTGCGCGGGGCTCGCGGACGCCGGAGTCCCGTGCTTCGTCGTGGCGCGGTGAGCGCCGGCGGCCGGCCGCCGCGGGCGCTGGTCCTGGGCTGCGCCGGCCCGGTCCTCGGCGGCGAGGAGCGGCGCTTCTTCGAGAGCTGCGACCCGTTCGGGTTCATCCTCTTCGCGCGCAACGTGGAGGCGCCCGGGCAGGTCGCGGCGCTCGTCCGGGCGCTCCGCGAGACGGTGGGGCGCGCCGACGCGCCGGTGCTCATCGACCAGGAGGGCGGCCGCGTCGCGCGGCTGCGGCCGCCGCATTGGCCCGCCCGGCCGCCGGCGGCGCGGTTCGGCGCGCTCGCCGCCATCGACCGCGCCGCCGGCGCCGAGGCGGCGGCGCTCAACGCCCGCCTGATCGCCGCCGACCTCGCGCCGCTGGGGATCGACGTGAACTGCCTCCCCGTCCTCGACGTCCCGGCGCCGGGCGCGCATGCGGTCATCGGCGACCGCGCCTTCGCCGCCGACCCGGACGCCGTCGCCGTCCTCGGCCGCGCGGCGTGCGGCGGCCTGCTCGCCGGCGGCGTGCTGCCGGCGCTCAAGCACGTCCCCGGCCACGGCCGCGCCGGCTCCGACAGCCATCTGGCGCTTCCGGTGGTCGATGCGCCGGAGGCGGCGCTGGAGGCGGTGGATTTCGCCCCCTTCCGGGCGCTCCGCGACATGCCGCTGGCGATGACGGCGCACGTCGTCTATTCCGCCATCGACCCGGACCGCCCCGCCACCGTGTCGCCGCGCGTCGTCGCGCGGGCGATTCGCGGCGCCATCGGTTTCGACGGCCTGTTACTGACCGACGACGTATCGATGGCGGCGCTCTCCGGCGCGCCGGGCGAGCGCGCCGCCGCCGCGCTGGCCGCGGGTTGCGACCTCGTCCTGCACTGCAACGGCGACCTCGCCGAAATGCGCGCCGCGGCGGCCGCCGCCGGGCCGCTGTCGGACGCCGCGCAGGAGCGCGCCGCGCGCGCCGCCGGGTTCGCGCGCACGCCGCCCGCCTTCGACGCCGCCGCCGCCGCCGCGCGGCTCGATTCGCTGCTCGCGGCCGCGTGAGCGCCGATGGCGGACGCGGAGGATTTCGTCCTCGACCTGGACGGGTTCGAGGGGCCGATCGACCTTCTGCTGTCCCTCGCCCGGGCGCAGAAGGTGGACTTGGCGCGCATCTCGATCCTGCAACTGGCCGAGCAGTATCTCGACTACGTCCGCCGCGCCCGCCTGCGGCGGCTGGAGATCGCGGCGGACTACCTGGTGATGGCGGCGTGGCTCGCCTATCTGAAATCCCGCCTGCTGCTCCCCGCCGGCGAGGACGACGCCGGGGAGCCGAGCGCCGAGGCGCTCGCCGAGGCGCTAGCGTTCCGGCTGCGTAAACTCGAGGCGATGCGCGACGCGGCGGCGCGGCTGATGGCCGGCGACCTGCTGGGCCGCGACGTATTTCCGCGCGGCCTGGCGGAGACGACCGAGGTCGTCGAGAAGCCGGTGTTCGCGGTGGCGCTCGCCGACCTGGTCGCCGCCTACGCCGACCGGGCGCGGCGCGGCGCGGCGCGCGAGGCGCTGCGGGTGGCGCCGGCGCCGCTGCCCGGCCTCGAGGAGGCGGCGCGGCGCATGTCCGCCCTGCTCGGCGCGGCGGCGGACTGGACGGCGCTGTCGCGATTCCTGCCCGACGCGCCGGCCGGACCGCTCGGCGCGCGCGCGGCGCTCGCCTCGGCCCTCGCCGCCTCGCTCGAACTGGCGCGTTCGGGGCGCGTCGAAATCCGCCAGGCGGCGCCCTTCGCGCCGGTCTTCCTGCGCCGCGGCGCGGCGCCGTGACGGGCGCCGACGACCGCGCGCTCCGCGTGCTGGAGGCGGTGCTGTTCGCCTCCCGCGACCCGCTCCCGGAAGAGATCCTGGCGGCGCATCTGCCGGAGGATTCCGACGTTGCGGCGCTGCTCGCGGCGCTGGCGGAGCATTACGCCGGGCGCGGCGTCGAGCTGCGCCGGCTCGGCGCCGGCTGGGCGCTGCGCACCGCGCCCGACCTGGCCGCCGCCCTCAAGCGCGAGACCGAAGTCCGCCGCCGGCTGTCGCGCGCGGCGCTGGAGACCCTGGCCATCGTCGCCTACCACCAGCCCGTCACCCGCGCCGAGATCGAGGCCGTCCGCGGCGTCGCCGTCAGCCGCGGCACCCTCGACATCCTGTTCGACCGGGGCTGGATCGAGCCCCGCGGCCGCCGCCGCGCGCCGGGCCGCCCGGCGACCTGGGTCACGACTCCGGGTTTTCTCGACCATTTCGGCCTGGCGTCGCTCGACGACCTGCCGGCGCTGGAGGAGCTGCGCGCCTCCGGCCTGCTCGCCATGGAGCCGCTCTTCGCGCCGCCGATGGAGGACGATTCCGGGGACGGCGCGGACGGCGGCGGCGGCGGGGCCGAACGCGGCGCGCGGGAGTGCGATTGATTTGCAGTCGCATATGCGGCATCCTCCGCCCGAACCGCATCATGGAGCCGGGAGGACACGGTGGCCCGCATCCGAACCCTTATCGCCGCCTGCGCGGCGCTGGCCGCGGCGGACGCCGCCCGGGCGGCCGAGGTCAACGTCTATTCGGCGCGCAAGGAGGCGCTGATCCGGCCGCTCCTCGACGCCTTCGCGGCCGATTCCGGGATCGAGGTCCGCCTCGTCACCGGCAAGGCGGGGCAGTTGCACGAACGCCTCGCCGCCGAGGGGCGCAACAGCCCGGCGGACGTGTTCCTGACCGTCGATGCGGGCAACCTCCACCGCGCCAGGGAGGCCGGCCTGCTGCGCCCCGTCCGCTCCGCCGTCCTCGAAGCGGCCGTCCCCGCGCGCTGGCGCGACCCGGACGGCTACTGGTTCGGCTTCAGCCTGCGCGCCCGGGTGCTGGTCTATGCGGCGGACCGGGTGGCGCCCGGCGAACTCTCCACCTACGAGGCGCTCGCCGGCCCGGCCTGGCGCGGGCGCATCCTCGTCCGCTCGTCGGGCAACATCTACAACCAGTCGCTGATCGCGTCGCTGATCGCCGCGAACGGCGCGGAGGCGACCGAAGCCTGGGCGCGCGGCCTGGTCGCCAACATGGCGCGGACGCCGAAGGGCGGCGACACCGACCAGATCCGCGCCGTGGCGGCGGGGGAGGGCGACGTCGCCATCGCCAACACCTATTATTACGGCGCGCTCGCCGCGTCGGACGACCCCGCCGACCGCGCCGTCGTCGCGGCGACGGGCGTCTTCTTCCCCAACCGCGACGGGCGCGGGGCGCACGTCAACGTCTCCGGCGCCGGGATTTGCGCGCATGCGCCCAACGCCGAATCGGCGCTGGCCCTGCTGGAGCACCTCGCCGGGCCGGAGGCGCAGGAGGCGTTCGCGCGGCTCAACCACGAATTCCCCGTGCGCGCCGGCGTCCCGCCGTCCGGCGCCGCCGCCGCGTGGGGCGACGTCCGGATGGACGACCTGCCGCTCGCCGTTCTGGGCGCGCGCAACCGCGAAGCCATCGAACTCGCCGACCGCGCCGGCTGGCGCTAGCCCGCGCGTCCCGGAGCCCGTACCGGAACGAGCGGTCGATACGCCGCTTGCGAGCGTCGGCGGTCCCGCGGAAAGCGGATTGGAATTGCGCTCCGTCCGTAACGAGAATTGCCGGACGTGGAAGCGCAGCGTTGATTCCGGCGCCGCCCTGTGGATAAGTTGCGCCCTCGGCCCATCGCGCGGACACAGGAAGCCGCATGAAGACGCTCAAACGTCTGCTCGCCGTCCTGGCCGCGGTCGTCCTGATCGGCGGCGGCTGGCTGCTCGCGACGCGGGATTTTCCCGCCCCCGCCGAGCGCGTGGTGAAGCCGATCTCCGATGACCGGCTGCCGCGCTGACCCGCCCGCGCGCCGGCTCTTCGGCGCCGGCGGCCGGCTCCTTGGCGCCGGGATGCTCCTCGCCGCCGCCGCCGCCGGGGCGCAGGAGGAGCTGGCGCCGGGCGAACCCCTGCCCCTGCCGCCGGAGGCCCAGGACGGCGGCGCGGTCTCGGTCGGGCGGCTGGAGGCGGTGGGCGGCGACGCCGCCGGCGCCCTCGACCCCGCCGCGGGCGGCTTCGCCGGGAACCCGTGGCGCGGCGTTCCGGGCGACCGCGCGGCGGCGCTGCTGGAGCGCGCCCCGGCGCCCGCGCGGTCGCCGGCGATGAACGACCTGCTGCGCCGGCTTCTGGCCAGCGCCGGGGAGCCCGAGCCCGGCGGCCTGGCGGAGGGCGCGTTCGCGGCGCGGCGCGCCGCCCTGCTGGCGCGGCTCGGCGCGTTCGCGGAAGCGGCGCGGATCGCCGAATCGGTCGCCGCCGCGCGCTGGACCCGCGCCGAGGTCCACTTCTGGCGCGGCGAGAACGACCCCGCCTGCGCCCTCGTCCGCGACGCCGCGGGCGTGGAGCCGGCGCCGGAATGGCGCCGCGCCCTGGCGCTCTGCCAAGCGCTGGACGGGGACTCCATCGGCGCCGAACTGACCCTGGCGCTGCTCTACGACCGCGCCGACGCGGCCGACGCGCCGTTCCTGAGGCTGGTCGGGGGCCTGCTGGGGCACGTCGCGGCGGGCGGGCCGGCGCTCGACGACGCGGCGGGGTTCGCCGCCACACGGGCCGCCGGCGCAGAGCTCCGCGCCGCCGACGCGGCCGCGACGGGCCCGGCGGCGGCGCGCGCCCTCGCGCTGCATCCCGAAATCGCGGTCGAGGTCCGGCTCGCCGCGGCCGAGCGCGCGGCCGCGACCGGCGCCATTCCGCCGGACGAACTCGCCGCCGCCTATCGCCGCCCCGTATTCCTCGAGGACGAGCTGGCGGCGGCGGAGCCCGCGCCGGGGGCGGACGCCATGGCGCGGGCGCGGCTCCTCCAGGCGGCGGAGGCGGCCGCGGACGGCGAGCGGCGGGCGGCGCTGCTGGCGGCGCTGTGGACTCCGGCGCCGGGCTGGCCGGGCCTGGGGCCGCTGGCGCGCGCGGCGGAGGCGGCGGCGCTGGAGGCCGCCCCCGGCCCGCGCCTGGCGCGCTTCGCCCCGGTCCTGGCGCGGGGGCTGGCCGCGGCCGGGCGCGGCGCGGCGGCGGCGGCGTGGCTCCGCGTCCTCGAGGACCCGGAGGCGCGCTGGCGCGCGGCGCCGCTGGCGGCGGCGGTGGGCGGCGGCTGGGACGCGGCGGCGGCGCGCCGCTGGCTCGAGGAGGCTCCCGCCGATGCCGGCCCGGCGCATGTCGAGCGCGCGTTCGCGGTCCTCGACGCGGCGGGGCGGAACCCGGGCGCCGAGGCCTGGGCGGCGTTTCTCGACGCGCCGCCCGGCGTAACCCTCGCCGCGCCCAATGTCGGCCTGCGCTACGGGTTGCGCGACGCGGCGCGCGCCGGCCGCGCCGGCGAGGCGGTGCTGTACGCCCTGGTCGCCATCGGCGAGGCGGGGCCGGCGGCGGCGAACGGACTCGCGCTCGGCGCGGCGATTCGCGCGCTGCGCGCCCTGGGCCTGGAGGACGATGCGCGGGCCCTCGCCGTGGAGGCGCTGGCGGAGGCCGCGCCGTGAACGCGGCGTGGCTGGAGCCGTTCCTCGACATGCTGGCGGCCGAGCGCGGCGCCGCCGCCAACACGCTGGCCGCCTACCGCCGCGACCTCGCCGACGCCGACGCGGCCACGGGCGGCCTCGACCGGGCCGGGCAGGACGCGCTGGCCGCCTATCTCCGCGATCTCGCGCGCCGGGGGATGGCGGCGCGGACGGTGGCGCGGCGGCTGTCGTGCCTGCGGCAGTATTTCGGTTTTCTCGTCGCCGAGGGCGCGCGGGCGGACGACCCCAGCGCCGCGCTGGAGGCGCCGCTGTCCGGGCGGCGCCTGCCGGCGACCCTGGAGGCGGCGGAGGTGGAGCGGCTGATCGACGCCGCGCGGGAGAAGCCGGGGCCGCGGGGAGTCCGCCTTACGGCGCTGGTGGAGCTGCTCTACGCCGCCGGGCTGCGGGTGTCGGAACTGGTGGGCCTGCCGATGTCGGCGCTGTCGGGGGACCCGCGCCTGCTGCTGGTGCGCGGCAAGGGGAGCAAGGAGCGGTTCGTCCCCGTCGGCGAGGCGGCGGCGGATGCGCTCGCCGACTACCTGGAGGCGCGGCCGCGGTTCCTGGGCCGGGGCGAATCCTCGCCCTGGCTGTTCCCGTCGCGCGGCGCGGCGGGGCATCTGACCCGGCACCGCTTCGCGCAGATGCTGAAGGCGCTGGCGGTCGACGCCGGCCTGGACCCGGCGCGCGTGTCGCCGCACGTGCTGCGCCACGCCTTCGCCAGCCACCTGTTGGCGAACGGCGCCGACCTGCGCGGCGTGCAGACCATGCTGGGGCACGCCGACATCTCGACGACGCAGATCTACACCCACGTGCTGGCGGAGCGCCTGGCGGCGCTGGTGGCCGACCACCATCCGCTGGCGCGCGCGGCGCGGGGAGGGGAGGCCCCGCCGGACCTTTCGCAAGGGGGACGGCCATGAACGGTTTTCTCGACTTCGAACGCCCCATCGCCGAGCTGGAGGGGAAGATCAAGGAGCTCCGGCATCTCGGCGACGCCGGCGACCTGAACATCGTCGACGAGGTCTCGCGGCTGCAATCGAAGGTGGAGCGGCTGCTGCGCCAGACCTACGGCAAATTGACGCCGTGGCAGAAGACGCAGGTGGCGCGCCACGCCGACCGCCCGCGCCTCGGCGATTACGTCGAGGCCCTGGTCGGCGACTTCGTTCCGCTGTCGGGCGACCGCGCCTTCGGCGACGACCCCGCCATCGTCGCCGGGCTGGGCCGCCTGCGCGGCTACTCCGCGCTGGTTCTGGGCCACGAGAAGGGGGCGGATACGGAAAGCCGCGTCGCGCATAATTTCGGCATGGCGCGGCCGGAGGGCTACCGCAAGGCGGCGCGCGCGATGGCGCTGGCGGACCGGTTCGGCCTGCCGGCGGTGGCGCTGGTGGACACGCCGGGCGCCTATCCCGGGATCGGCGCCGAGGAGCGCGGGCAGGCGGAGGCCATCGCGCGGGCGATCGAGACCTGCCTCGACCTGCGCGTTCCGCTGGTGGGCGTCGTCGTCGGCGAGGGCGGCTCCGGCGGCGCGGTGGCGCTGGCGGCGGCCGACCGGGTGCTGATGCTGGAGAACTCGGTCTATTCGGTGATCTCGCCCGAGGGCTGCGCGTCGATCCTGTGGCGCGGCGCCGACAAGGCGCGCGAGGCCGCCGAAGCGCTGCGCCTGACGGCGCAGGACCTGGAGGCGCTGGGCGTGGTGGACAAGGTGATCCCCGAGCCGGTGGGCGGCGCGCACCGCGACCCGAAGAGCGTCCTGGCGGCGGTTGGCGACGAGGTCGAGCGCGCGCTGCGCGAGCTGGTCCCGGTTCCGGGCGGCGAGCTGCGCGCCCGCCGCCGCGAGAAGTTCATGCGCATGGGCCGCCGCGGGCTGGCGTAGCGCGCGGCGGCGCGCCGCCCGGATCCGGCGCGGATTCGCAATTCCGGGAATTCCGGGACGCGGGGCGGGCGGGCTTCCGGGACATGGGCGTTCCGGGAGTTCCGGGAGTTCCGGGAGAACCGGGCGGGGCCGCGTGGCGGCGCGCCGCCCGGAACCGGCGCGGATTCGCAATTCCGGGAATTCCGGGACACGGGGCGGGCGCGCTTCCGGGACGGGGCGTCCGGGAGTTCCGGGAGAACCGGGCGGGGCCGCGTGGCGGCGCGCCGCCCGGAACCGGCGCGGATTCGCGATTCCGGGAATTCCGGGACGCGGGGCGGGCGCGCTTCCGGGACGGGGACGTTCCGGGAGTTCCGGGAGAACCGGGCGGGGCCGCGTGGCGGCGCGCCGCCCGGAACCGGCGCGGATTCGCAATTCCGGGAATTCCGGGACGCGGGGCGGGCGCGCTTCCGGGACGGGGCGTCCGGGAGTTCCGGGAGAACCGGGCGGGGCCGCATGGCGGCGCGCCGCCCGGAACCGGGATTGCGGATTCGCAATTCCGGGAATTCCGGGACGCGGGGCGGGCGCGCTTCCGGGACATGGGCGGTCCGGGAGTTCCGGGAGAACCGGGCGAGGCGCCGCGCCGTCATCGACGATGCCGGCGAGGACGCCGGCGGTCCCAGGGAGATCGGAGAGCGGGGTTCCGGCCATGCGTACGCCTCGCATATTGCGCCTTCGGGATTCCGGGAGAGGCCGCGCGCCGAGGCGCTACTTGCCGGCGGGGCGGCGTGCGCCGACGGCCCGGAGGGCATCCGGATCGGCTCCCCATTAAAGCGCGTTCGCGGGCCTTGCGGGAGAGGACCATGGTCCGCCCCGCCCGGCGCCGGCCCCGGCGGCGGGCGAACCGGCCCTGCTTCGGTTACTCGACGCCATGCGCCGTTTCGAGGCGCTGCGCTCGCTCGGGGATGCCGACCGCCGTAGCGACGATCCCGGCGTGCGCCTCGGCCTGCCGCCGCGCGACGCTGGCCGCCTCGAGGCCGCGCGTCGCCGCCAGCGTGTCGAACCCGGCCGCTGCCTATCCATTCGTCATGCAGGCAACATGAACGGCCCGCGCGACGGAGTCGAAGCGATTCCCCCGGTGTCGCCAGCAATTCTCACTATGGAAAATTGCTGGCTGGCGGGGGTCGGACTTGACACCTCCGCGACACGGCGGATCGTGTATCATGATCGAGAGCGTTCGACACAAGGCGCTTCGGGCTTACCCGGTGACGGGCCGGAAGCATGGCCTCCATGCCCACTGGATGAGCAGGTTGCGCCGGATACTTACGGTGCTCAAAGCGGCAGAAAAGCCGGAGGGCATGAATTACCCCGGATCGCGCTTCCATGCCCTGAAAGGCGGTCGGGTTGGCCGCTATTCCGTGCGCTTGACGGCCAATGTCCGCGCCACCTTCGGGTGGGGCGACGACGGCGCGACCGACGTGGATATAGAGGACTACACCGATGATCGAGAGACGCCCTTCCATAGAGCCCGTGCATCCGGGGGAGATCCTACGGGAGGAGGTTCTCCCTGCGCTCGCCATGAGCAAGACGGCAATGGCCGCCACCTTGGGAATATCCCGGCGGGCCTTCTATGACGTTCTTAGAGGCCGTTTTAGAATATACTATTGAAATTATTCGATTTCTGATCGGTATGGCTGCATGCTTCACACACATGCCAATGGACTCCCGCAATCTTGGGAGTTACGATCCGTTTGCCGACGCGGATACCGTGCAGACAGGATGCGGGGACAATACACTGAAAGTAATCGATTCATTCTGAAACGGCCTCTTAACGAGAAACGGCCGATCACAGCCGAGATGGCCGTCCGAATCGGCAAATTGTGCGGCAACGGCCCCCGCTTCTGGGCCAATCTGCAACGCGCCTACGATCTGGCGCGCGCCGAGCGCACGGTGGACGTATCCCGAATACCGACCCTTGCAGCGCATCCGGGATAGGGCAGGGGAACGCCGCGATTTCCCGCGCGTTATCGTTCCACGGTCGCAAGAACGCACTCCATATCGCGCTGCCTGCACCAGATCTCCGCCGCCTTGCGCTTTTGACCCTCGCGGGCATAGCCAACGAGTATGGAGCGGAGTTTCTTTAGATCCGTCGACGCACTCATGGTTCTGTCTCCCGCTCCGGTTCTGCCGCTTCTACTCCGCCGCGACCTTCGCAGGGTCGTGGTCGAAGTAGGTGTGCGCCAGCGTCCGCTGGTTCTCGTAGATCGAGCCCTGATGCACCGCCTTCGGGAACGGCATGCGCACCGGAACCGCCGCCAGGCGCGGCGCGAGGCAGGACGCGCCGCGCACCATGCGGGCGCGGAACGCGGCGAAATCGTCCACCGCCTCGGTTCCCGCCAGCGGCCAGGCGTCGGCGGCGGCGTATTCGAACAGCAGCAGACGGCGCGGCGCCGCCGAGCGGTTGATCGCCGAACCGTGAATCAGCCGCGCATGGTGGATGGTGATCGAACCCGCCGGCGCCGTCGCCGGAACCGCCGCCGAAAAATCGACGTCCACCGATTCCGGGTCGATGGCGCCGCAGAACGCGCCGGCGGCGTGGTGGTCGTACACCGGCCCGGTGTGGCTCCCCGGCAGCAGCATCAGCGGGCCGTTCTCCAGCGTCATGTCGTCGATGAGGACGCCGACGGCCAGCACGTCGTCATTGGTGTGCGGGTAGAACGCCCAGTCCTGGTGCCACTCCACCGGCGCGCCGTAGCCGGCGGCCTTGATGTTCACCTTGCCGCCCGGCCGCATGCGGATGTCCTCGCCGATCAGCCGCGCGAGGATGTCGGTGATCCGCCGGTCCGACGCCAACCCGCGGTAGAACGGATGCGCCGCCCACGGGGTCTTGATGCGCCGCACCCGCGGCCGGTCCGGCGTGTGGCTCGCCTCCAGGTCGAGGAACTCGCTGTGCCCGGTCAACCCGCGCGCGGAGTCGACGATGCCGTCGGTCACGCGCCGCAGCTCGGCGAGCGTCGCCGAATCGAGCACGCCCTCGACCACCAGATACCCGCGTTCGCGGTAGCGGGCGGCGTCCGCGGCGCCGATCATCGCGGTCCTCCTCCGCCGATCTTGGGCAGCAGATACACCTCGCTGTCGGGCCGGACCGGCTCCAGCATGGCGTTCTGGATGATCTCGCCGTCGACGGCGATGGCCATGCCCTCGGCTATGGTGTCGGCGATGCCGGGGAAGCGGGAGTCGAGGCCGCGCACGAGCGCGCGCACGGTCTCGCCCTCCACCTCGATCTCCGTCGCGCCGCCGGCGAACTGGTCGCCGACGCTCTTCGGGAGAACGACCCGCGGCATCGCCGCCGCCTCCTCAGGCTCCGCCGAGTCCGGCGTCAGCCCCGCCCGCCGTCGCCGAGCGCCGCGACGATCCGCGGCGGCGACATCGGCAGGTCGGTCATGCGCAGCCCCACCGCGTCCTCGATGGCGTTCGCCACCGCGGCCATCGGCGGGACGATGGGCACCTCGCCCACCCCGCGCACGCCGTAGGGATGGCGCGGGTTCGGCACTTCGACGAGCACCGTGTCGATCATCGGCAGGTCCGAGGCCACCGGCATCCGGTAGTCGAGGAAGCCCGGATTCTCCAGCCGGCCCTCGTCGTCGTAGATGTATTCCTCGTTGAGGGCCCAGCCGACGCCCTGCGCGACCCCGCCCTGGAGCTGGCCCTCGACATAGGCCGGGTGGATGGCGGTGCCCACGTCCTGCACCGCCGTGTAGCGCAGGATCTTCACCGCGCCGGTCTCCTCGTCCACCTCGACGTCGCAGATATGCGCGCCGAAGCCCGGCCCGGCGCCGCGCGCGGTGAACTGCGCGTGGCCGTTGATCGGCCCGCCGGTCGCCGCCGATTCGGCGGCGATTTCGGCCAGCGACAGCGGCTCGAAATCGCCGGCGTTGGCGCCCGCCGGGCAGGCCCGGCCGGCGTCCCACGTCACCGCGTCCGCCGGGATGTCCCACTTCTTCGCCGCGCGGCCGCGCATCTCCTCGACGCACTGCTTCGCCGCCTCGACCACCGCCATGCCGCTGGCGAAGGTCACGCGGCTGCCGCCGGTGAGGAAGCTGTAACCGATCGAACTGGTGTCGGCGACGATGGGCCGCACCTTGGCCACGTCGACGCCCAGCACCTCGGCGGCCATGATCGCCATCGATGCGCGGCTGCCGCCGATGTCGGGGTTGCCGGTGGCCACCGTCGCCGAGCCGTCCTCGTTGATGTGGACCTCGGCGCTGGACTCGCCGCCGATGTTGAACCAGAAGCCGGTGGCGACGCCGCGCCCCTGTTTCGGCCCCTTCGCCGCCGTGTAATGCGGGCAGTTCTTCGCCGCGGCCAGCGTCTCGACGTAGCCGATGGGGCCGAATTTCGGCCCGTAGGCGGCCTTCGTGCCCTCCTTCGCCGCGTTCTTCTCGCGCAGCTCGATGGGGTCCATGCCGAGCTCGCGCGCGATCTCGTCGATCACGCTCTCGACGCCGAACTCCGAAATCGGCGCGCCGGGGGCGCGGTAGGCCGCCACCTTGGGCCGGTTCGTCACCACGTCGAAGCCGACGACGAGCACGTTCTCGAGGTCGTAGGGGGCGAAGGCGGTCATGCAGCCGGGGCCGATGGGCGAGCCGGGATATGCGCCCGCCTGGTATTTCAGCTCGGCCTCGGCGGCGACGATGCGCCCGCCGCGCGTCGCGCCGACCTTGATCCGCGTCGCCGCGCCCGAGGTCGGCCCGCTGGCGCGGAACACCTCCTCGCGGGTCATCGTCATCCGCACCGGGCGGCCCGCCTTCTTCGACAGCAGGACCGCCACCGGCTCGAGGTACACCAGCGTCTTGCCGCCGAAGCCGCCGCCGATCTCCGCCGGGGTGACGCGGATCTGCGCCGCCTCCACCCCCAGGATGTTCGCCGTGTAGTTGCGGACCATGAACTGGCCCTGGCTGGAGCACCAGATTTGGATCTGGCCATCCTCGGAATACTCCGCCACCGCCGCATGCGGCTCGATGTAGCCCTGGTGCACCGGCTTGGTGGTGAACGACCGCTCGACCGTCACTTCGGCCTGCGCGAAGCCCGCCTCGACGTCGCCCAGGGCGAACTCCATGCGCTTGGCGACGTTCGACGGCGAGTCCGGCTTCGGCGTCACGCCGTCGGTGAACAGGTCGTCGTGGAGGATCGGCGCGCCGGGATCCATCGCCTCCTCCACGTCGATGACGTGCGGCAGGACCTCCCACGACACCTCGACGAGCTCGGCCGCGTGCCGGGCGGCGGCGGCGCTGGTGGCGGCGACCGCGGCGACCGCGTGGCCGTCGTAGAGCGCCTTGCCGCGCGCCATGACGTTCGCCGACAGATGCGCGAAATTGACTTGCGCCTCGCCCGCCGAGAAGAACTCCGCGCCCTCGAGCGCCGGGAAGTCGGCGCCCGTGACCACCGCCTTCACCCCCGGCGCCGCCTCCGCCTTCGACGTGTCGATGGCGCGGATGCGGGCATGCGCGTGCGGGCTGCGGACCACGGCGCCGTGCAGCATTCCGGGCAGGTTCAGGTCGGCGCCGAAGCGCGCCCGGCCGGTGACCTTGTCGACGCCGTCGGGGCGAATCGGCCGCGTGCCGACGACGCGGTATTCGGAATTGCCGTTCTTCATGCTCGGGCTCCTCTCATTTCGGCGGCCGCGCCCTGGACGGCGCGGACGATCTTGTCGTAGCCGGTACAGCGGCACAGGTTGCCGGCCAGCCAGTAGCGGATCTCGGTCTCGGTCGGGTCGGGGTTGCGCTCCAGCAGCGCCTTCGCCGCGACGAGGAAGCCCGGCGTGCAGAAGCCGCATTGCAGCGCCGCCTCCTCCAGGAAGTGACGTTGCACCGGGTGCAGCTTCTCCCCGTCGGCCATGCCCTCGATGGTCTCGACCGCGCGGCCCTGGGCCTCGACGCCGAGCGCGAGGCAGGCGCAGACCAGCCGCCCGTCCAGCATCACGCTGCATGCGCCGCAATCGCCCGACGCGCAGCCCTCCTTGGTGCCGTTCAGGTAGAGTTCATCGCGCAGGACGTCGAGCAGGGTCTGCTGCGTGTCGCAGAGGAACTCGACCTCTTCGCCGTTGACGGTCGCGGTTATGTGGTGTCGGGCCATGGGTCAGCTCCTCGCGCGGTCGTAGGCGATCGCCGCGGCGCGGCGCGCCAGCACCCCCGCGACCTGGGTTCGATAGGCGACGGTGCCCCGCTTGTCGTCGATGGGGTCGCACGCCGCGCGCGCCGCCGCGTCGAGCGCCGCCAGCGCATCGGCGCCGAGCGTCGTCCCCTCCAGCGCCGCGCCGGCCGCCGCGACGAGCCGCGCCGTCGGCGCCACCGCGCCGAGCGCGACGCGCGCGCGGGACACCTTGCCGGATTTGTCCACCTCCAGGCAAACCCCGGCGCCGACGATGGCGATGTCCATCTCGGTCCGCGGGATCATGCGCAGGTAGGCGTCGCCGGTCCGCGCCCCCGCCCCGGGCAGGCGGAAGTCGACGACGATCTCGCCGCGCCGGAGCGCCGTCGCCCCCGGCCCGGTGCAGACGTCTTCGACCGCGAGCTCGCGCCGCCCGTCCGGCCCGGCGACCGTGCACGCGGCGCCGGCGGCGATGAGCGCCGGGACGCTGTCGGCCGCCGGCGAGGCGTTGCACAAATTGCCGCCGGGGCTGGCGCGGCCCTGGATTTGCGTCGAGCCGATGAGTTCGACGGCCTCCACCACGCCGGGCCATGCGGCCTTGAGCGCGGCGTGCTCGCCCATCTCGGCGCCGGTGGCCGCCGCGCCGACGCGGAACGCGCCGCCATCGGCGGTTATCCGGCACATTTCGGCGATGTTCTTCACGTCGACGATCAGGCCCGGGCGGACCGTTCCCGCATGCATCTGGACCAGCAGGTCGGTGCCCCCGGCCAGCACGCGGCCGTCGCCGTTCGCCGCGGCGAGCAGCGCGACCGCGTCGTCGACCGAGCGGGGGGCTTCGTATCGGATGGCGTTCATGGGCTCCCTTCTTGCCGGAACGGCCGCGCGCGGCGACTCCCGCGTCCCGCGCGTCGCGCCGCCCATCATACAGGGTTCCGCGGCGCGCGGGAAAAATTCCGCGCCGCTGGCGCCGCGCGCCCCGGCCGGCTAGTCTGGCCGCCGTCCAACCGGGGAGCGGGAGCGATGGCCGAGCGGGAATGGCGGGTCTATCTGTCGGGCGAGATCCACACCGACTGGCGCGAGCGCATAGCGGCCGGGGTCGCTGCCGCCGGCCTGCCGGTCCGCCTCGACGCGCCGGTCTGCGTCCACGCCGATTCCGACGATTGCGGCGCCGCGATCCTGGGCGCCGAGCCCGACCCGTTCTGGCGCGACCGCAAGGGCGCGGCGATGAACGCCATCCGCACGCGCACGCTGATCCGCGACGCCGACGTGGTGGTGGTCCGTTTCGGCGACCGCTACCGGCAATGGAACGCCGCGTTCGACGCCGGCATGGCCGCCGCGCTCGGCAAGGCGCTGGTGACGCAGCACGACCGCGCCCTCGACCACGCGCTGAAGGAGGTCGACGCCGCCGCCCTCGCCGTCTGCCGCGAGCCCGAGCAGGTGGTGGAAACCCTCGCTTACGTTATCCATGGCGCCTTGCCCGACCGCTTGCGGCAGGCGGCGGAGTAGGGCGCGGCGCGTGCAGAGGCGACGACATGCTTGAGAGCGTGCGCATACGCAATTTTCGTGTCCTTCGCGATCTCGAAATCCCAGAGTTGGCCCGAATCAACCTCGTTTCCGGTCTCAACAATTCGGGCAAGACTTCGTTGGTCGAGGCCCTCCAGCTACTCACGATGGGAGGAAACATCGTTGGCGGTGCGAGCGTGTGGCGGGTGAATGAGAGTCAACACGCGCGCGGCGCGACGGTTCATGAAGATTGGAAATTGATGTTTTGTGATCTCGACACGAATTCAGAAATAGAAGTTGTTGCTAATCACTCATCACGTGGACGGTTATTGCTAAAAATCTGGATCGCACAACCACGGAAAATGGAGTTCCCATTGAATGGCGATGATGTGCCTTCTCCCACCGATCAATGGGCTAACGATGTGCTCACAGCATCTTTTTCTGAAGACGGTCATGAAGTGAATTCCGCAACGACGATTAAGGGAAATAGTCTTCAGCTAGAACACCCCAAAAAAAATATGCAGATTCACTCCGCCATTTTCCGTTCGTACAGAGGGAACTTTGCTGAAGATGCTCAGGCTCTCGGAGAGTTGCGTCGGCAAAAACGTCACACGCCTGTCGAGAAGGCGCTACGAATCATAGATCCGAGGCTCAGGAGCGTCGAATCCAATCCTTCTCTCGGTTCTCCCATCATCTGGGCCGATGTTGGACTTTCCGAACTCGTGCCGCTGCCGGCATTAGGTGAAGGAATGACCAGAATCGCCAGGTTAATTATGGGCATATGCCTCTCACCCGGCGGTGTGGTCTTAATGGATGAGATCGAAAACGGCCTTCATCACTCGGTCGTGCCCGATTTGTGGCGCGCGATAGACGGAACCGCCCGCGAGTTCGACACGCAAGTTATTGCGACCACACATAGTTTCGAATGTTTTGCGGCTGCGCACCGGGCTCTTGGTAGTGAAGGTTTTCTTTTTCACAGGCTTGAGACCGAGAACGAGGCAAACCGCTGCGTCACCTATCCGGCCGACGCGATCGAGGGCGCGGTCGAACACGGTCTTGAAGTCCGATGAACGCGGGACAGGCGGATACGGCGCTGGGCGCCACGAAGGATCCTTACCCGGACCGTAACAATCGGAAGGTCGGGAAAGTCCAGCTTCTCGTAGAAGGCCGGGACGACGTTAATTTCTTCTCCGCCCTTGTGGACTTTCACAATATCGGTCCTATGCGGATACAGGATTTTGGGGGTAAGAACAATTTGCGTAAATTCCTTACGGCGTTCCGCCGAGCGCCTGGGTTCGAAACGGTCCGCAGATTGGGCATCGTTCGCGATGCGGACGAATCGCCCAAATCGGCGTTCCAAAGCGTACGGGATTCATTGCAGAAAGCGGATCTCCCCGCGCCGAATCGGGCCGGAGAGACAAGCGAGCCGGAGACAAGCGAGCCGGATCGTGCCGAAGAGATAAGCCAGGAGTCACCGACGGTGACGGTTTTCATTTTGCCGGACAATGACCAACCCGGTATGCTTGAAACCGTGCTCCGCAGGAGTATCGCGAACAAGGCGGAATACCGTTGCGTCGAAGAATATCTCGCTTGCGTGGATAATCTGCCGGATGTGTCCATTGACAGGCCGGACAAAGCCCGCGTCCACGCCTGGCTGGCGTCGCGGCGGCAACCGCACGTGTCTGCCGGCTACGCGGCGAAGAAGGGATATTGGGACTTCGACCATCGCGCATTTGATGCTCTCCGCGACTTCCTGCGCGACTTGAAGCCGTCCGAGTAGTCGCCGATCGGAAATCCGGAAGGGATCGCCGCCTCGTTCGCCATCGTCCAAAGGCAGATCATCGCGACCGGTCGCTTACTACCGGACATAAGGCTCCGTTCGGTGACGGGCATCGTCGCGATCCGGCGCTCGCGGCGCCTCCAGTTCACGCGGCGCGGCAAATGGGCCGAGCGCCACTTCGACCGACTCCGAATCGACGCGCAGGGTTCGAGTTGGGCGGGGAAGGCGCATCGCGCTTTGTCTCCGCAAATTTTCGCCGGGGACTCGAGCAATATCTCCTCTATTCTTACGGATTCTGGAGCATTTTCATCACGTGCCGCAGCAGCCTGTTGAAGCGCTCTTGCAGACAATCCAGGAAATAGCCCTCGAAATTATCCGTGTGGGATCGGTCGCCCACCGAATACACGAACGTCCATTCGCTCGACTTCCATTTTACCGAGTTCACCAAGTGTATTTCGACATCCATGTCGTCTTTAAGGAACCCTTGCATCCAAAAAGACAATTCGAATTTATATTCTTTAGACATCTCGGGCAAATGGTCGACATATAACTTCCCGTGAAAAACGCGAAACGTACCTTCGTCGCCCTCATCGCTGACACTAACGCTGAAACGAAATTGGTGACCGGAACTATCCGTGCCCGATATGACACCTCGGGAAGACGGTATGGAAATGAAAAGATCCGAAAAATTTGCGATTTTTGCCTTGCAGTGGGTATAAAATGGGAACAACACATTTTTTACATACGGCCTTATTTCAGTTTCTTCGTATCCAGCGTTCGCTACCAAGGTGTTCTTGAACAAGGCAACCTCCTTATCGATGTCATCCTCGTCCTCGATGGATTCTCCTCGCGCCGCACGCAGATAGAGATCCAACGTGTATTCGCAGCACGATGCGATGAACTCCATGAAACCCGCCAGCTGCTCGGTGCGGTCGATCCTCTCGAGCTCGCCGATGTAACGCTCCCTGTCGTCCCGCCTGACGACGGCGGCGGCGTAGCCGTGACGGATGAGGATCATGTTCATGAGCAGGCGCGCCATCCGCCCGTTGCCGTCGTCGAACGGGTGGATGCGCACGAAGCGGTAGTGAAACGTCGCGGCGAGGATGACGGGATGCTCCCCTTCCCCCTCCCGCCGGCGAACCCAGTCGAGAAGGTCGGTCATCTCCATCTGCACGCGCTCGGGCGGAGTGAAGAAATACGTCTCCCCGGTCGAGGTCTTGACGTTGTTCGGCGCGGTTTTGTAGGCGCCGACCCGTATCGTCCGCTTCGTCCGCGCGCCGTCCGGGGCAAGCGCGTCGACTTCATAGGGCTCCCGCAGCAGGACTTGGTGCAGGTTGCGGACGAACTCCTGGGTAAGCCCGCGCTCGTCGCGAACGGCGGCCTCGACGGCCTTGACCGCGTCGTCGTGGCCCTGGACGTCGATATGGTCGCGCATCGGCTTGCCGCGCGCCGTGAGGCCGTGAAGGATGAGGCTGCGCGTCTCGCCGAGGGTGAGCGAATTGCCCTCGATGGCGTTCGAGTGGTAGTTCGCGTCGATCCTGAGCTTCTGCGCCACCCGTGCGACGGTGTCGGGCGGCAAGGGGCGCAACGCGTCGAGTTCGCGCTTGAGTCGGTCGACGGCGTCGAGCGGGTTCGGCGGCATGGCCCTGTCTCATAACGGCCGAAGCGCGGCCCGGTCAATCATGCGCCGCGGCCGCCCGCCGCAAGCGGTCGTTGATGGCCAGTCCGAGGCCCCGCTCCGGGATCGGCATCGCAGCGATCCCGCGCGCGCCCAGGGCGTCCAGTTCGCGCAGCATCGCGAACAGGTTGGCCGCCGCCTCGACCAGATCGCCGCGCGGGCTGAGGTTGCGCGACGGGCGCGCCGGCGGCGCGGCGGGGCCGAAGGCGAGCAGCGCCTCGCCCTCGCGCGGCGCCGCCGCGTCCATGCGCAACGGCGTCGCCGGGGCGTAGTGGCTCGCGAGGCGTCCCGGCGATTTCGGCGCGCCCGCGTCGCCGCCGGGGTCCGCCAGCGGCAGGCCCAGCGCCGCCGGGTCCACCGCGCCGGGGCGCAGCAGCGCCGGTTCGCCGGTCAGGTCGACGACCGTCGACTCCACGCCGACCGGGCACGGGCCGCCGTCGAGCGCCATGTCCACCGAATCGCCGAGTTCGGCCCGCACATGCGCCGCCGTCGTCGGGCTGAGGCGGCCGGAGCGGTTGGCGCTCGGCGCCGCCACGGGGCGACCGCACCGCGCCAGCACCTCGCGCGCCAGCGGATGCGCCGGACAGCGCAGCGCCACCGTGTCGAGGCCCGCCAGCGCCAGCGGCGAAAGCGGGCTCGCGGCGCGGCGGCGCAGGACCAGCGTCAGCCCGCCCGGCCAGAACCGGTCCATCAGCGCCCGCGCCCGCCGGTCGACTTCGGCATGCGCCCGGGCGGCGTCCGGATCGGCCAGGTGGACGATCAGCGGGTTGAAGCGCGGGCGGCCCTTGATCGCGAAAACCCGCGCCACCGCGCGCCCGTCGGTCGCGTCGGCGCCGAGGCCGTAGACCGTCTCGGTCGGGAAGGCCACGACGCCGCCGGCCCGGAGCAGCGCCGCGGCGCGAACGGCGCCGTCCACCGCTCAGCCGTCGAGCAGCGGCGCCAGCCGGTCGAGCGCCTCGCCGAGCAGCTCCGGGGATTTCGCGTAGCACAGGCGCAGATGGCCCTCGCCCCCCGCGCCGAACGCCATCCCCGGCGCCAGCCCCACCCGCGCCTCGCGCAGGACGCGCTTGGCGAACGCCCGGCTGTCGTCCATGCCGTCCACCGCGAAGAAGGCGTAGAACGCGCCCTGCATCGGTGCCAGCCGCGCGCGGCGCATCGCGCCCAGCCTTTGCCGCACGGCGCCGCGCGCGGCGCGGTAGCGCGCCACCGTATCGGCGACGAACGATTCGCCGTCGCGGATCGCGGCGATTCCCGCGTACTGGCTATGCGTCGCCGGCGAGGCGACGTTGAACTCGGCGAGTTTCTCCAGCGCCGGCCCCAGCGCCGGCGGCGCGGTTATCCAGCCCAGCCGCCAGCCCGTCATCGCCCAGCTCTTGGAGAAACTGTTGACGACGATAAGCGGGTCGTCGGGTTCGGCGACCTCGAGGAACGACGGCGCGGCGGCGCGGTCGTAAACGATGCGGGCGTACACCTCGTCGGCGATGGCCCACAGCCCGCGCGCGCGGCAGAACTCCAGCACCGCGCGCTGCTCCTCCGCCTCCATCACCCATCCGGTGGGGTTGCTCGGCGAGTTGATGCAGATCGCCCGCGTCCGGTCGTCGCAGGCGGCGAACAGGCGGTCGAGATCGAGCCGCCAGCCCGCATCCCCCGGGGCCAGCGCGACCTGGCGCGCCTCGCCGCCCATGATCTCGACGCAGCGGAGGAAGTTCGGCCACACCGGCGTGACGTTGACCACGTTGTCGCCGGGGTCGACCAGCGCCTCGGCGATCATCATCAGCGCGTTCATTCCCGCCGCGGTGACGGTTATCCGCCCGGCCCCGACCTCGCGCCCGTAGAGCCGGCGCGTATAGGCGGCGATGGCCTCGCGCAGCTCCGCCACGCCGGCGTTGGGGGTGTAGAAGGTCCGGCCCTCGCGCAGCGCGCGGTCGGAGGCGGCGACGATGAATTCGGGGGTGGGCCGGTCCGGCTCGCCGAACCAGAGCGGGATCGCGCCCTCGATCTTCATGCCCTCATGGGCGATCTCGCGGATCGGCGACGCCTCCAGCGCGGCGACGCGCGGGCGGATCCGGACCATCGGCGCTACATCACCGCGCCGACCTGCCAGGGCACGAATTCCTCGTCGCCGTATCCCAGCTCCTCGCTCCTGGTGCGCGCGCCCGAGGCGGTGTCGAGGATCTTGCGGAAGATCGCCTCGCCCATCTCCGCCACCGTCCTGTCGCCGTCGATCACCTGGCCGCAATTGACGTCCATGTCGTCCTCCATGCGGCGGAACATCGGCGTGTTGGTGGCGAGTTTGATCGACGGCGTGGGCTTGCAGCCGAAGGCCGAGCCGCGCCCGGTGGTGAAGCACACCACGTTCGCCCCGCCGGCGACCATGCCGTTGACCGAGGTCACGTCGTAGCCCGGCGTGTTCATGAAGCAGAAGCCCCTGGCGGTAATCGGCTCGGCGTATTGATAGACGTCGACGAGGTTGGTGGTCCCGCCCTTGGCGACGGCGCCGAGCGACTTCTCGAGGATGGTGGTCAGCCCGCCCGCCTTGTTGCCGGGCGAGGGGTTGTTGTTCATCTCGGCGCCGTTCCTCGCGGTGTATTCCTCCCACCACAGGATGTGCTTGATCAGTTTGTCGCCGACCTCGCGGCTTTCGGCGCGGCGGGTGAGCAGGTGCTCGGCGCCGTAGATCTCCGGCGTCTCGGCCAGCACCGCCGTCCCGCCGTGACGCACCAGCAGGTCCGCCGCCGCGCCCAGCGCCGGGTTGGCGGTGATCCCCGAATAGGCGTCGGAGCCGCCGCACTCCAGGCCGAGGACGAGGTTGCTCGCCGACACAGTCGTCCGCCGCGCCGCGTCGGCCTCGGGCAGCATCTCGCGCACGCGGGCGACTCCCTCGGCCACCGTCTTGCGGGTGCCGCCGGTCTCCTGGATCGTCATCGCCGCCAGCCGGGGGCCGGACTCCCAGCCGTGGCGTTCGAACATGCCGGAGACCTGGTTCACCTCGCAGCCCAGCCCGACCACGACGATGCCGGCGAAATTGGCGTGACGCTTGTAGCCGGCGATGGTGTTCTGGAACATCTCCCAGCCGTAGCCGTGGCCGGGCATCCCGCAGCCGGAGCCGTGGGTGAGCGCGACCACGCCGTCGACATGCGGGTAGTCCGCCAGCGCGTCGCCGCGAAAGGCGTCGGCGATGTAGCGGCAGACGGTCGCCGAGCAGTTCACCGAACTGACCAGCCCGATATAGTTGCGCGTCGCCACCCGCCCGTCGTCGCGGACGATCCCCTGGAAGGTCGCGCGGTCGGCCTCGGGCGCGAAATCGGTGGGCCGCGCCTCGCTCCCATAGGCGTAGTCGCGGGCGAACGCCTTGACCTCGACGTTGTGCGTATGGACGTGGTCGCCGGCGGCGATGGAGCGGCTGGCGAAGCCGATGATCTGGTCGTATTTGCGCACCGGCTCGCCGGCGGCGATGGGCGCGGTCGCCACCTTGTGGCCGACGGGGATCTCCGCCGCGGCCGCGACCCGCTCCCCGGCGAGGGCGGCGCCGGCGGCGATGGCCGCCTTCGCGGTCACCACGTTGTCGGCGGCGTGCAGGCGGACAGTAAGGGCTTCGCGCGGCATGGCTCGTCCTCGCTCCAACGGCGTCCCGGATCGCCGCCCCGGATACGCCCGAACGCGCCGCGGCGCAAGCGCCCTTGACGCGCCCGGCGGACCCGTTATTCTGCCCGCTCCATGCATGACGCTCCCCCCCCCCCCCCCCCCCCCCCCGCGCCGTGACCGGCACGCCGGCCTGACGCCGCTCCGGCGCCGGCGGCGCCGTCCTCCATAGGGAGCCTGGCGCGCCGGCCCGCGGATCCGCTCCGCGGGCGACGATCCTCGTTATCCGCCGCAAGAAGGACAGGAAGAGCCATGACCAAGCGACTCACGACCGCGCTTCTCGCCGCCGCCGCGCTGGCCGCCGCCTCCGGCGCCTGGGCGAACGACCTTTTCTCCGTCAAGGTGGCGGTCACCGACCCGGACGGTTCGATCAGGACCATCGACCGCGGGTTCGCCAACGCGGAGGAGGCGCTGCGCGTCGTCGAGGGCAAGACGCTCGAGGAGTTCTTCCCCGGATACGACGGAGCGACCCACGACGTGCACGCCGACGTCAATTTCCGCGGCCTGCCCGTCGAGGTGGACTTCTCCGGCGCCACCAGCGTCGAGGAGGCCAAGACCCTCGTCTTCCAGGTGGAGTCGCTGGGCATCGAGGAGGAGTTCACCGGGGAGACGCGCGACGAGTCGGTCGACAAATTCATCGACTTCCTGGAGAGCGACGGAGGCGAGGTCCTCAACACCATCCAGCGCGAGCTCGCCGCCGTGTCCCCCGTCGATCCGATCGCCGGCAACCCCCGCAGCCTGCAATCCGCCATCGTGCGCGACGCCTTCGCCGGCGGCGCGTTCGACACCATGCCCACGGGAGCGGGGTGGGGAGTCGGCGCCGCGGCCGAGGGCGTCAGCTTCACGGCCGGGGACTATTCCGGCCAGGGCGCGGTCCTGCCGCTGAGCTACACCTTCACCTTCGACGCCGCGCCGGGCGCCGGGCTTCGCATCGGCCTGCCGCTGTCGTGGAGCGACGTCGAGGGCGCGGAAATCTACACCGCGGCCCCCACCCTCGCCTGGACGCAGCCGCTGGACGAGGGCTGGTCGGTCACGCCGGCCGTCGCCTGGGGAATCGCCGGCTCCATCGACGCCGCCTCGGTGGGACAGATGATCGGCGCCGCGGTCACGAGCCGCTACGAGTTCCCTGACCTCGGCCTGACCGGCGTGAAACTGACCATGGGCAACATGGTCGCGCATCTCCGCACGCTCAAGTTCAAGATCCGGGACTACGAGTTCGAACCCGGCATCTCCAACACCGTGCTCAAGAACGGCCTCGCCTTCGAGGGCGACGCGGGGATGGAGCTGTTCGACGGCGCCGGGCTCGCCTACAGGCTGTCCTACGCCCACAGCTATTTCGCGGGCACCGAACTGTATATGAACCAGTACCACGAATTCGCCGCCAGCCTGGGGTCGCTGGACGCGGAGGCCGGCGAGGAGCTGCGGCTCGGCGCGAGCTACGTCTTCGGCGACGACTACAGCGAGATCGGCGTCCGCCTGCGCTGGGCGTTCTGAACCGCCGCCGCCGCGCGGCCATGCCGATTTTGGCGGCGCGCGGCGGCGTGCTAGGGTGGCGGCGCGGCCCGGTTCGGGCCGCGTCGTTCGCCATGACGGAACCCCCGGGAGGCGCCGCGTGAGGCTGGCCGGAAAGACCGTGTTCGTCACCGCCGCCGGGCAGGGCATCGGCCGCGCCAGCGCGCTGGCCTTCCTCGCCGAGGGCGCGCGGGTGGTCGCCACCGACCTCGACGCCGGCAAATTGGACGGGATCGACGGCGCCGAGCGGTTCGCGCTCGACGTGACCGACCCGGACGCCATCGCCGCCGCCGCTGAACGCGCGGGGCCGGTGGACGCGCTGTTCAACTGCGCCGGCTACGTCGCCGTCGGAACGGTGCTCGAATGCGAACCCGAGGATTGGGAGCGGTCGTTCGCGATCAACGTCCGCTCCATGTTCGACGCCGTCCGCGCCTTCCTGCCGGGGATGATCGCGCGCGGCGGCGGGCGCGTCGTCAACATGGCGTCGGTCGCCGGCTCGCTCAAGGGGATCCGCTCCCGCGCCGCCTACGGCGCCACCAAGGCGGCGGTGATCGGCTTGACCAAATCGGTCGCCGCCGACTACATCGACAAGGGGATAACCTGCAACGCCGTCTGCCCCGGCACCGTCGACACGCCGTCGCTGGGCGAGCGCATCGCCGCGTTCGACGACCCGGAGGCGGCGCGGCGCGACTTCATCGCCCGCCAGCCGATGGGCCGCCTCGCCGAGGCCGGGGAGATCGCCAAACTCGTCGTCTATCTCGCCTCCGACGAGGCGGCGTTCGTCACCGGCCAGGCGATCGCCATCGACGGCGGCATCTGCATGTAGGCCGGGCCTCGCGAAAGGGGGAACCGAATGAAACTCGTTCGCTACGGCGATTCCGGCGCCGAGAAGCCGGGACTCATCGACTCCGCCGGCGCGCTGCGCGGCCTGGGCGGCAAGATCGACGACATAACCCCCGACCTCCTCACCCCCGCCGGCCTGGCGCGGCTCGCCGGGTTCGCCGCGGGCGATCTGCCGACGGTCGCGGGAACGCCGCGCATGGGCCCGCCATGGGCCCCGGTGGGCAAGATCATGTGCATCGGCCTCAACTACGTCGACCACGCGAAGGAGACCGGCTCGCCCATCCCCGAGGAGCCCATCCTGTTCCTCAAGGCGAACAGTTCGCTCAACGGCCCCGACGACAAGGTCGTCATGCCGAAGGATTCGGTGAAGTCCGACTGGGAGGTCGAACTCGGGGTCGTCATCGGGACCCGCGCCAACAACGTGTCGAAGGCGCGCGCGCTCGACCACGTGGCCGGCTATTGCGTCGTCAACGACGTCTCGGAGCGCGAGTGGCAGATGGAGCACGGCCCGACCTGGACCAAGGGCAAGAGCTGCGACACCTTCTGCCCCATCGGCCCGTGGCTGGTCACCGCCGACGAGGTCCGCGACCCGCAGAACCTGGACATGTGGCTCGACGTGAACGGCGAGCGCCGCCAGACCGGCAATACGGGCACCATGATCTTCGGCGTCGCCGAACTGGTCGCCTACCTCTCGCGGATCATGACGCTGCATCCGGGCGACGTAATCTCCACCGGGACCCCGCCCGGCGTCGGCGCCGGGTTCGCGCCGCCGGTCTTCCTCAAGGACGGCGACGTCATGACGCTGGGGATCGAGGGCCTCGGCCGCCAGAGCCAGACCGTGGAGGCGTGGCGCCCGTCCTGACGGCGGGGGCCGCGCGGCGATGGAATCGGTCTTCATCCACAGCTGGACGCCGGACGACGTCCTCGCCGACCTGCGCGCCCGCTACGAGGTCGACCGTTTCGACTTCTTCGCGCACGGCGTCATGCCGCAGGACGAACTCGCCCGGCGCGTCGCCGGCAAGACGGCGGTCATGACCTTGCAGATACGCATTCCCGGCGAGGTCATCGCGGCGAACGCCGGGACCCTCAAGGTCATCTCCAGCATCTCCGTCGGCGTGGACGACATCGACGTCGCGGCGGCGACCCGCGCCGGGGTGCAAGTCACCAACACCGCCGGCGTACTCGACGACGCGGTGGCCGATTTCGGCATGGCCATGCTGCTCGCCGTCGGGCGGCGCGTCGTCGAATCCGACCGCTACACCCGCGCCGGCAAATTCGCCGGTCCGTCCTTCCCGCTGTTCTGGGGGGCGCGGGTCAAGGGCGAGACGCTCGGCGTGATCGGCCTGGGCCGCATCGGCCGCCAGACGGCGCTGCGCGCGCGCGGCTTCGGGTTGAACATCGTCTATCACAACCGCAACCGCGCGGCGCCGGAGGTGGAGCGCGAACTCGGCGCGCGCCGGTTGCCGCTGGAGGAGCTGCTCGCGACTGCGCGCTACGTCCTCCTGCAACTGCCGCTGACGCCGGAGACGACCCATCTGATCGACGCCGAGCGCCTCGCGCTCATGCGCCGGGACGCCTACCTCCTCAACATTTCGCGCGGGCCGGTGGTCGACGAGGCGGCGCTGGTCGAGGCGCTGCGCAGCGGCCGGATCGCCGGCGCCGCGCTCGACGTCTACGAATTCGAGCCGTGCGTGAGCGAGGGGTTGAAGAGCCTCGACAACGCGGTGCTGACCTCGCACATCGCCAGCGCCGACGTGGAGACCCGCCACGAAATGGTCCGGCTGGCGGCGCGCAACATGAAGGCCGTGCTCGACGGCGCCGCGCCGCCGAACCCGGTCAACCGCGTCGGCTAGGCCGTGGCCTGGGAAATCGACCTGTCCGGCAAGACGGCGCTCGTCACCGGCGGCGCGTCGGGGATCGGCCGCGCCATCGCCCGCGCCCTCCGGCGCGCCGGCGCCGAGGCGATGGTGACGGCGCGGACCGGTGGCGCCGCGGATCCCGGCGACGGGATAACGGCGCTCCGCCTCGACGTGACCAACGACCTGTCGATCGAGGAGGCGCTGGACTCCGTCGACCGCCTCGACATCCTGGTCAACAACGCCGGCGCGCTTCTGGCCCGGGGGGCCGAGTTCCGGCCCGGCCCGTTCGCCAACGTGGTCAACGTGAACCTCATCGGCGCCATGCGCATGTGCCACGCCTGCCTCGGCAAACTGGCCATGGCCAAGGGCTGCGTTGTCAACGTCGGCGGCGTGTCGGGCCTCGCCGGGTCGCTGGAGGCGCCGGCGCATGCGGCGGGCAAGGCGGCGCTGGTCAATTTGACGAAATCCCTCGCCGCGTCCTGGGCGCATCACCGTGTGCGCATCAACGCGGTCGTTCCGGGCTGGATCGACAGCCCGCAATCCGCCCCCCTCCGCGACGACCCGGAGCGCCGCCGCGCCCTCCTCGAGCGCACCCCGCTGCGGCGTTTCGGAACCCCGGACGAAGTGGCCGCCGCGGTCCTCTTCCTGTGCTCCCCCGCCGCGTCCTACGTCACCGGAAGCGCCCTCGTCGTCGACGGCGGCTATTCGGCGGCGTGAGCGCGGGGCGGCGCGGGCGCAAAAAGCCCCGGCTCGGGCGAACGCCAGCCGTTCCCGATCGCCCCTATTTGTCCCGGGGCGGCGGTTTCGGCGCGGGAGGCGGGGGCGGCGGGGTGGGTTTGCTCGGTCTTGCGGGCTTGCCGCTTTTCTCTTCCATGACGTGGACGCCCGCGCCGGGTTTCCCGCCGTCAGCCGGCATACTGTTCCACCATGACCTTGTATGCGTCCTCCGCACATTTCTCGTTCAATTTACGGTCCTCGCGGATATCGGCGTCTCCGGCCCATGACGTCACTTCCAGAAGCTGCCGCGCCAGATCCTGGTTAATGCTCATCGCCTTTTTGTCGCCCACGCTACCGGCGTTCATGTTCGCCCACAAATTTTTCCATTCGACCTCGAGCTTGCCGCATTCGCGCCCGATAGCGTGCAGGACCGCCGCTTGTCTGGCGTAATTACACGCGAAATCGACAACGACGAGAACGGCTATCGCCACGCTGACCGCCGGGAGCACGAAATCCGGCAACACGGCCAACATGTTGGCGACGCCTCCGGCCGCGGCGAACAGGAGAAGGCCGCGCAGAATGAAGTGGTAAAGTCGGCGTCGATTGGCATACGCATCATAATACCGGATAAGCCGCGCGACATCCAGAAGCGACTGCCAGACTTCGTTTCGTGTCGTTTCGGACACCATATCGACCGCCCGCCCATCCGCAAACATGGCTTGCGGGCATCCTGCCCGGTTCCCGCGCCGGACGCAACCGGCGCAGCGGCCGGAACGGCTACTCCGTCTCGCCGAGCGCCGCCTCGACGGCGGCGATGGCGGCGGCGGCGGCGGAGCCGTCGGGGCCGCCCGCCTGCGCCAGGTCGCGGCGGCCGCCGCCGCCCTTGCCGCCCAACGCCCGCGCGGCGGCGCGCGCCAGGGCGACCGAATCGAAGCGCCCGGTCAGGTCGCCGGTCACCCCCACCACGACCGCGCCCTTGCCGCCGGCGTTGCTCGCCGCGGCGACCACGCCGGAGCCGATGGCGCGCTTCATCCCGTCCGCCACGCCGCGCAACTCCCGCGCCGGCGCGCCGTCCAGGACCCGGCCGGCGAAGGCGACTCCGGCTATCGTCTTCGCCGCCGGCGCCGCCGCGCCCTCGCCGGCGGCGAGGGCGCGGCGGGCCTCCGCCAGCGCGCGCTCGAGCTTGCGGCGTTCGTCGAGCAGCGCGGCGACGCGGCCGGGCACCTCCCCCGGCGCCGTCCGCAGCAGCGCCGCCGCCTCCGACAGCGCCCGCGCCCGTTCGCCGACCCACGCCAGCGCGCCCTCCCCCGTCACCGCCTCGACGCGGCGCACTCCCGCCGCCACCGCCGACTCGCCGACGATCTTGAACAGGCCGATATCGCCGGTCCGCGCGACGTGGGTGCCGCCGCACAGTTCGACCGAATAGGCGCCCTCGGCGCCGCCGCCCATCGACACCACCCGCGCCTCGTCGCCGTATTTCTCGCCGAACAGCGCCAGCGCGCCCTTCTCGACCGCCTCCTTCGGGCTCGCCAGCACGGTTTCGACCGCGCCGTTGCGGAGGATCTCGGCGTTGACCTCGGCCTCCACCGCGGCGAGTTCGGCCTCGGCGATGGGCCGGGGGTGGGCGATGTCGAAGCGCAGCCGGTCGGGCGCGACCAGCGACCCCTTTTGCGCGACGTGGGCGCCCAGGCGCCGCCGCAGCGCCGCGTGCAGCAGGTGGGTCGCGGAATGGTTGCGCCGCAGCGCCGCCCGGCGCGGCGCGTCGACCGAAAGCCGCACCGCGTCGCCGACCGAAATCGGCCCGCCGGACACCGTCCCCCGGTGCGCGTGCATGTCGCCGGCGCGCTTCACCGTGTCCGCGACCGCGACACGCGCGCCCGAGGAGGCGGCGACGGTTCCCGTATCGCCCTGCTGGCCGCCGGATTCGGCGTAGAACGGGGTCTGCGTCGCGAACAGCAGGACCTCGTCGCCCTCCTCGGCGCGCGCGACGCTCTTTCCGTCCACCGCCAGCGCGGCGATCTTCGCCTCGGCCTCGGCGGCGGCGTAGCCCACGAATTCCCCGGCGCCCGCGGCGTCGCGGATCTCGAGCCACACGCGCTCGTCCGCCGCGGCGCCCGCGCCCGTCCACGACTTGCGCGCCTCGGCGCGCTGGCGCGCCATCGCCGCCTCGAACCCGGCCAGGTCCACCGCGCGGCCCTCCGCCCGCAGCGCGTCCTGGGTCAGGTCGAGCGGAAAGCCGTAAGTGTCGTAAAGGCGGAACGCGACCTCTCCCGGCAGCGCGGCGCCGTCGGCGAGTTTCGCCGTCTCCTCGCCGAGCAGGCGCAGGCCCCGGGCCAGGGTTTCGCGGAACCGCGCCTCCTCCAGCCGCAGGGCCTCGGCGATCGGCGCCCGCGCCCGGACGAGCTCGGGGAACGCCTCGCCCATCTCGTCCGCCAGCGCCGGGACCAGCCGCCACATCAGCGGCTCCGCGACTCCCATCAGATGCGCGTGGCGCATGGCGCGCCGCATGATCCGGCGCAGCACGTAGCCCCGGCCCTCGTTCGCCGGCGCGACGCCGTCGGCGAGCAGAAACGCGCTGGCGCGCAGGTGGTCGGCGATGACCCGGTGCGAGGCGCGATGCGGGCCGTCCGGATCCGTCCCCGCCGCGTCCGCCGCGGCCTCGATCAGGCGGCGGAACAGGTCGATGTCGTAATTGTCGTGCTTGCCCTGGAGCACCGCCGCGACGCGCTCCAGCCCCATTCCGGTGTCGATGGAGGGCCTGGGCAGGTCGACGCGGCCGCCGTCCGCCCGCTGTTCGAACTGCATGAACACCAGGTTCCAGATCTCGATGTAGCGGTCGCCGTCCTGGTCGGCGCCGCCCGGCGGGCCGCCGGCGACTCCGGGGCCGTGGTCGTAGAAGATCTCCGAACACGGGCCGCACGGCCCGGTGTCGCCCATGGCCCAGAAGTTGTCGGAGGTGGCGATGCGGACGATGCGCTCCTCCGGCAGGCCGGCGATCCGCCGCCACAGGTCGAAGGCGTCGTCGTCGTCGCGATAGACCGTCGCCCACAGGCGGTCGGCGGGGAGGCCGAATTCGCGCGTGACCAGCGTCCAGGCCAGTTCTATCGCGCGCTCCTTGAAGTAGTCGCCGAACGAGAAATTGCCCAGCATCTCGAAGAAGGTGTGGTGGCGCGCGGTGTAGCCGACGTTGTCCAGGTCGTTGTGCTTGCCGCCGGCGCGGACGCATTTCTGGCTGGTGACGGCGCGCGGGCAGGCGCGGGTCTCGGCGCCGGTGAAGACGTTCTTGAATTGCACCATCCCCGCATTGGTGAACAGCAGGGTGGGGTCGCCGTGCGGGACCAGCGGCCCCGATGGCTCCTCCTCGTGGCCGCGGGCGGCGAAGAAATCGAGGAACGCCCGCCTGACCTCGCCGGTCCCGCCCGCGGCCATGCGCGCCTACCCGCCCGCGCCGATGCGCGCGGGGGCGGCCTTCTCCGCCTCGGTGAGGGCGGTGAAGTCCTCGATCATCCAGCGGCAGATCCGCCCCGGCTGGAAATGCATGCCGCCGATCCGCCCCACCGGCGTCACCTCCGCCGCGGTGCCGGTGAGGAACACCTCGTCGGCGCGCTCCAGCTCCGCCGGCATGATGACGCGCTCCACCACCTCGATCCCGCGCTTGCGCGCCAGGTCGATCACGCAGCGCCGGGTGATGCCGTCGAGGAAGCAGTCGGGGACGGGCGTATGCAGCTTGCCGTCGATGACGAGGAAGACGTTGGCGCCGGTGGACTCGGCCAGCCGCCCGCGCCAGTCGAGCATCAGCGCGTCGTCGCAGCCCTCCGCCTCGGCGGCGTGCTTGGACAGGGTGCAGATCATGTAGAGGCCGGCCGCCTTCGCCTTGGCCGGGATCGTCGCCGGGTCCGGGCGGCGCCACTTCGCCCAGGCGAGTTCGATCCCCTTGAGCCGCGCGTCGGGGTCGAAATAGGACGGCCACCGCCACGCCGCGATGGCGACGTGGATGGCGTTCTTCTGCGCCGAGACCCCCATCATCTCGCTGCCGCGCCAGGCGACGGGGCGGACGTATCCGTCCTCGATGTCGTTCTTGCGGCAGACGGCGTAGCAGGCTTCGTCGATTTCGGCGACGGTCCAGGGGATTTCGAACCCCAGCTGGCGCGCGGACTCGAACAGCCGCTCGGTGTGCGCGGTCAGGCGGAAGATCGCGCCGCCATAGACGCGCTCGCCCTCGAAGACGCTGGAGGCGTAATGCAGCCCGTGGCTGAGCACGTGGAGGCGGGCGTCGCGCCACGGGGTCATCCGGCCGTCGAACCAGATCCAGCCGTCGCGGTTTTCGAAGTCGAGCATCGGCGTCCGTTCCTGCCGTCGGCGCCCCGCCGCGGCGGGGCGCGCGGGCGGAGAAGGGTTGCGCCCCCTAGCCCCCGCCGGCATATATGTCAACATGGTGGACGCGAAATCGCCAGTGAACCCGTTGTTCCTGCGCGAGCAGGAGCTCGACCGCGGCATGGAGCTGCTGTTCTTCGCCTACCGCGATTTCGTCGCCGAGTCCGACCGCATCCTCGCTCCGCTGGGGCTGGGGCGGGCGCACCACCGGGCGATCTATTTCGTCGGGCGCGACCCCGGCATCCCCGTCGCCCGCCTGCTCGGGATCCTCAAAATCACCAAGCAGAGCCTGAGCCGCGTGGTCGGGGAGCTGGCGCGCGGCGGCTACGTGGCGCGGGCCCGGGGGGGCGGCGACGGCCGCCAGCGCCTGCTCACCCTGACCGACCGGGGGCGGGAGCTGGAGCGCCGCCTGTCGCAGGCGCTGCGCGGCCGCCTCGCGCGCGCCTACCGCGCCGCCGGCGGCGAGGCGGTCGAGGGGTTCTCCAGCGTCCTCTACGGGCTGATGACGGAAGAGGACCGGGCGCGGCTCCTCGGGCGCCGCGCGGCATGACCGCCGCCGCGGCGGGTCCGGGCTTCGCCGGCGGCGCGCACGTGCTCGTGGTGGACGACGACGCCCGCCTGCGCCGCCTGCTGCGCCGCTATCTGGGGGACAACGGCTTTCTGGTGGCGACCGCCCGCGACGCCGCCGACGCGCGCGCCAAACTGGCGAGCCTCGCCTTCGACATCCTCGTCCTCGACGTGATGATGCCGGGCGAGGACGGCGCCGCCTTCGCCCGCGCGCTGCGCGCGGAGGGCGCCGACCCGCCGATCCTCATGCTCACCGCGATGGACGCCCCGGAGGCGCGGATCGCCGGCCTGGAGAGCGGCGCCGACGACTACCTCGCCAAGCCGTTCGAGCCGCGCGAACTGGCGCTGCGGCTGCGCGCCATCCTGCGCCGCGCCCACGCCCGCTCCGCGCGCCGTCCGGTCCGGTTCGGACGCTTCGCCTTCGACCCGGCGACGGGCGCGTTCGAAGGCGGCGCGGCGCTGACCGCGTCCGAGGTCGGCCTGTTGCGCGCCCTCGCCGAGCGGCCGGGCGAGGCGGTCTCGCGCGCGGCGCTCGGCGCGGCGACGCGCGTCGCCGAACGCTCGGTGGACGTGCGCATCGCCCGGCTGCGGCGCAAGATCGAGCCCGACCCGCGCCGCCCGCGCTACCTCGCCACGGTGCGCGGCGCGGGTTACGTCCTCCACGCCGAGTGAGGGGCGGCGGTGCGGCGCGCGCGCGACTTTCTCCCCCGCGGGCTGTTCGGCCGCTCGCTGCTCATCGTCGCGGTGCCGCTGGCGGCGCTCCAGGCGGTGTCGGCCTTCGTGTTCTACAACCGCCACTGGGAGGACGTGGGGCGGCGCCTCGCCCTGTCGCTGGGCGGCGAGATCGCGCTTCTGGCCGAGGCGGCGGAGGAGCGCGGCGGCGCGGTCGACCCCGCCTGGCTGCTGCGCCGCGCCGCCCTCGACCTCGGCGTCGAGGCGGTCTTCCTGCCGGGCGAACGCCTGCCGGAGGCGCCGCCGCGCGCCGGTTTCGACCCCGTCGCCCGGACGCTCGCGCGGGTGCTGCCCGAGCGTATTCCGCATCCGTTCCATTTCGACACGCGCGCCGGCGACGGGCGGGTTTCGGTGGCGGTGGAGCTCCCCTCCGGCCTGTTGCGGGCGAGCGCGCCGCGCAAGCGTTTGTTCAGCTCGACGACCTACATCTTCATCATGTGGATGTTCGGCACGTCGGTCGTCCTGTGCGGGCTGGCGATCCACTTCTTGCGCCGCCAGGTGGGGCCGATCCGGCGGCTGGCCGAGGCGGCGGACAGTTTCGGCAAAGGCGAGGCGGCGCCGGCGTTGAAGCCCGAGGGCGCGCGCGAGGTGCGCCAGGCGGCGCGCGCCTTCCTGCGCATGCGCGACCGCATCCGGCGCCAGATGGCGCAGCGCACCGAAATGCTCGCCGGCGTGAGCCACGACCTGCGCACCCCGCTCACCCGCATGAAACTGCAGCTGGCGTTGATCCCCGACGACGAGGCGGCGCGCGAGTTCAAGGCCGACCTGGGCGACATGGAGCGAATGATCGGGGCGTATCTCGCCTTCGCGCGCGGCGAGGGCGGCGAGGAGTCGGCCGAAACCGACCTCGACGCGCTGGTGGACTCCGCGCTGGCCGGCGCGCGCCGGCGCGGCGCGGCGCTGTCGCTGGCGAACCGGGCGCCGGGCCTGCGCCCGCGCCTGCGCGCCGGCGCGATCGAGCGGGCGCTCGTCAACCTGGTCGACAACGCGCTGCGCCACGGCCGCTCGGCGCTGCTGACCGTCGCCCGGCGCGGCGACGAGGCGGTCCTCACGCTGGACGACGACGGCCCCGGAATTCCGGCGGACCGCCGCGAGGCCGTCTTCCGCCCGTTCTTCCGCCTCGACGCGGCGCGCAACCCCGACACCGGCGGCGTGGGCCTCGGCCTGTCGATCGCCCGCGACGCGGTGCGCAACCACGGCGGCGACATAGAACTCGCCGATTCCCCCCTCGGCGGCCTCCGCGCCCGGGTGACGCTGCCGCTGTAGAGGCGCCGCGCGGGCGGCGCGAGAGGACGATCCGGGCCGGGACGGCGGGGAGACGCCTTAACGTGTTCGAACGTGTTTGCGAAAATCGAAGGCGCCGACCGTAATGCGGCCGCCGGCCTGCAACCTGTCCGCCGCCGCGCCCCGGCCCTGAAACGCCTCTGTCTCGACGTCCCGACATACCCGAACCCGCAGGCCCTGAATTGAGCGGACCGGCGCCGAGTCGCTACCCACCGCAGGCCGGGCCGTCCGCAGGGGACGCCGCGTCCGATGCCGGATCCGACATGCGGGACGGGCCGGATCGCATCGCCCTCGGCACGCGGGGGAGCCCGCTGGCGCGCGCGCAGGCGGAGCTGGCGCGCCGGGCGCTTCTCGCCGCCCGTCCCGGAACCGCCATCGACGTCGTCATCGTCCGCACTTCGGGGGACAGGCTGCGCGACCGGCCGCTGGCCGACATCGGCGGCAAGGGCCTGTTCACCCGCGAACTCGACGCGGCGCTGCGCGACGGGCGGGTCGACATCGCCGTCCACTCGCTGAAGGACGTGCCGTCGCGGCCGCCGGACGACATCGCGCTCGCCTTCCCGCTTGAACGCGCGGACCCGCGCGACGCATGGATCGCCCGCGATTCGGACGGGCCGGACACGCTCGCGCAGGGCGCGCTGGTCGGCACGTCCTCGCCGCGGCGCGCGGCGCAGCTGCTGCGCCGCCGGCCGGACCTGCGCGTGGTCCCGCTGCGGGGCAATGTCGGCCGCCGCCTCGACAAGGTCGACTCCGGCGCCGTCGACGCCACGCTGCTCGCGGTCGCCGGCCTGCAACGCCTCGGCCGCGCCGGCGCGGCGCGCGCCGCGCTGGAGCCGGACGTCATGCTGCCCGCCGCGGGCCAAGGGACCATCGCCGTCGCGTTCCGGCGCCGCGACGCGCAGGCGCGGGCGCTGCTGGCGCCGCTGGAGCACGCGCCCACCGCGGCGGCGGCGGCGGCGGAGCGGGCGATGCTGGCGCGGCTCGACGGGTCGTGCCGCGCGCCGATCGCCGGGCTCGCGCGCGCGGCGCCCGGCGGCGCCATCGCGCTCACCGGACTGATCGCGCGGCTCGACGGAAGCGAGGCGATCGCGTTGTCGGACCGCGCGCCGGCCGGCGACGCGGCGGCGCTGGGAGACGCGCTCGGCGCGCGGCTGGCGGCGCGCGGCGGCCCCGGCTTCCTCCCGCCCTGAGCCGATGCGCGCGATCATCGCCCGCCCCCGCGCCGCCGCCGCCGCCTTCGCGACAGCCCTCGCCCGGCGCGGAATCGACGCCGTCGCCGCCCCGGTGCTGGAGATCGCGCCGCGCGCCGGGGTCGACGTCGACGGCGCGCTGGCCGGCGCACAGGCGGTCCTGCTCACCAGCGCCAACGGCGCGCGCGCGCTGGCTGCGAACACCGCGCGCCGCGACGTGGAAATATTCGCCGTCGGCGACGCGACCGCCGCCGCGGCGCGCGGCGCCGGGTTCCGCGCCGCGCGGTCGGTCGATGGCGACGCCGCCGCGCTCGCCCGGTTCGCGGCGGCGCGCCTCGACGCCGCCGCCGGCCCGGTGGTCCACGCCGCCGCCGTCCACGCCGCCGGCGGCCTCGCGGCGGCGCTGGCGCGCGGGGGTTTCGCCTGCCGCCGGCTGGCGCTCTACGAGGCGGTCGCCGCACGCGCGCTTCCGGAGGCCGCCGCCGCCGCCTTGCGCGGCGGCGCGGCGGACGGGGTCGCGCTGTTCTCGCCCCGCGGCGCCGAGGTCTTCGTCCGCCTCGCGCGCGCGGCGGGGCTGGCGGACCGGCTGGCGGAGGTCGACGCCTGGTGCCTCAGCGCCGCCGTGGCGCGCGCGGCCGGGGCGGCGCGGTGGCGGCGCGCCGCCGCCGCCGCCAGGCCGCGCGCCGACGCGCTGCGCGATCTCATCGCCGCCGCCGCGAAGCCTTCGCCGGGCGCGGCGGCGGCGCTATAGTGGCGGCATGAAGGCCGCCGTGTTCACCGCGCCGGGAGCGCCCCTCTCCGTCGAGACCGTGCCGGACCCGGAGCCCGGGCCGGGCGATCTGGTCATCCGGGTCCGCTCCTGCGGCATTTGCGGCACCGACCTGCACTGGTCGCGGCACACCGACCCGGAGGCCGGCTGGCGGGTGCTCCGGCGCGGCGCGGTGATGGGCCACGAATTCGCCGGCGAGGTGGTCGAGGCCGGCGCCGATGCGCGCGGGCGGTGGCGCAAGGGCGACCGCGTCACCGCGCAGCCCTTCATCGGTTGCGGCGCCTGCGCCGAATGCGCGGCGGGCCGCGCCTATCGCTGCGCCGACGTGACCATGCGCGCCGACCTGGAGCTCCCCGGCGCCTACGCCGAATACACCCGCGTCGGCGCCGCGACGACGCTGCGCCTGCCCGAAGCGGTGGGGTTTTCGGAGGGCGCGCTGGTGGAGCCCCTCGCCGTCGGACTCAACGCGGCGGAGAAGGCGCGCCTCGCCCCCGACGACCGGGTGCTCGTCGTCGGCGCGGGGCCGGTGGGCCTCGCGGTGGCGTTGTGGTGCCGAGTCCTCGGCGTGCGAAACATCGCGGCGAGCGACCTGGTCGAGAGCCGGGCGGAGCGCGCGCTGGCGTTCGGCGCCTCGGCGGCCATCGACGCGGCGCGCGGGGACGTCGCGCGCCGCGCCGCCGAGGCGTTGGGCGGCCCGCCCGGCGTGGTGTTCGACTGCGTGGGCGTCCCCGGCAGCCTGCAACTCGCCATCGACTACGCGCCGCCCGACGCGCGGGTGGTGGTCGTCGGCCTGTGCATGGCGCAGGACGCCGTCTATCCCGGCCGCGCCGTCGTCAAGGAGCTCGACCTGACCTTCGCGTTCATCTACCGCAAGCGCCACTTCGCGCTCGTCATCGACGCGCTGGCGAACGGGCGCATCGACGCGGCGGGGCTGATCACCGACCGGGTCGACCTGGCGGGGTTCCCCGACGCCTTCGAGGCGCTGCGGGAGCCTTCGGGGCAGATCAAGGTCATGCTGGAGCCGGAAGCGGACGCGCCGGCGCGGGAGAACGGCGAATGACGGACACGGGCCGGGTATGCCTCATCGCCGGCGTGGGGCCGGGGACGGGCCACGAATGCGCGCGGCGCTTCGCCGCCGGGGGCTATCGCGTGGCGATGCTGGCGCGCGACGGGGCGCGGCTCGCCGCCTACGAGAAGGAGATTGCGGGAAGCCGCGGCTTCGTCTGCGACGTCGCCGACCTGGACCGGCTGACGGCGACGGCCGATGCGGTGGCGGCGGAGATGGGCGCGCCGCGCGTGCTGATCCACAACGCGGTCTCCGGCGTGCTCGAGGGCGGCGGCGCGGCGACCTTCCTCGAAAGCGAGCCGACCCGGCTGGAGCGCAACTTCCGCGTCAACGTCACCTCGCTCCTGTATCTCGCGCGCGCGGTGGCGCCGGCGATGATCGAGGCCGGCGACGGCGCGATCGTCGCCACGGGCAACACGTCGGCGCTGCGCGGGCGGCCCCGCTTCGCCTATTTCGCGCCGACCAAGGCGGCGCAGCGCGTGCTCGCCGAATCGATGGCGCGCGAGCTGGGGCCGAAGGGCGTCCACGTCGCCTACATTCTGGTCGACGCCGCCATCGACACTCCGCGCACCCGGCCCGTCGTCGCGGCGGACAAGCCGGACGAATTCTTCTGCAAGCCCTCGGCGATCGCCGACGAGGCGTTCCACATCGCCCACCAGGACCGCTCCGCGTGGTCGTTCAACGTGGAGCTGCGGCCGGACATCGAGAACTGGTAGGCGCGCGCCGCCGGGTTCGGTTAGGCGCCGGGCGCCCCGAAACCCTCGTTCGGGCGCCGGCGGATCGGCGCGTGCGATCCGCGCAGTCCTCCGCCGGCGTCCGTCCGTCGCGTATTTCGCGGACGCGATCGGGCCGTCCCCGGGGATCCCCTCCAGGCCGGACCTGACTTCCCGACCGCGCCGGCGGCGGCGCCCGCCCGGCGCGGCGCGGCCGATGGAGCGGTTATCCCGCTGGCGCCAGCGCGCCGGGCGGCGTCGGCGGCCTTCTGACAGGCAGGCCAGCTGTGCGCAGGAACTCGGCCCACGCGCCATCCGGCGTATCGCTGAAATAGTGCGTCAATTGGCCTTTCGCGTTCCATCGTCCGGCCGGCTGGTTTGCATTTCCCACAGAAAGGGAAACCGGCGATCGCAACTCCGGAACGCGATCGCGTCGCCGACGACGCGCTCGAGGCGGCGGCGAGTTCCCGAACCCGGATCGGCCCTTCGTCGTCCGGACGCCATTCATGGCCCAGAGTTTGCGCGGGCGTTTCGCCGGCGAGCGCCTTTCGCGGCCGGTCGAACCAGCGCCGGACGCCGACGTCGGTGTAGGATCCCGCCAGCTCGCCAACGAGAAGCGCCAGGAAGTGGAGGCGTTCGACAATCGGATCGTCCCGCATCTCGCGGCGGACGCCGGGACAGGTGCGCGCGTCGCCCGCTTTCATTCCCGTCAATTGGGCCAGCAGGTCGATTCCCAACACCTTCCTCAACGCCTTCGACTCGTGCGTGGGAGCCGGCGACTTCCGCAACGTCTCGTTTATTCGCGAGAGCAAGTCGGCGATCTCTTTCGGCTCCGCATCGAAGAAACGACAGGAGCCGGCTACCGTCGCCTTCCCAATCCCCGCGTTCCGCATACCGTCCAGCACGTCGCGCATGGCGGCGGCGTCCAGACGCGTAACGTCGCGGGTGAGCAATCCCATTGCGTCGGCCCGGCTCAGCGCCAGCGCCGCGGCGGGCGCGAGGTTCGGATCGTCGAAGGGCCTCTCGACCGCTTCTATGCGAACATGCGTCATGGCGGCGAGTTTACACCACCGGCGCCAGACCGCCGTCGAGGTTGATGGCGGCGCCGGTGATATAGGCGGCGCGCTCCGACACCAGGAAGGCGCACAGGTCGGCGAACTCCTCCGCCTTGCCCACGCGGCCCAGGGGGACCGTCTTCGCCAGTTCGGCGTAGAGCTCCGCCACCGGGCGGTTGCCGGCGCGGCGATCCCATTGCGCGCTCTCGATCAGGCCGATGCAAATCGCGTTCACGCGGATGCCGTCGCCGGCGTATTCGTTGGCGAGCGACTTGGTGAGGTTGATTCCCGCCGCGCGGGTCACGCTCGTCGGCAGGGCGCGCGCCGGCGGGGCCTTGCCGGCGGCGATGGCGGCGTTGACGACGGCGCCGCCGCCGCGCGCGCGCATGACGGGGACCGCCATCCGGCACAGGCGCACGCAGGCCATCAGTTTCAGGTCGATGTCCTCCCGCCACGCCGCGTCGTCGGTCTCCTCCAGCCCGGCCGCCGCGGACCGCCCGGCGTTGTTGACGAGGATGTCGACGCCGCCGAAACGCTCCACCGCCGCGCGCATCAGCCGCTCCAGGTCGCCGGCGTCGGTCACGTCGGCGCGCTGCGCCACGGCCTCGCCGCCGGTCTCGCGGGAGATCTCCTCGGCGGCGCGGCGCAGATGGTCCTCGCGGCGGGCGCAGATCATGACCTTGCAGCCCTCGCGCGCCAGCCGCTCCGCGGTCGCGCGGCCCAGGCCGTCGCTGCCGCCGGTGACCAGCGCCGCCTTGCCCTTCAGGCCGAGGTCCAGCACCGCTCCGCCCCCGCTACGGCCGCGGCCCCCAGGGCGCGGCCAGCATCAGTTTGTTCTCCTGCTTGAGGATCAGCGGCCGCAGCCGCGCCGCGAAGGTCTGGAACCCCTCATCGGCGTAAATCCGCCTCCAGAAGACCCGCCGGTCGGCGTCGTCGTCGAACTTCCACAAGTGAAAGAGCTGGTTCATCGCCCCTACGTCGCCGGTGAAGTAGCCCACCAGCTTGTCGGCGGCGAGCCGCTCCAGCGCCGGCCAACCGTAGGCGTCGTACAGCTCCGCCGCCTGGGCCAGTTTGCCGACCTGGAAGGTGTAGGTGCGCAGTTCGTATATCGCCATGCCGGCCTCCCGCCGTCGTGGTCCGTTCGGAGCGCGCGGCGTCAGGCGCCGGCGCGGAAAAAGGCCAGCGTGCGCGCCTCGATGCTCTCGCGCGGGATCGCGTCCGCCGGAGTCGTCGGGTCGGCGAACGCCGTGTGGCAGGTGAACCGCGCCGTCCCGTCCTCCGCCGAATCGTAGCACTTGATGAGGATCGCCTCGGAGGCCTCCAGCGCGGGGTAGTAGAACCAGCGGTGGTCCGGGCTCCACCGCGTCTGATAGACCTCGCCCGTCCGGTCGCCATAGACCAGATCGGTGGGAACCAGATCGGCCGGCGCGATGCTGCGCGCGTCGCAGATCGCCAGCGGCATGGTGCGCAGCGGGCCGCGGATCGGCCGCCACACGTTGACCACCGCGAAGCGGCCGCGCACCAGCTCCTCGGCCTCCGCGCCGCCGACCAGGTCGCGCACCCGCTGCGGGCCGGACGTCACGGTGTAGTCGTTGTGGACCACCCGCACCGGCTCGCGAACCCGCCGCTCGGTCCGCGCCGCCTCGTCGGAGTTGCGCACGTTGTGGTCGAAGACGCGGACCTCGGAGGCGCCCGTCGCCCGTTTCACCAGTTCCGCCGCCTCCTGGTAATAGATCCGCTCGACCTCGTCGGAATCGTAGAAGTCGGCGACGGCGCTGGCGTGCGCCTCGAGCGCGAAGCCCTCGCGGTCCAGCGTCGCCGGCGCGGCCAGCGCGCGCGCGTCGCGGATGGCGAAGGCGTGTCCGTCGTACCGCGAGCGGCGCTGCGTCGGAACCCCCGGTTCGGTGATGTAGGTTTTCGGCTTTTCGTCGCCGGGAACGATGTAGTTCAGGACCCCTTCGACCGCAGGGGCCTCCGTTCCCGCCTCTACCCGGGGCGTTCCGTCGTAGGGCGCCATCCTCGCCTCCTCGTCGGCTTGCGTCGGGCGGGTTCGTAACGCGCCCGCGCCGCCGCGTCAATGGACCCCCGGGGGACTGCCGCTATCGGCGGCGATGCGTCGTCACAGCACGCCGAACAGGCGCGCCGCCATCAGGAGCTGCAAGGCGATGACCAAGCCGAGAAGCCCCCGCGTAGAGGACATGGATATGTGCGCGTCGAGTTTGGCTTCGAGGCGCGCGATGTCGGCCTTCAGCTCGGCAAGCCCGGCGCGAAGGTCGGCCTTGGTAATCGGCGCGGAGCAGCCCTCGTCACGGCCGGTCATCGACCGCTGCGGGGCGCGCAAGGCCCGCCCTGTTCCCCCGGCGCGACGTCCAGGCGGACGACGGCGCCGGCGAGCCCGTCCCGGGGCGCCGGGTAGCGCGCCATTACGAGCGGGTCGTGGCCGGGGATTATGTGCTTCGGCGATTCCGCCAGCCGGCGCATCGCCGCGTAGCCCTGCACCATGTCGGCGACGCTGTAGGCGATGGGGAACGGCGAGACCGCCTCCATGTTCTCGTAGAGATGGCTCGCGTCCGAGGCCAGCACGACCTGGCCGCGCCGGGTCAGGACCCGCACGCATTGCATCCCCATCGTGTGCCCGCCCACGCGGTGGACCGAGACTCCGGGGGCGATTTCGTCGTCGCCGTCGTGGAACGCCACCCGGCCCTGGAACGCCTTTTCGACCATGCGCGCGACGTGGCCGGCGCTGTAGGCGTAGCCGAACGGCTTGTGCGCCATGTGGCGCCCGGTCGCGTAGGCCATCTCCGCGTCCTGGAGGTGGAACCGCGCCGCCGGGAAGTCGTCGATGGTCCCCGCGTGGTCGTAATGGAGGTGCGTCACCACCACGTCCTCGACCGCGCCGGAGTCGATGCCCAGCATCGCCAAGCCCTCGCGCGGCAGGCGCTCGATCTCGCGCCCGCGCCGCGCCGCCTCCTTCCGGTCGAAGCCGGTGTCGACGACGATGGTCCGGTTGGCGTTGACGATGGCCCAGACGTAATAGTCGATGGGCGCCGGCGCATCGTGCGCGTCGGTCACGATGAAGTTGTCGCGCCGGGCGCGCGCCGCGTGGCGCCCGTAGCGGACGGCGAACAGTTCGTAGGTTTCGGGTTCGGACATGCGCCGGCTCCTCCCGCAAGGAGGCGCATGTTAACTCAGGCCGCCGCCGCCAGCGCAACCGTCCGCCGCGCCGCCCAGCCCGAAAGCAGCGCCCCGGCGGCGAACGCGGCGACGCCGGAATGAACGTCCGCCGTCGTCAGCAACCGGCCGTCGACCACGAGCACCACCAGCGCGACGATGAACACGTCGACCATCGACCAGCGCGACAACGCCGCGAGCCACCCCGCCAGCCGCGCGCCGCCGGCGGGCGCGGCGAAGCGCAGCGCCAGGCAAAGCGCCACCTTGCCGAGCGGGAGCGCCATCGAGAACAGGAACGTCAGCGCGAACAGCAGCCACTGCCCGCGGGCGGCGAAGCCGAACACCGCCTCCGCCAGCGAATAGCTCTCGGCAAGGAAGAAACCGCCGATCGTCACCGCCGGCAGGAACAGGCCCGCCGCCAGCAGGATCCCGGACAGGACGAGCCACGCGCCGATCCAGCGGTCGGCGCGGGCGCGCAAGGCGGCGAGCGCGGCGCGCGGAGTCTCCATGACGCCGGAATTTGGGCGCGCGCCGGCGCGGGCGCAAGGCGCGCCGGGGAGGCGCTACCCCACGTTTCCCGGACCGCCCTCGCGGCCGGGCGCCCGGGGTTTCACGCCGCCAGGCGCCGGGCGAACAGCGCGAACATGCGCTCCCAATGGCGCTCGGCCGCCGCCTTGCGATAGACGGCCTTGCGCTTCGGGAACGCGAAACCGTGCTCGGTGTCGGGATAGACCTCGACGCGGTGCTCCACCCCCGCCGCCGAGAGGATCCCCGGCAGGCGGTCGAGCGCGTCTTGCGGCACGTAAGGGTCGTCGGAGGCGAAGCCGAGATAGAGCTCGCCGGCGATCTCGCCGGCGCGCAGATGCGGCGAATCCGGCTTGTCGGTGACGACGCCGACGCCATAATAGGCGGCGATGGCGGCGAAATCGGCGGGGTAGGCCGCCGCCGCAGCCACGACGAACTGCCCGCTCATGCAATAGCCGACGCAGCCGACCGGACCGGGCGCGGCGGCCTCGGCGCCGCGGACGAACTCCAGCATCGGCCCGGTGTCGGCGACGACGCGCGCGTTGGTCAGCGTGTTCATCACCGCGAACATCTTGCGGCGCTCGCCTTCATCGCTCCGCGTACCGGCGAGGTCGAAGCCGTAACTCCCCTCGCGCCCGGTGCGGTAGTAGAGGTTGGGCAGCACGGCGAAATAGCCCACCGTCCCGATCCGCCGCGCCATGTCGCGCAGCTCCTCGCGAATGCCCGGCGCGTCCATGTAGAGGATGACGGCGGGGAACGGGCCGCCCTCCTCCGGATGGCAGACGAATGCGTCGAGCGTTCCGTCCGCCGTGGCGATCTCCGCCTTGAACTCGCGCACGGGCGCCTCCTCAGACCGCGTAGTTGGGTTGCGCGCCCGCGTCGTAAAGCCATTCGTTGGGCGCGGCGCCGGGCGCGGTGTCCCCGGCCACCGTGGTGCGCACCATCCGCCGCAGCCGGTCGGCGGGGTAGGCGTGGCCGCGGTGCAGGACCGAGCGGTTGTCCCACAACACCGCGTCGCCCGCCGCCCAACGATGCTTCCACACGCGCGGCGGGCGGCAGGCTTCGTCGCACAGCCGGCGCAGCAGCGCCCGGCTCTCCTCCACCTCCTCGCCGACGATGTGGCTGGCGTGGCGGCCGACATAAAGCACCTTGCGCCCGGTCACGGGATGGGGACGCACGATCGGGTGCTCCACCGGCGGCAGCGCGGAGTCGCGCACCAGGTCGGCCGCGCCGACCAGCCCCTGGCTCCAGGCGTAATGGTGCACCGCGGTCCGGCCCTCCAGCCGCGCCTGCGTTTCGGGATCGAGCGCGTCCCAGGCGGCGCGCATGTCCGCCCATTCGGTCTCGCCGCCGGCGTCGGGGACGGCGCGGGCGGACAGCAGCGACGCCTTCGCCGGCACCCGCTTGAACGAGGAATCGGTGTGCCAGTAGGAGTTGCCCTTGAGCAGCAGGTCGCGCTTGCTGTTCCGCGCCACCACGCCGCCGTCCTTCTTCTCGTTGGTGAGGTAGGCGAATTCCTGCCGCCCGCCCCGGTCGCGGGCCGGGCTCCCGTTGATGGCGTCCTCGTCGTTCGGGCGGAAGATGGCGACGTTCTCCAGCGGCCCGATGCGGCGGCTGAACGCCGCCTGCCGCGCGTCGTCGAAGTGCTGTCCGGGGAAGATCAGCACCGCGTATTCACGCCACGCGGCCATGATCTCGTCGAACGCCGCCTCGTCCATGTCGCCCGACAGCTCCGCGCCGCGCACCGTGGCGCCGAAGGTCGCGTCGACCGGTTCGATGTCTATCGCCATGCCTCCGGCCTCCTCCGCTTCGCGCCGCTCACTCGCATTCGAGCCGGCAGGTCGAGTCGCGGTCGATGTTGGTCAGTTGGACGGCGCCGCAGGTCGCCGCGGTGCTGCCGTCGGCGAACACCACCCGGTCGCCAGCGCGCCAGTCCGGGCAGCGCCCGGAAATCCGGTAGGTCTCGCCGTTGATCACGAAGCCCGCGGGTTCGCCGCCCGCGACGGCCTCGATGACGTGGTTCTTCTGCGCCGGCGCGCCGTGCGCCGCGGACGCGGCCAGGACGGCGAGCGCCGCCAGCGCGGCGAAGGGTCCCCGGTACATCGCGATTCTCTCCCGGTCGTCCGATGACGCCGCCGATCATACCGCGTCCGGCGGCGCGTGTCAGCCCCGCCCCGCCGGGGCGGGGGCGCCGCGCACCGCCTCAAACATGGCGCGGTAGCCGGACGGGTCGACCGCCGCGTCGACGACGAACGGCCCGCCGGCCTCCGCGGCGGCGGCGAGCGCCGCCTCCAGCCCGGCGGCGTCGGCCGCGCGGGCGCCGCGGCAGCCCAGCCCCTGCGCCGCGGCGGCGAAGTCGAGCGCCGGGTAGCGCATTCCGCGCGGCGCGAACCCGCGCTGCTCCTGCTTGACGTCGATCAGCGCCAGCCGCGCGTCGTTGAAGACGACGACGGTTATCGGCAGCGCGTTGCGCGCCGCGGTGGCGAGTTCGCCGAGGCACATGGCGAGGCCGCCATCGCCGGTGAAGGCGACGACGCGCCGCCCCGGCTCCGCCAGCGCCGTGGCGATCGCCGCCGGCAGGGCGAAGCCCATCGTCGACAGCCCGTTGGAGATCTGCGCGTCGAACGGGCGCCGCGCCGGCCACAGGCTCATCGGCGCCAGCATGTGCGCGCCGGCGTCCACCGTCGCCCGCGCGCCGGGGAGCGCCCGCGCCGCGGCCCGCGCCAGCGCCTGCGGCGACAGCGCCGCGCCGGCCGGTTCGGGAAGCGCGAGCGGCTTCGGGTCGCAAGGCCAGTTCGCCGGCCGCGCCGACGCCGCCAGCGCCCGCGCCAGCCGCGCCAAATCGCCTTGCGCCGACGCGGCCGGCTCGGCGTAATGCGGGCGGACGACCGCCGCCGCCAGTTCGAGGACCGGCATCGCGTAGGGCCACGGCGCGGCGGCCAGCTCCACCGGGTCCACGCCGTAGAGGACCAGCAGGTCGCAATCGGCGAGCCACGGCGCTTCGGTTCGGGCGCCGGTGAACAGCCCGGCGTGGCGCGCGCCGCCGTCGGGGTACACCCCTTTCGCCTTGTAGGTGGTCGCCACCGGGCACGCCAGCGCCTCCGCCAGTTCCGCCAGCGCCTCCGCCGCTTCGCCGGTCCGCGCCTGGACTCCGGCGACGACGGCCGGGCGGCGCGCGCCGGCGAGAAGCGCCCGCGCGGCTTCGAGCGCGCCGCCGTCGTCCGCCGCTTCGCCCGCGGCCTCGTCCTCGGCGGGCGGCGGCGCGGCCGCGGGCGCGGCGGGGGCGGCCGCGTCGGCCGCCGACAGGTCGCAATGCGCGGGGCCGCGCGGCGGCGCCAGCGCGCTCCGCAGCAGGCTGCGCACCAGGCCGCGGCAATTGTCCGCCGCCGCGCGCCCGCGCGCCTTGACCAGCGGCGCGAACAGCGCGCCGTGGTCGACCCGTTGATGCGTCACGGCGTCGTGGTCGCCGGGGCGGTAGGAATCGGTCAGGACGAGCAGCGGCGCCCGGTCGAGCGCGGCGTAGGCGACGCCGTTGGCCGCCGCCGCCGCGCCCGGCCCCAGGCCCGTAGCGACGACCCCCGGCGCGCCGGTGAGCTCGCCCGTCACCGCGGCCATGATCGCCGCGCCGGTCTCGGTGTGGGCGAGGACGTAGTCGATCCCGCGCGCCGCGCAGGCGTCGAGGACCTCCAGGTTGGAGCCGCCGCCGGGGACGCCGAAGACGCGCCGGACGCCGTGTTCGTCGAGAATTCCGGCGATCGCCTCGGCGACGGTTTCGCCGCTCATTCCGCGCCCGTCCAGGCGACGCGGTAGACGATTCCGCCCTGGTCGTCGGAGACCAGCAGCGCCCCGTCACGCGCGACGAGCACGTCGGCGGGCCGCCCCCAATTGCGCTCCCCTTGCAGCCAGCCGGCGATGAAGGGCCGGTAGTCCGCCGCGTTCCCGGCGTCGTCGAGGACGACGCGCGTCACGCGGTAGCCGATCTTGCGGCTGCGGTTCCACGACCCGTGCTCGGCGATGAACGCGTCGCCGCGGTATTCCTCGGGGAACGCGGCGCCGTCGTAGAACGCCATGCCGAGCGGGGCGACGTGCGGGCCGAGCTCCTGCGCCGGCGGCGTGGATTCGGCGCAATCGCGCGCGCCGCCGAACTGCGGGTCCGCCAGCGCCGCGCCGTGGCACCGGGGAAAGCCGAAATGCAGCCCCGGCGCCGGCGCGCGGTTGAGCTCGCCGGGCGGCAGGTCGTCGCCCAGATGGTCGCGCCCGTTATCGGTGAACCACAACTCGCCGGTCCGGGGATGGAAGTCGAACCCCACCGAATTGCGCACCCCGCGCGCGAAGACCTCGAGATCGCCGCCGTCCGGGTCCATGCGCAGGATCGCCGAGTAGGGGTCCGGCCGTTCGCAGACGTTGCACGGCGCGCCGACGGGGACGTACAGCCGTCCGTCGGGGCCGAAGGCGAGATACTTCCAGCCGTGATGCCGGTCCGTCGGCAGCGCGTCGGTCACGACGACGGGTTCGGGCGGGTCGGCGAGCCGGCTTTCGATCGCGTCGTAGCGGAGGATGCGGCTCACCGCGGCGACGAACAGCGCGCCGCCGCGGAACGCCACCCCGGTGGGCATCCGCAACCCCGAATCGACGAGGAAGCGTTCGTCGGCGCGCCCGTCGCCGTCGCGGTCGACGAGCGCGTGGACCTTGCCGGCGCGCCGCGAGCCGACGAACAGCGTGTTCGCGTCGCCGAGCGCCATGGCGCGCGCGTTCTCGACCCCGGCGGCGAACACCGTCACCGCGAACCCCGGCGGCGCCTCGAGCAGGTGGAGCGGGACGTCTTGCGCCGCCGCCGGCCCGGCGAGGACGGCGGCGAGCGCGGCGGCGCGAAGGGGCGAAGCGAAGACGCGGGTCATGGCGGCCTCCCGTGATGGACGCCGCGCCAGTCTAGCCCGAACCCGCCGCCGCCGCACCGGACGGACCGCGCATCGGCGGCGTAGAGAGCTTGACAGGCCGGGGCGATTGTGCTAAGGACGCGATGAAATACGGGCGCTCCGATGGGGCGCTCCGATGGGGCGCTCCGATGGGGCGCTCCGATGGGGCGCTCCGATGGGGCGCTCCGATGGGGCGCTCCGATGGGGCGCTCCGATGGGGCGCTCCGATGGGGCGCTCCGATGGGGCGCTCCGATGGGGCGCTCCGATGGGGCGCTCCGATGGGGCGCTCCGATGGGGCGCTCCGATGGGGCGCTCCGATGGGGCGCTCCGATGGGGCGCTCCGATGGGGCGCTCTCGCAAGTCGGGAGCGTTCATCATGAAAACCGATCTCGGGTCCAAAGCTAAGGATCCTCCCCCGCGCGGCGCCGCCGACGCGGACTTCTCCTCTGCGTCGATCGCGTCCATCGGGCGCAAACTCGGCGAGGACTCCGACCTCCGCCGCGGCCTCGAGGCCGACCCGCGCGCCGCCTTCGCCGAACGAGGCGTCGACCTCCCGCCCGGAGTCGAACTGCGCGTCGCGGCGAACACCGACGACACCTTCCACCTCGTGTTCCCGGCCGACCCGAACCAGGCGCTGGAGGACGAGACGCTGGGCGCGGTGTCCGGCGGGCGGGCGAGCACGGCGGGCTCCATCGGCAGCGCCAGCACCGCGAGCACCATCCCCTCGTGCTGGGGGTCGGCCAGCTCCACCAGCACCATCGGCTCCATCGCCAGTTAGGAGGAACGCAATGTCACCGATTTCCCAATGGGCCGCGCCGGGGGGCTCCGAGTCCGCCCCCGCATGGCTGGCCTTCCAGGACGCCGCGCGGCGCTACCGCGAGGACGAATCGTGGCGGGCGCGCATCGACGACGGCGAGGCGGAGGCGGTCTCCGCGCTGATGCGCGACATCGAGTTGAAAGCCGCCCCCGATGCGGCCGTCCGCGTCAAGGCCAACGACGCGGAAACGTTCCACGTCGTCCTGCCGCCGGACCCGAACATGACGCTGGTGGACGAATCCCTCTCCGGGATCGCCGGCGGGACCAGGGCCAGTTCCATGGCCAGCGTCACGACGGCCTCCTCCGTCGGCTGTTCGTGCATGCCGTCCACGCTGGGAAGCGCGGGCTGCGCCAGTTCCGCCGCGCCCGACTGACCGCGCCCCGGGCCGCTTCGGCGGCGCGCGCGCGAAGGACCGAAGGAAGGAGAACGTCATGCGGCAAGACCGGTCGCGAGACACGACGCCCCTCGACGAGCACACCGACTTCTATACGCGGGTGGGGCTTCTCGCCCAACGCTGCCAGGGCGACGCCGGGCTGCGGGAGCGCCTCGCCGGCGACGGGGGGCGGGACGAGTTGCGGAAACTGGGGATCGAACCCTCCGTCCCCGGCGTGGAGATGCGCATCGTCGCCGACACCGAGGAGACGACGCATCTGGTGTTCCCGCCGGACCCGGACGCGGTGCTGAGCGACGACGCGCTGCTCCGGGTGGCGGGCGGGTCGAATACGGCGAGCACGGCGGCGTCCGTGGGCTCGGTCGCGAGTTTCGGATGCTCCACCGCCCCGTCCACCGTGAGCAGCGGGGGCACCGCCAGCAGCGCCGGAACCGCGGGATAACCGCCGCCCGTCGCAGCTCGACGGCGAGCCCGCGCTCCTCCCCCCGGGGAGCGCGGGCGTCCCCGCCTGCGCGGCGCGCGAAGACACGGGCCGCGGCGGCCTCCCGCGATGGACGCCGCGCCGGGCTATGCCGAATTTGCCGCCGCCGCACCGGACGAACCGCGCATCGGCGGCGCAAGGATCTCGGCAGGCCGGGGCGTTTGCGCCGGGAGCGCGGTGAAATACGGGCGCTCCGATTCAGATTATCGAAAATTGGATACGGGTATTCTCCCGGACATCAGCCGCGGCAACAGGCTGTCCCGCGCATCGGCCAGGGCATGGGATTCGCGGACGTTGGCGACGATCCGATCCAGCATCGGGGCGACGGCGTCTCCGAACGCCGCCGCCAACGCCGGGGGAGGAATGGCGAGCTCGTAGCGAGAGAGCGCCTTCCAGCTCGTTTGCGGCATCGTGGTGCCGGTCGAAGAGCGGTCGGCGAAATCGACGAAGCTTTCCGACGAAATACAGGCCAGAACCGGCGCAGACCATTCTTGCGAAACCGGCCGGACTACGGCGATGGTGGTGGAGCAAATTCCGTCGAAGGGAGCAACGCCGACCTTGTGGAAATAGGGGCGCAGCCTGCCGAACAGGAACTCGCCCGCATCGAAGCGCAGTTTGGGAGTTTTGACCTGATCCGCGCGGCCCCATCGCGAAAGCGCGATGGAGCGGCGCGGCATGTGTTCGAGGCCGATATAGGGTGTGTCGGCGGCGATCTCGGCGGGCGCCACGGCGCGGTGTTCCGAAACCGCTATATCGCCCAGAGACCCGGAACGCCAACCTTCCGGCGCGCCGGTGTCCGCGTCGATTCGGTCGGGAAACAGGCGCCAAACCTCCGGCGCGAGATAGAGTTCGCGACCCTCCGTTTTGGCGCGGACAGGGCCGAAATCGACGAACCAATCGTTGAAGATCGCACGCGCCATCGCCTCGAGAGTCTCGTTCATGCGCCGGTTGAGTTCGATCTTGTCGTCGAGCGCGCCCAGAATTTCAGCGATGGCGCGCTGTTCGGCGAGTGGGGGCAGATCGACGGGCAGTTGCTCAATATCGATGGGATTGATCGCGGGGTAGGCAGCCTTACTTTGTTCAGCTACGGACTGAAGATATTCGACGGTCTCGTTCCGTGCAAGAAACCAGTATATGAAATCCGTGAAAGCAACGCCTTTTCGGCCTCTCAATACGGAAAATCCCGTCGACGCAAGAAAATTCTCCGGGATGTCCCTCAAAACCCCGTAATGCCTCTGATTGGGACGCACGGTCGAATACACGATGTCGCCCTGCCGCGCTTTTCTCCGCGCGCGGGCCGGTATCTTGTCGCGTCCATCGACAAGGTGTTGTATCTCGGAAATGCGATTTTCCGTAATGCTCCCGGTGTCCAGATAATTGACGAAAGACCAACGTTCGCGCGGCGAATAGGTGTCGTCGTTGATTTCTATGCAATCGCCGAGAGCGATCCTTTTCCATCGGCGCTTCGTGGGCCGCGTGGCGGTCGGAGAGATCACAGCATATTCCCGCTCGATTATCTCACGAAAATCCCCGGATACGGCCGCCCAATCCGCCACGTCGACGCGGAATGGCAAATCCGATCCGGCGAGCGCCGCCCGCAACGCCGCCATGCGCCCGGCGTCCAGCGGGGATTCGGTCATCAGCACGAGAGCGAGATCGGAGGTGTCCCGCGCGGTCCAGGACACGCGCGAACCGAAGGCGCGCGCCTCCAGCCCCGGCGCGTGGTCGCGGAGAATGCGCCGGACCGTCTCCAGGTCGGCGGGCGGCAGGTCAATCGGTCGCACCGTCCCGCCCCCGCAGCGCGGCGAGGAGGACGCGCGTGTCGCGCAGGAATTCGTCCATGGCCGCCACGGTTTCCTTCGCCCGTTCCGCGTTGGACGTATGCGGCGTCACGTTCCGCATGTCCCTATACCGCATGAAGGCGGGCGCGTCACGGACGGGGCCAGCGTCGCGCGTCGCGGCGGCAGGCGGCGTAACGCCAGGCCCGGCGCCGGCGCAAGGCGGCGTTCCAACCCGAGGCGATTCCGGCGGTGGCGTTCTCCGATCCCGAGATCGCGACCGCCGGCATGACGCTGGCGGCGGCGCAGGCAGCGGGCGCGGACGCGCGGGCGGCGCGCGAGGGGTTCTTGCAGGTAGTGTCCGCCACCGCCGACGGGTGCGTTCTCGGCGTCCGCATCGCCGCGCCGCACACCTCCGACCTGATCGGCGAAGGCGTGTTGGCCATCGAGATGGGTGCGACGGCGGAGGATCTGGCGCTGACGGTCCACGCCCACCCGACCTTCGGCGAAATGTTCGGCGAAGCGACGCATCCGGCGCTGGGGCAGCCGCTGCACGTCGCCGCGTCCCGGTGGGGGAAGGGGTGAGAAGCGCGATGCGTTAGGCTCAGGACCCATAAAATATATTGCATTGTGTGGCGATCCGTGGTTGGTAGGCGCCACATGTAGGGGAGGCTGGCATGTCCGACCGCAACTTCTGGCTGTCCGAGGCCCAGTTCGCGCGGCTCCGTCCGCTGTTGCCCAACAAGGTGCGCGGCGTGCCGCGTGTCGATGATCGCCGTGTCATCTCGGGCATCGTCCACGTCCTTCGCAACGGCCTTATGTGGCGCGACGCGCCATCCGCATACGGCCCGCACAAGACCCTCTACAACCGCTTCGTGCGCTGGAGCGCGGCGGGCGTCTTCAATCGTATTTTCGAGGCTCTGGCCGCCGAGAGCCGGGAGACGGGGACGGTGATGATCGACGCAACCCACCTGAAGGCGCACCGGACCGCAGCCAGTCTGCTAAAAAAGGGCTCTTTCGCGCTGTATCGGACGCACCCGAGGCGGCCTCAACTCCAAATTGCACGCGGTCTGCGACGGCGCCGGCAAGCCGCTGGTCATGCTGCTGACCGAGGGACAGGTCAGCGACTATCGCGGCGCGGCGACGGTGCTCGACGCACTGCCGGACGCGGATGTCCTGATCGCCGACCGGGGTTACGACAGCGACCGCTTCCGCGAAGCTTTGACCGCGCGGGGTATCGCGCCCTGCATTCCGGGCCGCGCAAACCGCAAGACGCCGGTCGTTTACGACAAGGCGCTCTACAAACGGCGCAACCTCGTCGAACGCATGTTCGGCAGACTCAAGGATTGGCGCCGCATCGCCACACGCTACGACCGATGCGCCCATACCTTCTTCAGCGCCATCTGCATCGCCGCAACCTTAATTTTCTGGTTATGAGTCCTGAGCCTAGGGAAACCATCGCACGTTTGACCAGTTTATCTTCGCCGCAGGACCATAATGCGCCGACAAAAATTTATTCGCCGCGGAAAAATGGCGGCAGTTTGTGAATGTCTTAGAGGCCGTTTCGAAATGAATTGAGTGATTCCAGTCGGTTGTGGTTCACTGGTTGTGGGAACCAGCCAGCGAGGCACAACATGTGGACTGAAATCACTCGCGCGAAGTATGCGCGCGATGGCGGGCGCTATGCAAGCGATTTGCGAGAGGCGGAATGGCGGCTGATTGCGCCCGACATGCCGGCTCGCAAGCCTCTGGGACGGCGGCGCAGCACGGATTTGCGCGAGGTGGTCAACGCCATCTTGTACGTCCTTCGCAGCGGCTGTCCGTGGCGCATGTTGCCGAAGGAGTTTCCGCCGTGGCAGACGGTGTATCGATATTTCTCGGCTTGGCGCGATAGCGGTTTGTGGGTGTCGATCGGCCATCGCCTTATGCTGAAGGCGCGCAAGGCGGAGGGGCGGCGGGCCAGCCCGTCCGCCGGCGTCGTCGACAGCCAATCGGTGAGGACCATGGAAAGCGGCGGCCCGCGCGGCTTCGACGCCGGCAAGAAGGTCAAGGGCCGCAAACGACATATCCTCACCGATACAGGCGGCTTGCTGGTCACGGCGCAGGTTCACGCTGCCGATATCCAGGACCGCGACGGCGCGCCCAAGCTGCTTACTTCGATACGCGCCAGTTTTCCCTGGCTGCGCCACGTATTCGCGGACGGCGCTTATGCGGGTCCGAAACTCCAAGCCGCGCTTGACGGCAAGGGGCGGTGGAGTATCGAGGTCGTGAAGCGCTCCGACACCGTGCGCGGCTTTGAGCCGTTGCCGCGCCGCTGGGTCGTCGAACAGACATTGGCTTGGCTGAGCCGTAACCGGCGTCTGGCCAAGGATTTCGAGGCGACTATCGCCACGGCGCAGGCATGGCTCTTCATCGGAAACGTGCAACTTCTCATCCGAAGAATGGCAAGAGCATAAAAGCAAAACTTATTCCGGTACGGGCTCTCAGACGTATGAGAAATCCTGAGAAATCCGGGATAGCCGAGAAGCGTGGCGAAATTGACAGCCGCGCGGCGCGGCGGCTACGCCAGCCCGTCGACCGACAGCGCGCCGATCAGCACAGGCTGGACTTTGCCGCCGACGCGGACGGGCTCGCCGATGTCGAGATGGATCCGCGACGGGCGGGCGATCTCGAACCCCTGCTCCACCACCGCGCGGCCGGTAACGTCGAATTCGCGCAGGTAGCGGGCGAAGGCGGCGTTGGCGCTGCCGGTCGCCGGGTCCTCGCGGAAGCCGCCGGCGTCGAAGAACATCCGCGCCGCGAAATCGGCGTCCGGGCCGTAGGCTTCGCCGGCGAAGGCGAAGACTCCCATGAAGTCCCCGCCCGAAACCTCGGCGTAGGCTTCGGGAGAGATCCGCGCCCGCCGCAGCGAGTCGAGTCCGTCCACGCCGATCAATACGAAGCGCGGCCCGACCGCGGCGCGGCGCGGCGGGCGGGCGCGGTCGAGGCGGCGCTCCGGCAGGCCGAGCAGCGCCGCCGCCGCCGCGGGGGAGACCTTCTCCCCCAGCTCCGCCGGCGGCGGGGTTATCCAGCCCAGGCCGTCGTCGTCGAAGCGCGCCTCGATTCGCCCGGCGGCGAGATCGAGCGCTTGGACGCGGCGGACACCGCCGCCGGCGAGGACCCACGCCGTCCCGAGGACGGGATGCCCGGCGAAGGGCAGTTCGACGGTCGGCGTAAATATCCGAACCCGCGCCGCGCCGCCGTCCTCGGCCGTGACGAAGGCGGTCTCGGAGAAGTTCATCTCGCGGGCGATGGCCTGCATGGCCGCCGCGTCCAGCCCGCCGCAGCCGCGCACGACCGCGAGCTGGTTGCCGGCGAACGGGCGCTCGGCGAACACGTCGACGATGGCGCAATCCAGGGTCTTCGGCACGGCGGGCTCCCTCGCGTTTTCCTGCGCCGCCTATTCGGCCGCGGCGAGCGCGGCGAGTCGCTGCGCGGCGCGCGCGGACTCCTGCTGGCGACGCCACATGTCGGCGTAGATCCCGCCGGCGGCGAGCAGCGCCGCATGGCCGCCACGCTCGACGATGCGGCCCGAATCCAGCACCAGTATCTCGTCGGCGTCGACCACCGTCGACAGGCGGTGGGCGATGACCAGGGTGGTGTGGCCGCGGCTGACCTCGGCGAGCTCGGCCTGGATGTCCTTCTCGGTCGCCGTATCGAGGGCCGAGGTCGCCTCGTCGAACAGCATCAGCGGCGGGCGCTTGAGCAGCATCCGGGCGATGGCGACGCGCTGCTTCTCGCCGCCCGACAATTTGAGGCCGCGTTCGCCCACCATGCTGTCGTAGCCTTTCGGCAGCCGGGCGACGAAGCCGTCGAGGCGGGCGAGGCGGGCGGCCTCCTCCACCTCCTCCGCCGTGGCGCGGCCGGGCCGCGCATAGGCCAGATTGTAGCCGATGGTGTCGTTGAACAGCACCGTGTCCTGCGGGACGATGCCGATGGCGGCGCGCAGCGACGCCTGCGTGACCGAGCGGAGGTCCTGCCCGTCGATGCGGATCGCGCCGCCGGAGACGTCGTAGAAGCGGAACAGCAGCCGCGCGAGGGTGGTCTTGCCGGAGCCGGTCGGCCCGACGATGGCGACGGTCCGCCCGGGCGGGACGGAGAAGCTCACGCCGCGCAGGATCGGGCGCTCGGGGTCGTAGGCGAAATCGACGCGGTCGAACTCGATCCGCCCGCCGTCCACCGCGAGCGGCGTTGCGCCGGGCCGGTCGGAGATCTCCCGCCGCTCGCCGAGCAGGTCGAACATCCGCTCCATGTCCACCAGCGACTGCTTGATCTGGCGATAGACGAAGCCGAGGAAGCCCAGCGGCTGGTAGAGCTGGAGCATGAAGGCGTTGATCGTCACCAGGTCGCCCAGGCCCATTTCACCGCGGGCGATGCCCTCCGCCGCCAGCAGCAGCACCGCGGTCATGCCGCCGGCGATGACGAACGCCTGCCCCGCATTGAGCAGGGCGAGCGAGACCTTGGTCGTCACCGCCGCCTTCTGGTAGCGCCGGAGCGACGCGTCGAAGCGCCGCCCCTCGTGCTCCTCGGCGCCGAAATACTTCACCGTCTCGTAATTCAGCAGGCTGTCGATGGCCTTGGTGTTCGCCTGTTCGTCGGAATCGTTCATCCGCCGGACGAAGCGGATGCGCCATTCGGTCACCAGGAACGTGAAGCCGATATAGACCAGCACCGACGCCAGGGTTATCGCGGCGAAGGACGCTTCGTAGCGGTAGAGGAGAATGCCGCAGACGAGGCCGATCTCGATCAGCGTCGGCAGGACGTTGAACAGCATGAAGGCGAGCAGGAACTCGATGCCCTTGGTCCCGCGCTCGATGGCGCGGCTGAGCCCGCCGGTGCGCCGGTCGAGGTGGAAGCGCAGCGACAGCGCATGCAGGTGGCGGAACACGCGCAGCGCCACCCGCCGCACCGCCCGCTGCGCCACCCGCGCGAACACGGCGTCGCGCAGCTCGCCGAACGCCACCCCCAGCAGGCGGGCGACGCCGAAGGCGACGATCAGGCCGCCGGGGACGGCGATGACGGCCCCGGCGCCGCCGCCGGCGTCGAGCGCGTCCACCACCTCGCCCAGCAGCAGCGGCGCCTGGACGATGGCGACCTTGGCGCCGACGAGCAGCAGCAGGGCGAGGGCGACGCGCCCGCGCAGGTCCCAGCGCCGCCGGGGCCATAGGTACGGCAGCAGCATCCGCACCGCGCCGGCGTCGCGGCCAAAGCGCGCGCGCATGTCCGGGTTTTCGCTCACCGGGCGCGCCGGCCGGCCGGCGCGGTCAGCCGCCCGCCGCCATCTCGGGCAGGATCAGGATTTGCCCGGGAAAGATCAGGTCCGGGTCGCGGATGCGGTCGCTGTTGGCGGCGTAGATCTCCCGGTAATGCGCGCCGGCGCCGTAAACCCGCCTGGCGATGCGCCAGAGGTTGCTTCCCACCTGCACCACCGTCAGCCCCTCCGCCACGCCGGTCCGCCGCAGGTCGGCGAAGCGGAACGGCGTCTCCAGCTCCGACAGCGCGCCCCCGGCGTCCGCCTGTTCGATCCGGATCGAGTAGAGGCCGGGGTCGATCGCCGCTTCGGGCGCGAGGCGCCAGGACCCGTCGGGCGCCACAGGCGCGGACCCGATGGGCTTGCCGTCGAGATAGGCGACGACCGGAACGCCCGGTATCGCCGTGCCGGAGAAATCGACGTCGCCCGATTCGTCGTAGGCGATCTCGTCGATGCTGAGCCGCGGGCCGGGGTCCGGCGCGCCGGCTTCGTCGAGCGGCGCGGCGGCGGCGGCGTCCCCGGCGACCGCGGCGATGCGGGGCGGAGGCGGCGCGGCCCCGCCCGGCGCCGCGGCCGGCGCGCCGGGGCTCGCGGGCGCGGCGGCTTCGGGAGCGGACTCGGCAACGCCGGCCCCCGCGCGCGGCGCGGCGGCGGCGGCGTCTCCATCGACCGCGGCGATGCGGGACGGAAGCGGCGCCGCCCGGGCCGGAGCGGCGGCGGGCGCGGCGGGGAGCGGGGGCGCCGGCGCGGCGGTCCGGGGGGCAGCCCGCGGAAGTCGGGCGGCGGGCGGCGGAGCCGCGGCGGCGAGCCGTATCGAATCGGGCGCCTCGCGCGACGGCGCGGCCGGAGGCGCGGGAGGCGCGCCATCGGGTGCCGCCGCAACCGGATCCGACTCCGCGATGGCGGAGTCCTCCGGCGCCGCTTCGGCGTCGAGCGGCGGCGCCGCGGCGCCTTCTCCCGCCGCGTCCGCGGCGACCGGGACGGGGGGAGGCGCGGGAGGCGCGCCATCGGGCGCCGCTGCGACCGGATCCGATTCCACGACGGCGGAGTCCTCCGGCGCCGCCTCGGCTTCGGGCGGCGGAACCGCGGCGCCTTCCCCCGCCGCGTTCGCTCCGGCCGGGGCCGGCGGCGGCGGGGGAGGCGCATCGGACACGGCCGACTCCAGCTCCAGTCGCGCGGGCGCCGCGCCCGCATCGCGGGAGACGGCGCCGGACGGTGGTGGCGGCGCGGCGGGAGCGGGCTCCGCGCCGGCGGGGTCCTCCGGCGCCGTTTCGGATTCGAGCGCAGGCGCGTAGTCCTCGACCGCGGCGGCGGCCTCGGCGGGCGGCGCGGAGTCGGCGGGTCCGGCGGCGGCGGGCGGGGCGTCCTCCGCCGCCGCGCCGGCGTCCTCGACGCGCGCCGGGCCGGGGGCCGCCGCCGAGGGTTCGAGGCGGGCGACCGTCACGCCCTCCGGCGTCTCCGTCCCGTCCGCGCCGGCGCCTGCGTCCGGATCGGCGGCGGCCGGGTCCGCGCCGGAGTCCCCGGCGGCGGCGGCGGGCGGAGCGCCGTCCGCCGCGCCGCGGGGTGCGGGAGGCGGGGCCGCCCGATCCGCGGCCTCGAGCGCGGCGCGCGGCGGCTCGCCGTCCTCCGGCTGAGCCCACCACCAAGCGGCTCCGGCGGCCGCGGCGACCGCGGCGGCGCCCGCGGCTATGCGAAGTCGGCTGCGCACCCGCGCCTCCCCCGGCTGGATTCACAAGGGCGCCAATGTAATATGCCGCCCGCCGGCCTGTAAATCGCGCGGGCCGGCGCCAACCGGGGGAGGGGGCGGGGCGCTGCGATGGGACCGTCGCTTTGCGTGTTCTGCGGCTCCGCCCGCGGCGGCGACCCGCGCCATGCGGACGCCGCGCGCCGCCTGGGCCGCGCCTGCGCCGAGGCCGGAGTCGCCATCGTCACCGGCGGCGGCGCCATCGGCCTGATGGGCGTCGTCGCCGATGCGGCCATCGCCGCCGGCGGGCGCGTCTCCGGGGCGATCCCCGAATTCCTCGAACGGCGCGAGATCGCCCATCGCGGCCTCGCCGAGATAATCGTCACCGACGGCATGCACGCGCGCAAGCGGCGCATGTTCGACATGGCCGACGCCTTCGTCGCCCTGCCGGGGGGAATCGGCACGCTGGACGAGACCGCGGAGGTCCTCGCCTGGCGCTATCTGGGGCTGCACGAGAAGCCGCTGATGCTGTTCGATTCCGCCTATTGGGCGCCGTTCCTGGCGCTTCTGGAGCACATGGCGGCGCAAGGCTTCCTCCGGCCCGCCGCGCTGGCGATGTGCGAGGCGGTGGACGACGCGGCCGAGGTCGCGCGGCGCGCGGCGCGGGCGGGCGGAGGCGCTTGAACCGGACGCGCCGCTTGCTATGGTCCGCGCCCCGCCGCCCCCGGCGGAAGCGGAGAGGCGAGGCGCATGGCCAGGATCGCGGCGAAGAACCCCGTCGTCGAACTCGAGGGCGACGAGATGACCCGCATCGTCTGGGGGGTCATCAAGGATCGGCTGATCCTGCCCTGGGTCGATGTGGAGCTGGAGACCTACGACCTGGGAATCGAGTCGCGCGACGCCACCGATGACGCGGTGACGGTCGAGGCGGCGCGTGCGATCCGCCGCGTCGGCGTCGGCGTCAAATGCGCCACGATCACCCCCGACGAGGCGCGGGTCGAGGAGTTCGGCCTGAAGCGCATGTACCGTTCGCCGAACGGGACGATCCGCAACATTCTCGGCGGCACGGTGTTCCGCCAGCCGATCCTGTGCCGGAACGTGCCCCGGCTGGTTCCGGGCTGGCGCAAGCCCATAGCGATCGGGCGCCACGCCTTCGGCGACCAGTACCGGGCCACCGATTTCACCGTGCCGGGGCCGGGCAAATTGACCATGCGGTTCGCGCCCGCCGATGGCGGCCCGGCGCGGGATTTCGAGATTTTCGACTTCCCCGGCGGCGGCGTCGCGCTCGGCATGTACAACCTCGACGAGTCGATCCGGGGCTTCGCGCGCGCCTGCATGAACTACGCGCTCGATCTCGGCTGGCCGCTCTACATGTCGACCAAGAACACGATCCTCAAGGCGTATGACGGGCGCTTCAAGGACCTGTTCCGGGAGGTGTTCGATTCCGAATTCGCGGAGCGCTTCGCCGCCGCCGGCCTCGCCTACGAACACCGCCTGATCGACGACATGGTGGCGGCGGCGTTGAAGTGGGACGGCGGCTTCGTCTGGGCCTGCAAGAACTACGACGGCGACGTCCAGTCCGACACCGTGGCGCAGGGCTTCGGCTCGCTCGGCCTGATGACGTCGGTGCTGCTGACCCCCGACGGCGGCGCGGTGGAGGCGGAGGCGGCGCACGGCACGGTGACGCGCCACTACCGCCGCCACGTGGCGGGGGAGGAGACGTCGACCAACCCCATAGCGTCGATCTACGCCTGGACGCGCGGCCTGTGGCATCGCGGCAAGTTCGACGGGACGCCGGAGCTGCAAGCCTTCGCCGAAACGCTGGAGCGCGTCTGCGTCGAGGCGGTGGAGGCCGGCCGCATGACGAAGGACCTGGCGGTCCTCATCGGCCCGGAGCAGGAGTGGGAGACGACGACCGGCTTCCTCGACACGCTGGAGGAGCGGCTGCGGGAGGCGATGGCGTGAGACCGCCGTCCGCCGCCGTTCCCGCCACGTTGGGCGCCCGGATCGCCGTCCGGACGGACGACGGATGGAGGCCGCGAAAACGTCGTATCTCGCTGACGTTTCGTACCGTTCTCACGGGAGCGCAAGACACGCGCGACGCCGCGGCGCCGATATCGACGGTCGCGGAGGCTCCCGGCCGCGCCTACGCCGGCTCGACGACCAGCGGCAGGCCGTCCGCCGGTTTGGGGATGGGCATGACGCGCCAGCGGGGGCGGTAGCCGGGCGGGAGCGACAGGCGGAAGCGGCGCAGGAACTGGAAGGCGAACGCCTTGGCCTGCATCATCGCGAAATGCAGCCCGATGCATTTGTGCGCGCCGCCGCCGAAAGGCGCCCAGGCGAAACGATGGCTCTTGTCCTCGGCGCGCCCGGGCAGGAAGCGGTCGGGGTCGAAGGCGAGTGGGTCGGTCCACAGCGCCGGGTCGCGGGCGGCCATGCCGGGGCTGACCGAAACATGGGTCCCGCCCGGAATCTCGTGGCCGCCGAACGCGAACGGGCGCAGCGCGTAGCGGGGGATGAACGGCACCGGGGGCTTGAGCCGCAGCGCCTCCTTGAACACGCGCTCGGTGAGCGGCAGCCGGTCCATCGCCGCGTGGTCGAGGCGCTCGGCGCCGACTCCGGCGATCTCCTCGCGCGCGGCCTCCTGCCAGCGCGGATGCGCGGCCAGCGCCCAGGCCATGGTGGCGAGGCCGCTGGTGGTGGTGTCGTGCGCCGCCATCAGCAGGAAGTTCAGATGGTCGACGATCTCGCCGTCGGAGAGGGCGCGCCCGTCGTCGAAGCGGGCGCGGCACAGTTGCGAGAACAGGTCGTCGCCGCCGCCGGCGCGGCGCGCCGGGACCAGATCGCGGAACCTGCCGAGCAGGAAGGCGCGGGCGCGCCGGCCGCGCCACGCCGCGTTGCCCGGAAGCGGCGCGCGGACGACGGCGACGGTGGCGGCGAGTTCGGCGACGAAGGCGCGGTTCAGCCGCCGCGCCTCGGCGCCCGCGTCCAGCCCCATGAATATGGCGGCGCCGAGCTCCAGGGTCAGGTCCTTGACGCGGTCGTAGAAGCGCGCCCGCCCCGCCGGCCAGCGCGCGAGCGCGGCGGCGATGCCCCCGTTCATGCGGTCGACGTAGTCCGCCATCGCCTTCGGCTTGAAGGCGGCCGCCTGCATGATGCGGCGGTGCGGGCGATGGTCGTCGAAATCGCGCAGCATCAGCCCGCCGCCGAACATGTCGGCGAGGATCGACCAGCCCTTCTCGCTGGAGAAGTTGCGCTCGCGGTCCATCAACACCGCCTCGAGCGCGTCGGCGCCGATCAGCGCGACGGCCCAGCGGCCGAAACTGCGGGTCTTGTAAACCGGCCCGTGGCGGGCGACGCGGCGTTCGTGGAACGCGAACGGGTCGCGCAGGAATTCGATACTGGTGCCGACGAGCGGCCAGCCGCCGCTCCCCGGAACGCGGGCGAGGCGCGCCGCCTGCGAGGCGCCCGGCCCCGCGCCGCCGACCGCCGCCGCGGCGTCCATTTCCGGCGCTCCCCGGACTCGAAGCTCGGGCTAGCCGCCGGACGCGATGCGGCTCGCCGCGGCCCGCGCCGCCGCCATCGTCACGATGCCCATGCTCCCGGCGAATTGCCCCACCGGAACGGCGATGGTCCCGGGCGGTGCGCCGGTCCCGCCGGACACGCCGGCGAGCGCCGCGTCGTCCAACTCGGCGGAGGGCGGCGCGCCGTCGGGCAGCGTGACGCGCACCACGTCGGCGCCGCCGACGAATTCGCATTTCGCGCCTTCGGGAACCTCGAAGCCGTATTCGGCGAGCAGGCCGCGCGGATCGGCCGCGAAGCGCTCGCGCACCGCCTCGTCCCCGCTCCAGGCCGCGCGGAACTTCTCGACACGCGCGTCGCCATCGCTCATCGGCTCGTCCTCCAACGGAAACTCGGCCTCGCCCCCGCCTTCGCGGCGGCCTTCCTCCGGCGCGCAGGTTCAGGAGCCGCCGGCCAGCTCCTTCGCCCTCATGAGCGCGGCGATGCGCACGGTGGTCGTGTGGCCCGTCGTCGCGCTCACGCCGGCGGACACATCGGCGAGCTCCTCGTCGCTCAGCGCGCCATCGGGCAGCGTGACATGCACCAAATCGTCGCCGCCGACGAACGCGCACTTCGCGCCTTCGGGGACATCGAGGCCGTATTCGGCGAGCACGCCGCGCGGATCGGCGTCGAAGCGCGCGCGGACGGTCTCGTCCCCGGCGCAGGCGGCGCGGAACTTCTCGACGAGCACGTTGCCGTCGCTCATTTCACAACTCCCCGGTTCGTCGCCTCCGCCTTGTGCGGAGCGGACCGCCGCATGGCGCCGTTCATCCGGCGAGGGGTTCGCGGCGGCTTTTCCCCGGCGGCCGGCCGAAGCCGGCGGGACGGCGCGCGCCCCGCCGGCTCCGAAGGGTCAGGAGGAGCCGGAAGCCGACGCGCCGGCCACCGCGCTCTGCGCCGCCAGCACCATGAGCGCGGCGATGCCTCCGAGGGTGACGACGGCGGCCGTCGTCGCCGCGGACGTGCCGCCGGACACGGTTGCGAGCTCCTCGTCGCTCAGCGCGCCATCGGGCATCGTGATGTGCACCAGGTCGTCGCCGCCGACGAACGCGCACTTCGCGCCTTCGGGAATCTCGAAGCCGTATTCGGCGAGCACGCCGCGCGGATCGGCGTCGAAGCGCTCGCGGACGGTCTCGTCCTCGGCGCAGGCGGCGCGGAACTTCTCGACAAGCGCGTTGCTGTCGCCCATTGTCGCTACTCCCCAGGTTGTCGCTTCCACCGCATGTGGAATTGACCACCCTATAGCACCGTTCGGCCGGTATGTCAAGGGTGCCGCCGCGCGCGGCGCGGCTTGACGCGCCGCGCGCGGCGGCGCACACCATGGCCCCGCATGTCCCCCGCCGCCGCACCTCCCGAACCCGCCGGCTCCCGGTTCGCGCCCCGGCCCACCGCCGTGCTGGCGCTGGCCGACGGGACCGCGATCCGCGGCCGCGGCATGGGCGCGGTCGGCCGCGCCACAGGCGAGGTCTGCTTCAACACCTCCATTTCCGGCTACCAGGAGATCCTCACCGACCCCTCCTACGCCGGGCAGATCGTCACGTTCACCTTCCCGCACATCGGCAATGTCGGGGCCAATCCGGAGGACGCCGAGTCGGATCGTCCCGCCGCCCGCGGCTGCGTCCTCCGCTCCGGCATCGGCGCGCCCTCCAATTGGCGCGCGGCGCAGCGCCTCGATTCGTGGCTGAAGGACAACGGACTCCCGGCGATAACGGGGGTGGACACGCGCGCGCTCACCCGCCGCGTCCGCGCCGCCGGCGCGCCGTCGGGGGTCCTCGTCCACGACCCGGAGGGCCGGTTCGACATCGCCGCGCTCGCCGCCGAGGCGGCGGCCTGGCCGGGCCTCGCCGGAATGGACCTGGCGCGGGAGGGCGCTCACTCTGCGTTCTCCCCCTGGAGCGAGACCCGCTGGACCCTCGGCGCCGGACATGGCGTCTTCGCGGCGAAAGAGGCGCGGCGCGTCGTGGCGATCGACTACGGCGCCAAGCGCAACATCCTGCGCTGCCTCGCCTCGGCGGGTTGCCAAGTGCTCCTCGTTCCGGCGAACACCCCTGCCGACATCATCAAGAACCTCAAACCGGACGGGATATTGCTGTCGAACGGCCCCGGCGACCCCGCGGCGACGGCGGAATACGCGGTTCCGACCGTCCGCGCGCTGCTGGAGACGGGATTGCCGGTGTTCGGCATCTGCCTGGGGTTCCAGTTGCTGGCGCTGGCGCTCGGCGGGCGGACGGCGAAGATGCGCCAGGGCCACCGCGGCGCCAACCATCCGGTCAAGGACCTCGCCACCGGGCGGGTGGAGATCACCAGCCAGAACCACGGCTTCGTCGTCGACGCCGACTCGCTGCCGGCGGGAGTCGAGAAGACCCACGTCTCGCTGTTCGACGGGACGCTGGAGGGCCTCCGCGCGATGGGCGGGCGGGCGTTCGGCGTCCAGTACCATCCCGAGGCCTCGCCCGGCCCGCGCGACAGCCATTACCTGTTCGACCGCTTCGCCGCCCTGATGGAGTCCTGATCGGGATGCCCAGGCGCGCCGACATCGAATCGATCCTGATCGTGGGCGCCGGCCCCATCGTCATCGGCCAGGCGTGCGAGTTCGACTATTCGGGCACCCAGGCGTGCAAGGCGCTGCGCGGCGAGGGCTACCGCGTCATCCTCGTGAACTCGAACCCGGCGACGATCATGACCGACCCCGGCACCGCGGACGCCACCTATGTGGAGCCGATTACGCCGGCGGCGGTGGAGCGGATCGTCGCCGCCGAAAAACCCGACGCGCTGTTGCCGACCATGGGCGGGCAGACGGGGTTGAACACCGCTTTCGCCCTCGCCGAATCCGGCGTCCTCGCGGCGCACGGGGTGGAGCTCATCGGCGCCGACCGCGAGGCCATCGCCAAGGCGGAGGACCGCGACCTGTTCCAGGCGGCGATGGCGCGCATCGGCCTGGAGACTCCGCGCGGCGCCACGGCGAAGACGCTCGAGGCCGCGCGCGCCGCGCTCGACGAGGTGGGCCTGCCGGCCATCGTCCGCCCGTCCTTCACCCTGGGCGGCTCCGGCGGCGGCGTGGCCTACAACCGCGCCGCGTTCGACGACGTCGTGCGCGCCGGAATCGCCGCCTCCCCCGCCGGCGAGGTGCTGGTCGAGGAGTCGGTGGCGGGCTGGAAGGAATACGAGATGGAGGTGATCCGCGACCGCGCCGACAACGGCGTCGTCGTCTGCTCCATCGAGAACATCGACCCCATGGGCGTGCACACCGGCGACAGCGTGACCGTCGCCCCGGCGCTCACCCTCACCGACAAGGAATACCAGATCATGCGCGACGCCTCGCTCGCGGTGCTGCGCGAGATCGGCGTCGAGACCGGCGGATCGAACGTCCAGTTCGCCGTCGACCCCGCCACCGGGCGCATGGTCGTGATCGAGATGAACCCGCGCGTGTCGCGGTCGTCGGCGCTGGCCTCCAAGGCGACGGGGTTCCCCATCGCCAAGGTGGCGGCGAAACTCGCGGTGGGGCTGACGCTGGACGAAATCGCCAACGACATCACCGGCTCCACCCCGGCGTCGTTCGAGCCGACCATCGATTACGTCGTCACCAAGATGCCGCGCTTCACCTTCGAGAAGTTCCCCGGCGCGGAGCCGGCGCTGACGACGGCGATGAAATCGGTGGGCGAGGCGATGGCGATCGGGCGGACCTTCGCCGAATCGCTGCAAAAGGCGCTGCGGTCGATGGAGACCGGGCTTTCCGGCCTCGACGAGGCGGAGATCCCCGGCTACGCGCCGGGCGGCGACACGGGCGCCATCGTGGCGGCGCTGAGCGGCCAGGCGCCCGACCGCATCCTCATCGCCGCGCAGGCGCTCCGCGAGGGGATGAGCGTCGCGGAGGTCCACGACGCCTGCCGCTTCGACCCGTGGTTCCTGCGCGAGATCGCCGCGCTCGTCGACACCGAGCGCACGGTCCGCAAGTCCGGCCTGCCGGGGGACGCGGCGGGGCTGCGGGCGCTCAAGAAGCAGGGGTTCTCCGACGCCCGCCTCGCCGCCCTCGCCGGGTTGGAGGAGTCCCAGGTCGCCGCGCGCCGCGCCGCGCTCGGGGTCCACCCGGTCTTCAAGCGCGTCGACACCTGCGCCGCCGAGTTCGACGCCGTCACCCCCTACCTCTATTCGACCTATGACGGCTCCGACGACCTGTCGGAGTGCGAGGCGCGGCCGAGCGGCCGGCGCAAGGTCCTGATCCTCGGCGGCGGGCCGAACCGCATCGGCCAGGGGATCGAGTTCGACTATTGCTGCGTGCACGCCGCCTACAGCCTGGGCGAGGCGGGCTTCGAGACCGCGATGGTCAACTGCAACCCGGAGACGGTGTCGACCGATTACGACACGTCCGACCGGCTCTATTTCGAGCCGTTGACGGCCGAGGACGTCATCGAGATCGCGCGCGTCGAGACGTCGCGCGGCGCGCTGGAGGGGCTGGTGGTCCAGTTCGGCGGCCAGACCCCCCTCGCCCTCGCCAACGCGCTGGAGGCGGCCGGGCTGCCGATCGTCGGCACCGCGCCCGACGCCATCGACCGGGCGGAGGACCGCGGGCGCTTCGGCGCGCTGCTGGCCGAGCTCGGCCTCCGCCAGCCGCCGGCGGGGACCTGCCGGACGGTGGAGGAGGCGGTGGCGATAGCGGCGCGCGTCGGTTATCCGGTGCTCGTCCGCCCGTCCTACGTCCTGGGCGGGCGGGCGATGGAGATCGTCCGCGACCGCGCCGGGCTGGAGCGTTACGTGGGCGAGGCGGTCCGCCTGTTCGGCGGCGCGCCGATCCTGGTGGACCGCTTCCTGTCCGACGCCGTCGAGGTGGACGTGGACGCGCTGTCCGACGGCGAGACGGTCCGCGTCGCCGGCGTCATGGAGCACATCGAGGAGGCCGGGGTCCATTCCGGCGATTCGGCCTGCGCGCTGCCGCCCCGCACCCTCGCCGCGGCGACGGTGGCGGAGATCGAGCGGCAGACCGAGGCGCTGGCGCTGGCGCTCGGCGTGCGCGGGCTGATGAACGTCCAATTCGCCGTCAAGGCGGGCGCCGGCGGCGCGGACGAGGTGTACGTCATCGAGGCCAACCCGCGCGCCAGCCGCACCGTGCCCTTCGTCGCCAAGGCGACCGGCGCGCCCATAGCCAAGATCGCCGCGCGGCTGATGACGGGCGAGAGGCTGGCGGATTTCGACCTCCCGCGCCGGACGGCGGGGCTGGTGGCGGTGAAGGAATCGGTGTTCCCCTTCGCGCGGTTCCCCGGCGTCGACGTCCTGCTGGGGCCGGAAATGAAATCGACCGGGGAGGCGATGGGCCTCGACACCGATTTCGGGCGCGCCTTCGCGAAGGCGCAGATCGCCGCCGGCGCCGACCTGCCGACCGGGGGCGCGGCGTTCATCTCGGTCCGCGACGCCGACAAGGCGGCGATGGCGCCGCTGGGCCGCGAGCTGGCGGCGATGGGCTTCGCCCTGGTCGCGACGCGCGGGACGGCGGACCGCCTGGAGGCGGCGGGGCTGCGGGTGCGCCGCATCCGCAAGGTCCGCGAGGGCCGCCCGCATCTGGTGGACGCGATCTCCGACGGCGAGGTGGACCTGGTGTTCAACACCACCGAGGGTGACCAGGCGATCTCCGATTCCTACAGCCTGCGCCGCGCGGCGCTCGGCCGCCGGATCCCCTACTACACCACCGTCGCCGGCTGCCGCGCCGCCGTGGCCGCCATCGCCGCGCTGCGCCGGGGGCCGCTTGAAGTCGCCTCGCTCCAGTCCTACGATTGACCCCGGCGCCGGGGAGGGGACGCGGCCATGTCGTACGAGATCAAATGGCGCCCGAAGCGGCGCGGAGTCGACGGCCGCGACGGCTACGTCGTCTTCGCCCGCCACGACACGGGCAAGGAGACGGAGATCGGCGAGGCCCGCAAGGCGTCCGGCGGTTTCGAGTTCAACGGCGCGAAGCTCGCCGACCCCATCGTCCGGCGGACCATGCGGGAGCTCCTGGAGGTCCTCGCCGCCCATCCCGACGTCGTCGCGGCGATAGCGAACCGGACCGCCGGCTCGCCCGAATCCACCGCGCCGGGCGCCGGGCGGGTGCCGATGACCGCCGAGGGCCACAAGCGGCTGGAGGCGGAGCTGCGCAAGCTGCGGACCGAGGATCGCCCGGCCATCGTCAAGGCGATAGCCGCGGCGCGCGAGCACGGCGACCTGTCGGAGAACGCCGAGTACCACGCCGCCCGCGAACGCCAGGGCTTCGTCGAGGGCCGGATGCGCGAGCTGGAGGACAAGCTCGGCCGCGCCCAGGTGATCGACGTCTCCAAACTGTCGGGCGATCGGGTGAAGTTCGGCGCCACCGTGACCCTCGCCGACGAGGACACCGACGAGGAGAAGACCTGGCGCATCGTCGGCGCGGACGAGTCGGACCCCGAGCGCGGCCGCCTGTCGGTCGCCGCCCCGCTGGCGCGGGCGATGATCAACAAGAGCGTCGGCGACAGTTTCACCTTCGACGCCCCCAGCGGCGCCCGCAGCTACGAGATACTGGCGGTCGAATTCCGTTGAACGGCGGCAGGATCATGGCTCATATCCGGCATGGATCGAATTTCTCGCGATTCTTGGGTGCGCCGGCGTCTCGCCGGCATGCGCGCGAAGCGCGCACACGATAAAGATGCCGGCGAGACGCCGGCGCACCCGGGAGTCCTTTACCTAAACCGACCATGCGCGTAGTATGGAAAACCCGATCCAGAATGGAGACGAAGATGCCCCGAACCGAAACTGTGAAGACCAAATGGTCCAAAGGTCATGCGAAATCTGGAAAGCCCCATCTCGAAACGGCACAGATTTTCCCCGATACGCTCGCCGAAGCAAAAGAGATCTTCGGCAAATCTGTCGTCGTCGAATTGGGCAACGACCAGTTGCGTATCCGCCATCAAGACCAGGTTCGCCGCCTTATGAATCTGGGCACGCTCACCGAAGACGAAATCGCCAAGTTCATGGAGACTTGGACGCCGGAGCGCGAGAGCAAGCGACTTTGGCGCTACCGAGATCCGAAAAGACTCAACAGCGCGGAACTCAGGGAAGTGCTTAGGAAGATGTGTGAGAAACGCGGCAACGATGACGCGCTGGCCGTTCTTGACGGGATGTTCCCGGGAGAGAACGCCGTCCAGACACGGGAAATCATGACTAGTACTGGCGGGTTGCCCGAAGTCGTTACGAAGCAGCGGTTTCCCGATAATCTTAAAGCGGCCGTTTACCTTTTCGGCGAAGACAAATTCTTGGAGTTGTTCAACGCGCAACTCCCCATTTGGCACCGACGCGAAGTTCAGACTCTCATGAAACAACCGCATAGCGATGCCGAAATCGTCAAACTCATGAAAGGACGGAAACCGCAAATATCGAGCCGATCTTCGGGCGCGGGCGCCGGATCGCCCGGGACCGCACCAGCGCCGGTCGCCGGGCGGGCGCCGATGACCGCCGAGGGCCACAAGCGGCTGGAGGCGGCGCTGCGGAAACTGCGGACCGAGGAGCGCCCGGCCATCGTCAAGGCCATCGCCGCGGCGCGCGAACACGGCGACCTGTCGGAGAACGCCGAATACCACGCCGCCCGCGAGCGCCAGGGCTTCGTCGAGGGCCGGATACGCGAGCTGGAGGACAAGCTCGGCCGCGCACAGGTGATCGACGTCTCCACACTCTCGGGCGACAAGGTGCAGTTCGGCGCCACCGTGACCCTCGCTGATGAGGACACCGACGAGGAGAAGACCTGGCTCATCGTCGGCGCGGACGAGTCGGACCCCAAGCGCGGCCGCCTGTCGGTCGAGGCGCCGCTGGTGCAGGCGATGATCGGCAAGAACGTCGGCGACAGTTTCACCTTCGACGCCCCCGACGGCGCCCGCAGCTACGAGATATTGGCGGTCGAATTCCGTTGACCGGCGGCGCGGCGCGCGTCCTGGTCCTCGCCGACGACCGCGCCGGCCACGCCAACCAGGCGCTCGGCGTCGCCGAGGCGCTGGGCGCGCCCTTCTCGGCGCTCCGCCTGCGCTACAACCGGCTGGCGCGGCTTCCCAACGCGCTGCTCGGCGCGACCGCGCGGCATGCGGCGGCCGATTCGCGCCCCGCGCCGCCCTGGCCCGACCTGGTCATAGCGGCCGGGCGCCGCACGGCGCCGGTCGCGCGCGCCGTCAAGGCGCGGAGCGGCGGGCGGACGCGCCTCGTCCAATGCATGCGGCCCGGGCCCGGCGCGGCGGATTTCGACCTGATCGCGGCGCCGGCGCATGACGACCCGCCGGCGCGCGCCAACCTGCTGCGCACCGTCGCCGCGCCGCACCGCGTCACCCGCGCGCGGCTCGCCGCGGCGGCGGCGGAATGGCGCGGCGCGCTGGAGTCCGTCCCGCGGCCGCGGCTGGCGCTGCTGGCGGGCGGCGCGACCCGGCGGCGCCCCTTCGGCGCGGCGGACGCTGAAGCGCTCGCGGCGCGCGTCCGCCGGTTCGCGGCGGCGCTCGGCGGCGGAGTGCTGCTGGCGACCTCGCGGCGCACCGGGCCCGCCGCCGCGGCGCGGCTGGCGGCCGCCCTGGCGCCCGGCCGCGCGTTCCTTTGGCACAGGGGCGGCGAGAACCCGTATCTCGGCTATCTCGCGCTGGCGGACGTCATCGTCGCCGCCGGCGATTCGACGGCGATGTGCGCCGAGGCCTGCGCGGCGGGGCGGCCGGTTTATATCGACGCGCCGCCGGACCGGACGGCGCCCAAGCATGCCCGCCTGCACCGCGCCCTTTACGACCTCGGCGCCGCCCGCCCCCTGGGCGCCGCGCACGACGCCGCCTGGCGCCCGGCGGCGTTCGACGACGCCGCCCTCATCGCCCGCGCCGTCCGCGAGCGCGGGTTGTTGTAGCGGGAGCCATGAGACGCATGTCCCGTCGCCGCCAGGACGCCGCTCCGCCGCGTTCCCGCCGCTTTGGCGAGCCGGCGCGGCGAGAAGGCGCTGTCAGCCGCCGAGCGCGGCGACGTAGGCCAGCGACACGCTCCACTCGCGGGATTCGAAGGCGTAGCCGAGCCGCGAGTCCTCCTGCCCGCCGGCGAAACCGAATTCGGCGTCCCAGGCGGAATAGCCCAGGCGCAGGTCGAAGCGGTCCTCCGCGCCGCCGAACTCGACGCCGACCCCTGCGACCCAGGGAGTAAGGCGGCGGCTCATGGTCCGCTCGCCCCGTATCCCCAGGCGGGCGTTGCGGTGTTCGGCGGCGATGTCGACCTCGACCCGCCGCAGGCCGGCGAACAGGTAGAACGTGCGCCCCGGCCCCAGGATTTTCGCTCCCCGCGGCGCGTAGCCCAGACGCGCATTGACGCCCAAGCCGCCGCGCGAATCGAGCCGCCACGCGCCGGGCCACACGTCCAGGTCGCCGCCGCCGGTCCCGGGCAGGACTCCCGAAACGCCGTCGTCGGGGCGCAGCGTCCCCTCGATCTCGCCCGCGAGGAGCCAGCGGCCGGAGAGGAAGACGCGGTAGCCCAGCGTCGTCGCGAGGGCGCCGGCGGTCCCGCGCGCCCGGTCTTCCGACACGCGCGGGGCGGAAGGAGCGGCCCCGAACGACTTGCGGTACTCCACCGCCGAATGGCGCGCTTGCAGCGCGGCGCCGGCGTAGAACCCATCCCCCGCGCCGGCGGCCGGCGCCCACGCGCCGGCCGCGAACAGGCCGGCGACCGCCGCCGCCCCGACGCGGCGCCGCAAAGGTCGCGCGTTCATCGAAGCCTCCCTTCCCCCGTCACCACAGCTGCAGGACGACCGGCGAAATCAGCATGCTCACCAGGGTGGTGAGCGCGACGACGCCGATCGACTGGAGCGTATCCAGAATCATCACGACCCGCACGACGCGGAACTCGATAATCGCCACCATCGCATAGACGGCGAGCATGAACGGGCTCAGCACGCGCGGCGCGATATAGACGACGATCTCTGCCATGCAGACGACGATGGTCGTCGCCACCGTCAGCCAGTTGAAGGCGATCACCATCGCCGGGAAGCGGTGGATCCGTTGCAGCAGCAGCCCGAGGCCGAGAAACGCCAGCGCGACCGCCGGCCAGGACAGGAAATAGACCGTCAATTCGAAATCAATCGGCCGCGGCTCCCTGTCGGGGTCCAGCGCGGCGAGGATCGTCGCCGACGCATGGCGTTCGACGAGGAAGAACGGCAGCGCCACCAGCGCGGCGAAGAACGAACGCCAGAACCCGTCGGCGCTGACGTCGAAATGCTCCAGCCCGTCCGGGTTGCGCGCGGCGAGTTTGAGCACGCCGCGGAACGCCGCGATGAGCGCCCGGACGCCGCGCAGCATGTCGCGGAGGAACCGCAGGCAGATCAGAAGGAGGAGGTCCCTCATCACGGCGCGAAATACCGCCGCAGCACCGCGCCATAGACCTCCGCCAGCGCGCGGATGTCGGCGACCGGCGCGTGTTCGTCGATCTTGTGCATGGTCCGCCCCACCAGCCCGAACTCGACGACGGGGCAATGGTCCTTGACGAAGCGGGCGTCCGACGTGCCGCCGCCGGTCCCGAGCGCCGGGCGCCGCCCGGTCGCCTCCTCCACCGCATCGGCGACCAGCGCGGTGAACGCGCCCGGCGGGGTGAGGAACGCCTCCCCCGACAGGCGATGGTCGAGCGCGTAGCGGACTCCCGGCCCGCCGGCGGCGTCGAACGCCGCGCGCAGCCGCGCCAGCAGCCCGGCGCCGGTGTGGCGGTCGTTGAAGCGGACGTTGAACGCGGCGCGCGCGCGCGCCGGGATCACGTTGCCCGCCGGGTTGCCCACGTCGATGCTCGTGACCTCCAGGTTGCTCGGCGCGAAATGTTCGGTCCCCTCGTCGAGGGGCGCGTCGATGACGGCGGCGAGCATGCGGACCAGCCGCGCCGCCGGGTTGTCGGCGAGATGCGGGTAGGCGACGTGGCCCTGCCGGCCCTCGACCTCGAGCGCGCAGGAGAGGCTGCCGCGCCGGCCGATCTTCACCACATCGCCCAGGACCTCGGCGCAGGTCGGCTCGCCCACCAGGCAATGGTCGATGGACTCGCCGTTCTCGGCCATCCAGGCGAGCGCCTTGCGGGTGCCGTTGACCGCCGGCCCCTCCTCGTCGCCGGTGACGAGCAGGCTGATCGAGCCCGGCGGGTCGGGGCGTTCGGCGAGGAAGTCGCCCGCCGCGGCGGCGAACGCCGCGATCGCGCCCTTCATGTCCGCCGCGCCGCGGCCCCACAGCGCGCCGTCGGCCAGTTCGGCGGAGAAGGGCGGGCGCGACCAGTCGCCCTCGTCGCCCGGAGGGACGACGTCGGTGTGGCCGGCGAAGCAGAAATTGGGCGCCGCCGCGCCGCGCCGCGCATACAGGTTGTCGACCGGTTCGGTCCCCGGCTCCGAGAACCGCAGGCGGCGGCAGGCGAAGCCCAGCCCCTCCAGCGCCGCGGCCAGCGCGTCGAGCGCGCCGGCGTCCGCCGGCGTGACGCTCGGCCGGCGGACCAGCTCGCGCGCAAGCGCGACGGCGTCGATGCGCCCGGCGCCCATGCCGCCGCCCGCGCCGCGCTGCGCCGCGCCTATCGGCCGGCGGGGCGCTGGATAAACTCGACCGTCACGCCGTCCGGGTCGCGCGTATAGACCACGCGCCCGCCCGTGTTCGGCCCGGTGTGCAGGTCCTGGGGTTCGCTCAGGGGCGTCACGCCGTGGGCGGCGGCCGCGGCGAGGGCGGCGTCGATGTCGTCGACGTCGAAGGCCACGTGCGCGAACCCGGCGTCGCAGGGGCGCGATTCGACCCGCCCGCGGTCCGCCGGCGCCTTGTATTCGATCAGTTCGAGCCGGTGGCCGGGCCCCTGGACGTAGGCGACCTCGATGTCGGCGCCCGGCACCCCCACCACGCGGCCGATCATGGCCGGGTCGCGCGGCCCGCGATGCAGGAGCGCGAAACCGAGCGCCTCGGTGAAGAACGCCACCGAGCGGTCGAGATCGGACACGGTGAAACTGGTGTGGTTCGTCCCCACGACGCGGAATCCGGCCACGGCGCGCTCCCTTCCCCGGGTTATGGCGGTTCGGCCCGCATCATAGCGCGCGGCGGCGGCGGTTTCACGGGCGCGTTGACGGCGGGCGGGCGGGCGCGCTATAGGATGGGCAGGCGGCTCACGGGGAGGGACGAATGAGCGTCTTCGGCGCTAACAGGAACGGCGACACTCCGGTCAGGCAGGCGGGCGCGCCGCCGCCGCATCCCGCGCCGTCGGCGCGCCCGGCGGAGCCCGCGCGGGCGGGCGCCGAGGCGTCGGTCATCAACAGCGGCGTCAAGGTGGTCGGCAACATGGAGAGCGATGGCGACATCATGGTCGCCGGCGCCGTCGAGGGCGACATCGCCAGCGTCGGGCTGACGGTCGGCGAGGGCGCGATGGTCAAGGGCACCATCGCCGCCGGGACGGCGACCATCCTCGGCCGCGTCGAGGGCGAAATCCGCACCCGGACGATCCGCGTCGCCGCCACCGGCGAGATCGTGGGCGACATCGCCTACGAATCGCTGTCGGTCGATTCCGGCGCGCGCATCGACGGCCGCGTGCGGAAGGCGGATCCGGAGGCGCGCGCCGCCGCCGCGAACGCCGGCAAGACCGCCGCAGCCGAAAGCGGCAAGGCCGCTGCGCCCGCCGGCTCCGGCGGAGGCGGCGCCGCCAAACCGGCCCCGCAGGCGGCGGCGCGGAAGCCCTGACCCGCGCGCCCGGCGCGGCATGTTCTCGCCGTGGCGCGGGCGCAAGCCCCAGGGCCAGGACGCGGCCTCGCCGGCGGCGCGCGGCGGGCCGCGCCGCAGCCGCAAGGGCGGCGGCGAGGCGGTCATCGGTTCTGGCGCGCGCTTCCACGGCGCGTTCTCCGGCAACGTCGACATCGCCATCCGCGGCGACGTGACCGGCGAGGTGCTCGGGCGGCGCATATCCGTCGGCCCCGACGCCGCCGTCGACGCCTCGCTGAAAGCCTACGCCGTCGAGATCGCCGGCAGCGTGCGCGGGCGCGTCGAGGCGGTGGAGGTCAGTCTGGCCCCGACCGCCATCGTCGACGCCACCATCGTCCACACCCGCCTGCGCATCGAGAAGGGCGCGGCGGTGAGCGGCACCCGGCCGTGGCACCCGGCGGCGGAGATGACCCGGCGCTGCGAAGCCTGGACGCGCGAATTCCCCTGACCGCCGGCGCGTCCCGCGCCCCGAACGAGGCCGCCATGCCCACCCGCATCCCCGACGAAGCCGACCCGCCCACCCGCGCCCTGCTCGAATGGGTTAACGACGCCGCGCCGCCGCCGCTGCACGGCATGGCGCCCGCAGACGCGCGGCGCGCCTTCGACGAACGCCGCGCGCGGGTCGACCTCGACCCGGTCCCCCTGGCGCGAATCGAGGACCTCGCGTTCGACGGCCCCGGCGGGCCGGTCCCTGTCCGGCTTTACGGCCCGCGCCCCGCCGGCGGCGCGCCGCTCCCGCTGCTGGTCTATTTCCATGGCGGCGGGTTCGTCATCGGCAATCTGGAGAGCCACGATTCGCTCTGCCGCCGGCTGGCGGACGGCGCGGAGTGCCTCGTCGCCGCGGTGGATTACCGCCTCGCGCCCGAACACCCCTTCCCCGCCGCCGCCGAGGACGCGGCCGCCGCGCTCGACTGGGCGGCGGAGAACGCAGCCGCGCTCGGCGCCGATGGCGAACGGATCGCGGTGGCCGGAGACAGCGCCGGCGGAACGCTCGCCGCGGTCACCGCCCGGCACGTCCGCGACCGGGCCCGCGACCGGGGCGCGCCCGCGCTCCGCGCGCAGGTCCTGGCCTATCCCGGCCTCGACCCGGCGAACCGCCATGCGTCGACCGCGGCCTTCGCCGACGTGTTCCCCATCGACAAGGCGATGCTGGCGTGGTTTTACGGCCATTACTTCGGCGGCCGCCCGGCGCCGAGCGGCGACCCGCGCGCGGCGCCGGGGCTGGCGGCGGACCTCGCCGGCCTCGCCCCGGCGACGATCCTCACCGCCGGCCTGGACCCGCTATGCGACGAGGGCGCCGCCTACGCCGAACGCCTCCGGGAGGCCGGCGTCGCCGTGGACTACGTCTGCTACGAGGGGACGGTCCACGGCTTCCTGGGCATGGGCAAGGCGCTGCCGCACGCCGAACGCGCCATCGCGCGCATGTGCGCCGCGCTCGGCGCGGCCTTCGCGTAGTCCCTACGGCCCGTAGAGCAGTTTCGGCAGCCAGGTCGCCATCGCCGGGAACGCGGCGAGAATGCCGAGCATGGCCAGTTGCATCGCCACGAAGGGGGCGACGCCGCGGTAGATGTCGGTGGTCTTGACCTCCTCCGGCGCCACTCCGCGCAGGTAGAACAGCGCGAAGCCGAACGGCGGGGTCAGGAACGACGTCTGGATGTTCACCGCGATCATGATCGCGAACCACACCGGGCTGATCCCCTCGTTCATCAGGATCGCCGGGCCGACGATGGGCACCACGACGAACACGATCTCGATGAAATCGAGGAAGAAGCCGAGGACGAACATCAGCGCCATCGTCAGCAGCATGGCGCTGAACACGCCGCCCGGCAGGCCGTGGAGGAACTCGGCGACGATCTCGTCGCCCTCGAAGCCGCGGAACACCAGGCTGAACAGCTGGGCGCCGATGAGGATGGTGAACACCATCGACGACACCTTGGCGGTGGAGAACATCACCTCGCGCAAATTGGCGAGGGTGAGCTGCCGGCGCATCGCCGCGAGCGCCAGCGCGCCCATCGCCCCGACCCCCGCCGCCTCGGTCGGCGTGGCCAGGCCGACGAGGATCGACCCCAGCACCAGGACGATGAGCAGCAGCGGCGGCATCAGCACCATCAGCACGCGCCCGGCCATCTCGCGCCCGCTTATCGCCGCCCGCTCCTCCGCCGGGATCGGCGGCATCCGCTCCGGGTGGATCGAGGCGTAGAAGACCTGCCAGGCGATGTAGAGCGCCACCAGGGCGAGGCCGGGGATCAGCGCGCCGACGAACAGGTCGGCGACCGACACCGGATCCGGCGCGAAATTGCCCGCCGCCAGCTGCGCCTGCTGGTAGGCCGCCGAAATCTGGTCGCCGAGCAGGATCAGCACGATCGACGGCGGGATGATCTGCCCCAGCGTGCCGGCGGCGCAGATCGACCCGCAGGCGATCGGCGGCGCGTAGCCGCGCTTGAGCATGGTGGGCAGCGACAGCAGACCCATGGTGACGACCGTGGCGCCGACGATCCCCGTGGACGCGGCGAGCAGCGCGCCGACCACGCTCACCGCTATCCCCAGGCCGCCGCGCATGCGCCCCATCAGCAGCGCCATGGTGTCGAGCAGCGCCTCGGCGAGTTTGGAGCGCTCCAGCATCACGCCCATGAACACGAACAGCGGGACGGCGATCAGCAGGTCGTTGGTCATGATGCCGTAGATGCGGTTCGTCAGCGCCTGGACGAAGGCGAGTTCGAACACCTCGAAATACGCGCCGATGAGCGCGTAGATCAGCGCCACGCCCGACAGGGTGAAGGCGACCGGGAAGCCGAGCAGCAGCGCGCCGCACAGCGTGAGCACCATGGCGATGACGTAGAGTTCGTAGACCACGCCGCCGCCCCCGCCCTAGAGCGCGTGTTCGGGGGCGTCGGGCGCGGCGTCCTCCACCCCGCGCAGCGTCGCCCAGGCATGCGCCATGCGCGACAGGCCCTGGAGGATCATCGCCGCCGCGAACGCCCATATGCAGGTCTTGAGCAGGTAAACCGCGTGGACTCCGCGCTCCTCCAGCGAGCCCTCGCATTCGGCCCAGCTGTTGAGCACGTAATCGCCCGAAAACAGGACGATGGTGACGCAGACGGGGATGAGGAACAGCGCCGAGCCGAACATGTCCACCATCGCCCGCCGGCGCGGGGTCATCCTGAGGTAGAACACGTCGACGCGGACGTGCCCGTTCCACAGCAGCGTGTAGCCGGCGCAGAGCAGGAACACGGCGGCGTGCATGAAGCGCACCGATTCCTGCATCCAGATGAAGCCGATTTCGAATCCGTAGCGCAGGACGACGATGAGCACGGTGACGAGCACCATGACCAGCGTGAGCCAGGCGGCTCCGCGCCCCACCCGGTCGTTGACCGCGTCGACGGCGCGCGCGACGGCGACGAGGGCGGGTTCGCCGCCGCCCGCGGCCCGGCGCCGCGCCAGCGCCGCCAGCGCGATGGCGGCGAGCGGCAGGCCGACGACCATGGCGACGATCCACGCGCCGCCGAACGCCCATTGCGCCGCCGCCGCCAGCGGCGCCAGCGCGCCCGACAGCCCGGCCTTGAGCCCCTCGCACAGGCCGAGCGCGGTCATCCCCCCGGTTTCGCTCACCCGCGACGCCTCCCGTCCGGTCCGGCGCGCCCCCGCCCGGCGCCCGCGACACTAGAGAACGCCGCGCGCCGCGCCAAGCCCGCCTTCCGGGCGCCGCCTCCGGCGAATCGCGCTCAGGCCGTCTCCGCCGGGAGCGGCGCGAAGGTCGTCCCCGCCACGGTTCTCGCCGCGAACAGGATGCAGGCCAGAACGTCCTCCCGAGCGACGCCGCAATACTCGGCGACGATGGCTTCGACCGTCTCGCCATGGGCGATCATGTTGAGAACATGCTCCACCGTCAGGCGGGCGCCCTTATGGCGGCTTTCCCGGCCATCACCCGGGGGTCCAGCGCGATACGCTCCAGCAACCCCGATCTTCCATCCCGCAACCTCCCCGAACGCGATAGCGCGCCGCCATTGCAGGCGACGTCCGTCGAACGCCAGCCGGCGCTGCGCGCGGCGCTCACGCGAACAGGCCCATCGCGCGCCGCATGAAGGCGCGTTTGAGCGCCGGCGTTCGGTTCACCGCGGCGAGGCCGGCGCGCCGCGCGCCGCGCACCACGGCGGATTCGGCGGCGAACAGCCGCGCCAGCCCGTCGGTCGCCGCGCTCATGGCGAGCGAATCGGCGCGGCGGCGGCGTTCGTAGCGCTCCAGCACATGCGCGGCGCCGGGGTCGAGGCCCAGGCGCATCGCCCGCTCCGCCTCGTCGGCGAGCGCCGCCGCGTCGCGCAGGCCCAGATTGAGGCCCTGCCCGGCGACCGGGTGGATGGCGTGCGCGGCGTCGCCGGCGAGCGCCGTCCGGGGGGCGGTCATGCGCGCCGCGCGCCGGAATTCGACCGGAAAGCTCCAGCGCGGCCCGGCGAGTTCGAGGCGGCCGAGATAATCGGTGAAGCGGCGGCGCAGTTCGGCGAGGAATTCGGCGTCGCCGAGCGCCGCGAACGCGCCGGCCGCCGCCGCGCGCTCGGTCCACACCAGCGACGACCGGCCGCCGCGCAGCGGCAGGATCGCGAACGGCCCGCCGGGCAGGAACCGCTCCTGCGCGACTCCTTCGTGCGGGCGTTCGTGCGCGACGGTGCAGACGATGGCGGTCCGCCCGTAGCGCCGCCGGTGCAGGGCGATCCCGGCGCGGGCGCGGATTTCGGAGTTCCGCCCGTCGGCGCCGGCGAGCAGGAGCGCCGCGATCTCCCCGCCGTCGTCGAGCCGCGCCCGGACCGGCGCCGCCGGCGCGCGCGCCAGCGCCGCGAAGCGCCGGGGCGCATGGAGGGACACGCCCGGCAGGGCGCGCGCGCGGTCGTGCAGCGCGCGGCGGAGCAGGCGGTTCTCCACCATGTAGCCGAGCGGCCCGGCGCCCAGTTCGGCGTGGTCGAAATGGAGGAACGCCGGCGAATCGCCGTCGGTGACGCGGATCTCGAGGATCGGCTCCGCATCCGCCGCCAGCGCCGCCCATACGCCGGCGCGTTCGAGGATGCGAACCGACCCGGCGGCGATGGCCGAGGCGCGCCCGTCGAACCCGGCGGCGAGTCCCGCCTCCGGATCCCGCGCGTCGACGACCGCGGCGGCGCGCCCGGACTGCGCGAGCAGGCAGGCCAGCGTGAGGCCGACGAGGCCGCCGCCGGCGACGAGCGCGTCGGCGCGGACGTCCGCGCCGCGGCGCCCCGCCGTCATTTCCGTCGTCCGGCGGCCGCGCCCGTCAGGCGGCGGCGCGGCTCAGCGCGGCGACGGTGGGCAGCGCCTCGTCGATCAGCCGCCGCGTCTGCGCCTCCATGTCGGAATCGTCCGCGCCGATGGGGCGCAGGATGAACTTCGACGCCCCGGCGGCGACGTAGGCCTCGATCCGCCGCAGGATGTCCGCCGTCCCGCCGCAGACGATGGCGCGCTTCGGGTCGCGCCCCAGGCGCTCGCGGACCGCCCGCGCGCTCCGCTCCACCGGCGCGTCGTCCCACGACCCGTAGCGGAAGGCGAAGGCGGCGCCGTAATGGTCGTTGGGGATGCGCCGCCCCGCCGCCTGCGCCGCGTCCTTGATCGCGGCGATGACCTCCGCCGTCTCGTCCGGGGTTTCGAACGCGCCTTGCCAGCCGGTGCCGAACCGCGCCGTCCGCCGGACCGCCGCGGCGCTGGAGCCGCCGAGCCACAGCGGCATGGCCTTCTGGACCGGGCGGGGCGAGATCGACGCGCCCTCGTAGCGGTAGAACTCGCCGGCGAAATCCACCGGCTCCCCGGTCCACAGGCGCGAGATAATCTCCAGCCCCTCGTCGGAGCGCTTCCCGCGCGCCCGCGTCGGGCGGCCCGTCGCCCTCCAGTCCGGCGCGCGCGCGGTTCCGAGCCCGAACGCCGGCAGCATCCGCCCGCCGCTCAGCACGTCGATGGTGGCGCATTGCTTGGCGAGCAGCAGCGGGTCGCGCAGGCCGAGCGAGGCGACGTTCATGCCGAACTTCATCCGCTTCGTCGCCCCGGCGAGCGCCGCCAGCGCCGTCATGCATTCGAGGACCGGATGGCGCGAGACCAGGCGGTCGGTCTGCCACAGCGAATCCACCCCGCCGTCCTCGCACTGCGCCACCCACCGCCAATAGGCCGACGCGCCCGAAAACGGGAACTCCGCCAGACCCAGCCCGATCGCTATCGTCACCCGCGCCTCCCCCGCTCCGTCCCCATCGCCCGACCATAGCGCGCCCGCGCCGGCCGGCCACGGATTTCCGCGCCGCGCCGGCGATCCGGCGGCCGGCGCCCGCGCCCGCGCCCGCGCCCGCGAGCAGCGCACGATAGCCGGGACGCTCCCCGGGGCCGCCTCTCCTCGGCGTATCGCCGCCTTGACACGCCGGTCCCGGGGGTCTACGGAGGAGCGAATCGGGCGCGACGCCACGGCGGGGCGGAGAATGTCGGCAGGCAGGAAGATCGGTATCGGCGAAGCGGCGATGGCGGCCATTCGCGCCGGCATGACGAATGCCCAGGCTTTGTCCGCCGTCAGGGCCGAGTTCCCTGGCGCCCAGACGACGCTTCAGAGCATAAACTCGTATCGAAGCAAATTGCGTAGCGCCGGGGAGGACGTCCCTTTGAATAGCGAAATTGAAGGCGCTCGATTCGACGGGGCAGAATCGGAAGGCGGCGCGAGTCCGGAAAAGCGGCGCGGCGAATCTCCGGGGGCGCCCGATTCGGGCCGGGTGAAAAACGGCGAAGAGCCCGAGGGGCTGGACTCGGAAAAGCAGTCATGGGGCGACTATCCCCTCAACGATGTTTTGATTCGGGACGATACGAGATCGATTTACGAGACGCTCCGGCGCATCAAACAGGGGAATGTGATAATGAGCCCGGATTTTCAGCGGGATTTCATATGGCCTAATGACAAGCAAAGCAAGTTGATAGAATCCGTCATGATGAGAATTCCTCTGCCGGTATTCTATATGGCGGAAAATGACGAAGGAAAGATGATCGTCGTCGATGGATTGCAGCGTCTTTCCACATTCCAGCGGTTTGCGGATGACAATCTGCCGCTGTCGCTTAGCGACCGGGAAGATCTTCACAGGAAGAAATTTTCCGATCTGCCGCCCAAATTCCAAAACCGCTTCGAAGACTTCAAACTCGTGTTTTACCTTATCGACTCCAAAGTCCCGGAGCGAGCGCGGCTGGATATTTTCGAAAGAGTCAACGGAGGCGTTCCTCTTACGAGGCAGCAAATGCGCAATTGTCTGTTCATGGGAAGCGCCACGAAATTTATGAAAGAAGAATCTCAAACGGAGGTATTCGGCCAAGCGACGGGAGGCAGCTTGAACAGAAAGACGATGCGCGACAGGGAATTCGTGAATCGGTTTTGCGCTTTCCAGATGCTGGGATACGAATCCTACAACGGCGATATGGACGATTTCCTTGCTCGATGCCTGCAAGAAATGAACGGAATGAGCGAGTCGACGTTGTCCGATCTGTCCGAACGGTTTCGGCGAGGTCTCGCCAACAACCTTCACCTGTTTGGGCGCCACGCATTCAGGAAGCACGCCCCCGAACAGAACTGGCGCTCCGTCATCAATGCGTCGCTATGGGACGTGATGTCCACCGGTTTGTCCGGCTGTGACGAATCCCGCGTAGAAAAGATGGCGGCTCCTTTGCGGCGGGAGATCTACGGGATTTTGGAGGACGAGGAGTTTATAAACGCGATTACCTATAGCACGAACAGCACCGTGAAAGTGCAACGGCGATTCGACATGACGCGGGAAATTTTTGCGGAGGTTTTGGGATGTTGACGCAAATCGACTTTTATCAATTCAAGTGCTTTCGCAAGCTTGATTTGCCGCTTGCGGGGCTGACTCTGCTTTCCGGGCTTAACGCGTCCGGAAAATCGTCGATTTTGCAGGCGTTGGCGCTATTGCACCAGACGATGCGCGAGCATGAATGGTCGTCGCGCCTGATGCTCAATGGCGCCGCCATTCGGCTCGGCGCCGCCGCCGACGTTATCGACAAGCTGCACGGTCGCCGCCGGTGCGGGATCGGACTGCACGATGACGAGAGGCGCCGGCTCCGGTGGGAGTTCGAAGGCGAACCCGAGGAGATGTCGCTGGCCGTGCGGCGGGCTCGGGGAGAAACCGGCTCCGGCAACGACTGGGACGTCGACGGATCGCAGCCATTGCAATACCTGATTCCGCGCGAATCGCTGGATGACGTAACGAAACCGCTGGCGGACCGCATACGCGGCCTCGCCTATCTGACGGCCGAACGGCTGGGTCCGCGCGAAACCTATACGCTCGACGATCCGCAATTGACTCCCGTGGTCGGACCGAGAGGCGAGCATTGCGTCAGTATTCTGCATTCCGGACGCGATACCCGCGTCCTTGACGGGCTCGCGATTTCGGGGGCTCCGCCCACGCGGCTGCGGCAGATAGAGGCGCATATGCGCCGGTTTTTTCCCGGTTGCGAATTGGCGGTTTCGGAGGTTCCGCGGGCCAGCGCCGTGACGCTGGGCCTTCGGACGTCGAGCGACACGAGTTTCCATCGCCCGATTCATACCGGTTTCGGGTTGACGCAGATCCTTCCTATCGTGACGGCCGCCTTGTCCATGGGTCGCGCGGGACTGCTGTTGATCGAGAACCCGGAAGTCCACTTGCATCCGGCGGGGCAAGCGGAGATGGGTGAATTTCTGGCGGAGGTCGCGTCCGCCGGCGTGCAGGCGATTGTCGAGACGCATAGCGATCATGTGTTGAACGGTGTTCGGCGGGCCGTCAAGGAACGGAAAATACCCGCCGATAACGTCGCTTTGCATTTCTTCCGCCCGCGAGGAGACGACGATGAAGAAGGTCTTCCGCAGGTGGAAAGCCCCTCTCTGGATAGCCGAGGGAACATAGACAACTGGCCGGAGGGGTTCTTCGATCAATTCGACAAGGATATGAACTATTTTGCCGGATGGAGTTAGTTATGGAAATTTTCCTTAACGATTGTTCTCTTCACGAACAATTTTCCGATATGCCGTCTTTTCGCGCCGCCATCGTCCGTTTGATGGGAGTGCGGGAAATCGCCGGACGGTTCGGCAGAGAGATTCACTGTCACCGGACGTTTGCGGAGAGAAAACCGATTCGAAATACGCCGTTACCGAAGGCGTTGAATCGACTCACCCGAGACCAGGAGCGTGCGGTGATGTCCTGGATCGCGCGCGGTGGGCCGTTCTGGGACGATCATCGTCAGCATGACGGCGGCGACTGGTTGGAGCGCCGCGGCGAGGTCGTCACGGATTCCGCCGTCGGCGAAGCTGCATACCGGAATCTGCATGGCGCCGAGTGCGGCCTGGTTAGCGTGGCGCCGTCCGATTGGGAATGTTCTCCTATCGACGTCGTCTGGCGACGATCGGACGAAGGACTCGATGACCGGGCCGTGCGCGTTTTGAATTGGTGGAACGCCGATGCCCTGGAGACGTTTCTTCAGAAAGCCGCGCCGCCAATTCGCTCGTGGCGGGAGTTGAGGCGCGTTTCGATCGACAGATTCGCGGCGCTGGTATTTTCCGATGATTGTTTCGAGCCGCTATATTCCACGCCGTTTGCTGTGGGCGCCGCAAATCGATTCCTCGAGTTACTGGCTATTCTCGATCAACTGGCGCGTTGTCACGATAAGAGGGGCGTTCGTACGGAGGAAGGCCACCAAATATACCGCACCCATTTCACAGGGGATCGGGCAAGGTTTTCCGATTCTTCGGATACGGAGAAACGTGATTTTGAAAACAAGATGACGTTTCGTCATCCACGCGATTCGGGAAGTTCGCTATTTTGCACGTGGCATGGCAAACTTAGCAGTGGAAACCTACCGCTGCGATTGCACTTTTCGTGGCCCGTACCGGCCGGCGACCCGGTTTATGTGGTATATGCCGGTCTCAAGATCACAAGACGGTGAGTTTGGACGTTACGGCCAATCGGATTTGTAGATTTTCCTCGTATCGAGCCCCTGCAAGCCGGTTCCTGCCGCCATCCGGTCGGAGGATGCGGCGAGCGCGGTAGGCGAGCCCGGTCGAGCGGCGGTCGTCGACGCCTATGGCGAGGATGGGGTTGAATCAGGTGTATTTCCCGGACGCGGTATCGGAGGTCGGCGCGATGCAGGAGTAGTATTCCGACGGGCCCGCCGCCAGCCGCGCCTCGGCGTCGCCGAGTGCCGCCCACGCGCCGGCGCGTTCGAGGATGTTGACCGACCCGGCGGCGATGGCCGAGGCGCGTCCGTCGAACCCGGCGTCGAGTCCCGCCTCCGGCTCCCGCGCGTCGACGACCGCGGCGGCGCGCCCGGACTGCGCGAGCAGGCAGGCCAGCGTGAGGCCGACGAGGCCGCCGCCGGCTATGAGCACGTCCGCATGGCCTTCCGCGCGCGACACCCCGCCACCATCCCCGGCGCGCCGGGCCGTGTAAAGGCCCGCCCGCCGGCGGCGGCGCTTCTACGCGGCGAGTTCCGCCAGATGCGCCTCGACGAAATCGGTGGCGACGCCGCCGGCCCGGAAGTCCGGGTGGGCCACGACCCGCCGGAGGAATTCCAGGTTCGTGGAGAGGCCCTCGATGCGGGTTTCGGCGAGCGCGGCGGCCATCCGCGCCAGCGCCGCGCCGCGCGAGTCGCCGCGCGCCGCGACCTTGGCGATCAACGGGTCGTAATGCGGCGTGACCGCGCCGCCCTCGCGCACGCCGCTGTCGATGCGCAGATCGGGGCCGGCCGGCGGCCAGCGCAGCGCCGTTATCCGCCCCGGCGCCGGCAGGAACCGCCGCTCCGGGCGTTCGGCGTAGATCCGGCACTCCACCGCATGGCCCGAGGCGGCGGCGCCGCCGCGCCGGAAGTCCTCCATCGTATCGCCGCGCGCGAGCCGCAGCTGGCCCGCCACCAGGTCGACTCCGGTCAGCATTTCCGTGACCGGATGCTCCACCTGGATGCGGGTGTTCATCTCGAGGAAGAAGAACTCGCCGTCGGGCCCGGCGACGAATTCCACCGTGCCCGCGCCGCGGTAGCGGACGGCGCGGGCGAGCGCCAGCGCCGCCTCCGCCATCGCGCGCCGGACTCCGGGCGCCAGGCCCGGCGCCGGCGCCTCCTCGACCACCTTCTGGAAGCGCCGCTGCACCGAGCAGTCGCGCTCGAAAAAATGCGCGGCGCCGCCGTCGCCGAACCCGAAGACCTGGACCTCCAGATGCCGCGCCGGGGCGACGAGGCGCTCCAGGTAGATCCCGCCATCGCCGAACGCGCGCTCGGCCATCGTCCGCGCGGCGGCGGCGGCGCGCTCCAGCTCCGCCGCGCCATCGGCGCGGCGCATGCCGATGCCGCCGCCGCCCGCCGCCGCCTTGACCAGCAGGGGGTAGCCGACCCGCGCGCCGGCGGCGGCGAGCTCCGCCGCGCCGCCGGGCGGGAGCCGCCCGCTGCCCGGCGGGACCGGGACTCCGGCGGCCGCGGCCAGCCGGCGCGCGCGATCCTTGTCGCCCATGTCGGAGATCGTCTCCGGCGCCGGGCCGACCCAGGCGAGGCCGGCCTCCTCCACCCGCCGCGCGAACTCCGCGCTCTCGGCGAGGAAGCCGTAGCCGGGATGCACCGCCCCGGCGCCCGACCGTTCGGCCGCCGCCAGCAGCGCGCCGATGTCGAGGTAGCTCGCGCGCGGGTCGGCCGGGCCGATGGCCTCGGCGGCGTCGGCCAGCGCCGCGTGCGGCGCGTCCGCATCCGCCTCGGAATACACGGCGACGCTGCGCAGGCCGAGCGCGCGGCAGGCGCGGACGACGCGGCAGGCGATCTCGCCCCGGTTGGCGATGAGGACGCCGTCGAACACGGGAGGAGCGCCGCGCCCGGCGCCCGGCTACGCCCGGATGTCCACGAAGGCGGCGCGCCTGAGGTCGCGCAGCAGGCGGCGTTCGACGATCGCCAGCCGCCGCGCCACGATCCGTTCGTAGATGCGGTCGCGCAGCCCGTCCCCGGCGGAGTCGTCGCGGCGTTCGCAGATCATCACCACGTGGACGCCGTTCGCGGTGGCCACGGGGGCGCTCGCGGCGCCGACCTCCAACCCGTCCAGGGCGTCGCGGAACGGCGCCGGCAGGTCGGCGGGCGCCGTCCAGCCGATATCGCCGGACAGCGAGTCCTCCAGCTCCGCGCCGCGCGCGCGCAAGGCGTCGCAGCCGCGCGCGGCCGCGGCGATGTCCCGCGCCAGCGCCAGCCGCTCCTCCTCCCCGCCCGGCGAGTCCGCGTCGGCGGGGAGGAGTATCTGCGACAGGAACAGCTCCGCCGAATCCTCCGGGCCGGCCATCGTCGCGCGCTTGTCGCGCAGGTGGAGGATGTGCCACGCGCCGGCGGCGCGGACCGGGTCCGAGATCGCCCCGACAGCCATGGCGGCGAGCGCGCGGTCGATCTCGGCGCGGCTCTGGCCTTCCTGGACCCATCCCAGGTCGCCGCCCTCGCGCGCCAGCGCCCCCTGGCCGAATTGCGCCGCCGCGGCCGCGAAATCGGCGCCCCCGCGCAGCTGGCGGACGATGCCCTCCGCGACCGCGCGCAGCTCGTCCGCGCCGGACGCGGGGTCGTCGTACAGGACGATCTCCGAAACCAGGTATTCGGGCCGGCCGCGCGCGCTCTCGAGGCGCGCGATCTCCTCGTCGATCTCGTCCTCGCTCACCGAGACGGCGGGGCGGATGCGCAAATTTACGTATTTGGCCCAGGCGACGCGCGCGCGGATCTGGTCGAGCACCGCGCCGACGGCGATGCCGCGCTCGGCGAGGAACCCCTCCAGCCCCCCGCGCGGGACGCCGTTGCCCTCCTCGATCCGGCGGACCGCCTCGTTTACGTCGCGGTCGGTGACGCGGATCCCCTTGCTCCGCGCCTCCTCCGCCTGCAACGCCTCGTCGATGAGGTTGCGCAGCACCGGGCCGGCGGCCTGCCGGCGCATGTCGTCGGTCCGCGCCAGGTTGGCGTTGTAAATGGCGATGTCGATGCGCGCCTCCAGGTCGAACATCGAGATCGCCCGGTCGTTGACCACCGCGGCGATCCCCATGACGTCCTGCGCCGAGGCCGGGGCGCACCCGGCCCACAGAACGGCCGCCGCCGCGGCGACTCCTCGCAACACGCTCGCTTCCTCCCCGCCGCGCCCCCGAACCCGCCGGCGGACCGTAGCGCGCGGCGGAGCTTCCCGCAAGAACCGGAGTTCAATCGAAATTGCGCAGCTTGACCTGGAAGACGACGTCGGTGGAATCGGCGACGTCGCGCTGCGCCGCGTAACTCCGTCGCAAGCCGACCGAGGCGGTGACGCATTCGTCGCGATAGACGAGCGTGGCGCCGGTCGCCAGCGGCCCCTCGTCGTCGCCCAATTCGTGGCGGTGATGCGCCGTGAGGCGCCAATTGCCGCCGAAGCGGTAGGAGAGCTTGGCGTTGGCCTGTTTGACGGCCGGCGAGTCGCCGGCGCCGGGCGCCGCCTTCGCGAGCACCGCATAGTCGAGGTCGCCGCGCAACCAGTCCGGGCCGGCGGAGACCGCGAGCGCGCCGCGCCGCGTCGACAGCGCGTCGGGGTCGAGGCGAAACCGCGCCGTGAGGTCGAAATACTCCGCCGGCCGGACCGCGAGGCGGCCCACCAGGTCGGAAAGCCGCCCCTCGAGCCCGGAGCCGGCCGCGTAGGAATCGTCCTCGCGCGGGCGGAACGCCTGTCCGACCAGGAATTCGGCGCCGGCGCCGTTGGGCGCGAAGGCGCCGAGGCGGACCCCGTAGGCGGCGCGGAGCCCGCCCTCCACCCGATCGAGGCCGGGAAACCGGTTGACGCTGAACAGGTTGATCTCGTCGAACTCGAAGGCGAGGCTGTCCTCGTTCTCGATGCGGTCGGGATTGCCGGGGGGCGGCGCCGCGACCGCCTTGGCGAGCGGCTCGGCGAGCAGGCGCCACGACCCCGCATCGCGGACCCAGGGCCAGCGCCAGTCCAGCGACAGTTGCGGCAGCGCGCGCCCGGCGAAGCCCGTCGCCGCCGGCCGCTCCGCATCGCGCGGGCCGGGCTCGGCGTCGGTGTGGTAGCCGTCGGCGCGCAGCGACGCCGCGAAGCGGTAGCGGTCGCCGGCGCCGGTGGAGAACGGGACGCTCCAGCCGATTTCCGCCGATATTCGGCGGCTGTCCGACCCGCTCCGCCGGGTCATGGCGCGCAGGTTGCCGGCCAGCGTCCACGCGCCGCCCCATCGGCCCGGCGCGCCGCGGCGGCGGAAGTCGACGAGCGGCGCGACCCAGGGCTCCCGGCTCGAGTCGGCGTCGGGGTCCAGGCTCTGGAAGCGATAGGCGTCGAGGGAGAACTCGGCGCCGCCGCCGCGGGCGCGCAGATAGGCGTTCTGGGTGAGGAACGACCGCCCGCGCGCCAGGGCGAGCACCGAGTCCCCGCTCCGCCCCGGGGCGGCGACGCCCACGCTGGCGGGCAGGAGCGAATCGCGGCCGAAATCGTACCGCCTGAGGTAGGTGGGGTCGGAGGCGCGCTCGAAGACGAAGCCGTAGCGCCACGCGGCGCCCCAGAGGCCGCCGGGTTCGAAATCGCCCATCAGGTTGACGTGGCCCCGGTCGCGCGCCTCGGCGGCGCTCAGCGTGTCGCGCGTCGCGCTGGCCTCCGCCAGCAGGAACCCCGTCTCCGTGCGGCGGCGGTACTGGCCGGCCAGGATCGGCCAGTCCTCCGACAGCAGGATCGGCGAGAACGTCGCGTCGCTGTGCGGCGAGAGAACGAGGAAGTAGGGCTGGCCCCAGGTGAAGCCGAAGGTGGAGTTCCGGCCGATGGCCGGCGTGAGGAGCCCGGTCTTGCGCCGCACCGTGGCGTCGGGCTGCGTGAAGACCGGCGCATAGAGCACCGGGACTCCGAACAGGTCGAAGGTGGCGTCGGTGTAGAGCATCGTCCGGTCCGCCGGGTCGTGGACGGCGCGCGCCGCGCGGACCCGCCACAGCGGCGGGCGGTCCGGGTCGTCCGCGCACGGCGCGCACGGGCTGTAGACCGCCTTGGCAAGTTCGCTCCGCCCGTCGGCGGTCCGCCGCCCGCCCGCCGCCGCCAGCCGCGACCCGTCGGTGAACAGCACTCCCATCGCCCGGACGACGCCGCTTTTCAGGTCGCCCGCCAGCTCCGCGCGTTCGGCGAACGTCACCCGCCCGTCCGGCTCCGTCAGCGCGACCCGCCCCTCGGCCGTCACCGTGTCCGCGGCGCGGTCGTAGCGCAGGGCGTCGGCGCGCAGCACCCGGCCGCCGCGCGACAATTCCACCGACCCGGTCGCGATGACGGCGCGGGCCTCCTCGTCGTAGACCACCTCGTCCGCCAGCAGCAGCGCGTCGCCCTCGGCGCCGAGACGGACCTGCGCGGCGGCGGGCGCGGCCCCCGCCGCCGCGAACGCCAAGACGGCGGCGAGGAGGCGGACGAACGGCCTTCGCGCGCTCATCCCTGGCGCCGGTGGAGGAGCAGGCCGCCGCCGGCGAGGACGGCGACCGCGGCCGGCGCCCACCCGGCGAGGACGTAGGGAATCCGCCCGTTGAGGCCATAGGCCGCCACCAGGTCCGAGAAGACGTAGAAGCCGAACCCGCACGCCCCGCCGAGCGCGAGCGTCCGGCCGCTCCCGGCGCGCGCCATGCGCAGCGCGAACGCCGCGGCGATGAGGATCATGCCCGCGAACATTAACGGGCTGGCGGCCGTCGCGTGCCAGTGGAGGAGGTGGCGCAGCGCCGAGAAACCCGCTTCATCGAGGCTGACGATGAACTCCGTCAGCTCCCAGAACGACAGCGCCTCCGGGGCGGCGAAACTGTTCTGGATGCGGGTCATCGAAAAGGCGGTGTCGAGCCGGATCGAGTCGCGGCGCGCGATCTCGCGGCCGGGCCCGTCGATCGCGGCGCCGCGCAGCAGCCAGTGGTCGTCGCGCACCTCCGCCTCCGCCGCGTCGATCCGCTCGACGAACCGGTCGTCCGCGTCGTAGCGGAGGACGAACACGCCGCGCAGCGCCGCCCCGCCCGGATCGATCCGCGCCGCGTGGACGATGGACGCCCCGCCGGGGCCGTCCTGGCGCAGCCAGAGCCCGCCCTCCGGCAGGGCGAGGGCGGCCGCCGTTCGGTCGCGCAGCAGCCGGTTGTCGAGTTCGTGGTAGCGGGCCAGCGTCGCGCTCGCCAGCGGGCCGAGCGCGCCCACCGAGAGCGCGCCGGCGAGGACCGCGACGGCGACTCCCGGAAGCAATATCTGCGCCGTCGATACGCCCGCCGCGCCGACGGCGGCGACCTCGTTGCGCCGCGCGAGCCGCGACAGGCTCAGCAGGCCGCCGATGAGGACCGCGTAAGGGAGCGCGCGCTGGGCCAGGTACGGCAAGTGCAGGAGCGCCATGCGGAGGACGTCCGCCGTCCCCGTGTCGTCGTCGCGCGCCGCGCGCCGCCCCAGCTCGAGCGCGTCCACGGCGAACAGCAGCGCCGCGAGCGCCGCGAAGGCGCCGCCGATCCCGGCCAGCATCCGGCGGCCCAGATACAGGCACAGCGTCGGCGAGAACCGCATCGCGTCAGCCGGCGGCGGCGGCGGCGCCGCGCCTTCGCGGCTCCGAGAACAACCCTCGGGCGGCGGCGGCGGCGCAGGCGAGGACCGCGAGGCCGTAAAGGACGGCGAGGCGCGGTTCGCCCACCATCGCGCTCCGCAGGACCAGCGCCGCCGCGAGGAACGCCGCCCCCGCCCCCGCGCCGACGAGGACGCGCCGCCACTGCCGGCGGCGGTCGAACTCCCCTCCCAGCACCGCCCAGGCGGCGATGAGCGCGAGGACCGCGGAGTGGAGCGGATCGATCAGCCGGCGGTAGGCTTCGGCCCGGTATTCCCGCCTCCGGCGTTCGTCCGTCCGCTCGCCGGGCGCGAGGAGCTCGCCCAGGAACCGCTCGCTGGCCTCGCGCGTCCGCCGGCGGACGGATGACTCGGCGGCGAAATCGAAGGCGTAGCGGTCGAAATACAGGAAGGACGCGCGGCCGCCATCCTCGTCGAACTCCTGGCGGCTGCCGTCCTCCAGCGCGAAAAGCGGGCCGTTCGGACCGGCGAGGAGCGCGCCGCGCTCGGCAATGACCGTATAGGGCCGCCGCGGGTCGCGGTCGTCGTGCAGCGCGACGCCGCGCAGGCCCCCGTCCGCGCCGCGTTCGCGCACGAAGATCGTCACCCCGTCGACCGGGCGGTTGAACGCGCCCTCCCGCAGCAGCGCGCCGGCGAGCGAATGGCGCAGCGCGTGCTGGCGATCCTTGAACTCGCGCAGGCCCGCCGGCGCGACGTACAGGTCGATGGCGAGGACGGCGACCGCCGCCACGGCGCCGAACGCCGCCGCCGGCGCCGCCAGGCGCGGGTTCGAGAATCCGGTGGCGCGCAGGACGACCAATTCCGAATCCGCCGCCAGCCGGGAATACACCGCGAGCACGGCGACGAACAGCGCCACCGGCAGGACCACCGGCAGCACCGACGGGGTCATCAACGCGGTGAACGCCAGGAAGGTCGCCGGCGGCAGGGCGCGGTCGACGATCAGCTCCATGAAGCGGAGCGACTGGGTGAGCCAGACCACCGCCGTCAGGCACAGCGCGGCGGCGGCGAAAGGACCGGCGAGCCGCCCGGCGATGTACAGGAACTGGCGCCGCATCCGCAGCCCCCGGGGGAAGTGTCGCCGGCAGCGGGCGCGCCGGCCCGCCGCGATTCGCGCGGGGGAGCATAAACGAACCGGGCTTTGCCGCGAACCCGTCCGGCATATACCTTCCCGGCCTCGAACGGCCGCCGCGCGCCGCCCCACCCGCCCAGGAGGACGACCCCATGAAGATCAATTTCTCCAAGCCGAACCTGTCCACGCCCTCGACCCTGGTCGTCGGCGTCGCGGCCGGGGGCGTCGCGGCCGGGGGCGTCCCGGGGGAGGCCGCGCGCCGCCTCGACGAGGAGACCGGGGGCGCGCTGTCCCGGGCGATGAAACTCTCGCGGTTCGACGGCGCGGCCGGAAAGTTCCTGTCCGTCCTCGCCCCGCACGGGGTGGCGTCCGGGCGCGTCGTGCTGGCGGGCCTCGGCGAACCCGGCAAGTTCGACGCCCTCGCCGCGGCGAAACTCGGCGGCGGGATCGCCGCGCAGCTGCTCCATTGCGGCGAAACCCGCGCGGCCGCGGCGGTGGAGCCGCCGGCGGGCGCGCCCATCGACGCGCATGTTTGCGCCGCGCGCCTGGCCCACGGCGCGCGGCTGCGCAGCTACCGGTTCGACAAATACCGGACGACGGAGAAGGAAAGCGACAAACCCACCCTCGCCCGCCTCGCCGTCATGTGCCCCAGCCCGGCCCGGGCCCGCACCGCCCATGCGCCGCTGGAGGCGCTCGCCGACGGCGTGTTCCTCACCCGCGACCTGGTCTCGGAGCCGGCCAACGTACTCACCCCGCCGGCCTTCGCGTCCGAGATCGCCAAACTCGTCGACGACGGGCTGGAGATCGAGGTGTACGGCGGCGACCGCTTGGCGAAGATGGGCATGGGCGCGATCATCGGCGTCGCAGCGGGCAGCCAGCACGACGCCCATCTCGCCGTCCTGCAATGGAGGGGCGCCGGGCGGAGCGGCTCCCGGGCGCCGGTGGCGGTCGTCGGCAAGGGCGTGACCTTCGACACCGGCGGCATCTCCATCAAGCCCTCCGGCGGCATGGAGGACATGAAATGGGACATGGGCGGCGCCGGCGTCGTCGTCGGCCTGATGCGCGCCCTCGCCCGGCGCAAGGCGCGGCTGAACGCGGTCGGCGTGGTCGGGCTGGTCGAGAACATGCCCTCCGGCTCGGCGCAGCGGCCGGGCGACGTGGTGACGTCCTATTCGGGCCAGACCATCGAGATCCTCAACACCGACGCCGAGGGTCGGCTGGTCCTCGCCGACGCGCTCTGGTACGCGCAGAAGCGGTTCAAGCCGCGCGCGACCATCGACCTCGCGACCCTCACCGGGGCGATCATCGTCAGCCTCGGCAAATACCAGGCCGGCCTGTTCGGCAACGACGACGAATTGATCGCGCGCCTCGCCGCGTCCGGCAAGGCGGTCGGCGAGCCCGTCTGGCCGATGCCGATGGACGACCATTACGACGAACTGATCAAGTCCGACATCGCCGATGTGAAGAACATCGGCGGGCGCGGCGCCGGCAGCGTCACCGCCGCCAAGTTCCTCCAGCGCTTCGTCGATGGCGGGCCGTGGGCGCATCTCGACATCGCCGGCGTGACCTGGGCCGACAAGGCCGGCCCGCTGGCGCCCAAGGGCGGCACCGGCTTCGGCGTCCGGCTGCTCGACCACCTGATCGCCAGCCACTACGAGGGCCGGTAGGCGCGGCGGCGGGCGGGGGCGATGGCCGAGCCGCGCCCCGTCGCCTTCTACCACCTGACCCGGACGCCGCTGGAGCGGGCGCTGCCGCGGCTTCTCGAACGCGCGCGCGCCGCGGATCTGCGCGTGGTCCTGCGCTGCGGCTCGATGGCGCGGCTGGAGGCGCTGGACGCGTTGCTGTGGACCTACGATCCGGCGAGTTTCCTCGCCCATGGCGGGCCGTCCGGCGGGCGCGCGGCGGACCAGCCGATCTGGCTCACCTGCGGCGACGACAACCCCAACGCCGCCCAGGCGCTGGTCCTGATCGACGGCCTCGAGGCGGGCGACCTCTCCGGCTACGCCCGCTGCCTCGACGTCTTCGACGGCTCCGACCCCGAAGCAGTGGCCGCCGCCCGCGAACGCTGGCGGAAGCTCAAGGACGCCGGCCACGACCTGACCTATTGGGCGCAGACCGAATCCGGCGGCTGGCGGCGGCGGGGGTGACGGGCGCGAACCGGCCGGGGGCTTGCAACCCCTCGGAACGGCGTGGCGGGATGCGCCGCCCGCCGTGCGCGAGAGGAGAACGTCCATGACGCCCGAGCTCATCGCCATCCTGTCGGTCGGAGTCGCCCTTGGCGGCATGTTCCTCTATCTGGCCAGGGGTCAGGCTGGGCTGCGCCGCGAGATCCTCGAACTGCGGAGCGAAACGGCGAAAGAATTTACTTCCGTTCGGGGCGAGATGGCGCGGGAATTCACGTCGGTGCGGACGGAGATGGCGGACATGCGCGTGAGCATCGCGCGACTCGAAGGGGTGTTCGAAGGCTTCGCCGCCGGGAGATCGGAACCGCCGCCGCCGAAGGACGACCGGTAGGCGCGCCGGGCCGCGGTCGTGCGCGCGCCGGCGCGTTGACTTCGCGCCTCCGCCGCGGTATGCGGGCGGACTTGGAGGCGAGCGTGAACGACGCAGGAGCTCTGGACTCATGATTCTTCCGATCACTCGGCCGGCGGTGGCGCTGGCGGTCGCGGCGTGCGCCCTCGCCCTCGGCGGGTGCGGCGTCAAACTCGACTCGGCGTTGCGGACGGCGGCGCCGGCGGGGGCGTTCGAGGCGGCGCTGCACGCCGGATACCTCGACCTCGCGCAGTCCGAATACGACGAGGGGGACTACGGCGACTCCGACGGGTTCGCCATGCGCGCGATGGCCGTTTCGGCCGGCAAGCCGGTCGGGCCGGAGGAGCTCGCGGCGCGCGCCCTGCCCGAGGACGCCGTGGCCGCGCTGATGGACGCGCGCGGGCGGCTGGAGGCGGCGCTCGCCGGCGGCGCGCCGGCGCAGACCCCCGAAGGCGCGGCGCGGGCGCAGCTCATGTTCGACTGCTGGATGCAGGAGCAGGAGGAGAACTTCCAGCCCGGCGACATCGAGCGCTGCCGCTCCGGCTTCTCGGCGGCGATGTCCGAGGTCGACGTCGCGATGGCGCCGCCTCCGCCGCCGCCCGAACCGGAGCCGGTGGACGACAGGCCGCGCGCCTGGACTCTCTTCTTCGGCTTCGACAGCGCCGCGCTGGACGACGCCGCGCGCGGCGTCGTGGACGCCATCGCCGCGGCCTGGGCGGCGGGGACCGAGCGCCTCGCCGTCGTCGGCCACGCCGACACCGCCGGGCCGGACAGTTACAATCTCGGCCTGTCGGAACGGCGCGCCCGGGCCGTCGGCGCGGCGCTCCAGGAGGGCGGAGTCGCGGACGGCCGTCTGATCCTGCGCGGAGTCGGCGAGTCCGATCCGGCCGTGTCGACCGGCGACGGCGCGCCGAACGCGGAAAACCGCCGGGTCTCCGTCGCCGTCCAATAGGCCGTTCCCCGTCCGCGCCGGCTTCGCGCCGGCGCGGACGGACGCGCCGCCGGCGTCAGCCGTCGGCGGGCGGGACCCAGGGGACGGTCTTCACGTCGATCCCCTCGTCGCGCAGCGCCTCCGCCTCCTTGCGGTCGGCGTCGCCGTGGATGCTGCGCGGCTCGGCCTCGCCGTAATGGATCTTGCGCGCCTCCTCGGGAAAGCGTTCGCCGACGTGCTCGCTGGTCTTCTCGATCTCCGCCCGCAGCGCCCGCAGCCGCCCGACGATCTCGCCGCGCTTGCGGTCGGCCGGGCTCATGCGCGGCCGCGCCGCGCCGCCGGCTTCGCGCCCGCGCCTCCGTTCGCCGCGGCCGCTGGCGATGTTCGGCGCCATCGGCGCCTTGGCGATGTCGGTGTCGCCGCACACCGGGCACGAGATCTCGCCCGCCGCCGCCTGGGCTTCGTAGCCGGCGCTGTCGCGGAACCACGCCTCGAAGACGTGCGAGCCGGAGCATCCGAGCTTATAGACGATCATCCTTTGTCGACTCCCCGGTCGGCCGGCCGCGGCGGCGGGCGTGCGCCATCATGGATGGCATGACCGGTTCGCCGCCGCAAGGCCGCGCCGCGCCGCCCTCGGCCTGGGTCGCGCGCTTCGCGCCCCTCGCCGCGCCGGGCGGGCGGGCGCTCGACCTGGCGTGCGGCGCGGGCCGGCACGTCCGCCTGCTGCTGGAGCTCGGCTATGCGGTGACGGCGCTGGACCGCGACCTGTCCGGCGTGCGCGGGCTGCGTTCGCCGCGCCTGTCGCTCGTGGAGGCCGATCTGGAGTCCGGCGGCGGCTGGCCGCTGGGCGGCGCGCGTTTCGCCGCGGTCGTCGTCGCGAACTACCTCCACCGCCCGCTGTTCGGCGCGCTGGTCCGGGCGCTGGCGCCGGGCGGGCTGTTGATCTACGAGACCTTCGCCGTCGGCAACGCACGCTTCGGGCGCCCGCGCAACCCGGCCTTCCTGCTCCGCCCCGGCGAACTGCTCGACGTGGCCCGGAGCGCCGATCTCACGGTCCTCGCCTACGAGGACCTGGAGGCAGCGGAGCCGCGCCCGGCCTGCGTCCAGCGCATCGCCGCGCGCGCCCCGCCGCGCCGTCATGACGCCATCTCGAATCCTTCGTAGCCGCGCGCCGCGACCTCGGCGCATTTCGCCGCGTATTCGGGGAAGCCGCCGATATAGGGCATGAAGACGCGCGGCTTGCCGGGGACGTTGGCGCCCACGTACCACGAACTGCACGACGCGCGCAGCGACCCCTCCGCAACGTCGCTCGCATGCGCGCACCATGCGTCCTCGGCGTCGCGCCGGGGGGCTATGCGGACGAGGCCCCGGTCGCGCATGGCGTCGAGGCAGTCGGCGATCCAGTCCACATGCTGTTCGATGCACAGGATCATGTTGGCCAGAACCGACGGGCTGCCCGGCCCGGTGATCGTGAACAGGTTGGGGAACCCTTCCGACATCAGGCCGAGATAGGCGCGCGGGCCGTCGCGCCACTTGTCGCGCAGGCGGCGCCCGCCAACGCCGCGGATGTCGATGCGCCGGAGCGCGCCGGTCATGGCGTCGAACCCGGTGGCGAAAACGATGGCGTCGAGCGCGAATTCGCGCCCGCCGGCGCGCAGACCCGCCGCGGTCAGCCGCTCGATGGGCGCGGCGTTCACGTCCACCAGCGCGACGTTGGGGCGGTTGAACGTTGCGTAATAGCCGGTGTCGACGCACAGGCGCTTGCAGCCGATGACGCCGCGCGGCGACAGGAGTCGGGCGACCTCGGGGTCCGCCACCGTCTCGCGGATCTTCGCGCGCACGAATTCGGCGGCGGTGGCGTTGGCCTCCGGGTCGGTGAGCAGGTCCTTGAACGCGGCGGCGAACCCCAGGCCGCCCTCGCGCCAGCGCGCCTCGTATTCGCGCCGCCGCTCCTCCTCGCCGGCGGCGCGCGCGGAGGCGGGGTTGTAGCGGATGACGAGGCCGGCGTGCAGTTTGCGCGCCAGCGCCCGCAGGGCGGGGTAGTTCGCCTTGATCTCCCGCGCCTCCGCCGCGCCGAGCGGGCGGTTGCGCGCCGGGATCGAGTAGTTCGGCGTCCGCTGGAACACGGTGAGCGCGCGCGCTTGCTCGGCGATGACCGGGATCGACTGGATGGCCGAGGACCCGGTCCCGATCACGCCGACGCGCATCCCGGCGAAGTCCACGCCCTCGCGCGGCCAGCGCCCGGTGTGCCACGCCGCGCCGCGATAGTCCTCGAGCCCCGGGAATTCGGGCCGGTTGGCGGCGGAGAGGCAGCCCGTCGCCATGACGCAGAAGCGGGCGCGGACCCGCTCGCCCCGCGCGGTCTCGACCGTCCACAGGCCGGCCGCGTCGTCGAAGGCGGCGGCGGCGACCCGCGTGTCGAAGGCGATGTCGCGCCGCAGGTCGAAGCGGTCGGCGACGTGGTCGGCGTAGCGCAGGATTTCCGGCTGCGCGGCGTAGCGTTCGCTCCACTCCCAGTCCCGCTGCAACGCGTCGCAGAACTGGTAGGAGTATTGCATGCTCTCGACGTCGCAGCGGGCGCCGGGGTAGCGGTTCCAATACCAGGTTCCGCCGACTCCCGACCCGGCCTCGAACGCGCGGGCGCGCATGCCGAGTCCGCGCAGGCGGTGCAGCATGTACATGCCGGCGAACCCGGCCCCGACGACGACCGCGTCGAACGGGGCGGGCGAGTCTCCGCCGCGGTCCGGCATTGCGCCCCCGGTTCCTGTCCCGCCGCCGTCCGTGCGGCGTGCGCTCCGGCGCCGCCGTCTATACCGCCGCGCGCCCGCGCGCAAGCCGGGGCGCGCTTGCGCGGCCGCCCGGCGTCGGCGACATTCCGCGCCGGGTGGGCAAGCGGAGGAGCCGTCGTGGATCTCGGACTCGCGGGGAAGACCGCCTTGGTCACGGGCGGATCGAAGGGAATCGGGCGCGCGGTCGCGCTGGCGCTGGCGGCGGAGGGCGTCCACCTCCACCTCGCGGCGCGCGGCGAGGAGGCGCTGGCGGAGGCGCGCGATGCGGTCATGGGCGCGCGCCAGGTGTCGGTGACGCTGCACCCGTGCGACCTGTCGGAGAGCGCGGCGCAGCGGGCGCTGGCGGAGGCGGCGGGCGGCGTCGACATCCTCGTCAACAACGCCGGCGCGATCCCCGGCGGGCCGCTCTCCGCCATCGACGAGGCGCGCTGGCGCGCCGCCTGGGACCTCAAACTGTTCGGCTACGTCAATCTGTGCCGGGAGTTCCACGCGCGCATGAGCGCCCGCGGCGCGGGCGTCATCGTCAACGTCATCGGCCTCGCCGGGGAGCGGCTCGACTCCGACTACATCGCCGGCAGTACCGCCAACGCCGGCCTGATGGCGTTCACCCGGGCGCTCGGCTCGACCAGCCTCGACGCCGGGGTCCGCGTCGCCGGGGTCAATCCCGGCTATGTCGAGACCGACCGCATGGTGACGCTGATGCGCACCCGCGCCGCCGACACGCTGGGCGACGCCGACCGCTGGCGGGAGTTGACGAAGGGCCTGCCGCTCGGCCGCGCCGCGAGTCCGGAGGAAGTGGCGGACCTGGCTGTCTTCCTCGCCTCGCCGCGCGCGTCCTACATCTCCGGCGTCGTCTATGCGCTGGACGGCGGCTTCGCCGCCCGCGCCGGGTAGGCCGCGGCGGAGCCGGCGCCGCGTCTGCCGCCGTCCGAAACCGCCCCGGGGGTTTCGACGCGTATTGAGCGAAATCCGCCTCAAGCGCGGCGTCGGGAAGCGAAAACGGACGTCTCGTAACTGACGGCGAGCCGCAGGTTCGGCGGCAGACCGATGCGGGCGCATTCCTCGACGTCGAGATGTAACTCCAGCGCGTCGCGAAGGTTCCCAAGCGTTTCGTCGAACGTGCGCCCTTGCGTGACGACGGCGGCTTCGAGGCACTCGGCGACGTACCAATCGCCGCTCCGCGTTATCTCGGCGTGGATCGACGCAGCGATGGCGCCGCCGGACGCCTCCGCCGACACGATCGCGTTCCTGCCAGATTGCACGGTCGTATCCTACACGCGCCGGAATACCAGCGTTTCTTTTCCAAGATTGACTTCGTCCGTCCGCCAGCCCGCGTTCAGCCAAGCCGGCGCCTGAGCGTGCCTGTTATCGTTATTTTCCCGCCATGCTTCATACCGGCGCGCCGAATCCGGCAAGGGAAACCCCAAAACCTCCTCTACGTCCCCGAGCGCGGCGCGTCATTCGTTCCCTGCCAATTTCACCAAGTGAGACCTCTGCATAACCCGTTGTGGTTATGGTATGGTGGCTTCATGCAGAAACCGTTTCGTGCGCAGCCTGCGTTGTTCGTATCGGCTGCGGCGCTGGATCATCCGGCGCTCCGCGCGCTCGATGCTGCGGAGTCGCTTCTGGACCGGTCGGAGATCGCACGACTGTTGTCGTCGATCTACGGGTCACGGACGGGTCGTCCGAGTTACCCGCTTCTGACGCTGTTCCGGGGGCTGTTGCTCGGCGTGTGGTATGGGCTTTCGGACGTCCGGTTGTCGCAGTGCCTGTATCGTGACCTGCTGTTTCGGCGTTTCTGCCGCCTTGAGTTGGGCGGCGGGGTTCCGGACGCGACGATGTTGGGGCGGTTCCGGTCTCGCCTTGTGAAGCACGACCTGTGGGAGTTGCTGCTGGGGGAAGTGAACCGCCAGCTGGAGGAGCAGCGCATCGTGATGACCGAGGGGCGGATTAACATTGTCGACGCGACGCCGGTGGAGGCGGCGCGTTCGGGCCGGGGCAAGCGGAAGGGTGGGACTGCGGTTCGGGAACCGGAGGCGGGGCTTCATGTGAAGCAGGACAGCCGGGGCCGCATGAAGAGCGCCTATGGCTACTCGGTTCACACGGGGGTCGATGAGGATGGGTTCGTCCACCGCCAGACGGTGACGCCGGGCAACGTCCACGACAGCCGGGAGCGCGACAGGTTGCTGTTAGGCGACGAGACGGCGTTCTATGCGGACGCCGCCTACAGTTCGCGCGAGACGCGGGACAAACTGGCGCGGTTCGGGATTGCGGACCGGGCGCAACGCAAGGGCTATCTCGGCCATCCGTTGAACGAAGCGGACAAGGAGCGCAACGATGAGATCGCGGTCGTGCGGTCGGGGGTGGAGCGCGTGTTCGCCGTCTATAAGCGGTGTTACGGCCTCGGACGGACCCGCTTCCTGGGCTTGGCGAAGAACACGACCTTCTACGGCCTCGCCGCCATTGCGCTCAACATCCGCAAGGGCGCCATGTTTCTGCGCCTCTACGGCCTCGCCCAACCCGCCAGCGAGGGATAAACACGGGACAAGTGCGTCCGAACGGCGGCACATCGGACCGAATCGGGTCGTCGCGCCGTCGAATCGACCCCCCGCAACGCCAAATCGGCGCCCGAATGCCCAAAACAACCCCTGCGGGCCGCACCCAATCCCGGAAAACCCGCCCTTGTGCAGAGGTCTCAGCAGTTGTAATATCCGTGGAAAAATCGTCCCTCCTGCGAGCCATGAACCGGATCGTCCGTCGCGTCGAAATCCAGAACCACCCGAGCCGGAGCCGCCTCATGCGCGTCCAGGAACAGCGTCACCAGCAAATCCGCAATCGCCGACCCGTCATGGACGATCTTGCTGCCCCCGGACGGAGACGAACCGCCCAACTCCAACCGGCTCGGCGTCGACTTCCCCGCAACCGGGGCGCAGTTCCGGCGCTTCGCGCGCAACTTCCCCGCCAATACCGCCATAACCGGATCGCCGCGCAACACATCGTGGTCGAGCAAGTCCTCATAGCCCAGCGCAATCCCGAACACACGCTGACCCACAAGCGTCCGAACCGAGTGCTCTACGAACCGGCCATCGCGATAATCCTCAAAGCAGGCCGCAAGGCGGTCCACAAGCCCAATAACCGCGTCCGCCTGTCCGAGCAGCAGAGCGCCGGCGTCCGAAGTCATCGACCCGCCGTCGAAATCCGCCACAACCGCCCGCCCCGAAACCGCTTGAAAGGCGCCAGGCGCCGCGCTACACTCCGTTCGCATCGGGGAACCCCTGCCCTGATATAAGCTCTTGGCAAAGAACACTATATCACAGGCAGGACCCCGGTGCGCCTACAAACTATGAGAAATCCGGGCTAGACGGCGCGCTCGACGACGGCTAGAATGCGCATGTGGACGTCGAGGTGCATCTCAACGGATAGAGTGGGGCTCGGGCTGACGGCCCTTGCCCGTGTGCCGGTTCAAGACCGGCCCAGGCGTCCACACCCTCCCCCTTGCCCGGAGTCGGACGACGCCGCCAGAAACGCCCGCGTCGCGGCGGCGGCCTCGGCGAGGCCGACGCGCGCTACGGCGACGCCGTCCGGGAACGCGCCCAGCAGGCGGGTCGGAGTGGCAGAGTCGAGCATGACGAAAACCCCGGCGTCGCCGGCGCGGCGGACCAGCCGCCCGAACGCCTGGCGCAGGCGCAGGCGGACCGTCATGTCGTCCCAGGCGCGGCCGCCGAACCGCTTGCGCCGCGCCCGGTGGAGAATGTCCGGCCGCGGCCACGGAACCCGGTCGAACACGATCAGCCGCAGCGAATCGCCGGGGACGTCCACCCCGTCGCGCAGCGCATCGGCGCCCAGCAGGCAGGCGTTGCGCTCGGCGCGGAAGATGTCCACCAGCGTCGACGCGTCGAGGCCGTCCACGTGCTGCGCCAGCAGGAGCAGCCCCGCCTCGTCGAGCGGTTTGGCGATGCGCGCGTGGATGCGCCGCAGCCGCCAGACGGCGGTGAACAGCCCCAGCGCCCCGCCGCCGGCCGCCGCGAACAGCGCACGGTAGGCGCCGGCGACCTGCCCGGGGTCGTCGCGGTCCACATCGGTGACGACGAAGGCGCGGGTCTGCGCCGCGTAGTCGAACGGCGAGGGGACGGCGGCGCGCAGCGCCGGGGCGGCGAGGTGGTCGGCCCCCGTCCGCCGCTCGGCCGCGCGCCAGTCGGCCTCGGTGTCGCCGGCGGCGTCGCGCAGGGTGGCGGAGGTGATCAGCGCCCCGGCGGCGGGGCGCAGAACCGCGCCGGCGAAGGGTTCGGTCGGGTCGACCCAATGGCGGTACATGCCCACATCGGCGTCGCGCCCGTCGCGGCGGGCGACGGCGAACCAGTCGGCGAACGCCTCCACCGGCTCCGCGGCCAGCGATTTCAGCATCGCCCGCCACGGCGCGACGAGGTCGAGGCGGCGGCGCCGCAGCGCGCGCGCGCCGGCGTCGAGGCGGATGCGGAGCGGGGCGTCGAGCCGCTCCGACTCGTCCTCCAGGCGTTTCGCCAGCGCCGCCTCGAGCGCCGCCATCGGCGCCGCCAGGGCCGCCAGCGCCGAATCCAGCGCCGCCGCCGCGTCCAGCAGCCCGTCGACCGGCGGGCGCGCGTCGGCCTCCAGGCCGAAGCCCGGCCCCGGATCGCGCGCCCGCGCGGCGACCTGCCGCCGCACATGGGCCAGGAACGCCTCGCACGCGCCGCGCGGGCGGCCCTCGGCGAGCCGCGCCAGCCAGCCGTCCGACGGCAGGCTCCGCGCCGCGTCGAGCGCCGCCGCCAGCGCCTCCTCCGCCGCTTCGCGGCCCTCGGCGAGGTCGCCCACCCGCCCGCGCAGCCCGCGCGCGCGGCCGCGGCGCGCCTCCTCGGCGCCGCGCAGCCAGCGCCTGAGCTCCCGCGTCTCGCGGCCCGACAGGTGGACCGCGAACGCGCCGTCCGCGGCGTCGAACAGGTGGTGCCCCTCGTCGAACACCAGGCGGCGCGGCGCGTGGTTGGGGTCCCCCTCCCCCGCCGCGGCGAGCGCCAGCACCAGCGCGTGGTTGGCGATCGTCATGTCGGCGTGGCGGGCGCGCCGCGCCGTCCGCTCGACGAAGCAGCGGCGCCAGTGCGGGCAGGCCGAATAGACGCATTCGCCGCGCCGGTCGGTCAGCGCGCCGACGCGCAGCGGCCCCGCCAGTTCGGCGAGCCAGCCGGGGAAGTCGCCGCCCCCCATGTCGCCGTCGCGGGTGTGCGCCACCCAGCGCGCCAGCAGGCCGAGGCCGGTCCCGGCGCCGCCGACTCCCGGCAGCGACCGGTCGCCGGCGCGCCCGGCGGCCTCCTCGAAATTGAGCAGGCAGAGGTAGTTCTCGCGGCCCTTGCGGACGACGACCTTGCGCCGCTTCTCCGCCGGGTCCGGGTAGAGGCGGTCGAGCTCGCGGTCGATCTGGCGTTGCAGGTTCTTACTGTAGGTCGAAATCCAGACGGTCCCTTCGTTCTTGTCGACCCAGACGCTGGCGGGGGCGACGTAGCCTAGGGTCTTGCCGACCCCGGTGCCGGCCTCGGCGAGCACCACCCGCGGCTCGTCCTCGCGCTCGCGCGGGCCGAACGCGGCCGCCGCCGCGGAGGCGTAGTCCGCCTGCTGCGGGCGCGGCTCCGCGCCGGCGCCGAGAAGCGCCGCCAGCCGCGCCCGCGCCTCGGCGGGCTCCACCGGGTACTGGCCCGGCGGCGGCGCGGGCGCGCGGTCGGACCATTCCGGCAGGCGCTCCCACGCCTCGCGGCGCGGCGCGGCGGCGGAGACCCCGAGCGCCGCCAGCGCGGCCGCGCCCCACGTCCAGCCATGGTCCGCCATCCGCCGCGCCGCCGCCGCCGCGTCCTCCGGGTCGGGGTAGTCCGCCCGCGCCAGTTCGGCGAGCAGGGTCAGCGCGCTCTCGCGCAGCGCCGCGGCCTCGGCGGCGAGGCCGCGCGGCTCGTCCAGCCCGGCGGCGGCGGCGAGGCCGCGCGGCGTCGGTACGCAGAACCGCGCCGGGCGCACGAACGCGAACAGCTCCAGCGCGTCGAGGGCGCGGAACGGCGGGCAGCCGAGGCGGCGCGCCATCGCCGGCGCATGGCACACCAGCGGCGGCCGCCCCGCGCGCGCCCGCGCCGCCGCCTCCGGGAGCGGCAGCGCCGCCGCGCCGTCGCCGTCGAGCCACACCGCCCCGCGCGGGCCGGCGACCAGGACCGGGGCCTTCGCCGGCAGGCCGCCCGTCCGCGCCGTCAGCACGAGGACCGCCGTCGCGCTTCCATGCCGCGAGTATAATGCGGCTTTGGCGCGCGCGGGCGCCGCGCGCTATGCTGCGCGCGCGGCCGGACGGGGCGGCGAAGACGGGGAGGACGGGAATGGCCGGACTGGTGACGTTCGCGGAGCCCACCGAGCGCCTGGTGCGCTTCGTCGAGGAGACCCCGCCCGGCGCCATCGTCGCCGCGGCCTGCGCCCGGCTGCGCGCGGGCGAATCGCCGCGCGCCCTGCTCGCCGCCGCCGGCCTGGCGGTGAGCCGGTCGACCGAACTGCCGCCGTCGCACCACGGCGGCCCGGTCCACCCCGTCGCCGGCCTCCAGGCGGTCGGCGGGCTGGCGGCGCGGCTGCGCGGCGATTCCGCCATGCTGCCGGTCGTCCAGAGCGTCGCGCTGGCCAACAAGCACGTCCACGCGCCGGAGATGGGGCCGGGCGCGATGCCCGAAATCGTCATCGGCGACTTGGCCGGCAAGTCGAAACGCGCGCTCCTCGACGGCTTCGCGTTCGAACTGGGCCGCCGCCGGGCCGCGGCCGCGGAGCGCCATCTGCTGGCGCTGCTCGGCGCCGCCCGGCCGGGCGAGATCATGGAGGCGCTGCTCGCCGTGGCGCTGCCGCGCAACGCGCTCGACGACCACTACCTGCTCTATCCCGTTTACGCCTTCCGGGCGCTCGACGACATCGGCTGGGAGCATGCGGCGGCACTCCTCCGCCCGCCGGTGCGGTTCCTTACCCGCCACCCGATGCTGGAGCCGCCGGGCGGCGAGCGCGGCGCGATAATCCAGCACGGGATCGACCTCTACCGCGATTTCGCCGCCCTCGAGGCGCTGGTCGACGACCGCGAGCTGGCGCGCGCCGACCGGCGGTTCGAGACCGGGAGCGACGAGGACGCGGCGGTGGATTCCCTCGCCGCCGCCATCGCCGCGCTGGACCGCATCGCCGACGCGCCGCGACTCGCGGCGGACGCGCTGGCCGGCGGGCTGTCGGCGATGGGCGTATGCGAGGCGCAATCCCTCGCCGCCGCGCGGCGCTACCTGCGCTCCGACACCGGCAACCCGTTCGACGTCCATTACCACACGGGGATGGCGGCGCGGCGCTACCTGCTGCGCCTGCCGGGGCTGTCGCGGCGCGCGCGGACGCTGGCGCTGCTCTCCTGGGGGCAGGGCTACGAGGTCCGCCACCTCGACCGGACCTTGCGCCCATCGGCGGACGCCGACGCGGGCGCACCCGGTTTTTCGGGCGGCGCGGGGGCGCTGCTCGCCGCCATCGCCGACGGCATCGCCCGGCAGCCGGAGTTCGACCTGGCGGCGCTCACCGGCTCCATCGCCGATCTGAAGGCGCCCGATTCGGTGGCGGAGACCGTCGCGCTGGCGGTGGAATACGCGCGGCGCGGCCACGACGCGGCGCCGTTCCTCGATCTGATGGCCGAATTGGTCTGCCGCGACGACCAGTCCGAGATGCACGCCTACAAGCTGCAACAGGCGGCGTTCGAGGAACACGCCGCGTCGCGGGAGCCGTTCCGGCGCGTCCACCTCGTCGCCGCGGCGAAGCATGCCGCCTGCGTCGCGCGTTTGCGCCCCTGCACCGTCCACCCCCGCGCCCGCGCCGCCCTCGCCGCGTGACGGGCGAAGCCTTACCCGCCTGGAAGCGGGAGACTGCCGACCCCGCCGCCGCCGCCGAAAAGGCCCGGCTAGCCCGAATTTCCCGGACCGCCCTCGTGGCCCGTTCGGCGAAGGATTCCCGGGTGCGCCGGCGTCTCGCCGGCAAATATGCGAAGTGTATTCGGAAGAAAATGCCGGCGAGACGCCGGCGCACCCGGGAAACGGGGGCTAGCCACAGAGCGGGCGCGGCGCCGTGACCGGCGACGGGCGGGTCTTCGACCGGCGCCTGCTGCGCGCGCGCCGCGACCGCGCGGCGGCGGGGGTGGCCCGGCACAACTTCCTGTTCGACGAAGTAGCGCGCGACCTGGCGGAGCGGATCGGCGGGATGCGGCGCCGGTTCGCCCTCGGCCTCGACCTCGGCTGCCGCGACGGCGCGGTGGCGCGGGCGCTCGGCGCGAACGGCCGGGTCGGCGCCCTCGTCCACGCCGACCTGTCTCCGGCGATGGCGGCGCGCGCCCCGCGCCCCGCCCTCGCCGCCGACGAGGAGGCGCTGCCGTTCCGCGAGGAGAGTTTCGACCTCGTCGCCAGCGCGCTGGCGCTGCATTGGGTCAACGACCTGCCCGGCGCGCTCATCCAGATCCGCCGCGTCCTCAAGCCCGGCGGGCTGGCGCTGCTCGCGCTGTTCGGGGCCGGGACGCTGGCGGAATTGCGCGCCGGCCTCGCCCGCGCCGAGATCGCCGAAACCGGCGGCGCCGGCGCGCGGGTGGCGCCGTTCCTCGACGTCCGCGCCGCCGGCGCCTTGTTGCAGCGCGCGGGGTTCGCCATGCCGGTGGCCGACGAGTTCTCCGTCCCCGTGCGCTTCGCCGACGCCGGGCGCCTGCTCGCCGGCCTGCGGGGCATGGGCGAGGCGAACGCCCTCGCCGCCCGCCCCCGCGCGCCGCTGCGCCGCGCCGCGCTGGCGCGCTTCCTCGCCGCCGCCCCGGCGCCTTATGCGTGCCGCTTCTCCGTCGTCGCCATGACGGGCTGGAAGCCGGACGGCTGAAGGCGCGGCTGCGCGAGAGCGCGGGCGAGGCGGCGCACGAGCGGGCGGTCGGCGGCGGGCATCGGGTAGCCGCCGAGGCGCGCCGCCTCGACCCACCGCGCCTCCTGCCCCTCGCGCGGGCGCGGCGCGAAGGCGGGGACCCGGAGCAGCATCGACGGCATCAGCAAGCGGAAATCGCCGTAATCGTGGTGGACGACGTCCCACGGCGCGAAGGCGGACGGCGGAATCCGCAAGCCCAGCTCCTCGCGCAATTCGCGCGCCAGGGCGCCGCGCGGGCGCTCCCCGGCCTCGACCTTGCCGCCGGGGAACTCCCAAAGGCCCGCCATCGCCTTGCCCGGCGGGCGCCGCGCTAGCAGGACCCGGCGCCGGTCGTCGACGAGTACGGCGGCGGCGACGTAGACGACGCGCGCGCCGCCCTCGCGCAGGGGGCCGGGCGGCGCGCCGCGCACCTGCGCCAGACCCAGCGATTCGCGGCCGAGGGCGGCCAGCCGCCGCGCCGCCTCCCGCATGAAGCCGCCGCCGCGCCCCGGCCGCGCGGCGCGGAGGCGCAGCGTTCCCGCCGGGCGGCGCGGCGCCAGCGCCAGTTCGGCCAGCCCCGCCGGCCCGCCGCCGGCGCGCGGACAGGCGAGAAACGCGAACGCCGCGCCGGCGAGCAGGGCCCGCCGCGCGCCGGCGATCCACGACGCGGCGGCGGCGGTATCGCGAAACCGCCGGTCGCGCGCGCCGAACAGCCGCGCCAGCGCCGCCGCGTCCGCCGCCTCCGGCGGGCGCAGCGCCAGCCGGCGGGTCTCCAGCGGCGCGAAACTCAGGACCGGTAGTCGGCGTTGATCGAGACGTATCCGTGGGTCAGGTCGCACGTCCACACCGTCGCGGCGCCGCGCCCGACTCCGACGTCGGCGCGGATTTCGATCTCCGGCCCTTTCATGTAGGCGGCGACCGCGGCCTCGTCGTAACCGGCGGCCGCTTTGCCCAGCTCGGCGACGACGTGCGGCCCGAACCATATCCGCAGCCGGTCGCGGTCGGCCTTCTCGCCCGCCTTGCCGACCGCCATCACGACGCGGCCCCAATTCGGGTCCTCGCCGGCGACGGCCGTCTTGACCAGCGGCGAATTGGCGATGGCGAAGGCGATGCGCCGCGCCGCGCGCCGGTTCGCCGCGCCCTCCACGGCGACGGCCACGAATTTGGTCGCGCCCTCGCCGTCGCGGACGATCTGTTGCGCGAGGTCGAGCGTCACCCGGTCGAGCGCTTCGCGGAACGCCCGCAGGCGCCGCCCCCCGCGCCCCTCCGGCGCCGGTTCGACGGGCGCCGCGCCGGTGGCGAACAGCAGCGCCGTGTCGCTGGTCGAGGTGTCGCCGTCGACGGTAATGGCGTTGAACGAGCGGTCGACGCTCGGTTCGAGCAGCGCGCGCAGCACCGGCGCCGGCAGCGCCGCGTCGGTCGCGATATAGGCCAGCATGGTGGCCATGTCGGGCGCGATCATCCCCGACCCCTTGGCGATCCCGTTGATCGTGACCCGGCGGCCGTCGATCTCCGCCGCCGCCGTCGCCGTCTTGGGGAAGGTGTCGGTGGTCATGATCGCCTCCGCCGCCTCGGCCCAGCCGTCGGCGTGGAGGCGCGCATGGAGGCCGGGGAGCGCGGCGGTTATGCGCTCGACCGGCAGCGGCTCGCCGATCACCCCGGTGGACGACACGAAGACCGCGCCGGGCGGGCAGCCGGCGAGCGCGGCGGCGGACTCCGCCGTCGTCCGCACCGCCTCCGCCCCGGCGCGGCCGGTGAAGGCGTTGGCGTTGCCGGAATTGACGACCAGCGCGCGCGCCGCGCCGCCGCCGGCGGCCTCGCGCGACCAGTCGACCGCGGCGGATGCGGCGGCCGAGCGCGTGAAGACCCCCGCCGCCTGGGCGCCGGGCGCGAATTCGGCGAGCATCAGGTCGCGCCGCCCGCCATAGCGCACCCCGGACGCGGCGGCGCCGAGGCGCATGCCCGCCAGCGGCGGCAGGACCGCCGGTTCGGGCGCCAGGGGGGAGCGCTTCGCCATCGCCGCGCCTACCCGCCCGCCGCGCCGCCCGTCCCGCCGGCGGCGGGCGCGGCGCACGCCGCCGCGAAAGCGGCGCCGGCGGGAAGGCGGATCGGGCGACGAGCCATGGCGGGGAGCTCCGGCGCAGCCAGACGGACACCGGGCGCCCGCCGCCGGGCCGCGGGACGGAGCGGACGAACGCCTGCTCCACCGTAACGCCTTTCGGCGGCGGCATGCAAGCGCCCTCCGCGCACGGCTTGCCGATGGCGGCCGGCCGGGTAGAATTCGCCGCGGCCCGCGGGGCGGGGCGGACAGCGCGGGGGCGGCGCCATGAAAATCGTGTCCGGCAACAGCAACCGGCCGCTCGCCGAGGCGGTCGCGGAATTCTGCGGCCTGCCGCTGGTCGACGCCGGCATCCGGCGCTTCTCCGACCAGGAGGTGTTCGTCGAAATCCACGAGAACGTGCGCGGCGAGGACATGTTCCTCGTCCAGTCCACATCCTACCCCGCCAACGACAATTTGATGGAGCTGCTCGTCACCATCGACGCGCTGCGCCGCGCCTCGGCGCGGCGGATAACCGCCGTGGTGCCCTATTTCGGCTACGCCCGGCAGGACCGCAAACCCGGCCCCAGAACGCCGATCTCCGCCAAACTGGTGGCCAACCTGATCACCACCGCCGGCGCCGACCGGATGCTGACCATGGACCTGCATGCCGGGCAGATACAGGGGTTCTTCGACATCCCGGTCGACAACCTGTACGCCGCGCCGACGATGGTCGCCGACATCGCCCGCGCGCATGGCGGCGACGGCCTGGCGGTGGTGTCGCCCGACGTGGGCGGGGTGATCCGCGCCCGCGCCATCGCGCGGCGGATTGACGCCGGCCTCGCCATCGTGGATAAGAGGCGCGAACGCGCGGGGGTTTCCGAGGTCGCGAACATCATCGGCGACGTGGCCGGGCGGCGCTGCATTCTGGTCGACGACATCGTCGACTCCGCGGGCACGCTCTGCAACGCCGCCGTGGCGCTGAAGGCGGCGGGGGCCACCTCGGTGGCGGCCTACGTCACCCACGGCGTCCTTTCGGGCGGCGCGGTGGCGCGCGTCGCGGCGTCGGAGCTCGAGGAGCTGGTGATCACCGACACCATCGAGGCGACCGGGGCGGTGCGCGCGGCGCGCAACCTCCGCGTGTCGTCGATATCGCAGCTGCTGGCCGAGGCGATGCGCCGGATCAGCGAGGAAAGCTCGGTCTCGAGCCTGTTCGACTAGGCGGGCGGCGCGGGGCCGGAGGGAACGGAGGAGTACGGCATGGCCGATACGGCGACCATCGCGGCCGAGCCGCGCGAAACCCGCGGCAAGGGCGGCGCGCGGGCGGCCCGGCGCGCGGGGCGCATCCCCGCCATCGTCTATGGCGGCGGCGGCGGCCCGCTCGCCGTCTCGGTGGGCCGGCGCGAATTGCTGCGCGAATACGAACGCGGCGGCTTCTTCAGCCGGCTCTACGAACTCGGCGTCGGCGGCGGCGGCGAGTCGATCCGCGTCCTCGCGCGCGACGTCCAGCTCCATCCCGTCACCGACGACCCGCTCCATATCGACTTCCTGCGGTTGGCGGCGGACGCGCGCATCGACGTCGACGTCGCCGTCGTGTTCGTGAACGAGGAGGACTCGCCCGGCCTGCGGCGCGGCGGGGTGCTCAACGTCGTCCGCCGCGCGGTCGGCCTGAACTGCCGCGCCGATTCGATCCCCGAGACGCTGACGGTCGACCTGGCCGATCTCGAGATCGGCGATTCGGTGCATATCTCGCACGTCGCCCTGCCCGAGGATGCGCGCCCGACGATCCGCGACCGAGACTTCACCATCGCCACCGTCGCCGCGCCCACCGTGGTGGCCGACGAGGCGGCGGAGGAGGCCGAGGCCGGGGAAGAGGAGGAGGCCGAGGAGGCCGCGCCCGCCTCCGAGGGCGGCGACGACTGACGCCACTCGGTGCATCTGTTCGTCGGCCTCGGGAACCCGGGCGCCGGCCACGCCCGGAACCGGCACAATGTCGGCTTCATGGCGCTCGACGCCATCGCGCGCGGCCATGGCTTCGCGCCCTGGCGGACCCGGTTCCGCGGCCTGGTCGCCGAGGGCCGCATGGACGGCGCGCGCGTCCTCGCCTTCAAGCCGCAGACCTTCATGAACCGCTCCGGGATCGCCGTCGGCGAGGCGGCGCGGTTCTACAAGGTCGAGCCGGAGCGCGTGGTCGCGATCCACGACGAGGTCGACCTGGCGCCGGGCCGCATCCGCGTCAAGACGGGCGGCGGCAGCGCCGGGCATAACGGGCTGCGCAGCATCGACAGCCATTTCAGCCCCGCCTACCGGCGGCTGCGCATCGGCGTGGGCCACCCCGGGGACAAGCGCCGGGTTCCGTCCTTCGTCCTGCGCGACTTTTCGCCCGACGACCTGGACTGGCTGGAGGAGCTGCTGCCGGCGCTGGTCGACGCGGCGCCGTTGCTGGCGCGCGGCGACGACGCCGGCTTCGCCAACCGCGTCGCGGCCGCGCGGGGCGGCAACGCGCCGCGCGGCGCCGCGCGGACCGGGGCGGCGGATGGGGTTTAGGTGCGGCATCGTCGGCCTGCCCAACGTCGGCAAGTCGACCCTGTTCAACGCCCTGGCGGGAACGGCGGCCGCCGAGGCCGCCAACTACCCGTTCTGCACCATCGAGCCGAACGTCGGGCGCGTCGCCGCGCCGGACCCGCGCCTCGACGCCGTCGCCCGCGCGGCCGGGGCGGCGCGCACGGTCCGGGCGCAGCTCGATTTCGTCGACATCGCCGGGCTGGCGAAGGGCGCGAGCCGGGGCGAGGGGCTGGGCAACGCCTTTCTCGGCCACATCCGCGAGGTCGACGCCATCGTCCACGTGCTGCGCTGCTTCGAGGGCGGCGAGGTGAGCCACGTCGCCGGCGCGGTCGACCCCGTAGCCGACGCCGGGACGGTGGAGACCGAACTGATGCTGGCCGACCTGGCGGGCCTGGAGCGGCGAGTCGAGGCGTGGCGCAAGCGGGCGCGCGGCGGCGACGGCGCGGCGCGCGGGATGCTCGCCGCCGCCGAGCCGGCGCTCGCGCTGCTGGCGGCGGGCCGTCCGGCGCGCGAGGCGGCGGACGCCGCCGCCGCCCACCCGGCGGCGTGGCGCGACCTGCGGCTGTTGACGGCGAAGCCGGTGCTCTACGCCTGCAACGTCGACGAGGACTCGGCGGCGGCGGGCAACGCCGCGTCGCGCCGGGCGGGCGAAATGGCGGCGGCGCGCGGGGCGGGGCATGTCGTCGTCTCCGCCGCCATCGAGGCCGAGATCGCCGGGCTGGCCGATTCCGGCGAGCGCGCCGAGTTCCTCGCCGGGCTGGGTCTGGCGGAGACCGGTCTGGCGCGTCTGATCCGCGCCGGTTACGGCCTGCTCGACCTGATCACGTTCTTCACCGCCGGGCCGAAGGAGGCGCGCGCCTGGACGATCCCGCGCGGGACCCGCGCCGCCGCCGCCGGCGGCGCGATCCACGGCGATTTCGCGCGCGGCTTCATTTGCGCCGAGACGATCTCCTGCGACCGCTTCGCGGCGCTCGGCGGCGAGCAGGCCGCGAAGGCCGCCGGCGAGATGCGCCAGGAGGGCCGCGGCTACGAGGTCCGCGACGGCGACGTCGTCCGCTTCCGCTTCAACGTGTAGGGGCGCCGGGTTCGCCGCGATGCGCCCGGCGGCGTGAACCCGGCGGCGAACGTCCGGGGACGCAGGGCGCCCGCGCGCCCCGGCGCGGCGCTTCGCCGACGTCATGCGGCCCGCGCGCGACGGTCGGAGCCGCGAACGCCGCGTCGTCGGCAAGGCGGAACGGGCCCGCGGCAAGGCCAATCCACGCTTCGTCATCGCCTCGCCCGCCGCCCGGAGCCTTCATGCGAGGGCCTCTACCGCCGGCGCGGCGAGATGGAGAACCGCATCGGGGAACGCCGACTCGACCCGTTGGGTCCGCATCGGCGTCCGCCGCATCGAGATCGCAATGGACACCAACCATCCTTCCAGGACGAATTCCATACCGCGCGAAGGCGATTATCCGCCGCCGCAGCCTGAAGCGGCGCCCAACTCACCTTTCCCTGCAACGAACGGAGACATCGCCGGGCCGAACCGCCCGCCGCCAGCCGACGGGCGCTCCAACGCGCCCCGAAAACGGCGCCGACCGCGCAACCCGGAAAATCGCCGCGGACGCCGCACGCCGCCCCTCGAACCGGAGGCGTATGAGAAATCCGGGCTGACGCCGTTTCGGAACGGCGGAAGCGCGGACGGGCCGCGCCTTGCCCGCCGCCGGCGCGCCGGCTACGCTCGCGCCATGCTCCGGCCCGTGACGCGCCCCGCCTGGAACGCCGACGAGATCGCCTGCGGGCTGCGGGAGGTCCTCGGCGCGGCGGGGCTGGTCGACGACCCGGAGCGGATCGCGCCCCGGCTCGTCGACGAACGCGGGAAGTTCCGCGGCAAGGCGGCGCTGATGGCGCGGCCCGCCAACACCGCCGAAACGGCGGCCGTAGTCCGGTTCTGCGCCGAACGGCGAATCGCCCTTGTCCCGCAAGGCGGCAACACGTCGATGTGCGGCGGCGCGACGCCGCATGAACACGGGCGCGAGATCCTCGTCGACATGTCGCGCATGAACCGCGTCCGCGGGATCGACGCCGCCAACTCCGCCATGACCGCCGAGGCCGGCTGCGTCCTCGCCGACCTGCAAGCCGCCGCCGCCGAGGCCGGGCTGATGCTGCCGCTCAGCCTCGCCGCCGAGGGCAGTTGCCAGATCGGCGGGAACCTGTCGACCAACGCCGGCGGAATCAACGTGCTGCGCCATGGCATGGCGCGGGCGCAGGCGCTCGGCCTGGAGGCGGTGCTGCCCGACGGCGAGGTGTGGGACGGGCTGCGCGCGCTCCGCAAGGACAACACCGGATACGACCTGAAACAACTGTTCATCGGCGCCGAGGGGACGCTCGGCATAATCACCGCGGCGGCGCTGAAACTGGAGCCGGCGCCGCGCTCCGGGGCGACGGCGTGGGCGGCCGCCGCCGACCCCGAGGCGGCGCTCGCATTGCTGAACCTGGCGCGCGAGGCGGCCGGCGACGCGCTGTGCGCGTTCGAGTTCCAGTCGCGCCGCTGCGTCGATTTCGTCACCCGCAACGTCCCCGGCGCGCGCGACCCCTTCGCCGGGCGCCACGACTGGTTCGTGTTGATCGAGCTGGCCTCCCCGGCGGCGGACGCGCCGCTCGGCGCGGCGCTGGAGGCGCTGCTGGAGCGCGCGCTGGAGCGGGGGATCGTCGCCGACGCCGTCGTCGCCGCCAGCGAGGGGCAGGCGCGCGCGCTGCGGGCGCTGCGCGAGCGCGTCTCCGAGGCGCAGAAGCCCGAAGGCGGCAGCATCAAGCACGACGTCTCGGTCCCGGTGAGCCGGGTTCCCGAATTCCTGCGCCGCGCCGACGCCGCGGTGGAGGCGGCGATCCCGGGCGCCCGGCCCGTCGCCTTCGGCCATATGGGCGACGGCAACGTCCACTACAACGTCACCCAGCCCGAGGGCATGGACCGCGCGGCGTTCCTCGCCGAATGGGACCGGCTCTCCGGGATCGTCCACGACCTGGCGGCGGAGATGGACGGCAGTTTTTCGGCGGAGCACGGGATCGGCCGCTTGAAGCGCGCCGCCCTGGCGAAGTACCGTCCGCCGGCGGAGCTGGCTCTGATGCGCCGGATCAAGCAGGCGCTCGACCCGCACGGGATCATGAACCCCGGCAAAATCGTCTGACGGGAGGCCGAACATGGCGACAGGCTACGCCGCGCCCATCGATGACATGCGCTTCGTGCTCGAGGACATGGTGGGCCTCCAGGGCCTCGCCGAACTCGACGGCCTCGATTCGCTGACCGCCGATTTCGTCGGCCAGGTCCTCGACGAGGCGGCCCGGTTCGCCGGCGAGGTCCTGGCGCCGCTCAACAAGCCGGGCGACGAACAGGGCGCGCGGCTCGACAACGGCGTGGTGCGGACGCCGGACGGCTTCCGCGAAGCCTACGCCAAATGGGTGGAGGCGCGGTGGGGCGCGGTCGCCGCCGACCCGGCCTATGGCGGCATGGGGCTGGGGCACACGCTGTCCGGCGCGCTGGCGGAAATGTGGCAGGCGGCGAACATGGCCTTCGCCGACGGGACGATGCTCACGCAAGGCGCGGTCGAGGCCATCGAGGCGCATGGCGACGACGCCATGAAAGCGCTCTACCTGCCGAAACTCGCCGCCGGCGAATGGTCGGGGACGATGAACCTGACCGAACCCGGCGCCGGCTCCGACGTGGGCGCGCTGACCACCCGCGCCGCGCCCGCCAACGGCGGCTGGCGGGTCTCCGGCTCCAAGATCTTCATCACCCACGCCGACCAGGACATGAGCGAGAACGTGGTCCACCTGGTGCTTGCGCGCACCCCCGGCGCGCCGGCCGGGACGAAAGGGATCTCGCTGTTCGTCGTCCCCAAATTCCTGCCCGACGCGGAGGGCGCGCCGGGGCGGCGCAACGACCTGCGCGTCGTCTCGCTGGAGCACAAGATGGGGCACATGGCCAGCCCCACCGCGGTCATGAGCTACGGCGACGACGGCGGCGCGGAGGGGGTCCTCCTCGGCGGCGAAACGCAGGGGATGCGCTGCATGTTCACGATGATGAACTCGGCGCGCCTCAACGTGGCGATCCAGGGCCTCGCCATCGCCGAGCGCTCCTACCAGGCGGCGGTCGACTGGGCGCGCCAGCGCGTCCAGGGGAAGGCGGTCGACGACCCGCGCGGCGGCCCGGTCGCCATCGTCCGCCACCCCGACGTGCGGCGGATGCTGATGGACATGCGGGCCCGGACCCAGGCCATGCGGGCGTTGTGCTACTCCATCGGCGCGGCGCTCGACCACGCCCGGCGCGGCGGCGACGAAGCCGCGATGGGCTACGCCGAACTGATGATCCCGGTCGCCAAGGCGTGGTGCACCGACCACGGCTTCGCCGTCGCCTCCACCGGGGTCCAGGTGCATGGCGGCATGGGGTACATCGAGGAGACGGGCGCGGCGCAGCACCTGCGCGACGCGCGCATCGCCATGATCTACGAAGGGACCAACGGCATCCAGGCGCTCGACCTGGTGCGCCGCAAGCTGCAACGGGACGACGGCGCGGCCGCCCGGGCGCTGGTCGCCGACATGCGCGAGACCGTGCGCGTTCTCGCCGATGCGGAATTGGGCGACATCGCGAAGGCGCTGTCGCCCGCCATCGACGCGGTGGAGGCGGCGACCGGCTGGATTCGCGCGGCGTGGCGCAGCGACCCGGTCGCCGCCGCCGCCGGCGCGACCCCCTACGCCGACATGCTGGGCTTCGCCGCCGGCGGCTGGCTGCTCGGCAAGGCCGCCGTCAAGGCGCGCATGCGGCTCGAGGCCGGGGCGGGAAACGCCGGATTCCACGAGGCGAAGATCGCCACCGCGCGCTTCTTCGCCGGCCAGTTCCTGCCGTCCGCGGCGGCGATGGCGGGGCCGATCATGGCCGCCCGCGGGACGGTCATGGCGATCCCGGAGGAGGCGTTCTGACCGCGGACACGACCTGGGACCGCCGGCGTCTCGCCGGCATGCGCGCGAAGCGCGCGAAAGAAGAAGACGCCGGCGGGACGCCGGCGCACCCAAGGGCCGTTTGCGCAGCCGCGGCCGGCCGCGCTATGGTGCCCCGCTGGGAAGAGGGAGGATCGCCATGATCGCCGCCGCGCCGTCGCGCCGCCGATTCCTGAAGACCGCCGCCGCGGCGGCGGGAGCCGCCGCCGTCGCCGCGCCCTGGGTCAAGAGCGCGCGCTCCGCCGGGGAGCTGTCCATCGGCCTGTGGGACCACTGGGTGCCCGGCGCCAACGACGTCATGCGCCAGGTCTGCGAGGAATGGGGCGCCGCCAACGGCGTCGAGGTGCGCATCGACTTCATCACCTCGATCGGCAACAAGCTGCTGCTCACCGCGCAGGCCGAGTCGCGCGCGCGAACCGGGCACGACATCTATTGCGTGCCGGGGTGGCTCCCGTCGATCTTCCGCGACACGCTGGAGCCGATGGACGACGTGGTGCGCGAGATCGAGGCGCGGCACGGCAAGCTGGTCCCCGGGGTGGACTACCTGGCGCGGATCGACGGCAGGTGGGTCGCCAGCCCGGCGCCGACCGGCTCGCTGACCTATGCGCAGGTCTCGCGGCTGGATTACTTCGCGGAGCATGCCGGGCTGGACCTGGCGGCGATGTTCCCGGCGCACGACGGCCGCGACGCGTCCTCGGTGGACGGCTGGACCTATGACGCCTTCCTCGCCGCGGCGGAGAAGCTCCACGCGGCGGGGCACGCCTTCGGCGCGCCCATCGCGCCGACGCCGGACGGCACGCAGTGGATCGCCCAGGTGTTCCGCGCCTTCGGGGCGGAGCTGGTGAGCGCCGATGGCGATATCGCGGTCGATTCGGACGAGACCCGCGCGGCGCTGGACTATCTGGCGCGCCTGTCGCGCTTCATGCCGGAGGGCGTGTACGCCTGGGACGACGCGGCGAACAACCGCTGGATGATCTCCGGCCAGGGCGGGGCGATCTTCAACCCGCCGAGCGCCTGGGCGGTGGCGCGCCGCGACAACCCGGAGGCGGGGAAGAAGTTCTGGCACCACGACGCGCCGCGCGGCCCGGCCGGGCGCTTCCGCGCCGGGACCTATTTCTTCTGGGGCGTGTGGCAGTTCTCCCGCAACGTCTCCGCCGCCAAGGAGCTGTTCCTGCACGTCATGGAGCGCGAGTCGGTGGAGCGGATGCTGCGCGCCTCGCAGGGCTTCGACCTGCCGCTCGTCGCCGCCTACCAGGACGCCGGCGTGTGGGAGTCGGCGTCGCCGCCCGACGGCGTGCTCTACAACTACCCCATCCGCGGCGACGAGGTGCAGAACATCGCCGGCTACCCGGCGCCGCCCGAATACGGGTCGCAAATCTCGACCCAGGGCGTGTACCCCAACCTGGTGGCGCAGGTGACGCAGGCGGGCGCGTCCTTCGACGAAGCCATCGACTGGGCGGCGGGCGAGATCGAACAGGCGATGTTCCTGTAGCGGCCCGCGGCGGAGGCGGCCATGGCGGCGGCGATCGACGCGGCGGCGCCCTCGGCGGCGCCCGCGGCGCTTCCGCGTCCGGCGGCGGGAGGATTGCGCCGCCTGCTCCGGCGCAAGTCCACCGTCGGCGTGCTCATGGTCGCGCCGCTGCTGGCGGTGATTCTCGGCCTCGTCGCCTATCCCGGCGTTTACGCCATGTACCTGTCGATGCTGAACAAGGCGGAGACGGCGTTCGTCGGGCTGCGGAATTTCGAGTTCCTGCTGCGCCGCGACACCTTCCAGGACGTGGTGTTCCAGTCGGTCATGTTCGCCCTGGTCGCGGTGGTCGGCAAGGCGCTGATCGGCTTCATCGCCGCGCATGCGGTCAACGCCATCCCGGCGAAGGGGCAGCGCAAGTGGCGCGGCATGATGCTGGTCCCGTGGGTCATCCCGCCGGCGCTCTCCACCCTGGGCTGGTGGTGGCTATTCGAACCCACCTACAGTTCGATCAACTGGCTGCTGGACAAGGCGGGCCTCACCCAGATCGCGTGGCTGAGCGAAATCTTCTGGGCGCGGTTCTCGGTGATCCTGGTCAACATCTGGGTCGGCGCGCCGTTCTTCCTCATCATGTATCTCGCGGCGCTGAAATCGATCCCGGAGGAGCTCTACGAGGCCGCCGCCATCGACGGCGCGAACGCCTGGCAGAAGATGGTCCACGTCACCCTGCCGATGATGCGCAACATCATCGCCATCACGGTGCTGTTCTCGATCATCGTCACGCTGGCGAATTTCGACATCGTCCGGGTGCTGACCCAGGGCAACCCGCTCGGCAAGACCCACCTGTTCGCCACCTACGCGATGCGCTACGGCCTCGAGTCCGGCAACATCCCGCTCGGCGCGGCGGTGTCGCTGTTCATGTTCCCGGTCCTGGCGATCCTCGCCTTCGTCATCCTGCGCAACGTGCGCAGGCGGGCGATGGAGCTCTGACGGCCATGGCGGGCGCCGCGGCGGCGGGGGCGAGCGGCGTCTTCCGCCCGGGCGCGAGCCAGCGCCGCGACCGGCGCTGGGCGCTGGTGGCGGCCTATTTCGCGCTCGGCGTCTTCGTCGTCTTCTTCCTGTTCCCGCCCTATTACATGTTCGTCACTTCGATCAAGACGAACGAGGAGATCGCCGCGCTCGACACCAACCCCTGGATCGTCGAGAGGGGCGCGACGACCGAGCATTACACCGGCCTGCTCGCGAACACCGCGTTCCCCACCTACTTCCTCAACACCGCCGTCGTCACGCTGTGCGTGGTGTCGATCACGATGGTCGTCAGCGTGCTCGCCGCCTACGGGCTTTCGCGATTGAAATTCTGGGGCGCGGGGGTGCTGGCGACGGGGGTGTTCCTCACCTACCTGGTGCCGGACACGCTGCTGTTCGTCCCGCTGTTCAAGATCGTCGGCGCGCTGGGGCTGCTCGACACCTATTGGGCGCTGGTGCTGGTCTATCCGACGATCACCGTGCCGTTCTGCACCTGGATCATGATCGGCTACTTCTCGTCGATCCCGCGCGAGCTGGACGAGGCGGCGCTGATCGACGGCGCCAACCACATCCAGATGCTGCTCAAGGTGTTCCTGCCGGTGGCGCTGCCGGGGCTGATCGCGGCGACGATCTTCGCCTTCACGGTGTCGTGGGCGTCGTTCATATACCCGCTCGCCTACATCTACTCCGACGACCAGATGGTGCTGACGGTGGGCACGGTGACGACGCTGATCAAGGGCGACGTGTTCCACTGGGGCGGGCTGATGGCCGGGGCGCTGCTGGCGGCGGCGCCGCCGGTGATCGTCTACGCCTTCCTGATGGACTATTACATCGCCGGGTTGACCTCCGGCGCGACGAAGGGCTGAGCGATGGCCGACGTATCCCTGCGGGCGCTGCGCAAGACCTTCGACCGCACCGAGGCGGTGCGCGGCATAGACCTCGATATCGCCGACAACGAACTCGTGGTCCTGGTCGGGCCGTCGGGCTGCGGCAAGAGCACGACCCTGCGCATGATCGCCGGGCTGGAGGACGCGACCTCCGGCGAAATCCGCATCGGCGGCGAACTCGTCAACGACACGCCGCCGAAGAACCGCGACATCGCCATGGTGTTCCAGAACTACGCGCTCTACCCGCACATGACGGTGGCGCGGAACATGTCGTTCGGCCTGCGGCTGCGGAAGTACCCCAAGGGCGAGATCGACCGGCGGGTGGCCGCGGCGGCGGACATATTGGGGATCGCCGACCTGCTGGAGCGCCGCCCGCGCCAGTTGTCGGGCGGGCAGCGGCAGCGGGTGGCGATGGGCCGGGCCATCGTCCGCAACCCGCGCGTGTTCCTGTTCGACGAGCCGCTGTCGAACCTCGACGCCAAGCTGCGCGGCCAGATGCGCACCGAGATCAAGCGCCTGCACCAGCGCCTGCGCACCACGACGATCTACGTAACCCACGACCAGGTGGAGGCGATGACCCTCGCCGACCGCGTGGTGGTGATGCGCGACGGGGCGATCGAGCAGATCGGCCCGCCGGGCGAGCTCTACCACAGCCCGCGCACCCGCTTCGTCGCCGGCTTCATCGGCTCGCCGGCGATGAACTTCGTCGATTGCCGCCTGGTCGAGGAGGAAGGCGCGCTCGCGGCGCAGATGGACGGCCTGGCCCGCGTCCCGCTCGACGGCGCGGCGGGGGAGCGGCGCCGCGCCCATGCCGGGCGGCCGCTCGTCGCCGGGTTCCGGCCCGAGCACATCCGCGAGTGGCGCGGGGAGGAGGACGGCCGCGTCGCCTGCAAGGTGACTCCCGACGTGGTGGAGCCGCTGGGCATCGAGACGATGGTCTATTTCGCCCATGGCGGCGCCGAGTTGTGCGCCCGCGTCGTTCCCGATTCGAACCCGCAGCCCGGCGTCGAGTTCACCCTGTCGCTGGAGGCGCGGCGGCTGCACCTGATCGACCCGGACACGGACCGGGTGCTGTAACGGTTTCGACCGGGAATCGGAAGGAAAGGGCGGCGCACGCATTTTTACGCCGCCCAGGCTCGGCTCTATCGCTTACGAGGAAATTCCCATGAAAGACTCGGGGCAAGCTCCCGGATATCGGCGCCCGCAACCTCCCGCATCCGGCCGTCGGCGCGGGAAATCCGCCGCGCCGTCCGCGCACGCGTCGGCGGCTCCGCGCGGCGCGATCCATGCGGTCATCGGCGAGAGCGAAGGGTGGTATGTCGCCGAGTGCCTAGAGGCCGCCATCGTCACGCAGGGCCAAACCCTGGACGAGCTGTTGGCGAACCTGCGGAGCGCTTTGGAGATGTATTTCGACGATGAGGAGCTTGAACGCTGCGGTTTGTCGTCCGCTCCCCGCCTTGTGTTGAGCTACGAAACCTTCGCGTTCGCGCACAATGCCTAGATTGAAGAGGTTGTCGGGGCGAGATGTTTTGAAGATATTGCGGAACTTCGGATTCGAGGTTACTGGCATACGTGGAAGCCACGCCAAACTCGCGCGCATGTCGGCTTCCGGAGAAAGGCAAATTCTCATAGTCCCCCTTCACTCCTCGCTTCCCATCGGCACGGTGCGGGCGATTTACCGCCAAACATGTCGCTTCGTGTCGATGGTCGAACTGCGTTCGCACTTTTTCTCCGATTAATTCGCGTTCGACGGGTAAGGGAAATCGTAAAATCGTTACGGACAGCCGAGCGCGCCCGTTCGCGGACGGGCGGGAACGCCTCATAGAGGACGACTTTATCGACCGTGGCGACGCCCGGTGAACATGCGCGGCCGGGTCGCGCCCCGGGGCAGCGCCGTCATCGCGGACGCGGGGTTGACCGGCAAGCCCTACTCGGCCAAATTGCAACCGGCGAAGGCGCGCCTCGACGGACTCGGAGGGACAACATGGACCGGAACTCGAGCAATGCCGGCGGGAAGTTTTCGGCCATACCTTCGATCGCCTTACTCAATCGGAGGCTCGGGACCTCGCCCGCTCCCCGGATGCTAACGCCGGACGAAGTCGACTTGCTGCGGCGGTGCGCCAAGTAAGCTTCCGACGTCGCCGGCGCGTTCTTCGCGCGCAAGGACGGCGCGGCGAAAGGCTCGAAGGGTAAAGAGGCATGATCGAACTGGAGGGCGCGGTCGTCGTCGTCACGGGGGCCAGCCGCGGCGTCGGCGCGGCGACGGCGCGGATGCTGGCCGGGCGCGGCGCCAGGGTCGTCGTCAATTTCTCCAAATCCCGCGAACAAGCGGAGGAGGTCGCCGCAGAATGCCGGGAGGCCGGCGGCAAGGCGCTCGTCGTCCAGGGCGACGTCGCCGACGACGCCGCCTGCCGCCGGCTCGCGCGCGAGGCGATGGCGCGCTGGGGGCGGATCGACGGGCTGGTCAACAACGCCGGAACCACCGTGTTTCGCGCCCATGGCGACCTCGAGGGCCTCGACGCCGCCGATTTCCAGCGCATCTACGCCGTCAACACGATAGGGCCGTTCCAGACCATCCGCGCCTGCGCGCCGCACATGAAGGCGGGCGGGCGCGGCGCCGTGGTCAACGTCTCGTCGGTCGCCGGCTCCTACGGCGTCGGGTCGTCGCTCGCCTATATCGGCTCCAAGGCGGCGTTGAACATGCTCACCGTCGCGCTCGCGCGCGCGCTGGGGCCGGAGATCGCGGTCAACGCGGTCAACCCGGGCTTCATCGCCGGCGACTGGCTGCGCGAGGGCATGGGCGAGGAGACCTACGCGCGCACGAAAGCGGCGCTGGAGCGGACCACGCCGCTGCGCGCCGTCAACGAACCGGAGGACATCGCCCGCAACATCGTCCGGCTGCTCGAGGACGCGCCCAACGTAACGGGCCATCTTCTCCATATCGACGCCGGCATGGGCCTGCTCCGCGGCGCTCCGCCGCCGGCGGCCGAGCGCCGTTGAACCGCATCCGCCGCTGCGCCGCCGTCGCGTTCGGTCTCGCCTGCGCCGTGGCGGCGGCGGCGCAGGCCGCCCCGCCCCCGCCTACGGACGTCGCCGCGGAAATCGCGGACAGGCGGATGACCGTGTCGTGGACCCCCGTCGCCGGCGCGGTGGGTTACGTCGTCGCCGCCAGGCCGACCGGCGGGCTCGCTCCCTTCCCGTGGCGGGAGTTCGCCGCGGCGGCCGCCCCGTTCGTCATGGCGGACATGCGGATCCACGGCGGGGGCCGATACGAAGTCCGCGCCGCCGCGGTGGATGCCGCCGGCGCGCGCTCCGCCTGGTCGCCCGCCGTCGTGGCGGCCGCCCCCGCCCTCCGCCCCGCGCCCGGCGGCGCGATAGCCGTCGCGCCCCCTGCTCCGGCGGCGGTCGGGAAGGTGGTAACGGCCACCCTGTACAATGTCCGGCCGTTCACCGGCAGGTCGCGGTGGATATGGTTCGCCTGCGCGCCGGATCGATCCGGTTGCAAGCGGTTGCCCGACGTCGGGCGGTCGAGTTACCGCTATCTTCCCGGACCCGAAACGCTTGGAAAGCGGCTGCAAGTCCAGGTGGACTACGTGAAGGATGGCGCATCGTGGACCGCGAGGGCCGATCTGGGCGTCGTCGGCCCGGAGAATCCGGCCCCCGCCTTTCGTCCTCCGCCGCTTCCGGAATGCGCCGAGGCGGAGTCCTCCGGCGGCGGCGTTCTCAAAGAGCATCCCGACGTCGAAACCCACCTCTATGCGCTGGAGCTCGGGTCGGTTCCCGTCCCGTGGGCCGGACGCAGGGGCGGAGCCATCGCGCCGCTGTGCAACGACCTGATCGTGGCGTCCCCGTGGGGCGAAATCTCCTCGGTCGATCCGTCCGGGCGGACGCGGCGCCACGACAGCGCGGTCCCGATGGGCTTCGAGAGGAGCGCGCCGGGCCCGGCCTTCCCGGGAGCGGAGCGCCTCCGCGTCGCCGATATTCTGTTGCTGCGGCGCTCCGGAGAACGCTACGAACTCTTCGCGGCGCACCACTACTACGTCGAGGAGGAGGAGTGCGTCCGGTTCCGGCTGTCGTCCACGACGATCCTGCGGGAGAACGGCGTCGTCTCGGTGTCGCCGGCCTGGAGGACGGTATTCGACGCCGAACCCTGCCTCCCGTTTCGGCCCGCCAATGTCGGGGGCCGGATGGCGGAAAGCGGCGAGACGCACCTGTCCGTCGTCATCGGCGAGAACGGGAGGTTCGACCTCGTCCAGGACGCCGGAGCGCATGTGGGGAAGCTCCTTCGCATCGACGTCGAGACCGGCGCGGCGGAGACGCTTGCCAGCGGCCTGCGGAACCCCCAGGGACTCGCGCGGGACGAGGATGGCCGCCTGTGGTGGACCGAGCACGGACCGCAGGGCGGCGACGAACTCAACCTGCTGCGGCCGGGCGGCAATTACGGCTGGCCGCTGGCGAGTTACGGCGTCGGGTATGGGCGCACGATCATCGGGTCGCCGGACTCCGCGGGCATGCACGACGGATTTGCCCAGCCGGCTTACGCTTGGGTCCCGGACATCGGCGTCTCGGCGCTAGCCGTGAACGACCCGCGATGGCTCCCGTTGTGGAAGGACGACCTGCTGGCCGCGTCGCTGAAAGATCGCTCGCTCTTTCGCGTCCGGCGCGACGGGGCGGCGGTGCGTTACTTCGAACGGATCGAGATCGGCTTCGGGATACGCGACCTGGCGTGGATGCCGGACGGGCGCATCGCCTTGCTGGACGATTCGGGACGGGTGGCGTTTCTGGCCCGGTCCTGGCGCTGCGACATCGAGTCGCGGCGCCGGCGGCCCGTCTATGCGACAGGCTGCGGCCCCCTCGAGGCGGCGGAGGAGCGGTAATGGACCGAGGCTCGGTCATGCGCGCCGCCGCGCTCGGCCTCGCCTGCGCGGCGGGCGCAGCCATGGCCGCCCCCCCCCCGCCGGCGGACGTCGCCGTGGAGATATCGGACAGGCGGATAACCGTGTCCTGGACCCCCGCCGCCGGCGCGGAGAGCTACGAGGTCGCCGTCAGGCCGAGGGACGGGATCGCACCGCTGGAGTGGAAGACGTTCGCGTCGGAGGCGTCTCCCTACGCCATCGGAGGGAAGACGCGGGCGCTGGGCGGCGTCGCATACGAGATCCGCGTCGCCGCCGTGGGCGCCGACGGGGAATCGACCCGGTCGCGTGTCGTCGCGGCGACGGCGCCCGAGCTTCCCCCCGCTCCCGAAGGCGCGATCTTCATCGATCGAGGCTACCCGCCGAAGGTAGGGAAGGTCATAGTCGCCGCCATCGGCGACGTATGGCCTGTCAACGCGCGGTCGTGGGCCTGGTTCGCCTGCGAACCGGACGGATCGGACTGCAAGGTTTTGCCCACCGCCGAAAGGTTGCCGGCGCGGTACGTCCCCGGACCCGACACGCTCGGGACGCGCCTGCGGCTCCAGCTGGACTACGAAAGGTTCGGCGAACCCTGGACCGCGAAGGTCGATCTGGGCGTCGTCGGCCCCGAAAACATCCGCCCCTCCCCCTCCCCCCACCCGGAATGCGCCGAGGCGGAGCCCCCCGGCGGCGGCGGCCTCGAGGAGCATCCCGACCTCGAAACCCACCTCTACGCGCTGGAGTTGCGATCGGCGCCCGTTCCGTGGGAAGGCCTCCAGGGCGGAGCCATCGCGCCGCTGTGCGACGACCTGATCGCGGTGAACCCCCGGGGCAAAATCTTCTCCGTCGATCCGTCCGGCCGCGTGGAGCGCCTCGACGGCGCGGTTCCCATGAATCGCGAGGGGTTTGAACCGGGTCCGGGCCGGAGCGCGGCTTCCCTGAATTTGGAGCAACTCCGCGTTAACGGCATTCTGCCGATCCGGCGCTCCGGGGAACGCTACGAGCTCTTCGTGACGCACCACTATTACGCTGGCGGGGAATCGGAATGCATCCGGTTCCGGCTGTCGTCGACGACGGTTCTCCGAGGGAAGGGCGGCGTCGCCGTATCGCCGTCCTGGAGAACGATATTCGACGCCGAACCCTGCCTGCCGTTCTTCGACAAGGCCAGCACGCAAGCCGGAGGACGCATGCTGGCGGACGGGCGGACGCATTTGCTGGTTACCGTCGGGGACCATCGCCGGGAGCGAATCGTCCAGGACCCGGGGGCGCACCTCGGCAAGCTCCTGCGCATCGATATCGAGACCGGCGAAGCGGAGACGCTGGCCAGCGGCCTGCGGAACCCGCAAGGACTCGCGCGGGACGCCGCCGGACGGGTCTGGTGGACCGAACACGGACCGCAGGGCGGCGACGAACTCAACCTGCTCCGGCCGGGCGGCAATTACGGCTGGCCGCTAGCCAGTTACGGCGTCGGATTCAACGCGCCGTCGCCGGAGGCGGCGGGCATGCATGACGGCTTCGCCCAGCCGGCTTTCGCCTGGGTTCCGTCCATCGGCGTCTCGGCCCTGGCCGTGAACGACGCGCGCCGGTTCCCGCTGTGGCGGGACGACCTTCTGGCCGCGTCGCTGAGGGGCGCGCTCGGCGACGCCGGTCTTGCCCTCTTTCGCATCCGGCGCCACGAAACGAAAGTGCAATACGTCGAGCGTATTCCTCTCGGCTTCCGGATACGCGACATGGCGTGGATGCCGGATGGGCGCATCGCCCTGCTGGACGATTCGGGACGGGTGGCGTTCCTGCGCGCCTCGCCGCGCTGCGACGTCGAAACGCGGCGGCGGCGGCCCGCCTATGCGATGGGCTGCGGCCCCCTCGAGGCGGCCGCGGCCGGGCCGGTCACGTCACCTTCGCCGATGCGTCCCACGCCGCCTTGATTTCGGCGGCGCCGGCGCCGGGCGCGCGCGCCGCGGCGATGATCCCCGCCTCGCGCCGCGCGACCAGCGCCGCCGCGTCGACCGTTTCGCGCGCCTTGCCCGCCGGAACGACCACCGCGCCGTGGCGGTCCGCATGGACCAGGTCGCCCGACTCCACCGTCATCCCGGCGACGCTCACCGGGCCGCCGTAATCGACCAGATGGACGAAGCCATGGCTCGGCGCGACGACACCGGAGAGGATCTGGAACCCCTCCGCCAGCGCGTCGAGGTCGCGCGCGCTGCCGTTGGTGACGGCGCCGACGCAGCCCAGCGCCTTGTGGACGTTGGTGTTCACCTCGCCCCAGAACGAACCGAACCCCGCCTCGCCGTCGTCCAGGTCCTGGACGACGCTTATCGTCGGCCCCGGCCCGGCGGCGAGATAGTCGAGATAGCCGAAGCGCTTCTCGCGCAGCGCGGCGGGCGATGCGGACGAAGGCCGCCTCGCGCGGATCGCGGCGGTGCGCGCATAGCCCACCATCGCGCCCAGCTCGGGCCGCGCGCACTGCAGGGTGCGGACGGTGAAACCGTAGGCGCGCCGCTCCGGCGCCACGATCTCGACGGCGTTGCACACCGAAGGCGTGTCGAGCGCCCGCAGCGCCTCGAGAACCTCCGCGTCGAGCGTCCCCCGGTCGGTCATGGCCTCGCCCCGCTTTCCGCCGGCGGCGCGCGCCGCCCCTCGATCAGCTCCACCTTGTAGCCGTCCGGGTCCTCGACGAAGGCGATGACCGTGGTCCCGTGCTTCATGGGCCCCGCCTCCCGCACCACCCTGGCGCCCCGCTCCTTCAGCGCCGCGCAAGCCGCGCGGGCGTCCGGCACGCCGATGGCGACGTGGCCGTAACCGGCGCCGAGGTCGTAGGGTTCGGCTCGATCCCAATTATGCGTGAGCTCCAGCACCGTGTGGCTCTCCTCCGGGCCGTAGCCGACGAAGGCGAGGGTGAACCGGCCGCCGGGGAAGTCGCTCCGGCGCAGGAGCGTCATGCCCAGCCCCCCGGTGTAGAACCGGATCGATTCGTCCAGGTCCTTCACCCGGAGCATGGTGTGCAGCATCCGGAACCCGCCGCCGTCCGACATCGCGCCGCTCCCCGATCGCGTCCAGCACCGCCCGCGCCGCGCGGTCGGACGGCGGCGCCCCGCCGCCGCCCCGCAACGCCGCGACCGCGCGCGCCAGCGCCGCAATCTGCGCCGTTCGCGCGGCGGAATCAACCAGCAGGCGTTCGGCCTCCCGCGCGACGGCCTTCGGCGCGCAGCGCGACTGGATCAGTTCGGGAACCGCGCGCCGGCCGAGGACCAGGTTCGGCAGCGCGTAGCGGTCCACCTTCACCAGCGGGCGGAGGGCGGCGTAGGTGGCGGGCGCCACGCGGTAGCAGACGACCATCGGCGTGCGCGCGGCGGCGAGCTCCAGCGTGACCGTCCCGGAGGCGGCGATGGCGGCGTCGGCGGCCGCGAACGCCGCGCGCCGCTCCTCGGCGCCGCAGGCGAACGCCGGCGGGAGCGGCCACGCGGCGGCGGCCACGTCGCCGGCGACCGCCGGCGTCGCCGCCGCGGCGAGCCTCAGGCCCGGAACGCGGGCGCGCAGTAGGCGGACGGCGGCGAGCTGGATCGGCAACAGCCGCCGGACCTCGCCGCCGCGGCTCCCCGGCAGCACCGCGAGCAACGGCGCCTCGGGCGGGATCCCGTGGCGCGCGCGGAAGGCGGCGGCGTCCGGCGGCGGCCCCTCCGGCTCCGCCGCCGGATGGCCGACATGGACGCATTTCAGCCCGGCGCGTTCGAAGAACGGCGGCTCGAACGGCAGCAGGGCGAGGACGCGGTCGTAGCAGGCGGCCATCGCCCGCGCGCGGCCGGGCCGCCACGCCCACACGCTGGGCGCGACGTAATGGACGAGCGGCGCGCCCGACCCGCGCAGGCGGCGCGCCAGCCGCAGGTTGAAGCCGGGCGAATCGATGGTGACCACGGCGTCGGGCCGCGATTCGCGCGCGGCGGCGGCGGTCCGGCGCAGGCGGCGGAGCAGGCGCCGCGCGCGCGGCAGCACCTCCACCAGCCCCATCACCGACAGGTCGGACATGGAGAACAGGCTCTCCAGCCCCTCCGCGGCCATCCGTTCGCCGCCGACTCCGGCGAAGGCGACCGGCCCCGGCGCAGCGCGGCGCAGCGCGGCCATCAGGCCCGCGCCGAGGGCGTCGCCGGACGGCTCCCCGGCGACCAGGAAGACGAGGAGTCCGCGGCGCGTCACGGCGCCGCGTCCACCCCGCACAGGAACAGGCGGGTGCGGTCGGCGGCGGCGATCGCCTCCTCGCGCTCGAGGACCAGCGCCGCGCCGGCCTCCACGGCCGCGCCGGCGAACCCCGCCCCGGCCATGACGCGCACCGTCTCCGGCCCGATGGCGGGCAGGTCGACGCGGCGGTCCTGGCCCGGCTTGGCGCATTTCACCAGCACCGCGCCGCCGCCCGGCGGTTGCAGCGCGCCGCAGCGCGCGACCAGCGCGTCGGTGCCTTCGGCGGCCTCGACTCCCAGGACGACGCCGCCGCGCACCGCCGCCGCCTGCCCTACGTCGTGGGGCCCCAGCGCGGCGAGCACCGCGAGGCCGCGGGCGATGTCGGCGCGCTGCGCGCGGCTCGGCCGGACGGCGCCGAGCACGCCGGCTTCGGCCAGCAGTTCGGGCGCCACGGAGTCGATCCCGACCACCCGGAACCCCTCGCCCTCGAGTTCGCGGACGACGGCGGAGAGCGCCGCGCCGTCGCCCTTGTCCGCCGCCAGGACGCGCGGCAGGGCGCGGAGCGCGCGCCAGTCGAGCGCGATCCCCGCCCAGTCGGGCCGCGCCACCCGGCCGGCGAGGAGCACCTCCTCGGCGCCATTCCGCCTGAGGAAGGCGATCATGCGCCCGAACGCGCCGGGCGGCAGGCGGACGCGCTCCACCCCCTCCAGCCCCTCCCCGGTCTCGCGGTCGGCCATGCCCTCCAGGGCCACCGCCGCTACGCCGCGGCCGCGGCGGCGGGCGGCGGCGATCGCCTGGCGCGGCAGCGCGCCGCCGCCGGCGATCACGCCGAGCTTCGCCCGCATCGCGAACTCCGTCAGGCGGCGCGCGCGCGGTTGGGCTGGCAGATGCCGCGGCTGCTGTCGGCGCGGATGAAGTTCACGATGTCCATCACCGGCTCCACCGCGCCGAACTCCTCGGCCACGTCCGCGACGCGCTCGGAGAGCGCGCCCTCCTCGGCGAAAAGCAGGCGGTAGGCCTTGCGCAACTCGTGCACTGCGTCGTTCGGGAAGCCGCGCCGCCTGAGCCCGACGACGTTGAGGCCGGACAGGCGCGCCCGGTTGCCGACCGCCGACCCGTAGGGGATCACGTCGGCCTCCACCCCGCTCATCCCGCCCACCATGGCGTGGCGGCCGATGCGGACGAACTGGTGGACGGCGCTCAGCCCGCCGAGGACCGCATAGTCGTCCACGGCGACGTGCCCGCCGAGCGTGGCGTTGTTGACCAGGATCACGTTGTCGCCGACGCGGCAATCGTGGGCTACGTGGGATCCGACCATGAACAGGCAATTGTCGCCGACGCGCGTCACCATGCCGCCGCCCTCGGTCCCGGGGTTCATGGTCACGTGCTCGCGGATGACGTTGCCGGCGCCGATGACCAGCCGCGACGGCTCGCCGGCGTATTTCAGGTCCTGCGGCCGGTGGCCGATCGACGCGAAGGGATAGACGGAGGTCTCCGCGCCGATCTCGGTCCGCCCGGCGACGACGACGTGCGAGAGGAGTTCGACGCCCCGGCCCAGCGCCGCCTCCGGCCCGACGCGGCAGAACGGGCCGACCACGGCGCCCGGACCGACCCTGGCGCCCGGCTCGACGATCGCCGTGGGATGGACCGACGCCGTGGGATGGATCGAGGGCGCGGCGTCCGCCGCCGCGGCCGTCACCGCGCGCGGTCCATGATCATGGCGGTGATCGTCGCCTCCGCGACCGTCGCGCCGTCGACGGTCGTCCGGCATGCGGTCTTCCACACGTGCCGGCGCCGCGCCAATTTCTCGACCCGGATGGTCATGGTGTCGCCGGGGACGACCGGCTTGCGGAACCGCGCGCCGTCGACGCTCATGAAATAGACCAGTTTGCCCTCCGCCTCCGGCCCTAAGGTGCTGACGACGAAGACGGCGGCGGTCTGCGCCATCGACTCGATGATGAGCACCCCCGGCATGACCGGCGCGGCGGGGAAGTGGCCGGCGAATTGCGGCTCGTTGATGGTGACGTTCTTCAGGCCGACCGCGTATTCGCCCGCCGCGAATTCGACCACCCGGTCGAGCAGGAGGAACGGCGCGCGGTGGGGGATCATTTCCATGATCCGCGCGTGGTCGATGGCCGGCGCGGGCGCGGCGCCGCTCACCGGTCTTTCCCTTGTGTCTTCAACTGCCTGTTCCATAGCGCGATCGACCGAAAGAACCGCTTAATGGGGACCGCCGGCATGCCGCACACCGTCGCGCCGGGCGGCACGTCGCCGATGACTCCGCTGCGCGCCGCCACCCGCGCGCCCTCGCCTATGCGCAGGTGCCCGGCGACGCCCGACTGCGCCGCCAGCGCCGACAAGTCGCCCATGCGCGCGCTGCCGGCGAGCCCCGCCTGCCCAGCCAGCACGCAATTGCGCCCGATGCGCACGTTATGCGCGATCTGCACCAGATTGTCGATCCTGGTCCCCGCGCCGATCACGGTGTCGTTGCCGGAGCCGCGGTCCACCGTCGTGTTGGCGCCGATCTCCACGTCGTCGCCGATGACGACGCGGCCGAGCTGCGCCACCGTCTCGTGGCCGTCGGCGGACATCGCGAAGCCGAACCCCTCCTGCCCTATGCGCGCGCCCGGATACACCGCCACCCGGTCGCCCAGGATGCAGTGGCTCAGCGACGCGCAGGGGCCGACCGAGCAATCGTCGCCCAGCACCGCCCCGGGGCCGATGACGGCGTTGGCGTGGACGCGGCAGCGCGCGCCGAGCTCCGCCCACGCGCCGATCGCGGCGCCGGGGTCGACCTGGCAGCCGGGGCCGAGGGAGGCGGTGGGGTCGACATGGGCGCCGGCGGCGATTCCCGCCTCCGCGACGCGCGGCGACGGATACAGGAATTGGGTCGCGCGGGCCCAGGCGCGGTAGGGGTCCGCGCAGACCGCCAGCGCCGCGCCCTCGGGCGCCAGGGCGCGCGCGGCGGGGGCGAGGATGACCGCGCCCGCCTTCGTCGCCGCCAGATCGGCGGCGTATTTGCGGTTCTCGAAGAAGCTCAGGTCGCCGGCGCCGGCGGAGTCGAGCGGCGCGGCGCCGGATATGACGCGCGCCGAATCGCCCGGATCGGCGAGCTCGGCGCCGGCGCGCCCGGCGACGACGCCGAGCGCCACCGGCTCCGGCGGCGGGAAGAACCGCGGGTCGGGCATGCGCCGCCGCCTGCTCCGCCGCGTCCTATTCCGCCGCGTCCTACTCCGCCGCGTCGTCCGGCGGCGGGGCGGTGGGAACGGAGGGCAGGTCCCTGTTCAGCCGCTCGATGACGCGGTCGGAGAATTCCAGGCCCTTGGCGACCAGCAGCAGTTGCGACTTGTCCAGCACCAGGCCGAGCGACATGTCCTCGGCGATCTCGGCGATCGCCTGGAGCGCGCCGACCTGGACCTGCTGCATGCCGTAGGCGAGCTGCTCCTCGAGGGCCCGGTTGCGCTCGCCGACCTCGCGCTGGAGCGCCTCGACCGCGCGCGCGAACTCGGCCTCGCGCTCGGCGAAGGCGTCGGCGGCGAGAATGGTCCGCTGGCGCTCGAGCTCGGCCTGCTGCTCGCGCAGCTGCGATTCCCGCGTCGAAATCTCCTCGCGGTAGGCGGCCTGCTTGGCCTCGACCTCCGCGCGGACCGCGTTCGCGGCGGTGGACTCGCGCATGATCTCCTGGAGATCGACGACGCCCACGCGCGGGTTCCGGTCGGCCTCCGCGTCCTGCGCCGCCGCGCCGCCCGCCCAGGCGCAAACCATGCCCGCCGCGAGGAGGGCGCGGCAAAATCGGTTTCTCGTCATCGCCGTTCGCTCCGCGTCCCGTTCCCGCGCCCGCTCCGCGCCGTCAGAAGACCGTTCCGAAGCCGAAGCTCAGGGTCTCGGTCTCGTCGTACGCCTCCTTGCGCAGCGCCCGCGCGAAATCGAGGCGTATGGGGCCGAAGGGCGAACCCCACGACACGCCCACCCCGACCGATGCGCGCACGGCGCTCGAATCGGCGATCCCCGGCCCGTCGACATCGACCTGCGAGAGGCTGCCGGCGATGGAGAACACCCGACCCTTGATGCCCAGCTCGTTCGGCAAGCCGATGGGGAACTCCATCTCCACCGTCCCCTTATACAGCAGATTGCCGCCGAGGGCGGTGTCCGTCGTCAGGTCGCGCGGGCCGAGCCCGGCGACGTCGAAGCCGCGGAAACTGGTCCCGCCGAGAAAGAAGCGCTCGCCGATCTCCACGTCGCCGTCGCCGAGGGAGAATATGTAGCCCGTCTCGCCGATCGCCGAGACCACCCACTCGTCCCCCAGCGGCAGGTAGTAGCCGCCCGACAGGGTCTGCCTGAGCCATTCGCCGTCGCCGACGAGGCCGGCGAACCCGGTCGCGTAGCGCGCGAAATAGCCTCCGGTCACGCTGCCGTCGGCCCTGGTCTCGCGGCGGTCGTAGAGCAGCGCCTGGTCGATGCGCGAGATCAGCCGTTCGCCGGCGCGCTCCCGCACCGTCGCCGACGCGCCCGCCCGCGGCACGATATCCTCCCGGAACAGCGTGTAGCCGACCGAGTGCCGGAGGTATTCGGAGAGCGGATACGAGCCGCGCAGCCCGAACCCGAGGTCGTCGCGGTCGAAATTGCTGTTGCGGAACCGGCGCGAGCGGTTGAAGACGTCGAACCCGGCGGCGAAGTCGCGGTTGAGGAAGTAGGGTTCAGTGAAGCTCAGGTCGATGTTCTGCGACACGCCGGAGATGAGGAATTCCAGCGACAGGTCCTGCCCCCGCCCGAGCAGGTTGCGCTCGCGGATTCCGACCTGGCCGCTGGGGCCGTCGTTCGACGAATAGCCGCCGCCGAAGGTCAGTTCGCCGGTCGCCTCCTCCTCCACGTCGATGGTCAGCGCGACCTCGTCGGGCGCATCGCCCGGCGAATCGTTGATGTCGACGCGGGAGAAGAAGCGCAGGTTCTGGATCAGCGTCCGCGAGCGCCGGATCTTCGCCGCGTTGAAGGCGTCGCCCTCGGCGAGGCGGACGTTACGGCGGATCACCCGGTCGAGGGTGCGCGAATTGCCGGTGATGTCGATCCGCTTGACGTACACGCGCGGCCCCTCGGCGACCGCATAGACGACGTCGATGGTCAAGTCCTCGCGCGAACGCTCCACCCGCGGCTCGACGGAGACGAATTCGAAGCCGCGCGCCTCGACCTCCTCGGTGAGGGCCTGGACCGTCTCCTCGACCGCGCGGCTGTCGTACCAGTCGCCTTCCCCGGTGTCGACCTCCGGGCGCAGGTCTTCCGCGTCGAGGCCGGGCAGTTCGCTCTCCACGTCGACGGATCCGAAGCGGTAGCGCTCCCCCTCGCTGACGACGAAGGTGATGAAGAACGCCGACCGGTCGGGGGTCAATTCCGCCACCGCGCTGACGACGCGGAAATCCGCGAACCCCTCCTCGAGGTAGAACCGCCGCAGCAGCTCGCGGTCGAAACTCAGGCGGTCGCCGTCATAGGTGTCGGTGGTCGCGAAGAACCGCCACCACCGCGCCTCCCGCGTCTGGATGACGTCGCGCAGGGTTCCGTCGCTGAAACGGCGGTTGCCGATGAAGACGATGTTGTCGACGTTGGTGAGCGGCCCCTCGTCGATCTCGAAGATCAGGTCGACGCGGTTCTGCTCCAGCTGGACGGCCTTCGGCTCGACGGAGGCGGCGAAGCGGCCGCTGCGCCGATAGACCTCGAGGATGCGCGCCGCGTCGGCCTGGACGCGGGTCCGGGTATAGACCGTGCGCGGGCGCAGCTGGACCTCGCCGCGCAGCGCGTCGTCGTCGATGCGCCGATTGCCCTCGAAGGCCAGCCGGTTGATGACCGGGTTCTCCGCCACCTCCACCACCAGCGCGTCGCCGTCGCGGACGATCCGCACGTCGGCGAACAGGCCGGTGTCGAACAGGCTCTTGAGGGATTCGTCGAGGCGGACGGGGTCGAACCGGTCGCCGGGCGCCGCTTTCATGTAGGACAGCACCGTCTCGTCCTCGATGCGCAGGTTGCCCTCCACGCGGACCTCGCGAATCGCGTCGCCGGCCTGGCCCCAGGCCGGCGCATGCGCCGCCGCCAGCAGAAGCAGGGCGAGAAAACCCCCGAAGCCGCGCATCTCCGTCCTCCCCGCCCGTTCCCCGGCTCGGTCCTTCCGGCCTGCGCTTCTCATGGCTCCCGGGCGCGACCGCGCCCACCGGCGCATATGCGAAGCGCAATCGGGAGAAGGCGCCGGCGCGCCCGGGACCCCTTCGCCCGACCGGCCGCGAGGGCGGTCCGGGAAACGCAGGCCGGGCAGCTCATAGCGCGCATGCCCCGCCCGCGCAATCGCCGATGGCGGAGACAGCGCCGGTCCGGGGCGACCGGCGTCAGTCTCCGGCGAAGGCGCAGAGCGCGCGGACGGCGCGGCCCCGCGCCTCCAGCCGCGCCCGCCCGCCCAGATCGGGCAGGTCGACGACGAAGCAGCACTCGACCACCGCGCCGCCCGCCTCCTCGACCAGCGCCGCGGCGGCCTCCGCCGTCCCGCCGGTGGCGAGCAGGTCGTCGACCAGCAGGACCCGCTCACCCGGGCGGACGGCGTCGGCGTGCATCTCCAGCACGTCGGAGCCGTATTCCAGGTCGTAACTCCGGGCGATGGTCCGGCCCGGCAGTTTCCCCTTCTTGCGGATGGGGACGAGGCCGGCGCCGAGCCGGCAGGCCGCCGGCGCGGCGAAGACGAAGCCGCGCGCTTCGATCCCGGCCACCTTGTCGATTCCGCCGCCGGAGTGGGGTTCGGCGATGGCCTCGACCGCGGCGCGCAGGCCGGCGGGGTCGCCCATCAACGGGGTCACGTCGCGGAACAGGATCCCGGCGCGGGGATGGTCGGGGATCGCGCGGATCAGCGACTCGATCCGTTCGATCCGCGCGGGCGGCGGCGGCATGGGCGTCGTCCTGTCGGTCGCGGCGGGGCGGGCGGCGGAGAGTATGGCGCCGTCCGCGCCGGCGGGGTAGCGGCGGCCCGCCGGGACTGCTAGAACCCCGCTGGGTTCCATGCTCCGCGTCCCGTGCTCGACTCGGCGGGCCGGGCCGATTCGAGGAGGACATGTCCAGGATGAACTGGCGAACGGTGTTCGCCGCCGCCGGACTCGCGGTGTTCGGCGCGGCGCTGGCGACGGCGGTCGCCGCCCAGAACGGCGACGCGCCCGCCGGGGAGGAGGCGGTCGCGGGCCCGGGCGCGCTCAAGCGGGGCAAGATCACCTATCCCAGCGGCAGCGTGTACGAGGGCGAGCTGCGCAACGGGCGCAGGCATGGCGAGGGCAAACTGACCTACGCCGACGGCGCCACATACGAGGGCGATTTCGCCGACGACAAGATCACCGGCCGGGGCGTCTTCTCCTACGGCGACGGCTCCCGCTACGAGGGGATGCTCGTCGACGGCAAGCGCCACGGCGACGGCGCGTTCCGCTTCGCCAACGGCAACGAATACACGGGCGCGTTCGAGAACGGCCGGATGCACGGCCAGGGCAGGATCGCCTACGCCAGCGGCGGCGGCTACGAAGGCGATTTCGCCGGCGACCGCTACGAGGGCCAGGGCACGCTGACCTACGCCAACGGCGACGCGTACACGGGCGCGTTCCGCGACAACGAGAAGCACGGCCAGGGGCGGTTCGAATACGCCGACGGGCGCGTGTACGAGGGCGCGTTCGCCAATGGCGCGCGCCACGGCCGGGGCGTGCTGACCCTGGCCAACGGCGACACCTACGAAGGCGGTTTCGCCGGCGGCGCGTTCGACGGCGAGGGCGTGTTCACCCAGGCCGACGGCGTCGTCTTCACCGGAACCTACGCCGCCGGCAAGCGCGAGGGGCCGGGAGTCATCGAGTACCCCGGCGGCGTCCGCTTCGAGGGCAATTTCGCGAACGATGCGCGCCAGGGGCCGGGCGTCACGATCTACGAGGACGGCACGCGCGGCGAGATGACCTATGAGGCCGGCGAAGCGATCGGCGTCGCGGTGTGGGTCTATCCCGACGGCCTGCGCATCGAGGGCGAACCCTGACCGCGCGCCCCTATCCGGCGTCCAGCCGGCCCCAGCTCCGCGCCGATTCGACGCGGACGGCGATGACCGGCAGCGACTCCAGCGCCATCGCGCGGTAGGGCGGGTAGCGCGCCCGCAGCGCCGCCAGCGCGCGGGCGCGCTCCGCCCCGCCGTCGAGGATGTCGGCGCGCCCGCGCAGCGCCAGCCAGCCGAGCCGCGACCAGTCCGCGTGGTCGTAGCGGTCGACCAGAAGCATGACTCGCGGGTTTTCGGCGATGTTGCGCAGCCGCTTGAGGCGGCGCGGGTCGCCGCGCTTCGGCTTCTCGTCGATGGCGATGTGGACCGACTCCGCCGCCGGCGCCGGCGCGTAGCACACGGGGACGACGTGCGGCGCGCCGGAGGCGTCGGCGGTGGCGAGGCGGCCTACCCGTTCGCGCTCCAGAAACGCGCGCGCCGCCGCGTCGAGGACGGCGGTCACGCGCCGCGGTCCGCGCCGCCGGCCTCCTCCGCGCGTCCGCCGGCGCGCAGCAGTTCGGCGCGCACGAGGTCGATGTGCAGGCGCAGCTGGTAGAGCTGGTCGGCGTAGGCCCACGGCACCGAAAGCCGCGAGATCTCGCCCCGGATGCGGTCGAGGTCGGCCAGCGCCCGGTCCAGTTCGCCGGGGGCGAGCCCCGCCCCGACATGCGCCTCCAGCGGGCGCAGCTCGCGGTACCAGCGGTAAATCCGCGACCGCGCGCGCCAGTGATAGACCGCCGGCATGAGGCGGAACAACGGCAGCGCGAAGGCGATGAGCGGGACCAGCAGCACCGCCAGCCGGTCGATGACGTTCGCCGCCCAGAACGGCAGCGCGCGGCGCAGGAAGGGCGGCCCCGATTCGAAGTAGCGCCGCGCCGCCTCGGCGAGCGGCAGGTCGACGCCGCGCGAGCCGGGGAACGCGCCGGGCTCCTCGAGGATTCCGCCGGCGGAGTGGATCTCCGCCGCCGCCTCCAGCAGCAGGTATTCGAGCGCCGCGTGCAGGTCGTCGCGCGCCACCAGAGCCGCCGTCGGCGACACCAGCGGCGTGTCGCGGCGCGGCAGGTCCGCCTCCAGGTCGAACGCGCCGCGCGGCAGGACGAGCGCCGAGAGGAAGCGATGCCGGCGTTCGTAGGCGGCGGCGCGGGCGATCCCGTGCAGGCGGATTCCGCCGGCGGCGGCGGCTTGGCGCACGAGGCTCGACCGGGCGCCGGCGACGGCGAACCAGACGTCGATCTCGCCCGCCCGGAGCGCCGCCAGCGCCGCCGCGCCGCCGAGCGGGCTTATGGCGAGGTCGCCGGCGTCGAGGCCGTTCTCGGCGAGCAGCAGCAGCGCGAGCGCCCGCGTCCCGCTGCCCTCCGGCCCCACCGCGGCGCGCCGCCCCGCCAGCCCGCCGAGCGGCCCCGGCGGCAGCGAATCGCGGACGAACAGCCACACCGGCTCGTAATAGAGGCTCGCCAGCGACACCAGCCCGTCGCGCGCCGCGCCGGCGGCCGTCCCGCCCTGGACGAACGCGGCGTCCACCCCCGAGGCGGCGTCGCCGAGCAGGCGCAGATTCTCGACCGATCCGGTGGTCTCGACCAGTTCGACCGCGACTCCGTGGCGCGCCAGCACCTCGCGGTAGCGTTCGCCGAAGGCGCGGTAGGCCCCGCCGGCGCCGCCGGTCGCCAGCCGCAAGGCGGACGGCGGCGCGGGGTCGACGAACTGGTAGGCGATCGCCAGCAGCGCCAGCGCGGCGAGGGTGGCGGCGGCGTAGAGCCGCGCCAGCTCCCAGCGCGGCGCCCTGCCGGGCGGGCCGCCCTTCGCCGTCTTCACGGCTCGCCCGCGCGGCGCGGCGGCGGCAGCCCGTCCGCCTCCAGGCAGCACCACGCCAGCGGCGCCATGCCGAGATCGGCGAATAGCGGGCGGAGCAGCGCGACGCGGCGGAACGGCGCCTCGTCCAGCGCGTCGCTCGCGCCGGCCAGCGCCGCCTCGGCGAGGCGGTCCGCCGCCGCCGCCAGCGCCGCGAAGTCGTCGGCGACCGACAGGACCGCCGCGCCGCCCCCGCCGCCCGCCGGCCAGGCGATCTCGACCTCCAGGACGGCGCTCCCGTCGGCGAGCCGCGCCGTCAGCCCGGCGATCGCGTCGGCGAGGCCGAACCGCAGGCGCCGTTCGCCGCCGTCCTCCTCCAGCCGCCCGCCGGTCAGTTTCAACCCGCCGGGGGCGGCGGAGCGCGCCCGCACGCGCCCGATGACGCCCGTCGCCGCGCCGTCGGCGGCGATCCGCGCGCGGCCGGACAGGCGCGGCCCGCCGGGGACGGCGGCGCAGCGGAAATCGACCGCGCCCGGCGCTTCGGCGACCTCGCACGGGGCGCGGAGCCGGCGCGCGGTCCGGGCCCCGCCGGCGAGATGCGAATCGAGGCGGGAGACGTCCACGGCGGCGAAGAACTCGCCCAGCCCGGCGACCGCCTTGTCGACCCAGGCCGGCTCCACCGCCCGCCCGGCGAAGGGCGGCGGGACGCGCCAGACCTCGCGCGGCGGGCGGTCGTGCAGCGGTTCGAACGCGCCGTCGAAATGCAGCGCCGGCGGCGGGGTCCAGGCGATTCGCTCCACCCGGCCGGCCTCCAGCGCGCTGCGCCCGGCGCCGTAGCCGGCCCCCGCCAGCGGGTCGAAATCGGCGATGTCGGAATCGGCGACGGCGACTCCGTCCGGCCAGCGGGCGCGCCAGCCGCGCGCGACCGCGCGGCCGAAACGCGCGCGCGCGCCGTCGCCCGCCTCGCCCGATTGGTAGCGCGCCGTCAGGCGGTAGCGCAGCGCCGAGACGAGGCCGTCGCGGCGGCAGGCGACCGCCGCGGCCCGGTCGCCGGCGGCGGCGCAGGCCTCGCGCCAGACGCGCTGGTAGGCGGCGAAATAGGTCGCGCGGTCGGTCGAGTCGTCGAACAGTTCGGGCGCGTCGAACGGAACCCGCGCCGGGATTCCGTAAAACGCGTCCGCCTCCCGCGCCAGCAAGGCGGCGATCAGGTTGCTGTTGTTCGTCTCCGCCCACGGCTGTTCGGCGTAGATCGCCGCCTGGTTACGGTGGCAGGCGAGGCACAGGGCGCGGTCGGCGTAGGCGGTCCGCCGCGCGCCATCGGCGCGGTAGTCTTCGACGATCTGGTATTCGAACCGCCCGGCGGCCTCGTTGTAGGAGACCACCTCCACCGATTCCGAAAGCGGCTGGTAGCCGAGATAGAGCCGGTCGCGGAGCATGAGTCCGGATTCGCCCGGCGCCGCGGCGGCCTCCGCGTCGACCGCGCCGACGGCGCGGGGGTAGCGGAAGTAATGCGGCGCCGCGGCGTTGCGGTGCAGCGACCGCCCGATGGGGTGCAGGACCTGCTTGACCTTCGCCCGGTGGGCCGGCCCCAGATGCGATTCGATGCGCGCGACCAGCGCCTCGTACGGCCAGGGGACGTCGATGGTCCATGCGCCATCCCCGCCCCGGACGGCCATGGCGTGGTCGAACAGCGACCGCCCGGCGGGCGGCAGGTCGGGGCCGCGGTTTTCGAATCCGGTAAGCGGCTCCGGCGCTCCGGCGGCATGCGCCGCCCCGGCCGCCAGCGCCGCCGCGACCGCCGCGGCCGCGCGCATCCTTGGCATTTGCGCCTCCTTACGTCCCGTCCGCGTGGAGCCCAGCCGCCACTATGGGCGGCGGCGGCGGCGTGTCCAGCCGTTCGCGGGAGGGAAGCCGCGGCGCGCTTGACAAAGGCGCGGCGGCCGTCAGGTTGCGCGCGCCCGGCCCCGGAGACCCGCCGCCATGCGGATAGCGATGCTCGACCGCCTCTACGGCCGCGTCATGGATCTGGCGGCGCGCCGGCGCGCGATGTGGTGGCTGGCCGGGGTGTCGTTCGCCGAGAGCTCGGTGTTCCCGATCCCGCCGGACGTCATGCTGGTCCCGATGGTGCTCGCGCGGCGCGCCCGCGCCTGGGCCATCGCCGCGCTATGCACCGCGGCGTCAGTGCTGGGCGGACTGGCGGGCTACGCCATCGGCTACGCCTTCTGGGAGGCGGTGGGGGCGCCGCTGGTGGCGCTCTACGGCTACGAGGCGAAGATGGGCGACTTCGCCGACCGCTACCGGGAGTGGGGCGCGTGGATCGTGTTCATCGCCGGGATCACGCCGTTCCCCTACAAGGTCATCACCATCGCGAGCGGCTTCGCCGGCCTCGACGTCGTCGTGTTCACGCTCGCCTCGGTGGCGTCGCGCGGGCTGCGCTTTTTCGTCGAGGCGGCGCTGCTGTGGCGCTTCGGCGACCCGATCCGGCGCTTCGTCGAGCGCCATATGGGACTTCTGGGGATCGTCTTCGCGGCGTCGCTGGTTGCGGGGTTCGCGGTCCTCGCGTTCGTCGAATGAGGGTCCGATGACGGCGGCCATGAACGCTCTTCGCCTCCCCCGGGCGGCGCTTCCGCCGCGGCGCTATTTCGCGCTCGCCGCGCTCGCCTCCGGCGCGATGCTGGCCGCGGCCCTCGCCTTCCAGCACGTCGGCGGCCTGGCGCCCTGCGAATTGTGCGTCTGGCAGCGCGTTCCCTACGCCGCCGTCCTGATCCTGGGCGCACTCGGCGCGCTGGCGGCGGCGCGGCTGCCGCGCGCGGGGGCGCTGGCGCTGGCGGCGGCGTGCGCGGCGCTGTTCCTCGCCGACGCGGCGATCGCCGGGTTCCACGTCGGGGTCGAGCAGGGCTGGTGGCGGGGGACGGACAGCTGCGCCGCCGCCGCCGCGCCGGCGGGCGATCTGGAGGCGCTGCGCGAGGCGGTGTTCTCGGCCCCGGCGGCGTTCTGCGACGCGGTCTCGTGGTCGCTGTTCGGCCTGTCGATGGCGGCGTGGAACGGCTTGGCCGCGTTCGCCTTCGCCGCCGTTTCGATCGCGGCCGCCGCGGGGTGGCGGCGGTGACGGCGCGGCGCCTGCCGGGGGACCTCGCCGGCCCCGCCCTGCGCGCGCGCGTGTTGCGCGTGGACCATGCGGGGGAGCTCGGCGCGGCGCGGATTTACGACGGGCAGCTGGCGGTGCTCGGCGATGCGCCGGAAGGCGCGGCGATCCGTGAGATGGCGGCGCAGGAGCGCCGGCACCTGGAGGCGTTCGCGGGCCTGCTGGTCCGCCACCGGGTGCGGCCGACGGCGCTGTCGCCGTTGTGGCGCGCCGCGGGCTTCGCGCTCGGCGCGGCGAGCGCCCTCGCCGGCCCGCGCGCGGCGATGGCCTGCACGGCGGCGGTGGAGGAGGTCATAGAGGCGCATTACGCGCGCCAGATCGCGGCGCTGGAGGCCGACGGCGGGACCGACGCCGAATCGGGCGACGGCGAACGCCCCTTGAGCGCCGTCCTGGCGGAATGCCGCGCCGACGAACTCGCGCATCGCGACGCGGCCCTGGCCCGCGGCGCGGCGGACGCGCCGGGCGGCGCCCCGGCCCGCGCCGCCGTCCGCCTCGGCTGCCGCGCGGCGATCTGGCTTTCGGAGCGGTTTTAGCCCGGATTTCGACGAGTCGATTCGATGCCGGTCCGGCGCGAGGCGCCGAATACGAAGCAACGCCTCCCTCGACGATGCAATCCGGTGGAAGTCCGACCCGCCGCCTGCGCATCGTCGATTGCGCCTCCGGCGCATGGGCGGGGGACGCGCGAACGGCCGCCCCGCTCTACTCCGCCTCGCTCCGCCGCCGCCCGACGAACTGGCTCGCGGCGAAGAAGGCCGCGGCCGCCAGCGCCACCGAGGGGCCGGACGGAGTGTCCCACCGCAGCGAGGCGGCGATGCCGGCGCAGACCGAGAGGACGCCGATCCCGCTCGCCAGCGCCGCCATTCCCTCCGGGCTGCGCGCGAAGCGGCGCGCCGCCGCCGCGGGGGTCACCAGCAGCGCGGCGATGGGCAGGATGCCGACGATCTCCATCGACACCGCCACCACCACCGCGATGAGCAGCGCGAAGGCGAGCCGGACCCGATCGGCGCGCACGCCCTCCGCCTCCGCCATTTCGCGGTGGACGGTGATGGCGAGGAGAGGGCGCCACAACACCGCCAGCGCCGCCAGCGCGGCCGCGCCGCCGCCCCAGATCCACGCCAGGTCCGCTGTCGAGACGGCGAGGATGTCGCCGAACAGATACGCCATCGGGTCCGCGCCCGGCGCGTCGATCAGGCCGATGACGACGAGGCCGCCCGCCAGCGCGGCGTGCGACAGGACGCCGAGCAGCGTGTCGGTCGCCAGCCCCCCCCGCGCCTGGAGCAGCGCGAGGAGCAGCGCGAACGCCGCGCAGGCGGCCAGTGCGCCGACGCGGACGTCGACGCCCAGAATTATGCCGAGCGCCGCGCCGGGAAGCGCGGTGTGCGCCAGCGAATCGCCGAAATAGGCCATCCGCCGCCAGACGACGAAACAGCCGAGCGGACCCGCCGCCAGGGCGACGCCGGCGCCGCCCAGAAGCGCATGCAGGACGAACGTCTCCACTGGCGCCGGCCCTAACCCGCCTCCGAACCGCCCGCCTCCGGACCGCCCGCCGCCGGAGTCGCCCCGCCCTGCGCGTCGCGGGCGCGGTCGTGGCGGTGGGCGTAGACGGCGAGGGCGCCGGAGGCGCGCGGCCCGAACAGCGCCAGGTATTCGGGATGCCGGCCCACCGCCTCCGGAGGGCCGGAGCAGCAGACACGGGTGTTGAGGCAGAGCACCCGGTCGGTCGCCGCCATGACGACGTGCAGGTCGTGCGAGACCAGGACGACGCCGCACCGGCGCCGCTCCCGGATCGCCGCGATGCGTTCGTAGAGGCCGAGCTGCCCGGCGAGGTCGACGTTCTGGACCGGCTCGTCGAGGACCAGCAGGTCGGGGTCGCGCAGCAGCGCGCGCGCCAGCAGCACGCGCTGGCGCTCGCCGCCCGACAGCCCGCGGACCGGGCGGTCGATGGCGTATTCGGCGCCGGCCTCGCGCAGCGCGCGCAGCATCGCCTCCTCCGAGCGCCCGCCCGCCAGCGCAAGCAGGCGGCGGACCGAAAGCGGCAGCGCCGGCGCCGCGTCGAAGGACTGCGGCAGGTAGCCCACCGCGAGGCCGGCGCGGCGCCGGACGCGGCCCGAATCGGGCTTGACCAAGCCGAGCAGCACGCGGATCAGGGTGGACTTGCCGGCGCCGTTCGGCCCGACGACGGTCAGAATCTCGTTCCCGCGCACCGCCGCGTCGACGTCGCGCAGCACGTGGCGGCCGCCGCGGCGCAGGACGACGCCCTCCGCCGCGACGAGCGCCCCGTCAGCCGCGGCGCCGGCCATCGCGGCAGCGGGGGCAGCGGCCCCGGAGTTCGACGATGGAGGATTCGATCGCGAACCCCGCCCGCCGCGCGCTCTCGCGGAGCGCGCCGCCGATTCGCCCATCGTCGATCTCGGCGGCGGCGTTGCAACGCTCGCAGATGAAGAACCACGCGGCGTGCGGCCCGCCCGAGGCGCCGCAGCCGACATAGGCGTTCCGGCTCTCGACGCGGTGGACGAGGCCGTGGTCGAGGAGGAACTTCAGCGCCCGATAGACGGCCGGCGGCGCTTTCTCCCTGGCGCCCCCCGTCCTCCGGGCCGCCGCGTTCATCCGCGCCAATATGTCGTAGGCGCCGAGCGGCGCGTGGCTTTCCCAGACGATCTCCAGCACCTGGCGCCGGACCGGCGTGAGGCGCGCCCCGCGCTCGGCGCAGCGGGCCTCGGCGCGGGCCAGCGCCGCCGCCGCGCAGGCGCCGTGGTCGTGGCCGGGTTCGGGGAAGGCGGGAGGGGAGTCGCTCACGCCGGCGTCCGTCGCGCAGGGCGCCGGCGATGCGCTGGCGCGGTGTCCGGCAACGATATACTATATCGACGCTGCATCGTCAATCCGCAGAGGAGTCCGCAGGATGGGCCGCCCGATAATTCGCCTCGCCGCCGCCCTGGCGTTGGGACTGTGCGCCGGACACGCCGCCGCCGCGCCCCGCACCGTCGTCACCATCAGGCCCGTCCACGCCCTCGTCGCGGGAACGATGGCGGGCGTCGACCGCCCGGCGCTGCTGCTGAAGGGCGCGGCGTCGCCGCACGACCGCGCGTTCAAGCCGTCCCACATACGGGCGCTGCACGGCGCCGACCTGGTCTTCCACGTCGGCGGCGGGCTGGAGGCGTTCCTCGAGCCGTTGCTCGACGCGCTCGACGGGGACGTCGTCGCCCTGGGCGGCGCCGAGGGCGTGGTCCGCCGCGAGGTTCGCGGCGGCGGGCGGGCCGACATGCACGTCTGGCTCGACCCGCTGAACGCGAAGGCCATGGTCGCCGCCGCCGCGCGCGCGCTCTCCCGCGCCGACCCGGCCAACGCGCCGGCCTACGCCGCCAACCGGGACCGGCTGGAGCGCCGCCTCGACGCCTTGCACACGAAGCTGGAGGCGGCGCTCGCGGGGGCGCGCGGCCGGCCTTTCCTCGTGCTGCACGACGCCTATCGGCATTTCGAGGCGCGCTACGGGTTGACCGGCCTGGGCGCGGTGATGCCGCCGTCGCACACTCCGCCCGGCGCCCGGCGCATCGCGGAGATGCGCGAGAAGGTCACGGCGGCCGGCGCCGCCTGCCTGTTCGCCGACCCGGGCCCGGAATCCGCCCTGGCGCAGACGGTCGTGGCGGGGACGCCGGCGCGCCTCGGCGTCCTCGACCCCCTGGGCGTCGCCCTGCCCGCCGGCGAGGAGGCGTATTTCACGCTGATGCGCGAACTCGCGGCCTCGCTGGCCGCCTGCCTCTGACCGCGCCCGCCGACGCCGACCGCGCCCGTATCGCGCGGGACCGCTGTCAGCGGTCGTCGAATATCTGGAACACGTTGAGGACCACCACGTCGCGCAGGAACAGGATGATGACGATGGCCACCAGCGGCGACAGGTCGAGGCCGCCCATCGTCGGCAGGATGCGCCGGATGGGCCGCAGCACCGGCTCGGTCATCAAGTAGAGCGCCTTGCCCACCATGTCCACGAGCTGGTTGCCGGCGTTCACCACGTTGAACGCGATGAGCCAGCTGAAGACCGCGCCGGCGACGAAGATCCACATATAGACTTCGAGGAGCGAGTGGACGAAGGCGATGAGTGCGAGCATCTGGCGGCCGGGAGAGGGTTGGCGGGCGGGCTGCGGCGGGTATAATACGCCGACGCGCCGGCCGGGCAACGCCGCGCGCCGTGGGGCCGTAGCTCAGTTGGGAGAGCGCGACGTTCGCAATGTCGAGGTCAGGGGTTCGATTCCCCTCGGCTCCACCACCATCCGCCCGGTCCGTCAATACGCATAGGCGGCGAACGCCGGGTCCACCGTCCCGCCCCATGCGCCGTCGTAGGACTCCAGCATCGCCCGCGCCAGCGGCCGCCCCTCCTCGGCGATGGCGTCCAGCCGCGACAGGAACCCGGTCTCGTCCGCCCCGCCGCGGTCCAGCCGCGCGCGGCGCCTGAGGCCGCGCCGCGCGATGGCCAGCGCGTCGCGGGCGACGTCCCGCAGCGTCCGTCCCTCGTGCTCCGCCGCCAGCCCGCGCCGCGCGGCCGCGGCCCGCAGCCGCTCGACGTCGGCGCGGCCCCACCCGGCGACCAGCGCCTCCGCCTCCGACAGCGCGCCGCGGTCGTAGAGCAGGCCCGCCCAGAACGCCGGCAGGGCGCAGATCATGCTCCACGGCCCGCCATCGGCGCCGCGCATCTCCAGGTAGCGCTTCAGCCGGACCTCGGTGAAGATCGTCGTCAGGTGGCTTTCCCAGTCGTCCAGCGTCGGCCATTCGCCCGGCAGTTCCGGCAGCCGCCCGGCGAGGAAGTCGCGGAACGACCGCCCCGCCGCGTCGATGTAGCGCCCGCCGCGGCGGACGAAATACATCGGCGTGTCGAGGGCGTATTCGGTATAGGCCTCGAACCCCATGCCGCTCTCGAACGCGCAGGCGGGGACGCCGCAGCGGTCCGGGTCGGTGTCCGACCAGACGTGCGCGCGGGTGCTGAGGTAGCCGCTCGGCCGGCCGTCGACGAAGGGGGAGGCGGCGAACAGCGCCGTGGCGACGGGCTGGAGCGCCAGGCCGACGCGGAACTTGCGCGCCATGTCGGCCTCCGAGTCGAAGTCCAGGTTGGTCTGCACCGTGCAGGTGCGCAGCATCATGTCGAGGCCCAGCGCGCCCCGGCGCGGCATGTAGGCGCGCATGATGTCGTAGCGCGCCTTCGGCATGACGGGAATGTCGGCGCGGCGCCATTTGGGCTGCATCCCGACGCCGAGGAACCCCACGCCGAGCTCCTCGCCGAGGGGGCGGAGCTCGTCCAGGTGGCCGTTCGCCTCGTCGCAGGTCCGGTGCACGGTCTCCAGCGGCGCGCCCGACAGTTCGATCTGGCCGCCGGGCTCCAGCGTGATCGACTGCCCGCCGCGCCGCAGCGCGATGGGCCTGCCGTCCTCGCGGACCGGGGTCCAGCCGCGCTCGGCGAGGCGTTCGAGGATCGCGCGGACTCCGCGGTCGCCTTCGTAGGGCAGCGGCGCCAGGTCCTCGCGGCGGAAGCCGAACTTCTCGTGCTCGGTGCCGATGCGCCAGTCGGCCTTCGGCTTGCAGCCGGCCTCGATCCAGGCGGCGAGTTCCGAGGCGTCGGTCACCGGCGCGTCGCGCTCGGTCGTGGCGGCCATGCGGTCTCCCGGCGCAGCGAGGCCGCCGGGGCGGCCGAACCGCCGTCATATACACGCCCCGCCGGCGAATGTCGCCCGCCTCGACGCCCCGGGTAACGGTCGTATCGTCACGGCCGGAGTTCGGGGAGGGAAGGCCCGTGTCGGAGCGTCCTGCGGCGACGGTCGGCGTCCGCGAGGCGAAGGCCCGCCTCTCGCGCCTGCTGGCGCGCGTCGAGGCGGGCGAGGAGATCGTCATCGCCCGCAACGGCAGGCCCGCCGCGCGCCTCGTCGCCTGCAAGCCGCGCGGCAAGCGGCGGCCCGGCGCTCTGAAGGGCAAGATCGAGATCGACGACGGTGTCTTCGATCCCCTGCCGGAGGAGGAACTGGCCGCCTGGGAAGGACGGTGAGGCCCGCGCGCCGAAGCCGGTCCGGCGTCGCTTGACACGCGCCAGAATTGGTCATATGCTTGACTAGTTGAGGTTCGCGGAGGAAGGAATCATGTCGGAGCATCCCGCTGCGACGGTTAACGTCCACGAGGCGAAGACCCATCTCTCGCGCCTACTGGCGCGCGTCGCGGCGGGCGAGGAGATCGTCATCGCCCGCAACGGCAAGCCGGCCGCGCGCCTCGTCGCCTGCAAGCCCCGCGGCAAGCGCCGGCCCGGCACGCTGAAGGGCAAGATCGAGATCGACGACAGTTTCTTCGATCCCCTGCCGGAGGAGGAGCTGGCCGCCTGGGAAGGCAGATAACGCGCGTGGGGCTTCTGCTCGACACCCATGCCTTTCTCTGGTGGCTCATGGACGCTCGGCAGCTGTCCCCGGGCGCCCGGCGCGCAATCGCGGACGATGCGAACGACGTATTCGTCAGCGCCGTCTCGGCGTGGGAAATCGCGACCAAATACCGTATAGGCAAGCTCCCGCGGGCGACGGCGGTCGCCGGCGACGTTGCGGGCCATATTGAGGACCAGGGTTTCGAGGAGCTATCGATCTCCGTCGCCGACGGCGCCCGCGCCGGGGCGCTTCCGGGCCACCACCGGGATCCGTTCGACAGGATCCTCATCGCCCAGGCGCTCGCGCGGAACATCGTCCTGGTCTCCAACGAGGCGCTCTTCGACCGCTACGCCGTCCGCCGCCTCTGGTAGGCGGCGCGCAGCGCGTTCGGAGGTAAAGCATGCCGCGAGAGGCCGAGAAGGCGCCCGCCCTGCCGGACATCCCCGCCCCGGCGGCGCTGGGGACAGGAATTCTGCCTTGCCAGGCGCTGAAAGGACTGGTCGCCCGCAGGGCCCTTGACGCGGGTCCGCCCGCCGCCCCGGAACGGATCCAGCCGACCGGCATCGACCTCCGCCTCGGCGTGACGATCATGGGGCTTCGATGCAGCACACGTCACGCGCTGCCCGGCGGCGGACCGGAGGCCGAAAACGAACGGGCCGGACGGGTTTCCCCGCCCGGCCCGCATTTTATGCCCTCCGAGGGGTTTGTTAACGGGTGGCCCTCGATCCCAGGGCAATCGCATTTGAAATTTTAGGTTTCGGTTGGTTCGGGGATGGTTCATGTTCGGCCTCCATTTTGGGTATGGAGGTGGACATGGGGGAGTTTTCCGGACTGTTCAAGGGGGTCGAGGACCCTCGGCGCAGCAATGCGACGCGGCGCGATCTGCACGAGATGCTGATGATCGCGCTCCTGTCGATGCTGTGCGGCGGCGCGGGCTGCACCGATATGGAGCGGTTCGGGCGCGCCAAGGAATCGTTCTTGCGCGATTGCATGACGCTGAGGCGCGGCGGCGCCGAGCCACGACACTTTCTCCAATCTGTTCAATGCGTCGGCGCTTCCGGGGGGCTTCCCGGCGCACCCAAAGATCGATCTTGCGTTGAGCGAGTCCGAGTAGAAATATATGGCTCGTGCGGGGATTGTCACGTGGTTTCACTGGGGCGACGCTATCGGTCCAGGTTGTGCGCAGTGCGGTGTCTGCGGGGACCAATGGGACAATCTTGACATTGGCAACACGGCTCCTGTGAGTAATTTCAAACTGAACGGCTGAATCTTCACGACATTCACGGGAACGGATTGGAGTGGTTGAGGACTGTTGACGCGACAGTTACGCTAACGCGCCTCGGGACATCCCATGGTTGTCGGATCGAGGCGGCAGATTTTCCTGTCACGTTCTCCGCGATGGACCTTGGAGTAAAGCTCCCGGGAATCCCAGCGGCGCTCCGCATCGGGAGCGGCGCTGGGGGCAGGAGCTACGCTCTGGGCCTCCGCGTGACCCGGACATTCACCCCTTGAATCTTTATTTTCTTACCTCTTTAAGGGGAGTCTGGGGGCTTGCCCTTCGTCCGATTTTTTCGGTGTTTCGCGTAATCGGACATGCATAACGGGCGCGTGGGGCTGACGCTTGAAGCTTGGCCCGCCCGGCGCCGCGGGCGGGCCGGGACGGCTTCCCCGCCATGCCGGCGGGAACGGGCGCGGCGCGGCGGCGTCGGCTCCAGCAGAAGGCGCGACAGCCCCGGGTCGACGTTGACGACCGGCGCCCGCCGGGCCGGCGACCGGGACGAGCCGGCGCGGAGGCCCCTGGCGCGTTCGATCTCTTCGCGCGCCGGCCCCGGTTGCGGGGGGCGAAGCGGCCCGTATAGTTGCGCGCCGCGCGCGGGGCGCATGCCCCCGGAACCGCCCCGGAGGCGCACATGGCCGAACCCCGCTCCTTCGATCTCGACACGCTCGCCCTGCATGCCGGGCAGCGGCCCGACCCGGAATACGGCGCCCGCGCCGCGCCCATCTACCAGACCACCTCCTACGTCTTCCCGGACACCGACACCGCCGCGTCGATGTTCAACCTGGAGCGGCCGGGGCACCTCTATTCGCGCATCAGCAACCCCACCGTCGCGGTGCTCGAGGAGCGGCTGGCGGCGCTGGAGGGCGGCGTCGGCGCGATCTGCGCCGCCAGCGGCCAGTCCGCGCTGCACCTCGCCGTCGCCACGCTGATGGGCGCCGGGAGCCGCATCGCCGCCTCCAAATCGATCTACGGCGGCAGCTACAACATGATGCGCCACACGCTGCCGCGCTTCGGGATCGAGACGGACTTCGTCGACCCGCGCGACCCGGAGGCGTTCGCGGCGGCGATCCGCCCGGAGACGCGGCTGCTGTTCGGCGAAACCCTCGGCAATCCCGGCCTCGAGGTGCTCGACATCCCGGCGGTCGCCGATATCGCGCACCGGGCCGGCCTGCCGCTCATGATCGACAACACCTTCGCCACCCCCCGGCTATGCCGGCCGCTGGCGCTGGGGGCGGACATCGTCATGCACTCGGCGACCAAGTTCCTCGGCGGCCACGGCGTCGCCATCGGCGGCGCGCTCGTCGACGGCGGGCGGTTCGACTGGCGCGCGAGCGGCAAGTTCCCGACGCTCACCGAACCCTACGCCGGCTACCACGGCATCGCCTTCGCCGAGGAATACGGCCCGGCGGCGATGATCATGCGCGCCCGCGCCGAAGGCCTGCGCGATTTCGGCTGCTGCATGAGCCCGCAAAACGCGTTCTACATCCTGCTCGGAGTCGAAACCCTCGGCCCGCGCATGGAGCGCCACGTCGCCAACGCGCGCCGCATCGTCGAATTCCTCGACGGCCACGAGGCGGTCTCATGGGTGACGTGGCCCGAGCTGCCGGACCACCCGGACCATGCGCTGGCGAAGCGCCTGCTGCCCGACGGCTGCGGCGCGATCTTCTCCTTCGGCATCGCCGGCGGGCGCGAGGCCGGGCGGACCTTCATCGAGCGGCTGCGCCTGTTCTCGCACCTGGCGAACGTGGGCGACGCCAAGTCGCTGGTCATCCATCCGGCGTCCACCACCCACCAGCAGATGAGCGCCGGGGAGCTCGCGGCGGCGGGGATCGGCGAGGACCTGGTCCGCCTGTCGGTGGGGCTGGAGGACCCGGGCGACCTCGTCGACGACCTGGCCCAGGCGCTGCGCGCCGCGCGGAGGACGCGGTGAGCGCCGCGCTCCGCGTCGACGGGCGCGCCGTCGCGGCCGCCACCGGCGGAGTCGCCTTCGACCCGGCGAAGCCCGCGGTGGTCTTCCTCCACGGCGCGGGGATGGATCGGACCGCGTGGGCGTTGCAGACGCGCTATTTCGCGTTTCGCGGGCGCGCCGTCCTCGCCGTCGACCTGCCGGGCCACGGCGCCTCCGAGGGGCCGCCGCTGGAGAGCGTCGAGGCGATGGCGGAATGGGTGTGGGCGCTGGCCGACGCGGCGGGCGTCCGGCGCGCGGCGCTGGCGGGGCACAGCATGGGCTCGCTCGCGGCGCTCGCCGCCGCCGCGCTGGCGCCGGAGCGCTGCGCCAGGCTGGCGCTGGTGGGGACGGCGGCGGCGATGCCGGTCAACGACGCCCTCCTGCGCGCCGCCCGCGACGAACCGGAGGCGGCGGCGCGCATGATCGTCTCCTGGGGGTTCGGCGCGCGCGGCCGGTTCGGCGGCGCGCGCATGCCGGGGTTGTGGATCCGCGGCGGCGGGCTGGCGCTGCTGGCGCGCGGGGCGGCGGCGCTCGGCGCGGACTTCGCCGCCAGCGACGCCTGGCGCGGCGGGCCATCAGCGGCCGCCCGGGTCGCCTGTCCGGCGCTGGTCGTCACCGGCGACGAGGACCGCATGACTCCGCCCGGCTCCGCCGCGCCGCTGCTCGAGGCGCTGCGCGACGGCTCCGAGGTCGTCATCGCCGATTGCGGCCACATGCACATGGCCGAGCAGCCCGAACGGACGCTCGACGCGCTGGCGGCGTTCCTGTAGCGAGCGGCGCTCCCGCGCCGCCGGGTCGGTCAGCTCCCGCCGCCGCCGCCCAGGCCCAGCGCGCCGAAACGCTTGTTGAAGCGCGCCACCTGCCCGCCGGTGTCGACGATGCGCCGCCCGCCGCCGGTCCACGCCGGGTGGGTCTTGGGGTCGACGTCGAGCTTGAGAGTCGCGCCCGCCTCGCCCCACGTCGTCCGGGTCTTGAACTCGGTCCCGTCGGTCATCGCCACGGTAATCTCGTGGTAGTCGGGATGGATGCCCTTCTTCACCGCCGCCCCCTGTCGCCGCCCTGTATCGCCGTCCGGAGCGCGCCGTATAGCCGGGCCGGCGTTGCGGCGCAAGCGCCCCGGCGTTATAGGATGGGCCACGGCTCCCTCGGACACGGCGGACGGGCGCGGCATGGACGAACGCGCTTTCGAGGCGCTCGCGGAGGCGGCGCTCGAACATGCGATGGAGCGCATCGAAAGCGCCGGCGGCGGCGAGCTCGACGTGGATCTGGACGGCGGCGCGCTCACCGTCGCACTCGACTCCGGGGGGCAATACCTGCTCAATCGCCACGCGCCGACGCGCGAGTTGTGGCTGTCGTCGCCGGTGAGCGGCGCGCGCCATTTCGCCCGCGGCCCGGAGGGCGGCTGGCGCGACAAGCGGAGCGGGGAGGACCTCGCGGCGCTGCTGGAGCGCGAATTGTCGCAGGCGCTGGGCCGCCCGGTCTCCCTCGCCGGAATGCCGTGAACGTCGCCCAGGCGCGCGCCAGCGACCGCGCCGCGAGCCGCGAACTCCGCCACCTGAAGCGCCTCTGGCGCTACCTCGCGCCCTACCGCCTCCGCATGTTGGGCGCGCTCGGCGCGCTCACCGTCTCGGCCGCCGCGGTGCTGTCGCTCGGAGTCGGAATCCGGATGCTGGTGGACGACGGCTTCGCGTCCGGCGACGCCGCGTCGCTCGACCGCGCCCTGGCGGCGCTGCTCGCCGCGGTGCTGGTCATGGCGGCCGCGTCCTGGGGCCGCTTCTACCTGGTCTCGTGGCTCGGCGAGCGCGTCATCGCCGACATCCGCCGCGACGTCTACGGCCACGCGATCGGCCTGTCGCCGCGGTTCCTCGAGACCATGCGGACCGGCGAGGTCCTGTCGCGCCTCACCGCCGACACCACCTTGTTGCAGGTGGTGGTGGGGTCCACCGCGTCGGCCGCCATGCGCAACCTGCTGCTGCTCGCCGGCGGCGCGGTCATGCTGGCGGTGAGCAGCCCGGAGCTGACGGCGCTGGTGTTCGTTCTGGTGCCGGTCGTGGTGGCGCCCATCGTCGCGTTCGGGCGGCGCGTGCGGCGGCTGTCGCGCGCGGCGCAGGACCGGGTGGCCGACTTCGGCGCGCATGGCGAGGAGACGCTGAACGCCGTGCGCACCGTGCAGGCCTACACCCACGAGGCCATCGACCGGCGGACCTTCGGCGCCCGCGTCGAGGCGGCCTTCGCCGCGGCGGTGGACCGGGTGCGCGCGCGCGCCTGGCTGACCGCGCTGGCGATGGCGGCGGTCTTCGCCGCCGTGGCGCTGGTCCTGTGGGTCGGCGGGCGGGCGGTGCTGGCCGGCGACATGAGCGGCGGCGCGCTGGCGCAGTTCGTGTTCTTCGCCGTCGTCGTCGCCGGCGCGGTGGGCGCCATCAGCGAGGTGTGGGGCGACCTGCAACGCGCCGCCGGCGCCACCGAGCGCCTGCTCGACCTGCTCGACGCCGCGCCCGACGTAGCCGCGCCGCGCGCCCCCGCCGCCATGCCGAGCCCGGCCAAGGGCGCGATCTCCTTCGAGAAGGTCGTCTTCCGCTACCCCTCGCGCCCCGGCGACCCGGCGCTCGACGGCGTCGACCTGGAGGTCGCGCCGGGAGAGCGGGTGGCGCTGGTGGGCCCCAGCGGCGCCGGCAAGACCACGCTGTTCCAGCTGCTGCTGCGCTTCTACGACCCCGACAGCGGCGTCGTCCGCATCGACGGCGCGCCGCTGCGCCGGGCCGACCCGCGCGAGGTGCGCGCCCGCATCGCCGTGGTCCCGCAGGAGCCGGTGGTCTTCTCGGCGAACGCCTGGGAGAACATCCGCTACGGGCGGCCGGAGGCCGGCGACGCCGAGGTGCGCGCGGCGGCGCGGGCGGCGGCGGCGGAGGAGTTCCTCGACGCGCTGCCGCAGGGGTTCGACAGTTTCCTCGGCGAGAAGGGCGTGCGCCTGTCGGGCGGGCAGCGCCAGCGCATCGCCATCGCCCGGGCGATCCTGCGCGACCCGGCGATCCTGCTGTTCGACGAAGCGACCAGCGCCCTCGACTCCGAGAACGAACGCCTCGTGCAGGCGGCGCTCGACCGGTTGATGGCGGGCCGGACGGTGCTGGCGATCGCCCACCGGCTGGCGACCGTGCGCGGCGCCGACCGCATCGTCGTGTTCGACCGGGGGCGGGTCGTCGCCGCCGGCGACCATGACAGCCTGGTGGCCCGGGGCGGCCTGTACGCCCGCCTCGCCGCGCCGCAGTTCGGCGCGCCGTCCGACCGGCGCGGGGCGGCGCTGGCGGCCGCCGGACGGTAGCGGCGCGCGGCCCCGGGCATGGCGTCCGACCGGCCCTTGCACCCGGCGGCGGAGCCGTTCGACCGCCGCCGCCTGACGGTCGATTCGCGCCACACGCTCTACCTCGAGCAGTTCGGCCGGCGCGATGGCGTCCCGGCGGTGTTCCTGCACGGCGGCCCCGGCAGCGGCTGCCAGCGGGCCCATGCGCGGCTGTTCGACCCCGGAGTCTTTCGCGCCGTGCTGTTCGACCAGCGCGGCGCCGGGTTGAGCGCGCCCACCCGCTGCCTCGTGGACAACACCACGTGGCGCCTCGTCGGCGACATGGAGCGCATCCGCCATGCGCTCGGCGTCGAGCGCTGGATGGTCGTCGGCGGCTCGTGGGGCTCCACCCTCGCGCTCGCCTACGCCGAGCGCTTTCCGGAGCGCGTGACGGGCCTGGTGCTGCGGGCGGTGTTCCTGGGAACGGCGGAAGAGGCGCGCTGGGCGTTCGGCGGCGCGGCGCGGACCTTCCGCCCCGAATTATGGCGGCGCTTCGCGGCCCTCCTGCCCCGGGCGGAGCGGGCGGACCCGGTCGCCGCCTACGGGCGGCGGCTGGAGCACCCCGACCCGAAAGTCCACGTCCCCGCCGCGCGCGCCTGGGGCGCTTACGAACAGGCGCTTTCGGAGCTGCGCCCGGCGCCCGCCGCGCTGCCGGACTCGCTGGAGGGCGGCGCCGGGATCGACCCCGACCGCGCGCCGCGCACGCCGTACGTGGAGTGGCATTACGTCCGCAACGACTGCTTCCTGGAGCCCGGCCAGTTGCTGCGCGATGCAGGGCGGCTGGCGGGCATACCGGGGATCGTCGTCCAGGGGCGCTACGACCTGCTGTGCCCGCCGCGCGCCGCCGCGGACCTGGCCGAGGCCTGGACGGATGCGGAGTTGCGGATCGTCCCCGACGCCGGCCACGCGGCGTCGGAGCCGCCGCTGCGCGCCGCGCTGGTCGCCGCCATCGACGAGATGGGCGCGCGCCTCTCCCCGCCCGCCCGGGCGGAGCGGCGCTGACCGCGCGCGGCGGCGGCGGCGCGCGGCCTCCTCGGGAAGGGGCTCTCGGCCCTTGCGCCGTTGAAGCCGCCGCGGCGCCGGTGTATGTTGGCTTATCGATAATGGCGGATGGAGAGGAGAGGCGATGCCCGAACGGCGGGGAAACAACCCCAAGCGCCGAATCGCCTCGCAAGGCGAAGCGGGTTCGGCGGATTTGGAGCGTATCGCGCGGGAAGCGCGTTACGTAGGGAACGCGCACCACAAGCGCGCGCCCGCCGATTACGGCTTCCGACCTCCCGTGAATCCGCGCCCGCACAAGTCGCTGTGCGACGGTACCCGCATCGTTCGGGCCGCCGAGGCGAGGAGTTTGTTCCACGAGGCCGTGCGGCGAGGGATGGTCAGCAGCCATCGTGAGCGCGGGCTGCCGAAATACGTCTGGGCGGTCGATCCGGAGGGACGGGTCTTCGAGGCCAAGTTGGAGCGCCGCGGCGCGACCTATCACGGCTACGAACTGGGCGCGAACGACAGGCACATGCGGCGCGAGGTCGTCGCGCGGTGGGAGGAAAGATGCCCGGAGAACTGAATATTTCACTTTCCACCGAGACGCTCGATTCCGGATCGCCGGAGGAAGCGGCGACTTTCGGCATGTTCGCGATCACGGCCGACGACCGGCTGCTGACGGCGGTAGAAGATCGGTAGAAGATACGGAAACTGCGGCGCTGCGCCACGGTCCTCACATTTCCGGCTATCCGGTCGCCGAATGGCTCACCTGGAATTGGTGGAGGCTCCGGTGGGAGGGCGAGTCTCCCACCGCCCGGCGGGCGGCGCACGAGTGGAGTTTCGCCCATCGGATGTTCACCATCGGCGGCGGTTATGCGTGGCCGGGTGTGGAGATCGTGTCGGACGGACGGCAGTGTTTCCTGCGTTCGGAGCCGACGCCGGATGCCGGATCGGTCCTGTTCCGCTACATCGGCGCAGACTGGCGCCTGCTCGTGTCGGCCGAGGCTTTCGAGGCCGCCATAGACAGCTTCTTGAGCGAAGTGGCGGATCGACTCGAAGGACGCGGGCTTCGCGACACCAATCTTCACCGCCTGCTGAGCGACCTCGGGACGGAGCGGGCGGATCCGGCGCTGGCGCGGTTTCGCCGCCTCGAGGCGCGACTCGGACTCGACCCAGACGAGGTCGACGCGGACGAGATCCATCGCCGCCTCGCCGACGCCGACCCGCTTGGCGAGGATGCGCTGGGGGAGGTGGCGGCCGATACGGCGTCCCGCGGCGCTGCGCCGGAGCGCATGATGTCGGCGGCGGACTTCGCCTCCGCCGCCGCGCGAAGCGGCTTCGACGCCGATTGGCGGGACGCCGCTGCGCTAGTGTCCTGAGTCTAAAGTTCGCTGCATAATGTGCGGTCGACGCGGTGACAGAAGCGTTTGACGGATGCGAGGATATCGTCGGCGGTTTTGGTCCATTTGAAGGGCTTGGGATTCTGGTTGTGCCGGTCGATGAAGGCGCGGATATCCGCCTCGAGCTGTTTCGTGGAAGTATGTACGCCCCGTTGAAGCTGCTTGCGCGTCAGTTCGGCGAACTAGCGCTCCACCTGATTGATCCACGAGGCCGAGGTCGGCGTGAAGTGAGCGTGATAGCGTGGCCGTCGCGCCAGCCATGCCTTGACCGAAGCGGTCTTGTGGGTCGTGTAGTTGTCCATGACGATATGAACGTCCAGGTCTTCGGGAACACGAGCGTCGATCTCCTTGAGGAAATCGAGGAACTCCCGCGCCCGGTGGCGTCTATAGCACTTGCCGATGACGAAGCCCGTTGCGGCGTCGAGCGCGGCGAACAGCGACGTCGTCCCGTGCCGGACATAGGCGTGCGTCCGCCGTTCGGGCATGCCCGGCATCATCGGCAAGACCGGCTGCTCGCGGTCGAGGGCTTGTCCCTGGCTCTTCTCATCGACGCAGAGCACAAGCGCGCGGGCCGGCGGCGACAGATAGAACCCCACGATATCCCGCACCTTGTCCACGAATAGCGGATCGCTGGAAAGCTTGAACGCCTCCGACCGGTGCGGTTGCAGCCCGAACGCCTTCCAGATCCGCCGCACCGTCGTGTGCGAAAGCCCCGCCTCCCGAGCCATCGAGCGGATCGACCAATGCGTCGCGTCGGGGGGCGACGTCTCGAGCGTCCGCTTGACGACCTCGGCCACCCGCGCATCTTCTATGCTCCGCGGGCGCCCCGAACGCGGCGCGTCCGACAGGCCCTCGACACGATCCTGCAGAAAACGACGACGCCACTTGCCGACGGTGTGTTCGTGCACGCCGAGTTCCGCCGCCACCGCCTTGCTCGTCAAGCCATCGGCGCAGCGCAGGACGATGCGGCAGCGATCCGACATCCCCCGCGCCACCCGGCGACGGCGAACCTGACGCTCAAGGAACGACCGCTCTGCGGCGCTCAACACCACGGCCGCCACGGGCCGACCGACACAACGCCCCATCGCTTACCCTCCCCGAATCGGCGATCACTGCCCGTTATGATACTAACTTCAGACGCAGGACACTAGCCCGGATTTCTCATACGTCTCCGGGTTGAGGGGCGGTGTGCGGTGTCGGCGAGGATTTTCGGGTTTGTGCAGCCGCCGCCGTTTTCGGGGCGCGTTGGAGCGCCTGTCGGCTGGCGACGGGCGGTTCGGTTCGGCGATGTCTCCGTTATTGAAGGGAAGGGTGAGTTGTGCGCCGCTTCAAGCTGCGGCGGCGGATAATCGTCTTCGCGCGGTGTGGAACTCATCCTGGAAAGGATGATTCGTGTCCATTGCGATCTTGATGCAGCGGACGCTGACACGGACCCATGCGGCGATCTTGAGCAGTTTGAGGCGCAGGCTTCCACATGTGGCGGCGGCGCGGCGGGTGTGGGCGAGGCCGAGGCGGCGCAGGGCGCAGAGCAGCACATAGGCCATCGAGGCGAACCACAAGCGGAGCTGGTTGGCGCGCATGCTATGCGCCGAGGTGCGGTCGGCGAACAGGTCGAGTTGGCATTCCTTGATGCGGTTCTCCATCTCGCCGCGTTGGCAATACAGGTCCTCGTAGAGGCTCCGGGCGTCATGCGCGCTGGCGGTGAGCGAGGTGACGACGAAGCGCGGATTGGCCTTGCCGCGGGTCCATTCGGCCTTACCGACGACGCGGCGTTCGCGGCTCCAACTGTCGCGCGTGGACCACATGAAGTCGGCGAAGCGCCGCGCCGGGGCGCCGCTCCGCTCGCCGTCCGCCTCGGTCTCCGCCAGCGCATCCGCGACCTGCGCCGCCAGACGATCGTTCCGCGCCAAGCCGAACAGGTAATCCACCCCGTTGGCTTGGCGCCACGCCATCAGCGCCTCGCGCGCGAACCCCGAATCGGCCCGCAACACGATCCGCGTGTCCGGCCACCGCGCCCGCAACAGGGCCACGATCCGCGCAGCCTCCTCCACAGCCCCGGCCGCCCCGTCGATGTTTGCCGGGCGCAGCCGCGCCGCCAGAAGGTGACGACCGCACAAAACATAAAGCGGCAGGTAGCAGTAGCAGTCGTAATAGCCGTGGAAAAACCGCCCCTCCTGCGACCCGTGAACCGGATCGTCCGTCGCGTCGAAATCCAGAACCACCCGATCCGGAGCCGCCTCATGCGCGTCCAGGAACAGCGTCACCAACACATCCGCAATCGCCGACCCGTCATGGACGATCTTGCTGTCCCCAGACGGAGACGAACCGCCCAACTCCAACCGGTTCAACGTCGACTTCCCCGCAACCGGGGCGCAGGTCCGACGCTTCGCGCGCAACTTCCCCGCCAACACCGCCATAACCGGATCGCCGCGCAACACATCGTGGTCGATCAAGTCCTCGTAGCCCAACGCAATCCCGAACACACGCTGACCCACAAGCGTCCGAACCGAGTGCTCTACGAACCGACCATCGCGATGATCCTCGAAGCAGGCCGCAAGCCGGTCCACCAGCCCAACCCTCGCGTCCGCCTGTCCGAGCAGCAGAGCGCCGGCGTCCGAAGTCATCGACCCGCCGTCGAAATCCGCCACAACCGCCCGCCCCGAAACCGCTTGAAAGGCACCAGGCGCCGCGCTACACTCCGTTCGCATCGGGGAACCTCCTGCCCTGATATAGGCTCTTGGCAAAGAACGCTATATCACAGGCAGGACCCCGGTGCACTCAAAAACTATGAGAAATCCGGGCTAGTGTCCTGCGTCTGAAGTTAGTATCATAACGGGCAGTGATCGCCGATTCGGGGAGGGTAAGCGATGGGGCGTTGTGTCGGTCGGCCCGTGGCGGCCGTGGTGTTGAGCGCCGCAGAGCGGTCGTTCCTTGAGCGTCAGGTTCGCCGTCGCCGGGTGGCGCGGGGGATGTCGGATCGCTGCCGCATCGTCCTGCGCTGCGCCGATGGCTTGACGAGCAAGGCGGTGGCGGCGGAACTCGGCGTGCACGAACACACCGTCGGCAAGTGGCGTCGTCGTTTTCTGCAGGATCGTGTCGAGGGCCTGTCGGACGCGCCGCGTTCGGGGCGCCCGCGGAGCATAGAAGATGCGCGGGTGGCCGAGGTCGTCAAGCGGACGCTCGAGACGTCGCCCCCCGACGCGACGCATTGGTCGATCCGCTCGATGGCCCGGGAGGCGGGGCTTTCGCACACGACGGTGCGGCGGATCTGGAAGGCGTTCGGGCTGCAACCGCACCGGTCGGAGGCGTTCAAGCTTTCCAGCGATCCGCTGTTCGTGGATAAGGTGCGGGACATCGTGGGGCTCTATCTGTCGCCGCCGGACCGCGCGCTGGTGCTCTGCGTCGATGAGAAGAGCCAGGGACAAGCCCTTGACCGCGAGCAGCCGGTCTTGCCGACGATGCCGGGCATGCCCGAACGGCGGACGCACAACTATGTCCGGCACGGGACGACGTCGCTGTTCGCCGCGCTCGACGCCGCAACGGGCTTCGTCATCGGCAAGTGCTATAGACGCCACCGGGCGCGGGAGTTCCTCGATTTCCTCAAGGAGATCGACGCTCGTGTTCCCGAAGACCTGGACGTTCATATCGTCATGGACAACTACACGACCCACAAGACCGCTTCGGTCAAGGCATGGCTGGCGCGACGGCCACGCTATCACGCTCACTTCACGCCGACCTCGGCCTCGTGGATCAATCAGGTGGAGCGCTGGTTCGCCGAACTGACGCGCAAGCAGCTTCAACGGGGCGTACACACCTCCACGAAACAGCTCGAGGCGGATATCCGCGCCTTCATCGACCGGCACAACCAGAATCCCAAGCCCTTCAAATGGACCAAAACCGCCGACGATATCCTCGCATCCGTCAAACGCTTCTGTCACCGCGTCGACCGCACATTATGCAGCGAACTTTAGACTCAGGACACTAGCGTTCCTATTATCCCAGTCCTCATGCCCCGCCGGTAACTGCGGCGTTCGCGGCGTTCTTGCTTTTTCTTTCCCATTGCTCAGATCCTTTCCGATGTTGACTAAATTTGTAGCGGTTGCAGCAAGTCTCACAAGCGGCAACGTCAAAGTCGTCCTTGGTGAGCCGAGTCTTGCGAGACCGGGTCGTTACCGGACGGCATCGTCGGCGCTCCCGCGCCTGCATTCGAGAACGGCTCCGAAATCCGCGCCAATCCTCAACCAGTCGGATCGTAACGCGGCGCTCGCGGTGGCGCGGGGCGCACGCGGCGGGAACGACGTCCGGACAACGGACGACAACGCCGCCATACCGGATACGATTGCGGACGACAGCGCAACCCGTTTACGTCGGTAGTGTTTCGGGACGGTCACTCGTGCGGACATGGCGATTCCCTCGTTTCGAGACGCCTTGCGCGCCCCCTACTCCGCCGCGATTCGCGCCTCGGACGCGGCGACGCGCGGGGCGACCTCGCGCATGGTCAGCTCCATCGAGCGCATCGCGCGGTCGCCGGGCATTCCGCCGAGATTGGGCCACAGGACGAACTCGGTGATCCCCAGCCGGTCGCGCAGATGGACCAGCCGTTCGGCGCATTCCGCCGGAGTCCCGGCGATGGCGGCGCCGTGTTCGTGCAGCTTCGCGAACGAGAGATACCCGCCGGCCAGGGTCTTGCGGCTCTCCGACATGGTGAGTTCGTAGCCCTTCACCGTCTCCGGCTGGCCGGTGACGGACTTCTGGTTGCGGGTCACCTTGGCGTAGAACCACTCCACGCGCTCGCCGAACTCGGCCCGCGCCGCGGCGCCGTCCTCCGCCGTGTAGAACGGCAGCAGCATCATGCGCTCGCCGCCCTTGGGGTCGAGGCCCGCGGCGGCGCGCTCGCGTTCGTATTCGGCGACGCTGGCGGCCAGTTTGTCGATCCATTCCTCGCGGTAGGTGCGGTAGCTGAACGGCGAGGCCAGTTGCAGGTTGCAGCCCATCCGCGCCGCCGTGCGGAAGCTCTCGGGCGAAATGCACGCCTGGTAGATCGGCGGATGCGGGCGCTGCACCGGCTTGGGCAGGACCTCCACGGGTTCGCGGATCTTCCAGAACTTGCCGTCGTGGGCGATCTTCTCCTCGGTCCAGGCGCGGACGACGACGTCGAGGCCCTCGTCGTACATCCCGCGGCTGTCCTCCATCGCCAGGTCGAGGCCGAGGAACTCGTGCGGCTGGTAGGCCCGCCCGGCGCCGAACAGCAGGCGCCCGCCCGACAGCACGTCGACCAGGGCGAAATCGGACGCGGTGCGCAGCGGATGGTTGAACGGGACGACGACGACCGCGGTGCCGATCTTGATCCGGCTCGTCCGCGCGGCGACGGCGGCGGCGTAAACCTGGGTCGACGTGACGACGCCGTAGTTCGAGAACAGGTGTTCGGCGAGCCACACCGTGTCGAAGCCCAGCGCCTCGGCGCGTTCGAAATACGCCATGTCGTCGGCGAACGACTCGCTCACGCGGTCGAGGTCGGGGATCTGGCTCAGGCTGAACACGCCCCACTTCATGGCTTCCTCCGTTCCCAGGCGCCGCCGCGGCGCGGCGCGGCACTATGCGCCGGCGCGCCGCTCCCTATCAAGCCGCGGCGACGGCGACGACCGCCAGCGCCGCCAGGGCGACGGCGGTGAGCGGCTTGCGCAGGCGGAGGAGCCACGGCGGCGCGAGGCCGGCGCGGGCCGCGCGGACATCGATGGCGAAGGCGGCGGCGAAGCCCGCGGCCAGCAGCAGGACGCGCAGGGTGGGATGGACGGAGGCGAGCGACAGCCACGCAAAGGCGGGCGCGATGGCCCCCGCCGCCCACCAGCGGCCCGGCGCGCCGGCCGCCGCGGCGAGGCCCCATAGCACGGCGCCGCGCAGCGCGAGCAGCAGCGCCGCGTAATTGGTGAGGTGGTAGAAGACGGTGGCGCGCATCCAGTCCGGCCCCAGCGCCACGGCCGCGGCGCCGAGGACGAGCGGGACCGCCCCGGCGGCGCCCAGCCGGAGCGGCGCGCGGGGCACTACAGGCCGTCGAGAAAGACCGCGAGGGCGATGTCGCGTTCGGTCACGCCGCCCGCGTCGTGGCTGGCCAGCGCGACCTCGACGCGGTTGTAGACGTTGGTCCATTCCGGGTGGTGGTCCATGCGCTCGGCCTTGAGCGCGGCGCGCGTCATCCAGCCGAAGGCGGCGTTGAAGTCGGCGAATTCGAAGGTCTTGACGATGGCGTCGCGGCCCTCCGCCATCCTCCAGCCGTCGAGGCCGGCGACGGCGGCGGCCAGCGCGCCGCCGGTGAGTTTGTGGGACATGGACGGTCTCTCACAGATAGGGGTGGAGTCGAGGATAGGGCGATTCCCCTTTCGGCGGGTCCGCTCCCGACGCATCTGCGACGCGATTCCGAGGGGCGCGAGCGCAGCCGGGCCGCCGACCCCGCTTCGTCAACGGGAACACGCGCCGACCTCGAGACGGTCCATGCGCCGGTTCACGTCGGCGCGCAGCCACGCGATCGGCCCGGCCAGCGCGACGAAACCCATCCAATCCGCAACCATTCGCCACGCACTCCCACGCTTGCCAGCCGTCCGCGCCGGGTTCCGGTCCAGGCGCCTGGGCCACGCGTTCGGGGAACGGACGGCCAATCGCGTCGGCGCCTTCGACGCGGACCATGCGCTCATCGGCGGCGACCGGTTCGCCACGCAAAGCGGCTTGCCCGGCCTCCAGCCCATCCATAGGCCGGCCATACCCGAATAGCGCCGCCTCGATCCGCGCCAGCTGCTCATCGGCCAGCGCCAAACCGTCGCGCACGCCGGCGATCTCAGCCCGCAAGCCGGTATCGACGCGCGCGATGTCGGCGCGAAGAAACAGGAACACGGGGACGGGCACCGCAGCCATCGCCCCGACGAAGGCAGCGAACAGCCCGACGAACGGGTCGAGCTTCGGCACGGCGCGTTGGCTGTCGGCGGCTACCCCGTCGCCGTCCGCCCCGGCGCGCGTTCGAACCGCGCGCGGCGCGTGCGAGGCTTGCCGATGGCGTCGGCGACCGCGCGCCCGACGGCGGCCGGCATGGCGTCGAGCTGGCCATCGATCCGGGCCACGCGCTCGCGGAACTCGCTCTGGCCGCTCTCAAGCCGCTCCATGCGCGTCTCGATCCGATCCATGCGGTTCTCAAACCGGTCCATGCGGGTTTCGATCCGGTCCATACGGCCGCGCAATTCGTCCTGACCGGTCTCAAGGCGCGCCACGCGCTCGCGAAGGTCGTTCACGCCGACTTCGACTCGGTCCATGCGAGTTTCGAGTCGATCCATGCGCCGGTTCATGTCGGCGCGCAGCCACGCGATCAGCCCGACCATGAGCCCGGCCAGCGCGACGAAGCCCGCCCAATCCGCAATCATTCGCCGCTTCCTCCTGCATGCCAGCCGCCGGCTCCGGCCGGGCGCGCCGGGCAACCCTACACTGCGCGGCCCGATTTGTCCCGTAGCGTCCCGCAGGGTCTTGACACGGCCATAGCGCCGGGGGCAGTGTCGCCCCGCTATCGAGGTCTGGGCTCCCCGCTTCGTCGGGCCGCCCGCTGAATACGACAGCCTGCTCATGCGGCGCGGATCGATCCCCCGCGCCCGGCGAATAGGCGGGGTCAGCATGTACCCGTGCGTTGATTGCAACGGCCCGGCGCCCGCCGGGATCGCCGTCGCGCCTGGGTTCGGGAGATCCGCCATGACACGCTTCGCCGCCATAGGCCCGCCGTTCGGCGGCGCCTTGCCGGTGCTCGCCGCTTGCGCGGAAACGATGCGACCGGGATGCGCGGGCGATCCCGAGTTGGCGCTGCGTCATTCGCGCCCGCCCGCCGTGTTGAGGGCGAGGAGCGCGCGGAGCGCGTCCTCGTCGGAAACGTCCGCGTCCCATCCGTAGGCCGCGGCGACGGCGGCGTCGAGGGCAGCGTGGGCGTCGGCGAGCCAGCGCGGGCGGGCGTTGTAGAGAGCGGTGAGGGTGCGCCCGGCGAGCGCCCGCGCGGCCTCCGCGTCGCGGGGAATCGGGCGCGGCGGGTAGTCGGGAACGGGTTCGTCGATCCACCGGACCCATTCGGGCGGATCGAGCCAGCGGTCGCGCAATTCGACCAGGCGGCGCGCCGCCTCGGCGATGGCGATGGCGCGGGGGTCGTCGGCGTAACCGGCGGCAGGGACGTCGGGGGAGAGGCCATCGGGGAAGGGGAAGGTCTGGAAGGTCGTGGTCGGAGTGTAACGCGGCCGGTCCTCGAGCGTGGTACCGAGCCGCAGCGACCATGCCTCGTGGAATCGGCAATGCAGGATGCCGAAGGACGTGTCGTCATCGCGCGCCACTACGGTCAGAGCGGAATCGGGAGAAATTCGGGAATCGCACCAGACGAATAGCCGGTGCTTGGCGACGCGAGGCGTAGCAATGTAGCGATCGATCCCCTCCAGGGCTTCGCGGAGCTCCGCCACGAAACGGCGATGTCTCCACCAAGCAGTCCTGAGCGCCTCCACCGGATTCCTCGACCGCGCCGGTTCGACGCGTTCCGCGACATACGCGAACGGCGCCTCGTAAAGCGCGGCCTCGGCCTCGCCCATTTCGTGACCGAAGTCGACGATCCATTTGTCGAGTGGACGGCGGGTTACGTCCAAGCCGTTTATCCATGTCTTGAGCACGTCGGAATTAGGCCGCCCGTTCGGATTGGCGGGCAGGCGAAGCCACTCGCGCGCCAGATCGCCCGAGATATCGAACGCGCCTCCCTTTTCCCCGCACCGGAAGCACGCGCCCCGGTTCGCCCGCAACCGGCGCGCCCGCGCTCCCCGGCCCGGCGCCGTCGTCGGGAAAGCGGCACTCCGCCGCCGCGCGTTCGAACCACGCGAACAGCTCGCGGTAGAAGCGCCGGTTCAGCGCCTCGATGTCGAGCGCGCGCTCCCAGGCGCGGTGCAGGCCGTCGAAATCCCGCGCGCCCTGCTCGGCCGCCGGACGCGGCAGGGCGAGGGCGGCGAGGATGTCGAGATGCGCCCGGTGCGGCCCGGCGCAAGCGACGTCCTTGACCAGCGTCACCTTCTCCAGCACATCGCGCCCGTCGTCGCGTTTGTGCGCGCGGCGGTGGACCGCGGCCAGCGTCGCCGTCCCGCCGTGGCGGAACAGGACCACCGCCGGCATGGCGAGGCAGGCGTTGACCGCCCGCGCCATGTCCGCCAGCTCTGTCCGGGTGCGGGGACCCGCCGGCAAATCCACCGCGGCGAACAGGAACGATTTGATCCGCCCCGAGTCGAACTTGCCTCCGCCGCGTCGGGCGCCGGCGATCTCGGAGTCGGAGAACTGGAACAGCAGCTCCGCGTCGCGCCATTCGGCGAACAGGGCCCGCCGCCTGGCGGTCAGCGGCGCGCCCTTCCCGGCCGCGAGCTCGGCCAGCAGCGCAACGACCGCCTCGGCGGAGCCGAGATCGAGGGTCCGCTCGCTGCAGTAGCCGAGCGCCCCGAACAGCCCCGCCGCGCCCGCGCGCAACGGGCCGTTCGCCAACGCGGCCAGCGCCGCGCTCAGCGACTCGCGCGCCGCTTGCGGGGACGTCACCGGGGGCGCGCCTCACGCGAGGCCGGCGGACGCCGGCGGTCACAGGGAGATTCCGGGATGCAGGCGGGCGCGGCAATTCCGGGAGAACCGGGACAGCGGCGGCGCGAGGTTGCGCTTCGCGCGATGCGGGCGGGGCGCCGGGGCGCCCAGGCGGGATGCGGGCGGGGGGCGGCAATTCCGGGAGAACCGGGACGGCGGCGGCGATGCGAGGGCGCGCTTCGCGCGATGCGGGCGGGACGCCGGCGGTCACAGGGAGATTCCGGGATGCAGGCGGGCGCGGCAATTCCGGGAGAACCGGGACAGCGGCGGCGCGAGGTTGCGCTTCGCGCGATGCGGGCGGGACGCCGGGGCGCCCAGGCGGGATGCGGGCGGGGGGCGGCAATTCCGGGAAAACCGGGACGGCGGCGGCGGCGCGGGGTCGCGCGGCGCGCGAGGCCGGCGGGACGCCGGCGGTCCCAGGCGGGATGCGGGCGGAGGGCAATTCCGGGAGAACCGGGACGGCGGCGGCGGCATGGGCGCGCGCTGCGCGCGATGCGGGCGGGACGCCCAGGGGGATGCGGGATGCGGCGGCGCGGGGGCGAATGGGCATGGGGAGCGGTCCGCGGCCGGGTCGGGAGGTCAAGCGTATCGTAGCCGAATTACAGGGAGAAGGCAAGATCGATGGACCGCGGCGCCGTCCATGCCGGCGGGACGGCGCGCGCCGGGCGCGGCGGCGGTATCCTGCGCGGCGCCCGAACGGCGGAGACGCCCTTGCCCAGCGAAACGCGAACCGCTCCGGCGCCGGAGCGCCCCGAAGCGCCGGCGATCTCCGACGCGCGCGCCGCCGTCATGTGCGCGCTGGCGGCGGCGCATCTGTTGGCGCTGAGCGTCGTCCTGCCGCACCCCGGATTCGCCGTCGATGCGGGGCCGGAGATCATGGCGGCGCCGTGGTTCGCATGGGTCTTCGGCGGGCTGTGGGCCGCCATCGCGCTGGAGGCGCTATGGGCGCTGCGCCGCCGCCGGGGCGCGGCGTCCGGCGCTTGGCGGCGCGTCCTGCTCGTCTGCCTGCTTCCGCCGTGCCGGGCGGCCGTCTGCCCGGAGGCGCCGGCGTCCTTCGTCTGGATTCCCGGCCGCGGCTGGCGGGCGCGCTCCGAGGCGCTGTTCGAGGAGCTGGAGCGGCGCGCCGCGCTGCCCATGCTGTGGGCGGCGCTGCTCGTCGTTCCCGTGGTGGGGGTGGAATTCCTGCTGATCGACCGGGCGGCGGAGCTGCCGGGCCTCGCGCTGGGGCTGCACTTCGCCAACGCCCTGGTGTGGTTCTGCTTCGCGCTGGAGCTGGCGGTCATGCTGCCGCTCGCGGCGCGCAAGAAGCAGTACTGCCTGCGGCACTGGGTGAACCTCGTGGTCGTCCTGCTGCCGGTCCTGGGCTTCCTGCGGGCGCTGCGGCCGTTCGCCGCCGCCGGCGCCGCGGGCTCCGGGCAGTTCATCCGCGCCTGGCGGCTGCGCGGGCTGGCGGCGCGGCTTATCCGCGCGGCGCTGTTCTTCAAGATCGCCGAGCGCGTCATGCGCCGCTACCCCCGGGCGTTCCTCCCGGCGATCCGCGAAAAGCGGGAGAAGAAGGCGCGCGAATTGGCGGAGATGGACGCGGAAATCCGCCGGATGGAAGAGCGCCTCGCGCGGCGGTAGGCTGCCGCCAGCCCCGCCCGCCCGGAGCCGCGCCCCGTGCAGACCGATTTCAGCCTCGCCCAGCTCGCCGACCCCGACATCGCGCGGGCGAACGAAATCCTGCGCGCCTGCGTGCATTGCGGGTTCTGCACCGCCACCTGCCCCACCTACCTGACCCTCGGCGACGAACGCGACAGCCCGCGCGGGCGCATCGTGCTCATCAAGGACATGCTGGAGCGCGACCGGCCCGCGCCGGCGAGCGTGCGCACGCATATCGACCGCTGCCTGTCCTGCCTCTCCTGCATGACCACATGCCCCTCCGGCGTCCATTACATGCACCTGGTGGACCACGCCCGGGCGCATATCGAGGAGACCGGGCGCCGCCCCCTGCCCGACCGCGCGCTGCGCGCCCTGCTCGCCGCCGTCCTGCCGCGGCCGCGGCTGTTCCGCCTCGCGCTGCGCTGCGCCGCGCCGGCGCGGCCGCTGGCGCGGCTGCTGCCCGGCCGGCTGAAGACGCTGCTGGCGCTGGCGCCGCGGCGGCTGCCGAAGCCGGCGCCGGAGGACCGGCCGCAGAGCTTTCCGGCGCGCGGCGCGCGGCGGGCGCGGGTGGCGCTGCTCGCGGGCTGCGCGCAACAGGCGCTGGCGCCGGAGATCAACCGCGCGGCGGTCCGCCTGCTGACACGCCACGGCTGCGAGACGGTCGTCGCCCGCGGCGCCGGCTGCTGCGGCGCGCTGGCGCACCACATGGGCCGCCGCCGCGACGCGCTGCGCGCGGCCCGGCGGACCATCGCCGCATGGCGCCGGGAGACGGAGGCGAACGGCCTCGACGCCATCGTCGTCACCGCCTCGGGCTGCGGGACGACGATCAAGGATTACGGCCACATGCTGCGTTCGGATCCGGCCTGGGCGGAGGACGCGGCGGCGGTCTCCGCCCGCGCCCGCGACGTAAGCGAATGGATGCGCGACATCGGCCTCGAAGCGCCCGAATCGCCGCCCGGCGGGCGGGTCGCCTACCAGTCCGCCTGTTCGCTGCGCCACGGCCAGAAGGAATCGTCGGCGGCGCAGGCGCTGCTGGCGCAAGCGGGGTTCGAGGTCGTGGAGCCGGCCGAGGCGCATCTGTGCTGCGGCTCGGCGGGGACCTACAACATGCTCCAGCCGCGCATCTCCGCGCGCTTGCGTCGGCGCAAGCTCGACGCGCTGGCGGCGTGCGCGCCGGACATGGTCGCCAGCGGCAATATCGGCTGCATGACGCAGCTGGCGGAGTCCGCGGCGCCCGTCCTGCACACCGCGCAGCTACTCGACTGGGCGACCGGCGGCCCGGACCCCCGCCCCGCGGCGCCGCGTCCGGCGTGACGTGAGCGCGCCCGCCGGCGTCGGCTACCGGCGCGTCTGGCGGCTCGCCGCGCCGAACATCCTCGCCAACCTCACCATCCCGCTGCTCGGCGCGGTCGACACCGCCGTGGTCGGCGGCCTGGGCGCGGCCGAGATCGGCGCGGTGGCGGTGGGGGCGACGGTCTTCTCGTTCCTCTATTGGGGGTTCTCGTTCCTCCGCATGGGAACGGCGGGGCTCGCCGCGCAGGCGCACGGGGCGGGCGACGCCGAGGCCGCGCTGGCGGCGCTGCTGCGCGCCGCCGCCCTCGCCGCGGCGGCGGGGCTGGCGATCGTCGCGCTCCAGCGGCCCATCGTCGCCGCGGCGCTGGCGGCGATGGCGCCGAGCGCCAACGTCGCGCCGCTGGCGGAAAGCTACATGGCGATCCGCGTCTGGGGCGCGCCGGCGGCGATCTGCAACCTGGCGCTGCTCGGCTGGCTGGTCGGGCGGCAGCGCATGGCGCTGGCGCTGGCGCTGCAACTCGTCGTCAACGGAGTCAACATCGTCCTCGACGTGGTCCTCGCGGTCCGGCTCGGCATGGGAGTCGCCGGGGTGGCCTGGGCGACGCTCGCGGCGCAATACGCCGGCCTCGCGGCGGGGCTCGCCGTCGCGCGCCGCGAGCGGCGGCGCCTCGGCGCGGAATGGCCGTGGCGGGCGGCGCGGGCGCGCGGCGCGCTGGCGTCCGCGATGCGGCTCAACCGCGACATATTCCTGCGCACCCTGTGCGTGATTACCGCGACGTCGATGCTGACCGCGCTCGGCGCGCGGTTCGGCGACCTCGCGCTCGCCGCCAACGGCATATTGATGCTGTTCCAGGCGTTCGCCTCCTACGGGCTGGACGGCTTCGCGCATGCGGCGGAGGCGCTGGCGGGCGCGGCGATCGGCAAGCGCGACCGGGCGGCGTTCGCCGCCGCGGCGCGGGAGACGACGGTCTGCGCGGCGGCGGTCGCCGCGGGCTACGCCGCGGTGTACGCCGCCGCCGGCGGGGCGCTGGTCGCGGCGGTCACGCCCCTGCCGGAGGTGCGCGCGGCGGCGGGCGAATACCTGCCCTGGGCGGTCGCGTCGCCGCTGGTGGCGGTGTGGGCGTTCCAGCTGGACGGGATTTTCATCGGCGCGACGCGCGGGCGGGCGATGCGCAACGCCATGGCGGCCGCCTTCGCGGGCTACCTGGCGGCGCTGTGGCTGCTGGTCCCGGCATGGGGGAACCACGGGCTGTGGTGCGCCTATACGGCGTTCATGGCGCTGCGCGCCGTCACCCTCGGCGCCGCGTGGCCGGCGCTGGCGCGCGCCGCCGGCGGCGGCGGCGCAAGGTGAATTCCCCGCGCCGGTCCTCTATGAAGGGCCGCCCCGCGGGGGCGGACTCGAGGAGCGTTGCATGAAGATCGCGATTCCGAAGGAGCGCCGGAGCGGCGAAACCCGCGTCGCCGCCTCGCCGCTGACGGTGCGGAAGTTCGCCGAGCTCGGCGTCGAGGTGGCGGTCGAGGCCGGCGCCGGGGCGGGTTCGGCGGTCCCGGATTCGGAATTCGCCGCGGCCGGCGCCGCCATCGCCGGCGACGCGGCGGCGGCCTGGGAGGGCGCGGACCTGGTGCTGAAGGTGGCGCGGCCCATGACCGCCGACGAGGGCGAGGACGAAATGGCGCGCCTCGCCCCCGGGTCGGCGCTGGCGGGGCTGCTCGCGCCGCACCGGAACCGCGAACAGGTGGAGGACTACGCGCGGCGCGGCGTGACCGCCTTCGCCATGGAGCTGGTCCCGCGAATCAGCCGCGCGCAGGGCATGGACGCGCTGTCCTCGCAGAGCAACCTGGCCGGCTACAAGGCGGTGCTCGACGCGGCGGCGGAGTTCGGCAAGGTCATCCCGATGATGATGACCGCCGCCGGAACCGTCGCGCCGGCGCGGATCCTCGTGCTCGGCGCGGGCGTCGCCGGGCTCCAGGCGGTCGCCACCGCGCGCCGGCTCGGCGGCGTCGTCTCCGCCTTCGACGTCCGCCCGGCGGCGAAGGAGCAGGTGGAGAGCCTGGGGGCCAAATTCATCGAGGTCGCCGACGAAGAGGCGGAGAGCGCCGAGACCGCCGGCGGCTACGCGCGCGAGATGGGCGACGACTACCGGCGCCGCCAGCGCGCGCTGATCCACGAAACCCTCAAGGGGCAGGACATCGCCATCTGCACGGCGCTGATTCCGGGCAAGCCGGCGCCGGTGCTGATCACCGCCGAAATGGCGGCGGACATGAAGCCGGGTTCGGTGATCGTCGACCTGGCGACCGAAACCGGCGGCAATTGCGAACTCTCGCGCCACGGCGAGGTGGTGCGCGAGGGCGGCGTGACCGTCGTCGGCCACGCCAACGTCCCGGGCCGCGTGCCCGTCGACGCCAGCGCGCTCTACGCCCGCAACCTGCTGAACTTCGTCGGCCCGATGATCGACACGGAGAGCGGGGCGCTGGCGATCGACTGGGACGACGAGGTCATCGCCGGCGCCTGCGTCGCGCGCGGCGGCGCGGCGGCGCCCACGAATGGGGAAGGCTCATGATCGATCCGTTCATCCAGGACTTCACGATCTTCGTGCTGGCGGTCTTCGTCGGCTACTACGTGGTCTGGAGCGTCACCCCGGCGCTGCACACGCCGCTGATGTCGGTGACCAACGCGATCTCGGGGATCATCGTCGTCGGCGCGCTGATCGCCGTCGGCGCCGAGGTCGCGGACGCGGCGGACGGCGGCGGCCTCTCGTTCTCGAAGGCGTTGGGCTTCCTCGCGGTGATGCTGGCCTCGGTCAACATCTTCGGCGGGTTCGTCGTCACGCAGCGCATGCTGCAAATGTTCAAGAAGAAGCGCTAGGGGCCGCGCCGTGTCCGCGAACCTGTCGGCCTTCGCCTACCTGGCGGCGGCCGTCTGCTTCATCCTCGCGCTGAAGGGCCTGAGCTCGCCGAACTCGGCGCGGCCGGGCAACCTGTTCGGCATCCTCGGCATGGCGCTGGCGGTGGCGGTCACCCTCGCCCAGCCGGAGGTGGGCGCCTACGCCTGGGCGGCCGCGGCGATGGCCATCGGCGGCGCCGTCGGCGCCGTCATCGCGCTGCGCATCCGGATGACCGCCATGCCGCAGCTGGTGGCGGCGTTTCACAGCCTCGTCGGCCTGGCCGCGGTGCTGGTGGCGGCGGCGGCGCTCTACACGCCGGAGGCCTACGGGATCGGCGCGGTAGGGGCGATAAAGACCGCGAGCCGGATCGAGATGTCGCTCGGCGCGGTCATCGGCGCCGTCACCTTCACCGGATCGGTGATCGCGTTCGCCAAATTGCAGGCGCTGATGTCGGGCGCGCCGCTCACCTTCCGCGGCCAGCACTGGGTGAACCTCGCGGTGGGGCTGGCCATCGTCGGCGTCGTCGTCTGGTTCTGCGCCACCGAGAGCCGCGCCGCGTTCTGGGCAATGACGATCCTCGCGCTGGCGATCGGCGTCATGATCATCGTTCCCATCGGCGGCGCCGACATGCCGGTGGTGATCTCGATGCTCAACTCCTATTCCGGCTGGGCGGCGGCGGGGATCGGCTTCACCTTGCAGAACACGGCGCTGATCATCGTCGGCGCGCTGGTGGGGTCGTCGGGCGCGATCCTCTCCTACATCATGTGCAAGGGCATGAACCGCTCCTTCGTCAACGTCATCCTGGGCGGCTTCGGCGCCGAGGACGGCGCGGCGGCGGCGGGGCGGACCGACAAGGCGGTCAAGGCCGGCAGCGCCGACGACGCGGCGTTCATCCTCAGGAACGCCGAGTCGGCGATCATCGTCCCCGGCTACGGCATGGCGGTGGCGCAGGCGCAGCACGCGCTGCGCGAAATGGCCGACGAATTGCGCCGCGCGGGGGTGAAGATCAGCTACGCCATCCACCCCGTCGCCGGGCGGATGCCGGGGCACATGAACGTGCTGCTGGCCGAGGCCAACGTGCCCTATGAGGAAGTGTTCGAACTGGAGGAGATCAACTCCGACTTCGCCACCGCCGACGTGGCCTTCGTGATCGGCGCCAACGACGTGACCAACCCGGCGGCGCGCAACGACCCGTCGAGTCCCATCGCCGGGATGCCGATCCTCGAGGTGGACAAGGCGAAGACGGTGCTGTTCGTGAAGCGGTCGCTGTCGCCCGGCTATGCGGGGATCGACAACGAATTGTTCTACGGCGACAGCACGATGATGCTCTTCGCCGACGCCAAGAAGATGGTGGAGGACATCGTCAAGGCGCTGTAGCGGGCGGCACGCCATCGGCCGCGCGGCGGGTCGGCGACCTCCTCCGCGCCCCGGCTCTCCGCCTTCCGTTTTCGACGGCCGGTTCTACCCGCCCCGCCGCCATAGCGCGTCGCTGGCGCGCGCGGCGCCTTCGACCAGCGATTCGAGCTTCGCCCAGGCGATGTCGGGGTCGACGTTGGGGAGCGCTGCGAAAGTCGCGAAGCCGCAGTCGGAGCCGGCCATCACGCGGTCGCGGCCGACGACGCCGGCGTAGCGGAGGATGCGCTGCGCGACGGTCTCCGGATGCTCGATGAAGTTCGACGTGGAGTCGACGACGCCGGGGATCAACGCCTTGTCGCCGGGCAGCGGCGAGTCGCGGAGCACGCTCCATTCGAACTCGTGGCGCGGGTTGGCGCCCTCCACCGAGATCAGCGCCGGGCGCGCCCCGAAGACGATATCCACGATGCGCGCCAGCGGAATGTCGCGGTGGTGCGGCCCCTGGTAGTTGCCCCAGCACAGGTGCAGGCGCATGCGTTCGGGCGGGATGTTCGCCGTCGCGTGGTTTATCGCCTCCACCTGCATCGCCGCCGCCGCGAGGAACCCGGCCTCGTCGGAGTCCTTGAACATCAGGTGGCGGCCCATCGCCAGGTCCGGCGCGTCGATCTGGAGGACGAAGCCCGCGGCGGCGATGGCCTCGTATTCCTCGCGCATCGCGTCGGCGAGCGCGCCGACGTAGGCGTCGTGGCTCGGATAATGCTGGTTCTCCATGAATATGGCGATGGTCCCCGGCGACGCCGCGGTGAGGAAGGCGGCGGCGGGGCGGGCCGCGTCCACGGCGCGGCGGAAGTCCTCCAGCTCGGCGCGCAGCGGGCGGCGGTCGGCGGGCGCCACCGGCCCGATGCACGCCAGCCGCGCCACCGCCGGCGTCGTGCCGCCGATCTCCACCAGGCGCCGCCCGTAACGCGGGAAGTCCCGCAGGTCCTGCGCGGAGCGCCGCCGCCGCGCCGCGCCGCCGAAGCCGCTCAACCGGTCGGCGACGTAGGCGGAATAGCTCGCCTTGCCCATCTCGCCGTCGTTCGCCATGTCGACGCCGATCTCGACCTGGCGGCGCACCGCCTCGGCCACCGCCTCGCGCGTGCGCGACTCCAGCGCCGCCCGCGCGCCCGCACGGCCCGCCTCGGCGTCCTCGCGCAGGGCGAGCAGGTCCGGCGGGCGCGGCAGGCTGCCCGCATGCGTAGTCGGGACGCGGCCTTGTCCGAGAAGGGGGACGCCGCCTCCGGTCACGCCGCCGCCTCGCCGGTCTCCAGCGCCTCGATATCGAACGCCGCCGCCATCAGCGCGCGGGTGTAATCGGTGCGCGGCGCGTCGAACACCGCCCGGGCCGGGCCCTGCTCCACGACCCGGCCGTCGCGCAGGACGACGACGTGGTTGGCGAGCGCGCGCACCACCCGCAGGTCGTGGCTGATGAAGAGATACGCCAGCCGGCGGCGGCGCTGCAACGCGCGCAGCAGGTCGACGATCCGCGCCTGCACGGTCATGTCCAGCGCGCTGGTCGGCTCGTCGAGCAGCAGGAAGCGCGGTTCGAGGACCAGGGCGCGGGCGATGGCGATGCGCTGGCGCTGGCCGCCCGAGAACTCGTGCGGGTAGCGGTCCATCGCCAGCGGGTCGATGCCGACCTCGGCCAGCGCCCCGGCGGCGAGCCGGCGGCGTTCGCGGTAGTCGCGGCCGACGCCGTGCACCCGCATGCCCTCCTCGACGATCCGATAGACGTCGAGCCGCGGGCTGAGCGACGAGAACGGGTCCTGGAACACCGCCTGCATTTCACGGCGCAGCGGGCGCAGGGCGCGGCTCTTCAACCCCGCCAGGTCGCGCCCGTCGAAGCGGACGGCCCCCTCGCTCGACACCAGCCGCAGCAGCGCCAGGCCCAGCGTCGTCTTGCCGGAGCCGGACTCGCCCACCACGCCCACCGTCTGCCCGGCGCGGAGCGTCAGCGAGACTCCGTCCACCGCCTTGACGTGCCCGACCGTCCGGCGCAGCACGCCCCGGCGGATCGGGAACCACACCCGCAGGTCCGCGCACGCCATCGCCTCGGGCGCGCCGTCGTCGGCCGGCGGCGGCTCGGCGCTCGGCCGCGCGGCGAGGAGCTTCCGCGTGTAGGGATGCCGGGGCGAATCGAACACTTGGGCCGTCTCCCCGCGTTCGACGATCTCGCCCTCCGTCATCACGTGGACCCGTTCGGCTACGTTGCGAACGATGGTGAGGTCGTGGGTTATCAGCAGGATCGCCATCCCGAAATCGCGTTGCAGGTCGGCGAGCAGCCGCAGGATCTGCGCCTGGACGGTCACGTCGAGCGCCGTCGTCGGTTCGTCGGCGATCAGCAGGTCGGGTTCGTTGGCGAGCGCCATGGCGATCATCACCCGCTGGCGCTGCCCGCCCGACAATTGGTGCGGCCACGAGCGCAGCCGCCGCTCCGGCTCGGGGAGGCGGACGAGCCGGAGCAGCTCGAGGCAGCGCGCGCGCGCCGCGGCGGGGCCCAGGCCCTTGTGCAGCGTCAGCGTTTCGCAGATCTGCCGCTCCACCGTGTGCAGCGGGTTGAGCGACGTCATCGGCTCCTGGAACACCATCGAGACGCGGTCGCCGCGGATCGCGCGGAGGACCGCCGGCGGCGCGCCGAGCAGCTCCCGCCCGTCGAACCGGATGCTCCCGCCGGGATGGCGGGCGCGCGGATAGGGCAGGAGCTGGAGGATCGACAACGCGGTGACCGACTTGCCGGAGCCGGATTCGCCGACCAGCGCCGCCGTCTCGCCCCGGTCCACCGACAGCGACACGCCGCGCACCGCCTCGACCTCCCGGTCCTCGAGGCGGAACGCGACCGACAGCCGGTCGATTTCGAGCAGGGCCACGGCGCGCTACGAGTTCGTCTTGCGCGGGTCGAACGCGTCGCGCACCGCCTCGCCGATGAACACCAGCAGCGAGAGCATGACGGCGAGGGTGAAGAACCCGGTGAAGCCCAGCCACGGCGCTTGCAGGTTGTTCTTGCCCTGGTTCAGCAGCTCGCCGAGCGAGGGCGAGCCCGGCGGCAGGCCGAAGCCCAGGAAGTCCAGCGAGGTGAGCACCGTCACCGACCCGGTGAGGATGAAGGGCAGGAAGGTCAGCGTCGCCACCATCGCGTTGGGCAGGATGTGGCGGAGCATGATCTCGCCGTCGCTCACGCCGAGCGCGCGGGCGGCGCGGACGAACTCGAAATTGCGCGCGCGCAGGAACTCGGCGCGCACCACCCCCACCAGCGCCATCCAGCTGAACAGCAGCATGAGGCCGAGCAGCCACCAGAAATTGGGCTCGACGATGCTGGCGAGGATGATGAGCAGGTAGAGGATCGGCAGGCCCGACCAGATTTCGATGACGCGCTGGAACCCGAGGTCCACCCAGCCGCCGAAATAACCCTGCACCGCCCCGGCGGCCACGCCGACGACCGAGCTTATCGCGGTGAGCGCGAGGCCGAACAGCACCGAAATGCGGAAGCCGTAGATCAGCCGCGCCGCCACGTCGCGCGCCTGGTCGTCGGTGCCGAGCCAATTCTCCGCCGAGGGCGGCGCCGGGGAGGGGACGTCGAGCCCCGTGTTGACCGTGTCGTATTTGAACGGGATCGGCGGCCACAGGATCCACCCGCCGCCCTCGGCGATCAATTCCTGGACGAACGGGTCGCGGTACTCCGCCTCGGTCTCGAAGTCGCCGCCGAATTCGGTCTCGGGGTAGGCGCGCAGCGCCGGGGCGTACCAGGCGCCGCCGAACGACACGAGCAGGGGCTTGTCGTTGGCGATGAACTCGGCGGGCAGGCTCAGCGCGAAGATGGCGAGGAATATCCACAGGCTCCAGAACCCGCGCCGGTTGCGGCGGAAGTTGCGCAGCCGCCGGCGGCCCAGGCGCGAGACGCGCAGCCCGAGGACGCGCTCCTCCGGCGCGGGCGGCGGCGCGGCGGGGCGCGGCGCGGTCACGTCTCGCGGCTCTCGAAGTCGATGCGCGGGTCGATGATCGTATAGGCGAGGTCGCCCACCAGCTGCATGACGAGGCCGAGCAGGGTGAAGAAGTAGAGCGTCGCGAACATCACCGGGTAATCGCGCCCCAGCGCCGCCTCGAATCCGAGCAGGCCCAGGCCGTCGAGCGAGAAGATGATCTCGGTCAGCAGCGCGCCGGTGAACAATATGCCGACGAACGCGCTCGGGAAGCCGGCGATCACGATCAACATGGCGTTGCGGAACACGTGGCCGTAGAGCACGCGGCGCTCGGTCAGCCCCTTGGCGCGGGCGGTCATGACGTATTGCTTGTTGATCTCCTCCAGGAACGAATTCTTGGTCAGCAGCGTCAGCCCGGCGAAACCGCCGATGACCATCGACAGCACCGGCAGCGCCAGGTGCCAGAAGTAATCGGCGGCCTGCGCCGCCCAGCTCATGTCCGCGGCGCCCGGAGAGGCGAGGCCGCGCAGCGGGAACCAGTCGAAATAGCGCCCGCCCGCGAACAGGACGATGAGCAGGATGGCGAACAGGAACCCGGGGATGGCGTTGCCGACCACCACCGCCCCCGAGGTCCAGACGTCGAACCGGCTGCCGTCGCGCACCGCCTTGGCGATTCCGAGGGGGATCGAGATCAGGTATATCAACAGGGTCGTCCACAGGCCGAGCGAGATCGACACCGGCATCTTCGACAGCACCAGGTCGACGACGCGCCGGTCGCGGAAGAAGCTCTCGCCGAAGTCGAAACGGACGTAATTCCAGATCATGTCGGCGAAGCGCTCGTGCGCCGGCTTGTCGAAGCCGAACTGGCGCTCGAGGTCGCGCAGCAGCTCGGGGTCGAGGCCGCGCGCGCCGCGGTACCGGGCGGAGACCGGGTCGCCGCCCTGCGCCGCGCCGCCGGTGTCCACGGTCTCCCCGCCGCCGCCCGCCACCCGCGCGGTGGCGTCGACCGCCGTGCCCTGCATGGTGGCGATCAGTTGTTCGACGGGGCCGCCCGGCGCCGCCTGGATGACGACGAAATTGACCACCATGATCCCGAACAGCGTCGGGACGATCAGCAGCAGGCGGCGGACGATGTAGGCGAGCATGGGGCCGCGGCGGGTCAACGCGCGGCGGAGAGCCGCTCCTCCAGCGCCGCGTCGATCCACCACAGGCCGGGGAAGCCGAGGCCGTAGCGCGGCGGCTGCGCCGGTCTGCCGAACTTGTTCCAGTAGGCGAGGCGGAACGAACGGATGTGCCAGTTGGGGACCAGGTAGCGCCCCTGGAGCAGCGCGCGGTCGAGCGCCCGGGTCGCGGCGACCAGCGCGGCGCGGCTCGGCGCCCGGATCACCAGGTCGACCAGCGCGTCGACGACCGGGTCCTCGATTCCGGCGTAGTTCTGCGAGCCGGGAATGTCGGCGGCGGCGGAGCTCCACTGGTTGCGCTGTTCGTTGCCGGGGCTTTGCGACTGGCCGATGGAGGCGACGATTACGTCGAAGTCGAAATCCTCGACGCGCTTCTGGTATTGCGCCGAGTCGACGGTGCGGATGCGCGCCGCAACCCCCAGCCGCTCCAGGTTCTTCGCGTAGGGCCCGATCACCCGTTCGAAGGCGGGGGAGACGAGCAGGAACTCGATCTCCATCGGCGCCCCGGTCGCCTCGCGGACCAGCGCGCCGTCGCGGACGACCCAGCCCGCCTCCTCGAGCAGTCCGCGCGCCTCGCGCAGGTTGGCGCGGATCGACCCCCCGGCCGTGCTCGGCGGCGCGAGGGGCGCGCCGAACGCCGCTTCGGGCAGGCGGCCGCGGAAGCATTCGAGTATCTCCGCCTCCAGCCCCTCCGGGCGCCCGGACGCGGCGAGCTCGGTGTTGGAGTAGAAACTCGCCGTCCGCGCATACTGGCCGTAGAACAGGTTCTCGTTCGTCCATTCGAAGTCGAAGGCGTGGGCGAGCGCGTCGCGCACCCGCGCGTCGGCGAACTTGTCCTTGCGGGTGTTGAACCAGAACCCCTGCATCCCGGTGCCGATCTCGTGGCCGACCTCGTCGACGACGACATGGCCCTCCGCCCGCGCCGGGAAGTCGTATTGCGTCGCCCAGTCCTTCGAATTGTTCTCGACGCGGAAGTCGATCTCGCCGGCCTTGAACGCCTCCAGCGCGATGGTGTTGTCGCGGTAATAGTCGAACCGGACGCGGTCGAAATTGTTCCGCCCGCGGTTGACCGGCAGGCCGCGCCCCCAATAGTCCGGCGCGCGTTCGTAGGTTATCGACCGCCCGGCGTCGAATTCGGCGATGCGGTAGGGGCCGCTGCCCGGCGGCGGCTCCAGCGTCGTCTCCTCGAAGTCGCGCGCCTCCCAGTAATGGCGCGGCAGCACGGTCAGCTGGCCCACGATCAGCGGCAGCTCGCGGTTCGTCGTGTCGGAGAAGGCGAAGCGCACCCGGCCCGGCGCCGGACTCGCGACCGACTCCACGTCGGCGTAATACTGGCGGAAGAACGGATGCCCCTTCTCGCGCAGCGTCTCGAAGGTCCAGACGACGTCATCGGCGGTGACCGGCGCGCCGTCGTGCCAGCGCGCCTCGGGGCGCAGGGCGAACTCGACCCACGAGCGGTCCTCCGGCATGTCGACGGATTCGGCCAGCAGGCCGTATTCGGTGAACGGCTCGTCCTCCGCGCCGATCATGAGCGTGTCGTAGATCAGGCCGAGCGACGCGGCCGACACGCCCTTGAGGATGAACCCGTTGAAACTGTCGTACGTCCCGATGGCGGCCAGCGTCACCGCGCCGCCCTTCGGCGCGTCCGGGTCGGCGTAGTCGAAATGCGCGAAGTCCGGCCCGTATTTCACGTCGCCGTGGATCGACAGCGCATGCGCGCCGGCGACGCCCCGGTCGGCCGCGGCGGAGGCCGTCGCGGCCTCGAGCGCGCAGGCGAGGCCGGGGTCGGGCGCGTCCTGCGCATGGGCCGGCGCCAGGGCGGCGGCGAGCGTCCACGCGCCCGCCCCCAGGGCGCGGGCGATCCTCGACGTGGGAGGCGGCGGGCGAGTCGTCATGACGTCCCTCGCGGCGGGTTGGAAGGAGCTCATTCGCCGTCCGCCAGCGTCCGCAGATAGGCGACCACGTCGGCGCGCTCGCCCGGTTCGGCGATGCCGGCGAACGCCATCTTGGTCGCCGGCGCGTAGGCGCGCGGGTCGGCGAGGAACGAGTCCAGCGCCGCGTCGTCCCATACGCCGCCGAGCTCCGACAGGACGGCGGAATAGCGGAACCCCTCCCGCGCGGCCTTCGCGGCGCCGGCGACTCCCCACAGGTTCGGCCCGATCTTGTGCCCGGCGCCGGGATCCACGCTATGGCAGGCGGCGCAGCGCCGGAACGCCCGCGCGCCGCGCTCCGGGTCCGGCGCCAGCGCCGCCGTCTCCGCCGCGGCGGGTTCGGAGGCGCCCTCCCCGCCCTCCGGCGCCTCCGCGGCCGGCGCGAGGAACACCGGCGCGCCGCTTTCGGGATGGCCGGCGACGAGCTCGGCGAGGAAGCCCGGAGTCAGGACGAGGAGAAGCGCGCACAGGACGGCGCCGGCGATCTTGTTGATCTCGATGGTGGACATGGGGCCTCGGAATCCGCCGCGCGGGGGGCGGCGCACCTTACCGCCCCGGCGCGGCGGATGTCCACGCCGCCGCGCCGGGCGTCCGGCCTATCCGTGATGTCCGTGATGCTCCAGAGAGGCGGAGGCCTCCGCGAAACTGACGTGCCCGTCGTGAGCGAACTCCAGCCATTGCCGGTCGCTGAGGAAGCCGGCGTGCGCCGGGTGGCGGGTGCCGCCGGAAACGCCCTCCAGCTCTCCGTCGGTCAACGGCCCGCCGGCGCCGGGCGGGAACGCCACGCGGAAGATGCAGTCGTCTTCGCCGACCACCTCGATCCGCGCGTCGGCGGGGACCGCGGGCATGCCGAATTCGGCGAACACCGCGCGCGGGTCGGCCGCGAACCGCCGGCGCACGCCCTCCTCCCCGCGCCACGCGGCGCGGAACCTTCGCCAGGACTCCATCGCGTCGCTCATTCCGAACCCCTTTCCGTCTTCCGAAGGCCGCAACGACTTTCCCATAGCAGGATATGCGGCGGACGTCAAGACGCGCCGCGGGCGTCCGGCGATTCTCGTTACGGACCGAGGGCGGTCCGGATCCGCCTTTGCCGGGATCGCCGGCGCCCGCCGCCGGTTCCGGGGGCGCAAGCCGCTGCGGGGCGGCGAGATTCCCCATAACGAGAATTGCCGCCGTCGAGGCCGGGGCGTTGACGCGGGAGAGGGAGAGGGTCTAAACCCCCGCCGCGCGCGTCGCCGCGAGGCGCCGGCGCAACAACGGATCGAGGGCATGGCGATGGCGTTCACCCCCCCCCCCCCCCCCCCCGCGCCAGACGTGACGGGCGGGAGTCGTTTCATGCGCGCGGCGCGGCTGTGCGCCGTCCTCGCCGCGCCGCTCCTCGCGCTGGCCGCCGCGCCGGCCGCGGCGCAGGTGACGGTGTCCATCACCTCGACCCCGTTCAACGGGCAGTATTACATCGCCGGAGAGACGATCACCACGAGAATATCCGGCATCGCCCTGCCGATCTATCCCGCTCTTGCCACCATCGTCCCCAACTGCATTAGCCGGACCCGGGTCTCGGGGGCCCCCACCAGCAACATACACTGGTCTTGCAACTGGATGCGGATCGACATAGGCGGCGTCACGCGGTATGCGTGGAACTCCGCCGATCCGACCGGGCAGACGTACGCCGACTACGAGTACGTCGTGCAGGCCGCAGACACCGACGCCGACGGCATAAGCATCCCGGCGAATTCGATCGTCGGCAAGATATGGCGGCGGAACCACCCCAACAACGGTACGGTGCAGGATCGCAGCCACGCCGCGCTGGCCGCCCAGTCCGGCCACAGGGTCGACGGCAGCGCCGCGGGGCCCCGCTTCTCGATCGACGCGCCGCGGGTGCTGGAGGGCGACAGCGGCTCGACGACGATGACCTTCACGGTGACCCTGACCCCGGCCTTGGGGGTTCAGACGACGGTGGCCTACAACGACTGGATGGGCGGCACGGCGACGTCGGGGACGGATTACACGGCGGTTACGGGCGGAACGCTGACCTTCGCGGCGGGCGTGACGACCCAGACCATCTCCGTGACGGTGACGGGCGACGCCACGGCGGAGTCGGACGAGAGCATCGACCTGCAGTTGAGCAACGCCACCCCCGGGGTCACCATCCCGAATGTGGTGGGGCGGGGGACCATCGTCGACGACGATACCGGGTCGACGCTGACGATCGATTCGCCGCACGCGCTGGAGGGGGCGAATCTGGAGTTCACGGTGACGCTGTCGCCGGTCGTTCCGTCCGGGCATTCGGTGACGGTGGACTGGTCGGACGCGGGCGGCGGGACGGCGTCGCCGGGAGCCGACTACACGGCGCTGGCCGGCGGGACGCTGACCTTCGCCGCCGGGGAGACGAGCAAGACGATCACGGTGTCGGCGCAGGGAGATTCGGCGGTCGAACCCGACGAGACGGTGCGGGTGCAGATCGGCAATGCGGCGAGAACGCCGTCCGGGACGGTGCGCATCCGCAACGGCGCGGTCGGCCCCGTCGTCACATCCGCCATCGGCGTCGGAACGATAACGGACGACGACTACACGGGGACGCTGAGTATCGATTCGCCGCGCGTTGCGGAGGGGAACTCCGGGACGACGGATCTGGAGTTCACGGTGACGCTGTCGCCGGCCCCTTTGTCGCAGGTGACGGTGGACTACGCCGAGGCGTCGGGCGGCACGGCGACGGTGGCGGACATGGATTACACGGCGGTTACGTCCGGCACGCTGACCTTCGCGGCGGGGGAAACGAGCAAGACCGTATCCGTGACGGTGAACGGCGACGCCACGGCGGAGACGGACGAGACCGTCCTGCTGCAATTGAGCAACCCCGTTCCGTCCGGGGCCGTCATCGCGACGGGGACGGGGACGGGAACCATCGTCGACGACGACACGCCGACGCTGAGTATCGATTCGCCGCGCGTGGCGGAGGGGAACTCCGGGGCGACGGAGATGACGTTCACCGTGACGCTGTCGCCGGCGAGCACGGGGCAGGTGTCGGTGGAGTGGGAGGATCAGACTACCGTCACTGGCACTGCGGAGCCGGGGAGCGACTACACGGCGCTCTCCCCCAGCGACGGGACGCTGACCTTCATGGCGGGCGAGACGACCAAGACGATTACGGTGGAGGTGCTGGGAGACGGCGCGGTCGAACCCGACGAGACGGTGCGGGTGGCGATCTCCGCCCCGAATCCGTCCGGGACGCCTATCCGCGACGCGGACGGGGCGCGCGCCACGTTCGCCATCGGCGTCGGGACGATAACGAACGACGACGCACCGCCGGCACCGTCTGCGCCACCGCCGCCACCGCCATCGGCGGAGAAACTGGTCCTCTCGGCGGAGGAGCTCGAGGTCGCGACGGGCGCGGAGGGCGCATCCTACACCCTGCGCCTGGGCGCGGCTCCGACCGGGGCGGTGACGGTGGCGATCTCCAGCGACGACCCCGACGTGACGGCGTCGCCCGCGTCGCTGTCGTTCGACGCGGCGAACTGGAGCACGCCGCAAACGGTGACGGTGACGGCGGCGGCGGACGACGACGATTACGCCGACACGGCGCAACTCACGCACACGGCGAGCGGCGGCGGGCTGGACGGCGAAACGAAGATCCTCGTGGCGCTGGTGTCGGAGCCCGGCGATACGCGGGTTCGGGCGCCTGCGGCGGGCGACCCGGCCGTTTACATGGTGGGCGGGCATCGGGTGGAGGTCCGCGCCGAGGCCGGGGTTCCGCCCGGCGTCGAGATCGTCCCGCCGGCGACGCTGGCGGCGGACCTGTCGGTGACGCTGCGCCCGGTTTCGGACGATGTGTCGCTGGCGCCCGGCGTCTTCGCCTTCGGCGCCGGCGCGGCGCAAGTGGCGGTGGACGTCTCGGTTACGGGCGCGCCGGCGGCGGGGCTGGAACTGTGCCTGCCGGCGCCTGCGGAGTTGCGGGAAGCGTCGGGCGGGCGCGCGTTGACGCTGCTGCGCCATGACGGGACCGCGTGGGTCGAGGTCGCGGGGGCGCGGCTGGACGCGGATGCGGAGCGGGTGTGCGCGGCGGGGATTACCGAGTTCGCGCCCTTCGCGGTGGGCTGGCGCGCCGCCGCGCCGGCGGTGGCGGAGCGGTCGGACGCGCGGACGCGTCTGGCCGCGGTCAACCGGTCGATCCTGCCGGAAGTGTCCCGGGCGATGTGGGACGGCGCGGCGTCCGCCGTGGCGCGGCGTTTCGGCGACGGCGCGCCGGCGGGCTACGACGGCGGGGCGGACGCCAACGCCGCCGCCTGGGCTGCGGACGCGCTGTCGTGGCTGGCGGGCCGGCTGGGCGCTCCGGGCGGCGCGTCTGCGGCCCGCGCGCGCGGCCCCGTCCCGTTCCACGACCCGCGGCCCTACGGCTTGCCGGCGGACTCGCCTGCGCCGCTTGGCGCGGGGTGGCGTGCGCTTCTTCCGGGTTCGGCGTTCGCGTTGGGGCTGTCGGGCGGCGCTGCGGGGGACGGCCCCGACGCGGCGCTGTGGGGGTCGGGCGACCGGCGGTCGCTGTCTCTCGACGACGGCGGGCTGTCGTGGGAGGGCGAGGTTACGGCGCTGCACGCCGGGGCCGATGCGCGGACGGCTCCGGACGGTTCGGGCGGACGCGTCCTCGGCGGCGTGTCGGCGTCGTGGTCTGAGAGCGATATCGACTACGTCGATACGGGCGGCGCGGAGTCCGTCAAAGGCCGCCACGAGGTGAGCATGGCGAGCGTCCAGCCCTATGTGGGGTGGCTTGCGGGCGATGGGTCTCGGGCGTGGGCTGCGCTGTCGCACGGTCGCGGCGAGGTGGAGCTCGCCGACGCCGAGGCGGGCGCTGCGGATTCGTCGGCGACGTTGACCGCCGCGGCCATCGGCGCGCGGACGCGTGCGCTGTCGCGGGGCGCTGCGGCGGTGGATGTGAAGGGGGAGGCGCAGGCGGCGCGTTTCGCGCTCGATGGCGATGGCGATCTCATCGCGGGGCTGTCGGCGCGGACGTTCCGGCTGCGGGTTGCGGCGGAGGGGCGCTACGTCATCGCGTTCGCGAACGGCGGTTCGTTGACTCCGTCCCTCGAGGCGGGGTTGCGGTGGGACGGCGGCGACGGCGCGACGGGCGCGGGCGTGGAGTTGGGCGGCGGCGCGGCGTGGTCCGCTCCGTCTTCGCCGCTGACGCTGGAGGCGCGCGGCCGTGCGTTGCTGGCGCATGGCGGCGATGCGGAGGAATGGGGCGTGGGCGGCGCGCTGCGGGTTGCGCCGGGCTCCGGCGGCCTGGGCCTGTCCCTGGCGCTGTCTCCGTCCTGGGGCGCGGCCGATAGCGGCCTCGCGCGGCTGTGGAGCGCCGACGCGGCGCGCGCGGATAATACGGCGCGGGCCGGGGGCCGCCTCGACGCCGAGGCGGGCTACGGCCTGCGCGCGTTGGGCGGCGTTGCGACGCCGTTGGCGGGTTTCGCGCTCACCGGCGACCGCTCGCGCGAATGGCGCGTCGGCGGCCGCCTCGCCCTCGCCGAGGCGCTCGACCTGGCCCTCGCGACGTCGCTGCGCGAAACCCGGACCGGCGCCCCCGACCGCCGAATCGCCCTCGACATCCGCCTCCGCTGGTAGCGCCCGGACGCGCCGGCGGTCCAGGGGGCGCAAGCCGCCGTCGAGCGGCGGGATCCCCCATGACGAGAGTCGCCGGCGGGAGTCGGCCAGGCTTTGGCGCCTCCGGTCCGGGGCGGTAGGGTGGGGCGCATGGACCGCGCCGCGACCATCGTTCTCATCCCCGCCCGCCGCGCCTCGACCCGCCTGCCGGACAAGGCGCTCGCCGACATCCACGGCGAGCCCATGATCGTCCACGTCTGGCGCCGCGCGGCGGAGGCGGCGGTCGGCCCCGTCGCCGTCGCCGCGGCGGAGCCCGAGATCGCGCGCGCCGTCGCGGCCGCCGGGGGGCGCGCGGTGCTCACCCGCCCGGACCACGCCTCCGGCTCCGACCGGATCCGCGAAGCGCTCGACATCATCGACCCCGGCGGGGAATGCGCCGCCGTCGTCAATGTGCAGGGCGACCTGCCGACGGTGGACCCCGGGACCGTCCGCGCCGCGCTGGCGGCGCTGGACGCGCCGGGCGCCGACCTGGCCACGGCGTGCGCGGAGATCCGCGACCCGGCCGAGCGCGCCGACCCCAACGTGGTGAAACTCGTCGCCGGCTTCGCCCCCGGCGCGCGGCGCGCGCGGGCGCTGTATTTCACCCGCGCCCAGGCGCCCGCCGGCGACGGCCCGCTGTACCATCATATCGGCCTGTACGCCTGGCGCCGCGCCGCGCTGGACCGCTTCACCGCCTTGCCGCCGAGCCCGCTGGAGAGGCGCGAAAGGCTGGAGCAGCTGCGCGCGCTCGAGGCCGGGATGCGGGTCGAGGCGGCGCTGGTCGACGCCGTCCCGATCGGCGTCGACACCGCCGCCGACCTGGAGCGCGCGCGCGCCGCGCTGGCGGGCGGAGCGCGCCGGTGAGCCGCCCCGCCATCGCCTTCCAGGGGGTGCGCGGGGCGTATTCCAACCTGGCCTGCCGCGACCGCTACCCCGAATACGCGGCGCTCCCCTGCGCCACGTTCGAGGACGCCTTCGCCGCGGTGGAGCGGGGCCGCGCCGCGCTGGCGATGATCCCGGTCGAGAACTCCGTCGCCGGGCGGGTGGCGGACATCCACAGCCTGCTGCCCGAATCCGGGCTGCACATCGTCGCCGAGACGTTCCAGCGGGTCCGCCACCAGTTGCTCGGCGTTCCCGGCGCGGCGCTGGAGGACCTGCGAACGGTCCACAGCCACGTCCACGCGCTGGCGCAATGCCGCAAGCTGATCCGCGCGCGCGGCCTCGCGCCGGTGGTGGAGGCCGACACGGCGGGCGCGGCGGCGGCGGTGGCCAGGCGCGGCGACCGCGCCCAGGCGGCCATCGCCTCGACCCTGGCGGCGGAGTGCTACGGCCTCGAGGTCCTCGCCTCCGGCATCGAGGACGCGAAGCACAACACCACGCGCTTCCTCGCGATGGCGCGGGAGGCGCGGCGCCCGGACGCGGGGACCGCGGCGATCACCAGTTTCGTGTTCCGGGTCCGCAACATTCCGGCGGCGCTCTACAAGGCGCTCGGCGGTTTCGCGACCAACGGCGTCAACATGCTCAAATTGGAGAGTTACATTCTCGACGGGTCGTTCACTGCGGCGCAATTCTATTGCGACGTCGCCGGCCACGCCGACGACCCGGCGATCGTCCGCGCGCTGGAGGAGCTGCGGTTCTTCTCCCGCTCGGTGAAGATACTCGGGGTCTATCCCGCCGACCCGACCCGCGCCGGCGCGGCGGAGGCGCAAGCGGCGGGAGGGGCGCCGCCGGGGCGCGCGGGCGCGCCCCGCCCGGCTTGACACCCGCGCCGCCGCCGCCGCAGTGTGCCGGCATGATCGCGAGGCCCGCCCCCCGTGCATAACTACATCCTGCGCCGCCTCGCCTTCGGGGCGCTGACCGTGTTCGGCGTCTCGGTGGTGGTGTTCCTCATCATGCGCGTCATGCCCGGCGACCCGCTCACCGCCATCTTCGGGCCGGAGGGCATGACGCGGCTGACCGAGGAGCAGCGCGCGAGCTACATGCGCGAGCTCGGCCTCGCCGACCCGCTCGCCGTCCAATACGTCCGGTGGGTGGGCGACATCGCGCGGGGCGATTTCGGGCGCTCGTTCTTCCGCGCCGAAAGCGTCGGCGAAATGGTCGCGCGGCGCGGCCCGCTCACCGCGCAGATCGCCATACTCTCGGTCGTCCTGTCGTGGGTCATCGGCGTTCCGGTCGCGCTGGTCAGCGCGCTCAGGCCGAACAGCGCCGCCGACGCCGCAGTCCGCGTGCTGTCGATAACCTGCCTCGCGGTCCCCGGCTTCTGGCTCGGCATGCTGATCGTGCTCGGTCTGGTCCTCGGCTTCGGCTACCGCGCGCCGCTCACCGCCTCCGGCGCAACGCTGTTCGAGGCGCCGTGGACCACCTTCCAGATCGTCATCGGCCCGGCGGCGGTGCTGGCGCTGGGCCAGGCGGCCTACATCGCGCGCATGACGCGCTCCTCGCTGCTCGAGACGATCCGCGAGGACTACGTCCGCACCGCGCGCGCCAAGGGGTTGAGCGGGCGCCTGGTGGTAAGCCTGCACGCGCTGCCGAACGCGCTGCTGCCGGTCGTCACCCTGTCGGGCATCCTGTTGGGCTTCGTGCTCGCCGGATCGATCCCGGTGGAGCGCGCGTTCGGCGCGCCGGGCCTGGGCTACGCCATGTTCACCGCCGTCAACGAGCGCGACATTTTCGTGATGCAGAACCTGGTGTTCCTCTACGCCGTGGTGTTCGTGGTCCTGAACATCCTGGTCGACATCGTGATCGCGTGGATCGACCCGCGGATCCGCTACCGGTGACCGCCGCCGCGCAGTTGCGGGCGGCGGCGCGGACGGGCGGGCGCGTCCTCGCGGCGCTCGGCGCCTTCGCGCGCCGGTCGCCGCTGTCGGCGTTCTGGGGGCTGGTCGCCGCCGCCATCGCCCTCATCGCCCTGGCGGCGCCGGCGGTGGCGCCCTACGACCCGCTGCAATCGGACTTCCTGCGGATGCAGGTCGCGCCCGATTCGGCCAACCCGTTCGGCACCGACCAGATCGGCCGCGACACGCTGAGCCGCGTCGTCCACGGCAGCCGGGTCTCGCTCACCGTGGCGCTCTTCGCGGTCCTGATCGGCACCACGCTCGGCTGTTTCTGGGGCCTGGCGAGCGGGTATTTCGGCGGCTGGTTCGACACCGCCAGCCAGCGGGCGATCGAGTTCCTCCAGGCGTTCCCCGACCTCATCCTGGCGATGGCCATCGCCATGGCGCTGGGGTCGGGCATCGGCACGGTGATCGTCGCCATCGCCATCACGCGCATCCCGTTCGGCGGACGGGTGATCCGCAACGTGGTGCTATCGCTGAAGGAGATGGCCTACGTCGAGGCGGCGCGGGGGATCGGCGCCGGCCACGCGCGCATCATGCTGCGGCACATCCTGCCGCAATGCATCGCCCCCTACCTGATCCTGGCGACGACCCATCTGGGCGTCGCGATCATCATCGAGGCGTCGCTGGGCTTCCTCGGCGTCGGCATTCCGCCGCCCACCCCGACCTGGGGCAACATGCTGGCCGACGCGCTGAATTCCGGCCTGGAGCCGCGCTGGTGGCTCTACGTGTTCCCCGGCCTGGCGATCACCGTCACCGTCCTCGCCTTCAACCTCCTCGGCGACGGCATCCGCGACATGCTCGACCCGCGCCTGCGCGGCTCGGTGTAGCGGCGAACCGCCCGCCTCGAGGCGAGCGGGCGCGAGGGGCGGGATCGCGTCTCGAAAGATTATTTCATGCGCGCGCTGTCCCGGTTCGGAGGATTCGGCGGCGGCTTCGACGGCGCGACGGGCAACACGCGGCCGTCCGGCGACTTCGAACCGGCGCGGCTGGCGAATTGGGGCCGGTACCCGCCGACAAAGCGCTCGGCGGTCGGCATGGCGCGGACCGGGTCGAGACCGATTCGGCGCAGGGCGCAGCGGAGCAAATCCTTCTGGACGTTCACTCCGAGCGCGATACCGAACAAGACCGGGACGACGGCCAGATACGAGAACCACACAAACAGCCTTCCATAACCGGAAACATGATCGCTCACGAATACATCCAGAACAGGCAGCGCCAGAGCGTGGTACAACAGGGAAATCGTCGCGTAGGATACGGCGCTTTCCCAGTTATACGCGATCTTCGCCGCCACGAAGTGAGACCAAACGAAAAGAATGACGACCCCCGGGACCAGAAAGACCCAGGCGGACGCCGCATCGTATTCGAACGACAGATCGAACATGGCGCTTCACCCCTCCGTTTTACGGTCGGCCGTCCGGGCGCGCCGGATTTCGCCGCCGCGGCGGGGCGGTCACGCGGCGCGCGCCGCGAGGCGGGCGGCGCGCCAGCGCATCAGGCGCCAGCCGGCGCGGCCGGCCTGCCGCCCGACCCAGCCCCGGGGGGCCAGCCCCGCCGCCTTGAGGATCATGCGGCAACCGAGATCGAAATCGCGCCGGCGGTAGGCGCCCCACGCGCGCCGGGCGTAGGCCCGCGCGCAACGCCGGCGGTCGTAGGGCCCGGGCAGGGCGTTGGCGCAATGGTAGGCGTAGGCGAGTTCGTCGTCCTGGCTTTCGGCGATGCGGCCGAGCGCGACCCATATGCGCCGCCAGCGCCCGACGCCCTCGGCCTCGAGATAGGTCTTCAGCGTGTCGTGGAAGAGCTTGTAGTGGCGGAACTCGTCGGCGGCGACCAGTTCGCAGAGCTGCTTCAACACCGGCTCCCGCGAGGCGGCGGCCATGGCGCCGTAGAACGACGAGGTCGCCGCCTCGACGACGCAGCGCGCGATCAGCTCGCCGCTCGCCGAGCCGCGCACCGAACGCGAGGCGTCGAGCGGCAGGCGGTAGCCGGCGGCGAAGCGGGCGAAGCAGGAGTCGAAATCGAACGCCGGGTCCGCCATCCGCGCCCAGCGCGCCAGCGCCTCGCCGTGGCGCACCTCCTCCCCCGCCCACGCGGTGGCGGCGGCGCGAAACGCCGCGTCCCCGGCGAAAACCCGGTGGAGGTAGGCTTCGTAGTCGCGCCCGTTATATTCGACGAGCGCGGCCGCCTTGACGGCGGCGAGCAGGTCCCTATCGACCGCGCCGGCGTCGAACCGCCCCCACGCGACGTCGTCCAGCGTCCATCCCTTCATGGCCGCGTCCGGTCCGCCATCCGAACTCCGTCGCGCGATTCGTAGCCCGAACCGCGCGCCGGACGCAAGCGCGCCGGCGCTGGCGCGCGCCATCGCGCGAAGGCCGCGCCGCGGGGCGGGCGTTGACGGGCGGCGGAGCGCGCCGCTATCGATACCCCCTCGCGCCCACCGGAGGCCTCGATGAAAATCTACTACGCGCCGAACACGCGCGCCGTCCGCATCGTCTGGCTGTGCAACGAACTGGGCCTCGACTACGAACTCGAACGCCTTGCGCTCGGCGACCCGGCGATGCGCGCGCCCGAATATCTCGCCGTCCACCCCATGGGGCGCGTGCCGGCGCTGCGCGACGGCGGCGCCGTCCTCTTCGAGTCCGGCGCCATCGTCCAATACGTCCTGGCGCGCCACGGCGGCGGGCGGCTCGCGCCCGAACCGGCCTCGCCCGACTTTCCCGCCTACCTGCAATGGCTGCACTACGCCGAGGGCATGATCATGCCCCACGTCAACATCGTCGTGGTGGAGACGATCCTGCTGCCGAAGGCGCGCCGCAACCAGGTCAACGTCGACCGGTCGATGAAGCAGCTGGGGCGGATGCTCGGCGCGGTGGAGGGGGCGCTGGACGGGCGCGACCATCTCGCCGGCGCGTTCGGCGCCGCCGACGTCATGACCGGGCACGCCTGCATCGTCGCCGCGCGCCTGGGCGCCGACGTCTCCGACAAGCCGCGGCTGCGCGCCTATATCGACCGCCTGGAGGCGCGGCCGGCGCTCCGCGCCGCCTGGAGCGCCTGACGGGAGGCGCGCGGAATGGCCGACAACCGCCGAATCCTCGTCCGCGCGCTGCCCGAAGGGGCGCTGCGCGAGGACCATTTCGAACTCCGCCCGGCGCCGGTCCCGCGCATCGGCGAGGGACAGGCGCTGGCGCGCACGATCCTGATCTCCATCGACGCGGCGATGCGCGCCTGGATGCAGGGCGCGACCTACCGCGCCCCGGTGAAGGCCGGCGACGCCATGCCCGCCTATGCGATCTGCGAGGTGGTCGAGTCGCGCGGCGCGGGACTCGCCCCCGGCGACATCGTGGCGGCGGAGGCGGAATGGGCCGATTACGCCGTCATCGACGCGGGCGCGGCGGAGAAACTGCCGCGCGAGCGCCCGCTTTCGCGCCGCCTGTCGGTGTACGGGATCGCCGGGCGGACGGCCTGGCACGGCCTGCTCGGCGTCGGGCGCCCGCGCGCCGGGGAGACGGTGCTGGTGTCGGCGGCGGCCGGTTCGGTGGGCGGATACGCCGGCCAGCTCGCCAGGGCGCTCGGCTGCCGCGCCGTGGGCGTCGCCGGCGGGCCGGAGAAATGCGCCTGGGCGGCGCGGGAGCTCGGTTTCGACGCCTGCGTCGATTACCGCGCGGGCGGCCTGTTCAAGGCGCTGCGCGCCGCCTGCCCCGACGGCGTCGACGTGTATTTCGACAACGTCGGCGGCAAGGTGCTGGAGACGGCGCTGTTCCTGATGAACGCGCGCGGGCGGGTGGTCTGCTGCGGGGCGGTGAGCCAATACGATTCCGCCGCGCCGGCGGGGCCGCGCAACCTTCCCGGCCTCGTCGTGGTCAAGCGCCTGCGGATGGAGGGATTCATCGTCATGGACTTCGCCGACCGCGACGCGGAGGCGGAGCGCGACCTGAAGGCCCGCGTCGCGGCGGGAGAGATCCGGGTCGCGGAGGACGTCGTCGACGGCCTGGAGAACGCGCCGCGCGCGCTGGTCGGGCTGCTCGCCGGCGAGAACCGCGGCAAGCGCATGGTCCGAGTCGCCCCCGATCCGGAATGAGCCGCGGCCCTCGACACCGCGCGGCGCGTCATGCTACGGAGGGTTTGGCGGGCGCATAGCTCAGTCGGTAGAGCAGCTGACTCTTAATCAGCGGGTCCAAGGTTCGAGTCCTTGTGCGCCCACCAATGACGACGACGCGTCGGGAGGACGTTCGCGCAGGAGGCCGGGGGTGAGGATCGCGGTTATCGGCGCGGGCGGGGTCGGCGGGTATTTCGGCGCGCGGCTGCACGCGGCGGGCGAGGAGGTCGTGTTCGTCCAGCGCGGCGAACACGGGGCGGAAATGCGGCGGAGCGGGCTGCGCGTCGCCAGCCCGCTCGGCGATCTGGCGCTGCCCCAAGTCACGGTCGCCGCGCCGGAGGAGACGGGCGGGATCGGGCCGGTCGACCTGGTCTTCGTCACGGTGAAGAGCATCCACACCGAGGCGGCGGCGGAGGCCGCCGCGCCCCTGCTGGGGCCGAATACCGCGGTGCTGTCGTTGCAGAACGGGGTCGAGAACGAGGCGCGGCTGGCGAAGCGGCTCGGCGCCGGGCGCGTGCTCGGCGGGCTGTGCTACATCCTCTCGCTGATCGAGGCGCCGGGGCGCATAAGCCACCGCATGGCGACCGCGCGAATCGAGTTCGGCGAGCGCGGCGGCGGGCCGTCGCCGCGCGCGCAGGCGCTCCGCGCCGCGTTCGCGAAGGCGGGGATCGACGCGGTCCTCGTCGACGACGTCGCGGCGGCGATGTGGACCAAATTCACGCTGCTCTGCGCGCATAACGGCATGACGGCGCTGGCGCGCGCGCCCATCGGGCCGATCCGCGAGGACCGGGACGGACGCGCGGCGCTGGAGGCCTGCGCGCGGGAGACGATGGCGGTGGCGGCGGCGCGCGGGACGGCGCTCGACGCCGACCTCGCCGCCGACCCGATGGTCCTGTTCGACCGCCTCCCCGCCGACATGACCTCGTCGACGCTTTACGACCTGGAGCATGGCAAGCCGCTCGAGATCGACTGGTTGAACGGCGCCGTCGTCCGGCTCGGCCGCGCGGCCGGGATCCCGACGCCGGTCAACCTGTGCATCTACGCGGCGCTGAAGCCCCGCGCATCGGGCGCGCCGGGCGGCGAGTGAACGCGGCGGCGGCGCGGCAAGGCGGCCGGGGAGCATCTGTTCACGGGGCCGCGGGGCGGCTATGTTGGCGGCCTTCCGTTACGTTCGAGGCCGCGCGCGGCGCCCCGCCCCGGACGCGCGCGCTCCAGGGAGGATTCGAGGATGCGGCTCAAGGACCAGGGACTGTTCCACACCAAATGCTACGTCGACGGCGACTGGGTCGACGCCGATTCCGGCGCGACCATCGAGGTCGCCAACCCGGCGAACGGGGAGCTCCTGGGGACGGTCCCCCGGATGGGCGCCGAGGAAACCCGGCGCGCCATCGCGGCGGCGGACGCCGCGTGGCCGGCGTGGCGCGCGCTGACCGGCAAGGAGCGCGGCGTCAAACTGCGCGCGTGGTTCGACCTGATGCTGGAGCATGTCGACGATCTCGGCCTCATGATGACCCTCGAACAGGGCAAGCCGCTGGCCGAGGCCAAGGGCGAGATCCACTACGCCTCGTGGTTCGTCGAATGGTTCGCCGAGGAGGCGAAGCGGGCCTATGGCGAGGTCATCCCCGCGACGATGGGCGACCGGCGGATCGTGACGACGCGGGAGCCGGTGGGGGTGGCGGCGGCGATCACGCCGTGGAACTTCCCGTCGGCGATGATCACCCGCAAGGCGGCGCCGGCGCTGGCGGCGGGATGCCCCATCGTCATCAAGCCGGCGAGCGCCACCCCGTTCTCGGCGCTGGCGCTGGCGGAGCTGGCGGAGCGCGCCGGGTTCCCGAAAGGCGTGGTGAACGTCGTCACCGGCGCGGCGGCCGCCATCGGCGGCGAAATGACGGGCAACCCGACGGTGCGCAAGCTCTCGTTCACCGGGTCCACCGAGATCGGCAAGGTGCTGATGGCGCAATGCGCCGGGACGGTGAAGAAGGTCTCGCTGGAGCTGGGCGGCAACGCGCCGTTGATCGTGTTCGACGACGCCGACCTGGACCGGGCGGTGGCCGGGGCGATGGCGTCGAAATACCGCAACACCGGGCAGACCTGCGTCTGCGCCAACCGCATCCTCGTCCAGGACGGTATCCACGACGCCTTCGCCGACCGGTTCCGCGCCGAGGTGGAGAAACTGGAGGTGGGCGACGGGCGCGGCGACGTCCAGCAGGGGCCGCTGATCGACATGGCGGCGGTCGAGAAGGTGGAGGAGCACATTTCCGACGCGGTGGACAAGGGCGCCGCGGTGGCGGCGGGCGGCGCGCGCCATGCGCTCGGAGGCCAGTTCTTCCAGCCCACCGTGCTCACCGGGGTGACTCCCGACATGAAGATCGCCCATGAGGAGACCTTCGGCCCGGTGGCGCCGCTGTTCCGCTTCAGGGACGAGGCGGAGGCGGTCGCGATGGCGAACGACACGCCGTTCGGCCTCGCCGCCTACTTCTACAGCCGCGACGTGGGGCGCTGCTGGCGGGTCGCCGAGGCGCTGGAGTACGGCATGGTCGGCGTCAACGAGGGGATCCTCTCCACCGAGGTCGCGCCGTTCGGCGGGGTGAAGGAATCGGGCATCGGCCGCGAGGGCGCCCGCCAGGGCCTCGAGGAGTTCATGGAGACGAAATACGTGCTGATGGGCGGCGTCGACGCCTGACATGGCCGATTTCGATCTCGTCGTCATCGGCGCCGGTTCGGGCGGGGTCGCCGCGGCGCGCCGGGCCGGCGCCTACGGCGCGCGCGTCGCGATCTGCGAAAGCCGGCGCGTCGGCGGCACCTGCGTCCTGCGCGGCTGCGTGCCCAAGAAGCTCCTCGTCCATGCCGCGCACGTAGCGGAGGAGGTCGCCGACGCGGCGGGATACGGCTGGTCGATCCCCGCCCCCGCGTTCGACTGGCCGACGCTGATCCGCAACAAGAACGCCGAGCTCGACCGGCTCAACGGCGTTTACGAGGCGATGCTCCGCGACGCCTCGGTGCGGGTTCTGCGCGGGCGCGGGCGGGTGGTCGACGCGCATACCGTGGAGGTCGACGGCGAACGCCTCCGCGCCGGGCGCATATTGGTGGCGACCGGGGCGGCGCCGGTCATGCCGCCGATCCCCGGCGCAGAGCATGCGATCCATTCCGACCATGCGCTCGATCTCGAGGCGTTGCCGGAGCGCATGGCCATCGTCGGCGGCGGTTACATCGCGGTGGAATTCGCGGGGATTTTCGCGCGGCTCGGCGTGGCGGTGACGATGATCGTCCGCGGCCCGCGCCTGCTGCGCGGCTTCGACGGCGAGCTCGCCGCGCATCTGGAGGAGGAAATGCGGCGCGGCGGCGTGGACGTCCGCGCCGGGCGGCGCGTCGCGGCGATACACGAACGCGGCGGCGCGCTCGCGGTCGAGACGGACGACGGGGAGTCGCTGGAGGCGGGGGTCGTATTCTTCGCCACCGGGCGGGCGCCGAACACGCGCGGGATCGGCCTGGAGGAGGCCGGCGCGCGGTTGCGCGCCAACGGGGCGGTGGAGGTCGACGCCGACCTGCGGACGCCGGTCCCGTCGATTTTCGCCATCGGCGATTGCACCGACCGGCGGAACCTGACGCCGGTGGCGATCGCCGAGGGCCGGGCGCTGGCGGAGACGTGGTTCAACGACACCCCCATGCGGGTCTCGCACGAGAACGTCGCGACGGCGGTGTTCAGCCAGCCGCCCATCGGAACGGTGGGGCTGACCGAGGAGGAGGCGCGGCGCGGCGGCCGCGCGGCGGCGGTGTACCGGTCGTCGTTCCGCCCCATGAAGAACACGTTGAGCGGCAATCCCGGCCGGGCGCTGGTCAAACTGGTGGTGGACGCGGAGAGCGACCGGGTGCTCGGCTGCCACATGATCGGCCCCGACGCGCCGGAGATCGTCCAGGGCCTCGCCGTGGCGCTCGCCTGCGGCGCGACGAAGGCGCAGTTCGACGAGACGATGGCGATCCACCCGACCTCGGCCGAGGAGTTCGTCACCGCTTACCGGGCGGCCGCCTGACGCGAACGGCCGGTTCGCGCGACGCGTCCGGGCGGCGATTCCCGTTATGGGCGGAGCGCGGTCCGGATCCGCCTTTCCCGGAAGGGCGCAGGCCGCTGCGGGGCGGCGAGATCACCCATAACGAGAATGGCCGCCGTCGAGGCCGGCGCGTTGACGCGGGCGGGGGAGAGAGTCTAACCCGAATTTCTCATAGTTTTGAGTGTACCGGGGTCCTGCCTGCGATATAGCGTTCTTTGCCAAGAGCTTATATCAGGGCAGGGGGTTCCCCGATGCGAACGGAGTGTAGCGCGGCGCCTAGCGCGTTTCAAGCGGTTTCGGGGCGGGCGGTTGTGGCGGATTTCGACGGCGGGTCGATGACTTCGGACGCCGGCGCTCTGCTGCTCGGACAGGCGGACGCGGTTATTGGGCTTGTGGACCGCCTTGCGGCCTGCTTTGAGGATTATCGCGATGGCCGGTTCGTAGAGCACTCGGTTCGGACGCTTGTGGGTCAGCGTGTGTTCGGGATTGCGCTGGGCTACGAGGACTTGATCGACCACGATGTGTTGCGCGGCGATCCGGTTATGGCGGTATTGGCGGGGAAGTTGCGCGCGAAGCGCCGGAACTGCGCCCCGGTTGCGGGGAAGTCGACGTTGAACCGGTTGGAGTTGGGCGGTTCGTCTCCGTCTGGGGACAGCAAGATCGTCCATGACGGGTCGGCGATTGCGGATGTGTTGGCGACGCTGTTCCTGGACGCGCATGAGGCGGCTCCGGATCGGGTGGTTCTGGATTTCGACGCGACGGACGATCCGGTTCACGGGTCGCAGGAGGGGCGGTTTTTCCACGGCTATTACGACTGCTATTGCTACCTGCCGCTTTATGTTTTGTGCGGTCGTCACCTTCTGGCGGCGCGGCTGCGCCCGGCGAACGTCGACGGGGCGGCCGGGGCGGTAGAGGAGGCTGCGCGGATCGTGACCCTGTTGCGGGCGCGGTGGCCGGACACGCGGATCGTGTTGCGGGCCGATTCGGGGTTCGCGCGCGAGGCGCTGATGGCGTGGCGCCAAGCCAACGGGGTGGATTACCTGTTCGGTCTGGCGCGGAACGATCGTCTGGCGGCGCAGGTCGCGGATGCGCTGGCGGAGGCCGAGGCGGACAGCGAGCGGAGCGGCGCCCCGGCGCGGCGCTTCGCCGACTTCATGTGGTCCACGCGCGATAGTTGGAGCCGCGAACGCCGCGTCGTCGGTAAGAGGCCGTTTTAGAATATACTATTGAAATTATTCGATTTTTGATCGGTATGGCTGCATGCTTCACACACATGCCAATGGACTCCCGCAATCTTGGGAGTTACGATCCGTTTGCCGACGCGGATACCGTGCAGACAGGATGCGGGGACAATACACTGAAAGTAATCGATTCATTCTGAAACGGCCTCTAAGGCCGAATGGACCCGCGGCAAGGCCAATCCGCGCTTCGTCGTCACCTCGCTCGCCGCCAGCGCGCATGACGCCCGGAGCCTCTACGAGGATCTCTACTGCCAGCGCGGCGAGATGGAGAACCGCATCAAGGAATGCCAACTCGACCTGTTCTCCGACCGCACCTCGGCGCATAGCATGCGCGCCAACCAACTCCGCTTGTGGTTCGCCTCGATGGCCTATGCGCTGCTCTGCGCCCTGCGCCGCCTCGGCCTCGCCCACACCCGCCTCGCCGCCGCCACATGCGGAAGCCTGCGCCTCAAACTGCTCAAGATCGCCGCATGGGTCCGTGTCAGCGTCCGCCGCATCAAGATCGCAATGGACACGAATCATCCTTTCCAGGACGAGTTCCGCACCGCCCGAAGGCGATTATCCGCCGCCGCAGCTTGAAGCGGCGCACAACTCACCCTTCCCCGCAACAACGGAGACATCGCCGAACCGAACCACCCGTCGCCAGCCGACGGGCGCTCCAACGCGCCCCGAAAACGGCGGCGGATGCACAAACCCGAAAATCCTCGCCGACACCGCACACCGACCCTCAAACCAGAGACGTATGAGAAATCCGGGTTAGCATAATTTCGATTCTAACATTTCTTTCTTTGATCAATTCCATAAGAACGGCGTCGACAAGGCTTATTCCGGGGCGGAATTCGGACATCTCGCACATGGCGTCGAACGCCTTGCGTCGATACGGCGAATCATCGACCAGCATACTGTTCGATTGATTTATTATCGTTCTGCAATCCGCGGATCCGATCCGGCCTTTTTGCAAATCTCGTATTGAGGGTCTCATAGAGTATCGGCCATGGTAGAATCACCTTCAAGGCGTCGATCCACTCGCGCCTCGCGACGGCTTCTTCGTGAAAGCGGTCGCGTGGATCGAAGAGGCCGTTTCAGAATGAATCGATTACTTTCAGTGTATTGTCCCCGCATCCTGTCTGCACGGTATCCGCGTCGGCAAACGGATCGTAACTCCCAAGATTGCGGGAGTCCATTGGCATGTGTGTGAAGCATGCAGCCATACCGATCAGAAATCGAATAATTTCAATAGTATATTCTAAAACGGCCTCGAAGAGCGCGATGAAGTATCCCGAATCGACGAGCAATCCCCGATCGAGCGTTGTCATGCCGCCGTTTCTTCTTCTTGCCCTTCCCGTTCTCCATAGCCTTCCCACGACGCCCTCTTCCGACGTCCGATGACAAAGCGCCCCTTGACCTCTCCGCCTTTGCGGTTACGGCAAATAGCATATATTCTCGACCTGTTGCCGAAATTAACGTGTTGTCTCAGATCTCTCGACAGAATTTCAAAAACATCTTCATATTCGCCACAAGACACGGAAAACCATGCGGCGCTGTCCCCGCACTCTATCGCGTCTCTGTTGTCAAGCCACGAATACAGGCCCTCATAGTCGTCCATCACGCCCATATCGCATAGCAGCCAGACATGAACGACGCGTCCGGGTCGCCTATCGCGTGTCTGCACGGACCGATCCCCATGAAAGTCCCGGCGCGGGCCGAACCGCGCCATTCGCTTACCGCGGCCCCGTCCGGAGGCGGCGTCAAGCGTCCGGGCGGGCATACGCCCTCCCCGCCGTCACGTCCGCTCCCGCGTGTAGGCGGGGCGGCGGCCGGCGCCGTAGAGGGTGAGTGCGCCACGGTCGCCGACGGCGTTGGGGCGCTGGAAAATCCAATTCCGCCACGCCGAAAGGCGGCCGAAAATCTTGGTCTCCAGCGTCTCCGGCCCGCCGAAGCGCAGGCTCGCCTCCATTCCGGTCGGCGCTTCGGGCGGCGACGCCGCCGAGGCGCCGTCGTCGGCGAGCAGGATGCGGTCGCAGGCGAGGGCGAGTTCGTAGCCGCCGCCGGCGCAGGCGCCGTCGATGGCGGCGAGGAAGCGGAGGCCCGAGCGCCCGACGCCTCCTTGATGGCGTTGCGCGTCTCGGTGGTGAATTTGCAGAAGTTCACCTTTTCGGCGTGGCTCGCGCGGGCCAGCATACCGATGTTCGCGCTGGCGCAGAACACGCCGGGCAGGTCGGAGGCGACGACGACCGCGCCGACCTGCGGGTGTTCGAACCGCAGCCGCTGGACGGCGTCGTGGAGCTCGATGTCGACTCCCAGGTCGTAGGAGTTGCGCTTGAGCGCGTAGCCGGGCGCGAGCGCCGCGCCGGGGTCGACGGCGAGGTCGAGCCGCGCGACGCGGCCCTCGACCGCCAGGCGCCAGTGGCGGTAGCGGTCCGGCTCGGTCCGGTGGTCGACGCGCCGGGCGGGGCCGGCTTCCCCCGTAACCTCAGGTGCGCGCATTCACGCCTCGCCTCGATTTTTGCCATGCGAATCGCCGAATCCGTCCGGACTATACTGGAATCCGCATGTCGGAAGGGGCGGGAAGCTCCGTCGGCGGCTCCGGGAAAAGCGGATCGGGATTGCGCCGTCCGTCCGGGCGTTGACGCGCCCGCACTGGCGGCCTAGGGTGCCCGCGGCGGGGCCGGGAGGATGGGCCCGAGCGCTGCGCCTTTTCGTCCATCACGGGGGACTCAACGTTGAACAAGCAGGAACTTGTCGCCGCCGTCGCCGATGCGGCCGGTCTGGCGAAAACCGATGCCAGCGCCGCGGTGGACGCGGTGTTCGAAGCCATCGTGGACGCCATGAAACGGGGAGACGACGTGCGCCTGGTCGGGTTCGGCACCTTCAACGTCGTCCATCGCCCGCAATCCACCGGGCGCAACCCGCGCACCGGGGAGGAGATCGTCATCAAGGCGGCGAACCTGCCCCGTTTCAAGGCCGGCAAGGCCCTGAAGGACGCGATCAACTGAACCGCGCGGGCGACTGACCGCGCGGGGCGCGCCGGGGGCGATTAGCTCAGCTGGAAGAGCGTCTCGTTTACACCGAGAAGGGCGGCGGTTCGATCCCGTCATCGCCCACCGGTGGGCGCGCCTCAGAACGCGAAGTCGCCGCGCGCGAGGAACGCCGCCTCTTCGTCCGTAGTGTCGCGGCCGAGGGCGGCGTTTCTCCCCGGGAAGCGCCCGAAGCGCCGGATCGCGTCGCGATGCCGTTCGGCGTAGCCGGCGGCGGCGGGATTCGCCAGGCGCTCGGTCGCCAGCGCAACGGCGCGGTCCTGGTCCGCCATGTCCTCCGAATGCTGGTAGGGCAGGTAGAAGAACTGCCGCCAGGAATCGGAGAATCCGGGGTCGCGGTCGAAGCCCCGCTCCAGCGCATGCGCGGCGACCTCGCGCGCCAGCGGGTCGGCGGCGAACGCCCGCGCGCCGCCGCGGTGGACGTTGCGGGGGATCTGGTCGAGGAGCAGGACCAGCGCCAGGCAGCCGCGCGGGTCCTCGCGCCACTCGGCGTAGCCGCCCGCCGCCGCCCGCGCGCTCGCCGCGCCCAGGCGGTCGGCGGCCAGCGCGTCGAAGGCCGGGTTTTTCGCGAACCACCGTTCCGGCCCCGCCTCGTCGAACCAGAACGCCAGCACGTCCTCCGCCGTCGCCGCCGGCGGGTCGCCGAAAACGCGCCGGAACAGCGCGTCGACGCGCCTGAAATGACGGTCCAGGTCGAACAGCGAGTCGAGCGCCGCCGCGTCCAGGCGCTCCGCGATCTCCGGGTCGCCGCCGAGCAGGTCGCGGAAGTCCGCCTCGCCGCGCCATGCGCGCATGGCGTTGCGCTGGACGGCGGCGTAGGCGGCCTCGCGGCTCATCCCCGCCCCGGTCAGCGCCAGCAACACGCGCTGCGAATGGACGAGCCCGCCCAAGAGATCGAGGTTGCGGCGCATGGCGCCGGGATAGACCGTCAGCCCGTCGATCACGCCGGTCAGGCGGTGGAGCGCGAAATCGAGCGTCGCGGTGGCGTCGGGGCCGATCCCGCGCTCCACCGACGAATGCGAGATGTCGCGCTCGTGCCACAGCGCCACGTTCTCCAGCGCCGGCGCGACCGCCGCGCGGACCAGCCGCGCCAGGCCGGTGAGGTTCTCGGTAAGCACCGGGTTGCGCTTGTGCGGCATCGCCGACGAGCCCTTCTGCCCCTCGGCGAAGAACTCCTCCGCCTCGCGCAGCTCGGTACGCTGGAGGTGGCGGATCTCGGTCGCCAGGCGCTCCACCGACGCCGCCGCGACTCCGAGCGCGGCGAAGAACGCCGCATGCCGGTCGCGCGGGATCACCTGGGTCGAGATCGGCTCTATCTCGAGGCCCAGGCGGCGCGCGACGTGCGCCTCCACCGCCGGGTCGATGTCGGCGAAGGTCCCGACGGGGCCGGAGATCGCGCAGGTCGCCACCTCGGCGCGCGCCGCCTCCAGCCGCCGCCGGTGGCGCGCGAATTCGGCCCAGGCCTGCGCCAGTTTGAGGCCGAAAGTGGTCGGCTCGGCGTGGACGCCGTGGCTGCGCCCGATGCAGGGCGTGAGTTCGTGCTCGCGCGCGCGGCGCTCCAGCGCGGCGAGGAGCGCGTCGAGATCGGCGAGAAGGATGTCGGCGGCGCGGGTCAGCTGGACCGCGAAGCAGGTGTCGAGCACGTCCGACGACGTCATGCCCCGATGCAGGAAGCGCGCCTCCGCGCCGACATGCTCGGCGACGTTGGTGAGGAAGGCGATGACGTCGTGCTTGACCTCGCGCTCGATGGCGTCGATGCGCGCGATCTCGAACCGCCCGCGCTTGGCGACGGCGGCGGCGACTCCGGGGGGGATCTCGCCCAGCAGCTCCTGCGCCTCGCAGGCGTAACGCTCGATGTCGAGCCATATGCCGAATTTGGTCTCCGGCGCCCAGAGCGCCGCCATGTCCGGCCGCGTGTAGCGCGGGATCATCGTCAGCGCGGCGCGGCGGCGATATTGCCGCCGTCGACGGTCGCCAGCGCGCCGGTCGTCCCCCGCGCCAGCGCGAGATGGACGAAGGCTTGCGCTACGTCCCCGGCCGTCACCTCGCGGCCCAGCAGGTTGCCGGCCATGTAGCCGTCCGCGCCCACGCCGCGGGCGGCGGCGCGGCGCGCGATCAGCGAGTCGGTCAGCATGCCGCCGCGCACGCGGTCGGCGTTGACGGCGTTGGAGCGGATGCCCTCGCCGCCGTACTCCAGCGCGTATTGCCGGCTGAGGAACAGCGTCGCCGCCTTCGGCAGGCCGTAGGGGCCGAAGCCGCGCCCGGGGTTCACCGCCTGCTTGGAGGCGTTGAACAGCAGGACGCCGCCCGTCCCCTGCGCGCGCATGACCCGGACCGCGTTGCGCGCGACGGTCTGGTGGGCGAAGAAATTGAGTTCGAAACTGCGCCGCAGGACGGCGTCGTCGACCTCGCCGATGCGCCCCTCCCACGCCGCGCCGGCGTTGGAGACGACGACGTCGACCCCGCCGAACGCCTCGCACACCCGGTCGAAGGCGGCGCGGACCGCCGCCGCGTCGGTCACGTCGCACTCGACGCCGAGCGCCGCGCCGGGGACGGACTCCGCGCCCGCCAGGTCGAGCGCCGCAACCTCGGCGCCGGCGGCGGCGAACGCCGCGGCGGCGGCGCGCCCGATGGCCCCCGCGCCGCCGGTGACGACGACGACGTGGCGCGCCAGCGGCGGCTCGGCGGCCTTGCCGAGTTTCGCCTGCTCCAGCGACCAGTATTCGATGTCGAACAGGTCGGCCTCGCCGATGCTCTCGAACCGGTCGAGCGCCTCGGCGTCGGCGATCACCCGCGCCGCGGTCTCCGCCAGGTCGGCGGCGACGCCCGCCTCCGCCGCCGACTTGCCGAGGCCGAACAGGCCCAGGCCGGGGACGAGAACCACCCGCGGGACCGGGTCGAGCGGCGTCTTCGGCGGCCCGCGCCGGCCGTCATGCCGCGCGAAATAGGCGCGGTAATCGCCGGCGTAGCGGGCGAATTCGCGCGCGGCCGCGGCGTGGAACGCGTCGAGCGCGCCCGGACGCGGCGCCGGCGCGACGAGCGGCCAACCCTTGGTGCGGATCGCGTGGTCGGGCGTGACCGGCCCGGCCCGGGCCTTGCGGTCCAGCTCCGCGCCGTCGACATGGGCCATGACGTCCGGGCCGTTGCGCCAGTCGAGGATCCAGCGCCGGGCGTCGCCGCCGGCGCGTTCTGCCGCGAGGCCGCGCAGGATCGGCGCGACGTCGGCGGCGCGCGCCGCCGGCGGCCTCCGGGGCGCCGGCGCGACCGTCCGCCGCGCCCGCGCCACGCGCTCCTCGGCCAGCGTCACGAGGGCGATCATGCGTCCGTAGGCGTCCTCGGCGCTGTCGCCGAAGGCGAAAATCCCGTGCTTGACGAGGATCAGCCCCTCCGCCTCCGGGTTCGCCTCGTGCGCCGCCAGCGCCCGCTTGGCGAGGGCGAAGCCCGGCATGACGTAAGGGACGACGGCGGCGCGGCCGCCGTAGAGCTCGACGGCGCGTTCGGCGCCGCCGGGCCGGTCGGTCAGCGCCAACACCGCCCAGGCGTGGGTGTGGTCGATGAACTTGTGCGGCAGGAAGGCGTGCAACAGCGCCTCCACCGAGGGGTTGGGCGCGGCGCTGTCGAGCAGGCTCAGGCGCTGCGCGTTGACCATGTCCTCGTCGGAGAGCGCGTCGAGCGCCGCCAGCGGGCGGACCGCGTCGAGGCGCATCGCCGGCAGGCCCGCCGGCTCGATCTCCGCCATGTCCCAGCCCGAACCCTTGACGCACATCGCCGCGACGGGCGCGCCGGCGAGGTCGGGCAGGACGGTCTTGACCGAGGTGTTGCCGCCGCCGTGCTGGACCAGCCGCGGGTCGCCGCCGAGCAGGCGGGTCGTATAGACGCGCAGCGCCAGGTCGGGGCCGACTCCCTCGGCGCGGTAGCGCGCCGTCATGGCCGCGGCGTCGCGATCCGACCAGAGGTTCTCCATGCTCCACCCTCGCCCGGCGGCGGCCCTGCATAGGCGCCGCGCCGGCCCCGGTCAACCGCCCGGTCGACCGTGCGGGCCGCCCGCGCGCGGGCGCGAAAAAGGAGGCCCGCCGATGGCGGGCCTCCGGGGAGCGGCGATACGCGGGAGGAGGCGCGTCAGACCGAGTAGTAGAGGCTGAACTCGATGGGATGCGGCGCGTGTTCGAACGCGTACACCTCCTCCCACTTGAGGTCCATGTAGCCCGCGATCTGGTCGGGCGAGAACACGTCGCCCTGGGTCAGGAAGGCGTTGTCGGCCGCCAGCGCGTCCAGCGCGTCGCGGAGGCCGTGGCAGACCGTAGGCACGTCGGTGATCTCCTCCGGCGGCAGGTCGTAGAGGTTCTTGTCGATGGCGTCGCCGGGGTGGATGCGGTTCTGGACGCCGTCGAGCCCGGCCATCAGCATCGCCGCGAAGGCGAGGTAGGGGTTGGCCGACGGGTCCGGGAAGCGGACCTCGACGCGCTTGCCCTTCGGGCTCGCCGCGTGGGGGATGCGGCAGGCGGCGGAGCGGTTGCGCGCCGAATAGGCGAGCAGCACCGGCGCCTCGAATCCCGGCACGACCCGCTTGTAGCTGTTGGTCGTCGGGTTGGTGAAGGCGTTGAGCGCCTTCGCGTGCTTGATGATCCCGCCGATGTAGAACAGCGCCGTCTCCGACAGGTCGGCGTAGCCGGAGCCGGCGAACAGCGGCGCGCCGTCCTTCCACACCGACTGGTGGGTGTGCATCCCGGAGCCGTTGTCCTCCACCACGGGCTTCGGCATGAAGGTGGCCGTCTTGCCGTAGGAATGCGCCACCTGGTGGACGCAGTATTTGTAAATCTGCACCGCGTCGGCGCATTGCGTGAGGGGCAGGAAGCCGAAGCCGAGTTCGTTCTGGCTCGGCGCGACCTCGTGATGGTGCTTCTCCATCGCCAGCCCCATCTCCATCATCGAGCCGACCATCTCGGAGCGCAGGTCCATCATCGAATCGACGGGCGGGACCGGGAAGTAGCCGCCCTTCGCCTGCGGGCGGTGGCCGATGTTGCCGCCCTCCATCTCGGCGCCGGAGTTGTAGGGCCCCTCCTCGTGGTCGATGCGGTAGGAGGTCTCGTTCTGCGCCACCTTCCAGCGCACGTCGTCGAACACGAAGAATTCCGGCTCCGGCCCGAAATACGCCGTGTCGCCGACGCCGGTGGACTTCAGGTAGGCCTCGGCCTTGCCGGCGGTCGAGCGCGGGTCGCGCGGGTAGGGCTGGCCGGTCTGGGGTTCGAGGACGTCGCAGAACAGGACCAGGGTCGGCTGCGCGGTGAAGGGGTCGAGCACCGCGGTGGACAGGTCCGGCATCAGGGTCATGTCGGATTCGTGGATCGACTTCCACCCGGCGATCGACGAGCCGTCGAACATGATCCCGTCCTCGAGCATGTCCTCGTCGACGGATTCGGCGGTTTGCGCGGTGTGGTGCCACTTGCCGCGCGGGTCGGTGAAGCGGAAATCGACGATGTCGACCTCGTCTTCCTTGATCTTCTCGAGAACGTCGTTCGCGTCAGCCATGATGCCTTCTTCCTGTCTGGCGTTTCGGTTCGACCGGGCGCGCTCCGCGCGCGCGAACCGCCGCGCCCCCCGGGGGGAGCGCGCCGACGTTCGCGGCGCGGCCCGGCGCGTCAGATCGCTTCGCTGCCCGTCTCCCCGGTGCGGATGCGCACCGCCGATTCGACCGTGCTCACGAAGACCTTGCCGTCGCCGATGCGCCCGGTGTGGGCGGCCTTCTGTATGGCCTCCACGGCGCGTTCGAGCAAGCTGTCCTCGAGCACGATCTCGATCTTGATCTTGGGCAGGAAGTCGACGACGTATTCCGCGCCGCGATACAGTTCGGTGTGGCCCTTCTGGCGGCCGAACCCCTTGGCTTCGGTCACCGTGATGCCCTGCAGGCCGACCTCGTGCAGGGCCTCCTTCACCTCGTCGAGCTTGAACGGCTTGATGATGGCCTCGATCTTCTTCATGGGCGCGCGCTCCGTGGCTGGGACAATGCGGTCCTGCCCCAACTCCGTGCATGAATCGTGCCAGGGCATGGGCCGGCGGGAACCGCGGCGGCGCGACTCCGGCGGCCCCGGGGCGGCGGGCCGATCTGCCTGTATTTTCACCGATCCGCCCACCAATTGGGCGCCCGGCGGCGCTTGACGCGCGCGGGGCGAAGCTCTATCGAGGGCGCCTTCGCGGCGAGCGTAGCTCAGTTGGTCAGAGCGCCTGACTGTGACTCAGGAGGTCGTCGGTTCGAGACCGATCGCTCGCCCCATCCACGTGCGCGCGGCAGGGCGCGGCAGGGGAGGACGGCATGGCGGGACGACTCGAGGGCAAGGCGGCGGTCGTCACCGGCGCGGGCTCCGGCTTCGGCGAGGGCATAGCCCGGCGCTACGCGCAGGAAGGCGCGAAGGTGCTGGTCGCCGACATCGACGAGGACAACGGGCGCCGGGTCGCCGAAGCCATCGCGGCGGACGGCGGGACGGCGCGCTTCGCCTCCGTCGACGTGTGCGAAGAATCCGCCAACGCGGCGATGATCGCCGCCGCGCGCGACGCCTGGGGCGCGGTCGACGCCGTCGTTCTCAACGCCGGAATCGGCATGGTCCCGCGCCCCCTCGCCGACACCGAGGCGGAGTTCTTCGACCGCGTGTTCCGCGTCAACGTGCGCGGCGTTTTCCTCGGCGCGAAGCATGCGGTCCGCGCCATGCGCGCGCAGGGCCGCGGCGGCTCGATCGTCGTCACCGCGTCGACGGCGGCGCTCCGCCCGCGCCCCAACCTGGCGGTCTATAACGCGACCAAGGGCGCGCTGGTGCCGATGTGCAAGGCGCTCGCGCTGGAGGTGGCGGAGGAGGGCATCCGCGTCAACGGCGTATGCCCCGTCGCCGGCGACACCGCCATGCTGACGGAATTCCTGGGCGGCGCGGATTCGGAGGAGGGCCGGGCGCGCTTCGTCGCCACCGTGCCCATGGGCCGCCTGTCGACGCCGGAGGACATCGCCGCCGCGGCGCTGTTCTTCGCCGAGGACGACTCGGCGTTCGTCACCGGGACCATGCTCGAGGTCGATGGCGGCCGCTGCATCTGAGCCATGGCCGCCGTCGCGGAGCTGCGGGCGGACGACCTGCGCGCGCGCGCGGCGGCGGTCGCGCGGCGGATCGCGGCGGACGTCGCCCGTTCGCCGCGCCTGTGGGGCGTGCCGCGCGGCGGCGTCCCGGCGGCCTATGCGGTGGCCAGCGCATGGCGCGGCGGCGGCGCCCGGCCGGCGGTCGTCGATTCGGCAGAGGAGGCCGACGCCATCGTCGACGACGTGGTCGATTCGGGCCGCACGCGCGCGCTCTACCGCGGCCTGTTCCCGCACAAGCCGTTCCATGCGCTGGTCGACAAGACCGACCCCGGCGACCCGCTGCGCGGCGTGTGGATCCATTTCCCGTGGGAATCCGGTGTGGCGCGCGAGGGCGCGGACCTGGTGGCGCGCATGCTCTCCTATATCGGCGAGGACCCGAACCGCGACGGGCTGCGCGACACGCCGGAGCGCGTCGTCGCCGCGTGGCGGCGCTGGTTCGCCGGCTACGACGCCGACCCCGAGTCCTTTCTGGCGAACCCGGAGGACGGCGCCGCGCGGGCGGGCGAGACGGTCGCGCATACCGGCCTCCCCGTCCATTCGCATTGCGAGCGCCACCTGGCGCCGTTCTTCGGCGTCGCGCATGTGGGCTACGTCGTCGGCCGCGCCGTCTGCGGCGCCGGCGACCTGGCGCGGCTGGTCGACGCTTACGCGCGCCGGGTGCAGCGGCAACAGCGCCTGACCGACCTCGTCGCCGACGCGGTGTGGGTGGGGCTGGCGCCGGCGGGCGCGGGGGTGGTCCTGCGCTGCCGCCATTCCTGCGGCGAGCCCCGCGCGGTGGTGGAGACGGCGGCGTGGCGCGGCGCGATGGCGCGCGGCGAACCCCGCGCCCGCTTCCTCGCCGCCGTCGCGGCGGCGGAGTAGCCCGCGCCGTCGCACGCCGGCGAGACGAAGGCGCCGCGGCCCCGGACGGCGCCCGAATCGAGCGCAATGGGGACGACCGGAACGCTGAGCGCGGCGTAGAGCGCCGCCGCGCCGATTCGTCGGCGCCGACAAACCTACGCCGGCCCGGCGCTGGCCGAACACGTCGCGAAGCCCGCGGTCGACGCCCTCGACCGCGCCGCCAACGGCGAGATGGAGATCGAACTGTCCGCCGCCGATTCGCTGGCTCCGACCGGCGATCCGTTCCGCGCGCTGCGCGACGGCGAGATCGACGCCGTCCAGTCCGACGACGATTCGATGTCGGCGCCCACCGACGTCGCCGTGTTCGGCGGCTACTTCCCGCTCGCCCTGCGCCGCGGCCTCGACGTCCCGACGCTGTGCCACCGCTGGGGCCTGGGCGCAATCTGGGACGAAGCCTACGCCGAAACCGGCGGCGTGAAGTGGCTGTCGGCGGGAGCGTGGGACCCGCGCCATTTCGTGACCCGCACGCCTGTTCGCCGCCTCGCCGACCTGGAGGGCAAGCGCGTCTTCGCCTTCCCCACCGCCGGGCGCTTCCTGCGCCGCTTCGGCGTCGTCCCGGTGACGCTGCCCTGGGGCGGCGCCGCGGACGCGCTGCGGAGCGGCGAACTGGACGGCGTGGACTGGTCCGGGATCGCCGAGGCGTACGAGATGGGCTGGGCGAGGCCATAGAGGCGCAGAAACATGGCGCCTTTGCGGATGTTGAGCGCGATGGCGGCGAGGCCGTAGAAGGTCGTGTTCTTCGCTAGGCTCGGGAAGCGGGTCCGTCCGAGGCCGTAACGCCGCTTAGAGGGCGTTTCGAAATGAATTGAGCGATTCCAGTCGGTTGCGGTTCATTGGTTGTGGGAACCAGCCAGCGAGGCGCAACATGTGGACTGAAATCGATCGCGCGAAGTCCGCGCGCGCGATGGCGGGCGCTATGCAAGCGATTTGAGAGAGGCGGAATGGCGGCTGGTTGCGCCCGACATGCCGGCTCGCCGGAATTTCGCGAGGCGGGCGAACGCCAGCGCGCCGCGCCTACAGCGTCGCGTCCGTTCCCAGGATCAGCGTGACCTGGCTGGAGAAGACGCCGCCATTGCCGTGCGCCAGGGCGATTTGCGGGGTTCCCTGCTGGCGTTCGCCGGCGTCGCCGCGCAGCTGGCGCACGGCCTCGATGAGCGGGAACATGCCGTACATGCCGGGGTGGCAGCACGACAGGCCGCCGCCATTGGTGTTCACCGCCAGCCGCCCGCCGGGGGCTATGGCGCCGCCCTCGACGAACGGGCCGCCCTCGCCCTTGGCGCAGAAACCCAGATCCTCCAGAAACATGATCGTGTTGATGGTGAAGGCGTCGTAAATCTCCACCAGATCGATGTCGGAGACCGACACCCCCGCCATCGCGCGCGCGCGCGGGCCGGTGTCGGAGGCCGCCGTCACCGTCGCGTCGGGCATGCTGGCGATGTAGCGGTGCCAGTGCGCCATCGCCGCGCCCAGCACCGGAACCGGCGGGCGCGCCAGGTCGCGGGCGCGGCCGGGCGCGGTCAGAACGACCGCCCCCGCCCCGTCGGTGACGAGGCAGCAGTCGCGCACCGTGAACGGGTCGCTGATCGGGCGCGAGGCCAGGACCTCCTCCGTCGTCAACGGATCGCGCATGAACGCCTCGGGGTTCAGCGCCGCCCAGGCGCGCGCGGCGACCGCCGCCTCGGCCAGCTGCGCGCGCGTCGTCCCGTATTCGTGCATGTGGCGCGACGCCGAAAGCGCGTAGGAGGTGATGGGCTGGCGCGGGCCGTAGGGGCCTTCGTAAGGGTCCGGCCGCGAGGTGGAGACGAGGCGGCCCGAAGCCGAACGCTGGTTGCTGCCATAGGCGACCAGCGCCGTTTCGCACTGCCCGGCGGCTATGGCCATCATCGCCGTCATCAGGTGCGCCAGGTTCGACGACCCGCCGATCATCGAGGAATCGGAGAATTTCGGCGACACGCCGAGATATTCGCACAGCGCGAGCGAGCCCATGTTGTGCGTCACCGAGGCGCAGAACACCGCGTCGACGTCGGCGGCGCGCAGCCCGGCGTCGTCCAGCGCCGCGCGGGCCGCGCCGGCGGTCAGCTCCAGTTCGGAGAACCCCGGCACCTCGCCCAGGCCGAACGTCCCGGCGCCGACGACCGACGCCGCGCCCCGCAACCCGCTCACGACGCGGACTCCGCGGGGCGGAAGACGACCACGGGCGAGTCGCCCGACCGGTCCACCTCCGCCTTCACCGCCATGCCGATGCGCACGTCTGTGGGCGCGACGCCCTCGACGCGGCTCATCATGCGCGGCCCCTCCGCCAGGTCGACGAGGGCTACGTTGTAGGGCGGACCCTGTTCGGGCCGGCGGCGCACCACGCTGGTGGCGTACACTACGCCCCGGCCCGACGCCGCGCGCCATTCCAGCGCGGCCGAGCCGCAGCGCGGGCACTGGACGCGCGGGTAGAACACGCCGCGCGCGCATTCCGGGCAGTGCTGCAACACGAAGCGGCCTTCGGCCAGCGCGTCGAAAAAGATGCGCTCCGGGCCTGTCCCGGCGGCGTCCGCGGGCATGGGCTCCTCCTCCCCGACCGTCGTCCCGCCCCGCTATAGCCGCCGCCGGCGGGCCTGTATAGGCGGCCGCGCGTCAGTCGCCCGCCGTCCCGGCGCAGCGCGCCGCCGCCTCGCGGACGGCGGGGCCGGCGCCGCGCAGGTCGAAATCGGCGATGAACGCGCCGCCGTCGAGCTCCGGCCCGCGCGCCGCCAGGCGGCGATGCGCCGCGAGCCGGCGCGCGAACGCCTCCGGGTCCGGCGGGATCGACATGTTGCGGTCGGGCGATTTCCGCCAGGCGCGGGTGTCCTCCGGCCCGGAATCGAAGCGGACCGTGACCGCGACGGCGGAGGAGCCCGGTTCGGCGTAGCCGAGCGCGCCGAAACGGCCCCATTGGATGGCGGCCTCGACCCCGCCGCCGGCGCAGCGGAGGACGAGGAACTTGCCGAACGCCGCGTCGAGCGGCCCCGGCGCCGCGCCCGCCGCGCGCAGGCGGGCGGCGACGGGGCCGGACCCGTCCGCGATCTCCCATTCCGGCGCCTCCTCGGCGGACGCGGCGGCCAACGGGAGGCAAAGCGCCGGCCCGACTGCGGCGGCGATGAGCGGGGCGGCGCGGAGCCGGCGGCGCATGGCGTTCTCCTCGCGGGGCGCTCCTTGCAGGGCGGGCCGAATCGCGCCCCGTTGGCCGCGCGAGTCAAGCCCCTCGCGGACCGCCGCGGCCTTGCCGGGGACGGCGGCGGGCGCTACGGTCGCGGCGGGCGCGCGGAGCGGGAGACATGGCGGAACCGGAAGCGGCGGCGAAGCGGGACCGGGGCGCGCGGCGGCGGCGCGTGTCGACGGCGGACATCCGCGCCCGCAAGGGCGGCGACCCCATCGTCTGCCTCACCGCCTACACGGCGCCGGCCGCCGCCTGGGTGCAGGACCACGTGGACCTGCTGCTGGTCGGGGACTCGCTCGGCATGACGATTTACGGCTTCGAGAACACCGTCGCCGTCACCCTCGACATGATGATCGCCCACGGCGCGGCGGTGGTCCGCGGCGCGCGGACGCCCTGCGTCGTCGTCGACCTGCCCTTCGGCGCCTACCAGGAATCGCCGCAAGCGGCGTTCCGCGCCGCCGCGCGCGTCATGGCCGAGACCGGCTGCTCGGCGGTCAAACTCGAGGGCGGGCGGGAGATGGCGGAGACGGCGCGCTTCCTCGTCGAACGCGGGATTCCGGTCATGGGGCATGTGGGGCTGACGCCGCAGCACGTCCACCGCTTCGGCGGCTTCCGCCCGCAGGCGCGCACCGGCGCCGAGGAGGAGGCGCTGGTCGCCGACGCCGATGCGATCTCCGAGGCCGGCGCGTTCGCGATGGTGGTCGAGGCGGTTCCGGAGACGGCGGCGCGGCGCGTGACCGAGCGCGTCGCCGCGCCCACCGTGGGCATCGGCGCCGGCAAGGCGGTGGACGGGCAGATCCTCGTCCTCGACGACGCGGTGGGGACGTTCCCCGACTTCACGCCGAAATTCGTCAAGCGCTACGCCGAGCTCGGCGCCGGCCTCGCCGACGCCGCGCGCCGCTACGCCGAGGACGTCCGCGCCGGGCGGTTCCCCGGCCCGGAGCACACCTTCAAGGCCAGGGCGAAGACTCCGCGCCGTCAGCGGGGGTAGTCCTCAAGATAGCCTTGATCCTTCACAGATTTGTCAATTTGATCCCTGAATATTTGTACCAACTCCAGAACATTTCTTGCGTGCTGTTCAAAATCTTGGATAGATATTTGCATATCTTTGCCATGCGCGATACTATTTCTAGTTTTTACGAGAGACTGGATTAGAAGATCCTTAGATTCGAACGGCAAATATTCCAAGCCAAGCTGCCATACAATTCTCCGTAAATTTGCGGAATTCATAATTCCAGTTCTTTTGAGTAGTCTTTCCTTCGCCGCAGGAAGATCAATTTCATGCCCATCGGGGTTAAGCAAGGCAATAAAATTTCTTTTCAGATTATTGATGCCAACATTTTTACTATTGATAAAATCCAAGAATATCTTTCCAGAATCGCGCACAAAACCCTCCCAGTGCGCATAGGACACAACAATAGCGCCACGCCTAATAGCCGATGCTTGAGGGCTGTGTCCCATGGGTGGAACCGCATTCAACAGCACACGAAGCTCCTGCTTCCTCCAGCCAGTTCGTCTGTCTAGCAGCTGATGGAATTCATATTCTGTCATGATCCAATCGCAAATTCGCGCCTACCATACGGGATGGACAGCCGTAGGCGACTTGACGGGGATACGCCACTTCTCACAAAATTGCGGAAGTTATCATCACTCCACATGCTCTTGATCTTGGCCAGAATCCGCTCCCTGGAGAAGTCATCTACGCATGCGCCGTTAGCCAGATTGTGCGCTATACCACATCCCACGACCTCGAAAGGAGAAAGCAAAAAGCTTCCCTTAAACCTATCTTCAGTACTGTCATACCGGCGGAACACACGATCACCCAAACATTCCCCAGAAAGTATGCTAAACGTTTCCGTAAAAACCTTCCCTATACGAGATCTTTCATCCTCTCCTGCCCTTGCTAAGTCTATGATATTTTCATTGATAAACGTAACCATGCTACCCATCTTCTGTATCTTTTTAATATCCGTCTCCCTTGAGAGCACCAGAAGCCGAGATGCAAGCTCCATGTGGTAGCCCTCGTCTGCCAATCTATCGCTAATGGCGACGCATTCGGTGAAAGATTCAATTTCGGAGAGTTCCTTCAGCCACGTATAAAATTTCTCGTTCTCCATCACAAGCAGACAGTTCCGAACTTCTTGATCGCTCATCGCCGCACCGCCCGTATTCAAACGCTGAAAAAGATCATATTTGGCTCTGGTGTCGCTGCCCCTCATCACAATGCTTACGTTAACCTTAGCGCGTCGGAAATCCCTCTTCAGCGCCACAGGTAGGTCTTTCCACGTCATGTTTTTAAGCGATGGCAGATAAGTCGCATCGGATAATTGCAAACTTTTTTGCTTGCGATCACGATGTTCGTCCCTGAGCTCACCCATGAATTCCAAAAGAGTGGACAGCCGTTGCATTCCATCTACGATTTCCCACACGCCATCCTCTCTCTGGCCAACAAAAATTTGCGGCAGAGGGATACCGAGGAGAACCGATTCGATAAAATTCGTCTTCTATTCCCGTGTCCACCGGAAGAACCGCTGAAATTGGGGACGGACGTCTATATCGTTATCCTCGTACAGCGATGCAATCTCGCCCACTGACATCGCGTATCCATCAGTGCGAATTTTCCTGCGCTGTTTCTGGACCTCGTTCTCAAGCTTCTTAAATTGACGTACCGTCGGTGACTTTCGATCAGACATCCCTAGCTCCATTCTCGTCTCGGCTCCAGCCGCCCTTTGAACGTGCGCCGGGCCAGATAGGGCGATGGCCGCTCGGGCCAGATTGCCGAACGTGCGATCTGGTAGATGGGGAGACACCGAGGCTGCGCTGTGTGATCCCGTAACTCATTGTCATGCCCTCCTGCTCCAGAGCTCGACGCAAGGGTCGTCCGACACCGAGCCGTAGCATCGCCAGCCCACATCGCGCCGCATCATGGGTAGGGAACAACGGGCTGTCAAGGCCGATATGGACAGGGGGCAAAAATTTTTGCGCCACCATATTTGCGCGCCCGGCCGTCAAGGCCGTGGATGGGCAAATCGTTATCGTCGACGACAAGTCCCGAGGCGCCGTCAGCGGGGGTAGTTCTCCGGCGTGAAGGCGGCGAAGGTGCGTGCGATTTCGGCCGGGTCGTCGGAAAGCGGCGCGATAATGTGGGTGTGGACGCCCCGTTCGGCGGCCTCGCGGATGCGCGCGCGGCATGCGTCCGCCGTCCCGACCACGGCGATCTCGTCCGCCAGCGCGTCGGAGATCGCGCCCGTCGTCCGCGCCCGGTCGCGCGCCGCCCAGCCCTCGGCGATCTCCCCGGCGACGTCGGCGTAGCCCGCCCAGGCGAGGAAGCGGTTATAGACCGGGGTGGCGTAATACGGCGCCATCGCGCGCTTGAAGCGGGCCAGCGCCGCCGCCTTGTCGTCGGTGACCAGGACCATGTAGCGGTTCACGACCTCGACCTCGGCCGGGTCCTTGCCGGCGCGCCGGGCGCCGGCGCGCACGCGCTCCAGCATTTTCGGCAGCGCGCGGCGCGGCCACAGGTTGAACACCGCGCCGTCGCCGACCTCGCCCGCCGTCTCGCACATCGCCGGGCGCAGCGCGGCGAGATATATCGGCACCGGCCGCTCCAGCGGCGGCTGGCGGTAGCCGCGGCTGCGCAGCGTCTCCAATTGGAAGTCCGACTTCTCGCCGGCGAGCATGGCGCGCGCCATGCGCGCGGTTTCGCGGACCCGGGTCAGCGGCTTCTCGAACGCGACTCCGTGCCAGCCCTCCATCATCGTATGGCTCGACGAGCCGAGGCCGAGGACGAAGCGGCCCGGCAGCAGCTGGCCGAGCGCGTTGGCGGTGGCGGCGAGCACCGCCGGCGTCCGGGTGAACACCGGAGTCACCGCGACGCCTATGCGCATGTTCCCGGCGTGGGGCGCGACGGCGGCGGCGGAAGTGAGCGAATCCGGCGCGCCGCCATCGCCGAACCAGGCGTCGTCGAAACCGTCGGCGGCCGCCCGGCGCACGCGGGCGACGGTGTCGGCCAGACGGGGCCCGGCGGGCAGGGTGACGGCGATGCGTTGGCGCGGCGGCATGGCGTGTCCTCGTGTTGCGCGTGTCGGGCGCGTTGCGCGCGGCGCGGCGGTCAGCCGGGCGCCGCGAGGCCCCGGATGTGCCCGGCCTGGTTGCGGATGTCCTGGGCCTGGAGCCAGCCCGCCGACCCTTCGGAGAAATGCCGCTCCGCCCGCCCGGCGTGGCGGACGGCGTCGTCGGCGCGGCCGACCAGAAGCGCGTATTCCCCGGCGGCGAGCGCGGAGGCGCCGGCCTCGCCCAGGCCGTGATAGGCCGCGGCCAGGGTCCGCCACGTCACCGGGTCGTCGCGGTCGCTCCGCCGCGCCGCCTCCAGGTTGGCGACCGCCGCCGGCAGCAGCGCCGCGTCGCCGGCCTCGACCTGGACCCGCCCCAGGCCGGCGCGCAGCTGCGGGTCGCCGGGCCGCAGGTCGACGGCGCGCTGGTAATGCGGCAGCGCCTCGCGGACGCGCCCATGCTCGAACAATATCTGCCCCTTGAGCTCGGCGAACCACGGGTCGTCCGGGCGCTCGGCGATCAGGCCGTCGATCTCCGCCAGCGACCGCGGCAGGTCGGGCAGGCGCATATAGGCGACGGCGCGGCCGTACCGCGCCGCAAGCGACCGGTCGCGCTCGGGAAAGACCGAGCGCAGCACGCGGCGCGGGCGGTCGAGGAAGCCCGCGAGTTTGGCGCGTATCCGCGCCAGGCGCTCCGCGTCCTCCGGCGAGTCGGGCGAATCCGACCATGGCGAGGCGGCGATGTGCTCGGCGATGAAGGCGATCCGGTTCGCGGTCAGCGGGTGGCTGCGCACGTAGGGGTCCTGGCGTTCGACGAAGAGCAGCTCCTGGTCCTCGAGGGTGCGCAGGAATTCCAGCAGCCCGCGCGCCGAGCGGCCGACGCGGTCGAGATACGCCAGCGCCGCATGGTCGGCGGCGTTCTCCTGCGCGCGGGTGTAGGCGAGGAAGGTGCGCATCCCGGCGGACTGGCCGCCGACGATCAGCGCGCCCCCCGCCTCGCCGGCGTCGCCGGCGCCGGTCGCCGCGCCGACGGCGATGAGGCCGATCCCCGCCAGGGTGGCGAACAGGCCGGCGGCCTCCGCCGTCCGCATCGCCTCGCCGGTGCGCGCCAGGTGGCCGCCGGCGAGGTGGCCCGTCTCGTGCGCCAGGACTCCCATCACCTGCCCCGGAGTCTCCGCCGCCATGAGCAGGCCGGTGTTGAGGAAGAGGTTGCGCCCGCCGGCGACGAAGGCGTTGAGGGCGGGGTCGCGGACCAGGAGCACCCGCACCGTCTCCGGGTCCAGCTCCGCGGCGGCGAACAGCGGGTCGGCCCACATGCGGACGACGGTCTCGATCTCGGAATCGCGGACCAGCGGCAGGCTCCGCGCATGCGCCGCCGTAGCGAGGACGACGCTGGCGCCCGCCTCGCACACGACCAGGCAGAGCGGCGCGAGCCATCGCAGAATTCCGGTCGCCACGGCGCGGCTCCCGTTCCGAAACCCGGGGGCTTTCCTTAAGGTCGCGCCGCGCCGCCGTCAAATGCGCCGGCGGCGCGCAGGCGCATCGGAGCGCGGCGAAGGGGAGGGGCGGGATGGCGCCGAAGATCGCGCGGCGCGCAGGCGTTGCGCCGTTCCACGCCATGGAGGTGCTGCGGGCGGCCAACGCGCGCGAGGCCGCCGGCGCGCGGGTGCTGCATCTCGAGGTCGGCGAACCGGCGGCCGGCGCGCCGGAGCGCGTGCTCGCCGCCGCCGGCCGCGCGCTCGCCGAAGGCGGGCTGGGCTACACCGAGGCGCTCGGCCTGCCGGCGCTGCGCGCCCGCATCGCCCGCCATTACGGCGAGCGGTACGGCCTCGCCATCGACCCCGCGCGGGTGGCGGTGACCGCCGGCGCGTCCGGCGCGTTCGTCCTGGCGTTCCTCGCCGCCTTCGACCCCGGCGACCGGGTGGCGCTGGCGGAGCCCTGCTACCCGGCCTACCGCAACATCCTCGGCGCGCTGGGGATCGAGGCGGTGGCGCTGCCCTCCGGCCGGGCGCGGCGCTTCCAGCCCGACCCGGCGATGCTGGAGGCCGCGGCGCCGCTCGACGGCGTGGTCCTCGCCAGCCCCTCCAACCCCACCGGGAGCATGATGGCGGAGCCGGCGCTGGCGGCCGTCGCCGCGTGGGCGCGGGAGTCCGGCGCGCGGCTGGTCTCGGACGAAATCTATCACGGGATAACCTACGGAATGCGCGAATCGACGGCGCTCGCGCACGACCCGGCGGCCGTCGTCGTCAACAGTTTCTCCAAATATTTCGGCATGACGGGGTGGCGGCTGGGCTGGGCCGTGGTTCCGGAGGAGCTGGCGGGGGCGTTCGAGCGGCTGGCGCAGAACCTGTTCATCTCGCCGTCGGCGCCGGCGCAGCGCGCGGCGCTGGCGGCGTTCGACTGCCGCGCCGAACTCGACGCCCGCGTCGCCGCCTACGCGCGCAACCGCGAGGTCCTGCTGCGCCGCCTGCCGGAGGCCGGGTTCGGCCCCTTCGCCCCGGCGGACGGCGCCTTCTACGTCTATGCCGGGATCGGCGACCTGGCGGCGGACTCGCGCGCGCTGTGCGCGGACATGCTGGACGAACTCGGCGTCGCGGCGACTCCGGGGATCGACTTCGACCGCCGCCGGGGCGGAGGTTTCGTCCGTTTCTCCTTCGCCGGGGCGGAGGCGGACATCGCGCTCGCGGCGGAGCGCCTGGCGGCGGCTTACGGCTCCGGCGCGGGGGCGGCGCGGCGCGATGCGGCGAAATAGCCGATGTGGCAAAATAGCTACGGGGCGCGGTTTTCCGCGATTCCCCGCCCGCGCGGCGGTCCGCCGCGCCCGGCCGCCCTATATCCCCTTCCAGGCGCCGCCTTTCGCCATGCTTCCGTCGCGGCGGCGCAGGATGGAGACAGGCCATGACGACGCCGACCCGCGCCCCGAAACTTCCGGACTCCGCGCTCCTCCGCGCCGCCGCGCCGCGCCGCGCCGGGCGGATCGACCCCCCCGCCGCCGCGCATCGCCCGCCCGCCGCGCCGGGGCCGCTGCGCCGGCCCGCCTACGCCAGCATCGTCGCCGGCTACCGCAGCGCGTTCGGCGTCTGCACCTGAGAGGCCGGCGGCCCTTATTCCGGGACGGTCGCCGGGAGTCGGTCGAAGGCGACCTCGACCGAGCCGAACGGACCGAAATCGGCGCAGATCGTCTGGCCCGGCTTCGGGACCACCGGATCGTCGCAAACGTTCCCCGTCGTCGCCACGTCGCCGGCGGCGAGCGCGAGGCCGCGCCGCGCCAGCGCGTTCGCCAGCCACACCAGCGCGTTCATCGGGTCGCCGAGCGCGTTCGCGCCCATGCCCCGCGCCGTGGGGACGCCGTCGACCGACACCGCCAGCGGAGTCCGCGCCCGGTCGATGACGCGCCAGTCCGCCGCCTCCTTGCCGCGGACGAAGTAGGCGTGCACGCCGTTGTCGGCGACGGTCTCGCGGATGTTTATCTTCCATGCCCGCTCGTAGCGGCTGTCGACCATTTCGACGGCGGGGAAGACGGCGCCGACCGCGTCCGCCACCTCCGCCTCGTCGTAGGGCGCGCCGGCGGCGGGGAGTCCGCGCGCCATGCGGAAGGCGATCTCCGGCTCCAGGATCGGGTTGTGGAAGCGCTCCAGCGCGATTCGCGCCGGGGCGTCGGCCGCGTCCTGCGCGAACATGCGCCCGAAGAACGGCTCGTCCACCCGCGAGATGCGCTGCGCCATGGCGCTGGTGCAGCCGATCTTCCAGCCGATGGGCGCGGCGCCGATGCGCGCGGCGAGGGCGTCCTGGATCGCGTAGGCGGCGTCCAGGTCCGCCGGCGGCTCCGGCAGCGCCGCGATGGGCGCGCCGCCGCCGCGCGCCGCCATCAGGACGTCGAGGTTCGTCGCGCTCACGGCCGCCGCCCCGGCCCGGGCGGGACGCCGGCGAGGCCGCCATAGACCGCCTCCAGCGCGTCGTCGGAGAGCGCGCCGGATTCCGGCGGCAGGACCAGGTGCACCGTCTCCGGCGTGTCCTCGACGACGCGCACCCTCTTCACCCCCGCGGGCAGCTCCAGCCCGGCCGCGTCGAGCGCCGCCCTCGGGTCCGTCGCCACCCGCGAACGGAAGCCCGCATCCTCGCGCCAGTTCCGGGCGAAGGAGCGGAACACGGATTCGCCCACCGCCGCGCCTCCTCGTTCTCCCGTCGCAACCGCGCTCCTTCTAGCGCGCGGCGGGCGCAAAGTCAAGCCGGCGCGGCGTGCGGCGCCATCGGCGCTCCCGTGCATTGCGGCGGCCGATTCGTATAGAATCGGACCATGCCCCCGAATCGCCGCCTTGCCGCAACCGCCGCCGCCGCCGCGCTGGCCGCGGCCGCGCCGTTCGCGGCGGGCGCCGCGGAGGGCCTCTACGCCCGCGCCGAAATCGGCGCCTTCTCGCTCGACCTGCCCGTCTCCACCCCGTTCATCGAGACCGACTCCCGCGAGCGCCTAGCGGGCTTCCTGCCGCGCTCCGGCGCGGCGCGGCGGACGGCGCCGATGCTCCGCGCCGCCATCGGCGGCCGCGTGGCGGCGTTCGGCCGCGGCGCCTGGGTCGAGGCGCGCGGGTTCGCCGCGAAGCGCCGCGCGTCCTTCGCCGCCGGATACGCCGGCACGAGCGACCTGTGGGACTCGCTGGAGGCGCGGCACATCGGCGTGGCGGAGGCGGAGCTGCGCGGCTGGAGCGTCGCCGAACGCGAGGCGCGGCGGGGGGAGATTCTCGCCGACCCCGCGCGCCGCCAGGCCCTGCTCGACGCCATCGGCGCCGAGAATCGCCTGCGCTTCGCCGGCTGGATCGGCGCCATCGACGGCGCGCCGCTCGAATACGCGCCCAACTTCCTCTGGGGCGACGAGATGCGGCTGCGCTCCGGCGAGAAGACGGCGTATTGGGGCGGCGGTCCGATTATCGGCCTGCCCCTCCGCTCCGGCGCGGGCGGCGAGGTCTCCGTTTTCGCCGGGGCGGATGTCCGCGTCCTCGACCGCCGCCTCGACACTTTCGCCTGGGAGGCGACCAACCGCCGCCCGGACGAGAATTTCCTGACCCTGGACGAGCGCCTGCGCGCCTCCTGGCTCGGCGTCGTCGCCGGCGCCCGCGCGGCGCTTCCGCTCGCCGAACGCTGGGCGCTGTCCGCCTCCGGCGAGGCCGGCCTGTTCCGCCTCGCCTCCGAATACCGCGGCCGCCAGCGCACGGTCCTGTCTCCGCCCGCGGACATCGACCTGCGGACCGCCCTCGACCTCCGCGACACGCGCGCCGCCGCCGCATTCCGCGCCGAGGCGGCGCTGGAGGCCGGCCCGTTCTCCGGCGCCGTCCTCCGCCTCGGCGCGGGGCTGGAATACCTCTCGCACGTCCCGTTCGTCCGCTACGCGCGCCCGGGCGACCGCTTCGGCGACCGCGCCCCCCACGACCCGGCGCGCCTGGACTGGACGAGCGCGCTCGGCTGGTTCGGCGTCCTCTCGCTGCGCCTCGCGTTCTGACGCGCGGGGCCGTCCGGGATCGGGCCTCGCCGCCGGAAGGCGGCGGTCGCGCCGGTCCTCGATCCCGTCTGGCGCGCGCGCGGCGCCGGCCTTGAATCCGCGCCGCCGCCGCCGCACATTCCGGCGCGGGAGCAACGCGGAGCGGGGCGCGCGATGAGCGAAAAGGCGGCGGCGGGGGCCGAAACCCGCGAGTTCCAGGCCGAGATCGGCAAGCTTCTCGACCTGATGGTGAACTCGCTCTACTCCAACAAGGAGATTTTCCTCCGCGAGTTGCTCTCCAACGCCTCCGACGCCTGCGACCGGCTGCGTTACGCCGCCATCGCCCGGCCGGAGCTCCTCGCCGACGACCCCGAACTCGCGGTGTCGGTGGAGGTCGACCGCAAGGCGCGCCTCGTCCGCGTCGTCGACAACGGCGTCGGCATGAACCGCGGCGAGTTGATAGCGAACCTGGGCTCGGTCGCGCGGTCGGGGACCGAGGCGTTCGTCGCCGGGTTGAGCGGCGACGCGGCGGCGGACTCCAGCCTCATCGGCCGGTTCGGCGTCGGCTTCTACTCCGCCTTCATGGTCGCCGACCGCGTCTCCGTAACCTCCCGCAAGGCGGGGGAGGAGGAGGCGTGGCTCTGGCGCTCCGACGGCAAGGGCGCCTACACCGTGGCGCCCGCCGAGCGCGCCGGGCGCGGCGCTACGGTCGAGTTGCACATCCGCCGCGGCAAGGAATTCGACGAATATCTCGACGAAACCCGCCTGCGCGCCATCGTCAAGACGTGGTCCGACCACATCCCCCTGCCGATCCGCTTCGCCGGCGCGGACGGCGCGGCTGAGACGGTCAACGCGGCCCGCGCCCTGTGGACCCGTCCGAAGGCGGACGTCTCGGCGGAGCAATACACCGAGTTCTACCGCCACGCCGCCCACGCCTTCGACGAACCCTGGCTCACCCTCCACAACAAGGCGGAGGGCAGGATCGAATACGCCAGCCTGCTGTTCGTCCCCTCGACCGCGCCGTTCGACCTCTTCCATCCCGAACGCAAACACGGGGTGAAGCTTTACGTCCGCCGCGTGTTCGTCACCGACGATTGCGAGGGGCTGGTTCCGCGCTGGCTGCGCTTCCTGCGCGGGGTCGTCGATTCCGAGGACCTGCCGCTCAACGTCAGCCGCGAGACGCTCCAGCGCAATCCGGTCCTCGCGCGCATCCGCACGGCGCTGGTCAAGCGGGTTCTCGGCGCGCTGGAGCGCAAGGCGGCGAAGGAGCCGGCGGCCTACGCCGAATTCTGGGGCAATTTCGGCGCGGCGCTCAAGGAGGGAGTCTATGAGGACTCCGAATACCGCGACCGCCTGCTCAAGCTCCTCCGCGCGAAATCGACCCGCGGCGACGAGCTCGCGAGCCTCGCCGATTACGTCTCGCGGATGAAGGCGGGGCAGACGGAGATCTACACCATTACCGGCGAGAGCGCCGACGCGCTGCGCGCCAGCCCGCAGATCGAGGGCTTCGCGGCGCGCGGCGTCGAGGTCCTGCTGTTCGACGACCCGGTGGACGACTTCTGGCTCGGCGCGGTCCGCGAATTCGACGGCAAGCCGTTCAAGTCCGTCACCCGCGGCGACGTCGACCTGTCCGGCATAGCCGCCGGCGGCGCGGGAGAGGACGCGCCCGCCGAGCCGGAATCGCCCCCCGCCGAGGGCATGGGCGCGCTGGTCGCGGCGTTCAAGGAGGCGCTGGCGGACAAGGTGCGGGACGTGCGCGCCTCGGCGCGGCTGACCGACAGCGCGGTCTGCCTGGTCGCCGACGAGTCCGGCCTGGACATGCATCTGGAGCGCATGTTGAAGCAGCACCGCCAGCTGGATTCGGCGGGCCGCAAGATCCTCGAGCTCAACCCGTCCAACCCGCTGATCGCCGCGTTGGCGGCGCGCGCCGATGCGTCTCCGTCCGACCCGGCGCTGGCCGAGGCGGCGGCGTTGCTTCTCGACCAAGCGCGCATCGTCGAGAGCGAGCCCGTCCCCGACCCCGCCGCCTTCGCCCGCCGCATGACCGAGACGATGGCCCGCGCCCTCGGCGCGTAAACCCGGGGCGCGCGGGCGTCCGTTCGCGATCGCGCGGCGACTCCGCTATCATGGGGCGTTCGGCGGTGCGGAAGGGAGCGGGATCGTGGCCAGCCTTACGATTCGCAAGCTCGACGACGAAGTGAAGTCGCGCCTTCGCGCCCGCGCGAACGGAAACGGTCGCTCGATGGCGGCCGAGGCGCGGGCGATCCTCCGCGAGGCGGTGGCGCCCGGCCCGGACGGGGGCGGCGAACCCGCGGCGGCCGACCGCCGGCAAGAGGGTCGAACGCCGCACGAGCGCCGCGAGGATTGCTTCGAGGCGATGTCGGAATACCCCCTTCGCATGAATATGCCCTGGGAGGAGCTGAGAGGCCTGACCAGAGAGCCATGATGCTTCTCGATACGAACGTTCCCATATATGCGTTCGATACGTCCTCTATTCATTGCGGTTGGGCCCGGAACGTCATCGCCGACGCGGTCGCAACGGAGGGGGCGGCGGTCAACGCCATAGTTCTCGTCGAGATATGCGTCGGCGCTGCGGACCCGTCGACCGCGGTCGATCGAATTCGCCGCTGGGGCGTTCGGACGTTCGATCTTCCCGCCGCCGCCGCTGAAATTTGCGCGGAGGGGTATCGATTATACAGGCGGCGGAGACGCGGGCATTCGGGCGCCGCCGCGCCCCGCACGCCATTGCCGGACTTCTTCATCGGCGCACATGCGCAGGCGATGCAATGGCGCCTCGCCACTGCGGACACCGCGAGATTCGCCAGCTATTTCCCGTCGATCCCGTTGAAATCTCCGTAATCCTCGGCCGGGGCGTTCGCGCCGCGCTCCCGGCGGCGGCGCGGATACGCTACAATGCCCCGGCGCATCGAGTAGGGAGGGCGCGATCATGGCGAATCTGACCATCGGCGATCTCGACGACGAGGCGCGGAGGCGCCTGTGCATTCGCGCCGCGGGGAACGCCCGCTCGATGGAGGAGGAGGCGCGCGCCATCCTCCGCGAGGCGCTCGGATGCGGCGCGGACGAATGCGCAGCGCCGCCGGAAGACCTGGCGGCCGCCATCCACGATCTGTTCGCTCCCCTCGGCGGGCTGGAGATCGACCTTCCGCCGCGCGAGAAGGTTCGGGAGCCGCCGGATTTCAATTCGCCGGAATACGACCGGACATAGCCGGCGGTGCTCCTTCTGGACACCAACGTCGTGTCCGAACTCGCGCGCCCGCATCCGGATCCGGGCGTGGCTGCCTGGACGAGACAGCGCCCGGCGGACAGCTTGTTCTTCTCCGCGGTAGGAGAAGCCGAGCTGCGCCACGGCGTCGCCATCATGCCGCCGGGCCGGCGCCGAACGGCGCTGGCCAACGCGCTGGAGCGAATGATGGCGCTCTATTTCGCCGGACGCATCCTCCCGTTCGACTCCGCCGCCGCCCGCGCCTACGCCGTCATCATGGCGGACCGCCGGCGGATGGGCCTCCACGCCGCCCGGGCGGACAGCCAGATCGCCGCCATCGCGCGTGCGCACGGAATGGCCGTGGCGACCCGCAACATCGGCGACTTCGCCGCCGCCGGAGTCGACCTCATCGACCCATGGACCGCCGCATGACCGCCACCGAGGCGTTCTCCCGCGTCCGCATCGACGCCCGGCTGCGCGACGCCGGCTGGGACCTCGAGGACGGCGGGAACGTCCGCTTCGAACACGCGCTGCCCGACGGCTCCCGCGCCGATTACGCGCTGTTCGACGGCCACGGCCGCCCCCTCGCCGTCGTCGAGGCGAAGCGCGCCTCGGTCGAACTCGCCGCCGCCCGCGACCAGGGCCTCCATTACGCCGAACGGCTCGGCGCCCCCTTCGTCTTCCTGTCGAACGGCGCCGAGGTCCGCTTCCTCGACCGCGGCGCCGGCGCCCATCCGCGCCCCGTCGCCGGGTTCTTCGCGCAAGACGACCTGGAGCGCCGCGCCGCCGCCCGCGCCCACCGCAAGGACCCGCGCGCCGTCGCCATCGACCGCGGGATCGCCGGCCGCGACTACCAGGTCGACTGCATCGAGGCGCTCACCCGGGAGGTCGCCCTCGGCCGGCGCAAGCTCCTCGTCGAGATGGCGACCGGCGCCGGCAAGACGCGCATGGCCGCCGCCTTCGTCAAGCGCCTGTTCCAGGCCGGCGCGGCGATGCGCGTCCTGTTCCTCGTCGACCGCATCGCCCTCGCCAGCCAGGCCGAGGAGGCCTTCGCCGACCATCTGCCCGACTACCCTTGCCGCGTCCTCCGCCCCGGCCGCGGCTTCGACCGCGCCGCGCGCGTGACCGTCGCCACCCTGCAAACCATGATCGCCGACTACCGCGAACTCTCGCCCGGCTATTTCGACCTCGTCGTCACCGACGAATGCCACCGCTCGATCTACGGCAAGTGGAGCCGCGCCGTCCGCTATTTCGACGCCGTCCAGCTCGGCCTCACCGCCACCCCCTGCGCGGCGGTCGACGCCGGCGAGGCGCGGGACGAGGACGACGCCGCCTTCGTCCGCGACACGCTGCGCTTCTTCGGCCTCGAGGCGCCCACCTTCACCTACGGCCTCGCCCAGGCCGTCCGGGAAGGCGTGCTGGCCCCCTACCGCATCTTCCGCGCGACCACCGTCAAGACCGCCGCCGATGGCGGTTTCGAGGTCGCGCGCGACGAGATCGACTGGGACTCGCTGGCGCCCGCCGACCGCGCCGAGCTGGAGAACGCGTTCGGCGCCGCCGACCCCCTCCTCGTCGACCCCTGCGCGCTGGAGCGCACATTCACCGTCCCCGCGCGCAACCGCGCCATCGTCAACGAGTTCCGCCACGTGCTGGAGCACGGCTTCCGCGGCCGCGACAAAGTGTTGCGCACACCCGCCTGGGGCAAGACCATCGTCTTCGCGGTGACGAAGCGCCACGCCGCGGATCTCGCCAATCTGTTCGACGAGGCGTTCGCCGACAGGAAGCCGCACCCCTCCGTCCGCTACGCCGATTTCGTCGTCAGCGACGCCGGCGGCGGCCCCGCGCCCGACGCCGATGCCGCCGCCATCATCCGCCGCTTCAAGGACGAGGAATTCCCGCAAATCCTCGTCAGCGTGAACATGCTCGACACCGGCTTCGACTGCCCCGAGGTCGTCAATCTGGTCATGGCGCGGTTCACCCGCAGCGCCATCCTCTACCGCCAGATGCGCGGCCGCGGGACCCGCAAGGCGCCGCACATCCACAAGGCCGGCTTCACCATTTTCGACTTCACCGGCGTGACCGACTTCCACGGCGACGACGACGAGGAACCCGTGGACGGCGGAGTCGTCGTGATCCGCGAGCCGCCGGCGCGCCCGCCCGGCGAATCGCGCGGCCTGCTCACCCTCGACGTCGACGACCATATCGACCCGGCGAGCCGCGAATGGCTGGTCCTCGACGACGACGGGCGCATCGTCCGCCCGCCCGAGCGCGAGGCGCGCGCCGCCGAACTGTCGCTGCGCTTCGCCGCGTGGCGCGAGGAGTTCGAGGCCGCGGGCGGCGCCTTCGACGCCGACCGCGCGCGTTGGGCCGGGCTGATCGCCAGCCGCGTCAAGGCCGAGGCCGGGCGGATGGAAGGGTTCGGCGAGTGGGACTTCGATTCGCCCCCCTTCGCCGATCTGGGCGGCTACGACGAGGCCGAGCGCGTGTTCGGCGGCCGCGCGGCGCTGGAGGGCATGCTGGAGAGCCTCAACGCCGCCGTCTTCGCGCGGGACTCGCGCCCGCCGGCGGAGTAGAACCGCGCCATGCCCCTCGCCCCCGACCTGCGCCGCGCCATCGACCGCATCCGCGATTATCTCTACGGCGGCGGCTACCCCGACCCGGCGCGCAACGCCGAGCAGCTCAGCTTCCTGTTCTACTTCGCCATGTTCGAGGCGGCGGATTCCGCCCGCGTCCGCCGCGCCCGCGCCCCCGGCGCCGAACCCTGGGAGAGCGCCTTCGCCGGCGAGTGGACCTTGCGCGACCCGCGCAACGCCCGCGCGCCGGGCGCCCTCTCCGTCCCCCGCGATTCGCTGCGCTGGTCGCAATGGGCGCCCGCCCTCAACGGCGCCGCGCTGGTCGGCTGGGTGCGCGAGGAGGTCTTCCCCTTCCACGCCGGCATCGCCGCCGCCGGCGCCACCGATTTCATGGACGGCGCGCGGCTGGAGATCGACGAGCCGGCCGTCCTCTCGCAGGTCGTCTCCCTGGTGGACGACCTGCATCTCGAACGGGTGGACGCCGACGCCAAGGGCGACCTGTTCGAACACGTGCTGCGCCAGATCCGCCAGGCCGGCGAGCTGGGCCAGTTCCGCACCCCGCGCCACATCGTCCGCGCCGTGGTCGAGATGGTCGAACCGCGCCTGGGCGAGACGATATGCGACCCGGCGGCCGGCACCGCCGGCTTCCTCGTCGGCGCGTGGGATCGCATCCGCCTCGCCAATTCCTCGCAAGCGGGAATCGAGGAGGTGGAGTCGGAGGGCAAGACGATTCGCCGCGGCCTGGGCGACGAACTCGACTCGGCCGCCCACCGCCTGCTGCGCGACGAGACCTTCCACGGCATGGACGTGGACCCGCGCATGGTCCGCCTGGCCACCATGAACCTGACCCTGCGCGGGTTGGACAAGGTGCGCATCCTCCGCCGCGACGCCCTGACCCGCGCCCTCGACCGCGCCGCGAAGGCGGAGCTCGGCCTGCCGCCGGAGGGTTTCGACGTCATCCTCGCCAACCCGCCCTTCTCCGGCCGCATCGACCGCGACCGCATCGTCGACGCGGTGAAGGTGGGCCGAACCGCGCAGACCGAACTTCTGTTCCTGCGCTTCATGCTGAACCACCTGAAGGCGGGCGGGCGCTGCGGCGTGGTGGTTCCCGAAGGCGTGTTGTTCGGCGCCACCGTCGCGCATCGCGAGCTGCGCCGTATCCTGGTGGAGAACAACCGGGTGGACGCGGTGCTGTCGCTGCCCGCCGGCGTGTTCAACCCCTATTCCGGCGTCAAGACCTCGGTCCTCGTGCTCCGCAAGGGCGGCGCGACCGAACACGCCATGTTCCTGCACGCCGAGGCCGACGGCTTCAAGCTCGACGCCAACCACGATTCGCCCATCGACGCCGACGATCTGCCGGAGCTGCTCGAGGCGTTCGCCGAGCGCGAGGACTGTCTGGAGGCGTGGCGCGCCCGCGACGCGAAGGCCGAGTGGCGCGAGAATTGGTGGTTCGCCGACGCCGATGCCCTTCGCGCCGCCGACTGGAATTTGAGCGCCGCCCGCCACCGCCCCGCCAACCGCGCCCCCGCCGAACACCGCGACCCGCTGGAGATACTGGAGGAGCTGCGCGGCATCGAGGGGGAGATCCTGCGCGAGATCGACGCGCTGGAGGACGCGGTGCGGGAGGCGGCCGGATGAGCGCGGTCGCCCATGTTCCGCTCGGGGAGATTGCGACCATCATCGCCGGCCAGTCGCCGCCGAGTCATTCCTATAATGAAGCGGCCGACGGCTTGCCTTTCTTTCAGGGAAAGGCCGATTTCGGCGACGTCCACCCTGTCGCCAGAAAATGGTGCACGGAACCCAAGAAGATTGCAGAAAGCGGAGATATCCTGATATCCGTCCGGGCGCCTGTCGGTCCAACCAACATCGCGAAAGAAAGATGTTGCATAGGACGCGGCCTCGCAGCGATCCGCCCGGATAACAAGATCGTGTGCCGAGATTTCGTGCATTGGGCTATTATCCATAGACACGATGAAATTGTCGCCAAAGGACGAGGAAGCATCTTTGCCTCTATAGATCAAAGCGATCTTCGGTCTATTTCGATTCCGCTTATGCCGAGGAGGAAGCAAGAGAAAATTGCCGATATTCTGAACTCGGCATCGCATATCCAGCGTCTGTGCCGCAGGGCTTATGATTGCCCCCACAATTTTGCCCAGACCCTCTTTATCAAGATGTTCGGCGATCCGGTCGAAAACCCGATGGGATGGGAGACGCGCAGGCTCGACGAAATCGCCGACCTGAGCGCCGGCGACCCGGCCCCCCAGGACCCGGAGGCGTTCGCCCCCGACGGCCCGCTTTTCGTGCGCATGCAGGACGTCGGCCGCGACCATGTGAACCCGGAGCTTGCCGAATCGACCGACCGCCTGGACCCGGCTTGGCTGCGGGAGAACCGCCTTCGCGTTTTCCCCCGGGACAGCCTTCTGATCCCGAAAAGCGGCGTGTCGGTGAACCTCAACCACCGCGCCATGCTCGCCGTCGACGCCCATGTCGTCAGCCATCTGGCGATAGCGGCGCCCCATCGATCCGTGGTCGATCCCGTCTATCTGTTCTGGTGGTCGGTCCACTACGACCCCCGCGAGCATGCCCAGGTCACGACCTTGCCGTCGCTGAAACTCTCCGTCCTCCGACAGGCCGAAGTCCCGCTCCCCCCTCTTGACCTGCAACAGCGCTTCGCCGCCATCGCGAAGGGCGCGGCCCGCATGTCCTCCCGCGCGAAGGCCGCCGCCGGCGCCGCCGCCGCCCTGGCCGAAGCGCTCGCGGCCCGCCTGCTGGAGCAAGCCCCATGACCCTCGACGAGTTCCGCCGATCCGTCGCCGCCGACTCCGCCCCGCCGCCCGGCCTGTCCGCGCCGTTGGAGGCGTTATGGCGCGCCGCCAACGACGAATGGGACGCCGCGCACGTCCTCGCCCAATCCGCCCGCGACCCCGCCGGCGCCTGGGTTCACGCCCACCTGCACCGCATCGAGGGCGACCTCCCCAACGCCGCCGGCTGGTACCGCCGCGCCGGCAAACCCGTCTCCGAAGCGTCCCTTGACGACGAGTGGGATGAGATCGCCCGTGCGTTGCTCGGCGAGCTATAGCCTTCCGGGGCGATCCCGTTACCGCATATCGAAAGTGATCACCGTCTCGGTTCGCATGCGGCGGTCCAGAGCGTTTTGGCCGTCGCCCGGCGGCGGAAGGTAACGGCGCCGCGCGGGAATTTCCCTGCTCTCGCACTGCCGCTCCCGAAACCCGACCGACTCGGCCAACGCCCGAACAAGCCCGGCATTGTCGACGACGGACCCGCGAAGAAAGGAGTTGCCGAGGACCATGACCGCCAGCCCGTCCGTCTTGACGACCCTCGCTATCTGCCGAAGCACGGCCTCCATATCCTCCGCGTAACGCCGTATCCAGCCTTCATGTTTGCGGCCCATAGTCCGTTCTCCGCCAGGCTTGATGAACCGCGAAATTTCTACGGGGCCCCCCGCTTCCGCAGCCATTCTCTCCGTCCCTATGCTGATGGCCCGAATCCCCCTTAGCCGTCCTACCTCGAAGCCCAGCCATACCAGCGTAAGCCGATGCCCGCGCAAATAGTCGATGGCGTTGAGATACGGCGGAGAGGTAAGCACGAGATCGAACTGTCTTTCGCCCAAGTCCTCCAATCTCCGTGCGTCTCCGCGTCGCACTTCGGCGGGAACCCTAATCGCTTCCGGCTTCAGGCGCTTGGCCACATGATCGGCGGATCGGATGAACCCTCCATACACGTCGAAATCGTTCGGCCCCGGAATCCTGTGCGGGCGGCTGTGCGACGTGTCGCGCGCAAGGGACGCCATCTTCTCCTTCGATACGATAATGCGACTTAACGCTACGATCAATGCGTCCCGCGTCCGTTCGTCGTCGTAACGGCGCAATACCGTCGCCAATCGCCGCAGCGCCTCTTCCTGCTCCGGCGCGAACCAGAACGAGATAAATCGCTGTGTTTCGACATCGGGCGCGCACTCCGCGGCGTCCGGCGGGAGTCCTTCGGCGTCCGCAACAATCTTCTCCGCGGCGGGGCGAAGCTGGCTTGCGTCCATAGGTGTGCTCCACACTTGGGCCATCAACACCGCGAGAGGATCGATGTCGATCCCGACGCAACCGAAGCCAGCCTGCGCCGCCGCCCGCGCGACGGTGCCGGAGCCGCACATCGGGTCCAGCACGCGTCCGCCCTTCGGAATCGCCCCCAAAGATTGGCGAACCAATTCTGGCGCCATTCGTGCGGGGAACGGATGAATAGGGTCCAGATTCATATTCATACCCGTCCCTCTCGATCTTGGGTTGGCCACTCGCCAATGTTACGATCCAGTTCCTCCAAAATTTTCTCCGCCGTTTGATGCATAAGCACGTATTGCGAATCGCGGTCGACTTCGATCCAACGGCTGCCGACAATACATTCCACCGCCTTCAAGCGGGCCGTCAGACGTTCCGGCCTGAAACGTTCCAAATCCGCGTTCTTCGCACGAATAAAGTGGACATTAGGTTTGGCGTTGCGATCGCGTTTCGCTGCGTCCAGAGCGCTGAGAAGCTCGGAAAGCGGAACCTCCCCCTGTTGCGTCAACTCGGTCTCGTAGTCTTCAAGCCATTTTTCTACGTCGAGAACCGTTCGTGTGCCCTCAAACAGTGACCGAAGCTTGGTGAGCGTTACGCCATGGCGGCAATGCAGATGGACGAGTCTGTGCAAATGATCCACCTTAAGCAAAGTCAGAGGATGCGTATGGGTTCGAGCTTCTTGGTTGAGCGCGCTACCTTCGTCCTTCTCACCCTGATATGCTATCGCCACGTGAAATCCGAAATCGGCGACCTCCTCCTTGCGAAACCTCTCCAACCTAGCTATATCGACCTTCTCTGCACGGACGGATTGTCCAATAGTAGACTTTGCGTCATAGACAACCTTATAATCAGCCCTCGTTTGATGTTGGCCGAGACGAGCATAAATGACGCCGTCCGTTCCGTGCGGTCCGTCGTCCCGCCTTTCGTAATTGAAACCCAGAACGACGAAGGCCGATCCCACCGCCCGCTCAAGAGCCTTGTAATGATGGCTCGCGGCCTCGAGTCGACGCAATACCTCCTTGGCGGTCGGAGGAGAATCGCCCGAAGTTAACCTCAGCACCTTATCCCTGTCGGCCAGAAAGCTCGCAATCGATGCGTTGCTTATTCCATGCTCCTGCAGCTGCCCCTCAAGTAGCACCTCGGACCACGCGAACAGTTTCGCGGGGTTAAAATTTCGTCCGCCTTTCGATCCTGCTTTCGTCAGTTTATCCACAAAAGGATGCTCGGAGTTCACGGAAACGTTTCTCGTATTTGGATCATACCGAGCGACAGGAAAATTGTGACCGGCTTCCGTGAATTCGGTGTCATTGAAAGGACGATCAATTATCGCTTGGTCATAATCGTCTAGCCATTTCATCCTGGATTCGGCGGTGACGCCGCGCGGCATCTTGACGTAGAAGGATTCAGCGCCCGCTTCCGCGGCGTTACGAACACTTCTAGAAAGCGGTTCCGTTATGTATACGCTGGAATCGTTCAGTAGTGCAGATCTGTCCAGCTGATCGTTCTCTTTCCTATTCCACTCATCGTAGGCCTGCCGGCAGTCGTTAAACATACTCTGAAGGAAACCACGAAAATCTTGTATGTCATCGCTATCCCTTACGCCCTCTCGAGAAGAGAGCAGGTGCCCTCTCAGGCCATCGACATTGACATCCAGCGAAAAACGAGACCATGCGGCATGATTGGGCTGCGCAATTCCAAACAATTCATCCTCTATGTTGATGACCCTCTCACGGACACGAATGAAGAACCCGTTACTGCGCCCGACCTGCGAAGATTTGCCGGTTGTCAGTCGTTTTTCGAAAATTCGAGCATTGCCGCGGACACGGCCAACGCCCGGGCGGTCCTCGTCGATTTCAATGGATTTGATCGTCTGCAATTTCTCCTTGCTCGATTCGATCCGCTTTTTGTTCAGGAATACCTGAAAGTCGGTGCTAAGCGGAAGGCCGGTGCTTAGCACCCACTCCAGCCTGCCGGTGGAAACTTTTCGGTACAGATCCTTGAAGTTGGATAGGGCCGCAGCAGTCCAGGTCCGATCACGGTTTTCCTGTCCGAACATGATCGACCAAGCTCCGGGATCCCAATGCTTAATTTCGGCAAGATACCCCTTGGCGTCTTCTTCCGTCAATTCTCGCAGGGAAACATGAACTGGGTTGGCGTTGGTATTTCTGTCGGTAACATTGTTCTTGAAATCCATAACCGTGAGCAAAAATTTACCGTTCACGCAGCTCACGTGAGTCAGTTCCCAAGCGAGAACGTATGCGGCAAGTTTGCCGATGCCGAATTGCCCTATCGGAAGACGTTTGTGCTGTTCCTTGTCGCCTTTTTGCGATTGAGCAACCACCCAGAGTTGTTCGAAGCCCTTCGCATCCATTCCGCATCCGTCGTCGATTACCCACAACGGGTCGTGATCGCCGACATTCTCGTCATTCTGTTCCCGAAGGATCACGTGCACCTTTCTCGCGCCGGCGTCGTAGCTGTTGCTCACAAGCTCCTCTATGGCCTTGTGAGGGCTTCGGTAGAGACCTTCCGAAAACAGCTTGATTATGTCGTAGTTGATGGCGACGGCAATTTGCTTGACCTCGACGCCGACTGCGGCCAGTTGGGCAACGTCCATGGCAGTGCGTCTCCTAATCAGGTCGATTCGCTTGGAAGCGACGCTCGGCGCGAGAGGCGGTGGCCGCCACCGCCGCGCCGATAGCCGCCGACGCAGCCCGCGCGTGCGCGTCGGCCCAGCGGCGCGCGACGCCCGCGCCCACGAGCGCGAACCGCAGCATATGGAAGGCGGGCGCGTGTTCCATGCCACGAGCATGGCGCCCGCCGCCCGCCATGTCAACGCCGCCGTACGCCCGCCCCGACCGCCGCGCGCCCGGACACGAGCCTTGAGCGGCGACGCCACCGAACGCCGCGCCGGTCGCCGGCGGCTTCGCCGGACGCCGGACGCCTCGGAAGCGGCGAGGAGCGCGCGACCCGCGCCCGCGACTCGTTCGGCTTCGCGACCGCGCGCTCGCCGCGGGGCGCCGCCGAGGGAAGCCCGCACCGCCATCACGGCCCGCGCCAGCGTCGAAAGCCGCCATGACAGGTCGACGGACTCAGGAATTCCCGCGTGGCCGCCGGCCTGCCGCTCCCCGATTTGCAGGCGCGAATCGGCGACAGCACCACCGCCCAAGCCACCGGCAAACACGATCAGAACGAATCGACACCAGGATCCGCCGTCCCGGTCGCGTTGGCCGACGCGCTCGGAGCGCCCGTGAACCACCCGGCCGGCGGCTCCGGCGCGGTTCTGGAATCGGTTGAGTGCCGCGAGAAGCGGTTCACGCGCAAGCGCGAGGAGGCCCGGATCGAGGCCAGCGTGCTGCGCTTGGTGGAGCGATCCCTCACCGTCGAGGATGCCCTCGGCCTGCCAAGCATGGCTTGACCTGTTCCGCGCGACCCTCCGCCGTGGCCGAACACATCGCGCGCGCGAGCCCCGCGCTTCGTGGGGGCGCTATGGCGCGCCGCCAACGACCGGCGCGCGCCCACACCCTCGCCCGATCCGCCTGCGATTGCGCTGGCGCCGGGTTCCCGCCCACCGTCACCGAGTCGAGAGCTACGTCCCCAACGCCGCCGGCCGGTACCGCCGCGCCGGCAAACCCGTCTGCGAATCCCCGCCCGACGAGGATTGGGACGAGATTGCGTTGGCGCCGACGCCCGGTTACGACGGGAATACCCCGCTGAGCGGATCGCCGCACTCGATAAAGCGCACAGGTTCGCCTTTATGCGGACGGAGTGCGATACGGTGGCGGTCCTCCCTCAAGGCGTCTCGCTCCGCCTTACGCATATCCTTCGCGGCCAGAATCGGGCGGAAAATAAAGTTCAGACGAGAGAATACTCCCCTCCTGTTCAACATCTTCGCGCCCGCGCGAATCTGTCTCACGGCTTTCGTCGCGGTCTTCTCCCCACTCGTCAACTCCATCAACGCGATCCACCCCACGCCGCCCTCCCGATCGGCAACGAACAAATAGTCCGGGCGAACGCTCGCCTTGCCAAGGGGTGAATTTCCCTCGTCGAAGTCGACGATAACGCGAGACCCAGGCGCGCCCTTCAACGACACGCAGCAACCGTGCTTGCTGCATTTATCGACAAAGCATGAGTCGTTTAACTTGTCGCGAGCAGTCTCTACAAGTCCGGTCACGCGGAGTCTCCGATGCGACTCGATATGTCCGCCCACTCATTGTGAAGCGCCTTCGCGACCTTCCCGAAGCCGGACGGGTAAAGGCCGGATTCCCCCAACCTTATCTCCGTGACTTTCGAGCCTCTGGGTCGGTTTCTACGTTCGAATAACCAAACCCCAACGTCCTCCGGCGACAAGGAAGGCGCCCCACTCGACGCGCCGCGTCGCCCCTTCCCCGGTATCTCCGAGCGCTTTACGATATTGGCAAGCTCCTCGAGCAACCACTCGCTATGCGTTGTGACCATAACTCTGATGCCGGACTGAACCAACTTAGCAATCTGACGAGTAAATTCCACCTGCATGGCGGGATGAAGATGCGATTCCGGCTCCTCGATAATCAACACATCTCCAGAACCGACGATATGGCGCAAATATAGCACCACGGGCGCGAGTTCCGAGATCATGGAGGAGGCGTTCATAAGAGGCAGACGAGAGTCTTCCCCCCATCCATTCGGGCGATAGGTGAAGCGTGGATATCCAGTCGCGCCGGTCTTGTCCACCTCGACCAACCCACCGAGAATATCCTCTTCTATCGTCGCTTCAACCTTCGCCCTGCGCCGCCGTCCTCCCAACCGTCGTGGGCCGTCGATCTCGATAAGTTGCTCAAGAAAATCGGCCAGCACACCCGAAAGTGTCGGGGTTTGTGCTGTCCCCGGCCGAATTCCGGTCATCGCGGCGCGCTCAATCAACGCACTGACCACCACGTTATGTGCGTGCATCACTCCGGTCCGATCGGCAGGAAGGTAGAAAGCGGAGCGGCGCAGCGGCCCCGAAAAACGATCTCTCAGTTCACCGAAGATCGCGTAAAATACCGCCTGATATTTTTGCTGCTTAGTGAAATCTTCGTCGAAAACATACGCGATCCGGTCATATATTTCACGCACATTGATAGATATACCTTCCGGAATAGCAGTGTTGGATTCCAGCCCTCTTGCTCTTAGCGTCAATTTATGTTCAAATGGATAGATCATGTTCGATATGTTTCGTCGCAAAGTAATCCGTGCGCCGCTGCCCTTTTCTCTTCGGATTAGTGGTACTATATTGTCGACACCGAAACAACGCGCCATCTCCCCCTCTAAAAATTGCATGCGCGTTTCAAATTCTAAGCGTATAGCAGCGGCGACGGTTTCGGGGATATTAACCGCCAGACTCTTCTCCCTGTCCGACCGTACTTTGATAATTTCTTCCAAGTCGCTAATCGTTTCACTGGAAAAATTTCCAGTCTGCCCCCGAGCAAACATAGGCGAAAGCCGCCGAATACTGCCCATAATGAACCTTTTGCTGCCAGAGAAATGTTGGTGAAGCGCATAGATCAGAATAGCAAGGTAAGATTTGCCCGTGTTGCTCGGCCCCACGAACACCGTGAGTGGGCGCAAATCGATTTTGGCCTCGACGATGGGGCCAAAATCAGCCATTTCGATCTCTAACGTATTGCGTGCAGGTGAGTCGTTCACCGGGACATTCTCCGACCGGCCGCCTGCACCCGCAACGCACGACAGAGGCTGCCGAGCCGCCTGTCGAGGCGACCGAGTCGGCCTTCGAAGCCATCGAGCCGGTCGCCGGCCGCGCGCAACCCCTCGGCCGACGCGGTTTTCATGGCCGCCACGCCGATAACCGCCAACGCGGCCTTCGCGTGCGCTTCCGCATGGCGGCGCTCGACGCCCGCGTCCACGAGCGTCCGCGTGAACCGCAGCGTATCGAAGGCGGGCGCGTGTTCCATGCCGCGAGCATGGCGCCCGCCGCGCGCCGTGTCAACGCCGCCGCACGCCCGCCCCAAACGCCGCGCGCCCGGACACGCCCGGACACGAGACTTGAGCGGCGCCATCACCAAAACGCCGCGCCGGTGCGACGGTCATCGGCGGTCTTGCCGGACGCCGGACGCCTCGGAAGCGGCGAGGAGCGCGCGACCTGCGCCCGCGACTCGTTCGGCTTCGTGACCGCGCGCTCGCCGCGAGGGCGCCATCGAGGAAAACCCGCCCCTCCATCAAGGCCCGCGTGACCGCCCGGCCCATCGGCAAACACGGGCGGAACGAATCGACGCCTAATTCCGCCGTCCCGATCACGACGGCGGCCGGAGCAGCTCCGCGAGCGCGACCGTGGCGGCCGCCTGAAACCGCAACGCGAGCTACAATCGGTGCGCTTTGCCGGTTAACGTCACGCTCCAGCCACTCTCGGAGTCGATCTTTCGCCGTAAACGTATCGCGCCGGACGGAATCGCCAGTCTCCGAAGCGTAATTCCGCTTTCCTTGAGGGTCCTGTCGACGAGTTTCCTTCCGCGCCTCGGTTGCCGCCCGAGCGCAGCGGCCGGCGCAGTCGCGTAAGCGTGCGACGTGCGCGACGTCAGGCGCCGCACATCGGCCGCGCGCGGCAAGGCGCCGCGGCCTCTCCGCCAGGGAGTGAGAACGGCGACCGGATCGGGCGCCAACATCCGCTTCCATACTCCCGGTTCGTCGGCGTCTCGCGACCCGTGATGCGGGACCTTGAACACGCCCGCCCGCCCGCCCGTTCGGACGCTGTGCGTCCTTCAGAATTTCCCGCCAGCCGACCTTTTCGAGATCGGACCCGAGCAGGATCGCGACGTCCGCGACCCGCGCCCAGAGCGCGACGGCGACCCCGTTGGGGGTGCGGTCGGGAACCCGCGTCTTGGTCTCGCCCTCGGCGGGCAGAAGGCCGCCGACCGATCTCAGAAACGCCTGAATGGCGCCGTCGTGAGGCGAAAGGGACCAGATCTCGCATTCTTCGCGCTGAAACAGGCGGCGATTCGCGATGGCGAATTGCGCCGGGGATTTCCTCTCCGCGATCCGCGAAAAGACGCCGTGAATCTCCCGGACGCCCGACCTCGCGAAGGTGCGATGCCGGCGCTCCAGAGCATCGACGGCGGCGAGAAATTCCTCCGAGCGCAGCGCGGCGGCGCAGCAAAATTCCGCCCGCCCGCAAGCTTCCGCCAGCCGCGCCATGCCGCGGACGTGATCGTCGTGCCAATGGCTGGCGACGATCAGGCGCACCGCACGCGCCGGATCGAGTCCGATGCCCTCCAGATACGCCAGCGCGGCCGGCTTTCCGGCCTCGTCGATGCAGGAATCGACGACGACCCATGCGCCGCCGCCGGTGTGTAAAACGATGCTCTCGCCGTAGCCAGGGCCGAACAGCGTGAGTTCGATCTCGTCCGGGTTGGGCGCCGGCCGTTCGGCGTCGGTCACGTATCGAACGACCGGAGCACGGCGCGCGCCCATTTCTCGCCCTCGCGCCGGTCGGAGGACGTGACGGCGGGCAAGTTGCGGAATACGATCTGCGAAACCCGCCGCTTCGTTCCCGATGGCGAGCGCTCGTAGCCGATCGCCCAGCGGAAAACGCTTCCCAGGCGCATGCTCTCCGCGTCGTCCTCCGAGATTTCCGCCAGGGGAATGGAGGCTTCCTCTTCTTCGTAGGGCGAGTCGGCCGTCAAATCGATGAGGCGCGCGGTGAAGTCTTCTTTGCTAATCTCGGTGACATAACCTTCCCATTCCTGCAAAGCGACAAGATTTGCGGTCGGCGGGCGGCGTTCGTACCCGGTCCGCGGCGGCCGCGCCGCCCGGAGTCCGGCGCCGCGCTGGAGACCGGGAAACGGCGGGATCGTCCGGTGCTCGCGCGGGCCGCCCGTCCGGCCCCGCCGAACCGCCCCGCTCCTGTCGCGCACGGAGGCGTTCGCGCCGCCCGCGCTTCCCGGATCTTCGGCGACGTTTCCGTGCGCCGCGGCCGTGGACATGTCGGGTCGGAACATGAGCTACCCGGTCCGCCGTTGGGAGAGGGACATGATATGGTCGACGATGCCGTCGCTCCGCTTCAACGACTCGTCGAAATTTTTCTCGAGAAGCGCCGTCGGATGCGCGCCGGCCCCGGCGGCGGCCTCGCCGAGCGCATAATGATCGTTCACCTTCACGAAAACGCCCAGCCTCCCGTCGCCTATCCGGTGCGATGGCTCCACCGTCACGTTAATCCGATCTTCCGCCGGTCTGCCGCCCGGATGTATCCCCGACATCGTCAACGAAGCGAGCCCGCCATGCGGACGGTCCAGCCCCAGCTTCGACCCTAGGGCGCCCCACGGCTCCACCGGCGCCAGCGCTCTGCCGATGCGGTCGCGCGCCTCCCGATTCTCGACGCGGAAATGAACCTCGCGGTTGATCCCGAGTGCGGTTACGGGCGCATCGTTCAGGTGTTCGTGGAATATTTTCGCGACGAGATCGCATACCCGCACCAACGGCTCCTGCGCCGTGCGGACCTCGAAACGCTCGGGCATGACCTCCAGAACGAGCCAGTCGAACGAGAACGCGGCGAATTCGGAGGCGACGAATACCGCTTCCGCGTCGTTCGCGGCGCTCCCGGGCAGCAGGCCGTGCAGCGCGAACCATGCCGGCGTGAAGACGGCGGGATTGAATTCGCCGACGACGACGACGTTCGCGCCGCCGATCTCCGGCTCGATCCGCATGCGCCGCCTCCCCTGCATTCTCGGCATGGTAGTCGGCGGAGCGGCGTCCGTCCACGCCGCCCGCCGCGTCAAGGCCCCCCATGCTATAATGCCCGCCGCGCGCCCGAACCCGCCCGGAGACGAGCCTTGAGCGACACCGCCACCGCGCGCCGCGCGCCGCGCGCCGCGCTGATCGCCGGCGGCCTCGCCGGGTGCCTCGCCGGATGCCTCGAAAGCGGCGAGGAGCGGGCGGCGCGCGCCTACGACTCGTTCGACTTCGCCACCGCCCGCGCGCTCGCCGCCGAGATCGCCGCCGAGGGGAGCGCGCGCGGCCACGAACTCCTCGCCCTCATGGCGGCGCAGGGGCTGGGCCGGCCCGTCGATTACGCCGAGGCGTTCGCCGAAATCGACCGCGCCATCGCCCTCGACCCCGCCTACGCCGAAACCCGCGCCGTGATCGAGGCCCGAATCGCCGCCGCCCGCGCCGGCGCCGAGCGCGCCTTCGCCGACGGCCGCCACGACCGCGCCTACGCCCTCGCCCGCCCCCTCGCCGCGTTCGGCGACGAAGCGGGCGCGGCGCTGGAGACCGCCCTCGTCACCGGCCACCACGTCGCCCTGCCCGGCTCCGACATGTCGTGGCGCGCGTTCCGCGCGCGCTGCTCCGGCGCCAACCGCTACGAGGACGATTCCGAGGCCGCCGCGGTGTTCGCCGCCGAATGCCGGGGCCGCGCCGCCGTGTGGGACGGCGTGGTGTCCCGCGTCCGGGGCGGCGAGATGCGAGTCAAGATGCGCCCCGGCCGGCCCGGAAGCCGCCCCGACCTGGCGCTCGAACTCGCCGCCGAACCCGACCGCGCGCTCGCCCTGCCCGGCGCCAAGGTCCGCTTCGCCGGGACCGTCGCCGCGCGCGGCGAACCGGGCCGCCCGGATCGCCTCGCCGCCGCGCGCGTCCTCGGCCCCGCCCCGCTCACCCCGGAGGAGAGCGCCCGCGCCGAGGCGCGGCTGCGCCACGCCGTCGCCGGCGCGTGCCAGCGACTCGCCGCCGCCGCCTTCCGCGCCGGCCACATGCCGGAATGGGCCGCCGAGACCGAGCGCCGCGTCGTCGCCGGCGGCAGCCCGCGCAGCCGCGCCTTCTCGCTCCATGTGGGGGTGTCGAGCGACCTCGACGTCTTCCAGCCCGCGCCGGACGGCGGCTGGCGCGGCGTCTTCGAGGGCAGCGTCGCCATCCAGAGCGCCGTCGCCCGCGCCGCGCAGGTCACCGAGTTCACCGCCGACTGCGCGCTCGATTCCGGCTACCGCAAGGGCGCGAACCCCGCCGGCCACGGCGCGCTCGCCTTCCTCGCCATGTCCGAGCCGCGCATCCAATCCGCCCCCGCCCGCCTCCGCCGATGACCGCCTCCGCCTGGGCGCCCGGGCGTCCCGCCCGCATCGCGCGAAGCGCGACATCGCGCCATCGCCCCGCCCGCATCCCGCAATTCCCGGATCTCCTGGGACCGCCGGCGTCCCGCCGGCCTCGCGCGAAGCGCGACATTGCGCCATCGCGCCGCCCGGTATCCCGGAATTCCCGGATCTCCCTGGGCGCCCGGGCGTCCCGCCCGCATCCCGGAATCCCGGAATTCCAGCCGCCCGGAATTCCCGGAATCGCCCGCGCATCGTGTCGCGCTTCGCGCGATGCGGGCGGGACGCCCGGGCGCCCAGAGGCCGTCCCGCAATTCCCGGAATTGCCGCGCCCGCATCCCGAAATCCCGCAATCCCCGCCGCCCGGAATTCCCGGAATCGCCCGCGCCCCGTGTCGCGCTGCGCGCGATGCGGGCGGGACGCCCCCGCGCCCAGGGGACGTCCCGCAATTCCCATAACCTCCCGCGCCTGACGGAGACCCCGCAATGACCCTCGCCGCCGTCGCCCTCGACGACAAATACGCGCTCGAATCCGGGCGCGTCTTCCTCACCGGCACGCAGGCGCTGGTCCGGCTGCCCATGCTCCAGCGCCGCCGCGACGAGGCCGCCGGGCGCAAGACCGGCGTGTTCGTCTCCGGCTACCGCGGCTCGCCGCTCGGCGGATACGACAAGGCGCTGTGGCAGGCCCGCGCCTTCCTCGCCCGCCACGACATCCACTTCCAGCCCGGAGTCAACGAGGACCTCGCCGCCACCGCCGTCTGGGGCAGCCAGCAACTCGGCATGGTCGGCCCGACGCGGTACGACGGAGTCGTCGGAATCTGGTACGGCAAGGGCCCCGGAGTCGACCGCTGCGGCGACGCCATCCGCCACGCCAACAGCGCCGGGACCGCGCGCGACGGCGGCGTGCTCATGCTGCTGGGCGACGACCACGGCGCCAAATCCTCCACCCTGCCGCACCAGAGCGACTTCGCGATGGTCGACGCCATGATCCCGGTGCTCCACCCCGCCGGAGTCCAGGAGTTCCTCGACCTCGGCCTGCACGGCGTCGCCGCGTCGCGCTTCTCCGGCCTGTGGACGGGGTTCAAATGCGTCACCGCCATCGTCGATTCCTCCGCCACCGCGTCCGTCGACCCCGCCCGCGTCGACACCGCGCTCCCGGAGGACTTCGCCATGCCGGAGGGCGGCCTCAACATCCGCTGGCCCGACGACCGCTTCGACGCCGAGGAGCGCCTGCACGAGGCCAAGCTCGCCGCCTTCCAGGCCTACGCCCGGCGCAACCGCCTCGACCGCATCGCGTGGGATTCGCCGCAGGCGCGCATCGGCGTCGCCGCCTCCGGCAAGTCGTGGCTCGACGTCATGCAGGCCCTCGACGACCTCGGAATCGACTCCGACATGGCCGCCGCGCTCGGCCTGCGCCTCTACAAGGTCGCGCTGGCGTGGCCGCTGGAGCCCGAGGGCCTGCGCCGCTTCGCCGACGGACTCGACGAGATCGTCGTCGTCGAGGAGAAGCGCGGCCTGATCGAGGACCAGGTCAAGAGCCTGCTCTACGGGCGCCCCCGCGCGCCGGCGGTGGTCGGCAAGCGCGACGAGGCCGGCGCGCCGCTGTTCCCCGCCGCGCGCGAACTCTCCGCCGACCACGTGGCGCAGGTCCTGGCGCGGCGCCTCGCGGCGCGGGGCGGCGCCGAGGGCCTGCCCGCCCGCCTCTCCAACCGGGCCGCCCGCATCGCCGCCGCCGCCGCGCCGCGCGACTCCGGCGGCGCGAAGGTCCTGCGCACCCCCTATTTCTGCTCCGGCTGCCCGCACAACACCTCGACCCGCGTGCCGGAGGGCAGCCGCGCGCTGTCCGGCATCGGCTGCCACTTCATGGCGCAGTCGATGGACCGCAACACCGCGACCTACAGCCAGATGGGCGGCGAGGGCGCGCCCTGGATCGGCCAGGCCCCCTTCGCCGACGAGGACCACGTCTTCGTCAATATCGGCGACGGCACCTATTTCCACTCCGGCCTGCTCGCCGTCCGCGCCGCCGTCGCCGCCGGCGTCAACGCCACCTACAAGATCCTCTACAACGACGCCGTGGCGATGACCGGCGGCCAGCCCATCGACGGCAGCCTGAGCGTCGCCCAGATCACCCACCAGCTGCACGGCGAGGGCGTGAAGGCCATCGCCGTGGTGGCCGACGACCCCGGCAAATACCCCGTCGGCGCCGATTTCGCGCGCGGCGTCCGCGTCCATCCGCGCGCCGAGCTCGACTCGGTCCAGCGCGCGCTGCGCGCCGCCGGCGGCGTCACCGCGCTGATCTACGACCAGGTCTGCGCCACCGAGAAGCGCCGCCGCCGCAAGCGCGGGCGCATGGCCGACCCCGCCCGCTGGACCGTCATCAACGACCGCGTCTGCGAGGGCTGCGGCGATTGCTCGACCGCCTCCAATTGCGTTTCGGTCGAACCGCTGGAGACGCCGTTCGGGCGCAAGCGGCAAATCAACCTTTCGACCTGCAACAAGGACTTCTCCTGCGTCGACGGGTTCTGCCCCAGTTTCGTCACCGTCGAGGGCGGCGCGCTGCGCAAGACCGCCGCCCGCGCCGCCGCGCCCGACCCGCTCGCGCCGGAGCTGGGCCCCCTCCCCGAACCCGCCCTCGCCGAATCCGGCGCGCCGGCGAACATCGTCGTCGCCGGGATCGGCGGAACCGGCGTCGTGACCATCGGCGCGGTGCTCGGCATGGCGGCGCACATCGCCGGCAAGGCGTGCACCGTGCTCGACAGCGTCGGCGCGGCGCAGAAGGGCGGCGCGGTGCTGAGCCAGATCCGCATCGCCGCCGCCGCCGACCGCCTGCACGCCCTCGCCATCGGCCGGGGCCGCGCCGACCTGCTGCTCGGCTGCGACGTGGTGGTCGCCGCCGGCCGCGACGCGCTGTCGCGCCTCGACGCCGAGCGCTCCGCCGCCGTGGTCAACACCCACAACGCGCCGGTGGCGGCGTTCGTCCGCGACCCCGACATCGACTTCGCCCGCGACGCCAACCGGGCGCTGGTCGCCCGCGCCGCCGCGCCCGGCAAGGCGGAGTTCGTCGACGCCACCGCCCTGGCCGTCGCGTTGTTCGGCGACGCCATCGCCGGCAACATGCTGCTGCTCGGCCTCGCCTGGCAGAAGGGCCTGGTGCCCGTCCCCGCCGCCGCCATCGAGCGCGCCATCGACCTCAACGGCGTCGCCGCGGCCATGAACCGCGCCGCCTTCGCCTGGGGCCGCCGCGCCGCGCTCGACCCCGCCGCCGCCATGCGCGCCGCGCGCGCCGAGAGCGGGACAGGCGCCGCGCGCGCCGAGAGCGGGACGGGCGCCGCGCGCGCCGAGTCCGGGACGGGCGCGGCCGGAGCGGACGAAGCCGGGGCGGACGACGACGACCTCGACCGCGCCGTCGCGCGCCGCGCCGCGTTCCTCGCCGATTACCAGGACGCCGCCTACGCCGCGCGCTACCGCGCCCTCGCCGCGCGCGCCCGCGCCGCCGAGGCCGCGCTGCCCGGCGAATCGGAGCGTTTCGCCCGGGCGGTCGCCCGCGGCGCCTTCAAACTCATGGCCTACAAGGACGAATACGAGGTCGCGCGGCTCCACGCCGACCGCCGCTTCCTGGATTCGATCTCCGCGCGCTTCTCCGGCCGCTACCGGCTGAAGTTCCACCTCGCGCCGCCGCTGTTCGCCCGCCGCGACCCCGCCACCGGGCGGCTCGTCAAGCGCGCCTACGGGCCGTGGCTGCTCCCGGTCTTCCGCGTCCTCGCCGCGCTGCGCCGCCTGCGCGGGACGCCGTTCGACGTCTTCGGCCATACCCGCGAGCGGCGCGAGGAGCGCGCGCTGGCCGCCGGCTACGCGGAGCTGGTGGAGGAGCTCGCGGGCGCGCTCGCGCCGGGCAACCACGCGCTCGCCTGCGAACTGGCGGAACTGCCGGAGCGCATCCGCGGCTACGGCCACGTCAAGGCCCGCGCCCTCGCCGAGGCGCGCGCGCTGGAGGCGGAGAAACTCGCCGCGTTCCGCGGACAGGACCGAATCCAGGAGGCTGCGGAATGACCGAACCGAACGCCATCGCCGGCATGAAGGCGATGTTCGACCTCACCGGCCGCGCCGCCGTCGTCACCGGCGGCAATGGCGGCATCGGCCTCGGCATGGCGCGCGGGCTGGCCGCCGCCGGCGCCGGCGTCCTCGTCGTCGGGCGCGACGCCGGCAAGAATCGCGCCGCCGCCGCCGAACTCGGCGCCGGGGCCGCCGCCTTCCAGGCCGACCTCACCGACCCGAAGGCGTGCCGGGCGATGGTCGACGCCGCGCTGGAGCGCTGGGGGCGGATCGACGTCCTCGTCAACAACGCCGGGACCAACATCCGCAAGCGGCCGGAGGAGCTGGCGCTGGAGGAGTGGCGCGCGGTGCTCGACATCAACCTCACCGCCGCGTTCCTCTGCTCGCAGGCGGCGTTCGCGCCGATGCGCGACGGCGGCGGCGGCAAGATCGTCAACATCGGCTCGATGATGTCGATCTTCGGCGCCTCCTTCACCCCCGCCTACGCCGCGAGCAAGGGCGGGATCGTCCAGCTGACCAAGGCCGCGGCGACCGCCTGGGCGGAGCAGAACATCCAGGTCAACGCCGTCCTGCCGGGCTGGATCGACACCGCGCTCACCCGCCGCGGCCGCCGCGAGGTGGAGGGGCTGCACGAACGCGTGCTGGCGCGCACCCCCGCCGGGCGCTGGGGCGTCCCCGACGACCTCGCCGGCGTCGCCGTCTTCCTCGCCGCGCCGGCCTCCGACTTCGTCACCGGGGCGGCGATTCCGGTCGATGGCGGCTTCGCCGTCCAGTGCTGACGCGTCCGCCCATGCTGCATATGCGAAAAGATCGCGCCAGCCATGCGCTGGCGTCCGGGCGATTCATGTTGCAATGCAGCATGGGGAGGGGCATATAGGGGGCGGCGTTGGGCGGGACCCTCCGTCGGACGCTTCCTCCCTGACTGGCCCCGGCGTTCGCGCCGGGGCCTTTTTCGCGGGGCGGATTACACGCGAAAGCGCCGTGTCTTCTTGACGCCGGCCCGGCCGTCGCGTACGAGGGCGCCGGGGAGGACGGACGATGGCGGACGAGGATCCGGGCAAGGCGTCCGGGGCGCGCGCGGCGTGAGCGAGGCCCTGGAAGCCCGCCTCTTCGACGCCGACGGCGCGGCGGCGCCGAAGCCGGAGAGCGCGCCGCGATACGCCCCCATCAGCAGCGTCTGGGAGGGGAGCGATGGCGAGCTGCTCGAACGGATGCTGCGCTTCTATCCGTCCGTTCCGCCCGAGCCGATCCTCGACGCCACCTTCAACCGGGGCCGGTTCTGGAAGACATCGAATCGCCGCGTCGTCTCGATGGACATCGAGCCGAAGTTCGACCCGATGATCGTCGGCGACAACCGGAAGATGGACGGCGTCCCGGACGCCTCTTTCGGCGCCGTCGTCTATGACCCGCCGCATGTCGGGCCGCAGGGCCGCGACAAGAGCCGGAAGCGATTCGACGAGGACTTCGGCGCCACCGCCGCCTGCGGGAAGGAGCAGGGCTGGACGCTGAGCTATCTCTACCCGCCGTTCATCGCACAGGCGAAGCGGGTGTTGAAGCCGCGCGGGCTGCTGCTGGCGAAGATTACCGACATGGTGAACTGCCACCGCTCGCAATGGGCGCATTGCGACTTCATGCGGATGGCGGACGAGGCGGGCTTCACGGTCTGCGATCTCATCGTCAAGGTTCGCGCCGGTCCCATGGTCTCGACCAGGTGGAAGACGGCGCGCCATGCGCGGAAACGGCATTGCTTCTGGATCGTCTGCCGGAACGGCCCCAGCTGCGAGCGCTAGTGTCCTGAGTCTAAAGTTCGCTGCATAATGTGCGGTCGACGCGGTGACAGAAGCGTTTGACGGGTGCGAGGATATCGTCGGCGGTTTTGGTCCATTTGAAGGGCTTGGGATTCTGGTTGTGCCGGTCGATGAAGGCGCGGATATCCGCCTCGAGCTGTTTCGTGGAGGTGTGCACGCCCCGTTGAAGCTGCTTGCGCGTCAGTTCGGCGAACCAGCGCTCCACCTGATTGATCCACGAGGCCGAGGTCGGCGTGAAGTGAGCGTGATAGCGTGGCCGTCGCGCCAGCCATGCCTTGACCGAAGCGGTCTTGTGGGTCGTGTAGTTGTCCATGACGATATGAACGTCCAGGTCTTCGGGAACACGAGCGTCGATCTCCTTGAGGAAATCGAGGAACTCCCGCGCCCGGTGGCGTCTATAGCACTTGCCGATGACGAAGCCCGTTGCGGCGTCGAGCGCGGCGAACAGCGACGTCGTCCCGTGCCGGACATAGTTGTGCGTCCGCCGTTCGGGCATGCCCGGCATCGTCGGCAAGACCGGCTGCTCGCGGTCAAGGGCTTGTCCCTGGCTCTTCTCATCGACGCAGAGCACCAGCGCGCGGTCCGGCGGCGACAGATAGAGCCCCACGATGTCCCGCACCTTATCCACGAACAGCGGATCGCTGGAAAGCTTGAACGCCTCCGACCGGTGCGGTTGCAGCCCGAACGCCTTCCAGATCCGCCGCACCGTCGTGTGCGAAAGCCCCGCCTCCCGGGCCATCGAGCGGATCGACCAATGCGTCGCGTCGGGGGGCGACGTCTCGAGCGTCCGCTTGACGACCTCGGCCACCCGCGCATCTTCTATGCTCCGCGGGCGCCCCGAACGCGGCGCGTCCGACAGGCCCTCGACACGATCCTGCAGAAAACGACGACGCCACTTGCCGACGGTGTGTTCGTGCACGCCGAGTTCCGCCGCCACCGCCTTGCTCGTCAAGCCATCGGCGCAGCGCAGGACGATGCGGCAGCGATCCGACATCCCCCGCGCCACCCGGCGACGGCGAACCTGACGCTCAAGGAACGACCGCTCTGCGGCGCTCAACACCACGGCCGCCACGGGCCGACCGACACAACGCCCCATCGCTTACCCTCCCCGAATCGGCGATCACTGCCCGTTATGATACTAACTTCAGACGCAGGACACTAGCCCGGATTTCTCATAGTTTTGAGTGCACCGGGGTCCTGCCTGTGATATAGTGTTCTTGGACAAGGACTTATATCAGGGCAGGGGGTTCCCCGATGCGAACGGAGTGTAGCGCGGCGCTTGGCGCCTTTCAAGCGGTTTCGGGGCGGGCGGTTGTGGCGGATTTCGACGGCGGGTCGATGACTTCGGACGCCGGCGCTCTGCTGCTCGGACAGGCGGACGCGGTTATTGGGCTTGTGGACCGCCTTGCGGCTTGTTTCGAGGATCATCGCGATGGTCGGTTCGTAGAGCACTCGGTTCGGACGCTTGTGGGTCAGCGTGTGTTCGGGATTGCGCTGGGCTACGAGGATTTGCTCGACCACGATGTGTTGCGCGGCGATCCGGTTATGGCGGTATTGGCGGGGAAGTTGCGCGCGAAGCGCCGGAACTGCGCCCCGGTTGCGGGGAAGTCGACGCCGAGCCGGTTGGAGTTGGGCGGTTCGTCTCCGTCCGGGGACAGCAAGATCGTCCATGACGGGTCGGCGATTGCGGATGTGTTGGTGACGCTGTTCCTGGATGCGCATGAGGCGGCTCCGGAGCGGGTGGTTCTGGATTTCGACGCGACGGACGATCCGGTTCATGGCTCGCAGGAGGGGCGGTTTTTCCACGGCTATTACGACTGCTACTGCTACTTGCCGCTTTATGTTTTGTGCGGTCGTCACCTTCTGGCGGCGCGGCTGCGCCCGGCAAACATCGACGGGGCGGCCGGGGCGGTAGAGGAGGCGGCGCGGATCGTGACCCTGTTGCGGGCGCGGTGGCCGGACACGCGGGTCGTGTTGCGGGCCGATTCGGGGTTCGCGCGCGAGGCGCTGATGGCGTGGCGCCAAGCCAACGGGGTGGATTACCTGTTCGGTCTGGCGCGGAACGACCGTCTGGCGGCGCAGGTCGCGGATGCGCTGGCGGAGGCCGAGGCGGACAGCGAGCGGAGCGGCGCCCCGGCGCGGCGCTTCGCCGACTTCATGTGGTCCACGCGCGATAGTTGGAGCCGCGAACGCCGCGTCGTCGGTAAGGCCGAATAGACCCGCGGCAAGGCCAATCCGCGCTTCGTCGTCACTTCGCTCGCCGCCAGCGCGCATGACGCCCGGAGCCTCTACGAGGATCTCTACTGCCAGCGTGGCGAGATGGAGAACCGCATCAAGGAATGCCAACTCGACCTGTTCGCCGACCGCACCTCGGCGCATAGCATGCGCGCCAACCAACTCCGCTTGTGGTTCGCCTCGATGGCCTATGTGCTGCTCTGCGCCCTGCGCCGCCTCGGCCTCGCCCACACCCGCCTCGCCGCCGCCACATGCGGAAGCCTGCGCCTCAAACTGCTCAAGATCGCTGCATGGGTCCGTGTCAGCGTCCGCCGCATCAAGATCGCAATGGACACCAACCATCCTTTCCAAGACGAGTTCCGCACCGCCCGAAGGCGACTATCCGCCGCCGCAGCTTGAAGCGGCGCACAACTCACCCTTCCCCGCAACAACGGAGACATCGCCGAACCGAACCACCCGTCGCCAGCCGACGGGCGCTCCAACGCGCCCCGAAAATGGCGGCGGATGCACAAACCCGAAAATCCTCGCCGACACCGCACACCGCCCCTCAAACCAGAGACGTATGAGAAATCCGGGCTAACAGCAACCTGTCGCGCTCCCGGCTGTCGTGGACGTTGCCCGGCGTCACCGTCTGGCGGTGGACGAACCCATCCTCATCGACCCCCGTGTGAACCGAGTAGCCATAGGCGCTCTTCATGCGGCCCCGGCTGTCCTGCTTCACATGAAGCCTCGCCTCCGGATCCTGAACCGCAGTCCCACCCTTCCGCTTGCCCCGCCCCGAACGCGCCGCCTCCACCGGCGTCGCGTCGACAATGTTAATCCGTCCCTCGGTCATCACGATGCGCTGCTCCTCCAGCTGGCGGTTCACCTCCCCCAACAGCAACTCCCACAGGTCGTGCTTCACAAGGCGGGATCGGAACCGCCCCAACGTCGTCGCGTCCGGAACCCCGCCGCCCAACTCAAGGCGGCAGAACCGCCGAAACAGCAGGTCACGATACAAGCACTGCGACAACCGGACGTCCGAAAGCCCATACCACACGCCGAGCAACAGCCCCCGGAACAGCGTCAGAAGCGGGTAACTCGGACGACCCGTCCGTGACCCGTAGATCGACGACAACAGTCGTGCGATCTCCGACCGGTCCAGAAGCGACTCCGCAGCATCGAGCGCGCGGAGCGCCGGATGATCCAGCGCCGCAGCCGATACGAACAACGCAGGCTGCGCACGAAACGGTTTCTGCATGAAGCCACCATACCATAACCACAACGGGTTATGCAGAGGTCTCATTCGCTAATTGAGCCAAAGAAAATTCGGAAAATTCTGGGAGCATGGTCATTCTCCTGTGCATCGTCACAGCGGGTTGCGGCGCCTGCCCATACTGCCGCAGGCCGCATCGAAGCGAGCTTGCCGATTCCTGCCGGCATCGTCAAGCTGGGGAATCCCCACGGTTGCCAAGTGTCGCCCGCAGCTCCCCGGCCTGTCAACACCCCGGCGACTACGCCGCGACGGCGGGCGGGCCGTCCCTGCCGTCCTCGCCCCGCCCGCATGGCGCCGCGCCCTCCGCGTCGAACGCATAGACGGCGGCGCAGTAATCGCACGTCACCTCGATTCGCCCGTCCACCGCCAGCGTGGCGCGCTCGCCGGGTGGGATCGCCACCACCGCCGCGGCGGCGCGGGCATGCGAACAGCGGCAGGCGGCCGCAACCCGCGCGGCGCGCCGAGGCGGACGCCGTAGCCGGCGAACAGCGAGCCGAGCAGCAGCGGCGGCCAGACGAGCGGGTCGGCGAGATCGGCGCGCTCGAGGCCGGCGAACAGGCGCCGCGTCTCGCGCCACCGGGAATCGCGCGCGCCGCGCTCGGCCTCCGAACGTCCGTCGCCGCGCGGCAACTGGCGGAGGATCGGCGCCCCGGCGCGCCAGCGGGCCGGGCCGCCGTCCGCTCCCGCCCGAAGCGCCGCCGCGGCGGCGATCATCGCCCGCGTCTGCTCCGACCGCGCGAGATAGCCGCGCCCGCCCGCCTCCAGCGTTCCGCCCTCCAGCGCGACGAGGCCCTGGTGGCGGTCGGCGCCCGGCCCCCGGTCGATGGTGAACGCCATGCGCCCGCGCCCGAACAGGCCGGCATCGCCCGGCGCGCCGGGCGCGGCCTGTGGGATTCGCGCCGCGTCGAACCCGGCGTAGCCGCGCAGGCCGCCATCGGTGCGGTAGTCGGCGAGCATCAGGCGGACGGGGCCATCGCCCTGGACCTGGGTCGTGAAGCCGCCGTCGAATTTCAGCGACCGCGCCAGCGCCGCCGTCAGCGCCAGCGCCTCGCCGAGCAGCACGGACACCGCTTCGGGGTAACCCCGCCACCCCAGAACGGCGTCCGCGGCGGGGCCGAGGCGGACGACGCGCCCCGCCGCGTCGAGGCCGTCGACGCGGAACGGCCGGATGACGTCATCGCGGTCGGGCGCAGCGCTCATGGCGCCAATATAGCACAGCGCGTTACATGAGGCTGCCGGTGAACAGGCTGGAGATTCCGACGGCGATCCCGGCGAGCGCCGTCGGCGCGGCGACGACGGCGTGTTTCCTTAACGCTGCGCAGTCGGCGGTTGTGCGGGGTCGGGTGGAGTCGGGTCCGGCCGTGGAGCGCAACGGCGTGTTTCGATGGTGCGTTCGCGATACTCGCCGGAAGATCGAGGAAGCCTTAATAGATAATCATGAATCTGGGTTGGTATTACTTCACGCCCAACGCCTGCAAAATGGCCACCGTACTTTCCTGAGCGGGACGACGCTCAAGAAAATCGGCCCCCGCAACAAGGTGGTACTTGTCGCATGCCGGTCCCGCAGCGTGAACTTTAGGATTAATTTTCAACCTGCCGCTATCGAGCAGTAGCTGGACGAGAGATTGCCAACCTTCGTGCCTCATAAGCTTTTTTATGCCCTCTCCCTCGCGATCGAACATCCAGTACTGCCGCATGGACATGCGCGCAAGCTTCTCTAACAGCTCAAACCTATCGTCATAAGAAACAACATGCTTGGTGGATTGAGAGTGGCTATCAATCCATTCTTCAATTTCGCTTGGATCGAAAATTTTTCGGCCATCGTCGACCAAAACGTCCACGTCGGGCGCGCTATCGCCGAATTTCACCTGGGCCTTGGCTACCAGTTCATATACGTGCACGTTGTGAAAACTCACCTTACTAAGGTCGGCGGCGCCCACATCGAGTCGACTTATCTCACAACTAGCAAGACTGCCGACCTGAACGCCGCTCTGGTCCGCCAACCAGACATCCTGAAGAGATTGATTGGATACGGAAACGTTTTCTACGTCCGCCTCATCGTCATGAGGAAGAAAAGCAAGCAAGAGTCCGTAAATGTTTGATCCAAAATACCCCTGCGAACTGGCACTCTTCAACAACTCCAGCATGGCAACACGCAGATGACGTTCGTCGCTCAAAGATCTGACTACCGAGTTAAAAATACGGAAATCCTCCAGATTCAGAGGCACCCTGTATAAGGCATTCGTCGCGCCATGTTTCGGAGTATAATCGACTACGCTTTTGGCGAAAAAATAAGACTTTATGTTTTCGTGTGGAAATACTCGGACAGCATCGTCGCGCGGGTCCACCTCGAGCAGAGCCAAAGTCCCGGCTCGCTGCACGAGAGCGTCCACCGTTTCCTTGGATACTTCGTTCATAAAAGACTCCTCGACCAAGATTTTGAGTAGCTCAATGTCGATTCCCAATGTCTCATCATCCATCATAATTCGCGCAGCTTCCGAGAGAACGTCCACATAAAGATGAATAACGCGCTGCGGGTCGATCTCCGACTTGGAAGCGGGAATCATCTTCACGCTTTCCCGCTCCACCATGCTTTCGATCAATGCGGCCAATGGCTCCCCGCCCATATCGGCAAATCGTGACGGATCCAAGCTGGCGATTTTCTGAACAAAGAACGGCCTTCTGAGGTATTCCAGATCTTCGGCTTGATCCTCGACCAGACGAAGCTCGTCGTGACAATTTTTCCAAGAAGACTGCTTTTGGAGCCAACTTTTGATATCCGTCGGCTCGGGATCGTCAAGATTTAAGAATACTATTGAAGACGCGCTTACGGTATTACCCAACCCACTTCTTATGGTCTTTTCATCCAGCATGGTATTGCGCCCTGCCAAAATACAGACGCCCTGATTGTTGAGATCCCTTATGAACTCCCGAAGGGCGCCCCACGCTCGTGTGTATCCGCGGTTGTCCGACAGTTCATCGAATCCATCGATGGCAACCTGAACTACGCCTCGACGAATGAGCGGTTTCAGCTCATCCTCCACGAAATTGGCTCGCAAGGCGGATAGCGTTCCAGAGATTCGGTCGTCTATGGCTGTCAGGACCTTTCCGAGGCTCTCTACGTGAAGAACCAAGGGTTTTCCCGACCTATAAGATCTAGACTGAGATCTCTCACGCACTATACGCTGGATCAACTTCGTCTTCCCGATACCCGCGACTCCGTTTACCACGTAAACACGAAGATCATTGGTTTTAGACTCGAGCAAACTTGAGACTGCCCTAAAAGAAAGGGGGATTTCGTCATCACCTTCGCGAATTATGCCTCGGTTAGGCAGAAACTCCAGCTGCTTTTCGACTTCCTCATCCAAAAAACGAGTCATGTGTCTTTGCGCCAGCGCCAAGCGCTCCAGGCTAGCGAACCTATGGCTGACGATCAGGGCGCGGAAATCCTTGTAGAATTCTCCCCCGGCGATCTGCACTCCACCGTCCCCACGCCGTATTACGCGGAGAGGTTCCCCCCTCCGAACTAACGTAGCGGTCCAACCGTTGCCGAACGTCCGGCTACGGAATTCCTCGAACGGATCGCCAAACAACTGGAGATCTTCAATCTCCCTGCACAAGATGTCGCCCATTTGGTCTTCCTCCTTCAGTAAACGTCGATTAATTCGTTGACGTGCGCCATGTGCTGGCTTAGGCTTTGTTTAGATCTCAACACTTTCACATCCGCCCCCATATGGTCGGCTGCAATTGCTCCGGGAAGCATGTCGTCATCATTCGACAAAATAACATACCTGTTTGCCCGATTGTTACTTGCTAAGATCAAAAGATCTGCCGTAAGTGCTGTATCCACCATCTTTTCCCTATCTTTCCTAATCATATCCAAAAAATGGACACGCTGAAGTTTGGATAGGTGTTTGTATACATCCGACAGCCGTTCCCCCAGTTCAATTCCGTCACTACCGGGCACGAAGAGTATTTTCGTGCCATGATATCTTCGCGACCTGCTTGCATAATTATCATTACCTAACACAGATAGCACACCTCTTCTATACTCCGTCTCGGCGACTCCCCGCCACCATCCAGTGTACAAACGAAGACGAACGGAAAAAGCCCTGCCCCCCAGACAGACAAGGTAATCCGAAATAATCTTCTCCGCATGCCTGAGCGCCATTTCAGCAACCTGCTTTTCCCGTTTACCCATCGATCCGCCAGAGGCCAGTAACCATAGCGTGCCAGTCAACCAACGCAATCACGTTCTCTATCCGCACCTGAGTCACTTCGCCACCCGGACGCCGCGCATTATACCAGCAGCTTCGCGTATTCGTCGAGGCGCGGAAGGATCTCGTCGCGGCCCCTGGACGGCAGGCCGATGATGGCGCGGGTCACGCCGGCCTGGCGGTATTCCTCCATCTTCTGGGCGTCGGGGAAGGCGCCGAACAGGTTGACCTGCAATTCCCGCATGTCGCGGCCCGCCTCGCCGGCGATTCGGCGCAGGCGCTCGACGCCGCCGGCGACGTCGAAACCGCCCCGCGCGCGCGGGAACCAGCCGTCGCAGAACTCCACCACCCGGCGCAGGGTATGGTCGCTCTCGCCGCCCAGCAGCAGCGGCGGATGCGGCTTCTGCGCCGGCTTGGGATACGCCCAGCAGGGGTCGAAATCGACCATCTCGCCGTGGAACTCGGCCTCCTCGTAAGCCCACAGCGCCTTCATCGCCAGCACCCGCTCGCGCAGCAGTTGGAAGCGCGTCTTGTAGTCGGCGCCGTGGTCCTCCATCTCCTCGACGTTCCACCCGCCGCCCATGCCGAACACGAAGCGCCCGCCGGAAAGCACGTCGAGGCTCGCCACCGATTTGGCGGTGACGATGGGGTCGCGCTGCGGGACCAGGCAGATGCCGGTGCCGATGACCAGCTTCTCGGTCGCCGCGGCGGCGAAGGCCAGCGACACGAACGGGTCGTGCGTGTGCCAGTATTCACGCGGCAGGTCGCCGCCGCCGGGGAAGGGCGATTTGCGGCTCGCCGGGATGTGCGTGTGTTCGGGCACGAACAGCGATTCGAACCCGCGCGCCTCGAGCTCGCGCGCCAGTTCGGCGATGGGAATCGCGTAGTCGGTCGCGAAAATGAACGCTCCGGTCTGCATGGTCCGCCTCCCCGCTTCGGCCCGCGCCGACGCCCGTATAGCAGCCGCGCCCGGGCGGTTCAACGCCGGTGGATGATGCCGCGCGCCGCCCTGGGCGGATGCGCGGCGAGCGCCGCCTCGTCCGGCTCGCAGCCCCATCCCGGCGCGTCGGGGACGGCGACGTGGCCATCCACGACTCGCGGGACCGAGGTGAACAGTTCGTCGCGCCACGGGACCTGGTCCACGTCGATCTCCATGATGCGGAGGTTCGGGACCGCGGCGGCGAAATGGACGTTCATCATGGAGCACAGGTGGCCGTAAAAATTATGCGGCGCGACGTTGACCTCGCACGCCTCGGCGTAGGCGGCGATCTTCATCGACTGGGCGACGCCGTTCCACACCGCGTCGATAATGGCTACGTCGACCGACCGGTGGGCGAAATAGGGCTTGAACTCGCGCAGGCCGATGAGGGTCTCGCAACCCGAAATCGGCGTGCGCGACGCGCGCCGGACCTCGGCGAGGGCGGCGGGATCGTAGGAGTCGATCTCGTACCAGAACAGTTCGTAGGGGTCGAGCGCGTCGACGATTTGCAGCAGGCCCTCGGTGCGGAAGTTGAAGTTCAGGTCGAGCAGGATGTCCATGTCCGGCCCCGCGCCGTCGCGGAACGCCTCGATCTGCGCCTGTAGGGCGCGGACGACCTTGCGCTCGACGTTCAGGTCGGGGCGGCCGCTCGGCATGTTGAACCCCGGCGCCCACAGGCGCGGCCCGCCGTCGAACAGGAAGACGTTGGTCTTGAGGCCGGTGAAGCCCGCGTCGCGGACCTCGCGCCCCAGCGCGCGCACGTCGTCGAGCGAGGCCAGCGGCGGCGTTTCGTGCGCCTGCGGGTCCTGGATGCGGTAGGTGCCGCAATGCGACCAGTAGACCCGCACCCGGTCGCGCACCGCGCCGCCGAGGAGTTCGTGGACGGGGACGCCGTAATGCTTCGCCTTGAGGTCGAGCAGCGCGTTCTCGATGGCGCCGAGCGCCTGCCCGACCACGCCGCCCGCCGCCGGGCGGGTGGCGGCGTAGAGCAGCCAGTATATGCGCTCCGGCGCGCGCGCGTCCTCGCCCACGACCTGCGCGGCGAGCGATTCGACGGCCGCGGCGACGCCGGGGGAGCCGAAGCCCTCCTGGAATTCGCTCCACCCCGCCAGCCCGTTCTCGGCGGTAATCTTGCAGAACGAAAAGTTGCGCCAGCCGGCGTCGGCGTGCAGGGTCTCCACGGCGGCGATCTTCAAGGCGTTCATGGCGGTCTCCGGGGGGTCAGACGGCCTGGCCGGCGGCCCAGGCGAAATAGCCCTCGCGGGCGGCGGCGTGGATCGGGCCGGGCTGGAGGCGGCGGTCTTCGACGCGCGTCACCGGCAGGACCTTGCCGAGATTGCCGGTGGAGAACACTTCGTCGGCCTCCAGCACGTCCTCCCACGACACCGGGCGCTCGCGCGTTTCGATCCCCGCTTCGCCGAGCAGGGCGATGACGCGCCGCCGCGTGACGCCGGCGAGGAAGGTCCCGTTGGGCTCCGGGGTGATCGCCGCGCCGTCCTTGCCGAGCCACAGGTTGGAGGTGCCGAACTCGACGACGTTGCCGGCGCCGTCGCGGACGACCGCGTTGTCGAAGCCGCGCCGGGCGGCGTCGCGCAGGGCGAGCGCGGTGTTAGGGTAGAGGCACGACGCCTTGGCCAGCGTCGGCGCCATGTCGGGGTTCGGGCGGCGGAGCGGCGACAGGCAGACGGAGAAGCCCGAAGGCGCCGGCATCGGCGCCTCGAACAGGGTCAGCGCGAAGCGCGCCCGGCCCTCCGGCGTCAGGAACCCCTCCTCCGCCCACAGCGCCGGGCGGACGTAGAGCTCGGCTTCGGGCGGGAACAGGCGGATTCCGTCGACGGCGAGGTCGACGAGCGCCATCTCGCGCAGGCCGGTCTCCAGCCCCATCGCCTCGGCCGAGCGCAGCAGGCGGGCCATGTGGAGGTCCAGGTCGGGCGCCCGGCGGGAGAACGCCCGCGCGCCGTCGAACACCGTGGTCCCGTGCATGAAGGATTGCGACAGCGCGCCCTGGACAAGCGGCGCGCCATCGCGCCATTCGCCCTCGAACCAGGTGCGCGCCGCGACCATGCGGCGGCTATAGCCGATAACCGGGGCGCGGAAAAGGCGGCGGGCGGGGGAGGAACCGGGGCAGGCCGCCCGCCGCCTGGAGGCGCCGGCCCGGGGCGTGTCGCCCGGGGGAATCCGGGCCGGCGAGGAGAATATGGCCGGCCCGCGGGGCATGGGCGGGGCAGGGCGGGGGAATTCCCGCGGCCATTCGGCGGCGAAAATGCGGCGCCGCGTCCGTATCGTGTAATCTGGGGGTCCCGCCGCCCCCGGACGCCAGGATTCGCATGGCCCGCTCCCCCCGCCCGCGCGACGCAGCGACCCTGATCCTCGTCCGCCGCGCGCGCGGCGCGCCGGAGGTGCTGCTGGGACGGCGCCACGGCGGCCACGCCTTCATGCCCGACCGCTACGTGTTCCCCGGCGGGCGGGTCGACGCCGGCGACCACCGCGTCGCCGCGGCGACGCCGCTGCGCCCGGACGCGCGCGAGCGGCTGGAGCGCGCAGCGACCCCGGCGCGCGCCCGCGCGCTCGCCGTCGCGGCCATTCGCGAGACCTTCGAGGAGACGGGGTTGATGATCGGCGCGCCGCCGGCGCTCGGCGGGGCGGCGGCCGGGCGGGCGCCGTGGAGCGCCTTCGCCGCGCGCGGAATGGCGCCAGCGCTGGGCGCGCTGGACTACCTCTACCGCGCCGTGACCCCGCCGGGCCGGCCGCGCCGCTTCAACGCCCGCTTCTTCCTCGCCGACGCCGCCAGCGCGCAAGGGGCGCTCGCCAGCGACGGCGAGTTGCTGGACCTGCGGTGGGTGGGGATCGACGACGCGCGCGGCCTGCCGCTGCCGCGCATCACCGGGGCGGTGCTCGACCTCGCGGCGCGCCACCTCGCCGACCCGCCGCCGCCGGGCGCGCCGCGCCCGGTCCCGCGCTTCCGCACGGTCCGCGGGCGCTTCGTCTTCGACAGCGAATGACTGACCGCGCAAGGAGGACGCCGTGAAACTCTCCTACTTCATGATGCCGGTGCACCATCGCGACAAGGACTACCGGACCGCGCTGGCGGAGGACACCGAGGCCATCGCGCTCGCCGACCGGCTCGGCTTCGAGGAGGCGTGGGTGGGCGAGCACCACACCTCCTCGGTGGAGCCCATAACCTCGCCGCTGCTGTTCATGGCGAACCTGATCGCGCGGACGAAGCGCATCAAACTCGCCACCGGGGTGATCTGCGCGCCGCAATACCACCCGGCGCTGGTCGCCGGCCACGCGGCGATGTTCGACCACCTGGCGCAAGGGCGCTTCGTCATGGGGATCGGACCGGGCGGGCTGCCGTCCGACTTCGAACTGTTCGGCGTCGCCGACGCCGACCGCAACGCGATGATGATCGAGTCCCTCGACACCATCCTCGAGATCTGGAGCACGGATCCGCCCTACGACATCCGGGGGAAATACTGGACGACGAAGGTTACCGACTGGGCCCATGACGACATCGGCCTCGGGCGCATGGTCCGCCCGCTCCAGAAGCCGCACCCGCCGATCGCCATTTCGGCGATGAGTCCGTCCTCGGGCTCGATGCGCTTCGCGGCGGCGCGCGGCTACGAGGCGATCTCGGCGAACTTCGTCGCCGGCTGGGCGGTGAAGACGCATTGGGAGACCTATGCCGGCGAGTGCGAGGCGCGCGGAGTGCGGCCCGACCCCTCGCGCTGGCGCGTCGCGCGGAGCGTCTTCGTCGCCGACAGCGACGCGGAGGCGGAGGACTTCGTCACGGATCCGGACGGCAGTTTCGCCTATTATTACGACTACCTGCTCCGCATTTTCGACCGCGCCGGGATGCGCGCGCTCGCCGTGACCGCGCCGGGGGCGGACCCAGGCGCGCTGACGAGCGCCGAACTGGTCGACAAACTGGTCATCCGCGGCTCCGCGAAGAGCGTGACCGAGCGAATCCTGGCGTTCCGCGACGAGGCGGGGCCGTTCGGCCACCTGGCGATGACGGCGCACGACTGGACCGACAAGCGGGCGTTCGTCCGGTCGATGGAGACGATGGCGCGGGAGGTCGCCCCCGCCCTGACCCGCGCCGGCGCGTAGCGTCCGCCCGCGCCCTCCGTCCTTGTCTCCCGCCGCCAGCCGTTTCCCGCCGCTAGTCGGGCGCGGCGGAGCCGGTGGTCGACACGCTGGTCAACGTGGACGGCGCGGTCGAACACGCGAAGGTGCCGGTCGTCCCTATGCTGCTCAGCGTGCCGGCCCGGGCGCCGCCGGCGACCCCGACGAGGGATTCGTCCGTCATCTTCGCGTTCGGGTCCGGGGGCAGGACGACGTGGAACGTTCTGGCCTCGTTGGCCACGACGCGGACCTCCGTGTCGGCGGCGACGCTCAACGCGACGTCGCGCATCAGGGCGGAGATCGCCGCCGCGTCGCCGCCGTCGATCCGCGCCCGCCACGGCCTGTCGTCGCGGTAGCGCCGCGCGGCCTCCTGGAAGGCCAGCCAAGCGGGGACGGCCTCGAAGCCCTCCGCGGATCCGGGCGCGTCCCATCGAGAAATCGCCGGCATTTCGCTCCCCCTAACTCGCCGCTGACGACACGACGCCGGACGACCCGGCGCGCCCGCCACGACGGAGCTCGCCATCCGAAGCCCCGTTCGATCCGAACGGGCGGTCCGAGCGGAAACGCGAGGCGAGCCGACGACAAGCACGATTCGTATATACGAGAGCGCGCGCCGTGTCAACCCGTCCATCTCGTCGATCGAGCGGGCGGCGCGTTTCGCCGCCGCGCCCGGGAATCCCCGCCGAAAGCGGCTGCCCCGGCGAAAACCGGGTGCGCGAAGGCGCGAAACGCCTTAAACTCGGCGGCGCGGCGGCGCGGCGGGAAAGGGCGGCATGGACAGCGGACGGGACGACGGATTGGGAGTCGTCGTGCTGGCGGCGGGCCGGGGCGAACGCATGCGCTCGGACCGCCCGAAGGTTATGCACGAAGTGGCCGGGCGGCCGATGATCGCGCACGTCGCGGCGGCCGCCGAGGCGCTGGCGCCGGCGCGGGCGACGGTCGTGGCCGGGCCGGGGATGGACGAGGTCGCCGCCGCCGCGCCCTGGCCGTGCGTCGCGCAGACCGAGCGCCTGGGCACCGCCGACGCCGTGGAGCGCGCCCGCGCCCGCCACGAGGGCGCCGGCGGCGACGTGCTGGTGCTCTATGGCGACACGCCGGCGATCACGCCGGAGACGCTGCGCCGCGCGCTGGCGCGCCGCCGCGCGGCGGACTCCCCCGCCGTCGTCGCGCTCGGCTTCCGCCCCGCGGACCCCGGCGGCTACGGCCGCCTGCGCATGGGCGCGGGGGACGAGCTGGAGGAGATCGTCGAGGCGGCCGACGCCGACGCGGACACGCTGGAGATCGGCCTGTGCAACTCCGGCGTCATGGCGGTCGAGGGCGCGGCGCTGTGGACGCTGCTGGGGCGCGTCGGCAACGACAACGCCAAGGGCGAATACTACCTGACCGACCTGGCGGCGCTGGCGCGCGCCGACGGGCGGCGCTGCGCGGCGGTCGAGGGGCCAGCGGAGGAGCTGGCGGGGGTGAACACGCGCGCCGAACTGGCCCTGGCGGAGGCGGCGCTCCAGCGCCGCCTGCGGGCGCGGGCGATGGCCGGCGGCGCGACGCTCGTCGACCCCGGATCGGTGCGACTCTCGTTCGACACCGCGCTCGGGCGCGACGTCACGGTGGAGCCCTGCGTGTTCTTCGGCCCCGGCGTGTCGGTCGGCGACGGCGCGGCGATCCGCGCGTTCTCGCATCTGGAGGGCGCGCGCGTGGCGCCCGGGGCGACGGTCGGCCCGTTCGCGCGGCTGCGGCCGGGAAGCGAGATCGGCGCGGGCGCCCGGGTAGGGAACTTCGTCGAGGTCAAGGCGGCGGTCGTCGAGGCGAACGCCAGGGTGGGCCACCTGAGCTATATCGGCGATGCGCGGGTGGGCGAAGGCGCGAACATCGGCGCCGGGACGATCACCTGCAACTACGACGGCTTCGCCAAGCACCGCACCGAGATCGGCGCCGGCGCGTTCATCGGCTCCAACACCGCGCTGGTGGCGCCGGTGTCGATCGGCGCCGGGGCGATGATCGGCGCCGGCAGCGCCATCGCCGCCGACGTGGCGCCCGACGCGCTGGCGGTGGAGCGGGCGGCGCGCAAGGCGGTGGCCGGCGGCGCGGCGCGCTTCCGCCGCGCGCGCGGGGGCGGCCGGGAAGGCGGCTGACCGATGTGCGGGATCGTCGGCGTCGTCGGCCGGGGGCCGGCGGCGCCGCTGTTGCTGGACGGCCTGAAGCGGCTGGAATACCGCGGCTACGATTCCGCCGGCGTCGCGACGCTGGTCGACGGGGCCATCGCGCGCCGCCGCGCCGAGGGCAAGATCGACCGCCTGGCGGCGCGGCTGGCGGAGCGCCCGCTGGCGGGGACCACCGGGATCGGCCACACGCGCTGGGCGACCCACGGCGCGCCGAACGAGGACAACGCCCACCCCCACGCCGATTCGCGCGTCGCGGTGGTCCATAACGGCATTATCGAGAATTTCCAGGCGCTGCGCGCGCGCCTGGAGGCCGAGGGGCGGCGGTTCGAGACCCAGACCGACACGGAAGCCGCGGTGCACCTGTTGAGCGCGGCGCTGGAGGCGGGGCGGAGTCCGGAGGAGGCGACCGAGGCGACGCTCGGCGCGCTGGAGGGCGCGTTCGCGCTGGCGATCCTGTTCGCGGGGCGCGACGACCTGCTGATCGCGGCGCGGCGGGGCAGCCCGCTGGCCATCGGCTTCGGCGACGGCGAAACCTATCTCGGCTCCGACGCGCTGGCGCTGGCGCCGCTCACCCGGCGCATCCTGTATCTGGAGGAAGGCGACTGGGCGCTGGTCCGCCGCGAGGGCGTGGAGGTCCGCGATTCCGCCGGCGCCCCGGCGCAGCGCGCGGCGCGGGAGACGGCGCTGACCGGCGCGCCCATCGGCAAGGGCGGCCACCGCCATTACATGCACAAGGAGATCCACGAACAGCCGGTGGCCATCGGCGACACGCTGCACGGCCTGATCGACCCCGCCGCGCGCCGCGCCGCGCTGCCGCCGCTGCCGATGGACCCGGCCCGCGTGGAGCGGCTGTCGATAGTCGCGTGCGGCACGTCGTTCTACGCCGGGCTGGCGGCGCGCTACTGGTTCGAGCGGCTGGCGCGGCTGCCGGTGGACATCGACGTCGCCTCGGAATACCGCTACCGCGACCCGCCGGCGGCGGCGGGGACTTTGGGACTGTTCGTCTCCCAATCGGGCGAAACTGCGGACACGCTGGCGGCGATGCGCCGCTTCCGCGAGCGCGGCGCGCCGGCGGTGGCGGTGGTGAACGCGCCGGAATCGACCATGGCGCGGGAGGCGGACGCGGTGCTGCCGACCCGCGCCGGGCCCGAGATCGGCGTCGCCTCGACCAAGGCGTTCACCACCCAGCTGGCGGCTCTGGGCTGTGCGGCGCTGGCGTTCGGGACGGTGCGCGGCGCGCTGGCGGCGGCGGAGGCCTCGCGCCTCGCCGGGGCGCTGCTGGAGGTTCCGGCGCGCGCGGCGGAGGTTCTGGGCAAGGACCGCGCCATCGCCGAGATCGCGGAGAGCATCCACCGCGTCCGCGACGTCCTCTATATCGGGCGCGGAACGTCCTACGCCATCGCGCTGGAGGGGGCGCTGAAACTGAAAGAGATCTCCTACATCCACGCGGAGGCCTACGCGGCGGGGGAGTTGAAGCACGGCCCCATCGCGCTGGTGGACGACGACGTCCCGGTGATCGCCATCGCGCCGTCGGATTCGCTGTTCGAGAAGACGGCCTCGAACGTGGAGGAGGTGGCGGCGCGCGGCGGCCGCCCGATCGTGATCGGCGATTCGGCCGGGGTGGCGCGGCTGGGCGACCGCGCCGCGGCGTGCGTGGCGATGCCGGAGGCGGACCCGCTGGCGGCGCCGATCCTCTACGCGCTCCCGGTGCAGTTGCTGGCCTACCACGTGGCGGTGCTGAAGGGCACCGACATCGACCAGCCGCGCAACCTCGCCAAGGCGGTGACGGTGGAGTGAACCCCGCCGGGGCGGGCGGAATCGCGCTCTCTCGCCGGCGCCGCCGAATGCGACGGCGCGCGCTGGAGCGATCGGCACTATACTCGCGCCTGCAAACGGGCGGCGCGGGACCGCGGACGCGGAGGACGACAGATGGGCTTCCAACGGCGGCCGACGGAGAAATGGCGGCGCGAGGTTCCCGGCGCGCGCTGGTTCAAGGCCGACTTGCAGGTCCGCACCATCGACGACCATGCCGGCGGCCGCGCGAAAATGCCCGCCGGCCTGTCCGGCGACCCGGCGGACCCGGCCGTGCTGGCGCGTTACGCGCGGCTCTTCCTGCAAGCCGCCGTGAGGGCGCGCGTCCAGGTCATCGGCTTGACGCCGCATTCGCCGCGCGCGGGCGAGGGTCCCGCAACCAGCGCGGTATGGCGCATCGTCGAGGAGTGGAACGCCGGCGCCGACGACGACGGCGCGCCGTTTCGCGAGAAAATCCATTCCGTGTTCCCCGGTTTCGAGCCGTCGTTCGACGACGGCAAGGCCGGACTGCATCTGCTTTTCCTGTTCGATCCGGAAATCGGTCGCGAGCGTTATCTGAAAGCGTTCGATCTTGTCACGAATGGCGTCTCTCCCTGGAAAGACGGAACGTTGCAAATGTCCACCAGCCGCACGGAAGAAGCGTTCGACCGGCTGCGGGAATTTTGCGAGAGAGAGAATCGGAACGAAACCGATGGGAATCGCGTATGGCATTATCTCGTTCTGGCTCCCCACGTCGACGGCGGCAAGGGCGTGCTGGACGCCTTGAAATCGCAGGTTCTTCAATTTTTCGATCATGGATCGATATCCGGATTGGAGCTCGGCGACGACAAGACGCCCGAAGATACACTGCGCGACCGCCCGTGGCTTCGCCAAGGGATGGAGACGTACCGGCAAGCGTTCTTCCATGCAAGCGATGCCTGCAATCCGGACGAAATCGGCCGGAGGCACACATGGATCAAGCTCGCCAGACCGCGCATCGCCGCGCTGCGCCAGGCGTTCGTCGCCAACGATTCCCGCGTGCGCCTCGGCTTCGAGAAGGGCGAGGGCGGACAGCTGCGCCCGATCGACGACCCGCCGGACGTCGCCGCCAACGGTCGGCCGTGGCTGAGGGAGGCGACGATACGCGGCGGCGCCTCGTTCTTCGGCGGCCGGAAGGACGGCGCGCCGGTGGAGACCCGCTTCCCGCTCAGCCCCGATCTGACCTGCATCATCGGCGGCAGCATGACCGGCAAAAGCGCCTTCCTCGACGGCCTGCGCGTTCACATCGGCGCGCCCCCGCCCCATGACGAGTCGGTGCGCGGGCAGGTCGAGGCGCGGGGGCGCGACGTCTTCGCCGTCGGCTCTCCGTCCATCGATCTGGACTGTCCGGGACAGGACCGCGTCGCGCCGCCGCGCGAAAGATGGCCGGCGCGGTTCTTCGCGCAGAACGAGTTGCAGCGCCTCGCCCAGGAGAACGCCGCCGTCGAGGGTATTCTCGCCCGCCTCGTTCCATCGGAGATAGACGAAATCGACGCGCGCGGCGCCGAGCTGGCGAGCCTGGACGAGCGCCTCGCCGATCTGGCCGGGAAGCTCGCGAAACACGACGAAACCGCCGCGGAGGCGGAACAGGCCCACCGACTCGCCGCCGACGCGAAGAAGGAGCTCGACACGTTCGCCGAAGCCGGCGTGGACCGACTCCATCGCGTAAGCCGCGCGCGCGGATCGTGGAAGTCGGTCGCGGATAAGGTTCGGGGGGAGATTGGAGAGCCTCTTGCGAATCTCGTCGAATCCATGCGGGAAATCGATTTGCCGCCCATGGACGGGGACGGGGCGGAGAAACCGGCCGATCGCCCGATCGATTGGCGGAAACTGGATCTGGACGGGCGGCAACGGCGGATCGCCGACGATCTGGAGGCCGCCGCGCGGAAGGCGGCGAAATGGATCGACGATATCGCCGAAATCGCCGGAGCCCTGGGCGAGCGCGAAGCCGCCGTCCGCGCCGAAGTGGTGCGCGCGCTCGCCGAACGCGGGCACGACGCGGCGACGCTCAATGAAATCCGGCAGCTGACTCGCCGCGCGGCGCTGCTTCCCGCATACGACGCGCTCCTCAGTGAAACGCGCGGCGAGATCGCGGCCGGCGAGGACGCCTTCGCGCGCGCATGGAAGCGCCGCCGCGCCCTCGTCGACGAGCAGCGGAGCGCGTTCGACCGCGTGGCCGGGGGCATGGAGCTGGAATTCGGCGGCCGGATCCGCGTGCGCCGGTTCGACGACGCGGACACGCGGCCTCTCGATGCTTTCCTGCGGAGCCTTCGGCAAAGAAGCGTGACGCGATGGTGGAACGATCTCGATTCGCACGCAAGACCGTCGCCGGAGACACTGGCCAGGCGCCTGAAAGCCGGTTCGCTCGCCGATGTCGGGATGACCGGCGCCGTCCAGGACAAGTTTCGCGAAAGCCTCACCCGGTCGCGGCGGCGCGAACTGGCCGCCCTCCGTTGCCCCGACCGCTACGTCGTCGAATTGCGGATGGACGACGGCTCCTACCGCGCTCTCAACGACCTGTCCGGAGGCCAGCGGGTCAGCGTCCTGCTCTCCCTGCTGCTCGAAACCACCGACGACCGCCCGTTGGCGATCGACCAGCCGGAGGACGAACTCGATAATAAATTCCTGTGGGAGACGGTCCTGCCGGCGCTCAAGAAACTGCGCGGGCGGCGCCAGGTGATCGTTGCGACGCACAACGCGAACATCGTCGTCAACGGCGACGCCGACATGGTGATCCAGCTCGACGCGACGTCGCGCCGGGGCCGGGTGGCCTGCGCCGGCGCCATCGAGGAGCCGGCCGTGCGCGACGCCATCCTGCGCACGGTCGATGGCGGGGAGGAGGCGTTTCGGCTCCGGCGGCAAAAATACGGGTTCTGAGGGAGCGGAGCGATGGAGTGGCCTGAAGTCCTGAAACGTATCGACGCCGGAGAAGATCGGACTACCGAGTTCAAGCGTGGATTCGAAAAGGACCGTCCCGCGGTGGGGAAGGCGCTGTGCGCGTTCGCGAACGGCGAAGGCGGCTTGATCGTGCTTGGCGTCGAAGACTCGGGCGCCATCGTCGGGCTGAAGGAAGACCCGCACAAGACGCACGAGCGGTTGACCAATTTCCTGCAAAATGGGTGCAGTCAGCCGATTTCCGCGCGTTGCGGACGGAGCGGGATCGCGGACGGATGGGTTCACTGGATAGAGGTTCCCCGCATTCGCGGCTACGAACCGTTCCGCTACGGCGGGCGCTGCTATATTCGGCGGGAGCGCAGCAGCGTCGAGCCCTCCCCATCGGAATTGCAGGAGCTGAACAATGCCTTCGGCTTCATCGTGACCGAGGAACAAGTCATACTGGGCGCGGGAATGCAAGATATCGACATGCAGGCTTTCCGGTCCTTTCAGCACGTCCAGGGGTTCGATACGGAGGACGAAGAACAACCTTCCATCGAGGACGATCTGCGAAACGCCGGAATAATCGACCTGTTCGACGGGGCGCTTCGCCCTACTCTTTATGGATTGATGGTCTTCGGCGAAGCTCCCCAGGCGCATCGCCAAACCGGGAATTTCCTGATCCGTTGCGCGGCGTATGCGGGAGAAGATCAAGGCGCGGACGTCTTTCTCGCCGCGGAAGGCGATGGCCGCCTCGACCGGCAGGTCCAGCGGGCGCTCGACTGGATCAAGATTTTCGGACGGACGGAAACCTACACGGGCGTCTTGCGCAAAGATCGACCGCTGATACCCGAACCGGCGATCCGCGAAGCGCTGGTCAACGCCGTCGTCCACCGCGATTACGCGATTACCGGATCGCCGGTGCTGCTGGAGGTGTTCGACGACCGTATCTCCGTCACGAGTCCCGGCGCGTTGCCCAATCACCTGTCGGTGGACGCCTTCCGCGCCGGCGGCCGGCCGCGCGCGCGTAACCAGGTCATGACGCACGCGATGACGGTGATGGGGGTCATGGAGCGCCGCGGCCGCGGCTGGAGGACCATGCGCCGGGCAATGCTTGCGTTCAACGGAACCGAGCCGGAGGCGGTCGACGACCGGGACGGCAGGGTGTTCGGCATCACGTTTCGTCGGCGCGGACACGCGGAAGATAATTGAAGCGTGATCCCCGCCACCCTCGTCGACGCGCTGCGCGCGCCGGACGGGGAGGCGGCGCCGGCGGCGCTGCGGTGGACCGACCCGGACCGGCAATGGCGCGCCCTCGTCCCCGCACTCACGGCCGCCATGCCGGAACTCTTCGCGCTCGGCGAGTACGCGCCGGAGGACCGCCGGGGGCCGGTCGCCCGGTTCGAATGCGTCGTCGCCGGAGCCTGTCGCCAGCCGCTGCGCCCGAAGGCGCTGCGCGGCGCTCGATTCGCGCCTCATCGCCGACCGCCTGACGGACCCGGCGCCGATACTCGCCCGCCTCGGCGCGCCGCTCCCCCGTCCGCTCGCGCGATTTCCGCCGAACCCGCCCCCTTCGGCATGGCGGATATACGAATTCAAACGACCCGCTTTCGCGCCCGCGGCGGGCCGGCGCATCCACGCAAACCACGCGGGCGGCGAGGACGACACGCGCCCGGGCGCCGTTTGACTCCGGCGCGGCGGCGTGGTAGGAACGAATGGCGAATATGCGCCGGAGCGAGACTCATGCCCCAACCCATCGCCCTGTTCCCGCGGCCGCCCCTCGCCGCGCTGCGCGCCCGGGTCGCCGCCATCGAGCGCGCCGGCGCGCAGACCGGCGCGTTGCCTGTCTCTTTCGGCATAGCGGAGATCGACCGCGCGCTGCCCGGCGGCGGGCTCGCGCGCGGCGCCGTGCATGACATCTCCGGCGCCGCGGACGAAGCCGGATTCGCCGCCGCGTCCGGCCTCGCCGCCGCCCTCGCCGGGCGCGCCGCCGGGGCGGGCGGAATCGCGCTCTGGTGCGCGCGCGGCGGCGGCCTCCACGCGCCCGGCCTCGCCGCCTTCGGCCTCGACGCGGCGCGCCTCGTCATCGTCCGCGCGCCGCGCCCGGAGGATGCGCTATGGACGGTCGAGGAGGCGCTGCGCGCCGGGATCGCCGTTGCGGTCGGCGAGGCCGGCGCCGGCCTTGCCGCCGCGCGCCGCCTGCAACTCGCCGCCCGCGCCGGCGGCGGGCTGTGCCTCCTGTTGCCGCCGCCGGGGCGCGCGGAGCGCGTCCTCGCCGCCGCCACCCGCTGGCGCGCCGCCCCCGCCCCCGCCGCGCCGCGCCCCGGCGGCGGACCCGGCGCGCCGCGCTGGAGGCTCATGCTCACGCACTGCCGCGGCGGCGCGCCGCGCGGCTGGATCGTCGAATGGAATCATGAAACGCATCGCTTCTCTCTGGCTGCCCCACTGGCGGACCGGGCCGCGCCCGCCGCCGGGGGCGGACGGCGCGCCGCCCAGGCCGTTCGCGCTGGTTGAAACGGCGGCGGGGACCGACCGGCTGGCCGCCGTTTCGGCCGCCGCGGCGGCGGCCGGCCTCGCCCCCGGCATGACCCTCGCCGACGCGCTGGCGCTCGCGCCCGGCCTCGCTACCCGGCCCGACGACCCGGCCACCGCGGCGCGCCGGCTCGATTCGCTCGCCGATTGGGCGCGGCGCTTCACCCCCTGGACCGCGCCGTGCGGAGACGACGGCCTGTGGCTCGACATTACCGGCTGCGCCCGCCTGTTCGGCGGCGAGGCGGCGCTCCTCGCCCGCCTGTCGGCCGGCGTCGCGCGCCGGGGCCACGACCATTTCGCCGCGGTCGCCGCGACCCCCGGCGCCGCCTGGGCCCTGGCGCGCTTCGCCGGCGGCGGCGCGGCGGGCGCGGACGAGGCGCGCGCGGCGCTGGCACCGCTGCCGATGGCGGCGCTGAGACTGCCGGAGGAGACCGTCGCCGCCCTCGCCCGCGTCGGCCTGCGCCGCGTCGGCGACCTCTATTCCGTCCCCCGCGCGCCGCTGGCGCAGCGGTTCGGCCGCGCGCCGCTCGACCGCCTCGACCGGGCGCTCGGCCGCCGCGCCGAACCCATCGCGCCGCGCCGCCCGCCGGCGCGCCATGCGGCGCGGCGCGGCTTCGCCGAACCGGTCGCCGACACCGCCTCGATCTCCGCCGCCCTCGATTCGCTGCTCGACGCGCTCTGCGCCGGCCTCGCCCGGGCCGGCCTCGGCGCGCGCCGGCTCGTCCTCCGCCTCCACCGGGTCGATGGCGGCGCGCACGCGATTTCGGTCGGCGCGGCGCGCGCGCGGCGCGACGCGCGCGGCCTCGCCCGGCTGTTCGCCGAGCGCCTCGACGGCCTCGACGCCGGCCTCGGAATCGAGGTCATGGAGCTCGAGGCCGCGCGGGCGGAGCCGCTGGCCCCGGCGCAAGCCGGATTCGCCGCCGCTTTCTCCGACTCCGACTCCGGCGCCGGCGGCGACTTCGGTACCGCCGGGCTCGCCGATCTGGTCGACCGCCTCGCCAACCGCCTCGGCGCCGGGCGCGTCGTCCGCCTCGGCCCGCGCGACACCCACAACCCCGACCGCGCGGTGCGCCGCCACGCGCCCCTGCCCGGCCCGCCGGCGGACGAACCCGGCGCGGACGCGACCTGGCCGGCGGCGGAGCGGCCCATCCGCCTGTTCGCGCCGCCACGCCCGGTCGCCGCGGTCGCGCTGGCGCCCGACGGCCCGCCCATGCTGTTCCACTGGCGCGGCCGCGCCGTCCGCGTCGTCCGCGCCAGCGGCCCCGAGCGCATCGCCGGCGAATGGTGGCGCGAGGACTCCCCCGTTCGCGACTACTACCGCGTCGAGGACTCCGCCGGCGCGCGCTTTTGGATCTACCGCGAGGGCCTGTACGACGAAGGCGGCGCGCGCGCCCCGGCCGCGCCGCGCTGGTTTCTCCACGGCGTGTTCGCATGACCGCCTACGCCGAATTGCAGGCGCTGAGCAATTTCACCTTCCTCGAGGGCGCGGCGCACCCCCACGAACTGGCGGAGACCGCCGCCGCGCTCGGCCACCGGGCGATCGCGATAGCGGACCGCAACAGCCTGGCCGGGGTCGTGCGCGCCCACACGGCCGCCCGCGAGGCGGGGATCCGCCTCGTCGTCGGCGCCCGCCTCGACCTCGAGGACGGGCCGAGCGCGATCTGCCTGCCCACCGGCCGCGCCGCCTACGGGCGCCTCGCGCGGCTGCTCACCCTGGGCCGGCGGCGCGCGCCGAAGGGCCGCTGCCGCCTCTCCTGGCGCGACGTGGAGGCGCATGCCGAGGGCCAGCAGCTGGTCGTGATTCCGCCGCCCGCCGCGGCGCGGCCCGCGGACTCCTTCGCCGCCGCGCTGCGGCGCGCCGCGCGGCACCTCCCGCGCGTGTTCCTCGCCGCGAGCCGGCGTTTCGACGGCGACGACGGCGAACGCCTCGCCGCGCTGTCCGCCCTCGCCGACTCCGCCGGCGCGCCGCTGGTCGCCGTCAACGACGCGCTCTACCACCGCCCGGACCGCCGCCCGCTCGCCGACGTCCTGACCTGCATCCGCGAGGGCCGGACGGTCGACGCGGCCGGGCGGCGCCTCGCCGCGAACGCCGAGCGCCACCTCAAGCCGCCGGAGGAGATGGCGCGCCTGTTCGCCGGTTATCCGGAGGCCGTCGCCCGCTCCGCAGCCATCGCCGAGGCGTGCGATTTCGGCCTCGACGAACTGGCCTACGAATACCCCGGCGAGATCGTCCCGCCGGGCGAGACCGCGCAATCGCATCTCGCCCGCCTCGCCTTCGCCGGCGCCCGGGAGCGCTACGGCGGCGCGGTCCCGGACAAGGTCCGCGCGCTCCTCGACCGCGAGCTCGCGCTGATCGCGCGGCTGGGCTACGCGCCCTACTTCCTCACCGTCCACGACGTCGTGCGGTTCGCGCGGGGGCGCGGAATCCTGTGCCAGGGGCGCGGCTCGGCGGCCAATTCCGCCGTCTGCTACTGCCTCGGCGTCACCGCCGTCGACCCCGGCCGCCACGACCTGCTGTTCGAACGCTTCGTTTCGGCGGCGCGCGGCGAGCCGCCCGACATCGACGTGGACTTCGAACACGAGCGCCGCGAGGAGGTCATTCAATACGTCTACGGCAAATACGGCCGCGACCGCGCCGCCCTGGCCGCTACCGTCATCCGCTACCGCGGGCGCAGCGCGGCGCGCGAGGTCGGCAAGGCGCTGGGCCTGTCGCGCGACGTCGCCGCCGCCCTGGCCAGGGCGGCGCGCCGCCGCGATGGCGCCGGCCCCGACCCGGAGGAGGCGCGCGAACTCGGCCTCGACCCGGACTCCCGCCGCATGCGGCTGGCGCTGGCGCTGACCGGGGAGTTGATCGGCTTCCCGCGCCACCTCTCGCAGCACGTCGGCGGCTTCGTCATATCCCGCGGCCCGCTTTGCGAGACGGTTCCCATCGAGAACGCGGCGATGGCGGACCGCACCGTCATCGAGTGGGACAAGGACGACATCGACGCCCTCGGCATGCTCAAGGTCGACGTGCTCGGCCTCGGCATGCTGACCTGCATCCGCAAGGCCTTCGACCTGGCCGCCCGCGCCCACGGGCGGCGCTGGACCCTCGCCGCGGTCCCGCCCGAGGACCCGGCCACCTACGACATGCTCTGCCGCGCCGATTCCATCGGCGTGTTCCAGGTGGAGAGCCGGGCGCAGATGTCGATGCTGCCGCGCCTCGCGCCGCGCACGTTCTACGATCTCGTCATCGAGGTGGCGATCGTGCGCCCGGGGCCGATCCAGGGCGGCATGGTGCATCCCTATCTGCGCCGCCGCCGCGGCGAGGAGGAGGTGAGCTACCCCTCGCCCGAACTCGAGGAGGTGCTGGGCAAGACCCTCGGCGTCCCCCTGTTCCAGGAGCAGGCGATGCGCATCGCCGTGGTCGCCGGCGGCTTCACCCCCGACGAGGCCGACCGGCTGCGGCGCGCCATGGCCGCCTTCCGGCGGAGCGGAACGGTGCGCGCGTTCCACGACAAACTGGTCGAGGGCATGGTCGCGCGCGGCTACGACCGCGATTTCGCCGAGCGCTGCTTCAGCCAGATCGAGGGGTTCGGCGATTACGGCTTCCCCGAATCGCACGCGGCGAGTTTCGCGCTGCTGGTCTACGTCTCGGCGTGGCTCAAGCGGCATTATCCGGCGGCCTTCGCCGCGGCGTTGCTCAACAGCCAGCCCATGGGGTTCTACGCGCCGGCGCAGATCGTCCGCGACGCCCGCGACCACGGCGTGATCGTGCGCCCGCCCGACGTGAACCGCGCCGGCTGGGACTGCGCGCTGGAGCCCGACGCGGCGAGCGCCGGCGGCGCGGCCCTGCGCCTCGGCCTGAACCGCGTCCAGGGGTTCGGCAAGGACGATGCGGAGCGGCTCGAGGCGGCGCGCGGCGCGGGTTACGACGACATCGAAGCGCTGCGGCGGCGCGCCGGGCTGTCGGCGCGGGCGCTCGACCGGCTGGCGCGGGCGGACGCGTTCGGCTCGCTCGGCCTGTCGCGGCGCGAGGCGCTGTGGCGCGTCGCCGGCCTCGACGAGGCGCCGCCGCCGCTGTTCGCCGCCGCCGCGGCGCGCGAACCCGGCCCCGCCCTGCCGCCGGCCGCGCCCGGCGAAGAGGTCGCCGGGGATTACGAGAGCCTGCGCCTGTCGCTGAAGGCCCACCCGCTGTCGCTGCTGCGCGGCGCGCTGGAGTCGCGCGGCGCCGTCCCCGCCGCGGCGCTTCGCTCCGCCGCCGCCGGGCGCCGCGTCGAACTGTGCGGGCTGGTGCTGTCGCGCCAGCGCCCCGGCACGGCGAAGGGGATTATCTTCGCCACCCTCGAGGACGAGACCGGGGCCGCCAACGTGGTGATCCGGCCGCCGGTCTTCGCCCGCCACCGCCGCGCGGCGCTCGATTCGCGCCTTCTCGCGGCGCGCGGCGCGGTCCAGCGCGAGGGGATCGTCGTCCACCTCATCGCCGACCGCCTGGTGGACCTGACGCCGATGCTCGCCCGCCTCGGCGCGCCGCTCCCCGTCCGCTCGCGCGACTTCCGGTGAACCGATCCTTCAACCGCCGAGGATGCGCCGCGCCGCGGCCGGGTCCAGCCCGACCAGCGCGCCGGCCTCGCAGATCTGGGCGATGGTCTCCGCATCCACCGGGATTCCCCCGGCGGCGCGGCGGGCGCGCGCCTTGCGCTCCGGGTCGCCCGGAACCATCACCTCCTCCACTCCGGGCGCCGGGCGCGACGAAGTGGCGTGCGCCGCCACGGCGTCGATCTCGCGGCGGAAGAAGTCTCCGTCGCCGACCGCCTCCGGGTCGACGATCACGCTCAGCATGTTGTTGATGATCGCCCGTCCGTGGTCGCGCTCGGGCAGGTGCGCGCCGCCATTCGTCAGCGCGCCGGCCAGCGCCTCGCACATCAGCGCCATGCCGTAACCCTTGTGCGCGCCCATCGGCTGCAACGCGCCGCGCGGGTCGGAATACATGACCCCGGGGTCGCGGGTCGGGCGGCCTTCGGCGTCGATCAGCGCCCCTTCGGGAACCCGTTCGCCGGCGTTGCGCGCCACCCGGACCTTGCCCATGGCGATGGCGCTGGTGGCGAAGTCGAGGATCATCGGCGGGCGGCTCTCGCCGGCGGGGAGCCCTATGCAAAACGGGTTGGTGACATAGCGCGCCTCGGCGCCGCCGAACGGCGCCACGCTGGGGCGGTAGCCGCCCGAATTGACGTAGTGCATCGACACCAGCCCGGCGTCGGCGCAGAGCTCCGCCCACGCGCCGATGCGCCCCAGATGGTGGCTCATGCGCAGCGCCAGCACCGCCACGCCGCGGGCGCGGGCGCGCTCGACGCCGAGCGCCATCGCCTCGCGGCCGATGACCTGCCCGTAGGCGAGGTTGCCGTCGAGCCGCAGCGCCGCGCCGTCGTCGCCGGCCACCGTGAGGCGCCCGTTGGCCTTGAGCCAGCCATCGGCCATCGACGCGGCGTAGGCCGGCAGGATGCCGACGCCGTGGCTGTCGTGCCCGGCGAGGTTGGCGTCGACCAGGTTCCGCGCCACCAGTCCGGCCTCGCGGTCGTCGGAGCCGCCGGCGGCGCAGAACGCGCGCGCCAGCGCCTCCAGCGCCGCGGCGGGGTATGTGCGGGTCATGGCGGCCTCCGGCGGCGCTTTCCGGACCCCGAATGCGAACGGGGCCGCCGCGGCCTGCGCCGCGGCGGCCCCGCCGGAGTCGCGCCCAGCTACTCGGTGCTGGAGGTCTGCGAATCCGCGACGGTGATCGTGGCGCCGTCGTCGGTCGTCGCGGTCTCCATCGACGCCTGGTGCGCCTTGGCGCCGCCGCACATGCCGCCCGCCATCGCGGCGCCGGAGAACGCCAGCGCCGCGAGCGCCGCGACGCAGAACTTGATCGTGCCGGTCATTCGTCCGTTCCTCCTGGCTGGACATTCGCCAGCGCGCAGCATCGCGCCCCGCGCGCGCCGTGTCAAGCGCGAGTCCGGCGGACCGGCGAATCTCGTTTCGGAGGATCGCGCCATTCTCCGGCGGCGGGCACGCGATCCGTCCATAACGGGAACTGCCGATACGCGAACGAGGCGGTTGGCGGCGCCGGGCGGGCGCGGTAAGCTGGCGGCGTTCTTCACGGATGAAGCGGGAAGCCGCCGTGCTCCTCGATTCGCTCGCGCCCGGACGGACGGCTTCCGCCGTCTCCGCCCGTTCCGCCGGAACGGGCGCTTCCCTGCGCAGCGGTCGCCCCGCATCCGCCGCGGGGCGGCCGGCGCGATCCGCAAGTGTCGCGCCGGCGGAGCGGGCGTTCCCGTGCACGGCCTGCGGCGCGTGTTGCCGCAATCTCGGCGGCGCGCCGCTCTACGCCCGCCTCGACCGGGGCGACGGTATGTGCCGCCACCTCGACACCGGAACCGACCATTGCCGCATCTACGAAACGCGGCCGCGGATCTGCCGCGTCGCGGACATGTACGAGGCGTTCGCCGACCGCCTTGCGTGGCCGGAATACGTCGAGCATAATCTGCGGGCCTGCCGCGACCTCCAGGCGCGAGAGTGGCGGGCCGCCTCCAACCGAGGGAGAGACGCATGTTCGTCCAGTATCTGAACGAACGCCAGCAGGGAGTCCTGCTGCACTACGCCGACCGGGTCATGCGTGTGGACGGCGTAATCGACGCGAAGGAGATGGTCCATATCGACATGCTCCGCGAGCAGGCCGCCCCCGGGGCGAAGGCGGAGGACTTGCCCGTGGCGGAGCTGCCGCGGGTGTTCGAGGACCGCTCCAGCCGCATCGCGTTCCTTCTGGAGCTTGTGGGCATGGGATACGCCAACGAGGCGTTCGATCCCAAGCAGTCCGGGCTGGTGGCGGACGTCTCCGCTGCTTTTTCGCTCGAAGGCGATATGGACGACGTAGAATCGTGGGTGAAGCGCCAGTTCGAGCTGGTCCGCGAAGCCCGCGGCCTCATGGAGGGCTGAGCGATGAAGGCGCTTCCTTGGATACTTGCCGCTGCTGCCAGCCTTATCACCATTGGTGCGACGGCGTGGGCTGCGGACGAATCCGGCGAGCGCAAGAAAGAGCACGACTGCTACCGGTCCGAGATCGCGAATTTGGAGCGTAAGCTGGACAATACGGAGAACAAATATAGGCAGTCGCGGGAGCGTCTTGGCGAGAAGAGTCGGCAAGTACAGGAGCTAGCCTCTCAGGTGCGACGCTTGCGGCGGAATCTTGCTGCCGCTCGCCAACGAGCGGCCGCGTGATGCTGAACGAGACTTCGTTCGCGCGTTGAGTCGAGCGGCGCAGGAGGGAGCGATGAGCGAACGATCAGGGAAACGGAAGGGCGCGCGCGGCCGCAAGCCGGACGCGGCGACCCGTGTCGTCCTGGCGGGCGCGGTGGGAGGAGCGATCTCGCAAGCTTCGGCCAGCGCGCGTCCGGTTACCGATCCGGGCCTGATCGATCAGGCGCGCGTCTTCGCCGAGGCGATCCGTCAGACCAAGCCGCTCGCCAGAGCGGGAACGCTCACGGCGGAACAGGCGGCCAAAACCATTCGTGACGACACGGCGCACCGGCATGGCTTGCTCCCGGAAACCGCGCAGCGGCTGGCAACCGGTCGCAGAGACCTGAGCGACTTCACGGACGGACCACATCCGCAGGCGCAAGTGGGGAAAGCTGCTGAGGTCGTAGCCGCGTCGGACCTGTCCGGCAATGTCCGCGTGTCGCCCGATGGTGCCGCCCGCCAGGGCGGGGATCTCATTTTGGTTTCCCGCACGCGCGCGGGCGTGGTTTTCGTTCCGATCGGAGAGGTAAAAACCGGGTCTGCAAAGTATATCGTCCGGAGCATTGAAAGAATGGCGGCGGAGACAGGTCGCAGGGAGCCTATAATCATCGATTCTCGGTTCTTAAATCCCGACGGATCGCCCCGTGTAGCACCGGGCGCATTCACCACCGACGCACAAGCTGGTCGCGTGCGCCGCGCGCAGAAAGCAGGGGTGAAGCTCCGCGGCGTTCGCGATCTCGAATCGCGCGCCGCGCGGTTGCGCAAGAACACGAAGCATTTGTCCACCAAAGACATAGAGCGTATCCGCAGAGGTGAGCTCGACCCGGACACAGCTTGGCAGCTCGTTACGCTCCGTGACGACATAGCCCGCGCCTACCGCCTCAAGGGGGTGGTTGGACGCGCGGCCGGAGCGGTCGCGATGGCCGCGGCGACGGCGGCGGTTGCCACGCTTGTCGTGCAGGCTGTGTCCGAGGGCAAGATCGACTTGGCAACTGTCGGCGAGGAGGCCGGCAAAGCGGCGGTGTGGGCAGTGGGCAGAACGGCTGCCGACGCGATTCTCTATCACGGCGCGAACGCTGTCGGTCTGGCCCCGGAAGTGGCCAAATCATTCGCCGAAACCGGAGTGACGGTAGCCTTTTGCCTGATCGCCGATGTCTCCGAGGAAGTGCGGGCGGCCCGAGTCGGGGAAATTTCGACGGCGGACGCGGTGGGAGGCAGCGCCATGAAGGCCGCCCTGGACATCCTCCCTCTGGCGTTGGCACCGCTTGGACCGGCCAGAATTCCGATTCTTATCGGCGCGCAATTCGGCGGCCGGTGGGTCATCGAGAGAGTGCGCGACGGCAAGAGGGAAAGAAAGCGGAGGTTCGCGGAGGACATGATGCGCGCTGATCGGCTCAGTGATCGGATGGATCGTTTGCAAGCCGATATGCATCGCGACAACGCGGAACTCGACGAGACCGACCGGCTTTACGAGGAAGCCATGGCGGATGGAGATTCCAAATGAACATTGAAGATGTGCTGACGGAGAGGTATTTCCGTTACAGAGGGATGTGTTCGTGGCTGCCTCATGTGCGTGATGAATTTGACCGCACCTATATTCGCAATTTGCGCAAATTTCTTCGCTTGAAGAGAGAATCTGGATACAATATCTATCCGGCAGCCGAACAAGTTTTTCTGGCTCTGGAGGTGACTCCGTTGTCTAGAGTTAAGGTAGTTATTATTGGTCAAGATCCGTATCACAACGGACGGGCTGATGGGCTTGCTTTCTCAACGAGCGGTGGATCGTCTACGCCTCCTGCTTTGACAACAATTATTAAGGCGATAAATTATGACGAGTCTATTTCCGGGAACATGTCGACACGTGGAAGAACATACAGCCTATACAGCTGGGCAACTCAGGGCGTATTACTACTGAACGCGGTATTGTCCGTGAAGGAGGGGTGTGCAAAATCACATTACTATCGTGGGTGGGAGCAATTTACCGACAAAATCGTTGAGGCAATAAATGAACGCCGAAGGAATGTGGTATTTTTGCTATGGGGTAAAAAGGCACAGAAGAAATCGGTCCATATATGTAGAGAAAAACACCATGTGCTGTGCGCTCCTCATCCCGCGGCCCGGGGCGCAAAGAGAGAGGAATTTAAGCAGGCTAGACACTTTTCTGAAGCTAACCGCATATTAGAACAGTTCAATGCGGGTGCGATCAATTGGTACTTGCCATGATTTCCGATATGATCGTGTTTCGTTCGCCCACCTAACCGAATACCTTGAAGCCGATCATGATCGCGATAAGCTTGGCGGCTTGCAACCGCAAAGCACGGGTGACACGCGCTTCAATCTCGGTAAGATTCGGTTTCCGGGGCCGCCCGGCGGCAGCGCCATAGGGGCCAGTACGCCGCTTGTGCCGAGGGTTATTACCCCAAGCTTGACTCTTAAGTCGATTCAGCTCACATATCGCATGATCGGTTTACACGCTCGGCCAGAGGGGGGGTGCGTACAATGGCGGCTCGGCAGGCGAAGACCGAACGCGTGCAAATGCGCATCGAACCGGCGGCGAAGCGGGTGTTGGAGCGCGCCGCCGCGTTGTCGAATACGACGGTTTCGGGTTTCGTGATAAGCAATGCGCTTGAAGCGGCGGCCCGCGCGATCCGGGAGCACGAGCGGATCGTCCTGAGCGATCGGGACTGGGAGCTGTTCTTCGGCGCCCTCGTCGATCCCCCCGAACCGAATGCTGCGCTGCGCGAGGCGTTCGCGACCCACGAACGCCTGATCGCGACGCCCCCGCCGCGTGACCTTCGCCATCGAGGCGCTGGAGCGGCGGCATGACCGGTCGCGGTTCGCTTGCGGCTCCGCGCCTCTTGACCGGTACATCCGCGAGCTGGCGTCGCAGGACGTTCGACGCCGGACGGCGCGGGTTTTCGTCGCCGTCCCGGAGGGAGGCGGCGCCGAGGTGGCGGGGTTCTACACGCTGAGCGCCGGGAGCATCGCGCGAGACGCCTTGCCGAAGGCGGCGACGCGGCGGTTGCCGCGCTATGCCGTCCCCGTGGCGTTGCTCGGTCGTCTGGCCGTGGACCGCGGCTATGGCGGCGGGGCTTGGGAACGTCCCTTCTGGCGGATGTTCTCCGCCGGGTTGCCCGCGCCGGTGCAACGGTTGTAATCAGAGCAACGAACCGCTGAAATTGTAGGAGTCGCACATCGCCGCCATCCGGCGGAGCATGGCGATGCCGCGTTCGCCCGCCTATCCGAATATCTTGAGGCCGACCATGATCGCGACGAGTCCGGCGGCTTGTAGCCACAAGGCGCGGTAAATTCGCGCTTCAAGCGCGCCGCCCTCGGCTTTCAGATCGGCTTTCGTCGCCAGCTCGTCGCCATCCGCGCCTATGGCGTGACGAACGACAGTCGTTATCGCCTCGGCCTGACGTTCGTCGAATTCGGCTCCGCGCAGCGTCTTCGCGGCGGCCAGGGTATCGAAGGCTTGGCTCATGAACCGTCTCCCGTGGTCGGCGCTCCGCGCGGCCCGCGCGCGGCGTTCATGCGCGCAATCTGCATCGGCGCTCCGCGGATTGCAAGGGCGGACCGCGTGCGGCGAAACGCGCTCGATGTATCTTTCGGCGATCAGCCGTTTGCAAGCGTGAGAGATAGATAAAGCCGCCTTTTAGGGGGTTAAAATGATCGACAGCGTTATTTATCCATCGCTTGTATTTCTCATCATTCTTGTGAGGGCGGGCATTCCTTTCAAGAAAAGCGATACCGCGACTTGAAGATCGAGATTCTCGCTTTCGCGAGAATGACGAGATAGATCGAGCAAAAACAGATTCGGAATCGGGCCGGTCCCGATCGCCCCGGTCCGGCGCGGCGCGGGCCTCCCCGGGCGCCCGGCCAGCGGCGCTTCATCCTTGCAATTCCGGCGCCGCATGCCAGAAATGCGAGGATGCTGGCGCGTCGACAATCGCAGACCGTGCTCGCCCGGCTGGAGCAATTTCCGGCCGTGGCGCTGCTCGGCCCGCGCCAGTCGGGCAAGACCACCCTCGCCCATGGCGTCGCGCGGGGCCGGCCGAGCGTCTATCTCGACCTCGAGGCGCCGGCGGACCGGGCGAAACTCTCCGACGCGGCGCTGTATCTCGCCGGCCACGCCGATAAACTCGTGGTCCTCGACGAGGTCCAGCGCGCGCCCGAGCTGTTCCGGACGCTGCGCGGGGTCATCGACGCCGGTCGGCGGCGCGGGCCGCTTCCTGCTGCTCGGCTCCGCGTCGATGGACCTGCTCCGGCAGTCCGGCGAGAGCCTCGCCGGGCGCATCGCCCATGCGGAGCTGGCGCCGTTCGACGCGCTGGAGGTCGCGCCGGACGCGCGCGAGCGCCTTTGGATCCGCGGCGGCTTTCCGGACAGCTTCCTCGCCGCGAGCGACGAGGCCAGCGCCGTCTGGCGCGAGAATTTCATCCGCACGTATCTGGAGCGCGACATCCCGCGGCTGGGGCCGCGCATCCCGGCGGAAACCCTGCGCCGCTTCTGGACCATGCTCGCCCACCGCCAGGGCGCGCCGCTGAACGCGGCGGAACTGGCGCGCGGCCTCGCCGTGGACGGGAAGACCGTCGCCCGCTACCTGGACCTTCTGGTTGACCTCCTCCTCGTCCGCCGCCTGCCGCCCTTCCGCGCCTCCGCCGGCAAGCGGCTGGTGAAGTCGCCGAGGGTCTATGTGCGCGACAGCGGCGTCGTCCACGCGCTCCTGCGCCTCGACGACCGCGAGGCGGCGCTCGGCCACCCGGTCGCCGGCGGCAGTTGGGAGGGCTTCGTTCTCGAAAACCTGCTCTGCGCCGCCCCCGGGCGGACGGAGGCGTCGTTTTACCGCACCGCCGCGGGCGCGGAGATCGACCTGGTCCTCGATCTGCCCGGCGGCGCGCGATGGGCGGTGGAAATCAAGCGCGGCCTGGCGCCCACGCTCGGAAAGGGCTTTTACCGCGCCCGCGACGACGTGAAACCGGATCGCGCATTCGTCGTGTATTCCGGCGACGAGCGCTACCCGATGGCGGAGGGAGTCGAGGCCGTCGGCGTGACGGAAATGGCGGCGCTCCTGGCCGGGGCGCGATAACGCCGATGCCCGCCGGGCCGGATCGCGGCGGGCGGCCCGCTGTCCGGACGTGTCATCGCGATCACGCCTGCGTCCTCCAGGCCGGTCGGCCGGCCCGCAGCGGGCGGGCGAAGGCGCGGACGTCGGCGACGAGCAACTCCGGCTCCTCCATCGCGGCGAAATGGCCGCCGCGCGGCATGTCGGTCCAGCGGGCGATGTTGTAGGCCGTCTCGGCGTAGGAGCGCGGCGGCCAGCGGATGAACTCGGCGGGAAAGGCGGCGACTCCCACCGGCGCCTCCACCCGCCCGCCCTCGGGCAGGAGCCCGTCGCCCGACTTGCGGTGGCCGTAATAGATCCAGGTCGCAGTGTTGAACGTCCGGGTGACGAGATACGCCATGACGTTGTCGAGAAGCCGATCCTTGGAATACACGCCGTCCAGATCGCCGCTGCGCAGGTCCGACCAGGCATGGAACTTCTCGATTATCCACGCGGCGGCGCCCACGGGGCTGTCCATCATCGCGTAGGACAGGGTCTGCGGCTTCGTCGCATGCTGGCGCAGATACGAGGCGCCGGCGTCGAAGGTCTTGCGCGCCGCCCGCGCCCATGCCTTCTCCTCCGCGCTGCGCGGCGCCGCGCCGGCCGCGCGCACGCCCATCATGTTGAGGTGGATTCCGGCGCAGGGCGGCGCGTGCTCGAACCCGATCCACGACGAGATCGCCGCGCCCCAGTCGCCGCCCTGGGCGAAGAACCGCCGGTAACCGAGCGTCTCCGCCATCAGTTTCGCGAACAGCGCGGCGACGGCGCGGGGGCCGATGGGGCGCGGCGGCTTGCCCGACCAGCCGTAGCCCGGAAGGCTCGGCGCCACCACGTCGAACGAATCCTCCGCCCGCCCGCCGAATCGCTCCGGATGCGCCAGCGGCTCCAGCACGTCCATGAACTCGAACACCGAACCGGGCCAGCCGTGGCTCACCAGCAGCGGCGCCGGGTCGGGGCCGCTCCCGCGCAGGTGGATGTAGTGCACGTCCAGCCCATCGACCCGGGCGGTGAATTGGGGGAAGCGGTTGAGCGCCGCTTCGGCTCTGCGCCAGTCGTAGGAGTCGAGCCAGTGCGCGGCCAGCGCCTTCATGTAGGCGAAGTCCGCGCCGTAGGCCCAGCCGCCGTCCTCGGGCGCCTCGTGCCACGGGAAGGCCGCGACGCGGGCGCGGATGTCGTCCAGAACCCCGTCGGGCACGGACACGGCGAACGGAGTCGGCATCGCGTCCTCCCCGGATCAGTCGATGGAAAAGCCGCTATCGACGGCGATCGTCTGGCCGGTCGTCCGCGCCGACTCGTCGGAGGCGAGGTAGAGCGCAAGCCGGGCTACGTCCTCGGGCTCGATCAAGCCGACCAGGTGGCGTTCGGCCATCCCCTGGATCGCCGGGTCGCGTTCGAGCATCGCCGTCACCCGCGCGGTGCGCACCGTCCCCGGCGCCAGCGCGTTCACGCGGATTCCGCGCGGGCCGTATTCCACCGCCATCGACCGCGTGAGCGCCGCCACCCCGCCCTTGGCGGCGGTGTAGCAGTCGCGCCCCGGCAGGCCGTTCAGCGCCACGCTCGACGCGGTGTTGACCACCGATCCGCCGCCGGCCGCGACCAGATGCGGCAGGCCGTGCTTGCACACGAGGAAGGTGCCGAACAGGTCGAGGCCGATGGCGCGCCAGAACTCCTCCTCCGGAGCCTCGGTCACCGGGCCGTCGGCGGGGGTCGCCCCGCCCGCGTTGTTGTAGAGCGTATCGAGGCCGCCGAACCGCTCCGCCGCCGCGCCCACGGCCTCCGCCACCGCCGCGCTCCGGGTGACGTCGGCGGCCAGGAACACGGCCTCGCCCCTTGCTTCGGCGGCGCCATTCGCCAGCTGCGCCGTCCGGGCGCCGCCCTCCTCGTCGATGTCGGCGATGGTCACCCGCGCGCCTTCCGCCGCGAACAGGACCGCCGCCGCCCGGCCGATCCCCTTCGCGCCGCCGGTGAGGAAAACCCGCTTCCCGTCCAACCTGCCCATCGCCGAATCCTCCCGCGAGCGCGCTCCATACCCGCCGCCCCGCCATCATAGAGCCCGCGCGGTTTCTACCGCCATACGAGGCGTGTCTGACGATTACGGGGGAGCGGCGACATCGGGCTGGACGCGGGACGGCGGCGGAATCCCATTTACGCCGACCGCGCGCGGTTCTCCCGCCGGCTTCGAATACGCCGCTCCTCGTGGCCGATGGAGACACGGTGCGGGAACACAACGAGATTCGATACGTCCGGAGCCTTGGCCGAGGGCGCGAGAAAAGCTTCGAGCGATGGTTCGCCCGCCAACGCCGCGCCGAGTTCCTGCGTCGGCGCGGCGACGGCCCGAGAGCGCACCGCGGGCGGCGCCCCCGAACGCTTCCTCCGCGGATAATCCCGCCAATCGCCAGTCAGTTCCTGAACCGAGGTCGTCACTCTGGCGCGACAGATCGATGCGCCGAAATCGACCACATTGTCGAGAGCGACCGATACGGGGAAAACGGCATAACGAGGATCGATCAGGTGCATGGTGGGTGGGGTGAACGTTGCGACCAACGCCTGGACTTCCAAAAGAGCAATTCTCGGACTGGGTGACAAATACAGCAAATGATAATTGCCAGAACCAGAATTGAATCGGCTAACCGACCGTGACGTATGCATGAAATGCAGCGGCTGTCCACGATGAGCGTTGCGCACGGCGCGATACCATATCCTGGATGCCAGAGAAATCCTCGGCAGGCGCCCACCGGCGCCGGTCAGTTTCACGAAAACACGCCCTGTTCCAGAGCGGACAGGATCATGGCAAGACGCTCACGTTGCTTCTCGTCGCCTCCAAGCAAGACTCGAGGGCACTCATCCCCCAACGCCGGATTCGGCGCGTCAAGCCACTTGGCGACTCGATCTTCCGCTTGCCCGCAGGCGGGCTCTTCGGCGGACAAGACCACAAACGGTCGAGCTACCAAATCGGGATCGTACCTACCCATCAGAAATTCTTCGGCCGATATCGTTGGAAAATCCGAAACGCCTTCTTCGGCAGGTTGCGCCAGGGCAACGAGTCGCTTGTATAACTCATCCGCGCTGGGTACCGGGGGCACCAGACGCAGAAACGACCCACCGGACTCCTTGGACCGATATGCCGTTACGCCGGTAACGCACTCATCGGTCGAACCGGATGGAGATCGGAATTCGATCTCTGTCACGCTCTTGAGATTCACGGGGACTCCTTCTCGCGCCTAGCCACGCAGGCAGCTTGTACATGCTCTCCAGCGGCGTTGCGATAGTGCTCTACCCCGGCGATGAGGCCCAAGTCTTCACCGTAGAATGCGCCCTCGCCAGCCGAATCGTCCCGTGATCGTCAATTAGTAGTCAGCACCTTCGCCAGCGCCGGGATCGCTACCGTCGGCGCCTCCGCCTCCGACCGACCATAACGCCCGCAAAGCCCGCGTTTGCACACGGAACTGTGAATCGAAGCCCCTCATCGGTCACGCGAGACCAATTCAGATGTGTCCGTTGGCCGCGTACACCCCTAGCACACTCATCACCGCCATTCCCGGATCTTCTCCCGGTACATCGTCACGGCCCGGGTTGAGCATTTTGATCCTGGCGGTTTCCCGAGAGGCGATTTTCTCCGCAGTCGCGCGGCTCATGTGAACTTCGACCGTGACCTCGGACTTCGACGTCGATCCCAGATGCACGACCCAACGATCAGGACCGTCTTTCATCACCGTCGCCATGGACTCCCTCCTCGTCTCCTCGCCCGCACAATATGGCGGACTGCTTCACTCGTGTCAACATCCGGATGCCGGAGACAGGCCGACACCCGTTCGACACTACCAGCGCAGGCTGTAGCGCAGCGCGAGGGCGGCCTCGCCGCCGCGGCCGGCCGCCAGGCCGATGCTCGCGTCGCGGTCGTCCGAAAAGCGGTAGCGGGCGAGCAGGCCGACGGCTTCGGGCCGCGCCTTCGGGCGGAGCGTCAGGCGCGGGTCGCCGGGGCGAGGCGGCGGCGCGGCGAAGGCCGCCGCCGCGCCGGCGGGCGCAGGAGTGGTCTCGACGCAATTGCCGGCCGGCTCGTCGGCCGGGCCGGACGCGCATATGAAAGTGCGCGGCGGCGGCGCGGGAGCGGCGGGAGCGGACTCTTCGTCGGATTTGCTGACGAGGACCATCGCGGCGACCGCCGCCAACACCGCGCCGGCGCTCACCCAGAGCCCCGTCTCATCCGTCGAATCGTCGGCCGCGCGCCCCGGCGCGGCGCCGGCAAGCGCGGCCATGCAGACGGCTGCGGTTACGCGGATTGGGCGCAAGCGGTTCATTCCGGCCTCCCGACGACGTGGGGCGGCGACGATAGCAGTTATCGCGGGCGACTGCATCGTCCGGATACGTTCGCTGCGGGAATCGCCGGGCCGCCGCGGCGGCCGGTCTTGGCGTTTCGCCGCGCCGGCCGTAAACGGCGGGGCGGGAATGCGCGCCGCCGTAGCGCGGGCGCCGGCCATCCAGGGGGAGCCGCGATGACGGACCGGGAGTTCGAGGGCAGAACGGCGCTGGTGACGGGCGGGTCGCGCGGCATCGGCCGGGCGATCTGCGCGCGGCTCGCCGCGGGCGGCGCGGCGGTCGCGGTCAACTACGCGGCCCGCGAGGACGCCGCGCGCGAAACCCTGGCCGCGGTCGAGGCGGCGGGCGGGCGCGGCATGGTCGTGCGCGGCGACGTGGCCAACCCGGACGCGGTCGCGCGCATGGTCGCCGAAACCGAGGCCGAACTCGGCCCCATCGACCTGCTGGCGGCCAACGCCGGGATCGCCGCCGCCACCGCCCATGACGAGATCGACCTCGCCCGGTGGCGGCGCATGATGGCGGTCAACGTCGACGGGACGCTGCACTCCGTCCTCGCGGTGAAGGACGGCATGATCGCGCGCGGCTTCGGGCGCATCGTCTGCCTCGCCTCCATCGCCGGCCTGCTCGCGCGCCCCGGCCTGATCGCATACGGCGTCTCCAAGGCGGCGGTCATCGCGCTGGTGCGCAACATCGCGCCGGGGATCGCCCCGGCGGTGCGCATCAACGCCGTCGCGCCCGGCCTCACCGAAACCGACATGATCGCCGACGTCCCCGAGTCCCGGCGCGCCGCGATGGTGGCGGACACGCCGCTCGGGCGCGTCGGCAAGCCGGAGGAGATCGCCGAACTCGCGGCGTTCCTCCTGTCGGAGAAGTCGGCCTTCACCACCGGGCAGACCGTCGTCGCCGATGGCGGGCGGGTCACGCTGCCGTGACGAACGGCCGCCGTTCGAACTTTTGCGCGCAGGCCGCCGCCGGAGTCGCCCACGCCTTCGCGCACATGTTCGTGCTGCTGTTCGCCACCGTGGTGCTGGCGCTGGAGCGCGAATGGGCGATGAGCTACGACCGGCTGTTCGCGCTGTCGATCCCCATGTCGGTGCTATTCGGCGCCGCCGCGGTGCCGTCGGGCTGGCTGGCGGACCGCTGGTCGCAGACCGGCATGATGAGCGTGTATTTCCTCGGCCTCGGCGCGGCGACGATCCTGACCGGGTTCGCCGACGGCCCCGCCGGGCTTCTGCTCGGCCTGTCCGCGATGGGCCTGTTCGCCGCGATCTACCACCCGGTGGGCATCCCGTGGCTGATCCGCCACGCGCCGCATCGCGGCCGCGCGCTCGGGCTGAACGGCGTCTTCGGGTCGCTGGGCGTCGCCGCCGCGGCGGTCGTGGCGGGCGGGCTCTCGGCGTGGCTCGGCTGGCGCGCGGCGTTCTTCGTCCCCGGCGTCCTCTGCCTCGCCTGCGGCGCCGCCTTCGCCGCGATGTGCCGCGCCGGGTGGATCTCCGAGCCGCCCGAGGTCCATCCCCAGGACTTCGCCGCCCCCGCCCCCGCCCGGGCCGTGCGCCGGGTCTTCGGCGTGCTCGCGATCACGGTGCTGTGCGCCGGAACGATCTACCAGGTCACCGCCTTCGCGCTGCCGAAGATATTCGACGAACGCCTCGGCGGCTGGTTCGACGGGAGCGTCGTCGGCGTCGGCGGCATGGTCACCGCGGTCTATCTGCTCAGCGGCTTGGCGCAAATCCTCGGCGGCGAGCTCGCCGACCGCTACAGCGTGCGCGACGTCTATACGGCGACGCAGTTCCTCCAGGTCCCGGCGCTGGCGCTCGCGCTGGTCCTGTTCGACCCGGCGCTGATCGGCGCGGCGGCGCTGATGGTGGCGCTCAACGTCGCCGGCCAGCCGGCGGAGAACGCCCTGCTGGCGCGCTTCACCCCGGCCCGCTGGCGCGGCCGCGTCTTCGGCGTGAAGTTCCTGCTCACGCTGGGAGTCTCGGCCGTCGGGGTGGCGGCGATCCCGGTCGCCTACCGCGCCGCCGGCTCGCTCGACCCGCTGTTCGTCCTGATGGCGGCGTTCGCGATGGCCGCCGGCGCCGCCGCGCTCCTCCTGCCGCGCGGCATGGCGCCGCGCGCCGCCGTTCAGACCCCGTGATAGCCGCGGAACCAGGAGACGAAACGCGGGACCCCCTCCTCGATCGGCGTCGCCGGGCGGACGCCGAAATCGCGCTCCAGCGCCGAGGCGTCGGCGCAGGTCTCGGCGACGTCGCCCGGCTGCATGGGCAAGGACTCGATCCGGGCCCGGCGCCCCGCCGCGCGTTCGACGACGGCGACGAAGCGCCGCAGCGGCTCGGAGCGCGCGCCGCCGATGTTGTAGATGCGATGCGGCGCGCCATCCTCCGGCCCTGGCGGGCGGTCGGCGATTCGCAGCGCGCCGGCCACGACGTCGTCGATATAGGTGAAGTCCCGCTTCATGTCGCCGTCGTTGAACAGCCGGATCGGCCGCCCGGCGAGGATCGCGTCGACGAACAGCCAGGCGGCCATGTCGGGCCGGCCCCACGGGCCGTACACCGTGAAGAACCGCAGGCCGGTGGCGGGAATCCCGTGCAGGCGGCTGTAAGTGTGCGCCATCAGCTCGCCCGCGCGCTTGGTGGCCGCGTATAGCGACACCGGCGAATCGGCCCGGTCGTCCTCGGCCCAGGGGGTTTCGGCGCCGCCGTAAACCGAACTGGAGCTGGCGTAAACGAGGTGCTCCAGGCCGCCCATGCCGCGGCACGCCTCGAAGACCGATATCTGCCCCATCAGGTTGCTGCGGCCGTAGGAGAACGGGTCGCGCAGCGCGTGGCGCACCCCCGCCTGGGCGGCGAGGTGGAAGACGACGCGAAACGGCCCGTAGCGGCGCGCGAACGCCGCCATGGCCGCGCCATCGGCGATGTCCAGCCGGACGAAGCGGAACGCGCCGCCGGCGTCCGCGAGGCGGTCGATCCGCGCCCGCTTCAGCGCCGGGTCGTAATAGGCGTTCAGGTCGTCGACGCCGACGACCGATTCGCCCCGCTCGACCAGGGCGCGGGCCAGGTGAAAGCCGATGAACCCCGCCGCGCCGGTCACCAGAACCGTCATGGGAGGGCCGGCCTTCCCGCGCTCACGACAGGTCCCCGAAACTGCGGACTTCCGTCAGCGCGCGGACGCAGCGGACCGCGAAACCGGGTTCGGCGAGGCCCCGCGCCGCCGCGCCGTCTTCGACGCCGGCGACGTGGACGCCTCCCGCGAGACCGGCGGCGCGGCCGGCCTGGAGGTCGGTCGCGCGGTCGCCGACGATCCACGACCGCGCCAGGTCGACGGGCCAGAACCGCGCCGCCGCCAGCAGCATTCCCGGCGCGGGCTTGCGCCAATGGTGCGCGGCGCGGCGCAGCGACCCGACCCCCTCCTCGTGGTAGCCGCAGGCCAGCACCATGTCGAAAGCCGCGCCGGAGGCCGCGAGCGCGGCGGCGATGGCGTCCTGGACCGCGGCGAAGGCAGCCCAGTCGAACAGCCCGCGGGCGATTCCCGACTGGTTGGTGACCACGACCACGGGGGTCCCGGCCCGGTTGCAGGCGGCTATCAGCTCCGCCGCGCCCGGCGCGAGCGCTACGTCCTCGACCCGGCGCAGGTGGCCGACCTCGACCACCACGACGCCGTCGCGGTCGAGGAACAGCGCCGGGCGCGGCGGGCCGGCCGGCGGCGCCCGCAGCGCCTCGCGCCACAGCCCGATTCCGTCGACCGGATGCGGCATCGGCGGCGGGCCGCCGGGCGCGCCCCGCGTTCAGGCCAGCGCCGCCCGCGCCTCCTTGCCGTCGTCGTCGAAGCGCCAATTGGCGGAGTCCGCGAAGAGCGCCCGCAGCAGCCGGTTGTTCAAGGCGTGCCCGGCGCGCACCGCCTCCACCCGGGCGACGATTCGGGCGCCGGCGAGGTAGAGGTCGCCCAGGCAGTCGAGCGCCTTGTGCCGCGCGAACTCGTCGCGGAACCGCAGGCCCTCCTCGTTTCGCACCCCGTCCTCCCCGACCACGACCGCGTTCTTCAGGCTGCCGCCGAGCGCCATGCCGGAGGCGCGGAGCGCGGCGATGTCGCTTTCGAAACCGAAGGTGCGGGCGCGCGCGACCTCGTGGCGAAAGGCGCCGTTGGCGGGGACGAACTCGCACGCCTGCGCGCCGATGGCGCGATGATCGAAGGCGATTTCGCAGCGGATGCTCATGCCGTGGTCCGGCAGCAGGGCGATTCGCGACTCCCCATCGGAGACGGAGACCGGGCGCAGGACCTTGACGACGCGGCGCGGCGCGTCGAGTTCCTCCAGCCCGGCGCAATCGACGAGAAACGCGAACGGCTCGGCGCTCCCGTCCATCGCCGGGACCTCCTCCGCGTCGAGATCGACCAGCAGGTTGTCGACCCCGCACCCCCAGAGGGCCGCCATCAGATGCTCCACCGTGCGGACGCGCGCGCCGGAATCGCCCTCCAGGCTCGTGCACAGCCGCGTTTCGGCGACCCGGTCGTAGCGGGCGGGAACGCGCGCGCCGCCGAGGTCGCCGCGCCGGAACACGATTCCCGTCCCCGCCGGCGCGGCGCGCAGGGTCATCCGCACCTCGCCGCCGCTGTGCAGTCCGACGCCCCGGCAGTCGATCGCGCGGCGAAGGGTGGTTTGCCGTTTCACCGCCATCGTTCCTCCCGCTTCGGCGGACGACGGAATCCTGGCCGGCGCGTCGCCGCCGATGGGTTCCCGAAACATGGTTTCTAGCAAACCTTCGGGACGCCGGTCATCACGCTTTGTTGCATAATGTTACCGCCCATCTTCACCGCTCCGACCGGCTGCGGCGGAGAAACGGCGGAATGTCGTGCAACTGGTCCTCGAACGCCGACGGCTCGGACTTCGCGGCGGCGGGCGCCGGCTCCGGCGGCCGCGGCGGCGTCTCGACCGCCGCCGCGGGCGGGGCCGCATCGGCATCCGCCGGCGCCCGGCCCGGACGCTTCAGCCAGTCGTACACGCGCGGGCGGGTTTTCGTCTCGGCCGGCTCGGCGGCGGCCGGGGGCGGAGGCGGAGGCGGAGGAGGCGTCTCGAGGACCGGCGCCGCCGCCCGCTCCGAAGCGAAGGGATCCGGCGGGAGGCGATCTGCGTCGCGCCGAACCGCCGGCGCCGGGCCCGCCGTCTCGAACGCGGGAGCCGGGTCCGGAATCCGGGGCTCCGGATCCGGGACCCGGGGCTTCGGCGGGTCGAACGCGCTCTCGGCCGAATGCAGGCGAGGGGGAAGGCCCGGGGCCGTCGTGGACATGCCCGCCATCGCCGTTTCGGGAACGGGCGCGTAAGCCGCCGGGCGGGGAGCGATCTCCTCCGCCTCCGGCGCCGCCTGCGCGTCTTCGACTCCCTCCTCGTCGATGCCCGTCGCCACCACGGAGACCCGTATCCGCCCGGCGAGGCTCTCGTCGAAGGTGGAGCCGAAAATGATGTTCGCCCGCTCGTCGACCTGGTCGCGGATGCGGCGGACCGCGTCGTCCACCTCGAACAGCGTCATGTCGGGGCCGCCGGTGATGTTGACCAGCACGCCGCGCGCGCCGGTCAGCGAGACGTCGTCGAGCAGCGGGTTGTTGACCGCGGCCTCCGCCGCGTCCTTGGCGCGCTCCTCGCCCTCGGCCTCGCCCGTGCCCATCATCGCCTTGCCCATCTCCCTCATGACGGAGCGGACATCGGCGAAATCGAGATTGATCAGGCCCGGCATGACCATCAGGTCCGTGACTCCGCGCACCCCGGAATAGAGCACGTCGTCGGCCATCTTGAAGGCGTCGGCGAACGTCGTCTGGGCGCTCGCGACCCGGAACAGGTTCTGGTTCGGGATGACGATCAGGGTGTCGACGACCTGTTGCAGCTCCGCCAGGCCGGCCTCGGCGATCTCCATCCGCTGCTTGCCCTCGAAGTGGAAGGGCTTGGTGGCCACGCCGATGGTGAGGATGCCCGCCTCCCGCGCCGCCTGGGCGACGACCGGCGCGGCGCCCGTTCCCGTTCCGCCGCCCATCCCGCAGGTGATGAACACCATGTTGGCGCTTTCGAGATGCTCCTTGACGCTCTCCAGCGCCTCCTCGGCGGACTGGCGTCCGACGTCGGGGCGGGCACCGGCGCCGAGTCCCTGCGTGATGTTGGCGCCGAGCTGGATGCGCCGCTCGGTGAGCGACTGCTCCAGGCTCTGGGCGTCGGTGTTGGCGACCACGAACTCGACTCCCTCGAGATGCGAGGTCACCATGTTGTTCACGGCGTTGCACCCGGCGCCGCCGACGCCGAAAACCAGAATTTTCGGCTTCAACTCATGCGTCGCCGGCGGACTGAGGTTGATCGTCATCTTTCGCCTCCATTGCTCTCGGGTTGCGTGTCCTCAAGGCTCTCCCGCGGGTCCGGCGCCCGGCGCCGGGTCCGCGATGATCAGAAGTTCCCCCGCAGCCATTGGCCGAACCGGCCGAACGGCGTCCGCTCCTCGGCGGCGGCCGCCGGAAAGCCGGCGGCCGCGGAGCGCGCCGCCTCCCCGGCCGCGACCAGCATTCCGGCGCAGGTCGCGAAGGCCGGCCCGTTCGCCGACCCCGGAAGGCCGCGCAGGCGCCGCGGCCGCCCCAGGCGCACCGCGCGGTCCAGCGTTTGCGCCGCGACCTCGCGGACGCCGCTGAGGGCGCTGGCGCCGCCGCAAAGCACGACCCGCCGGCTCGCCGCGGCGCCGAGCTGCGCCGCGTCGAGGCGCTCGCGCACCAGGCGGAACGTCTCCTCCAGGCGCGGGCGGACGATCTCGATGAGGCGCGCGCGCGGCACGTGGACGGGGCCGGCGTCCGGCTCCCCGCCGATCTCCGGCACTTCGATCGGCTCGCGGTCGTCGCCGCCGCCGGCGAGAACGCTGCCATGCACGGTCTTGAGGCGCTCGGCCGCCGCCGGCGAGGTCGCGAGGCCGTAGGCGACGTCGCTGGTGACATGCGCCCCGCCCATCGGGACGCTGTCGACGAACACCAGCGACCCGCGCAGAAACGCGGCGATGTCCGTGGCGCCGGCGCCCATGTCGACGCACACGGCGCCGATGCTCATTTCGTCTTCCGAAAGCACCGCGCGGCCGCTGGCGTAGGCCGACGGCAAGACCGCGTCGACGTCGAGATGGCAGCGCCCGGCGCAGGCTTTCAACGTCCGGATCGATCCCCGGCCGGCGCTGGCGGCGTGGAACCGGACGGACAACCGCTCGCCAAATATGCCGCGCGGTTCGCGAATTCCCGCCGCGCCGTCGATCGCGTAATCGACGGGCGCGAGGTGGACCAGTTCGCGATCGGCGGGCGGAGCGTAACGCCGCGAGTGCGCGTGCGCCCGGTGGACGTCGGCGTCTCCCACCGCCCGCCCGTCGAGCTCCACCGCCGCCTCGAAGAGTTCGGAATGCAGCCGCCCGCCCGAAAGGTTCAGGCGAACCGAGCGCACGGTCTCGCCGGCGTCCTTCTCGGCGGCGTGCACCGCGGCGCGCACGGCCTCCTCGGCGGCGTCCATGTCGACGATGGCGCCGCCGCGCGCGCCGTTCGCCTCGGTATGGCCGACTCCGAGCACGCGCATCACCCCCTCGCCCTCGTCCTCGGCGATGAGGCAGCAGATCTTGGAGCTGCCGATATCGAGCGCCGCGGCCATCGGCTCACCCCTTCTCCCGGCCGGGCGTTTCGCCGGCGGGGTCCGGGGCCCCCTCCTCGACCGCCACCAGCACCCGGTCGGGGCCGCGCAGGTCGATGCGGGCCAGCCGGGCATCGAGAATCGCGCCTTTGCGCTGGAGTGCGTTCAAGCGGATCCAGGCGCGGTCCGGGGCGCCTTCCGGCAACAGGACGTCGACCCGGTCGTCGAACCTGAGGCTCCAGCGGCGCCCGCCGACCCAGCTCGCCGACGAAAGGCGCGGATACAGCGCCGGCGCGGCGGCGACCGCCGCCATCAGGGAGGGAAACTCCGCCGGAGCGTCGGCGCCGACCACCAGCGGCAGCGCCGCATGGTCCGCGAGGTCGCGGTCGGCGAGCACGCGGCCCGCCCGGTCCACCACGCGGACAACCCCGCGATGCTGCCAGAGCGCCATCGGCCGTCGTTCGACGATCCGCACATGGACTACGTCGGGCAGGCGCCGCTCGACGGTCGCCGAAGCCACCCAGGGATTCGCTTCGAGCCGCGCCTTCGCCGCCGCGAGGTCGAGCAGGAGCATGGGATCGCCGCGGCCTGCGCCGAGGGCGGCGCGGACGTCCTCGAGCCGCATGTGGCGGCGGCCTTCGACGAAGGCTTCGTCGACCGCGAAGCCCGCGGCGACGCTCGCCGACACGACTTCGGCCTCGAGCGCCTCGAGGCCCCGCTCGACCGCGCCCGTCCGCCACAGGACCGCGCCCAGAACGCAAACCCCCGCCGCGGCGAACCGGAGCAGCGTCCGCCGGCGCGGGCGGAGCCCGAGGACGGAGAAAAGGCGGAGCCGCGCGGCCCGGCCGGCCCGCCGCGCCTTCAACGCCGGCATCGCGCGTCCTCCACCATCCACGCCACCAGATCGGGGTAGGACATCCCGGCCTGGGCGGCGATCGCGGGCGCCAGCGAGCCGGGCGTCATCCCCGGCTGCGTGTTGATCTCCAGCAGGCGCAAGCCCGCGCCGCCGGGCGCGTCGTCGTATCTGAAGTCCGCCCTGGCGACGCCGCGGCAGCCGAGCGCCGCGTATGCGCGGACGGCGTAATCCAGCGCGGCCGCGTAATCGGCCTCGGGCATGGGCGCCGGCGCGATGTATTCGGACGCGCCCGCGGTGTATTTCGCGCGGTAGTCGTAGAACCCGGCGGCGGGGCGGATCTCCAGCGCCCCCAGGGCGCGCCCGCCCATGACGGCGACGGTGATCTCGCGGCCGGGCACGTAGCGTTCGACCAGCGCCGCCTCGCCGTAGGGCCAGGGCCTCCCGGCGAACGGCGCGTCCGGAGCGTCCGCGTCGACGATGCGGACGTCGACGCTGGAGCCTTCGTTGGACGGCTTCACGACGTAGGGCCGCGGCATGGGGTCGCCGGCGAGAAGCGCGTCTCGCCCCACCGGCATCCCGTCGGCGACGGGAATCCCGGCGGCCCGGAACATCCGCTTCGCCATCGGCTTGTCCATCGCCAGCGCCGAGGCGAGGACGCCGGAATGGGTGAAGGCGAGGCCCAGCAATTCGCAGAGGCCCTGGACGCATCCGTCCTCGCCCCAGCGGCCGTGCAGCGCGTTGAAGACCACGTCGATGCGCGGGCGCATGCCCGCGAGGACGCACGCCACGTCGGACCCCGCGTCGACCGCTTCGGGCCGCATGCCGCGTTCGCGGAGCGCGTCGACGACGGCGGCGCCGCTTACCAGCGACACTTCGCGCTCGGACGACCGGCCGCCCATGAGAACCGCCACCCGCGCGGTCACGGCGCCGCCTCCGCGCGCGGTCCGGCGCGCCGCCCGATGCGGTGGATCTCCCATTCGAGCCGCACTCCGGCGGTCTCCGCGACGCGCCGGCGCACGCTCTCGCCGAGGCATTCCAGGTCCGCCGCCGTCGCGCCGCCGGTGTTGACCAGAAAGTTGCTGTGCTTGCGCGACACCTCCGCCGCGCCGCGCCTCATGCCGCGGCACCCGGCCCGGTCGATCAGCCGCCAGGCCTTCAGCCCCGGCGGGTTGACGAACGTGCTTCCGCCGGTGCGCGCGCGGGTCGGCTGGTCCGCCTCCCGCCGCGCCGCGATCTCCGCCATCCGCGCGCGCACCGCGGCCGCCGCCTCCGGCGCGCCGCGCAACGTCGCGGCGGTGCAGATCCATCCCGCGGGGAAGGAGGAGCGGCGATACGAGAAATCGATGTCCGCCGCGGCGAGGCGGCGCGGGCGCCCGTCCTCGTCGACCGCCTCCACCTCCTCGACCGCCTCGCCGATCTCGCGGCCGTAGGCCCCGGCGTTGGTCCGGATCGCGCCGCCGATGGAGCCGGGCACGCCGGAGAGGAACTCCAGCCCGCCGATCCCCGCCGCCGCCGCCGCGCGGGCCACGGCGATGTCGGCCGCGGCCGCGCCGCAGCGGATCCGCGCTCCGTCCGCGGCCACGCCGGCGAACGACCTGCCCAGGCGGACCACGACGCCCTCGACGCCGCCGTCGCGGATGAGGACGTTGGAGCACAGGCCGAGCGCGCGGACCGGGACGGAGCGCGGGCGGCGGGCGATCATCGCCTCCAGGTCCTCCCGGTCGGCGGGAACGAACAGCGCGTCCGCCGGGCCGCCCACCCGCAGCCAGGCGAAGGGGCGAAGCGGCGCGGCGGCGCGAAGCGCGCCGCGAACCGGCGGCAGGCGGTCCGGCAAGGCGCAGGCGGCGGCGGTCATCGCGCCCCCCCGGCGCGGCGCGCGGCGCAACCGAGGGCGCGCATGGCGCCGGGCAAGTCGTTCGCCCATTGCGTGACGCTGCCGGCTCCGAGGCAGACCGCCAGATCGCCCGGCCGCGCGATCTCGAGGATCAGCCCCGGCAGCGCCTCCGGGCCCGGCAGCGCGGCTACGCGGGAACGGCCCCGCTCCCGCAGCGCCGCGACCAGACTGTCCCGGTCGACTCCCGCGATGGGCGCCTCGCCGGCCGGATAGACGTCCGCGACCACCACCTCGTCGGCGTCGTCGAAGCATTCGCAAAACGAATCGAAAAGGGACCGGAGCCGGGTGAACCGATGGGGCTGCGCCACGGCGATCACCCTGCCGCCGCCGCGGACCCGTTCCCGCGCGGCGGCCAGCGCCGCGGCGATCTCCACCGGGTGATGCCCGTAATCGTCGATCACCGTGACGCCGAAGGCTTCGCCGACGGTCGTGAAACGGCGTTTGACGCCCGCGAACCCGGCCAGTCCGGCGCGCAAGGTGTCGTCCGGCAGGCCCGTCTCGATCCCCACCGCCAGGGCGGCGAGCGCGTTTTGCACGTTGTGCGCGCCGGGGATGCGCGATTCGAGGTCGGAAATCCGCCGCGCGCCGCCGCGAGCGGCGAGGCGGCCGCCGACCAGGACGTCGAACCGGACCCCGTCGGCGGTCGGCCGCGAATCCACCGCCCGCAGCTCCGCCCGGCGGGAGAACCCGTAGGTCACGATGCGCCGGTCGATCGCCCGGTCGATCATCGCCCGGACTTCGGGATGATCGACGCACATCGCCGCGAAGCCGTAAAACGGGATGTTTTCGACGAAAGTCCGAAAGGCGGCGCGCAGGCGATCAAAATCCCCGTAGAACTCCATGTGTTCGGGGTCGATATTGGTCACCACCGCTATCGTCGCCGGCAGCCGCGTGAAACTCCCGTCGGATTCGTCGGCCTCGGCGACCATCCAGTCGCCGCCTCCGAGCCGCGCGTTGGTCCCGTAGGCGTTGATGATGCCGCCGTTGATCACCGTGGGGTCCATGCCGCCGGCGTCGAGCAGGGCGGCGATCATGGAGGTGGTGGTGGTCTTGCCGTGGGTGCCGCCGACGGCGATGGCGGTCTTGAGCCGCATCAATTCGGCGAGCATCTCGGCGCGGCGCACCACGGGCAGCCCGCGCGCGCGCGCCTCGACCGCTTCGGGATTGTCCGCCCCCACGGCGCTGGAGACGACGACGACGCCGGCGCCGTCCACGTTGGCGGCTTCGTGCCCCACGCGCACCGGGATTCCCAGCGCCCTCATGCGCCGGACGTTGGCGTTGTCGACCAGGTCGCTGCCCTGCACCCGGCAGCCGAGATTGCGCATGACCTCGGCGATCCCGCTCATGCCGATCCCGCCGATGCCGACGAAATGCAGCGGGCCGATGTCGAAGGGCAGGCCGGTCAACGGTCGGCCTCGCCGGCGAGGCGGCGGACCAGCGCCACCAGGCGTTCGGTGGCGTCGGGGCGGCCGAACGCGCGCGAGGCGGCCGCGGCGCGCTCCAGGGCGCCGGGGTCGTCGAGCAGGCGCTCCACCCGGTCGCGAAAACCCTCCGCGTCGAGTCCGCGCTCCGGCGCCAGCCACGCCCCGCCGGCGGCCTCCACCGCCCGCGCGTTGGCGGTCTGGTGGTCATCGGTGGCGTGGGGGTAGGGAACGAGGATCGCCGGGCGGCCGACGGTCGTGAGTTCGGCGACGGTCGACGCGCCGGCGCGGGCGATGGCCAGATGCGCGCCCGCCGCCAGTTCGGCCACGTCCGGGAAGAACGTCCGCACGCGCGCCTCGATCCCGGCCTCGGCGTAGATGCGGCGCGCGGCGTCCGCATCCTCTTCGCGGCATTGCTGGTCGACCCGAATTCGCCGGCGCAGCCGCTCCGGCAGCAGCGCCAGCGCGCGCGGCGCCGTCCGCCCCAAACTGGTCGCGCCCTGGCTGCCGCCCACCGCGAGCAGGCGGATCGGGGCGCCGCCGGCGGGCGCGGCGTAGGGCCGGGCGCGCGCCGCCAGGAACGCCTCGCGCACCGGAACGCCGGTGTGCTCCCCGCCCGGCACCGCGCCGGGGAACCCGGTGGCCACCGCGGCGGCGAGCCGCGCCAGCAGCCGGTTGGCGCGCCCCAGCACCGCGTTGGCTTCGTGGATCGCGACCGGAACGCGCAGGCTCGAGGCGGCGGCGACGGGCGGGATCGACGCGTAGCCGCCGAAGCCTATCGCCAGCGCCGGCGCAAGGCGCCGGAACAACCGCCGCGCCTGCGCGAAGCCGGCGGCGAGCGCCGCGCCGCCGCGCAGGGCGCCCAGCGGGCCGCGCCCGGAGACCTCTCCGGCGGACACGGCGTAGCGCGCGACGCCGCCGGAATCGCCGTCGAAGGCGACGCCGCGGCGGTCGGTGACGAACACCGGTTCGAGCCCGGCCGCCCGCAGCCCGCCGGCCAGCGCCAGCGCGGGGAACACGTGGCCGCCGGTGCCGCCGGCGGCGATCGCCACCGGGCCGGTCACGACTCCGCCCCCTCGCGCGGCCGCCAGCGCGTCAGCGCCAGGATCATCCCCGCCGCGACCGCCATGGCGAGCAGGGACGAGCCGCCGTAGGAAACGAACGGCAAGGTCAACCCCTTGGTCGGCGCGAGGCGGAGCGTGACCGCCATGTTGACCAGCGCCTGCAAGCCGAAATGGGCGACCAGGCCGGCGCCGGCCAGAAGGACGAAACGGTCGGCGTCGGCCGCCAGCCGCGCGAGGCCGCGGACGACGACGAAGGCGAAAACGCCGACGAGCAGCAGGCAGGCCAGCAGGCCGAACTCCTCGCCGGCGACGGCGAACACGAAATCCGCATGCGCGTCGGGCAGGTTTTCCTTGACCACGCCTTCCGCCGGGCCGCGCCCGAGCAGGCCGCCGCTGGAGAACGCGCGCAGCGACAGGTCGATCTGGTAGCTGTCGCCGACCGAGGGGTCCAGGAACCGGTCGATCCGGCTTTGCACGTGCGGAAAGGCCATGTAGGCCGCGGCGAAGACGGCCGCGCCGGACGCCAGCAGGCCGCCCACCCAGGCCAGCGAGAGCCCGGCGACGAAGTATTGCGCGAACCACACCGCGGTCACGGTCGCCGCCATGCCGATGTCGGGCTGGAGGGCCAGCGCGGCGAGCGGGAGGACCAGCAGCGCCGCCGCCAGCGCGTCGCGGCGCGCGGCGAGCAGCATCGCGGTGACGACGACGAAGCCGGGCTTGAGGATCTCCGACGGCTGGAGCGAGAACCCGCCGAACGCCAGCCAGCGCCGAGCGCCCTTGACCTCGACGCCGGAGAAACTCGCCAGGGCGGCGAGCGACAGGCCGGCGACGAACAACGCCGCCCCGAGGCGGGCGACGCCCGTCGGCGCGAGGAGCGACACCGCCGCCATGACGAGGACGGCCGGCGGAATCAGCGCCAGCTGCCGGTGCGCGAAATGCAGCGGGGCGTAGTTCAGGCGTTCGGCGACCGCGGGACTCGCGGCGAAGGCCATGACCGCCCCGACGGCGACGAGGACCAGCAGGGAGGCCAGCAGCCACCGGTCGACGGTGAGCCACCACCGCCCGACCAGGCTGCCATCGACCCGCGCCGCCGCGTTCACGGCCCGCCCTCCGCGAGGGCTTCGACCAGGGCCCGGAAGCGGTCGCCGCGCGCCTCGAAGTCGCGAAACTGGTCGTGCGACGCGCAGGCGGGGGACAGGAGGACCACCGCCCCCTCGCCGCCATCGGCGGCGGCGCCGCGCGACGCCAGGGCGACGGCGCGGTCGAGCGTGCCGCACGTGGCGGTCTCCACTCCCGGCGCCAGCGATTCGGCGAGGGAGTCCGCCGCCTCGCCGATGAGGTAGGCGCGCCGCACGCGGCCCAGCCACGGCGCCAGGGGCCGCATGTCGGCGTCCTTGGCGCGCCCGCCGGCGATCCAGTGGACCGCGTCGAAACAGGCGAGCGCGCGGGCGGCGGCGGCCGGATTGGTCGCCTTGCTGTCGTTGACGTAGCGGACGCCGGAGATCGCCGCGACCGGCTCGAGGCGGTGGGGAAGTCCGCGGAAGCCCGCGAACCCGGGCGCCAGTTCCGCCGCCTCCAGGCCGAGCGCGCGGCACACGGCGTAAGCCAGCGCGGCGTTCTGCCGGTTGTGGGCTCCGGCCAGCGCCGGATTCCGGTCCAGATCCGCGACCGGGCGGGGCGGCCCGTCGAGTCCGTCCAGCAGGCGCCCGTCGGCGACCCCGACCCCGCCCGCCACCGCCCCGCATCCGGACACCGCGACGGTCCGCGCCCGCCCGGCGCCGGCGACTTCGTCCAGTATCGCCGCGGAAATCCGGTCGTCGCGGGCGGCGACCGCGGCGCAGGCGGCGGTCTGGCCGGCGAATATCCGCTTCTTCGCCGCGACGTAGGCGTCCATCCCGCCATGGCGGTCGAGATGGTCGGGGCTGACGTTGAGCAGGCCCGCCACGTCGAACGCCGGGTTCGCCGCGAGCGCGAGCTGGAACGACGACATTTCGAGCACGTAAATCCCGTCCGCGCCGAGCGGCTCCAGCGCCAGCGCGGCCGTGCCGATGTTGCCGCCGATCCGGACCGCCCGGCCGGCGGCGGCCAGAAGGTGCCCCGTGAGCGCGGTCGCCGTCGATTTGCCGTTGGTGCCGGTGACGCCGACGACGCGCGGGGCGGCGGACGCGCCCCTGCGCCGGCGCACCGCGCGGAGGAACAGGTCGGTCTCGCCCATGACGGCGACGCCGGCCCGGCGCGCGGCCGCCGGGACGCGGTGGTCGAGCGGCACGCCCGGGCTCAACACCAGCGCGTCGGCGCCGGCGATGGCCTCCTGCGTCGTCTCCGCCGCGCGCGCGCCCAGCGCCGCCGCGGCCGCGCGGCGGTCCGCACGGTCGTCGCCGGCGAGGACGTCGGCGCCGCCGGCGGCCAGCGCCTCGACCGCGGCGAGGCCGGAGCGGCCGAGTCCGAAGACGGCGACCGTCCGGTTGCGGTATTCGGCGACGGGGATCACCGCCTCACCGCAGTTTCAGGGTCGCCAGCCCGGCGAGGGCCAGAATCGTGGCGACGATCCAGAAGCGGATGACGATGGTCGGCTCCTGCCATCCCTTCTGCTCGAAGTGGTGGTGCAGCGGGGCCATCAGGAAGACCCGGCGGCCGGTCAGTTTGAACGACGCCACCTGGGCGATGACCGAAACCGCCTCGAGGACGAACAGGCCGCCGACGATGGCCAGCACCAGTTCGTGCTTGGTGATGACGCTCACCGCGCCCAGCGCCCCGCCGGTCGCCAGGCTGCCGGTGTCCCCCATGAACACCTTGGCGGGCGGCGCGTTGAACCAGAGGAATCCGAGGCTCGCGCCGACCAGCGCGCCGCAGAACACGGCGAGCTCCCCCGTCCGGGGCACGGCGTGGATTTGCAGGTATTCGGCGAAGATCGCGTTGCCGACGAGGTAGGAGATGAAGCCGAAGCACCCGGCGGCGATCATGATCGGCATGATCGCCAGGCCGTCCAGGCCGTCGGTGAGGTTCACCGCGTTGGACGCGCCGACGACCACCAGCATCGCGAAGGGGAGGAAGAACCACCCCAGCTGTATCAACAGCGACTTGAAGAACGGCACCGCGAGGGCGCCGGACATTTCCGGCGGCAGCAGCGCCGATATCCACCACACGGCGGCGGCGGCGATAACGCCCTGCGCCGCCAGTTTCAGGCGGCCCGGCAGCCCGCGGTGGTGGCGGCGCGTGACCTTGAGGTAATCGTCGACGAAACCCACCGCGCCGAAACCGACCGTCACCAGCAGGACCGCCCAGACGAAGCCGTTGCGGAGGTCGGCCCACAACAGCGTGCCCAGGGCGAGGGCGAACAGTATGAGGACGCCCCCCATGGTCGGCGTTCCCCGTTTCGTCTCCAGGTGCCCCGCCGGGCCGTCGTCGCGGATCGGCTGGCCCTCCGCCTGCCTCCGCGCGAGCCAGCGGATGACCGCCGGCCCGACGACGAAACTCACGGCGAGGGCGGTGATCACCGCGGCGCCGCCGCGAAAGGTCAGGTAGCGCACCAGATTGAACGGCGCGAAGCCGTCGGCGAGGGGAACGAGGAGGTTATAGAGCATTCGCCCCCTCCTCCCCGGCCGCGCCGGACGATTCCAGGGCGGCGACGATCCCGTGCATCGCCGATCCGTGCGACCCCTTCACCAGCACCGCGTCGCCGGGCCGCAGCGCGGCGCGCAGCCGCGGCGCGAGGGCGGCGGCGTTCTCCGCATGCCCGCCGCGCAGCGCCTCCGGCAGGGCGGCGTGCATCGCCGCCATCAGGGGGCCGGCGGTGAACACCAGATCGACGCCGGCGCGCGCCGCCTCGCCGGCCAGCGCGCGGTGCAGCGGCTCTCCGGCGGCGCCCAGCTCCAGCATGTCGCCCAGCGCCGCGACGCGGCGCCCGGGGGCCGGGACGAGGGCGAGCAATGCGAACGCCGCCTTCATGGAGGCGGGGCTGGCGTTGTAGGCGTCGTCGATGACCTCGACCGCGCCGCCCGCCAGCGCGACCGGAAAGCGCCGCCCGCGCCCCGGCAGGGGGGGCATCGCCTCCAGCCGCGCCGCGCCGGCGGCCGCGTCGCCGCCGAGGGCGCGGACCGCGGCGAGCGCCGCGAGGCTGTTATGCGCCCAGTGGCGCCCGGCGATGCCCAGCGCGTAGGAAAATTCCGCGCCGCCCGCCGCCGCGCGGATCCGGCTTCCCTCCGGCCCGGAGTCGCATGCGACGAGCCGCGCGCAGCTGCCGGCGGCCGCGCCGAAACCGAGGATGCGCGAGACGCCCTGCGCGCGGGCGGCGGCGGCCAGCCGGTCGAAGCAGGGGTCGTCGCGGTTGAGCACCGCGGCGGCGCCCTCCGCCGCGCCCTCGAATATTTCGGCCTTCGCCGCAGCCACGGCCTCGAGGTCGGGGAAGAACTCCATATGCGCGGGGGCGATGGCGGTGACGACGGCGACGTGCGGGCGGGCGATCGCGCTCAGCGCGCGGATCTCGCCGGGCCGGTTCATGCCCATTTCGAGCACCGCGAAATCGCGCGACGGGTGGAGCCGGGCCAGCGACAGGGGCAGGCCGATATGGTTGTTGAGGTTCCCCTCGCTGGCGTGCGCGCGGCCCATCGCCCCCAGGGCCCGGGCGCACATCGCCTTGACGCCCGTCTTGCCGACGCTGCCGGTGACCGCCACCACGCGGGCGGCGGCCCGGTCGCGTCCGGCGCGGCCCAGCGCGGTAAGCGCGGCGAGCGTGTCGCCGACGCGGACATGCGGCCCGGACCCCGGCGCCCGCCGCGAGACCAGCGCCCCGGCGGCGCCCCTTGCCATCGCCTCGTCGACGTGGTCGTGGCCGTCGAAATTCGGGCCGCGCAGCGCGACGAACAGGTCACCCGGCGCGACCGTCCGGCTGTCGATCGACACGCCCGACGCCGCGAAAGGCGCGCTCGCCTCGCCTCCGGTCGCCCGGGCGACGTCGCCGCCGGTCCACAGCGCGCTCACGGCGCGCCTCCGAGCATCTCCCGCGCGACCGCCGCGTCGTCGAACGGCAGAATCGACTCGCCGACGATCTGCCCGGTCTCGTGGCCCTTGCCGGCGATCAGGAGGACGTCGCCGGCGTCGAGGCCGCGCATGGCGGCGGCGATGGCGGCGCGGCGGTCGGCGATGTCCTCCGCATCGGGGCAGCCGGCGCGGACGGCGGCGCGAATGGCGGCGGGGTCCTCGCCGCGCGGGTTGTCGTCGGTGACCACGGTCCGGTCGGCGAGGCGCGCCGCGACCGCGCCCATCTCCCGGCGTTTGCCGCGGTCGCGGTCGCCGCCGCAGCCGAACACCGCGACGAGCCGCCGCGCCGCATGGGGACGCAGCGCCAGAAGGGCGGCCCGCAGCGCGTCGGGCGTATGCGCGTAATCGACATAGACCGCGGGGTCCCCGGCGCCGATGCGCTGGAGCCGCCCCGGCGGCGATTCGATCCCGCGCGCCGCCGCCGCCGCGGCGGCCGGACCGGCCCCGCACCCCACCGCGAGGGCGATGGCGCCGAGAAGGTTCACGACCTGGAACGCGCCGACCGGCGGGTCCTCCAGAACGAAGGGCGCGCCGTGGATGTCGACATCGGCGGCGTCCGGGCGCATGGCGCGCAAGCGCACATCGCCGCCGCGTCCATAGGTCGCGATCCTGTGGCCCCTGCCGCGGCAGGCGCGGAGCAGCTCCGGGAGGCGAGGCGTATCGGCGCACAGCGCCGCCAGCCCGCCGGCCGGCAGCAGTTCCGAGAACAGGCGCAGTTTCGCGGCGAAATACGCCTCTTCGGAGCCGTGGTAATCGAGGTGGTCGCGCCCGAAACCGGTAAAGGCCGCCGCCGCCAGCTCCACCCCGTCGATGCGGTGCTGCGCGAGTCCGTGGCTCGACGCCTCGATGGCCAGGCGGTCGACCCCGGCCTCGGCCAGATCGGCCAGCGCGCGGTGCAGGTCGGCCGGGTCCGGCGTGGTCAGCGCGGCGCCGGCGGGGGCGCGCAGGCGCCGGCCGCGGGGCGCGGCGAGGCCGAGCGTGCCCAGGCTCGCCGCGGAATGGCCCAGCTTCTCCCAGATCCGCCGCAGGAACCATGCGACGGAGGTCTTGCCGTTGGTGCCCGTCACGGCGACCGTCACGCGCGGCTGCGCGGCGAAGAACCGGGCGGCGATGCGCGCGTAGCGCCGGCGCGGGTTGTCGGACGCGACGAAGGCCAACCCGGCGGCGCGCGCGGCGGGGCGGGCGGACGGGCGGGCGAGCGCCGCGCGGGCGCCGCGGGCGGCCGCATCGGCGATGAACCGCGCGCCGTCCAGCCGCGCGCCCGGCAGCGCGGCGAACAGGTAGCCGGGGGCGACCGCGCGGCTGTCGGCGGTCAGCCCCGAAATTTCAACGTCGCGGCGCGCCCCGGCGGCCATGCGCTCCGCCCCCAGCAGGTCAGAAAGACGCAAGACGGAGGCCGCCGCCATCCGGCGCCGCGTCGAACGGCTGCTCCGGCAGGAAATCGGGGTGGACGGGCGCGAATTGCGGAGCGACGCCGGCCATGGGGCCGAGCCGCTGGACGATCCGCCCGACGGCCGGGGCCGCGGTCCACCCGCCGGTGGCGTAGTCCTGGGTCTCCGGGATTCCCTTCGGTTCGTCGATCACCGCCAACACCACGAAACGCGGCGCGTCGGCCGGGAACACGGCGACGAACGACGAGACGAGCCGGTCGCCATCGTAGCGCCCATCCGTCAATTTTTCGGCGGTGCCCGTCTTGCCGCCGACGCGGTAGCCCTCGGCGTCGGCCTCGCCGCCGCTGCCCTGCGTCACCGCGGCGCGCAGCAGCAACCGCATTTGTCGCGAAACCTCCGGCGCGACGACGCGGCGGCCTTCCGGCGGGGCGCCGCGGCGGGCCAGCACGCTCGGCGCGCGCCAGACGCCGCCATTGACCAGCGCGGCGACCGCCGCCGCGACGTGCAGGGGGCTCACGGCGACGCCGTGCCCGAACGCGATGGTGGCGACGTTGACGTCGCGCCACCGCGCCGGGACCAGCGGCGCGCCCGCCTCCGGCAGGTCGATGGGCAACGGCGCCAACAGGCCGAGCCGGCCGAGGAATTCGCGCTGCGCGTCGGCGCCCATCGCGAGCGCCATCCGCGCGGAGCCGATGTTGGAGGAGTGGATGAGTATCTCGGGTATCGAGAGCCAGCGGTTCTCGGCGTGGAAGTCGCGGATGGTGAACCCGGCGATGCGCAGCGGCCGGGAGGCGTCGTAGCCGTCCGCCAGCGTCACGGTCCCGGATTCGAGGGCCATCGCCACGGTGAACGCCTTGAACGTCGAACCCATCTCGAAGATTCCGAGCGTCGCCATGTTGAAACGCCCGGCGGCGTCCGCGGCCCCGCCGCGGTTGGGGTCGAACGCCGGCAGGCTCGCCATGGCCAGCACCTCGGCGCTGTCGGCGTCGAGGACCACCCCCGCGGCGCCCTTCGCCGAGAAGCGCTCCACCGCGCGGGCCAGCTCCTCGTGGACGACGTGCTGGAAGCGGAGATCGAGGCCGAGCGCGAGCGGCGACCCGGTGTCGGTCCGCAGGCGCCGGTCGAACTGCGCCTCGGCTCCGGCGAGGCCGCGATTGTCGACGCCGGCGAAGCCCACGACATGCGCCGCGAGCTCCGACGCCGGGTAGATCCGGCGCTCGGCGGGCAGGAAGGCGAGGCCGGGTTCGCCCAGCCTGTTGACGGCGTGCGCCTGCCGCGGCGTCAGCGACCGGCGGATCCAGACGAAACTCCGCCCGCTCTCCAGTTTGCGCGCGGCGGCGCCGGGATCGAGGTCGGGGAGCGCCGCCGCGAGGCGCAGCGCCGTGCCCTGGGCGTCGACCACCCGGCGCGCATCGGCGTAGAGCGCGTGCGAAGGGACGGTCGCGGCGAGGAGCGCGCCGTTCCGGTCGACGATGTCGGCGCGCTGCGGTCCGGCCGCGACCGCCGCGCCGCCATAGGGCGCCGGGTCCGACACCGGGCGGAAGAGGCTCACCTCCACCAGCCGCAGCGCTATGCAGCCGAAGCCGACGGCGAACAGGACGGCGCCGGCGACGAGGCGCGCGCGCATCCGCTCGAGCGAACCCCGGCCCGCGTCCTCTCGCCGGACTCCCAACGGCGTCACGGCCCGCCCTCCTCCTCCGGGTCGGCGGGCGGCCTCTTCGGCAGGCGGGCGAGCGGGACCATGGCGCGCGCGCCCAGCGGCGCCAGTTCGAGATGGCGCGCTACGGCCCGGGCCAGGCGCCGGGGCGCATTCAGATACGCCCATTCGGCGGCGAGCACCCGGGTCGCCTGCTCCTCCCGCGCCAGTTCGCGGGCGAGCGCCAGCGCCTCGTCCTCCAGGACGGCGACGCGATGCTTGAGGTGGTAGAGGCCGGCGGCGGACGCGGCGAGCAGAAGCAGGACGGCGGCGGTGGCGCGCCGGCTCATCCGGCGGCGTCCTCGGCGAAGCACGGCGCCGCGGTGCGTTCGGCGGCGCGCAGCCGCGCCGAGCGCGACCGCGGGTTCTCCCGCCGCTCCCGCGCGTCGGGCCGCACGGGGCGCCGGTGGATCGGGCGGAACGACGGCGCCCGCGCGGCGCCGGCGCGGTCGTCGAACGGCGCGGCGTGGCGCGAGGGGCGGCGCGGCGGGCGCGCCCGGCGGTCGAGGAAGCGCTTGACCGCGCGGTCCTCGAGCGAGTGGAAGGCGACGACGACGAGCCGGGCGCCGGCCGCGAGGACGCGCTCGGCGGCGGGCAGGGCGCGCGCGAGTTCGCCGAGTTCGTCGTTGACGCGGATGCGGAGCGCCTGGAAGCACCGCGTCGCGGGGTCCGCGCCCCTCCCCGCCGGCGCCGGCGCCGCGCCGCGGACGATGGCCGCGAGGCGCCCGGTGCGCTCGATGGGCTCTTCGGCGCGCGCGGCGACGATGGCGGCGGCGATCCTCCGCGCCCGGCGCTCCTCGCCGTAGAGGAAGAACATGTCCGCCAGTTCCTTCTCATCCGCCGTGTTGACGACGTCCGCCGCGGTCGCGCCCGCCGGCTCCATGCGCATGTCCAGCGGGCCGTCGCGGCGGAACCCGAAGCCTCGCCCGGCGTCGTCCAGCTGGTCCGACGACATGCCGAGGTCGAAGACGACGCCGCCGTCGATGGCGGAGACCCCGCGTTCGGCGAGCAGGCACCGCAGGTCGCCGAACCGGCCCTCGACGAGGCGCAGGCGCCCGCCGGAGGCGGCGGCCAGCGCCGCGCCGCGCGCCAGCGCCCGCGGATCGCGGTCGAGGGCCCACACGCGCGCGCCCGGCGTCCGCAGGATCGCGCGGCTGTAGCCGCCGCCGCCGAACGTGGCGTCGACGTAGGCCCGGCCCTCGCGCACCGCGAGCGCGGCGACCGCCGGGCCGATAAGGACTGGCGCGTGACGGGTCCGCTGGGAGGAGGGCATTCCCGTCACGCGCCGCCCGCCCGACTTCCGGAGTCCAGAGAAACGAGCACTTTCGCCAGCTCCTCCCGGTTGTCGAGCGCCCGCTTCTCGGCGTCCGTTTCGTGCGCCTTGAAGTGGGTAGGGCTGTAAATTTTGAAATACGTGTCGAATCCGACGAAAACGCATTCATCGTCTATGTCGGCTTTTTGACAAAGGTTGTCCGGGAGAAGAACCCTGCCGTTCTTGTCCGGCGCCAGCTTGCGCGCCATGCCGGTGGTGACGAAAGTCAGGTCCGCGCGCGGCGTGGAATTTTCGGGGAGGCGCTCTATGCTCCTCCGAAGGGCGTCCATCTCCGGCCCCCTGCGGCACTCCAGCACCTTCATCGCGGTCAACGAGGGAAAGACGGTGAACCCCTCCTCGCCCAGTATCGACCTGAAGGCCGACGGCACCGAGACCCGGCGCTTGTCGTCGACCTTCTGGTCGAAACTGCCCTCGAAGACGCCAGCCGACACGGATCCGCCTCGCTACCGACACCGCCCCTCATCGCCGCCGCCGGCTTTCTCCACCCCGCCCGCGGCAATGGGAGAAAGTGGGATAGCATTCCCTGAATGTGGTTGAGAAGCCCAAATTTGGGGGAAATTGTGGTAAAATTTTGTATTCATGCCGGAAATTTTTTTATATTCGCGGTATGTCTTTGACCGATCCGCTTTATATTTCTCTATTCGTTCCCGAAATCCGGGTCCGCGCGGCCCGCGCGGCAGGATGGCGGCCCGTCCGCCGGCGGAGGCCGACGCCGCGCTCGACGACCCGGAGGGCGGCCGCGTCGTCGGCCGCTACGCGCCGCAGCCGTAGCGCCGCTTGCCGCGCCGGGCGGGATCCGGCATCGTCGCCGACGCCGAACGGGAGGGAAGAATGAGCCGGTTCCACGGAGTCTATACGGCGTTGATCACGCCCATGACGGAGGACCACGCGCTGAACGAGGACGCATTCGGCGAGGTCGTGGAGTTCAACATCCGCGCCGGGATCGACGGGTTCTGGGTCGCCGGCGGCAGCGGCGAGAGCGTCCTGCTGGACGATTCGGAGAACAACCGCATCGCCGAGCTCGTCGCCGACCGGTGCGCCGGGCGGGCGAAGACGATCATGCATGTCGGCGCGCCGACGACGCGGCGCGCGGCGGCGATGGCCGAACGCGCCGCCCGGGCCGGGGTCGACGCGATCTGCTGCGTCCCGCCGTTCTTCTACGGCCAGGCCGACGCCGCGGTGGTCGAGCATTACCGCGTCGTCGCCGGCGCCGCGGACCTGCCGTTCTTCGCCTACAACCTGCCGAGCGCGACGGGGATCGAGATCGCCCCGCCGCTGATGGAGAAGATCCGCGACCGCGTGCCGCAACTGGCGGGCCTCAAGCATTCGGCGCTGAATTTCGGCCATGTGCGGCCGTTCGTCGCGATGGGCCTCGACTGCTTCATCGGCCGCGCCAACTGGACCCTCGCGGCACTGAGCATGGGCGCGGTCGGGGTGGTGGACGGCTGGCCCGGCATCGCGCCCGAATACTGGACCGAACTGCGCGACGCCTTCGCCGCCGGCGACATGGACCGCGCCCGCGCCGCCCAGGACAAGGGCATCGCGGTGGTGGACTTCTTCGAAATCGGCCACTTCCACCCGGTCCTCAAGGCCGCCATCGGCTACCGGACGGGGATCGATTGCGGGACTCCGCGCCCGCCGGGCGCGCCGCTGTCCGCCGACCAGGACCGCGAGCTGCGCCGCCGCATGACGGCCCTGGGCCTCATGCCGGCGGAGCGGCTGGCGGCGGCGTCCTGAGCGCCGATGCCCGGCAAGATCCCGGCGACCGTCGTCACCGGCTTCCTCGGAGCCGGCAAGACCAGCTTGATCCGCAACCTGCTCCGCGACCCGGGCGGCCGGCGGATCGCGGTGATCGTCAACGAGTTCGGCGAGGTGGGAGTCGACGGCGGGCTGCTGGAGGATTGCGGCGACCCCGAGTGCGCGGGCGGCGTCGTCGAGCTCGCCAACGGCTGCATCTGCTGCACGGTGGCGGACGAGTTCCTGCCGACGATGGAGGCGCTTCTGGCGCGCGCGCCGGCGCCCGACCACATCGTCGTCGAGACGTCGGGCCTCGCGCTGCCGAAGCCGCTGGTGCGCGCGTTCTCCTGGCCCGAGGTGCGGACTCGCGTCACCGTCGACGGAGTGGTGACGGTGCTCGATTCCCGCGCCGTGGCGGACGGGCGCTTCGCCGGGGACGCCGCGGCCATCGAGGCGCAGCGGGCCGCCGACGCGGCGCTCGACCACGACAGCCCCCTTGCCGAACTGTTTGAGGACCAGCTGGCCTGCGCCGACATGGTGGTGCTCAACAAGGCCGACCTGGTCGGCGCGGACGAACTCGCGGCGCTGGAGGCGCGCATCGGCGGGCGGGTGCGCCCCGGCGTCAAATGCGTGCGCAGCGCGCACGGCGCCGCGCCGCCGGCGGCGCTGCTGGGCCTCGCCACCGCGGCCGAGGACGACCTGGCGGCGCGCCCGTCGCATCACGACGGCGCCGAGGACCACGGCCACGACGATTTCTCCGCCTTCCACATCGACCTGCCGAACCCGCCGGCGCCGGAGCCGGTCATCGCCCGCCTGCGCGCCCTCGCGCGCGACCACGACATCCTGCGCGTGAAGGGCGTGCTCGCGGTCGCCGGGCGCGACATGCGGCTGGTGGTCCAGGGCGTCGGCGACCGGTTCCAGCACTATTACGACCGCGACTGGCGCCCCGGCGAGGCGCGCGCGAGCCGGCTGGTGTTCATCGGCGCCCGGGGCCTCGACCGGGCCGCCATCGCGGCGGCGCTGTGAACCCGTTGCTGGTCCGCCTCGTCCGCATGGGCGCGCGCCGGCTCGCCGCGAACCCGAAGGTGCGCGAGGCCTCCGCCAAGGCGGCGCGCGCCGCGGTCGAGGAGGCCGGGCGAATCGCCCGCGACCGCGACCGCCCCCGCGCCGCCGGGCGCGCCGTCCGCCGCGCGTGGAACGCGCTCCAGGGCGGCCGGTAGCGGCGCGCGGCGCCTATAGCGGCCCACGGGCTTTCAGCGCCGCCGCCAGCGTCCCGTCGTCGAGGTAATCCAGCTCGCCGCCCACGGGCACGCCCTGCGCCGGGCGCGACACCGCGACGCCGCAGCCGGCGAGGCGCTCCACCAGGTAATGCGCCGTCGTCTGGCCGTCGACCGTCGCGCCGAGCGCCAGGATCACCTCCGCGACCTCCTCCGACGCGGCGCGCGCGACGAGGCGCGGGATGGCCAGGTCCTCGGGGCCGACGCCGTCGAGCGGCGACAGCACGCCGCCCAGCACGTGGTAGCGCCCGGAGAACGCCGCGGCGCGCTCCAGCGCCCACAGGTCGGAGACCCCCTCGACCACGCAGAGGATGCGCCGGTCGCGGCGCGGGTCGGCGCATATGGCGCAGGGCGCGCCGGCGTCCAGATTGCCGCAGGCCGGGCACGGGCGGACGGCGGCGGCGGCGTCCGCCAGCGCGGCGGCGAGGGGATCGAGCAGCGCCTCGCGCTTCTCCAGCATGGCCAGCGCCGCGCGCCGCGCCGAACGCGGCCCCAGGCCGGGGAGCCTGGCGAGCATCTGGACCAGGCGCTCGATCTCGGCGCCGGCCATCGCCGTCAGAACGGTTTGAAGCCGGGGGGCAGCGGCAGCGCGCCGGTTATCCGCTTCATCTCCTCCGCCGCGCGCGAGTCCGCCTTGTCCCTGGCGGAGGCGCACGCGGCGACGATCAGGTCCTCGAGCATCGCCGCGTCGTCGGGAACGAGCAGCTCCGGGGCGATCCGGACGGCCTTGACGGCGCCCTTGCCATCGACCGTCACGCGGACCGAGCCGCCGCCCGATTCGCCCTCGACGCGGACGTCGGCGAGCGCGCGCTCGGCCTCGGCCATGCGCGCCTGCGCCTCCCGCGCCTGCTTCATCAGCGATCCGAGATTGGTCATGCGCCCTCCGCCCCCGCCGTTCAATCCGCCCCGCCCCGCCGGACGCGGTCGATGGTCGCGCCCGGAAACGCCTCGAGTATCCGCCCTACCAGCGGGTCGCGCGCCGCCGCCTCGGCGTCCGTCGCCGCCCGCGTCTCGTCCTGCGCCTTCAGGGTGGCCTCGCCTTCCCGGTCGGAGAGCGCCACGGTCCAGCGTTCGCCGGTCCACGATTCCAGGCGCCGCGCAACCCGGACGGCGAGGTCGGGCGGCGCGCCCGGCTCCGCCCGCAGCTCGATGCGGCCCGGTTCGAAGCCGACGAGGTGGACGTCGTTGACGAGATGGTCGTGCAACACCGCCTCGCGGCGGTCGGCGAACAATTGCGCGGCCTCGGCGAAGCTCCGCGGCGCCGCCCTGGGGGCCGCGCCCGGAGCCGCGTCGGCCGCACGCCCGCCGGGAGCCGGCGCGGGCGCGGCGGGCGCGCCCTCCCCGCCCTCGAGCCGCCGCGCCAGCTCCGCCGGGGACGGCAGCGCCGCGGCGTGGGCGAGCCGGACCAGCACCATCTCCGCCGCCTGCGCCGGCGCGGGGGCCATGCGGGTCTCCGCCAGCCCCTTGAGCAATATCTGCCAGCAGAGCGTGAGTTCGGGGACCGCCAGTTTCTCCGCCAGTCCGCGGGCGCGCACCCGCTCCGCTTCGGGGACGCCCGGGTCGGCGGCGAGTTCGGGCGCGACCTTGATCCGCGTCAGCCAGTGCGACAGCGCCAGCATGTCCTCCAGGACGATAGCGGGGTCGGCGCCAGCAGCGTGCTGCGCGTCGAACAGGTCGAGCGCGCGCGGCAGCGATCCGTCGAGTACCGATTCCAGCAGGTCGAACACCCGCTCGCGGTCGGCGAGGCCGAGCATGTCGCGCACCGCCGCCTCGGCGACCGCGCCGCCGGCGGCGTCGCCGATGGCCTGGTCCAGCAGCGACAGCGCGTCGCGCACCGATCCGTCGGCGGCGCGCGCCACGAGCGCCAGCGCGTCCGCCTCCGCCTCCGTCCCCTCGCGCTCGGCGATCTTCGCGAGGTAGCCGGCGAGCGTCCCGGCGTCGACGCGGCGCAGGTCGAAGCGCTGGCAGCGCGACAGCACGGTGACGGGGATCTTGCGCGCCTCGGTGGTGGCGAAGACGAATTTGACGTGCGCCGGCGGCTCCTCGAGGGTCTTGAGCAAGGCGTTGAACGCCGCCGTCGAGAGCATGTGCACCTCGTCGACGATATAGACCTTGAACCGCCCGCGCGCCGGCGCGTAGCGCGCGCTTTCGATGATCTCGCGCACGTCGTCGACGCCGGTGCGGCTGGCGGCGTCGAGTTCGAGGACGTCGACGTGGCGGTCGGCGGCGATGGCGGCGCAGTGTTCGCAGCGCCCGCAGGGTTCGGCGGCGGGCGCGTCGCGCGCGCCGTCCTCGCCCGCGCAATTGAGGGCGCGGGCGAGGATGCGCGCGGTGGTCGTCTTGCCGACCCCGCGCACGCCGGTGAGCAGCCACGCATGCGCCAGCCGGTCGGAGGCGAAGGCGTTGGTCAGCGTGCGCACGAGCGCGTCCTGGCCGACCAGGTCGGCGAGGCGGGCGGGGCGGTATTTCCGCGCCAGGACGCGGTAGCCTTGCTGCCGGTCGCTCATGCGGGGCTGGACCCTGTAGGGAACGGGAGGCGGCCGCGACCCGGGCCGGACTCGTTACGGCTGCTTCCTTCCGGACCTGACCGGGTTGGCGAGGGACCCGTCCGCCGCCGACCTCCCATTCCCATTATGGGCGGCGGGCGGGCGCATGGCAAGCGGCACGCGCGCCGGCCTTGTCGCGCCCGCGGCGTTGCGTCGCATTCCCCGCATGAACGCAGCCGCCTTCGACATCCTCGCCGCCGCCCGCGAATTAGAAGCCGCCGGGCTTGCGCGCGACCGCGCCGCCGCAATCGCCAGCATCGCCCGCCGCGCCGACGCCGCGGATCGCGAGACGCTGGCGACGAAAGCCGATCTCAAAGCCGAGATCGCCAGCCTCGAGGCGCGCCTTACGTGGCGGCTCGTCATGCTCGGCGCCGCAATCGGCGGCATGCTCGCCGCGGCCGTCGCCATGCTCAAGTTTTTCTAACCGGCCGCGCCAGCCGCCATCGACGAAGCGGGCGCGCCTTGTCTGCGCGCGCCCGCGGGCCGCGAGCAGGGCCGTGGAAGCGAGGACCGCTTGACGCTCGGCGTCGAGGAGGCTTGCGGCGTGCGCGGGCGGAGCGGTTACGACGCGCGGGGGAAGACCGGCGCGCGGCCCTCGAAGTAGTCCTCCACGGTGTAGATTTGCACCGTGGGCGCGTCCATGAAGCGCCCGGCGCTCGCCGCCGCGTCCCTCATGCCTTGCGTGACCCGGTCGGCGAAGCAGATGAAGACGCCCATATCCGCGCCGGCCTGGAGGCGCGCGCCGTTGAACGCCTGCACGTCCGGCGCGCCTGTCCCGCCGCCCTTCACCTGCGAAACGAGATCGATAAACGCGCCCTTTCGGAGCGCGAACCGCCCGCGCCCGTCGATGCCCTTGTCGCCGCGCTGAACGACGTTCGGCTCCATGCCGTCGATTAACGCGGCGGCCCACCGCTCGAAACGGAATTTGTCGAGATCGGCGAGCGTTCGCGCGTCTTCGGCGGTCTTGGGCATTCCGATAAACTGGACGTCCCCCCAGAGACTGTCGAAGGCGGATTTCAAGCGCCGTTCGATAATCTTGCAGGCGTTGACGGATACGTCGATGCCGATCCAACGCCGGCCCGCCGCCTCCGCCGCGTGAATGGTGGTGCCGCACCCGCAAAACGGGTCCAACACGATATCGCCTTCGTTCGAAGACGCGCGAACCAGCCTGTCGAGCAGCGCAAGCGGCTTCTGCGTCGGGTAGCCCAGCCTTTCGCGGGCGCGCGCGTTGATCGGCGCGATATCCGTCCATACGTCGTTGACGGCGATGCCCTTCATTTCGTCCAGATAGCGCTTGACGCGGACGCCGCCGCGCCGGGTGAAGTATAGCCGCCCCTCGGCGTCCAGCTTGCGCATCGTTTCCAGGGGAACGCGCCATACGGACTTGGCGCCCTTGTATTCGTATTCGTAGCCGCCGCCCCGCAAGCCTCTGGCGGTCAGGTTATCGTCCATGTACCGCCGCCCGTCCGAGTCAGTATGCTTGTATCTCTTGGTCGCATAGTCTGCGTCGTAGTCGGCGAATTGCGGGTTGAAGGTCGCAGCTTTCGATTTGACGAACAACAGGATTACGTCGTGTACAGCACCCATTCTCTTGGCGTCATTATGTGCCGATGTCCTTTTCCATATGACCTCGTTGCGGAAATTTTCCTTCCCAAAAATCGCGTCCATCAACACCTTGAGATAATGCGACGCGGTAGGGTCGCAATGCAGATAGATCGATCCGGTAGCCTTGAGCGCGCGCCTGCATTCGACAAGGCGATTGCCCATATAGGACAGATAGGCGAGCATTGCGCGTTCGCCAAGCAGCTGGCGCAACCCTTCCATTGCCGGCGCGGTTTCAACGCTCCCCGCCAATTCGTGCCAGTCGCTGACGGCCTCGCTCCAGCGCCACGTATCGTCGAACGCAACCCATTGCGCGCCGCCGACGAAGGCGTTGTAAAGGCGTTTGCTGTTGAACGGCGGATCCAGATAGATCAAATCCACGCTTTCATCGGCAATCTCTTCACGCATGATGTGAAGGCAGTCGCCGAAATACAGGGTGTTCTTCATGGATCCGCCCATGTCTCCGCCGCCCCCGCCGCGCCGCGCCGGCCTTCCGCAATCATGCAAGCCTCGGGCGCGTCCGGCTCGCGGAACGGGATCGCCAACGCCGCCGAACTATCGAGGATCATTCGGGCAAGCCGCGTTCGTCGTAGAGCCAGTCGCCATGCCCGGCGGCGGAGGGGCCCGGCCCGAGTAATTTCGCGCAGCGCTCCCCGATGGCGAGCAGCTCGTCGGCGCGCACGCGCACGTCCCGCCGGCGCTTTTCGCGCGCGAGCCGCTCGCGCAGGGCGGCGGTGACCGCGCCGGTCACGGATTCCCCGGTCAGCTCGGCGAGATCGCCGGCGAGCCGGCAGGTTTCCTCGTTCTCGATGTGGAGGTTCATCGCGCACCCCGCTCGACGGCGCCGTCCCCGTCCGTCCATCATACGTTGCTCCGCCCCGCAGGTCGAATCGGATTGGGAACGCGGCGCCGTTCGCGTTGGCGGCGCCCTTGATGCGCCCGCCCCGCCGCGTCACGTTCCCCGCATGACCGCGACAGCCTTCGACACCCTCTCCGCCGCCCGCGAGCTGGAAGACGCCGGCGTCGCGCGCGATCACGCCGCCGCAATCGTCGGCATCGCCCGCCGCGCCGACACCGCGGATCGCGAGACGCTGGCGACGAAAGCCGACATCGCCGACATGGCGACGAAAACCGACCTTGCCGAGCTCGAGGCGCGCCTTGCGAACCGCTTGCTCGGCGCCGCGCTCGCAATCGTCGCCGCCAACGCCGCCTTGCTCGCCGTCGCCATCGCGATACTCAAGTTTCTCTAGGCGCCCCGCCCGCCGCCGCCATTGCCCGCCGCCATCGCGCGCGCGACAATCGGGGATGGCCGCCGCCAACTTCTACAGCGGAGCGCCGTTCGACCGCGACGACGCGCTGCGCCGCGACGAACGCGCGCTGGAGCGGCTCCGCGCCGACCCTCGCAGCCGCGTCCTCGCGCTCTGGCGGCAGCGCTGCCAGGTGCGGAGCGCGGCGGCGCCGGCGCCGATGTGGCGCGGCGGGGACGACGCCCGCGCACTGCTGGACGGGGCCGAGGTCTGGGCGCTGCTCGGCCGCGGACCCGGCGGCGCGGCGCATTTCGCGGTCGACGTCTCCCATATCGACGACCCCGGCGCCGATGAACGATTGCGCGGCGGCGCATTCGTCGATCTGCGCGCCGCCGGGCCGCTGGCGGGGCGCGCCGACGGCGCGGCGATGGCGTATGCGCGCGGGCTGATCTACTGGCAGCGGCGGCAGCGGTTCTGCGGCGCATGCGGCGGCCCCTGCGCCAACGCCCAGGGCGGCCATGCGCGGCGCTGTGTCGACCCGGCATGCGGAGCGGTCCACTTTCCGCGCACCGACCCGGCGGTGATCGTGCTCGTGACGCATGGCGGCCTGTGCCTGCTGGGGCGCCAGAAGAGTTGGCGCGCCGGGATGCATTCGACGCTGGCCGGGTTCGTCGAACCCGGCGAAAGCCTGGAGGAGGCGGTGGTCCGCGAAGTGCGCGAGGAGTCGGGCGCAGTGCTGCGCGGCCCGACCTACCAATCCTCGCAACCCTGGCCGTTCCCCTCCTCGCTCATGCTCGGCTTCCGCGCCGAGGCGGAGAGCCTCGCGCTCGAGGTGGACACGCGGGAGATCGAACGCGCCGCGTGGTATTCGCGGGCGCAGTTGCGGGATTCGCCGGAGGACGACCGTTTCCGCCTGCCGCGCCGCGACTCCATCGCGCGGCGGTTGATCGACGACTGGGTGGCCGAAGACGGGCGGCCGCCGGTTCACGCCAGGTAGCGGGCGCGCAGATGGGCGGTCCAGGCCGAGAGGTCGAGCGGCCGGCCCGTCACGCGCTCCAGCAGCGGGCCCATGTCGAGGGCGCTCCCGTGTTGGTGGACGTTCACCCGCAGCCAGGCGAGGAGCGGCGCGAAATCGCCGGCGGGCGGCGCCGCGCGCCAGACCGATTCGCAGGCGAGGCCGGCGCGGATGGCGGCGTCGAGATCGAGGACGTCGACGTGGCGGTCGGCGGCGCAGTGTTCGCAGCGCCCGCAGGGTTCGGCGACGGGCGCGTCGAGCACGCCGTCCTCGCCCGTGCAGTTGAGGCCGCGGGCGAGGATGCGCGCGGCGGTCGTCTTGCCGACCCCGCGCACGCCGGCGAGCGGCCGCGCATGCGCCAGCCGGTCGGAGGCGAAGGCGTCGGTCAGCGGACGCACGAGCACGTCCCGGCCGACCGGGTCGGCGAGGCGGACGGGGGCGGTATTTCCGCGCCAGACAGGTTGGCGGCCTGTCTTGACTTCGTTCGCGCCGGTTGCAACATGCCGCGCTCGATCGCAACGATGGCGGCGCGCCGCCCGCCCACCGGGAGGCGCCGTATGGCCGCCGCCGACGCCGACGCCCACGTCCTCGCCCGCCTGTCCGCCGTGGTCGAATCGCGGCGCGGCGGCGACCCCGACGCCTCCTACACCGCGCGGCTGCTCGCCGGCGGGACGGCGGGGATCGCCTGCAAGGTGGGCGAGGAGGCGGTCGAGACGGTGGTCGCCGCGCTGTCCGGCGACCGCGCCGCCGCGGTGGAGGAGAGCGCCGACCTGCTGTTCCACCTGACGGTCCTGTGGGCCGATGCGGGAATCGCGCCGGAGGAGGTCTTCGCCGCGCTCGCCCGCCGCGAGGGAGTCTCCGGCCTCGACGAGAAGCGCGCGCGGGAAGGGGGGAAGGGGGACGACTGATGGATTACGACGACGACAACGTGTTCGCGAAGATCCTCCGCGGCAAGATCCCGGCGGACAAGGTGTTCGAGGACGAACACGTGCTGGCGCTCCACGACATCGCCCGGCTGGCGCCGGTGCACGTCCTGGTCATCCCGAAGGGGAAATATACGTCGCTGGACGACTTCGCCGCCCGCGCGAGCGCAGCGGAGCAGGCGGCGCTGATGCGCGCGGTGGGCCGCGTGGCGCGCGAATTCGGGGTGGCGGAGAGCGGGTTCCGCGCGGTCAGCAACAACGGCCCCGACGGCGGGCAGGAAGTGCCGCACTTCCACGTCCACGTCCTGGGCGGGCGCAAACTCGCCGGCATGGAGCGGCGGACGTAGCGCCGGGCGGCTCAGGCCTGGATGTATTCGCGCAGCTGGCTCGCCTCGCGCTCGGCGCTTTCGATCCGGCTCTTCACCACGTCGCCGATGCTCACGACGCCGGCGAGCGCGCCGTCCTCGATGACCGGCAGATGGCGAATGCGGCGGCGGGTCATGGCGTTCATCACTTCGTCGATCATGGTGTCCGGCCCGCAGGTCACCACGTCCGGCGTCATCAGGTCGCGCACCCGCGCCTCCAGGCAGGCGCCGCCGCGCTCCGCCGCGGCGTAGAGCACGTCGCGCTCCGAGACGATCCCCACGACCCGGTCGCCGTCGCGGACCACTGCTGCGCCGATGCGGCGCGCCACCAGCTCCCGGACCAGCTCCGCCACCGGCGCGTCCGGGCCGACGGAGAACACCTCCCCGCCCTTGGCCTTGAGAATGTCGCGCACATACATGCGGGCAGCGTAACACGCGCCGCGCGGCGGTGAAAGGGGCGCCGGGTTTTCCGGGCGAACCGGGCGACCGCCCCCGCGCCGGCGGCCTCACTCCGCCAGCGCCGCGACGTGGGCGGCGGCGGAGGCCGCGAGGGCGTCGAGGTCGTATCCGCCCTCCAGGGTCGAGACGACGCGGCCGGCGCAGCTCTCGTCGGCGATCTCGCACAGGCGCCGCGTTATCCAGGCGAAATCCCCGGCCTCCAGTTCGAGGCCGGCCAGCGGGTCGCGGCGATGTCCGTCGAACCCCGCCGAGACGACGACGAGTTGCGGGTGGAAGGCGGCGATGCGGCCGAGCGCCGCCCGCTCCCAGGCGGCGCGGAAGCCGGCGCCGCCGGTCCCCGCCGGCAGCGGCATGTTGACGAGGTTGCCGATTCCCGTCTCCGACGCGGCGCCGGTCCCGGGGTAGAGCGGCCATTGGTGGCTCGAGGCGAACAGCGCGCGCGGCTCGTTCGCGAACGCCGCCTGCGTCCCGTTGCCGTGGTGGACGTCGAAATCGACGATCGCGACGCGCTCCACGCCGTGCGCCGCCAGGGCGTGCGCCGCGCCGACGGCGGCGTTGTCGAACAGGCAGAACCCCATCGCCCGGTCCGGCTCGGCGTGGTGGCCCGGCGGGCGGACGGCGCAGAACGCGCGCCGCGCGGCGCCGCCCGCCACCGCATCGACCGCCGCGCGGACGGCTCCGGCGGCGGCGAGCGCGGCGGCGCGGGAGCCGGGCGAGACGACGGTGTCGCCGTCGATGCGGGCGTATCCCTCGCGCGGGACGGCGGCGAGGACGCGGTCGACATGCGCCGGCGTATGGACGCGCTCCAGTTCCGCCCGCGTCGCCGCCGGCGCGGCGCGGCGGTCGAGGCCGGCGAATTCCGGCGCGTCCAGCGCCCGCGCCACGGCGCGCAGCCGGTCCGCGCGCTCTGGGTGTCCGGGGCCGGGGTCGTGGCCGAGAAAGACGGGGTCGGCGAACAGCGCGACGGGTCCTTGCATGCGCGGGGTCCTCCTGTGCGCCGCCGCGCCGCCGGCCATGCGAACGACCGCCTCCACCGGGCGCGCGCCGTTGCGGACAAGGTTACCGGGCGGGGCGGACGTCGTCGACGGATTCGGCCTGGCGACGGGTCTGAAAATGCGGCTCGCGGCGGCTCCCTTCCCCCCGGGCGCGGAACGGGTTATGCATGGCCCGTCCGCGCCCGCGGCGCGGGCCGGCCGGCCGCTCGACGCGAGGAGACGCGAATGAATTATCCTGGAGAAGCGGACCGCGAAATCCGGGACGGAAAGATCGTCGAGATGCGCGCGGAGGGTAAATCCTACCGAGAGATAGGCTGTCAATTCGGGCTGACGCGAGCCAGGGTTCACCAGATTTGCGAGCAACGCCTGCACGCCAGGGAGCGCCGCCGACGCCTCGAGAGGACGGTGGAGGCGGGGGGCGACCGGTTGAGCGTGCGCGTCGACGATCTCCGCCTGTCGGAGCGCACCGTCATCCGCCTGAGGGACGGCGGCGTCTTCCGTGTCGGCGACCTGGCGGGCAAGAGCAAGGCCGACCTGACGCGCCTGCCCGGATTCGGGCGCAAATCCATGAACGAGCTCGAGGAAGCGCTCTCCGACATGGATCTCCGCCTGGGCGAGCTCCACCCGGACCGGCGCGCCTCGAGGGGGCGGCGGAGGCGGGGGCCGGCCGGGTTGGGCGTCCGCGTCGAGGATCTCGGTTTGTCCGTGCGCGCCACCAGGTGCCTGAAGGACAACGATATCCACCGTATCGGCGACCTGGTGCGCAAGAGCGAGGCCGCCCTGATGCGCCTGCCCGGATTCGGTCGCAGATATCTGAGCGAGATCAGGGACGTGCTCGCCGACAGGGGCTTCGACCTGAATATGGAGCGCCTCAAGGCGGCGGCGGAGGCCGGGGGCGGCCTGTCGGACGTCCGCGTCGACGATCTCCGCCTGTCGGTGCGTTGCGCCAACCGCCTCAAGAACGGCGGCGTCCTCCATGTCGGCGATCTGGTGCGCAAGAGCGAGGCGGATCTGATGCGCTTGCCCAAACTAGGGCCCAAATCCCTGCACGAGATCGAGCAGGCGCTCGCCCGGCACGGTCTCGGCCTGAGGCGCGGATCCGGCCTGAGGCGCGGATCCGGCGGCCCGGCCGCCGGAGAACGTTGAGTGTGTCCTGATCGCAACCGCCACCCGGACGAGGCGACCATGCATCTGAGCGAATCCCAGCTGGAGCGCTTTCGCGACGACGGCTACCTGTTCCTGCCCGGCCTGTTCTCCGCCGCCGACGTGGCGCCGCTGCGCCGGGAGATGGACCGCATCGCCGGCCTCGACCGCGAGGAGGTGCTGCGCGACGAGGCCGGCGAGCTGCGCCTCGCCATGGGCATGCAGGACTACAGCCCGATCTACGCCCGCCTGCTGCGCCACCCGCGCCTGCTCGGCCCGGCGCGGAGCATCCTGGGGCCGGAGCTCTACGCCCACCAGTTCAAGATCGTCGCCAAGGAGCCGTTCGGGAAGCTCGACTGGCCCTGGCACCAGGACGCCGCGTCGTGGCGCGCCTATGACGGAATGCCGGAGCCGCTGGCGATGAACTACGCCGTCTTCCTCGACGAAGTGACCGAGTTCAACGGCCCCATCGCCTTCATCCCCGGCTCGCACCGCGGCGGCGTGCTCGGCGGCGGCGACACGCCGCTGCCGGGCGGCAAGTCGCCGCTGCGCACCCTCCCGCGCGAGACCGTCGCGAGGCTGGCGGGCGAACGCGGCATCGTGGCGCCGAAGGGGCCGGCCGGGTCGGCGGTGTTCTTCTCCGGCTGCCTCGCGCATGCGTCGGGCCCCAACATCGGCCCGTGGACGCGCTACATCGTCTATATCACCTACAACCCGGTGAGCAACGCCATCGCCCGGCCGACGCGGCCGGACTATTACGCGCGGCGCTCCGGCTTCGCGCCGCTGGAGCCGCTCGCCGAGGAGCGCCTGGAGCCCGTCGCGGCGTAACCCGGCGCCCCCCGGGGCGCGAAACGGAGGCCGGAGCCATGAAGAAGATCGCCGCCGTCGTCAAACCGCACAAACTCGACGACGTGAAGGACGCGCTCACCGAAATCGGCGTCATGGGGATGACCGTCCTCGACGCCAAGGGGTTCGGGCGCCAGAAGGGCCATACCGAACTCTACCGCGGCGCCGAATACGTCATCGACTTCCTGCCCAAGACGATGGTCGAGGTGGTGGTCGACGACGCCAAGGCGGAGCAGGCGGTAGAAACCATCAGGAGCGCCGCGCACAGCGGCAAGATCGGCGACGGAAAGATTTTCGTCAGCACGATCGAGCGGGCGCTGCGGATCCGCACCGGCGAAACCGGGCCGGACGCGGTGTGACCCCGCCGCCCCGCGCCGGGCGGATCGAGATGATCGGGAGGATGGAATGAAGGCGAAACGGTTGTGCGCGGTCCTGGCGGCCGCCGGGGCGGCGCTGCTTCCGGCGGCGGCGCTGGCGCAGGACGCGGCCGCGCCGGACGGCGGGAGCACCGCGTGGATACTCACCTCGACCGCGCTGGTGCTGTTCATGACCATGCCGGGGCTGGCGCTGTTCTACGGCGGCCTCGTGCGGTCCGGCAACGTGCTCTCGGTGCTCATGCACTGTTTCGCGATTTGCTGCCTCTCCTCGATCCTCTGGATCGCCGGGGCCTACAGCCTCGCCTTCACCGATGGCGGCGGGCTGGACGGACTCGTCGGCGGGCTGTCGCGGGCGCTCCTCGACGGCGTCGGCCGCGACGCCCTGTCGGGCGACATCCCCGAAACCGTGTTCTTCATGTTCCAGATGACGTTCGCCATCATCACGCCGGCGCTGATCGTCGGCGCGTATGTCGAGCGCATCCGGTTTTCGGCCGTGCTGTTGTTCTCCGGCGCCTGGCTGGTCCTCGTCTATGCGCCGGTGTGCCACTGGGTGTGGGGCGGCGGCTGGCTCGGCGAGATGGGCGTGCGGGATTTCGCCGGCGGGCTGGTGGTCCACCTGACCTGCGGCGCGTCGGCGCTGGTCCTCGCGGCGCTGCTCGGCGCGCGGACGGGCTTCCCCAACGAGGTGCGCCCGCCGCACAGCCCCGGCATGGTCATGACCGGCGCGGCGATGCTGTGGGTCGGCTGGTTCGGCTTCAACGGCGGCAGCGCGCTGGCGGCGGACGGCGCCGCCGGCATGGCGGTCGCCGTCACCCATGTCTCCGCCGCCGCGGGGGCGTTTACGTGGATGCTCATCGAGTGGGCGCGGTTCCGCAAACCGACCCTGGTGGGGATCGCCACCGGCGCCATCGCCGGCCTCGCCACCATCACCCCGGCGTCGGGTTACGTCGGCCCCGCCGGCGGGCTGGCCATCGGCGTCGTGGCCGGCGCGGTGTGCTTCTACGCCGTCGGCTTCGTCAAGAAGGTCCTCGCGGTCGACGATTCGCTCGACGTGCTGGCGGTGCACGGCGTCGGCGGCGCGACGGGAGTCGCGCTCACCGCGGTGTTCGGCGCGGCGGCGCTCGGCGGCGTGGCCCCGTCCGACATGACCATGGGCCGCCAGCTCGGAGTCCAGTTCGTCGGAATCGCCGCGGTGCTGGCGTGGTCCGTCGTCCTCACCTTCCTCATCGCCAAGGCGGTCGACGCGGCGGTGGGGCTCCGCGTCGAGAAGGAGGCCGAAGTGGAGGGCCTCGACCTGATCGCGCACGGCGAAAAGGGCTACGACCTGTAGCCCCGCCGCGCTTCCCGCATTCCTTACGGAGAATCCGCCATGGCCGCCTACGTCGTCGCCCAGATCGACGTCACCGACCCCGACGCCTTCGCCGAATACCGCGCGAAGGTGGCCGAAACCGTCGCCCGCCACGGCGGCCGCTACAAGGCGCGCGGCGGCGAGATGGAGGCGCTGGAGGGCGAGCCGCCCTGCTCCCGCATGGTGGTCATCGAGTTCGACGACGCCCGGGCGGCGAAGCGGTGGTACGAATCGGAGGACTACGCGCCGCTGATCGCGCTGCGGCGGTCCGCCTCCCGGGGGTCGGTGGTCGTCGTCGCAGGCGTCTGACCCGCCGGGCGGGCGCCGGGCATGATCCGGTTCGAACATGTGGGCATGCGCTACGGCGCCGGCCCGGAGGCGCTGAGCGACGTCTCGTTCGAGCTGGAGGAGGGCAGTTTCCACTTCCTCACCGGGCCGAGCGGCGCGGGGAAGACCTCGCTGCTGCGCCTCATGTCCCTGGGCCATCGCCCGTCGCGCGGGGCGATCTCCGCGTTCGGCGAGGACCTCTCCCGCGCGCCGCGCGCGCGTCTGGCCCGCCTGCGGCGGCGGATCGGCGTCGTCTTCCAGGACTTCCGCCTCATCGACCATCTGAGCGCGCGCGAGAACGTGGCGCTGGCGCTGCGGATCGCCGGCGCCGACGAAGGCGCCATCGGCGACCCGGTGGCGGAACTCCTCGAATGGGTGGGCCTGGGGCGGCGCATGGACGCGCCTCCGGCGGTCCTTTCCGGCGGCGAGAAGCAGCGCCTGGCGATCGCCCGGGCGGTGGCCTGCCGCCCCCGCCTGCTGCTCGCCGACGAGCCGACGGGCAACATCGACGGCGAGAATTCGCGCCGCGTCCTGAGGCTGTTCGAGGCGCTCAACGAGGTCGGCGCCACGGTGGTCATCGCCACCCATGACGAAAGCCTGGTCGCGCGCCATGCGCGTCCCCGCCTGGCGCTCGCCGGCGGGCGGCTCGCGGCGCCCGCCGCCGACGGCGGATTCGACGACGGATCGGACGCGAATGGCGCGGCTTGACGGCGCGCTGGCGCTGGCGCGCGGCGGCGGCGACCGGTTCGTCGCCTGGGCCATCGCGCTGAAGGCGTTCTTCGCCGCCCTCGCGCTGGCCGGCATGCTGGCCTGCGGCCACGCCGCGGCGGTGTGGCGGGCGGCGCCCTACGCCGTGACGACGGCGGTGCTGCCCGCAGACAGCGCGCCGGAGACGCGCGCGGCGGCGCTGGAGGCGGTGCGCCAAGCCCCGGGGGTCGCCCGCGCCGCGTTGCTGCCCGCCGGCGAGGTGGCGGCGTTGCTGGCCCGCTGGATCGGCGGCGCGGAGGCGGCGCGCGACCTGCCGCTGCCGGCGCTGATCGACATCGAGGTCGAACCGGGGGGGGGCTTCGACCGGGCCGCGGCCGAGGCGGCGCTGCGCCGGGCGGCGCCCGGGGCGGCGCTCGACGCCGGCCCGCCCTGGATCGAGAAACTGGCCGCCGCCGCCGCCGCCGCGCGACTCGCGATGGCGGCGATCCTGGCCTTCGTCGCGCTCGTCGCCGCGCTCGCGGTCGCCTTCGCGACGCGCGCCGCCGTGACCGCCCATCGCGAGACCATCGAACTGCTGCACTGGCTCGGCGCGGACGACCGCGAGGTGGCCGGCGCGTTCCAGCGCCGCGCGCTGACCCTGGGCCTGCGCGGCGGGCTGCTGGGGACGCTGGCGGCGCTGGCGGCGTTGGTCCCCGCGGCGCGCGCCGCCGCGCGGCTGGACGCGCCGCTGCTGGCCGATTTCGCGGCGCCGGCGGCGGCGTGGGGGGTTTTCGGCGCGGTGCCGCTCGCCGCGGCGGCGGTGGCGGTCCTCGCGGCGCGGCGGACGGCGCTGGGCGCGCTGGCGCGGATGTATTGACGGGTGCGCCGGGCGCTCGCCTGGGCCGCGGCTCTCCTCCTGTTCGGCGCGGCGGTCGAATTCGCCGCCGGCTTCCTCCGCTTCGCCGGAAGCCTGCCGCGCGCCCCCGACCCCGGCCTCGCGGAGGTCGAGGCGGCGGCGGTTCTCACCGGCGGCAGCGGGCGCATCCGCGCCGGCCTCGACGCGCTCGCCGCCGCGCCCGGCGCGGTCCTCTTCGTTTCCGGAGTCCACGAGGGCGCCGATGCGGAGCGCCTGATCGCCCGGCTGGGCCGCGACCCGGCGCCGCTCCGCGGCCGCGTCGTCCTGGGCCGGGCGGCTGCGGACACGCGCGGCAACGCCGAGGAGACGGCGCGGTGGATGGCGGAGCGCGGGTTCTCGCGCCTCGCCCTGGTCACCTCGGCCTACCACATGCCGCGCGCCGTGGCGGAGTTCCGCCGCGCCATGCCGGACGCCGCGCTGGTCCGCCTGCCGGTCGTCACCGGCAACGTGAATCTCGACGCCTGGTGGCGCAATTGGGGCGCCGCGCGGCTCCTCGCCGGCGAATACGCGAAATACCGGCTCGCGCGTCTGCGCCCGTGACGCGCGTCCTGCTGCGCTCGCTGGCGTTCGACATCGGGTTCTACGGCGGCTCGGCGGCGCTCGCATTGGCCCTGCTGCCGGCGCTGGCGCTGCCGCGCGGAGCGTTGGTCGCCGCCGGGCGGGCGTGGGCGCGCTGGACGAACTACCTGCTGCGCGCGGTCGTCGGCGCCGAGATCGTCATCGAGAACGCTGATCGCCTGCCCGCCGGCGGGTGCATCGTCGCCGCCAAGCACCAATCGACGTGGGAGGCGGCGGCGCTTCTGGGCCTGCTTCCCGACGCCGCCTACGTCCTCAAGCGCGAATTGCTGCGGATTCCGGTATTCGGCTGGTACGTCCGCAAGAACCGCCAGATCGTCGTCGACCGCGCCGGTGGCGCGCCCGCCTTGCGCGCCATGATCTCGGCCGCGCGCGGCGCCGTCGCGGCGGGGCGGCAGGTGGTGATCTTCCCGCAGGGGACGCGGGTGGCGCCCGGCGCCGCGCGCCCCTACCGCGCGGGCGCGGCGGCGCTCTACGCCGCGCTCGGCGTTCCGGTCGTTCCCATCGCGCTCAATTCGGGCGCCGTCTGGGGCCGCGGCGCCTTCGTCAAGAGCCCCGGCCGCATCGTGTTGCGGGTGCTGGAGCCCATCCCGCCCGGCCTGCCGCGCGCGGCGTTCACGGCCGTGCTGGAGGAGCGCATAGAGACCGCCAGCGCGGAGCTCGCGGGCGGTTGAAGCGTTGACGCCCGCCCGGTTTCCGGTGTCGCGCCGGCGTTCGTTGCCCCCTCGCGTCCCGTCGACATGCGCGGATATTCATGCCGGCGGGGCCACGCCAACCCGCGGCAGCAATTCTCATTATGGCTGGTTGGGGTTTTCAATGGGTTGCGGGTGTGTTTAGCTCCGTGGTGTGAGGTGCCTTTCACGGTATATTTGCGTGTTGGCGGATCGGTGCGCGTCGCTGCCGGACAAGCGGTCGGGCCGCAACACGCGCTATCGGATGCGCGATGTCGGTTTGGCGGCTTTTTCGGTGTTTTTCATGCAATGCCCGTCGTTTCTGGCGCATCAGCGGCTGTTGGCGGCGTCGCGGGGGCGTTCGAACGCGGAGACCCTGTTCGGGATGTCGGGGGTTCCTTGCGACAATCACATCCGGGGGATGCTGGACGGCGCGCCTCCGGGGCATTTCGATAAGGTATTCTCGCATATCGTCGACGATCTGGACACGGCGGGCGGCCTGTCGGCGTTGCGCTGCCTGGACGATCGGGTCCTGATTGCGCTGGATGGTTCGGAGCATTTTCATTCGCGGAAGGTTCATTGCGCGCAGTGTGCGACGCGCCGCCGCGACGGGGCGGTGGAGTATTTCCACAGTTTCGTCGGGGCGGCGATTGTGGCTCCGGGCCAGCGGCGGGCGTTGCCTCTGGCGCCCGAGTTCGTGCGCCCGCAAGACGGCGCCGCGAAGCAGGACTGCGAGAGCCGCGCGGCGCTCCGCTGGCTGGCGCGCCTGGGGCCGGCGCTGGCGAGGCTGAAGCCGGTCTATCTCGGCGACGACCTCTACTCCCGGCAAACGACTTGCGAGGCGGTGCGCGCCGCAGGCGGTTCTTTCCTCTTCGTGTGCAAGCCGGCGAGCCACAAGACGCTGAGCGAATACCTGCACGGCGTTGCGCTCGACGAGGTCCGCGAGACCGTGGGGCGGGGCGCGGCCAAGCGCGTCCACCGCTACCGCTGGATGACCGATGCGCCGTTGCGCGATGGCGCCGACGCGCTCCGCGTCAACTGGCTGGAGATCGAGATCGCCAAGCCCGACGGCAAGGTGACTTATCGCAACGGCTTCGTCACCGACCTCGACGTCACCCGTGACACCGTCGCCGACCTCGCCGCCTGCGGGCGCGCCCGATGGAAGGTCGAGAACGAGACCTTCAACGTTCTCAAGACCCACGGCTACAACCTCGAACACAACTTCGGCCACGGACGCGAGACCCTGAGCAGCGTGCTGGTCGCCCCCAACCTGCTGGCCTTCGCCATGCACACCGCCAGCGACCTCATCGAAGCCGCATGGCGGCGCGCGCACCGTGAGACCGGAACCCGGATGCGCCTCTTCGAGCACATCCGCACCATCACCGCCTACCATGTCTTCCCCTCGTGGCAGGCCCTCATGACCACGCTCATAACGGGCCTCCCGCCGCCGGCAAAAGCCTGACGCCGAGCCAACCGCCGCCTACCAAGCCAAAACGCAGGCCCAACCCACAACCCGCGCAAACACCAAGCCCAGCCCCAACCCCGACGAACACACCCATAGTGAGAATTGCTGAGCCCGCGGCTTCGCCGTTGCGGACGGGGAGGCCCGCGGCTATCTTCGAGCGCGGCCGGCGTCGGAAACGGGAGCGGCGGAATGGAAGACCGGGTTCTGGAGCGGGCGCGGTGCGTCATCGAGAACATCCTTCTGGACCTGTCCCGGCGAGGACGCGCTCGACCTGCGGTCGCCGATCCCCAGGACCATGGACGATGGCGACGAGTTCCTGCGGATCAGGCTGGTGTACGACGGCGAACCGCGGATTCTGGACTACGACATGCAAATGAGCTTGCGCCGCCGTTTGCGTTCGGCGCTGGAGCGCGAGGGGCTCGGCGCTTTTCCGGTCCTCTCGTTCGGCCCCAAATCCGAAATGCCGGGATGACGGTTCGGGTCCCGACGAACTTCTCCGGATAGCCGCCGACCTGGTTGACGCGAACGCCGGCGAGCCGCGCCCGACGGACCTGCGCCGCGCCGTCAGCTCCGCCTACTACGCGTTGTTCCATTGTCTGGCGCGGAGTTGCGCCGATGCGGCGGACGGCGGTTCGAAGGCGCTGCGAAACGCGGCCGCGTGGCGCCAAACCTATCGCACATGGGGTAATTCCGGCTATTGGCCACTCTCCCGGGCCTATGATGCGAGGTTGCGCGGTGACGCGCCTCGGTAGGCACAAGAGGGAGAGTGACCGTGTCGGAGTCCGTGGGATTCGACGTTTCGAAGGAAGAGACGTCGTTTTGCGTGAAGGATGCGTCGGGTCGTGTTCTGGCGCAGGGGAAGGCGGCGACGGATCCGGAGGCGCTGTTCTCGGTGCTCTCGACGCATTGCCGGGACGTCGGGCGCGCGGTCCTGGAGAAGGGGACGCTTGCCGATTGTCGATGACCGCTCCGGGAGTGGGGCCGGTGACGGCGCTGGCGTTCGCCTCGGCGGTCGGGGCGCCGGAGCGCTTCGCGAAGTCGCGCGCGGTGGAGGCCTATGTGGGTCTGGCGTCGCGGCGCTGGCCCGAAGCGCGCCCCGCGGCGGCCTGAGCGCCGGCGGCGGCAAGGGATCGCCTGTGGACATGCGGGCAAGCCACTCCGCGCCTTGCCCGCATGTCCACAGGCGCAACGACAACGACAAGGAAGACATTCTCGATCCGGAAGGCAAAAAGGTTTTGCGGTTCCGCGCAAGCGGAGAGGGCCGTCCCCGCCGGGACGGTGGCCTTGGCGATCCCGTGCCCTGGGTTGCAAGCCGGTCGCCACGCGACCGGGAATGCGCGGCGCACCGTGGAACGCCAAAGTCAGCGCCCCCCATCATGGAGCGAGCCGGCCAACCGACCGGCGAAGACTCCGCAGACAACCATGTCCCCGGCGGAACGGCCTCGAACCCAACAGCGGAACCCAACCGAAAGGCCCGGGACGAGATTGACCGCCCAGCCGGAATTAGACAACCCAGGAGCGCGTCCGTCTACGCGGCGGCGGCGGCTTCGGCGGCGCGGGCGGTTATGCCCGATTCCGGGAGAACCGGGACGGCCTCGGCGCCGTAGGCCGCCGCAGCCTCCGCCCGCGCCGCCTCGGGGAGCGGCCCTAAGCCCCATTCCGGGAGTTCCGGGACGAAGCCCCGCAGTTTCGGCGGCGGCGGCGGGTGGCCGGGGCGCGCGCCCACGAATTGCGGGATCGCAGACGGACCCGACAGGCCCAAGCGCCGCTGCTCCGCAAGCGTCGCCAAGCACTTCGGCGGAAGCGTCCCGTAAGCCACGAAATACTCCTCGCGCACCGTCGCCGGAAGGTCCGTGCCCTCCACCCACGCCTGCGCCGACCGCGCCGCGTCGGACGCGTCCATGTCGTGGCCGTAGACGTCCTTGACCACCTGGCGGAGCATGCGGCCCGCGCGCTCGCGGCGCTCCCACGGCGTCGGCTCCGCCGCCGCCGCGGCTTCGGCCCGCTCCGCCTCGCGGTCCTCCCTCTCGTCGCGGCGCGCCTCGCGCTCGATGCGCTCGACGCGCAACAGGACGCGCGACAGGGTGTCGAGGGTGTGCGGGTCGGGGGCGGCCTCCCCGTCCTCGTCCTTGCGCTCGGTCTCGCGGACCAGCGCGGCGAGGACGAGGGCGCGGAGCATGTCGCGCGCGGCCGGGGCGATGTCGCGGGCGCTCTCGCCGTCTCCGGGGGCGTCCGGGGGGCGGGCGCGGACGGCCTCGGCGAGGAGGCGGGTCTCCTCGATCCAGTATTGCGCGCGCTCGCCGCGGCGGGCGTAGCGGCTGAGGCCGGATGAGGAGAGGGGCGGGGCGCCTGCGTCGGCGAGGGGGCGCTCCATGCGGTCGAGGATTTCGACCTGGGGGACGCCTTCGGCGAGGAGGGCGTCGATGCGGTCGCGGAGTTCTTCGGGGAGGCGGTCGATGTTGTTGGGGCGGCCGGACGTGTGCAGGGCGGGGGCGGGATAGGGGTCGGGCATGGGATCGATCCTGTTCGTGGAGCGTTCCCTCCAATTGAAGCGCGAAAAGAGGCCCCGCGGAAGAGGACCATGGTCCGCCCCCGAATCCGGGGGCGCGGGATCAGTCCGCCGGCGGGGGTTCGGCGGGTTCCGGCTTCCGGCGGTAGCCCCACGGGCCGGCGCGCCGGTAGAGCCACGGATATTGCCGGACCATGTTGGCGGCGCGGTAACAGCGCCAGGCGGCGTAGCCGATGGCGAGGATCGCGCCGGTGTCGAGCAGGTAGCCCGGCAGCGAGAACAACGGGCCGTCGAACAGGGCGTAGGCGAGGAACCGGTCCGCCGCGCCCAGGCCCAGGCATGCGGCGGCGAGCTGCCAGGCCGGGCGCCAGGTCGCGGCGATGGCGCGCCCGGTCATGACCGCCGCGCCGCCGCCGATGACCAGCGTCAGGCCGACGAACACCGCGAGCGGAACCCCCGAATACGGCATCGCCGTCACGACGCCGCCCCCTCGAGGTAGGCGCTCCGCACCTCCTCGCTCGCCAGCAGCTCGGCGGCGGGGCCGCTCAGCGCGATCCGCCCGTTGACCATCACGTAGCCGCGATGCGCCAGCCGCAGCGCCTGGTAGGCGTTCTGTTCGACGAGCAGGATGGTCATGCCCGACTCGGCGTTGAGGTCGCGGATGACCTGGAATATCCGGCGGACGACCAGCGGCGCCAGGCCGAGCGACGGCTCGTCGAGCAGCAGGAGGCGCGGCCGGCTCATCAGCGCGCGGGCTATCGCCAGCATTTGCTGCTCGCCGCCGGACAGCGTGCCGCCGCGCTGGCCGCGGCGGTCGCCGAGCACGGGGAACAGGCCGAACACGCGCTCCAGGTCCTCGTCCAGGCGGTCGGGCGCGGCGGAGGCGACGGCGCCCATCCGCAGGTTCTCCAGCACCGTCATGCGCGGGAAGATGCGCCGCCCCTCCGGCGCATGGGCGACGCCGCGGCGGACGATGCGGAAGGTGGGCAGGTTCGTGATGTCCTCGCCGTCGAAGACGACCGCGCCGCGCGCCGCGGCGGGGGCGCCGCAGACGGTCATCAGCAGGGTCGACTTGCCGGCGCCGTTGGCGCCGATCAGGGTCACGATCTCGCCCTCGGCGACCTCCAGGTCCACCCCGCGCAGGGCGTGGACGGGGCCGTAGAAGGTGTGCGCGCCCTTCACCGCGAGCACGGCGCGGCCTCCTCCTCCCCGTCCTCCGCCTCGCCGAGATAGGCGCGGACGACGTCCGGATTCGCGCGGACCTCGCCGGGCGCGCCGTCGGCGATGCGGCGGCCGTAATCGAGGACGACGACGCGGTCGGAGATCTCCATCACCACGTTCATGTCGTGCTCGATGAGCAGCAGGCCGATGTCGAACCGCGCGCGGATGTCGCGGAGCAGGGCGTTGAGCTCGGCGGTCTCGGTCCGGTTGAGGCCGGCGGCGGGTTCGTCGAGGCAGAGCAGCACGGGCTCGGTGCACATGGCGCGGGCGATCTCGAGCCGGCGCTGGGCGCCGTAGGGCAGTTCGCCGGCGTTCCGGTCGGCGTCGGCGACGAGGCCGAAACGCTCGAGCCAGAAGCGCGCGCGTTCGACGGCGCGCTCCTCGGCGGCGCGGTAGCGCCGCAGCCCCAACAGGCCGGCGACGGTGAAGGCGGAGGCGCGCATGAGCGGGTTGTGCTGCGCGACGATCAGGTTCTCCAGCGCCGTCATGGCGGGGAACAGGCGGATGTTCTGGAAGGTGCGCGCCACCCCGGCGCGGGCGATGCGGAACCCCTCCATGCGCTCCAGCGAATAGGCCGCGCCGTCGCGGCCGCGCAGCGCGAGGCGGCCCACGTCGGGTTTGTAGAAGCCGGTGAGGCAGTTGAAGACGGTGGTTTTGCCGGCGCCGTTGGGGCCGATGATGGCGGTGATCTCGCCGCGCGCGGCGGCGAACGACAGGTCGTCGACGGCGACCAGGCCGCCGAAGCGCATGGTCAGCCGCTCGACCTCGAGCAGCGGCGGGGCGGCGGCGGCGGTCACGGGCGGGCCGCCCCCGCCGGGGCGAGGCGCGCCGTCGGCTCGCGGCGCGCCAGCAGGCCGCGCGGGCGCCAGATCATGATCAGCACCATCGCCAAGCCGAAGGCGAGCATGCGGTATTCGGAGAACTCGCGCAGCAGTTCGGGCAGCAGGACGATGGCCAGCGCCGCCAGCACCACGCCGACCTGGCTGCCCATGCCGCCGAGCACGACGATGGCGAGGATGATGGCGGATTCGACGAAGGTGAAACTCTCCGGGCTGATGAAGCCGGCGCGGGCGGCGAAGAACGACCCCGCGAAGCCGCCGAACATGGCGCCGAGGGCGAAGGCGGAGAGTTTGACGTTGACGGGGTTTACGCCAAGCGAACGGCAGGCGATCTCGTCCTCGCGCAGCGCCTCCCACGCGCGGCCGAGCGGCAGGCGGCGGATGCGCAGCACGAACCAATTGGTCAGCAGCGCCAGCCCCAGGATGATGAAATAGAGGAAGATCACCCGGTGTTCGCTGGCGAAGTCGATGCCGAAGACATGGTGGAAACTCTCCTCCTCCGGGGCGCGGCGGCCGAAGCTCAGGCCGAAGAAGGTCGGGCGCGGGATCTTGCCGATGCCGTTGGGACCGCCGGAGAACTCCACCCAATTGGTCAGCACGACGCGGATGATCTCGCCGAAGCCCAGGGTGACGATGGCGAGGTAGTCGCCGCGCAGCCGCAGCACCGGGTAGCCGAGCAGGACGCCGAAACCGGCGGCGAACAGCCCGGCGAGCGGCAGGCAGACCCAGAACGACCAGTCGTAGGTCGTCGCCAGCAGGGCGAAACTGTAGGCGCCTACGGCGTAGAACGCGACGTAGCCCAGGTCGAGCAGGCCGGCGAGGCCGACGACGATGTTCAACCCCCAGCCGAGCATGACGTAGATCAGCGCCAGGGTGGCGATGTCGACGACGTAGCGGTCGACGAACGGCAGGAACGGCAGCGCCGCGGCGGCGGCGACGGCGGCGGCCGCGAGCGGCCCGGAAAAGCGGCGCAGCCGCCCGCCCGCGGCGCCGGCGGCGGAGCGGACCGCGGCGGCGGTCGACGGCGGCGGGCGCAGGGTGGACAGGGCGAGGCGCCCGGCGAACACCGCCGCCACGCCGATGGCGAGCGCCAGCCAGCGCGCGTCGACCTCGAGGCCCCCCGGCCCCGCCGGCGCGAGGCGCAGGCCGACCAGCGGAACGCCGAGGACGAGCGCGACAAAGGCCGCGAGCCCGGCGTCGCGCAGCGCCGGCGGCAGGCCGCGCCCGGGCACTTCAGACCTTTTCGATCTCGGGGCGGCCGAGGAGCCCGGTGGGCATGAAGACGAGCACCAGGACGAGGATGCCGAACGTCGCCACGTCCTTGTACTCCACCGAGAAATAGCCGGAGAAGAAGGCCTCGACCATGCCGAGCAGCAGGCCGCCGAGCATGGCGCCGGGCAGCGAGCCGATGCCGCCCAGCACGGCCGCGGTGAACGCCTTGAGGCCGGCGATGAAGCCCATGAAGAAGTCCACCACGCCGTAATAGAGCGACGCCATGACGCCGGCGACGGCGGCCAGCGCCGCGCCCATCACGAAGGTGAGCGAAATCGTCCGGTCGACGTCGACGCCGAGCAGCATGGCCATGGTCCGGTCCTGCTCGCAGGCGCGCTGGGCGCGCCCCAGCGCCGCGCCGCCGATGAGGACGGCGAAGGCGGCCATCAGCGTCACCGTCAGGACGACGATGAGAATCTGGACGTAGCTCAGCCGGACGGCGAATTCGGGAGTTTCGTAGACGGTGAAGCCGCTGGTGACGATGGGGCTCAGCGCCTTCACCCCGGCGCCCTGGCTCAGCAGCACGTAGTTTTGCAGCGCGAGCGACATGCCGATGGCGCTGATGAGCGCGGCGAGGCGCTGGGTTCCGCGCAGCGGGCGGTAGGCGACGCGCTCGACCGTCCAGCCGTAGGCGGCGGTGAACAGCATGGTGACGATCAGCACCATGAGGAGCGCGAGCGGGACCCAGGTTATCCCCGCCGCGCCGAGGATGGTGAAGCTCAACACCGCGACGAAGGCGCCGATCATGTAGATCTCGCCATGCGCGAAATTGATCATGCCGATGATGCCGTAGACCATCGTGTAGCCGATGGCGATCAGCCCGTACATGCTGCCGAGCGTCACGCCGTTGATCAGCTGTTCGAGAAAATACGCCATCGCTCCCCCGGTCTCCCGGCCGCGGCGCCGCCCGCGCGCGGCGACGTTGCGCCCGATTCTAGCGGTCCATCAAGCGGAATCGGCGCGCGCCAGGCCGAGCCGCGTCCACACCGCCCGCAGCGCGTCGACCAGCGAATCCATCATGGCGTCGTCGTGCAGCGGCGTGGGCGTGATGCGCAGGCGCTCGGTCCCGCGCGGGACGGTGGGGTAGTTGATGGGCTGCACGTAGACGCCGAAGTCGCGCAGCAGCGCGTCGCTGGCGCGCTTGCACAGCGCCGCGTCGCCCACCGTCACCGGGACGATGTGGCTGGGATTCGCGATGACCGGGATCCCCGCCTCGGCGAGCCGGCGCTTGAGGGTCCGGGCGCGTTCGCGGTGGCGGTCGCGTTCGGCGGTGGAGGCCTTGAGGTGGCGGACCGCGGCGTGGGCGGCGGCGGCCACCGCGGGCGGCAGCGAGGTGGTGAAGATGAACCCCGCCGCGAACGACCGCACCATGTCGCAGAGGTTGGCGGAGGCGGCGATGTAGCCGCCCATGACGCCGAACGCCTTGCCGAGCGTGCCTTCCACGACGTCGACGCGGGACATGACCCCGTCGCGTTCGGCGACGCCGGCGCCGCGCGGGCCGTACATGCCGACGGCGTGCACCTCGTCGAGATAGGTGAGCGCGCCGTGGCGCGCCGCCGCGTCGCAGATCTCGCCGATGGGGGCGATGTCGCCGTCCATCGAATAGACCGATTCGAAGGCGACGATCTTGGGCGCGGCGGGGTCGAGTTCGGCGAGGAGCTCCTCGAGGTGGGCCACGTCGTTGTGGCGGAAAATCTTCTTCGGCGCGCGGGAGTGGCGGACGCCGTGGATCATCGACGCGTGGTTGAGCGCGTCGGACAGGACGGTGCAGCCCGGCAGCATGGCGCCCAGGGTGGACAGCGCGGCGTCGTTGGAGATGTAGCCGGAGGTGAAGAGCAGCGCCGCCTCCTTGCGGTGCAGGTCGGCGAGCTCCTGCTCGAGCAGCACGTGGCGATGGGTGGTGCCGGAGATGTTGCGGGTGCCGCCGGAGCCGGCGCCGAATTCGCGCGCCGCCCGGCACATGGCGTCGATGACGGCCGGGTGCTGGCCCATGCCGAGATAGTCGTTGGAGCACCAGACGACCACGTCGCGCTCGGCGCCGCCGTCGCGCCAGACCGCGCGCGGAAACTCGCCCGCCCGGCGCGCGAGGTCGGCGAAGGTCCGGTAGCGGCCCTCGGCCCTGAGCCCCTCCAGCGCGTCGGCGAAATGCGCTTCGTAATCCATGGCGGCGCGGTCCCGAAGGCTCCCGGCGGCCGGCGGCGCGGAGCCGGGGCCGGTTGCGGTCCGGTCCACGATAGCATATACGCGCCGCCCCTGCGGAAGCGCGGAGGCGCGCCTGCACATCGGGGGGACGGTCGTGAGAATGTCGTTGCTCGCCGGCGCGTTCGCGCTGGCTTCGTGGACGCCCGCGCCGGCGGCGGACGCGGTTTCGGAGCGCCGCGCGTCGCCCGACGGGAACCGGCTCTCGGTGCGGTGCGCGGACGGCGAGGTTTCCGCCCGGATTTATCTCAAGGGCGTGGTTTTCGGGAGCGGCGGCTACGCCATCGACGCGGCGCTGGACGGCGATGGGGAGCGGGCCGCCGGCGCCTTCGCGGAGAAGCCGGGGACGGCGCGGATCCACGTGCTGGACCCGAGGGCGGCGCTCGAGGGCTGGTTCGACCGCGAGACGCTCGAGCTCCGCGTCGTCACCTGGCCCACGAGCCTCGTGCGCCGGTTCGCGCTGGACGTGCGCGGGTTGCGGGAGTGGGCGGGGCCGATCCTGGAAAACTGCGGCGCGACGGAAGAGGCGCGGTGACGGCGCAGGCGGGCGTCCGCGGTTCGCGCCGAGAACGGCGACTACGCTCCGCGACCGCGGCGCCCGCCTCGCCGCCCGACCGATGGGAGAAGGCGGGCCGCCGCGCGCGGCCCGCCCGCCGCCTCGTCCCCGTCAGTTCAGGTAGCCGAACTCGCCCCAGAGTTTGTAGTCCTCGCGGAACGCGCTGAGCGAGGCCCAGACGCGGGCGAAATCCTCGTCCTCGGCCGCCTGCTCCTCGACGACCTCCATCCACGCCGCCTCCAGCGCCTCGAGGATCTCGTCGGGCCAGCGGTGGAAGGTCACGCCCGCCGCCTGCAACTCCTGCATCGCGCCGAACTGGATCGCCTCGCCCTGCGCGAAGCCGCGCAACATGCTCTCCATGCACACCGCCTCCACGATTTCGCGCTGGGTGTCGGTCAGGCCGTTCCAATTGTCCAGGTTGATCATCAGCTCGCCCATGCTGATGGGCTGGTGCCAGCCGGGGAAGTAGTAGTGCTTGGCGATCTCGTGGAAGCCCAGGTCCTTGTCGATCGCCGGCATCGAGAACTCGGTCGCGTCGATGGTGCCGAGCTCCAGCGCCGGGTAGATGTCGCCGCCGGCCAGCAATTGGGTCGACACGCCCACCTTCTCCATCACCTTCGCGCCCAGGCCGAAGAAGCGCATCTTCAAGCCCTTGAAGTCGTCGAGCGACTCGATGGGCTCGCGGAACCAGCCCGAACCCTCCGGCGTGATCAGGTTGCACGGCATCCCGTGCAGGTTGTGCCGGTGGTAGATCTCCTCCAGCAGCTCCTTGCCGCCGCCGTGGTACATCCACGCCACCGCCTCGCCGGCGGGGGGGCCGAAGGGCACCGCGGTGAAGAACTGCACCGCCGGGATCTTGCCGGCCCAGTAGCCCGCCGCCGTCCAGCCTACGTCGACCGACCCGGTCGAGACGGCGTCGAAAATCTCCAGCGCCGGCACCAGCGCGCCGGGCTCGAAGAATTTGAACTCCATCGTCCCGCCGGAGAGCACCCGGATGCGCTCCTCGATCATCCGGCCCTGGTCGCCCAGCACGACCATCTCGCCGGGGAACGAGCTCGCCATCTTCCAGCGGACCTGCGGGCGCGCGGCGGGCGCGTCCGGCTCCGCCGGCGCCTCGGCGGTCGTCTCGCCGCCGCCGCCGGCATCGCCGCCGCCCAGCCCGTACACGCCGATCAGGGCGCCGATGACCAGCCCGGCGATCCCCACCGCCACCGTCGTTCCGTTGCTCATCCTGTCCTCCCTGGCCGGCGCGCCGCCGGCCGTTCACCGCCCATCGCCCGCGCCGCGCGCGAACCGCCGGACGCGGGCATAGCCCAATCCCGCCGAACCCTCAATAGCCGCGCGCCGGGTCGACGACCTCGCGCAGCGGCGCCCCGGCGCGCAGGCGGCGCAGATTCTCCGCCACCTGCGCGGCGGCGGTCTCCGCCGTCACCTGCCCGGCGACGTGCGGCGTCAACACCACGCGCGGATGCCGCCACAGCGGCGACGACGGCGGCAGGGGCTCCTCGCGGCAGACGTCGAGCCACGCGCCGGAGAGACGGCCCGAATCGACGGCCGCCAGCAGGTCGGCCTCGTTCTGGTGCCCGCCGCGCGCCGCGTTCACCACATAGGCGCCGCGCGGCAGCCGCGCGAACAGCCCGGCGTCGAGGATCCCCGCGGTCTCGCCGGTCAGCGGCAGCAGGCAGACGAGCACGTCGGTCCGGGCGAGGAACGGCCCGAGCCCGTCCGCGCCGGCGTACAGCTCGACCCCCGCCGCGCCCGCGTCCGGGCGCGCCGTCCCGCGCCGCCACCCCGCCACGGCGAAGCCCAGCCCGGCGAGGGCGGCGGCGCAGGCGCGCCCGATCTCGCCCATGCCCATGATCCCGACGCGCCGCCGCGCCGCCGGCGCCGGCGGCAATTGCCGCCACTCCCGCCGCTCCTGGAAGGCGCGGTATTCGGCGATTTCACGGTGGCGGTACAGCACCGCGAGGAGCACGTATTCGACCATCTGCGCGGTGAGCGCCGGGTCGACCAGCCGGACCACCGGGACGTCGGGCAGGGAGTCGTCGGCGAAAATGTGGTCCGCCCCGGCGCCGAGCGAGAACACCGCCCGCAGCGCCGGCAGGCGCGCCAGCATCCCCGGTTCGGGCCGCCACACGAGCGCCGTCTCGATATCGCCGATGCGCCCGACATCCGGCCACACCCGCAATTCGAGCTCCGGCTCCAGCGCCGCGAGCGCCGCCCTCCAGGCGTCCGGGTCGTCCACCGCGCTCGCGAACAGCATCGCCATGGCCGCGCCTCCCGCCGCCGCCGCCCCGTCCCGGCGGCCATAATTCCGGCGGCCATGATGGCGCGGCGCGAACGGCTTGTCGCGCGCCGCGCCGCGCGGTATGCAGGGGCCATGGTCGGGCGGTCGTTGGAGACGGGTCTTGCGGTCTGGCGCGGCGCGGCGGTTCGCCTCGCCGCCGGCCTCGCGTGCTCGGCCTTCGTCGTGGTCGTCTGCTACACCTTCATCGCCGCCGCCACCCCGGGCTACCTCGTCGGCCAGGCGGTCTTCCTCGTTCCGCTGGGCCTCGCGCTCGCCGGATGGTGGCGGTTCTGCGCCCGCGCCGCGGAGGAGGGGCGGGTTCGCTGGCTCGACCTCGCCGCGGGCCTGCGCCGCCCGGACCGCGCGCTGATCGCCGGCCTCGCGCCGCCGGCGCTGCTCTCGGCGCCGTGGTGGATGGTGTGGGGCGACTTCGCGCCGTTGCTGCCGCCGTCGTGGCCGTGGTGGATCGGCGGGACCTTCGTCTTCGTCGGCGGCGTCCTGCTGGCGCCGCTCGCGCTCGCGATCCCCTTCGCGCTCATGGAGCCGGACGGCGGCGCGGCGAAGGGCGGGTCGCAGGCGCGCTGGCGGAGCGGAATGGCGGCCGGACTCGTCATCGCCGCCATCGGCTGCATCGGCCCCGGCCTGTGGGTGCTGATGGAGGACCACGTGGTGGGCCCGGTCATGGCCGGCCTGCCGCTGGCGCTGGAGCCCTTCGGCCCCGGACTCGTCCGCGCGGCGGGAGTCGCGGCCGTGCTGGCCACCGCGCCGGCGGCGAGCTGCGTCTGGGCGGCGTGGGACCGGGCGGCGCGCCCGGGGTAGCGCCGGACGGCGCGAGGGAAGGTCGGTGGCCTATTACGTTCTCCTAGACGGCTCCCAGGAGGGGCCCTGCGAAATCGCGACCGTCGACCGCCTGGTCCGCGAAGGGCGCCTCGACCGCGAAACCTACGTCTGGACCGCCGGGATGGCCGACTGGGCCTTCGCCGATTCGGTTCCGGAGATCGCGGCGCTGCTGCGCGCCGCCGCCGCCGCGCCGCCGCCGCTCCCGCCCGAGGAGCCGCCGCGCGCCGCGCCGCCGCCCCCGGCGGACGATTCGCTGGCGGACCCGCTCCCCGGCCTCGCGCCGCCGCCGCGCCGCCTGTCCATCGCCCGCGCGCTGGGCGACGGCGCGCGCGTGCTGTTCCAGGACCCGATTCGGACCGCCGCGTTCGGCGGTGTCTTTTTCGTCCTCCTCGCCGCCTGCACGCCCACCGGCTGGGCGCTGCTGCTCGACGCCGCCGGCGTCCGGGCCGGCGACCTGGGGCCGGAGCTGGAGGCGCTCGCCGCGCCGCGCAACCGCGCGCGCGCGATGGCCGCCGGGTCGGCCGCCGGTTTCGCGCTGGGTTCGGTGTTGTGGGGCGGGCTGTGCGCCTCGGCGCTGGCGATGGTGCGCGGCGAGGCGGCGCGCACCGGACTCCTGTTCGCCGGCGTCCCGCGCCTGTTCGCGCTGGTCGGGTTCTCGATCCTCGCCGCCGCCGCGTGCTCGATCGGGTTCGCGCTTCTGGTCCTGCCCGGCGTCTTCCTGCTCGTCTGCCTCGCGCTCGGGCCCTTCGCGGCGGTGGACGGCCGCGCCGGCCCGCTGGCGGCCGCGGCGGCGAGTTTCCGCCTCGTCATGCGCCTGGGCTGGCTCCAGTGTTTCGGGGCCCTGCTCGCGGCCGGGATACTCGTCCTCGCCGCTTTGGGAGGACTGTCCTTGGCGCTCGGCCAGACCGCCGCGCTGGAGGCCGGCGGCTGGACCGGGGCGGCGCGCTGGGAGGGCGAATTCCATTCCGTCCTGGAGGACGCGTGGTTCGCCGCGTGGAATCCGCCGGCGGCGATCTTCCTCGCGATCCTCGCGGGCAAGACGCTGGCGCTCCTGTTCGCCGCCGGGGTGCTCGCCTCGATGTACGACCAGGCCGAGCCGCGCGACGCCGACGGGACGGGGCCGTGAGCGCCTACCACGTCGCCATCGACGGCAAGCCGCGCGGCCCGCTCTCGCGCGCCGAGGTGATCGCCCTGATCGCGAAGGGGAAGATCGAGGCGGACACGAAAATCTGGGAGGCCGGAACCGAAGCTTGGGCGGCGGCGTCGAGTTTCGTCGAGTTCGCCGGCCATTTCGCGACCCGCGCCGCCGTCCGGCGGGCGGAGGCGCCGGCGGAGCCGAAGCCGGAGCCGTCGCGGCGGCTCGACATCAACGCCGCGGTGGAGGCGGGCCTCGCCGCCTATCGCGAAATGCCGTGGCGGTCGTATCTCGGCGGGTCGATGTATTACCTCGGCGTCCTCTTCGCCAACACGGCGGTGCTGGTCCGCTTCCTCCTCCCGATGGAGGAGGGCGCGCCGCCGCCCGTCCCCACCCCGGCGGAGGCGGCGCCGTGGATGATCGGCCTGCTGATCTACGGCGTGGTCCTGCGCGCGGGGTTCGGCCTGTTCATGCTGCGCGTCCTGCGCGGCGAGACCGCCGCCCCGGCGCTGGTGTTCTCCGGCCTGAAACGGGCCAAGCTCAAGGTGCTGGTCCCCTACGCGCTGCTTTACGGCCTGGCGGTGTTCGCCGGCCTGAGCTTGTTGATCCTGCCGGGGATCTTCCTCGCCGTCGCCTTCTCGCTCGGTTTCTACATCGTCATGGAGAGCGACCTGGGGCCCATCGCCGCGATGCGCGAAAGCTGGCGGGCGGTGATGTCGCTGGGCTGGTGGCCGGTGTTCGCGGTGTACGCGGTGGGCTTCGCCGGCGTCATCGCGCTGGTGACGTTCTCCGGCATGGTGGGCCAGTTCGCCAGGTCGATGCTGATCGGCGAGCTGTTGCAAATGGTCCTCTCCGGCGTCTGGGCGGCGCTGACCGGCCTGGTCATCGCCGCCGTTTACGAGCAGGCGCGGCGCAACCGCGAGCGCGCGGGCGCTCCGGCGGAGTAGAAGCGGAAAGGAGCCCGACATGGCGATCGAACACGTCCAGGCCGATCTGTACCGGCTGCCGTTGCCCACCCCCGTCAAGGCGGCCAGCACCGGCGTGATGCGCGAATTCGACATGGTGACGGCGCGAATCCGCGATTCCGACGGCGCCGAGGGCTGCGGCTACACGGTCATGATGGCCGGGCAGGGCGCGGCGGCCGCGACGATTATCGAGCGCGTGTGCGCCGATGTCCTGCAAGGCGCCGATCCGGGCCGGATCGAATGGTTGTGGCGGCGCATGTGGCGGACCCACCACTACGCCGGGCGCGGCGCGCCGCTGACCTTCGCGCTCGCCGCCGTCGACACGGCGCTGTGGGACCTGCGCGGGCGGATGCTGGGCGAGCCGCTGTGGCGCCTGTTGGGCGGATACGACCCCAAGGTGCGCGCCTACGCCGGCAACATCGACCTCAACTTCCCGCTCGGCCAGTTGCTCGCCGGCGCCAGCCGCAGCCTCGAACGGGGTTTCCGGTCGATCAAGATGCGCCTGGGCCGCCCGGCGCTGGCGGAGGACGTCTCGCGCGTCGCGGCGATGCGCGAGCATCTGGGCCCCGACATCGAATTGATGGCCGACGCCAACGAGGCGTGGCGCGTCGATCAGGCGCAGCGCGCGCTGCATGCGCTCAAGGACTTCGACCTGGTGTGGGTCGAGGAGCCCATCGCGCCGGACAACATAGCGGGCTACGCGCATTTGCGCCGCCTAGGGCTGGTCCCCATCGCGGCGGGGGAGAACCTCCACACGCTGGCCGAGTTCACGGCGCTGGTTTCCGCCGGCGGCGTGGACTTCCCCGAACCCGACCTGACCACCTGCGGCGGGGTGACGCCGTTCATGAAGGTGGCGCGGCTGTGCGAGGCGCACGGGCTGCCGGTGATGTCGCACGGCGCGCACGAGCTGCACGTCCACCTGCTCGCCGCCGCGCCGAACGCCGCCTACCTCGAGGTCCACGGCTTCGGGCTGGAGACGTTCATGGCCGAGGCCGTGCCCGTCGCGGACGGAATGGCGACCGCGCCCGACCGGCCCGGCCACGGGATCGATTTCGACTGGGCGGCGCTCAACGCGCACCGCGCGCGGTAGGCGGCCCCGCGCTGCGCTCGATGGCGAGCAGGCGCTCCTTGCGCTCCAGGCCCCAGCGGTAGCCGCCGAGGCCGCCATCGGCGCGCGCCGCGCGGTGGCAGGGAACGACGAGGCTCACCGGGTTCGCGGCGCAGGCGGCGCCCACCGCCCGCGCCGCGCGGGGCTTGCCCAGCGCCGCGGCGATCTCCGCATAGCTGCGCGTCTCGCCGCGCGGAATCGCTTGCAACGCGCGCCACACGCGGGCCTGGAAGGCGGTCGCGCGGAGGTCGAGCGGCAGGTCGCCGGCGGCCGGCGCGGACGCGAAGCGGGCGACGATCCGCTCCACCAGTCCGCCGAGGCCCGATTCGTCGCGCTCCAGTTTCGCGAGCGGGAATTCCGCCTCCAGCTCGGCGCGCAAGGCGCCGTCGTCGGCGCCGAAGAACACCGCGCAGACGCCGCGTTCGGTCGCCGCCGCGAGCATCCGGTCGAGCGGGCAATCGGCGAGGGCGTAGCGGATCCGCGCGCCCCGCCCGCCCCGCGCATAGGTCGCCGGGGTCATGCCGAGGCCGCCGCCGGCCTCATAGACGCGGCTCGGGCCGCCGTAACCGGCGCCGTAGAGCGCCGCCGACACGCCCTCGCCGCGCCGCAATCCGGCCTGGAAGGCGCGGCGGCGGAGCGCGCCGGCGTAGGCTTTGGGGGTGACTCCGAGCGCCGCCTTGAAGCGCCGCCGCAGCCGGCCGGGGTCCGCGCCCACCGCCGCCGCGAGCGCGGCGAGGCCCGGCGGGCCGCCGCCCTCCGAACCGAGCGCCCCGGCGATGGCGGCGCAGGCGCGGCGCACCAGTTCGTCGCTCGCCTCCGGCGCGCAGCGGAGGCAGGCGCGGAACCCCGCGCGCGCCGCGTCCGCGGAGTCGGCGAAGAAGCGGACGCGGCGGCGCGCCGGGCGGCGGCTCGGGCAGCTCGGCCGGCAGAACACGCCGGTCGACGCAACCGCATAGACGAAGGCGCCGTCGCGGGCGCGGTCGCGCTCCAGGACGGCGGTCCACGCCCGCGCCTCGTCGAGCGCAGGTCCGGCGGGAGAATCGGTCATGGCCCGAACATGCGCCTCCCGGCGCGGCGGCGCTATCCGGTTCCGGCCGCCGAACCCGGACGTCTCACGGTTTTCGGGTTCCGGGGGCGGCGCGCGCCGGATCGTCCTCACGCGGCGCGGAACTCGTCCCGGGAGGGACGGCTCGCGTCCCTCGATCCGGCGCGGCGCGGCGTCCGGAAAAAAATGTGGGACGGGCGGTTGACGGCGCCCGGGCGGCTACGCTAAACTGGCGACGTTCTTCACGGGGCCTCTTCACGGGGCCTCTTCACGGGGCCTCTTCACGGGGCCTCTTCACGGGGCCTCTTCACGGGGCCTCTTCACGGGGCCTCTTCACGGGGCCTCTTCACGGGGCCTCTTCACGGGGCCTCTTCACGGGGCCTCTTCACGGGGCCTCTTCACGGGGCCTCTTCACGGGGCCTCTTCACGGGGCCTCTTCACGGGGCCTCTTCACGATGAAGCAGGAGGCCCGCAATGCCCTTCGGTTCGTTCGCGCTCACGCGGCCGGCTGTCGCCGCCGCCGCCCTTGCCTTCGCCTTGTCCGCCTGCGGCGGGGGAGGAGGCGGATCGTCGACCCAGCAGTCCGCCAACATGCCCGGTAACGGGAGCGGCTCCGGCGGCGGCGCGCCGGGCGCGGGAGGCGGGGCCGGAGGCGGCGAGACGCCGGCGCCGGCGCCGATCCCCGGCAACGCCGCCGCGGTGGAGTCGGCGGTCCGGCTCGCCGCGGCGCATAACGACGCGGAATCGGCGGGGTGGAATTTCAGCCGGACGGACGCCGGCTCCGGGTCCAGTTCCCGCGTCTGGTCGCAAAGCCACCAAACCGGACGGTCGGTCTTCACCGCCGCCCCTTGGAGCGCCGACGGCGAGCTGCAATTCCTGACGACGATGGGCATTGAGAGCACCCCTTACCGGCGGAACCCGGAGATATGGCCCGGCCGATTCGTCGACACCGCTCACGACGCCGCGGGCATGATCGTCACGCGCGCGACGGCCGGGTCGGCTTCCGCCATGCCCGGATGGCGCGGGCTCCATGCGACGTCCGCGCAAAGCGGGGGCGGGGCCTTGACCGTCCGCTTCTTCACCGACGCGACCGATGCGGAGCTGCGCGCCTTGCGGCGGCCCTTCATCGGAAACGACGAGGGGTTCTCCCGCGTCATCGCGCTGGACGACCCGCCCGTCCCCGCCATCCCGGCGGACCGCGGCTACTTCTACATCCCGCTCCCGGACGCGGGCCTGAGCGGAACGCTCGACGGCGCGGCCGGGCGCTTCGCCTGCGCCGCCGACGGCTGCGCCCTCTCCGCCGTCAAGCATCCCGAGGCGGGCTCGGCGCAAGGCTACTTCCCGGTGGGCGGCAACGTCAGGTTCACGCCCGACGGCGGCGGCGCCGCGACGACGCTGGAGGCGGGAACGAGCGCAGCGGTCCCGAAGGCGGGCTATCTCAGTTTCGGTCATTGGCTCTACGTCCCCGAAGACGCGGCCGCCGCGGCCGATTACGACTTCGGCGTTTTCGCCGGCGGCGACGACCCGTTCACGGTCGGCAACCTCGCGGCGCTGACCGGGCGCGCCGAGTATTCCGGCGAGGCGGCGGGCGTCTGGGCCTCCGGGTCGGCGACCGACCGCTTCACCGCCAACGTGGCGCTGGTGGCCGAGTTCGGCGACGCGGCCGCCTTCGGCAGGATTAGCGGCAGCGTGAGCGGCTTCGCGCTGGAGGGCGGCGGCGCGCCGCCCTTCGCAACGCTGGAACTGGCGAGCGTCTCGTACCGCGACTCCAGCGGCGCCGCGAACGTCTTCGCGACCTACGCCACGGGGGCGGAGAACGACGAACCGGAGATCCCCGGCGGCTGGGTCGAGGGGACCACCACCGGCGGCGCGGGGTCCGGCTGGGCCGGCGTCTGGGGCGGGCAGTTCTTCGGCAACGGCGATTCTGCCGCCGACCATCCGTCCGATTTCGCCGGAACCTTCGGCGCCGTCCACGCCAGCCGGGGCAGCGTCGCCGGATCCTTCGGGACGCACAAAGGCAAGAGCGTGCAGGCGGGCGATCCGCAGCTGGCGACCGACGCCGCCGCGGTGGAGTCGGCGGTCCGGCTCGCCGCGGCGCATAACGACGCGGACTCGGCGGGGTGGAATTTCAGCCGGACGGAGGCCGGCTCCGGGTCCAGCTCCCGCGTCTGGTCGCAAAGCCACCAGACCGGACGGTCGATCACGACCGCCGCTCCCTGGAGTGCGGGCGGCGAGCTGCAATTCGTCACGGTGATGGGCATTTGGAGCACGCCCTACCGGCAGAACCCGGAGATATGGCCCGGCCGATTCGTCGACACCGCTCACGACGCCGCGGGCATGACCGTCACGCGCGCGCCGGCCGGGTCGGCTTCCGCGATGCCCGGATGGCGCGGGCTTCATGCGACGTCCGCACAGAACGGGGGCGGGGCCTTGAACGTCCGCTTCTTCACCGACGCGACCGACGCGGAGCTGCGCACCTTGCGGCGGCCGTTCGTCGGAAACGACGAGGGGTTCACCCGCGTCATCGCGCTGAACGATCCGCCCATCCCCGCCATCCCGGCGGACCGCGGCTACTTCGCCATCGACCTCCCGGACGCGGGCCTGCGCGGCACGCTCGACGGCGCGGCCGGGCGCTTCGCCTGCGCCGCCGACGGCTGCGGCCTCGCCGCCATCAAGCACCCCGAGGCGGGTTCGGCGCAAGGCTACTATCCGTATGGCGGCAACGTCGTCTTCACGCCCGATGGCGGCGGCGCCGCGACGACGCTGGAGCCGGGAACGAGCGCGGCGGTCCCGCAGGCGGACTATCTTAGCTTCGGCCATTGGCTCTACGTCCCCGAGGACGCGACCGCGGCGGCCGATTACGACTTCGGCGTCTTCGCCGGCGGCGACGACCCGTTCACGGTCGGCAACCTCGCGGCGCTGACCGGGCGCGCCGAGTATTCCGGCGAGGCGGCGGGCGTCTGGGCCTCCGGGTCGGCGACGGTCCATTTCACCGCCAACGCGGCGCTGACGGCCGAGTTCGGCGACGCGACCGCCTTCGGCAGGATCAGCGGCAGCGTGAACGGCTTCGCGCTGGAGGGCGGCGGCGCGCCGCCCTTCGCAACGCTGGAGCTGGCGAGCGTCTCGTACCGCGACTCCAGCGGCGCCGCGAACGTCTTCGCGACCTACGCCACGGGGGTGGAGAATAACGAACCGGCGATCCCCGGCGGCTGGGTCGAGGGGACCACCACCGGCGGCGCGGGGTCCGGTTGGGCCGGCGTCTGGGGCGGGCAGTTCTTCGGCAACGGCGATTCCGCCTCCGACCACCCGTCCGGCTTCGCCGGAACCTTCGGCGCCGTCCACGCCGACCGGGGCAGCATCGCCGGATCCTTCGGGACCCACAAGCGGTGATCGGCGAACGCTGCGGACCGCGGAGAACGACGTGAAGGAGCGGCGATGAATACGGGACCGGCGAAGGCGGCCCTCGTCCTGGCCCTGCTGGCGCTCGGCGCATGCGCGGCGAGCGATCCGGCCGAGCTCGAGCGCACCTGGTCCCGCGCCAAGGTGCGCGTTCCCGACGCGGCGGGCGCGATTCGCACGACCATGCGGAGCCTGGGCGAGACGCCGCAAGGCGTCGCGTTCCCCACCGTGATCTACATGCACGGTTGCGCCGGGTTCTGGGCGGGGACGAGCCGGCGGCTCGACATGCTGGCCGCGCACGGTTTCGCCGCTATCGCGCCCGACAGTTTCGCGCGCACACACAAGCCGGTCAGTTGCGATGCGAACGCCCATCGCGGCGGCCTGCATCGCGGGGTCCTGGGGATGCGCTTGTCGGAGGCTCGCCATGCGCTCCGCAAGGCGCGCGAACTCGACTGGGTCGATACGGAGAACCTGTTCCTGATGGGGCTGAGCGAGGGTGGCAATACCGTCGCCCGCCTGTCGGAGGACCCGCCGCCGGTGAACGCCCGGGTCATCGAAGGCTGGACCTGCCACGCGGGATGGCCGGAGTATCGCGGCCTCTCCTCCTACGAGGGCCAGCCGGTCCTGTCCCTCGTCGCGACTGGGGATCCGTGGTTCCAGTCGCAATGGACCCGCGGCCACTGCGGTTCCTTCATGGGAGACAGGGAGGCCACCGGCAGCCGGTCGGTCGTGTTCTCGGAGGGCCGTTTGAAGTATCGGCACGAACTGCTCGAAGACAGGCAAGCGCGCCGGATCGTCATGGACTTCCTCAAGGCGCACCTGAAACCGAACCCCGCATGGTGCGAATGGATCGATCGCCACGGCAAACGGTCCCCGCCATGTTGATGGGGGCGGTTTCGCTCCGTCTCATCCGTCCGCGCCGGCGAGGGCGGCCTCGCCGGCGCCTCCGGAACGCACACGTAACGACCCGCGCACACCGACACGGGAGGAACCCGCCATGACCCGCGCATACGCCATCGGAGCCCTGCTCGCCGCGCTCGCCCTGTGGGGCTGCCAGCAACCCGACATGGGGCGGCCTCTGGGCGACGCGAAACGGCTCGCCGACCTCGAATTCGCGCCGACGCCGAAGACTCCGCCGGCCGGGTTCGCGATGGGCGCCGCGACCCCCGCCGAAATCGCCGCCGAATCGGTCAACCGGACCGCGGCGATCCTCATGGAGGACGGGTGCGAACACCGCCACTACCGGACGATCGGCGGGCGGATGTCCGGCGAAACCATCTGCGGCGACACGCGATACCTCTCGACCGGGAGCTACCGGATCCGCGACGATGGCGCGGATTGCGTCGAGTGGGACAACCCCGATTGGGACGGCGGCTGCTACTCCTGGGAGCATCTCGGCGACGGCCGCTACCGCTTTGAGGCGGTTTCCGGCCCGGCCCAGGGCGCCTCCGGAGAATCCCGGACCTTCATCGGCAACATCTTCGACCTGTAACGCTCCGCCGCGCAGGCCGCCGGCTTCGGCCAGCGGCCCCGCGGTAATTCTCGGCGCGACGCGGGCGCGCCGGGCGCTATCGTCGCCGGCATGGAAGCCCCGTTCGACACCCTCGCCCATGCGCGCCGCCTCCGGGGCCGGCGTTTCCGAAGTTCGGGCGGGCGCGTCCGCCGCGATGGAAGGGGTCCTGCAAGCTTGGCGAACCGCCAACCCGGACCGGAATTCCGAATCCGACCGCCCTGGTTATTCCGCCGCCAGCGCCCGCAGATAGGTTTCCACTTCCGGCGCCGTCCATTCCGCCACGCCCTCCAGGCGGGCGATCTCGCGGCCCTCGGCGTCGATCAGCAGGGTGAGCGGGAGGCCGCGCACGCCGAGCGCCGCGAACGCCGAAAGGCCGGGATCGAGGAACAGTTCGAGATGGGCGAAACCGCGCCCGGCCCAGAATGCGCGCGCCGCCGCGGCATCGCGATCCTGATTGAGGGCGACGACGGAAAGCGCGCCGCCCAGCGCGCCGGCGAGGGAGTCCAGCATCGGCATTTCGCGCAGGCACGGCGCGCACCACGTCGCCCACAGGTTCAGCAGCGCCGGGCGGCCCGCGAAATCGGCCAGCGCCGACGGGACGCCGGCGGCGTCGGTCCACGACAACGGAGCGACTGCGCGCGGCGCGGCATGCCAGACGGCGGGCAGCAGCTCCTCCGGCGGCCGCGGCGCGACGGCGCTTGAACCCAGGCCGGATACGGCGACAATGGCGGCGGCCGACACCGCGGCCGACAGCAGGGCGACCATGACCGCGCGACGACCGCTTCGCATCCCAGCTCTCCGCCTCGCCCTCCGCCGGCGCGCGCCGGCCGCGGCCCCGTGAGCGGCGGGGCGGGCGGCGCCAGGGCGCTGTGGGGCGCCCACTTCGCCGCCGACCCGGCCGCCGCCATGGCGGAGATAAACCCCTCGGTCGGCTTCGACAAGCGCCTCTACGCCGAGGACATCGCCGGCGGCCGCGCCCATTGCCGGATGCTCGTGGCCCGGGGGATCCTCGCCGAAGCCGACGGCGCCGCCATCCTCGAGGGGCTGGACACGGTGGAGGCCGAAATCGAGGCTGGGACGCTCGCCTTCGACCCGGCGCTGGAGGACGTCCACCTCAACATAGAGGCGCGGCTTACCGAACTGATCGGCGAGGCCGGCAAGCGGCTGCACACCGCGCGGTCGCGCAACGACCAGGTGGCGACCGACTTCCGCCTGTGGGTGCGCGGGACCGTCGACGCGCTCGACCCGGCGCTGCGCGACTACCAGGCGGCGCTGATCGACCGCGCCGAGGAGCACGCGGCGACGGCGATGCCGGGCTTCACCCACCTGCAGTCCGCGCAGCCGGTGACGCTCGGCCACCACCTGATGGCCTACGTCGAAATGGCGGGGCGCGACCGCGGGCGCCTCCGCGACGCGCGCGCGCGCCTCAACGTCTGCCCGCTCGGCGCCGCGGCGCTCGCCGGGACGTCGTTCCCCATCGACCGGGGGATGACCGCGGCGGAGCTCGGCTTCGACCGCCCGGCCGAGAACTCCATCGACGCCGTGTCCGACCGCGACTTCGCCCTCGAAGCCCTCGCCGCCGCCGCCATCGCCTCCGGCCACCTGTCGCGCCTCGCCGAGGAGCTGGTGGTGTGGTCGAGCGCCGGATTCCGCCTCGTCGCGCTGTCGGAGGCGTTCACCACCGGGTCGTCGATCATGCCGCAGAAGCGCAACCCCGACGCCGCCGAACTGGTGCGCGCCAAGACCGGGCGGGTGGCCGGCGCCCTCGTCGCGCTGCTGACCGCCATGAAGGGCCTCCCGCTCGCCTACTCCAAGGACATGCAGGAGGACAAGGAGCCGGTGTTCGACGCGCTCGACACGCTGGGCCTGTGCGTCCGCGCGATGACCGGCATGGTCCGCGACATGACGGTCGACGCGGCGCGCATGGGCGCGCTCGCCGGCGCCGGACACGCCACCGCCACCGACCTCGCCGACTGGCTGGTGCGCGAACTGGGCATGCCGTTCCGCGAGGCGCACCGCGTCACCGGCCGCGTCGTCCGCCGCGCCGAGCGCGCCGGAGCGGCGCTCGCGGACCTGCCGGAGGCCGAATTCCGCGCCGAGGAGCCGCGCATTACGGCGGACGCCATCGCCGCGCTCACGGTGGAGCGCGCCATCGCCGGCCGCGCCAGCGCCGGCGGAACGGCGCCGGTCCGGGTGCGCGAAGCCATCGCCCGGGCGCGGGAGCGCTACCTGTGACGGCGGCGGTGGCGCGGCCCCTCACGCGGCGCGCGCTGGCGCGGCTGGCGCTCGCCCTGCCGGCCGCTTGCGCCCTCGCCGCCTGCGGGCGCAAGGGGCCGCCGGCGCCGCCCGGCCCCCCGCCCGGCGAGGAGGACGCGCCGGCCGATCCGGCCGGGGAGTCCTGACGTGGACCGTTACGTGGACCGTTTCGCCTATGTCGGCGGGCGCCTGATGGCGGAGGAAGTCGCGCTCGCCGACATCGCCGCCGACATCGGCACGCCGTTCTACTGCTATTCGACGGCGGCGCTGGAGGACCGCTACCGCGCGTTCGCCGATGCGTTTGCGGGTTGGGACGCCGGCCGGGGCGCGCTGATCGCCTATTCGGTGAAGGCCAACCCCAACCAGGCGGTCATCGCCACCCTGGCGCGGCTCGGCGCCGGCGCCGACGTAGTGAGCGAGGGGGAGGTCCGCCGCGCCCTCGCCGCCGGCGTGGCGCCCGGGGACGTCGTGTTCTCCGGCGTCGGCAAGACCCGGGCCGAGATCGCCTTCGCCCTGTCGCGCGGCGTCGTCCAGCTGAACGTCGAATCCGAACCCGAACTCGAACTGGTGTCGGAGGTCGCGGCGGCGCGGGGCGCGGTCGCGCGCGTCGCGCTGCGCGTCAACCCGGACGTCGACGCCGGCTCGCACGACAAGATCTCCACCGGGCGGCGCGGCGACAAATTCGGCGTCGGGATCGCCCGCGCCCGCGCCCTCTACCGCCGCGCGGCGACGCTGCCGGGGGTGGAGGCCGACGGCGTCGCCATGCATATCGGCTCGCAGATCGTCGACCTGGCGCCGTTCCGTCGCGCCTTCGCCCGGGCGGCGGAGCTGGCGCGCCGGCTGCGCGCCGACGGGCATCGCATCTCCCGCCTCGATCTCGGCGGCGGGCTGGGCGTCCGCTACGGCGCGGAGGCGCCGCCATCGCCCGCCGCCTACGCCGCGCTGGCCGCCGAACTCGCCGGCGGGCTCGGCTGCCGCCTCATCCTCGAGCCGGGCCGCGCCATCGCCGCCGACGCCGGGATACTCGTCGCCGCCGTCCTGTACGACAAGCGCGAGGACGGGCACCGCTTCGCCGTCGTCGACGCGGCGATGAACGACCTGCTCCGTCCGGCGCTCTACGGCGCCGAACACCGCGTCGCGCCGGTGGCGGAGCCGGCCCCGGACGCGCCGCTCTCCGCCGCCGACGCGGTGGGGCCGGTCTGCGAATCGGGCGACCGCTTGGCGGCCGGCGCGGCGCTGCCGCCGCTCGCCCCCGGCGACCTGGTGGCGTTCCTCTCCGCCGGGGCCTATGGGGCGGCGATGGCCTCGACCTACAACAGCCGGCTGCTCGTCCCCGAAGTGCTCGTGCGAGGCGCGCGCTACGCAGCGGTGCGCCCGCGCATGAACTACGACACGCTGATCGGACGCGACCGCCTGCCGGACTGGCTGCGGGCGGACGGGCCCCGGCTGGCGGCGACGGCGTGACCGGGCGCGGCCGGACCCCGGCGCCGGACCGCCGGCGGCTCGAGCGGCAAATCCGCCTGAGCCGCCTGGCCCTGCTGTGGGAGCGGCTGTGGCCGGCGCTGCGCTGGACGATGGCGACCCTCGGCGCGTTCGCCGTCGCCTCGCTGCTCGGCCTGTGGGAGGCCGCGCCGCTGTGGCTGCACGCGGCGCTCCTCGCAGGCTTCGCCGCCGCGCTGGCGGCGGCGTTGTGGAGCGCGCGCGGCGCCGCGCGCCCGCCGGAGCGGGCGGCGGCGGTCCGCCGCCTGGAGCGCGAGAGCGGCCTGCCGCACCGCCCGCTATCGGCGCAGTTCGATTCGCCGGCGGGGGCGGCCGGCGCCGCGCGCGATGCGTTGTGGCGCGCCCATCGCGACCGCGCGGCGCGGCTGCTCGGGCGGCTGCGGGTAGGGTGGCCGCGCGCCTCCCTCGCCGCGCACGACCCGTGGGCGCTGCGCGGCCTGCTGGCGCTTGCGGCGGCGGTGTCGCTGGCCTTCGCCGGCGACCGCGCGGGCCAGCGTTTCGCCGCCGCCTTCGCGTTCGACAAACCCGGCGCGGAGGCGCCGCCGGGGCGGCTCACCGCGTGGGTCGATCCGCCCGAGCACACCGGGCTGGCGCCGATCTTCCTCACCCCGCCCGGCGGCGTGGCGCCCGGCGCGCCGGCGCCCGAGGGCGCGCACGACGTAATCGCGGGGAGCGTCCTGCATGCGCGCGTCCTCGGCGGCGCCGCGGCGCCGATGCTGGCCACGGGCGCGGCGGAGCAAAACTTCGCGGCCGCCGGCGAGAACAACTACGCGCTGCGCCGCGCGCTCGATTCGGACGTGCAGGCGCGGGTGGTCCAGGACGGGCGCGCGCTCGGCGCGTGGCGATTCTCCGTCGCTCCCGACGCGCCGCCGGAGGCGGAGCTGGCCGGGCCGCCGGAATCCACCCGGCGCGGCGTGCTCCGCCTGGGATACCGGGCGGCGGACGATTTCGGCCTCGACGAGATCTCGGTGCATATCCGCCGCGACGGCGGCGGCGACGCATGGCCCATCGACTTCTCGCTGCCGCTGCCGGGCCTCGCGCCCACCGAGGCGGAGGAGTGGAGCTACCGCGACCTGACCGCGCACCCCTGGGCGGGGCTGGACGCGGTCCTCGAGCTGACGGCGGTGGACAACGCCGGCCAGCGCGGCCGCGCCGAGCCGCTGGCGTTCGCGTTGCCGGAGCGGCCGTTCGCGCATCCGGTGGCGGTCGAGATCGTCGCCCGCCGCCGCGCGCTGGCGCTGGACGCCGGGGCCGCCGCCGAGGTCGCCGAGGCGCTGGCCGCGCTGCTGGCGGAGCCGGAGGCGTTCGCCGGCGACGCGGTGGCGTTTCTCGGCCTCGCGGCGGCGCGGACGCGGCTGGAGCACACCGCCAGGCGCCTCGACCGCCGCTCAGTCATCGACCTGTTGTGGGACGTGGCGCTGCGCATCGAGGACGGCGCGCTGTCGCTCGCCGAACGCGCGCTGCGCGAGGCGCAGGAGGACCTGCGCGAGGCGCTGCGCGAGGGCGCGGCGCCCGAGGAGCTCGCCGGGCTCATGGATCGCCTCCAGGAGGCCCTCGACGAATATCTCGACCGCCTGGCGGAGTCCGGGCGCGAGGCGGAGGAGCTGGACGACGGCGAGACGGCGGCGCTCGACCCGGACAGCCTCCGGCGCGGGCGCGACGACCTGCAACGGATGATCCAGGACGCCCGCGACCTGGCGGAGACCGGCGCGCGCGACGCGGCGCAGCAGCTGCTCCAGCGGTTGCAGGAGCTGCTGGAGAACATGGAGCCGGCGCGGCCGGAGCGGAACCCGCAAACCGCCGGCGGCGATCCGATGCGCGAGCTGCGGGAGATCATGGAGGACCAGCAGGAGCTGCTGGAGGAGACGTGGCGCCGCGCCGCCCGGCAGGAGGGGGAGAACGAGCGCCTGACCGAGGCCGGCGAGCCGACCGCCGCCGAGCGGCAGGAGGCGCTGCGCCGCGCGCTCGGCGAGTTCATGCGCCGCCTCGGCGAGGCCGGCGGCGACATCCCCGAGCCCTTGGGGCGCGCGGAGCGCCGCATGCGCGACGCCGGCGAGGAGCTGGCGCGCGAGCGTCCCGACCGCGCCGCCGACGCCCAGGCGCGCGCGCTCGGCGAGTTGCAGCGGGGCGCCGAGATGGCGATGAACGAGATGCTGGCCGGCCGCTCCGGCCAGCGTCCGGGCCGGGACGGCGCGCGCCGCGACGAGGTCCGCGACCCCTTCGGCCGCCTGCCCCCCGGCGAGGGCGGCGACCCCGGCGGCTTCGTCGAGGTCCCGACCCGCTCGGCGGTCCAGCGCAGCCGCGAGATTCGCGACGAGTTGCGCCGCCGCGCCGGCGAACGCTCCCGCGCCCGCGTCGATCTCGACTACATAGACCGCCTGCTCGACATGTATTGAGCGGGAGGCGGGCGGCGCGGCGCTGTTCGACGCGCCGCTCCACAACCCCGCCTTCGCCGACTCGCCGCTCGCCGCGCCGGCGGTCCTCGACGCCGCGAGCTTCTTGCGGCTGGAGCGGACGGGCGCAGCGCGCTCCCGGGAGGATTAACCCGGATTTCCCATGCGACGTCCTCGGGGCGGTTCGGGGAATCCGGGTTAGATCCCGCCGGAGAACAGGTCCGCGCGGCGCGCGTGGGCGACGACCTTCCGCATCAGCGTCGGCAGCCCGTCCGTCTCGACCGCGTCCGGGGCGAGCCACAGGCCGCCGGGCGCCGGATCCCGCGCCCGGCCCGCCCGCACCCGCAGCTCGAGGCGGAAATGGGTGAACCCATGCGTTACCGCCCCAGGCAGGTCGCGCAATTCGCGGACCGCCACCGGCGGCTCCGCGCGCGGCGGCGGCGCCTCGGTCCATTCCGTGGTGGGCAGCCCCAGGGTTCCGCCGAGCAGGCCCGACGGGGGCCGGCGGGCGAACAGCACCGCCCCGTCGCCGCGCGCGATCCAGAAGGCGGTCCCGCGGCGCAGCGGACGCTCCCGCCGCGGCGCCCGGCGCGGCAGGCCGGCGGCGACTCCCAGCGCCCGCCCGCGGCACCGCGCCCGCCACGGGCAGGCGGCGCAGTTCGGGCGGCGCGGCGCGCACACCGTGGCGCCGAGGTCCATCGCCGCCTGCGCATAGTCGCCCGGGCGCGCCCGGGGCGTGAGCGCGGCGGCGTGCGCGCGCAGCTCGGCGCGGGCGGCGGGAAGCGGAGTCTCGACGGCGTGAAGGCGGGCCATGACCCGCTCGACGTTCGCGTCGACGACCGTGGCGGGCCGGTCGAAGGCGATGGCCGAGATCGCCGCCGCGGTGTAGGGGCCGATCCCCGGCAGGGCGCGCAGCGCGTCCTCATCGGCGGGGAAGCGCCCGCCATGCTCCGCCGCGACGATCCGGGCGCAGGCGAGCAGGTTGCGCGCGCGGGCGTAGTAGCCGAGCCCGGCCCAGGCGCGCATCGCCGCGTCCGGGTCGGCCGCCGCCAGCGCCTCGACCGTCGGCCACGCGGCGAGGAAGCGCGAGAAGTAGCCCTTCACCGCCGCGACCGTCGTCTGTTGCAGCATCGTCTCGCTGAGCCACACGGCGTAGGGGTCGGCGCGCGCGCCCGGCGGCGCGCGCCACGGCAGGTCGCGGCGGCGGCGGTCGTACCACGCCAGAAGTTCGCGCGCGGCCTGGGGCATCGCCTTGCGAATCGGGGTTAGTATCGCCCGGTCGAACGCTCGCCGGGGCCCGCACCATATGACTCCAAGTGACGCGACTCCACGAGGTAAGCGCGGCGGGGCGCGGCGCATCGGCGGCCTCGCCGCCGCCGCCGGGCGGCGCGCCTTCGTGCGGCGCGGGTTCCGCGAGGCGCTCGTCCTCTCCGAGTGGGACGCGATCGTGGGCGCGGAGTTCGCGGCGCGCTGCGCGCCGGAATCGCTGCGCCGGGGCGTCCTGACCCTGCGGACCGACGGCGCGACGGCGCTCCTCCTGCGGCATGTGGAGCCGCAATTGCGCGAGCGCATCGCGGCGTATTTCGGCCATTCGGCGGTCTCGCGCTTCGCCTACCGCCACGACCCGCCGCCGCCCCGGCCCGCCGCGCCCGAGCCGCCGCCCCGCGCGCCCGAGCCGCCGCGCGAGGCGGCGGCGGCGCTCGCCGCGATCGACGACGCGGCGCTGCGCGGCGCGCTGGCGGCGCTCGGCCGGCGCGTCGCCGGCGCGAACCGCGCCCGCTTGCGCCGCCGCGCCGCCGGGCCTATCTAGGCCGCCCGCCTCCGGAACGAGGACGCCCCCCATGACGATTCGGCCCCTGTCGATTCGGCCCATGACGATTCGCGCCGCGGGCTTTCTCGCCGCCCTCGCCGCCGGCGCCGCGTTCGCCGAGGACGAGGCCCCCATCGACGCCTCCGCCAAGACCCTGGGCGACCCGGCCGCGCCCGTCACCCTCGTCGAATTCGCGTCGATGAGCTGCCCGCATTGCGCGAACTTCCACACCGAGCGGCTGCCGCGCATCAAGGAGGCGTTCATCGACACCGGCAAGGTCAAGCTCGAGTTCCGCGACTTCCCGCTCAATGCGGCGGCGGTGTTCGGCGGCGCGCTCGCCCATTGCGCCGGCCCCGACCGCTATTTCGCGTGGCTCGACGCCATCTTCGCCGCGCAGCGCGACTGGGCGGGCGCCGGGTTCGCCATGGCCGGCGGGGAGTGGGGCGCCTTCCTCGACGGCGGCTGCCCGCGCGGCGACTGGCCGGAGATCTGGGAGAAGCTCGCCGATCTCGGCAAGCGGGGCGGCATGTCCGAACGCCGGGTGGGCCGCTGCCTGTGCGACCGGGACTTGCAGAACGCGCTGCTGCAATCGCGCGCCGATGCGGTAGCGGCGTGGGACGTGGAGTCCACGCCGAGTTTCGTGCTCGACGGCGAGCTGCTGGATGGGCCGCCCACCGACCGCGAGCTGGAGCGCGCCATCGCCGCGCATGGCGGGTAGGAGTCCGGCCGCGGGCCGCGCGCGTTGCGCTTCACCCGGATCAGGCTGAGCGGCTTCAAGTCCTTCGGCGAGCCGGCCGAGTTCCTCGTCCAACCCGGCCTCACCGGCGTGGTCGGCCCCAACGGCTGCGGCAAGTCGAACCTCGTCGAGGCGCTGCGCTGGGCGATGGGAGAAAGCTCGGCGCGCCAGGTGCGCGGCGGCGGGATGGACGACGTCATCTTCGCCGGCGCCGGCGCCCGCCCCGCGCGCAACGTAGCCGAGGTCGCGCTCTCCGCCCGGCGCGAGGAGGACGACCCGCCGCCGCCGCCCGGCGCCGCGGACGGCGCGATGGAGGACATCGAGATCGCGCGGCGGATCGAGCGCGGCGCCGGGTCGACCTATCGCGTCAACGGGCGCGAGGCGCGCGCGCGCGACGTGCAGGTGCTGTTCGCCGACGCCGCGACCGGCGCGAAATCGGCCGCGCTGGTGAGCCAGGGCGAAATCGGCGCGCTGATCGGTGCCCGGCCGACCGAGCGCCGCCGCCTGCTGGAGGAGGCCGCCGGCGTCGCCGGCCTCCACGCCCGCCGCCACGAGGCCGAACTGCGCCTGCGCGCCGCCGAAGCCAACCTCGAGCGCCTGGAGGATATCGTCGCCGCCGGCGAGGCGCGGCTGCGGAGCCTGGAGCGCCAGGCGCGCCAGGCGGCGCGCTACCGGACCCTGGTCGACGGCCTGCGGCGCGCCGAGGCGGCGGCGTCGTTCCGCCGCTGGGCCGACGCGGCGGCTGAGGAGGCCGCCGCGGCCGAGGCGTTCGCCGCGGCGACCGCCGCCGCCGCCGCCAGCGCCCGCGCCGCCGCGCGCGCCGCGGCCGGGCGCGAACGCGCGGCCGAAGCCGCGCCGGCGCCGCGCGGCGCCGCATCGGCGGCCGCCGCGGCGCTCGCCCGGCTCGAGGGCCGGCGCCGGTCGCTGGAGGAGGAATCGCGCCGGGTCGCCGGCGCGGCCGAAGCGGCGCAGGCGCAGCTCGAGGACGCCGCCGCCGCCGAAACCCGCGAGGGCCAGCTGGCGCGCGAGGCGGAGGCCGCCGCCGGCCGCCTCGCCGGCGAAGCGCGGCGGCTGCGCGAGTCCGGCGCCGGCGAGGCCGGCCGCCTCGCCGCCGCCGAGGCGGCGCTCGCCGGCGAGCGCCGCCGCGTCGAGCGTGTCGAGGCCGCCGCCGCCGCCGCCGCCGAGGCGGCCGCAGAGGCCGGCGCCCGCCGCGATTCGCTGGCGCGCCGCGCCGCCGCCCTCGACGCGCGCCTGGCCGAACTCGCCGAACGCCGGAAGGCCGCCGCGGGCGAGCGCGCCGAACTCGCGGCGCGACTCCGCGACGACCGCGCGCGCGCCGCCGCCGAAGCCGGCATGGAGGCCGCGCGCCGCCGCGTCGACACCAGGGCCGAAACGCTGGACTCGCGCCGCGCCGCCGCGAACGCCGCGGCCGACGCGCGCGGCGCGGCGGAGGCCGCCGAGCGCAAGGCGCGCGAGGCGCTGCGCGACGCCGTGGTCGCGCATGAGCGCGCCGCCGCCGAGCGCGAGGCGCTGGCGGCGACCCTCGCGGGGGAAGGCGCCCGCCCGCTGCTCGACCGCGTCGCCGCGCCCGAAGACCTCGCTCCCGCGCTCGCGGCGGCGCTCGGCGACGACCTTCTCGCCGGCGACGATCCGCGCGCCGCCGCGCATTGGCGCGACCTGTCGGCCGGGCTGGCGGCGAAGGACGCGCCAGACTTGCCGGCGGGCGCGGTCCCCCTCGCCGACCCGGTCGCCGCGCCGGCGGCGCTGCGCCCGCGCCTGGCCCAGGTCGGACTCGTCGCCCGCGCCGACGGACCGGTGTTGCAGGCGGCGCTGGCCCAGGGGCAACGCCTGGTCAGCCGCGAAGGCGACCTCTGGCGGTGGGACGGATTCGTCGCCGGCGCGGAGGCGGAGGGCGGCGCCGCGCGGCGGCTGGCGCTGCGCCGCCGGCTGGCGGCGCTGGCCGAGGCCGGCGCCGCGCTCGCGAAGCGGCGCAAGGCGGCCGAGACGCGCGCGTCGCGCGCCGCCGGGGCGCTGGCGGCGGCGGCGGCGGAGCTGGACCGGGCGCGCGCCGCCGAGGCCGAAGCGGCGCGCGCGCAGGCGGCGGCGGCGCGGGAGTTCGAGACCGCGCGCGAACGCCGCGACGCCGCCGCCGCCGCCCTCGCCGGCGCGCGGTCGCGGCTCGCCGCGGTCGAGGAGGCCGCCGCCGCCAACGCCCGCGACCGCGCCGAGGCCGAGGCCGAGCGCCGGGAGGGCGCCCGCGCCCTGGCCGCGCTGCCGGCGGCGGAGGCTTTGCGCGCGCGCGCGACGGCGGCGCGGTATGCGCGGCGGACGGCGCGCAACGACCAGGAGGCGGCGGCGCGCCGGCGCGCGGCGCTGGCCCACGCCGCCGCCTCCCGCGCCGCGCGGCTGGCCGCGCTCGACGCCGACGCCGCGGACTGGCGCCGCCGCCGCGCCGCCGCCGCCGACCGGCTGCGGGCGCTCGCCGAACGGCGTTCGGAACTCGGCGCGCGGCTGCGCGAGTTGCGCGAGGAGCCCGGGCGCCTCGCGGCCCGCGCCGCGGCGCTCGACGCCGATCTCGCCGCCGCCGGCGCGGCGAAGCGCAAGGCCGACGACGCCCTCGCCGAGGCCGAGGCGCGGCTCGCGGCGGCCGACCGGGCGGCGCGGAGCGCCGATGACGCGGCGGCGCGCGACCGCGAGGAGGTCATCCGCGCCGAGGGCCGGCGCGACCGGGCCCGCGCCCTGGCGGCGGCGGAGGCCGCGCGGATCGCCGAGGCGTTCGATTGCGACCCGCCGGGCGCGCTGCGAGTCGCCGGCGCGGAGTCCGCCGACGAACTCGACTCCGCCGACCGGCTGGAGCGCGAGGCCGCGCGGCTGCGCCGCGACCGCGACGCCCTGGGCGCGGTCAATCTGCGCGCCGAGGCCGAGGCGGCGGAGCTGGAAGAGGAGATCGGCGGCATGCGCGGCGAGCGCGACGACCTGCTGGCCGCCGTCGCCCGGCTGCGCGACGGGATCGGCTCCCTCGACCGCGAGGGCCGCGCGCGCCTCATGGCGGCGTTCGACGAGGTGAACGCGCATTTCGGCGACTTGTTCGCCCGGCTTTTCGGTGGCGGCCAGGGGCGCCTGCGCCTCGTCGGCTCCGACGACCCGCTGGAGGCGGGGCTCGACGTGGCGGCGCGCCCGCCCGGCAAGCGGGCGCAATCGCTGTCGCTGCTGTCGGGCGGCGAGAAGGCGCTGGCGGCGCTGGCGCTGCTGTTCGCCGTCCTCCGCGCCCGCCCGTCCCCCGTCTGCGTGCTCGACGAGGTCGACGCGCCGCTCGACGACGCCAACGTGGAGCGTTTCTGCGACCTTCTCGACGACATCGCCCGCGAGTCGCGCACGCGCTTCCTTGTCGTCACCCACCACCGCCTGACGATGGCCCGCATGGACCGCCTCTACGGCGTCACCATGGCCGAGCGCGGCGTCTCCCGCTTGGTCTCCGTCGATCTCGCCGCCGCGGCGGCGGACCTGGCCGCCGAGTAACCCGTCCGGGCGCGCGCCCGCCCGGCCCGATCGTCGAGGCTGGCCGGCGCCCCGATTCTCCGGCCTCCCCGGGACCGCCGGCGTCGTGGACGGCGCCGCGCCGCCTCGAGGCAATCCGCCCGCCCGCGCCGCCGCCGCCGCGCAACGCACGCATGCCCTTGCCGTGCAGGCGGAAGCGGCGGCCGGTCTGCGCGCCCTCGGGAACGGCGACCGCGGCGCGCTTGCCGTCGAGAGTGGGGATCTCCAGCCGGCTGCGCTCGACGGCGATACCCCTTATTCGTTCACTTTACGCTACCGCGCGGCGCGGGTCGAATCGGGCGGAGAGAACGCGACGCCTTCCGCGTTGGCGGCCTTGGCCAAGGCTCGATCCTGGGTGGCCAATTTGTCCCCACGCCGCAACGCCGTCTCCAGATAGGCGGCGTCGTAAGCGGTCAAACCGTGCCGACGGGCAACGGCCATGACGACGTCGCTCGCATAATTCCTGTCGGTTTCCAGGCACATGTCCCGCAACCGGGTCATGAAGCGATCGCCCCCCTCCCTGTCTATACGGCGTCTGCGCTCGTTCATGACCAGCACATTGCGGATCTCATGCCAAAAGAGATCGGGGACCACCCCGCCCGCCGACGGCAGCTCCTCCAGAGCGCGTTCCGCAGCGGCGGCCCGTTCATCCGGAAAGCACCAGGCCGCCGCGACCGAAGCGTCGACGACAATGGCCATCACGGGCGGCCCAGGTCCCGGGCCGCGCGAATTTCCGCGGCCGACACCGGCGGCCGCCCGGCGCGCTCTCGCCGCAGCGCTGCGATGGCTTCCTCTATCGACGTCCCGCCCGATGCAGCGGTGGGCGCAAAAGCGCAACCCGGTTCGGGGGGCGCGCCGCCCGACGTTCCCTCCGCGGCGGCGGCCTGTCCCGTTCCTTGCTTGTTCCAGTCGAGCCGCGATTCCAGCTTGAGAATGGCGGCCTCCACATAACTACGCAATTCTTCCGGCTCCACCATGACGAACGAAACTCCGATGGCCAGCCCACCGGACACGGCGCGCTTCACCTCATCGAGCATCGATCCGGTGTCCTCGCTTCTCTTGACAAGATGCTGACGCATCCGTTCGGCGATCTTGCTGCTTTCCCGCTGGCCCACATATCTCGGGACCCATTCGCCCCGGTTCGGATCGCGGGTCCATATGGCGTACACGTTACCCTTCCCCGAGAACTTCTCGCGGAACTCCTTATAGCGGCGGCTAATTTCGTCTTCTCGCCAAGATCTCGGATAGTCGAATCGATACGGCTCGCCCGAAAGCAACGCCGTCTTGTAACGACGGGCGATCTCTCCCAAGCTTTTCGGGGGGTCGAAGGTCTGTATGTTCATTCGCTCGTGTCCTTCTCCAACTCGCGTTTCCCGTCTTCCCGGGGACGTCGCCGAACCGGCCGTCCACACGATGTTAACAAACCCTGGCTGGTTTTCCAATCCGGCGCGCGGGATTCGCGGCGGCGCCTCGCGCCATGCGGGCGAGACGCCCGAGACCTCGAGGACCCTGCCCCGTCACCCCCGCAGATCGTCGATGAACTCCTTGACGCGGGCCATGAAGCCCTCGGATTCGGGGTGGGCGCCGGGGGCGTCGGCGGACTCGAACTGGCGGAGCAGGTCGCGCTGGCGGTCGGTGAGGTTGACCGGGGTCTCGACGACGCATTCGACGAACAGATCGCCCACGGCGGCGCCGCGCAGCGCCGGCATGCCCTTGCCGTGCAGGCGGAAGCGGCGGCCGGTCTGCGTGCCCTCCGGAACGGCGATCGCGGCGCGCTTGCCGTCGAGGGTGGGAACCTCCAGCCGGCCGCCGAGCGCCGCGCGCGCCATCGGCAGCGGGACGCGGCAGAACAGGTTGACCCCATCGCGCGTGAACAGCCGGTGCGGGGCGATGCTCACGAAGATGTACAGGTCGCCGGGGGGGCGGCCGCGCAAGCCCGCCTCTCCCTCGCCGGCGAGGCGGATGCGCGTGCCCTCCTCGACGCCGGGGGGGACGTCGACCTGGAGCTGCTTCTCGCGATCGGCGCGGCCGGAGCCGCCGCACCTCCGGCACGGCGATTCGATGACGCGCCCGTTGCCCTGGCAGCGCGGGCAGGTGCGCTCGATGGAGAAAAAGCCCTGCTGGGCGCGCACCTTCCCGTGGCCGCGGCACGCCGGACAATCGACGGGGCGCGTCCCGGGCGCGGCGCCGGAGCCGTCGCAGGGCTCGCACGCCGCCGCCGTCTTCACGCGGATCGCCGCGCGCCGGCCGGCATAGGCGTCCTCCAGCGAGACCTCCATGTCGTAGCGCAGGTCGGCGCCGCGGCCGCTCCGCCCGGTCCCGCCCATGAACTCGCCGAACAGGTCGCCGAACACGTCGGCGAAGTTGGCGGAGCCGAAACCGCCGAACCCCCGCCCGCCCGCGCCGCCGCCCGCCGCGCCTTCGAAGGCGGCGTGGCCGAAGCGGTCGTAGGCCGCCCGCTTCTCGCCGTCGCTCAGGACCTCGTAGGCCTCCGACGCCTCCTTGAAGCGCGCCTCGGCCGCCGCGTCGTCCGGGTTTCGGTCCGGGTGGTAGCGCATGGCGAGTTTGCGGTAGGCGCGCTTGAGCGTGGCGGCGTCCGCGTCGCGCTCCACGCCGAGGGTCTCGTAATAGTCGCGCTTCTCCATGACCGGACGCGCCCGGCCGCCGGGTCAGGCCGGGCCGGAGCGCTTGTCGTCGTCGGGGACCTCCTTGAACTCCGCGTCGACGACGCCGTCCCCGCCCTCCGGCGCCGCGCCGCCGCCCGCGTCCGCCGCACCTGCGCCGGCCTCGGCCTGGGCCTTCTTGTACATGGCCTCGCCGAGCTTCATCGCCGCCTGTTGCAGCGCCTCGGCGCGCGAATCGATGGCGGCCGGGTCGTCGCCGTCGAGCGCGCCGCGCAGGTCGGCGATGGCGGCCTCGATGGCGGCCTTGTCGGCGGGGTCGAGCGAATCGCCGTGCTCGGCGAGCGATTTTTCGGTGGAGTGGACGAGCGAATCGGCATGGTTGCGCTTGTCGATGAGCTCGCGGCGCGCCTTGTCCTCGCCGGCGTGCTCCTCGGCCTCGCGGACCATGCGCTCGATGTCGGAGTCGCTGAGGCCGCCGGACGCCTGGATGCGGATCTGCTGCTCCTTGCCGGTGCCCTTGTCCCTGGCGGAGACGTTGACGATGCCGTTGGCGTCGATGTCGAACGCGACCTCGACCTGCGGCATGCCGCGCGGCGCGGGCGGAATGCCGACGAGATCGAACTGGCCGAGCAGCTTGTTGTCGGCCGCCAGTTCGCGCTCGCCCTGGAAGACGCGGATCGTCACCGCGTTCTGGTTGTCCTCGGCGGTCGAGAAGGTCTGGCTCTTCTTGGTCGGAATGGTGGTGTTGCGGTCGATGAGCCGGGTGAACACGCCGCCCAGCGTCTCGATGCCGAGCGACAGCGGGGTCACGTCGAGCAGCAGAACGTCCTTCACGTCGCCCGACAGCACGGCGCCCTGGATGGCGGCGCCGATGGCGACCACCTCGTCGGGATTGACGCCGCGGTGCGGCTCGCGCCCGAAGAACGTCTTGACCGTCTCGATTACCCGGGGGATACGGGTCATGCCGCCGACCAGGACCACGTCGTCGATCTCGTTCGCGGCGAGTCCGGCGTCCTTCAGCGCCGCCCGGCACGGCGCGACGGTGCGCTGGACCAGATCGTCGACCAGCGCTTCGAATTTGGCCCGCGTGAGTTTCATGGCCAGGTGCTTCGGCCCCGAGGCGTCGGCGGTGATGTAGGGCAGGTTGATCTCGGTCTGGGTGGCGCTCGACAGTTCGATCTTGGCCTTCTCGGCGGCCTCCTTGAGGCGCTGGAGCGCCAGTTTGTCGCCGCGCAGGTCGACGCCGTGCTCCTTGCGGAACTCGTCGGCGAGATAGCCGACGAGGCGCAGGTCGAAGTCCTCGCCGCCGAGGAAGGTGTCGCCGTTGGTCGCCTTGACCTCGAACATCCCCTCGCCGATTTCGAGGATCGAGATGTCGAACGTGCCGCCGCCCAGGTCGTAGACGGCGATGACTCCGCTCTCCCGGTTCTCCAGCCCGTAGGCGAGCGAGGCGGCGGTGGGCTCGTTGACGATGCGCAGCACGTCGAGGCCGGCGATCTGGCCGGCGTCCTTGGTCGCCTGGCGCTGCGAATCGTTGAAATAGGCGGGGACGGTGATGACCGCCTTCGACACCTGCTCGCCCAGATGCCGCTCCGCGGTCTCCTTCATCTTGCGCAGGACCATGGCGCTGACCTGGCTCGGCGCGTGCTGCCCGCCGCCGGCCTTCACCCAGGCGTCGCCGTTGTCCGCCTTGACGATCTCGTAGGGGACCATCTCGGCGTCCTTGCGCACGGTGGGGTCGCCCCACGGCCTGCCGATCAGGCGCTTGATGGCGAACAGCGTGTTCTCGGGATTGGTCACCGCCTGGCGCTTGGCCGGCTGGCCGACCAGGCGCTCTTCGTCGGTGAAGGCCACCATCGAGGGCGTGGTGCGCGCGCCCTCCGCGTTCTCGATCACCCGGGCCTCCTTGCCGTCCATGACGGCGACGCAGGAGTTGGTGGTGCCCAGGTCGATGCCGATGATCTTGCTCATTCTCTCGCCCCTTTTTCGGAAAGCGGGCGGCGCCGCGCCGGCCTCGTGAAGCGCCGGACGGCCCCCGTCGCCGCGTCATATGGGAACGCGGCGCGCGCGCCGCAAGCCGCGAAGGACGCGCGAGCCGCGCGCCCCTCGCCGGGCCGCTACGGCGGCGGCTCCCCGTCCCCGCCGCCGGCGCCGCCTTCGCCGCCGTCCGTCTTCTCCGGCTTCTCCTCCGGGGGGGCGGCGCGGCGGGCGACGCCGACGCGCGCCGGGCGCAGCAGCCGGTCGTGGATGCGGTAGCCGGCCTCCACCACCTGGACCACCGAGCCGGGCTCGGCGCCGGGCGCGTCGACCTCGAACATCGCTTCGTGCAGGTTGGGGTCGAAGGGTTCGCCGGCGGGGTCGATGCGCGCGATGCCGTGGCGCTCCAGCGCCGCGCCGAGGTTGCGCCGGGTCAGCTCCAGCCCCTCGACCAGCGCCTTCGCGTCGGGCGCCCCGCGCACCGATTCGGGCGGGGCGCCGAGCGCGCGGGCCATGTCGTCGGCGACGCCCAGCACGTCGCGGGCGAAGCCGGAGATGGCGTAGCGCGCCGCCTCCTCGCGCTCGCGGGCGGCGCGCTTGCGGAGGTTCTCGGTCTCGGCGACGGCGCGCAGCAGGCGGTCCCTGAGCGCGGCGATTTCGGCCGCCGGGCCGTCCGGATCGGCATCGTCCTTCGCGGCGTCCGCGTTCGGCGCGTCTTCGGGCGGCGCGTCTCCGGGCGGCGCCGCCTCTTCCGGGGGGGCCTCCGGCGGCGCGTCCTCCGCCGGGGCCGGGGGCGCCGCCTCGGCGCCGGGGTCGGGGTTCGTCATGTTCGTCTCTTCTATCGCTCCATGAGGCGGCCGATGGCCTTGGCGGTGAAGTCCACCACCGGGATGACCCGCCCGTAGTTCATGCGGGCGGGGCCGATCACGCCGATGGCGCCGATGCAGGTCGCCGCGGCGTCGGAGCCGCGATGCAGCGGCGCGACGATCATCGAGCAGCCGGCGAGGTCGAACAGGCGGCTTTGCGAGCCGATGAAGACGTGCACCCCCTCGCCGCCGGCGGCGGCGTCGATCAGGCGCACCAGGCCGCGGCCGCGCTCCAGTCCGGCGATCAGGGCGCGCAGGCGCTCGAGGTCGGAGACGGCGGCCACGTCGTCGAACAGGCGCGCCCGCCCGCGCACGATCAGGGTGGGATCGCCGGCGTCGTCGGAGAGCACGGCGACGCCGCTTTCGGCGACGCGGGCCGCGAGTTCGCCGAGCTCGGCCTCGCGCGCCTTCAACTCGTCGGCGATCTCGGCCCGCGCTTCGGCCAGGGTGCGCCCGGCGAGGCGGGTGTTGAGGTAGTTCGCCGCCTCGGCCAGGGTCGACGGGGCGATCCCGGGCGGCGCGGCGATCAGGCGGTTCTCGACCACGCCGTTGGCGAGCACCATGACGGCCAGCGCCTTCCCCGGCGCGAGGCCCACGAATTCGACGTGGCGCACCGGCGCCTCGCTCTTGGGCGCGACCACCAGCCCGGCGGCGCCGGTCAGCCCGGAGAGCGTCTCGGTGGCCTCGCCGAGCACCTCGTTGAAGGCGCGTCCGTCGCCGGCGCAGCGGCTTTCGATGTTCTCGCGCTCCTCGGCCGTCAGGTCGCCGATCTCCAGCAGGCCGTCGACGAACAGCCGCAGGCCCATATCGGTGGGCAGGCGCCCGGCGGAGGGGTGCGGCGCGTAGAGCAGGCCGAGCTCCTCGAGGTCCGCCATGGTGTTGCGGACGCTCGCCGGCGACAGGCTCATTGGCAGCCGCCGCGACAGGGTGCGCGACCCGACGGGTTCGCCGTTCTCGAAGAACGCCTCGACGATTTTCGAGAAAATGACCCGCGAGCGTTCGTCGAGCTCGTCGATCATCGAGGAGTCATGGCATGGCGGGTCGGTGAACGGCTGCGGGCAGGCGCCGGCGCGGCGGAGCGGAATTTAGCCGCCGCCGGCGCGCGCGTCAACGCCGCCGCCGCCGCGCGGGTTGGATGCGGCGCCGGCGCCGGGTATGCTGGCCCGGAGCGGCGGGGCGGGCGCAGGGGCGGGCGAAGGGCATGCGCGGTGCGGCGGCGGGTTTCGGTGTGGCGGCGTGCGCCGGGGCGGCGTGCGCCGCGTGGGCCGCGGCGGCGGAGGAAGTCCGCGCGCCGCACGGCGTGGCGGTGATCATCGGCAACGGCGCCTACGAGGAGCGCGGGCTTGCCGACGTCGATTACGCGCTGCGCGACGCGCGGGCGTTCGAACGCTACGTGCGCGGCGTGCTCGGTTTCGGCGGCAAGAGGGTGGTCGTGCTGGAGAACGCGACCGAGCGCGACATGCGCGACGCGCTGGGCGACCCGCGCGACCCGGCGGAAAGGCGCGTGGGCACGCTCTGGGCGCTGCTCGACAGCGAGGACCGTTCGGACGTGGTGGTGTTCTATTCGGGCCACGGCGCGCCGGGGGTGGAGGACCGGCAGGGGTATCTCCTCCCCGTGGACGTGCGGGCGCGCGACGCGCAGAAGGACGGCTACCCCATCGCCGAGCTCTACGAGACCCTGGGGGCGCTGCGCCGGGCGTCGGGGCGTTCGGCGCGGTCGGTCCGGGTGTACCTGGACGCGTGCTTTTCGGGGCAGACCGCCGGCGGGCAGTTGTTCAGGGGCGCGTCGCCGGCGTTCCCCGTCGCGGCGCTGCCCGAGGGCGTGGAGGAGGGAATGACGGTGCTGACGGCGGCCGGGGCGGACCAGCTGGCGCATTGGGACGACGATGCGCGGCACGGCATGTTCACGCACCACCTGCTCGACGCGCTTTACGGCGGGGCTGACAGGGACGACGACGGCGAGGTGACGGCCGGCGAGGCGCGGTTCTACCTGGACAACGTCATGACGCCGGAGGTGGTCCTGGAGTATCGCACGCGCCAGGAGGCGCGCCTGCTGCCGCCGTTGGCGGGTCCGGACGACCCGGGCGCGGTGCTGTCCGCGGCGCCTCCCGGAGGCTTCCCGGAGCGCCCGGAGATCGAGGGCGTGTCCGGCGAAACCGTCACCGATCCCAACCCCGATCCCCCGCCGGACGAGGAGGAATTGGACGTTGCGTCCGGCGGGGACGCCGCCGGCTCCGATCCCCCGCCGGATCCGGGCGCCGCGGAGGAGAAGGCGCTCGAACTCGACCTCGCGGATCGGAAGGCGGTGCAGAGGGGCCTGGAGTCTCTCGTGGGTTCGGTGGGTCGTGTGGACGGGCTTTTCGGCCGCCTGACGCGGACGGCGCTGCGCAGTTGGCAGGAGGGTCGCGGCGTCCCGGCGACGGGGTATCTGACGCGGGCGCAGGCGGACGCGCTGATCGCGGAAGGCCGGGAGGCGGCGGCGCGGGCGCAGGCGGCGGCGGAGGCGGACCGGGCGGCGCGGGAAAAGGCCGAACGGGAAAAGGCGGAGCGGGAGCGCGACGACGGGGCGTTCGCGTCGGCGCGTAGCGCGAACACGGTCGCGGCGTTCGAGGCGTATCTGGCGTCGTTCCCGTCGGGCCGCCACGCGCGCGATGCGCGGCGTTTGCGCGACGAGCTGAAGGATCCGCCCGTCGAGGTCGGGGACGTCATCGAGGACTGCGGGCACTGCCCGGAGATGATGGTGGTCCCGGCGAGGAGTTTCACGATGGGTTCGCCTTCGTCGGAGTCGGGGCGCGATGGCGACGAGGGTCCGCAGCGCCGGGTGACGATCGGCTCGGAGTTCGCGGTGGGCGTTCACGAGGTGACGCGCGGGGAGTTCGCGCGCTTCGTTTCGGCGACGGGGCGTTCGATGGGGGATTCGTGCTGGACGTATGAGAATGGCGAATGGGAGAAGCGTTCGGGCCGGAACTGGCGTTCTCCGGGTTTTTCGCAGTCGGATTCGCACCCTGTGGTTTGCGTGAGTTGGGACGATGCGCGGGCGTATGCGTCGTGGCTGTCTCGTGAGACGGGAGAGTCGTATCGCCTGTTGAGCGAGGCGGAGTGGGAGTACGTGGCTCGGGCGGGGACGACGACCCGGTTCTGGTGGGGCGACGATATCGGTCGGAACCGTGCGAATTGCGGAAGCGATCTGTGCGGGGATAGCCATGCGAGGACCGCTCCTGTGGGGAGTTTCGGCGCGAACGGTTTCGGTTTGCACGACGTTCACGGGAACGTTTGGGAGTGGGTGGAGGACTGCTGGCACGACGACTACACGAGCGCTCCCCGGGACGGTCGCGCGTGGCTTGGGAACAACGGCGGCGATTGTTCCCGTCGCGTTCTCCGCGGCGGGTCCTGGAGCGACCAACCCGAGAACCTCCGCTCGGCGCTCCGCGTCAGGGACGACACCGGAAGACGGGACAACGACGGCGGCTTTCGTTTGCTCCGTTCGGTCCGGACGTTCACCCCTTAAATCCTTACTTCTTTACCTCTTCACAGGGGGGTCCGGGGGGCTTGCCCCCCGGCCGAATTTTTTCGCGTGAATCCGGCTCGCCGGCCTCCGCGCTCCGCCGCCGGCGGCCGCATCCGTGGCGGGAATCGCCGGCGCGCCGGGCCGGGCTTGACAACCGGTTCGCCGGGGTAGTCAATGCGCCCCGGGGCGGCGGTCCGCGCGGGCCGCCGCGCACGCAGCATCAGGGAGGGACGCGATGAGGCACCTCAAATCCTTGGCCGCCGCCGGCGCGATGGGCGCGGCGATGGCGGTCGCGAGCGGCGGCGCCGTGGCGGAGTGCACGGTCGAAAACCAGGACGGCTGCATCGGCAAGCCGTGGGTCGACGGCGACATGATGGAGACCCCGCTGGGCGCCAAGTGGTGGCCGCACCCGATGTGGGGCGAAGGCGACCAGGCCGGCTCGACCAACTGGTACGCCCAGCCGGAGGTGGTCATGCGCGCCATCGCGCAGATCAAGGAAGGCAAGACGATGAAGCTCGGCCACGAATACACGGCCGAGATGCCCCTGTTCGGCGCGCGCAAGTTTTCGCTGCGCATTCCGGGCACCCCCACCGGCGGCCCGTTCGGCCCCAACAAGATCATGTGGAACGACGAGTTCCTCTCGACCGAGATCGGCCAGGTCGGCACCCAGTTCGACGGCCTCGGCCATATCGGCGTGCAGGTCGGCGCCGACGGCGACAAGAACGAGATGCGCTGGTACAACGGCTTCACCGCCGCCGAGATGGGCAACCCCTACGGCCTGAACAAGCTCGGCACCGAGCATCTGAACCCCATCGTCGCGCGGGGAATCCTGATCGACGTGGCCGGCTACCGCGGCGTCGCGTCCATGATGAAGGGCGAGGAGATCGTCATGGACGACGTGATGGGCGCGCTCGCCAGGCAGGGCATGGGCGACTACGACCCGATGCCGGGCGACGCGATCATCTTCCGCTCCGGGTGGGAGATGCACTGGGGCGACCCCGTGACCTACAATGACGGCTGCCCGGGCATCGGCATGGAGGTCGCGCGGTGGATCGCCGAGACCGTCCAGGCCGGCGTGACCGGCGGCGACACCTGGCCGGTCGATGCGGTGCCGAACCCGGATCCGGCGTGCGCGTTCTGCGTCCACCAGTTCCTGCAAACCCGCCACGGCATCGTCAACCAGGAGAACATGAAGCTCGCCGCGGCCGCGGAGGCGGGGCTTTACCAGTTCGCCTACTTCTACAGCCCGGTGCCGGTGAAGGGCGCCACGGGCTCCATCGGCGCCCCGGTCGCGATCTACTAGCGCCGGCGGCGGGAGACACGATGCGGGGCGCGCCGGCGGCGCGCCCCGCCTTTACTTGCCGGAGGACGACACCATGGCCGAAACCCAGCCCGTCTGCGATTTCGGGTGGCCCGCGCCGCCCTTCACCCTCAAGGGCGTCGACGGCGCGACGCGCCGGCTCGCCGACCTGCGCGGCGCCAACGGGACGGTGGTCGCGTTCATCTGCAACCACTGCCCTTACGTGAAGGCGATCCAGCCGCTGCTGGTCCGCGACGCCCGCGATCTGGCGAAGATCGGCGTCTCCACGATCGCCGTCGCCTCCAACGACACCGACGCCTACCCGGAGGACGGTTTCGACAACATGGTCCGGGTGGCGCGCGAACAGGGCTACCCGTTTCCCTACCTGTTCGACGAATCGCAGGACGTGGCGCGCGCCTGGGGCGCCGTCTGCACCCCCGACTTCTTCGGCCTCGACAAGGACCTGGGGCTGCAATACCGCGGGCGGCTCGACGAGTCGAAGACCGCGCCGGCGCCCGGAGCGCGGCGCGACCTCTACGAGGCGATGAAGCTGGTCGCCGAGACGGGGCGCGGGCCGGAGGACCAGATCCCGTCGATGGGGTGCTCGATCAAATGGCGGGAGGACGCCTGACGGCGCCGCCCGCGGTCAGAAGTCCTCCACCCACGGGCGCAGCTCGACCTCCCAGGTCCACGCGCTGCGCGGCTGGTCCAGGACCGCGACGTAAGCCTGGGCGATGGCGTCGGGCCGGAGCATCGAGTCCGGCGCGTCCGCCGGCTCCGTCCGCCCCGGGACCAGAATGCTCCCGTCGATCACGAAATGGGCGACGTGGACCCCCTTCGGCGCCAGTTCGCGCGCCATGCTCTGGGCGAGGCCGCGCAAGCCGAATTTGCCCATGGCGAAACTCGCCGAATTGGCGTAGCCCTTGACACTGGCCGAGGCGCCGGTGAACAGGATCGCGCCGGCGCCGGCGGGGACCATGCGCCGCGCCGCCTCCCGCCCCACCAGGAATCCGCCGAACAGCGTCACCGCGAGCGCGTCGGCCACCGCCTTCGGCTCAAGCTCCGCGACCGGGCCGCGCTGGCGCGCCGAGGGGTTGTACACCACGACCGAAGGCGCGCCGAACTCGGAGTCGCACCAGTCGAACAACGCCGCCACCTGCCCCGCGTCGGTGGCGTCGCACGACCGGGCGCGGGCGCCCGTCTCGGCGCACAGGCCGGCGAGTTTGCCGGCGTCGCGCGCCGCCAGCGCCACCGCCATGCCCTCGCGCGAGAACGCGCGCGCCAGCGCCGCGCTCAACCCGCCGCCGGCGCCGACGACGAGCGCCGTCCGTTTTCCTTCGCCCGCCATGCGCCCTTCTCCCGCGTTCGCCGCGGGGCCGGCGTGAACCGGCGGCCCGCTTCGCATATGGTATAGACCGGCCGCGCGGCGGCGAAAAGGCGCGGAGCGGGAGGGACGACCGGGGTGACGAACGGCGCAGACATCGCGCATCCCGTGCGAATCCTCATGGTGTCTCCGCTGCCGCCGCCGCCGGGCGGGATGGAGACGTGGACGCAGATATTGTGCGACCGGGGCCTGCCGCCGCCCTTCGCGTTCGAACTCGTCGACACCAAGGCGTTCCGCGAGCGCCCGCAGGCGCGCGCGCGGCTGAACCTCGGCGAAGCCCGGCGCAACCTGCGCATCCTGGCGCGGATCCGCCGCGCGCTCGCGTCGGGGCGGTTCTCGCTCATGCACCTGAACTGCGCCCTGACGCCCACCGGCGCGCCCCGCAACCTGGCCTCCGCGCTGCTGGCGCGGCGCGCCGGCGCGCCCTACGTCGCGCATTTGCACGGCACGTTCTCGATCCCGCGGGGCGGCGGCGCGGCGGCGCGGTTCTACCGCCGCGCCTACCGCGCCATATTTTCCGGCGCCGCGGCGATCCTGGCGCTCGGCAAGCCGAGTTACGAAGCGGTGCTCGAACTCGGCGACTTCGCCGGCAAGACCCGGTCGCTGATGCCCAATTTCGTGGACTTCCGGCGCATACCCGGCGGAGCGGCGCGCCCGGAGCGCCGGGGGCGGGTGAAAGTCTGCTATTCGGGCGCGCTCATCGCCGAAAAGGGCGTCCATACCATCGTCGAGGTCGCCGAACGCCTTCCCGGCGTGGAGTTCCTGCTGATGGGCGACGGCCCCGCCGCCTCGCGGGCGCGCCTCGAGGACGGCGTCCGCGCGCGCGGCCTGGAGGATTCGGTCCGCGTCCGCGGCCCGGTCGACAACCGCGACGTGGTCCGCGCCCTCGCGGAGTGCGACGCGTTCCTGTTCCCGTCGGCGATGAAATACGAGGGCTTCCCCTACAGCGTGGCGGAGGCGATGGCGGTGGGACTGCCGGTGGCGGCGTCGTCAGCGGGCGCGCTGCCGGAGATGATCGACGCGCCGGAGGGCGGGTTCCTGGCCGCGCCCGGCGACGCGGCGGCCTACGCCTGCGTCCTCGCCCGCTGGCGGGACGACGGCGCGCTGCGGCGGCGCATGGGGCGGCACAACCGGGCCAAGGCGCTGCGCGAATACGATTACGACGTCGTGGTCCCGCAGCTGTGCGAACTCTACGCGCGGGTCGCGCGGGCGGCGTGACTCCACGGGCCGCGTTCTTCCTCCCGTCCCTCGCCGGCGGCGGATCGGAGCGGGTTACGCTGGACCTGGCGGGCGGCCTCGCGCGCCGCGGCCTCCCCGTCGACCTGGTGCTCGCCAGCGCCGAAGGCCCGTTGCGCCCCGGCCTCGCGCGCCTGCCCGAGGGCGTCCGCACGGTGGAGCTGAAGGCGCGGACGCGCGCGAGCCTGCCCGGCCTGCTCCGCTACCTGCGGCGGCGCAGGCCCGGCGCGCTGGTCTCCAGCCTGCCGCACGCCAATTCGGTCGCGCTGCTGGCGCGGGCGCTCGGCGCCGGAGGGGCCGCCGTGGCGGTCCGGCAAGGCAACGATTTCGCCTCCGAATACGCCGCCAGCGGGTTCACCGGCCGGACGGGGATGCGACTCGAGCGGCGCCTCCTGCGGTTCGCCGATGCGGTGGTGGCGAACTCGCGGGCGATGGCGGCGAACCTCACGCGGGACCTGCCGCGGGTCGCGCGCCGGGTGCGTTTCATTCGCGAGCCCGCGGTGGGGCCGGAGCTCGCCCTGCTCGCCGCCGCGCCGGCGGGCCACGCCTGGCTCGACGACGGCGGCGGGCCGCCGGTCGTCCTCTCCGTGGGCCGCCTCGCGCCGCAGAAAGGGCACCGGACCCTGTTGCGCGCCTTCGCGCAGCTGCGGGAATCGCGCCCGGCGCGGCTCGCGGTGCTGGGAGAAGGGCCGGAGCGGCCCGCGCTGGAGGCGCTGGCGCGGGAGCTCGGAATCGCCGGCGACGTCGTCCTCCCCGGCTTCCGGATCAATCCCTTCGCCTGGATGGCGAAGGCGCGGGTCTTCGCGCTGTCGTCGTCCTTCGAGGGATGCCCCAACGTCCTCGTCCAGGCGATGGCGTGCGGCGCGCCCGTGGTCAGCGCCGACTGCCCCACCGGCCCCGACGAGATCCTCGAAGGCGGCAAGTGGGGCCGCCTCGTCCCGGTGGGCGACCCGGCGGCGCTGGCCGCCGCGATCCGGGACACGCTGGACGCCCCCGCGCCGCCGGAGCTCCTGAAGGCCCGGGCCGGCGCCTGGAGCGCCGAGGCGTCGGTCGACCGCTACGCCGAACTTCTGGCCGAACTCGCGGAGGAGCGGAGATGACGCGAAAACGGTTCGCCATGGCGAAGGGGAAGATCCGCCTCGACGCGCTGGAGACGCGCCGGCGCTTCGCGCGGAAACGGGATTACCTGGCCGCCGAGGCGGCGGCGCAGAAGAAGATGCTCGCGGTCCAGCAGGCATGCCTGCGCGCCGGCGTCCGCGCGGTCATCGTGCTGGAGGGCTGGGACGCCGCCGGCAAGGGCGGCGCCATACGCCGGCTCACCGCGCGGCTGGACCCGCGCGGCTGCAAGGTCTGGCCCATCGGCGCGCCGACTCCGGAGGAGCAGGGCCGCCATTACCTCTACCGCTTCTGGGCGCGCCTTCCGGAGCCCGGCGCCATCGCCGTGTTCGACCGCTCCTGGTACGGCCGCGTGCTGGTGGAGCGGGTCGAGGGGCTGGCCGGCAAGGCCGCATGGCGGCGCGCATACGACGAGATCAACGAGTTCGAGCACCTCCTCGCGACCGATGGCGCGCGGGTGGTCAAACTCTTCCTGCACGTCTCGGCCGAGGAGCAGTTGCGGCGCTTCCGCGAGCGGCTGGACGACCCGGTGAAGCGCTGGAAGCTGACGCCGGAGGACTTCCGCAACCGCGGCCGCAAGGAGGCGTACCTCGAGGCCTACCACGACATGTTCGACAGGACCTCGACCCGCGCGGCGCCGTGGCGCGCGGTGGCCGGCGACGACAAGTGGACGGCGCGGATCGAAGTGCTCGAATACGTCATCGCGCGCCTGTCGAAGGGCGTGCCGATGGCGCCCGCCCCGGTCGACGGCGCGCTCGCCGAGGCGGTCGCCGACGCCGAGCGCGGCGCCGGACTCAGGACAGGGAAGCGAAAGCGGCGATGACCGCCGCCGCCGCCGCCGCGCCGGCGAGGAACGCGGCGACCGGCCAGCGCGGCCGCGGCCTTTCGCCCGCCGCCGCGAGGCTTTCCAGCGCGGCCTCGGCGCGTTCGGCGATGCGCGGCAGGCGGCGCGCCAGCGCCGCCGCCTCGCCGAGCGCGGCGCGGGCGCGCGCCGGCGCGTCCATGTGCAGGGCCGCCCAGTCGCCGACCAGCGGACGCGCCAGCTCCCACATGTTGGCGCCGGGGCAGAGCGCGCGCCCGACCCCCTCCGCCACCACCATCGTCTTCTGCAACAGGAGCAGGCGCGGCTGCACCGGCATCCCGAAATCCTCGGAGGTGCGGAACAGCTGGCCGAGCAGCCGCCCCGCCGAGATCTCCCCGGTCGGCAGGCCGTGGATCGGCTCGCCGATGGCCCGCACCGCCTGGGTGAAGTCCCCGGGCGAGCGGTCGCGGGGCACGAAGCCGGCGTCGAAATGGGCGCGGGAGACGCGGGCGTAGTCGCGCTCCAGAAAGGCGGTCAACACCTCGGCGAGGAAGCGCCGGGTCGGCAGGTCGAGCCGCCCCATGACGCCGAAATCGACCAGCCACAACGCGCCGTCGGCGGCGACGAAAACGTTCCCCTGGTGCGGGTCGCCGTGGAAGAACCCGTCGCGGAACACCTGGTTGAAGGTGGCCGCCGCCGCCCTGGCGACGATGGCGGCCGGGTCGTGGCCGGCGGCGGCGAGCGCGTCCGCGTCGCCCAGCGGGACTCCCTCCACGCGCCCGGTGGTCAGCACCCGGCGCGCCGTCCGCCGCCAGTCCACCGCCGGGACGTTGACGGTCGGGTCGGCGGCGAAGTTCCCTGCCAGTTCCACCGCCGCCGCCGCCTCCAGCGACAGGTTCATCTCCACCTCCACGATCGCGGCGAAGGCGCGCGCCGCCTCCGGGAGGCGCAGCCGGCGCCAGCGCGGGCGGGCGCGCTCGACCAGGCGCGCGAGCCACAGGAACAGGTCCAGGTCGCGGGCGAAGGCCCGCTCGACGCCGGGCCGCAGCACCTTGACCGCCACCGCGCGCCCGTCCGGCGCGGTCGCGTAGTGGACCTGGGCGATGGAGGCGGCGGCGACGGGCGCGTCGTCGAAGGCGGCGAACAGCGCCTCGACCGGCGCGCCGAGCTCGGCGGCGACGACGCGGCGCGCCTCCGCCGCCGGAAACGGCGGCAGGCGGTCGCGCAGCATGGCCAGGTCGGCCGCGGCCTCGACGCCGACCAGATCGGCGCGGGTGGACAGCGCCTGCCCCAATTTGATGAACCCCGGCCCGAGCTCGACGGCCGCCGCGGCGAGCGATTCGCCGATCCGCCGCGACCGCGCCGCGCGCCGCGCGAACAGCCGCATCGGGCGGACCAGCCACCGCGCGACGCCGAGCGCGTCCAGCGCCGCCAGCGCGTCGTGCCGGGCGAGGACGCGGGCGATCGCGGCGAGGCGCCACAGGTTGCGCGCCGCCGCCATCAGGCGCGCCAGCCCGAATGCAGCCAGGCGATCCCCCCCGAAAGCGCGCGCGCGCGCACGCCGGCGAACCCTGCGCGGACGAACGCGGCGGAGACCGCGTCCGGCGGCGGGAAGCGGCGGATGCTCTCCACCAGGTATTCGTAGGCGGCGCGGTCGCCCGTCACCGCTTCGCCGAGCGCCGGGATCGCCCGGTCCGACCAGGCGCGGTAGAACGGCGCCAGCCACGGCGCGACGCTCGGGCCGGCGTTTGGGGCGGCGTTCGGGGCGAATTCGAGGCAGGCGAGGCGGCCGCCGGGGCGCAGCACGCGGGCGGCCTCCGCCAGCGCCCGGTCCATGTCGGCGAAGTTGCGGAGCCCGAACGCCACGGCGGCGGCGTCGAACGCCGAGCGGGGGAACGGCAGCGCCTCGGCGTCGCCGCAGATCCAGTCGACGCCGCGCACCCGCCCGCGGTCCCGGGCGCGGCGACGGCCCTCGCCCAGCATCGCCGGGTTCGCGTCGCAGACGACGACGCTGCGCCCATCGCCGGCGAGGCGGAGCGCCACGTCGCCGGTGCCGCCGGCGATGTCGATGACCCGCGCGCCGGGCGCCGCGCCGAGTTCGGCCGCGAGGGCGCGCCGCCACAGGCGGTGGACGCCGAAGCTCATCAGGTCGTTCATCGCGTCGTAGCGCCCGGCGACCGAGGCGAACACGCGCGCCACCCGCCGCCGCCCGGCGTCGGCGTCCGCGCCCTCCGCGCCGTCCCGTGAGGCCATGCGCGACCATAGCCCGGCGCTCCCCGGCCGGGCTACAGTGGCCCATGCCCGAACTGCCGGAGGTGGAGACGGTCCGCCGCGGCCTGGCGCCGCTGCTGACGGGGCGGCGGATCCTCCGCGTGCGGGTCCGCCGCCGCGACCTGCGCCGCCCGCTGCCCGAGGATTTCGAGCGCCGGGTCGCCGGGCGCCGCGTCGTCGAGGTGGCGCGGCGCGCGAAATACCTGTTGCTCCATCTCGACGGCGGGCTGTGCGCGATCGGGCATCTGGGCATGTCGGGGCGGCTGTTCGCCGCCCGGCCCGGCCGCCCGCCGGAGCGCCACGACCACATCGCGTTCGAGATCGAGGGCGGCGCGGTCGCGGTCTTCAACGACGCGCGGCGGTTCGGCCTCTTCGACCTGTGCGACGGCGCGGCGCTCGACCGACATCCGCTGCTGCGCCGCCTGGGGCCGGACCCGCTCGGCGCGGAGTTCGGCGGCCCGGTCCTCGCCGCCGCCGCGGCCGGGCGGCGGACTCCGATCAAGGCGCTGCTGCTCGACCAGGCGGTCGTCGCCGGGCTGGGCAACATTTACGTCTGCGAGAGCCTGTTCCGGGCCGGCGTGTCGCCGCTGCGGCTCGCCCGCGACCTCGGCCCCCGGCGGGCGGCGCGCCTGGCGGCGGCGGTCCGCGGCGTGCTGGAGGACGCGCTGGCGTCCGGCGGGTCGACGCTCCGCGATTACGTCGGCGCGTCCGGCGACCGGGGCTGGTTCCAGCACGCCTTTCGCGTCTATGGACGCGAGGGCGCGCCCTGCGGCGCCGGCCATGCGGTCCGGCGGATCGTCCAGGGCGGGCGGTCGACCTTCTACTGTCCGCGCTGCCAGCGGTGATGTAGAGAGGGCGCGCAACCGGACGGCGGGGAGAACGAGGCATGGGCTACAACACCATTCGCGCCGAGACTCGCGGCAAGGTCGGGCTGGTTACGCTGGACCGGCCGAAGGCGCTGAACGCGCTCAACAGCGAGCTGGTGGGCGAGTTGAACGCGGCGCTCGACGGGTTCGAGGCCGACGGCGGCGTCGGCGCGATGGTCATCGCCGGGGGCGAGCGCGCCTTCGCCGCCGGGGCGGACATCAAGGAGATGGCGCCCAAGACCTATATGGACGCGTTTTTCGGCGATTTCATCGGCCCGTGGGACCGGGTGGCGCGCTGCCGCAAGCCGACCATCGCCGCGGTGGCCGGCTACGCGCTCGGCGGCGGCTGCGAACTGGCGATGATGTGCGACATCCTGATCGCCGCCGAGACGGCCAAATTCGGCCAGCCGGAAATCAAATTGGGGACGTATCCGGGGTCGGGCGGCACCCAGCGCCTGCCGCGCGCCGTCGGCAAGGCGAAGGCGATGGACCTGATCCTCACCGGGCGCATGATGGACGCGGCCGAGGCCGAGCGCGCCGGACTCGCGAGCCGCGTCGTCGCGCCCGGGGCGCTGATGGAGACCGCGCTCGAGGTCGGCGCGACCATCGCCGGCATGTCGCTCCCCGCCGTCATCATGGCCAAGGAGGCGGTCAACCGCTCGCAGGAGACGTCGCTCGCGGAGGGGATCCTGTTCGAGCGGCGGGTGTTCTACTCCACCTTCGCGCTCGAGGACCAGAAGGAAGGGATGGCGGCGTTCGTCGAGAAGCGCGCGCCGGCGTTCCGGAACCGGTAGGAGGCGCACGGCCGGCCGGCGGCTCCGGGATCGCGATCCGCCGCGCGGCGGCGCGGCCTGTCGCAATCGGGGTCGACCGGGTATGATGGCCGCGCCGCGCCCAGCAGGCGGGAGGTACGCCGTGTCGAAGGTCAACCCGTTCGTCAGCCTGTTCGTCGCCATGGTCGGGGCGCTCGCGGCGTTTTTCGTTCCGGTGGTCATGCTGCTGACCGCGCATGGCGAACGGCTGGCGCGAATCGAAGCCGTGCAGTCCGAGCATGGCGAGCGCATGACCCGGCTCGAGGACGGACAAACGACGTTGCGCGCCGACATCGCCGCTGCGAACGAGCGGCTGACGCGGATCGAAGCCGGCCAAACCGAACACGGCGAACGACTGGCGCGGATCGAGGATGGCCAGAACGCCTTGCGTGGCGATATGGCGGCCACCAACGAGCGCATGGCGCGCGTCGAGGGTACCGTCGCCGGCGTGCTCGGCCGTCCCTGGCCCGAACGCCTGGCGCAAGCGCCCGAACCGGAAACCGGCGCGGGCGGCTGACGGGAGGCGCCGCGGAACGGCCTCGCGGAGCCCGCGCCGGCGTTCATGGGCGCCGAAAGGAGGACCACGGATGCCGCGAACGCATGCCGACGAGAAGGACCGCTCCGGCGGGGGCGGGATTACGCGGCGGGCGTTCGTCGGCGCCGGCGCGGCGGCGGGCGCGGCGCTGGGAGTCCCCTATATCGCGCGGGGGGCGGATCCGCTGCGCACGGTCGGTCTGGCGGGAACGGTCGTCGCCGAGATCCAGGCGCGCGCGTCGCGGGACCTGGGGTTCGACGTGCGCGGGCGGGCGCTCGGCTACGCCGCGATGTTCGCCGCCATGCGCGACCGCAACGACTCCTACGACGTGGCCGAGGGGCATTTCAACGACGCCGCCGCGCTCGTCCCGGCCCGCGTCTGGCGGCCCGTCGACACCGAACGGCTGGCGGAATGGGACAAGGTGACGGACCTCTGCAAGACGGGGCGGCTCACGCCGGATTCGAACCCCGGCCAGGGCGATGCGCCGTTCCGCCATCTCTGGCTCGACGCCGACGGGAATCCGGCGGCGGGTCCGTCGCGCTGGATCTCGATGGTCCCCGCCTGGCACAACGCCGATTCGATGGGCTACGACCCGGAGCGCACGGGCCGCGCGATCGACAGTTGGGCGGACCTGCTGAGCGACGAATTCGCGGGCCGGGCGATGTTGATTCGAGTCCCGCAGGTGGGCGCGATGGAGGCGGCGCTGGCCATGGAGGCGCTCGGAGTCCACCGCTTCGGCGACAAGGGGAACATGACCCGCGCCGAGATCGACCTGCTGGCGGAGTTCCTCATCGCCAGGAAGCGCGCCGGCCATTTCGCCGGCTTCTGGGAGACGGAGGCGGAGTCGGCGGAGCTGATGCTGTCCGGCGGCGCGGCGCTGGGGAGCATGTGGTCGCCCGGAATCGCCGCGGTCAGGGCGGCCGGCATGCCTTGCGTCCAGGCGTCGCCGAAGGAGGGCATGCGCGGCTGGCACGGCGGCCTCGCGATCTCGGCGCGCGCGGAGGGGGAGCGGCTCGACCGCGCCTACGCCTATATCGACTGGCAGCTGTCCGGCTGGGCCGGCGCCTTCCTCGCGCGGCGGGGCTATTACATGTCGATCCCCGAAAACGTCCGCGCCCGGCTCGACGCCGACGAATGGGACTACTGGTACGAGGGGAAGCCGGCGGCGCGCGACCTGCCGGACCCGTTCGGCGCCGCCGCCGTCCGGCGGGGCGAGGTCCGCGACGGCGGCTCCTACCGCGACCGCTTCCGCAACATCGCGGTGTGGAACTCGGCGATGGACGAGAACGCCTACCTCGAGGCGCGCTGGAGCGAGTTCCTGGCCGCGTGACCGGCGTTCGCGCCGGGCGGGTTCACGGGGCCGCGGTCGGGAACGCGTATTCGGCCCGCCATATCTTCCCGCCCCGGTCGAACTGCCCGGTCGCCGCCCGGGCCGCCGGATAGTCCGGCAGGGGGACGCGCGCGGCGCATCCGCCGTCGGCCCGCATGCCGAACTTGCCGAAACGGAAGTCGAGGTTGTCGTATCCCCGTTTCCTCCTGTGCAACGGCAGGTCCTCCGTATCGACCGGATACAGGTGGAGGAAGAACGCCGCCCGTGTGTCCTCGCGGGAGCACGGCGTTCGCGAATAGACCAGGAAGCCGCCGTCCCGATACAGGTCGAAATGCGCCCGGACCGCCGCCGCGCCTTCGGGCGGGGCGGGGAGGCGGCAGTCGGGCGCATGGCCCTTGTCGACGCGGACGACGAAGCCGTCCGGGGTCTCGGTGACGAGCCTCAGTCCCCGGCGGCATCGGAGGTCGGCGCCGTCGAAGGAATTATGCGACTTGCCGCGGCGCAGCCCGCCGCGGCGGAACCAGACGACGTAGGCGCCGGCCGGCGCGCCGTCGATCCAGCGTTCGAGGTCGCCGACGCCTCCCTCGGGCAGGAGCGGGGTGAAGTCCGCGCCGCCGTAACGCCCCGCCCTGGTGTATATGCGCGCGAACGCCGCGGCGAACGTGCGGGGATGGTTGGAGAAGACCGGGCCGGCGTCCGGGTTCTGCCGGAAGTGTTCGAACAGGCCGATATCGTCCCAGTACGGCGTGTTGTAGGTAGAGCCGGCGTAACCGGATTCGATCGCCGTTCGCGTTGCGCCCAGGCCGGCCCGGGCGGAGAGCCCCGCATGGGCGATGAAGGCGGTCAGGGCGGCGAAGATCGCCGCCTGCGCGAACGGGGCGCGCCGTCCCCCGGCGCGGGACGCGAAACGGTCGAGCGCGAACGCCGCCGCGAGCGTCAGGGGCGCATAGACGGGGACCAGGTAGCGGCCGTGAACCCCCGGCACGGCGAGCAACGGCGCGGCGACGGTGGTGCACGCCGTATAGACGATTATGAAAACGGCGAAAACGAAAACCCCGCGGCCGCCGCCGGCCGGGACCGGGTCCGGGCGCCGGAGCCGCCAGGTTACGCCCGCCGTCAGGACGGCCGCCATCGCGAGCGCCGCCGCCGTGACGTCCGCGGCGGCGGGCATGGCCCAATCGGCGAGGACCCGGACCAATTGTCCCGGACCGTCGACGACGCGGTGCGGCATGTCGCCGCGCTGCCCGAACGCGCTGCCCCGTGTGAGGTTGATCGCCACCACGACGGCGACGGGGGCGGAGGAGAGGAGCCCGAACGCCGCGGCGTTCCCCAGCCTGCCGGCCGCGCCGCGCCCCCGGTCCAGCAACAGGACCGAAACGCCGGCCAATATCGCCGCCGCCCCCGGAAACCGCGTCGCGGCCGCGAGCCCCGCCGCCGCGGCCGCCGCAGCCAGCCGCCAGCCGCCCCCCCCTGCGCCGCGGCCGAGAAACGCGTCCGTTTGCGTCAGGAAAACCATGACGAACAAGACGCACAGGGCGTCGGCCATGACCCACGAGGCCATGTCGGTGAGCGGAGCCGAGGCGGCGACGCCCGCCGCGGCGATGACGGCGAGGAGTTGCGAGCGCAGGCGCCGGCGCAGCCACAGGCCCGACACCCATATCGTCGCGCCGAAGGCGGCGGCGTCGATCCACCGCGCGCATTCGGCCGGCTCCGCCCCGGAGAGCCAGCCCGCGAAAGCGAGGATGAGCGGAAACATGGGCGGCTGGACCCCGTGCAGGGCGCCGCCGCCGGCCATGAAATCGAGCGCCCGCGCCATGTAGCCCGCGGAATCGTTGCCGATGGCGGCGCCGTAGGTCGAGGTGCGGACCAGCACGTGCGCCGCGCCCGCCAGGGCAAGGACGGCGACCGCGATGAGGGTCCGGTCCGGCGCGCGGCGCGCCGGACGCGCGGGAGCGGCGGCGTCTTCATGCATGGCGGAGCGGCCTCGACTATGTCCCCGGCGTCGGGGCGCGACCGCCGCGAAGGCTAGCGCGGGAGCGCGCGCCGGGGAAGGGACGGCGTCCGCGTCCGGCGGGTTCACGGGGCCGCGGCCGGGAACGCGTATTCGGCCCGCCATATCTTCCCGTCCCCGTCGAACTGCCCGGTCGCCGCCCGGGCCGCCGGATAGTCCGGCAGGGGAACGCGCGCGGCGCATCCGCCGTCGAAGCGCATGCCGAATTTGTTGAAATGGAAGTCGAGGTTGTCGTATCCCCATTTCCTCCTGCGCAACGGCAGGTCCTCGGTATCGACCGGATACAGGTGGAGGAAGAACGTCGCCCGGGTGTCTTCCCGGGAGCACGGCGTTCGCGAATAGACCAGGAAGCCGCCGTCCCGATGCAGGTCGAAACGCGCCCGGACCGCCGCCGCGCCTTCGGGCGGGGCGGGGAGGCGGCAGTCGGGCGCATGGCCCTTGTCGACGCGGACGACGAAGCCGTACGGCGTCTCCGTGACGAGCTTCAACCCTCGGAAACATCGGAGGTCGGCGCCGTCGAAGGAATTTTGCGGCTTGAAGCGGTACAGCCCGCCGCGGCGGAGCCAGACGACGTAGGCGCCGGCCGGCGCGCCGTCGATCCAGCGTTCGAGGTCGCCGACGCCGCCCTCGGGCAGGAGCGGGGTGAAATCCGCGCCGCCGTAGCGTCCCGCCCTGGTGTATATGCGCTCGAACCCTGCGGCGAACGCGTAAGGATGGTTGGAGAAGACCGGGCCGGCGTCCGGGTTTTGCCGGAAGTGTTCGAACAAGTCGATATCGTCCCAGTGGGACGTGTTGAAGGTGGACGTGTTGTAGGTGGAGCCGGTGTAACCGGATTCGATCGCCGTTCGCGTCGCGCCCAGGCCGGCCCGGGCGGAGAGGCCCGCATGGGCGATGAAAGCGGTCAGGGCGGCGAAGATCGCCGCCTGCGCGAACGGGGCGCGCCGTCCCCAGGCGCGGGACGCGAAACGGTCGAGCGCGAACGCCGCCGCGAGCGTCAGTGGCGCATAGACGGGGACGAGGTAGCGGCTGTCGATCGGCTGCCACGAGAACAGCGGCGCGGTGACGGCGATGCCCGCCGTATAGACGATTACGAAAACGGCGAAAACGAAAACCCCGCGGCGGCCGCCGGACGGGGCCGGGTTCGGATCCGGGCGCCGGAGCCGCCAGACCGCGCCCGCCGCCGGGACGGCCGCCATCGCGAACGCCGCCGCCATCGCTGCGCCCTCGGCGGCGGGCATGGCCCAATCGGCGAGGACCCGGACCAGCTGTCCCGGGCTGTCGACGAGGCGGTAGAGCGGATCGTAGCGAGGCCCGAACGCGCTGCCCTGCGTGAGGTTGATCGCCACCACGACGGCCACGGGGGCGGAAGAGAGGAAGCCGAACGCCGCTGCGTTCCCCAGCCTGCCGGCCGCGCCGCGCCCCCGGTCCAGAAACAGGACCAGCACGCCGGCCACTATCGCCGCCGCCCCCGGAAACCGCGTCGCCGCCGCGAGCCCCGCCGCCGCGGCCGCCGCCGCCAGCCGCCAGCCCCCCCCCGCGCCGCGGCGGAGAAACGAATCCGTTTGCGTCAGGAAAACCATGACGAACAAGACGCACAACGCCTCGGTCATGACCCACGAAGCCATGTCGGTGAGCGGCGCCGAGGCCGCGACGCCCGCCGCGGCGATGACGGCGAGGAGCTGCGAGCGGAGGCGCCGCCGCAGCCACAGCCCCGACACCCATATCGTCGCGCCGAAGGCGGCGGCGTCGATCCACCGCGCGCACTCGGCCGGCTCCGCCCCGGAGACCCGCCCGGCGAAAGCGAGGACGAGCGGAAACAGGGGCGGATGGTTCGCATACAGGGCGCCGCCGCCGGCCATGAAATCGAGCGCCCGCACCAGGTAGCGCACGGAATCGCCGCCGATGGCGGCGCCGTGGGTCGAGGTGCGGACCAGCACGTGCGCCGCGCCCGCCAGGGCGAGGACGGCGACCGCGACGAGGGTCCGGTCCGGCGCGCGGCGCGCCGGACGCGCGGGCGCGGCGTCTTCCTCGTGCATGGCGGAGCGGCCTCGGCTATGTCCCCGGCGCCGGATGCGACCGCCGCAAAGGATGGCATGGAGGCGCGCCGCGCGGAAGGGGCGGCGGCCGGCGGAATCCCCGCCGCGGTGGTATAGTCGCGGCGACCGGAATCGAGGGAGGCCCCCATGCCCGGAACGCGCGTTCCCCCCGCCTGGCGCCGCGGCGCGGCGATCGCTCTCGCCGCCTGCCTCGCCGCCTGCGCCGGCGACGAAGGGGAGGACTACGTCGAGCGCCCGGTCGAGGACCTCTACAACGCGGCCATGGACCGGCTGGCCGACGGCGACTACGCCCTCGCCGCCGAGGCCTTCGAGGAGGTGGAGCGCCAGCACCCCTATTCGACGTGGGCGACGAAGGCGCAGGTCATGGCCGCCTACGCCAGCTACCGCGACAACGCCTACGACGACGCGGTGGCGGCCGCCGAGCGCTTCGTCGAGCTGCACCCCGGCAACCCCGACGCCGCCTACGCGCATTACCTGATCGGCCTGAGCCATTACGAACGCATCAGCGACGTGGGCCGCGACCAGCGGATGACCGAACTCGCCTACGACGCGTTCGAGGAGGTGCGCCGGCGCTATCCGGGCGGCCGCTACGCCCGCGACGCGGCGCAGAAGCTCACGCTGGTCCGCGACCATCTGGCGGGGAAGGAGATGGAGGTGGGGCGCACCTACCAGGACCTGGAATTCTACGTCGCGGCGATCGGGCGGTTCCGCAACGTCGTCTCCGACTACCAGACGACGACGCACGTCCCGGAGGCGCTGCTGCGGTTGACCGAATGCTACCTCGCCCTCGGGATCGTCGCGGAGGCGCGCGCCGCCGCCGCGGTCCTGGGCCACAACTTCCCCGGCAGCGCGTGGTACCGCGACGCATACGCGCTGTTGGGAGAGGGTCCGCCGGGGCCGGCGCCGGGGCCGGAGGAGGGCGGCGGGTCCTGGCTCTCGCGCCTGTTCGGGCTCTGACGGGGCGGCGCGGGAGGCGGCGCCGATGCTGCTGCGCCTGTCGATCCGCGACCTCGCGGTCGTCGCGGCGGCGGACCTGGAGTTCGGCCCCGGCCTGTGCGCGCTGACCGGCGAGACGGGCGCCGGCAAATCGATCCTGATCGACGGACTCGGCTTGGCGCTGGGCCGCCGCGCCGGGGCGGACATGGTGCGCGCCGGCGCGGCGCGGGCGGAGGCGGCGGCGGTGTTCGCGCCCGCCCCCGGCGGTCCCGCGGCCGCATGGCTCGCCGAGCGCGGGCTGGAGGACGGCGCGGGCGGGGAGGCGGCGCTGCGGCGCGGCGTCGGCGCCGACGGACGCAGCCGCGCGTTCGTCAACGACCGGCCGGTGACGGTCTCCGCGCTCGCCGAACTGGGCCGGCGGCTGATGGAGGTCCACGGCCAGAACGACCGCATCGGCCTGCTGGACCCGGACACCCACCGCGCGGCGCTGGATTCCTTCGGCGGCCTCGGCGGCGACGCGGCGCGGGTGGCGGAGGCCCACGCCGCCCGCCGCGCCGCCGGGGCCGAACTCGCCGCCGCCGCCGACGCCGCGGCGCGCGGGGCCGCCGACCGCGCGCTCCTGGAGAGCCAGCGCGACGAACTGGCGGCGCTCGCGCCGGAGCCGGGCGAGGCCGCGCGGCTCGATTCGGAGCGCCGGCTGGCGATGGCGCGGGAGCGCATCGCCGAGGCGCTCTCGCGCGCCGCCGCCGCGCTGGACGGCGAGCCGGGGCCGGAGCGGGCGCTCGCCGCCGCCGCGCGCGCGCTCCACGGCGCCGCCCCGGCGGCGGAGGGCCGGCTCGACGCCGCCGCGGCGGCGCTCGACCGCGCGCTCGTCGAGGCGGGCGAGGCGCGCGCCGCCCTCGACGCCGCGGCGGCGGCGCTGGAGTTCGACCGCGAGCGCCTGGAGGCCGTCGAGGCGCGCCTGTTCGCCTTGCGGGCGGCGGCGCGCAAGCACGGAGTCGAGGCCGACCGGCTGCCCGAGGCCGCGGCGGCGCTGGAGGCGCGCGTCGCCGCGATCCGCGGCGGCGAGGCCGGGCTGGAGGCGCTGCGCGCGGCGGCGGCGGCGGCGCAGGAGCGCTACGGCGCGGCGGCGGCGCGCCTCGGCGCGGGGCGCCGCCGCGCGGCGCGGCGGCTGGAGGCGGAGATCGGCGGCGAGCTCGCCGCGCTCAAACTGGGCGGCGCGCGCTTCACCGCCGCCCTGGAGCCGCTGGAGGCCGCGGCGGCGGGGGCGGGCGGCGCCGAGCGCGCGGCGTTCCGCGTCGAGACCTCCCCCGGCGCCGGGGCGGGGCCGCTGGGCCGGATCGCGTCCGGCGGCGAACTCTCGCGCTTCATGCTCGCGCTGTGCGCCGTCATGGCGGAGCGGCGGGAGACTCCGAGCCTCGTTTTCGACGAGATCGACGCCGGGGTCGGCGGCGCGGTGGCGCACGCCGTCGGCGCGCGGCTGGCGCGCCTCGCGCGGCGGACACAAGTCCTCGTCGTGACCCATCACCCGCAGGTCGCGGCGCTGGCGGCGCGCCATTACCGGATCGTCAAACGGGCGGCGCGCGGGCGCGCGGCAACGGTCGCCGAGGCGCTGCCGCCGGAGGCGCGGCGCGAGGAGATCGCGCGCATGCTGTCGGGCGCGCGGATCACCGGCGCGGCGCGCGCCGCCGCCGACAGCCTGCTCGCCGGCGCGGGCGCGCCGTGAGCGCCGCGGCGAAGCGCCCCCCTGCGCCCGCCGCCGAGGCGCCGGGCGAGGAGTCGTTGAGCGTGGAGGAGGCGCGGGCCGAACTGGCGCGGCTGGCGCGCGAGATCGCCCGCCACGACGACCTCTACTACAACCGGAGCGCGCCCGAGATCGACGACGCCGCCTACGACGCGCTGCGGCGGCGCAACGCCCGGATCGAGGCGCGCTTCCCCAATCTCCGGCGCGCCGACGGCCCGAGCGCGCGCGTCGGCGCGCCGCCGCCGCCGGACGGCGGCTTCCGCAAGGTGCGCCACGCGGTCCCCATGCTCTCGCTCGCCAACGCGTTCGACGAGGCGGACCTGCGCGAATTCGTGGGCCGGATGCGCCGCTTCCTGGGCCTCGCCGCCGACGCGCCGGTCCGCTTCGTCGCCGAGCCGAAGATCGACGGCCTGTCGGCGTCGCTGCGCTACGAGGCCGGCGCGCTCACGGTGGGCGCCACGCGCGGCGACGGGCTGGAGGGCGAGGACGTGACCGCGAACCTGCGGACCGTCGCCGGCGTTCCCGAGTGGCTGGACGGGGGGGCGCGGCGCCCGCCCGCCGTGCTGGAGGTTCGCGGCGAGGTCTTCATGAGGCGGGCGGATTTCGCCGCGCTCAACGCGGCGCGCGCGGCGGCGGGCGAGGCCGCCTACGCCAACCCGCGCAACGCCGCCGCCGGCGGGTTGCGCCAACTCGACCCGGCCGAGACGGAAAGGCGCCGGCTGCGCTTCCACGCCTACGCCTGGGGCGAGGCGTCGGAGCCGCTCGGCGAAACGCTGTGGAAGGCGCGCGCGGCGCTGGCGGCGTTCGGCTTCCAGCTCAACGAACCGGCGGAGACGTGCGAGACGGTGGAGGCGCTGGCCGCCTACCACGCCCGCCTCGAGGCGATGCGCGCCGGCCTGCCCTTCGACATCGACGGGGTGGTTTACAAGGCGGACCGGCTCGACTGGCAGGCGCGGCTGGGCGCGGCGGGCCGCGCGCCGCGCTGGGCGGTGGCGCACAAGTTCCCGGCGGAGCGGGCGACCACCCGAATCGAGGCGATCTCGGTGCAGGTGGGGCGGACCGGGGCGCTGACGCCGGTGGCGACGCTGGCTCCGGTCTCCGTCGGCGGCGCGACGGTGACTCGCGCCACCCTGCACAACGCGGACGAGATCGCGCGCAAGGACGTCCGCGTCGGCGACACGGTGACGGTGCGGCGCGCGGGCGACGTCATCCCCCAGATCGTCGCGGTGGACCTTGCCCGGCGCCCGCCGGGCGCGGCGCCGTTCGCGTTCCCGGAAACCTGCCCGGTCTGCGGCTCGCGCGCGGTCCGCGAGGAGGGCGGGGCGGTGCGCCGCTGCGCCGGCGGGTTGGTTTGCGAGGCCCAGGCGGTGGAGCGGCTGCGGCATTTCGTCTCCCGCGACGCCTTCGACGTCGAGGGCCTCGGCGCGCGGCAGATCGAGGCGTTCCTGCGCGACGGACTGGCGCGGACGCCGGCCGACCTGTTCCGCCTCCACGAGCGCGCGGCGGAGATCGCCGCCCGCGAGGGCTGGGGCGAGACCTCGGTCGCCAACCTGCTGGCGGCCATCGCCGCGCGCCGGACGATCTCGCTCGAACGCTTCCTCTTCGCGCTGGGGATCCGGCTGGTCGGGCAGGCCAACGCGCGGCTGCTGGCGCTCCATTTCGGGACGCTCGACCGCCTGGCGGAGGCCGCGGCGGCGGCGGGCGACCGCGAAAGCGCGGCGTGGAGCGACCTCCTCGCCATCGACGGGGTGGGCGAGAAGGCGGTCGCCGAACTGGCCGGTTTCTTCTCCGAGCCGCGCAACCACGCGGCGGTGGCGGCGCTCGCCCGCGAGGTGCGGGTGGAGGCGGCGGCGGCCCCGGCCGCATCCGCTTCGCCGGTCGCCGGCAAGACGGTGGTTTTCACCGGCAAGCTGGAGGACATGAGCCGCGCCGAGGCCAAGACCGCCGCCCAGGCCGCCGGCGCGCGGGTGGCGGGCTCGGTGTCGCCCGCGACCGACTACGTTGTGGCCGGGACGGACGCCGGGTCGAAGGCGAAAAAGGCGCGCGCGCTCGGCGTGACGGTGCTGAGCGAAGCGGAGTGGCGCGGCCTCATGGGGCGAGGCAGGCAATGAAACGGTCGTCGCTGGCGAGACAGGCCGCGCTTCCGGTCTGGGCGGCGATCTCCATCGGGTTGCTGGCCTGCGGCGGCGGGGGCGGGGGCGGCCAATCGGCGCCGACGGCCGCTCCGGCGCCGAACCCCGCGCCGACGGCTCCTCCATCGCCGGACCCGGGGACGGACCCGGCTCCGCCCGCGCCGGAGGCGGTCCGGCTCCCCATGCGGACCATGGATCCCGGCGCCGTGGTGACGCTCGTGGGCGGCGACCGCCTCGACCCCGAATACGGGCCGCTGTCCTGCCACTGGCGGCAGACGGCGGGGACGCTCCGGGTGGAGTTGCGCGGCGCCGATACCTGCGCTCCGGAGTTCGACGCGCCGAACCCGCCGGAGGATGCGGCGCTGACGTTCACCCTGACCGCAACCGACGCCAATGGCGCGGTGCGGGCGGTGGTGGTCGAAACCATTACCGTGCGCGGCCGCCCGCCGCCGCCCCGCGCGCCGCCGCCGCCGCGCAACCGCCCGCCGGCGGCCGACGCCGGGGACGACCTGACGGTGGACGAGGGTGACCCGGTAACGCTCGACGGAAGCGGCAGTTCGGACCCCGAGAACGGGGCGCTGGCGTTCGCGTGGACGCAGACCGGCGGCGCGCCGGTGGCGCCGGCCGGCGCGGACACGGCCCGCGCGACCTTCACGGCGCCGAACCTCGAGGCGGACTCCGTTTTGACGTTCCGGCTGACGGTGACCGACCCGGGCGGGCTGTCGGCGACCGACACGGCGACGGTCACGGTGCGCGCGGACAACGACGCGCCCACCGCCGACGCCGGGAGCGACTTCGGCGTGAGCGACGGCGACGCGGCGGCGCTCGACGGGAGCGGGAGTTCGGACCCCGAGGGCGGGACGCTGACCTGGGCATGGACGCAGACCGGCGGAACGTCAACGGTGACGCTGAGCGGCGCGTCCACGTCCACGCCGTCTTTCGCCGCGCCGCAACTCGCCGCGGACGACAGCCTGACGTTCACGCTGACGGTGACCGACCCCGGCGGGCTGTCGGCGACCGACACGGCGACGGTCACGGTGAGCGCCGACGACGACGCGCCCATCGCGAGCGCCGGGGACGATGTCACGACCTACGAGGGCGACGCGGCGGCGCTCGACGGGAGCGGGAGTTCGGACCCCGAAGGCGGAGCGCTGACGTATGCCTGGACGCAGACCGGAACGCCGGCGGCGACCTTGAGCGATGCGAGCGCCGCCGCCCCGACCTTCACGGCGCCGGCGGTGACGGCGGACACGGAGTTGACGTTCACGCTGACGGTATCCGACGCCGGCGGCCAGTCGGCGGCCGACAGCGTGACGGTCACGGTGAAGAACGTCCGCCCGGCCGACTCCACGGTCCGCACGCCCGCTTCGGGCGAGACGCTGGAGCCGGCGACGGCGAAGAGCACGGCGAGTTCGTGGGAGACCGCGGAATACACCGCCTCCGTCGGGTTGCCGCTGATCGACGCCAGCACGGGCTACGCGGCGCGCACCATGGGCGAGCCGGGCGGCGGCGGCGTCACCGTCGCCGTCATAGACGGTACGGTCGTCACCAATCATCCCGACTTGCCGGGAGCGACCAGGGTCGAGACCGGCGCCGACAGGATCATCGGCCAGCACGGAACGCGGGTCGCCGGGGTCGTCGCCGCCCGGCGCGACGATACGGGCATGCACGGCGTCGCCTACAACGCGAACGTCGTGAACATGGCGCCGGGCAGCTCCGGCGCGGCCATCGAGGCCGCCTTCGCGTCGGTGGCGGGGCTGACGGGGACTTACAGCTATCCCGGGAACCGTGACACCTACACGGCCAACCCGGCGGGCAGCGCCCACGTCGCGGTCATGTCCCTGGGCTACCCGTCCGAACGTTTGAGCGGAACGATCGCAAGCCGCGCCGCGGCGGCGCTGCGGCTGGCGGCCGGGCGGGGCCGGATCGTCGTCGCGAGCACGGGGAACGACGGCGGCGCGGAGCCGCTGGGCTATCCGGCCAAGGCGGTCGCGGAGGAGGGGGTCGCCGGGTTCGCCATCGCGGTTACCTCCCTGAACGAGACCGGCACGGGCCAGGCGAGTTGGGCCAACCAATGCGGATCGGTCAAGCAGTATTGCCTGATGGCGCCGGGAGACAGCATTTACACCACCGATGGCCGCCCCGACTCCGAGGCTCGCGGCTACACGAATGCGACCGGCACGTCGTATTCCGCGCCCTATGTGGCCGGCGCGGCGGCGGTGGTGTGGGCGGCGTTCCCCAACAAGACCGCGAGCCAGATCGTCGACCGGCTGCTGACGACGGCGCAGCAGATCGACACGGCGACCTGCGCCTACGATTCGACCACCGGCGTGTCCGCCAGGTGCGGCCACGGCGCCCTCGACCTGGGCGCGGCGATGAACCCGATGGGCTTCATCAGCATGATGCTGCCCGGATCGGGCGCGGCGCCGGTGCGGGGAACCGCGGTCCGGCTGCCGCCGGGCGCCAGCGTCCGCCCGGTCGCGGCGCTGGCCGACACCGTCGTTTACGACGAGCAGGGGTTCCCGTTCCTCCACGACCTGAACGCCGCCTTCCTCGCCGGCGAAGACCGGGCTTCGGCGAGCCTCCTGGACGGGTTCCTGGAGCCGGCGCGGCGCAAGTGGACGGTCGCGCCTTTGGGCGTGGGCGCGGCGTTCTCCTTCGCCGGCCCGGCCGACCGCGACCGCGCGGCGTGGCGGGCGTTCGATACCGAGTTGGACGCCGGGGAGCCGCTGCGCGACTACCGGTTCTCGCTCCAGCCGCAGGCGGGCCTGACGGTGACGGTCGGGCAAGGCGCGGGCGCGACCGGCGCGCGGACCGGCTTCGCCGCGTCCGTCGACCGCGGCCTGTTCGCCGACGGGCTGTCGGTGCGCCCGTTCGCGGCGTTCTCCGGCGAAGGGCCGGGGGTGGGGGTGGACTGGCGCCTCGACGGGCGAACGCGGTTGAGTTTCTCCGGTCGGGACGGCCAGAGCCGGTTCGGGGCGCCGCGCGCGCGTCTGGTTGCGGTGGGGGTCGACCGCCGCTTCGCCGGCGGGCTGTCGGTCAAACTGGGCGCGGGGACGCTGCGGGAGCGCGGCGCGCGCCTGGGCATGCGTTCGTCGGGCGGTTTCGGGCCGGCGCCGGCTTCGGTGACGAATTTCGTCGACCTGGGCGTGGAAAAGCCGCTCTCGGGCAAGGCGACGGCGTTCGGGAGTTACAGTTTCGGGTCGACGGGGTCGCGCCCCGGTGCTCCGGGTTCGCTGGTCCGGCACTGGGGCGCGTTGCGTTCGGACTCGCTGGCGGTCGGCGTTTCTGCGTCGGGCGTGTTCGCGCCGGGGGATCGGCTGACGGCGACGGCGTCTGCGCCGTTTCGCCCGCGCGGCCGGGTGGCGATGGTTCTGGCCCCGGCGCGGGAGGTTGCGGACGGCGAGGTGGCGTTCGCGGCGCGGGCGGTGTCGCTCGCGTCGGCCGGTCGGGAGGTGCGGACGCAGCTCGTCTATGACGCGTGGAGCGGCGACGGCGCGGCGGCGGTGCTGGGCGGCTATGCGCGCTTCGGGGCGGACGCCGGCGCGCCGGAGGGCGGCCCGGACTGGGGAATCGCCGCGAAGATGCGGCTCGGGTTCTGAACGCGCCGCCGCCCGGCGGCTCGCTTATACCGTATCGAATTCGCATTTATTCACTTCGGAATTTTTACTTCGTCATTCCCGCGAAGGCGGGAATCTTTATCTTATTTTAGGTATATTTCCTGTCGATAGAGATTCCCGCCTTCGCGGGAATGACGGAAAATAAATGTATGTATAGGTTCGCAATTGGGCTGGTATAAGGCCCTTATAAACGACTCGCGATTCCCGTCGGGGAGAATTTCGCCGCTCCGCGGCGGCTCCGGGAAAGGCGGGGAGCTTGCCAAACCGCCGGCGGGGGGGTATTCCCGCGCCGCGTTGACTTCTCACGCGAGCGCGCGGCCGCCCGGGGGCGGCCGCTCCGGCGCCCGGTTCGACCGGGTGAACGGCTCGCGGCGGATTAGCCGGAGAACACCATGCCATGACGGCGCCCACCTTCTCGATGCGCCAGCTCCTCGAGGCCGGCGTGCATTTCGGCCACCAGACCCACCGCTGGAACCCCAAGATGGAGTCGTTCCTCTACGGCGTCCGCAACGGGATCCACATCATCGACCTGCAACAGACCGTCCCGCTGCTCTACCGCGCCCTCGACGCGGTGCGCGCGACGGTCGCCGAGGGCGGCAGGGTCCTGTTCGTCGGCACCAAGCGGCAGGCGCAGCAGCCGGTGGCCGAGGCGGCCCGGCGCTGCGGCCAGTACTACGTCAACCACCGCTGGCTCGGCGGAATGCTGACCAACTGGCGGACGATCTCCAACTCCATCGGCCGCCTGCGCAAGCTCGACGAACAGCTCGAGGCGCGGACGACGGGCCTCACCAAGAAGGAGACCCTCAACCTCACCCGCGAGCGCGACAAGCTCGAGCGGACGCTCGGCGGCATTCGCGAGATGGGCGGCCTGCCCGACCTGGTGTTCGTCATCGACACCAACAAGGAGGAGATCGCGCAGAAGGAGGCCCGCAAGCTCGGCATCCCGCTGTTCGCGATCATCGACAGCAATTGCGACCCGGAGGGCGTCCAGTTCCCGGTGCCCGGCAACGACGATTCGACGCGCGCCATCGTCTTCTATTGCGACCTGGTGGCGCGCGCGGTGATCGACGGCCTGCAACAGGAGCAGGCGTCGCTCGGCGGCGACATCGGCGCGGCGGAGGTCGCCCCGGAGGAGGAGCTGGACGCGGCGGCGGCGGAGCCGCCTGCCGAAGAGGCGCCCGCCGGAGAGGCGGACGCGGCGCCCCGACCCCCGGCCGAGCCGGCCCCGGCGCCGGCGCCGGAAGAAGCCGCCAGGGAGGCGGGCGATGGCTGACGTAACCGCGGCCGAGGTGAAGGCGCTGCGCGAGAAGACCGGCGCCGGGATGATGGACTGCAAGAGGGCGCTCGGCGAATCCGGCGGCGACATGGACCGCGCGGTCGACTGGCTGCGCGCCAAGGGACTCGCGGCCGCCGCGCGAAAGGCCGGCCGCGCCGCCGCCGAGGGACTCGTCGGCGCCCGCGTGTCCGGCGCATGCGGCGCCCTGGTCGAGGTGAACTCCGAGACCGACTTCGTGGCGCGCAACGCGGAGTTCCAGGACTTCGTAGCCGCCGCCGCCGAGGCGGCGCTCGCCGCGGACGGCGTCGAGGCGCTGAAATCGGCGCCGTCGGGCGGGGGCGGCTCCATCGCCGACCGGCTGACCGGGCTGGTGGGGCGGATCGGCGAAAACCTCGTCCTGCGCCGCTCCGCGCGCCTGTCGGTCGAGGAGGGCCTCGTGGCGAGCTACGTCCACAACGCGGTTCGGCCGGGCCTCGGCAGGATCGGCGTGCTGGCGGCGCTGCGATCGAAGGCGCCGCCGGAGGCGCTGGCCGAGCTCGGCAAGCAGCTGGCCATGCACGTCGCCGCGGCGCGCCCGCTGGCGTTGAGCCGCGAGGCGGTGGACCCGGCGGCGGCGGCGCGCGAGCGCGCCGTGCTCGAGGAGCAGGCGCGGGACAGCGGCCGGCCCGCCCACGCGATTCCCAAGATGGTCGAGGGCCGGATGCGCAAGTGGTTCGAGGAGATCGTGCTGCTCGACCAGGTCTTCGTCATCGACGGCAAGACGCGGGTGCGCGACGCCGTGGCGGCGGCGGCGCAGGCCGCCGGCGCGGAGATCGAGGTCGCCGGCTTCGCGCGTTTCGCGCTCGGCGAAGGCGTCGAAAAGAAAGACTCCGACTTCGCCGCCGAGGTCGCCGCCCAGGCGGGCGCGCATTGAGGCCGGCGCGGACCGGACGCTGACCGCCGGCGGATCGCGGGAGGCGGGCATGGCGGCGCCCGGCCCGCGCGGCGGCGCGACCCCCCGCGCCCGCCGCGTCCTGCTGAAACTGTCGGGCGAGGCGCTGATGGGCGGGCGCGCCTACGGCATAGACGCGGCGGCGGCGCGACGCGTCGCGGCGGACATTGGCGAGGTGCGCGCGGCGGGCGTCGAGGTCTGCGTCGTCGTCGGCGGCGGCAACATCTTTCGCGGACTCGCGGCGGCGGCGGAGGGAATCGACCGCGCCGCCGCCGACGGCATGGGGATGCTGGCGACCGCGATCAACGCGCTGGCCCTCCAGAGCGCGCTGGAGGCCGGGGGAGTCGACGCGCGCGCGGTCTCCGCCGTGCCCATGAACGCCATATGCGAGCCGTTCGCGCGCCGCCGCGCCATCCGCCACCTGGAGAAGGGGCGGGTGGTGATCTGCGCCGCGGGCACCGGCAACCCCTTTTTCACCACCGACACCGCGGCCGCGCTGCGCGCCGCCGAACTCGAATGCGCGCTGCTGCTCAAGGGGACCCAGGTCGACGGCGTTTACAGCGCGGATCCGAAGGTCGATTCGACTGCGCGCCGCTACGAATCCCTGACCTGGGACCGGGTGCTTCGCGACGGCCTCGAGGTGATGGACGCGCCGGCCGTGTCGCTCGCCAGGGAGAACGGGATTCCCATCGCGGTGTTTTCGATTCACAATCCCGGCGCCTTCGCCGCCGCCGTCGCCGGCGAGGGCCGCTACACCTTGATCGGACGGACGGGGTAGCCGCATGTCAGCCGAATTCGACCTTGCCGACATCGAGCGCCGGATGAAAGGCGCCGTCGATGTCCTGAAACGGGAATATGCCGGCCTGCGCACCGGCCGCGCCTCCGCCGGCCTCGTGGAGCCCATCGTCGTCGACGCCTACGGGGGGCAGATGCCGGTGGTCCAGCTCGGCGCGGTGAGCGTCCCGGAGCCGCGCCTGATCACCGTGCAGGTGTGGGACAAGGCGCTGGTGAAGGCGGTGACCGAGGGCATCCGCGACAGCGGCCTGGGCCTCAACCCCGCGGCCGACGGCCAGCTGGTGCGCGTGCCGATCCCCGAACTCACCGAGGAGCGCCGCCGCGAGCTCGCCAGGGTGGCGCACAAATACGCCGAGGACTCGCGCGTCGCGGTGCGCAACGTCCGGCGCGACGGGATGGACACGTTGAAGCGGCTCGAGCGCGCCGGCGAGATCTCGCGGGACGACCGGGAGCGGCGCTCCGGCGAGGTCCAGGACCTGACCGACGCGGCGATCGGCGCCATCGACGCCGAGATGGCGCGGAAGGAAAAGGAAATCCTCCAGGTCTGACGGCATGGAAACCGCCGCCGCCGCGCAACCGCCGCCGCCCCGCCACATCGCCATCGTCATGGACGGCAACGGGCGCTGGGCCGCCGACCGGGGCCTGCCCACCGCCGCCGGCCACCGGCGCGGCGCCGAGGCGGCGCGCGCCGCGGTGCGCGGCTGCCTCGACCTGGGAGTCGAATACCTGACCCTCTACGCCTTCTCGTCCGAGAACTGGAAGCGCCCGGCGGACGAGGTGCGCGACCTGATGGGCCTGCTGCGCCTCTACCTCCGGCGCGAGCTCGACGAACTGGCCGAGGCCGGCGTGCGGCTGCGCGCGATCGGCGGGCGCGACCGCCTCGACGCCGACATCCGGGCGCTGATCGCCGCCGCCGAGGCGCGCACCGGCGCCAACGCCCGGCTGACCCTGACGGTGGCGCTCAATTACGGCTCGCGCAACGAGATCGCCGCCGCCGCCCGGGCCATCGCCCGCGACGCGCGCGCCGGGCGCATCGACCCGGAATCGATCGACGCGGCGGCGTTCTCCGCCCGCCTCGAGACCGGCGGCTCGCCCGACCCCGACCTGGTGATCCGGACCGGTGGCGAGCGCCGGCTGAGCAACTTCCTGCTCTGGCAGTCCGCTTATTCCGAACTGGTCTTCACGCCGACCATGTGGCCCGATTTCGGCCGCGAGTCCCTCGAGGCGGCCATCGGCGAATATCGCGGCCGGGAGCGGCGCTACGGCGCCGCGCGCCGGCGATGACCGAGTCCGCCGCGCGTCTCGTCTCCGCCCTCGTTCTCGCGCCCGCGGCGCTCGCGGCCGCCTGGGCGGGCGGGCCGTGGCTGCTGGCGCTGGTCGCCGCGGCGCTCGCCATCGCCGCCGGCGAATGGCGGATGCTGGCGCGGCCGCCGGGGGGCCTCCCGGCCCTCGCCGCGCTTCTGGCGCCGGCGCTGGCGCTGGCCGCGCTCGGCCTCGCCGGGTGGGCGCTGGCGCTGCTCGGCGCGGGCGGGCTGGCGGCCGCGGCCGCCGCGGCGCGGCGCGGCGCGCCCGTCTGGCCGGCGGCGGCGGGGCCCGTCTATCTCGGCGGCCCGGCGGCGGCGATCCTCTGGCTGCGCGACGTTCCCGACCGAGGGCCGGCGCTGGCGGCCGGGCTGCTGGTCGTCGTCTGGGCGACCGATATCGGCGCCTGGGCGGTCGGGCGGGCGGTGGGCGGGCCGAAACTGGCGCCGCGCGTGAGCCCGGCGAAGACCTGGGCCGGCTCCGTCGGCGGCGCCGCCGCCGCCGGGGCGGCGGGCGCGGCGCTTGGCCCCGCCGCCGGCGGCGGCGGCCCGGTCTTCGGCATGCTCGCCGGAGTCGCGCTCTCGGCCGCCGCGCAGTCGGGAGACCTCTTCGAATCGTGGCTCAAGCGCCGCCGCGGGGTGAAGGATTCCGGCCGGCTGATCCCCGGCCATGGCGGGCTGCTCGACCGGGTCGACGGGCTGATGGGCGCCGCGCCGGCGCTGGCGGCGCTCGTCCTCCTCGCGGGCGGCGGGTAAGCGCGGTGGCGGAGGAGCCGCGCGGCGTCTGCGTCCTGGGGTCGACCGGGTCCATCGGCTGCGCCACGGTCGACCTGCTGGCCGCCGACCCCGGGCGCTACCGCGTCGAGGCGCTGACGGCGCACCGCAACGCCGGCCTTCTGGCGCGGCAGGCGCGGCGGTTGAAGCCCCGCCTCGCGGCGGTGGCGGACCCCGCCGCCTATTCTGCCCTCAAGGCGGAGCTCGACGGCGCGCCGGTGCGCGTCGCCGCCGGTCCGGAGGCGCTCGTCGAGGCGGCGGCGCAGCCGGCCGAATGGGTGATGGCGGCCATCGTCGGCGCCGCCGGCCTCGCGCCCACCATGGCGGCCCTGCGCCGGGGCGCGGTGGTGGCGCTCGCCAACAAGGAATGCCTCGTATGCGCCGGGGAGGCGGTGATGGCGGAGGCCGCGCGCGGCGGCGCCACGCTGCTGCCGGTCGACTCCGAGCACAACGCCGTCTTCCAGGTCTTCGACTTCGAACGGCCCGAACGGGTCGAGAAGATCGTCCTGACCGCCTCCGGCGGGCCGTTCCGCGCCTGGAGCCGCGCCGCGATGGCGGCGGCGACGCCCGGCGAGGCGGTCGACCATCCGACCTGGGACATGGGCGCCAAGATCTCCGTCGATTCGGCGACCATGATGAACAAGGGCCTTGAAACGATCGAGGCTTACCATATGTTCCCGGTGTCCGAACGGCAGATCGAGGTGCTGGTCCATCCGCAATCCGTCGTCCACGGCATGGTCGCCTATTGCGACGGGTCGGTGCTGGCGCAGCTCGGCGCGCCGGACATGCGCACGCCCATCGCCCGGTGCCTCGCATGGCCCGACCGCATACCGGCGCCCGCGCCGAGGCTCGATCTCGCCGCGCTGGGGCGGCTCGACTTCGAGAAGCCGGACGAGGAGCGTTTCCCGGCCATCCGGGTGGCCCGCGAGGCGCTGGCGCGGGGCGGCGGCGCGGCGACCGCGCTGAACGCCGCCAACGAGGTCGCGGTGCGCGGGTTCCTGCGCGGCGACATAGGCTTTCTCGACATCGTCCCGGTCGCCGAAAGGACGGTCGAGGCGCTCGCCGGCGGGGCGCCGGCGTCGCTCGCCGAGTTCGTGGCGGTGGACGAGGAGGCGCGCGAGGTGGCGCGCGGCCTGGTCGCCGGCGCGGGGGGCCGCTCCCGCCCGGCGCCCGACTGAACGCATGGAGTAACGATGGAAACCCTTCTCGACTTCGTTTTCCACATAGGCGCCTTCCTGATCGTCTTCACGGTCGTCGTCTTCGTGCACGAGTTCGGCCATTACTGGGTCGCGCGCCGGTGCGGCGTGGGCGTGGTGACGTTCTCGATCGGGTTCGGCCCCGAGCTGACGGGCTGGACCGACTCCGCCGGCACGCGCTGGCGGATAAGCCTGGTGCCGCTCGGCGGCTACGTCCGCTTCTTCGGCGACATGGACCCGGCGGGCCGCCTGGCGCGGCGTTTCGACGAGCTGATGACCGAGGACGACAAGGCCATATCGTTCCACCACAAGAGCCTGTGGCGGCGCAGCGCCATCGTCGCCGCCGGTCCGGCGGCGAATTTCGTCCTGTCCATCGCGCTGCTGGCGATCCTGTTCGTCGTCATCGGGCGCGCCGTCACCCCGGCCGTCGTCCACGAGGTGCTGCCGGGCGGCGCGGCGGAGGAGGCGGGATTGCGGTCGGGCGACCGCATCGTCGAGATCGACGGCGCGCGGATCGACACGTTCGAGGAAATGCGCGAGGCCGTTCTGCTCAATCCGGAGACCGAGATGCTCTTCGGCGTGGAGCGCGGCGGGGCGCTGCTCCGCCTGCCCGTCACCCCGCGCGCGCATGAGGAGGTCGACAGCCTCGGCAACGCGCACAGCGTGGGCGTCGTCGGAATCCGCGTCGCCGAGACGGTCCGCGAGCGCCTGGGCCCGTTCTCCGCCTTGGTCAACGCGGTGGGCGACACCTGGATGCTGGTGGCGTTCAACGTGCAGGGGATCGGCCAGATCATCGCGGGTACGCGCGATTCGAGCGAGCTCGGCGGGCCGATCCTGATCGCGCAGATCTCCGGCCAGGTCGCCGAGGCCGGCGTCGCCGACGTAGCGAAGCTCATCGTCGTCCTGTCGGCCGTGCTCGGGGTGATCAACCTGTTCCCCATTCCGCTGCTCGACGGCGGCCATCTCGCCTATTACGCCGCCGAGGCCGTCCGCGGCCGCCCGCTCGGCCCGCGCATCCAGGAATACGGCAACATCGTCGGCCTGGCGCTGGTCCTGTCGCTCATGCTGTTCGTGACCTACAACGACCTGACCCGGCCGGCGGTCGTCGAGTTCTTCCGGCGGCTGGTGAGCTGACCCGGACGTCTCGCAGTCCCCGGGGCGCGCCGGCGCGTCCGAACGCGCGGGAGTGAGAATGACTTGCATTCGCGCGCCGGACGTGGCGCCATGCCGCCCGACCGGCGATGATCGCGAGAGGATCGGCATGACGACTCGAGGACGCAAGATTACCGCCGCGGCGCTCGCCGCGGTTTTCGCGGGGCCGCCGGCGGCCCCGGTCCACGCGGCGGCGGACGCCCGCGCCGTCATCGACAACTACGCCGACATCGCCCGGGCGGGTTACCAGGACTCGCTGGCGGCGGCGCGGGCGCTGGCGGCGGCCGTCGACGCCTTGCTGGCGGCGCCCGGGCCGGATGCCCACCGGGCCGCCAGGGACGCCTGGATCGCGGCGCGGATCCCCTACCAGCAGACCGAGGTCTTCCGCTTCGGCAACGCCATCGTCGACGCGTGGGAGGGGCGGGTGAACGCCTGGCCGCTCGACGAGGGGCTCATCGACTACGTCGACCCCGCCGCCTACGGCGCGGAGAACGCGGAGAACGCGTTTTCCGCCGCGAACATCGTCGCGAACCCGGCGCCGGTCGTGGGCGGGCAGTCCATCGACGCCGCGGTCATCGACGCGCAGCTGCTGCGGTCGCTGCACGAGATCGACGAGATCGAGGCCAACGTCGCCACGGGCTACCACGCCGTCGAATTCCTGCTCTGGGGCCAGGACCTGAACGGGACCGGCCCGGGGGCCGGCGCGCGCCCGTGGACCGACTACGCCGCTGGCGCCGCCTGCACCGGCGGCAATTGCGACCGCCGCGGCGCGTATCTCGCCGCCGCCGCGGCCCTGCTCGTCGCCGACCTGGAGGAGATGGCGGCGAACTGGGCCGCCGGCGGCGCCGCGCGCGCCGCGCTGGAGGAAGGGACCGTCGAAGCCGGCCTCGCCGCCATCGTCGCCGGCATGGGCAGCCTCGCCTACGGCGAACTGGCGGGCGAGCGGATGCAACTCGGCCTCCTGCTGCACGACCCGGAAGAGGAGCACGACTGCTTCTCCGACAACACCCACAACTCGCATTATTACGACATCGTGGGCATTCGGAACGTCTGGACCGGGCGCTACGAACGCGCCGGCGGCGGCGCGGCGGAAGGACCGAGCCTCGCCGAACTGGCGCGCGAACGCGACCCGGCGCTGGAGTCCGCCCTGGGCGCGCGGCTCGACGCGGCCCTCGCCGCGGCCGGCGCGGTGAAGGCGGCGGCGGATGGCGGGGCGACGGCCTGGGACCGGATGATCGGCGCGGACAACCCGGAGGGGAACGCGATGGCGCAAGGCGTCATCGACGCGCTCGTCGCCCTGGCCGCCGAGATCGAGAAACTCCCGCCGGCGCTCGATCTCGGCGCCGTCGCCTTCGAGGGGTCCGACAGCCTCGACGATCCGGAGGCGGTGTTCCGTTAGGTGCGGGACGGGGCGGCGGTGCGCGGGCGCCGCGCCGCGCTCGCGCTCGCCGCCGCCGCGCCGGCGGCGTTCGCGGCGGCGGCGGGGCCGGAGGAGCGCGCGGCGATCCTCGCGCCGGCGACGGACTTCTCCGCCGCCGAAAGGTGGGAGGCGCTCTCCGGCGGGACGGCGACCGAACGCGCGCGGTTCGACCGCGACGCCTTTTCGCAACCCTCGGCGAACCTGTCCTTCGCCGAGCGCGCGGAGTTCCTCATCGGCAACGGCCTGTTCCGCCGCGCCTGGGTCGCGGCGCCGGCCTCCACCGCGTCGGCGGACGGGCTGGGGCCGCTCTACAACGCGCGGTCGTGCCAGCGCTGCCACCTCAAGGACGGGCGCGGCCATCCGCCGGAAGGGCCGGACGACAGCGCGGTCTCGATGCTGCTGCGCCTCGCCGTCCCGCCGCGCGGCGCGGAGGAGCGGCGGCGGCTGGAGTCGGGCGAAATCGCCTTCGTCCCCGAACCCACCTATGGCGCGCAGTTGCAGGACCTCGCCGTAGCCGGCCTGCGCCGCGAGGGGCGCCTGGCGGTGGAGTACCGGGAGATCGCGATGGCCTTCGCCGACGGCGCGGCGGCGAGTCTGCGCGCGCCGCGCTATCGCGCCGCCGGGCTGGAGTACGGGCCGTTGCATCCCGAAACCATGACGAGCCCGCGCGTGGCGCCGCCGATGATCGGCCTCGGCCTGCTCGAGGCGATAGACGAAGCCGACATCCTCGCCCGCGCCGACCCCGGCGACGCCGACGGCGACGGGATCTCCGGCCGCGCGAACCGCGTCCGGAGCCGCGCGCTGGGGCGGGCGGCGCTCGGGCGATTCGGCTGGAAGGCGGGGCAGGCGACGATCCGCGACCAGGCGGCGGCGGCGATGGCGATGGACATCGGCGTCTCCAATCCGCTCGCGCCCGGTCCGTGGGGCGACTGCTCGGCGGCGCAGGCGGCCTGCCGCGCCGCGCCGCATGGCGGGCGCCCGGAGGCGCCGGAAGAGGTCATGGCGCCCATCGTCTTCTACAGCCGCCATCTCGCCGTTCCCGCCCGGCGCGGCGCCGGCGCGCCGGAGGTCCTGCGCGGCAAGGCGCTGTTCTACCGCGCGGGTTGCCCGGCCTGCCACGCGCCCAAGCACGCCACCCGCCGCGACTGGCCGATTCCCGGCCTCGCCGGGCAGCTGATATGGCCCTACACCGACCTGCTGCTGCACGACATGGGCGAGGGCCTCGCCGACGGCTTCCGCGAGGGCCGGGCGACGGGGCGGGAATGGCGCACGCCACCGCTGTGGGGCATCGGCCTCACCGAGACCGTCAACGGCCACCGCTACTTCCTCCACGACGGGCGGGCGCGCGGCCTGGCGGAGGCCGTCCTGTGGCATGGCGGCGAGGCGGAGGCGGCGCGCGAGGCGTTCCGCGCCATGCCCGCCGGCGACCGCGCCGCGCTGCTGGCGTTCCTCGACTCGCTGTAGCGCGTACGGCGCGGTCGTCCGCCGCCGCCGTTGATCGGCGGCGGCGCCTTCGGTACCGATAGCGGTCATTCCACCGTTGTCGAGGAAAGGGCCGTCCATGCTCCATCTGCGCTCCGGCGGCGCCCCGCGCGCCCCGGGGCGCGCGGGTTTCGGCCTCCTCATCGCGTGCGCTTTTCTCCTCGCCATCGGCGCCGCCATCCTCGACGATTACGGGGTCTCCATCGACGAGAACAGGCAGCGCGAGATCGCCGAGACCAATTGGCGCTACATCGCCGGCGAGGGCGAGCTGCGCTTCGAACTGCCCCACGACAGGTATTACGGCGTCGCGTTCGAACTGCCGGTCCTGCTCGCCGGGAAGGCGCTGGGACTCGGCGACGATCGCCACGTTTATCTCCTCCGCCACGCCGCCGGCCACCTCCTCTTCCTCGCCGGCGCGCTGTGCTGCGCCCTGCTGGCGCGGCGCATGACCGGGTCCGCCGTCGCGGCGTTTCTCGCCTTCGCGCTGTTCGCCCTCCAGCCGCGCATCTACGCCCATTCGTTCTTCAACTCCAAGGACGTCCCCGCCCTCGCGCTGTTCGCCGTCTGCCTCTGGCTCGCCCATCGCGCGTTCCGTCGCGGCGGGGCGGGCGCGTTCCTGCTTTGCGGCGCCGCGGCCGCCATATTGACCAATCTGCGCATCCCGGCCGGGCTGGTTCTCGCGGCCGCGGTCGCAGGGCTTCTGGCCCTCGACCGGACGCTCGCCTCCGGTCCGGCGGCGCGGCGGCGCGTCCTCGGCTCGCTGGCCGCCTTCGCGGCGGGCTGGGCGGGGGTCCTCTACGCCGTATCGCCTTACATGTGGGCCGGCGGCCCCGGCGCCTTCATCGACGCCGTGGAGACGCTCTCCCACCATCCGAACCCGGCGTCCGTCCTGTTCCAGGGCCGGATGTTCTCGCCCGCGGACCTGCCGGCGCATTACTTCCCGGTGTGGTTCGCGGTCTCGACGCCGCCGGTCCTGCTGGCGCTCGGCCTTGCGGGGTTCGTCCTCGCCCTGCGGCGCGGCCTCGCCCGGCCGGGCGCCGCGTTGCGCAACACGCCGGCGCGCTTCGCCCTGCTGGCCGCCGCGTGCTGGGCCGGGCCGCCGCTGGCGGCCGCGATCTTCGACGCCCACGCCTACGACGACTGGCGCCACCTGTTCTTCGTCCATGCGCCGTTCTGCGTCCTCGCCGCCATCGGCGCCGCCGCGCTCGCCCGCGCCCCCCGGCGCCTAGCATCCGGCGCGGGGGGGGGGGGGGGGGACCGCGCTCCGCATGCTGGCGGGGGCGGGCGCCGCGGCGGCGGCCGTGTCCATGATGCTCCTCCACCCGCACCAGCAGGTCTATTTCAACGGCCTCGAGGACCGGACCACGACCGGGCGCATCCGCGCGCGTTACGATTTCGGCTATTGGGGCCCCGCCTTTCGCGCCGGGATCGAACGCGCCCTCGCCGAAAGCCCGGGGGCGGACCTCCGGCTCTGCGGCTCCGTCGGATACGCATGGATGAACGCGGCCGTACTGCCGGGCGCAAACCGCGCGGGGGTCGTCCTCGACAGAGACTTCGGCGCGTGCCGCGTCGCGCTCGTCCGTCCACGGGAAGCGATGCGGCAAGGCCATTTACGGGATCGCCCCATCGTTCCCCCGGCCTGGAGCCTGGCGGCTTACGGCAGTTCCTTCCTCGACGCGTTCGACATGGACGAAGTGCGCGCCGCCGACGTCGAAATCCGCATAGACGTCCCCGCCCGCCCGCCGGACCTCGCCGCCCGGTTCGACGTCTGGATCCACGACGACGCGGTCGTCTACGCCCGGGACGGATGCGCGCCGGAGGATCTGGCGGCGCGGTTCGTTCTGCACATATACCCCGCGGACCCGGCCGACCTGCCGGAGGACCGCCGCGGGCACGGCTTCGACAACCGCGACTTCACCCTGCGCGACATCCTGCCGATGTATCCGCGGTCGTCGCGCCGGGCGGCGTGGGAGCGCAGCGGCGACCGCTGCGCGGTCCGGGCGCCGCTCCCGGACTACCCTATCCGCCGCGTCCGCATGGGCCAGTTCGTCCGCGACGGCGGCGCGCGGCGCGGCCTGTGGGAGGGCGAGATCGTCATCGCCGGCGAGGATCGGCGCGCGGGATTGACAACGCGGCGCGCGCGGACAAAATACGCGCAGTCCGTCACGCGGCGGGGATTCGGAGAGCCATGAGCGCAATCGGGGCGAATGCGGCGGAGGAGCGCGGCCTGCGGATGACGGCGGCGGCGGCGCGAAGGGCGAAGGCCATCGCCTCCGGGGAGCCCGGGCCGGCCTTCGTGCGCGTCGCCGTGCTGGGCGGCGGCTGCTCGGGCTTCCAATACAAATTCTCCATCGACGGGGCGGAGAACGCCGGCGACCTGCGCATCGAGCGCGACGGCGCGACGATCCTCGTCGACGACGTGTCGGCCAACCTGCTGCAAGGGGCCGAGATCGACTTCTACGAAGGCCTCGAAGGGTCGATGTTCATGGTGAGCAACCCCAACGCCACCGCGTCCTGCGGCTGCGGAACCTCGTTCTCCATCGGCTGATCCGTCCCCGCCGGGGCATGGGAGCGGGGCCGTGACGCCGCCATGAAGATCGCCGCCTGGAACGTCAACTCGATCCGGGCGCGGCTGCCCAACGTCCTCGCCTGGATCGACGACGCGGCGCCCGACGTCCTGCTGCTCCAGGAGATCAAGACCGTCGCCGGCGCCTTTCCCGCCGCCGCGTTCGAGGAGCGCGGCTACGCCTGCGCCGTCGTCGGGCAGAAGAGCTATAACGGCGTCGCCATACTCTCGAAGCACCCGCTCGAGGACGTAATAGAGGCGCTGCCCGGCGGCGCGGACGACGAACAGGCGCGCTACGTCGAGGCCTGGATCGACGCCGGCGGCGGCGCCGGAATCCGCGCCGCGTCGATCTACCTGCCCAACGGCAACCCCGCGGACAGCGAGAAATACCCCTACAAACTCGCGTGGATGGAGCGGCTCGCGGCGCGCGCCGAAGATCTGCTCGCCGGCGAGGAGGCGGCGGTGCTGGGCGGAGATTACAACGTCATTCCCGCCCCGGAGGACGTCTACGACCCGGCCGCGTGGGCCGGCGACGCGCTGTTCCGGCTGGACACCCGGCGGCGGTTCCGCGCGCTGGCGCATCTCGGCTACACCGACGCGTTCCGGGCGCTGCACGGAGAGGCGGGGCGCTACAGTTTCTGGGACTACCAGGGCCGCGCCTTCGAGGCCGACCGGGGCCTGCGCATCGACCATCTGATGCTGTCGCCGCAGGCGGCCGACCGGCTGGCCGCCTGCGACATCGACCCGGCGCCGCGCGGGCGCGAGAGGGCCTCCGACCACACGCCGGTCTGGTGCGAACTCCGCGACCCGTAAGCGGCGGCGCCGGCCCGCCCGGGATCGTCGTCCGCTCGGCGCGGCTGGTGTACGAGACCGCGGTCCTGTTCGAGGACCTGTCGCTCGAGGTCGCGGCGGGGCGGACCACCTGCCTGCTGGGGCCGAGCGGCGTCGGCAAGACGAGCCTGCTGCGCCTGGTCGCCGGCCTCGCCGCGCCGGGCGAATCGGGCGGCGTCCTGTGCACCGATTCGCTGCCGGCGGCGGGGCGGGTGGCCTATATGGCGCAGTCCGACCTGCTGCTGCCGTGGCTCGGCGCGCTCGACAACGTGCTGCTCGGCCGCCGGTTGCGCGGCGAGCGCGGCGGACGGCGGGCGGCGCGGGCGCTGCTCGCCGAAATGGGCCTCGCCGGCAGCGAATCGCTGCGCCCGGCGGCGCTGTCCGGCGGCATGAGGCAGCGCGTGGCGCTGGCGCGCACGCTGTTCGAGGATCGCCCCATCGTGCTGATGGACGAACCGTTCGCCGCGCTCGACGCGATCACCCGCGCGCGCCTCCAGGACCTCGCGGTGGCCAGGCTCTGCGGGCGCACGGTGCTCCTGGTGACGCACGACCCGCTGGAGGCGATTCGCATCGCCGACCGCATCGCCGTGATGGCCGGGCGCCCGGCGCGCGTCGGCGGCGTGCTGGAGCCGCCCGGCGCGCCGCCGCGCGACCCGTCCCTCCCCGCCCTCGCCGCGCTTTACGGGCGGCTGATGGCGCGGCTCACCACCGCCAGCGCCGAAGGATGATGGGCGGGCAAGTTTGGATCCGCGGCGCGCTTGCCGCCGCCGCGCTGGTCGGCGCGTGGGCGGCCCTGGCCCACGGCCTGGCGCTGCCGCCTTACATCCTGCCGGGGCCGGAGCTCGCGTTCGCCGCATGGTGGCGCCGCGCGCCGACGATCCTCGACCACGCCGCCGTCACCCTGGCGGAAATCCTGCTCGGCCTCGCCTTCGGCGCGCTGCTCGGCGCGGCGACGGCGCTCACGCTCGCGGCGTTCCGCCCCGCCCGCGCCTGGCTGCTTCCGCTCCTCGTCTCCTCGCAGGCGATCCCGGTGTTCGCGCTGGCGCCGATCCTCGTCCTCTGGCTCGGCTACGGCATGGCGTCGAAAGTGGCGATGGCGGTGCTCATCATCTACTTCCCGGTCACGGCGACGTTCTACGACGGGCTGCGCCGGACGGATCCCGGCTGGCTCGACCTGGCGGCGACGATGGGGGCCTCGCGCCGCGCCGCGTTGCTGCGAATCCGGGTCCCGGCCGCGCTGCCGGCCTTCGCCTCCGGGCTGCGGGTGGCGACGGCGGCGGCCCCCATCGGCGCGGTGGTCGGCGAATGGGTCGGCTCCAGCGCCGGCCTCGGCTACCTGATGCTGCACGCCAACGGCCGGATGCAGATCGACCTGATGTTCGCCGCGCTGCTGACCCTCGCCGTCATCGCGCTGGTCCTCTACGCGCTGGTCGACCGCGCGCTGCGCCTTCTGCTGCCGTGGCTGCCCGACGCGGAGCGGAAGTTCTGAATTCGGTCGACAAGGGATATCCAAAGGTTGCGCGCGCGGCGCCTCCGAACCGGCTCCGCGGCGTTTCGGCGTCCATCGCCGGAAATTCCCTCCTCGCCGCGGCGGGTGGTCGGAGTGAGTGGATTCGAACCACCGGCCCCCGCCTCCCGAAGACGGTGCTCTACCAGGCTGAGCTACACTCCGATACGCCCAGTATAGCGCCGCGCGGGGCGCGGGTCAATCGCCGCCGCCGTCGAGCGCCGCGCGCGCCGCCGCCAGACGCGCCACCGGAACCCGGTAGGGCGAACAGGAGACGTAATCGAGGCCGGCGCGGTGGCAGAAGGCGATGGACTCCGGGTCGCCGCCGTGCTCGCCGCAGATGCCGAGCTTGATGTCCGGGCGCGCGCGCCGCCCGCGCTCCACCGCGATGGCGACGAGCTCGCCCACCCCATCGGCGTCCAGCGTCACGAACGGGTCGCGCGCCAGCACGCCCAGTTCGGCGTAGCGGTCGAGGAAGCGGCCCGAATCGTCGCGGCTGATCCCGAACGTCGTCTGCGTCAGGTCGTTGGTGCCGAAACTGAAGAATTGCGCCGTCCGCGCCAGGTCGCCGGCGCGCAGGCAGGCGCGCGGCAGTTCGATCATCGTGCCGAGCAGGTATTCCGGCGCCGCGCCGCGCTCCGCCGCCACCGCCTTCGCGACCGCCGCGATGCGGTCGCCGAGCAGCGCCAGTTCGCGCCCCGCAGCGGCGAGCGGGATCATGATCTCCAGCGCCGGCGCGGCGCCGGTCTCGCGCTCCGCCTCCAGCGCCGCCTCGAACGCCGCCCGCGCCTGCATCTCGTAGATTTCGGGATAGGTCAGGCCGAGCCGGCAGCCGCGATGGCCGAGCATGGGGTTGATCTCGCGCAGCTGCGCGGCGCGGCGCTCGACCTCGGCCTCGGGCTTGCCGGTCGCGCGGGCCATGTCGGCGAGTTCGGCGCGCCCGCGCGGCAGGAATTCGTGCAGCGGCGGGTCGAGCAGGCGCACCGTCACCGGCAGCCCGGCCATGATCCCGAACAGTTCGGCGAAGTCGCGCCGCTGCATGGGCAGGATCTCCGCCAGCGCCGAGCGCCGCTCCTCCGCCCCCTCCGCCATGATCATGCGGCGGATCGCCGGGATGCGGTCGTCGTCGAAGAACATGTGCTCGGTGCGGCACAGCCCGATGCCCTCGGCGCCGAAGGCGCGCGCCGCGCGGGCCTCGGCCGGGGTCTCGGCGTTGGTGCGCACGCGGAGGACGCGCGCCTCGTCGGCCCACCCCATCAGGCGGTCGAAGTCCTCGCCGAGTTCGGGCCGCACCGTCGGCACGGCGCCCAGCATCACCTCCCCGGTTCCGCCGTCGATGGTCACGACGTCGCCCTCGGACAGGACGGCGCCGCCGGCGGCGAGCGTCCCGGCGGCGACGTCGATCTTGAGCGCGCCGGCGCCGGAGACGCAGGGGCGGCCCATGCCGCGCGCCACCACCGCGGCGTGGCTGGTCATGCCGCCGCGCGCGGTGACGACGCCGGCCGCCGCGTGCATCCCGTGGATGTCCTCGGGGCTGGTCTCGGTCCGGGCGAGGATGACGCTCTCGCCGGCGCGGGCGCGCGCCTCCGCCTCGTCAGCGGTGAGCGCCAGCCGTCCGCTCGCCGCGCCCGGCGAGGCGGCGAGGCCGCGCGCGATGACGCGGCGCTCGGCCGCCGGGTCCAGCGCCGGGTGCAACAGCCCCTCCAGCGCCTCCGGGTCGATGCGGCGGACCGCCTCGCGGCGGTCGATCAGTCCTTCGTCCGCCATGTCCACGGCGATCTTGAGCGCCGCCGCCGCGGTCCGCTTGCCGGCGCGGGTCTGGAGCACGTAGAGCCGGCCGCGCTGGACGGTGAACTCGACGTCCTGCATGTCGCGGTAATGCGCCTCCAGCCGCGCCATCGCGTCCATCAACGCGGCCCAGGCTTCGGGCATCGCCTCCTCGAGCGACTCCAGCGGCTGCGGCGTGCGGATTCCGGCCACCACGTCCTCGCCCTGGGTGTTGGGGAGGAACTCGCCGAAGGCGGCGCGCGCGCCCGTCGACGGGTCGCGGGTGAACGCCACGCCCGACGCGCAATCGTCGCCCATATTGCCGAACACCATCGCCTGGACGGTGACTGCGGTCCCCCAATCGTCGGGGATGCCGTTGAGGCGGCGCCACGTCTCGGCGCGCTTGTTGCGCCAGCTGCCGAACACCGCGCCGATGGCGGCCCACAATTGCCGCTCCGGGTCCTGCGGGAAGGGCGCGCCGACGGCCTCGCGGATCTTCTCCCGGTAGGCATCGGCGACGGCGCGCCAGTCCTCGGCGTCCAGTTCGGTGTCGAGTTCGGCGCCGCGCTCGTCCTTGCGGCGCTCCAGGATCTCCGCGAACGCGCCGTGGTCGACGCCGAGCACCACGTCGCCGAACATCTGGATGAAGCGGCGGTAGGAATCGCCGGCGAAGCGCGGGTCGCCGGAGCGCCGCGCCAGCCCCTCGGCCGTCGCGTCGTTGAGGCCGAGATTGAGCACCGTGTCGAGCATTCCCGGCATCGACGCGCGGGCGCCGGAGCGGACCGAGAGCAACAGCGGGTTGTCCGGGTCGCCGAAGCGCGCGCCGGCCTCCCGCTCGACTGCGCGCAGCGCCTCCGCCGCCTGCTCCGCGAGGCCGTCCGGGTAGGCGCCGGCGCCGTCGTGGAAGGCGGCGCAGACCTCGGCGGTGATCGTGAAGCCCGGCGGGACCGGCAGGCCGAGGCGGCTCATCTCGGCCAGGTTGGCGCCCTTGCCGCCGAGCAGCGCGCCCATGTCCGCGCCGCCCTCCGCCGCGCCGCCGCCGAAGGAATAGACGTATTTCGTCATGCGTTCAGGAGCCCTCGATGAGCGAGAAGTCGGCGACGCCGGAGAGCGCGTCGTAAATCGACCCGAGTATGCGCAAGCGGTTCTCGCGCAAGCGCTGGTCCTCGGCGTTCACTTTCACGTCGGCGAAGAAGCGATTGAGCGGCTCGCGAAACGCCGCGAGGCCGCGCATGGCGTCTTCGTATCGTCCCTCGGTCAGTGCAGAATGAATGTCCGGTCCAGCTGTTGCAATTTTATCGACAAGGTCCTTCTCGGCTGGATCCACGAGCAAATCCGGATGGATGTTGCCCGAGTATCTCTGCCCGTCCTTCTTCTCCTCGATGCGGACGATACCGCCAGCGCGGCGGAGTGTGGCGATCAGGTCCGAACCCTCCGGAGTCTCCAGAAAAGCCCCGAGCGCGAGGACGCTCCGGTGGGAGATCAAGGGATAGTAATCTTGCACCTTCGGGAAAACGGCGCCTATTACGTCATGGCGCTGGCCTTGCTCGCGCAGAAGCGCGCGGTGGCGCTCGGCGACGAAGCCCGCGACGGATTCGGCGACCGCTTCCGGGTCGTCGGCGCCGTGGCCTTGCGCCGCGCGCGCGAGCGGCCTGCGCAGAAGGACGTCCAGCGCGTTGTCGAGGACCAGGCGAACGACGCCCAGCGCGGCGCGGCGCAACGCGAAGGGGTCCTTCGAGCCGGTGGGCCGCTCGTCGATCATGAAGAACCCGGCGAGGGTGTCGAGACGGTCGGCGAGCGCCAGCGCGACGGAGACCGGCGCCCTGGGGCAGGACTCGCCGGCGCCGGCGGGCGCGTAATGGTCGGCGATGGCGTCCGCCACCGGCGCCGCCTCGCCGTCGTGGCGCGCGTAGTAGCGGCCCATGACGCCCTGGAGCGCGGGGAACTCGCCGACCATGCCGGTCACGAGGTCCGCCTTGCACAGGCGGGCGGCGCGCGCGGCGGAATCTGCGTCGGCGCCGGGAACGAATTCGGCGATCTCCGGCGCCAATTTCTCCAGCCGGCGGACCTTGTCGCCGACGCTGCCGAGGCGGGCGTGGAGCACCACCCCGTCGAGGCGCGGAACGCGGCTTTCCAGCGGCGCCGCGCGGTCGCGGGTCCAGAAGAACGCGGCGTCGTGCAGGCGCGCGCGCAGCACCCGCTCGTTGCCCCGGACGATGGCGCCGCCGCCGTCGGGCGCCTCGACGTTCGCCGCCATCAGGAAGCGGTCGGCAAGGACGCCGCCGGCGGTCGCCAGCGGAAAATATTTCTGGTGGCTCGTCATCGCCGTCGCCAGCACTTCCCGCGGCAGCTCCATGAAGGCGTCGTCGATGCGCCCGAGCAGGGGAACGGGCCATTCGACGAGGCCCGCGACCTCCTCCAGTAACGCCGGGTCGGGGTCGAAACGCAGGCCCTCCGCCTCCGCCAGCGCGTGGCCCCGTATCTCGATACGCGCCGCGCGGCGGCCGGAGTCGGCGACGACGCGCGCCGCCTCGAGCTTCGCCGTGTAGTCGGCGAAGGAGGACACGGCGAAGGGTCCGGGCGCCATCCAGCGGTGGCCGACGGTCCGGTCGGAGAACGGGACCGGCGCCGCGCCGCCGCCGAGCGCGAGTGCGCCGGGGACGGGTGCGCCGTCGAAGACGCAGAGCACGCCGCGCAGCGGGCGCGCCCAGCGCAGCCGCGCCGCGCCCCACCGCATGGATTTGGGCCACGGCAGGGCCGCCGCGACCGATTGCGCGATCTCCGGCAGCAGGTCCACGGTCGCCCGGCCCTTGCGTTCGACGACCGCGAAATGGAAGCGCCCCTTCGGCGTTTCCCGCTCCTCGCATTGCGCCAGCGATTCGAGCCCCGCCGCGCGGAGGAAGCCCTGGACGGCGCGCTCCGGCGCGCCGACGCGCGGCCCGCGCCGCTCCTCGCGCCGGTCGGGCTGGCGCTTCGGGACGCCGCGCGCGCAGGCGGCGAGGCGGCGCGGCCCCGCCGCCGTTTCGACGCCGGCGCAGTCCAGGCCGCGTTCGGCCAGCGCGGCGCGGAGCAGGCGCGCGAGGTCCGCCGCCGCGCGGCGCTGCGTCCGCGCCGGGAGCTCCTCCGACCGGAATTCGAGCAGCAGTTCAGGCGCCGGCGGCATCGGACTCCAGCCAGCTTTCGCAGCAGGCGCGGGCGAGCGCGCGGACGCGTCCGATATACGCCGCGCGCTCGGCCACGCCGATGACCCCGCGCGCGTCCAGCATGTTGAACAAGTGGCTCGCGGCGATGCATTCGTCATAGGCCGGCAGCGGCAGTTTCGCCTCGACCAGCCGCGCGCATTCGGCCTCGGCGTCCTCGAAATGGCGGAACAGCGTTTGCGTGTCGGCGACCTCGAAGTTCCGCCGCGAATACTGCCGCTCGGCCTCGAGGAACACGTCGCCGTAGCTCGTCCCGGCGCCGTTCCAGTCGAGCGCGAACACGTTGTCCACGCCCTGGACGTACATGGCGAGGCGCTCCAGCCCGTAGGTCAGCTCGCCGGAGACGGGATCGCAGTCGATTCCCCCCACCTGCTGGAAATAGGTGAACTGCGAGACCTCCATGCCGTCGCACCAGACCTCCCATCCCAGCCCCCAGGCGCCGAGGGTCGGGCTCTCCCAGTCGTCCTCGACGAAGCGGACGTCGTGGCGCGCGGGATCGATGCCGAGCGCGGCGAGGCTGGCGAGATACAGGTCCTGGATGTCGTCCGGCGACGGCTTCAGGAGGACCTGGAACTGGTAGTAGTGCTGGAGGCGGTTGGGGTTCTCGCCGTAGCGCCCATCGGCCGGGCGGCGCGAGGGCTGGACGTAGGCCGCCCGCCACGGGCGCGGGCCGAGGCTGCGGAGCAGGGTGGCGGGGTGGAAGGTCCCCGCCCCCACCGGCATGTCGTAGGGTTGCAGGACGACGCAGCCGCGCTCCGCCCAATAGCGTTGCAGGGCGAGGACCAGACTCTGGAAGTCCGCCGCCGGGCGCGCCGCGCTCATCCGGGGTAGGGGCAGTCGCCGCGGCCGCAGGAGCGCGCGCCGCGCTGGGCGACGAAGGTCCCGCACACGCCGCATGCGACCATGTCCTCCACCGCGTCCGCGGCGGCGGCGCGGCCGCGCTTGCGCCGCGACGGCGCCTTCGCGCCGCCGCCCTCCGCGCGCCGCTCCTGGACGCGCGCCAGCCATTTGAAGCCGTACCACACCAGCGCGACCACCAGGATGGTGAACAGCAGTTTCTGGATGCTGAAACCGAACATCGGGCGGCGGCGGTCGCTCCGGCGGCGCGGGGGTGCGCGCCGTCTTTACCCCATCGCCCGCCCCCGCGCCAGCGCTTGCGCCCGGCGCCGCGCGCGGCCTACCATTCCCGCGGACCGCGGCGAGGGAGGGAGCGATGCGCGGCGTGGTGTTTCTCGGCGACCGCAAGGTGGAGGCGATGACCTTCGACGACCCGACTCCCGGCCCCGGCGAGGCGGTGCTGGAGATGAAGGCGTCGGGCATGTGCGGCAGCGACCTCAAATTCTACCGCGCCTCCGGCGAGGGCGGGACGGCGGCGCTCGGCCTCGGCGAACTCGACGGCCCGGTGATCGCCGGCCACGAGCCGTGCGGCGTGGTGGCGGCGCTGGGGCCGGGCGGAGCCGAATCCGGCGTCGCGATCGGCGACCGGGTCATGGTCCACCACTACAAGGGCTGCGGGCGTTGCCTGCATTGCGGCGCCGGCTGGACGCAGATGTGCTCCGGCGGCAGCACCGTCTATGGGGCGACGGGGCATGGCGGGCATGCGCCCTACATGCTGGCGCCGGTCGCCGCGCTGGTGCCGCTGCCGGAGGAACTGTCTTACCCCGCCGGCGCGGCGATTAGTTGCGGGACCGGCACCGCCTACGGCGCGCTCGGGCGGCTGGAGCTGTCGGGCCGCGACACCATCGCCGTGTTCGGCCAGGGGCCGGTGGGGTTGAGCGCGACGCAGCTGGCGGCGGCGATGGGCGCGCGGGTCATCGCCCTCGACACGGTCGCCGAGCGCCGCGCGCTGGCGGAGGGCATGGGCGCCGAGTCGGTCGTCGACGCCGCCGATGGCGACGCGGCGGAGGCGGTGCGCGAACTCACCGGCGGCGCCGGGGTCGACATGGCGCTCGACTGCACCGGCGCCGCCGCCGCGCGCGACGCGGCGGTGCGCGCGACGCGCCCCTGGGGCAAGGTGTGCTTCGTCGGCGAGGGCGGCGAAGTGACGCTGAACGTGAGCCGCGACGTGCTGCGCAAGCAGTTGACGATCATCGGATCGTGGACCTTCAGCCGCTTCGGGCAGGCGGAGTGCGCGCAATTCGTCGCCCGGCGCGGAATCGACGTCGACGCGCTGTTCAGCCACCGCTACCGCCTCGACCAGGCCGAGGAGGCTTACCGCCTGTTCGACACCCAGACGACCGGCAAGGGCGTGTTCCTGATGTGACGGCGCGGCGCTGGCGGGCGCTTGTTGCGGGGGAGGGCGGGCCGCTCACTCCGCCGGGACGGGCGCGGAGACGCCGAGGGCGCCCTCGATCCTCCCGACGCGCGTATTCAGGTCGCGCAGGGCGGCGTCGATTTGCCGTATGTCAGCCTTGATCTCTCTCATTTCGCCGCGCAGGCTGCTATCCAGACTCGTTATGCGGTTGTCGAGGTACAGGCCGAGACCGCCGATGGCGGCGATAACGGCGACGACCGCGAGGAACAGGCGGATATCGTCCCGACGCGAGATCGCCGCGCCCGTATCGCCGCGCTCCCGCCGGCTATCGTCCATCGTCGATACGCCGGCCATCGATCCTCTCCGCATACGGCGTCCCGTCGCGCCGCTTACCCCTGATATAACGGTTTTCGCGGCGTCGGCGAAACATGCGCCGCGCGCGCCCGGCGGTTCGCGTTATCGACGGCGCCCGCTCGCCGACTCGCGTCGATACGGCCTTTCCGCGAGGCTGCGCTCGACGGCCGCCAGCCGTTCGCGGCCGGATTCGACGAATTGGCGATCCTTCTCCACGCCTATGAAGCGCCGGCCCAGGCGGCGGCAGACGGCCGGGCAGGTACCGACGCCGGCGAATGGGTCCAGAACGAGATCCCCCGGGTTCGAGCTCGCTTTGACCAGGCGTTCGACGAGAGCTTCCGGCTTCTGTATCGTGTTGAGCGCCTTGCGGCTTACCAGTTCCCTGGATTTATACGTCAACTGCTTGACGTCGCCCCATACGTCGCCGGGATTCTTGCCCTTGCAGCTGAATTTCGTTTTTCCGTACTTCCCCGCCGTCACCGACGGGACGCGCTCGCACCGAAGGCGGTGTTCGAGCTCCACCAGCTGGGGGACTCGGATGTCGTCGAGGTTGTATGTTTTCGGCCTGCCGCCGTTGACGAAGTAGCAAATGACGTCGTAGTTGTTGGTGTAGCTGATGCGGCCCTGGGCCAGCCGGCTCGGTTGGTACCAGACTATCTTCGAGCGAAGGTCGAGAAAGGGGCGGTAGTCTATGAAGTCCACGCAGTCCGGCTTGCCGAACAGGTAGAGCGCGCCGCCGGCCTTCAATTTCCGGGAGAATATGCGGATCAGCTCGAGATTGAATTCCTGGACGCCGCCCACCCTGTCGCACGCATTGGCGGTGACGCCGTAGGGGCCGTCGCACACGACCAGGTCGACCGATCCGTCGGCGATGGACGGGAGCAGATCGAACGCGTCGGCATGGTGTATCCGGTCGATCTCGAGCATGGTTTCATTTTCTCCATTTCCTTTGCCCGCGTTCGTTCGCGGAACCGACGGGCGGCGGGGCGGGGTCGGCGAGGGAGCGGCGGAGCTCGTCAAGGGTCATAAGGCTTGCTCCAGAAGGCGGGCCGTGAGCGCGGCGGTCAGGGCGGAGGCCGCCTTTGCCGCGGTTTCAGCGGCCGAATCGATTCGCTCGATGGACTCCAGCAAATCTCGAAATTGCAACTGCTTGTCCAGAGGAGGAAGTATCAGGGTTTTCTCCTTAAGATACTTGAAATGCCGGCTATAGCCGGCGTCTTCTATTGATACGCACAGCAAATTTCCGAACAAGAACACGGGATCCAAATCGACCGTATCGGGAAGCAGCAATTTGGCTCCGTCCGCGCCCAGGAAAAAGCGCGATCTCACCAATTTGAAGCGCCGCGTGTGATCGCCGAAAATGATCGCCGGCAAAGGGCCTGCGAAATAGCCCTCCCGATCATCGGTATATCCCGCCACCGACGCTTTGCCTTGATCGATGATTGGAAATATCCCTGCTTCGTTGTAGTGCGTCTTGGGAATTTTCGTTACGCTTTTGGTCATATCCGTGACAAGGTTGCCAAACGGGTATTCCGGCCAGCCCATCGAATTCTCCTCCGGATCGCCGAACATCTTGACGAAGAGGGCCGGCGCGCACTCGCGGATGCGATCATTCGTCTTTTCGCGCAGACGGACAATTCCCGCCGCCCGGTTCAACATGCCTGCAATTCGCCGTTGCGTGTCGAAGGGAGGAAACGGGATCGGCATGGCCATCAACAATTTCATGTCCACGCTTGGCATTCGCGATCCGTTGGCGGAGGCTACGGCGAATTTCACCGTCTCCCCGCGGCGCAGCATGTGCGCGAGAAAGTCGCGGTCCACGCCGTCGCGCGGCAGAAGAGGCACAAGCTGCGTCGAGCACTTGCCGGCGAAATCCGGCGCGGCAACCTTGTTCAGGTAGGGACGCAGTTTGCTATAAAGAACATGCCGTTCGTCGAACCGAAACGCCGTGCTTTTTCCATTGCCGATTCGCGAATTGGTATCGAAATTCAGGAATCCCGTGTCGCGGGTCACGGTCTCCACCCCGACGAAAGGCAGATCGGCCGCCAGCGGATCGCCGGGCCGGACGTTGCGGCGGTCTATCTCGCAAAGATCCGCCAGCGGAACAGCGCGCGTCACGCGGCGGCGCGCGCGTCCAGCGCGGCGGCTATGCGGGCGGCGAGGCGGCGGGCGACCTCGGCCTTCGCGGCGGGCGCCCACGATTCGACGCCGCCGTCGTCGATGACGTGCACCGAATTGCGGTCGCCGCCGAACACGCCGGCGGATTCGGAGACGTCGTTGGCGACGATCCAGTCGCAGCCCTTGGCGGCGCGCTTGGCGCGGGCGTTGGCCACCACGTCCTCGGTCTCGGCCGCGAAGCCTATCACCAGGCGCGGGCGGTCGCCGCCGGCCGCGCACAAGGCGGCCAATATGTCGGGGTTGGCGACGAGTTCGACGGTGCGGCGCCCGGCGGCGCCGCGTTTCGCCTTGCGGTTCGCCGGCGCGCGGGCGCGCCAGTCGGCGACGGCGGCGGCGCATACGGCGACGTCGACCGGCAGCGCCGCGCGGCAGGCGGCGAGCATCGCCTCGGCGGTCTCGACGCGGACGGCGCGGGCGCGCGGCGGGTCCGGTTCGGCCGAGGGGCCGGAGACGAGCGCGACCTCGGCGCCGAGGTCGCCGAGCGCGCGGGCGATGGCGTGGCCCTGCTTCCCCGACGACCGGTTGGCGATGTAGCGCACCGGGTCGAGGGGTTCGTGCGTCGGGCCGCTGGTGACGAGGGCGCGGACGCCGGCGAGCGGCGCGGCGCCGATCAGGCGGTCGATGGCGGCGAGGATGGCCGCCGGCTCGGCCATGCGGCCCGGCCCCGTCTCGCCGCAGGCGAGGTCGCCGGCCTCGGGCCCGACGCGGTGGACGCCGTCGGCGGCGAGGGCGGCGGCGTTGCGCCGGGTGGCCGGGTGCGCCCACATGCGCGCGTTCATCGCCGGCGCGACGAGGACCGGCTTGTCGGCGGCGAGCAGGACCGCCGAGGCCAGATCGTCGGCCCGCCCGCCGGCCATCCGGGCGATGAGGTCGGCGGTGGCGGGCGCGGCGACCAGGATATCGGCCTCGCGGGAGAGGCGGATATGCCCCATCTCGCTCTCGTCGGTGAGCGAGAACAGGTCGCGATAGACCTTGTCCTCGCTGAGCGCGGCGAGGGCGAGGGGCGCGACGAAGCGCTCCCCGCCGGCGGTCAGCACGCAGCGGACCGCCGCGCCGGCCCCGCGCAGCAGCCGGACGAGTTCGAGGCTCTTGTAGGCGGCGACGCCGCCCGCGACGATCAACAGGACGCGCTTGCCGGCGAGCATGGCGGGCTAGGCGTACATCGGCGGCGCGCCGCGGACGCTGATCCGCCACAGCAGGCGCCGGTTTCCGGGCGCCGGCGGGCCGATGGGCGTCGCGCAATGCAGGGTCGCCTGGGTGTCCCATATGGCGACGTCGCCGACTTCGTAGGAATGGGCGTAGACGTAGCGGTCGCCGACCGCGTGGGCCTTGAGTTCGGCGAGCAGCTCCGCCGCCGCGCCGTCGTCCATGCCCTCGATGGCGATGGGGGTGCCGGCGACGGCGTAGAGCGCCTTTTCGCCGGTCACGCCGTGGCGGCGGACGAGGGGATGGGGGACCGGCGGCACGCGCGCGGCCTGGGCTTCGGTGAGCGGCTTGGTGGCGCGTTCGCCGTCGCGGCCCGAGGCGGCGCCGTAGAGGTGGACGGCGACGAGGCCGTCGATGCGCGCGCGCGTCGCGGCGTCGAGGCCGTCATAGGCGGCCTTCTGGTCGGCGATGCGGGTCTCGCCGCCGCGGTCGGGCGCCTCACGGGCGTAGAGCATGGTCGCCGTGGCGACGTCGGCCTCGTAGGACTGGTCGGTGTGCCAGAACGCGGCGGAGTTGCGGGCCAGGTCGTCCTCGCGCCCGCGCTGGGTGTCGTTGCCGACCTCGAGCATCTCCGGGTAGCCCGGCATGCGCGCGTGGTCGAGGACGTGCGGGATCGGCGCGCCCCATTTGCGCCCGAAGGCGAGATAGGCGTCCTCGCCGCAGGTCTGCTCCTTGAGCACCAGGACGCGGTGTTCGTAGAGCGCCCGGGAGAGGGCGCGGAACGTGTCGTCGTCGATTCCGGCGGCGAGGTCGACGCCGCGCACGGCGCGGCCGAACGGGCCGGGGAGCGGTTCGAACTGGAGCATGGCGTTCTCCATGCGGTTGCCGGCCGCCATCCTAGCAGGCCGCGGGCGGAGCGGACAGGACGGCGCGGGCGGGTGGGGGTTCCGGGATTGCGGGACGGGGCGATTCCGGGATTTGCGGGACGGCGCGCGGCGCGCGATGCGGGCGGGACGCCCGCGCACCTAGGGGAGTTTCGGGATTTCCGGGACGGCGCGAGCGGGGTTCGAGTTCCGGGATTCCGGGACGGGGCCATTCCGGGATTTGCGGGACGGCGCGCGGCGCGCGATGCGGGCGGGACGCCCGGGCGCCCAGGGGAGTTCCGGGATTTCCGGGACAACGCGGGCGGGGTTCGGGATCCGGGATTGCGGGACGGGGAGTTTCGGGATTTGCGGGACGGCGCGCGGCGCGCGATGCGGGCGGGACGCCCGGGCGCCCAGGGGAGTTCCGGGATTTCCGGGACAACGCGGGCGGGGTTCGGGTTCCGGGATTGCGGGACGGGACCATTCCGGGATTTGCGGGACGGCGCGGCGCGCGATGCGGGCGGGACGCCCGCGCACCCAGGGGAGTTCCGGGATTTGCGGGACGGCGCGCGATGCGGGCGGGACGCCCGGGCGCCCGGGGGAGCGCCGGCGCCGGGTCGAGGTCGCGGCGGGCGCGCATGGCGGGCTTCCGGGAAAAGCGGGCGGGCGCGGACAGGGGGGCCGCCCGCGCCCTTCCTTGAACAATAGGGGAATTGCAACGGCGAGTCCAGCGCCGCGGCCGGGTGGGTCAGCCGGCGCGCACGAATTTCTGGAAGGCGTGGCAGGTGAGCGGGGCGAAATGCTCGACGGCGCCCGCCGCCTTGACCACCTCGCCTACGTAGAAGTCGCCGCGCGAATCCGCCCATATGCCGTGCGGGGCGATGAAATTGCCGGGCAGGACCGGGTTCCAGCCGCCGATCTGCGCCCGGACGCGCCCGTCGAGGTCGCAGATCGTCACCCGCGCGATGGGCGCGTGGCCCACGGGCGGATGGTTCATGACGTCGAAATGGGGGCGGCCGTCCATCGGCAGGGTCCAGCCGAGCTCGGCGATGTAGAGGTTCTCGTCCTCGTCGATGAACAGGTCGTCGGGGCGGTTCACCCAGTCCCAGACGTCGAGCAGGGCGCCGCCGGAGTCGAATATCTGGATGCGCGAGTTCTCGCGGTCGGCGACGAACACGCGGCCCGACCGGTCGACGGCGATGGCGTGCGGCAGGTTGAACTCGCCCGGCCCGCCGCCCGGCGCGCCCCAGGAGGAGAGGAGCCGGCCGGCGGCGTCGAAGCGGTGGACGCGCGCGTTGCCGTAGCCGTCGGAGACGAACATGTCGCCGTTGCCGGCGACGGCGACGTTGGTGACCATGTTGAACGGGCCGCCCGCCCGGCGCACCGGGCTGGCGCCGATCTCGAAGCCGGTGTCGGCGGGTTTGCCGGCCTCGCCCAGGGTCATGAGCAGCTCGCCGTCCGTCGTGAATTTGCGCACCGTGTGGTCGTGGTTGTCGGCGCAATAGACGCGGTCGTCGCGGTCGATGAAGATGCCGTGGGCGTTGGCGAACACGCCCTCGCCCCAGGCGTCAAGGAACTTGCCCTCCTTGTCGAAGACGATGACCGGATGGGCGCCGCGGTTGAAGACGTAGACGCGGTCGCGGCTGTCCACCGCGACGCCGGCGACCTCGACGAACGACCAGCCCTCCGGCAGCCGCTCCCACCCTTCCAGGACCTCGTATTCCAGCCGGTGCTCGCCGATGGCCATCGCCGCCTCCCGCGGACGTGCGGCGCCAGTATAGCACGGCGCGGCGGAGGAGGGCCGCGGCCGCCGTTTCGGCGCGGGCGGGTCTTGACATTGCGCCTCGCGCCGTATAAAAACGCCGGCGTCAATTCGACGCCGCTGCGGGGGGAGGACCGTGAGCAAGGACAGGATCGCGCGGCCGGCGCCGGAGAAGGATTCCGGAAAGCCGGACGGAGCCCTCGACGACAGCGCGCTCGAAGGCGTTTCGGGAGGCAGCCTCGGCTACATCACGAACGCCGAGTTCCACCGCCGCTTCCGGCTGGTGGATGGGCGGTGGGTCGAGAGATAACCCCGGTTCTCCTCCCCGGCCTCCCCCGGGCCGGGGAGGAGTCGTCAGGCGGTCTCGCCGAACAATTCGCGGCCTATGAGCATCCGGCGGATCTCCGACGTGCCGGCGCCGATCTCGTAGAGTTTGGCGTCGCGCAGCAGGCGGCCGGCGGGGCTCTCGGCGACGTAGCCCATGCCGCCCAGGCACTGGATCGCCTGTAGCGCCATCCAGACCGAGCGCTCGGCGGCGAACAGGATGGCGCCGGCGGCGTCCTTGCGCGCGGCGCCGCCGCGGTCGCAGGCCCGCGCCACCGCATAGGCGTAGGCCTTGCTGGCGTTCAAGGCCGTGTACATGTCCGCCAGTTTGCCCTGCATCAGCTGGAACGCGCCGATGGGGCGGCCGAACTGCTCGCGCCGGCGGACGTAGGGGAGGACCAGGTCCAGGCACGCCTGCATGACGCCGAGCGGGCCGCCGGCCAGCACCGCGCGTTCGTAGTCGAGGCCGTCCATCAGCACCGCGGCGCCGCCGCCGACCTCGCCGAGGACGTTCTCCTCAGGGACTTCGCAACCGTCGAACACGAGTTCGCAGGTGTTGGAGCCGCGCATGCCGAGCTTGTCGAGCTTCGGCGACGTCGAAAAGCCCGCGAAGCCCTTCTCGACGATGAAGGCGGTGATTCCGCGCGAGCCGGCGGCCGGGTCGGTTTTGGCGTACGCCACGACGACGTCGGCGTCGGGGCCGTTGGTGATCCACATCTTCGCGCCGTCGAGTACGTAGCGGTCGCCGCGCTTGCGGGCGCGCAGCGTCATGCCGACGACGTCGGAGCCGGCGCCGGCCTCGGACATGGCGAGCGCGCCGACATGTTCGCCGGAGACCAGTTTGGGCAGGTAGCGGGCCTTCTGCGCGGCGGCGCCGCGGCGGTGGATGCGGTCGACGCACAGGTTGGAGTGCGCGCCGTAGGAGAGGCCGACGGCCGCCGAGCCGCGGCTGACCTCCTCCACCGCGACGACGTGCTCGAGATACCCCATGCCGGCGCCGCCGTACTCCTCGCCCACGGTGATCCCGAGCAGGCCGAGCGCGCCCATCTTCCGCCACAGGCCGGCGGGGAAGTCGTTGGCGGCGTCGATGGCGGCGGCGCGCGGCGCGATCTCCCGCGCGGCGAAACCGGCGACGGATTCGCGCAGCATGTCCGCCGCCTCGCCGAGGCCGAAATCGAGCGCCGGGGCGCGGTTGGGCCTCATCGGCGCCGCCCCGCCGCGCATGTCAGCCGGCCTCCAGCACGGCGTCCCAATAGAGGTAGTCGCTCCAGCTCTCGTGCAGGTAGTTGGGCGGGAAGCGGCGCCCGCGCTCCCGCAATTCGCGGACGGTCGGGCGGCGCGGCGCGCAGCGCGGGCGCATGCCGCTTTCGCCGGCGGAGCGGTTCCCCTTGCGCAGGTTGCAGGCGGCGCAGGCGGCGACTACGTTGGTCCACGAGGTCACGCCGCCGCGCGAGCGCGGAACCACGTGGTCGAAGGTCAGGTCCTCCGAACGCCGGGCCGCGTCGCAATACTGGCAGCGGAAGCCGTCGCGCAGGAACACGTTGAAGCGCGTGAACGCCGGATGCGCGGCCAGCGGCGCGTAGGCCTTCAACGAGACGACGCTGGGCAGCCTCATGCGCAGCGACGGCGAGCGCACCTCGCGGTCGTATTCGGCGACGATGCGGACCCGGTCGAGGAACACCGCCTTGACCGCCTCGCGCCACGGCCACAGCGAGAGCGGGAAGTAGCTCAGCGGCCGGTAATCCGCGTTCAACACGAGCGCCGGGCTGTTGTCGAGAAACGCGGTCATGCGGCGGCCGTCGGTCCGGTTCGGAGCCCGTGCGAAGCGCCAGTCTAGGCGGCCGGCGGGCGGGGCGCAACGCGGGCGCGGGGCGCCGAGCGGGCGGCGGGCGTTTCCCTCCCGCCCGCGGCGGGCTATGAGTCCGCCGCCATGACCGCGCCGCTCGCCCATATCCGCGTGCTCGACATGTCGCGCGTCCTCGCCGGCCCGTGGGCGGCGCAGACGCTCGCCGATCTCGGCGCCGAGGTCGTCAAGGTGGAGCGGCCGGGCGCCGGCGACGACACGCGCCAATGGGGGCCGCCCTTCCTCCCCGGCCCGGACGGCGAGGCGACGGCGGAAAGCGCCTACTTCCTCGCCGCCAACCGGGGCAAGAAGTCGATCACGCTGGACATCTCCGGCGACCGGGGGCGGGAGGTCGCGCGCGCGCTCGCCGCCCGGTCGGACGTGCTGATCGAGAACTTCAAGGTCGGCGGACTGGCCCGCCGCGGCCTCGACTACGAGAGCCTGCGCCCGCTCAACCCCGGCCTGGTCTATTGCTCGATCACCGGGTTCGGACAGACCGGCCCCTACGCCGCGCGCGGCGGCTACGACTTCATGATCCAGGCGATGGGCGGGCTGATGAGCCTGACCGGCGAGCGCGACGACCGGCCCGGCGGCGGGCCGCAAAAGGCCGGCCTGGCGGTCTCCGACCTGTTCTGCGGCATGTACGCCACGGTGGCGATCCTGGCGGCGCTGGCGCATCGCGACCGGACCGGCGAGGGCCAGCACATCGACCTGGCGCTGCTCGATTCGACGGTCGCCATGCTGTCGACGATGGCGTCGAACTATTTCGCCACCGGCGCCGCGCCGGGGCGCATGGGCAACGCGCACCCCAACGTCGCGCCCTACCAGCTCTATCCGACGGCCGACGGGCATATCGTCGTCGCCGTGGGCAACGATGGGCAGTTCGCGCGGCTGTGCGCGGCGGTGGGCCGGCCCGAACTCGCGGACGACCCGCGCTTCGCCGGCAACGCGGCGCGGCTCGCCCACCGCGACGCGCTGAACGCCGCGCTGGAGGCGGCGCTCGCCGCCCGCCCGGGGGCGGACTGGCTGGCGCTGCTGGCGGAGCGCGGCGTCCCCGCCGCGCCGGTGAACGACGTAGCCCAGGCGTTCGCCGACCCGCAGGTGCGGCATCGCGGCGTGAAGGTGGAGCTGCCGCACGCCAGCGGCGCGGCGGCGGCGCATGCGGGAAGCCCGCTGCGCCTGTCGCGGACTCCGGTGCGCTACACCGCCTCCGCGCCGACGCTGGGCCAGCACACCGACGAGGTGCTGCGCGAGGTTCTCGGCCTGCCGCCCGGCGAGATCGCCGCGCTGCGCGCCGCGGGCGCGGTGTGACGCCCGCCGCGCCGTCGAACCGGGGGCGCCGCCGCGCATGGCCCTGCATCTGCTGAAGATGTGCGTCGGCGTCGGTTCGGTCGCCGAGCTGCGGGCGCGGCAGGCCGCGCGGCTGGCGCGCCTGCGCGCCGCCGGCGCGCCGGCCGTGCTGCGCCACGTCACGCGCAACACGCCGCGCCGCGCCGCCGAAATCGCCGGCCGGGGGTCGCTGTACTGGACGATCAAGGGCGGCGTCCGCGTCCGCCAGCGCGTCGCGGCGCTGGAGCCCGCGGCCGGGCCGGGCGAGCGCCCGCATTGCGCGATCCTGCTCGACGCGGAGCTGGTGGAGACCGAATATCGCCGCGTCCGCCCGTTCCAGGGCTGGCGCTACCTGGAGGAGCGCGATGCGCCCGCCGACCGCGCCGGCGGTTACGCCGCCGCCGAGCCGCCGCCGGGCATGGCCGCCGAACTGCGCGAACTCGGCCTGATCTGAACCGCCGCCGGAGGAGAAAACCCGCCATGACGAGCATGAAGCCATCGAGCATGAAGCCATCGAGCATGAAGATCTCGAAGGTGGAGGCGATCCCGCTGCGCTACCCGTTCCGCCACGGCGGGCCGCCCTCGGGCTGGGGCGGCGGCGCGTGGACGGAGATGCGCACGCTGCTGGTGCGCGTCGACACCGAGTCCGGGCTGACCGGATGGGGCGAGGCGTTCGGCTACAACGCCATCCCGGCGACGAAGGCGGCGCTGGAGACGATGGTCGCGCCGCTGGCGGTGGGGCGCGACGCGGGGGAGATCGCGCCGCTGGCGAAGGACCTCCAGCTGGGCCTGCATATTTTCGGGCGCTACGGGGTGACGACGTTCGCGCTGTCGGGCCTCGACATCGCGTTGTGGGACCTGGCGGGGAAGGCGGCGGGCCTGCCGCTCCACCGCCTCGCCGGCGGCGCGGCGCGGCGGTCGGTCCCGGCCTACGCCAGCCTGCTGAAATACGGCGACCCGGACCTCGTGGCGCGGCTGGTCGAGGCGGCGCTGGGGGAGGGCTACGAATCGATCAAACTGCACGAGAGCGCGGTCGCCCCCGTGGCCGCAGCGCGCGCCGCCGCCGGGGCGGACACGCCGATCATGCTCGACGTGAACTGCGTGTGGAGCCCGAAGGAGGCGCGGCGGATGGCGGACGCGCTGGCGGAGTGCGGCCTCCACTGGCTGGAGGAGCCGGTATGGCCGCCGGAGAACTACGCCGCGCTGGCCGAGCTGCGCGATTCGGGCGTTCCCATCGCCTCGGGCGAGAACGCCTGCACGTCGTGGCAGTTCGCGGAGATGACGGAGGCGGAGGCGGTGGACTACGCGCAGCCGAGCGTGACCAAGGTCGGCGGGGTGAGCGAGTTCCTCAAGGTGGCGGCGCTGGCGGAGCGCGCGAACGTCGCGCTGGCGCCGCATTCGCCCTATTTCGGGCCGGGATTCCTGGCGACGTTGCAGCTTCTGGCCGCCGACGCCTCGGTGGAGGCGATAGAGCGCTTCTTCGTCACCCTCGACGCGGACCTTTACGGCGGCGCGCTGGCGCCGGAGGACGGCGCCATCGCCGTCCCCGACGGCCCCGGCCTGGGGCTGGAGCCCGACCCGGCGTTCATCGAGAAGTGGCGCGAGGGGTAGGCCCCGCCGCCGCCGGTCAGGCGAGCAGCGCCGCCATCGCCCAGACGGCGAGCGCGCCGAATGCGAGCGTCGCCGCCCAGGTGAGGATCAGGCCGTAATCGCCGCCGCTCTTCTCCGCCATGTCCGCCTCCTTCGGCCGGTTCGCGCGCCCGTATAGCCGACGCGCCGCGCGCGCGCCAGAGGAATTTCGCGAGTCCGGCGGCGGGCGCTCCGCCGCGGGAATTCCGCGAAGGCGCGTCCGGCCGGTTGCGGCGCACGCCTCCGGCGGTGTCGAGCGCCGCGGGCCGGGGCGCCAAGATCCTTGCAAATCCGGCAAACTGTGCCTAATTTGCAAGGATGATCCCGCGCATCGCCTCCCACGACGTGGAAAGCGCGCTCGAACGCCAGGCCGCCGCCGCCTTGATCGGACCCCGCCAGGCCGGCAAGACGACGCTGGCGCTGGAGATCGGGCGGGCGCGCGGCGCGCTGTACCTCGACCTGGAGGACCGCGCCGACCGCGACAAACTCGCCGAGCCGGCGCTGTTCCTCGACCGGTTCGAGGACCGGCTCGTCATTCTCGACGAGATACACCGCGCGCCGGACCTGTTCCAGAGCCTCCGCGCCGCCATCGACCGGGGCCGCCGCGCGGGCAAGGGCAAGGGCCGGTTCCTCGTGCTCGGCTCGGCCTCCATCGACCTCCTCCGCCAGACCGGCGAGACATTGGCCGGGCGCATCGCCTATGTCGACATGACGCCTCTCAACGCGCTGGAGGCGGAGGACTCCCGGGAAGCGCGCGAACGGCTGTGGCTGCGCGGCGGCTTTCCCGACAGCTACCTGGCGCGGAGCGACCGCGAGAGCATGGCGCTGCGCCGCGACTTCGTGCGCACCTATCTGGAGCGCGACGTCGCGATGTTCGGCCCGCGCGTTCCGGCGCCGACCCTGGAGCGCCTGTGGACGATGCTCGCGCACGGACAGGGGACGCTGTCGAACGCCTCGACCCTCGCCGCGGCGCTGGGAGCGAGCGCGCGTTCGGTGAGCCGCTACATCGACCTGCTGGCCGAACTGCTGCTGGTGCGCCGCCTCCCTCCCCTGCGCGCCAATGTCGGCAAGCGCCTCGTGAAGTCGCCCAAGGTCTATGTGCGCGACAGCGGGCTGGTCCACGCGCTGCTCGGAATCGAAACCCCGGAGCAGCTCGCCGGCCACCCCGTCGCCGGCCGCAGCTGGGAAGGCTGCGTCATCGAGACGCTCCTGTCGGTCCTGCCGCCCGGCGCGGCGGCGGGGTTCTACCGAACGAGCGCCGGCGCGGAGATCGACCTCGCGATCGATCTCGCCGGCGGCGGCGGCCGGCTGGCGGTGGAGATCAAGCGTTCGCTTTCGGCGCGTCCGAGCCGCGGGTTCCACGCCGCCCGCGCCGATCTCTCCCCGGCGCGCGCCTTCGTCGTCCACGCCGGCGAGGATCGGTATCCGGTCGCGGAGGGAGTCGAGGCGATCGGAGTCCGCGAACTCGCCGCCGAGCTGCGCGCCCTCGCCCGGTAAGCCGCCGCCGCGCGTCACGATTCGGCGGCCTGCCGCTTGACGAACCCCTTGTCGGTCAACCGGACCGGCGGTCGCGCTGGCGCCGGACGCGCGAGCCTGCCGCGCCGGGAGCCAGGCGGCAACTATTAATCGGCCCGCGATTCCGCGCGCCCGCCGCGCCGGCCGATGAGCCACGCGCCAAGGGCGGGCAGGAGGACGACGGCGCCGACCATGTTCACCAGGAACATGAAGGTCAGAACCTTGCCCATATCCGCCTGGAGCTGGAGCGGCGCGGCGATCCAGGTCGCCACCGCCGCCGCCAGCGTCAGGCCGGTGAGCGCCACCGCCGCGCCGGCCGAGTCCAGCGCGCGTTCGAAGGCGGCGGCGAAATCCAGCCCCTCGGCCAGGTGAAGCCGCAGCCGCCCATAGACGTAGACGCCGTAATCGACGCCGATGCCGACGCCCAACGCCACCACCGGCAGGGTCGACACCTTCAGGCCGATCTCCAGCGCCGCCATCAGCGCGTAGGCGAGCAGCGACACGACGGCCAGCGGGACGACGATGCACGCCGTCGCCGCCGCCGAGCGGAAGAACAGCAGGCACAACGCGACCACCGCCGCATAGACGTAGCCGAGGATGGGGAACTGCGCCGCCGCCACCTCTTCGTTGGTCGCCGCCATCACGCCGACATTGCCGGCGGCGAGGCGGAAGTCGACGCCCGTGTCCGGGTTGGCGGCGGCGAATTCCTTGACCGCGGCGACGACGCGGTCGATGGTCGCGGCCTTGTGGTCGGCGGTGTGGATCATGACCGGCATGACGCTGCAATCGGCGTTGAGCAGCCCGCTGCTCGTCGGCGCGTAGGCGCCGGCCTGCGCTAGGACGTAAGGGTCGCGCGGGATCGTCCGCCATTTCGGGGCGCCTTCCTTGAGGCCCGCGGCGACCGAGCGGACGACCTCGGTGAACGCCGCCACCGACCGGACGCCTTCGACGTTGCGCATGCGCCACGCGAAGCGGTCCAGCGTCTCCATGATCGCGTAGTCGATGCAGCCCTCGGGCCGGGTCTCGGCGATGACCGTGAGCACGTCCACGCCGATGTCGAAACGCGCGGCGATGGCGGCCGAATCGCGGTTGTAGGCGGAGTCGGGGCGCAGTTCGGGGACGCCGCGATGCTGGTCGCCGATGCGCACGGTCGGCGCCTGGACCGCGCCGAAGGCGGCGAGCGCGGCGGCGCCGGCGATGACCGCCAGCGCCGGGCCGCGCCGCGCCGGCGCCGCCAGAAGCCGGCGCAGCGGGCGAAGCGGCGCGAGCGGCCGCCGGCCGCGGGCCGGGCCGCCGGGCGCCGACCACGAGAGCAGCACCGGCAGCAATCCCAGATTGGTGAGGACGATGGCGGCGACGCCCAGGCTGGCGGCGATGGCGATCTCCTGGATCACCGGCACCGGGATGAGCGCGATGGCGACGAAGCCCACCGTGTCGGAGGCGAGGGCGACGGTCCCCGGCAGCAGGAGGCGGCGCAGGCCGCGCCGCGCGGCCTCCAGCGGCGCCGCGCCGGCCGCCGCCTCCGCCCGCGCCGCGCCGACCATCTGGACGCCGTGGCTGACGCCGATGGCGAACACCAGGAACGGCACCAGGATCGACATGGGGTCGATGCCGTAGCCGAGGGCGGCGAGCGCGCCGAGCTGCCAGACCATCGCGCACAGCGCGCAGCCGAGCAGCATCGCCGCGACTCGCGTCGACCCGGCGTAGAGCCGGACGAACAGCGCGGTGACGGCGAAGGTGGCGGCGAAGGACAGCGCCACCCGCGCCGCGCCGGCGGCGATGTCTCCCATGACCTTGGCGAAGCCGATGACGTGGACGTCGACGACGCCGCCCGCCTCGGCCTCGCGGCGGATGCGCTCGAGCTCCCCGGCGACCCGGAGGTAGTCGAGGCGTTCGCCGGTGTTGGGGTCGAACTCCTGGAGCTTGGCGCTCACCAGCGCGCCGGAGAAGTCGTTGGCGACCAGCCGCCCGACGATCCCCGCCTTGACGACGTTCTCGCGGACTTGCGCCAGCCCCTCCGCGGTCGGCGCGAAGTCGGCCGGCAGGACGTCGCCGCTCGCCAGCCCGTCCTCGACGACCTCGATGTAGCGGACGTTGGGGGTGAGCGGCGAATAGACCTGCGTCCGGTCGACTCCGGGCAGGAAGAACACTGCGTCGGTGACCTGGCGCAGCAGGGCGAAGAACTCCGGCGTGAACATGTCGCCGCCGCGCGCCGCGAGCGCCACCGCCACGCGGTCGGCGCCGCCGAAATCGTCGCGGTGCTCGAGGAACGTCCGCATGTATTCGTGCGCGACGGGGAGCTGCTTGGTGAAGCCGGCGTCGACGCGCAGGCCGGTCGCCGCCGACCACGCCATCGCCAGTGTGGCGAGCGCGAACGCCGCCGCCGTAACGCGGCGGCGCCCGAAGACGAGGCGGTCGACGAGGTCCGCCGCCACCGCGCGCCTACTCGCCGGCGGCCAGCGGGACTGCGCCGAACTCGCCGACCAGGAGGACGCGGCCGCCGGGGGCGGCGAACGCGCCCGCCGCGCCGCGCCGCGACGGCGCCGGCAGCGCCGCCGCGGTGCGCCCGCCGTCGCGGCTCTCCAGAACCGTTCCGGCGAGGCCGGCGATGAGTATCCGCCCGCCGCCGGCGCGGGCGAGGGCGGTCAGCGTCGCCTCGGTTCCGGTGCGGACCCGCGTCCAGCTGGCGCCGCCGTCCGCCGAACGGTAGAGGCGCCCGCGCAGCCCGGCCGCCAGCACCGTGTCGCGGTCGAGGGCGAGGGCGGCGAACCACGAGCCGCCATAGGGCGAGGCGAGCGCGCGCCACGACTCGCCGCCGTCGTCGGAGCGGTAGAGCGCCCCCGCCTCGCCGGCGAGGTAGAGCCGGTCCGGCCCCGCCGGCGCGATGGCGTTGAGGTGGTAGTCGTCGGCGAAGTCGTTTCCGGCTTGGCGCAGCAGCGGCGCGCCGTCGGGATCGCCGCCGGGGCAGCCGTTGCGGCAGGTCCAGCCGGCGCCGCCGTCGGCGGTGGCGAGGACCAGCCCGAAGCCGCCCACGGCGATGCCGGACCGGGAGTCGCGGAACCACACGTCGAGCAGCGGAACCGCCGCCTCCGGCGCGCGGTGGACCAGCTCCCACGTCTCGCCGCCGTCGCCGGTGCGCAGGACGACGGCGTCGTGGCCGACCGCCCAGCCGGTGTTCTCGTCGTGCATGTGGACGGCGGTGAGCAGGGCGCGGACCGGAACCCGCGCCTGGGTCCACGTCCCGCCGCCGTCGTCGGAGAACAGGATGTGCCCGCGCGCGCCGACGACGACCGCGCGCCCGCCCACCGCAGCGCCGTCGATCAACAGCGAGGCGGCGGCGAGGCGCGCGTCCTCCGCCGGGATCGGCGCGGCGGCGGCGGACTCCCCGGCCCGCGCCGGCGCGGCGAGCGCCAGCGCGGCGAGGAGCGCGAGGCGGCGCGCCGCGGCGGGCGCGCGGCTCAGCGCCGGCCCTCGCGGCGCAGCGCCGCCGGGGTGAAGTCGCGCGACGTAGCCCCCGCGTCCCAGACGCACATCGAATACTCGTTGTCGAGGCCGAGCGCCAGGTAGCGCCCCGCCTGCAGGTCGGTGTGGACCTCGAGGGTGGGCCAGATCAGCGGCTTCTCGTAATAGTTGATGACGTGGCCCTCGGACACCCGCCACAGTTCGTCGCGGTTGTCGTAGACGTCGACCAGGAGGATCTGCCACGAATCCTCGTCGATGTAGAAGGTCCGCCGCTTGTAGATGTGGCGCGCATCCGCCTTCAGCGTCGCCTCGACGACCCACACGCGGTGCAGTTCGTAACGCAGGTGCTCGGTATTGACGTGCAGCGGCGAGAGGATGTCGGAGAAGGCGAGATCGCCGCTGTGCAGCCGGTAGGCGTTGTAGGGGACGTAGATTTCGCGCTTGCCGACGAGCTCCCAGTCGTAGCGGTCGACGGCGCCGTTGAACATGTCGAACTGGTCGGCGGTGCGCAGCCCGTCGGTGGTGGTGCCGGGGTTGTCGTAGGCGACGTTCGGCGCCCGGCGCACCCGGCGCTGGCCGGGGTTGTAGGTCCAGGCGTTGCGGGGCTCGCGGACCTGGTTCATGGTCTCGTGGACGAGCAGCAGGTCGCCGGCCAGCCGCGCCGGGGAGAGCACCCGCTGCTTGAACAGGATCATCGTGTTGTCGAGCGCCTCCTCGGTCATGCCGGGGAGCGCGTAGCGCAGCTCGAACTCGATGCCGAATTTGACCAGCGTGTAGTCGCCGCCGCGGGTGACCGCGGCCTGGCCGATGACGCAGGACGCGGTCTCCCCGCGGTAGCGCAGCAGGTGGTTCCAGATCGCCTCCAGCCCGTTGGCGGGGATGGGGAACGGGATTCCGATGACGGCGCCGCCGACTCCGTTGCCGCCGTCCACCAGCGCGGCGGTGGCGGCGGCGGCGCGCGTTGCGTCGTAGATGCGCTGCGGCGCCGACGCGCTGCGCCGCGTCGGATAGACCGGCATGGCGAAGCTCTCGTAGGTCTCCAGCATCCGCTGGTGGCCGACCGAGAGGCGGGCGCGGTGGGCGTCGAGGTTGCCGGCGTCGATGGCGAACAGCGGGCGGTCGGCGGCGTAGGGGTCGCGGTGGTGCTCGCCGACGACGTAGCCCGCCGGCGGCGCGGTTACGCCGCCGGTCCATTCGGGGATGGCGCCGTCGGCGCCGCCCGCCCGCTCGCCGCCGAGCGGCGTCAGGTCGGCCCCGAGGCGGGCGATCTGGTCGGCGGAAAGCTCGGCCGCGGCCGGCGGGGCGGCGGCGAGGCAGGCCAGGGCGAGCGCGAACGCGGCGCCGCGGCGCAGGGGAAGCGCGGTGTCGGACATCGGCGTGACCTCAGAACGAATAGCTGGCGGAGACGGCGACGAAGTCCCGGTCGGCCAGGTAGTTCCTGCCGCCGCCGTACATCGTGTAGCTCAGGTCGGCCCGCACGCTGTCGAGCCAGCCGACTCCGAGGCCCAGGGTGAGCGCGGTGCGGCCCTCGACGAACTGGCCGCCCGGCCCCGGGCTGCTGCCGCCCACGTCGTGCTGGAACTGCGCGTAGGGGGAAAGCCGCACCGCGCCGATGGCGTTGTTGTAGTCGAGCCGCCCGGCGGCGCGGTAGCCCCACGAGGTCGCGTCGGCGGGGTCGTCGCCGGCGCCCAGCGTGTCCAGCGGCAGCGTCTGCGAGTCCGGCATGTCGTGGACGTGCGAGACGGCGGCCTCGGCGACGAACACCGCGCCGTCGGCGCCGAGCGCCGGGCCGAACGCCCGCGTCGCCGTGGCCTGCAACTGGCTCACGTCGCGTTGGACGTAGCCTTGCAGGTAGGTCCCCAGCGGCGCGAGGGTTTCGGGCGTCGGCTGGCCGCCGGCGACGTAGGCCGCGAGCGCATCGAACATGGGCCTCAGGCCCTCGCGGAACATCGAATCCTCGGCGCGCTGCAACGGCGTGTCGGGACGCCAGGAGTACTCGCCCTGGAGCGCCCAGCCCGACGTCCCGAGCACGGTGTTGAAGCTGAATCCGAACACCTGGAGGTCCTCGGGATATTCGACCAGGTAGCGCGCCGTCCGCCCGTAAAGGTCGGTGGCGATGGCTCCGGCGATCTCCCGCAGCTGGGCCAGCACCCGGTTCTCGACCTCGCCGTCGACGCGTTCGGCGATGGCGGCCTGGGTCTCCGGCGCCGCGAGCTGCGCGGCGACGCGGCCCTGGACGACCCGGGCCCGGTTCGGCGTGTCTGCGGGAACGGCCGCCTCCACCGCTTGCGCGATGTTCGCCGTGAACCCGGCGAGCACCTGCTCGCGGACCAGCGGCGCGGCCTGCGCCGCCATCGCCCCGTAGGTCCTGGAGGTCGAGATCGGCAGCGTCGCCATCGCCTGGGCGGCGTCGTTCAGGCCCTGCCGGGTCCCGTAAAGGGCGCTGACGAGCGGCAGGCGGCTGTGGTGGTTCACGAAGTAGAAGCCGAATTCGGTGTCGGCCAGCTCCTCGGCGTAGTAGCGGACGGCGACCCCCCATTGGCCCGAATCGCGCGCGTCGCGGTCGGCGGCGCGCGGCACGCTCATGAAGTCGAGGCCGAAACTGCCCGGCAGGCCGGCGGCGGCGAGGTCGGCGTTGATCGCCGGGGCGAGCGGCGACAATCTGTTGAACGCGCCGCCGCGGTCGGAGACGGGGAGGTCGTCGGTGTAGAGGAACGCGCGTTCGCCGCCGGGGGTGGCGTAGTCGTTGGTCGAGAAGTAGGTCCCGCTCGGGTCGATGCGGGTCTCCGCCCACTTCAGCTGGTAGAACCCCTCCAGCGACAGGTTCGGGGTGGGCGCCGCGGCGACCGCGGCGACGGGGACGGGCAGCAGGCCCTCGCGCAGTTCCGCCCCCGGCTTGCGCAGGCGCGCTGCGTCGAACGGATTGACGACGTTGACGCCGCCCTGGATGAACGTGCTCTCGCCCCAATTGAGGACCAGGTTGCCGATGCGCGCGTCGACCGGCGTGTCGCCGAGGTCGAACGCGCCGCTGACGTAGAGGTCGAGGACTTCGACGTCGTCGCCCACCCGGTCGCGCGCCTCCGCCGAAAGCGGCGTCCGCGCCCCGGCGCCCTTGCGGTTCTCGAAATCGACGAAGCCCTGGACGCGGGCGAACGCGCCGAGGCCGCCGCTCCGGACGTCCAGCTCGCTGACGAAGCGCGAGGTGTTGCTGACGATCCCGCGTTCGTAGTTCAGGTCGCCGTCGTTGGAGTTGACCCGTTCCGGCATGGCCTTGGGGTCGGACAGGCGGAACGACAGGCCGTGCGACAGGGTGGTGTCGAGGCTGGCGGCGGCGCCGCCGGCCTGGAATTCGACCGCGCCCGCCGGCGCGGTCGCGAGCGCGGCGGCGCAAAGTGCGGCGCCCAGCGGCGGGACGCGCTGCGTTCGATGCATGGATTTCCCCCGAGCCCGTTTGCGTGCGACGGCGCGACGATACGCCGCCGGCGGCGGCGCGCGCAAGCGCGGCGGCGCCCGTAACGGGAATTGCGGCGTTGACGCGGGCGAGGGGGAGGGTCTAAACCCCCGCCGAGCGCGGCGGAGGGAGACTCCGGGACGACGAATCTGGACTACACGGTGACGCTGTCGCCGGCCGTTCCGTCCGGGCATTCGGTGACGGTGGACTGGTCGGACGCGGGCGGCGGGACGGCGTCGCCGGGAGCCGACTACACGGCGCTGGCCGGAGGGACGCTGACCTTCGCCGCGGGCGAGACGAGCAAGACGATCACGGCGCCGGTGCAGGGAGACTCGGCGTTCGAACCCGACGAGACGGTGCGGGTGCAGATCGGCAATGCGGCGAGAACGCCGTCCGGGACGGTGCGCATCCGCAGCGGCGCGGTCGGCCCCGTCGCCACGTCCGCCATCGGCGTCGGGACGATAACGAACGACGACGCGCGTCCGCCTCCGCCGCCGTCGCGGTCGGCGCCCCCGCCGGCGGCGGCGGAGACGCTGGTCCTCTCCACGGCGGAGCTGGAGGTGGACACGGGCGCGGAGGGCGCGTCCTACACGGTGCGCCTGGACGGGGCTCCGACCGGGGCGGTGACGGTGGCGATCTCCAGCGACGACTCCGACGTGACGGCGGCGCCGGCGTCGTTGTCCTTCGACGCGGCGAACTGGAGCGCGCCGCAAACGGTGACGGTGACGGCGGCGGCGGACGACGACGATTACGCCGATACGGCGCGCCTCACGCATACCGCGAGCGGCGGCGGCCTGGACGACGAAACGAAGATCCTCGTGGCGCTGGTGTCGGAGCCCGGCGATACGCGGGTGCGCGCGCCCGCGGCGGGCGCGCCTGCGGCCTACATGGTGGGCGGGCATCGCGTCGAGGTCCGCGCCGAGGCGGGGGTTCCGCCCGGCGTCGAGATCGTCCCGCCGGCGACGCTGGCGGCGGACCTGTCGGTGACGCTGCGCCCGGTTTCGGACGAAGTGTCGCTGGCGCCCGGCGTCTTCGCCTTCGGCGCTGCTGCGGGGGCGCAAGTGGCGGTGGACGTCTCGGTTACGGGCGTTCCGGCGGCGGGTCTGGAACTGTGCCTGCCGGCGCCTGCGGCGCTGCGGGAAGCGTCGGGCGGGCGCGCGTTGACGCTGCTGCGCCATGACGGGACCGCGTGGGTCGAGGTCGCGGGCGCGCGGCTGGACGCGGATGCGGAGCGGGTGTGCGCGGCGGGGATTACCGAGTTCTCCCCCTTCGCGGTGGGCTGGCGCGCGGCCGCGCCGGCGGTGGCCGACCGGTCGGACGCGCGGACGCGGCTTGCTGCGGTCAACCGGTCGATCCTGCCGGAAGTGTCGCGGGCGATGTGGGACGGCGCGGCGTCCGCCGTGGCGCGGCGTTTCGGCGACGGCGCGCCTGCGGGCTACGACGGCGGGGCGGACGCCGACGCCGCGGCGTGGGCTGCGGACGCGCTGTCGTGGCTGGCGGGCCGGCTGGGCGCTCCGGGCGGCGCGTCTGCGGCCCGCGCGCGCGGGCCTGCGCTGTTCCACGACCCGCGGCCTTACGGCCCGCCCGAGGACTCCCCGGCGCCTCTCGGGGCGGGGTGGCGGGCGTTGCTTCCGGGTTCGGCGTTCGCGTTGGGCCTGTCGGGCGGCGCTGCGGGGGACGGCCCCGACGCGGCGCTGTGGGGTTCGGGCGACCGGCGGTCGCTGTCTCTCGACGACGGCGCGCTGTCGTGGGAGGGGGAGGTTACGGCGTTGCACGCCGGGGCCGATGCGCGGACGGCGCCGGACGGTTCGGGCGGGCGCGTCCTCGGCGGCGTGTCGGCGTCGTGGTCTGAGAGCGATATCGACTACACCGATACGGGCGGCGGGGAGTCCGTCAAAGGCCGCCACGAGGCGCGGATGGCGAGCGTCCAGCCTTATGTGGGGTGGCTTGCGGGCGATGGGTCTCGGGCGTGGGCTGCGCTGTCGCACGGTCGCGGCGAGGTGGAGATCGCCGACGCCGCGGCCGGGTCCGCGGATTCGTCGGCGACGTTGACGGCTGCGGCCATCGGCGCGCGGACGCGTGCGCTGTCGCGTGGCGCTGCGGCGGTGGATGTGAAGGGGGAGGCGCAGGCGGCGCGTTTCGCGCTCGACAGCGGCGGGGATCTCATCGCAGGCATGTCGGCGCGGACGTTCCGGCTGCGGGTTGCGGCGGAGGGGCGCTACGTCATCGCGTTCGCGAACGGCGGTTCGTTGACTCCGTCGCTTGAGGCGGGGTTGCGGTGGGACGGCGGCGACGGCGCGACGGGCGCGGGCGTGGAGTTGGGCGGCGGCGCGGCGTGGTCGGCTCCGTCATCGCCGCTGACGCTGGAGGCGCGCGGTCGCGCGCTTCTGGCGCATGGCGGCGATGCGGAGGAATGGGGCGTCGGCGGCGCGCTGCGGGTTGCGCCGGGCTCCGGCGGCCTGGGCCTGTCCCTGGCGCTGTCTCCGTCGTGGGGCGCGGCCGATAGCGGCCTCGCGCGGCTGTGGAGCGCCGACGCAACGTCGCGCACGGATGCGTCGCAGAGGGCCGGGGGCCGCCTCGACGCCGAGGCGGGCTACGGGTTGCGCGCGTTGGGCGGCGTTGCGACGCCGCTGGCGGGTTTCGCGCTGTCCGGCGACCGCTCGCGCGAATGGCGCGTCGGCGGCCGCCTCGCCCTCGCCGAGGCGCTCGACCTGGCCCTCGCGACGTCGCTGCGCGAAACCCGGACCGGCGCCCCCGACCGCCGCATCGCCCTCGACTTCCGACTCCGCTGGTAGCGCCCGGGACCGCCGGCGTCTCGCCGGCATGCGTTTGCGCCGCGCCGTCTATCCGGGATATCCTCGTCGCGGCCGACACGCTCGGACGCGTCCTGCGACAGCCCGGAAAACCCGCATGTCCGAATTCGAGATCGCCAGCCTCGACTACCGGACCGCCACGCTCGCCGCCCGCTACGCGGCCAATTGGATCGCCGGCGCAAGCGTTTTCATCGCCGTCCTGCAAACAGGCATCGTCGCATGGGGCATCCGTGAAATGGTCCGCGCCAACCGCGACCGCGCCAGGCAGGCCGAAGCCCAGGCCCGCGCCGCCGACCAGCGTCATGTCGAGAACATGCGCCGCCTCGACGAGCAAAGTCGCCGCTTCGACGCGCTTATCGAGGGACAGGCCGAACAGCGCCGCGCCAGCGACGCGCAAACCCGCGCGCTCATGGAGCTGGTCGAACGCACCGCCTTGAACGCGCCGCCCGCATCCACGCCGGAAATCGGCCCGTAATGGCCGTTTCCCCGCGCCGGCGCCGCACGACGCGGCTTCGCGGGCGCGGCTCGCCGGAGCCCTCGCCGGGGCTTGGGAGTTTCGAGGGAAGGGGGTGGTAGCGGAGGAGGGACTCGAACCCCCGACACAGGGATTATGATTCCCCTGCTCTACCGACTGAGCTACTCCGCCGCGGCGCGCCTCCCTTAGCCGGCGCGGGCGGCGGAGTCAACCTCGTCCGTCCCGGATCAGCCGCCCGAAGACGCGGCGCCGGGTATGAATTTGCGCAGGATCCCCGGCAGGACCATCGCCAGCGGGTTCACCGAAATCGCCGGATCCTCCCGGTCGCCCGACACGCTGTAGGGGGCGGCGAAGACGCCTTCGTTGTCGCCCCCCGTCAGCAGGTCGCCCACCAGCGGGACCGCGCCGACGACGGCGTTGACGCCGTAGAACGGGACGACGTTGCCCGAGACGTCGACCGTGTCGCGGCGGAAATCGATGGCGCCGTCCGCCGTCACGCCCAGCGACACGCCCGACGCCACCGCCCCGTCGAGGGTCAGCACGCCGCCGCGGTATTCGTAGGGCGCGCGGAGCGAATCGAACGCCAGCCCGTCGCCGCCGAGGGCCTCCAGCGCGCCGGTGATGCTGATCAGGTTCAGAAGCTGGGCCAGCACCGGCGCGTCGACCATGCGGAAGCCGCTCACCAGGAGCTCCCCGCGCGACGCCTCGGGATCGCCGTCGACGCCGAGCTCGGCGTCCATGGCCAGGGTCCCGCCGACCATGTTCGGGGTCAGGCCGAGCGCGTCGAACACCCGCCCCGCGTCCTCGGCGGACGCCGTCAGCTTGCGCGGGCCGCCGTCGGAGCCTTCGCGCAGCCGCAGCGAGAGCGGCGCGCCGCCCGGCAGCAGCCCGTCGACGGCCGCGCGCTTCAGGACGCGCCCGTCATGGGAGGCATGCACCGTCGCGTCGGCGAGCGACAGCGAGTCGTCGAGCGCGAGCTCCGAAACCTTGGCCGACAGCACGAAGGGCGGCGGCGGGTCCGCGCCGTCGCCGCGCACCGCGGCGCGCAGGTCGAGGCTCGCGCCGTCCAGCAGCGCCGTCGCCGCGCCGTTCCCCGTCCGCACGACGCCGGAGACGTCGGTGCGCCCGGCCCGCAGGCGCTCCAGCCGCGCCGTCCAGCCGCCATCGCCGGTGGGCGCCGCCGACCCGGCGGCGGCGAGGCCGTCGGCGGCGATCTCGAAACGGGCGACCTCGCCGATGCTCCCGTCGTCGTCGAGGACGAGGGTCGCGCGGGCGGCGGCGGGCGCGCCGGGCGGCTTCTCCCAATGCAGGGCCGGCAGCGACACCGCCGCCGCCGCCGCGTCGAGCGCGACGGCCGCCGCCATCGGCCCGCCGCCGGACGCCGACGCGTCCAGCTCCACGGCGACCGGCCCGGAGAGCCAGTCGAACCCGAGCCCGAAGCGGTCGCGCGCCGCCGCGTCGAGGATCGTCGCAACCGCGATCCGGCGCTTCCTGTCCGGCCCGAAACCCTCGCGCCAGAGCAGGGTTCCCGGGACGCCGTCCAGCGCCGCATCGCCGGCGAGTTCGAAGCCGTCCTTGCCCACCGTGAGCGTCCCGGAGCCGTCGTGGATGCGATGGAGGCGGTCGCCGGCGAGCGCCATCGCCGCGTCCTCGAGCCGCGCCGCGACCGAAACGGCGACCGCCTCCAGGCCGGCCTCCTCCGCCAGCGGCAGCCGCACCGTCAATTCGCCCCGCATCGCGCCGGACATGCGCGCGGGGTCGAGCCCCAGCGGCGAGACCAGTTGCAGCGGCGGGCGGTCCAGAACCGCCAGGGTTTCGCCGACCTCGCCGGAGAACTCCGCCGCGATGCGCGCATAGCCCTCGCCGCCCGGCGCGTCGCGGATCTCGACGGCGCCGCCCAAGATCTCCAGCGGCCCCGACCGCCCGCCATCGACCTCGAGCGTGAACAGCTCGGCGTCGAACTCTCCCGCCGCCGCGACTCCGTCCACCGCCGGCAGGTCGTCGTGGTAGCGGACGCCCGCGCCGGTTATCGCGACCCGCCCCGCCACCCGGTCGGCGGGCAGGTAGGGGAGCTCCCATTCCTCGCCGGCCACCGAGACGCGCAGCGCGAATTCGTCCAGCATCCCGCCGCTCATGTGCTCCATGACCCAGACGCGCGCGTTGGGCGCCGCGGCGGGCGGCCAGTAGGCGCCCAGTTCGCCCACCGGCAGCGCGCGCGCGACGAGATCGAGCGCGACGTCCGGTTTCGTCCAGTCGCCGCCGAACGCGCCCTCCAGGGCGAGGGCGGGGCCGCCGAAATCGATCTCCAGCGCGTCGAACGCCACCCGGCGGAAACCGTCCTCCACGCGGCCCGCCGCGCGCGCCCCGGCCATGGCGAAGCGGGTTCCCGGCGCGTAGGGCGGGGGCGCCGCGAATTCGCCCGCCCCGGCCGTCACGTCGAACGCGAGCGCGCCGGCGCCGCCGTCCGCCCCGCGCGCGAAGGCGATCTCGCCGCTCAACGGCGCGTCGAACTGCGCGGCGGCCGCGAGTTCGGGCGCCAGCCCGGCCAGCCGCGCCGGAGTCAGGTCCACGAAGGACGCGGCCACGCGCGCCGATCCGTCGCCCGCGTCATGGCGCCCGGCCACGTCGATCGCCAGGGTTTCGCCCTCCAGTTCCGTCGACAGCCGGGCGTTCGCGTGCAGCACATTAGATTCCCGCCGCAACGTCATGTAGGGTATGGTAAAAACGCGCTCGCCTCCGGCGCCGTCCTCCAGCACGACCGTCGCGTGCGTAACGTCGACGGCGCGGAGGCGGGCGCCGAAGCCGGATCCGCCGGGCGCCTCGGCCAGCGCCGTCCGCAACCCGCCGCCGCGCACGCTCGCCACCGGCGCGGCCAGCGCGATGCGCCGCGGCGCGACTTCTCCCCGCGCCAGCGCGAGGGCGCTCAACGACACCGCCGCTTCGGGGGCGCGCAGCGCCAGGGCGCCGTCGGCGCGCGCTGCGCGGACGTCGAAAGCGCGGATCCCGACCGCGAATCCCGCCCCGGCGGATATGGCCAGATCGCCGAGCGACACCCGGTACTCGGGCCATTCCTCGGCGATCGCGCGCTCGATGCGCGGTATCAGCGGCGCGAGCGGAACTGGCCCCCGCGCCAGCGTCCACGCGCCGGCGCCGAGCAACAGCGCCGCCAGGCCGACTCCGGCGCCGGCGAGACCGAGGAAAACCCTGACGTACGCCGCAATCATCGCCGACCGGTTTCGCCCTTCGCCGCCATGACTCTGGTTCCCGGCGGGCGGTTTCTATACTGTGCCGGCGATTCGCGCCGCGTCGTCCGGTGGAGGCCCGTGTCCCCGGAGCGTCCCTTTACCATTTCGGTCCCCCCCCTGGCCAGCGATCCCGCCGCCGCCGAACGCGGCCGCGCCCGCTGGCGCGCGGCCGCCGGGGCGCGGCGGCGCGAGACCGATTCGGAGCGCGCGCTGCTCGACGCCCTGTTCGGCAACGCGCCGTTCCTCGCCCAATGCGCGGCGCGGCGGCCGGAGGTCCTGGCGGCGTTCCTCGACGAGGGCGCCGACGCCGCGTTCGCGCGCGTCCGCCGCGAGCTCGACTCCGCCATGGCCGCCGCGCCGGACGGCCCCGACCCCGACGCCGATGCGGCGCGGGCGCTGCGCCGCGCCCGGCTGGGAGCGGCGCTGGTCATCGGCGCGGCGGATGTCGGCGGCGCGTGGGACATCCGCCGGTCCGCCGCCGCGCTGAGCGAATTCGCCGCCGCCGCCATCGGACGCGCGGTGGACTACCTGCTGCTCCGGGCGCGCGAACGGGGGGAGCTGGCGCCGCCCGACCCGGCGCGTCCGGGGGAGAGGTCCGGGCTGGTCGTGCTGGCGATGGGCAAGCTCGGCGGCGGCGACCTCAACTATTCCAGCGACGTCGACCTGATCGTCCTCTACGACGCCGACACGGCGCCGCTGGCGGGCCGCATGCCGGCCCGGGACGTATTCGTGAAACTCACCCGGCGCCTGGGCCGCCTGCTGGAGGAGCGGACCGGCGACGGCTACGCGTTCCGCGTCGATTTCCGCCTTCGGCCCGACCCGTCGGCGACTCCGCTCGCCGTCTCGGTCGCGGCGGCGGAGGGCTATTACGCCAGCCTGGGGCAGAATTGGGAGCGCGCCGCGATGATCAAGGCGCGCCCGGTCGCCGGCGACTTCGCCGCGGCGGAGGCGTTCCTGCGCGCCATCCGCCCGTTCGTCTGGCGCCGGCATCTCGATTTCGCCGCCATCCGCGACGTGCAGGCGCTCAAGCGGCAGATCCGCCGCCACCGCGGCGGCGGCGAGATCGCCGTCGCCGGCCACGACCTCAAGGTCGGCCGCGGCGGCGTCCGCGACATCGAGTTCTTCGTCCAGACCCAGCAACTGATCTGGGGCGGGCGCGACCCGTCGCTGCGCGCGCGGAGCACCGAGGCCGCGCTGGACGCGCTCGCCGCGGCCGACCGCGTCGACGCGGCGGAGGCGCGGGACCTCGTGGAGTGTTACTGGCGCCTGCGGCGCGTCGAGCACCGCATCCAGATGGCGGAGGACCGCCAGACCCACAGCCTGCCCGCCGGCGCGGACGAATTCGCGCGCCTGGCGGCGTTTCTCGGCTATCCCGGCGCCGAGGCGTTCGCCGGCGAGCTGCGCCGGACCTTCGCGCGCGTGTCCGCGATCTGCGACCGCCTGTTCGCGGACGCCGCGCCGCTCGGCGCGCGGCTGCCGGAGGGCGGCAACCTGGCGTTCACCGGCGCCGACCCGGACCCGGAGACTCGCGCCGCGCTCGAGCGCATGGGGTTCCGCGCGCCGGACACGGTGGCGGACGCGATTCGCGCCTGGCACCGCGGGCGGTCGCCGGCGACGCGCTCCGCCCGCGCGCGCGAATTGCTGACGGAGCTGGCGCCGCGCCTGCTGGAGGCGCTCACCGGCGCCGCCGACCCGGACCAGGCTTTCGTCCGGTTCGACGCCTTCCTGCGCCGCCTCCCGGCCGGCGTGCAGCTGTTCTCGCTGTTTCTCGCCCAGCCGGCGCTGCTGGAGCTGGTCGCCGAGATCGTCGGCGGCGCGCCGCGCGTCGCGAACTACCTCGCCGACCATCCCGGCGTGCTCGACGCGGTGCTGTCCCAGGGGTTCTTCGACGACCTCCCCGACCGCGCGGGCTACCGCGCCGGCCTCGCCGCGGCGCTCGCCGCCGCCGAGGACTTCCAGGACCGGCTGGAGATCGCCCGCCGCTGGGCCGCCGACGAGAAGTTCCGCGTGAGCGTCCGGCAATTGCGCGGCGCGCGCGGCGCCGGCGCGGCGGGGCGGGCGCTGAGCGACATCGCCGACGCCGTCGTCGCGGCGATGCTCGAGGCGGCGGGCGGCGAGTTCGCCGTCCGCCACGGCCGCTTCGCAAACGGCGGCCTCGCCGTGCTCGGCTTCGGCAAGCTCGGCGGCCGGACGATGTCGCGCGGCTCCGACCTCGACCTGGTCTTCGTTTACGAGAACCCGGGGCCGGGCGCGGCGTCGGACGGCCGCCGGGCGTTGAGCGCGCCGGCCTATTACGCCCGCCTCGGCCAGCGCCTGATCACCGCGCTGACGGCGCGCACCGGCGCCGGGCGCCTGTTCGACGTCGACATGCGGCTGCGCCCCGAAGGCGACAACGGGCCGCTCGCCGTCGATTGCGCCGCGCTGGAGCGCTACTACCGCGAATCGGCGTGGACGTGGGAGCTCATGGCGTTGACCCGGGCGCGAGTCGTATGCGGGCCGCCGGAGCTGCGCGCGCGCCTCGAGGCGCTGCGGGAGGACGTCCTGACGGCGCCGCGCGACCCGGCGCGGCTGGCGCGCGACGCGGTCGACATGCGCCGGCGCATCGCCGCCGAGCACGGGACCCGCGACCCGCTGGCGCTCAAATACGTTCCGGGCGGCCTGGTCGACGTCGAGTTCGCCGCCCAGGTCCTGGCGCTGCGCGCCGCCCCCCGCGACCGCTCGGTCCTCCGGACCGGGACGCGCGAGGCGCTGGCGGCGGCGCGCGCGGCGGGGGCGCTGGCGGCGGAGGACGCGGACGCGCTGATCGCGGCGGCGGATCTGTATTACAATCTCCAGGCCGTGCTGAGGCTCTGCCTCGACGGCCCCTTCGCCGAATCGTCGGCGCCCGGCGGCCTGACGCGCATCCTCGCGCGCGCCGGCGAGGCGCCCGACTTCGCGGCCCTGAAAGCGAAACTGGAGCGGACCCAGGACCGCGTGCGCGGCCTCTTCGAAACGCTGGTCGCGTCCGCCGCCGCCGACCTCGAAGGAGATTCCCGACCATGAGCCAGTCCCTCAAGCCCGGCGACCCGGCGCCGGGGTTCGACTTGCCCGCCGACGGCGGCGGGCGCCTGTCGCTCGAATCGCTGCGCGGGCGGAGCGTCGTCCTCTACTTCTATCCGAAGGACGACACCCCCGGCTGCACGAAGGAGGCGATCGGGTTCAGCGAGAAGCTCGCCGACTTCGCGGCCGCCGGAGCGGCGGTCGTCGGCGCGTCGCGGGATTCCGCCGCCAGGCACGACAAGTTCGTCGCCAAGCACGGCCTCCGGGTCCGCCTGGTGTCCGACGCCGAGGGAAGCCTGTGCGAGGAGTACGGCGTGTGGGTCGAGAAGAGCATGTACGGGCGGACATACATGGGCGTCGAGCGGGCGACCTTCCTGATCGACGGCGCGGGCGTCGTCCGCCAAACGTGGCGGAAGGTGAAGGTGCCCGGCCACGTCGACGCGGTGCTGGAGGCCGCGCGCGCCCTGGCGTAGCCCGGTCTCCCGAACCGCGCGCGCGCCTGCCCCGGCGCGGCCTCGAGGCGCCGCTACTCCGCCGCCGCCAGCGCGTCCGCCGCGACCTTGCCCAGGCAGTCCCGGTCGGCGAGGAAATAGACCCCGTCCTTCTCCCACGCGCCTTGCGCGCGCTTGCCGTCGTCGATCCCGTCCGGCGGCGTCGCGGAGAGAATGTAGGCGTGCAGGCGCAGCCCCGGCGCCTTTTCGCGCGCCCGCTTTTCGACCTCCTTTATCCCGCCATGCAGCCCGATCTTCTCCCGCTCCCTGGGGCCGAGGCGCGCGAGGCCCTTGGGATCGAGGAAGATCATGTGCTGGACCGCGCCGCCCTTCAGCCAGACGATGAAATCCGGGTAGTAGGCGAAATCGTCGAAGAACGAGAGCCCGCCGCCGCGGCTCACGTTGCGGATGAGGAACAGTTCCCGGCCGCGCAGGCGCGAATCTTTCTTCCGCGCCAGCCGCTCCAGCCCCTTGACGACCTCGCCCTCGTCGCGGTTCAGCGGCGCCGGCCGGACCTCCACCTTGCGGTCCGCCCGGGCGCAGAGCAGCGGTTCGTAGGCATGCGCGCCGACCGTGGCGACGGATTCGAGCCCCGTCCGCAGGTCGAACCCGCCCCACCCGTGGCGCGCCACCGCGCGCAGGTGGTCCGCCAGTTCTTCGTTCCGCGCGTCCACCTCGACCGCGTAGGCGCGGACGTTGTTCGGGTCCGCCTCGTCCAGCTCGCCGATCTCGATCCGCCCGTGCTCCCAGCGCCGCCGCGCCTTGCGCCAGAACCGCTCGGCGTAGTCGGCGACCAGGTCGACGGCGACGTCCTCCAGCGCTTGCAGGCCGGCGAACCCGCGCGGCGCCAGCCGCTCCGGCGGCGCGTGCAGCGTGTACCATTCATCGCTGTCGAGCAGCCGGTCGACCGTCCCGCGGTCGATGGCCAGGTTGCTCCAGCCCATGCGCCGCTTGCGCGCCAGCAGCCGGTCGTAAATCCGCGTCCGGTCGAGGAACGCCATGCGGCCCGGCGCGATCGCCGCGAGGCTGTCGCCGCCGCCGCCTTCGTCCGGGCCCGGCGCCGCCGACGCGTGGGCTTGCAGGCGCGAGCGCAGGTCGAGGACGGCCGCCGGACTGTCCGCCCCGCCCGGCGGCGGCAGCGCGATGCGCTCGCCCGAACGCGCCCAGTCCGCGCCCTTCTCCAGCCGGATCGTCTTGAGGCCGCTCGGCCGGGGGAAGTTCCACTTCGTCTTCAGCGCGATCGTCTCGCGGTCCAGCGGCGCGCCCTGTTTCGCCAGCAGCTCCCGGAACGCGCTCATGTAGTTGGCGCGCAGGCCGAAGATATGCAGCGTCTCCAGCAGCGCCAGCCCTGCGCCATTCTCCGCCTCGGGCGCGCCGGGGCAGGCGCGGTGGCGCTTGAGGCTCCCGCGCCAGCCTTTCAGCCGGACGCCGCGCCCGAACATCTGCACGATCTCCGGCCCTTCCTTCACGCCGACATGCATCAGCCCCATCGCGCTCACCCGCCACGAGTTCCATCCGGCGATGAAGCGCCGCGCGCCGACGACGACGTTCACCGGCGAATCGGGCCGGTCCACCCCGGCGAACAGCCGCTCCGCGAACCCGCGCTCGCGCTCGACGTCGAAATGGGGGGAGGGGGCGCCCGCCAGCAATTTGTGCAACCCCGTCGAATCGCCCACGTTCACCACGCCGAACGGCGGGTTGTCGGCGACGCGCAAATGCAGCTCCCCCGCCCCGGCGGTGGGATAGACGACCCGCAGCCGCCCGGCGCCGTGGAACAGCGTTTCGCACAACTCGGCGTAGACGTCCCCCGTCCGCGGCACGTGCGGGAACCGCCCGGCGAAATACTCGTTCCCCTCTTCGCCCGCGAGGCCGGAGCGCCCCGCCAGCAGCCGCGCGATCCTGTCGCGAGTCTCATCGCCGCGCGCCAGCGCGCGGCCGAGGAATTCGAGGATGCGGACCACGTCCGACCGCGTCGCCCTGTCCGCCTTGCTCGACCCGGTCACCGTCTTGCCGAGGAAGGCGAGGAGCGGCCGGGCGATCTCGAATTCGCGCCACGCCGCGCCGTGTTCGCGCCACAGGCGGCTTTGCTGGAAGAAGGTCAGCAGGCAGCCCGTCAGATACATGTCGGCGTTGTCGTCCTGCGCGCCGCCGGGCAGGTTGAGGATGTGGTAATCCTTGCCGTAGCCCTCGGCGTGAAACGCCCGGTAGGGGTAGTCGAACAGCAGGCATTTGCCGTAGGCGCTGGCGAGGCCGTCGTCGGCGCCCGCGATCTGGTCGAAAGTGGCGGAGTATTCGAACGCGAACCCGCCGCGCGCCAGCTCCTTGCGCCGTTCGCGCCACGCCTTGCCGGAGGCGCCCAGATGCCCTTCGTCGACGAGCACCAGGTTGTTCTCGCCGAAATCCGCCACCGCGACCCGCTTGACGCCCTTCCGTTCGGCGAGTTTGGCGAGGTCGATAATGGCGATCGGCGCCGCCAGGTCGCCGCCCGCCGCGCCGGAGAGCAGCCGCGCGCGCAATCCGCTCGCGCGCATTTCGCGTTCGTGCTGCGCCGACAATTGCTCGTTCGGCGTCACCAGCACCACGTTGTTGAGCCGCCCGCCCGCCCGGCGCAGGCGATGCCGGTATTGCAGGACGTGCGCGTGCATCAGCAGCGTCTTGCCCGACCCGGTGGCGCTCTGGAAGGCGAGGGTGCGCAGGTCGTCCGGTTCGTATTCGGGAAGCCGGCGCGGGAAAAAGCGCCCGTCGCGCAGAACCGCGTTCAACTCGGCGCGCAGCGCCTCCGCGTCGTCGAACCACCGGCGCAGGTAGTGTTCGGTGAACAGCAGCGCGAGCCATTGGTGCGGCTTCCAGCTCCGCCCGTGCTCCCCGGTCATGCGCAGCCGGCGGCTGTGCCCGGCGATGTTTGCGTCGTATTCCGCCAGCCGATCCGCCGTCACCGCGGCGCGGTTCGGGCGGAGCGGCAGCGCCCGCGCGAACCCGCTCTCGCCGCCCGAATCGACCTCGGCGGACGCGCCGCGCAGCGTCTCCAGCATCGCCTCCGGCGCCTCGTAGCCGAATTGCCGGCATGCGAAGCGCAGCAGCACGCGCCGGCTCTCCAGCCGCGGCCGGGCCTTCTTCGGCACGGCTACCTCCCTGGGTGCGCGGGCGTCCCGCCCGCCCACGCGCGAAGCGCGCCCACGATCCTGCGAATCGCCGTCATGGATGGAACATATGCGGACCGGCCCCGCCCGTCAACGCCGGCCGCGCGGATCGTGCTATGATCGACCCCCACGGACGAAACCGGAGCGCCCGCATGGGAACTGTCCACGTCGACGCCGTCGTCCGCAACCCCGCCGAGCCGGGCAGGGAGTGGCGCGCGCCGTTCCCCGTTGGCGCCGACGCCGCGCTGGAATCCGCCGGCGCCGAGGTCGACCTGCGAAACCGGGGGTTGACAAAGCGACCGTCCGTACGATTGAAGGGGTGTGTGCCGGGGGGCATTCGAGATTCCGCCCACGCGGAGGCTCGATCCGGGCGGACCGCAGCCCGTGCGGGGCGGGGTAAACTCCGCTGGCGAAACATGGCGGGCCGAGCTATACGTCTCTCCGGCCGGCAGGCGGCCGCGTTGCAAGGACGCGGTAGTGTGGCGACACATTTGCAGAATGGGAGCTTCCAATGAAACGAGATATGGATCTTGTGCGGAAAATTCTCCTCGCTATTGAAGAAAGCGAGGGTGAAAAGGTAAAATTGGATAGTCTCGGCGACGATCTGGATCGCGTGTATCGGCACGTGGCACTGATGGAGGAGTTTGGTCTTGTGGATGCGCTTGTTAGGTGGGGCGGCGATGGTCCCAGAGAAAGGATAGTAATTTGCATCGTAAAACGTCTGACATGGAAAGGTCATGATTTTCTGGACAAGGCGCGCGACGAATCTATATGGAAGAAAGCGAAAGGAATATGTATCGAAAAGACCGGAGGACTTGCGTTGGTAGCACTGGATTTGGTTCTGACCAACTTGATTTCTGACCGACTCAATTAAGGATTTAGCCGAATAAAGCATTCCAATGCCTGCCGGTTGCCGAATCGCGTCGGCGCGACCAGTTTATCGGGTTCTCCCGTTGGTGAACGTCATGAAAACGGGCGCGAGTGCGGCCATGTGGTCCTCCTCTCGTAAACCCGGATTTCCCAGACTACACTCATAGCCGATTCGGCGAAGGATTCCTGGGTGCGCCGGCGTCTCGCCGGCATCTTTTCAGCGTCCGACGTCGCGGCCGCGGGCCGGCGAGACGCCGGCGGTCCCGGGAGAAGCAGGCACCCCGGACCGGCGCGGTTTGCTCCTCCCACGCGCGCATGGTAATCTCGCGCTCCACGGACACGCCCGGAGTGCCGTCATGGGCATCGTCCATATCGACGTAACGATCCGCAATCCCGCCGATCCAGGCAGGGAGTGGAGTGCGCCGTTCCTCGTGGACACGGACGCCATCGACTCCCTCGCGCCGAGGGAGTGTCTGGAGGCTATCGGCCTCGCGCCCAAGGGGCGGCGCATCTATGAAACCGCCGACGGCCGCCAGATCGAATTGGACGTCACCACCGGCGATATCGAATTCATGGGAGAAGTCACCGCCGGCCGCATCGTCTTCGGAGACGCGGACTCCGAACCGCTGCTCGGCGCCACGGCGCTGGAATCCGCCGGCGTCGAGGTCGATCCGCGAAACCGGGGGTTGACAAAGCGGTCGTCCGTGCGATTGAAAGGGTGCTTGCCGGGAGGCGGCCGGGATTCCGCCCATGCGGAGGCCCTGTCTGGGCGGGCCGTAGCCTGTGCGGGGCGAGGTAAATTCCGCTGGCGAAATATGGCCGGCCGTGCTATGCGGCCCTCCGGCCGGCCGGCAGCCGCGTCGCAAGGGCGCGAGTAGTGTGGCGACGCATTCGGAGAACGGAAACTCGCGATGAAACGAGACATGGATCTTATGCGGAAAATTCTCTTCGCCGTCGAAGAGAGCGAGGATGAAAATATAGAATTGGACTGCCTCGACGACGATCTGGATCGCGTGTATCGGCATGTGGAATTGATGCATGATGGTGGTCTTGTGGTTGCATCCATTATACGGAGCGCCGATGGTCCCGTGGAAAAGATACGGCTTTGCCAGCTAAAACGTCTGACATGGAAGGGTCACGATTTTCTGGACAGGGCGCGCGACGAATCTATATGGAAGAAAGCGAAAAGAATTTGCGTTAAAAAGGGCAAGAAGATTACGTTGGCAGTATTCGATTCGGTTTTGACCGACTTAATAATTAAGAAACTGGTGGAATAAAGCATCTCCGTTGCCTACCGGTCGCCGAATCGCGCCGGCGCGCCCGTTTAATCGGGTTCTTCCGATGGCGAACGCCGTGCAAACCGGCGCGACCGCAGCCATGTCCTCCTCCTCCCGCTAACCCGGATTTCCCGGACTACGCTCGCGGCCGGTTCGGCGAAGGATTCCCGGGTGCGCCGGCGTCCCGCCGGCATGCGCGAAGCGCGCACAAGAGAAGATGCCGGCGGGACGCCGGCGCACCCAGGAGTCCGTGAGAAATCCGGCCTAATCCACGCCGTCGAACATCAATTCCCGAAACGCCGGCTCGATGGTCTCCGCGCTCCAGCTCTCGCCCTTCGCCCCCATCGCGTTCAGAGTGTGGTCGCCGTTGACCCAGACGACGTCGAGCGAATCGGGAAGCTGCGCGCGGTTGCGGGCGAACCACGAATCGAGCGCGTTCGCGTCCATGTCGTCGAGATTGCGCCACAGGACGGCGCATTCGCGGCGCTCGGCGTCCGCGCCGGCGAATACGAGCACGCCGTCGATCCGGCGCCGCGACCGCGCCTCGAGGCCGATCAGGTAGTTGAACGTCTCCGGCAGGTCGACCGGCGCCTCGCGGCGCGCGCCGTCGCGCACGACCGAGAGGGTGTAGGCGAAGGGGTCGGAGAACCACTTGCCCAACAGGCAGGCGCTGCCGGCGGTCTCGGCGCCGAGCGCGTAGCGCAGCCGGTAGTCCTCGGCGAGTTCCGGTTCGCTCTCCAGCAAATTCGCCTGCTCCGCCGTCCGCGGCGCGACTTCGAGGCTGTCCATCGTGTCCTCGTAGGATTCGAGGCGGACGTATTTGAAGAGCTGCGTGACGCCCTCGCGCGACACCGGCTTGCCGTCCTTCCAGTCCGGCGAGTAGGCGACCTTCTTCATGCGCGGCAGGAGCACGGTGTCGAAATGCTCGCCAATTTCAATTTGTATGTACTTTCGGGTGCCGCCATCCTTGCGGTTCATATTGATAACGGCATGACCTGTCGTGCCGGATCCAGCGAAATAATCTAGTATGTAGGCGTTTTTCTTCATAGCGCCAGCCGTATGTATAGCATCTTCGACGGCGTGAATGGATTTCGGATACGAGAAAATGGACTCCCCAAACAAGGACTTAAGCAACGCAGTGCCATGCTCTATGGAGGAGTATTTTGCATCGAACCAGCAAGAGACAGATACTATTCCTTCCAGGTGTGGACGACGTTTGTAATACACATAATCCCTGCCGAGCCTATCTCTACGAACGGCAATATCATCGACACGCGACAATACCGTGTCCTTCTCCCACCGCCAGGTCTTTTCCTCGCCTTTCTGATTGATTGGCCACGCAATTATCTCATCTTCCCGAGGCCTTTCTTGGATATCCCAACTCTCGGTTTTCGAATTCCACTCCATATCGGGAATACGTATTTCGTTATCTCGTATGTATATGGGGTAGTAAAGATGACGGCGCGCCGCGCGATCAGAGTTGGAACCCTCCCGTCGTAGGTTTCTCCACTCGAAAACGCCGTTCTCGTCATGTTCGGAAAACCTGGACATCTGTTTTTCAGTGGGCGGCATCCGACTGATCGCCGACTTATGGCCGCTTCCGGCATATAACAGGTACTCGTGCGAGACAGAATAGCCGCTTTGCGTCGGCCGGCCGGAAGGATTTGTGCGGACCAAGATTGTTCCGATTAGGCCATTATCGAAAATATCTTCCATAAGAAAGCCTAACTCTTTCTTTTGCTCATCGTCTATCGCGGCAACCAGAACTCCGTTGTCAACGAGAAGGTTTTGAGAAACCTGTAGCCGATTTTCGATTAAAGAGATCCAAGTTGACGATTTGTAGCCGTTTCTGTATATGATCGGAGATGCGTCCGTATTGAAAGGCGGATCGATATAGCAGCAATCCACCCGCCCCCCGAACCGCGCCCGCAACAGGTTGAGCGCCTGGAAATTCTCCCCGTGAACCAGCAGCCCGTTCGACTGCGCGTCCAGCGGTCCGGCGTCGGAGAGCGCGGCGAGAAGCCGGTCGGTGAAATCCCGGTCGAAATGGCGCGTATCGACCATGAGAAACGGATTGGCCGCGAGAAACGCCGCGTCCGGCGGGTCGCTCCACGCCGCGCCGCCATTGCCGATGTCGCCGGCAATCTCGTCCGCGGCGCACAGCGCGACCCACTCCGCGCGCTGCGCCGCGTTGGCGGCGACCTCCGGGTAGAGCGCCTCGGGAACCCGGTCCAGCGTCACGCACCAATGCGTCTCCAGAACGAACTTCTTCTTCAGCCACAGCCGCTTCTGGAAGTTCTCCAGCTGCGCCAGGAAGTCGACGATCTTGCCGCCGATATGGCGGATCGCCCGCACCCGCGCCAGCGCCCGGTCGAGGCGGAGCGCATCGCCCCGCTCCACATCCTCCAGGTTCAGCACTTCGGAGGCCAGATACAGGTCCAGCTCGCGGCGCAGGAAGCCGCCCAGGTCTTTGTGGATGAAATAGTCGAAACTGTTCTTCGCCGTGTAACGCTCCACGTGCCGCGCGAGCAGCGTCCGCTCCGGCTCCGCCTCGGTGGGGGAGGGGGCGGCGAGCAGCGCCCGCCATGCGTCGTCCGCCGCCGCCAGCACCCGCGCGCACGCGTCCGCGTTTATCCGCCCCTGTCGCGACGCGCCGTTACCCGGCCAGCGCGCCTTTTCCGCATCGGTCAGCGGCCGGTGTTCGAAGCGCACGGTGAGCAGGGCGCCGTCGAACGCGACCGCGCCCCGGCGGGCGGGGACGAACCGGCGCTCCCGCCCGTTCGCCTCCTTCGCCGTGTCCTTCTCGTTGTCGGCGGCGGCGATCTCGAACCGCACGCGCCGCCCCGCGCCCGGCGCGAAGGCGTAGGCGGCGTAATTCTCCGTCGTCTTGATGTAGAACTGGTCGGCGTTGGCCCAGTGCAGCTTCACCTCCTCCCCGTCATAGGGGACGAGATAGGCCGGCCGCCCGCCGCCGGAATAGCGGCGCTGCGACACGAAATCCCCCTCGCTGTAGTAGCGCGAGAAGAAGTCCGCGAGATGGTTGTAGACGTCCGCCTCGGCGGCGGCGTCCTTCCGCATCTCCGCCAGCCGTTCGCGCAGCTCCCCGACGGCGGGCGCGTCGTCCGGGTTCACGCGCAGGCGGCGCGCCGCCGCGACCGCCTCCTCGATTTCCTTCTCCAGCCGCGCGCGCGCCTCGGCGCTGGTGAGATCGAGTTTTTCCGCGACCTGCGGCAGCAGGTCCTCGTCGAGGAAGCGCGAGACCTCCGCCGCCTTCATGTTCATGATGCGGTAGAGGCCGAAATCGAGATCGCCGCGGTCGAGCTGGAACATCTCCCGCAGCAGCGTCTTGAGCCGCTCGAGTTTGTCCGCAGCCTCCGGCGCCGCCCGCGCCGTCCGTCCCGCCGCCGAATCGGTCATGGCCGGAACGTAAACGGACCGGTCGCCGCCGTCAACCCGCCGCCGCCGTCATGTGAAGATTCCTTGTACCCGTCGCCGAATTGCGGCGCGGCGCTCGCGGGCTACCCGAACATCCCGAGGATGGCGGCGATGGATACGAACCCGGTCATGACGGCGACAACGCCTGCGCCCTGTATCCACAGCGCGCGGTAGATGCGGGCCTCCGAGGCGGCGATGTCGGCGCGGAGATCGGCGAAGCCGGCATCGCCGCGAGCGCCGAGTACGTCGAGGTCGGCCTTCGTCGCCAGCCCGCCGCGGCTGGCGGTCGCGGCGCGGCGCATCGCGGCGGCGATGGCCTCGGCCTGGCGATTCTCGACCCCGGCCTCGCGCAGCTCCTGGCTGGCGGCGAGCGCGTCGAACGCGATGTCGTCCGTGTCCATGCCGCGAGAATAGGCCGCCGGCGCGCCCGGCGCAAGCGGCGCGCGCGGGCTACCCGAACATCCCGAGGACGGCGGCGTTGGACACGATTCCGATCATGGCGGCGACAACGCCCGCGCGATTCGCCCCGATCTTTCCCCGACCGCTCCCGTCAACCCGCGTCCGGCGCGCAACCGCCGCTCCGTCCGGCGTTTCCCGCATCGCCCCGCCGCGCCGGCGGCGCGCGTCCCGGCAGCGCCGCGAGGACCGCGCGGCGGCGGGCTTCGTCGTAGCCGGGCCATTCGGCGATTTCCGAGATCGTCCGCCGGCAGCCCTCGCACAGCCCCGTTTCGGGGTCCAGGCGGCAGACGCCGACGCAGGGGGAGAGCGCGGTCATCGGACAAGAGAAGGGCGGCGGGCCGAAACCCGCCGCCCCCGAAGTCGAACCCCGGACCGGGATCAGGCGTCGGCGAGCGCCGACTTGATCGAGTCCGGAGTGATCGGCATCTCGCGCACGCGCGCGCCCGACGCCGCCTCGATCGCGTTGGCGATCGCCGCCGGGACCACCGTGACCACCGGCTCGCCGGTGCCCGCGGGGTAGTGGCCGTTCTGCACCAGGGTGACGTCGATCTCGGGCGCGTTCTCCATCCGCGCCACGAGATAGGTGTCGAAATTGTCCTGCTCGATCTGGCCGTTCGCCATCGTGGCCTTCTCCAGCAGGGCGTGGCTGACGCCCCACATCGCGGAGCCCTCGATCTGCGCCTTGCAGCCGTCGGGGTTCACCGCCGTGCCCACGTCCATGGCGATGGTGAGCTTCTTCACCGTGGGCGTGTGGCTGTCCGGGTCCACGTGGACCTCGGCGACGGCGCAGGTCCAGGTCGGCGAGCCGCGCTCCTGCGCGGTCACCGCGGCGATGCCCATGCCGGTGTTCTCCGGCATCGGCTTCACGCCCCAGCCCGCCTTGCCGGCGGCCGTCTCCAGGATGTTGCGCAGGCGGAAGGCGCCGCCGACCGAGTTCGGCGGGGTGCCGGCGTTCTTGCCCGTCGCGTCGAGCATGTCGACGCGCATGCGCACCGGGTCCTTGCCGATCTTCTTGGCCATCTCGTCCATGAAGCACTCGTTGGCCCACATGGTCCAGGACGGCGCCACCGAGCGCAGCTGGCCCGGAGGCGTGGCGGCCTGCGCCACGTCGTTCTCGATCGCGCGGACCGAGTGGTTCGGCACCGTGTACCAGAAGTCGCTGCCGTTCATCGAGAACGGGTCGATGCGGCCCTTCTTGTCCACCGATTCGGCGAGGAAGCCCGGCGCCTGGCGCTTGGTCGCCCAGCCCGAACACACCGCGTGGTCGATCGCCGTGTACCGCCCGCTGGAGTCGACGCCGCCGCGCACCCGCTGGAGCGTGAGCGAGCGGTGGAAGTCGTACTTCAGGTCGTATTCGCGGCTATAGACCAGCTTCACCGGGCGCCCGACATCGACCGCCGCCAGCGCGGCGGGGATCATGGCGTCCGGCTCCAGGCGCCGGCCGAAGCCGCCGCCGAGATACTGCTGGTGGATCACCACGTTGGCCGGATCGACGCCGATCGCCTCGGCGGTCATCGCGGCGCAGCGGTTCTGCCACTGGTTGCCGGTGAAGCAGTGCATGACGCCGTCCTGCATCATCGCGACGCAGTTCATCGGCTCCATGACGCCGTGATAGGTGAGGTTGGTGACGTATTCGGCCTCGTGCGTCTCCGCCGCCTCGGCCATGCCGGCCGCGACGTCGCCCTCCAGCACCCAGGCGAGGCCCGCGTTCTCGTCGGCCACCAGGTCCTTGGCGCGGCCCAGGATCGTCGCCGTCGACACGCCGGCGTTCGGCCCCGCGTCCCACGTCACGTCGACCGCCGCGGCCGCGGCGTCGGCGGCCCAATAGGTCTCGCCGATGGCGATGGCGTAGCCCTTCTGGACTCCCGTCGGGTCTTCGACGACGAGCGTCTTGACGTAGCCGTCGATGCCCTGCGCGGCGCTGTCGTCGACCGCCGTCGGCATGGCGCCGTAGCGGGTCGGCGGCGTGACGAGCTTGCCGTAGACCATGCCGGGCACGAAGACGTCGATGCCGAAGCGCGCCGAGCCATCGGTCTTCGCCGGGATGTCGAGCGCCGGGACGCTCCGGCCGACGATGTTGTATTCGCCGAACCGCTTGAGCGGCAGCGCCTTCAGCTCGTCCTCGGTGAAGGTCCGGCTGATGTTCCCGCCCGAGACGATGTCGGCGTAGGTCACGCTGCGCCCCGACGGGCCGTGCGTGACCGCGCTGTTCGCCGCCATGCACTCGCCGGCGGGGGCGCCCAGCATTTCCGCGCCGGCCTCGACCAGCGCGATGCGGCCGGAGGCGCCGGCGCGCGACAGCGAGTCGAAGGTCCAGTTGACCGACCAGCTGCCGCCGGTGATCATCAGGCCCCACTTCTCGTGGCTTTCCGGGTAGTCGATCCGGACGTCGGCCCAGTCGACCTCCAGCTCCTCGGCGACCGACTGCGCGAGCGCGGTGCCGACGTGCTGGCCCATCTCGGCCTTGGTGATATGGACCGTGGTGACTCCCGACGGCTCCATGGTGATGAACAGGCTCGGCTCGAAATTGCCGGCCGCGAGCGCGTCGCGCGCCGTGCCGGCGAGTTTCGGCAGAACCGAGAAGCCCATGACCAGGCCGGCGCCGGCGGCGGCCGACCCGACCAGGAAGTCGCGGCGGGTGAAGCCGTCGCGTTCGAAGGTGGCGGTCATGTTCAGGCCTCCATCGCGGCGCGTTTGATCGCCTTCTTGATGCGAACGTACGCCTGGCAGCGGCAGATGTTGCCGTTCATCGCATCGACGATTTCGCCGTCGCTGGGGTTCGGGTTGGCGTTGAGCAGCGCCGCCGCCTGCATGATCTGGCCGGACTGGCAATAGCCGCACTGCGGTACCTGCTCGGCCACCCAGGCCTGTTGCAACGGATGCCGGCCCTTCGGATCGAGGCCCTCGATCGTGGTGATGCGGGTGTCGGCGACATCGGCCAGCGTGAGCTGGCACGAGCGCATGGCCTCGCCGTCGACGTGGACGGTGCAGGCCCCGCAGAGGCCCGCGCCGCAGCCGAACTTCGTCCCGGTCAGTCGCAATCCTTCGCGAATGACCCAGAGAAGGCGGGTGTCCTCCGGCGCATCCACGACGTGGGAAACGCCGTTGATGGTGAGAAGCGCCAATGTGTCCTCCACTGAGCGGTTTGTTCGAACGACCGGGGAGCGCCCGGACCTCCGCCGTCCGGCCTTGAATCCGGCTCCCCCCGCGCGCACCATATAGCGGCCCCGCCCGGGGGGCAACACGCGCGCCGGAAAATACGGCGCGGCGGGGAGGGGCGCCGATGCGGGCCGGGGTGATCGTGTTTCCGGGGTCGAATTGCGACCGCGACGCCGCCGTTGCGCTCGCCGCCTGCGGCGCGCCGCCCGTCATGGTCTGGCATGCCGAGACCGAACTGCCGCCGCTCGACCTGATCGTCCTGCCGGGCGGGTTCTCCTGGGGCGACTACCTCCGCGCCGGGGCGATGGCGGCGCGCGCGCCGGTCATGGACGCGGTGGCCGCCCGCGCCCGCGCCGGCGCGGCGGTGCTCGGGATCTGCAACGGCTTCCAGATCCTCGCCGAGCGCGGCCTGCTGCCCGGCGCGCTGGTCCGCAACGCCGGGCTGCGTTTCCTCTGCCGCCCCGCCGCGCTCCGCGTCGAGGGGGCGGGCAGCCCGTTCACCGCCGCCTTCGCGCCCGGCGAGACCGTCTCCATGCCCATCGCCCACCACGACGGCAATTACCGCGTCGACGACGAGACCCTGGCGCGGCTGGAGGGCGAGGGGCGGGTGGCGTTCCGCTACGCCGGCGGCGCGCCGAACGGGGCGCGGGCCGGCATCGCCGGCGTGCTCGGCCCCAACCGGCGCGTCCTCGGCATGATGCCGCACCCGGAGCGCGCGGCGGACCCGATCCACGGGAGCATGGACGGCGCGCGCCTGTTCGCCGGCCTCCGCGACGCCCTGTAGCGCCGCCTCCCTTCGCGTCAGATGTCCAGGTCGCGGACTTCGGCGGCGTGGTCGCGGATGAAGGCGAGCCGCCGCTCCGGGTTGCGCCCCATCAGGTCGTCGACGCGGCGCGCCGTCGGCTCCTCGTCCGCGGCGGCGATGGCGACGCGGAGCAGGGTGCGGCTTTCCGGCGCCATGGTGGTCGCCTTGAGCTGCGCCGGCGGCATTTCGCCGAGGCCCTTGAAGCGGCTCACCTCCACCCTGGCGTTCTCCTTGAACGCGCTCTCGCGCAGCGCCTCGCGGTGGGCCTCGTCGCGCGCATAGACCGTAGTCGCGCCGCTGGTCAGCCGGTAGAGCGGCGGCTGCGCCAGGTAGAGGCGCCCATCGCGGATCAGATCGGGCATCTCGCGATAGAAGAACGTCATCAGCAGCGAGGCGATATGCGCGCCGTCGACGTCGGCGTCGGTCATCACGATGACCCGTTCGTAGCGCAGGCGGCCGCCGTCGTAGCCGTCGCGGACGCCGCAGCCGAGCGCCTGGACCAGGTCCGCCAGCTCCTTGTTGGCGCGCAGTTTCTCCGGCGTCGCCGAAGCCACGTTGAGGATCTTGCCGCGCAGCGCCAGCACCGCCTGAGTCTCGCGGTCGCGCGCCTGCTTGGCCGAGCCGCCGGCCGAATCGCCCTCGACCAGGAACACCTCGGTGCCGGCGGCGTCGCCGCGCGAGCAATCGGCGAGTTTGCCGGGGAGGCGCAATTTGCGCGTCGCCGACTGCCGCGCCACCTCGCGCTCGCGGCGCCGCCGCAGCCGCTCCTCGACGCGCTCGACGACGTGGGCCAGCAGGTCGCCGGCGGCCTGCGTGTCCTGCGCGAGCCAGTGGTCGAAATGGTCCTTGATCGTCGCCTCGACCCGCTTCGCCGCCTCCGGCGACGACAGCCGGTCCTTGGTCTGGCCCTGGAACTGCGGGTTCGGGATGAAGAGCGAGAGCAGTCCGCGCGCGCCGGAGAGGATGTCTTCGGCGGCGATGTCCCTGGCGCGCTTGTTCCCGGCGCGCTCGCCGTGGCTCCGCAGCGCGCGGGTGAGCGCCGTCCGCAGCCCGGCCTCGTGGGCGCCGCCGTTGGCGGTGGGGACGGTGTTGCAATAGCTGCGGAGGAATCCGCGCTCGGTATCCGCCGTCCAGGCGAGCGCCCATTCGACCCGCCCGGTCTCGCCCCCGGCGAGCGCGGCCTCGCCCCGGAACGGCCGCGCCGTCACCGTCTCCGCCCCGGCGAGCGCGCCGTCCAGGTAATCCCCCAACCCGCCGGGGAAGTGCAGCTCCGCCTCGGCCGGCGTGTCGTCGCCGTCCGCCGCCTCCGGCGCGCGCCGCCAGCGGATCCGCGCGCCGCGGAACAGATACGCCTTCGACCGCGCCATGCGGTAGAGCGCCGCCGGGCGGAACCGCGCCGCCGCCGGGAATATCGTCCGGTCCGGGGAGAACGTTATCGTCGTCCCGCGCCGGTTGGGCGCGCCGCCGGCGTCCGCCACCGCGCCTTGCGGGGTTCCCTTGCGGTAATCCTGGCGCCACAGCCGGCGCTCCCGCGCCACCTCGACCGTCAGCTCCTCGGCGAGCGCGTTGACCACCGACAGCCCGACCCCGTGCAGCCCGCCGGCGGTGTCGTAGAGTTTCCCGGAGAACTTCCCGCCCGAATGCAGGGTGGTGAGGATGACCTCCAGCGCCGATTTGTCGGGGAATTTCGGGTGCGGGTCGACGGGGATTCCGCGCCCGTTGTCGCGCACCGTCACCCTGTCGTTCGCGCCGAGCTCCAGGTCGATGACGGTGGCGTGTCCCGCCACCGCCTCGTCCATGGCGTTGTCGAGCACTTCGGCGACCAGATGGTGCATCGCGGCTTCGTCGGAGCCGCCGATATACATCCCCGGCCGCCGGCGCACCGGCTCGAGCCCCTCCAGGACCTCGATGTCCTCGGCGGAATAGGCGCTCTCGGCGCGGGCGGCGGCGAACAGGCTGGCCATGGCGCGGACATCCCCGATGGGCGAACCGACCCGGCCATCATATGGTATGTTCCGGGCGGGCGGCAACGACATGTTGCGGTCGCCGCGCGCCGGGCGCCGCCAGGGCCGCCGATGGGGTATCGCCCGGGGTTGCGTTGCCGGACGTGTTCGTTCATACATGGGCGATGGCCGGAACGAAATCGCAACTGGAATCCGCAGCCGCGGCGTTCTTCGCCGAACTGCGGCGCGTGCGCGCGTCCGGCGGGGCGACGGGGGAGCGGTCGGTTTACGCGCCGCTCGCGGCGTTGCTCGGCGCCGTCGGCGCGACGCTCAAGCCGCGCGTGTTCTGCGTCGGCGAGCTCGCGGACCAGGGCGCGGGCCATCCCGATTTCGGCCTCTACGCGGCGAAGCAGGCGCAACGCGGCAAGCCGCGTCCGGGGCAGGCGCCCGAGCGCGGGGTGGTGGAGGTCAAGCCGGCGGATGACGACGCGTGGCTCACCGCCGCCGGCGGTCAGGTGAGCCGCTATTGGGGGCGCTACCGCCTCGTCCTCGTCACCAACACCCGCGATTTCGTGCTCGTCGGCGCCGGCGCCGATGGCCGCCCGGCGCGGCTGGAGACCTTCCGCCTCGCCGCAAGCGCGGAGGAATTCGCGGCGCGGCTGGAGCGCCCGCGCGCCTTCGCGCGCGAGGCGGGCGCGGCGTTGGGCGAGTATCTCTCGCGCGCGCTGTCGCACCGCGCGGCGCTTGCGGAGCCGCGCGACCTGGCGTGGCTGCTCGCCTCCTACGCCCGCGATGGTCTGGCGCGCGTCGAGGCGGCGGGGGACGCGCCCGCCCTGGCGGCGGTGCGCGCGGCATTGGAGGAGGCGTTGGGCGCGCGTTTCGAGGGCGACCGGGGGGCGCGGTTCTTCCGTTCGACGCTGGTGCAAACGCTGTTCTACGGCGTGTTCTCCGCCTGGGTGCTGTGGGCGCGCCAGTCGCCGCCGCCGCCGGGCGGGTTCGACTGGCGCACCGCCGTCTGGCATTTGCGCGCGCCGGTGCTGGCGGCGCTATTCCAGCAACTTTCCGCCCCCGGCCGCCTGCAACCGCTGGGGTTGGTGGAGGTTCTGGACTGGACGTCGGCGGCGCTGGACCGGGTGGACCGGGCGGCGTTCTTCGCCCGCTTCGACGAGGGCGAGGCGGTGCCCTACTTCTACGAACCCTTCCTCGAGGCGTTCGACCCTGCGCTCCGCAAGCAGTTGGGGGTGTGGTACACGCCGTCGGAGGTGGTCCGCTACATGGTGGCGCGGGTGGACCGTTCGCTGAAGGACGATTTGGGGATTTCGGAGGGTCTGGCGGCGGAGAACGTCTACGTCCTCGACCCGTGTTGCGGGACGGGAGCGTATCTGGCGGAGGTGTTGCGGCGTATAGCGGCGAACCTGACGGGGCAGGGCCTGGGCGCCCTGGCGGGCGCGCGTGTGCGGCGGGCGGCGTTGGATCGTGTGTTCGGTTTCGAGATCATGCCTGCGCCGTTCGCGGTTGCGCATTTGCAGGTTGGGCTTGCGTTGCGGGCGCTGGACGCGCCGCTAGCGGAGGGAGAGCGCGCGCAAGTGTTCCTGACCAACGCGCTGACGGGGTGGGAGCCGACGGACGAAGAGAAGCAGATGGTCGCCTTCCCGGAAATGGCGGCGGAGCGCGACCGGGCCAATCGGGTCAAACGGGATCGACCGATTCTCGTGGTGTTGGGCAACCCGCCCTACAACGGCTTCGCGAGAATGGCGGTGGACGAGGAGCGGTCCCTTTCCAACGCCTATCGCATGGTGAAGCGAGTGCAGAAGCCGGAAGGAAAGGGGTTGAACGACCTCTACGTGCGGTTCTTCCGCATGGCGGAGCGGCGGATAGCGGAGGCGACGGGCCGGGGCGTGGTGTGCTTCGTGTCGAACTATTCGTGGCTGGACGGGTTGTCGTTCACGGGTATGCGCGAGCGCTACCTCGAGGCGTTCGACGCGGTGCGGATCGATTGCCTGAACGGGGACGTGCGCAAGGGCGGGAAAACTCCGGACGGCGCGCCCGATCCGAGCGTGTTCACGGTTCCCGGCAATTCGGTGGGTATCCAGGTCGGGACGGCCATCGCGACTTTGGTGCGCAAGGGCGATCACGCGCCGGCTGCGGGCATAGGCCTCCGCCACTTGTGGGGCCGGAGCAAGCGGACGGAGTTGCTGGCGACGGCGGAAGCGGCGCCGGGCGCGCTATACGACGAATTCGCGCCGAACCTGCCGCTCGGTTTGCCTTTCATGCGGGCAGCGGCAAATGCGCAATGGTTCGAGTGGCCGGCGCTGCCGGAACTCTTCCCCGCGTCGTTCCCCGGCGTGAAAACCAGCCGCAACGGCTTCCTCGTCGATATCGACCTGGATCGATTGAAGGCGCGTATCGGGGAGTATTTCGACCCGGCGTTGAGTCACGAGGAGATCGCGCGGCGCCACCCGGCGGCGATGAAGGACGCATCGCGCAACGCCCGCCAAACGCGCGACGCGCTGCTTGCGCGCGGCGGCCCTATCCCGGACGGGTTCGTGCGTCACGCCTACCGCCCGTTCGACAACCGCTGGCTGTATTGGGAATCGGATGGCGGGTTGCTCGACCGCCCGCGGCGCGACTACCGGCCGCATGTGTTCGAGGGAAACCCGTGGTTTGTGACGCAGCAGAAGCCGCGCCGGGAATGGTCGCCTCCGCAAGCGATTGCGCATATCGGCAGTCTCGATCTGATGGATCGCGGCGCCACTTGCATACCCGTCTGGCTTCGCGACGAAGGCGTTTGCAACGGGGGAAACGGATCGGATCGCCGCCCCAACCTCTCCGGGGCCGCGCGGCGCTATCTTGAACGCCTCGGCATGGACGTCGAGGACCTGTTCCATCACGTCCTCTCTACCCTGCACGATCCCGCCTACCGCGAGGCCAACGCCGGCGCGCTGCGCATGGGATGGCCGCGTATCCCCCTTCCCGGCTGGCCCGACGGCGGCGCGAAGGGCGCGGCGGACACGCTCGCCGAATCGGCGGCGCGGGGCCGCGAACTCGCCCGCCTGCTCGATCCCGAAGCGCCCGTTTCCGGCGTCACGCAAGCCCCGTTGCGCCCAGACCTCGCCGCCATCGCCGTTCCCGCCACCGTGGACGGGCGCAACATGGCGGGCGGCGATTTCGCGCTTACCGCCGGATGGGGCCATCTCGGCGCGGGCGGCGCCGTCATGCCCGGACAGGGCCGCGTCGTCGAGCGCGCGCCGACGCAGGAGGAGCGCGCCGCCAATCCCGATCTTGACAGAACGACCTTCGACGTGTATCTTAACGATAGGACCTTCTGGCGGAACGTCCCCGCCACGGTCTGGAACTACAAGCTCGGCGGCTACCAAGTGCTCAAAAAATGGCTCTCGTATCGCGAACGAACCGTCTTGGGGCGCTCTCTGGCGCCGAATGAGGTCCAGCACTTCTCCAGCGTCGCGCGGCGCATACTTGCCGGCAACGGCGCGCCAACCCGATATTGACCCACGTTCCCGTTTTCCGGTTTGGAACCGATGCCGCAACTCGGACGGAGGTAAAGGCCGTGAATGTGATCCCGTTGTTACAATCCGTTAGCAGGATCGGTAACTGGAGCCAATTGCCATTCTTCACCAATGGGCGATTTGGCGCGGTATGCGGGCGTCTGGCAACTGAAACACGCCCAGTTCTACCTGCGGCAAGAAACATTTTGCGGGCGTTTGAACTAACCCGGCCGGAAGATGTTCGTGTTGTGATCGTTGGGCAAGATCCGTATCCGCACTGGAATCCACAGATCGCCATCGGCCTCGCCACCGGTCTTGTATTTGCCGTACCGGATTGCACGGTCAAGCTGCCGCCGTCATTGAAGAAAATATTCGATAAAATTCCAAATCTTCGAACTGGACAGAATCTTGAATACTGGGCGGCGCAGGGCGTTTTGCTTGTGAACACGATATTGACAATTCCGGAAAATTTCTCACAAATGTCTGAGACAGAAAAAGACGCCTATCGCGAATTTATTGGCTAGCATTTTCTCATCAAAGATACTCTTATTACTTTAGCGCATAGAAGCGATGTAGTTTTATGTTTTTCGGAGTTCATGCCCGTAAAGAGAAGATAATTCCTCCAAATTTGCTTAATCAAGTAAATATCGGTCAGCCAAATTTGTTCCCCTCGACTCAGGTGATCGGAGTGAGTCATCCATCGTATCCGGGAAACAGAATAACACACCCTTGGGTACATTTCAAATCACTCAATCCGTTTGAGCAGGCGAACAGCTTTTTCGGGCAGCTTTCGCCGCCACGGCCGCCCATCGCTTGGTAGTCGCGATAGATATGGTAAGGCCAGCGCTATATGATCAAGCCGCAGATTCAGCGGGCATAATTAGCGCTTCCCGCCCGCATGGGCTTCCGCGACCCGCGCCAGCGCGCGCAGCGCGGAGTTGACGGCGTCGGAGTCCTTGAACACCGCGGCCACGTCGGGATCCAGAAGAACCACGTTGGTTCCCCGGTCGTAGGCCCGATAGTGCGCGCCGGTGACGGCCTCGGAGAAGTCGTATTCCGTGCGCATCGTGTCTCGCTCAGCTTCTCGGCTCATACTGTCTGCGCTCCCGTCGCGACGCCACTCGGGCGCTGATGATACGGAGGCGATCATCCCGCCTTTCGGTATAAGACACCACCAGCGCCCGGCCGCTCGATGAGGTTTCCAAACTCAGGAAGCGGTACTCGCCCACGGAGTGGTCGGGGTCCAGAATCGTCCGTTCGAAAGGATCGCCGAACACCGTCGACGCCTCTTGAAAGTCCACACCGTGTTTCCGGACGTTCGCTCGCTCCTTCTTGACGTCCCATTCGAATTCCACCGGCCGTCCCCGTGAACGAATCGCGGGATCGCCCATCCGTTCGGCGACCGGACTCCAACCTGCCTTGTCCCGGCTGGGCTGTCAATCCCCTCCGGTTTTTCGGCCGCGGCGAGCGTCGCCGGGGCCGGGGTCGCCTTTGCCAACTGCGCCGGGCCGGGCGGACCATGGTCCTCTCCCGCAGGGGCCGCGAACGCGCTTTAATGAGTAGGTGACCCGGATGCCTCCGGGGCCCGTCGGCGCACGCCGCCGCGCCGGCAAGCCGCGCCTCGATGCGGGACCTCTCCCGGAATCCCGAAGGTGCAATTCGCGAGGCGCGTGCATGGCCCGATCCCGCCCACCGATCTCCCCTGGGACCGCCGGCGTCCTCGCCGGCATCGTCTATGACGGCGCGCCGCCCCGCCCGGTTGTCCCGGAACTCCCGAACTGCCCCCGTCCCGGAAGCCCGCCCGCCCCGCGTCCCGCAAATCCCGCAATCCCGAACCCGCAATCCCGGATCCGGGAACCGCGCCGGCACGCCGCCCCGCCCGGTTATCCCGGAACTCCCCTATCCCGGGTGCGCGGGCGTCCCGCCCGCCTCGCGCGAAGCGCGACACGCCGCCGGCCCGCGTCCCACCAATCCCGCCATCGCGAACCCGCAATCCCGGATCCGGGCTGCGCGCCGGCGCGCAGCCCCGCCCGGTTATCCCGGAACCCCGCAACACCCCCGTCCCGGACGCCGCCCGCCCCGCGTCCCGCAAATCCCGCCATCGCGAACCCGCAATCCCGGATCCGGGCGCCGTGTCGGCGCGGCCCCGCCCGGTTCTCCCGGAATTCCCGGAATCGCCCGCCCACGATCCCGGAACGCGGCGCCGACGAAAGGGGCCGGAATCGCGGGGCTGTCCGTAACGGGCGCCGCCGCCGGCCCACACGGTTGCCTCAAACCCCCATGCGATGGCCCTGCTGCGCGGGGCGGCGCGCCCGGTTGACGCGGCGGCGCGGAGCCGCCACTATCCGGGAGACTCGGTCGAGGCGGCAAGGATGCGGCGCATGGACGAGGAGCGCGAAACGCAGGAAGACTCGGCGAAGTCCGGTCGTCTGGGCGCCCTCGCCGCAAGGCTGGCGCGGCGCGCCGGGCCGTCCGCCGTCGTGTCCGCCGTATCGCTCATGATCGCCGTCGTTTCGCTGGCCGTGTCGTGGTCCATCCACGCGAACCAGGGGCTGCATTACTCGTGGGGCCGGGTGTCCAGCCACGTTCCCGGCAATTCGGGCGTCGCCGGGGCGCTGGAGCATCTGCGCGCCCGCGGCGAGGTTCTCCGGTGGATCGACCTGAGGCCGGTGTCCGCCGCGCGCGCGGCGGACGACGCCGCGGCCCTGACCGGCGGCGACGCCCTGGCGATCGTTCGCGAGGCGAACCTGACCGGCGCGAGCCTGCGCGAGGCGTGGCTCGACGAGACGGATTTCTCGAACGCCGTCCTGACGGACGCCGACCTGACCGGCGCGCGGATGCGCCGGGCGCGGTTCGCGGAGGCGGATTTGAGCGGCGCGCTGCTGGAGCGCGCGCGGTTCAACGACAGCGACCTGTCCCGCGTGACCATGATCGACGCCGACGCCGACGGCGTGTTTCTGCTGGACGCGACGCTTCGGGCCGGCAGGTTCGACGGGTCGTCGATGGCGGGCGCCCGCCTCGATGGCGTGGATGCGCTGGACGCTTCGTTCGCGGGCGCCGATCTGGCCGGCGCTTGGCTGAAGAACGGAATTTTTCGCGGCGCGGTTTTCGCGAACGCCCGGCTGGCGGAAACCGATCTGACTTACGGCGACCTCGAGAACTCCTCGTTCGCGGGCGCCGACCTCTCCGGCGCGCGCCTCGTCGGCGCCATCGTCTGGGGCGCGGACTTCACGCGCGCCAACCTGAGCGGCGCCGACCTCGCCAGAATCAGGGAGGCGGCGGACGCGAAGTGGGACGCCGCCTGGGCGTGGAGCGACCTGCCCCCCGCGTTTCCGAAAGACGCCGGAATAACGGCGGTCCTTTACGACCCCGAGTGCCGCGGAGAATGGGAGCGCGGCGGCGAGCCGCGTCCGGCGCCGCCGGAATCGTGCCTCGCGTCCGGGCAATGACGGCGCCGCGCGCCGCCGCGGTTTGCCTTTTGCTGGCGGGGCATGGTCGGCGCGTCCGCTGTCGCAGATATGGCTTGGGAGGCGCGGGATGAACGAAGCCGAGATCGGGAAAATCGCCGAGTCCGCTTTCAGGGATCGCTTCGGAGGCATCGACGTCGTGGCGGTCAACGTAAAGCCGGATCCCGATCCCCTCGACGGGGATCCCACGGTGTGGGTGAACATCGTCTATGACGGCGACGTCGAACAGCTGACCGGCGACGGGATGATGGACGTGCAGATAGAGGTGATGTCCAGGCTGCAATCCGGCCCGGCGGAAGACCCGCGTTTCCCCGTGGTGGAGTTTATCGCCAGATCCGACATCGGAAGGCGGGATCCTGCAACCGTCTGACTTGATCGAGACTGCTCGCCACTTGGTGGGGCAGAGCCCTCGGCGCCCCTCCCAGGCGAGTCTTCGCCGCGCCGTGAGCACGGCGTATTATGCGGTGTTTCATTGTCTGGCGCGTACCGCGGCCGGCGTGCTGATCGGCGGGACGCGCGATGAAGCTTGGCATCGCGTGTACCGCGCCCTCGATCACGCCGCCGCCGCGCGCGCCTGCCGGGACAAGGAGGCGATGGCGCGCTTTCCCGGCGAGGTTCGGCGAATCGCGGCGGTTTTTCTCTCCTTGCAAAAAGCGCGCATCAATGCCGACTACGCCCTCGACACCCGGTTCTACAAGTCGGCCGTTCTCGGGCGCATAGATTCGGCGGAATTGGCGGTCCGGCGTTTCGGACTGGCGCCCGCCGGGACCCGCCGCGTCTTCGCGGCGCATTTGCTGTTCAGGCGGCGGCCGTAGGCGGCCCGGGCGCCGCCCCAAATTTCCCGTTTGCCTTTTCCGCCGGGGGCGCGGATACTCGGCGCTTCCGAGGAACACGAACCGGAGCGCATGGATTTCACCGAACTGGGGCTCGGCCCCGACACCCTGAAGGCGGTCGCCGACGCAGGCTACCGCGAGCCCACGCCGATCCAGGCCCAGGCCATCCCCATCGTCCTCCAGGGACGCGACGTCATGGGATGCGCGCAGACGGGGACCGGCAAGACGGCCTCCTTCACCCTGCCGATGATCGACATCCTCAGCGCCGGGCGCGCCCGCGCGCGGATGCCGAGATCGCTGATCCTCACCCCCACCCGCGAACTCGCGACGCAAATCGCCGAGAACTTCGAGATCTACGGCAAATACCACAAACTCTCCAAGGCGCTGCTCATCGGCGGCGTCGCGATGGGCGGGCAACGGACGGCGCTGGAGCGCGGAGTCGACGTGCTCATCGCCACCCCGGGCCGCATCCTCGACCTCTTCGAGCGCGGCGCCCTGCTGCTCACCGGCGTCAAGATCCTCGTCGTGGACGAAGCCGACCGCATGCTCGACATGGGCTTCATCCCCGACGTCGAACGCCTCATCGGCCTGGTGTCGCCGATCCGCCAGACCCTCATGTTCTCGGCGACGATGCCGCCGGAGATCCGCCGTCTGGCGGACAAATTCCTGTCCTCGCCCAGGGAGATACACGTCGCCCCGCCGGCCTCCCCGGCCGACCTCGTCGAACAGTCGCTGGTCGCCGCGACCGAGCGCGGCAAGCGGGAGGCGCTGCGCGGCCTGCTGCGCTCCGAGGCGGTGGAGAACGCGCTGATCTTCTGCAACCGCAAGCGCGACGTCGACCTCCTCGACAGGTCGCTCCGCCGCCACGGCTTCTCCAGCGCCGCGCTGCACGGCGACATGCCGCAGCCGGCGCGGACCGAAACGCTGGAGGCGTTCAAGGCCGGGCGGATCACCCTGCTCGTCGCCACCGACGTGGCCGGGCGCGGCCTCGACATCCAGGGCCTGAGCCACGTGTTCAACTTCGACACGCCTTTCCACGCCGAGGACTACGTCCACCGCATCGGCCGCACCGGGCGCGCCGGGCGGCGCGGGATCGCGCGCACCCTCGCCACCCCGGAGGACGCGAAATTCGTGGCGGCCATCGAATCGCTGATCGGGCGCGCCATCCCCCGCGCCGACGCGCCGGGGGAGAAGACCCCCGCGCGGCGCGCGAAGCCGCCCGCCGCGGCGGACACGGCGGCGAAACCCGCGCGGCCCGCCGCGCGAACGCGCGCCGCCGCGCCGAAATCCCGGCGCCGCGCCAGGCCCGCGGCGAAGCCCGCGCCCGCCCCGGAGCCCGAGGCCCGGACGGGAATGGGCGGCCACGTGCCGGCTTTCCTGCTCACGCCGCCGCGCGCCTCCGGCTGACCGGCGCATGGCCGAAACCTTCGACCTCGTCGTCGCCGGCGGCGCGCTCGCCACCGCGCGCCGGACCGAGGCCGCCGACATCGGCGTCAGCGGCGGGCGCATCGCCGCCATCGGCGCGCTCGCCGCCGCCGGCGCGGCGCGCCGCATCGACGCGCGCGGCCTGCACGTCCTGCCCGGAGTCATCGATAGCCAGGTCCATTTCCGCGAACCCGGCGGCGAGCACAAGGAGGACCTGGAGAGCGGGACCCGCGCCGCCGCGCTCGGCGGCGTGACCTGCGTGTTCGAAATGCCGAACACCGACCCGCCGACGACCACCGCCGCCGCGCTCGCCGACAAATGCGCGCGCGCCGAGGGCCGGGCGTGGACGGATTTCGCCTTCTTCGTCGGCGCGGCGGCCGGGAACGCGGACGAACTCCCCGCGCTGGAGCGCCTGCCGGGCTGCTGCGGCGTCAAGATCTTCATGGGCTCCTCGACCGGAACCCTCCTCGTCCCCGACGACGCCTTGCTCGAAAAGGTTTTGCGGAGCGGCGAACGCCGCGTCGCCGTCCACGCCGAGGACGAGGAGCGGCTGAAGGCGCGCCGCGAGGTCGCCGAGTCCGCCGGCCGCGTCTCCGCGCATCCCGAATGGCGCGACGTCGAGACCGCGCGCCGCGCGACCGAACGCCTGCTGCGCCTCGCCGCCGCGACCGGGCGCCCGGCGCACGTGCTGCATGTCACCACCGCCGATGAGATGGAGCTGCTCGCCGCCCGGCCCCGTTGGGTGAGCGTCGAATGCACGCCGCAGCACCTGACCCTCGCCGCGCCGGAGTGCTACGACCGCCTCGGCGCCTTCGCGCAGATGAACCCGCCGATCCGCGGGGCGGAGCACCGCGCGGCGCTGTGGCGCGGGGTCGCCCGGGGAACCGTCGACGTCATCGGCTCCGACCACGCGCCGCACACGCGCGAGGAGAAGGCGCGCGCCTACCCCCACAGCCCGTCGGGCATGCCGGGAGTCCAGACCCTCGTTCCGATCATGCTCGACCACGTCGCCGCCGGGCGGTTGAGCCTCCATCGCCTCGTCGACCTGGTCTCGGAGGCGCCGGCGCGGCTTTACGGCGCGCGCGGCAAGGGCCGCCTCGAGGTGGGCGCGGACGCCGACCTGACTCTGGTCGACCTGAAGGCGCGTCGCGTCGTCGACGATTCCTGGCTGGCGAGCCGCTGCGGCTGGAGTCCCTTCTCCGGGACCGAGGTCACCGGCTGGCCGCGCGCGACGGTGGTGCGCGGGCGCCAGGTCATGCGCGACGGCGAGCTGTTGGGCCCCCCCGCCGGGCGCGCCGTCCGCTTCGCCGCGGCTTGAACCGCCGCGCCCCCGGCGCCACTTTCGGCGGCATGGCCCGGCTTCTTCTCCTTGCGCTCGCGCTCGCCGCCGCGGCGCTGTCGGCCGGCGCGCCGGCGCGGGGGCAGGGGTTCGACGTCCCCGACGGCTTCGCGACCGAGATCGTCCGCCGGGGCGGCCTCGGCGCAGACGACATCTCCGTCCTCCGCGTCCGCCCCGCCGAGGGCGATTTCGCCAGCCTGAGCTACGTCGACCTGGCGCCGCTGCCGGACGCGCCCGGCGACCCCGACGCCTGGCTGCGCGACCGCGTGACCGCCCGGCTGGACGCCGTCCTGCCCGACCCGCGCACCGTGCTCGACGGCGCCGACAGCCCGTTCGCCGACCCCGCCTTCGACGGGCTGCGCGACACCCTCGCGGGCTGGGTGGAGGGCGTGGCGCGGCTCGGCGAACTGCCGCTCGAATTCTGCGATGCGCCGCGCTGGGGGGAGAATGCGGCGGGCCGCTACCGCGAGCTGCGCTGCGCCCTGCCGGTCGGCCCGTTCCGCCGCCATCTCGCGCTGCGCCTCCAGCAGGCGGGCGGGATCTGGTATCATGTCCGCGCCGGCGCGATGAACGAGTCGCGCATGCCGGCCCTGCTCGCCATCGCCGACAGTTTCCGCCTCGACGGAGAGGATCCCGCCCCATGACCGAACCGGCCCGGGCCGGGTCCCCGGCCCTCGAACCCTCGCCGGCGCTCGCCGACTCGCGCGCCGCCTTCGACTGGAGCGACCCGTTCCGCCTCGAGGACGCGCTGACCGGCGAGGAGCGGATGATCCGCGACACCGCGCGCGGCTTCGCGCAGGATCGCCTGATGCCCGGGATCGTCGAGGCCAACCGCCATGAGCGCTTCGACCGCGAGATCATGCGCGAGATGGGGCGGCTCGGCCTGCTCGGCGCGACGCTGCGGGGCTACGGCTGCCCCGGCGCCAGCGACGTGGCCTACGGGCTGATCGCGCGCGAGATCGAGGCGGTGGACTCGTCCTACCGCTCCTGCCTGTCGGTCCAGTCGAGCCTCGTCATGTGGCCGATCCACGCCTACGGCACCGACGAGCAGAAGGCGCGCTTCCTGCCCGGCCTCGCCGCCGGCGACCTCATCGGCGCGTTCGGCCTGACCGAGCCCGACCACGGCTCCGACCCGGGCGGCATGTCGACCCGCGCCCGCGCCGCGCCCGGCGGCTACCGCCTTTCCGGCGCCAAGACGTGGATCACCAACAGCCCGCTCGCCGACGTGCTGGTGGTGTGGGCCCGCGACGACGCGGGGAAGATCCGCGGCTTCCTGGTGGAGCGCGGGACGAAGGGCCTGGAGACTCCCAAGATCGACGGCAAATTCTCGCTGCGCGCCTCGCCGACCGGGCAGATCCTGCTCGACGACGCGTTCGTTCCCGAGGCCGCCGCCTTCCCCGAGGTGCGCGGCCTGCGCGGCCCCTTCGGCTGCCTCAACGGCGCGCGCTTCGGCATCGCCTGGGGGGCGATGGGCGCGGCGGAGTTCTGCTGGAAGGCGGCGCGCCGCTACACCCTCGACCGCAAGCAGTTCGGCCGCCCGCTCGCCGCGGCGCAGCTGGTGCAGAAGAAACTCGCCGACATGCAGACCGAGATCGCCCTCGGCCTGGCGGCGGCGCTGCGCGTCGGCCGGCTCAAGGAGGAGGGCCGCGCGACCCCCGAGGCGATCTCGCTGGTCAAGCGCAACAACGCCGGCAAGGCGCTCGACATCGCCCGCGCCGCCCGCGACATGCACGGCGCCAACGGCGTCGCCGACGAATACCACGTCATCCGCCACGTCATGAACCTCGAGGCCGTCAACACCTATGAGGGCGCGCACGACGTGCATGCGCTGATCCTGGGCCGCGCGCAAACCGGCCTCCAGGCGTTCGCCTGACGCGGCGCCTCGCCGTCGCCGCGGCCGCGCTCGCCCCGTTCGCGGCCTCCGCCGAACCCGGCCCCGCCGGGATCGTCGACCGGGCGGACATGCATGCCTACTCCATGCCCGCGCCGGAGCTCGCCGCCGCCGACCGCGCGGCGTTCCTCGCCGGGCGGGCGTTGTTCCGCCGCCAGTGGCGGCCGGAGGCGGTCGGCGGCGGCGATCCGGCGGCCGGCCTGGGGCCGCTGTTCAACCGCCGCTCCTGCGCCGGCTGCCACGTCCGCGACGGGCGCGGCCGCCCGCCGCCGCCGGGCGCCGCCGGGCCGGCGCGCGGCATGGTCGCGGTCCTCGGCGCGCATCCCCGCTTCGGGCGCCAGCTCCAGGACCAGGCGATCCCCGGCGCCCGCCCCGAAGGCCGCCTGCGGCTGCGGTACGCGCCGCGCGCCGGCGCCTTCGCCGGCGGGGCGCCGTTCGTCCTGCGCGCGCCGCGATTCCGCATCGACGGCCCCGGGTGGGACGGCGCGCCGTTCTCGCCGCGCGTCCCGCCGGCGGTGTTCGGCCTCGGCCTGCTCGAAGCCGTCGCCGAGGAGGAGATCGCCGCGCCGCCGGGCGGCGCGCCGGGCCGCGCGTCCCGGGTCGGCGGGCGGGTCGGGCGCTTCGGCTGGCGCGCCGAAAGCGCGTTGTTGCGCAACCGGATCATCGCCGCGGCGCGCGAGGACATCGGCCTGGAGGCGCCCGGCGAGATCGGCGCCGCCGAACTCGACGCGCTGATCGCCTATCTGCGCGGCCTCGGCGTCCCCGCCCGGCGGGGCGTCCGCGCGCCCCGCGTGCGGCGCGGGGAGGACGTCTTCGCCGCCGCCGGCTGCGCCGCCTGCCACCGTCCGCGCCTGCGCGCCGGCCCGGCGCCGCCGGTCGCCGCCTTCGCGAACCGGGAGGTCCGCGCCTGGACCGACCTGCGGCTGCACGACATGGGGCCGGGCCTCGCCGATGGCGGCGGGAGCGAGTGGCGGACGCCGCCGCTCTGGGGCCTGGGCCTGCTGGAGACGGTGAACGGCCACCGCCTGCTGCTCCATGACGGCCGCGCCCGCGGCCCGCTGGAGGCGATCCTCTGGCACGGCGGCGCGGCGGCGGCGGCGCGCGACGCCGTGCTGGCGATGGATTCGCGCCGCCGCGCCGACCTGCTCGTCTTCCTCGACTCGCTGTAGGCGCGCTTGCCGCGCCCGCGCCCCGCGCCTACCTTGCGCGGCGCTGAACGTAACGAAAGGAGAGGAACATGATCCGTGCGACGACGACCTTGGCGGCGGCCCTGCTTCTGGCGGCCTTCGCCGGCCCGGCGCGCGCCGACGGCCCGGTCAACACGACGCTCTTCGGCAACGCCATCGAGGGCTACGACCCGGTCGCCTACCACGTCACCGGCGCGCCGGTGGAGGGTTCGAGCGATTTCGAGCACGAATGGATGGGCGCGACCTGGCGTTTCGCCAACGCTGGCCACCGCGACCTGTTCGCCGCCGACCCCGAGAAATACGCGCCGGCCTATGGCGGCTATTGCGCCTACGGCGTCGCCCTGGGCCGCAAGCCGAGCATCGACCCCGAAGCGTGGGACATCGTGGACAGCCGCCTCTACCTCAATTTCAGCAAGGAGATCCAGGCCCGCTGGCGTGAGGACGTCCCCGGCTACGTCGCCAGGGCCGACGAGGTCTGGCCCGGGATCAGGGACCAGTAGCCGCCGCGCGCGCTCGCCGGGCTCGAGGCGCGCGACGGCTGGGCGCGCCGCGTCCGGACGGGGCGAATGGATGCGGCTTGCGACGGTCGTTCGCACCGGGCGAGCGGGGGTTGCAAGGTCGATCTCGGCGCGCGCGATCTCGTCGCGAACGCCGCGATCTCGGGCAGGGACGAATCGTCCGGTTCTTCCGCTTTCGTTCTTGACGCGCGCCGCTCCCTCCGGGTAAGGTGGGCGGCGTCCGTGAGGATGTCCCGCGCCGAGGCTCGCCATATGCCCCTGTCCCGCGCCGCCGCCGATCCCGCTCCGTGACTCCGGCCGCGTTCATCGCCAAGTGGCGGGCTTCGGAGTTGAAGGAGCGCTCCGGCAGCCAGGAGCACTTCATCGACCTGTGCCGCCTGCTCGGCGAACCCACCCCGGCCGAGGCCGACCCGTCGGGCGAGCGCTACTGCTTCGAGCGCGGCGCGCGCAAGGACACCGGCGGCGAGGGCTGGGCGGACGTGTGGAAGCGCCATTGCTTCGCCTGGGAATACAAGGGCAAGCACGCAGACCTCGACGCCGCGTTCGACCAGCTGCGGCAATACGCGCTGGCGCTGGAGAACCCGCCCTTGCTCGTCGTCTGCGACATGGCGCGGTTCCGCATCCGTACCAATTGGACGAACAGCGTCAGCGCGACGCATGAGTTCGGCCTCGACGACCTCGCCGACGCGGCCGTCCGCGACACGCTCAAACGGGTCATGGCCGACCCGGAGCGCCTGCGTCCGGGGGAAAGCCGGCAGGCGCTCACCGAGCGCGCGGCGGCGGCGTTCGCGGCGCTGGCGCGGTCGTTGCGCGAACGCGGCCACGCCGCGCCGGCGGTGGCGCATTTCGTGAACCGCCTCGTGTTCTGCATGTTCGCCGAGGATGTGGGCCTGCTGCCCGGCGCCATGTTCACCCGGATGCTGGAGCGGGCGCGGCGCCGGCCCGAAGATTTCGCGGCGCTGGCGGGCCGCCTGTTCGGGGCGATGGCGCAGGGCGGCGATGTCGGGTTCGAGACCGTCGCGCGGTTCAACGGCGGCCTGTTCGACGACGATTCGGCCTTGCCCCTGGCGCGTTCGGAGATCGACGCGGCGCTGGCGGCGGCGGCGCTCGACTGGTCGGAGATCGACCCCTCCATCCTCGGCACGCTGTTCGAGCGCGGGCTCGACCCGGACAAACGCTCGCAACTGGGCGCGCACTACACCGACCGCGACAAGATCATGCGCATCGTCGACCCCGTGGTCGTCCGCCCGCTGCTGGCGGAGTGGGAGGCGGCGAAGGCGGAGGTCGCGGCGGCGCAGGCGCGCGCCGAACGCGCGCGGTCGGCGGCGGCGCGGGCGCGGCGCCGGGCGGAGGCGCGGCGGCGGCTGGACGGCTTCCTCGAACGCCTGCGCGGCTTCACGGTTCTCGACCCCGCCTGCGGTTCGGGGAACTTCCTCTATCTGGCGCTGCACGCGCTGAAGGACCTGGAGCACCGCGTCCAGCTGGAGGCGGAGGCGCTGGGGCTGGAGCGCGGCTTCCCCGCGGTCGGCCCGGCGAACGTGAAGGGGATCGAGCTCAACGCCTACGCGGCGGAACTGGCGCAGGTGTCGGTGTGGATCGGCGAGATCCAATGGATGCGGCGCAACGGGTTCCGGGAGTCGCGGGATCCGATACTGAAGCCGTTGGAGACGATCCAATGCCGCGACGCGATCCTGTCGCCGGAGGGCGGGGCGCCGGAGTGGCCGGCGGCGGACGTCGTCATCGGCAACCCGCCGTTCCTGGGCTATTCGCCGCAGCGCGACGCCCTCGGCGACGCCTACGTCGACGCGGTCCGCGCGCTCTACAAGGGCGCCGTCCCGGCGTTCGCCGATCTCGTCTGCTACTGGTTTCACCGGGCCGGGGACCTGGTGGCGCGGGGCGCTCTGGCGCGCGCCGGTCTGGTGGCGACGAACTCGATCCGGGGCGGGCGCAACCGCGCGGTTCTGGACCGGATTTCCGCGGATGGCGCGATTTTCAATGCGTGGTCGGACGAACCCTGGGTGGTGGACGGCGCCGCCGTCCGGGTGTCGCTGGTCTGCTTCGGCCCGAAGGACGCCGGCTTGCCCGTGCGCCTGGACGGCGCGGCGGCGGCGCGGATCAATTCCGACCTGACGGCGGGGGCGACCGATCTCACGACCGCGGCGAAACTTGCCCGCAACCGCCAGATCGCATTTGTCGGCAGCTTCAAGAAGGGCGCGTTCGACGTTCCGGGCGATCTGGCGCGTGCGTGGCTGCGCCTGCCCGCGAACCCGAACGGACGGCCCAATAGCAACGTCCTCAAGCCGTTGGCGAACGGCATGGACGTGACCCGCCGCCCGCAAGACAAATGGATTATCGACTTCGGACACGAGATGAGCGAAGCCGACGCCGCGCTTTACGAGGCGCCGTTCGCCCATGTTGCGGAGCATGTGAAGCCGGCGCGGGACGGCAACCGCCGCGACGATCTGCGGCGGAACTGGTGGCGGCACGACCGCTCCGGGCAAACGATGTTCCGGCGGATAGGCGCGTTACCCCGCTACATCGCGACGCCGCGCGTCGCCAAACACCGCTTGTTCGTCTGGCTCGACACCGCCATCTGCCCCGACAGCGCGCTGATCGCCATCGCCCGCGACGACGATACGACCCTCGGCATCCTGCATAGCCGCTTCCACGAGATGTGGTCGCTCCGCCTCGGCACAAGTCTGGAGGACCGCCCGCGCTACACGCCTACGACCACCTTCGAGACCTTCCCCTTCCCCAATGGCCTCTCCCCCGACGTCCCCGCCGCCGACTACGCCGAAGACCCCCGCGCCATCGCCATCGCCGAGGCGGCGCGCCGCCTGGTCGAGTTGCGCGACCACTGGCTCGACCCGCCCGAATGGGTCCAGTGGATCGACGAGCCCGTCCCCGGCTACCAGCCCCGCCCCGTCCCCCGCGACGCGGCCGGCGCACGAGAGCTCGGCAAGCGCACTCTCACCGCCCTATACAACGCCCGCCCCCAATGGCTCGCCGACGCCCACGCCGCCCTTGACTCCGCCGTAGCGACGGCCTACGGGTGGGATGGGATCATCGCCGACGAGGACGCGCTTCGCAAACTCCTCGCCCTCAATTCGGCGGATGCGAACGGATGATCGCGGTCGAAAGCCAAACCGGAGTAAGGTTATGAAGAACAGCCCGGCGACTCAGGCCACAAACCTCATCAGGCACATCGGAGACGCCGTATATGAAAATGGGGAGCCAATTCGTATTATGTCTCTTGCAAATGTTCGTAACGCAGCCGGTGCGTCGTCCAATGGATTCGCCGATCAATTGATGGCGGAAATGGTCGAACGCGGCGTTATCAGGATGTCAAACGATATTCGCGCCCTTGGAAGGGGGGTTAGCTTTCTCGGTGTTAATCTCACTCTGGACGGATGGAAGGAGTATGAAAAAGAAAAGCGAGGACAATACGTAGGCGATCACGGCTTTATCGCCATGAAATTCGATGACGAGGATCTCGATTCCTTCGTTCGAGGCACGGTGAAACCGACCGTCAAGGAGGGAACCGGATACAATCTTGTCGACATGCGGGACGTAGCGAGAGCGGGTGTCATAGATAACATCATGCGTGTCCAAATCAGGGACTCCGCGTTTCTCATCGCCGATCTCACGCACGATAATCCGGGCGCATACTGGGAAGCGGGTTATGCGGAAGGTCTGGGCAAGCCCGTCATCTATATCTGCGAACGCTCTAAATTCAAAGAAAAAAGCACTCATTTCGATACGAATCACTGTACCACAATTCCTTGGTCCATAAATGAGACAGAAACTTTCAAGAAAGAACTGATCGCTACCCTTCGCCGTTCGCTCGATTTGCACGATTGACGGCGTTGATCGACCGTCGTTGAGGAGAGCCGTTTCGTGCGTATGCGCAATCCATCGCATCCGGGCGAGTTGGTTCGGGGCGGTATGGAGGTGAAGGGCTGGACGGCGACGGAGTGCGCCGCGCGGGCCGCGCCCGTGTCTCGGGCGCCCCCGAGGCCGGGTCGCGTCGTCTTCGGGCGGCGCGCGCGCGGCGCGGGAGCTTGGGGAGAAGGTTACGGCGGCGCGGAAGCAGCTTGCGGCGTTGCGCACGGAGAAGGCGGCGCGGGCGCGGACTTGCAGGAAGGCTGAGAAGGGGAAGAAGGAGCCGAAGGCTTCGACGACGGATGCGCAGGCGCGGCGTATGCGGTTCGCCGATGCGTAACCCGGTCGACTCCGATTGTTGTCGACACGCGGTCCGTCCTCTCGCCTTGGAATCCGGTTCGAAAACCGCCGGAGCGCGCGGCGGCTGCGCTACCGCCGACGAGACGCCCGGGCCGGGATCGAACCGGCGTAACGGGGATGCGGCCCCCGTGCACAACCGCTCCGCCGCTGGGCGTTACGCCGCCCGCGCCGCCTCTCCGCGCCGTGGCGAGGGGCGGGGGCCGGGCGGCGCCAACTCGAACCCGTCGTAGCCGCGCGCCGCGACCTCGGCGCATTTCGCCGCATATTCGGGGAAGCCGCCGATATAGGGCATGAAGACGCGCGGCTTGTCGGGGACGTTGGCGCCCACGTACCACGAACTGCACGACGAGCGCAGCGACCCCTCCGCAACCTCGTTTACATGCGCGCACCATGCGTCCTCGGCGTCGCGCCGGGGGGCTATGCGGACGAGGCCCCGGTCGCGCATGGCGTCGAGGCAGTCGGCGATCCGGCCCGCATGATCCGTGCGACGACGACCCTGGCGGCGGCCCTGCTTCTGGCGGCCTTCGCCGGCCCGGCGCGCGCCGACGGCCCGGTCAACACGACGCTCTTCGGCAACGCCATCGAGGGCTACGACCCGGTCGCCTACCACGTCACCGGCGCGCCGGCGGAGGGTTCGAGCGATTTCGAGCACGAATGGATGGGCGCGACCTGGCGTTTCGCCAACGCCGGCCACCGCGACCTGTTCGCCGCCGACCCCGAGAAATACGCGCCGGCCTATGGCGGCTATTGCGCCTACGGCGTCGCCCTGGGCCGCAAGCCGAGCATCGACCCCGAAGCGTGGGACATCGTGGACGGCCGCCTCTACCTCAATTTCAACAAGGAGATCCAGGCCCGCTGGCATGAGGACGTCCCCGGCTACGTCGCCAGGGCCGACGAGGTCTGGCCCGGGATCAGGGACTAATAGCCGCCGCGCCGCCCGTCGGGAGCGCGCGCGGCGCCGAATTCGGTTCATCCCTGTTATCGACGCCGTCCGGACCTTCGCGAGGCGGGCGCCACGGTCGTCCGCCGCGGCGGGATCGTCCGCCCGTTCGCCTCCCGGCGGTCGCGCTATAACCGCCGCGCCGCCCGAACCCTCCTCCAGCCCAAGCGCGCTGCGAGCCGCGCGCCGGCGGCGCAGCGCCCATAGCCCGGATTTCTCATAGTTTTGAGCGCATCGGGGTCCTGCCTGTGATATAGTGTTCTTGGACAAGGACTTATATCAGGGCAGGGGGTTCCCCGATGCGAACGGAGTGTAGCGCGGCGCTTGGCGCCTTTCAAGCGGTTTCGGGGCGGGCGGTTGTGGCGGATTTCGACGGCGGGTCGATGACTTCGGACGCCGGCGCTCTGCTGCTCGGACAGGCGGACGCGGTTATTGGGCTTGTGGACCGCCTTGCGGCTTGTTTCGAGGATCATCGCGATGGTCGGTTCGTAGAGCACTCGGTTCGGACGCTTGTGGGTCAGCGTGTGTTCGGGATTGCGCTGGGCTATGAGGACTTGCTCGACCACGATGTGTTGCGCGGCGATCCGGTTATGGCGGTATTGGCGGGGAAGTTGCGCGCGAAGCGCCGGAACTGCGCCCCGGTTGCGGGGAAGTCGACGCCGAGCCGGTTGGAGTTGGGCGGTTCGTCTCCGTCCGGAGACAGCAAGATCGTCCATGACGGGTCGGCGATTGCGGATGTGTTGATGACGCTGTTCCTGGACGCGCATGAGGCGGCTCCGGATCGGGTGGTTCTGGATTTCGACGCGACGGACGATCCGGTTCACGGGTCGCAGGAGGGGCGGTTTTTCCACGGCTATTACGACTGCTACTGCTACCTGCCGCTTTATGTTTTGTGCGGTCGTCACCTTCTGGCGGCGCGGCTGCGCCCGGCGAACGTCGACGGGGCGGCCGGGGCGGTAGAGGAGGCTGCGCGGATCGTGGCCCTGTTGCGGGCGCGGTGGCCGGACACGCGGATCGTGTTGCGGGCCGATTCGGGGTTCGCGCGCGAGGCGCTGATGGCGTGGCGCCAAGCCAACGGAGTGGATTACCTGTTCGGTCTGGCGCGGAACGACCGTCTGGCGGCGCAGGTCGCGGATGCGCTGGCGGAGGCCGAGGCGGACAGCGAGCGGAGCGGCGCCCCGGCGCGGCGCTTCGCCGACTTCATGTGGTCCACGCGCGACAGTTGGAGCCGCGAGCGCCGCGTCGTCGGTAAGGCCGAATGGACCCATGGCAAGGCCAATCCGCGCTTCGTCGTCACTTCGCTCGCCGCCAGCGCGCATGACGCCCGGAGCCTCTACGAGGACCTGTATTGCCAGCGCGGCGAGATGGAGAACCGCATCGAGGAATGCCAACTCGACCTGTTCGCCGACCGCACCTCGGCGCATAGCATGCGCGCCAACCAACTCCGCTTGTGGTTCGCCTCGATGGCCTATGTGCTGCTCTGCGCCCTGCGCCGCCTCGGCCTCGCCCACACCCGCCTCGCCGCCGCCACATGTGGAAGCCTGCGCCTCAAACTGCTCAAGATCGCCGCATGGGTCCGTGTCAGCGTCCGCCGCATCAAGATCGCAATGGACACCAACCATTCTTTCCAGGACGAGTTCCGCACCGCCCGAAGGAGATTATCCGCCGCCGCAACCTGAAGCGGCGCACAACTCACCCTTCCCCGCAACAACGGAGACATCGCCGAACCGAACCACCCGTCGCCAGCCGACGGGCGCTTCAACACGCCTCAAAATCAGCGCCGTCACCGCAACTCGAAAATCACCGCCGACACCGCACACCGCCCCTCAACCCGGAGACGTATGAGAAATCCGGGTTAGCGCGGTCGACGGCTTCGCGGGTGCGGTCCCAGTAGGAGATTACACTTTCGGAGACAGTGCGCGCGGCACTGTCGGTGGGGCATGAGCGTTCGCGCTCGCGGTAGCTGTCAGTGCTGCGTTGTATCGAAAGAATGTAGGGGGCGACGGCGCGAATGTTGGCAGCGATGGCGCGTTCGAGGGCTTCGTTATCGAGATCGAGGCTTTGGGTGAGTTCAAGGGCTTCATCGACTAGGGCAGAGACGGCGCGTTCAAGGGCTTCGCCATCGCTGCCGTCGTAGGCGTCATTGATGAGGTTTTGGATGGCGTTGACCAGGGAAGCCATGTCGCGTTCAAGGGCTTCGCCGTCGACGGTTTGGGCGCGTTCAAGGGCGTTTTTATATGCGGCGGCGGCGTCCTCGAGGGTCTCGCTGGCGCGCTTGTAGGCATCATTATGCATGTCATTGGCGCGCGTGGCGTCGCGGCATTCTCCGGGTTCACGCTCCGCGGCGGATACACGCGCCGCGGCAGCGAGGACCGCTTCGTGGGCATCACTGTCTGCTTTGCCGGCGCGATCAAGTGCCTCGATGGCGCGGATGTAGGCTTGCCGGGCGCGCTCAACTTGGGCCCAGTGGAGGCTGTCCGCGGCGGCGGGCAGGGCCAGCAACGCCAACACGATGGCGGCGGCGAAGCGGTGGGCGGACCGGGACCCGAAACTGGCGGAGACGAACACAGCGGCGCGGTCAGGATAGCTATCGACGTGCTGCATGGCGTGAATCCTCTATGCGTGCACCGGCGCGGCGGCGGCTTGCGGCGGTGCACCGCCGCCGCATGCGGATAGCGACAACAACAGGATGGCGCCCGTGAACGCGAGGATCGCGGGCCGGATGATCGGGCGTGTCATGGCAATGCTCCGTGTTGGCGCGCGGCGCGCGCGGTTGGCGGGTGCGGTCATCGGGCGGTGGCCGGCGCGGCGGGACGCGCGATGGCGCCGGCGGCCGGCCCGTCGATCGGGCTCGATCTGCGCCGGCGCGCCGTCCACGGAGACCACGTAATCCACGCGCGATTACCGCCGCCGCCGCGCCAGGGTGCGGAGGCGGAGGGCGTTGAGCTTGATGAACCCCTCGGCGTCGGCCTGGTCGAACACGCTGTCGGCCTCGAAGGTGGCGGCCGCCGCGTCGTAGAGGCCGCGCGGCGCGCGGCGTCCCGTCACCGCCGCGCAGCCCTTGTAGAGCTTGAGCCGCGCCGTCCCCGCCACCGCCCGCTGGCTGGCGTCGATGGCGGCCTGGAGCATCTCGCGCTCGGGCGAGAACCAGTAGCCGTTATAGACCAGCTCGGCGTAGCGCGGCATCAGCTCGTCCTTCAGGTGCAGCGCGCCGCGGTCGAGGGCGACGCTCTCGACGGCGCGGCGGGCGGCGAGGAGCACCGTGCCGCCGGGGGTTTCGTACACCCCGCGCGACTTCATGCCGACGTAGCGGCTCTCCACGATGTCGGCGCGGCCGATCCCGTTGGCGCCGCCGAGGGCGTTGAGGCGCTCGAGCAGGGCGGCGGGGGAGAGGCGCTCGCCGTCCACCGCCACCGGGTCGCCGGCCTCGAAGTCGATCTCGATTTCGGTCGGACGGCCGGGCGCGTCCTCCGGGGCGACGGTGCGCGTGAACATGGCCTCGTCGGGGGCCGTCCACGGGTCCTCGAGCGCCTTGCCCTCGTAGGAGACGTGCAGGAGGTTGGCGTCGGTCGAATAAGGCGCCTCGCCGCGCTTGTCGGTGGGGACGGCGATCTGGCGCGACTCGGCCCAGGCAACGAGTTTGCTCCGGGAATCGAGGTCCCATTCGCGCCACGGCGCGATGACGGCGATGTCGGGGTCGAGGGCGTAATAGGCGAGTTCGAAGCGCACCTGGTCGTTGCCCTTGCCGGTGGCGCCGTGGGCGACGGCGCGGGCGCCGACGCGGCGGGCGATGGCGATCTGGCGCTTGGCGATCAGCGGCCGGGCGATCGACGTGCCGAGCAGGTAGGCCCCCTCGTAAAGCGCGTTGGCGCGGAACATGGGAAAGACGTAATCGCGGACGAACTCCTCGCGCAGGTCCTCGACGAAAATTTCGCGGACTCCGAGCCGCTCGGCGTTGCGCCGCGCCGGCTCCAGCTCCTCGCCCTGGCCCAGGTCGGCGGTGAAGGCGACGACCTCGCACCCCCGCTCCTCCTGGAGCCAGCGGAGGATCACCGAGGTGTCCAGCCCGCCCGAATAGGCGAGCACGACCTTCTCCGCCGCCGTCTTGCCGCCGCCGGTCACGCCGCCGCTCCGTGCGCCGCGCGGCGCCGGCGCGCGCTCGCGCTTCTGAGCTGGCCGCAGGCGGCCATGATGTCGCGCCCGCGCGGGGCGCGGATGGGCGCTGCGTAGCCGGCGTCGTTGACGATCCCGGCGAAGGCCCGCATGCGGTTCCCGCTCGAACAGGCGTAGGGCGCGCCGGGCCACGGGTTGAACGGGATCAGGTTGACCTTGGCGGGGATGCCGGCGAGCAGGCGGACCAGTTCGCGGGCGTCGGAATCGCCGTCGTTGACGCCGTCCAGCATGACGTATTCGAAGGTGATGCGCCGCGAATTGCGCAGGCCGGGGTAGCGGCGGCAGGCGTCCAGCAACGCGGCGATGGGGTATTTGCGGTTGAGGGGCACCAACTCGTCGCGCAGCTCGTCGCGCACCGCGTGAAGCGACACGGCGAGGCCCACATCGAGGTCGCGGCCCAGGCGCTCGATCATGGGGACGACGCCGGCGGTGGACAGGGTGATGCGCCGCCGCGACAGGGCTATTCCCTCCGGGTCGACGAATATCCCCAGCGCCGCCACCACGTTGTCGTAGTTCAGCAGCGGCTCGCCCATGCCCATCATGACGACGTTGGAGATCGTCCGGCCCTCGGCCGGAACCGCCCATTCGCCGACGGCGTCGCGAGCGGCGAGCATCTGGCCGACGATCTCGCCCGCGCCGAGGTTGCGCACCAGTTTCTGCGTGCCGGTGCGGCAGAAGCGGCAAGCGAGCGCGCAGCCGACCTGGGAGGAGACGCACAGCGCCCCGCGCCCGGATTCGGGGATGTGGACGGTCTCCGCCTCGCGCCCGTCGTCGAAGCGCAGGAGCCATTTGCGGGTCCCGTCGGCGGAGAGCAGGTCGGCCGCGGCCGCGGGGCGGCCGATGCGGTAGCGGGCGGCGAAGTCGCGGCGGAGGCTCTTCGGGACGTTGGCCATCGCCTCGAAACGGCGCGCGCCGCGATGGTAGATCCAATGCCACAACTGTCGGGCGCGGAACGGCTTTTCGCCGATCTCCGCCATCTCGGCCGCGAGTTCGGCGCGGCCGAGGCCGACGAGGTCGAGCCGCGCGGGCGCGGCGTCGGGCGGCGCAATCGCGGCGGCGGCGGACGTCATGACGGCGGCGGCGGACGTCATGACGGCGGGCCGCACGCCTCGTCCATCGCCTTGCGCGCCGCCGAGAAGCCGAGCAGCGAATAGGTGTCGGTCGTCGCCGTCCCGCGCGCCGACCTCCCCTCTACGACCATGCGCGCGCCGCGGGTCATGGCGGCGACCAGCGCGCGGTCGCCGGCGGAGTCCGGAAGCCAGGCGGTCTCGCCCTCGGTGAACAGCGAGAAGCGTTCGTCGTCGATGCGCGCCGTCACCTCGCCGCCGGGGGCGTGGGGGTAGCCGGCCTCGATGCTCACCACGTCGGGTTCGCCGGAGCCGGCGCGGCGCGTGACCTGGACGTAGGCGGGGCCGCGGCGGGTGTAGTCCCCCGCGCTTTGCGTGGCGCGCGACACGACGTAGCAGCTGCGCGCGCCGTCCTCGACGAAGGTGGCGGCGAACCAGTCGCGGAAGCGGCCGAGCGAGTCGTCCTGCCCCAGGGCCGGAAGCGCGGCGGACAGGACGGCGGCGCACAGGACGGCGACGTCCAGGACGACGGCGGCAGACGGGCGGCGGCGGGGCATGGCTCCTCCGAACGGCGCGGCGCGGCCGGGCGCACGGGGCGGGATTGCCGGAGGCCGCCCGCCTTGCTATCGCTCCGGCGCGCCGGGAACGGCCGGGGAGATACGCCATGCGCGCCGTGGTTTGCAAGACGCCGGGGCCGCCGCCCAGCCCCATATCGACAGGCCCCATATCGACAGTCCACGTATCGACAGGCCGCGTATCGACAGGCCGCGTATCGACCGGGGCGGCGGCGTGAGCGGCGCGGAGGTCCGGGCGCAATACGAAGCGTTCCCCTACCCGGAGCGGAACCCGCGCGACGAGGCGCGGCGGCTGGTCACCGGGTCGCCGAGCCATTTCGACGAGATCGTCCATTACGCTTTCGGCGGCGCGGACCCGACGGCGGGCGGGCGGCGGCTCCGCGCGCTGTTCGCCGGCGGCGGGACGGGCGACGGGACGATCATGCTGGCGCAGCAGCTGGCGGACCGGGGCGCGAACGCGGAGGTGACGTATATCGACGTCTCGCGCGCGGCGCTCGGCATCGCCCGCGCGCGGGCGCGGGCGCGGCGGCTCCGCAACGTCCGCTTCCTGCGCGCGTCGCTGTTCGACGCCGGGGCGCATGGGCCGTTCGACTACGTCGATTGCTGCGGCGTCCTCCACCATCTCGACGACCCGGCGGTCGGTCTGCGCGCGCTGGCGGCGGCGCTGGCCGACGGCGGCGGGATGGGGCTGATGGTGTACGGCGCGCTGGGGCGGACCGGGGTTTACCCCGCGCAGGCGGCGCTGCGGCTGCTGGGCGCCGAGGACGAGGCGCCGAAGGCCCGGCCGGCGCTGGCGCGGGAGTTCCTCGCCGCGCTCCCGGACGGCAATTGGCTCAAGCGCAACCCGTGGGTGGCGGACCACTTGCATGGCGGCGACGCCGGCCTTTACGACCTGCTGCTGCATTCCCGCGACCGCGCCTTCACGGTCCCGGAGGTTTTCGCGCTGGCGGCGGCGGCGGGGCTGGAGATAACCGGCTTTGTGGAGCCGGCGCGCTACGACCCGCTGGCGGTCCTGGACGGCGGGCCGCTGGCGGCGCGGGCGGTGGCGCTCTCCCGCCCCGACCGCTGCGCGCTCGCCGAATTGCTGCGCGGCGACCTGAAGCGGCATGTGTTCTACGCCGCGAAGGCGGGCGCGGGGCGCCGCGCGGCGCGCGCCGATACGGATTCGGTCGTTCCCGTCCTGCGCGGCCACGACGCGGCGGCGCTGGCGCGCGAGGTTGGCGCGGCGGGCGCGCTGACGGTGGAGCTGGAGGGCTGGACGCGGGTCCTGCGCTTCGGCCCGCATGCGGCGGCGATCCTCTCCCGCATCGACGGCCGGCGGACGCTGGCGGAGATCCGCGCGGCGCTGACGGCGGAGCTGGACCGGGCGGAGTTCCAGGCGGCGTTCGACGAGCTGTACGCCCGGCTCAACGGCGTCAACGTCCTGCTGCTGCGGAACACGCCACCCGGCCGCGGCCGGGCTTGACGGGCGAACGCGGGGCGGCGGCGTAATCCCCGCGGCGCTCCGCCGTCATCCCCGGCTCCCCGGCCGCGCCCGTCAGGCGGCGGCGCGGTTCAGTGCGGCGATGGCGGGCAGCGCCTCGTCGATCAGCCGCCGCGTCTGCGCCTCCATGTCGGAATCGTCCGCGCCGATGGGGCGCAGGATGAATTTCGACGCGCCGGCGGCGACGTAAGCCTCGATCCGCCGCAGGACGTCCGCCGTCCCGCCGCAAACGATGGCGCGCTTCGGGTCGCGCCCCAGGCGCTCGCGGACCGCCCGCGCGCTCCGCTCCACCGGCGCGTCGTCCCACGACCCGTAGCGGAAGGCGAAGGCGGCGCCGTAATGGTCGTCGGGGATGCGCCGGCCCGCCGCCTGCGCCGCGTCCTTGATCGCGGCGATGACCTCCGCCGTCTCGTCCGGGGTTTCGAACGCGCCTTGCCAGCCGGTGCCGAACCGCGCCGTCCGCCGGACCGCCGCGGCGCTGGAGCCGCCGAGCCACAGCGGCATGGCCTTCTGGACCGGGCGGGGCGAGATCGACGCGCCTTCGTAGCGGTAGAACTCGCCGGCGAAGTCCACCGGCTCCCCGGTCCACAGGCGCGAGATGATCTCCAGCCCCTCGTCGGAGCGCTTCCCGCGCGCCCGCGTCGGCCGACCCGTCGCCCTCCAGTCCGGCGCGCGCGCGGTTCCGAGTCCGAACGCCGGCAGCATCCGCCCGCCGCTCAGCACGTCGATGGTGGCGCATTGCTTGGCGAGCAGCAGCGGGTCGCGCAGGCCGAGCGAGGCGACGTTCATGCCGAACTTCATCCGCTTCGTCGCCCCGGCGAGCGCCGCCAGCGCCGTCATGCATTCGAGGACCGGATGGCGCGAGACCAGGCGGTCGGTCTGCCACAGCGAATCCACCCCGCCATCCTCGCACAGCGCCACCCAGCGCCAATAGGCCGGCGCGCCCGAAAACGGGAATTCCGCCAGCCCCAGCCCGGCCGCTATCGTCACCCGCGCCTCCCCCGCTCCGCTCCGCCCGTCCGACCATAGCGCGCCCGCGCCCGGCGGCCATGGCAAATTGCGCCGCGCCGCCTCAGCCGTCCGGTTCGCCGGCGCCGTACATGGTGTTGTCCTCGTCCGGGTCGAAGCGCTCCGGTTCGAACCGCCGCTGGTCCTTGCGCGGCAGCGCGGCGACGGGAGTCCCGTGGAAGAGGCGCTCGCGGTCCTCGATGTCGGATTCGAACAGGTTGCTGTCGGCGTTGAGGACCAATTGCTCGGTCGCCGCCTGCTTCAGGCCCTCGCGCAATTCCGTCGCTACGTCGGGGCGCCACGGCATGACGTAAAGGCGCGGCTCGTCCAGGCCGGGGACGCGCAGCAGCAGGTGGATCGGCGCGCCGGGGCGGACGTCGGCGAACAGCACCTCGTAGCGGTCCGCCGCGCCGGCGCCGAACTCCCACGCCGTCGGCTTGGCCCGGCCCAGCGCGTCCGACAGCCCCGCCCAGGTCGCGGCGAAGGCCGCCACGGCGGCGGCCAGCCCGGCGGCGCGGAAGCGCAGCGGACGGCGCGACTGGACCGCCGCCAGCGCCAGTCCGGCGAGCAGGACGGCGAGCGCGCCGTAAAGATAGGGCAGGTCGCTCACCGGACCGCGTCGCGCGGGTCGCCCGGCGCCAGGACGTCAGGCGCCGCCGCCGAGGTGGAGAACACGATGCGCCCGGCGAGCGCCGCCTCGGACACGCGAAAGGCGTTCGCCATGCGCACCGTCGCGTCGCGGTCGCGGGTCGCGGCGGCGGCGTTGCGCAACTGCTCGGCGAGGGTCCGGACCCACGGCAGCGCGTAGAGCCGGGGCGCGCCGTCGGCGCCGCGGACGAGGACGTAGATGCCCTCGCCCTCGGTCCAGTCGGCGAACAGCACTTCGAGGCGCGCATCGCCGGCGACCGACAACGCGATGGCGGCGGGCTGCGGGCGCCCCATCAGCGCCAGCGCGCTCCATGCCGCGACCGCCAGCGCCGCCGCCGCCAGCGCGCCGGCGCACAGCCGGGCGAGCGGGCGCGCCGGCGCCGCGACCGCCAGCGCGCCCAAGCACGCCGCGCTCGCGGCCGCCGCGGCGGCCAGCGCCGGCGGGTCGGTCACGCCCGCTCCTCCGCCGGCGCCGGCGCGTACACCGGACGACGGAGGCCCAACAGGCTGCGCGGCAGCGTGTGCACGCTGCCCGGGACCAGCCCGCCCTCGGCGTCGACCGAGAAGCGCGCGGCGGTGATCTCCTGCCCCTCGACGGTGAGCAGGTAGTCGCGTTGCAGCACCTGCCGGCGCGCGCGATGCCCGGGCCGGACCGTGCTGACGGCCACCGTCACCGCGACCGGGCGCCCGTCGGGCGCGGCGCGGTAGAGGTGGACGTTGGCCGTGTGCTCGCCGGGCGAGACGCCGCGCGTATAGGCGATCTCGTAATTGATCGGCGTCGCGTCGCGCGCCGCGCCGAGGTCGTCGCGCAGCAGGTTGAAATACAGCCCCGCCATGCTGGAGAACCCTACCGGCCCGTCGCCCGGCGCCTCCACCCACAGGTCGACGTCGGCGTCGACCCCGTCGGGCCAGAACAACTCGACGATCACCCCGCCGGCGGGCTCCGCCATCGCCGTCCGCTCCTCGCCGCGCGGGTTCAGCCACGGCAGCAGCAGCAGGACGATGGCGACCACGCCGGCGAGCGCCAGCAGGGTCACGTCGCGGAACACCGTCGCGCCGAGGTCGTCGCCGCCCGTCATTCCGGACCGGCCCTCACGCGCCCGCCCCGGCGGCGGCCTCGCCCATATCGACCACCGCCGCCGCCAGTTCGCGGACCGCCGAGGCCAGCATCTGGTGGCACAGGCCGAGCCAGACGCTGAGGATCGCGCCCACCAGCGTGGTGTAGAGCGCCACCGACATCCCCTCGATCAGGTTCGCGACCATCGGGCTGACGGCGGCGGGGTCGGTGGCGATGTCGGGGTCCACCCCCGACAGCGCGATGATGAACCCGATGACGGTGCCGATCAGCCCCAGCGCCACCAGGCTGTTGGCGATGAAGCGGACGGCGCTAATTCGCCCCGCCATGCGCGACCGGAACGTCTCGGCGCGGATCGCCCGCGCCGCCGCCGGCGCGCCCTCGACCGCGGCGAGGTAGGCGGCGGCGAGCGGATGCGCCGGGCGCTCCCCCCGCAGGCAGCGGGCGAACGCCCGGTCGGTCCGCCACAGCAGCCCGGTGCAGAGCGCGAGACCGACCGCGAACGCGGCCGCTATGACGACGGTCAGCCGGGTCGGGTCGGCGGCGTAGATGCCGGCGATCCAGCCCTGCGCCGCGGCCGCGCCGGCGAGCGCCAGCGCGGCGGCGTTGAACACCGCATAGCGCAGCGCCGCCGCATAGCGCCCGTCGCCCCGGCCGAAGAATCCGAGAAGCGCCGCCCGCAGGCCCGTCACCCGCCGTCCTCCTTGCCGCCGGAGCGCAGCGCGGCCGGGCGGGCGTTGACGCTGCCGGGGACCAGCCGCCCGTTCGCGGTCAGCGAGAAGCGGAACGCCGTCGCCTCCTCCCCCTCCTCGGCCAGGGTCAGCGCGCGCTCGACGATCTGGCTGCGCGCGCGCGTCTCCGGGTCCACCGTCGTCACCACCGCCTTGGCGCCGACCGGGCCGAATTGCGCCGCGTCGAAGCGGTAGAGGTGGACGTTGACGATATGCTCGCCGGGCGAGACGCCGCGGCTGAACGCGACTTCGTAGTTCACCGGGGTCGCGTCCCTGTAGGTCCCGAGGTCGTCGCGCAGCAGGTTGAAATAGACCGCGCCGCGGTTGGAGTAGCCGACGACGCGGTCGTTCGGCGCCGCCACCCACAGGTCCAGGTCGACGTCGCGGCCGTTGTCCCAGAACAGCTCGACGATGACGTTACCCGGCGGCTCGGCGTCCGCCTCGGCGGCGGCGCCGGGCGGGTTGACGTGCGGCAGGAGCAGCAGGACGATGGCGACGAATCCCGCCAGCGCCAGCAGCACCACGTCGCGGAAGATCGCGCCCGCCGCGTCGTCGTCCATCGCCGCCTTTCCGGTCCATGGAATCCAATTCGCGTCATTACGCCCGGCGGCCGGTTTCCTTTCGCCCGATTCTTCCCGGCGAAAAAGCCCTTCCTGGCGGGGAGGGCGTGTTGACAACGATATACAGCCTATCGCATCCTGCCGTCGAGGGGAAGTTTCCGGCGCCTGCGGGCGCTCTCCCCGAACCGAAAACCTGGGAGGAAACGCATGTCATCCATCCATCGCGGCGCGGCGCTCGGCGCGCTGGCCGCCGGCGTGGGCCTCGCCCTGTCGGCGCAGGGGCCGGCTCTGGCGCAGATGGCGGAGGAGGTCAAGGCGGAGGACTGGCCGCACTACCACCGCACCCTCGAGGGCGGCCGCTACAGCCCGCTGGCGCAGGTCGACGCCGGCAACGTGGCCGACCTGCGCGTGGCCTGGGTCCACCAGCCCGGCGCCATCACCCACGGCCTCCAGGCGACTCCGGTCGCGGTCGACGGCGTGGTCTATTACTCCGGCTCCTACAACCGCGTCTTCGCCCTCGACGGCGCGACGGGGGACGAAATCTGGCACTACTACGCCGAGCTGGACCCGATCACCGAGCAGATCGCGACCTCGCCCTACAACCGCGGCGTCACCTACAGCAACGGCAACGTCTATATCGGCACGTCGGACGGCCGCGCCATCGGCCTCGACGGCAACACCGGCAAGGAGCTGTGGCAGACCACCCTGGTCGACACCAAGAGCTGCGGCTGCCTGTTCACCTCGCCGCCGCTCGCCATCGGCGACAAGCTGATCTACGGCTCCACCGCCGGCGGCATGCCGACCCGCGGCGGCGGCATCTTCGGCGTCGACGCCGCCACCGGCAACGAGCTGTGGTACTTTGAGCCCGTCAAGGAAGACACCTGGGGCATGACGTCGTTCGGCGAGAGCAGCGCCAAATACGCCGGCGTCGGGGCCTGGCACGTCGGCAGTTACGACGCCGAGACCCACACGGTCATCTACGGCACCTCCAACCCCACCCCGTGGTTCGACTGGGCGCCTCCGGGCGACGGGCCGGACGGCTACAAGCGGGTGGACGGCGAGGGCGCGCGCCCCGGCGACAACCTCTACGGCTCCTCCGTCGTCGCGCTCGACCCCGACACCGGCGAGCTCAAGTGGTACTTCCAGGAGCTCCCGCACGACGACTGGGACTTCGACTCGACCCTCGGCGAATTCGTGCTGATGGACGACGGCGACAAGAAGCTCGTCCTGCACCAGGCCAAGAGCGGCTTCGTCTATCTCTACGACCGCACCAACGGCGGCGTCGAGAACGTCTGGACGATCAACGACTACGTCACCTTCGTCGAGACCGTGGACCCGAACACGGGCGAGCTGATCGGCCGCAACCCGCCGGTCACCGACCCGAACAACATGTTCTGCCCGTCGATGAACGGCGGGCGCAGCTGGAACTCCGGCTCCTACAACCGCGACACCGGCGTCTGGTACAACGGGCGGCAGGAGATCTGCGAAGTCGCGGTGACGCGCGAGGAGCGTCCGCAGCTCGAGCCGGTGCCGAACTGGTACATGGGCGCGGACTTCCACTTCGTGCCGCCTCCGGGCGAGGACTCGGTCTACGGCGCGCTCGACGCGTGGAACCCGCTCACCGGCGAGAAGATCTGGTCGGTGCGCTACGACTACCCGCTGCTGTCGGGCGTCCTGTCCACCGCCGGCAACGTCGTCTTCGCCGGCGACATCCAAGGCTACGTGTACGCCTATGACGGCGAGAGCGGCGACGAATTGTGGAGCTTCAACACCGGCTCCGGCATTCGCGGCGGCATCGTCTCCTACGCGGCGGGCGGCGAGCAGTACGTGCTGGTGCCGAGCGGCATCGGCTCGCACGTCTTCTTCGGCCTCGCGGGCGTGGCCCCCGAAACCCAGGACTTCCCGGCGGGCGCGGCGCTCTACGCGTTCAAGCTCGGCGGCTGACGGTCCTACCGGAGGGGAGGGCCCCGCGCCCTCCCCGCCGGCTTCCGCCGAATACGACGGCCCCGGCGCGATGACCTTGCCCGCCGCTCGCCGCGCGGCGCTCGCATGCGCCGCGCTCGCGGCCCTCGCATGCGCGGCGGCGCCCGCCGGCGCCGAGCTCCTCGGTCCGGAGCGAACCGCCGGAGTCGACCTGACCGACCCGGACGTCATCCGCCGGGGCGGGGAGTCGTTCAACGGCGTCTGCGCCGGCTACTGCCACGGAACCTCCGGAACCGCGAAGCGCGGCCCCGCGCTCCGCAACCGCCCCGAACTCGACGAAATGCGGCTCTACAACACCATCCTCAACGGCAGGCGGCGGAGCGGCAATCCCATGCCGGGGTGGAAGGGCCTGCTGAGCGACGAGGAAATCTGGACCCTCGTCGCCTACATCGTCTCGCTGCGCGACGCGCCGCCGCACCGCGGCCCGGCGGCGGAGGCCGAATAGCCGCGCCGCCTCCCATGCCGCCTCCCGCGCGCATCGCGCGCTATCGGTCGCTCCGGACGTTGCAACTGGCCTACGGGCTGGCGCTGGCGCTGCTGGTCGCGGCCGCCGGCGCGGCCGGCGCGGCGGGGTGGGCGCTCAACGCGCGCTGGGCGGAGGAGGCGCGGCGCATCGACTCGCTGCGCCAGTCCGCCGCCGCGCTGCGCGGCGACCTGCACCGCCAGACCAAGGAGGTCTTCGACCGCCACTTCCTCGCCGACCCCGCCGCCGAGGCGCAATACCGCGCCTGGGGCGCGCGGGTCGCGGCGAGCCAGGCGCGGCTGCACGCGCTGGCCCGCGACGGCGCCGAGCGCGGCGCGGTGGACGCCCTCGACCGCGCGCTCGCCGGCCTGCGGCGCATGTCCGAGGGCGTCATGGCGCTTCCGGCGGGCGGCGTCGCCGAGTCCGAGCGCCTCGCGCTGTTCGACACCCGGTTCGAGGGCGGCGCGCTCGCCGCCGTCGAGGACGCGCTGGCGCGCGCCGAGGCGGCGTTCTTCGGCGCGGAGGCCGCCCTCGAGGCGCGCATCGCGGCGCGCGCGCGGCTCGCCTTCGCCGTCCTCTTCGCGCCGGTAGCGCTGGCGGCGCTGCTGCTGTTCGGCGCGCGGCGGCTCCTCCAGCGCGAGTTCGTCCGCCCGCTGGCGAGCCTGCTCGACGCCATGGCCGCCTACGGCAAGGGCCGCCTGGACCACCGCGAGAGCGAGGCCGGCGCCAGCGAGATGGTCGCCCTGCAACGCGCGGTCAACCGCATGGCCGCCGACCTGGAGCGCTACCGCGCGGCCGTCGTCCGCGGCGAGAAGCAGGCGGCGCTGGGCGCGCTGGTCCCGGCGATCGCCCACAACATCCGCAACCCGCTGGCCGGAATCCGCGCCTCGGCGCAGCTGCTGGACGCCGCGCCGGCGCGCGGCGTCGTCGCCGCCGTCGACCGCCTGAGCGCCTGGCTCGACGCGCTGCTCACCTATCTCGACCCCAGCAAGGCGCGCCGCGCCGAGGCGTCGCTGGCGGCCTGCGCCGACCGCGCGCTCGCCATGCTGGAGCCCCGGCTCGCCGGCAAGCGCGTCACCGTCGCGCGGCGCGGCTGGGAGTCCGGCGGCCTGTCGTGGATCGACGCCCGCCTGTGCGAACAGGCGCTCTACGGGCTGCTCGCCAACGCCGTCGACGCGTCGCCGGAGGGCGGCGAGATCGTCCTGTCGGCGGGCGCCGGCGGCGGCGCCTGCTGGGTCGCCATCGAGGACCGGGGGCCGGGCTTCGCCGCCGCGCCGGAATCCGGGACGCCGATCCCCGGCGGCCCCTACCCCGGCCCCACCACCAAGCCGGCCGGCTTCGGCCTCGGCATCCCCTTCGCGCGGAAGGTCTGCGAACTGCACGACGGCGCGCTCGCGTTCGGCGCCGCCCCCGGCGGCGGGGCGCGCGTCGAACTGTCCATGCCGGCGGCCGGCGCGGAGGCGGCGGAGGCGGCGTGAGCGGCGCGGTCCTGGTCGTCGACGACGAATCCCTGTTCGCCGCTTCGGTGGCGGAGCGGCTGGCGCGCGACGGCTACCGATGCGCCGTCGCCGGCACCCTGGCCGAGGCGCGCGGCGCCCTCGCCGAGCCGTTCGACCTGATGCTGCTCGACGTGCGCCTCCCCGACGGTTCGGGCCTCGACCTGCTGGCCGAGGCGCCGGGGCCGTCGGTGGTGATGATCACCGCTTTCGGCGACGTGCCGGGCGCCGTGGGGGCGATGAAGAACGGCGCCGCGGACTATCTCGGCAAGCCCGTCGACCTCGACGAACTCGCCGTCGTCGTCGACCGCGCGATGGCGGCGCGCCGGCTGGAGGCCCGCCTCGCCTATTCGCGCGAACGCGAGCGCGGGCGCGGGCGCGGCGGCGCGGAGCTCATGGGCGACAGCCCCGCCATCGCCGCCGCGCGGCGCGAGATCGACGCTTTCGCCGCCGCCCGCGGCGCGGCGCCCGCGCCGCCGGTGCTGGTCCTGGGCGAGACCGGAACCGGCAAGACCCTCGCCGCCCGCCTTCTCCACGAGCGCGGCCCCGCCGCCGACCGGCCGTTCGTCCACGTCGATTGCGCCGGGCTGCGCGGCGGCGCGGCGGCCGCGCTGTTCGGCGACGGCGGCGCGCCGGGCCTGATCGAGGCCGCCGAGGACGGCGCGGTCCTGCTCGACGAAGTGGCCGCGCTGGCGCCCGAGGCGCAGGACTCGCTCCGCGACGTAATCGAACGCCGCCGCCTGCGCCGGATCGGCGAGCGCCGCGAGGTCCCGGTGTCCGCGTCCTTCGTCGCCACCAGCAACCGCGACCTGGCGCGGCTCGCCGCCGATGGCGGGTTCCGCCGCGACCTCTACCACCGCCTGGACGTCCTCTCCATGCGGATGCCGCCGCTGCGCGCGCGCGGCGGCGACGCGGCGCTGCTGGCGCGCCGCTTCGCCGCGCAGGCCGCCGCGCGTTACGGCCGCCCGGCGCCGCGCCTCGCCGCCGCCGCCGAGGCGGCGCTGGTCCGCTATTCCTGGCCCGGCAACGTGCGCGAGCTGCGCCACGTCGTCGAACGTGCGGCGCTGCTGTGCGAGGATGGCGCGATCCGCGGCTTCGACCTGCCGGCGATGGAGGCGCCGCCCGCCGCGGCGGACTCCGCCGCCGCGCCGGCCACGCTGGAGGGCATGGAGCGGCGGATGATGCGCGCGGCGCTGGCGGACGCCGGCGGCAACGTGTCCGCCGCCGCGCGCCGGCTCGGCGTCAGCCGCATGGCGATGCGCTACCGCATGAAGAAGCACGGCCTCTGACCCCGGAGGAACGCGTCCGCCCGGCTTGACCTTTCCCGCCCGCCGCCCTAGATACCGGGCGCGGCGGCCGCGGGGCGGCGGGTCGCGGCCCCTTCCCTCGCGACGACGGCGCGCGCCATGATCGACCGACCGGCACTGTTGCAAGACGCGCTCGCCCTGGTGCTCCGGGGCGGCCCGGTGATGGTCGTCCTGCTGGCCCTGTCGGTGGTCGCCGTGGGCGTCATCCTGGCGAAGCTGCTCCAGTTCTCGCGCGCCCAGCTGCGGCGGACGGCGTTCATCGACCCGGCCATCGCGGCGCTCGCGCGCGGCGAGCGCGACCGCGCCGTCGCCGCCCTCCGGCGCGAGGCCAACCCGGTCGCCCGGGTGATGGAGACGGCCATCGCCGCCAACGCCAACGCCAGATTGTCGGCGGAGGACCGCGACGCCGAGATCGCGCGCGTCGGCACCGCCGAGGTGCGCGGCATCGAGAGCTATCTGCGCGGCCTCGAGGTCATCGCCAACATCAGCCCGCTGCTCGGCCTGCTGGGGACGGTGCTCGGCATGATCACCGCCTTCGCCGAGCTGGAGAGCGCGGGGTCGCAGGTCGACCCGGCCATCCTCGCCGGCGGCATCTGGGAGGCCCTCCTGACCACCGCCTTCGGCCTCGTCGTCGCGATCCCGGCGCTCACCATGTACTACCTGCTGGAGGGCCGGGTGGACGAAACCCGGGCGACGATGAAGGACGCCGTGGTGCGCATCCTCGCCGTGGGCGAGGCGCCCGCCCGCCCCGCGCCGCCCGACCTCCGCGCCCCCGCCGCGCCGCCGCTGCCGGCCTGACCGGGAATGGACTTCGCCGACCGCGAGCGGCCGCGGCCGCGGATGAACATCGCGCCGTTGATCGACGTGGTGTTCCTCATGCTCATCTTCTTCATGCTGACCAGCACCTTCATCGACACCACGTCGATCGACCTGTCGATGTCGCGTTCCGGTCCCAGCGCCGGCGCCGGCGACATGCTGCTCGTCGACGTCAGGCGCGACGGCGAGCTGCGGTTGAACGGGCTGACCCTCGGCCTCGACGACCTCGGCCCCGAACTCGCGGCGCGCGCCGGCGCCAAGGTGGACACGCCGGTGGCGCTCCGCGCCGAGGCGCGCGTCCCCGTGCAGCGCCTCGTCGCGGTGATGGACAGCATCCAGGGCGTCGGCATGTCGAACATCCGCCTGGCGACGCCCGAGGCGCGCTGAGGACCGGCGGTGGAGTTCGAACGGCGGCGGCGGGCCGGCAAGTCCATCGACCTGGTGCCGCTGATCAACATCGTCTTCCTGCTGCTGATCTTCTTCATGCTGACCAGCACCCTCGTCGTCCCCGACGCGTTCGAGGTGACGCCGCCGGAATCGAACCGCGGCCGCCCCGGCGCCGCCGACCCGGCGGTGGTGCTGATCTCCGGCGAGGGCGCGCTGGCGTTCGACAACGAACCCGTGGCGCTGTCGGAGCTGGAGGGGCGCATCGCCGCCGCGCGCGCCGCCCGGCCCGGCGCGCCGCTGCTCATCAAGGCCGATGGAGCGGCGACCGCCGGCGACGTGGCGGCGGTGCTGCGCCGCGCCCGCGCCGCGGGGGCCGACAAGGTGGGCCTCGCCGCCACGGTGGCGCAATGACCCGGATCTCCCGCTTCGACCTCGCCGGCTGCGTCGCCCTGGCGGCGGTGTTGCACGGCGGCGCGGCGGTGGGGTTCGTCGCGTGGCGGCCCGACGACCCGCCGGAGCCGCCGCCGGTGTTCCAGCTCGAGCTCGCCGCGCTCGGCGACGATTTCGGCGATCTCGGCCCGTCCGACCCCGCCGCCGACATGAGCGCGCCGCGGAGCCAGGAGGACCCGCTCGCCGCGCCCGACGAACCCGACATGGCGGATCTGCCGGAGACTCCGCCGCCGCCCGACGCGCCCACCGACGAGCCGCCGCCGCTCGAGGAGCTGCCGGAATTCGACGAGCCGCCGCCGCCGCCCGAGCCGGAGGTCGTGGAGGCGCCGCCGCTGGAGCCGCCGCCGCCGCCCGACGCGCCCGCCGACGAGCCGCCGCCGCCCGACGCGCCGCCCGAGCTCGACTCCCCGCCGCCGCCGCCGGAGCCGCTCGACGCGCGCCCGCTGGAGCCGCCGCCGGTCGACGAGGTCCCGGTCGTCGAGGCGCCGCTTCCGGAGGAGGCGCCGCCGCTGGAGGAGCCGCCGCCGCCCGAGGAGGCCGCGCCGCTGGAGGTCGCCGAACTGCCGCCGCCCCCGCCTCCGCCGCCCCCGCCGGCGCGAAAGCCCGAACCCGAGGTCCAGCCGCGCGACCCGCTCGCCGAGCTGCCCCCGCCGCGCCGCAAGCCCCGGCCGCCGCTCCAGCTTGCCGAGGCCCCGCCGCCCGCGCCCGCTCCGGCGCCGCCCGCCGCGCGTCCGCCCGCTCCGGCGCGGACCGCCGCCGTCGCCGCGCCGCCGCGCGAAGCCGTCGCGCCCGGCCGGCCGGCACGCGACCCGGCGGCGGTGCGGGCCTACACCGAGGGCCTTCACGCCCGCCTCAACCGCGCGGCGCAGCGCAGCTACCCCACGCGGTCGGTAAATCGCGGCGAGGAGGGTGTCGTCCCGGTGCTTCTGACCATCCGCGGCGACGGCGCGCTTCTGGAAGTGCGGGTGCTCGACGACACGCTGGCCGCGGACCGTCTGGTCAAGGCGGCCGTCAAGGCGATCCAGAGGTCCGCGCCCTTCCCGCAATTCGCGGCGGGCATGGGCGGCGAGCCCACCCAATTCAAGGTCAACATCAACTACAGCCTGCGTTGACGGCGCGCCGTCGGGAGGCCGGCCTCGCGCGAAGCGTAGTAAAGCCTTCTCCCCAACGACCGCTCCGCGGATCGCGCATCCCTCCGGCAATTTGCCCCGCACATGGACGTCGAGTCGGCCCTGTCCGATTCGGGCTTGACATCGATTGCGCGCTACGGCCACGCTGGTTCGGTCGTCGTCGCGCAAGCTGGATTGCGATGGGGTGAGCATCCCATGAACGGAATTATCGGAATTATCGGCGCCGCCGTAACGTTCCTGTCGATAGCCGTGGGCGCGTCCTCGGCGGCGGCCCAGACCGACGGCGGCGCAGGATCCGCTTACGGGACCGGCCTCGCCGCCGAAAACGGCGACGCCGATGCGGCGCGCCTTCCCGACGCCGCTACCGGGATATGGGGGGAAACCGGCTGCGACGACGGAAGCCGGATGTTTCTCGTCAATCGATCCCATGTCTTGATCGTTCGCTCCGACTGGGATCGAAACCAGATCGCCGTCTTCCCGATCGAGTGGGCGGCGGACGCCGTAATCGTCGCCCACCCGGACGATTTCATGGTGCTGCCCCTCGGCGATATGGAGCGTTGCCGTGCGTTGCCTCCGGAGACGTACGCGGGTTTTGGCGAAGCCGTTGCGCTATTTCAGGATATTGACGACATGCGTGCGCGATGCGACGGCGAATCGCCGCCCGCCTGTGCGACCGCGGTGTTTTCCACGCTCGACATTTCCGGAGACGACCGCCTTTCGAGAGCCGAGATTGGGCGCGCCCTCCGCGCGGCGGGCTTCTTCATGTCCTACGCGGTCATTGCGGAATCGGGCGAACATTCGGGGGACGGGAGATTCGTTCCGGCGGACGATTTGTATCTGGTGTCGGCGGTGTCTATTTTCGCCGCCAACTTTCTGACCGCGAACGTAGTGTCGTCCTACGATTACGATGGCGACGGTTTCCTGTCGTTGGAAGAGACCCTGCAGGATCGGTTTCCGGATTATCTGGTGGGGATCGCGGGCAAATTGGATTTGGTTGCGAACGTAAAGGATATGGATTCTCTGCTGAGGTATTTTTCCGTTCTGATGGAAGCCATGTAATAGGCATGACGATTCCGGTTCGGGAGTGAACCCGTGCGATACGCGATAATCGTTGCCATCGGTGTTGCGCTTCTGCCTGCGCTTGCATTGTCGGCGCGAGAGTCCGGGTCCGCTCAATCCCTGTTCGCCGAGGCGGTGGCGTTGCTCCGGCAAGCGGGCGCGGAAGAGGACCTACGGCGAAAATCCGTCATTTTGCAGGATGCGAGGAAGCGGCTTCTCCGTGTTGTCCTGGAATACGGCGGCAGCGAGATCGCCGTCCGGATCGCCGGGCGAGGCGTGCCGGTGGTTGGCGGAGACCCGATAACCCTTGCCGGCGTGGACGCGCAGCTACGGCGGTTGTGCATGGCCGCGCCCACCGAGTCGTGCGTTATGGAGGAATGGCGGCGCATCGAGGGTAGCTCGCGACTCGCCGACTTCGAGGATTTTCTCGCGGCGTGGCCGGACAGTACGGTGGCGCCCGAGGCGCGCGCGCGGCGCGCCGGGTTAATCGATCCTCCTCCGCCGCCGCCATCGGCGCGGAAGCCCGAGGTCCAGCCGCGCGATCCGCTCGCCGAACTGCCGCCGCCGCGCCGCAAGCCCCGGCCGCCGCGCCCCCAGATCGCCGAGACTCCGCCGCCCGCCGCCGTTGCCGCGCCGCCGCGCGATCCGCTCGCCGAACTGCCGCCGCCGCGCGACCCGGCGGCGGTGCGGGCCTACACCGAGGGCCTCCACGCCCGCCTCAACCGCGCGGCGCGGCGCAGCTACCCCACTCGGTCGATAAACCGCGGCGAGGAGGGTGTCGTCCCGGTGCTTCTGACCATCCGCGGCGACGGCGCGCTTCTGGAAGTGCGGGTGCTCGACGACACGCTGGCCGCGGACCGTCTGGTCAAGGCGGCCGTCAAGGCGATCCAGAGGTCCGCGCCCTTCCCGCAATTCGCGGCGGACATGGGCGGCGAACCCATCGAATTCCCGGTCCACATCGACTACAGCCTGCGCTGACGGCGCGCGGGCGCCCCGCCCGCCTCGCGCCGGGCGCGAATCTCCGGCGCCGGCCTGTTCGACCCGCATTTCTCACGCCGGCGCGATATTCGCCAGATGCAGGACGCGGTCGGACAGGTAAGGGTGGGCGCGCACCTTGTCGTGGAGCCGCATGTCCGCCGTCGCCACCGGATAGCCCGTCTGGATCGCCAGGGCGAGATAGAAGCAGTCGTACACCGGGTGGTCGATATCGGCGGCGAGTCTCGTGGCCGCGGCGGCGAGCCGGGGCATGGACAAGGGAACCGCGATCGGCGCCGCCTTCAGGACGTCCACCGCCGCCGCCATGTCGGCGGGCGAAATATCGCCGCGCCGGCGCATCGCCCACAGCGCGTTGGCCGCTTCGGCGAAGACGAGCTCGGGCGCCGCGAGCGTCGCGCCGCTTTCCAGAAGACGGACCGCTTCATCGGAGAATTCCTCCGTCACCAGCCATTTCACGACGGTGCTGGCGTCGACGACGTGGCCGGTCACGCCGGTCCGTCCCGATCGCGGTCCGCGCGGATCGTCTCGCTGCTGTCGACGGAAGAACGCAACCGCCGCCGCAGCGCCCCGGCCCGCGCGGCGAAATCCTCCTCCGCGCCGAACAGCGCCGCGCGCAGGATGTCCCGATGCTCGGCCTCGGCGGACCGCCCCCGCGCGGCCGCCCGGCGCTTGAGCGCGCCGACCACCTCCTCGCTCACCTTTCGCACCGTCAATTGCGCCATGGTCCGTGCCTCCGATGAAGCGCCTTCATTACCATCGCATATACCCGCGCCGGACGCATCCGGCAAGGATCGGCCGCGGCCCCGCCCGCCTCGCGCCGGGCGGGAAGGGCTTGACAATCGCGTTGTCTCGTGCTATGAGCCTTGACTGAAATATGGGCGCTCCGATGGGGCGCTCCGATGGGGCGCTCCGATGGGGCGCTCCGATGGGGCGCTCCGATGGGGCGCTCCGATGGGGCGCTCCGATGGGGCGCTCCGATGGGGCGCTCCGATGGGGCGCTCCGATGGGGCGCTCTCCAAAGTGGGGAGCGTCACTCATGAAAACCGATCTCGGGTCCAAAGCTAAGGATCCCCCGCGCGGCGCCGCCGCCGGCGCGGACGTCTCCGCCGCGTCGATCGCGTCCATCGGGCGCAAACTCGGCGAGGACTCCGACCTCCGCCGCGACCTCCAGGCCGACCCGCGCGCCGCCTTCGCCGAACGGGGCGTCGACGTCCCGCCCGGAGTCGAGCTGCGCGTCGCGGCGAACACCGACGACACCTTCCACCTCGTGTTCCCGGCCGACCCGAACCAGGCGCTGGAGGACGAGACGCTGGCCGGGGTCTCCGGCGGGCGGGCGAGCACGGCGGGCTCCGTCGGCAGCCTCGGCACCGCGAGCACCGCGCCGTCGTGTTGGGGAACGGCCAGTTCCGCCAGCACCATCGGCTCCATCGCCAGTTAGGAGGAACGCAATGTCACCGGTTTCCCACTGGCCGGCGCCGGGGTCCGAGGAGGACTTCGAGTCCGCCCCCGCATGGCTGGCCTTCCAGGACGCCGCGCGGCGCTACCGCGAGGACGAGGCGTGGCGGGCGCGTATCGACGACGGCGAGGCCGAGGCGGTCTCCGCGCTGATGCGCGACGTCGACCTGAAGCCCGCCCCCGGCGCGACCGTCCGCGTCAAGGCCAACGACGCGGAGACGTTCCACGTCGTCCTGCCGCCGGACCCGAACAAGGCGCTGGCGGACGAATCCCTCTCCGGGGTCGCCGGCGGCGCCAGGGCCAGCACCATGGCCAGCCTGGGGACGGCCGCCACCTTCGGATGCTCGTGCGGGCCCTCCACCTTCAGCAGCGCGGGCAGCGCCAGCACCGCCGCGCCCAACCCGTAGAACGCCGCGCCGCGAACCGCTCCGGCGGCGCGCGCGGAGGAATGGAAGAAGGAGAAACATCATGCGGCAGGACCGGTCGCGAGAGACGACGCCCGCCGACGAGTACGGCGGCTTCTATACGCAGGTGGGGCTGCTCACCCAACGCTGCCGCGGCGACGCCGCGCTGCGGGAGCGCCTCGCCGGCGAAGGGGGACAGGGCGAATTGCGGAAACTGGGGATCGAACCCTCCGTCCCCGGCATGGAGTTGCGCATCGTCGCCGACACCGAAGACACGACGCATCTCGTGTTCCCGCCGGACCCGGACGGGGTGCTGAGCGACGAGGCGCTGCTCCGGGTGGCGGGCGGGTCGACGGCGAGTTCGGCGTTGAGCATCGGTTCGGCCGCGAGTTTCGCCTGCTCCACCGCCCCGTCCACGGTGAGCTCGGCGAGCAGCGCCAGCACCGCCGGAAGCGTGGACACGAACCCCGGCGGCGGCATCAACCGGAGCTAGCCCGGATTCCTCCACCGAAAGCGCGGTTCGGGGAACGACGGCGCCGGCATCGGCGGCGGGCGCGCGCCGCCGCCTGTCCGGCCCGCCGGGGATATTGACGACCGGCGGCGAACGTGGCGTACAGACCGTGCGAGCCCGAGTCGGCCCTCCGGGCGCTTACCCAGCCCGACATATGTTCGGCGGGGGAGGTTGTGGCCCCCCGGGCTCGCCTTCGGCCGGTTCTTTTGAATTCGGACTGCGGCTTACGGGGTTCGGTCGGACGGCGCGCGGGCGCCCGCGCGCCGGGCGCGGTCAGTCCGGGGCGATCGCCAGGACCGGGGCTCCGACGCGCAGGCCCATCGTCTCGGCGGCGTCGCCCTTGTTCATCGCCACCTCGACGAGGCCGCAGGAATTTTCGAACCAGATGACCTCCCCCGCGCCCACATCGGCGAAGGTTTCGGCGCGGCGGACGCGCGCCTCCGCCACCTTCAGCACCGATCCGGCGGGAAGGGCGGCGGCGCGGACGCCGGTCATGGCGTTGCCGTAACGGTCGAGATAAATCACCTCGCCCAGATCCTCGAGCCAGTCGGCGCCCACCGCCTCGCCGGATTCGAAACGCCGGCCCGGCGGCGACTCGCCCAGGGCGAGGCGGGCGGCGACCGGAGCGAACAGGTCGCGGCCGTGGAAGGTGCGCGACAGGCGCTCCGGGCGCCATGAAATCTCCCACCATTCGCTCGCCCCGGCATGACGGGCGGCGACCGCGAACAGGCCGTTGTCGGGGCCGACGAACCAGCGCCCGCCGATCCGCGCCGCCGCCGGGCGGCGGTCGGGACGCCCCACCCCGGGGTCGACGACGCCGAGGACCACCGCGCCCTCCGGCAATTCGCGCAGCAGCGCCGCCAGCAGATAGGCCGAGGCCTTGTTCCGGAACGCCGGCGCGTCGTGCATCAGGTCGATGACCGGGATCCCCGGCGCGACGGCGGCGATCGCCGCCTTCATCTGCCCGACGTAAGGGCCGGACGCGCCGAAATCGGTGAACAGGACGATCATCGCCGCGCCGTCACCGCGCCGTCAGCCCGCCATCGACCACCAGCTCCGCCCCCGTCATCAGCGACGAATCGGCGGAGGCGAGGAAGACCACGGCGCGCGCCACCTCGTCGGCGCGGCCCTTGCGGCCGATGGGCTGGATCTCCTCGAGATGCCGCAACGCGCGGTCGTAATCGGCGTTCCGCAGGGTCATCGTCTTGCGCGCCACCTGCGTCATCATGTCGGTCTCGATAATGCCGGGATGCACCGAATTGACGCGGACGTTGTAGCCCAGATGGGCGCATTCCAGCGCCGCCGATTTGGTGAGCAGGCGCACCCCGCCCTTGGTCGCGCCGTAGCCCGCGCTCAACGGCGAGCCGACGATTCCGGCCACCGACGACATGTTGACGACGGAGCCCGACAGCCCTCCCGGCGGGCAGGTCTCCTTCAGCGCCCGCATGGCGTGCTTGACGCCGAGGAACACGCCGTCGAGGTTGACCGCCGCCTGCCGGCGCCATTCCTCCAGCGTCATCTCCTCCAGCGGCCGTTCGACGAACACGCCGGCGTTGTTGACGACGACGTGCGGGCCGCCGGCGCGCGCCGCCGCGTCGGCGAACAGGCGGACCCACGAGTCCTCGGCGGTCACGTCGTGGCGCGCGAACCACGCCCGGCCGCCCGCGGCGCGGATCGCCGCCGCGGTCGCCTCGCCCGCGTCCTCCAGCACGTCGGCGACCGCCACCGCCGCGCCGGCGGCCGCGAGCGCCTTCGCCGACTCGGCGCCGATGCCGCGCGCCGCCCCCGTCACCAGCGCCGTCCGGCCCGCCAAGTCCGCCATCGCCGCCTCCCCCAGGGAATTCCGGGGGAGCATAGCACGGGCGCCCGTGCTACGGTCGCCCCTGCTACGGTCGCTGGCCGCCCGGCGGGAGGAGCGCGATGACCGACGCCGCAAGCGATCCCGCCCCGCCGAGGGGCCTCCTCGCGCATCTGCGCGCGATCGGCCCCGGCGTGGTGGTGGCGCTGACCTGGCTCGGCGCCGGCGACTTGGTGGACTCCGCGGTCGCCGGCGGCAATTACGGCTACGCGCTGATGTGGGCGATGGCGCTGGCGCTGGTCGTCCGCTTCGGCTTCGTCTCCATCATCGCCAAATACCAGCTCTGCAACCGCCGCGGCGAAAGCGTGCTTTCGGGGCTGAAGCGCGTGCATCCGTGGACGCCGCTGTTCGTCGCCGCCGTGGCCATCGTCTTCGGCCATATCTACGGCTCGTTCCTGGTGCGCGGGCTGGGGCTGGCGAGCGAGCGGCTGTTCGGCTTCGGCGCGCCGTTCGCGTGGTCGGCGGCGTGGGTGGCGGCGGCCGCCGTCTTCGTGTTCCGCGGCCTCTACCGGCGGCTGGAGGTCGTCTTCTACGCCTTCCTCGCCCTGCTCGGCCTGTCGGTAATCGGCGTGGCGGCGTGGAGCGGGCCGGACCCGGCGGCGGCGGCGCGCGGCGTCCTGCTGTTCGAAACGCCGGAGCGCGAGGGCGCGTTCGGCGCGCTGCTCGTCGCCACCTCGCTGATCGGCGCCGTCGGCGGCTCCATCGCCAACCTGCTCTACCCCTATTTCATCCAGCAGAAGGGCTGGCGGGGGCCGGGCTTCCGCCGCCTGCAATTGTGGGACCTGGCGGCGGGGCTGGGCGTGCTGGCGCTCCTCAACCTGTCGGTGTGGACCATCGGCGCCGAGGTCCTGCACGCGCGCGGCGAGACGATCCGGACGCTGGACGACCTGGCCGGCCTCCTCACCGTCGCCCTCGGCGCGGCGGGGGCGTGGATCTTCTATCTCGGCGTGTTCGCGGCGGTGTACAGTTCGGTCATCGGCGGCGCGATGGGCTACGGCTATCTCGTCACCGATGCGGTCCGCGTCCACCGCGCCCGGGGCGCGGTCGCCGCCGGGCCGATCGCCGTGGCCGATTCCACGGCCTACCGCGCCGTCGTCCTGTGGTGCCTGTTCTCGCCGCTGGCGTGGAGCCTGCCCGGCGCGCCGGACTTCATCCTGCTCACGCTGGTCGGCAACGCGGCCTCGGTCGTGGTCCTGCCCATCCTGTGCGGCGCGCTGTGGATCCTCACCGCGCGCGCGGCGATCATCGGCACCGAGTGGCGCAACCGGTGGTGGGAGAACGCCTTCATGGCGGCGTTGTTCGCGCTCTCGATCTGGGGCGCGCGGGAGTCGGTCGCGGCGATCGCCGCGGTCCTGAGATAGCGTCCGCGCGTCAGACGCGGGCGGAGCCCAGGGTCGAGGTGGTGCCGCCGCTGCTCACCGTGCTGGGGACGGTCATCACCGTGGAGGCGGTGCCCGCCGTTCCGAACGTGTCGCCGCCGGCCACCGCGCGCAGCGTCTCGTCCGCCAGCGGCGCGTTCGGGTCCGGCGGCAGGACGAAATGGCGCACCTCGTCGGTGTCGGCGACGAATCGCGCCTCGGCGCCGGGCGGCGCCGGGACTCCGAGTTCGGCGAGCGCGTCCGCCGTGTCGCCGGAATCGAGCCGCGACCGCAACGCCGCCTCGGCGCGGTAGCGCTCTCCGAAAGCCGCGAACTTCTCCAGCTCCGCGGCGCGCAACTCCCAGCCCGCCATGCCGCCGCTCCTCTCCGCCGCCCGCTCAGGGTTCCCCGGCCGACCCCGCCGTTCCGATGGAGCTGGCGCTGCCGGCGCAGCTGGGAATGGTGGACAGCGTGCCGACCGAACTCACCGAACTCGCGGTGGCGGCGCCGCCGGAGACCGCGGCCAGCACGTTCTCCTCCAGCGCCGTGTTGGGGTCCGGCGGCAGGACCAGGTGGAACACCTCGTCGGTGTTCGCGACGATCCGCGCGTCCACCGCCGGGGGAATCTCCAGCCCCCGTTCGGCGAGGACGCCGCGCGGATCCGCCTCGGCCCGCGCCCGCAACGCCGAATCCGCCCGATACGCATCGCCGAAGGCGACGTACCCCGCAACGCCCTCGGTCAGGACGGATTCCTCTCCGATCCCGTTCATCTCGCGACCTTTCCCCGGTTCGCTCCGAAGCGGGGAGACCCTACCTCATCGGAGGCCGGTTGTCAAGGGGGCGCGCAAGGGACGGGGGCGGATCACGTGTCGAGGAAGCTCCGCAACTTGCGCGACCGGCTCGGGTGCTTGAGCTTGCGCAGCGCCTTCGCCTCGATCTGGCGGATGCGCTCGCGCGTCACCGAGAACTGCTGGCCCACCTCCTCCAGCGTGTGGTCGGTGTTCATGCCGATGCCGAAGCGCATGCGCAGCACGCGCTCCTCGCGCGCGGTGAGGCTGGCGAGCGCCCGCGTCGTCGACTCGCGCAGCTTGCCCTCGATCGCCGCGTCGATGGGGATGACGGCGTTCTTGTCCTCGATGAAGTCGCCGAGATGGCTGTCCTCCTCGTCGCCCACCGGGGTTTCGAGGCTGACCGGCTCCTTGGCGATCTTCATCACCTTGCGCACCTTGTCGAGCGGCATGGCGAGCTTCTCGGCCAGCTCCTCCGGGGTCGGCTCGCGCCCGATCTCGTGGAGCATCTGCCGCGAGGTGCGGACGATCTTGTTGATCGTCTCGATCATGTGCACCGGAATGCGGATGGTCCGCGCCTGGTCGGCGATCGAGCGGGTGATCGCCTGGCGGATCCACCAGGTGGCGTAGGTCGAGAACTTGTAGCCGCGGCGGTATTCGAACTTGTCCACCGCCTTCATCAGGCCGATGTTGCCTTCCTGGATCAGGTCGAGGAACTGCAAGCCCCGGTTGGTGTACTTCTTGGCGATGGAGATCACGAGGCGCAGGTTGGCCTCGATCATCTCCTTCTTGGCCTGGTTGGCCTCGCGCTCGCCCTTCTGCACCGTGGCGACGATCTTCTTGAAGCTCGCGACGTCGAGGCCGATCTGGCGCGCGAGGTCGGCGACCTGGGCGCGGATCGCGCGCGCCTCCTCCCCGCCCCGCGCGGCGAAGGCGCGCCACCCCCGGTCGTCGCGTTCGGCGACGCGCTCGAGCCACCCGTCCTCCAGCTCGCGCCCCACATAGTCGGCGAGGAACGCGGCGCGCGGGACGCGGGCGCCGGTGGCGAGGCGCAGCAGCTTGCCCTCCAGCCCCGCCAGCCGGCGGCTGCGGCCGTAGAGTTCGTCGACCAGCTCCTCGACGCGCGGGTTGTTGAGCCGGACCACCGCCGCCAGTTCGCGGACGGCGCGGAGCATCTTGTCGTAGCGCCGGGCGGTCGTCGGCTTCAGCCCCTCGCCCCGCGTCGCGGCGGCGAGCGCCTGGTTCTCGATGCGCCTCATCCGCGCGTAGATCTTGCCGATGTTGCGGAAGGTCAGCAGCAGTTCGGGCTTGAGCGCCTCCTCCATCGCCGACACCGACATGTTGCCGGACTCCTCGCCGTCGTCGCGCCCCTGCCCCTTGCGCGCGCCGCCGTTCGCCGCGCCCTCGCCCTCCGCCTGCTTCTCCTTCTCTTTCTCCTTCTCCCGCGCGGCGGCGGCGCGCGCCGATATGGCGGCGAAGGTCGCCTCCAGGTCGAGCGCCTCGCGCAGCAGCATTTCACCGCGCTCCATCTTCTCGGACCACCCGCCGAGCGCGCGCAGGGTGAGCGGGCTGCCCCACAGCGCGCCGATCACCATTTCGCGGCCCGCCTCGATGCGCTTGGCGATGGCGATCTCGCCCTCGCGCGACAGCAGCTCCACCGCGCCCATCTCGCGCAGGTAGAGCCGCACCGGGTCGTCGGTGCGGCCGAGTTCGGCGTCGGCGGCGTTCGCGGCCTGGGCGGGCGCGGCCGGGCGCCGCTCCCGCGGCTCCTCGCCCTCCTCGGCCTCGACCACGTTGATCCCGAGGTCGGAGATCATCGCCATTGCGTCCTCGATCTGCTCCGACGAGACGCGGTCCGCCGGCAGGGCGGCGTTGATCTCGTCATAGGTCAGGTGGCCGCGCTCGCGGCCTTTCGCGATCAGCCGCTTGACGGCGGCGCCGGCGGCGTCGATGAGCGGCGCATCGCCGGAGTCCTCGCGCGCGCCGGAGTCCTCGGCCGCCGCGGTTTGCTTCGACATTCGGAACCGTCCTCCCGTTCCAGCGCGGCGCCGACCCGAGCGGCGGCCTATACAGGTAATGCGGCGGCGCCGCGAAACAACCCCCGCCCCGACGCCGCCCCCGCCTCTATGCCACCTATGCCGCCGGGGCGGAATCCGCCCATTCGGCCCGATCCGCCGAATCCAATTGATGCCGCAACCGGACCAGAAGCGCAAGCGCTTCGGCGTCCATGCGCTCCGACAGCGCCGCCTCCGCCGCCTTCAGGTCGGCCTCCAGCCCGGCGCGGCGGTGGCGCCGGGCGAGATGCAGGAACCCCTCGCGCGCCGCCTCGTCCGGCGCGCCGGCGCGGGCGAAGGACTCCGCCAGCTGGCCGCCGTCCCAGCGCCCGGAGGCAAGCAGCGCCCCGGCGTAGTCCAGCGCCCCCGCCGCCTCCAGCGCCGCGCGCAGCGCCTCCGGCCCCGCATCCTCCTCCGCCGACGCCGCGAAATCGACCAGCACGTCGCGCAGCCGCCGCAACCCGCCGGCGCGGATCTCCACCTCCGCCAATTCCTCGGCCAGGTCGGGGACCAGGCGCGGGTGGGTGAGCAGCGCCGCCAGCATGGTCCGTTCGCGCCGCGCGCCCTCGTCCGGCGGCGCGGCCGGCTCCTCCTGGAGGAAGGCGCGGCGCGCGGCGCCCGGCGCGGCGCGGCGGCGCGGCGGGCGGTAGGCGGCGTCGAAGCGCTCGCGGAACGCCCGCGCGTAGTCCGCCCGCACGCGCCCGTCGGCGATCCCGGCGACCGTGCGGTCGATCTCCTGGCGCAGCGCGGCGCGGCGCTCCGGCGTGGCGGCGCTGCGCCCCGCCGTGAGGCCGCGCCACAACACCTCGACGAGGGGGACCGCATCGGCGAGGCGGGCGCGCATCCCGGCCGCGCCGGCGCGCGCGACCAGGCTGTCCGGGTCCTCGCCCTCCGGCAGGAACGCGAACGCCAGCGACCGCCCCGGCGCCAGCAGCGGCAGCGCGCGCTCGGCGGCGCGCGCCGCGGCGGCGCGGCCGGCGCGGTCGCCGTCCAGGCACAGCACCGGTTCGGGCGCCAGCCGCCACAGCGCGCGCAGCTGGTCCTCGGTGAGCGACGTTCCCAGCGGCGCCACCGCATGCGCGAACCCCGCCCGCGCCAGCGCGATGACGTCCAGGTAGCCCTCGACGGCGATGACCGCGCCGGCGTCGCGGGCGGCGCGGCGCGCGCTGGCCAGGTTGTAGAGCGCGCGCCCCTTGCGGAAGGCGGGCGATTCCGGCGAGTTGATGTATTTAGGCGCCGCATCGCCCAGCCCGCGCGCGCCGAAGCCGATGACCCGCCCGCCCTCGTCGCCGATGGGGAACATGACCCGGCCGCGGAAGAAGTCGTAGGCCGGCCGCCCGTCGTCCGGGCGGCGCAGCAGCCCCGCGTCGCAGGCCAGGTCCTCCGCGACGCCCTCGGCGGCGAGCTCCGCCGCCAGCGCCCGGCCCGAGGCCGGCGCCCAGCCGAGGCGGAACCGCGCGACCGCCTCCGCGTCGACGCCGCGCGCGGCGAGGTAGCGCGCGCCCTCCGCCCCGCCGGGCCGCGCCAGCGCCCGGGCGAACCGGCCGGCGGCGAATTCGAGGACGCCGCGCACCCCGTCGCGCCGCCGCGCCTCGGCGCGCGCCTCTGGCGTCCGCGCGGGGACCGAAAGCCCCGCCTCGCCGGCCAGGCGCTCCACCGCGTCCGGGAAGGCGAGGCCGTCGTGGCGCATGACGAAGCCGATGACGTCGCCGTGCTCGCCGCAGCCGAAGCAGTGGAAGAACCCCTTGTCGTCGTTGACCGTGAACGACGGGGTCTTCTCGCGGTGGAACGGGCACAGCCCCACGTGTTCGCGCCCGCGCCGCGCAAGGCGGACCGCGCGCCCGGCGACGCCGCTGACCGGCAGGCGGGCGCGGATGTCGTCGAGGAATCCGGGCGGGTAGCTCATGCGCCGCCGGCGAGGCGCGCCTTGACGGCGCGGCTGGCGGCGGCGAAGTCCATCCGCCCGGCGTAGCGCGCCTTGAGCGCCGCCATGGCGCGGCCCATGTCGCGGAGCGATTCGGCGCCCGCGTCGGCGATGGCTTCGGCGATGGCCCGGTCGGTTTCGGATTCGTCGAGCGGCCGGGGCATGTAGCCCTCGATGTGGCCGATCTCCTCCTCCTCGCGCGCCGCCAGTTCGGGCCGCCCGCCGGCGCGGTAGGCGGCGGCCGATTCGCGGCGCTGGCGCACCATCCTGGCGAGCATGTCGAGGGTTTCTGCGTCGCCGATCCCGTCCTCGACTCCGCGCTCGCGGGCGGCGATGTCGCGGTCCTTGAGGGTGGCGAGGATCAACCGCAGCGTGGCGACGCGGCACGAATCGCGCGCCTTCATGGCGGTCTTGAGGTCGTCGGAAAAGCGTTTGCGCAAGGCGGTCATGGCGCCCCCCCCCCCCGGTGCGGCGCCCCAGCGTGGCCAATCCCGGGCGCGCTGTCGAATCGCCCCCCGCCGCCCGCCGCGGCGCGTCCAGGGGCTACCAGCGGAGTCGGAAGTCGAGGGCGATGCGGCGGTCGGGGGCGCCGGTCCGGGTTTCGCGCAGCGACGTCGCGAGGGCCAGGTCGAGCGCCTTGGCGAGGGCGAGGCGGCCGCCGACGCGCCATTCGCGCGAGCGGTCGCCGGACAGCGCGAAACCCGCCAGCGGCGTCGCAACGCCGCCCAACGCGCGCAACCCGTAGCCCGCCTCGGCGTCGAGGCGGCCCCCGGCCCTCTGCGACGCATCCGTGCGCGACGTTGCGTCGGCGCTCCACAGCCGCGCGAGGCCGCTATCGGCCGCGCCCCACGACGGAGACAGCGCCAGGGACAGGCCCAGGCCGCCGGAGCCCGGCGCAACCCGCAGCGCGCCGCCGACGCCCCATTCCTCCGCATCGCCGCCATGCGCCAGAAGCGCGCGACCGCGCGCCTCCAGCGTCAGCGGCGATGACGGAGCCGACCACGCCGCGCCGCCGCCCAACTCCACGCCCGCGCCCGTCGCGCCGTCGCCGCCGTCCCACCGCAACCCCGCCTCAAGCGACGGAGTCAACGAACCGCCGTTCGCGAACGCGATGACGTAGCGCCCCTCCGCCGCAACCCGCAGCCGGAACGTCCGCGCCGACATGCCTGCGATGAGATCCCCGCCGCTGTCGAGCGCGAAACGCGCCGCCTGCGCCTCCCCCTTCACATCCACCGCCGCAGCGCCACGCGACAGCGCACGCGTCCGCGCGCCGATGGCCGCAGCCGTCAACGTCGCCGACGAATCCGCGGACCCGGCCGCGGCGTCGGCGATCTCCACCTCGCCGCGCCCGTGCGACAGCGCAGCCCACGCCCGCGACCCATCGCCCGCAAGCCACCCCACATAGGGCTGGACGCTCGCCATCCGCGCCTCGTGGCGGCCTTTGACGGACTCCCCGCCGCCCGTATCGGTGTAGTCGATATCGCTCTCAGACCACGACGCCGACACGCCGCCGAGGACGCGCCCGCCCGCACCGTCCGGAGCCGTCCGCGCATCGGCCCCGGCGTGCAGCGCCGTAACCTCCCCCTCCCACGACAGCGCGCCGTCGGCCAGAGACAGCGACCGCCGGTCGCCCGAACCCCACAGCGCCGCGTCGGGGCCGTCCCCCGCAGCGCCGCCCGACAGGCCCAACGCGAACGCCGAACCCGGAAGCAACGCACGCCACCCCGCCCCCGGAGGCGCCGGCGCATCCTCCGGCGGGCCGTAAGGCTGCGGGTCGTGGAACAGCGCAGGCCCGCGCGCGCGGGCCGCAGACGCGCCGCCCGGAGCGCCCAGCCGGCCCGCCAGCCACGACAGCGCGTCCGCAGCCCACGCCGCGGCGTCGGCGTCCGCCCCGCCGTCGTAGCCCGCAGGCGCGCCGTCGCCGAAACGCCGCGCCACCGCCCCGGCCGCGCCGTCCCACATCGCCCGCGACACTTCCGGCAGGATCGACCGGTTGACCGCGGCAAGCCGCGTCCGCGTGTCCGACCGCTCCGCCACCGCCGGCGCATCGGCGCGCCAGCCCACCGCGAAGGGCGAGAACTCGGTAATCCCCGCCGCGCACACCCGCTCCGCCGCCTCGTCCAGCCGCGCCCCCGCGACCTCGACCCACGCGGTCCCGTCATGACGCAGCAGCGTCAACGCGCGACCGCCCGACGCCGCCCGCAACTCCGCAGGCGCCGGCAGGCACAGTTCCAGCCCCGCCGCCGGGACGCCGGTAACCGAGACGTCCACCGCCACTTGCGCCCCCGCGGCGCCGAAGGCGAAGACGCCGGGCGCCAGCGACACATCGTCCGAAACCGGGCGCAGCGTCACCGACAGGTCCGCCGCCAGCGCCGCCGGAGGAACGATCTCGACGCCGGGCGGAACCCCCGCCTCGGCGCGGACCTCGACGCGATGCCCGCCCACCATGTAAACGGCCGGGTCGCCCGCCGCAGGCGCCCGAACCCGCGTATCGCCGGGCTCCGACACCAGCGCCACGAGGATCTTCGTTTCGCCGTCCAGGCCGCCGCCGCTCGCCGTGTGCGTGAGCTGCGCCGTGTCGGCGTAATCGTCGTCGTCCGCCGCCGCCGTCACCGTCACCGTTTGCGGCGCGCGCCAGTTCGACCTGTCGAACGACAACGATGCGGGCGCCGTCGTCACGTCGGGTTTGTCGCTGGAGATCGCCACCGTAACCGGCCCCGTCGGAGCCCCGTCCAGGCGCACCGTGTAGGCCGCGCCCTCCGCGCCCGTGTCCACCTCCAGCTCCTCCACCGAGAGGACCAGCGTCTCCGCCGGCGGGGGCGGCGGCGGCGCAGGCGGCGCAGGCGGCGCGTCGTCGTTCGTGATCGTCCCGACGCCGACGGCGGACGCGGTGATCGCCCCGTCCGCGTTGCGGATGGGCGTCCCGGACGGATTCGGGGTGCTGATCGCCACTCGCACCGTCTCGTTGGGTTCGACCGCCGAATCTCCCCGCACCTCCACCGTGATCGTCTTGCTCGTCTCGCCGGCGGCGAAGGTCAGCACCCCGCTGTAGGGGGAGAGCTCCGTGTAGTCGGTTCCCGGCTCCGCCGTGCCAGTGACGGAGGTCTGATCCTCCCACTCCACCGTCACCTGCCCCGTGCTCGCTGGCGACAGCGTCACGGTGAACGCCATCTCCGTCGTCCCGGAGTTCCCCTCCGCCACGCGCGGCGAATCGATCGTCAGCGTCGGCCTGTCGTCGTCGACGATGGTCCCCGTCCCCGTTCCCATCCCCGTCGCGATGACGATCCCGCCGGCCGGAGCGGGGCTGCTCAAGGCAACGGCGACGGTCTCGTCCGACTCCGTCGCGTCGGTGTCGCCCGTCACCGTCACGGAGACGGTCTGGCTCGTCACGCCCGCCGCGAAGGTCAGCGTTCCGGCCGTAAGCGCCGTGTAATCCGTCCCCGCCGCCGCCGTCCCCGTCCCTGCGTCGGCGTAGGCCACCGTCGCCTGGACCGCCGCGGCCGCGGACAGGGTCACGGTGAAGGTCATCGTCGGCGTGTCGCCGGCGCCGCCCTCCGCCACCCGCGGCGAGTCGATCGAGACGCGGATCGGCGCGGCGCCGCCGTCGACCCTGTGGGCGGACTGGTCGCCCAGCGCGGCATTGTTGGAGTTGACTGGGATTATGGAGCCTTGGACTATTGAGTTCCAGGGGGAGCCCATCCTGTCAATGGCGTTGGCCGGGATGCTTACGCCGTTCGCGTCGACGTCGGCGGCCACCACCGTGTAGGAGAAGTTCACCGCCGTCATGCCGTTGACCAAAGTGCTGGTGCTGCCCGCGCGACGCTCGACGCCGCCGATGTCGAGCTTCATCTCGGCGTTCTGGACGGCGCCGCTCCACAACCCGGCGCTGAGGGCGATGCGGGTGGTGATCGCCTCTCCGGCGACGTAATGCGTCCCGTTGGCCGGCGTCGAGGTGATGGACACCGTCTGCGCCGCGGCCGGCGCGGCGGCCAGCGCGAGGAGCGGCGCGGCGAGGACGGCGCACAGCCGCGCCGCGCGCACGAAAGGACTCCCACCCGTCACGTCTGGCGCGGGGGGGGGGGGGGGGGGGGTGAACGCCATCGCCATGCCCTCGATCAGTCGCGCCATCGCCGCGCGCGGCGGGGGTTTAGACTCTCTCCCCCGCACGCGTCAACGCGGCGGCCTTGACAGCGGGCCGGACCCGGCCCTAGGGTCGCCTCCGCTTGCGGGCGCGGCGCGCCCGGCGAAGCGCGAATCCCCGCGGTGTGTCTTCGATTCGGTGAATGGCGTGAGCGACGAAACCGGAGAGCTCCGGCGTTTGCGGTCGCGGCTGCAACGCGCGCGCGCGGCGCGGCGCGGCGCGGATGGCGGGCCGGGCGGCGAGTCCGGCCCGGCGCGCGCGCCGGGACTCGGCATGGCGCTGCGAATCGGCGCGGAGATGGTCGCCGGAGTGGGCGTCGGCGCGGCGATCGGCCACGGCCTCGACCGCTGGCTCGGCACGTCGCCGGCCATGCTCATCCTGTTCTTCTTCCTGGGCGCCGGCGCGGGCGCGCTGAACACCCGCCGCGCGCTCGCCGGCGCGGGCTTCGGGGCCGGCGGCGGGCCGAGGTAGGGCGGCGTGGCGGCGAACGGCTCCGGCGCGGCGGGCCACGGCCCGCTGGCGCAGTTCGAAATCCGCGAACTGCTGCCCATCCACATCGGCGAGCTCAACCTGAGCTACACCAATTCGGCGCTGTGGATGACCATCGCCGTGGGGCTGGCGACGGCGCTCTTCGCCGTCGGCGCGCGGCGCCGCGCGATGGCGCCCGGCCGCCTGCAATCGCTGGTCGAGCTGTCCTACGAATTCGTCGCCAACATGGTGCGGGACAATGTGGGGGCCGCCGGGCGGCCGTACTTCCCGTTCGTCTTCACGCTGTTCGTGTTCATCCTGTTCGGCAACCTGCTGGGGATGATCCCCTACAGTTTCACCTTCACCAGCCACATCGTCGTCACCTTCGCCATGGCCGCCGCCGTGTTCATCGGCGTGACGGCGATAGGCTTCGCCCGCCACGGCGCGCGCTTCCTCCGGTTCTTCGTCCCCGAGGGCGTGCCGGCGCCGCTGCTGGCGATCCTCGTGCCGATCGAGGTCCTGTCCTACTTCGTGCGCCCGGTGAGCCTGAGCCTGCGGCTGTTCGCGAACATGATGGCCGGGCACACCATGCTCAAGGTCTTCGGCGGGTTCGTGGTCGCGCTCGGGGCCGTCGGCGGCTGGGCGCCGCTGGCGCTGATCGTCGCGCTGACCGGGCTGGAGATCGGCATCGCCCTGCTGCAAGCCTACGTCTTCGCCGTGCTGTCGTGCCTCTACCTCAACGACGCGCTGCACATGCACCACTGATCCCACCGCTGACCCCCTCGAACCGAAAGGACCCCGACATGGAACTCGAAGCGGCGAAAATGATCGGCGCCGGCCTCGCCACCATCGCGCTGGCGGGCGTCGGCATCGGCATCGGCACGATCTTCGGCAATTTCGTCGCCGCGGCGGCGCGCAACCCGGCCGCGGCGCCGAAGGTGTTCGGCAACGTGCTGCTGGGCTTCGCGCTGACCGAGGCGATCGCGCTGTTCGCGCTGCTGATCGCGTTCCTCATCCTGTTCCTCTAGGCGGAGCGGGAGGGAGGCCGCCCATGCCGCAACTCGACGCCGCCACCTTCCTGCCGCAGCTGTTCTGGCTGGCGGTCAGTTTCGGCGTCCTCTACCTGATCCTCTCGCGCGTGGCGCTGCCCCGCGTCGGCGAGGTGCTGGAGGAGCGCCGCGCGCGCATCGACGCCGACCTGGCCCGCGCCGACGACCTGCGGCGCGAGGCCGAGGCCACCCTCGAGGCGCACGAACGGACGATGGCCGAGGCGCGCGGCGAGGCGCGGCGCATCGTCGCCGAGGCGGCGCGCGCGGCGGCGGCCGAGTCCGAACGCCGCCACGCCGAACTCGCCGCCCGGCTGGAGTCCGAGGCCGCCCGCGCCGGGGAGCGTATCGCCGCCGCCAGGGACGAGGCGCTCGCCGGCCTGCGCGCGGGCGCGGCGGACGCGGTGCGCGCCGCGGGCGGCAAGGTCGCCGGGGTGGCGCTCTCCGACTCCGTGATCGCCGCCGCCCTCGAGGAGGAGTGACGGGCGATGTTCGACGAATCTTTCTGGGTCGCGGTCGCCTTCGTCCTGTTCTTCGCCGTCTTCGGGCGCCGCCTCTGGGTCTTCCTGACCGACAGGCTGGACCGGCGGTCGCAAGCGGTGCGCGAGGAGATCGAGGAGGCGGTGAAGCTGCGCGAGGAGGCGCAGGCCCTGCTCGCCTCCTACCAGCGCCGCCAGCGCGACGCCGCCGGCGAGGCCGAGTCGCTGGTCGCCGCGGCGCGCGAGGAGGCCGCCCGCATCGCCGCCGATTCGGAGGCGCGCGCCGCCGAACAGCTCGCCCGGCGCGAGCGGCTGGCGCGCGAGGAGATCGCCCGGCTGGAGGCGCGCGCCGCCGCCGAGGTCCGCGCCGCCGCCGTCGATTCGGTCATCGCCGCCGCCGGCCGCGCCATCGCCGCCGAACTCGACGCGGCGGGGGACCGCGCGCTGGTCGACCGCGCCGCCGCCGAACTGGAGTCGCGGCTCGGATGACCGGGACCGGCAAACGACGCCGTCCCGCACGCCGGGATTCCTTCACACGCTCAAATCCCGGAATTGCCCGCGCCCGCCCGTATCGAAGACCGGGCTTGCGCGCGGCGGCGCGGCGGCGCAGGCTTGGCGCATGACTTCCGCCACGTTCGACACGTTGAAAGCCGTCAAGGCGCTGACGGCCACCGGCTTCGACGCCCGGCAAGCCGAAGCCGTCACGGACACCGTGCGCGACGCGATGTCCGAAGGCGTCGCGACGAGGGCGGATATCGCCGGCCTGGAGGCCGGGATCGCCGAGCTCGAGGCCACGATCCTTCTGGCGATCTTCGGCGCCGCCGGCGCGCTGTTCGCGGCGCTCAAGCCGTTCCCCGGAGGCGCGCCCTAACCGCTCCGCGAACCCGGTCGACCCGCGCGGCGCGAGGGGCGGCGGCGGGCCGGGGTCTCCGGCCATGGCCGCTCCTGCGGTTTCCGTCTTGGGGAATTCGACCGTTCCGCCGCCGCGCGAGTCCGGCCCGCCGCATTGCCAGACCCCGCCCGCGCGCGGATAATGGGCGGCATGGCGGAGTTGGCGGAAACGGCGGCGGCGTTCGGCGGCGCGGGGGGGGCGTTCCGGCTCACGTCCGGGTTCCGCCCGGCGGGCGACCAGCCGCGGGCCATCGACGAACTCGTCGCCGGATTGCGGGAGGGGGAGCGCGACCAGGTGCTGCTCGGCGTCACCGGGTCGGGCAAGACCTTCACCATGGCCAGCGTCATCCAGGAACTGGCGCTGCCCACCCTCGTCCTCGCCCCCAACAAGACCCTCGCCGCGCAGCTCTACGGCGAGATGCGGGCGTTCTTCCCGCACAACGCCGTCAACTACTTCGTCAGCTATTACGACTATTACCAGCCCGAAGCCTACGTCCCGCGCACCGACACCTATATCGAGAAGGACGCCTCGATCAACGACCGGATCGACCGCATGCGCCACGCCGCCACTCGCGCGCTGCTCGAACAGGAGGACGTCATCATCGTCGCCAGCGTGTCGTGCATCTACGGCATCGGCTCGCCGGAAACCTATGCGCGGATGACCGTCGACCTCCGGACCGGCGCGGCGATGGACCGCAACCTGCTCCTCAGGCGCCTGGTGGAGCTGCAATACCGCCGCAACGACGCGAATTTCGCGCGCGGCTGCTTCCGCGTCCAGGGCGATTCGCTCGATATCTTCCCGGCGCATTACGAGGACCGCGCATGGCGGCTGTCGCTGTTCGGCGACGAGATCGAGGAGATTACCGAATTCGACCCGCTCACCGGCCGGACCACCGACCGGATGGAGGCGGTCCGCATCTACGCCAACAGCCACTACGTCATCCCGCGCCCGACCATCCGCCAGGCGGTCAAGGGCATTCGCGAGGAGCTGCGGGCGCGGCTCGACGAACTCGCGGCGCAGGGCAAGCTGCTGGAGGCGCAGCGGCTGGAGCAGCGCACCCTTTTCGACCTCGAGACGATGGAGACGACGGGGAGTTGCGCCGGGATCGAGAACTACTCCCGCTACCTCACCGGCCGCCGCCCGGGCGAGCCGCCGCCGACCCTGTTCGAATACCTGCCGGAGAACGCCCTGCTGATCGTGGACGAGAGCCACGTCGCGGTCCCGCAGCTCGGCGGCATGTTCCGCGGCGACTACAACCGCAAGTCCACCCTGGCGGAGCACGGTTTCCGCCTGCCCTCCTGCGTCGACAACCGGCCGCTCAAATTCGAGGAGTGGGACGCGATGCGGCCGCGGACGATCTACGTGTCCGCGACTCCGGGGCCGTGGGAGCTGGAGCGCACCGGCGGCGCGTTCGCCGAACAGGTGATCCGCCCCACCGGGCTGATCGACCCGGTGTGCATCGTCCGGCCGGCGTCGTCGCAGGTCGACGACCTGCTCGCCGAATGCCGCGCCGCGGTGGACAAGGGCCGGCGCGTCTTGGTGACGACGCTGACCAAGCGCATGGCCGAGGACCTCACCGAATATCTCGGCGAGGCCGGGCTGCGGGTGCGCTACCTGCACTCCGACATCGACACCATCGAGCGCATCGAGATCGTCCGCGACCTGCGGCTCGGCGCGTTCGACGTGCTGGTCGGCATCAACCTGCTGCGCGAGGGGCTGGACATTCCCGAATGCGCGCTGGTCGCCATCCTCGACGCCGACAAGGAGGGGTTTCTGCGCTCGCGCACCTCGCTCATCCAGACCATCGGGCGCGCGGCGCGCAACGTCGACGGGCGCTGCATCCTCTACGCCGACCGCATGACCGACTCGCTGGAGGCCGCCATCGGCGAGACCGACCGGCGGCGCGAGAAGCAGCAAGCCTGGAACGCCGCCAACGGCGTCACCCCGGAATCGGTGCGCAAGGACATAGGCGACATCCTCGAGGGAGTCTGCGAAGGCGATTACGTCACCGTGGAGACCGGCGACGAGGACGCGCCGCACGCGGTCGGGCACAACCTCCAGGCGCACATCGCCGACCTCGACCGCCGGATGCGCGAGCACGCCGGCAACCTCGAATTCGAGGAGGCGGCGCGCCTCCGCGACGAGATCCGCCGCCTCGAATCGACGGATCTCGGCATCGGCCCCGGTCCGCGGCGCGCCCGCGCGGGGCGCTCCGGCGGGCGGCGGAGAAAACGCGCCGCCTGACGAATGCGGGGCGGCCGGCTTGCCGGTTGACAGCGCGCCGCCGCCATGCGTAAAGGGGCTTCCGAACCTGTCCACCCACCCGAGGAGCAAGCCATGGCCAACGAAATGACCCCCGAGCAGATCGAGAAGGGGCAGCAGATCTACGCCGACATCGTCGCCAAGTACTACGGCGACCCCGACTTCAAGGCGAAGGTCGACGCGAACCCGACCGAGGTGCTGAAGGCCGAGGGGCTGGAGATACCGGAAGGAAGCCGCGTCGAGCTTCTGTTCAACACGCAGAACCTCGTCCACATCGTCCTGCCGGCGCCGTCCAAGTCCAAATAGGACGGCGCGGCCCGGCTGTCCGGGGGCCGGCCGCCGCCGGCCCGGGGTTTTCGCATGGTCTCGACGCTCGCGGGGGACGGGCTCCGTTCGCCGCGGGCGTCGGGACGCCCCCGCAAAGAGGCCGCCCGCCGCCGCGCGTTCGCGATCCGCGGCCCGTTCGGCTATACCGCGACGGCGGCGCAAGGCCGGGAGGGGCGCGGTGGACGAGGCGAGGCCGGAGGAGCGGGGCTGGGAGCCCGAGATCCGCGAGCTGCGGCGGCGCGAGGCGCTGGCGCGCGAGATGGGCGGGGCGGACAAGATCGCGCGCCAGCACGACAACGGGCGGCTCACCGTCCGCGAACGCCTCGACGCGCTCCTCGACCGCGGCAGCCTGCACGAAATCGGCGCCATCGCCGGCAAGGCGGAATACGACGGCGACGGCGGGCTGGCGGCCTTCCGCGCCTCCAACGTGGTGTTCGGACGGGCGCGGATCGACGGGCGCCGCGTCGTCGTCGTCGGCGACGACTTCACCGTGCGCGGCGGCGCGGCGGACGCCGGGATCAAGGCCAAGCAGATCGCCGCCGAGCAGATGGCCAACGAACTCCGCCTGCCGCTGGTCCGCCTCGTCGAAGGCACCGGCGGCGGCGGCTCGGTGCGCACGCTGGAGACCGACGGCTACACCTACGTCCCCGCCAACCCGGCGTGGAACTTCGTCGTCGACAATATGGCGACGGTACCGGTGGTCGCCCTCGCGCTCGGCCCGGTGGCGGGGCTCGGCGCCGCGCGCGTCGCCGCCAGCCATTATTCGCTCATCGTCAAGGGCCGGGCGCAGATGTTCGTCGCCGGCCCGCCCGTCGTCTCGCGGCTCGGCAAGCCGGTGACCAAGGAGGAGCTCGGCGGCTCCTCGATCCACGTCGCCAACGGCGCCATCGACGACGAAGTCGAGAGCGAGGAGCAGGCGTTCGAATGGACCCGGCGCTTCCTCTCCTACCTGCCGTCGTCGGCGTTCGACCTGCCGCCGCGCGGTCCGCGCGGCGACCCGGCGGACCGCCGCGAGGAGTTCCTCATCGAGGCGGCGCCGCGCAACCGCCGCAAGGTGTACAAGATCCGCCCCATCCTCGAGGCGGTCGTGGACCGCGGCAGTTTCTTCGAGATCGGGCGCAGGTTCGGGCGCTCCATCGTCACCGGGCTGGCCCGGCTCGACGGGTGGCCGGTCGCCGTCGCCGCGTCGGACCCCTACGTTTACGCTGGCGGCTGGACGGCGGACGCGGCGCAGAAACTCACCCGCTTCATCGAACTGGCGGAGACCTTCCACCTGCCGGTGGTCCATTTCGTCGATTGCCCCGGCTTCCTCATCGGCGTCCAGTCGGAGAAGGCGGGGACGATCCGCTACGGCGTGCGCGCGCTTTCGGCGCTCTACCAGGCCACCGTGCCGTGGTGCTCGATCATCATGCGCAAGGCGTTCGGCGTCGCCGGCGCGGGGCACGACAACCACACGCGCTACCACTACCGCTTCGCCTGGCCGTCGGGCGATTGGGGCTCGCTGCCGGTCGAGGGCGGCATCGAGGCCGCCTACAAGTCCGACCTGGAGGCGTCCGACGACCCCGACGCGCTGATGGCGGATATTTTCGCGCGGCTGGAGGCGGTGCGCTCGCCGTTCCGCACCGCCGAACGCTACGGGGTGGAGGAGATCATCGACCCCCGCGACACCCGCCCGCTGCTGTGCGAGTTCGCCGACATCGCCGCGCCGCTGCGCACCCCCGGCAAGCCAAGTTTCGGCCCGCGCCCGTGACGTCTCGCGCGCGGGCCGAAGCCATGGCGACCGCTATCGGCGCCGCCGGCGAGCGCGCCGCCACCAAAGCGGATATCGAAATCTCCGCCAGGCGCCTGGAGGACAAGGTCGAGAATTGCGCCACCAGGGCGGATATCGCCAATCTCGAAAACCGGATGCTCAAGGTCGCCGTCGGGATCGTCGTCGCGAACACGGCCCTGGCGGTCGGCCTGCTCAGGCTGTTCGGCGGCGGCTGACGACGGCGTCGGCGAGCAACCGCTCGTATCCGTCGGCCATGCGGGCGGTGTCGAATTCCGCCGCCCGCCGGCGCAGCGCCTCCGGCGGAGGATGCGCCCCGTCCAGGACGCCGCCGAGGGCCCGGGCCAGCGCATCGGCGTCGCCGACGGGGACCAGCGGCCCCCAGCGCCCGCCGTCGAGGATTTCGGCCGGGCCGAACGGCGCGTCGGTACCGACGACCGGCGTCCCGCACGCCATCGCCTCCAGCAGGACCATTCCCAGCCCCTCCCAGCGCGACGACAGCGCGACGACCCCCGCGCGGCGCATGTAGCGGAACGGGTTGCGGTCGAAATCCAGCAGCGCCGTGTCCCCGGCGACTCCGAGGCGGCGCGCGGCGGCGCGCAGCGCCGCGCGGCTCCGCGCCGAGCCGGCGCCCATGATCGCGAGCCGCGCCGGGCGGCGGCGGCGCAGCCGCGCGAACGCCGCGACGAGGGCAGGGTGGTCTTTCTGCGGCGTGGTCCGCCCCACCGCGAGCACGACGGGCGGGCCGCCGTCGGAGAACCACGGATGTCCGGGCGCCTCCACGCTGCGCCGTAATATGTCCGCCGCCGGAAGGCCGTTGTAAATCGTCCGCGTCCGGTCCGGGTCCAGGCCCAGGCGCCGGACGGCCTGTTCGGCGAGGCCGCGCGACACCGCCGCCGCGGCCCGCGCCTCCGGGTAGAGCGCCCGCGCCCGCGCCCGTTGCAAGGCGCTGTAGGAGCGGTCGACGTCGCCGTGGATCGTAATCGCGACGGGGACGGGCGCGAGCCGCGCGCCGAGCAGCGCGGCGACGTTGGCCTGCGTCACCGCGGACAGCAGCGCGTCCGGGCGCGCCGCGCGGACGTAGGCCGCCGCCGCCAGCGCCCGGCGCGCGTTCCCGGGGTGCAGCCGCAGGCCGGGGCGGAGGCGGCGCAGCGCGAGCCATTCCCGGAGCGTCTCCAGCGGGCCGGGGGACAGCGCCGCGACGCGCGGGTGGGTCTTCAACACCGGCGCGAGCGCGCGCGACGGCCGCCGCCCGCGGACGTAGAACAGGCCCGCCTCGGGCGGGACGTCGCCGTAGCGCCCGCGCGGGCGCAGCAGCACGAGGTCTATCCGGTGGCCCCGTTCGAGGAGCGCGCGGGCGAGGGTAAGCATGACCCGCCCGACGCCGCCCCGGCCGAGCGACGGCAGGAGTATCCCGGCGTGGAGGCGCATCGCCGGCCCGCGCCCGGCCGCCGGGTCAGGGCCAGACGGGGTCGGGCGCCATGTCCGGGAACACCGGGCCGTCATAGGGGTGGGCGTCGGCGACCGCCTCGTCGAGTTCGACGCCGAGACCGGGCGCGGTCGGCGGGATTATGCGCCCGTCCTCCCAGGCGATGGGGGATTGGAGAATGTCGGCGTAGAAGCCGTCGAAGCGCTCGATGCTCTCCTGGATCAGGAAGTTCGGGCTGCACACGCCGAGCTGGATGTTGGCCGCCGCCTCGATGGGGCCGCAATAGAGGTGCGGCGCGACGGAGACGTAATGCGCCTCCGCCATGCCGGCGATCTTTTTCGCCTCGAGAATGCCGCCGACGCGCCCCAGCGCCGGCTGGATCGTCGCCGCCGCCTGCGCCTGGAGCAGGGGGGCGAACTCGTATTTGGTGGCGAGGCGCTCGCCGGTGGCGACGGGGATCGACGTGGCCCGCGCCACCCGCGCCATTTCGGCGACGTTCTCCGGCGGCACCGGCTCCTCGAGCCACAGCGGATGGTACGGCTCCAGCCGCCTGGCGAGGGCGATGGCGGCCGACGCGGTGGGCTGGCCGTGGGTCCCGATGAGCAGGTCGCAGGAGGATCCGACCGCCTCGCGCATGTTGCGGGTCATCGTCTCGGCGTTGTCGAGCGCCTCGAGCGAGAGTTGCCGCGGGTCGAACGCGCCCATCGGCATGATGGGGTCGTATTTGACCGCGGTGAACCCCATCGCCGCATATTCCGCCGCCCGCCGGGGTCCCGCCTCCGGGTCGCCGAAAATATCGGCGATGCCGAGCGCGCCCTCCGACTCCGCGCCGGCGGGCGGGTAGAGGTAGGTGTAGGAGCGCAGGGTTTCGTTCGCCCGCCCGCCCAGCAGGTTGTAGATCGGCTGGTCGAGCGCCTTACCCACGATGTCCCAGCACGCCATCTCGATCCCGCTGAGCACGCCCATCAGCGCGTGGTCCGGGTGCTGCCCGTAGCCGCGGCTATAGACCCGCCGCCACAACGATTCGATCCGGAACGGGTCCGCGCCGATGGCGTGCCGCTCCGCCGCGTCCTCGATCATGCGGCGCGTGACTTGCGGGCTGAACGGGACGCCGTAGGCTTCGCCGTAGCCGCGGATCCCGGTGTCGGTGGTGAGCCTGAGGAACACCCAGCACGGCCCGCCGCGATGCGGCGGCGGGTTGGCGACGGCCCAGGTCTTCACGTCGGCGATCTTCATGCGGGTTCTCCCTGTCGGCGCGCTCCGGCCCGACCATAGCGAACGCCGCCGCCGCCGTCAGCGGCGGCCTCTCGCCGTCAAATGCCCATCAAATGGAATCCGATCGGAATTTCACTTGTATATCAGATGGTAAACGAAATTACATCCACCTTCGGCGGTGTCCGCGCGGTTCTCCGTCAAATGGGCATCGCCATCGACTCGCCCGGACGCGCTCGGCTCCGCCGGCCTGCGATCCGGTATCTGTCAAATGGCCATCAAATAAGCGCAGGGAGAATTTTATTTCATCATATCAATGGATTGACGATCCATGTGGGGACGGATCCGCGCCCTGGGGCGGCTGGCCGTCAAATAACGGTTCCCGTTTCGTCAGCATGCTCGGCCGCCCAGAACGGCACATAGGCACGCTGTCGATAGCCCGCCATCGAATCCGCGACGGCGATCATGCCGGCGTCCACGGCGTCGTTCAACAGACGGCTCACGACCGAGGCGTTGTTGTCGGGGATACCGAACCGCTTGCGCAGACTCGCGTTGGTCGCGCGCTGGCTCCCGACATGCCGAATACAGACATGGAGATAGGTCGCGCGCCTTCTCTCGGCGCGATCCATATCGTTCAATTTCTTGTGGGCGAACAGCGTCGCGCGGGTGGAGGTTTCCGGCGCTTCGAACAGCGGCGCCGGCAGTTGCGCCAGCTCCACTTCGAGGACCACCTTGTCGATACCGCTCCCGCGCTCCTCGCAGACGCCGAAACGGCGCATGAGCGCCGCCACCGCCTCGTTGCGCGACCGCGGCGGCGCGTCGACGAAACGGTCCGTCGAAACCAGCGGCGCGCCGGGGTTGGAGAATTCGACGCGACCATCGAAAATCTCCACCATGGGGCCGGCGCCGGAAACGGTAAAGTCCTGGTGGATCAGCATGTTCGCGACCAATTCGCGCACCGCCGCGGAGGGGAAGCCCCGCCAGGCCGCGCGCAGTCCGTTCTCGATCGTCTCGCCGCCGGGCAGCAGCGCGTCGATATAACCGAGCGATTCCTCGAACCCGGCCGCATACCCCTTCCCGACACGTTTCTCCCCCGCGGCGTCGATGCGGCCGTCGCCTCGATACCGGACGATCCGAATGGCCTTGCGCCCCAGGCCGGGGAAGTCATCGAGTCTCGCGGCCAGGAGAACGGCGCCGAGATTGAGGATGTCCCAACCGCCGGCGGCGCAGCGCCGGATCAGCCCGTCCGCGGCCAGCGCCTCGACGATGCGGTCCGGAGACGGCGGCAGCGGCAAGCCCAGCATCTTGAAATAAACCGGATAATCGAGCAGGCGGAGCACGTCGTCGGCGCTCTGGCGCTCACGCGACGCGACGCTCTCGAACCGCGCGCGATCGAGGATACGCCATAGCGCCCGCTCCCGCTCGGGCGCCGCCGCCAGCGGCCTCTTGACCTCTCCGACGCGAACGTAGGCGCGGCCGTCAAAGCGCACGGGCCGGTCCGCCGCCGCGCCGATTTCCGCGATGACGACTCGCCCGCCGTCCGTATCGACGGCGTGGAAGCGGAAATCGATCTTCGGATCCAGCCCGCGTTGCAGCCGACTTTCGAGCGGCTCGTTACCGATTCTGGTCGAATGCGGATCGAATCTCGCGCCGACAGGCGCGCGGGTGTCGTCGTCCACTCCCCAGATCATGTAAGCGCAGGGCCGTCCGTTCAACGCCGCCGCGTTGGCGAGCGCCGAAAAGTACTCGCCGATTTTGCGCGAGTCGGCGTTGTCGCGCTTGAACTCCAGCCATTCCCCCTCGGGCTCCCGCAGCGCCGTCGCGACCAGTCCGGCGAGGTATTCGGGGGACCGCGCCGCGCTCACGGCGCGGGCTCGGCGGCGCCCTGGCGCCGCGCGCCGGCGATCTTCATGCGCGGCCCTCCTTCGGGCGCGGTGGCGCCGCCTGCAAGACTCGAACTTGCGACCCCCGCATTACGAATGCGATGCTCTACCGGCTGAGCTAAGGCGGCTCCGCGGCGCAGACTACGCGCCGGCGGGCCGGCGCGCAAGGGCGGCGCGGGCGGTCAACCCGCCCGGGCGGAGAGCCCGCCGTCCACCGGCAGGCATACGGCGGTGACGTAGGCCGCCTCGTCGCTGGCCAGGAACACCGCCGCGTTGGCGACGTCCCAGGCCGTGCCCATCCGCCCGGTGGGCGCGGCGGCGTGGCGTTCGCGCAGCATCGCCTCGACGTTCACGTGCGCGCCGGCGAGCTGCCGGCGGACCATCGGCGTGTCCATCAGCCCGGGGCAGACGGCGTTGACGCGAATCCCGGCGCGGGCGTATTGCAGCGCCAGCCCGACGGTCAGCTGGTTCACCGCGCCCTTGGCGGCGTAATAGCTGGCGTAGTCGTAACCGGTGTAGCGGAGCGCGGCGATCGACGAGATGTTGACGACCGCGCCCTTCCCCTGCGCCGCCATGATCGGCAGGACGCGCTTGCAGGCCAGGAACACGCAATTGAGGTTGAGGTCGATCTCGCGCCGCCACTCCGCTTCGTCGAGCTCTACCGGCCCGCCCAGCGCGGCGTGGCCTACGTTGTTGTGAAGAACGTCGATCCGCCCCCATTCGGCCATCGTCCGGGCGACCGCATCGGCGACGGCCGCGCCGGAGGTCGCGTCGCAGGCGATGGCGATGGCGCGTCCGCCCTCGGCGGCGATTACGCCGCGAGTCTCCTCCGCCGCGGCGCGGTCGATGTCGACGCAGGCCACCGGCGCGCCCTCGCGCGCGTAGCTGACGGCGGCGGCCTTGCCGTTGCTCCAGCCGGGGCCGCTGGAGCCGGCGCCGAACACCAGCGCGACCCGATCCTTCAGCCTGCCGCCCACGCCCGCCGCCTCCCCAGTCGCAGGAATCGCGCATGACCACGGATCCCACACCGGCCGGGGCCGGTCAACCGCCCGGCGCGCCGGAGGTTCGCCTTGAACATGGTTTCGCCGCGCTCTCCGAGATGACCATGCACTACGCCGCCGCGGGCGCGGGGGAGCCGCTGGTCCTGCTGCACGGGTTTCCGCAAACCTGGTTCGCATGGCGGCGCGTGATGCCGGCGCTCGCCGCGCGCTACCGCGTCATCGCGCCGGACCTGCGCGGCCTGGGCCGGTCGTCGCGCCCCGCCGGCGGCTACCGCAAGGCGCGGGTCGCCGAGGACGTGTGGGAGCTCGTGAACGGCGCGCTCGGCCATGACCGCTTCCTGCTCGCCGGGCACGATTGGGGCGGGCCGGTGGCCTACGCGCTCGCCGCCGCCCACCGCGATGCGGTGCGCAAACTCGCGATCCTCGACGTCATGATCCCGCTGGAGGGCGACGACCGCTTCTCCACCTCGCAGGGGCGGTGGCACCACGGCTTCCACCGGACGCAGGACCTTCCGGAGGCGCTGCTCGCCGGGCGCGAGGGCCTCTACGTGCGCTGGTTCCACCGCGCCTTCGCCGCGCATCCGGGCGCCATCGACGACGCGGCCATCGACGAATACGCGCGCGCCTACGCCGAGCCGGGGGCGATGCGCGCCGGACTCGCCTATTACCGCGAGATCCCCCGCGACATGGCCGACAACGCGCGCGCCCTCGCCGCCGGCAAACTCGCCATGCCGGTGTTGGCGCTCGGCGGCGCGGAGAGTTTCGGGCGGCGCGAACTGACGCGCGAATCGATGCGCGCCGTCGCCGCGAACGTCGCTGGCGGAGTCGTCGCCGGGTCGGGCCACTTCATCCCGGAGGAGAAACCCCGGGAACTGGCGGAGCGGCTGCTCGCCTTCTTCGCCGACGGTCCGGACGCGGGTTAGCAGGCGGATCCTGGCGGCGCGTTCTGGCCTGTCGCGCCGGGATGTGAGACAACGGCGCGCCGGCGCGAAGGGAGGCCCGACATGTATCTGACCCAGGGGGTGAAGCGCGCGGCGCAGGTGCGCGGCCGCGCGGTGGCGACCTGCGACGGCGGCCGGACGCGCACATGGCGCGAATGCGCCGACCGGATTGCGCGGCTCGCGGCGGCGCTGCGCGGCCTGGGCGTCGCCGATGGGGAGCGCGCGGCCATCCTGGCGCTGAACGGCGACCGCTATTACGAGGCCATCTACGCGACGGCGTGGGCGGGCGGCGCGTTCGTTCCGGTCAACACGCGCCTGGCGCCCGCCGAGGCGGCCTTCTGGATCTCCGACAGCGAGGCGCGGGTGCTGTTCTGCGACGACGCCTTCGCGCCCATGGCTCGCAAGCTGAAGGACGACGGCGCGATCCCGTCGGTAGCGCGCATCGTCTGGATGGGGACGGGCGCGCCGCCCGCGGGCGCGGTCTCGCACGACGAGCTGGTCGCCGGCGCCGAGCCGGCGGAGGACGCCGGGCGCGGCTACGAGGACCTGGCGGGGATCTTCTACACCGGCGGCACCACCGGGCGCTCCAAGGGCGTCATGCTGAGCCACCGCAACCTGGTGTTCAACGCCTTCAACACGCTGCCGGCGCTCCGCGTCGACGCCGCGACGCGCTGGCTGCACGCGGCGCCGATGTTCCACATCGCCGACTGCGCCGCGGTGTTCGGCGTCACCCAGATCGCGGGGAGCCACTACTTCATTCCCCGCTTCGACCCGGTGGCGGTCATGCAGGCCACCGAGCGCCACCGCATCACCGAGCAGCTGCTGGTCCCCACCATGTGCAACATGCTGGTGAACCACCCGGACGTCGGGACGTACGACCTGTCCAGCCTGCGCCACGTCACTTACGGCGCCTCGCCGATGCCGGACGCGGTGATCGTCAAGGCGATGGAGGTCCTGCCGGGCTGCAAGTTCAGCCACGCCTACGGGCAGACCGAATGCGCGCCGCTGGTGACCGCCTGCGGACCGGAGTTCCATACGCTGGAGGGCCCCAACGCCTACATGTTCCGCTCGGTGGGGCATGCGGTCCCCGGAGTCGAGATCCGCGTCGTCGACGCGGACGGCGCCGAGGTCCCGCGCGGCGAGGTGGGGGAGATCGCGGTGCGCGGCGCCAACGTAATGATGGGCTACTGGCGCCAGCCGGAGCTGACGGCCGAGGCGCTGCGCGGCGGCTGGATGCGCACCGGCGACGGCGGGACGATGAACGCGGACGGATTCGTCCACGTGGTCGACCGGATGAAGGACATGATCATCTCCGGCGGCGAGAACGTCTATTCGGCGGAGGTGGAGAACGCGGTGCACGAACACCCGGCGGTCGCCGAATGCGCGGCGATCGGGGTTCCGGACGACACTTGGGGCGAGCGCGTCCACGCCATCGTCCGCCTGAAGGAGGGCGAATCCGCGGACGCCGAGTCGATCATGGCCCATTGCCGCGACCGCATAGCCGGCTTCAAATGCCCGCGCAGCGTCGATTTCCGCTCCGACCCCATGCCGCTCTCCGGCGCCGGGAAGATCCTCAAGACGGAGCTCCGCAAGCCCTATTGGGAGGGGCGCGAGAAGCAGGTGAGCTGAACGCGCCGGGCGGGGAAACCGGCTTTGCGCGCCGCGCCGCCGAGGCGCATGGCGGACGGATACCTGCCGAGAGCTGCGCGGGATCGGACGACGGCCCGGCCGGCGCCCCGCTTGACCGGCGGGCCGGCGCGGCTATGCTCGGGCGCGCGGAGGCGAGGCGGGGAGGCGCCGGATGATCGATCTCTACACGTGGGGCACGCCCAACGGGCGCAAGGTCTCGATCATGCTCGAGGAGGTCGGGCTGCCCTACGAAACCCACCCGGTGAACATCCTCGAGGACGAGCAGTTCGACCCCGAATTCCTCGACATCAGCCCCAACAACAAGATCCCCGCCATCGTCGACCGCGACACCGGGACGCGGTTGATGGAGTCGGCGGCGATCATGATCTATCTCGGCGACAAGGCCGGCAGCCCGCTCTGGCCGCAGGACCCGGCGCGGCGCTACGACGCGCTGCAATGGCTCATGATGCAGATGGGCTCGGTCGGCCCCATGCTCGGCCAGACGCACCACTTCGTCCGCTTCAACAAGGGCAAGTCCGCCTACGCCGAGGAGCGCTACGCCAAGGAGTGCGCGCGCATATACAACGTGCTCGACCGCCAGCTCGGACGGCGCGAGTTCCTCGCCGGCGACATCTCCATCGCCGACCTCGCGACCTGGCCGTGGATCTCGCGCTTCGAGTGGCAGGAGATGGACCTGAACGCCTACCCCAACCTGAAGCGCTGGTACCTCGCCATCGCCGGGCGCGACGCGGTGAAGCGCGGTTACGACACGCCCAGGGGCGGCTTCGAGATTCCGCTGCCGTGACGGCGGGCGCGCTTCCCCCGCAATATCCGGCGGGCGCGGCGGCGGCGGAGCCCCGCTCGATCCTCGACGCGGAGGGCCGGCTGCGCGACGGCGCCGAGCCGGGGATGAGCGAGGCGGAGGTCCTCGAGGCGCTGCGGCTGATGATGCTCGGCCGCGCCTTCGACCGGAAGTGCCTGAGCCTCCAGCGCCAGGGGCGGCTCGGCACTTTCGCGCCCATCTTCGGGCAGGAGGCGACGCTGGCCGGAGTCGCCATGGCGCTGGACCCGGCGCGCGACTGGGCGGTGCCGCAATACCGCGAACTGCCGGTGCAGATCCGCCAGGGCCTGCCGCTGGAGAGCGTCGCCCTCTACCGCCGCGGCCACCCCGACGGCGGAGTAATCCCCGAAGGCGTGCGCATGTTCGCGACGCAGGTGTCGCTGGCGGCGCAGCTGCCGCACGCGGTGGGCCTCGCCTGGGGCATGAGGATGAAGGGCGAGGACGGCGTGGCGGCGGTGTTCTTCGGCGACGGCGCGTCGTCGGAGGGCGACTTCCACGAATCCTGCAACCTCGCCGGGCTGGTCCAGGCGCCGGTGCTGTTCGTCTTGCAGAACAACCAGTGGGCGATCTCCACCCCGCGGAGCATCCAGACGGCGGGGGCGGATTTCGCGTCGCGGGCGCCGGCCTACGGCTTCCCCGGCGTTTCGGTGGACGGCAACGACCTGTTCGCGGTGCACGCCGTCGCCGCCGACGCGGTGGCGCGCGGGCGCGCGGGGCAGGGCGCGACGCTGATCGAGGCGCACACCTACCGCATGGGCATGCACACCACCGCCGACGACCCGAGCCGCTACATCGACTCCGCCGAGCTGGAGCGCTGGAAGCGCAAGGACCCCATCGACCGGGTATGGAAATACCTCGCCGCCGCCGGAAGTCCCGAGGCCGGCGCGCGCGCCGGTTGGGAGTCGGAGATCGACGCCGAGGTGGAGCGCGTGTTCGCCGCCGCGGATTCGCATCCCGCGCCCGATCCGGCGGCGATCTACGAACACGTGTTCGCGGAGCCGACTCCGACCCTCGCCCGCCAGCGCGCGGCGCATCTCGGCGGCGGGTGAGCGCAGGGAGGCGGCGATGGCGCGCATGAACATGGTGGAGGCGATCCGCGCCGCGCTCCGGCAGGAGATGGAGCGCGACGAGACGGTGCTGCTGATGGGCGAGGACGTGGGCCAGCTCGGCGGCGTGTTCCGCGCCACCGACGGGCTGCGGCAGTTCTTCGGCCCGCGCCGCGTAATCGACACGCCGCTGGCGGAGAGCGTCATCGCCGGCTCGGCGCTCGGACTGGCGGTCGCCGGCTGGCGCCCGGTGGTGGAGATACAGTTCCTCGGCTTCGCGCAGCAATGCTTCCACCAGCTCGACCAGCAGATCGCGCGCATCCGCTTCCGCACGCGCGGTTCGCACACCGCGCCGATGGTCGTCCGCTCGCCGTTCGGCGGCTGCGTGCGGACGCCGGAGTTCCACTCCGATTCGATGGAGCACACCTTCGCCCACTCGTCGGGCCTGAAGGTGGTCATGCCGGCGAACCCCTACGACGCCAAGGGCCTGCTCGCCCAGGCGATCCGCGACCCCGACCCAGTGCTGTTCCTGGAGCCGCTGCGCGGCTACCGCCTGCTCACCGGCGAGGTCCCGGACGACGCCTACACCGTCCCGTTCGGCGAGCTGCGGACGGTCCGCGAGGGCGCCGACGTGACCGTGGTCGCGTGGAGCCAGTCGGTTCCGGTGGCGGAGAAGGCGGCGGACATGGCGGCGGAGAAAGGCATCGACGCGCATGTCGTCGATCTCCGCACCCTGGTCCCGCTCGACGAGGCGGGGCTGGCAGCGGCGGTCGAGCGCACCGGGCGCTGCGTCGTCGTCCACGAATCGCAGGCGACGGCGGGGTTCGGCGCGGAGGTCGCGGCGCTGCTCCAGGAGCGCGCGTTCTATTCGCTGGAGGCGCCGGCGCGCCGCGTCGCCGCCCCCGACGCGCCCTACCCCATGCCGGGAGTGGAGGACTGGTTCGTCCCCGACGCCGGGCGCGTCCTCGCGGCGATCGAAGAGACGATGGCCGCGCAATGAGCGACTACCGGTTCGACCTGCCCGACGTCGGCGAGGGGCTGAGCGAAGGCGAGATCGTCCACTGGCACGTCGGCGCGGGCGATGCGGTGAAGGCGGACCAGGTCATCGTCGACGTCCAGACCGACAAGGCGGTGGTGGAGATCCCCGCGCCCGTCTCCGGAACCGTCAAGAGCCTGGGCGGGCAGGTGGGCGCGATGCTGCCCGTCGGCGCGATGCTGGCGGTGATCGAGACGGACGCCGCGCCGCCGCCGCCCGCAAGGGAGGACTCCGCCGCCACGCCCACGTCCTCCTCATACAAGGCGTCGGAGGTGATCGGGAAGAACCCTGCTATCGCCGCCGTCCCAACCGATCCGCCGGCGGCGGAGAAGACTCGCAAGCGCGTTCTGGCGAGTCCGGCGACGCGGCGCCTCGCGGTCGAACTCGGAGTCGACCTCGCCCGGGTTCCCGGAACCGGCGAGCGCGGGCGGGTCACGCGCGCCGACGTCGAGCGCGCGGCGCAGGGCGCGGCGGAATCGCCGCCCGCCGCGCCGGGGCCGTCCGCGCCGCCGCCCGCCGCCCCGGAGGGGGCGGACCGGGTGGAGCCGCTGCGCGGGCTGCGCCGGCAAATCGCGCGGACGATGACGGCGGCGTGGCGCGAGATCCCGCACATATTGACCTTCCACGAGGTCGACGCGGCGAACCTGGTCGCCGCGCGCCGCGCGCTCATCGCCGAATTCGAACCGGAGGGGGTCAAGCCCAGCTACCTGCCCATCGTCATGAAGGCGTGCGCGGCGGCGCTGCGCGCGCATCCGCGCTTCAACGCCTCGCTGAACCTGGAGGCCGGGGAGGTCGTCTATCGCCATCGCGTCAATATCGGCTTCGCGACGGCGACTCCCGACGGGCTGATCGTGCCGGTGGTCCACGACGCCGACCGCAAGCCGATCCTCGACCTGGCGCGCGAGATCGCCGAACTCGCGGCGGCGGCGCGGGCGCGCAAGGTCAAGCCGGAGCAGCTCAGGGGCGGCACCTTCACCGTCTCCAACTACGGCAGTTACGGCGGGCATTTCGGCACTCCGATCATCCGCCCGCCCGAAGCGGCGATCCTCGGCGTCGGCGCGATCCGCGAGGCGGTGGTCGCGCTGGACGGATCGCCGGCGGTGCGGCCCAACCTGCCGCTCGTCGTCTCGACCGACCACCGGCTGAACGACGGCGAGCATCTCGGCGCCTTCGCCGCCGCCATCGGCGCGTATCTGGCCGACCCGGTCCGGCTTCTGGGGCGGATCTGATGGTCGTCGGCGCGGTTCCGGAGCCGGTCGATTTTATCGTCGCCGGCGCCGGGCCGGGCGGCTACGCGGCGGCGCTGCGCGCGGCGCAGCTCGGGCGCAAGGTCCTGCTGGTGGACCGCGAGGGCGCGGAGGGAGTCGGCGGAGTCTGCCTCCGCGTCGGCTGCATTCCGAGCAAGGCGCTGATCGAGGTCGCCGATCTCGCGCACCGCGCGCGCGGCGCCGCGCGCATGGGCCTCGCCGCGCCTGCGCCTGGGGCGCCGCCGGGGGCGCCGCCGGGGGCCGACATGGCGCGGTTCCAGGACTGGAAGGCGGAAGTCGTCGACGGCCTGGCGGGCGGCGTGCGCGGCCTGCTCCGCGCGGCGGGGGTGGAGGTCGCGCGCGGCGCGTTCCGCTTCACCGCGCCCGGCAAGGGGGTGATCACGCCCGACGACGGGAGCGCGCGGTTCGTCGAATTCGCCGATCTGGTCCTCGCCGCCGGGTCGCGTCCGGTCGAACTGCCCGGCCTGCCCTGCGACGGCGACCGCGTGCTCGATTCGACCGGCGCGCTGGCGCTGGACTCGCTGCCGGCTACGATGGCGGTGGTCGGCGCCGGCTATGTCGGGCTGGAGATCGGCATCGCCTTCGCCAAGCTCGGCGTCCGGGTCGCGCTGGTGGAGGCGGAGCCGCGCATCCTGCCGGCGATGGACGCGGCGCTGTCCCGCCCGGTGGCGAAGACGCTGGCGGCGCTCGGCGTCGAGGTCCATCCCGGCGCGCGCGCCGCCGGTTACGACGGCGCCCGCCTCCGGGTGGAGGGCGCGAACGGCGCGCGCGAGGTGGCGGCGGACAAGGTCGTCGTCGCGGTGGGCCGGCGGCCGAACACCGACGACCTGGAGCTCGCCGCGGCCGGCCTGGCGCCCGGCGCCGGCGGCCTGCTCGAAGTCGCGCCCGACCGCCGGCTCGCGCCGCACGTCGCGGCGGTGGGCGACGTAACGCCCGGCCCGGCGCTGGCGCACAAGGCGACCGCCGAAGCGCATGTCGCCGCGGAGGCGCTGTGCGGGCGCAAGGCGGCGTTCCAGCCCGAGGCGATCCCCGCGGTGGTGTTCTCCGACCCCGAAATCGCGACCGCCGGCATGACGCTGGCGGAGGCAAAAGCGGCGGGCGCGGACGCGCGGGCGGCGGTCTTCCCGCTTTCGGCGTCGGGCCGCGCGCGCACCCTGGCGGCGCGCGAGGGTTTTTTGCAGGTGGTGTCCGACGCCACCGATGGCCGCATTCTCGGCGTCCACATCGCCGCGCCGCACGCCTCCGACCTGATCGGCGAAGGCGTGCTCGCCATAGAGATGGGCGCGACGGTGGAGGACCTGGCGCTGACGGTCCACGCCCACCCGACCTTCGGCGAAATGTTCGGCGAGGCCGCCCATCTGGCGCTGGGGCGGCCGATTCACGTCGCCGCGCCGGGGCGGAATCGCCCCGGCTCGGGCTTGCGAACGGATCGATAAACCTGGACGCGGGACGGCGTCGTATCCAACTTTCGTAGCGGAGTTATACCAGACCAAATTTGTATTCATTCACTTCAAATATTTTACTTCGTCATTCCCGCGAAGGCGGGAATCTATTTTGATTTAGGCATATTGTAAGTCGATAGAGATTCCCGCCTTCGCGGGAATGACGAGAAATAGAAATATGTATAGGTTTGAAATTGGAGTGGTATTACCGATGCCGTGCGCGGTTCGGTCATATGGAGAACGCCGTAAAATTCGGCGATTCGCACTGGATTGGATTATCGAAAATTGGATACGGGTATTCTCCCGGACATCAGCTCAGGCAAAAGCGCGTCGCGAATGGCGGACAGTATATCTGACTGGAAGTTGTTGCAGTCGATACGTTCTCTCAAATTTCCAGCTATTTTCTGGTATGCCGAACACACGCGAGAAGGTGGAAGTAACACCAAATGGTGGCCAAAATTCTGGAGTGGCATGTAGGGATTTCCGCTGCCGCCGACGTACTTCGAAAAGTCAATTCGTTTCAAGGTGTGCCAGACGTACTCGAGAGACCCCGATTTGCCCTCTCTGATTGCAAACGCATTATTCGTTACCCAGCAGGGCGACGGAGATCTATGAAGCGCCCCGCAAGACCCTATCTTTCCAAGTATAACGCAAGCAGAATTTACCGAAGGTTTTTCTGTCTTACAAATCGGTCCGTTTGCGCCAAACGCCCGATACGTCCCGTCGTTATAGCGCATGTCGACCGGAAGCGTTTTCCCGCTCGAAATTTCAAAAATATCGTCCATTCTCGACATTTTCCAACCTTTCGGTATTGGCCCAGTCTGCGATTCCGCCAACTTATCGGGGAAAAGGCGGGACAACGTTTTCGGCAGCCCGGATTTCTGGCCGCGCATTTTCGCTCGTACAGGGCCGAAGTCGACGAACCAGTCGTCGAAGATGGCCCGCGCCATCGCCTCGAGAGTTTCGTTCATGCGCCGGTTGAGTTCGATCTTGTCGTCAAGCGCGCCCAGAATTTCAGCGATGGCGCGTTGTTCGGCGAGAGGGGGAAGATCGATGGGCAGTCGTTCAATATCGATGGGATTGATCGCGGGGTAGGCAGCCTTACTTTGTTCTGCTACGGACTGAAGATATTGGACGGTCTCGTTCCGCGCAAGGAACCAGTATATGAAATCCGTGAAAGCAACGCCTTTTCGGCCTCGTAATACGGAGAATCCCGTCGACGCGAGCAAATTCTCCGGGATTTCCCTCAAAACCCCGTAATGCCTCTGATTGGGACGCACGGTCGAATACACGATGTCGCCCTGCCGCGCTCTTCTCCGCGCGCGGGTTGGTATCTTGTCGCGCCCATCGACAAGGTGTTGTATCTTGGAAATGCGATTTTCCGTAATGCTCCCGGTGTCCAGATAATTGACGAAAGACCAACGTTCGCGCGGCGAATAGGTGTCGTCGTTGATTTCTATGCAATCGCCGAGAGTGATCCTTTTCCATCGGCGCTTCGCGGGCCGTGTGGAGGTCGGAGAGATCACAGCATATTCCCGCTCGATTATCGCGCGAAAATCCTCGGACACGGCCGCCCAATCCGCCACGTCGACGCGGAAGGGCAAATCCGACCCGGCGAGCGCCGCCCGCAACGCCGCCATGCGCCCGGCGTCCAGCGGGGTTTCCGTCATCAGCACGAGGTCGAGATCGGAGGTCTCCCGCGCGGTCCAGGACACGCGCGAACCGAAGGCGCGCGCCTCCAGCCCCGGCGCGTGGTCGCGGAGAATGCGCCGGACCGTGTCCAGGTCGGCGGGCGGCAGGTCAATCGGTCGCACCGTCCCGCCCCCGCAGCGCGGCGAGGAGGACCCGCGTATCGCGCAGGAATTCGTCCATGGCCGCCACGGTTTCCTCCGCCCGTTCCGCATGTCACGATACCGCACGAAGGCGGGCGCGTCACGGACGAGGCCGGCGGCGGTTGACCGGCGCCGCGCGGGCGTGGTTCAATGGCGGCGACCGGGGAGGCGGCAATGAGCGGGACTCGTTGCGAGGGATGCGCGGGGCGGGGCGCCGGGTGGCGCCGGCGCGGAGTTCTGGGCGGCGCCCTCGGCGGCGCCATCGGCCTGCTGGCCGCGGCGCTGGCGCCCGGCATGCGCCCCGCGCGCGGCGAGGAGACCAACCCCGCGCGGATGCGCCCGCAGCCCGGCGACCGGGTCGCCTTCGCGCGCGGCGAGCGCAAGGGCGAGCTCATCGCCCCCGGCGACATCGCACTGGCGGCCCGGCCCACCTTCGCGTTCCCGTGGGACCCGGCGACCGGCTCCGCGCGCGACGGCACCCGCCTCAACCGGCTGCTGGTGCTGCGCCTCGCCGAGGAAACCTATACCGACAAGGTGCGGGAGCGCGCGGCGGACGGCGTGATCGCCTATTCCGCCGTCTGCACGCACCAGAAATGCACCGTCATGGGCTGGCACCCCGAGGACCACGTGTTCATCTGCCCGTGCCATGAAACCAACTTCGACCCGGCGGACGGCGCCCGGGTCCTGTCGGGGCCGGCGCGCAGACCGTTGCCCGCCCTGCCCCTGACCGTCGACGACGGCGTCCTCGCCGTCGCCGGCGCGTTCACCGGACGCGTGGGAGGACCGCCGCAAAACAACTAGGTCCGCCGCCGCGTCGACGCCGTCGCATGCGAGAAACAGGGAGGAAGGCCGATGAATATCGGAAGAACGCTCGTCGCGGCGCTGGCCGCGCCGGCGCTGCTCGCGCCGGGGCTCGCGCTCGCCATGAGTCACGGCCACTATTCCACCGTGACCGACGAGAGGCTCGCGAACCCCGAGCCGCACAACTGGCTGATGTACCGCGGCAACTACGAGGGGTGGGGCTACAGCCCGCTCGACCAGATCAACCAGGGCAACGTCTCCGGCCTGCGCCCGGTCTGGACCTTCTCGACCAGCGTCGGCGAGGGGCACCAGTCCCCCGCCATCGTCAACGACGGCATGATGTTCATCACCACGCCGCAGAACCAGGTGGTGGCGCTCGACGCCGCGACCGGCGAGGAGCGCTGGCGCTTCAAGCACGAGATCCCCGAGGAGCTGTGGCAGGTCCACCCGACCAACCGGGGCGTCGCGCTGTGGGGCGACAACATCTACGTCACCACGACCGACTGCCATCTCGTCGCGCTCAATGCGGCGACCGGCGAGGAGGTCTGGCGCGCCGCGCCCGACAGTTGGGAGAACGGCTACTACATGACCATGGCGCCGCTGATCGCGGAAGGCGTGGTCATGGTCGGCACTTCGGGCGGCGAATACGGCATTCGCGGCCACATCACCGCCTACGACGCCGCGAGCGGCGAGCAGATGTGGGTGCGCCACGCCATTCCGGGGCCGGGCGAGTTCGGCCACGACACCTGGGAGGGCGACGACTGGAAGACCGGCGGCGCCTCGATCTGGCTCACCGGCCACTACGACTCCGAGACCGGAATCTCCTATTGGGGCACCGGCAACGCCGCGCCGTGGACCGGCGACACGCATCCCGGCGACAACCTCTACACCACCTCGGCCATCGCCGTCCGCGTCTCCGACGGCGCACTCGTCGGCCACCACCAGTACCACTGGAACGATTCGTGGGACTGGGACGAGGTCTCGACCCCGATCCTGCTGCCGGTCGAGCGCGACGGGCGGCAGATCAACGGCCTCGCCCACGCCGGGCGCAACGGCTACCTGTGGGTGCTCGACCGCGGCATGGGCGCCGACATCGGCTTCGTCGACGCGCACAAATACGTCCGCCAGGACGTCTTCACGAGCATCGATCCGCAGACGGGCCGGCCCAGCTACGACGACGCGAAGAAGCCGCGCGTCGGCCGCTTCACCAAGTTCTGCCCCTCGCTGTGGGGCGGCAAGGACTGGCCGCCGGAGGCCTACAACCCCGTCACCGGCCTGTTCTACATCCCGGTCAACGACAACCTGTGCGGCTCGCTCGTCGGCGAGGTCCAGGAATACGTGCCCGGCGAGCTGTGGCTCGGCGTGCCGATCCCGGACATCAAGATGTACCTGCACGAGGACGCGGACCACATCGGCGAGGTCCAGGCCTGGAACCTGAACACCGGCGAAGAGGTCTGGGCGACGAACTTCACGTCGTTCAACTGGGGTCCGCTGCTGACCACCGGCGGCAAGCTGGTGTTCTCGGGCGGCACCTGGGACCGCTACTTCCGCGCCTTCGACGCGGAGACCGGCGAGGTCCTGTGGAAGTTCCGCACCAATTCGGGCATCACCGCGGTGCCGTCGTCCTACGCCATCGACGGGACGCAATACATCGCGGTGCAGGCCGGCTGGGGCGTCGACGCGGTCCGCATGGAGGATTCGCTCAACGCCGCGCTGGAGGAAACCCCGCACCCGCTGATCGACGAGAAGATCTACACGCCGACCGGCGGCGTCCTCTGGGTCTTCGCGCTCGACGGCTGACGGCGCAACCCGCGCTTCCAGGGCCGGCCGTCCTCGGACGGCCGGCCCTTTCTTTTCCGCGCCCGGCGGGCTTGCCGTCGGCGCGTCCCGCGTGTATGGTTCGACCATGGCGCAAGTGACCGTCCATCTGCCGGCCGATCTCCTGGCGGTCGCGCGCGCGCGGGCCGTTCGGGAAAACAAGAGCCTCTCGGCCTGGCTGGGCGCGCTCATCGGCGCGGCGACCGGCGCCGGCTGGCCCGACGACTTCGTCGCGCTCCTCCGTTCCGGTCATGGAGACATCGTCGAACCCGACGACCCGCCGCCCGGGGATATCGACGGCTTTCCGTGACGAGGCTGCTCGACACCAGCGTTTGCATCGCGCTCATAAATCGATCCGACGAAGCGGCGGCCGACCGGCTGCTGGCCCAACGGCCCGCCGAGGTTTATCTTTGCAGCGTGGTCAAAGGAGAGCTTCTGTTCGGAGCGCGAAATTCGGCCCGGGTCGACGAGAATTTGCGCCGGGTGGAGAATTTTTGCCGGAATTTCGCGTCTTCGCCGTTCGACGACGCAGCGGCGGAACGCTACGGAATCGTGAGGGCCGGGCTGCGGCGCGCCGGCGCGCCCATCGGCGGGAACGATCTCATGATCGCCTCCATAGCCCTCGCCAACTCGCACGTTCTCGTTACGCGAAACGTCGGCGAGTTCGCGCGGGTTCCCGGTCTCGAAGTAGAGCGCTGGTGAGGGCGGCGGAGGGACGGGCGGCGGACTCCTTGACCGGCCGCTGCGGGTCCGGGAATATCGCGCCGCGCCGGCGGGGACGCGGACGGCGGCGGGGGGAGCGGCGGCGATGAACGACCTTGCGGCCTTGCGCGAGGCGCCCGAAGAGCTCGCGGCGTGGCCGGACCCGCGGCTGCGCAGGCTGCTGCTCGCGGCGGACGGCGCGGCGCTCACGCGCGCAGCCGAAAAGCTGCGCGCGGCGGGACACGGCAACGCCGTCTCCTATTCGCGCAAGGTGTTCGTCCCGCTCACCAAACTCTGCCGCGACGTGTGCCATTACTGCACCTTCGCGGAGACGCCGAAAGCGGGCGGGGCCGCGTATCTCTCCGCCGATGAGGTGCTCGCCATCGCCCGCGCCGGCGAGCGCGCCGGGTGCAAGGAGGCGCTGTTCACGCTGGGCGACCGGCCGGAGGCGCGCTACCCGGCGGCGCGGCGCGCGCTGGAGGCGCTGGGACACGAAACCACCCTCTCCTACCTGGCCGAGATGTGCGCCCTCGTCCTCGCCGAGACGTCGCTGCTGCCGCACGTCAACCCCGGCGTCATGAGCGCGGCGGAGACCGCCGCCCTGCGCAAGGTCTCGGTCAGCCAGGGGCTGATGCTCGAAAGCGCCTCGGCGCGCCTGTGCGAACGCGGCGGGCCGCATTTCGGCTCCCCCGACAAGCGCCCGGAGGCGCGCCTCGCCGCCATCGCCGCCGCCGGCGCGGCGCGGGTCCCCTTCACCTCGGGGCTGCTGATCGGCATCGGCGAGACGTGGGCCGAGCGCATCGACACGCTGCTGGCGCTGCGGCGGGCGCACCGCGCGCACGGCCACTTGCAGGAGGTCATCGTCCAGAACTTCCGCGCCAAGCCCGGCACGCGCATGGCGGGCGCGGCGGAGCCGGCCCTCGACGACCTGGTCCGGACCATCGCCGCCGCCCGCATCGTCCTGGGCCCCGGCGCCAACGTCCAGGCGCCGCCGAACCTGAGCGGCGCCGCCTGGGACCGCCTGCTCGGCTCCGGCCTCAACGACTGGGGCGGCGTCTCGCCCGTCACCCCGGACCACGTGAACCCGGAGGCGCCGTGGCCGCACCTCGCCGACCTGGCGCGGCGGACGGAGGAGGCGGGGTTCCGGCTCGTCGAGCGCCTGGCGGCGTACCCCGCCTGGGCCGCCGACTCCGAACGCTGGCAGGACCCGGCGCTCGCGCCGCGCGTGGTCCGGGCCAGCGATTCGCAGGGCTTCGCGCGGGCGGACGCATGGTCGCCCGGCAAGCCCGGCGCGCCGGCGGCGGAGGACCTTCCGCGCGCGCCCGCGGTCTCGCGCATCGACCCGGCGGCGGCGCGGCTGTGCGACCGCCCCGGCGCATACGGCGCGGCGGACATCGAACGCCTGTTCGCCGCGCGCGGGCCGGACTACCGCGCCGTATGCGCCGCCGCCGACGAACTGCGGCGCGCAGCGGTGGGCGACGCGGCGACCTACGTGGTCAACCGCAACGTCAACTACACCAACATCTGCTACTTCAAATGCCGCTTCTGCGCCTTCTCCAAGGGCCGGCTGGCGGACGGGCTGCGCGGCGAACCCTACGACCTGGCGGTCGGCGAGGTCGTCCGCCGCGCCGAGGAGGCGTGGGCGCGCGGCGCCACGGAAATCTGCATGCAGGGCGGCATCCACCCCGACTACACCGGCGACACCTACGTCGAACTGGTCCGGGCGGTGAAGGCGGCGCTGCCGGACATCCACGTCCACGCCTTCTCGCCGCTGGAGATAACCCAGGGCGCGGCGACGAGCGGGCGCGCGGTTCCCGAATTCCTCGCCCTCCTGCGCGGCGCGGGGCTGGGAACCCTGCCCGGCACGGCGGCGGAGATCCTCGACGACGAGGTGCGCGCCGTCCTCTGCCCCGACAAGCTCGACTCCGCCGCCTGGCTCGCGGTCATGCGGGAGGCGCACCGGCTCGGGATCCGGACCACCGCGACGATCATGTTCGGCCACATGGAGACTCCGGCGTCGTGGGCGCGGCATCTTCTCCGCGTCCGCGCGTTGCAGGCGGAGACCGGCGGGTTCACCGAGTTCGTGCCCCTGCCCTTCGTCCACATGACGGCGCCGATCTACCTCAAGGGCCGCGCGCGCAAGGGGCCGACCTTCCGCGAGGCCGTGCTCATGCACGCCGTGGCGCGGCTGGCCCTGCACCCGCATTTCACCAACGTCCAGGCGTCGTGGGTCAAGATGGGGCCGGAGGGCGCGGCGGCGTGCCTGCGGGCGGGCGCCAACGACCTGGGCGGAACGCTGATGAACGAAAGCATATCGCGCGCCGCCGGCACCGAGCACGGGCAGGAGCTGCCGCCGGAGGACATGGAGCGCCTCATCGTCCGGGCCGGCCGCGAGCCGCGCCAGCGGACCACGCTTTACGGCGCGCCGCCGGCGGACCGCCGCGCGCGCTCCTTCGCCGCCGCGCCGCTCGCCCCGGCGGCGATGACTCCGCCCGCGCGGCGCTCCCGGCGCGCCGCGTGAGCGCGCCGATGCGCCTCGCCGCGCTCGGCGGAACCGGCGCCGAGGGCCGCGGCCTCGCGCTGCGCTTCGCGCATGCCGGCCACGACGTAACCATCGGGTCGCGCGACCCCGCCCGCGCCGCCGCCGCCGCCGCCGAGCTGAACGCCAGACTGGGCCGCCCGGCGCTGCGCGGCGCCGCCAATAGGGAAGCCGCCGCCGGGGCGGAGCTCGCGCTGCTCACCGTCCCTTACGCGGCGCAGCGCGCCACCGCGCTGGCGGTCGCCGATTCGCTCGCCGGCAAAATCCTCGTCGACGCCACCGTGCCGCTGCGGCCGCCCCGCATCGCGCGCGTCCAGCTGCCCGAGGGCGGCTCGGCGGTCGCGGCGCTGCAAGCCGAATTGGGAGATTCGGTGCGCGTCGTCTCGGCGTTCCAGAACGTCTCGGCGCATGCGCTGGCCGACCTCGACCGCGCGGTCGATTGCGACGTGCTGGTGTGCGGCGACGACGTCGACGCGCGGGAGACGGTCATCGGCCTCGCCGCGTCGATCGGCCTGCGCGGCTGGCATGCCGGGCCCATCGCCAATTCGGTCGTGGCCGAGGGGTTGACCTCGGTGCTGATCGCCATCAACCGCCGTTACAAGGCGCGCGACGCCGGGATTCGCATAACCGGCGCCGGCGATGGCTGAAGGCGCGGCGCGCCCCCGGGCGCGCCCGTCCCGCCTGACGCTGACCGGCCTCGCCGGCGTTCCGATGATCGCGGACGGCGACGACCTGGCGGAGGTCGCCGTCCGCGCCGCCGGCGAATCCGGCGTCGCGCTCGCCGATGGCGACGTGCTGGTCTTCGCGCAGAAGATCGTCTCGAAGGCGGAGGGGCGCGCGGTGTCCCTCTCCGGCGTTGCGCCCGGCCCGCGCGCGCGGGCGCTGGCGGCGGCGGTCGACAAGGACCCGCGGCTGGTGGAGCTGGTCCTGTCGGAATCGCGCTCGGTGCTGCGCCATCGGCCGGGCGTGCTGATCGTCGTCCACCGCTCCGGCGCGGTCCTCGCCAACGCCGGCATCGACGCCTCCAACGTGGGCGGCGACCGGGTGCTGCTCTGGCCGGAGGACGCCGACGCCTCCGCCGCCGGCCTGCGCCGGCGCCTCGGCGCGCGCCTGGGGCTGGAACTGGGCGTCGTCGTGAGCGACAGCGTGGGCCGGCCCTGGCGCATGGGCACGACCGGCCTCGCCATCGGCGCCGCCGGGCTGCCCGGCCTGGTGGACCTGCGCGACCGGCCCGACCTGCACGGGCGGCCGCTCCGCGTCAGCGAGACCGCGCTGGCGGACGAGGTCGCGGCGGCGGCGTCGCTGGCGATGGGCGAGGCGGACGAGGGCCGCCCCATCGTCGTCGCGCGCGGCGTCCCCTACCCCCGCCGCGAGGGCAGCGCGGCGGAGCTGCTGCGCCCAGCGGAGCGCGACCTGTTCCGTTGACCCGGCGGTCCGCTTTCTCCCCGCCTCGATTCCCGAACCGCGATGCGCCCGCGGCTCCGGCTTCCGGTCCCGGCCCGGCGCCGCGGGTGCTATACGGGGCGCCGCCGCCGCCCGCCGCGGAGACCGCGAACCCCCATGACGTCCCACGCCGGACCGACGACCGCGCCCGCCGCGCCGGACTTCTCCGCCGACCCGGACGCCGTGGCCGCCGTCGCCGAGGCCCACCGCCTCGCCCACGGCCACATGTTCAACCCGGCCTTCGCCGCCGAGACGGCGCTCATCGACCCCCTCCCGCACCAGCGGATCGCCGTTTACGACCATATGCTCCGGCGCGACCCGCTGCGCTTCCTGCTCGCCGACGACGCCGGCGCCGGCAAGACGATCATGACCGGCCTCTACGTGCGCGAAATGCTGTCGCGCCGCCTCCTGCGGCGGGTGCTGATCGTCCCGCCCGCCGGCCTCGTCGGCAATTGGCTGCGCGAGATGCGCGACCTGTTCCGGCTCCGCTTCCGCATCGTCTCGGGCGCCGGCGTCCGCGCCGCCAACCCCTTCGCCGGCGCCGAGGGGAGCCTGGCCATCGCCAGCGTCGACACCCTGGCCGGGGAGCGCGCCTTCGCCCGGCTGCGGGAGGACGCGACCGAACCCTACGACCTCGTCGTCTTCGACGAGGCGCACAAACTCTCCGCCGACCGGGGGCCGGACTTCCGGGTGCGCAAGACCGCCCGCTACCGCCTGGCCGAGGCGCTGGCCGGCGCCGGCGCGGGAGCGGGCGCCGATGGCGGGCGCTGGGCGCTGCCCTGGTCGGCGCGGCGCCTGTTGCTGCTCACCGCGACGCCGCACATGGGCAAGGACCTGCCCTATTACTTCCTGTGGCGGCTGCTGGCGCCCGACGTCCTGTCGACGCCGGAGGCGTTCGCGGCGTTCCCGGCGCGGGAGCGGCGGCGGCATTTCATTCGCCGGACCAAGGAGGAGCTGGTCGGCCCCGGCGGCGCGCCGCTCTTCCCGCGCCGCGAATGCGACACGCTGAGCTACGATCTGACCGCCGGCCCCGGCGGCGAACGCGAGCTCTACGACGAGACCACCCGCTACATCGCCGACTGCTACAACCGGGCGCGGGTCCTGAACCGCGCCGCGGCCCGCCTGGCGATGAGCGTCTTCCAGCGCCGCCTCGCAAGCTCCACCTGGGCGCTGCTGCGCTCGTTCGAGCGGCGCGCGCGGCGGCTCGACGATTTCATCGCCGGGCTCCGCGCCGGCGGACCCGGCGCGGAGCGGTTCGCCCGCGAGCAGCGCCGCCTCGACGGGCTGGAGGACCCGTTCGAAACCCGGACCGCGGACGAGGACGCGCCGCCGGACGAGGAGGGCGAATCGCCCGAACGCTTCGAGGAGGCCGCGCTGGGCGCGACCGTCGCGGTCGACCTCGCCGAACTCGAGGCGGAGCGCGCGCGGGTCGAGGACCTGCTCGCCCGCGCGCGCGCCCTCCACGAGTCCGGGACCGAGTCCAAATTCGAGAAACTGCGCGAGGTCCTCCGCGACCGGCGGTTCGTCGACCGCAAGCTCATCGTCTTCACCGAGCACCGCGACACCGCCGGCTTCCTCGCCCGGCGGCTGGAGGGGCTGGGCCACGCCGGGCGCGTCGCGCAAATCCACGGCGGCATGCCCTGGGCCGAGCGCGAGGAGCAGGTCGAATTCTTCCGCCGCCCGGCCGCCGCCGGCGGCGCCGGCTACCTGGTGGCGACCGACGCGGCCGGCGAGGGCATCAACCTGCAATTCTGCTGGCTGATGGTGAACTACGACATCCCGTGGAACCCGGCGCGGCTGGAGCAGCGGATGGGCCGCATCCACCGCTACGGGCAGGCGCACGACCCTGTCGTCGTCGTCAACCTGCTCGCCGGCGGCACCCGCGAGGGCCGCGTCCTGTCCGTCCTGCTGCGCAAACTCGAGGCCATGCGCAGCGAGCTGCGCTCCGACAAGGTGTTCGACGTCGTGGGCCGCCTGTTCGAGGGCGTGTCGTTCAAGTCCTATCTCGAACGCGCCGTCGCCGACGACGACGCGGAGGCCGCCGCCGCGCAGCTCGGCGGCCAGCTGACGACCGAACAGCTCCGGGCGCTGGAGGCCCGGGAGCGCGCGCTGTTCGGCGCCGGCGGCGACGTCCGCCGCGCCCTCCCCGACCTCCGCGACCGGGCCGAGCGGGAGGGCTACGGCCGCCTTCTGCCCGGCTACGTCCGCCGTTTCGTGGAGAAGGCGGCGCCCTTGCTCGGCGCCCGCATCGACGGCGCGCTCGACGGCCGCTTCGCGCTGGCGGCGGAGCGGCCCGGCGCGCTCGACCCGCTGCGCCCCGCCCTCGAACTCTACCCCCGCAAGGCCCGCGCCCGCCTCGCCGTCCACAAGCCGGAGAGCGGCGAGGACGCCGTCTGGCTTCACCCCGGCGAGCCGGTGTTCGACCGCTTTTCGGCCGCGCTCCGCGACGGGTTCGGGCGCGCCGCGCGCGCCGGCGCCGCGTTCGTCGACCCGGCGGCCGACGAACCCTGCCTGTTCCATCTCGCCCGCGTGACCGTCGAGCGCGCGCCGGCCCCGTCGGAGGGGACCGCCGCGGTGACGCTCGAATCCCGCCTCGTCGGCCTGCGCCAGACCGCCGATGGCGCCATCGCCGAATCCCCGGTCGAGCGGCTTCTGCTGTTGCGCGGCGCGCCGCGTTTCGCGCCCGGGCGGGCGCCCCTCGCCGCGGCGGCGCGCCGCCTGGCGCCCGAGGCGCTGGCGTTCCTGCGCGCCGAGACGGCGGAGGACATGGTCCGCGCCCACCGCCGCCGCATCCGCGAGGACCTGCCGGCGCGGCTGGAATTCGTCCGCCTGGGTTTCGACCACCGCGAAGCCGAACTCGCCGGCGAGCGCGCCCGCCGCGCGGCGAAGGCCCGCGGCGGCGACGCGGCCGCGGCGGGCGAGCTGCTCCGCGTCAAAACCCGCCAGCGGAGCCTCGCCGCCGAGCGCGAGGACCGCCTCGCCGAACTGCGCGCCGCGCCCGACCGCGTGCGCGTGGGCTCCGTCGAACTCCTCGCCCTCGCCCTCGTCCTTCCGTCGCAAGACTCGGGCGACGCGGAGCGTTTCGACGCCGAGGTCGAGGCGATCGCCATGAAGGCCGCCGCGTCGTGGGAGGCCGGCCTCGGCGCCGATGTCGCCGACGTCTCCCGCCCCGCCCTCGCCCGCCGCGCCCGCCTGGGCGACTGGCCGGGTTTCGATCTTCTGTCCACCCGCCCGGACGGCGAGAAGCGCGCCATCGAGGTCAAGGGCCGCGCCGGCGTGGGTCCCGTGTCGCTGTCCGAAAACGAATGGAGCCGCGCCTGCAACCTGCGCGAGGGGTATTGGCTGTACGTCGTTTTCGGTTGCGCCGGCCCCCGCCCGCGCCTCGTCCGCGTCCAGGACCCTTTCGGCAAGCTTCTGGCGCGGACGAAGGCCGGCGTCGCCATCGCCGCCGCCGACATCCAGGCCGCGGCGGAGGATTGACGCGCGCGGCGGCGCCATCGCCGTCCACCGGTGTCGTGTATGCTGGCGCGCGGCGGGGTTCGCGATCTCGCGGGGGAGGACCGGCATGCTGAAGCGGGTGCGCGTCAAGGGCTACAAGTCCCTGGAGGACGTCGAGGTGCGGTTGGATCCCCTGGCCGTGCTGTTCGGGCCGAACGCGGTGGGCAAGAGTAATTTCCTCGACGCCTTGCAGCTTCTGTCGAAACTCGGGACGAGCACGACGCTCAAGGATGCGTTCGACCCCCCGTACCGAGGCAAGCCGCTCGAGTCCTTCACCTTCGGCGACGGCGGATTGAAGGGGCTGATAGAGAGCGACCATCTGGCCTTCTCCATCGAGGTCGATCTGGAATTGTCCGACACGGTCGTCCAAGCGATCGACCGGCGGATACGCGAGATGCGCCGCCCGGGCGGCGACGCGCCGTCCAAAGCGGCCGGCCGGACGCCCGCGCGGGTGCGCGAACGCAACTTGCGCTATCGGGTCGAGGTCGAGATGCTGCCCAGGTCCGGGGTTTTGCGCGTGAAAGACGAATATCTCGCGGCGCTCAACGCCAAAGGGGAGCCCACCGGCAAACGCAAGCCGTTCATCGAACGCCAGGGAGAAAAGATTCATCTGCGGCTGGAAGGCCAGGCTCATCCGACTTACTACGACCAATATCTCGACCGCACGATACTCTCCGGGGCCCACTATCTGCCGCATCACCCTCATCTGGCCGCGGCGCGGCATGAACTGGAAAGCTGGCTGTTCTTCTATTTCGAGCCGCGCGAGCGGATGCGCGCCGCCAACCCCATCAAGGAAGTGCGGCATATCGGGCTGATGGGCGAGGAGCTCGCCGCTTTCCTGAGAACGCTCCAGGCTCTGGAGCCCCGGCAATTCAAGGCTGTCGAAAAGGCGCTGCATGCCATGATACCGAATATCGACGGCATCGAGGTGGACGTGAACGATCTCGGCGAGGCCGAACTCCGCCTCAGGGAAAACGGCGTCGCCATCCCCGCGCGCGTCCTGTCGGAGGGCACGCTGCGCGTCCTCGGCCTGCTGGCGCAGTCGGGCATCGGCGAGAGTCCCGCGCTGGTGGGCTTCGAGGAGCCGGAGAACGGCGTCCACCCGAGACGTATCGAGCTGATCGCGGAGATGCTGAACACGCGCGCGGGTTTCGGGGAGACCCAATACATCGTCACCACCCACTCGCCCATCCTTCCGGATCTGCTGCCGAAAGACTCCTTGCTGGCGGTGCGGCGGCACGGGCGGCGAACCCTGGTCGATCCCTTCTCCGCCTGGGGGCCGCTGGCCCACCGCAAGGCTATCGGCGCCGCGCTGGACGATGACGAAGACCCCCTTCCCGTCTCCCAACGCATCTTGCGCGGGGATTTCGATGCGTGACATCGCCCTCTTCGGCGAGGACAACGCACATGAGCAATTCGTCGGCGCGCTGGTGGAGCGCCTTGCGCGCGCGCGCGGCGTCGACGTGCGGCTCGATTGGCGCAACACTTGGGGCGGCCACGGCAAGGCCGCCGCGCAGTTCCGCCGCTACCTGCACGACCTCGAACGGCAGGGCGGCCGTCCGCCCGACCTGATCGTCGTCGCGACCGACGCGAACTGCATAGGGCCGAACGCGCGCGAGCGGGAGTTTTCCGCCCTCGCCGCGCCGGCGCGGATCGTCCGCGCGATTCCCGACCCGCACATCGAACGTTGGCTTCTGCTCGACGGCGCCGCGTTCAAGCGCGTGTTCGGCCGGGGGTGCGAAGCGCCCGATTCGAAATGCGAGCGCCGCCGATACAAGCGACTCCTGACCGAGGCGATTCGCGCCGCCGGCGGCGACCTCCGTCTGGGTGGCATGGAGTTCGCCGAGGACGTCGTGCGTGAAATCGACCTCGCCCGCGCGGCGCGCGCCGACCGGTCGTTCGCGCGCTTCGTCGACGCGCTCGACGCGGTTTTCCGCGAGTGGCGCCGGCGATGACCGCCGCGCGTATCGCGCACAGCGCGGCGGGCGCGCATCGTGTATGCTGGCGCGAACCGGGCGACAGGAGGGCGACGATGGGAGCGACGCGCATCGCCGCGACGATCCGGAACCCGGCCGAACCGGACCGGTTCTGGGAAGGGCTCTTTCGCGTCGATACCGGCGCCGCGAATTCGCTCGTCCCCCGGCGGCGCCTGGAGGCCATTGGGCTCGCGCCCAAGGGCCGGCGGGCGCGCCGGTCGGCCGGCGGAAACGACGTCGCGATGGACGTAACGACGGGAGACATCGAATTCATGGGGGAGGTCGTCGGCGGAACGATCCTGTTCGGCGCGGACGATGCCGAACCCTTGCTCGGCGCGACCGCGCTGGAATCGGCGGGCGTCGAGGTCGACCCGCGCGACCGGCGGCCGAGGCGGCGGTGCGCCATCCGGCTGCCGGGCGTCCGGGCGAAGGCGCGATGACTCCGGCGAACCCCGCGCCTGCCTGCTTCCCGGGTGCGCGGGCGTCCCGCCCGCATCGCGCGGAGCGCGACGACGAGCGCAGGTGGGCCCGCCTCGCGCTCGGTACGAGCTCCCCGGATTCGCCCGCGCCCGGGCGGCGTTCGGAGGGCATCGGAGTCGACCCCGAGCATCGGCGGTCGCGCCGACTCGGCTCGTCGACGGATGGCAACTCGTGCTAGGCGCCCCGGGGCGAAACGCCATATATCGCCGTTTCCCGCACACAGCGCCGCTACATATGGCCGGGTTGCCGGGCGCCGGGCCGAAGGAGTAATTTGCCGCCGGGGCGCGCCGGTCTCCGGATGCACGACCCCGAATGTCCCCGTGCCCCGTGGAAGGGCGAAACATGAATATCCAGCCGACACACGCGACTCTCAAACTGTCCATATGGCGGAAGACCGCGCCGGCGCGTGCGTTCGTCCTGCAAAACGGAGAGGATTCGGAAACCCGGTTCGTCGCCTCGGATTCCGATCTGCATGAGGAAGTGTACTCTTGGAGTTTGCGTGAATACATTTTCGCTGGCGTCGAAGATGAAGGTCTCCGCCGCGATCTTCACGAGAAGATCTTCGACCGCATGGACCCGAATCGTCCGCCGTCGGAGCGCCCGCTTACGCTATTGGACGAATTCGTCGACGCCGCGTTCGACGCCATGAAGTCCGGCGCCGTCAAACCCGTGCGGGATCGAAAGCCGCCGGACGGAGACGACGAAACGTTCGCCGAGGTGAAGAATACGTTGCTGGCTCTGGCGTTGCATCTGAAGTGGTTGTCCCGGTGCTTCGCAGATCGTCCGGGAATATCGGTGTCCGTGCGATGACCGGCGGTGCGCTCATGTCCCCGGGCGAAGCCGTCCGGCCAATCGCGGAGATGTTCGGGCAAGGCGGCTCCTGCAAAGTCGCCGTGCGGGAAGATCGATCTTTCGATGGGAGCTGGTGGCCGCTCGGCGACGTTTTGATCGATACGATCGAGTCGAACGACAAAATGGAGAAAAACAGAGTATCCGCGGCCGCCCTCGTGAGTGGAGCATTCGACTGGCGCCTGCCGGACGAGGAAGACGCGAGGCGTGGACTTTGTGAACGCCTAGGCGGCGAGAAAAACAAAAGTTTCCGCGCCGATGTCAATCGCGCATTGGACGACGTCGCCTTGATCGCTGTGCGCGCAGGGCTTCTGCATCCCGTCATCGACGCCGCTGCATTGGAGGAAATGCCCTTTCGCCGCTCGACGACGGTTGTGTCCGATACTTCCGGAGTGTTGCAAGGCGCCCTGAATTTCGTTTGTCGAAATCTTTATCCGGTGGCAAAGATAAAGATTCCTTCTGTCGTCAATGCTGAATTGGTCGCGTCGTCGGATCGTTTTTTTGCTAGGCGCCGATCCGCAAAAAACGAACCGAAGCATCGCGTAGAGACGTTTCACGAGCATATCAAAAGTCAGGGCGGTCAACGTGTCCTGCTGAGGCTCGAATTACACTCCGATATCGAGGTAGAGCGCACACGGCTCTCCGATCTCAACACCAATGATCTCAACCTATCCCATGCGGATCGGCGGATACTCGAAGATGCCCTTCGCCATCAAGCGCAGTCCGGGCCCGATCACCGTGTCCGGCTTCTGACCGGCGATCAGGGACTCGCGCGCATGGCGCTGGCCGAGGGCGTTACGCCCATTTACTTCTTGAAAACCGGGGCCGCGGACTTTTTCGGATCGCGGCTTACCGGCCAGACGTTCGATCCCTTCAGCGGCGACGTTCAGCGAACGTCGTTTGTGTCGGTTCTCTGGGAATCGGCCGTAGCGTTTGGCGCCGCTCGTCTTGAGAATGACAAAGGGGCAGTCTTCGAGGTCGTAGCACTCGGCGCGGGACCGAGCTGGTCTCCCTATCACTCCACCGACGACCTCCTTTGGTGTAAATACACGCCTGCGAGGCCGCCCGAGGCCGACATGCCGTCCCCGACAACGCCGCCGTTAGGTGGGTTAGGGCGCGCCGATTTGCAAAGGAACCGGAGAGCTCTCAACCGGAGATCTCAACAATTGAATCCCGGAGATACGGTAGCCACTGGACGAATATCCTTCCGGCAGTTCGACGTCGGTCGCCTGTTTCGCATAATTTGCGCTCTCGACGATTCGGGCGAAATGGATAACAGTCGATTAATGGATGTTCTCAATACGCAAAGTAGCCGCGGAGGGGATGAATACCGACGCTTTCTTGCGTCCGCCGACCTGATCGCCGCGACTCGCGAGACCTGGGCCGCTAAACCCGGCTTGCGTAAACTCTCCATCGCGCTACGAAATTCGGAACCCGATGACGTGCGCAACATACTTGAGGCCGCCCCGTCGTTTTCGGCGTTCGCAACGCATGTGAAGCGGCTCGATATCGGGAGCTCGCTGGACTCGCCGGATCGGGATCCGTCATATGGAACCCATGGCGTGACGACCTACCGGACGCTGGGCGAGATAACGCGTTTGTGCGCGCCGGCGTTTGGCGAAGGTACGTTCGCCACGCTGGCGGATCCGGATACCGGGGCGTTCGCGGAAATCGCTCTGAAACGATTTTCCGATCTGGACCGTGGCGACGGGCTGGTCACCGTCGGCGCCTGGCTGGAAACGATGATTCGCGACGACGGGATTCATCCCGAGGTGGCGCGAAGGAAACTGGAGGAGGCGAACGCCGAGGGATTGTTGCGCATGTCCACCGAGGGTTCGACCCCCGAGCTGCGCTATGATAACCGTGTCGTTCACGTGCTTCGCGCGCCGGCCGGCGAACCGGTTGTCGAGCGTATCCGATTGTATCGGGGCGATTACCTGATTCCGGGGAAGGCCAGCGTCAGTTTGCGCATCGAGGGAGCGGGGCGATGAGTTTGCGCGACAAGCTTGACGGCGCCAGCGGCGCCGCCGATACGCTGTTCGACAGGTTCGGGGTCCTCGCGAACCCGTTTCCGATGTCGAACCGGACGTCGGACAACCCCCATTTCCCGACGGACTCGGACGAGGAGGCCGAGGATCGGATAGTCAGGTTTCTTGATGACGGAGAGTCCCGGGTCGTTGTCGTCGAAGGCACGCAGGGCGTCGGCAAGACCAATTTTCTCAACCACTTCGAATCCGAAATCCGCGATGCGCTCAGCGGTCGCGAAGGGTATTACGTCGTCCGATACCTTCCGGACCCGGAGGCGTCGTTCGAAGGCACTACCCGTCGGCTTTTCGAGGAACTGGGCGAGGAGCACCTGTCGCGGCTCGCCGCCAGTCTCGAAGGGGACGGAGCGCCTATCGGAGAAGCCCGCGGCTACGACATGAGGGCCGCGCTTCGTCGCCTGAGCGACCACGCGGGGCGGGCCAAAATTATGATGGAGTGGTTGCTGGGGCTTCGGTTGCTCAAGACTCACCGGCAGGAGCTCGGCGTCCAATTCCGGCTCGATACCGTCGAGTCCAAGACCGCCGCGCTCCGGGACATGGTGCGGGTCAGCGAGCGCGCCGGGGTGCTGAACGGGATATTCCTGCTGCTGGACGAATTGGAGAAGCAGGATGGCGTTCTCGGCCCGCGCGCGGTCGTGCGCTACCTCTCCGCGCTCAGAGCGGTGGTCGACGCGCTCCCCCGCAGCCTGTTCATGATGATCGCGATCACCCCGGACGCGCTAAGCCGCTATTCCGGTTTGCTTCCGGCGCTTCGCGGCCGCCTGGAGCAACGGATACGGCTGAAGCCGTTGGCGGACGAAAACGCAGCCCTCGAGTTGGCGAAATTCTATATGGAAACGGCGCGTCGCAAGGCGGCGGCGCAATCGGGGCGGCCGGGACCGGGCCACGAGACGGAAATCGTGAACGATGCCGATATCGAGACGTGTTACCTGAAATTGGAGCGGCGCGCCAGACAGCGGGGCGATGAAGGCGTCAGGCAGCGGGAGTTTCTTCACGCGCTCCACGTGCGGGTGGAGGAAAAGATACGAGGCGGGGCGGCGCGCGACCGATCGCCCAACGGCGCGGGTTCCTCAATCCGTGCGTAACCATGTCCGATTTGCCGCGAACGCGTGAGGGAGTCCGGCCCCGCCCCATGACCGACCGCCGCCTCATCGAGGCCGCCTTTCCGCTCAAGCAGGCGTCGCTGGACTCCGTGCATGAGAAGAACGTGCGGCATGGGCATATCTCGACGCTGCACATATGGCCGGCGCGGCGGCCGCTGGCGGCGGCGCGGGCGGCGCCGATCGCGGCGCTGCTGCCCGATCCGGGCGCGCCGCAGGCGCGAAAGCGATTGCTGGAGCGCATCGGCGGGCGCGTCGACCGGTCGTTCGCGCGCTTCGCCGACGCGCTCGACGCTACCTTCCGGGAATGGCGCCGGTGATGACCGCCGCCCGTATCGCGCCCACCGCGGCGGGCGCGCATCGTGTATGCTGGCGCGAACCGGGCGAGAGGACGGCGACGATGGAGGCGACGCGTATCGCCGCGACGATCCGGAATCCGGCCGAACCGGACCGGTTCTGGGAGGGGATATTTCGCGTCGATACCGGCGCCGCGAATTCGCTCGTCCCCAGGCGGCGTCTGGAGGCCAACGTGCTTGCGCGGGCGCTGCGGGAGGGCAAGGTCCTCCATGAGCGGCGCCCGTCCGCGCCGCCGGTCGATGCGGCTTGCGTTCGGCGCCGACCGGCGGCATGATGGCCGCGCCGCGCGACAGGCAGGAAAACGCAATGCCCGACATATCCGAGCGCATCCCCCCGGAGAGGGAGGACGACGCCTCGATGGAAGTCGAGGGCGAGGACGCGGACGACGAGAAGTTCGCCGATCCGGTCCGCTACATCATCATGAGTTACGGCGCGGACATGCCCGTCGACGGACTCGTGAAGCGCCTCGACCGGGAGGACATCTTCATCCCCGAATTCCAGAGAAATTTCGTCTGGACCGTCACGCAATCCTCGCGCTTTATCGAATCCCTCCTTCTCGGCTTGCCCGTTCCCGGCGTCTTCTTGTTCAGGGAGCCGGACACGCAAAAATTGATGGTCGTCGATGGACAACAAAGGTTGCTGACTTTGCAGAAATTCTACGAAGGCGTCTTCGGAGAGAGGAAATTCAAATTGGTCGGCGTCTCGCCGGAATTCGAGAACAGGACGTGCGAAACCCTCTCCGCCGTCGATCGCATTCGTCTCGACGATTCGATTTTGCATGCGACCATCTTCCAGCAAGCCGAACCCGGCGACGACCGCAGCTCGATATATTCGGTTTTCGAGCGTTTGAACACGGGCGGGACTCCGGCCACGCCGCAGGAAATTCGGGCGTGCGTTTACAGGGGAGAGATCAATCGGCTGCTGTCCGAACTGGCGGAAAATTCGTCGTGGCGGGAACTGTACGGCAAAAGGAACGCGAGAAAAAAGGACGAGGAGATCATACTGAGGTTCTTTTCTCTCTACTTCAACGCGGACAATTACCGAAGCCCCATGAAGCATTTTCTGAATCGGTTTATGGAGGATAACCGCGATCTGGATAGGGAGCGGGAGAGCGAATTCCGTGAATTGTTCACGAAAACCGTCGACGCGGCGGCGCGCATTCTTACGGCGAAGGCTTTTCGTCCGGAGAGGGCGTTCAACATAGCGGTCGCCGACGCCGTTCTGGTCGGACTCGCGCACAGGCTGAAAAAGGGGAATATCCGGGAGCCCGACTCCCTGAAATCCCGGCATGACGAATTGCTGGCGCGGTTGCGGCGGGAGGAGCTGCACACCGTGGGAACCGCCGTCGAGGAGCGCGTCGTCAAACGCATCCGGTACGCCCGCGAAGCCTACGAGTCGATTCCATGAGCGTTCGCGACAGCCGCACCCTTGAAATCGCGATCGAATCGGCGCGTAAAGAGGCGCAAGACCTTACGAACGAGAACCAGGCCAGACTCGCCCAGCTGATTACGGTCTGGATCTGCGGATACCTCGAAGTCAGCTGTAGAGACGTTCTACTGACTTACGCCGAGAGAAAATCGAACGCGAGCGTCGCCAGGTTCGTGCGTCAGAGGCTTCGGAGAATTCGCAGCCCCGACACGGCGGAGATACTCAACCTCGTCCGTTCGTTCGACAAGGATCGGGCGGCGGAGCTGGACGATTTCGTTCGCGGACGGATCGAGGAGAGCGTCAACAGTGTCGTCCAACTGCGGAACCGGATCGCGCACGGGCAACCGGAGGACGCCCCCACGATTGCGCGCGTCGAGGCCCAATTCGACGATTCCAGGAAGCTCGCGACGAAAATGAAGGAGTTGTTCGATGACGCGGCGTGACGAGGGGGGCCGCCGCCTCATCGAGGCCGCCTTTCCGCTCAAGCAGGCGTCGCTGGACTCCGTGCATGAGAAGAACGTGCGGCATGGGCATATCTCGACGCTGCACATATGGCCGGCGCGGCGGCCGCTGGCGGCGGCGCGGGCGGCGCTGATCGCGGCGCTGCTGCCCGACCCCGGAACGCCGCAGGCGCGAAAGCGGTTGCTGGAGCGCATCGGCGGGCGCGTCGTCGAGACGGTCGAGCGCAAGCGCGCAGGCGGGCGCATCGTCGAGAGGAAAAGGGAGGCGACCGAAGGCGGAATCCTCCATTGGGGCCGCGAGAACGACCCCGACATCGCCCGGCTTCGCCGCGAAATCCGCGCGGCGCACGGAGGGCGCGCGCCGCGGGTGCTGGACCCTTTCGCCGGCGGCGGCGCCATCCCGCTCGAAGCCATGCGGCTCGGTTGCGCGGCGACCGCCATCGACATCAACCCGGTCGCCTGGTTCATCCTCAAATGCACGCTCGACTACCCGCGCCGCCTCGCCGGCGAGACCCGCCCGCTGCCCGCCTTCGCGCGCGCCGACCGGGGCTTCATGGAGTCGCTCCGCAAGGCGCGCGGGGGCGCGGGCGGGCGCGGCGCCGGCGCGGCGCAGATCGAGGCGCTGCCCGCCGACGACCCCGCCCTCGAAGCCGACCTCGCGTGGCACGTCCGCGCGTGGGGCCGGCGCGTGCTGGCGGAGGCGCGGAAGGCGCTCGCGCCCCGCTACCCCACATACGCCGAATACGCGCCCCTTGCCCCCGGCGCCGCATATGCGCCCCGGCCGTTGCGGCTGCTGGAGGCCGGCGCCGACGGCGAACCGCCGCTCGATACTCTGAACGCCGAATGCGATGGCGCATATCTGGCCGACCCGCGCAAGCCGCGCTGGATCGCCAAGCCGACCGTCGCATATTTGTGGGCGCGGACCGCCGCCTGCGGCAATTGCCGCGCCGCGATCCCGCTCCTCAAGACCCGATGGCTGTGCAAGGCCGACAACAAGCGCGTGCTGTTGACGATGGCGGCGCGCGGCTCCGTCGTCTTCGGCGTCGAGAGCGACGTTCCCCGGAACGGCGGCAACGCGGCGCAATCGCGCGCGCATGACGCGCGGCTCGGCGCGGGGACCATGAGCCGCGCCGGCGCGACCTGCCCGTGCTGCGGCGCGGTCACGCCGATGGCGGACCTCCGGCTGGAGGGCCGCGCCGGGCGCCTCGGCGCCGTGTTGACCGCGGTGGTCGTCGAGGGCCCGAACGGCAAGGAATACCGCCGGCCGGAAGAGGAGGAATTGCGCGCCGCCGAAGTGTCGCGGAAGGAGATGGACGCGCTTTACGCAGAGATACCGTTCGGTTTGTCGGAAGAGTCGCTTCCCGATCCGAAGACGCTCGGCTTCCGCGCCCCATTATACGGCGTTGACCGTTGGTCCCAGCTATTCACCGACCGGCAACTTCTGGCGCTTGCAACCTTTATCCGCGCGCTGCGCCGCGTCGTCGGAGAGATGGACGACTACCCCGATGAGTGGCGCGAAGCTCTGGCGGCGTATCTATGTTGCATACTCAGCAAACTCGCGGGCCGCGGCAGCGCCCTCTGTTTCTGGATCAACAACGGTGAGAAACCGGGGCAAACTTTCGCCCGGTTCGCTCTACCGATGGTGTGGGATTACTGCGAGGTCGATCCATTGTCCGACAGTCCCGGCGGTTTCGCGGCGATGGCGGAGTGGGTGGCGGAGTATCTCGACCACGCGGCGTTCGCCGTGGACGGCGCGCCCTCCGTCGAAGTCCATGCCCGGTCGGCGATCGGGGCGCAACCCGGCGAATTCGACGCCATCGTTACCGATCCGCCCTATTACGACGCCATTCCCTATTCCGACCTGATGGATTTCTTTCATATCTGGCTGCGCCGCGCCTTGCATGGGCTTTCTTCCGAATTCGACGCCGCCTTCGCCGAGCCGCTCGGGCCGAAATGGAATCCGGAAACCAACGACGGCGAACTGATCGACGACGCAAGCCGCTTCGCCGGCGACAGGGCGCGCTCGAAAGCCGCCTACGAGGACGGCATGGCCCGCGCCTTCCAGTCCTGCCACGCCGCGCTGAAACCCGAAGGGCGATTGGTGGTCGTCTTCGCCAACAAATCGCCCGACGCATGGGAAACATTGGCCGCCGCGCTGATCCGCGCCGGCTTCGTGGTGGACGCGTCCTGGCCGATCCAGACGGAGAGACAAGGCCGGCTGCGGTCGCAGGCGTCGGCGGCGCTGTCCTCCTCCGTCTGGCTGGTGTGCCGCAAACGCGCCGCCGCCCGCCCGGGATGGGACAACCGCGTCCTCGCGGACATGCGCAAAAACGTCGTCCTCCGGCTGCGCGAATTCTGGGACGCGGGGATCCGCGGGCCGGACTTCGTGTGGGCCGCCACCGGCCCGGCGCTGGAGGCGTTCGGCAGGTTCCCCGCCGTCAGGAAGGCGGACGCGCCCGGAGAGGCGATGACGGTGTCGGCGTTCCTGCGCGAGGTCCGCCGCATGGTGGTCGATTTCGTCGTCGGCCGCGTGCTCGCGCCGGACGGCTCCGCCGAGGGCGCCGCGGGACTCGACGACGCCACCGCCTACTACCTGCTCCACCGCCACGATTTCGGCATGGGCGCGGCGCCGGCGGGCGCGTGCATCCTCTATGCGCTGTCGTGCAACCTGTCCGATTCCGCGCTCGCCGGGCCGTTCGACCTGCTCGCCCGCCCCGGCGCGGCGCGCGCCGGCGATGGCGGCGAGGAGGACTCCGGCGCGGGCGGCGGCGGCGCGGTCCGGCTCAAGGACTGGCGCCGGCGCGGCGGCCGCGCGCTGGGCGTCGAGGGTCCGGGCGGCCGCCCGGCGCCGCTGGTCGACCGCGCCCACAAGGCGATGCAATTGTGGCGCGCCGGCGACCGGGCGAAGCTGGACGCTTACCTGGAATCCGCCGGCCTGTGGCGCGACGCGCTGTTCCACCGCGTATTGCAGGCGCTGGTGGAGCTGGCCGATGCCGGCTCCGACGAGCGCGCCGTCCTCGAATCGTTGAGCAACCACATCGCCGCCCGCCAGGGCCTCCGCCCCCCCCGCCAGCCCGCCCTCCGCTTCGACGCGCCGGCGTGACGGGGCGTCGGCTTGCGGCCCGTGTCCGCTCCGGGTATATGTCGGTCGGGGCGTTTCGATGGAAGCACGAGCCATGGCTCAATTGACGGTGCGGAAGGTGAGCGACGAAGTGGTCGGCGCGCTCAAGCGGCGCGCGGCCGCGCGCGGCCGATCCGCCGAGGCCGAGCACAGGGACATTTTGCGGACGGCGCTTCTCGGCGGGCGGGGCGATTTCGCCGAGCGCGCGGCGGCCTTGCGACGGCGGCTGCGCTGCCCCATCGACAGCAGCGAGATAATCCGCGCGGATCGCGACCGGGACAACCTTGCGTGACCGGCTGCGTGGTCGACGCCAGCGTCGCGATGAAGTGGCTGGTGACGGAGGAACACTCCGACGAAGCCGTCCGCCTTCTGCGGGAGGAATTGACGCTCGTTGCGCCGGAGCTCGTTTTCGCGGAGGTTGCGAACGCATTGTGGGCGATGCGCCGGCGCGGGCACATCGACCGCGCCGATGCAGCCGCCGCGGTGGATACGCTGAGAGACGCGCCGATCGTCGTTCCCTTTTCCATGTCCCAGCTCGCCGCGGCCGCCGTCGGATTGTCGTTGGACATCGACCATCCGGTTTACGACTGTTTCTATCTCGCCCTGGCGTATCGGTCGGGATATCCGGTAGTGACCGCGGACAAACGGTTCCTCGGCAAGGCGCGCGCCCATCCATCCCTGTCCGACCGCGTCTTGCATGTGGCGGACGTCGCGCCCCGGATGCGTGCGCGGAAGGAGAACGACGCGTGACGCCCGCCCGCATGTTGTCCGCTGTCGCGCTCCGCACGCCGCGGACGGAACGCCCGCGCGCCGGAGGAAGGCCCGCGGGTCGTCGGCGCGGGGTCGATTCGACATGATCTCGTCGATACGACTCAGGGACTTCAAGAATTTCGCCGACGAGACGCTGCGCCTCGGCCCGTTCACCGTGATCGTGGGCGCGAACGCCAGCGGCAAGAGCAACATCCGCGATGCCTTCCGCTTCCTCCACGGCGTCGGTCGCGGCTATGCGCTGGCGGATATTTTCGGCGGAAAGTATGGGGACGGAGACTACGTCGAGTGGGAGCGGATGCGAGGCGCCGCCAACGAGATCGCGCGTTTCGGACGAAAATCCTTTTCGATTTCCGTCGATATGAAAGCGTCCAAGCCGGCGCCGTTGCGATACGAAATCGAGATTGGCGTCGGCGGCGAGGCTTACGGCGGATTTCAGGTTATGAAGGAAGAACTGGGTCATACCGGAGGCGAGCCGATCTATACCAGCCGTCCGGACGAAGGTAGTATCGTTCATGATCGGGAAGATCAACCGAGACTCAAACTCAAATCGAGGCTAACCGGAGACCAAGCGGATTCCGCCGATGTCGGATGGTTAACGTGCGAGAGGTCGGCTCTTGCCCATTTCAAGGAAAATCCGCTATTATCGTTTTTCACGGAAGCAGACGAGGGTAGCATACCGACGGCGATAAGCACATTGTCCGGCATGCGGTTTCTTGATTTGACGCCGGATCGCGTGAAATCGCCCGCTTTTCTGCGGCGAATCGTTTCGGGCGAAAGCGGCGAGGATCTCTCGACCGTGCTGCAAGGCATATGCGCCGACGAGCGTCACAAGAAAACTCTGATCGACTGGATCTGTGAACTTACCCCGATGGACATCGTGGATTTCGAATTCCCCGAATATCCGAACTCTGGCAAGACTGGGTTAACGATTCGGGAGGCGAACGACCGGAGGGTTTCCGCCCATAGCGCCTCGGGCGGGACGTTGCGCTTTCTCGCCATGCTGGCTGCCTTGCTTGGCCCGGATCCCGCACGGCTATACTTTTTCGAGGGAATCGACAATAGTATCCATCCGTCGCGGCTTTACCTCCTGCTCGAATTGATCGAGCGGCAGACTGAGGAGAGGGGAATCCAAATCGTGGCCACCACCCATTCGCCGGCGCTGCTCACCGCGATGGGCAACCGGACATTCGAGAACACATCGGTCGTCTGCCGCCTCCCGGACGCCGACGACGCTATCATCCGTCCATTGAGGGATATTCCGAACGCTCGGGACTTGCGCAAGGAGCAGGGAATGGGCCGGCTTCTGGAAGGCGGCTGGATGGAGAGGGCGCTCCATTTTACCGAGGCGGCGGAATGAACGTGCTCGTCGCGCCGGAGGGCTTCCGCAGCGACCGACGTGTCCCGATACCGTTGTTCTCCCGCCTTTTCACGGGGGCCGCCCGGCGCCTCGACGCGATCCGCCGGAAATGCCGCGAGGATTTCGATAGACTCGCCCAACGCCTCGCCCGGCGCGTCGAGGCGGCGGCGGCGCAGGCGTGAGAGAGGACGCGATGACCCGGAACATCCCTAAACCCTGGCGCGACGTCGTCCGGCCGCGCGGCGACCTGAAAAGCGGCGAATTGTCGCTCGCCATGTTCGCCGCCGACCTGCACGACGTCGCCGCGCGAAGGGGGCTGCGGCCGACCTACGAAGACCCCGCCGAATTCTTCGCTCTCACCTACCCGACGCTGAACCTGCGCGAACTCGCCAGAGGCGTCGCGCTGCGGCTCGCCGGGCGGAGCGACAAGGCATGCCGCACCCTCTCCGTCGATTACGGCGGCGGCAAGACCCACACGCTCATCACCCTCCTGCACCTCGCGCGCGACCCGGACGCGCTGCCGCGCCTCCCCGCGGTCGAGGAGTTCACGGCGCATATCGGCTTCGCGCCGCCGAAGGCGCGGACGGCGGCGCTGTGCTTCGACAAGATCGACCTCGAGAAAGGCATCGAAACGCCGGATCCCGGCGGCGCGGCGCGGGCGCTCCGGCGCCCGTGGAGCATCCTCGCCTGGCAGCTCGCCGGCGCCGATGGCCTCCGCGCCATCCACGCCGACGGCGCGGACGCCGAGCGCGACACGCCCCCGGCGCAGCCGCTGCTGGAGTCGCTCCTGTCCGCGCCGCGCCGCGATGGGCTGGCGACCCTCGTCCTCCTCGACGAAGTGCTGATGTTCCTGCGCGCCAAGGTCGAGGCCGACTCCGCCTGGCGCGGGCGCTTGCTCGCCTTCTTCCAGGCGCTGACGCAGGCGGCGGTCAAGGTGGACGGCTGCGCCGTCGTCGCCTCGCTGCTGGCCTCCGACCCGCGCCGGAACGACGATCTGGGCGCGGCGCTGTTCGCCGAACTGTCCAACGTGTTCTCCCGCCAGACCGAGGAGGCCGCGAGTCCGGTGGGCAAGGCGGACGTGGCCGAGGTCTTGCGCCGCCGCTTCTTCGAACCGGAGTCGATCTCCGACCCCGCCGCGTTCCGCCCGCACGTCGCCGCCGCCGTCGGCGCCATCGCCCGGCTGGACGAGGAGACCCGCAAGCAACGCCGCGCGGCGGAGGAGCGCTACCTGGCGAGCTACCCGTTCCACCCCGACCTGACCGAGGCCTTCTACGCCCGCTGGACCCAGGTCGAGGGCTTCCAGAGCGCGCGCGGCATATTGCGGACCTTCGCCATCGCGCTGCGCGACGCCGCGGAGTGGGACGAGAGCCCGCTCGTCGGCGCCAACGTCTTCCTCGCCGCGCCGGAGCGGCCCGGCCTGTCCGAGGCGGCGCGGGAGCTGTGCCTGGTCGCCAGCGTGGACGCGGACGAAGGCGGCGCCCGCCATTGGGCGCCCATCGTCGAGGGCGAGCTCGACAAGGCGCGCGCCGTCCAGTCGGAGGCGGCGGGGCTGCGCCAGCGCGAGGTCGAACAGGCGGTCGTCGGCGTGTTCCTGAATTCCCAGCCCGTCGGCGGCAAGCTGTCGACCCGCGGCCTGCTGGCGCTGCTCGGCGCCGGCGGGCCGGACCGGATCGAACTCGAAAAGGCCCTGCTGCGCTGGTCCGACCTGTCGTGGTTCCTCGACGAGGCGGAGGCGGCGCCCGGGGAGGCCGGACCCGGCGGCGAGCGCGCGCCGCCCAAGGCGTGGCGGCTCGGCAACCGGCCCAACCTGCGCCAGATGCACCACGACGCCTGCGCGCAGCGCGTCTCGCCCCAACTCGTCGATCGCCAACTGGTCGACGGGGTCCGCGACCTCAAATCGCTGACGCAGGGCGCAACGGCGGCGGGCGTCAAGGTCCACAAATTGCCGCAGGGCCCCGCCGACGTCCAGGACGACGGCGAGTTCCACTACGCGGTGCTCGGCCCGGAGGCGGCGTCGGAGTCGGGCAAGCCGAGCGCCCTGGCGCGGCGGTTCGTCGACGAGACGACCCGCTCCGACCGCCCGCGCGCCAACCGCAACGCGGTCGTGCTCGCCGTCCCGTCCCGCGACGGGCTCGACGCGGCGCGGGCGCGCGTCCGCGCACATCTCGGCTGGGTCGAGGTCGCCGCGCAGCTCAAGGGGCAGCCCATCGACCCCGTCCGGCGCGGCCTGCTCGAGCGCGAGACCGAGGCCGCGCGCAAGGCGGTTCCCGAGGCGATCCGGCAAGCCTGGACCATCGTCGTCACCGTCGACGCGGCCAACTCCGTCCACGCCTTCAAGGCGACGGTCGGCGGCGGGCCGCTGTTCGCGACCATCGCGGCGGACCGGCGCGCGCGCATCCAGGCGGCCGCCATCGCCGCCGACGCCATGACGCCGGGCGGCCCCTACGACCTGTGGCGCGAGGGCGAGGACTCGCGCCGCGTGGGCGAGCTGGTCGGCGCGTTCGCCCGCTGGCCCAGACTGCCGAAAATGCCGCGCCGGAAGGACATCCTGGCCACGGTCGCCGCCGGCGTCCGCGACGGGATATGGGTCGCGCGGCGGCCGCGCCCCGACCGCTCGTTCAAGACCTTCTGGCGGACCGGCGTCGACGAGGAGGCGCTCGCCGACCCGGCGCTGGAGGTCGCGCTGCCGGAATCCGCCGTCCTCTCCGATATCGCCCCGGAGCTGCTGGCGCCCGGGACGCTCCCGGAGCTGTGGCCGGGCGGCGAGATCGCGGCGCGCGACGTCGTCGACTACTTCTCCGGCGGGCGCCGGGCGACCGTGCCGCGGGACGGCTACGACGACACCGCCGTCATCCCGAAATGCGAACCGTCGGCGGTCGAGGCCGCCATCGCGCAAGCGGTCGAGCGCGGGGTCCTGTGGCTGCGCTACGGGGCGTCGTCGCTGTGCGGCGAACCCGTCCCCCGGGGCGCGCTCGCGCCCGCCGCCGCGCTGCGCCCGCCGCCCGCGCCCATCGCCGAAAGCGAACTCGGCGCCGACTCCCTGCCCGACGCCTGGAAGGACGGCCGCAGCACCGCGCGCGCCATAGCGGACGGGCTTTCGGCCCGGCGCGGCGAGCCGCTGCCCTGGCCGGTCGTCCGGTCGGCGCTGGAGTCCGCCATCGACCGCCGATGGCTCGAACTCGCCGATGACGGCGCCCCGTGGCCCTGCGAATTCGCCGAGGCGGAGCGCGTGGCGCTGCGGCCCCCCGGCGAGACGGGCGGCGGCCTCGCCGAGCGGGACACGCTCGTCGCCGCGGCGACGCTGCCCGCCGACCGCGTCCAGGACCTGGGGGAGCAAATCCCCGCGCTGGTCAAGGCGGCGGTGGGCCACGACCTGAAATTCCACCTGCGCGTCGAGCTCGGCGGTAAGACGCCGCCCGAACCGGACGCGGCGCAGCGGATCGCCGAGCTGCTCGCCCAAGTGTCCGACGACCTGAAACTGCGTTGACCTCTTCCGGGTGCGCCGGCGTCCCGCCGGCATGCGCGAAGCGCACAGCGGAAGACGCCGGCGGGACGCCGGCGCACCCGGGCGGCGCGGACCGAGACTGCGCTCCGTCCATAATGAAAACCGCCCCGCGCGGCGGCGGCTTGGGCCGGCGGCGGAGATCCGTTATCCTGCGCGCGGCGGGCGGCGGACGGACGGCAATGGCGAACCCCTGTGTCGCGCGGGACGCGCGAAGGACGAGGATGGCGGGAGAAGATGGCGGCCGTCCGCCGGGCGGCGGCGGCCGGCCGGAGACCGGGGTCATCACCCGGACCCGGCCGAAGACCAAAAAACCGTCGATGTACAAGGTGCTGCTGCTCAACGACGATTACACGCCGATGGAGTTCGTCGTCCACGTCCTCGAGCGCTTCTTCCACAAATCGCGCGAGGACGCGGCGCGGATCACGCTGCACGTGCATCGCCGCGGCGTCGGCGTATGCGGGGTCTATTCCTACGAGGTCGCCGAAAGCAAGGTGGTCCAGGTGACGGACTTCGCCCGCCGCAACGAGCACCCGCTCCAGTGCACGCTCGAAAAGGACTGACCCGCAACCGCGGCAGGAAGGCGCCGGCCCATGCTCTCGAAGACCCTCGAGGAATCGCTCCACCGCGCCATCGCGCTCGCCGATGAGCGGCGGCACGAGTTCTCCACGCTCGAACACCTGCTGCTGGCGCTGGCCGACGACGCCGATTCGGTCGCCGTCCTGCGCGCCTGCAACGTCGACATCGACGCGCTGCGCGCCGAACTCACCGGCTTTCTCGACGCCGAGCTGGAGGTCCTGCCCGACGACTCCGCGGTCGACGGCGCCCGGCCCACCCCGAGCTTCCAGCGCGTCATCCAGCGCGCCGTCCACCACGTCCAGATGTCCAACCGCGAGGAGGTCACCGGCGCCAACGTCCTCGTCGCCATCTTCTCCGAGCGCGAATCGCACGCCGTCTATTTCCTCCAGCGGCAGGACATGACGCGCCTCGACGCCGTGAGCTACATCAGCCACGGCCTCGCCAAGGCGCCGGGGGAATCGCGGCCCGAAACGCCCCGCGGCGCCGACGACGACCCGGACGCCGAGGCCGCGGCGGCGGCGCAGGGGGAGGCCGCCCTCGCCGCCTATTGCGTCGACCTGAACGCCAAGGCGCGCGACGGGCGCATCGACCCGCTGATCGGCCGCGCGCGCGAGGTCGAGCGCACGGTGCAGATCCTCTGCCGGCGGACCAAGAACAACCCGCTGTTCGTCGGCGACCCCGGAGTCGGCAAGACCGCGATCGCCGAGGGCCTCGCCCGGCGCATCGTCGACGGCGAGGTCCCGGAGGTGCTGGGCGGCGCGACCATCTTCGCCCTCGACATGGGAACCCTGCTCGCCGGCACCCGCTACCGCGGCGATTTCGAGGAGCGCGTCAAGAGCGTGCTCGCGGCCCTCGAGCGCCATGACGGCGCCATCCTGTTCATCGACGAGATCCACACCGTGATCGGCGCCGGCGCCACTTCGGGCGGGGCGATGGACGCCTCCAACCTGCTCAAGCCGGCGCTGCAAAGCGGCGCGCTCCGCTGCATGGGCTCCACCACCTACAAGGAATACCGCAACTATTTCGAGAAGGACCGCGCGCTGGCGCGGCGCTTCCAGAAGATCGACGTCGACGAACCCTCGGTCGGCGACGCGGTGCGCATCCTCGAGGGCCTCAAGCCCTGCTACGAGGAATACCACAAGGTCGAATACACCGGCGACGCGCTGCGCTCGGCGGTCGAACTCTCCCACCGCCATATCGGCGACCGCAAACTCCCCGACAAGGCCATCGACGTGATCGACGAGGTGGGCGCGGCGCAGGCGCTGCTGCCGGCGGACAAACGCAAGACCACCATCGACGAGGCCGAGGTCGAGCGCGTCGTCGCCACCATGGCGCGCATCCCGCCCAAGCGCGTGAGCCGCGACGACAAGGAGGTCCTGGCGTCGCTGGAGGCCAACCTGAAGACCGTCGTCTTCGGCCAGGACTCCGCCCTCGCCGCGTTGACGAGCGCCGTCAAACTCGCGCGCGCCGGCCTGCGCGAACCCGAAAAACCCGTCGGCAGCTACCTGTTCTCGGGCCCCACCGGGGTCGGCAAGACCGAGGCCGCGCGCCAGCTGGCGGCGATCCTGGGGATCGAACTGATCCGCTTCGACATGTCGGAATACATGGAGCGCCACACGGTCTCCCGCCTCATCGGCGCGCCGCCGGGCTATGTCGGCTTCGACCAGGGCGGGCTGCTCACCGACGCGGTGGACCAGCACCCGCACGCCGTCCTCCTCCTCGACGAGATCGAGAAGGCCCACCCCGACCTGTTCAACATCCTCCTCCAGGTGATGGACCACGGGAAGCTCACCGACCACAACGGCAAGAACGTGAGCTTCCGCAACGTCATCCTCGTCATGACGACCAACGCCGGCGCCGCGGAACTGGCGAAGCCCGCTATCGGCTTCGGGCGCGAGGCGCGCGTCGGCGACGACCGCGAGGCCATCGAGCGCATGTTCTCGCCCGAATTCCGCAACCGCCTCGACGCCGTCGTCGGCTTCGCCCACCTGCCGCCCGAGGTCGTCCACCGGGTGGTCGACAAATTCGTCGCCCAGCTCGAAGCCCAGCTCGCCGACCGCGACGTCACCGTCCAGCTCACCGACGGCGCGCGCGCCTGGCTGGCGGAGAAGGGCTACGACAGGCTTTACGGCGCGCGCCCGCTGGCGCGGGTCATCCAGGAGCACCTGAAGAAGCCCCTCGCCGACGCGCTGCTGTTCGGCGAACTGGCGAACGGCGGCCACGTCAAGGTCCGCCTCAAGGGCCGGGGCGCCGGGGCCGCCCTCTCCCTCGTCCCCGAACCGCCCGCGCCGCGCCGCGGCGGCAAGCGGCCCAGGGTCCCGGCGCCCGCCTCGTGACCGCGACAAGGAGTCTTCCCACGATGACGATGACAACGCTCGCGCGCGTCCTCGCCCCGATCTCGATCCTCGCCGCCGGGCTCGCCCCGGAATTCGCCCCGGAGCCCGCCCATGCGGACGACGCCCCGCTCGGCGGGTTCCTCGCCGAGGGCGACCCCATCCTCGACCTCCGCTACCGCTACGAATACGTCGACGAAGGGAACCCGGAGCGGCCCGAAAAGGCGCACGCCAACACCCTGCGCGCGCGCCTCGGCTTCATGACGGCCGAGCGCCGCAGCTTGCAGGCGCTGCTCGAATTCGAGGGCTCCATGCATCTCGGCTCGGCGCGCTTCGACGACACGTTGAACGGCCGCGCGCGCCGCCCCGTCGTCGCCGACCCCGAGAACGCCGCGCTCAACCGCGCATGGCTGAACCTCGCGGCGACCCCCGACACCGACATCCGCGTCGGGCGTCACCGCATCAAATTCGACAATACGCGCTTCGTCGGCAATGTCGGCTGGCGCCAGAACGAACAGACCTATGACGGAGTCCGGCTGATCGACCGCAGCCTGCCGGGGCTGGCCGTCAATTACGCCTGGATATCCCGGGTCAAGCGCATCTTCGGCGAGGATTCGCCCAACGGCGAGTACAACACCGCCGCCCACCTCATCAACCTGCGCTACGACGGCTTCACCGGCGTTGCGGCGACCGGCTACGGCTACCTGATCGACATCGACGAGCGCGCAGCCTTTTCGTCGAAAACCTTCGGCGCCCTGGTGACGGGCTCGGCCGAAATCGCCGACGGCGTCCGCCTCCTCTACAGCGCGGAGGCGGCGCGCCAGACCCCCTACGGCGACAATCCGGGCGATTTCGACCTCGGCTTCCTGCTCGTCGAGCCGGGCCTGTCGTTCGACGGCGCCGGCGTCACGGTCAAGGCGGCGATGGAGTATCTGGAGGGCGACGGCGCCGCGGCCTTCCGGACCCCGCTGGCGACGCTGCACGCGCGCCAGGGCTGGGCCGACCGCTTCCTGGCCACCCCGGCCGACGGCGTGCGCGACCTCTACGCCACCGTCGCCTGGAAGACGCGCGGCCCCGGCGTCCTCGACGGCGCCGTCTTCACCGCCGTGTGGCACGACTTCGAAGCGACCCGCGGCGGCGCCCGTTACGGCTCCGAAATCGACCTGCTCGTCTCGCTGCCGCTCCGCGACGGCCTGTCCGCGTCGTTCAAGGCGGCGCGCTACATGGCCGACGAGCATGCGTACGACGTGTCCAAATTCTGGGCCACCCTGGGGTTCGCCTGGTGACGCGGCCCGGAACGAGAATCGCATGAGGATCGACGTCCTCTCCGACACGGTCTGCCCCTGGTGCTACGTCGGCAAGCGCCGGCTCGAGACGGCGCTGCGCGCGGAGGGCGGGGCGGAGCCGGAGATCGTCTGGCGGCCCTTCCAGCTCAACCCCGACATGCCGGCGGAGGGGATGGACCGCGCCGACTACCTGGCGTTCAAGTTCGGCGGCCCCGAACGCGCGCGGCGGGCCTATAGCGCGATCCGCGACGCGGCGCGCGGCGAGGGGCTGGAGGTCGATTTCGACGCCATCGCGCGGACGCCGAACACGCTCGATTCGCACCGGCTGATCCACTACGCCGCCGGGCGCGGCGCGCAGGGCCGGGTGGTCGACGCCCTGTTCCGCGCCTATTTCGAGGAGGGCTTCGACATCGGCGACTCCGGGGTTCTCGCCGGGGTCGCCGGGGCGTGCGGCCTCGACGCCGGCGCCGTCCGCGCCTGGCTCGACAGCGGCGCCGACGCCGAACTGGTCCGGGACCGCGACCGGCGCGCCCGCGCCATGGGGGTCCGGGGCGTGCCGTTCTTCGTCGTCGACGAGCGCTACGCCCTCTCCGGCGCGCAGGAGCCCGAGGTCTTCCGCCAGGTCTTCGCCGCCGCCCGCGCCGCGGCGGAGTAAGGGGCGCGGCGCTACCGGGCCCACGGATCGAGCAGCTCCGCCCCCATCTCCGTGAAATCGCGCACGTTCCGGGTGGCGAGAACCAGCCCGTGGCGCCGCGCGACCGCGGCGATCTGGGCGTCGGCGGCGGGGCGGGTTTTCCCGATCCTGTCGCCGTCGCCCATGATCTCGCCCCAGATCGCCGCCGCCTCGCGGTCGAACGACAGGATGCGCCCGGCGAACTGGCGCGCAAGCGCGCCATGTATCCAGCGTTCGAGCTCGCGCCCGCGCCCGGTGTCGCCGAGCTTCCGCGCTCCCCGCGCCAGCTCCGCGAACGTCATCGCGGCGAGGAAGAGCTCGCCCGGCGCCCGGTCGGAGATCCAGGCGAGAACCCGGTCTTCGGGCCGGGGCTTGACGGTCTCGCTAATGACGTTGGTGTCGAGCAGGAACCCCGTCATTCCAGCTCGACCGCGCGTCCCGCCGAGCGGTCGCGCTCGACGGCCAGATCGGCGGCGCCGGGCGGCGCCGACCTCAGGAACGCCACGAGCTCCGGCCCGGTTTTCGCGACCGGGCGGGTTTCATCGCGGCCGTCCGCGGCGGACGGGGACGGAGTCGAAACGCGTGAGACATCGGGGAAGGCCGTGTCCTCCTCGTGTCGGATTGCGCCGGCGCCCGCGAGGGCTGGCGCCGAGCGGATTTCGTTCAGCATTCGCCAGCCCTCGTCGCCGGGGCGCTTCGCGAACACGTGCATCCACCCGTTGGCGATGCTCCGGGTTCCGGTGGCCGCGCGAACGACCTCGGCGACGGCGCGGGACGGAGTGCGGTACCCTTCGCCGTCGAAGTTCAGCTCGCCGTCGACGACCCGCCCCTCGGCGTCGGCCCTGGGATGTCGCACCCGGAGTTCCGTTCCGTCCGGGAGCTCGACCCCCTTCCAAACCCAACGGCGCGCCGGAGGCGCGAGCGGCGGCGGCGCGGCCATGTCCGCGAAACCGCCCCCAGGTTCGACTGCCGGGCCGAGCCGCAGCAGGCGGCGCAGCGCGGCGTTCGGCGAGTCGTCGAACCCTCGCCGTTCGGCCTCGATCGCCTGGTGCACGTCGAAATCGATCTCGATGGTTCTCATCCTGGGAGACTCCCAATTCGCCCCGACTCCGAGTCTTGTAAATTAAGACTCCGAGTCCGTCAACCGCCCCTCCGCCCCGGCCGCAAAAATTTTCTCCGCCCGCGCCAGGTCGTCCGGCGCGTTCACGTTGAAGAACGGGTCGACCGGCCCCGCGAACGGGAAATCCACCTCGGCGACTCCATGCCGCGCCGTCCATGCGTCGACCTTGCGCACGCCGTCCTCCTCCAGGGCGCGGCGCAGGTCGTGGCGCAGCGCCACCGGCCACAGGCCGAACACCGGATGCGCCCGCCCGCCGGACGCGGCGCGGGCGAGCGGGCGGTCCGGGCCCAGGGCGCGCTCCAGCCGCTCCACCAGGTCGAGGGGAAAGAACGGCGAGTCGGCGGCTAAGGTCGCCACCAGCGGGACGCCGGGCGCATGTTCGGCGGCCCACTCCATCCCCGCCAGCGCGCCGGCGAGCGGCCCCGCGCGGCCGGGGACGCCATCGGCGACGACGGGAATTCCGTCCGCCCCGCCCACGGCCATGCGCAGGCCCGCCGCGGCGAGGCGCGCCGGGTCGCCGTTGGCGTTGACGACGAGCCGCGCAACCTGCGGCAGCGCGCGCCACAGGACGCGGTCGAGGAGCGGCCTCCCGCCCAGCGGCAGCAGCCATTTGTCGCCGCCGCCCATGCGCCGCGCCCGCCCGCCGGCGAGGACGACGCCCACCGCCCGGCGCCTCACGCGGCGGCGCCCCCGGCGGCGTCGGCGTCCTCGTCCCCGGCCTCGTCCGCGCCGCGGTCGTCGAAGACCAGCCGTTCGGCGCCGGAGAGCGCCATGAAGCGCCGGCCGCGCGCCCGCCCGATCAGCGTCAGCCCGGCGCGGCGCGCGAGGTCGACTCCCCACGACGTAAAGCCCGAGCGCGAAATCAGGATCGGCACGCCCATGCGCACGGTCTTGATGACCATCTCGCCGGTCAGCCGGCCGGTCGTGTAGAGGATCTTCCCGTCGGCGGAGACTCCGTTCAGCCGCATGTAGCCGGCGATCTTGTCGACCGCGTTGTGGCGGCCCACGTCCTCCATGTAGATCAGCGGCTCGTCGCGCCGGCACAGCACGCAGCCGTGGATCGCCCCGGCCGCGAGATAGAGGCTCGGCGTGGTGTTTATCGCCTTCGCCAGCCGGGCGATCCACGACGTCCGCAGGCGCGCGCCCTCGGGCAGGCGGACCGAGTCGAAATCCTCCATCAGGTCGCCGAAGGAGGTGCCCAGCGCGCAGCCCGAGGTGCGGGTGCGCCTGGCCAGTTTCTCCTCGTGGTCGGTCGGGCGCGCGGTGCGGACGACGGCGACGTCGATGTCGCCGTCGTAATCGACCGCCGTAATCTCTTCGTCCGGCGCCAGCATGTTCTGGTTGGCGAGGAAGCCCACCGCGAGGCATTCGGGCCGGTCGCCGATGGTCATCGTCGTGACGATCTCGCAGTCGTTGAGGAACAACGTGATGGGCCGCTCCACCGTCACCCGCGCCGCGACCTCCGCGCCGCGGTGGTCGAGCCCCCGCACCGCCTCGGTGAGGCGCGGGTCTTCGGGGTCGGGCCGGACGATGTACGCCGCCATCGCGCCGCCGCCGTCAGCGGCGTTCGAACTGCTTGTCGCCGAACAGGATCGAGAAGCGCTCCTTGTCCGCTTTCACGTCGCCGACGGCTTTCGCCGCCTTCATGACATCGCGGCCGCGGATGACCGCGGGGCGCGCCTTCACCGCGTCGCGCCACCGCTCGAGGTTCGGGTAGTCGGCGAAGTCCTGGCCCTGCCGTTCGCCGAGCAGCCATGGCCACACCGCGATGTCGGCGATCGAATAGTCGCCGGCGAGATATTCATGCTCGGCGAGGCGGCGGTCGATCACGCCATAGATCCGCCCCGCCTCGCGGGTGTAGCGGTCCACCGCGTAGGGGATCCGCTCCGGCGCGTATTGGCGGAAGTGGTGCGCCTGCCCGAGCATCGGCCCGACGGTCCCCATCTGGAACATCAGCCATTCCAGGACCCGCAGCCGCCCGCGCGGATCGGCGGGCATCAGCCGGCCCGTCTTCTCCGCGAGGTAGATCATGATCGCGCCCGATTCGAAGACCGACACCGGCTCCCCGCCCGGTCCGTCCGGGTCGACGATGGCCGGCATCTTGTTGTTCGGGCTGATGGCGAGGAACTCCGGCGCGAACTGGTCGCCCTTGCCGATGTCCACCGGGAGAACCTCGTAGGGCAGTCCGAGCTCCTCGAGCAGGATGGTGACCTTCCAGCCGTTCGGCGTGGGCCAGAAATACAGGTCGATGGCGGGCTGGGTCACGGCGGCTCTCCGGTTGGGGTTCGCGGCGCCACCATAGCAGACACGGCGGCGGCGGCGCGCTATACCGGCGCGCATGGAGCGGTCGTTTCGCAGGGAGGTCGCCAAGCTCCGGCTCGGGGCGGGCGAGACGTTCGAGGGCGAGGGCATACTCGCCGTCGCCAAGGCGCTGCTGCAATCGGGCGTGAGCTACGTAGGCGGCTACCAGGGCTCGCCGGTCTCGCACCTGCTCGACGTCATGGTCGACGCCGCCCCGCTGCTCGACGAACTCGGAGTCCACCTCGAGACTCCGACGAGCGAGGCGGCGGCGGCGGCCATGCTCGGCGCGTCGATAAACTACCCGCTGCGCGGCGCGGTGACGTGGAAGTCCACCGTCGGCACCAACGTCGCCTCCGACGCCCTCTCCAACCTCGCCTCGGCGGGGGTGCGCGGCGGCGCGCTGATCGTGCTCGGCGAGGATTACGGCGAGGGCGCGTCGATCATCCAGGAGCGCAGCCACGCCTTCGCGCTCAAATCGTCGATGTGCCTGCTCGACCCGCGCCCCACCCTGCCGGCCATCGTCCGGGCGGTGGAGCAGGGCTTCGCGCTGTCCGAGGCGTCGTCGATGCCGGTCATGCTGGAGCTGCGCATCCGCGCCTGCCACGTCCACGGGCGCTTCGCCTGCAAGGACAACCTGCCGCCGCCGGTCTCGCGGCGCGCGGCGCTGGCGGCGCCCGATTTCGACTACGGGCGCATCTGCCTGCCGCCGGCGACCTACGCGCAGGAGAAGCACAAGATCGAGCATCGCATCCCGGCGGCCGTCCGCTTCGTCCGCGAGAACGGGATCAACGAGACGATCCCCGGCGCGCGCGGGGACATCGGGATAATCGTCCAGGGCGGGCTGGCGAACACCGTGTTGCGCGCGCTCGCCAGCCTCGGCCTCGCCGACCCCTTCGGCGCGAGCCGCGTCCCGATCTACGTCATGAACGCCGCCTGGCCCGTCGTCGACGACGAGATCGCCGCGTTCTGCGCCGGCAAGGCGCGCGTCCTGGTCGTCGAGGAGGGCCATCCCGACTATCTCGAGCGGGCGGCGCATGTGGCGCTCCGCCGCGCCGACCTGCAAACCGCCGTGCAGGGCAAGGACGTCCTGCCGATGGCGGGGGAGTACACCGCCGAGGTCGTCCTGCGCGGCGTCGCGGCGTTCATCGGCGAGGCGTCCGCGCGCGACCGGGTGGCGCGGCTGGATTCGCTCAAGAAGAAAGCCGCCGCCGCGCTCGGCGCCCCGGCGCCGGCGCGCCCGCCGAGCTTCTGCACCGGCTGCCCCGAACGCCCGGTGTTCAGCGCCATGAAGATCGTCGAGAAGGACCTCGGGCCTACCCACGTCGCGGCGGATATCGGCTGCCACACCTTCTCCACCCTGCCGCCGTTCGACATCGGCAACACGGTGCTCGGCTACGGCCTGGGCCTCGCCAGCGCGGCGGGGGTGGGGCCGAACTTCGCCAAGCGGACCATCAGCGTCATGGGCGATGGCGGGTTCTGGCACAACGGGTTGTCCTCGGGAGTCGCCAGCGCCGCCTTCAACCGCGACGACGGCGTGCTGGTGATCTTCAAGAACGGCTACACCTCGGCGACGGGGTGGCAATACCTGCCGTCGAGCCGCACCGACCGCAGCGGCGCGCCTTCGGGCATGAGCATCCAGCGCGCGCTGAAGGGCCTGGGGGTGCGGTGGGTGCGCACCGTCCCCTCCTACGACGTGGCGCGCGTGGCCAGGCGCCTGCGCGAGGCGCTCACCGCGAAGGCGCGCGGCCTCAAGGTCATCGTCGCCGACGGCGAATGCCAGCTGGCGCGCCAGCGCCGCGCGCGCCCGGCGCGGCGCAAGCGCCTCGCGGAGGGCAGGCGCGCCGTCCGCACGCGCTTCGGCGTCGACGCCGCCGTCTGCACCGGCGACCGCTCGTGCATTCGCCTTTCGGGCTGTCCGTCGCTCACCGTCGCGCCGAACCCCGACCCGCTGCGCCGCGAGCCGGTGGCGCATGTCGACAACGACTGCCTCGGCTGCGGCCTGTGCGGCTCGGTGGCGCATGCGGCGACGCTGTGCCCGTCGTTCTACCGCGCCGACGTGGTGAGCAATCCGGGCCGGTGGGAGCGTCTGGTCTGGCGCGTCCGCCGCGCCGCCATCGGCGTCCTGCAAGGCGCGGGATGAGCGAAGCGCCGGCGCGCCCGTTCGCGGCGCTCGTCGCCGCGATGGGCGGCGAGGGCGGCGGCGTCCTGGCGAATTGGATCGTGGCCGCCGCCGGGCGCGCCGGCCTCCTCGTCCAGTCCACATCGATCCCCGGCGTCGCGCAGCGCACCGGGGCGACGACCTATTACCTGGAGATCTGGCCCGAACCGCCGCCGCCGGGCGCGCCGGAGCCGGCCTTCGCGCTCTACCCCACGCCGGGCGAGGTCGATCTGGTCATCGCCAGCGAACTGGTGGAGGCGGCGCGCGCGGTGGAGAACGGCTACGTCGCGCCCGACCGCACCGTCCTCGTCGCCTCGACGCACCGCGTGTTCGCCATCGCCGAGCGCGCGGCGATGGGCGACGGGCGGGTCGATTCCGAACGCCTGGCGGACGCCGCCGGGGCGCTCGCGCGGCGCGCCGTGCTGGCGGATTTCTCCGCCGCCGCGCGCGCGGCGGGCGCGCCGCTGAACGCCGCGTTGCTCGGCGCCGCCGCCGCGTCGGGCGCGCTGCCGATGGACCGCGCGGCGCTCCGCGCCGCCGTCGAAGCCGAGGGCAAGGCGGTGGCGGCCAACCTCGCCGGCTTCGCCGCCGGGGAGCGGCTGGCGGCGGACGGGGCGCCCGAGGCGGAGCCGCCCGCCGCCGAAGCGCCGCACGCCGCGCCGCTCCCGCCGCGCGTTCGGGCGGCGGCGGACGCGCTTGGGCCGGGCCTCGCCGGGCTCGCCGGCGCCGGCGCGGCGCGCCTCCTCGACTACCAGGGCGAGGCGTACGCCATGCTTTACCTGGAGCGCCTCACGCCGGTGGCGGCGGCTTCGGAGGACGCGGCGCGGGAATGCGCCCGCCAGCTGGCGCTGCGCATGAGTTACGAGGACGTCATCCGCGTCGCCCAGCTCAAGACTCGCGGCTCTCGGCTGGCGGCGCTGCGCGCGGAGGCGGGCGCGGCGGAGGACGAACCGGTGCGGGTGCGCGAGTTCCTCAAGCCGGGGCTGGAGGAATGGTGCGCGCTCCTGCCCCCCGCCCTCGGCGGGCGGCTGATGGCCTGGGCGCGGACGCGCGGCGCGGCCGGCCGCTTCGCCGTCCCCTTGCGGCTTCGCAGCGACACGGTCTTCGGCTTCGCGCTGCTGCGCCTGCTCGCGGCGCTGCGCCCGTTGCGCCCCTGGGGCTGGCGCTGGCGCGAGGAGCGCCGCCGCATCGAAGACTGGCTGGCGCTGGCGGCGGAGGCCACCCGCCGCGACGCGGCTTTGGGAGTCGAAGTCGCCGCTCTGGCGGGGCTGGTCAAGGGCTACGGCGAGACGTGGCATCGGGGTTTCGCCAGCTATACGCGCATCGTCGACGCGACGGTCGCGCCGTGGCTGGCGAACGGCGCCTTACCGGCGGACGCGGCGGCGCGCCTGCGCCGTGCGCGCGAGGCGGCGTCGGCGGACCCGGACGGGGTAGCTCTTGGCGCAGTGCTGGACACGATGCCCGATTCGGGATAGGTCGCGGCGGCTGTTCGTCGTCAAATGTCAGTCAAATGGAATCCAGTCGAAATTTCCTTCGTATGTCGAACGATAAGGAAAATTGCAGACCTCCTTGAGGGTTGCGCGCGCGATTCCCGGTCAAATGGGCGCTGCGGTTGGCCCGCCCGGACGCCGCCGCGTTGGCGAGCGCCGAGACATACTCGCCGATTTCCCGCGGGTTGGCGTTGCCGCGTTCGAGCTCCAGCCACTCGCCCTCGGGCTCCCGAAACGCCATCGCGACCGACCCGGCGAGATATTCGGAGGGCAGCCCGCCGCCGCCGTCATCCGCCGCGCGCTATGCCGGGCGCGGGGAATGGGCTACCTTGCCGCCCCGCCTTCGCCCGCGCGGAGAACCGCCATGCAGTTCCTCGACCGCGTCTTCAAGCTCGCGGAAAACGGCGCCGACGTCCGCCGCGAACTCGTCGCCGGCGCCGCCACCTTCCTGACGATGGCCTACATCGTCGCCGTCAACCCGCTCATCCTCCAGGACGCGGGGATGGATTTCGGCGCCGTCTTCACCGCCACCGTCCTCGCCGCCGCCATCGGCACGCTGGTCATGGGCCTGTGGGCCAACTGGCCCATCGCGCTCGCCCCCGGAATGGGCCTCAACGCCTTCTTCGCCTACGGCGTGGTCATCGGCATGGGCCATCCGTGGCAGGCGGCGCTGGGAGCGGTGTTCTGCTCAGGCGTCCTGTTCGTCGCGCTGAGCGCCACCGGGCTGCGGACGTGGATCCTCGAGGCGATCCCCAAGAGCCTGCGGCTCGGCATCGGCGCCGGCATCGGCCTGTTCCTCGCCCTCATCGGCCTGAAGAACGCCGGGATCGTCGTCGACCATCCGGCCACCCTGCTGACCATCGGCGACCTCACCGCCTCGACCGCGGCGCTGGCCTGCCTCGGCTTCGTCGCCATGGCGGCGCTCGACGCGCGCAAGGTCCCGGGCGCCATCGTCATCGGCATCCTCGGCGTCACGGCGGCCAGCCTCGCCACGGGCGACGCCGAATGGGGCGGCGGCGAATGGCTGCCGCCGAGCCTGGCGCCGACCCTCCTCGAGCTCGACGTGGGCGCGGTCTTCGAACTCGGCCTGGTCGCCGTCGTGCTGACCTTCCTGTTCGTGGACTTCTTCGACACCGCGGGGACGCTCACCTCCGCCGCCAACCTGGCCGGGAAGGTGCGCGAGGACGGCAAGGTGGACGGGGTGGGGCGCGCGGTGCTCGCCGACTCCGTCGCCACCACGGCCGGCGCGCTGCTCGGCACCAGCAACACCACCAGCTACATCGAGAGCGGCGCCGGCATAAAGGAGGGCGGGCGCACCGGACTGACCGCGGTGACCTGCGCGGCGCTGTTCCTGCTGTGCCTGTTCCTCGCCCCGTTGGCGAGGACCATCCCCGCCTGGGCGACCGCTCCGGCGCTGGTGTTCGTCGCCACCTTCTTCGTCCGCAACCTCAAGGACCTGGACTGGGACGACGCGACCGATTACGGCCCGGCGATCCTCGCCGCCGCGGTCATGCCGTTCACCTTCAGCATCGCCTACGGCATCGCCGTCGGCTTCGCCGCCTGGGCGGTGGGGAAGGCGCTGGCCGGCCGGTGGCGCCAGGTCCACCCCGCGGTGTGGCTGACGACGGCGGCCAGCATGGTCTTCTTCGTCAAGGATTTCTGACGCCGGCCGGGCCGCGCGCGCCGCCGCGCTTGCGGCGGCGGCGGCGGGCGGCTAGGGTGGCCGCGCCGCCCGGCAACCGCGCGGAGGCGCCATGACCGCACCTCGAAGCCGCCCCAAACTCGTCGCCGCGCCCGCCGAGCCGGTCGCGAGCGGGGAGGAGCTGCTGGCCTGCTACAAGAAGATGCTCCTGCTCCGCCGCTTCGAGGAGAAGGCGGGGCAGATGTACGGCCTGGGCCTGATCGGCGGCTTCTGCCACCTCTATATCGGGCAGGAGGCGGTCGCCGTCGGCATCGAGCGGGCGATCGGGCGCGACGACCCGGTGGTCACCAGCTACCGCTGCCACGGCCACGCCCTGGCGCGCGGCGTCCCGCCCCGGCTCGTCCTCGCCGAACTCGCCGGGCGCGGCGCCGGACTCTCCGGCGGCAAGGGCGGCTCCATGCACATGTTCGCGCCCGACCGCGCCTTCTGGGGCGGGCACGGCATCGTCGGCGCCCAGGTCCCCATCGGCACCGGCATCGCCTTCGCGCTCAAATACCGCGGCGCCGACGGCGTCTGCGTCGTCTGCTTCGGCGACGGCGCCGCCAATCAGGGGCAGGTGTACGAGGCCTACAACATGGCCGCGCTGTGGCGCCTGCCCGCCGTCTACGTCATCGAGAACAACGAATACGCCATGGGAACCGCCGTCAAGCGCGCCACGGCCGAGGTCGAATTGTTCAAGCACGCCGAGGGGTTCGGCATCCCCGGCATCCAGTGCGACGGCATGGACGCGGTCGCCGTCCGCGACGCCATGCGCGAGGCCGCCTCCTGGGCGCGCGCCGGCAACGGCCCCATGCTCGTCGAGGCCAAGACCTACCGCTACCGCGGCCATTCGATGTCCGACCCGGCGAAATACCGCTCCCGCGACGAGGTGCGCGAGATGCGCCAGGACCGCGACCCCATCGACCGCGTGCGCCAGCGCCTGCTCGAGGGCGGCCACGCCGACGACGACGCGCTCAAGGCGCTGGACCGCGAAATCCGCGCCGCCATCGCCGAGGCCGCCGAGTTCGCGCAGAACAGCGCCGAGCCCGACGCGGCCGAGCTCATGCGCGACGTGGTCGCCTGACCGTGGCCCGGATCACCGTCCGCGAGGCCCTGCGCGACGCGATGGCCGAGGAGATGCGCCGCGACGACTCCGTCTTCCTCATGGGCGAGGAGGTCGGCGCATACGAGGGCGCCTACAAGGTCAGCCAGGGCCTGCTGGAGGAATTCGGCCCCCGCCGCGTCGTCGACACGCCGATCACCGAGGCGGGCTTCGCCGGGCTCGGCGTCGGCGCCGCCTTCATGGGGCTGCGCCCTGTCGTCGAGTTCATGACCTTCAACTTCGCCATGCAGGCGATGGACCAGATCGTCAATTCCGCCGCCAAGACCCGCTACATGTCGGGCGGCGCGGTCGCCTGCCCCATCGTCTTCCGCGGCCCCAACGGCGCCGCCTCGCGCGTCGGCGCGCAGCATTCGCAGGACTTCTCCGCCTGGTTCGCCCACGTGCCGGGGCTGGCGGTGGTCGCCCCGTGCTCCGCCGCCGACGCCAAGGGCCTGCTCAAGGCGGCCATCCGCGACGACAACCCGGTGCTGTTCCTCGAGAACGAACTCCTCTACGGGCGCGAGGGCGAGGCGCCGGACGGCGACCGCGCCGTTCCCATCGGCAAGGCCGCCGTCGTGCGCGCCGGCGCCGACGTAACCCTCGCCGCCTGGTCGCGCGGCGTCGAACACGCCCTCGCCGCGGCGGATATCCTGGCCGGCGAGGGCGTCGCGGCCGAGGTGGTCGACCTGCGCAGCCTCCGCCCGCTCGACATCGACACGGTCGTCGCCTCGGTCAAGCGCACCAACCGCGCGGTCGCGGTGGAGGAGGGCTGGCCCGCCGCCGGAGTCGGCGCCGAGGTCGCGGCGCGGATTATGGAGGAGGCGTTCGACCATCTCGACGCGCCGGTGCGGCGGGTGTCCGGCGCCGACGCGCCCATGCCCTACGCCGCCAATCTCGAACGCCTCGCCCTGCCCGACGCCGAGCGCGTGGCCGCCGCCGCGCGGTCCGTCCTCTAGGGCCGCGCGCATCCACGGAGTCTGAAATGCCGACTCAGATACTTATGCCGGCGCTGTCGCCGACGATGACCGAGGGGACCCTCGCCCGCTGGATCAAGTCCGAGGGCGACTCCGTCGAACCGGGAGACATCATCGCCGAGGTCGAGACCGACAAAGCGACGATGGAGATCGAGGCGGTGGACGAGGGCGTTCTCGGCCGCATCCTCGTCGCCGAGGGCGCCGAGGGAGTCGCCATCAACACGCCGATCGCCGTTCTCGTCGGCGAGGGCGAGGACGCCGCCGCCGCCGCGCCGCCGCAGCCCGCCGGGAGCGGCGCTCCGCCCCCGCCCGCCGCCGCCGCGCCCGCGCCGCCATCGCCGCCGCCCGCCGCGCCGGAGGGGCGCATCTTCGCCAGCCCGCTCGCCAGACGCATGGCGGCGCAGGCGGGCATCGACCTCGCCGCGCTTTCCGGCTCCGGCCCGCGCGGGCGCGTCGTCAAGCGCGATATCGAGGCGGCGCTCGACGCGCGCGCCGCCGCGCCGCCGCAGCCCGAGCCCGCCGCTCCGCCCGCCGCGCCCGCGCCGCCCGCCGGAGCGGTGGAGATCCCCAACAGCGGCATGCGCAAGACCATCGCCAAGCGCCTCGCGGAGTCGAAACGGACGATCCCGCATTTCTATCTCACCGTCGATTGCGAGATCGACGCGCTCCTGAAGACCCGCGCCGACCTCAACGCGCGCTCCGACGCGTATCGCCTGTCGGTCAACGATTTCGTCGTCCGCGCCGCCGCGCTCGCGCTGCGCAAGGTTCCGGAGGCCAACGCCGCCTGGACCGACGCGGCGACGCTGCGCCGCACGACGGTCGACGTCGCCGTGGCGGTCGCCGTCGAGGGCGGCCTGGTGACTCCGGTCGTCCGGGGCGCCGACAACAAGGGCCTGGCGGAGATCTCCGCCGAGATGGCCGATTTCGCCGCCCGCGCCCGCGCCGGCAAGCTGCCGCCCGAGGAGTACCAGGGCGGCGGCTTCTCGATCTCCAACCTCGGCATGTACGGCGTCCGCGAATTCGCCGCGGTGATCAACCCGCCGCAGGCCGGCATCCTCGCGGTCGGCGCCGGCGAGCAACGCCCGGTGGTGCGCGACGGCGCGCTGGCGGTCGCCACCGTCATGACCTGCACCCTGTCGGGCGACCACCGCGTCATCGACGGCGCCATCGGCGCCCGCTTCCTCGCCGCCTTCAAGGGCCTCGTCGAGGACCCGCTGACCATGCTGCTCTGATGGCCGCGGCCGAATTCGACCTCGTCGTCATCGGCGGCGGGCCGGGGGGGTACGTCGCCGCGATCCGCGCCGCGCAGCTCGGCATGAAGACCGCGGTCGTCGAGCGCGAGCATCTCGGCGGCGTCTGCCTGAACTGGGGCTGCATCCCCACCAAGGCGCTGCTGCGCGCCTCCGAAATTAACCACCTGCTGGGCGATCTGGAGAGTTTCGGCTTCTCGGCGCGGGACGTCGCCTTCGACGCCGGCAAGGTGGTCGCGCGTTCGCGCGCCGTCGCCGCCCGGCTGTCGTCCGGCGTCCGCTACCTGCTGCGCAAGAATAAGGTGGCGGTCGTCGAGGGCGCCGGCCGCCTCGCCGGGGCGAACGCCGTCGCCGTGGCGCAGGACGGCCGCGAATCCGCCCGCCTGCGCGCGGCGCATATCGTCCTCGCCGCCGGCGCCCGCGCCCGCGCCTTGCCGGGGATCGAACCCGACGGCGAGCGCGTATGGACCTATCGCGAGGCGATGGTTCCCGAGGCCATCCCCGAATCCGTGCTGGTCATCGGCTCCGGCGCCATCGGCGTCGAATTCGCCAGTTTCTACCGCGACATGGGCGCCGAGGTCGCCCTGGTCGAGGTGCTGGACCGCGTGCTCCCCGCCGAGGACGAGGAGATCTCCGCCCTCGCCCGCAAGGCGTTCGAGAAGCAGGGCATGATCGTCCGCACCGCGACGCGGGTCGCCGGGCTGGAGGCGCGCGGCGGGCGCATGGTCGCGGCGCTGGAGCCGGGCGGCGAGGCGGCGGCGGAGAAGGTCATCCTCGCCGTCGGCATTACCGGCAACACCGAAGACCTGGGCCTGGAGGGGACCGGAGTCCGGGTCGACCGCGGCCACGTCGTCGTCGACGAATGGATGCGCACCGGCGAACCCGGGGTGTACGCCATCGGCGATCTCGCCGGCCCGCCCTGGCTCGCGCACAAGGCGAGCCATGAAGGCGTGCTGTGCGTCGAGCGCATCGCCGGGGTCGAGGGAGTCCACCCGCTGGACGCGGACGCCGTCCCCGGCTGCACCTATTGCCGCCCGCAGGTGGCGAGCGTCGGCCTGACCGAGGCGGCGGCGCGCGCGGCGGGCCGCGAGGTCCGCGTCGGGCGCTTCCCGCTTGCCGGCAACGGCAAGGCCATCGCCCTGGGCGCGCCCGATGGCTTGGTCAAGACCGTGTTCGACGCCGCGACGGGGGAGCTGCTCGGCGCGCACATGATCGGCGCCGAGGTGACGGAGCTGATCCACGGCTACGCCGTCGCGCGGACGCTGGAGGGCACCGAGCGCGACCTGATGGCGACCGTCTTCCCGCACCCGACCGTGTCCGAGGCGATGCACGAATCGGTCCTCGACGCCTGGGGCCGAGCGCTCCATATCTAGACGCCGGCGGGACGGAGGAAAGAGCGATGCCCGACCGGGACTACGATCCGCTTGCCACGATCCTCATCGTGATCGTCCTCGTGCTGGTGTATTTCCTGCCGTCCATCGTCGCCTATTCCCGCGCGCACAGGAACAAGGTCGCCATATTCTTTCTGAACCTGCTCGCCGGATGGACGTTCATCGGCTGGGTGGCCGCGTTCGTCTGGAGCGTCGCGAATTGAGACCGCGCCCGACCGCATGACAGCGCCCGCGCCCGCCCGCCCGCGCAAGCCGGACTGGATCCGCGTCCGCGCGCCGGTTTCGCCCGGCTACGCCCGGACGCGCCGGCTGATGCGCCGGCTGGCGCTCAACACCGTGTGCGAGGAGGCCGCCTGCCCCAACATCGGCGAATGCTGGGCCGGCGGGCACGCCACGGTGATGATCCTGGGCAGCGTGTGTACGCGCAAATGCGCCTTCTGCAACGTCGCCACCGGCCGCCCCGACCTGCTCGACCCGCACGAACCCGACCGCCTCGCCGAGGCGGTGGGCGAACTGGGTCTGCGGCACGTCGTCGTCACCTCCGTCGACCGCGACGACCTGCCCGACGGCGGCGCGGCGCATTTCGTCCGCTGCATCGAACGGCTGCGCGAGACCGCGCCCGCGACCACCGTCGAGGTGCTCACGCCGGACTTCCAGCGCAAGGCGGGCGCCGTCGACTCCGTCGCGCGCGCCCGCCCCGACGTGTACAACCACAATCTGGAGACCGTCCCGCGGCTCTACCGGACGGTGCGCCCGGCGGCGCGCTACGCGCATTCGCTATGGGTGCTGCGCCGCGCGAAGGAGATCGTCCCCGCGCTCTTCACCAAGTCCGGCCTGATGGTGGGCCTCGGCGAGACCGAGGCGGAAATCCTCTCCGTCATGGCCGACATGCGCGCCCACGACATAGACTTCCTCACCATCGGCCAGTATCTCCAGCCGAGTCCGAAGCATCATCCCGTGGTCGATTTCGTCCATCCCGACGTCTTCGCCCGCTACCGCGCCGCCGCGCGCGAGATGGGCTTCCTGATGGTGTCCGCCTCGCCGCTGACCCGCTCCTCCTACCACGCCGATTCCGACTTCCAGTCCCTCCGCGCCGCCCGCGCCGCGCTGGAAGCGCCGGCGTCCGGCCGGCAGGCGCGCGAAGCGCGCCCCTGACCCCATGCCCGTCCATTCGGAGCGCCGCGTCCTTCCCTACACCGCCGAGCAGCTGTTCGATCTCGTCGCCGCGGTGGACCGCTACCCCGAATTCTTGCCCTGGTGTCGCGCCGCACGGATCGTGAGGCGCGAGGGCGGCGTGTTCCACGCCGATCTGACCATCGGCTTCAAGGGTGTCCGCCGCGAGTTCGGCTCCCGCGTCGAGACCGCCCGCCCGCGCGCCATCGACGCGGCGCCGACGAGGGGCCCGTTCCGCCGCATGTCCAATCGCTGGCGTTTCGCCGACCTGCCCGAGGGCGGCTGCCGCGTCGATTTCCACGTCGATTTCGAGTTCCGCTCGCGCCTGCTGGGCGCCTTGATCGGCGTGTTGTTCCACGACGCCGTCCGCCGCATGGTCGCCGCCTTCGAGGCCCGCGCCCGCGCGCTTTACGGATCCGGCGGCCGGGAAGGCGGCGCCCGGTGACGGAGAGCGGTGGACTGCGCGAGGCGGCGCGCCCGGATCCGGGATTGCGGGTTTGCAATCGCGGGATTTGCGGGACGCGGGGCGGGCGGGCTTCCGGGACGGGTGCGGTCCGGGAGTTCCGGGGCAACCGGGCGGGGCGGCGCGCCGGCGCGGCGCCCGGATCCGGGATTGCGGGTTCGCACTTGCAGGATTTGCGGGATACGAGGCGGGCGGGCTTCCGGGACGGGGCGGTTCGGGAGTTCCGGGATAACCGGGCGGGGCCGCGCGCGGCGTTCACGGCCGTGCTGGAGGAGCGCATAGAGACCGCCAGCGCGGAGCTCGCGGGCGATTGACGCATTACCCCTCGCGTCCCTTCGACATGCGCGGATATTCATGCCGGCAGGGCCGCGCCGGCCCGCGGCTTCGCCGTTGCGGCCGGGGAGGCCCGCGGCTATCTTCGAGCGCGGTCGGCGTCGGAAACGGGAGCGGCGAAATGGAAGATCGGGCTCTGGAGCGCGCGCGGTGCGTCATCGAGAACATCCTTCTGGACCAGTCCGGCGAGGACGCGCTCGACCTGCGGTCGCTGACCCCCGGGGCCATGGACGACGGCGACGAGTTTCTGCGGATCAGGCTGATGTACGACGGCGAGCCGCGGATTCTGGACTACGACATGAAAATGAACCTGCGCCGCCGTTTGCGTTCGGCGCTGGCGCGCGAGGGGATCGGCGCTTTTCCGGTCCTCTCGTTCGGCCCCAAATCCGAAATGCCGGGATGACGGTTTGGATCCCGACGACCTTCTCCGGATAGCCGCCGACCTGGTTGACGCGAACGCCGGCGAGCCGCGCCCGACGGACCTGCGCCGCGCCGTCAGCTCCGCCTATTACGCGTTGTTCCATTGTCTGGCGCGGAGTTGCGCCGATGCGGTGGCTGGCGGCTCGCAGGCGCCGCGAAACGCGGCCGCGTGGCGCCAAGCCTATCGCGCCCTGGAGCATGGCGAGGCGAAAAGGCGTTGCAGCCGCGTGGACGTCATGCGCGCCTATCCGGTCGCGATAAGGGATTTCGCCGGGCATTTCCTGGAAATGCAAGCCGACCGCCATGCGGCGGATTACGACCCCCACGCTTCGTTCGATAAATACGAGGTCGTGGACGCCCTGGACCAGGCGCGGCGCGCCATCGATGGCTTCCTCGCGGCGCCGCCCGAGGATCGCCGCGCCTTCGCCGTCTATCTGCTGACGAAAGTCCGGTCGGCCTGACGCCGCCGCGCCCTCTCCCGCTCCCGCCCGGCGAGCGGCCGTCATGGCGGGGAAGCCGTCCCGGCCGGCCCGCTGCGCCGGGTGGGGCGACGCGCGTTGACGCTCATCCGGCTTCCGGTATCGCGCCGGCGTTCGTTGCCCCCTTCGCGTCCCGTCAGTATGCGAGGATCTTCATGCCGGCGGGGCCGCGTCCGGCGCGGCGCCCAGATCCGGGATCGCGAATTGGCAATTGCGGGATTCGCGGGATGCGGGGCGAGCAGGCTTCCGGGACGGGGACGCTCCAGGAGATACGGGATAACCGGGCGAGGCCGCGCGCCGGCGCGGCGCCCGGATCCGGGATTGCGGGATTCGCACTTGCGGGATTTGCGGGACGCGGGGCAGGCGGGCATCCGGGACGGGGGCGATCCGGGAGTTCCGGGATAACCGGGCGGGACGGCGCGCCGGTGCAGCGCTCGGATCCGGGATTGCGGGTTCGCGATTGCGGGATTTGCGGGATGCGAGGCGGCTGCGTGTCGCGCTTCGCGCGAGGCGGGCGGGACGCCCGCGCACCCGGGATAGGGGAGTTCCGGGATAACCGGGCGGGGCGGCGCGCCGGTGCGCCGCCCGGATCCGGGATTGCAGGTTCGCGATTGCGGGATTTGCGGGACGCGGGGCGGCTGCGTGTCGCGCTTCGCGCGAGGCGGGCGGGACGCCCGCGCACCCGGGATAGGGGAGTTCCGGGACAACCGGGCGGGGCGGCGCGCCGTCATCGACGATGCCGGCGAGGACGCCGGCAGTCCCAGGAAGATCGGTGGGGCGGGATCGGGCCATGCACACGCCTGCGAATTGCGCCTTCGGGATTCCGGGAGAGGCCGCGCGCCGAAGCGCCGCTTGCCGACGGGGCGGCGGGCGCCGACGGGCCTGGGGACATCCGAACCGCCTCCCCATTAAAGTGCGTTCAAAGCCCTTGCGGGAGAGGACCATGGTCCGCCCGGCCCGGCACCGTTGGCGGGGACATCCGGCTGTGGGGAAACGCGCCGCGGCCGATAAGCCGGAGCGGGATTGACCGCCTTGCCGGAAGGGGGCAATACCGAGCTCGACCGCCGATGACCGATGCCGGCGATATGGAGGTCGAGGCCGGCTGCGCCCCCGCGGCGCGCCCGGCCCGCCGGGCGGCAAGGGGCGCGCCTTCGTTCCGGCTTGAGAGAACGCACCGCGAAAATTCGTTGACACCCGCTGGCGGCCGGTCCACAATCGGATGCGGCGATTCGCGGGGACGCCCCCGAAGGAGCCGCGGCAACGGGCCGAGGGCATGGGTCAGAACTCCGCGATCGAGTGGACCGACACGACCTGGAACCCGGTGACGGGTTGCACCAAGATCGCGCGCGGCTGCGATAACTGCTACGCCGAGCGCTTCGCCGAACGCTTTCGCGGCGTGCCCGGACACCCGTTCGAAAACGGCTTCGACCTGACCACGCGCCCGGAGCGCCTCCATCAGCCGCTGGCGTGGAAGCGCCCGCGCCGCATTTTCGTCAATTCGATGAGCGATCTGTTCCACAAGGAGATTCCGACCGGGTTTATCGACCGCGTTTTCGACACTATGGAAAAGGCCGATTGGCATGTGTTCCAGGTGCTCACGAAGCGCAGCTCGCTGATGCGCCGGTATCTGCGGCGGCGGTATCCCGAAACCGCCGCGCCGGCGCACATCTGGTGCGGCGTGTCGGTCGAGGATCGGGCGGCGGCGGCGCGAATCCGGCACCTGCGCACGGCGCCCGCCACGGTTCGTTTCCTGTCCATCGAGCCCCTTCTGGGGCCGGTGGGAGACGTCGATCTCGACGGGATTTCGTGGGTCATCGTCGGAGGAGAAAGCGGCCCGAGCGCGCGGCCCATGAAAAAGAATTGGGTCCTCGACATCAAAAATACGTGTCGAAAACAACGGGTCGAATTTTTCTTCAAGCAGTGGGGCGGTCCGACGCCGAAATCGGGCGGTCGCAAGATCGACGGCATCGAGTATAATGGCCGCCCGCCCGCGCAACCCGGGAGAGAGAACGTGGATTTCCGTTGGCATCCGGACGACCCCCCGCCCCAGATCGAGGAGCACAGCAAGGCCAAGCTCGCCGTGCTGCGGAGCTACCTCCGCGCGTATTTCGACAAGTTGGGCGCCAATCTGCGCCGCGACGAGTTGAAGCTCGACCTTGTCGATGGCTTCGCCGGCGGCGGGTCGTTTCGGGACGGCGGCGACGTCGTCCCCGGCACCCCCTTGATCATGCTCGAGGAGTCCGAAAAGGCGGAAGAACGTCTGAACGAGGACCGCCGGAAAAAGCTGCGCCTCGATTGCAAATTTTACTTCACGGAGAAAGAACTGTCGCATACGGACCATCTGAAAAAGACGCTCAAGGAGCGCGGCTATGTGCAGGACGATGATAACATTATCGTTCGCAACGGTCGGTTCGAGGATGAGGTCGAGGGTATTCTCACGGAGATTCGCCGTCGACAACCCAGGATTGGGCGCTCGATCTTTCTGCTGGACCAGACAGGTTACTCGCAAGTCTCCATGAAAATCGTTCGCAAAATTTTTCGCAAACTCCCGGGGGCGGAGGTCATACTGACGTTCGGCGCGGAGATGCTCGTCAACCATCTGTCTCTGTCTCCATCCATAATAAAAGCGATTGCTCCGTTGGAAATGACCGAACGGCAAATACAGGAAATGATCGAGCAAAAGGACGGCGCCGGCGGGCGGGCGATCGCCCAGAGATATTTGCGTCCCCACATCCGAGAGGCAACCGGCGCAGCTTACGACACTCCGTTCTTCGTGCGTCCGGAGCGGTCCCGGCGCGCTCTGTGGCTCTTGCACCTTTCGGGCCATCCTGTCGCGCGCGACGTGATGATCCAGCGCCATTGGGACAACAGGAACACGTTCGAGCACTACGGTCATGGAGGGTTCGGAATGTTGGGCTGGGATGCGTTGGAATCGGAAACTCTGCCGTTATTCCGTTTTAGCGGGGTAGATGAAAGGAGAGTGCAGGAAGACCTTCTGAATTCCATGCCGAGCCGGCTTGCGCGTCTGACTTCGGAACGGCCGGTCACGATAGACGCCGTTCACCACGCGTTTGCCAACGAAACCACTGCGCGATACCTGGTTATTGATATGGTGATTCGCCAGCTGTTCCAGGAAAAAGAGTTCGATATTTTGAACCCGGACGGTAAGATGCGGTCGCGTAGTCTGAAACACATCAGACCGACGGATTGGATAACACTCCCTTCCACGTTGTTGCTGCCGGGACTATCTCCAAGATCGAAGAACTAATCGAATGCCGGCGGATTCATGATCGGCAATGACGCCTGGATTCGCCGCGCTATATCGGAAAAACACAGGACATCCTCCGGCGTCGTGGGTTGTCCGAGGATAACGCGTTCACGATACGACAGCCATTTCTTGAGCACCTGGTAGCCGCCGAGCTTGTAGTTCCATACGGCGGCGGGGACGTTGCGCCAGAAGGCGCGGTCGTTGAGGAACACGTCGAGGGTCGTGTCGCCGAGGGCGGGATTGGCCGTGCGCTCCTCCGGCGTCGGGGCGCGTTCGACGACGCGGCCTTGCCCGGGCATGACGGCGCCGCTTGCGCCGAGGCGACCCCAGCCGGCGGTGAGTGCGAAATCGCCGCCCGCCATGTTGCGCCCGTCCACGGTGGCGGGGACGGCGATGGCGGCGAGGTCGGGGCCCAGCGGGGCTTGCGTCACGCCGGGAACGGGCGCCTCCGGATCGAGCAGGCGGGCGAGTTCGCGGCCCCGCGCCGCCGATTGCGCGAGCGCGTCCGCCGCGCCCTTCGCGCCGCCGTCGGGCCAGCCGGGGAGGGGGATGCGCGGCCACTCCATGCGCAGCGCGCCGGCGTTCGCTTCGCGGTAGGCGGGATCGTGCAGGATAGAGAGGACGTGATGGAACAGGTCCTCGACATCCCTGCCGAGGCGTCCGAGGTAGCGGCAGGCCGCGCCCGACAAGTTGGCGCGACGCACGTCGCCATCGTCCATTAGCCAAGCGGGGAACATGAAAGCTGTGCGCTCTATCAGGTGCAGGGAAGCCATATGCCTCGTGGAGCACGTCTGGGGCTCCAGCGAGTCCTTACGAAGATGTTGAGCTGCGGAAAACCACAAATTTCCACTGAACACATGCTTTTTGTAATTGGCGCAAGGTGTATCGAGAAGTCCGGCTTCGGCTTCCCAATACAACCAACGATTATCGAATGGGCGATATGAGAAGCGCACGAACCCGGCCTCGTTCGGCCCGCCTCGAGCGAGTAGCGCATTTCGCACCGCGCGAGCGTCGAATTTCGCGGTGTTTCGCATGGCGATGGGATAACGCCGCGCTATTTCCTCGTGGCTCAACGCCGGGTCGAAATACTCCCCGATACGGGCCTTCAATCGGTCAAGGTCGATGTCGACCAGAAACCTGTCGCGATTGGTTTTGATAACGGAAAAGAAAGTCGGGAACAGCTCCGGCAACGTTGGCCAATCGAACCATTCCGCGCTCACCGCCGTCCGCACGAAGGGCAAGCCGAGCGGCAGGTTCGGCGCGAACTCGTCGTAGAGCGCCTCCGGCGCCGCATCCGCCGTCGCCAGCAACTCCGCCCGCTTGCCCCGGCCCCACAAGTGACGGAAGCCTATGCCAGAAGCCGGCGTGTGATCGGGCTTTCGCACGAGAGTCGTTATCGCCGCGCCGACCTGGATACCCACCGAATTACCGGGAACCGTGAACACGCTCGGATCGGGCGCGCCGTCCGGAGTTTTCCCGCCCTTGCGCACGTCCCCGTTCAGGCAATCGATCCGCACCGTGTCGAACGCCTCCAGATAGCGCTCGCGCATCGCCGTGAACGACAACCCGTCCAGCCACGAATAGTTCGACACGAAACACACAACGCCCCGGCCCGTCGCCTCCGCTATACGACGCTCCGCCATGCGGAAGAAGCGCACGTAAAGATCGTTCAGCCCCTGGCCTTCCGGTTTCCGCACCCGCTTCGGCGCGCGGTAGGCGTCGGACAGCGCGCGCTCCTCGTCCACCGCTATCCCCGCGAAGCCGTTGTAGGGCGGGTTGCCCAACACCACGAGAATCGGCGCGTCGCGCTTCACGCGCTCCGCACGGTCGCGCTCCTCCTCAAGTTCCGGGAACGGCAACGGCGCCGCCGCCCCCGGCTCCCACCCCGTCAGCGCATTGGTCAGGAACACCTGCGCCCGCTCCCCCTCCGCCAGCGGCGCGTCCAGCGCCTGCAGAGCAAGGCCCACCTGCAAATGCGCAACCGCGAACGGCGCAGGCATGATCTCGAAACCGAACACACGCTCCAAAGCCGCCCGCCGCACACGCGAACCCGCCAGAGCGCCCAAACCCTGCCCTCGCAGGTTCGCCGCTATCCGCCGCAGGACCTCCGCCAGATACGCCCCCGTCCCGCAGCACGGGTCGAGGACGTAGACGTTCTCCGCCGCCAATCCCTCCGCTATGCCCAGATCGTCCTTCAGCGAACGGTCCACACGCGCCACCATGTAGCGGACCACCTCCGAAGGCGTGTACCACACCCCCAATTGCTTGCGGAGTGCGGGGTCGAACGCCTCGAGGAAGGGTTCGTAGAAGTAGGGAACCGCCTCGCCCTCGTCGAAGCGGGCGAAGAACGCCGCCCGGTCCACCCGGTCCAGCGCCGCCGACGTCCAGTCCAGAACCTCCACCAATCCCAGCGGTTGCAGGCGGCCGGGCTGCGAGAGTTGCGCGAACAACGCCGCCAGCACAGGGGCGCGCAAATGCCAGACGGCGGTGCGCCAGTCGAACCCGCCGGCCGGGGACGGCGATTGGCGCGCCCACAGCACCCAGGCGGAGAACACGCCGTAGAACAGCGTTTGCACCAGCGTCGAGCGGAAGAACCGCGCCCCCCGGGCGCCCTCGAAGCGCGCCCCCAGCGCCTCCTCCAGCGCCGTGCGCACCGCCGCCAGCGCGGGCGCGTCCCCCGCCGCCTCGACGCGCGCCAGCCCGTCGCGGGCGTAGGAGGCGAGCAGCCACGCCAGGTCGCGCGGCTCCGCCAAAGCCGCGCGGTGCGACAGCGCGCGGGAGAGATACTCGCCCAACGCCGCGCCAACCTCGCGCGCGAAAGCCCGCGGGCGCTCCAGGCGCGCCGCGAATTCCTCCGCGCTGGTGGCGAGGCGGAAGGTCTCCAGCCTGACGGGGCGTCCGTCGGCGCCGGCGCCGACGAGCACGAAATCGCGCGTGTTGGTGACGAGGACGAGGCGGTAGCGGCCCCAATAGCGGCTCACCTGTTCGCCGGCGGCGGTGAGCCAGGCGTCGTCGCCCGCCGGCTTGACCTCGACGACGCCGCGCTCGGGCGCCTGCCCCGGCCGCGGTTTGCCGCGTTGCGCCTGCTTCGCCGTGTAGAGGCCGAAATCGGGATGGCCGGCGCCCTGGTCGGCGAGTTCGCCGACGCAGAACACGCGCGGCTTGAGCGTCGCGCCGACGGCGCCGAGCAACGCCGCGAGCGGCGCGTAAACCGACCGCTCCCCGGTGGCGCCGCCGGACGCGCGCACGCGCCGCAGTTCGGCGAAGAACGCCTCGGCGGCGGATTCCAGTTGCGATTTCGTTCCGGCCATCGGCTACGTTATGCGCGAAAGCGGCCGAAGCCGCAAGTCCGGGGCGGCCCGACGAAACTGCGCCGTCACCCCCGGTAGGGCGGCCCCGCCTCGGCCATGACGGCGTCGTAACGGCGGAAGATCTCCACCACCCGGCGGGCGCGGGGGCTCGTCGCCGCGATCTCGTCCCAGAACGCCGCAGCCTCGACCTCCACCCGCCGCCATTCCTCGGGCGGGATAGCGGTAGTCCGCAGCTTCGTCCCGCGGACGCGCAGTTCGGCCTCGCCGCCCCAATACCAGTGCTGGCGGTAATAGTGCGACGAGTCCACCGCCAACCGCCACAGCGCCTTGAGATGGGCGGGAAGGGCGCTCCATCGCGACTCGTTGACGAAGAAATGGCCGATCCAGGCGCCGGACAGGGCGTTGGAGAGGAACCAGCCGGCCGCGTCGGCCCAGCCCACCTCGTACGCCTCGGTGATGCCGGACCACGCCACGCCGTCCAATTCGCCGCGCCGCAGCGCGTCGGCGGCGGCGCCCCAGGGCAGCGTCACCGGGACGACGCCGAAGCGGCGCAGGAAGCGCCCGGCGGTGGGGAAGGTGAAGACGCGCTTGCCCTCGAGGTCGGCGAGGCGGCGGACCGGCGCGCGGGTCACGAAATGGCACGGGTCCCACGCGCCCGCCGACAACCACTTCACGCCGCCGGTTTCGGCGTAGGCTTCCTCCCAGATCTCCGCCAAGCCCCAGCGGTGGAACAGCGTCGGGACGTCGAGGCCGTGGCGCAGGGCGAGCGGGAAGTAGCCGCCGAACACGGCGACGTCGGTGGGCGCCGACATCGAATCGTCGTCGGACTGGACGGCGTCGATCTCGCCATCGCGCAGCGCGCGGAACAGATCGCCGGTCGGAGCCAGCGAATCGGCGGCGAACAGCTCGATCTCCATCTCGCCGTTGGCGGCGCGGTTGAAGGCGTCGACCGCGGGCTTCGCGACGTGCTCGGCCAGCGCCGGGCCGGCGTAGGTTTGCAGGCGCCAGCGAATCGGCGCGGCGGCGCGGACCGCCGGAGCGGCCAGCGGGGACGCGGCCGCCCCCAGCCCCGCCGCCGCGCCCGCCGTCAGGAACGCGCGCCTCGAACCGGTCATGCCTCGCCTCCCCCGTTGTCTCCCTCGGGGCGGCGGCGGAACAGGCCGACGCCCTCCATCGACAGCATCGCGGCGCCGTCCTGGTTGAACATTTCGTAGTGGGCGCGGACGACTCCGCGGTCGGGCCTGCTGCGCGAGGGCCGCGCCTCGCGGATCGTCGCGCGCGCCCGCAGCGTGTCTCCGGGCCGGACCGGGCGCAGCCAGCGCACCGAGTCGACGCCGGGCGAACCCAGGCTCGCCGCGTCGCGGAGCAGGCCGTCGACGAAGAGCCGCATGAACAGCGCGACGGTATGCCAGCCGCTGGCGATCAGTCCGCCATATATCGATTCCGCCGCGGCCGCCTCGTCGACGTGGAACGGCTGCGGGTCGAAATCGCGCGCGAACGCCACGATCTCCTCGCGCGTGACGGCGCGCCGCCCCAGGTCGAACCGCTGGCCCGGCGCGAAGTCCTCCAGGTATCGCATGGCGGATCAGGCGACGCGGTGGCGGGCGACGAAGGCTTCGTCCACCGTCACGCCGAGGCCGGGGCGGTCGGGGATCTCCAGCATGCCGTCCTCGACCGGGAAGTCCTCGACGGCGAGTTCGTGCAGCATGGGGTTGGCGCCGAGGGAGTATTCGAGGATGAAGCCGCCGCTGGCGACGGCGGCGGCGTGCATCCCGGCGGCGAAGGTCAGCGCCCCGCCCCACATGTGCGGCGCGAAGCGGATCTGGTGCGCGCTCGCCAGCGCCTCGATCCGCATCGCCTCGGTGATGCCGCCGGCGATCGAAAGGTCGGGCTGGAAGACGTCCGCCGCGCGCAGAAGCGCCAGGTCGCGGAAGGCGAAACGGGTGAATTCGGACTCGCCCGCCGCGATGGGGATGTCGGTGGACGCGCGCACCTCCGCCATGCCGGGCTTGTCGTCGGCGCAGACGGGCTCCTCCAGCCAGCCCACGTCGCATTCGGCGACGGAGCGGCAGAAGCGTTTGGCCTCCGCCGCGGTCCAGGTTCCGTGCGCGTCGCACATGATCCCGATGGAATCGCCCAGCCCCTCGCGCGCGGCGCGGACGCGGGCGATGGAGTGGGCGAGGGTCCCGTCGCCGGCGCCGACGCGCATCTTCACGGCGCCGAAGTTCCCGCGGTCGATGAAGCCGCGCAGTTCGGCGGCTATGCGGTCCGCCGGAGCCCAGCCGCCGGAGGCGTAGGCGGGCATCCGCGCGCGGCGGCGGCCGCCGAGCAGGCGCCAGACCGGGACGCCGAGCGACTTGCCCAGAATGTCCCACAACGCGATGTCGACTCCGCTGAGCGCCGCCACCGTCAGGCCGCGCCGGCCCATGACGGGGAAGGCGTGGCCGCGGTCGATGGCGTAATGCGCGCGCGAGCCGTTGTACATGACGTCCCACAAGCGGGAGATGTCGCGCGCGTCCTCGCCCGCCAGCATGGGGCCGAGTTCGTCCTCCACCAGCGCGCGGACGGCGCGGCAATCGGCGGCGCTGCCGACCTGCGCCTTGGCCTCGCCGTAGCCGACGACTCCGCCTTCCGCCTCGACGCGGACCAGCGCCGAATCGAACGACGACACCACGCCGAAATCGGACTGGTGGCGCCGCTCCTCGGCGATGGGGACGTGGATCCACTCCGCCGACACCTTGACGATCTTCATGCCCCGCGCCCCCGCCGTCCTCCGCGCATGCGGCGAACCTAGCAATTCGCCGCGCCCTCCGCCACGCTGGACGCGGCGCGGCGGGGGGAGGGCAGAACATGGAGCCGGTTCGCTGGGGCGTGCTCGGGGCGGCGCGCATCGCCACCGAGAAGGTCATCCCGGCCATGCAGGCGGGCGCGCTCTGCCGCGTCGACGCCATCGCCTCGCGCGACGCCGCGCGCGCCGAAGCGGCCGCGCGCGAACTGGGAATCCCGCGCGCCTACGGGAGCTACGAGGCGCTGCTCGACGACCCGGACATCGAGGCGATCTACAACCCGCTGCCCAACCACCTGCACGTGTCGTGGACGATCCGCGCGATGGAGGCCGGCAAGCACGTGCTGTGCGAGAAGCCCATCGCCCTGACCGCCGCCGAGGCCGAAACGCTGGTCGCGGCGCGCGAACGGACCGGGCGGCAGGTCCAGGAGGCGTTCATGGTCCGCCACCATCCGCAATGGAAGAGGGCGCGGGAGATCGTCGAGTCCGGGCGGCTGGGGCGGGTGCGCGCGGTCCAGGGGACGTTCGCCTACGACAACCCCGACCCGCGCAACATCCGCAACCGGCGCGAGACCGGCGGCGGCGGCGTTTACGACATCGGCTGCTACCCCACCGTCATCGCCCGCTTCGTGTTCGCCTGCGAGCCGCTGCGCGCGGTGGCGGTCATGGAGCGCGACCCGGCCTTCGGCACCGACCGGCTGGCGAGCGTCATCCTCGCCTTCCCCGGCGGGCAGGCGAGTTTCACGTGCTCGACGCAGGCCGCCCGCCATCAGAGCCTGGTCGTGCTCGGGACGGACGCCTGGATGCGGGTCGAATTCCCGTTCGTCATGGAGCCGGACCGCCCGTGCCGCCTGCTCCTCGGCGGCGGCGGCTTCCCCGGCCCGGTTCCCGACGAGGTCCTCGAGATCCCGCCGGCGGACCAGTACGCCGCGCAGGGCGATGAAGTGTCCGCCCGTCTGCGCGCGGGCCGCCCGGTCCCCTGGCCCATCGAGGACGCGGTGGCCAACATGCGGGTCCTCGACGCCTGTTTCGCCTCGGCCCGCAGCGGCGGCTGGGCCACGGTCGGCGGTTAGCGAAGCGGGGCGACGGTTAGCGAAGCGGGGCGCTGGACCGCGCGGCCGCCGCGGGGTAACTATGGCGCCGCACCGGACAGCGGGGAGGAGGAGCCGATGAACCTTTCGCCGGGAGTCTCGCGTCGGCGCGCGATAACCATCGTCGGCGCGATGGGGCTGGGCCTCGGGGGCGCCGGCCTGCTCCCGCGCCTCGCGGCCGGGACCCCCCCGCCGATGCGGGAATGGCGCGGCGCGGCGCTCGGCGCCCCGGCGCGAATCCTGCTGGCGCACGAGGACGCGGCCGCGGCGGAGCGCCTGTTCGCCGAGTGCGCGCGCGAGATCGCGCGGCTCGAGGGCGAGTTCAGCCTGCACCGCGGCGACAGCGCGCTGAGCCGGCTGAACCGCGACGGCGCGCTCGCCGCGCCGAGCGTCGACATGCTGCGGGTGCTGGAGGCGGCGCGGCGGTTCGGGGAGCTCACCGACGGCGCGTTCGACGTCACCGTGCAGCCCCTGTGGACGCTGTACGCCGACCACTTCCACCGCCACCCCGGCGATACGGAGGGGCCGGACGCGGACGCCGTGGCGGCGGCGCGGGCGCTGGTCGATTACCGCGCCGTCGAAGCCGGGCCGGACCGCGTGGCGCTGACCGGCGCCGGCCGCGCCGTGACCCTCAACGGAATCGCGCAGGGCTACGTCACCGACCGCGTGACCGCCGTCCTGCGCGGCGCCGGAGTCGTCGACGTGCTCGTCGATATGGGGGAGACCCGCGGCTCCGGCCGCCACCCGGAAGGCCGTCCGTGGGCCATCGGCCTCGCCGACCCCGCCGATCCGCGGAGTTACGGGCCGGTGGTGGAATTGGCGGACCGGGCGCTCGCCACTTCGGGCGGCTACGGCACCCGCTTCAGCGCCGACGGGCGCCACCACCACCTGTTCGCGCCGGACAGCGGGCGGAGCGCCAACCATTACCTGTCGGTCAGCGTCGCCGCCGGCGACGCGATGACAGCGGACGCGCTGTCGACCGGCCTGTTCGTCGCGCCGCCGGCGGTCGCCGAGCGCGCGGCGCGGGCGATGCCGGAGATCGCCGTCCACATCGCCGGCGCGGACGGAGAGCGGCGCGCGCTCGGCGCGGCCTGAACCCGGTGGCGGCGGAGGCGGAGGCGTCGGGGCCGGCGCTCGCCGGCCTCAGGGTCATAGACCTCACCCGCATCCTCGCGGGGCCGTTCTGCACCCAGCTGCTCGCCGACCACGGCGCCGAGATCGTCAAGGTCGAGCCGCCGGCGGGCGACGAAACGCGCGCCTGGGGGCCGCCGTTCCGGGGCGGGCAGAGCGCCTATTTCGACGGCCTCAACCGCGGCAAGGCCAGCATCGGCGTCGATCTGGGCCGCGCGGCCGGGCGCGCCGCGTTGCTGCGCCTGCTCGAGGGCGCCGACGTCCTGGTCGAGAACTTCAAGCCCGGACGGATGGAGAAATGGGGCCTGGATTACGAACGGGTCCTGGCCCCGCGCTTCCCCCGGCTGGTCTATGCGCGCGTCACCGGGTTCGGCGATGGCGGGCCGCTGGCCGGAATGCCGGGCTTCGACGCGGTGGCGCAGGCGATGAGCGGGCTGGCGAGCCTCAACGGCGCGGCGGACGGGCCGCCCTGGCGCTCCGGCGCGCCGGTGAGCGACCTGTCGGCGGGGCTCTACGCCGCGGCGGGGCTGCTGATGGCGCTGGTGGAGCGCGCGCGTTCGGGGCGCGGGCAGAAGGTCGAGGTGTCGCTGCTCGACGCCTCGGTCAGCCTGCTCCGGCCGCACGGCGCGAATTGGCTGGGCGGCGGCGAACGGCCGCGCCGCGCCGGCAACGCGCATCCGAACCTGGCGCCCTACGACCTGTTCCGGGCCGGCGACGGCGCGGTGTTCGTGGCGGTGGGGACCGACCGGCAATTCGCGGCGCTGTGCGCGGCGCTCGACGCGCCGGAGCTGGGCCGGGACCCGCGCTTTCGCCGCAACGCCGACCGCGCCGCGCGGCGGCCCGAGCTCTACGCCGCGCTGGAGCCGCTGTTCGCCGCCCGCGCGGCGGAGCCGCTGGCGCGCCTGCTGATGGCGCGCGGCGTTCCCGCCGGCCCGGTCCTCGAAGTGCCGGAGGCGCTCGCGCAGCCGCAGGTCGCCGGACGCGGCATGATCGTCGAGACGGACGGCTACCGCGGCATAGCGTCGCCGCTGCGCATGAGCCGGTCGGCGGCGACTCCGCCCGCCGCGCCGCCGGCGCTCTCCGCCGACGCTCGCGCCGTCCTCGCCGGGGCGGGGTACGCGGACGCCGAGATCGACTCGCTGGTCGCCTCCGGCGCGGTCGCCGCGCCGCCCGCGCCCGGCGCGTAGGCGCGGGGCTCCCGGCGAGCGGCGGTCGTCGGCGCCCCCGGCGTGAAGCGCATCTTCCTCCTTTACGCGGCGCTGGCCGCGGCGGCCGCGGCCTGGACCGCCTGGTGGTTCGTCGCCGCGGCCCGGATCGAGACGTTCGTCGACGCGCAGGCGGCCGAACTCCGCTCCGGCCCCGCCGCCCTGTCGTGGGGCGGGCGGAGGACGACCGGGTATCCCTACCGCGTCGCCGTCGAATTCTCCGAACCGGAGGCGGCGTGGACGGCGGGCGGCGCCGAATGGCGATGGCGCGGCGCCCGCGTCGTCGGTTACGTCGAGCCGTGGGATCCGCGCCACGTCATCGTCGTCGTCCGCGGCGAGAACCTTCTCGAAAGGACGCGGGACGGGCGAACCGACGCCTGGACCGTCGAGGCGGGCGGCGCGCGGGCGAGTCTGGTCCTCGACGAATCCTGGCGGCCGCTGCGCGCGCTCGTCGATATTTCCAGGCTCGGCGCGGCCCCGCTCGGCAGCGGCGGCGGCGACTGGGCGGGCGCCCGCAAGGCGCTGCTGGCCGCGCGGCGGGCGGAGGGCGCGGCGGGCGGAGTCGATGCGGCCGTGACGGTCGAGGACGCGCGGTTTCCCCGCGACGCCGCCGGGCTTTTCGGGCGGCGGGTCGCGCTGGCCTCCGCGCGCGCGACGGCGACCGGCCCGGCGCCCGCGGCGTGGAGCGCCGCCGAACTCGCGCGCTGGCGCGACGGCGGCGGGGCGCTGGAGATAACCGCGCTCGAGGTCGAATGGGGGGCGCTGTCGCTGCGCGGCGCCGGGCGCCTCGGCCTGGACGCGGCGCTGCGCCCGGAAGGGGAGATCGCCGCGCAGATCGCCGGCGTCCCGGAGCTGGCGGACCGCCTCGCCCGCCGCGGGATCATCGATCCCGACGCCGCGCGGGGGCTGGGCCTGGCGGCCGAACTGCTCGCCGAAGCGTCCGCCGGCGGCGGACCGCCCGCCGTTCCGATGCCCATCGCCGCGCGCGGCGGCATGCTCTCGCTGGGCCCCGTCCCGGTCGCCGGGCTCGGCCCCGTCGCCGGGCCTACGCCTGCCGCGCCTCGACGACCTCGCGGCGGACCGCCCGCGTCTCGGTGAATATCCGCTCCAGCGTCTCCCCCTCGCCGCGGCGGATCGCGCGCTGAAGGCGCGCCAGGTCCTCGAGGAACGTCCCCAGCATCTCCAGCACCGCCTCGCGGTTGTTGAGGAACACGTCGCGCCACATCACCGGGTCCGAGGCGGCGATGCGGGTGAAGTCGCGGAACCCGCCGGCGGCGTATTTCACCACCTCCGCCTGCGCGCGCTCCTCCAGGTCGAACACCGTCGAGACGAGGTTGTAGGCGATCAGGTGCGGGATGTGCGAGGTGATGGCGAGCACGCGGTCGTGATGCTCGGCGCTCATGGTGTCGACGCGGCTGCCGACCGCGCGCCACATCTCCGCCACCCGCGCCGCCGCCGCCGGGTCGCCACCCGCCACCGGGGTCAGCGCGCACCAGCGGCCCTCGAACAGTTCGGCGAACCCGGCCTCCGGCCCCGAATGCTCGGTGCCGGCGATGGGATGGCCCGGAACCAGCGCGACGCCGTCCGGCAGCAGCGGCAGGACGTCGTCGATGACCGCCTGCTTGACCGACCCGACATCGGTGACGACGGCGCCGGGCGCGAGGCCGGGCCGCATCGCCCGGGCCACCTCGCGGTTGGCGCCCACCGGGACTCCGAGCACCACCAGCTCGGCGCCGGCGACCGCCTCCGCCGGGTCGGCGGCCACGGCGTCGACGATCCCCAGGGCGGCGACCTTGCGCCGGGTCTCGGCGCGGCGCGAATAGCCGGCGAGGCTCCGCGCCAGCCCTCGGGCGCGCAGCGCGCGGGCGAGCGAGGAATTGATCAGGCCGACGCCGAGCAGCGCGACCCGGTCGAACGGCGGCGCCCCGGCCACGGCGGCGGTCAGGGCCCGCCGATGCGGATCGGCCGCGCGAAACTGCCCAGCACCGCCGCCTGCCCCAGGTCGTCGTCGGCGAGCGCCTCGGCGAGTTTCGCCAGCGGCGGCGCGTCGGCGGCGAGGAAGCCCTCCGCCGCGACGACGTAGGAGGCCCGCTCCGCCCGGCCGGGGTGGCGCCACACCGCCAGCGTCTCCACCCGCAGGCCGCAGGCGCGCAGGTCGCCGCGCAGCCTGCCGCGGCTGACCGCGCCGCGGCGCTCGATGGCCACCACGGTCACGTCGTCGCCGGTCGGCTCGGGCGCCAGTTTCGCCAGCGCCCACGCCGCCGGCCGCCCGGCGCCGTCCGCCCCGCCGCGCCAGAACGGGATTTCGGCGACGATGCGCGGCGCGTCCCTGCCGCCCGCGACCAGGCCGCGCCACCACGCATCCGCCGGCTCGCCGTCGGGGACCGGGACGACGCCGACCGACACGCCGCCGCGCCAGACGTCTTGGAGGAGCTGGCCGGTGTCCTCGTACTCCTTCATGCGGGCCGCGGCGCCGAAATGCTCGCGCGCCAAGTCGCGGAAGACGTTGGCGCCGTCGGGCGCCGCCACGCCGAGCGACAGGCCGCCCTGTATCGCCACCTGCCCGGCCAGGAGTTCGCGCCATATGCGCAGCAGCGCCGGCAGCGGGAAGTCGCCCGAGTGGCGCGCGGCGAGCCGGCGCAGGATCGCCGCCTCGCGCCCCGGCCGCAGCGCCAGCGCGTCTCCGCCGCGCCGCTTCTTCGCGTCGGCGACGCGCCCCACGACCTCGGTGCGCCGCACCAATTGTTCGTGGATGCGGTCGTCGATGGCGTCGATCTCGCGCCGCAGTTCGTCGAGCGTCCCGTCGTCGGTCATGCCGCCATCGCTCCCCCGCGCGGAGCGGCCTCCGCCCGCCGCGCCAGTAGTAGCCGCCGCCCGGCGCGAAGGCAAAGGCGTTGACGCGCCGCCGCCGCCGTTCTAGCTGTGCGGGCCCGCCCGGCCGCCCCGGCGCTCCCAGCCCCGCCGGATCCGGCGGGGTCGGAACCGGAGCGCGCCGGCGGCGCGGCCATACGGAAAGAGACCCACCGCATGCCGGGACGCGCGCCGCCCGACCTCTCGCCCGCCGCGCGGCTGGGGGCGGAGACGCCCCTGCGGCTCGCCAGCGGCGCGGAGCTCGGCCCCTTCGCCGTCGCCTACCGCAGCTGGGGCGCGCTCAACGCCGACCGGTCGAACGCGGTCCTCGTCTGCCACGCCCTCACCGGCGACCAGTTCGCCGCCGACGCCAACCCCGTCACCGGGCGGCCCGGATGGTGGGCGGGGGTGGTGGGCCCCGGCAAGCCCATCGACACCGACCGGTTCTTCGTCCTGTGCTCCAACGTGCTCGGCGGCTGCATGGGCACCACCGGGCCGGGCGACATCGACCCGGCCACCGGCGCGCCCTACAACATGGACTTTCCCGTCATCACCATCGGCGACATGGTGGAGGCGCAGGCGATGCTGCTCGACTCGCTCGGCATAGGCCGCCTGCTGTCGGTGGTGGGCGGGTCGATGGGCGGGATGCAGGCGCTGGAGTGGGCGCGGCGCTTCCCGGACCGGGTGCTGACGGCGGCGCCCATCGCCTGCGCCGCGCGCCACACGGCGCAGAACATCGCCTTCCACGAAGTCGGGCGGCAGGCGATCATGGCCGATCCGGGCTGGCGCGGCGGCGACTACGCGGCGCACGACACGCGGCCGGGCCGGGGCCTCGCCGTCGCCCGCATGGCGGCGCACATCACCTACCTGTCGGAGGAGGCGCTGCACCGCAAGTTCGGGCGCGGGCTCCAGGGGCGCAACCGGCCCGCCTTCGGCTTCGACGCCGACTTCCAGGTCGAGAGCTACCTGCGCCACCAGGGCCGGAGTTTCGTCGAACGCTTCGACGCCAACTCCTACCTCTACATCACCCGCGCGATGGATTATTTCGACTTGGCCGCCGAGCATGGCGGGCGGCTCCGACCCGCCTTCGCCGGCGCGAAGGCGCGTTTCTGCGTGATCGCGTTCAGCAGCGACTGGCTGTTCCCCGCCTCCGAGAGCCGCGCCATCGTCCACGCGCTCAACGGTAACGCCGCCAACGTGAGTTTCGTCGAGATCGAGACCGACAAGGGCCACGACGCCTTCCTGCTCGACGAGCCGGAGTTCCACGCCATCCTGTCGGCGTTCCTGGACAGCGCCGCGGCCGAACACGGGGTGGCGGCGCCGTGACCGGGGCCCGCGCCGACGGCATCCGCGTCGACCTGCGGCTCATCGCCGGCATGATCGCGCCGAATTCCCGGGTCCTCGACGTAGGCTGCGGCGACGGCGCCCTGCTGCGCCACCTCGCCCGGACGAAGGGAGTCGACGGGCGCGGAGTCGAGATCGACCGCGCGGGGGTGGCCGCCTGCATGCGGCTCGGCCTGTCCGTCGTCCAGGGCGACGCCGACGCCGACCTGAAGGACTACCCCGACAACGCCTTCGATTACGTGGTGTTGAGCCAGACCCTCCAGGCGACCCGCAACCCGCGCGAGGCGCTGCGCCAGCTGCTGCGCATCGGCCGGCGCGCCATCGTGTCGTTCCCCAATTTCGGCTACTGGCGCTGCCGCCTGCAACTGGCCCTCGCGGGGCGCATGCCGGTCACCCGGAGCCTGGACAACCCGTGGTACCGGACTCCCAACATCCACTTCTGCACCGTCCGCGACTTCCTCGCTCTGTGCGCCGCCGAGGGGGTGACGGTGGAGCGCGCCCACGCGCTCGGCCGGGGCGGCGCGCCGCTCCCCGTCCCCGGCGCCGGGAGGCTCGCCAACCTGCTGGCCGACAAGGGGCTGTTCATGCTGCGGCGCGAGTCGGAACCGCGACCGGCCGCGCCCGGCGCGCCTCCCGCGCCAGCGGCATGACGCCATAGACGCGCTTTTCCGCCTCGCACAGGACGACGCCGCCGAAGGGGTGCGTCCAGCGCGCGCCGAAACGCTCCCACGCCGCGGCGAGGCGGCGGACGGCGCGCAACCGGGTCGGCGGCGCGTAGAGCGCGAAGTCGGTGCGCACCGGCACGAACATGTTGTCGCTCAGCAGGCGCGACAATTGCGGCTCGCTGTAGGGGTGGCCGTGGCCGAACGGGGTGCGCTCCAGCCTGGCCCAGACCCCGCGCCGGTTGGGGACCACCGCCAGCGCCCTGCCGCCGTCGGCGGCGACGCGCCAGACCTCGCGCAGCATGGGCCGGATCTGCTCGCTCGCCTCCACCGCATGCGCGAGCAGGATGCGGTCGAACGCGTTGTCGGGGAACGGCAGCGCGCATTCCTCGCCCAGCACGACCCGGTTGGGGCCGGCGGCGGGCCAGCGGATGACGCCCTGGCGGTCGGGCATCGCCGCCGCGACGCGCTCCGCCTCGTCGAGGAACGGCGCGAGGAACGGCGTGCCGTAGCCCACCGCGAGCACGCGGCGCCCGGCGAGGTCGGGCCAGAACGCGCGCAGCCGGCGGCGTATCAACCCGCGCGCCACCGCGCCGAGCGGCGACTCGTAGAAGCGGTGAAGCTCGGAGACGTCCTGCCGCATGACCCGCGCCGACTATACCGCCCCGCCCGCCGGGGCGGTCAAGCCGGCGGCGCGAACAGCGGCAATTGGGCGCCCCGGAGTTTCGGCGGCGCGAAGGCGGAGCAATCAAGCGCGTGGCCGCGCGCGGCGAGGCCCAGCTTCCGCCGCGCCCGCGCGAACCGCGCGGCGATGGCGGCGGCGTAGGGGCCGGTCCCGCTCTGGCGGACGTGGAAGCGGGAATCGTAGCGCCGCCCGCCATGGGCCTGGCGCGTCAGCGCCATGACCCGCTTCGCCTTGAGCGGCTCGTGCGCCGCCAGCCATTCCTCGAACAGCTCCGCCACCTCGCCGGGCAGGCGCAGCATGACCCAGGCGGCCTCGCGGGCGCCCGCCGCCGCCGCCGCGGCGAGGATCGCCTCGATCTCGGAATCGTTGAGGCCGGGGATCACCGGCGCCGCCATGACCGCGGTGGGCACTCCGGCCTCGGCCAGCGCGCGGATCGCGCCGAGGCGCTTGGCCGGCGCGCTGGCGCGCGGCTCCATCCGGTTGGCGAGGCGGCGGTCGAGGGTCGTCACCGACACCGCCGCCCGGGCCAGCCGCCGCGCCGCCATCGGCGCCAGGATGTCCAGGTCGCGGAGGATCAGCGCCGATTTGGTGACGATGGTGACCGGATGGCTGCATTCCTCCAGGACCTCGAGGATTCCGCGCGTGATGCGCCGCTCGCGCTCCACCGGCTGGTAGGGGTCGGTGTTGGTCCCCATCGCGATGGGCGCGCAGCGGTAGCCGGGCCGCGCCAGCTCCTCGCGCAGCAGCCGCGCGGCGTCGGGTTTGGCGAAGAGGCGCGATTCGAAGTCCTGCCCCGGAGACAGGCCGAGCCAAGCGTGGGTGGGCCGCGCGTAGCAATAGACGCAGCCGTGTTCGCAGCCGCGGTAGGGGTTGATCGAGCGGTCGAAGCCGATGTCGGGCGATTCGTTGCGCGCGATCACGGTGCGGCTGGCGTCGACCGCGACCGAGGTGCGCAGCGGCGGCAAATCGGCGTCGAGCCCGCCCCAGCCGTCGTCCGCGGCCTCCCGCCGCAGCGCCTCGTAGCGCCCGTCGCGGTTGGTGGCCGCCCCGCGCCCCTTGCGCCGCTCCCTGCCCGCCGGGTCCGTCATGGCGGGAGTATAGCGCGGATTCCCGAACGGACAAGGAACTGTTGCGCGGCGCGCCGATCCTCGCCCCCGGGCGCGCGCCGGCCTCGACTCGCCCGCGGCGTCGAGTCGCGCGCCCCGCATGAACGCAACCGCCTCCGACGCCGTCACCGCCGCCCGGAAGCCGCCGGGATTGCGCGCGACCGCGCCGGCGTCCGCCGGCGTTTCTTCCGAATACGCTCCGCGCGGCCGCCGGCGAAACTCCGGGGCGCGCAGGAACCCCTTTACCGAACCGGCCGCGCGCGCGGTCCGGCGATGCGGGTCAGCTGCTGGTGCCGGCGGTGCCGACGCAGCCGCCGGAGCCCAGGGTGGACGGCGCGCAGGAGCAGGCGAGGGTGCTGGCGGAGGATATGGTCGCGGCGGTGCCCGCCGTGTCGACGCCGCCGGCCACCCCGCGCAGCGACTCGTCGCCCAGCCCCGCGTTCGGGTCCGGGGGGAAGGTGAAATGCGTCACCTCGTCGCTGTCCGCGACGATGCGCATTTCGACGCCGGGGATCGGGTCGACGCCCAGCTCCCGCAGTTCGTCCTCCAGGTCGCCGTTCTCGACCCGGGCCCGCAGCGCCGCGTCGTCGCGATACCGTACGGCCATGTCGGCGAAGCGCTCGAGGTTCGCGCCCTGTTCGTCCGTCATCGGGATTGGGGTCATGACTCCGTCCTCTTCGTTTTTCGGCGGCCCGGCCTAGCTCGTGGCCGTGCCGGCGCTGCTGAGGGTTCCGGTGCAGCCGAAGCAGCTGGGGGCGGTCGATATGGTGGAGGCGCTGGCCGCGGAACTGGCGCAGCTGCCGCTGCCGACGACCCCGGTCAGGGCCGAATCCTCCAGACTCGCATTCGGGTTCGGGGGCATGGGCAGGTAGAAGGTCTCGGCCGTGTTGACGACGATGCGCGCGTCCAGATCCTCGGCGACCTCCACTCCGTAATCGGAAAGGACGGCGCGCGGGTCCTGCTCGGCCCGCGCGCGGAGCGCGGGATCCTCCGCCCAGGCGTCGCCCAGGGCGGCGATGGAGGACTCGTGCGCGGCAAGCGCGTTTGTCGGAGCGATCATTTTCGTTCTCTCCGGTTTCTCGGCCCGCCGGCGCTCACGGCGCGGCGGTGCTGGCGCTCGCGGCGGTGCCCAGCGTCGACGGAGCGGTGGAGCACCCGGCGGTGCCGGCCGACGACAGGCTCGCCATGGTGCCGGCCCTGGCGCCGCCGACGACGCCGGACAGGGTTTCGTCCGTGACCGTCATGTTCGGGTCCGGCGGCATGATGACGTGGAAGACGCGGTCGTCGTTGGCGCGCACCCGGACGCTGGCGCCGGGCGCGGGAGTCAGGGCGATGTCCGACATCAGGCCGGACACGGCCTCGGACTCGCCGTCGTCGATCCGCTCGCGCCACGGCGCGTCGTCGCGGTAGCGCCGCGCGGCGGCCTCGAAGGCGGCCCATCTCGGGTCGGCGCCCAGCTCCCCGCCCGGCGGGAGCAGCATGCGATCCATGTCCGTGTCCTCCCTAACTCGCGACGGAGCCGATGGTGCCGGCGGAACTGGCCGTTCCCCAGCACGACGGCGCGCTGCTTGCGGTGCCGATGCTGCCGAGGGAGCCCGCCGTGCTCGCCCGCCCGCCGGAGACCCCGGCCAGCGTCTCGTCGGCCAGCGCCTCGTTCGGGTCGGCCGGCAACACGAGGTGGAACGTGTCATCGGTGTTCGCCGCGACGCGCAGTTCGACGCCGGGCGGGAGGTCGACGCCCCGTTCGGCGAAGGCGGCGCGCGGATCGGCCTGGATGTCGCGGCGGAGGTCGGCGTCCTCGCTGAGTTTGCGTCCGATGGAGGCGATCGACGCCGCGGAGAAGTCCGCGTCGCCGGGCCGCGACGGATCTTTCGATTCGAGAGTCGTTTCCATGTCCGGTCGCTCCCCGTCTGGCGTATTTCGGAGCGCCCGCGTCCTGGAGCGCCCTTGTCTCGATTATGTCGAATAGCACAAAGATTCCCGCTTGTCAAGCCCTTTGCGGACAATGCGGCGATTCAGCCGGCTCCGTCCCCGGCGGCGGCGCGCAGCGCGGCGGCGATGTCGTCGGCCGCGCGGCGCGGCGCGAACAGCGAGTCGCGGCACGCCCCGGCGCCGCGCCGGTAGCGGTCCAGGCCGCGGACGACTCCGGCGATGGCCCGCGCCAGCCGGGCGGAGTCGCCGACGGGGACCAGCTCGCCGTTGACGCCGGACCGGACGATCTCGGGCAGGCCGCCCGTGTCGGTGGAGACCACCGGCAGGCCGGCGCCCGCCGCCATCGCCACCACCCCGCTCTGCGCCGCCCACCGGTAGGGCGTCGTCACCAGGCTCGCCGCGCCGAGGAACGCCTTCAGCTCGGGGTAGGAATACGGGTCCCAGCGGCGCCGGACGCGGTCGCCGAACCCGAGCGCCGCGAGGCGCGCCTCGGCGGCGGCGATCTCGCGCCGGCTCCCGCCGCTCGAAACGACCAGCAGGCGCCAGTCGGGAAGCTCGGCGTCGAGGACCGGCAGGGCGGAGAGCAGGTCGTCGAGGCCCTGTTCGGGCCGCATGTTCGACAGGAAGGCCACCACCGGCGCGCCGCCCGCCCATTCCGCGAGGCGCCGCGCGAGGCCGCGGTCGGTCGGGAACCCGTCCAGCAACGGCCCGAAATGCGGCAGGCGCAGCGGCAGCAGCCGGTCCTCCGGCAGCGCGTAGGCCGTCCGCATCCAGTCGCGGGTGCGGCGGTTCATGGTGAGGATGCGCGCGGCCTGGCGGTAGAACGCGCCGTAGCGCGGGGCGCGCCGGCCCTCGGGGTCGCGCGGGGCCTCCATATAGGGCCGGTGGACGATGACGACGGGGGCGACTCCGCGGCGCCGCAGCCGGCGCAGCGCCCACGTGTCCCAGCGCCGCAGCGCCAGGCTGGTGGTGACGAGCGCCGCCCCGGCGCCGCGCGCCCGCGCATGCCGCAGCGCGCGCATCCAGCCGAACGGGTAGGACGCCGCCAGCCGCGCCAGCGCGGGGCGGTCGGCCCGGAACGGCCGCGCCGGCGCCGGCAGGCGGACGAAGGGGGTCCACTCCACTCCCGGCGGCGGGTCGAAGCCGGCGCGCCGGATCGAGCGGACGTGGACGTCGTGCCCGGCGTCGCGCAGGACGGTCGCCATGACGTTGAGCGCCTGCGCCTCGGTGTTGAGCGGGTCGATCCAGAGTATCTTCATGCCGTGCGGGCCGCCGCTCCTCGCCGCCGGGGGGTCGCGCGCGGGACCTCGCGAGGCGCGCGCCGACGATAGCACAACGCGCCGCCGCCCCGGACGGAGCGCCTCCGGTCAGCCGGCGGACGGAATGGCGTGGGCGTGGTCGATGGGGCCGTGGCCGGCGCCGAACCCCGGCGCCGCGGCGATGGCGCGCGCTACGTAGCGCCGCGCGCGCGCCGCGGCGGCGGCCAGCTCCAGCCCCTGGGCGAGGCCGGCGGCGATGGCGGAGGCGAGGGTGCAGCCGGTGCCATGGGTGTGGCGGCCGGCCAGGCGCGGGCCGGCGAAGCGCTGCGCGCCGCCGGCGTCGACCAGCAGGTCCACCGCCTCCGGGCCGTCGAGGTGGCCGCCCTTGACCAGGACCGCGCGCGGGCCGAGCGCGAGGATGCGCTCCCCGGCGCGCTTCATGTCCGCCTCGCCCGAAATGGACATCCCCGCCAGATGCTCCGCCTCCGGCCGGTTCGGCGTGACGACGCGCGCGCGCGGCAGCAGCGATTCGACCAGCGGCCCGCGCGCGTCGTCGTCGAGCAGCGGCGCGCCGCCCTTGGCGAACATCACCGGGTCGACGACCAGCGGCGCGCCGGGCGCGCCGCGGTCGAGCGAGTCGACGACGGCGGCGATGACGTCGGCGCGGTGCAGCATCCCCGTCTTCGCCGCGTCGGCGCCGATGTCCTCCAGCACGACGCGCATTTGCGCCGCGACGAACTCCGCCGGCACTTCGTGGACGGCGTGGACGCCGGTGGTGTTCTGCGCCGTCAGCGCCGTTATCGCCGTGGCGGCGTAGCCGCCGAGCGCGGTGACGGTCTTGACGTCGGCCTGTATTCCCGCCCCGCCGCCCGAATCCGACCCGGCGGCGATCAGCACGCGGCCTTTCACGAGGCCGCGCCCGCTATGGCGTCCGCCACCAGCGCCACGGCGGCGGCGACCGCCGCCGCGTCGACGCCCTGGGCCATCACCCGCGCCTTCGGTTCGGTGCCCGACATGCGGACGACGAGCCTGCCGGCGTCGCCGAGCGAGTCGCGGGCCCGGGCGACGGCGCCGGCCACCGCGTCGCGGCCCAGGGTCCCGGCGGCGCAGGGCACGCTCCGCAGCGTCTGCGGCAGCGGCGCGAAACGGCGCGCCGCGCGGCTCGCCGGGCGGCCCTCCTCGACGATCGCGGCGAGCACCTGCAACGCGGCGATCAGCCCGTCGCCGGTGGTCGCGTGGTCGGTGAGGATCAGGTGGCCGGACTGTTCGCCGCCGACGTTGTATCCGTCCGCGCGCATGCGTTCGAGCACGTTGCGGTCGCCGACGCCGGCGCGCGCGAGACGCAGCCCCAGCCCGGCGAGATGGCGCTCGAGGCCCAGGTTCGACATGTCGGTGGCGACGATCCCGCCGCCGGCGAGCCGCCCCTCGGAGTGGAAGTGCTCGGCGACCGTCGCCATCAGCTGGTCGCCGTCGACGAGCGCCCCCGTCTCGTCGCACATGGCCACGCGGTCGGCGTCGCCGTCGAGCGCGATGCCCAGGTCGGCGCCGCGCGCCGCCACCTCGCGCGCCATCGCTTCGGGGAAGGTCGAGCCGCATTCGCGGTTGATGTTGAAGCCGTCGGGCTTGTCGCCGATGGGGATCGCTTCGGCGCCGAGCTCCCGCAGGACGGTCGGGGCGACGCGGTAGCCGGCGCCGTTGGCGCAGTCGATCACGACGGAGAGGCCGTCCAGCGTGCGCCCCTTGGGGAACGTCGCCTTGGCGAACTCGATGTAGCGCCCCGCCGCGTCGTCGAGCCGCTGCGCGCGGCCCAGATCGGACGCCTCGGCGAGGCGTCCGGGCCCGCCTTCGGCGACGCGGGATTCGATCTCGGCTTGCGTCTCGTCGGACAGTTTGAACCCGTCGGGGCCGAACAGTTTGATCCCGTTGTCGTGGTAGGGGTTGTGCGACGCCGAGATCATCACGCCGAGGTCGGCGCGCAGCGAGCGGACGAGCATGCCGATGGCGGGAGTCGGCATCGGCCCGACGAGGATCGCGTCCATGCCGAGCGAGACGAAGCCGGCGACGAGCGCCGGCTCCAGCATGTAGCCGGACAGCCGGGTGTCCTTGCCGATCACCACGCGGTGGCGGTGGTCGCCGCGCATGAAGACGGCGCCCGCCGCCTTGCCGACGGCGAGAGCCGTCTCGGCGGTGATCGGATGCGCGTTGGCGCGGCCCCTGATGCCGTCGGTGCCGAACAGGGTCATGCTTCCGGCGGAATCCTCCCTTAGCGCCCCGTCCCCATCATACCGCGTCGTCCAGCGCCCGCCACAGGGCGCGGGCCTGCGCGGTCTCCTCCACGTCGTGGACGCGGACGACCTGCGCGCCGCGCTCCCACGCCGCCAGCGCCAGCGCCAGCGAACCCGGCAGCCTGCGTCCGGCGTCGCGCGCGGCGCCGCCGGCGATCCGCGCGATCGCGCTCTTGCGCGACGCCCCGACCAGCAGCGGGCAACCGAGGCCGTGGAAGATCGCCGCCGATTCGACCAGGCGCATGTTGTGCGCCGGAGTCTTGCCGAACCCTATGCCGGGGTCGACCGCCAGCCGCCCGACGGGAATCCCGGCCGCCCGGCATGCGGCGACGCGATCCTCCAGGTAATCGAACACGTCGAGGACGACGTCGTCGTAGCGGGGGTCGTCCTGCATCGTGCGGGGGTCGCCGGCGCTGTGCATCAGCACGGCGCGGCAGCCGGCCTCCGCGACGGCGGCCAGGCTCCCGGAGTCGTGGGCCAGCGCGCTCACGTCGTTGACGGCGGCGGCGCCGGCGGCGAGCGCGGCGCGCATCGTCGCGGCGTTGCGCGTGTCGATCGACACCGCGAGGCCGGCGGCGGCGAGGGCGGCGACGACCGGCAGCGCGCGTTCGCGCTCGACCTCCGGCGCTACGGGCGCGGCGCCGGGCCGGGTCGACTCGCCGCCCACGTCCACCAGCTCCGCGCCGGCCGCGGCGAGCCGCCCGCCATGGGCGATGGCGGCGTCCGGCGAGTCGTGGAGTCCGCCGTCGGAGAAACTGTCCGGCGTTACATTGACGACTCCCATGATCGCCGGCCCCGCCGCCGCGCCCGGCCCGGCGAAGGCGGGGCGCGGCGCGCACAGGAGGTCGAGCCGCGCGCGGACCCGGTCGTCGCGGGCGGCGAGACGGCGCAGCGCCGGGGCCGACAGCCAGCGCTCCTCGCGCCCCCGCGCGCCGCGCGCGACGACCCGGCAGGCGGAGAAGAACACCGGCCCGCCCGCGAGCGGCAGCGCCGATTCCGCCGCTTGCGCGGCGGCGGCGTCCGCCCCGCGCAGCAGGCCGGCGGGCTTCAGGTAGAGTTTCGCCGCCGCGCCGGCGGCCGCCGGCGGGACGCTCAGCCCTCCGGCTGCGGGGCGAGGCCGGGCGGGACGGGCGGCGGCGCCTCGGGCGCGCGCGCCGGGGCGCCGCTCTCGGGCACCGAGGCGCGCGGGCCGCCGGCGGCGGGTTCGGGCTCGCCGCGGTGGATGGTCTCGCCGCGCAGCAGCGCGTCGACGTCCTCGCCCGACAGGGTCTCGTATTCGAGCAGCGCGTCGGCGACGACGTGCAGGTCCTTCTCGTGCTCGGAGAGCACCTTGTGCGCCGTGGACTCCGCCTCGTCGATGAGTTTGCGGATCTCCTCGTCGATCAGTTTGGCGGTGGCGCCGGAGACGAGTTGCTGGCGCGCCACCGAATGGCCGAGGAACACCTCGTCCTGGTTGTCGCCGTAGCGCAGCGGCCCCAGGGCCTCGCTCATGCCCCATTCGGTGACCATGCGCCGCGCCATGCCGGTGGCCTGCTGGATGTCCGACGTCGCGCCGTTGGTGACGTTCTCCTTGCCGAAGATGCGCTCCTCGGCGGCGCGGCCGCCGAACATGCGCGCCAGCAGCGCCTTGCACTCGCGCACCGTGTGGCTGTGGCGGTCGCGTTCGGGCAGGTTCATCGTCAGCCCCAGGGCGCGGCCGCGCGGGATGATCGTCACCTTGTGCAGCGGGTCGTTGCCGGGCGTGAACAGGCCCACCAGCGCGTGTCCGGCCTCGTGGTAGGCGGTCAGTTTGCGCTCGGCCTCGGTCATGACCATGGAGCGCCGCTCGGCGCCCATCATGACCTTGTCCTTGGCCTCCTCGAACTCGCTCATGGTGACGACGCGCTTGCCCTTGCGCGCGGCCAGCAGCGCCGCCTCGTTGACCAGGTTGGCGAGGTCGGCGCCGGAGAAGCCGGGCGTGCCGCGGGCGATGACGCGGGGGTCCACGTCGGGCGCCAGCGGCACCTTGGCCATGTGGACCTGGAGGATCTTCTCGCGCCCCAGGATGTCGGGGTTCGGGACCACGACCTGACGGTCGAACCGGCCCGGGCGCAGCAGCGCCGGGTCGAGCACGTCGGGCCGGTTGGTCGCGGCGATGAGGATCACGCCCTCGGTGGTGTCGAAGCCGTCCATCTCGACGAGCAGCTGGTTCAGCGTCTGCTCGCGTTCGTCGTTGCCGCCGCCGAGTCCGGCGCCGCGGTGGCGGCCCACTGCGTCGATCTCGTCGATGAAGACGATGCACGGCGCGTTCTTGCGGCCCTGCTCGAACATGTCGCGCACGCGGCTCGCGCCCACGCCGACGAACATCTCGACGAAGTCGGAGCCGGAGATGGTGAAGAACGGCACGTTGGCCTCGCCGGCGATGGCGCGGGCCAGCAGGGTCTTGCCGGTCCCCGGCGGGCCGACCAGAAGCACGCCCTTGGGGATGCGCCCGCCCAGCCGCTGGAACTTCTGCGGGTCGCGGAGGAACTCGACGATCTCCTGCAGCTCCTCCTTCGCCTCGTCGATTCCGGCCACGTCCTCGAACGTCACCCGGCCCTGCTTCTCGGTCAGCAGCCGCGCCCGCGACTTGCCGAAGCCCATCGCCCGGCCGCTCGACCCCTGCATCTGCCGCATGAAGAATATCCACACGGCGATGATCAGGATCATCGGCAGCCAGTTGAGCAGGATGGTGAAGATCGGCGACACGCCGTCCTTGGCGGGCTTGGCGGAGATCGCCACGCCGCGCTCGCGCAGCAGGTCGATCAGCCCCGCATCGTCGGGCGCGTAGGTCGAGAAGGGCTGGCCGCCGACGAAATGGCCCTCGATGTTCCGGCCCTTGATGACGACGTCGCGCACCTGCCGCTCGTCGACCTGTTCGAGGAACTCGGTGTAGGTGACGCCGCGCGCCGTCCGCCCGCCATCGGCGTCGAACATCCTGAACAGCGTGACCAGCAGCAGGGCGACGATGGCCCAGAGGGCTATGTTGCGTCCGAAATTGCTCAAGTCCGTCGCTTTCCCAACGGTAGCTGACCCAACGGTGCGCTTTCCAACGTTGCGCCGGGCGGCAGTCTAGCAGGGATCGGCGGCGGGCGCGAAACCCGGCCCCGCGAGCGGGCGCGCCGGGCGGAACTCCGCCGCCAGCGGCGCGCCGCCCCGCCGATGCTCCGCCGACAGGTGGGGAAGCGCGAGCGGCCCGTCAAGGTCCCACAACGCCGGCAGCCCCGGCCGCGCGCGCGGCGGAACCGGCGCCTCCGCGCCCCGGCGCAGGACCGACCATGCGCGGTCGTCGAGCCGGCGCACGCGGTAGGGCGGCGCGCCGCCCGGATCCGCGCCCACCCGCAGCGCGAAACGCCCGTCCCACCGCGCTTCCGCCCCCGCCGCCACGGGCAGGTCGGGGATCGGCGCCGCCTCCCGCGCGAACTCCGCCGTCCCGCCCCGCGCCGCGACCGCGCACCCGCCGAGCGTGAACGCCCCCGCCTCGCCGCCGGCGAGGCGGGCGAGCGCCCGCGACAGGCTCGCGCCGCGCGGCGCGTGGACCCGCCCGCCGACGCAGCGCAGGACGCGCGCGGCGACCGCCCGGGCCAGCTCCTCCGGCGCCTCGGCCAGCGCCGCCAGATCGACGACGGCGCGGCCCAGCGGGTCGAGGCGGACGGCGCGGCGGACCAGCCGCGCCGTCCGCGCCTCGCGGTCCGCGCGGCGGCGGCCGCGCGCGGCGGCCGCGGCGGCGAGCGCCGCCGCGCCGCCGGTCCGCGCCAGCGCGCGCCGCGTGGCCGCGCGGGCCTGGGCGGGGTCGCCGTTCGACGGGTCCTCGGCCCAGGCGAGGCCGCGCCGCGCCAGCGTGGCGCGCAGCCGCGCCGGAGCGGCCGGCAATAGCGGCCGCAGGACGCGGACGCCGCCGCGCTCGACGACGGCGGACATTCCCGCCAGGCCGTCCGGCCCGCTTCCGGCGGCGCGGCGGAGCGCCGCCGTCTCGGCCTGGTCGCCGGCGTGGTGCCCGGCCAGCAGGTGCAGGATTCCCGCCTCGCGGCATGCGGCGGCGAGCAGGCGGTAGCGGGCGGCGCGCGCGGCGGCCTGGACTCCGGTCGCCGGTTTCGCCCCGCGCCAGCGGAGGATGCGCGCCGCAACGCCGAAGGATTCGAGCCGCCGCGCCGCCTTCCGGGCCTCCGCCGCCGACTCCGGCCGCAGCCCGTGGTCCACGACCAGCCCGGCGACGCGCCCGCCGCGCGCGGCGGCCCAGCGCGCCGCCAGCCACGCGAGGCAGAGGCTGTCCGCGCCGCCGGAGACGGCGGCGGCGAGTTCGGGGGCGGGTTCGAACGGCGCGAAGGGCGCCATCAGGCGCGCGAACTCGGCGTCCTCCAGCGGCGCCGCGGCGAACACCGCGCGCCGGGCCGGTCACGGGCAGCCGGCGCGCGCGCTCTCGCCGGCCAGCCGCTCACGGATTATCGCCGGCGCATCGGGGCGGTCGCCGCGCAATTTGGCGAAGGTGGCGCACGCCTCCTCGGTCCGGCCCATCGCCGCGAAGGACATGCCGAGTTTGAGCAGGTTGTCCGCGGTCTTGCTCCCGTCCGGGAACCCCCTGTAGCCGCGGGCGAAGGCCACCGCCGCGCGTTCGAAATCGCGGCGCGCGTAATGGGTTTCGCCGAGCCAGTACCAGGCGTTCCCCGACAGCGCGTGCTCCGGATGGCGGTCGACGAAGGCGCGGAGGGCGGATTCCGCGCCCGCGTAGTCGGCGCGCGCGAGGAGTTCGTAGGCGCGCTCGTATTCGCTTTCCGGAGTGGCGGCCGCGGCGGGCGGCGGCGGCGGCGCTTCGGGGATTTCGCCCGCGGCGGGGGGCGCCTCCGCGCCCGCCGGGGGAGGCGCCGCCGCCGGGCCGGCCGGGACGGGGGCGGCGGCCTCGAGGGCGGCGAGGCGGCGCTGGAGTTCGCCCACGTCGCGCGACAGCGTATCGATCAGCCCGCGCAGGCCGAATTCGGCCCGCTCGACCCTGTCGGTGAGACTCCTCAGCTGCTCCTCGATGCCGGAGAAGCGGGCCTCCCGACCGGCGAACGCGTCGAGATTCCCTTCCGCCGCCGCGCCGGGCGCCGGAACTGGCGCTGGCGCGCCGCCTTGCCGCCGCACGGCCTCGAGCCCGCGCTCCAGGCGCTCCAGCCGGTCGAGGAGCGCGCCGAAGGACTGCTCCTGCTGCGCCGGGGCGGGCGCGGCCGCGCACAGCCCCAGGGCGAAGGCGAGCCCCGCCGCCCGCCGGAGTCCGGGCGCCGCCCGGCGGCCCGGCATGGCGGAGTCCGGCGGGAGGCGCCGGCTAGTTCAACGAGGTGATCGCCACCCGGTTCTGCGCCCACGCCGCCTCGGTGTGGCCGAGCACGATGGGCCGATCCTTGCCGTAGGAGCGGGTGGAGATGCGCCCGGCGTCGACGCCCGCCTCGACGAGGAAGTTCCTCGCCGCGGTCGCGCGGCGCTCGCCGAGCGCCAGATTGTATTCGCGCGTGCCGCGTTCGTCGCAATGCCCGGAGATGGTGACCGTGAGGCCCGGGTTAGCGCGCATCAGCGCCGCCTGGCGCCGCAGCGCGGCCTGCCCCTCGGGGCGCAGGTCGTGGCGGTCGAAGTCGAAGAACACGCGGTCCCCCTCGCTCGCCAGGGTTTCGTGCGGCCCTCTCGGCGTGACCACCTGCTCCGTCTCGACTCCGGAATCCGGAGCCGGTTCGACGGCGACATCCCCTCCGCCCTCGGCGCCGCCCGTCTCCTCCGGCGTGGTCTCGCAGGCCGAGACCAGCAGCGCGACGCCCAGCAGGGCTGCGATCTTCGTGTACATCGGATGGCTCTCCCCAAGTCTCCGTGAGTGCGCCCGCGGGAGCGATTCGCGCCCCGACCGGCCTCGCTCCGGCGAATCTCGCCATTCTACGAAACCGCGCAAGGGAAATCAAGGGCGCGCGCGAAGCCGCGCGGCCCCTCCCGGCGGCGGCGCGTCAGCCGCGCGGAATCGGCGGCGACCACGCCGGGTCCGAGGCGTCGGTTTCGGTGGCGACCTCGCGCTCGTTGCGCCCGGTCAGGTCGATCGAGAACAGCCGCACCCGGTCGCTTCGCCCGCCGGGGCCGCCCGGCGTGTTGCGGTAGAACATCAGCACCCGCCCGTTCGGCGCCCAGGTCGGCCCCTCCACCAGGAAGCCCGTCGCGAGCAGCCGTTCGTCGGACCCGTCGGGCCGCATCGCGCCGATGTAGAACGCGCCGCCGCGCGATTTGGTGAAGGCGATCCAGTCGCCGCGCGGCGACCACACCGGGGTCGCGTAGCGCCCCTCGCCGAAACTGATCCGCCGCGCTTCGCCGCCGCCGGCGTCCATCGTGTAGATCTGCTGGCCGCCGGAGCGGTCCGACTCGAAGGCGACGAACCGCCCGTCGGCGGAGTAGCAGGGCGCCGTGTCGATGGCGGGGTGGCGGGTCAGCTGCCGCTGCGCCCGGTTGCGCAGGTCGAGTTCGTAAATCTCCGAATTGCCGTCGACCGACGCCGACAGGACCACCCGCTCGCCGTCGGGCGAGAAGCGCGGCGCGATCGACAAATTGCCGGGGAAATCGCCCAGGATCTCCTCGCGCCCGGTGTCGATGTCGCGCAGATACACCCGCGGCCGGCCGTCGAGGTAGGAGAGGTAGGCGATCTCCTGCAAGGCGGGGGAGAAGCGCGGCGTCAGCACCATGTGCGAGCCGTCGGTGAGGTAGATCCGGTTGGCGCCGTCGCGGTCCATGATCGCCAGCCGCCGGACGCGCGCGTCGAGCGGCCCGGTCTCGGCGACGTAGACGATCCGGGTGTCGAAATAGCCGGCCTCGCCAGTGACGCGGCTGTAGATTTCGTCGGCGACCAGATGCGCGACGCGGCGCCATTTGTCGGGCGCGGCGCGCAGCCGGAGGCCGGTCATGTGGCGCTCCGAGAACGCGTCCCACAGGCGGAACTCGACCGCGAGCGTCGGGCCGTCCTCCAGGTCGACCTGGCCCGCCGCCAGCGCTTGCGCGCCGATCGCCCGCCAGTCGACGAAGCGCGGGAGCGCGCCGCCGCGCAGCTCCTCCGGGCGTTGCAGGAAGGCCGCCGGGTCGATCGGGCGGAACAGCCCCGAACTCTCCAGGTCGTTCGCGACCACGGCGGCGATCTCCGCCCCGTAGCGGTCCGCCTCCGGGCCGTCGCCGTGGAATTGCGGGACGGCGATGGGCAGCGGCTCCACCTGCCCGCCGGTGATGTCGATCTCGAGTTGCGCCAGCGCCGCCGGCGCCGCGCACAGCGCGAGCGCGGCGCACAGCCACGCGCGAAGCGGGGGAAGGTCTGGTCTGGCCATCGTCAACCGAACATGTCCTCGGGGTTGAAGTTCATCCTGATGTCGCGCCACCGCGCCCAGGTCTCGGGCGGGAGGCCGTCGAAGCGCTCGGTCTTCCGCACCGCGCGGACCGCGCTTTCGGCCATGGCGCGGAAGGCCGCGTCCTGCGCCATCCGCGCGGCCTCGACCACCTGTACGTCGCGCACGGCGCCGTCGGGGCCGAGCCGGAGGTCCAGCGTGACGACCATCTCGTGCGCGTCCTCGGCGCCGGTGGGAACCGACCAGTTGCGCCGGACCTGGCTCCGGATGGCGTCGATGACGGTGCGGGAGAGTTGCGCGTCGAGGCGGCGCGGCGCGTCGGCCTCGGTCCGCGCCAGCAATTGCTCGATGGGATCGGCCTCCGGCGCGGCGGGGGGCGCATCCTCGCGCGCCGGAAGCGCGGTCTCGATGTCGTCGAGCGATTCGAGCGCGCGTTCGAAGTCCCGCGCCGGCGGCTCCGGCTTCTCGCGCGGGCGGCGGACCTCCGGCGGCGGCGGCGGCGCGGGCGGGGCCGCCGGGGCGGGCAGTTCTGCGAGCTCCTGTGGCGGCGGCGCGGCCGGTTCGGGCGCGTCCGGGGGTGGCGCGGGCGCGGCGGCGGGAGGGGCCGGCGGCCGCGCGTCGGACGGCGGCGGCGGAGCCTCCCGCGCCGGCGCGGGCGGGGCGGCGGCCTCGGCCGGCGCGGGCTCGGGGGCGGGCGGCGGCGCCGGCTTCGCCCGGGGCCGGGCGACCGGCTCCGGCGGCGGCGCGGCGCGCGGCGCGGGCGGCGGCGGCAGCGCCGCGACCTGGCGCGCGGCGGGCGCGGGAGGCGGCGCCTCCGCCGGCGCCGGCGGAGGCTCGGCGCGCGGATCTTCCGGCGGGTCCTCCGGCGATTCGGCGGCGGCGTCCGGCAAATTCCGCGTCTCGGCCAGCGGGACCACCGCGACGACGACCGCCGACTCGGCGGGCGGCGGGTCGTCGAACAGCGACGGCAGCCCGGCGTATGCGAGCAGCAGCGCCGCCGCGTGCCACATCGCCGATTTGAAGGCCGCGGCGATCATCGCCCTTCGCCCCCCTCCTCCGCCGTTCGCAACAATTCGGCGACCAGCCCGATCTCGCCGAAGCCGGCGGCGTCGAGTTCGCCCATCACCCGCATCACCCGCCCGTAATCGACCGCCCGGTCGCCGCGCACGAAGACTCGCGCGTCCGCGCGCCCCTCCGTCACCGCGCGCAGTTTCGCCGCCAGCTCCTCCAGCGGGACCTCGAGCTCCTGCAGGTGGACCGCGCCATCGGCGGCGATGGTGACGACCAGCGGCTCGTCGTCCCCCGGCAGGTGGTCGGCGGCGCTTTCCGGCAGGTCGACCTCGACGCCGACGGTCAGCAGCGGCGCGGTGACCATGAAGACGACGAGCAGCACCAGCATCACGTCGACGAAGGGCGTGACGTTGATCTCGGCCATCGGCCGGTAGCCGCCGCTCCGGCCGGCGCCGCCATTGCCGCCGACGGTCTTCACGCCGCCCGCTCCGCCAGCTGCCGCGAGAGCAGGGCGCTGAACTCGCCGGCGAAGGTCTCCAGCCGCCCGGCGTAGCGGTTGAGGTCGGTCGATATGCGGTTGTAGCCGACGACCGCCGGGATCGCCGCGGCGAGGCCGAGCGCGGTCGCCAGCAGCGCCTCGGCGATGCCCGGCGCGACCACCGCGAGCGAGGTGTTCTTGGTGGCGGCGATGGCCTGGAAACTGTTCATGATTCCCCACACGGTGCCGAGGAGGCCGATGAACGGCGCCGTCGAGCCGACCGAGGCGAGGAAGCCCACGCGGCGCTCCAGGTCCTCCATCTCGCGCCGGACCGCGACCGCCATCACCCGGTCGATCCGCGCCTCCAGCGCGCCGCGCGCCCCGTCCTCGCTCGTCCGCGCGGCGCCGGCGCCGGACAGCGACCATTCGCGCATCGCCGCCGAGAACACCATCGCCAGCGGATGGTCGGGCGCGTCGCCCACCCGGTCGTAAAGCGCCTTCAGCGAGCCGCCGGACCAGAAGGCGTCCTCGAAGGCGTCCGCCTTCGCCGCGAGCCGGCGGAACAGGCGCGTCTTGTCGAAGATGATCGCCCAGGTCCAGCCCGACGCCAGCAGCAGGACCAGCATCACTCCCTTGACGACGACGTCGGCCTGCGCGGCCAGGCTCCAGATCGACAGGTCGGTTTCCATCGGCGGTTCACGTCCTCGCGCGAGGGGGTCGGGGAACGCAATGCGCGCGCGCGGCGGCGCGAACGGCGGGCGGCAGCCGCGCCGGCCGGCCGCCGGCGTCCACGCAGGCGATGCGCAGCTCCAGCCGCGCCAGTACGGCGGCGCCGCGGCGGATCGTCTGTTCGAGGCGGACCGAGGCCGCGCCGACGCGCGGCGCGCGGGTGCGCACCTCCAGCGCGTCGTCGAGCCGCGCCGGGGCCCGGTAGTCGATGGCGCAGTCGCGCACCGCGAAGGCGAGGCCGCGCTCGGCGCGCAGCCGGCCCTGGTCGACGCCGTGCGCGCGCAGCATCTCGGTGCGCGCGCGCTCGGCGAACCTGAGGTAGTTGGCGTGATACACGACCCCCGCCGCGTCGGTGTCCTCGTAATAGACGCGGACCGGCCAGACGTGCTCGGCGGGCGCCCGTTCGCCGTCCGTCGTCGTCATTCTCCGCCTCCGGCCACGGCCAGCTCCAGTTGCGGGGCGCGCGGCGCGGGGGCGGCGCGGCCGATATGCGCGAAGGCGATCTCGGTCAGCAGCCGCCCGCGCGGCGTCCGCTGGATGAACCCCTGCTGCAACAGGTAGGGCTCCACCACGTCCTCCAGCGTGTCGCGCTCTTCGGAGAGCGCGGCCGACAGGGTCTCCACGCCGACCGGCCCGCCGCCGTATTTGTCGGCCACGCAGGCGAGGTAGCGCCGGTCCATCGAATCCAGGCCGGAGCGGTCGACCTCGAGGCGGGCGAGCGCCGCATCGGCGGCGGCGGCGTCGACCGGGTCCGCGCCGTGGACGGAGGCGAAGTCGCGCACCCGGCGCAGCAGGCGGCCCGCGACCCGCGGCGTCCCGCGCGCGCGCCGCGCGATCTCGCGCGCGCCGTCGCCGGTCAGCGTCATGTCGAGCACGCGCGCGCCGCGGCGCACCACCCGCTCCAATTCGTCGGCGTCGTAGAAGCGCAGCCGCAGCGGGATGCCGAAGCGGTCGCGCAGCGGCGTGCCCACCAGGCCGGAGCGCGTCGTCGCGCCGACCAGCGTGAACGGTGCGATGTCGATGCGCACCGACCGCGCGCCCGGCCCCTCGCCGATGATCAGGTCGAGCTGGAAGTCCTCCATCGCCGGGTAGAGGATCTCCTCCACCTGCGGGTTGAGGCGGTGGATCTCGTCGATGAACAGGACGTCGCGCGGCTCCAGGTTGGTCAGCAGCGCCGCCAGGTCGCCGGGCCGCGCGACGACCGGGCCCGACGTGGCGCGGAAGCCGGCGCCGAGCTCGCGGGCGACGATCTGCGCCAGGGTCGTCTTGCCGAGGCCGGGCGGGCCGTGAAGCAGCAGGTGGTCCATGGGTTCGGCGCGGCGCCGCGCGGCCTCAATGAACACGGCCAGGTTGTCCACCGCCTCGCGCTGGCCGATGAACGCGCGCAGGCTCTGCGGCCGCAGCGCCAGGTCGGCGTCCTCCGCCGCCGGGCGCGGGTCCACCGTCCGCGCGGCCTCGACGGCGGCGGTCACGGCTGCGCCAGCTCCGCGAGGCCGCCGCGGATCACCTCGGCCAGCCCGGCGCCGGCGCCGGCCCGGGCGGCGGCGCGCGCCGCCGCGGCATGGGCCTCGCCGCGCCCGTAGCCCAGATTGACCAGCGCCGAGACCGCCTCGGCGACGGTCGCCGCGCCGCCCTCGCCCTCGCCGCGCGGCGCGGCGGCGGGCGGCGGGGCGTCGATTCCGGCGCCCTTGTCCTTCAGCTCGGCGAGGATGCGCCCGGCGGCCTTGGGGCCGACGCCGGAGGCTTGGCGCAGCGCGGCGCGGTCTTCGGCGGCGATCGCCGCGGCGAGGCCGTCCGGCCCCAGCGCCGAGAGGACTCCCAGCGCCATGCGCGCCCCCACCCCCTGGACCTTGACGAGGAGGCGGAACCACGCGCGTTCGGCGCGGTCGGCGAAGCCGTAAAGCAGGATGCCGTCGTCGCGCATATGCGTCTCGACGAACAGCTCCGCCGCCTCGCCCTCCGCCGGCAGGGCGGCGCGGGTGCGCGCCGAGCACTGGACGAGGTAGCCGACCCCGCCCACGTCGATCACCGCGCCCTCGCCGTCGGAGCCGGCGACGCGGCCCTTGAGCGCGGCGATCACGCCGCCCGCTCCGCCGCGACCCGCCGCGCGGTGGCGGAATGGTGCGCGTGGCAGATCGCCACCGCCAGCGCGTCGGCGGCGTCGGCGCTGTCGGGCCGGCAGCCGGGCAGCAGGCGGCGGACCATCAGCCCGACCTGCCGCTTGTCGGCGCGCGCGGCGCCCACCACCGCCTTCTTGACCGTCAGGTTGTGGTATTCGGCGACCGGCAGCCCGGCCCGAGCCGGCGCCAGCACCGCGACGCCCCGGGCGAGGCCGAGCTTGAGCGCCGAGCCGGGGTTGCGGTTGACGAAGGTCTCCTCCACCGCCGCGCCGTCGGGCCGCCATTCGGCGATGACCTTCGCCAGGCCGTCGAACAGCGCGTCGAGCCGGACCGCGATTCCGGCGCCCGAATCGCTCCGCACGGTCCCGCAGGCGACGAAGCCGAGCCGGCTCCCGTCGCTGTCGACCACGCCCCAGCCGGTGCGCACGAGGCCGGGATCGAGACCGAGCAGCCGCATCGCCGTCAACCCGCGCCCAGTTTCCGCAGCACGGAATCGGCGACGTCGTAATTCGCCGACACCGATTGCACGTCGTCGTTGTCCTCCAGCGCCTCGATCATCCGGAACAGCGCCGAGGCCTTGTCCTCGTCGACGGGCGTCGTGCTGCCGGGGACCCATTCCAGCCCGGCGCTGGCCGGTTCGCCGAAGCGCGCCGCCAGCGCGTCGCGCAGGTCGTGGAGCGCGGCCGGGCGGCAGCGGACCTCGTGGCCCGATTCGGCGCTTTCGACGTCGTCGGCGCCGGCCTCGACCGCCGCCTCGAACAGCGCGTCGGCCTCCGCCGCGCCGGCGGCGTAGCGGACGACGCCCATGCGGTCGAACATGAAGCCGACGCTGCCGGTCTCGCCCAGGCTGCCGGCGTGCTTGGCGAACGCCGCGCGCACTTCCGCCGCCGTCCGGTTGCGGTTGTCGGTCAGCGCCTCGACGATCACCGCGACTCCGCCGGGGCCGTAGCCTTCGTAGCGCATTTCCTCGAAGCCGGCGCCCTCGCCGCCGCCGGCGCCCTTGGCGATGGCGCGCTCGATGTTGTCCTTCGGCATGTTGGCGGCGCGCGCGGCGGCGACGGCCGTCCGCAGCCGGGGGTTCATCGCCGGGTCGGGCGCGCCCTCCCGCGCGGCGACGGACACCTCGCGCGCCAGTTTGGCGAACTGCCGGGCGCGCTTCGCGTCCTGCGCGCCCTTGCGGTACATGATGTTCTTGAACTGCGAGTGGCCGGCCATGCCTCATTCTCCCGCGGCGGCGCCGGCGACGGATCCCCGCGCCCCGGCGCGCCCGATTCTACCCTGTTTGACAGGACATTGTGGCGATATTTTGTCATCGCCCGTAAACCGGACGGAAACTTTCCTCCGCCCCCGGCCCGCGATCGCCGCCGAGCCGGCCGCGCAGGACCTGGCGGACCCCGCGCGCCAGCCCGGTCGCCGGGTCGGTTTCGACGCACACCGCGCACAGCGCGCCGGGGCCCTTCGACGGCGGGATGCGCCCCACCGGCATCTTGGTGCGGAACTTCTGGATCCACATCGCCTTGTCGGAGCCGATCACCGAATCGTAGTCGCCGCACATGCCGGCGTCGGTCTGGAAGGCGGTCCCCCCCGCGAGCACCCGCGCGTCGCTGGTGGGGACGTGGGTATGCGACCCCACGACCAGACTCGCGCGCCCGTCGAGGAAGTGCCCCAGCGCCTGCTTCTCGCTGGCGGTCTCGGCGTGGACGTCGACCACCGCGGCGGCGACCGCGACGCCGAGCTCGTGCCGGGCGAGCGCCTCGTCCACCGCCGCGAAGGGGTCGCCCAGCGGGTCCATGAACACCCGCCCCATGACGTTGAGCGCCAGCACGCGCTCGCCGCGCGCGGTCTCGTAAACGCCCATCCCCGCCCCCGGCGTGCTGCCGGGCGGGTAGTTGATCGGCCGCAGCAGGCGCGGCTCGCGCGGCAGCAGGGTGACGACCTCGCGCTGGTCCCACACGTGGTTGCCGGTGGTGACCACGTCGACGCCGGAATCGAACAGCTCCCCGGCGATGGCGGCGGTGATCCCGAAGCCGCCGGCGGCGTTCTCGCCGTTGGCGACGACGAAATCGAGCTCCAGTTCGCGGCGCAGCGCTGGGACGTGCTCGGCCACCGCGCGGCGCCCGGCGGAGCCGACCACGTCGCCGCAGAACAATATCCTCATCCGCCCCTCCCGGCCGCGCAGCGCAGGGCCGCGCGCTCGCTCGCCACCCAGTCCACCGGCCGGTCGTGCGGGCCGCGCGGCGCCGCGTCGCACAACTGGTCGTGGAAGGCGACGCCCACCGCGAGCGCGCCGTCGAGGCCGGCGAGGGTGCGGTCGTAATAGCCGCCGCCGTAACCGAGGCGGTAGCCTTGGCGGTCCACTGCGAGCAGCGGCGCGAGAAGCGCCGCCGGGACGACCTCCGGCGCGCCGGGCGCGGGCGCCCTGGTCCCGAACGGGCCGGGCTCCAGCGTCTCGCCCTCGGCCCAGGCGCGGAACGCCAGCGGCCGGTCCGGCCCGACGACGACCGGCAGGCAGAGCGGATGCCCGCGCGCGGCGAGCGCGCGCATCAGCGGGCGGGGGTCCGCCTCATCGGCGAACGGCCAGTATCCGGCGACCGGCGCGCCGGGCGGGAAGGGGACCGCCGCGAGCGCCCGCCAGGCGATGGCGGCGCCGTCGCCGGGGCGGCGCGGCCGCACCCGCCGGCGGGCGCGGAGCGCGGCTCGCAGCGCCGCCTTGGCGGCGTCCGCATCGCTCACCCGTTCGGGCCGCCCGGCGGCGGATGGGACGGGACCGCCTCGACCGTCGGCGTTTTGCTCCACTGTGGCCTGCTTGTGCAGGTGGGCGCCGTATGACGACGGCTCGCCGCCGCCAGGGACAGCTCCCGAGTGGTCGCCATTGGCCCAGGGGCAAGAGCGCCTCGACGCGCCGCGCAGTGCCCGTCCACCCTCTACTCTAGCGGCTTTCGAGGCGGTCGGCAAGGGCTTCGAGGCGCGCCGCCATGGCGTCGACCGCCTGCGCCGCCTCCGCCTCCGTCTCCGCCGCGCCGGCGGCGCTCGACTCCAGCCTGTCGCGGGTCTCGGCGAGTTCGTCCGCCACCGTCAGGCCGGTCATGACCAGCAGGTGCGCGTCGCCGACCGAGGCCGCGCCGCCGGCGCCGCGGAGCAGGCCGCGCGCCACCCTGTCGAGGTAACCGCCGAGCTGGCGGATGCGCTCCTCCTCGCCGTCGCCGCAACGGATGGCGTAGGAGCGGCCGTTGATCTCGATCTTCGCGCGGCCCACGGCGCCGCCCTCCTATTCGCCGGCCAGCGCGCGCACCCGCGCGATGGCGCCGTCGAGTCGCTCCGACGCCGTGCGCGCGGCGCCTCTGAGCGCGTCGTTCTCGCTCCGGAGCCGCGCGAGGTCGGCCTCGAGGCGCGCGCGCCCGGCGTCGTCCGCCGGCGCCCGCAGCGCCGCCGCCTCGACCCGGTCCAGCGCCCGCGCGAACCGCGCCCGCGCCTGTTCGAGTGCCGCCATGCGCGCCGCCCGCCCTGCGTTTCCGCGCCCCGGCCCGCCCGTGCGGGAGGCGGCTGGCGCGCCCGGGAAGATTCGAACTCCCGACCCCCAGGTTCGTAGCCTGGTGCTCTATCCAGCTGAGCTACGGGCGCGCCGCGGCCGTCCGAGGCCGGGAGCAATCTAGCCCATCGCCGCGCGGCGGGCAACGGCGCCGGCGCCGTTGCCCGCCGCGTCAAGAACCCGGATTCCGGTCGCGGGGCAATCGCACGACGAATCGGGCGCCGGCGGGGGCGCCGTCCGCGCCCACGCGGTTTTCGGCGAGGATGCGCCCGCTATGCGCCTCGACGACGCGGCGCGCAATGCTCAGCCCCAGGCCGGAGTGCAGGCCGAACGCCTCGCCCTGCGGGCGCTCGCTGTAAAAACGGTCGAATATCGCCGCCTCGGCGCCGGGGGGCAGGCCGGGGCCGTCGTCCTCGACCGTCGCCGTGACCTCGCCGCCGCGCGCCTCGAGGCCGATGCGGACCGTCCCGCCGGGCGGGCTGAACGAGATCGCGTTGTCGATCAGGTTGAGGAAGACCTGCGCCAGCCGCTCCTCGATCCCGCGCACGCGCGCATCGGCGCCGGGCGCCGTCCGCAGGACGATCTCCGGCCCGCCGGCGGCGGTCTTGCCGCGTTCGATCGAGACTATCGCCTCCAGCAGCGCCGCCATGTCGACCGGCGCGAAGTCGGCCCGCGAGAGTTCCGCGTCGAGCCGCGACGCGGCCGAAATGTCGGTGATCAGCCGGTCCATCCGCGCGATGTCCTGCGTCAGGACCCGGCGCAGGCGCCGCCGCGCCGCCGGGTCCTCCACCCGGACGAAGGCGTCGACGGCGGTTTGCAGGCTCGACAGCGGGTTCTTGAGCTCGTGCGCCACGTCGGCGGCGAAACGCTCGATCTCGTCGACGCGGGACCGCAACTCGCCGGTCATCCGGCGCAGCGCGACCGACAGGTCGCCGATCTCGTCGCCGCGCCGGCCCATGTCGGGGATTTCGCCGGGACCGCGGCGCTCCGCCGTCACCTTCTCCGCCGCCGCCGCGAGCCGGCGAATCGGCCGCGTCACCGTCCCCGCCAGGTAGAGCGAGAGCAGGGCGGTGACGGCGAGGACGGCGAGCCCCAGCAGCAGCGCGTCGCGGCGCGTCTCGCGCACCTTGGCCTGGATCCCCGCCGTGTCGGCGGTCAGCAGCAGGGCGCCCAGCACCTCCTTGAAGCGGCGCACCGGCGCCGCGACCGCGAGGCCCACGCGCCCGTCCGACATGCGCCGCGCCTGGGCCCCGACCTCGCCGTTGAGCGCGGCCACGACCTCGGAGAAATACTCCGCGCGCGAGTGGTCCCCCTCCACCCCGCGCGGCAGGTCGCCCATCGCCAGGCGGTCGAGAAACGCTTCGAAGCGGCGCAGCAGCGACCCCGCCGCCTCGGGCGGCGGCAGCGCGCGGATGGCGACGCGGGTCCCGCCCCGCGCCGCCCGGCGGCTGTCGACCAGCAATTCGCCGTCGTTGCCGAACAGCCGCGCCCGGGAGCCGACCGGCAGCGCGAGCGGCGGGATCAGCCGCCGCGCGAAATAGGCGTCGATGCGCCCCGGCGCCGCCGGATCGCGCGGGATCGCCGTTTCGCCGAGCACCGCGGCGATGATCCGCGCCTGCGTCGCCAGCGCGTCGAGGCGGCCCTGGATCAGCCCCCGCTGGTACTGGTCGAGATAGATCACGCCGCCGACGAGGATGCCGACGGCCACCAGGTTGACCGTCAGCACCCGCTGCGTCAGCGCCGAGAACCGCCGCCGCGGCCTTCCGGCCTCACCCCTCGCCGTAGCGGTAGCCGACGCCATACAGGGTCTCGATCCCGGAGAAGCCGGGGTCGACGGCGCGGAACTTCCGCCTCATCCGCTTGATGTGGCTGTCGATCGTCCGGTCGTCGACGTAGATGCGCTCGTCGTAGGCGGCGTCCATCAGCTGGTTGCGGCTGCGGACGTGGCCCGGCCGGGCCGCCAGCGCCTTGAGGATCAGGAACTCGGTCACCGTCAGCGCGACCGCCTCGCCCTTCCACGCGCACAGGTGGCGCGACGGGTCGAGCAGCAGGTCGCCCCGGCGGAGGACGGGTTCGTCCTCGGCGCCGTCCGGCGCGGAGTCGGCGCCGGCGAGCGCGGCGCGGCGCAGCAGGGCCCGCGCGCGCGCCACCAGCAGCCGCAGCGAGAACGGCTTGGTGATGTAGTCGTCGGCGCCCACCTTGAAGCCCAGCAGTTCGTCGATCTCGTCGTCCTTCGAGGTGAGGAAGATCGCCGGCATGGCGGATTCGCGGCGCAGCCGGGCGAGCAGCTCGAGGCCGTCCATGCGCGGCATCTTGATGTCGAGCACGGCGAGGTCCGCCGGGTCGCGCGCCAGGTCGCGCAGCGCCGCCTCGCCGTCGGTCCAGGTCCGGACGTCGAACCCCTCCGCCTCCAGGGCGATGGCGACCGAGGTGAGGATGTTCCGGTCGTCGTCGACGAGGGCGATCCTGGGCTTCACGCGCGTCCTCCGGTGGGTTCCGCCGCGGCGGGAGTATAGGCTGGAGGCATGGCGGATAGGGACTCCCCGGCGGCGGTCGCCCGCCGCCTGTGCCGCGGGCGCGACCGGGCGGCGCTGTCGACGGCGGCGGCGGACGACGGCGGGCGGCCCTACGGCTCCCTCGTCCTCGCCGCCTGCCGCTTCGACGGCGCGCCGCTCCTGCTGCTTTCGCGGCTCGCGGTCCACACCGCCAACCTGGCCGCCGACCCGCGCCTGTGCCTCCTCTACGACGAGTCCGCCGGCCTCGCCGACCCGCTGGCGGGGGCGCGCGCCGGCGCGCTCGGCCGCGCCGAGGCGGAGGACGACCCGGCGGCGCTGGCGCGGTTCGTTCGCCGCCATCCCGGCGCCGCGCGCTACGCCGGCTTCGCCGACTTCTCGCTCTACCGCGTCGCCGTCGACCGCGTCCGCCTGGTGGCGGGGTTCGGGGCGATAGAGACGCTGGACGGATCGGTTCTGGCCGGCCCGGACGCGCCGGCGCTGGCGCGCGCCGAGGCCGGCATCGTCGCGCATATGAACGACTCCCACGCCGACGCGGTCGCCGCCGCCGCGCGCCGCCTGTCCGGCGGCGACGGCGCGGGCTGGCGCATGACGGGCATCGACCCGTTCGGCGCCGACCTGCGCCGCGCCGGCGAGGTCGCGCGCTGGACCTTCGCCGCCCCCGCAACGACCCCGGACGGCGCGCGGAAGGCCCTCATCGCCATGGCGCGGGACGCCCGCCGGGCGCGCGGCCCGGGTCCGGCCGCTTGACCGGCGGGGCGTTGGCGCCGATGGTGCCCCCTCCCGCCCGTCTCCGTCCCCGAGGCCGACCCGTGACGAAATTCGCCGGAACCGCCACCTACGTCGCCACCGACGACCTGATGGTCGCGGTCAACGCGGCCGTCGCGCTGGAGCGCCCGCTGCTCGTCAAGGGCGAGCCCGGCACCGGCAAGACCATGCTCGCCGAGGAGATCGCCGGCGCGCTCGGCAAGACGCTGATTCGCTGGCACATCAAGTCCACCACCACGGCGCAGCAGGGGCTTTACGAATACGACGCCGTGGCGCGGCTGCGCGACGGCCAGCTCGGCGACGGGCGGGTGCGCGACATCGCCAACTACATCTCGCGCGGCAAATTGTGGGAGGCGTTCACGGGCGGCGAGGCGCCGGTGCTGCTCATCGACGAGATCGACAAGGCGGACATCGAATTTCCCAACGACCTGCTGCTCGAGCTCGACCGCATGGAGTTCTATGTTTACGAAACCAAGGAGACGGTGAAGGCGGCCCACCGCCCCATCGTCGTCGTCACCTCGAACAACGAGAAGGAGCTGCCGGACGCCTTCCTGCGCCGCTGCTTCTTCCACTACATCGCCTTCCCCGACGCCGACACCATGGCGCGCATCGTCCAGGTGCACTTCCCCGGCGTGAAGAAGGCGCTGCTGTCCGCCGCGCTGCGCGCGTTCTACGAGGTCCGCGAGGTTCCCGGCCTCAAGAAGAAACCCTCCACGTCGGAGCTTCTCGACTGGATCAAGCTCCTCCTCGTCGAGGATATCGACCCCGCCGTGCTGCGCGAGAACGACCGCGGCAAGGCCATCCCGCCGCTCCACGGCGCGCTGTTGAAGAACGAACAGGACGTCCACCTGTTCGAGCGCCTCGCCTTCCTCGCCCGGCGCGAGGGGCGTTGACGCGGCGGCGGGGGCGCGGGCCGTGTTCGCGACCTTCTTCCTCCGGCTGCGCGAGGCGGGCGCGCCCGTCACGCTGCGCGAATACCTCACCCTGATCGAGGCGCTGAAAGCCGGCCTGGCGGAGTACAGCGTCGACGACTTCTACTTCCTCAGCCGCGCCGCGCTGGTGAAGGACGAACGCCATTACGACCGCTTCGACCGCGTGTTCGGCGCCTATTTCAAGGGCGCGGAGCGGCTGGGCGAGGCGCTGGAGGCGGAGCTGCCGGAGGACTGGCTGCGCCGCGAGATCGAGCGCGTCCTCTCCCCGGAGGAGCGCGCGGCGCTGGAGGCGCTGGGCTGGGACAAGCTGATGGAGGCGTTCCGCGAGCGCCTGCGCGAGCAGAAGGGCCGCCACCAGGGGGGATCCAAATGGATCGGGACCGGCGGGACCTCCCCCTTCGGCGCCTGGGGCGACCATCCGGAGGGCATTCGCATCGGCCAGGACGAGGGCCGGCGGCGGAGCGCCGTCAAGGTGTGGGACAAGCGCGAATACCGCAACCTCGACGACACGGTGACCATCGGGACCCGCAACGTCAAGGTGGCGCTGCGCCGCCTGCGCCAGTTCGTCCGCGACGGCGCGGCGTCCGAACTCGACATGCCGGCGACGGTGAAGTCCACGGCCGACAACGGCGGCTGGCTCGACCTCCGCATGCGGCCGGAGCGCCGCAACCGGGCGAGGGTGCTTCTGTTCCTCGACGTCGGCGGGTCGATGAACGTCCACGCCCGGACCTGCGAGGAGCTGTTCTCGTCGGCGCGTTCGGAGTTCAAGCATCTGGAGTATTTCTACTTCCACAATTGCGTCTATGAGAGCGTGTGGCGCGACAACGCGCGGCGCCACGACGAGCGCGTGCCGACCCGGGAGGTCCTGCACACCTACCCGAACGACTACAAATTGGTGTTCGTCGGCGACGCCAGCATGAGCCCCTACGAGATCGCGTATCCCGGCGGCAGCGTCGAACATTGGAACGAGGAGACCGGCCAGGTCTGGCTGGAGCGCCTGTTGCGCGTTTACGGCTCGGCGATCTGGCTCAACCCCGAGCCGCGCGACCATTGGGGCTACACGCATTCGATCCGGATGATCCGCGACCTGATGGAGGACCGCATGTTCCCCCTCACCGTCGCCGGCCTGGAGGAGGGCATGCGCCTTCTGGCGCGCGGTTGATCCGCCGCGTTTCCCGAACCGGCCAGGCGCGTAGTCCGAGGAATGCGGGCCCGGGCCGCGCGCCTGCGACTCGCGTCGACGTCAGGGCTTCGGCGCCGCGACGTGCGCGAACTCCGCCAGGACCGCCGCATAAACGGCGCGCTTGAAGGGGACGACTCCCGCCGCCGCCGCCGCCGGAGACACCCACTTCCAGCTGGAGAATTCCGGTTCGTGCGCGTCCAGGTCGATGTCTTCGTCGCGGCCCAGGAAGCGCATGGCGAACCACTTCTGCTCCTGGCCCCGGTAGCGCCCCTTCCAGGCGCGGCCCAGGAGCTCCGCCGGCAGGTCGTAGCGCAGCCAGCGGGCGCTTTCGGCCGCGACCTCGACCTGCGTCGCGCCCGTCTCCTCCGCCAGTTCGCGCAGCGCGGCGGCGCGGGGGGATTCGCCGGGGTCGATCCCGCCCTGCGGCATCTGCCACGCGCCGGTCGCGAAGTCCCGCCGCCGCCCGACGAACACCTCGCCCCGGCGGTTGAACAGCGCCACGCCGACGCAGCGGCGGTAGGGGAGGCCCGCCGCGGCCGCGTCCACCGTCCGGGCGCCGATCAGCCGTTCCGGGCGTTCCGGCCGTTGTAGAGCGCCACGCCTTCCAGAAGGTCGAGGGCCCGGCGCAGCTGGTAGTCGATAAGGCCGGTCTCCGCCGCGTCCTCCTCGCCGCCCTCCGCCTCGGCGCCGGGATCCGGCTCGCCGTCGAGCCGCCCGCGCAGGTCGGATTCGCGGCGGACGTCGCCGCTCTCCACCGCCTCGATGGTGGTCCGCGCCACGACGATGTTGGGTTCGATGCCCCGCGCCTGTATCGACCGGCCCGACGGGGTGTAGTAGCGCGCCGTGGTCAGCCGCATGGCGCCGTCGCCCGGCAGCGGAACGACGGTCTGCACCGAGCCCTTGCCGAACGACCGCGCGCCGAGGATCACCGCGCGCTCGTGGTCCTGCAAGGCGCCGGCGACGATTTCGGAGGCCGAGGCCGAGCCGCCGTTGATCAGCACCACCATCGGCAGGCCGTCGAGGATGTCGCCGGCCTCGGCGTTGTGGCGGCTGGCGCTGCCTTCGCGCCGCCCGCGCGTCGAGACGATCTCGCCCTGTTCGAGGAAGGCGTCGCTCACCGCGACGGCCTGGCCCAGCAGCCCGCCGGGGTTGTTGCGCAGGTCGAGGACCAGCCCCTTCATGCCGTCGCCGATCTCGGCGCGCAGCTCGCCCACGCCCCGGACGAGGCCCGGCCGGGTCTGTTCGTTGAAGGAGGCGATGCGGACGTAGCCGATGTCGCCCTCCGCCCGCCAGTGCACCGAGCGGATGGTGATGACGTCGCGGATAATGCTCACGTCGAACGGTGCCGCCTCGCCCTCGCGCAGGATGGTGATGACGATCGGCGCCTTCACCGGCCCGCGCATGCGGTCCACCGCTTCGGGCAGGGTCAGGCCGTGGACCTGCTCGCCGTCGATGTGGCTGATCAGGTCGCCTGGCTGGAGTCCCGCCCGCGCCGCCGGCGTGTCGTCGAGGGGCGAGATCACCTTGACCAGGCCGTTCTCCATCGTCACCTCGATGCCGAGGCCGCCGAACTCGCCGCGGGTGTGCACCTGCATGTCCTCGAAATCGCCCGGCGGCAGATAGCCCGAATGCGGGTCGAGCGCGGCGAGCATGCCCTTGACCGCCGCCTCGACCAGCTGTTCGTCGGAGACTTCCTCGACGTAGTCCGCCCGCACCCGCTCGAACACGTCGCCGAACAGGTTGAGCTGGCGGTAGGTCTCCGAATCCGCCGCTTCGACGCTCCCCGCGCCGGCCGCCAGCGCCGCCGCCACCGCGGCGCCGGACGCGAAACGCTTGACGGTCATCCCTCGCCCTTTCGATCGCCCGACAACAGCCAGGGTATCGGGTCCACCGGCCCGCCGCCGCGGCGGACCTCCACGTAGAGCGCCGGCGCGCGGCCCGGCTCCGCTCCCATGACGCCCACCGGCTCCCCGGCGAGGACGCGCTGGCCCACCAGTCCGTCGATCCGCGCCAGACCGGCCATCAGGCTATGGTAGCCGCCGCCATGCGCGATGATCAACAGCTGGCCGTAGCTGCGGAAGGGCCCGGCGAACACGATGTCGCCGTCGTCCGGGGCCACCACCTGCGCGCCCGCCGCGGTGTCGATGGAGATGCCGCGGCTGCGTTCGCCGCGCGACTCGTCGCCGAACCGCGCGCTCACCGCGCCATGCGCCGGCCAGGGCAGGCTCGATCCCTCCGGCCGCGCCGCGGCCGCCGGGCGGGCGGCGTCCGGCGGCCGCGCCGCCTCGGCGCGGGCGATCGCTATGCTGTCCGCCAATTCGCCTGCGTCGCCGGCGCGCGCCGCCAGCTCCGCCGCCGCCGCCGTCTCGGCGCTCCGCTCCGCCGCCGCCTCGGCCTGGAGGCGCGACTTGCGCTCCAGAAGCGCGCCGAGGCGGGTTTGCTCATCGGCCAGCACCGCCCGCGCCGCGGCGAGTTCGGCGCGCCGCGCCGCGCCCTCCGCGCGCAGCCGGCGGCTTTCCGCCGCGGCGGCGGCGGCGGCGGCGGCGCGCGACCGGACCGCGGGAACGAGGCGTTCGACGACGATCAGGCCGCGCACGACCTCCGCCCAGTCCGCCGGGCCGCCGGTCAGTCCGTTGGGCGGGTCGCGCGCGAACAGCGCCAGCCCGGCGAGGAGTCCCTCGAGCCGCCCCCGCGCCGCGTCGAGCGCCGCCGCATTGTCGCCGTATCGCGCGTCCAGCTCCTCCAGCGCGGCGCCCGCGGCCGCGATGTCGGCCTCGCGCGCCTGGACGGCGGCGGCGGTGGCGATGAGCGCCGCGCGGATCTCGCGCACCTCCGCCGCCAGCGCGCCGGGGTCGGCCGCCTCGGGCGCCGCGCCGGCGGGAAGCGCCGCCAGCGCCGCCAGCGCCGCCGCGAGGCTGGCCCATATTGCTCGTAGCCCCTGGGCGCGCCGGCGTCCCGCCGGCGTCTTTTCGTTGGCGCGCTTCGCGCGCATGCCGGCGGGACGCCGGGGCGCCCGGGAATCCTTCGCCGAACCGGTCACGAATACGGGCTAGCCCGCCGCGGCGCGGCGCGGGACGGCGGAGTCCGCATCGGAGTCGACGCGCAGCGACCGCCCCGTCATCGCGGCGGGCCGGGGGAGGCCGAGCAGGTCGAGAATCGTCGGAGCCACGTCGGCCAGCCCGCCGCTGCGAAGCCTGACGCCGCGCGCCGCGCCGAACAGGACGACCGGAACCGGGTTGGTCGTGTGCGCGGTGTGCGGCGCGCCGGTCGCGGGGTCGATCATGCATTCGGCGTTGCCGTGGTCGGCGGCGATGAGCAGCCGCGCGCCGGCCGCCTCCGCCGCCCCGGCGATGCGCCCGAGGCAGCGGTCCACCGCCTCGACGGCGGCCGCGGCGGCGGCGATGTTCCCCGTATGGCCCACCATGTCGGCGTTGGCGAAATTGACGGCGATGAACTGCGCGCCGCCGCGCGCCAGCGCGCCGACGACGCCGTCGGCCACCGCCTCGCAGGACATTTCGGGGACGAGATCGTAGGTCGCCGCCTTCGGCGACGGCGCGAGGAGGCGGTCCTCGCCGGGGAACGGCGCCTCCCGCCCGCCGTTGAGGAAGAACGTGACGTGGGCGTATTTCTCCGTCTCCGCCGCCCGCAACTGCTTCAGCCCCGCCGCCGAGACCGTCTCGCCCAGCGTCCCGCGCGGCTCCAGCGGCGGGAACAGCGCCTCCATATGCGCGTCCAGCGCCGCCGAATACCGGACCATTCCCACCCGGGCGGAGAACTCCGGGCGGCGCGGGCGCGCGAAGGCCGCGAAGCCCGGATCCGCCAGCGCCGAGAGGATCTGGCGCGCGCGGTCGGCGCGGAAATTCGCCATCGCCAGCCCGTCGCCGTCGGCCATGCCGGCGTACTCGCCGAGCGCCGTCGGCGGAACGAACTCGTCGCCGATCCCGGCCTCGTAGGCCGCCTTGACGGCGCTCGCCGCGTCCGGCGCGCGGGCGCAATCGGCGGCGGCCAGCGCCGCCCAGGCGCGCTCGGTCCGGTCCCAATTGCCGTCGCGATCCATGGCCCGGTAGCGCCCGCAGACCGTCGCCAGCGCGACTCCCGGCGCATCGGCGACGGCCTCCGCGAAGGCGGCGAGGTGCTCCGGCGCCGAGCGCGGCGGCGTGTCGCGCCCGTCGAGAAAGGCGTGAACGGCGACCGGGACTCCCGCGCGGGCGAGGGTCCGGGCGATCTCCGCCATGTGCCGCCAATGCGCGTGGACCCCGCCCGGCGACAGCAGGCCAAGCAGGTGGCAGGTCCCGCCGGCGGCCCGGACCCGCGCGGCGAGGCGGGCGAGGACCGGCGACGCGGCGAGCTCCCCGTCGGCGATGGCCCGGTCGATGCGCGGCAGGTCCTGGAGCAGGACCCGTCCCGCGCCGATGGTCGCGTGGCCGACCTCGGAATTGCCCATCTGGCCCGCCGGCAGGCCGACGGCGCCCGCCGACGCGTCGAGGAGCGCGTTGGGGCACTCGGCCAGCAGCTGGTCCCACACCGGCGTGCGCGCCCGCGCTATGGCGTTGCCGGGGCCGGGGGGGGCGACCCCCCAGCCGTCGAGCAGGCACAGCACCGCCGGACGGGGCGCCGCCGGACCGGTCATTGCACCGCGGGCTCCGGCAGCGGCGCCGACCACATTTTCTCCAGGTTGTAGAACGCGCGCACTTCGGGGCGGAAGACGTGGACGATGACGTCGCCGGCGTCGATGAGCACCCAGTCCGCCTTCGGCAGCCCCTCTATCGAGCGCGGCGGCATGCCCTGCTGCTTGAGCCGCGCGGCGAGGTGCTCGGCGACGGCCTTGACGTGGCGCTCCGACCGCCCGCTGGCGACGATCATGAAGTCGGCGATGGAGGTCTTCCCGGCGAGGTCGATGACCGTGACGTCGCCGGCCTTGTCGTCCGCGAGCGAGCCGAGCGCGATACGCCGGATCGACTCCGCCCAGCGGGATGGACTGTCGTCGCTTATGGCGGGCTCCCCCGTTCGGCCTCCGCCGGCGCCGCCGGCGCGCAGCCGGGTCGCCGATTCCGGATGCGGCCGCCCGCGCAGGAACGCCCACGCCGGCGGCGCCGCGTCGGCCAGGCCGCGCGGCCCGCGCCGGAACCGGGCGAACCGCGCCGCGGCCGCGCCGCGCACCGCGCGCGCAGAATAGTCCGGACGGGCGAAAACGGCAATGGGCAAGGCGCGGAACAGCGCCTGCCAGCGCCGCCACTCCGGCATCTGGACCAGCACGTCGGCGCCGGCGAGCCAGACGAACCGCGCCTTCGGCCAGCGCCGCCGCAGCGCCCGCGCCGTGTCGTAGGTGAAGCGCGTCCCCAGCTCCGCCTCGACGGCGCAGGCGCGGACGCGGCGTTCGCCGGCGGCGGCGGCGCGCGCCGAGCGCAGCCGCTCCGCCAGCGGCGCCATCCCGCGGCGCGGCTTGAGCGGGTTTTGCGGCGACACCAGCCACAGCACCAGGTCGAGCGGCAGTTCGCGCAGCGCGCGCCGGGCGATGGCGAGATGCCCCGCATGGGCCGGGTTGAACGAGCCGCCGAGCAGCCCCACCCGCGGCCGCCGCCCGGCGCCGGCGAGAAGGCGCCTCGCCGCCGGGGCGCGGCGCGGAGGAGTCACCGCCGCGCCCCCGCCATCGCGTCCGCGAGCGCCGCCTCCACATCGGCCTCGGCCAGCGCGGCGAGCGGCGCGCGGCGCAGGATGCGCACCGCCGGGCCGCGCGGCGCGCAGCGCGCCGGGTCGGAGGCCGCGCCGAACAGCGCCGCCGTCGGGCAACCGCAAATCGCCGCGACGTGCGTCGGCCCGGTGTCGTTGCCGACGGCGCAGCGCGCCCGGCGCGCCAGCGCGGCGAGCTGGCCCAGCGTCGTCCGCCCGCAAAGGTCGCGGAGCTCCGGCGCGGCGGCGGCGATCTCCGCCAGGGTTCCGCGCTCCGCCGCCCCGCCGACCGCCGCCGGGGTCGTCCCGCCGCGCGCCAGCGTTCGCGCCAGCGCCGCGTAGCGCGCCGCCGGCCAGCGCTTTTCCGGCCGGTGCGCCGCGCCGCCGGGGACGAGCAGGGCGAAGCGGGCGGGGAGGCCGAACCCCGAGACGTCGCCGTCGAGCCACGACAGGTCCGGCGGCGGGGTGGCGGCGATCCCGGCCATCGCGAGCTGCTCCGTCTGGCGGTCGATGGTGTGCATGGAGTCGCGGCGCGGGTTGGCGTGCGGGTGCGAACAGCCGGCGGCGACGCCCGACCACTCCGGCCGCGCGCGGCGCGGGAAGAGGCGATAGTAGCGCGCGGTCCGGCGCGACGTCTGGAGGTCGTACACGCGGTCGAACCCGGCCCCCGCCAACCGCCGGCGCAGCGCCCGCCAGGCGGGAAGCCGCCACCGCGCGGGCCGGTCGTCGGTCCACACTTCGTCGAACCACCCGCAGCGCCGCCCCGCCTCGGCGAAGGCCGGCGCGGTGAGCAGGACGACATGCGCGCGCCGGTGGTGGGCGCGGATCGCCGCGAACGGCCCGGTCGCCATCGCCCAGTCGCCGAGCGCGCCGTGCTTGACGACGAGGATGCGCGCGGTGTCCGCCCCGATGGCCATGCGCCAGTATATCCCCGCCCGCGGCGGTCGCGCCGAAGCGCCGGCCGGGCCGTTGACAGCGGCGCGGGCGCGGCGATATGCCCGCGCCTTTCACCTTGCGGGGGCGGGGATGGCGGTCGAACGGGCGGGCGCCGGCAACCGGGCGCTCGGCGCCTGGGTCGAGGACATGGCGGCGCTCGCGCGCCCGGACTCGGTCCACTGGTGCGACGGCTCGCGCGCCGAATACGACCGCCTGTGCGCCGGGATGGCGGCGGCGGGAACGCTCGTCCCGCTCGACCCGGTCAAGCGACCGGGCTGCTTCCTCGCCCGCTCCGACGCCGCCGACACGGCGCGCGTCGAGTCCCGCACCTTCGTCTGCGCGCCGACCGCGGCGGAGGCCGGCCCCGACAACAATTGGGTGGACCCGGCGGCCATGCGCCGCAAGTTGCGCCGCCTGTTCGACGGCGCGATGCGCGGGCGGACGATGTTCGTCGTCCCCTTCGCCATGGGGCCGCTGGGCTCGCCCGCCGCGCGCTACGGCGTGCAGGTCACGGATTCGCCCTACGTCGCGGCGAGCATGAAGCTGATGACCCGCATGGGCGCGGCGGCGCTGGAGGCGCTGGGCGGCGGCGCCTTCGTGCCCTGCGCGCGCACTCTCGGCGCGCCGCTCGCTCCGGGCCAAGCGGACGTCCCCTGGCCGTGCAACGCCGAGAAATACATCGTCCACTTCCCCGCCGAGCGCGAGATCTGGTCCTACGGTTCGGGCTACGGCGGCAACGCCCTGCTCGGCAAGAAGTGCCTCGCGCTGCGCCTCGCCTCGACGATGGCGCGCGACGAGGGCTGGCTCGCCGAGCACATGTTGATCGTCGGCGTCGAACCCCCCGGCGGCCCCCGGACCTACATCGCCGCCGCCTTCCCCAGCGCCTGCGGCAAGACCAATCTGGCCATGCTCCGGCCGCCGCCGGCCTATGCGGGCTGGAAGGTGACGACGGTCGGCGACGACATCGCCTGGATCCGCCCCGGCCCCGACGGGCGGCTGCGCGCCGTCAACCCCGAGGCGGGCTTTTTCGGCGTCGTCCCCGGCACGTCGCGGGCGACCAATCCGAACGCCATGCGGACGATCGCGCGCGACACCATCTTCACCAACGTAGCCCTCGCCGAGGACGGCGACGTGTGGTGGGAGGGGCTCGACGGCCCCCCGCCCGAACGCCTGGTCGATTGGCGCGGCGAGGCGTGGACGCCGGAGAGCGGCCGCCCGGCGGCGCATCCCAACGCCCGTTTCGCCTGCTCCGCCGACCGCTGCCCGAGCGCCGACCCGGCGCGCGACGACCCCGAAGGCGTGCCCATCGACGCCTTCGTCTTCGGCGGGCGGATAAGCCACACCTTCCCGCTGGTTTACGAGGCGCGCGACTGGGCGCACGGCGTCTATTCCGCCGCGACGATGGGTTCGGAGGCGACGGCGGCCGCGGTCGACCAGCCGGCGGTGCGCCGCGACCCGATGGCGATGCTGCCGTTCTGCGGCTACCACATGGCAGATTACTGGCGCCATTGGCTGGCGCTGGGTGGAAGCGTGACTGCGCCGCCGCGCATGTTCCGCGTCAATTGGTTCCGCAAGGACGCGGCGGGCCGCTTCCTGTGGCCAGGTTTCGGCGAGAACATGCGGGTGCTGGAATGGATCGCCGCCCGCGCCCGCGGCGGCGCGGCGGGCGGGGAGGACGGGGCGTTCGGTTTCTCGCCGCGCTACGACGACATGAATTGGCGCGGCCTCGACTACCCGCGCGAGGCGTTCGCGCGGCTGATGGCGACCGACGCCGAGGCGGTGCGCCGCGAGGCGGCGGACCAGCGCCGCCTGTTCGACCGCTACGGCGACCGCCTGCCGCCCCGCTTCGAGGAGGAGCGCCAAGCCCTCGCCGCGCGCGCGGGTTAACGACGACGCAACATGCGCGTCCCGATGCGGACGACCAGATACCCGAATATCTCACCGACCAGCACGATGAACCAGATAATTGCGCCGAACGCCTGTTTGCCCAAACGCAACGACACACGCAGCACACGGGACTTTCCGAGCACCTTTATGGCTTTCACTGTCCGTTCCCACCCGGCGTGTTCCGTAATTTTCGCGAACCGAGCCACGTCGGACGGACTGTCGGCGTAACGCATCAAACGGAGCGTCCCGCCGATGTGCGATCCCGCGGCGATATGGAGTCGATCAATGGTTTTCATAGTCGAGAGAAGTTTTTGAAATGCGGCGGAATCCACAACCCTATCCCATCCGCGTCCACGACGCCATATGAACTCAGGAATTTCCTTCCATTTTATGTTGAGCGCATCGATTTGCGCTCGCAAGGCCCTCATAAAGGGCTTCGTCAGTATCCTGGCGGACAATGCAATGCGTATTAGCGCGGCCGTTGCCTTGGCCGGCGGGTTGACGGTAACGGTCGCCGCAATTCCCACGAAGGCCAAGCCGGCATTAATCGTATCGATAGGTCTTCCAGCACTCCAATCTCGGAAGGCGCGCCACAACTCCCTGAGGTCGCCAAAGGGCGAAAGCTCCGGCAGCAACCAGCATTTAAAGAGCATAGCGCGATCCGGACAGCACTCTATATCGGAGGCGCACCGCAAACAATTGTCGAATATGTACTCGTTTTCCCTCGCTTCGGCCACCCGCGCCGCCATGTCCGGGTGAATATCTACGCGCGCGTCCGCGGCGATCTCCATGATTGAATCGATGGATTTCCAATCCCTCGGGCTTTCAGAAAGGGCGGCGTCCAACTCGCGATCGACCCATGTTCGGTCTACTTCGCTCACGATCGCCCGGTCAAGATAAGAGGCTATTTCCTTATACTCGCGCTCGACCAAAAACGGAGCATAGGAAAGCAACGGAGCTACGGACGCACACAGCATCGCGAAAGTCGCGGCCGCGACGACCCACGACGCCGTGTCGACGACCGTTACGATTGTTTTGTTCATTACGAGTAAAATACAAGAGAACAAGAAAGTCGACGATTCGGCATCATGCGTGGATCTACCCCGCCTCCTCCAGCTCCACCAGCGCGAGGCGGCCGCCATCGCCGGTGAGGGCCAGGTCGCCGCGCAGCAGGGCGCGCGCGTCGTCGCCGAACAATTTGCGCCGCCAGCCATGCGAAGCCGCGATATCGGCCTCGGGGTCGGCGGCGAGGCGCTCCAGGTCGGCGACCGACGCGACCAGCCGGGTCGCAACCTCGTTCTCCTCGCAGCGCAGTTTGAGCAGCACCTTGAGCAACTCCACCGCCGGCCCGGCGCCGCGCGGGGCCGGCGGCGGCTTGACGACGCGCGGCAGGCCGTCCTCCGGCGCCGCCTTGCCGCGCGCCACCGCGGCCAGCAGCTCCTTGCCGAGCGCGCCCTTGACCATCCCCTTCGTCACCCCGCGCATGCGCTCCAGCTCCTCCGGCGAGGCGGGTTCGTGCGCGGCGACCTCCAGCAGCGACTCGTCGCGCAGCACCCGGTTGCGCGGCAGGTCGCGCTTCTGGGCGAAGCGCTCGCGCGCCGCCGCGACCTCGCGCAGCACGCCGAGAAAGCGCGGCTTGGCGGACCGCGTCTTGACCCGCGTCCACGCGCGCTCCGGGTCCATGCGGTAGATCTCGGGGTCGGTCAGCGCCGCCAGCTCCTCGACCAGCCAGGCGCCGCGCCCGGTCTCGGCGAGCCGCGCGTCCAGGGTGCGGTAGATTCGGGGCAGGTGGATCACGTCGGCCAGCGCGTAGGCGGTCTGGCGGTCGGTGAGCGGGCGGGCCGCCCAATCGGTGAAGCGCGACGATTTGTCGATCTCCGCCCCGGCGACGCGGCGCGCCAGTTTGTCGTAGGCGACCGCCTCGCCGAAGCCGCACACCATCGCCGCGATCTGGGTGTCGAACAGCGGCGCCGGAACCCGGCCCGCCAGGTGGAAGAATATCTCGATGTCCTGCCGCCCGGCGTGGAGCACCTTGAGCGTCGACTCGTCGCCCAGCAGCTCCAGCAGCGGCGCGAGGTCCATGCCCGGCGCCAGCGGGTCCACCGCCCGCGCCGCGCCGTCCGGCCCGGCGAGCTGGACCAGGCACAGGCGCGGCCAATAGGTCTTCTCGCGGATGAACTCGGTGTCGAGGCAGAAGAAGGGTTCGGCGGCCAGCTCGCGGCACAGCGCCGCCAGCCCCTCGGTGTCGGCGACGAGGCTCACAGCGGCGCGACCCGGACCGGCGCGCGGCCTCCGCGCATCCGCAGCGGGTTGCGCAGCGGCCGCCCGAACGCCGGGACGTCGATCTCGAACACGTCGCCCTCCTGCGCCTCGACCCCGGCCGAATGGCTCAGCGCGCCGGCGCCGAGGAAGTGTACGTGGACGTCGCCCGGCCGGCGGAACCGGTCGTATTTGAAGTGGTGGTGCTCCAAATTGGCGATGGCGTGCGACATGTTGTCTTCGCCGCTCAGGAATTCGCCGCTCCACAGCGCCTTGCCGCCGCGCAGCACCCGCACCGTTCCCGTCACCGAAGCCGGCGGCGCGCCGAGGCGCAGTTCGGGGCCGAGCGCGCAGGGGCGCAGTTTGGAGTGGGCGAGCAGCAGGTAGTTCTCGCGCTCCAGCACGTGGTCCGAGAATTCGTTCGCCAGCGCGAAACCGAGGCGCCGCGGCGCCCCCTTGTCGTCGATGAGGTAGATCCCCGCCAGTTCGGCCTCCTCGCCGCCGTCCAGCGCGTGGGCGGGCCGGTCGAGCGGCGCGCCGCAGCCCACCGCGATATCGCCGTCGCCCTTCCAGAACCATTCCGCGATGGCTCCGACGCGGCCCTCCTCCGGCTTGCCGGCGTCGAGGCCGGCCTTGAACATCTCCATCGAGTCGGTGAGCGCGCCGCCGCCCGCCAGTTTGGCGTGCATTTCGTCGCGCGCCTCGGCGCCGCCGAGATGCGTGAGCCCGGTGCCGGTTATCAGGCAGTGGGCGGGGTCGGGGTGGTCGATGGGCGGCAGCGCCCGGCCCTCGGCGAGCGCCCGGTCGTAGGATTCGACGGCGCCTCCCAGGCGCGCCCGCGCCAGCGCCGCCAGCCCTTCGCCGCTCCGGGCCGCCTCGCGCGCAAGGTCGTACACGCGCTCCGCGCCGTCCACGAGCCTGAGCGAGTCGCCTTCGGGGACGCCGACCGCGCGCCGGCCCCCTTCGGCGGTGAATTGCACGAGATGCATGGCACCGTCCTTCCGCCCTCCGCGGCGGAGCATGAAGCCGCCGCCGCCGCGCGTCAACGCCGCGCTTGCCGGTCGGCGAAACCCCGGCCCGGCGGACAGGCGCGCGGGCGGAGATTATCCCGTCCCGCCCCCCAACGTCCGCCGCAGCGCCGCGTTGACCGCCTTCGGGTCCGCCTTGCCGCCGGTCGCCTTCATGACCTGGCCGACGAAAAAGCCGAGCAGTTTCGCCTTCCCCGCGCGGTACGCCGCCGCCTGGTCCGGGTGCGCGGCGACGACGCGGTCGACCTCGGCGTCTATGGCGCCGGCGTCGGTCACTTGCCGCAAGCCGCGCGCCGCGGCGATCTCCGCCGGGTCGCCGCCGGTCGCGAACATGGCGTCGAACACCTCCCTGGCCATCCGCCGCGACAGCGCGCCCTCGGCGACCATGTCGAGCAGGCGGCCCAACGCCTCCGGCCCCACCGGCGAATCGCCGACGCCGCGCCCGGCGCGGTCCAGCGCGCCGGCGAGCTCGCCCGTCACCCAATGCGCCGCCTGGCGCGCGTCGCGGCCGCGGGCGGCGGCCTCGAAATACGCGGCGCGGTCCGAATCCCCGGCGAGGCGGCGCGCCTGGTCGGCGTCCAGCCCGTATTCGGCGCGGAAGCGCGCGGCGCGCGCGTCCGGAAGTTCGGGCAGCGATTCGGCGAGCCGGGCGATGCGCTCCTCCGAAAGGCGCAGCGGCGGCAGGTCCGGGTCGGGGAAGTAGCGGTAGTCGTGCGCGTCCTCCTTCGACCGCATGGGCCGGGTCTCGCCGGCGCCGGGGTCGAACAGGCGGGTCTCCTGCGCCACCGCGCCGCCGTCCTCCAGCAGCGCCGCCTGCCGCGCCGCCTCGAACGCCACGGCGCGGGCGAGGAAGCGCATCGAGTTCAGGTTCTTGATCTCGGCGCGGACGCCCAGCGGCGCGCCCGGGCGGCGCACCGAGACGTTGGCGTCGGCGCGCAGCGAACCCTGCTCCATGTTGCCGTCGCACGACCCTACGGCGCGCAATATCGCGCGCAGCTTCGCCAGGAACGCCGCCGCCTCCTCGCCCGAACGCAGGTCGGGCTCGGTGACGATCTCCATCAGCGGAACGCCGGCGCGGTTGAGATCGACCCAGGTTTGCGCCGGATGACGGTCGTGGACGCTCTTGCCCGCGTCCTGCTCCAGGTGGATGCGGGTAATCCCCACCTCGCGCGCGCCGCCGCCGGGGAGCTCCAGCGTCACCGACCCGCGGCCGACGATGGGCCGCGTATATTGCGAAATCTGGTAGCCCTGCGGCAGGTCGGGGTAGAAGTAGTTCTTGCGGTCGAAGACGGATACGCGGGCGATCTCCGCGCCGAGCGCCAACCCGGTGCGGACGGCGTGGTCGATGACGGCGTCGTTGAGCACCGGCAGCATGCCCGGCATCGCCGCGTCGACGAGCGACACCTGCGCGTTGGGCGCCGCGCCGAACGCGCAGGGCGCGTCGGAGAACAGTTTCGATTCCACGGCGACCTGCGCGTGGACCTCGAGGCCGACGACGACCTCCCAACCGCCCGCCCGGCCGGGCGGCGGCGCGGCGGCGCTCACGCCGCCCCCGCCAGATCGAATTGCGGCGCCGCGTCGAACCCCGCCGCCTCCTCCAGCGCCTGCGCGCCGCGCAACACCGTCTCCTCGTCGAACGGCCGCCCGACCAGTTGCAGGCCGAGCGGCGGCCCGTCGCCGGAAAGCCCGGCGGGAACCGAGATCGCCGGCAGGCCGGCGAGGCTCGAAGGCACGGTGAACACGTCGTTGAGATACATCGCCACCGGGTCGTCCATGCGCTCGCCCACCGGGAAGGCCGGGAACGGGCAGGTCGGAGTCAGGACCAGGTCGACGTCCGCGAAGGCGCGCGCGAAATCCCGCGCGATCAACGCCCGGACCTTCTGCGCCCGCAGGTAATAGGCGTCGTAATAGCCGGCGGAGAGCGCGTAGGCGCCGATCATGACGCGGCGGCGGACCTCGGCGCCGAAGCCCGCGCCGCGCGTGCGCTCGTACTGGTCGATGAGATCCTCGCCCTCCACCCGCAGCCCGTAACGGACGCCGTCGTACCGCGCCAGGTTCGACGACGCCTCCGCCGGCGCGATGATGTAATAGGCCGGCAGCGCGTATTCGGTGTGCGGCAGGGATACGCCGCGGACCTCCGCCCCCGCCGCGCGAAGCCAGTCGGCGCCGCGGCGCCATAGCGCGTCGATCTCGTTGGACATGCCGTCGAGGCGGTATTCCGCCGGGACTCCCACCTTCAGCCCGCCGACGCCGCCGGCCAGCGCCGCCTCGTAATCGGGGACGGGGCGGTCGGCCGAGGTCGAATCGCGCGCGTCGTGGCCGGCCATCGCGCCGAGGGCGATGGCGGCGTCGCGCACCGTCCGGGCGAGCGGCCCGGCCTGGTCGAGCGAACTGGCGAAGGCGACGATCCCCCAGCGCGAGCAGCGCCCGTAGGTGGGCTTGAGGCCGACGACGCCGCAAAACGCCGCGGGCTGGCGGATCGACCCGCCCGTATCGGTGCCGAGCGCGAGCGGGACGGCGCGCGCGGCCACCAGCGCCGCCGACCCGCCGGACGACCCGCCGGGGACGAGGGGCCGGTCGTCGCCCCGGCGGCGCCACGGGTTCAGCGCCGGTCCGTGGCGGCTGGTCATCGTCGACGATCCCATGGCGAATTCGTCCAGGTTCGCCTTGCCGCACAGGATCGCGCCGGCGTCGCGGAGCTTCGCCGTCACCGTCGATTCGTAGGGCGGGACGAAGCCGTCGAGGATGCGCGACGCGGCGCCGGTGGCGATACCTTCGGTGCAGAACAGGTCCTTGGCCGCCATGGGGATTCCGTCGAGCGGCCGCGCCGCGCCGCGCGCCCGCCGGGCGTCGGCGGCGGCGGCCTGTTCGCGCGCCCGCTCCGCGGTGACGGCGACGTAGGCGTTGAGCGGGCGGGCGGCCTCGGCGGCGGCGATATGCGCCTCCGCGAGCTCCGCCGCCGACACGGCGCCGGAGGCGAGCGCGTCGCGCATGTCGGCGAGGGTGGCGCCGACGGTCATTCGACGGCCTTCGGGACGACGAAATGGCCCTCGGCGGCCTCCGGCGCGTTGGCGAGGATGCGCTCCGCCCCCGCGCCTTCCGCCGCCCTGTCGGCGCGCGCCGGCGCCGCCGCGCCGCCGGCGCCGGCCATCGGCTCCACGCCCGCGACGTCGACCTCGTCCAGCTTCTCGATCCAGCCGAGGATCGCCGACAGCTCGGCGGCCAGGACGTCGAGGTCTTCCTCCGGGATGCGGATCCGCGCCAGCCGGGCGATCCGCCGCGCCTCCGCCCTATCGAGCGCCAACGCCGCCCTTCCCCCGGAAAGGCGCGCGGGCGTTCGGCCCGTCCCCCGCCCGGCTCCGCGCCGGTCCCGACGTCTCGCACGTTTTCGGGCGCATCGGCGACCTGCCTCGATATGGCGTTGTTGGGCAAGGACTTGTACCGGGGCAAGGGGGGGGGCCCCGATGCGAATGGAGCGTAGCGCGGCGTCCGGCGCCTTTCAAGCGGTTTCGGGGCGGGCGACCGCCTTATCGAACCGCCCGGAGTCGGGCGGCCCGTCTCCGTCCGGGAAAAGTCGAAACGGCGCGTCGCCCGGGTCCGGGGCCGCGGGTTCGCAATTGCGGGATTTGCGGGACGCGGGGCGGGTGGGCTTCCGGGACGGGGGCGATCCGGGAGTTCCGGGAGAACCGGGCGAAGCCGCGCGTCGGCGCGGCGCCCGGATCCGGGACTGCGGGATTCGCAATTGCGGGATTTGCGGGACGCGGGGCGGACGGGCTTCCGGGACGGCGACGATCCGGGAGAACCGGGCGAAGCTGCGCGTCGGCGCGGCGCCCGGATCCAGGATTGCGGGATTCGCAATTGCGGGATTTGCGGGACGCGGGGCGGGTGGGCTTCCGGGACGGGGGCGATCCGGGAGTTCCGGGAGAACCGGGCGAAGCCGCGCGTCGTCATCGACGATGCCGGCGAGGACGCCGGCGGTCCCAGGGGAGATCGGTGGGGCGGGATCGGGCCATGCGGACGCCTCGCGAATTGCGCTTTCGGGATTCCGGGAAAGGCCGCGCGCCGACGGCCCCCCGGGGCATCCGGATCGCCTCCCCATTAAAGCGCGTTCGCGGGCCTTGCGGGAGAGGACCATGGTCCGCCCCGCCCGGCGCGGTCCCGGCGGCGAGCGAACCGGCCGCGCTCCGGTTGCTCGACGCCATGCGCCGTTTCGAGGTTCTGCGCCCGCTCGGCGACGCCGAACGCCATCCCCGCATCCCCCGCGCCGGGCGTCGTCGCAGCGGTCGAGCCGAGCCGACTACGCGCTCCGCCTCGGGGACGCCGCTGGCGATACCGGACACCGGGCGCGGGCGGCGCGGGCATGAAGTCGATGCAAAATTGCGGGTATCGCGAATTCGGCCCGGTCAATGATCGGACGATTCCGGTCGGATCATGGTGGAAAGCGCCCCGACCCGCCTTGCCGTGTCGGCGAAATTCCCGACCTCTTCCGGCGACAAATTCCGCTCCAGGACGGCGCGTTCGCGGTAGGACAGCCACTTTTTGAGCGCTTGGTAGCCGCCGAGTTTGTAGTTCCAGACGGCGGCGGGGACGTTGCGCCAGAAGGCGCGGTCGTTGAGATGGACGTCGAGGGTCGTGTCGCCGAGGGCGGGATTGGCCGCGCGCTCCTCGCGCGTCGGGGCGCGTTCGACGGCGCGGCCCTGTCCGGGCATGACGGCGCCGCCCGCGCCGAGATGGCCCCAACCGGCGGTGAGCGCGAAGTCGCCGCCGGCCATGTTGCGCCCGTCCACGGTGGAGGGGACGGCGATGACGGCGAGGTCTGGGCGCAGTGGGGTTTGCGTCACGCCGGGAACGGGCGCTTCGGGATCGAGCAGGCGGGCGAGTTCGCAGCCCCGCGCCGCCGATTGCGCGAGCGTGTCCGCCGCGCCTTTCGCGTCGCCGTCGGGCCAGCCGGGGAGGGGGATGCGCGGCCATTCCATGCGCAGCGCGCCGGCGTTCGCTTCGCGGTAGGCGGGATCGTGCAGGGTGGAGAGGACGTGATGGAACAGGTCCTCGACGTCCATGCCGAGGCGTCCGAGATAGCGGCAGGCCGCGCCCGACAAATTGGCGTGACGCCCGTCGCCATTGTCCATTAGCCAAGCGGGGAACATGAGAGCTGTGCGCTCTATCAGGTGCAGGGAAGCCATATGCCTCGTGGAGCACGTCTGGGGCTCCAGCGAGTCCTTGCGAAGATGTTGAGCTGCGGAAAACCACAAATTTCTCCTGAACACATGCTTTTTGTAATCGGCGCGCTTCTCGTCGAGTAGCTTGGTGTCGGCTTCCCAATACAGCCAGCGGTTGTCGAACGGGCGGTAGGCGTGACGCACGAATCCGTCCTCGTTCGGCCCGCCGCGCGCGAGCAGCGCGTCTCGTACCGCGCGTGCGTCGAAACGCGCCGTCGATCTCATCGCCGCCGGGTAGCGCCGCGCGATCTCTTCATGGCTCAATGACGAGTCGAAGTAGTCGGCGATACGCGCCTTCAGGCGGTCGAGATCGATATCGATGAGGAACCCGTTGCGACTCGTCTTCACGCCCGGGAACCACACGGGGAACAACTCCGGCAGCGGCGGAGAATCGAACCAGCCCGCGCTCACCGTCGTCCGCACGAAGGGCAGACCGAGCGGCAGGTTCGGCGCGAATTCCTCATATAGAGCCCCCGGCGCCTCCTCCGCCGTCGCCAGCAACTCCGTCCGCTTGCCCCGGCCCCACAGATGGCGGAAGCCTATGCCCGAAGCCGGCGCGTGATCGCCCTTGCGCACCAGCGTCGTTATCGCCGCGCCGACCTGGATGCCCACCGAATTGCCGGGAACCGTGAACACGCTCGGATCCGGAGACCCGTCCGGGGTCTTCCCGCCTTTGCGCACGTCCCCGTTCAGGCAATCGATCCGCACCGCATCGAACGCCTCGAGGTAGCGCTCGCGCATCGCCGTGAACGACAGACCGTCCAGCCACGAATAGTTCGACACGAAGCACACCACGCCCCGGCCCGTCGCCTCCGCTATCCGACGCTCCGCCATGCGGAAAAAGCGCACGTAAAGGTCGTTCAGCCCCTGCCCCTCCGGCTTGCGGACGCAGCGCGGCGCGCGGTAGGCGTCGGACAGCGCGCGCTCCTCGTCCACCGCCATCCCCGCGAAGCCGTTGTAAGGCGGATTGCCCAACACCACGAGAATCGGCGCGTCGCGCTTCACGCGCTCCGCCCGGTCGCGCTCCTCCTCCAGCTCCGGGAACGGCAACGGCGCCGCCGCCCCCGGCTCCCACCCCGTCAGCGCATTGGTCAGGAACACCTGCGCCCGCTCTCCCTCCGCCAACGGCGCGTCCAGCGCCCGCAGCGCAAGCCCAACCTGCAAATGCGCAACCGCGAACGGCGCAGGCATGATCTCGAAACCGAACACGCGATCCAGAGCCGAGCGCCGCACACGCGCGCCCGCCAGAGCGCCCAGGCCCCGCCCTTGCAGGTTCGCCGCTATCCGCCGCAACACCTCCGCCAGATACGCCCCCGTCCCGCAACACGGATCGAGGACATAGACGTTCTCCGCCGCCAACCCCTCCGAAATGCCCAAATCGTCCTTCAGCGAACGGTCCACGCGCGCCACCATGTAGCGGACCACCTCCGAAGGCGTGTACCAAACCCCCAACTGCTTGCGGAGCGCGGGGTCGAACGCCTCGAGGAAGGGTTCGTAGAAGTAGGGCACCGCCTCGCCCTCGTCGAAGCGGTCGAAGAACGCCGCCCGGTCCACCCGGTCCAGCGCCGCCGACGTCCAGTCCAGAACCTCCACCAATCCCAGCGGTTGCAGGCGGCCCGGATCCGACAGCTGCTGGAACAGCGCCCGCAACACCGGGGCGCGCAAATGCCAGACGGCGGTGCGCCAGTCGAACCCGCCCGCCGGCGGCGGCGATTGGCGCGCCCACAGCACCCAGGCGGAGAACACGCCGTAGAACAGCGTTTGCACCAGCGTCGAACGGAAGAACCGCGCCCCGCGCGCGCCCTCGAAACGCGCCCCCAGCGCCTCCTCCAGCGCCGTGCGCACCGCCGCCAGCGCCGGCGCGTCCCCCGCCGCCTCGACGCGCGCCAGACCGTCGCGGGCGTAGGAGGCGAGCAACCACGCCAGGTCGCGCGGCTCCGCCAGCGCCGCGCGGTGCGACAGCGCGCGAGAGAGATACTCGCCCAAAGCCGCGCCCGCCTCGCGCGCGAAAGCGCGCGGGCGCTCCAGGCGCTCCTCGAATTCCCCTGCGCTTGCGGCGAGGCGGAAGGTCTCCAGCCTTGCGGGGCGTCCCTCGGCGCCGGCGCCGACGAGCACGAAATCGCGCGTGTTGGTGACGAGGACGAGGCGGTAACGCCCCCAATAGCGGCTCACCTGTTCGCCATCCGCTGTCACCCACGCATCGTCGCGGGCGGACTTCACCTCGACGACCCCGCGCTCGGGCGGCTGCCCCGGCCGCGGCTTGCCCCGTTGCGCCTGCTTCGCCGCGTAGAGGCCGAAATCGGGCCGCCCCGCGCCCTGGTCGGCGAGTTCGCTGACGCAAAACACCTTCGGCTTGAGCGCCGCGCCGACGGCGTTGAGCAGGTTCGCCAGCGCCGGGTAGCGGGATTCCTCCCCCGTCGCCCCGCCGGACGCGCCCACGCGCCGCAGTTCGGCGAAGAACGCCTCGGCGGCGGATTCCAGTTGCGATTTCGTTCCGGCCATCGCCCATGTATGAACGAACGCGCCCGGCAACGCAACCCCGGGAGCGCGGGCGCCCTTGACGCGCTCATCCGGCCGCGCCGCCGCGCCGGCAAGGCCGCGAAATATTTCGCCGGCGCACGGCGAAAAGGCCGGCGGGCGTCACACGTCCAGGTTGGCGACGTCCAGCGCGTTCTCCTGGATGAAGGCGCGGCGCGGCTCGACGAGGTCGCCCATCAGGGTCGAGAACAGGTCGTCGGCGTCGTCGGCGTGCTCCACCTTGACCTGCAACAGGGTCCGCGCCTCGGCGTCGAGGGTGGTCTCCCACAACTGGTCGGGGTTCATCTCGCCCAGGCCCTTGTAGCGGAACACCGTGACGCCCTTGCGGCCCAGCGCCAGGACCGCGTCGGCGAGGGCGGCGGGGGAGGGCAGCGGGCCGGAGCGCGCGTCCCCCGCCTCGAGTTCGGGCGGCGCTCCGTACAGCTCGGCGAGTTCGTCCGCCGCGGCGTTCAGCCGCCGCGCCTCGGCGCTCCGCAGCAGGGCGGGATCGAGCCGGTGGCGCGACCGCTCGCCGCGGCCCGAACGCGCGAAGGCCATCGCGCCGTCGTCGTCGACGCCCCCCGTCCACTCGTCCTCGCCGAGCGCGGCGAGGCGCCGGGCGACGCGCTCCGCCGCGGCCGCGGCCGCGGCGCGGTCGGCCAGCAGCGCCGGGTCCAGCGCCCCGGCCACCGCCGCCTGCGCCGCCAGCTCCAGGTCGCCGCGCCGCGCCAGCGCGCGCAGCGCGGCCGCGTGCTCGCGCGCGCGGTCGACCAGCGCCCGCAGGTCCGCGCCGGCCCGCACCTCGCCGCCGGCGACCAGGCGCGCGTTCCGCAGCGCCTCGTCGACCAGGTAGTCGTCGAGCTCGCGCTCGTCCTTCTTGTACACCTCGTTCCGCCCGCGCTGGACGCGGAACAGCGGCGGCTGGGCGATGTACAGGTAGCCGCGCTGTATCGCCTCGCGCATGTGGCGGTAGAAGAAGGTGAGCAGCAGGGTGCGGATGTGCGCGCCGTCCACGTCGGCGTCGGTCATGATGACGATGCGGTGGTAGCGGATGCGCTCGATGTCGAACTCCTCGCGCCCGATCCCGGCGCCGAGGGCGGCGATCAGCGTGCCCACCTCGGCGGACGACAGCATCTTGTCGAACCGGGCGCGCTCGACGTTGAGTATCTTGCCACGCAGCGGGAGGATCGCCTGGTTGGCGCGGTTGCGCGCCTGCTTCGCCGAGCCGCCGGCGGAATCGCCCTCGACGATGAACAGCTCGCTCTTGGCCGGGTCGCGCTCCTGGCAATCGGCGAGCTTGCCGGGGAGGCTGGTGACGTCGAGCGCCCCCTTGCGGCGCGTCAGTTCGCGCGCCTTGCGCGCCGCCTCGCGCGCCGCCGCCGCCTCGACGACCTTGGCGACGATCGCCCGCGCCTCGGCGGGGTGCTCCTCGAACCACTGGCCCAGGCGGTCGAAGACCACGCCCTCGACTATCGAGCGGACCTCGGAGCTCACCAATTTGTCCTTGGTCTGCGAGGAGAATTTCGGGTCCGGGACCTTCGCCGACAGCACGCAGGTGAGTCCCTCGCGCATGTCCTCGCCCGAGAGCGCCACTTTTTCCTTCTTCTGGATCCCCGCCGCGTTGGCGTAATTGTTGACGGTGCGCGTCAACGCGCCGCGGAACCCGGCGAGATGCGTGCCGCCGTCGGCCTGCGGGATGTTGTTGGTGAAGCACAGGACGTTCTCGTGGTAGCCGTCGTTCCACTGCAACGCGGCCTCGACGAGGACCCCGTCGCGCTCCCCCGCCAGGGCGATGGGCGGCGCGTGCAGCGCCTGCTTGTGGCGGTCGAGCCAGGAGACGAAGGCCTCGATCCCGCCGTCGTAGCGCATGGCGGCGGTCTTCGGCTCGACGCCGCGGAGGTCCGACAGTTCGATGGCGACGCCGGAATTGAGGAAAGCGAGCTCGCGCAGGCGGTGCTCCAGCCGCGCGAAGTCGAATTCGGTGTCGCCGAAGGTCCGGCGCGACGGCCAGAAGGTTATGGCGGTGCCGGTGCGCCCCTCGGCGGAGCCGGCGGCGGCGAGCGGCGCCTCGGGCTCGCCGTCGGCGAAACGCATGACGTGCCGCGCGCCGCCGCGGCGGATCTCCATCTCCAGCCGCTCCGACAGCGCGTTGACCACCGAGACGCCGACGCCGTGCAGGCCGCCGGAGACCTTGTAGGAGTTCTGGTCGAACTTCCCGCCCGCATGCAGCCGGGTCATGATGACCTCGGCGGCGGACACGCCTTCCTCCTCGTGGATGTCGGTGGGGATTCCGCGCCCGTTATCGGTCACGGCGACCGAGCCGTCGGGGTTGAGCGCGACGGAGATGCTGTCGCAAAACCCGGCCAGCGCCTCGTCGATGGCGTTGTCCACCACTTCGAAGACCATGTGGTGGAGGCCCGACCCGTCGTCGGTGTCGCCGATATACATGCCGGGGCGCTTGCGCACCGCGTCGAGGCCGCGCAGGACCTTGATCGATTCGGCGCCGTAGGCGTCCTCCGCCGCCGCGGCGTCCGGCGCGCCGCCCGCCACGGCCGCGCTCACGCCCACCGGGCGACGGCGGCGGTGCGCAGGCGCCCGTCGCCGACGGCGAGGAACTGGGCGCGCCCGGCGAGGGCGTCGAACAGCCCCGCCTCGGCGCCGGTCAGCCAGACCTGCCCGCCGAGCGCCGCCGCCGCCTCGACCAGGGCGGCGCGGCGGCGCGAATCGAGATGCGCGGCGACCTCGTCGAGAAGCAGCAGCGGCGGCGCGCCGCGCCGCGCCGCATGCAGGCGCGCCGCGGCCAGCACGATGGCGACCAGCAGCGCCTTCTGCTCGCCGGTCGAGCATTGCGCGGCCGGCGCGCCGCGGTCGATGTCCTCCACCGCCAGGTCGGCGCGGTGGGCGCCGACCGCGGCGCCGCCGCTCTCCCGGTCGCGGTCGCGGGACTCGCGCAGGGCGGCGGCGAAACGCTGCTCGACATCGACCGCCGGCATCGCCGCGAGCCAGTCGTCGAGCGCGCCGACGAGCGCCAGCCCGGCGCGCGGAAACGGGCCGTCGGCGAGGCGGAGCGCCGCCGACAGCCGCTCCACCGCCTGGGCGCGGGTGGCGGCGACGGCGACGCCGCGGGCGGCCATCGTCTCCTCCGCGGCGTCGAGCCACGCGGCCTCGGCGCCGTCGGCGAGCAGGCGCTGGCGCGCGCGCGCCGCCTTCTCGTAAGCCGCCAGCGCGCCCGCATGGCGGGGTTCAAGGCCGCTCGCCAGGCGATCGAGGAAGTCGCGCCGCCGGCCCGGCGAATCGGCGAACAGGCGGTCCATCGCCGGGGTGAGCCAGACGACCGCGAGGCGCTCGGCGAGCGCCGCCTGGCCGCGCGCCGGGCGCCCGTCGATGCGCACCGCGCGGCGCGGCGCGGCGGCCGCGCCCGGTTCGCCGCCCGTGCCGATGTCCGCCGCGCCGAGCGGCGAATCGATTCGCGCGGCCACCGCCCATTCGGCGCCGGGCGGCGCGGCGCGGCGGCGCAGGTCGGCGAGCCGCGCGCCGCGCAGGCCGCGGCCCGGCGCGAGCAGCGACACCGCCTCCAGCAGGTTGGTCTTGCCGGCCCCGTTGGGTCCGCTGAGCACCACCGGGCCGCGGGCGAACTCGTGGCGCAGGCCGCGGTAGTTGCGGAATTCCGAGAGCCGCAGCGCGCGCACCGCCATCGCCGCGCCCGGCGCCGGGCGGGCGCGCGGCGCGGGGGCGAGGGCCGGGGCGGGCGGCGGGGCGGCGGGGCCGCGCGCGGGCGCCGCGCCGGTCGCGATCATACCCGCAGCGGCATCAGCACGTGCAGGACGGTGGGGTCGTCGCCGTCATCGACCACCGCGGGCGAGGCGGCGTCGGAAATGGCGAAGCGCATGGTGTCGCCGTCGATGTGCTGCGTCATGTCGAGCACGTAGCGCGAGTTGAAGCCGATATCGATGCTCTGGCCCGCATATTCGACCGGCACTTCCTCGCTCGCGGTGGCCCGGTCGGTGGTCTGCGCGCTGAGCACGATCTTGTCCGCGCCGATGCCGAGTTTGACCGCATGCCCCTTGTCGGAGATCGTCGAGACCCGGTCGACCGCGTCGGCGAAGCTCCGCCGGTGGACGGTGACGACGTTCGCGTTGTCGGTGGGGATCACCCGCTGGTAGTCGGGGAACGTCCCGTCCACCAGTTTGGTGGTCAGCACGGTGTCGCCGACGGAGAAGCGGATTTTGGTCTCCGACAGGGCGATCGCGACCTCCCCCTCGAAGCCCTCGAGGAGTTTGTGGAGTTCGTTCACCGCCTTGCGCGGGACGATGATTCCCGGCATCGATTCGGCGCCGGCCGGCAGCGCGGTCTCGACCCGCGCGAGGCGGTGCCCGTCGGTGGCCACGGCGCGCAGGGCGCTGCGCCCCGGCTCCTCCACCGCGTGCATGTAGATGCCGTTGAGGTAGTAGCGGATCTCCTCGGTCGACACCGCGAAGCGGGTCTTCTCGACGAGGTTCCGCAACCGCTCGCCGGGGATGGAGAAGGCGGTCGGCAATTCCTCCTCGTCCATCTCCGGGAAGTCCTCGACCGGCAGGCAGTTCAGCGAGAACACGGCGGCGCCGCCGCGCAGCTCGAGCTTCTCGCCGGCCTCGCTCTCCAGCGCGATCTGCGCGCCCTCCGGCAGTTTGCGCACGATGTCGTAGAGCATCGCCGCCGGCGCGGTGACGCGGCCCTCCGCGCCGACCGTGGACTCCGCGACGTCGACGACCGCCATGTCCATGTCGTTCGCGGTGAGCCGCAGCGCGCCCTCCTCCGCCGAGACCAGCAGGTTGTTGAGTATCGGGATGGTGTTCCGCCGTTCGACGACGCTCTGGACGTGCTGCAACGTCCGCAGCAGCTCGGCGCGTTCGATGGTCAACCGCATGACGTCAAGCGACCCCCGGGATTGGGTTGTGTCGAATCCGGGGGGAGCGGCGCGCTCCGCGCCCGGCCCGCCATCGTAGCAGGAAACCGCGCCCGCGACAGGGTTGCGCCGCCGCGCTCACGCCGAAATCACCCGCCGGAGCATGTCGACCTCCTCGGCGAAGGCGGGATCGGCGCGGCGCTCCTTGTCGATCCGCCGGACGGCGTTCATCACCGTGGTGTGGTCGCGGTTGCCGAATTTGCGCCCGATCTCGGGGTAGGAGCGCGGCGTGAGCTCCTTGGCGAGATACATGGCGACGTGCCGGGGGCGGACGACGACCTTCTGGCGCCGCGCCGAGCACATGTCCGACACCCGGACGCCGAAATGCTCCGCGACGCGCTTCTGGATGCCCTCGACGGTCACGTCGCCGGTGTGGGCGCGGAGGATGTCGCGCAGCGAGTCCTGGCAGCACTCGAGGTCGATCCGGGCGCCGGTGAGCGTCGCGCGCGCGACCAGGGTGGTGAGCGCGCCCTGCAGCTCGCGGACGTTCGAGGCGATCTTGCGGGCGAGGAACTCCACCACCTTGTCGGGCACCCGCGAGGCGGCGCCCATCTGCTCGACGCGGGCCTGGAGGATGCCGACGCGCAACTCGTAATTGGTCTCGTGGACCTGCGCGACCAAGCCCCAATTGAGCCGCGAGCGGATGGGTTCGGTCAGCCTCTCGAGCTCGGAGGGGACGCTGTTGCCGGCCACCACCACCTGCCGGCCGCGCTCGACCATCGCGTTGAAGGTGTGAAAGAATTCCTCCTGCGTGGCGTGCTTGCCGCCGATGAACTGCACGTCGTCGATCATCAGCAGGTCGACGGAGCGGAGCCGCTCCTTGAACGCCATGATGTGCTCCAGCCGCAGCGCGCGGACGAACTCGTTCATGAACTTCTCGGCGCTGAGATAGACCGCCCGCCGGCCGGGCCGGAGCGCGCGGTAGCGCAGGCCGATGGCGTGCAGCAGGTGGGTCTTGCCCAGTCCGACGTCGCCGTAGATATAAAGCGGGTTGTAGGGCGGGTCCTCGGCCTCGGCGACCCGCCGGGCGGCGGCGTGGGCGAACTCGTTGGGCTTGCCGACGACGAACCTCTCGAAATCGCAGGCGCGGTCCAGCCCGTCGCCGAACGCGCCGTCGACGCTGACCGTTCCGGCGTTCGCGGCCGCCGGGGCGTCCGCCGGCAGCGCCGGGCGGACGATGAAATCGACGGTCTGGACGGTGGGGATTTCGGCGCGCCAGAGCGCCCGCAGGCGGTCGCCGTAGCGCGGCGCCACCCAGTCGCGCAGGAACTTCGTCGGCGCGGCCATCGTCACGCGCGATTCGCCGCCCGATTCGCGCGAGATCGATTCGAGCGAGATCGATTCGATCCAGCGTTCGAAGGTCCGGTTGCCGAGCGTGTCGCGGCACCGCGCGCGCACGCGCCGCCAGCGCTCGTCGATGGTGTCGTCGATGGTGTCGCCGCCGCTCATCGCTCCCCCGTCCCCCCGCCCGGCGGGCGCCGCCGGCGCCCGTGCGACATCGAAACGCCCGATAAAACGACTATCGGTCAAGCGAAAACAACACAAGAATACACGGCGACGCACAAAAACACGTGCGCGCCGAAGCGCGGAATTTCTTCCAACGCCTTTACGGAACGGAGCGGCGACCCGGTTTCACCCGAAGCCGTCCGGTGTCGATGAATCAGGTTACCGCCCGCCCGGACCGGTTGCAACGGGTTCGCCGCGCCTCGCGGAGCGCCCGCCGGGAGGGGGCCGCGCCCTAGAGCGCCGCGATGCGGGCGGAGAGGCGGGAGAGCTTGCGCCGCGCGGCGTTGCGCGCGACGACCCCCTTGGCGGCGCCGCGCATCAGCAGCGGCTGCGCGGCGCGCAGCGCGGCCTCGGCGGCCGCCCTGTCGCCGGCGCCGATGGCCGATTCGACGGCCTTGACCGAGGTGCCGATTCGGCTGCGGCGCGCCCGGTTGAAGACGCGCCGGCGCGCGTTGCGCCGAATCCGTTTTTGCGCCGATTTGTGATGCGCCATCGCGATGCCGTCCCGGAAAGCGGTTGCCTGCTGCGCGCCGGCGGCCCCGCCCGCGGCGCGCCCCTCCGATACACGCCCCCGCCGGCGCGGTCAAGGCGCCCGCCGCGGCCCCGGCGAGTCCCGTCGCGGGCGCGGGGCGGGCGGTGGCGCGGCCCCGGCGGCGGTGCTAAATCGGGCGCGGGCGGAAGCGGGGCGGGGCGTCATGGATGCGATCGCGCGAGAGCTGGAGCGCCGGCGCGCCGCCGCGCGCCTCGGCGGCGGCGAACGGCGCATGGCGGCGCAGCACGCCAAGGGCAAACTGACCGCGCGCGAACGCCTCGAGCTCCTCCTCGACCCCGGCTCGTTCGAGGAGTTCGACATGTTCGTCGAACACCGCGCCTCCGACTTCGGCATGGCGGAGAAACGGGCGCCCGGCGACGGCGTGGTGACCGGCCATGGCGCCATCGACGGCCGCCCCGTCCTCGTCTTCAGCCAGGACTTCACCGTGTTCGGGGGATCGCTCGGCGAGGCGCATGCCGGGAAGATCTGCAAGGTCATGGACCACGCCATGCGCTGCGGCCTGCCGGTCATCGGCCTCAACGATTCCGGCGGCGCGCGCATACAGGAGGGGGTGGCGGCGCTCGGCGGCTACGCCGAGGTTTTCCAGCGCAACGTCCTCGCCTCCGGCGTCGTCCCGCAAATCAGCGTCGTCATGGGGCCGTGCGCCGGCGGCGCGGTCTATTCGCCGGCGATGACCGACTTCATCTTCATGGTCCGCGACTCCTCCTACATGTTCGTCACCGGCCCCGACGTGGTGAAGACGGTCACCCATGAGGAGGTGACGGCGGAGGAGCTGGGCGGCGCGGCGACCCATACGGCGAAATCGGGAGTCGCCGACCTCGCCTTCGCCGACGACGTCGAGGCGCTGGCCGCGCTGCGCCGGTTCTTCGGCTTCCTGCCGCTCAACAACCGCGCGGACCCGCCGATCCTGCCGACCGACGACCCGGTGGACCGGCAGGAGCCGTCGCTGGACACGCTGGCGCCCGACAACCCCAACCGCCCCTACGACATGAAGGAGCTGATCGAGAAGGTCGCCGACGAGGGCGACTTCTTCGAATTGCGGCCCGACTGGGCCGGCAACGTCGTCACCGGCTTCGCCCGCCTCGACGGCCGAACGGTCGGAATTGTCGCCAACCAGCCCATGACGCTCGCCGGCTGCCTCGACATCGACTCGGCGCGCAAGGCGGGCCGCTTCGTCCGCTTCTGCGACTGCTTCAACGTCCCCATCGTGACCTTCGTCGACGTTCCGGGGTTCCTGCCGGGGACCGGGCAGGAGTTCGGCGGCATCATCTCCCACGGCGCGAAACTGCTGTTCGCCTACGCCGAGGCGACCGTGCCCAAGGTCACGGTGATCGTCCGCAAGGCCTATGGCGGCGCCTACGACGTGATGAGCTCGAAGCACCTGCGCGGCGACGTGAACTACGCCTGGCCGAGCGCGGAGATCGCGGTGATGGGGCCCAAGGGCGCGGTGGAGATCGTCTTCCGCGGCGCCGGCGATGATCCGGAGGCGCTGGAGCGCCACACCCGCGACTACCGCGAGACGTTCGCCAACCCCTTCGTCGCCGCGAGCCGCGGCTACGTAGACGACGTCATCCGGCCCCGGAACACGCGCCGGCGGGTGTGCCGCGCCCTCGCGCTGCTGCGCGCGAAGCGGCTGGAGAACCCGTGGAAGAAGCATGACAACATCCCGCTCTGAGCGGCCGCCCTTCGCGAAGGTCCTGGTCGCCAACCGGGGCGAGATCGCCTGCCGCGTCCTGCGCACCGCGCGGCGCCTCGGCATCGCGACCGTCGCGGTGTTCTCGGAGGCGGACGAGGACGCGCCGCACGCCGCCCTGGCCGACGAGGCGGTCGCCATCGGCCCGGCGCCGTCGCGCGACAGCTACCTGTCGATCGAGCGCGTCCTGGCGGCGGCGCGCCGGACCGGCGCCGAGGCGGTGCATCCGGGCTTCGGCTTCCTCGCCGAAAACGCCGCCTTCGCCCGCGCCGTGGAGGAAGCGGGGATCGCCTTCATCGGCCCCGGCGCCGAGGCCATCGCGGCGATGGGCGACAAGATCGAATCGAAGCGGATCGCCGCCGCCGCCGGCGTCGCCGTCGTCCCCGGCCATCCCGGCCCGGTCGCCGACGCCGACGCGGCGGTCGCGGCGGCGGAGCGCCTGGGCTTCCCGGTCATGCTCAAGGCGTCGGCCGGCGGCGGCGGCAAGGGCATGCGCGCAGCCGCCGACGCCGACGCGGTCCGCGACGGGTTCGAGTCGGCGCGCAACGAGGCGCGCGCCGCGTTCGGCGACGACCGCATGCTGGTCGAGAAGTTCATCGCCGAGCCGCGCCACATCGAAATCCAGCTCCTCGCCGATTCGCACGGCGCCGTCGTCCATCTGGGCGAGCGCGAATGCTCGATCCAGCGCCGCTGCCAGAAGGTCGTCGAGGAGGCGCCGAGTCCGTTCGTCGACGCGGACATGCGCGAGGCCATGGGCGCGCAGGCGATCGCGCTCGCCCGCGCGGTGGACTACCGCTCGGCCGGGACGGTGGAGTTCGTCGCCGGCGGCGACGGGAGTTTCTACTTCCTGGAGATGAACACCCGCTTGCAGGTGGAGCACCCGGTCACCGAAATGACCCGCGGCGTCGACATCGTGGAGCACATGATCCGCATCGCCGCCGGCGAGCCGCTCGCGCTGCGGCAGGAGGACGTCGCCGCGCCGCGCGGCTGGGCCGTCGAGGCGCGGGTGTGCGCCGAGGACCCGGCGCGCGGCTTCCTGCCCTCCACGGGCCGCCTGCGGCGCTACCGCGAGCCGCCCGCCGGCGACCGCGAGTCGCCCGCCGGCGCCGGCCTGCGCGTCGATTCGGGCGTGGCGGAGGGCGGCGAGATCGCCATGCATTACGACTCGATGATCGCGAAGGTCATCGCCTGCGGGGCGGACCGCGCGGAGGCCATCGACCGGCTGGCGGCGGCGCTCGACGGGTTCGAGATCGCCGGGCCGCGCCACAACCTGCCGTTCCTGCGCGCGGTCCTCGACCGCCCGGCGTTCCGCGCCGGCCGCGCCACGACGGCGTTCGTGGCGGAGGAGTTCGGCGACGCCCACGACGCCGAGGCCGCCGGCGAAGCGCTCGCGCCGGTTCTGGCCCCGGTCGCGGCGCTGGTCCATTGCCGCCACGCCGGGCGCGCGGCGCGCGTTGGCGGCGGGCCGGCCCCGGACGGCGCGCTGTCGGCGCGAATCGGCGCGCGCGAATTCGCGTTGTCGGTCCGCGCCGCCGCGGGCGGGCTGGACGTCGAGATGGAGGGGCGCTCCGTCGCGGTGCGCACGGCGGACTGGCGGCCGGGCCGGCGGGTGTTTCGCGGCGCGGTCGACGGCCGCCCCGTCGCCGTCCAGGTCGCCCGCGACGGGCATGAGGGCTGGCGCCTCGTCCATGGCGGCGCGTCGGCGCGGGTTCTGGTGCGCCCGGCGCGGGCGGCCGAACTGGCGGCGCGCATGCCGGCGAAGGTGCCGCCCGACACGTCGCGCCTCCTGCTGTCCCCCATGCCCGGCCTGGTGGTGTCGCTCGCCGTCGCGCCGGGGCAGGCGGTCAAGGCGGGCGAGCCGGTCTGCGTCATCGACGCGATGAAGATGGAGAACGTGCTGCGCGCCGAGCGCGACGGAATCGTCGCCGCGGTCGAGGTCGCGCCGGGGGATTCGGTGCGGGTCGACCAGGTCCTCGTGACCTTCGCCCCCGAGGGCGAATCGCCGCCGCCGGCGGGTTGAACGCCGGAGGACGCCGATGAACTGGCGGGACTACATCTCCGTCGATCCGGAGATCTGCCACGGCAGGGCATGCATTTCCGGAACACGGGTGACGGTGACGACGGCGCTCGACAATTTGGCGGTGGGCCGGGACGCGGACGACATCGTGCGCAGCTACCCCACAGTCGGCCGCGAAGCTGTCCGGTCCACGCTGCTTTACGCCGCCGAATTGGCCAGGGAGCGGACAATGCCGCTGGCCGGGTGACGTCGTGCGATCTTCGGGGCCGCCATGAGTGGCGAATCCGTCCGATTCGCCAATTAAGGATTGATCGTTGCGGTGTTGTTCCCGGCGCGGTAGGTTTGCGCGTCCGGCGCGGGCGCCGGCGGCGCGGAGGACCGGGCGATGGAGCCGAATTGGGCCAACCAGACCATCTGGACCGGCGACTGCCTCGACGTCATGCGCGGCATGAACGGCGAGAGCGTCGACCTGGTCTATCTGGACCCGCCGTTCAACAGTAACGCCGACTACGCCGCCCCCATCGGCAGCAAGGCCGCCGGCGCCGAGTTCAAGGACACATGGGGGCTGAACGATATCAACCTCGCCTGGCATGGCTTGATCAAGCACGACTACCCCGGCCTCTATGCGCTGCTGCTCGCGGTGCGCCAGGTTCACGGCGACTCCATGATGAGTTATCTCATCTACATGGCCGTGCGGATCATGGAGATGAAACGCCTGCTCAAGCCGACCGCCAGCATCTGGGTCCATTGCGACCCGACCGCGTCCCATTACCTGAAGCTGACGATGGACGCGGTGTTCGGCAAATCGAATCTCCGTAACGAGATTATCTGGTGTTACACCGGGCCGGCCAACGTCAAGAAGCATTTTCCGCGCAAGCACGACGTGCTGCTGTTTTACGCGGCGGGCAGGGACAACGTCTTCGACATCGACGCCGTCCGCATCCCTTACAAGAAGCTGAACACCCAGGACGGCGGGGGCATCGGCGGCGAACTGGATTCCGCCAGGGTGAAGGCGTACATGAAGCGCGGCAAGGCGCCTGAAAGTTGGTGGACGGGCTTCTCCCCGGTCGGCCGCATCCACGGGGAGCGCACGGGGTATCCGACGCAAAAGCCGGTGGCGTTGCTGCAACGCATCGTCGCGGCGTCCACGCGCGAGGACCACATGGTGCTCGACCCCTTCTGCGGCTGCGCGACGGCCTGCATAGCGGCCGAGGGCCTCAACCGGCGGTGGGCGGGGATCGACGTTTCCCCGAAAGCGGCCGACCTCGTGCGCGTGCGCATGCGGAGCGAGCTGGGCATGATGTTCCGGGGCGCGCATCGCACCGACGTTCCGAAGCGCACGGACCTGGGGCAAATTCCGAAATACAATTCCCTGGACAACAGGAAACATCTGTATGGAGAGCAAGGAGGATATTGCGCGGGGTGCGGCGAGCATTTCACCATGCGGCATCTTGAGATCGACCATATCGTTGCACGCAAGAAAGGCGGTACCGACCATATCAGCAACTTGCAACTGCTATGCGGCAGTTGCAATTCGATCAAGGGCGTCCGATCCCATGAAGAACTGTTGGTTCGATTGACCGACAAGGGGTTCGTCAAGCGGTCGGCCCCGAAACCGTGACGCGGAGCCGCGATCTTCCCGGACCGCGGCCCGGTCTGTCCTCTCCGCGCCGGCGCCACAGGGAGCGGCGTCCTCGATGGCGGCGCCCGGGCTCCCCTCGTTTCCGCGAACGGTGGCGAACGAACGCGCCGGATCCGACACCTTGCGCGGAGGCGCCGTCTCCCGCATCGTTCCCGCCGACGCCGCGCGATGGGGAGTGGAGCGTCGGCGAATCGTCGATCGCGCCGGAGCGGCGTATCGCCGCATGAAGGAGCCGCCATGACTCCCGACCCCGCCCGCAAGCGCGCGGCGCTGCGCGAGCGTATCGCCGCCGGCGGCCTCGTCGTCGCGCCGGGCGTGTTCGACATGGCGTCGGCGCGCATCGCCGACGCCATGGGCTTCGACGCGCTCTACCTGACCGGATTCGGAGTGTCCGCCTCGCTCCTCGGCCTGCCCGACGCCGGCTTCGCCACCCTCACCGACATGGAGGCGGTCGTCCGCCGCGTCGCCGGCGGGACGGGCGCGCCGCTCATCGCCGACGCCGATACGGGATACGGCGGGCCGCTCAACGCCGCCCACACCGTCCGCGCCTACGAGGCGGCGGGGGCGGCGGCGATCCAGCTCGAGGACCAGGAGTTCCCCAAGAAGTGCGGCCACCTGCCGGGCCGGCGCGTCGTCCCCGCCGCCGAAATGGCGGTGCGGATCGCCGTGGCGGCGGAGGCGCGCCGCGACCCGAACCTGCTCGTCGTCGCCCGCACCGACGCGCGGACGGCGCACGGCCTCGACGAGGCGCTCGCGCGCGCCGACGCCTACGCCGCCGCGGGCGCCGACGTATTGTTCGTCGAATCGCCCGAATCGGAGGACGAGATGGCGCGCATCGCCGCGCGCGCGGCGAAGCCCCTGCTCGCCAACATGGTGGAGGGCGGGCGGACTCCCGTCCTTCCCCGCGCGCGGCTGGAGGCGCTGGGCTACGCCGTCGCCATCTTCCCGGTGACGGGGCTGCTCGCCGCCGCCGCGGCGCTGGAGTCGGCCTACGGCGCGCTCCGGCGCGACGGGTCGAGCGCGGGGCTGGCGGCGCCGCTCTGCGGTTTCGGCGCCTTCAACGCGGCGATGGGTTTCGGCGCGGTGCGCGAATTCGAACGCCGCTGGAGCGTATGATAGCGTTTCGGATTCGCGAAACGGGGCCGGGGGAGGGGCGCGGCGCATGAACGCTGCCGCCGAGGTCGATCTCGACACGGAGAAGGTCGCCGCGCGGCGCGAAGGGCATGTCGGCTGGGTCGTGCTGAACAACCCGGCGCGCCACAACGCGCTGTCGCTGGAGATGTGGCGCGGCGTGGCGGACGCCATGGCGCGGTTCGCCGGCGACGACGAAGTCCGCGTCGTCGTCATGACCGGCGCCGGCGGCAAGGCGTTCGCCTCCGGCGCCGACATCTCCGAATTCGAGAGGCACCGCGCCGACGCCGACGCCGAGAAGGAATACAACCGCGTCTCCGCCGCCGCGCAGGACTCGCTGGCCCGGTTCGGGAAGCCGCTGGTCGCCATGATCCGGGGCTATTGCATCGGCGGCGGGCTGTCGGTGGCGCTCCAGGCTGACATCCGCATCGCCTCCGACGACGCGCGGTTCGCGATCCCCGCCGCCCGCCTGGGCCTCGGCTACGGGTTCGGCGGCATGCGGGTGCTGACGGCGCTGGTCGGCCCGGCGCAGGCGCGGGAGATCATGTTCACCGCGCGGCGCTTCGACGCCGCCGAGGCGCTGCGCATCGGCCTCGTCAACCGCGTCGTCGGCGCGGCGGAGCTGGAGGACGCGGCGCGCGGCGTGGCCGAGGCGATCGCCGCCAACGCGCCCCTGACGGTGCGCGCCGCCAAGGCGGCCATCGCCGAGGCGCTCAAGGACCCGGCGGACCGCGACACGGCGGCGGTGGACGCGATGGTCCGCGCCTGCTTCGACAGCGCCGACTACGCCGAGGGCCGCCGCGCCTTCATGGAAAAACGCAAGCCCCGCTTCGCGGGGCGGTAGGATGGATGTCTCCCGGGTGCGCCGGCGTCTCGCCGGCGTCTTCTTGCGAATGCGCTTCGCGCATTGGCCGGCGGGACGCCGGCGCACCCGGGCGGCGCGGGATTCGGAACATCGGGACGACAGGGCCATGAGAAGAACGGCATTCGCGCTCGCCATGATCGCCGCCGCCGCGCAGGCCGGCGCGGCGCGCGCCGAGGACCGCCTGTCGGCGGTGCATGCCTTCCCCGAATTTCTGGTGTACACCAAGAGCTTCCTCGCCTTCGTCGAGGAGGTGAACCGGCGCGGCGAAGGCGTGGTGTCGATCTCGGTGCGCGGCGGGCCGGAGGCCATCGGCCCGTTCGAACAGGCGCCGGCGGTGCGCGACGGCGTGGTCGATATGGCCAACGTCCCCGCCAGCTATTACGGCGCCGCGGCGCCGGAGACCGACGCCCTGCTCGCCTCCACCGTCACGCCGATGGCGGCGCGGGCCAATGGCGGCCTCGCGCTGATGAACGAAGTCTATCGCCGGCGCATGAACGCCGTCCTGCTCGCCTGGCCCGACGGCGGCATCGGCTTCCACGTCTATACGACCGAGCGGCCGGAAATCCGCGCCGACGGGACGGTGGACTTCTCGGCGCTGACCATCCGCGATGCGCCCATCTACCACGCCTTCTTCACCGCCCTCGGCGCCGCCACCGCGACCATGCGGACCACCGACGTCTATTCGGCGCTCGAAAAGGGCGTGGTCGACGCGGCCGCCTTCACCTCCATCGGCGTGCGCGACCAGAAGTGGGACAAATTCCTGAAATACCGCATCGACCCGCGGTTCTACCGCACCGACCTCACGGTGCTGGTCAATTTCGACAGCTGGCGGGCGCTGAGCGAGGAATCGCGCGCGGTTCTGGGCGCCGTGGCGGTGGAGTGGGAGCGGAGTTCGTTCGCCGCGCGCGCCGCCGACCGCGACGCCGAATTCACGGCGCTCACGGCCGGAGGAATGGAGGTCGTCGCCCTCGAGGGCGCGGCGCGCGACGCCTACCTGCGCATGGCCGCCGACGCCGCCTGGGCGCGCATGGCCGAACGGCTGGAGGCCTTCGGCGAAAGCGCCGGCATCGTCCCGCGCCTGCGCGCGATCTACGCGCCCCGATAGAGGCCGCCGGAGCCGCGCGCCGTGGCCGCCGCTTGGCGATGGCTGGACCGCGTTTGCGACGCCCTCGCGGCCGCCGCCGCCGCCATCCTCGCCGCCATCGCCTTCGGCGTCGTCCTCCAGGCGACCGCGCGCTCCCTCGGCTTCTCCGGATTCTCGCACGTCTTCGCGCTCACCGAGTTCGGCCTGTTCTACATCGCCATGCTGGCCGCGCCGTGGCTCGCGGCGCGGCGCGGCCACGTCTTCATCGAAATCCTCTCCAGCGCGCTGCCGGCGCGCGCGCGGCCGCTTCTGGACCGCGCCGTCGCCGTCCTGTGCGCGGCGATCTGCCTCGTGTTCGTCCGCTATTCCGGCGAGGCGGCGCTGGCCGCGTGGACGCGCGGCGACGTCGACATGCGCTCCTTCGACATGCCGCGCTGGGCGCTGCTCGGCGCGATGCCGCCCTGCTTCGCGCTGATGGCGGCGCAGTTCCTCCGCTCGGCGTTCGCGCGCGGCGGGGCGCGGGCCTGACATGGAATGGCAAGCCGCGCTGGCGCTGCTGCTGGGCCTCGTGCTGGCGTTCATGTTCGTCGGCGCGCCGGTGGCGCTCGCCTTCCTCGCCGCCAACGTGGTGGGGGCCGCGGTCTTCATGGGCGGCGCCGGCGACCTCGCGGAGCGCGCGGCGCGGGGCATAGGCCAGCTCGCGCACAACGCGGTTCCGGCGGTCTCCAACTTCGCCCTGGCGCCGGTGCCGATGTTCCTGTTGATGGGCGAGTTGTATTTCCACACCGGGCTGGCGGAGCGCATGTTCGGCGCCGTCGAGCGCCTGATGGGCCGGGTTCCGGGCCGGCTCTCCTACGTCACCGTCGCCGGCGGGACGGCGTTCGCCACCCTGTCCGGCTCGTCGATGGGCAGCACCGCGCTGCTCGGCTCGCTGATGGTCCCGGAGATGAGCCGGCGCGGCTACAAGCCCCGCATGTCCATCGGCCCGATCCTCGGCGCCGGCGGGCTGGCGATGCTCATCCCGCCCTCCGCGCTCGCGGTCCTGCTGGCCACCCTGGCGCAGATCGACGTGGGCGCGCTGCTGGTCGCCGGAATCGGCCCCGGCCTCGCGCTCGCGGCGCTTTACGGGCTGCTCATCTTCGCGCAGTGCCGCCTCGACCCGTCCGCGGCGCCGGCCTACGACACGCCCGCCGTCCCCTGGCGCGAACGCCTGCGCGCGCTCGCCGCGGACGTCGCGCCGTCGATCGCCGTGGTGGCCGGGGTGATCCTGCTGATCTTCCTGGGCTGGGCGACGCCGTCGGAATCGGCGGCGTTCGGCTGCCTGGGGGTGACGGCGCTCGCCGCCGCCCACCGGAGCCTGAGCCTCCGCGCGCTCGTCCGCGCCGCCTACGGCGCCCTGCGCATCACGGCGATGACCTTGCTCATCGTCTTCGGCTCGGCGGCCTTCGCCAAACTGCTCGCCTTCTCCGGCGCCAGCGGCGGCCTGATCGACTGGGCCATCGGGTTCCCCATGCCGCCGCTGGCGATGCTGGCGATCATGTTCGGGATATTGCTCGTCCTCGGCATGTTCATGGACCAGTTGTCGATGATGCTGCTCACCGTGCCGGTGTTCTTCCCGCTCGCGGCGGCGCTGGGATTCGACCTCGTCTGGTTCGCCGCCATCGTCCTGCTGGCGCTCGAGATCGGCTTTGCGACCCCGCCCTTCGGCCTGCTGCTGTTCGTGATGAAGGGGGTCGCGCCGCCCGGCGTGACGATGCGCGAGATCTACGCCGCCGCCCTGCCTTACGTCGCCTGCGCCGTCCTGGTCGCCGTCCTGCTCGTCGTCGAGCCGGGGATCGCCCTGTGGCTGCCCGGCCTGGCGGAGTGACCGACGCGCCCGAACACGGCGGCGACCTCGCCTGGGCGCGGGCGCGGTTCCCGGAATTCTCCGGCGAGTGGCTCGACCTCTCCACCGGCGTCAACCCGTTCGCCTGGCCGGCGGACCGCCTCGCCGCGGCCGGGCTGCGCCGCCTGCCGTCGGCGGCGGAGCTCGAATCGCTCCGCGCCGCCGCCGCCGCCGCCTACGGCGTTCCCGGCGCCGATTGGGTGGCGGCCGCGCCGGGCGCGCAGGCGGCGATCCAGATGCTGGCCCACATGCGCCCGCCGGGCCGGGCGGCGATCGCCGGCCCCACCTATGGCGGTCACGCCGCAGCCTGGCGCGCCGCCGGCCACGCGGTGCGCGAGACCGGCGGCCCCGCCGGCGATTGCGACGCCGTGATCGTCGTCACCCCGAACAACCCCGACGGCCGCATAACCCCGCCGGAAAGCCTGCGGCGGCGGGTTCCCGCGGGCGGCTTGCTGGCGGTCGACGAATCCTTCGCCGACGCCGCGCCGGAGGCGTGTCTGCGCCCCGTCCCGCCCGGCGTCGTCGTGTTGCGCTCCTTCGGCAAGTTCTACGGGCTGCCGGGGCTGCGGCTCGGCTTCGCGCTGGCGGAGCCGGACATGGCGGCGCGCCTGCGCCGCGCCCTGGGGCCGTGGCCGGTGAGCGGCCCGGCGCTCGCCGTAGGGACCTCCGCCCTCGCCGATACCGCCTGGCGCGCCGCCATGCGCGCGCGCCTGGCGGCGGCGGCGGCGCGGCTCGACCGCATCCTCGCGGCGATGGGCTGCGAGGCGGTCGGCGGCGCGGCGCTGTTCCGCCTCGTCCGCGCGCCGGAGGGGCTCTTCGAACGGCTGGGCGCGGCGGGGATCTACGCGCGCCGGTTCGCGGATCGGCCGGGCCAATTGCGTTTCGGCCTGCCCGGCGCGGGCGAGGCGCGGCTCGCGGCCTTCGCGGGGTTGCGGGAGTGACGCCTCACGCGGCGGCGCAGGCCGCCAGCGCGCACAGGGCGGCGGCCTCGGAGACCGCTTGCGCCGCGCCGAACACGTCGCCCGTCGCGCCGCCGATCCGCCGCCGCGCGAACGCGCCGACCGCCGCCGCGCCCGCCGCCGCGCCGCCCGCCAGCGCCAGCGCGCCGCCGCCGACGAGCGGGGCGGCGCAGACGGCGGCCGTGAGCAGCGCCAGCGCCATGCCCGCGCCGCCGGGCCGCCCCGCGCGCGCCGCAAGGCCGTCGCCGCGCGCGGGCGGCAACAGGCGCATCGCCGCCGTCATGGCGGCGCGCGACGCCGCGCCGGAGGCGGCCATCGCCGCGGCGAGCGCGCCGGCCGGGGCGAGCTCCGCCAGCGCCCCGGCGCGCGCCGCGAGGACCGCGGCGAGCGCGAGGACGCCATAGGTTCCCACCGCGCTGTCGCGCATGATCGCCAACCGGGCGGCGCGGTCGCGCCCGCCGCACAACCCGTCGGCGGAGTCGGCGAGTCCGTCCTCGTGCAGCGCGCCGGTCAGCGCCAGCTGCGCCGCCACCGCGAACACGGCGGCGAGCTGCGGCCCGAACCCCGCCCACAACGCGGCCTCGGCGGCGCAGCCCCCCGCCGCGCCGACCGCCGCGCCGACGAGCGGAAAATACCGCGCCGCTGCGCGCAACTCGCCGCCGCCGGCGGGCCCCGGCATGGGAACGAGGGTGAGGAAGCGGACGGCGGCCGCCAGGGCGGCGATCTCTCTTTTCGCCGCCGGGAGGCTCACTTCGCGAGCGGGACGATCTTCGAACGCCGGATGCGGCGGTCGCGGGTAAGCAGGGGAACGCGATGAACGACGCTGGTGGCGGCGATGAGTTCGTCGGCGGGATCGCTGTCGAAGTCGAGACGCGTCGAAGCGATGGCGATCGCCGGATCGATGGGCCATATCTTGACCCAGTTCAAGGCGGCGGAGAGCGCCGATCCCTTGAAGTTGAATTGGATGCGGCCGAGCTGGCGCAGTTTGGCGATTTCCCAGAACACTATGGCCGAAATGGACCACCAGCTTCCGGCCAACAACGTGTTTTCTTTCGGACGAAGTTCGTTCCTGAGGGCCCTAAGCAGAATATGCGTATCGAGGTTAAGCATCCGTGTCCCGGCGTTCGACCGTGCTTTCGATATCTCCATGGATCGCGATCTCGTCGCGCAGACTGCCGATGAGATCGGCGAAGCCCCGTCCGTAGGGAACGATCCGGGCTATCGGCTTCCCGCGTTTGGTCACGACCAGCCCATCGTCGTCGAGCCGATCCAGCAACTCTAGACATTGCGCCTTGAACTTGCTCGCGCCTATCGTCTTCATTTCACGCCTCCTTGCGTGGCCGTCGGTGTAACGCGGAGCGGTCGGATCGCATGAGCTGCCATACTATGGGATCGTTTCCCGACGCGTCCACCGCCGGCGCCGCGCGGATGGGGATTGTCGACACCCCCCGTCCCGCCCGCGCGCGCGCCGCGCCGGCTTGCGAACGGCGCGCAACGCCCTGTTTGCGGCGCGCCGCCGCCGCCCGCCGCTCACCGCGTGGGAACGGGCGCGTCTCCGGTGTAGTCGTAGAAGCCGCGGCCGACCTTGCGGCCGACCCAGCCCGCCTCGACGTATTTCACCAGCAGCGGGCAGGGGCGGTATTTTGTGTCCGCCAGTCCGTCGTGCAGGACCTGCATGACGGCGAGGCAGACGTCGAGGCCGATGAAATCCGCCAGCGCCAGCGGGCCCATCGGGTGGTTGGCGCCCAGCTTCATCGCCACGTCGATCGCCTCCACCGAGCCGACGCCCTCGTAGAGGGTGTAGATCGCCTCGTTGATCATCGGCAGCAGGATGCGGTTGACGATGAAGGCGGGGAAGTCCTCGGCGCTCACCGGGGTCTTGCCGAGCCGGACGGCGAGCGCGCGCGCCGCCTCGTAGGTCTCCTCGTCGGTGGCGATGCCGCGGATCAGCTCCACCAGCTGCATCATCGGCGCCGGGTTCATGAAGTGCATGCCGATGAAGCGCTCCGGCCGGTCCGTCGCCGCCGCGAGCCGGGTGATGGAGATCGACGACGTGTTGCTCGCGATCAGCGTCTCCCCGCGCCGGAGCAGCGGGCAGAGCTCGCGGAAGATCGCCTTCTTCACCTCCTCGTTCTCGGTCGCCGCCTCGATGACCAGGTCGGCGCCGGCGGCCGCGGCGAGGGCGGTCCCCGTCGCGATGCGGGCCAGCGCCTCGGCCTTCGCGAGTTCGGTCACCGTCCGCTTGGCCACCTGGCGCCCGAGGTTGCGCTCGATGCCGCTCCTGGCCTTTTCCAGCGCCTCCTCCGCCACGTCGATGAGGGTCACCTCGACGCCGGCGAGCGCGCACACATGGGCGATGCCCGAGCCCATCTGCCCGGCGCCGACCACCGCGATCGTCTTGAGCATGGTCATCGGTCCCGTTTCGCCAGGGCCTCGGTGAGTTCCGGCACCAGCTGGAACAGGTCGCCGACGAGGCCGTAATCCGCGACCTGGAAGATCGGCGCCTCCTCGTCCTTGTTGACGGCGACGATGACCTTCGAATCCTTCATCCCGGCGAGGTGCTGGATGGCGCCCGATATGCCGACCGCGATGTAGAGTTCGGGGGCGACGATCTTGCCCGTCTGGCCGACCTGGTAGTCGTTGGGGACGAAGCCGGCGTCGACCGCCGCGCGCGACGCGCCGACCGCGGCGCCGAGCGTGTCGGCGAGCGCCTCGAGGATCGCGAAGTTCTCGCCCGACCCCATGCCGCGGCCGCCGGAGACGACGACCCGCGCCGAGGTCAGTTCCGGCCGTTCGGACTCGGACAGCGCGCGCCCGACGAAGCGGGAGCCGCCGCCCTCCGCCCCGCCGCCGGGCGCGACCGCCTCCACCGGCGCGCGCGCGCCGCCGATATCCGCCGCCTTGAACGCCGTCCCGCGCGCGGTGAGCAGGATCGGCGAATCGTGCGAGCGCACCGTGGCGATGGCGTTGCCGGCGTAAATCGGCCGCTCGAACGTGTCCGCCGCGACGACGCCGACGATGTCGGAGACTTGCTGGACGTCGAGCGCCGCCGCCGCGCGCGGCATGAGGTTCTTGCCGAACGTGCCCGCCGGCGCCAGCACGTGGCCGTATTCGCCGGCCAGGCGGACGACGACCGGCGCCACCGCCTCGGCCAGCTGGTGTTCGAGCGCGGGTTCGTCCGCCGTCCGCACCCGGCGGACGCCGGCGATCCCGGACGCTTCCGCCGCCGCCGGGCCGCAGCCCGAGCCGGCGATCAATACGTCGACCTCGGCCGAGATCTCCCGGGCCGCGGTCACGGCGTTCAGCGTCGCCGGCTTCAGCCCGGCGTCGTCGTGTTCGCCGACGACCAGGACCGTCATGGGATCGCCCCCGCCTCGTCGCGCAGTTTCGCCACCAGCTCCTCGACGCTCGCCACCCGGACTCCGGCCTCGCGCTTCGGCGGCTCCGCGACCTTCAGGACCTCCAGCCGGGGCGCCGGGTCGACGCCGTAATCCGCCGGGGTCTTCGCGTCGATGGGTTTCTTCTTGGCGCGCATGATGTTGGGGAGCGAGGCGTAGCGCGGCTCGTTGAGGCGCAGGTCGGTCGTCGCCACCGCGGGCAGGTCCAGCGCCACCGTCTCCAGCCCGCCGTCCACCTCCCGCGTGACCTCGACCGCGCCGTCGCCGGGGGCGATCCTGGAGGCGAAGGTCCCTTGCGGCCACCCCAGCAGCGCCGCGAGCATCTGCCCGGTCTGGTTGGAGTCGTCGTCGATGGCCTGCTTGCCGAGGATGACGAGGCCGGGCTCCTCCTCCAGGACGATGGCCTTGAGGATCCGGGCGACCGCGAGCGGCTCCAGCGGGCCGTCGTGGCGGACGAGGATGCCGCGGTCGGCGCCCATCGCGAACGCGGTGCGCAGGGTCTCCTGGCATTGCTGCGGCCCCATGGACACCGCGACGATCTCCCCCGCGGCGCCGGATTCCTTCATCCGGACCGCCTCCTCGACGGCGATTTCGTCGAACGGGTTCATCGACATCTTGACGTTCGCCGTCTCGACGCCGGAGCCGTCGCTCCTGACCCTGATCTTGACGTTGTAGTCGATGACGCGTTTGACCGCGACGAGCAGTTTGATCACGCTCGGCTCCGTGGGTTCCGCACGGACGGCGCCGCCCGGCCCGTCTTGCGCGGGCGCTTATAGGCGCGCCCCCGGCGGCGAGTCAACGGCGGCGCCGGCGTCCCCGGCGGCGGGCGGGTAGCGGGGGCCGCGCCCTACACGCGGACGTAGGCCCAGCGCCCGCGCCGCCACAGCGCCGCGAAAACCGCCGCCTGGACCGCTCGCCACCCGGCGTGGCAGAGCCAGACGCCGAGCAGGCCGAACCCCAGGACCGGGCCGGCGAGGAACGCCGCGGGCAGGAAGAGCAGCCACTGGACGCCTATCGAAACGGCCATCACCGACCGCGTCGCCCCGGCGCCGTTCAGCGCGTTCATCAGCACCATGCCGACCGCATCGGCCAGGATCGCCGCGCCGGCGATCCGCAGCGGCGCCTCGGCCAGCGCCAGCGCCTCCGGGTCGTGGAGGAACGCGCCGAGGATGGGGCCCGGCAAGGCGATCATGGGCAGGCCGAGGACCCCCATCGCCGCCGCCGTCACCTTGACCACGTCCCACGCCCACAGCCGCGCCGCGTCGCGCTCGCCCCGCCCCAGCGACCGGCCCACCAGCGACGCGGCGGCCAGCCCCATCGCCAAGCCCGGCAGGATCGCCACCAGCAGCACGTTGACGAGGACGTTCGCGGCCGCGAGCTCCGCCGTGCCGACGCGGCCCACGATCCACATCATCGCGGTGAAGCCGGCGGCGAAGAAGAACTGCTGGACCGACGCCGGCGCCGACAGCCGCGCCATGGTCAGCATCGTCTCGCGGCGCGGCAGGCGGGTGAGGAACCCGGCGCCGCGCGCGCCGCGCCACCCGGATCGGAAATACATCGCCGTTCCCGCCCAGGTCGCCAGCGTGGTGCCGATGCCCGAACCGAGGGTCCCCAGCGCCGGAAAACCCAGCGCGCCGAAGATCAGCACGTAGTTGAACGCCACGTTCAACGCCTGCATCGCCAGCAGCGTGCGCAGATAGACCATCGGCCGGCCGATCCCGTTCCAATAGCCGCGGAACGCGAAGTTCATGCCGATCGCCGCCATGCCGGCGAGCCGCGCTTGCAGATACGGCCCGCCGAGCGCCGCCACCTCCGGGTCGTCGTTGAGGAATTCGATCAGCGCCGGGGCGGCCGCCGTCAGGACCAGCGACAACGGAATCGAGACGGCGAGCACCAGGGCGAGGCCGCCATTGAGCGGCACGGCGGTCTCCTCGTCGCGGCCCTCGCCCTTGCGCCGCGCCGCCATCGCCTGGACGCCGGCCGACATCCCCATGACGACGGCGGCGCACATGAAGCCCGCGAACCCGGCGATGCCGACCGCCGCCAGCGCCTGCGGGCCGAGCCGCCCCACCATCGCCGTGTCGACCAGGTTGAACACGGTCTGCGACGTCATGCCGCCGACCATCGGCAGGCCCAGCGCCAGTATCGTCCGCAGCCGGTCGCGCCGGACGGCGAATCCGCCGCCCGGGCCCGGCGCGCGCGCCGCGAGGCCGGGAGAATCGGAGCGCCGGGCCATGCCGGGCTTTATGCTACGAAACCGGCGCGAAGGGAAACGCGCGCCCCTCGGTGGCGGCGGCGCGCGGCGTCATGACAGCCGGGCCGCGATGCGCCATATAGGGGGCCGGGCGGCGGCGGGAACGGAGCGGAGGTTGCGGAAATGACGGAGTCGCGGATGTCGTGGAGGATCGCGGGAGCGGCCGCGGGCCTCGCGGCGTGCCTCGCCCTGGCGGGGTGCGGCGCGGACGGGCCGGAGGTGCGGGCGGACTACCCCTCGGACGATTCCTCCACCACGGGGACCTACTACCAGAAGCCCTACCGGAACACCGCCGGCGAGAGCCTGTTCGGCGGCTCGCAGGGCATCGTCCTGTTCGGCGGTTCGGAGGACGGCGCCGCCGCGCCGGGCGGCGGGATCGGCGTCAACGCTTATCTGTGGCGCGCGTCGCTCGACACGCTCTCCTTCATGCCGCTCGCCTCGGCGGACCCGTTCGGCGGCGTGATCATCACCGATTGGTACGCGCCGCCCGAGGCGCCCGGCGAGCGCTTCAAGGCCACCGTGCTGATCCTCGAGCGCAGCCTGCGCGCCGACGGCGTCCGCGTCTCGGTGTTCCGGCAGGTGGCCGGCGAGGACGGCGGCTGGCGCGACGCCGAGGTCGGCGCGACGGTGGCCCGGGACCTGGAGGACACCGTCCTGACCCGGGCCCGCCAGCTCCGGGTGCGCGCCGCCGCCGCGGCCGCCGTCCGCTAGCCCCCCGGACGCGGCGGGGAGCGCGGCGCGGCATGGCCGCCCAGGCCCGGTACGACGCGCGCGCCGCCGAGGCCGAGTGGCAGGCGGCGTGGGAGGAGGCGGGCTGCTTCCGCGCCGGCGAACCCGGCGACCCGCGCCCCAAGTACTACGTGCTGGAGATGTTCCCGTATCCGTCCGGGCGCATCCATATGGGGCACGTCCGCGTCTATACGATCGGCGACGTGATCGCGCGCTACAAGCGGGCGCGCGGGTTCGACGTGCTGCACCCGATGGGATGGGACGCGTTCGGCATGCCGGCCGAGAACGCCGCCATGGCCGAGGGCGCGCATCCGGCGAAGTGGACGTGGGACAACATCGCCGTCATGCGCCGCCAGCTGCGGTCCATGGGCCTGTCCTACGACTGGCGCCGCGAGGTCGCCACCTGCGCGCCCGATTACTACCGCCACCAGCAGGCCATGTTCCTCGACCTGTTCGACCGCGGCATGGCCTACCGCGCCGAGGCGCAGGTGAACTGGGACCCGGTCGACCGGACGGTGCTCGCCAACGAACAGGTGATCGACGGCAAGGGCTGGCGGTCGGGGGCGGAGGTGGAGCGGCGCAGCCTGCCGCAATGGATGTTCCGCATCTCCGACTTCGCCGACGACCTGCTCGACTCGCTCGCCGGCCTCGAACGCTGGCCGGAGTCGGTGCGCGCCATGCAGGCGAATTGGATCGGCCGCTCGGAGGGGGCCGTTATCCGCTTCCGCATCGCCGGACGCGCCGACCGGCTGGAGGTCTTCACGACCCGCCCCGACACCCTGTTCGGCGCCAGTTTCTGCGCCGTCTCCCCCGACCACCCGTTCGCCGCGGCATGCGCCGAAGCCGACCCGGCGCTCGCCGCCTTCATCGCCGAGTGCCGCCGCTCCGGGACCTCGGAGGCGGCGCTGGAGAAGGCGGAGAAGCGCGGATACGACACCGGCGAGCGCGCCGTTCATCCGTTCCTCGTCGACCGGACCCTGCCGGTCTACGTCGCCAATTTCGTGCTGATGGACTACGGTTCGGGGGCGATTTTCGGCGTTCCGGCGCACGACCGGCGCGACTTGGAGTTCGCGCGGAAATACGGCCTGCCCGCGCCGGTCGTCGTCCGCCCGCACGGCGCGGGGGCGGATTTCGCCATCGACGGCGAGGCGTTCGCCGGCGATGGCGCGCTGGTGAATTCCGGCTTCCTCGACGGCCTGGACGTAGCGGCGGCCAAGCGCGCCGTCGTGGCGCGGCTGGAGGCCCGGGGCGACGGCGAGGCGCGGACCGTCTTCCGCCTGCGCGACTGGATCGTGTCGCGCCAGCGCTATTGGGGCTGCCCCATCCCCATTATCCATTGCCCCGATTGCGGCCTCGTTCCGGTCCCGCGGGCCGACCTGCCGGTGACGCTGCCCGGCGATGTGAGTTTCGACGCGCCGGGCAACCCGCTCGACCGCCACGAGGAATGGCGGCGGGTCGACTGCCCGCGCTGCGGCGGGGCCGCCCGGCGCGACACCGACACCTTCGACACTTTCGTCGATTCGTCGTGGTATTTCGCGCGCTTCGCCTGCCCCGAGGCGGACGCGCCGCTCGACCCCGCCGCCATGCGGCGGTGGCTGCCGGTCGACCAATACGTCGGCGGGATCGAGCACGCCATCCTGCATCTTCTCTATTCGCGCTACTTCATGCGCGCGCTGGGCGAGACCGGCCACGTCGCCTTCAAGGAGCCGTTCTCGGGCCTGCTGGCGCAGGGCATGGTCTGCCACGAGACCTATCGCGGCGCGGACGGCGAATGGCTCTATCCGGAGCAGGTGGAGCGCGCGGGCGACGGCGCGGCGCGCCACCGCGAGACCGGCGCGCCGGTGACCGTCGGGCGGTCGCGCAAGATGAGCAAATCGCACCGCAACGTGGTCGACCCGGAGGACATGATCGCGCGCTACGGCGCCGACACCGCCCGGCTCTTCATGCTTTCCGACAGCCCGCCGGCGCGCGATCTGGAATGGACGGAGGCGGGAGTCGAGGGCGCGTGGCGGTACGTCCAGCGCCTCTGGCGGCTGGCCGCCGAGCCGCCGGCGCCGCTCTCCGCGCCCGGCGCGCCGATCCCGGACGGACTCGACGGCGCGGCGCTGGAGCTGCGGCGCGCCGCGCACCGAACGATCGCCGGCGTGACCGAGGACCTGGAGCGGTTCCGCTTCAACCGCGCCGTGGCGCGCATCCGCGAATTGTCGAACGCCGCCGCCGAATACCGCGGCGGCGGCGCGGTCCTCCGCGAGGCGCTGGAGACCGTCGCGCTGCTGATCGGCCCGATGACCCCGCATCTCGGCGAGGCGCTGTGGCGCCGGCTGGGCCATCGCGGCTTCCTCTGCCGCCGGCCCTGGCCCCGGCCCGACCCGGCGCTGGTCGACCGCGCGGAGGTGACCGTCGTCGTCCAGGTGAACGGGCGCAAGCGCGGCGCCATCGCGGTCCCGGCGGGCTCCGGCGCCGGCGACCTCGAGGCGCGCGCGCTCGCCGAGGCGGGGGTGCGCGCGGCGATGGGCGGCAAGCCCGCCCGCCGCGTGGTGGTGGTCCCGGACAGGATCGTCAATGTCGTGGTCTAGGCGGGCGGCGCGGATTCTCGCGGCCGCGCTCGTGGGCGCCGCGCTGGCGGGCGCGGCGGGCTGCGGCTTCCGCCCGCTCTACGGCGGCGCCGAGGGGAAGGCCGTATCCGCCGCGCTCGCCGCGGTCGAGATCCTGCCCATCGAGGGCGAGCTCGGCCCCGCCATGCGCAACGGCCTGCTCGATTACCTCGCGCCGTCGTCCCGCGACGAGCCGCTCTACGAATTGTCGGTCCGGGTCGACGCCTCGGCGCGCGGGCAGATCACCGAGAAGGACACGCAGATCCGGCGTTACCTCCTCGTCCTGCGGGCGGATTACGCGCTCGCCGACAAGGCCGACGGGCGCGAACTGGCCGCCGGCGAGGCGGTCGCGCGCACCAGTTACAACATCGTCCGGGGCGAGGACTATTCGACCCTGGTCGCCGAACGCAACGCGGCGCGCGAGGCGGCGCGCGAGGCGGCGCGGAGCATCGTCTCCCGCCTGGCGCTGCGCTTCCATCGCCCGGCCGGCGGATGATCGTCCGGCCGGCCGACGTCGAGCGGTTCGTCGCCCGCCCGGCGCCCGCCATCGCCGCGGCGTTGATCTACGGCCCCAACCGCGGCCTGGCCGCGGACCGGGCCGAACGCCTGGGGCGGGCGGTCGCCGGCGCGCTCGACGACCCGTTCCGCGTCGCCGACCTGGCGCCGGCGGCGGTGGCCGCCGAGCCGACCCTGCTCGTGGACGAGGCGGCGGCGCTGGCGATGACCGGCGGGCGCCGCGTCGTCCGCCTGCGCGGCGCCGGCAACGAGGTCGCCCAGGCCTGCGCCGACCTGCTCGCCGCCGCCGTCCCGGCCGCGTCGCTCGTCGTCGTCGAGGCGGGGGAGCTGCCCAGGCGCGCGCGCTTGCGAGTCGTGTTCGAGAGCGCCGGCAACGCGGCGGCCATCGCCTGTTACGACGACGACCGCGCGGCGCTCGGCGCGGTGTTGACCGAACGCCTCGCGGCGCACGGCAAGACCGTGACCCCGGCGGCGCGCGAGGCGGCGCTGACGCGCCTCGGCGGCGACCGCAAGGCCGCCCTGGCGGAGATCGACAAACTCGTCCTCTACGCCGGGGACTCCGCGCGGATAGGCGAGGCGGACGCGCTGGCGTGCATCGGCGACGGCGCCGAGGCGACCCTCGACGACCTGGCCGATGCGGTGGCCGGCGGCGACCGCCCGGGCGCCGGGCGCGCCTTCGACAAACTGGCCGCCGACGGCGTTTCGCCGGTGCGCGCGCTGGGCGCGTTGCAACGGCATTTCCAGCGCCTGCACTGGGCGGCGGGCCGGGTGCGCGGCGGCGCCGCGCCGGCCGCGGCGGTGGAGGCGCTGCGCCCGCCGGTGTTCTTCAAGCGCCGCCGGAGCATGGCGGCGCAGCTCGCGCGCTGGCCGGCCGCCGCCGCCGCGCGCGCGCTGGAGCTTCTGCTCGAGGCCGAGGCCGCCTGCAAGACGACCGGCGCGCCCGCCGCGCTGATATGCTCCCGCGCCGCGCTGCGCCTGACCGAGGCCGCCGGCCGCCGGTCGCGCCGAGGGTAGGCGGGCGGTTTGCCAGGCCGCGCGCAGCGCGTAATGGAAGACGCCGGCGCGACCGGCGCGTGACCGTCGGAGGCGGCATGAGAAAACCGAATCGGACGCCCGCCGGGGCGCGGCCGCTGTCGCAATCGGAGCGCGGCGCGCTGGCTTCGCGGGCGCGTTACGAGGGCAGCCGACAGCACAAGGACAGGAGATGGTGGGGCGGACTGCCCGCCGCGGGCGGGCGCGGGGGAAGGTTGACCACGATCTGCCCCTTGACCACCGCCGCGGACCGGCGGGAAGCGACGATGTGGGTGCAGTACGCGATAGGCGCCGGGCAATATGAATTCGTCCGCGGCGACAAGGATTTTCCGAAGCACGTTTGGTACAGGGATACGTCCGGTCAAGTATGGTACGGCAGGTGCTTCAATAGCAAGTCGGGAGAATACAAGGGTTGGCCGATAAGCGAGGAGGAGCGGCGTGAAATTTTTCGTTGAATGGGAAGACGGCGGTCGAATCTCCGAGGACGTCGATTTGCTCGCGGTCGGCGCCCTGCGCGTCATCGTCGGCGACAGGAACGTCTGCGAATTCCGGGCGGAAGGCGCGGGCCCGATATCCGCTTCGATCCCGGTTTCGGTGTATCCGCTCGCCGAAGGCGTCGCGACGGACTGGTGGAGCCTGTTCGGAGGCCGCGACGTTCCGCATCGCCTGGCCGCGTATCGCGGCGGTTACGCGATCCCGGACGTGCGCTTGCGGTTCGACGGCGCCGATTTCGAGGTCGCGTGCTCGCCGCGCCGCTACGAGAACCCGCCGGTGGACTTCCCGAACGGCGCCGTCGAACGGTTGGACCGGGCGGACGCCGAGCGGGCGCTGGGCGCGTTTTTCGACGAGACCCTGGCTCGGATCGAGGAGCGCGGCGCGCGGGAGTCCGGCTTGCATGCCCAGTGGAATCTCATACGGGCCTCGCGCGCCGACCCGGAGGAGGCGGCGTTTTGCGAGGCTGCGGGCGCGCTCGGCCTCGATCCCTACGACGTTTCGGACGCCGACGCGGCGTTTATCGAGCGCGGCGGCGCGTTGTTCGACGGCGAGCCGCTGGCCGAGTTTCTCACCGGCCTGCGGCGCGCCCCCCGGCGAAGCGGCGTCCTGGACTGGATACGCGAAGCGGAAAGGCGGCCGCCGGGCAAATCCCGGCTTCCCGCGCTCGAGGACCTGCGGGGCGCCGCGCCCGAACGGGCCGCGCGCGCGGGAGAGAAGCCCTGGGCGCGCGGCTACCGGTGGGCGCGCGCGGCCCGGCGGCTGCTCGGCGCGGGGCAGGGCGAACGCTTCCGGTCCGTCGCGGCGCTCGCTCGGCGCCTGGGGGCGCCGGGTTTCGCGTCCGCGCCTTCGGCGCCCGGGCTTCGCGCGCTCGTGGATTCCCGCGATGGCGAAACGCGCGTCCATCTGCGTCGCACCCGTGACGTCGCGGGCAACCTGTTCGCCCTCGCGCGCGCGGTGGGCGACGCGGCGGCGAATCCTCCGGCCCGCCGGTCGGCGGTGAACGACCTTCGCGAAGCGTCGCGCCAGGCGTGCGGGCGCGCGTTCGCGGCCGAGTTCCTCGCGCCCATGGACGAAATCCTCTCCATGCGCGGCGATGGACTCGACGTCCACGCCATCGCCGACGAGTTCGGCGTCACGGCTGCGACGGTGGCGCGGCAGGAAGAAAACGCCGACCGCATCCGTCTGGCCTGCGCCGCCTGAACGACCGCCGGCGGCCAGCTCCGCGAAACGGGCGCGATTTGACAGGCCGCGCCGCGCCCGCGCATCCTGCGCCGCGGCCCTGCGGACGAGGGAGGAACGCCATGTCCGACGGCAAGGAGGCGCCCGGCGCGCTCGCCTCGCGCTATATCGACGCGGCGGCGCTCGACTGGACGCCGACGCGCTTTCCGGGCATTTCGTCGAAGGTGTTGATGCGCGACGACGCGCGCGGGCTGCTGACGGCGCTGTTCAAATTCGAACCGGGCGCCGCGCTGCCGGAGCACATCCACGAGGACATCGAGCAAACCTGGATGCTGGAGGGCAGCCTCGCCGACCGCGAGGGGGTGGCGCGCGCCGGCGAGTTCGTCTGGCGCCCCGCCGGCAGCCGGCACGGCGCATGGTCGCCCGACGGCGGCGTCGCCCTGTCGATCTTCCTCCGCCCCAACCGCTTCATCGGCGACGAGTCCGGCGGCGGAACCGCGTGACCGCCGTCCCGACGGCGTGGCGTTCGGACGACGGCGGTTCGCGGCTGTATCGCGGCAACGTCTTCGATCTGTTTCCGCGCCTGCCCGACGGCGCGTTCGACTGCATATGGACCGACCCGCCCTACTTCCTGTCGAACGGCGGCGTCACCTGCGTCGCCGGGCGGATGGTCAAGGTCGACAAGGGCGAGTGGGACCGCAGTCGCGGAGTCGCGCTCGACCACGAGTTCAACCTGGAATGGCTCGCCGAATGCCATCGCCTCCTCAAGCCGGCGGGGACCATTTGGGTGACGGGAACGCTGCACGTCTATCTCAGCATCGGCATGGCGTTGCAGGAGTTGGGTTTCCGCATCCTCAACGACATCGTCTGGCAAAAATCCAACCCGCCGCCCAATCTGGGACGGCGTTGCTTCACTCATGCGACGGAAACGGTCCTGTGGGCGACGAAGGCGCCGAAGGACGGCAAGCATCGCCATACGTTTCATTACGACGCCATGCGCGAGGAAAACGACGGCAAGCAGATGAAAAACGTCTGGCAATTTCCGGCCGCCGGCCGGCGGGAGAAAAAATTCGGCAAGCATCCGACCCAGAAACCGGCTGCCCTGATCGCGCGCTGCCTGAGGGCGAGCACCGATCGGGACGACGCGGTGTTCGACCCTTTCGCCGGTTCGGGATCGACCGGCGTGGCCGCGTTGGGAATGCATCGCAGGTTCGTCGGTTGCGAGCGGGAGGAGGAATTTGTCCAGCTGGCCGCGCGTCGCCTGGCCGCGGCCGATTCCGCCACGCGAGAATAAGCCGGAGACCCGCGGTCGTCTTCACGGTTTCTTCGAGTTCGATCTCGACGACCGCGACATCCATGATCGCTTGAAGGCCGGCCGCGATCGAATTCGGCGTGTCATCGGCGCCGGCGGATTCGAGTTATCGACCGGCCGTATGGGAACGCATATACTGCCTCGGAACGCAGGCGCCGGTCATGGCGGCGCGGCGCGCGCGTTTTACGCTCGCATGAACCCGATACGTATTACGATTGACGTATTACGATTGGCTTGGGGCGATCGACGCATGGGATCGAACGCCGGGCGGGAGCGGCGCGCATGACCATCGGCGAGCGCATACGCGAGAAACTGGCGGCGGCGCTGGCTCCGGCGCGCCTCGACGTCGTCGACGAATCGCACATGCATGCCGGGCATGCCGGCGCGCGGGCGGGCGGCGACAGCCATTTCCGCGTCGCCGTGGCGTCGGCGGCGTTCGCCGGCCTGTCGCGGGTCGAGCGGCAGCGCAAGGTCAACGCGCTGCTGGCCGAGGAATTCGCCGACGGAATGCACGCCCTCTCGGTGACCGCGCGCACGCCGGAGGAGGACGCGGCGGCGCGGCGGGTCAGTCGTCCTGCGCCGGAGGCGCCGCGCGGCGGGTGAGGCGGAGGCGGGTGACGCCGCTCTTCTCGCGCTCCAGCACCTCGAACAGATGGCCGTCCACGTCGAAGGCCGCGCCGACCTCGGGGATCGTCTCCGCCAGGTCCAGGACCAGCCCCGCCGCGGTCGCCGCCTCGTCGTCGGGCAGGCGGATGTCCAGCGCCCGGTTCAGGTCGCGGATCGTCGCCGAGCCGTCGACCAGGAACGAACCGTCGGGCTGGCGGCGGATGCCGCTCGCTGGCGGGTCGTATTCGTCGCCGATATCGCCGACGATCTCCTCCAATATGTCCTCCAGCGTGACGAGGCCCTGCAGCGCGCCGTATTCGTCCACCACCAGCGCGGCGTGTTCGCGGCGGGCGCGGAAGGCCGCCAGCTGCTCCGCCAGGCTCGTCGTTTCGGGGACGAAACTCGGCGGCGCGGCGAGCGCGGCGATGGCGGCGGAATCGTCCGCGCCGCCGTCCGGCCCGTGCAGCGCGCGCAGCAGGGTCTTGGCGTGCAGGACGCCCACCACGTTGTCCGGGTCGCCGCGCCACAGCGGGACGCGCGTGAACGGGCTCTCCAGCGCCGCCGCGATCAGTTCGGCGGCGGGCAGGTCGGCGTTCGCCGTCACCATGTTGCGGCGGTGGGTCATGATCTCGCCCACTTCCACGTCCGACAGGTCGAGAATGCCGCGCAGCATGTCGCGGTAGTTCTCGCGCATCAGCCCGGCGCGGGCTTGCAGGTCCAGCATGCCGCGCAGCTCCTCGGCCGCCGCCTGCGCGCGCGGGCGCGCCGCGCCGCCGCCGAACGCCGACAGGATCAGGTCGGCCAGCCCGTGCACCGCGCGCGTCGCCGGCGCCGCCACCGCCACCAGGACCCGCAGCGCCGGCGCCGCCATGAGCGCCGTCCGGTCGGCGTGGCGGATGGCGTAGGTCTTGGGCAGCACCTCGGCGAACACGAACACCAGCGCCGTCACCGCGACGGTCGCATAGGCGACGCCCGCCTCGCCGAAATGGCCGATGGCGAGGCTCGTCGCCAGCGCCGAGGCGAGGATGTTCGCCGTGTTGTTGCCGAGCAGGATGGCGCCGATCAGCGGCTCGCGGCGCTCCATCAGCCGGCTGGCCAGCAGCGCGCGGCGCTCGCCCTGCTCGGCGCGCCGCAGGAGGCGCGGGCGCGAGGCCGCGGTCAGCCCGGTCTCGGACCCGGAGAAGAACGCCGACAGCAGCAGCAGCGCCAGGATCGCGGCGAGCGTGAACACGATGGCGGAGGTCATCGGTCAGGACGGAAGCGCCGCCTCCAGCGTGGCCAGGATGTCGGCGTCGGCGGCGCCGCGATGCAGGAACGCGCGCCCGATGCCGCGCGCCAGCACCAGCGTCGGGCGCCCGTCGCGCGCCTTCTTGTCCGCCGCCATGCGGGCGAGCAGGTCGCGCGCGCGCCAGCCCGCCGCCAGCCGGCGCGGCGGCGCGGCCGGCAGGCCGGCGGCGGCGAAATGGGCGAGGACGCGCGCCCGCTCGGCCTCGGCGCAGAAGCCGAGCCGGACCGACAGGTCGAAGGCCATCGCGATCCCCATCGCCACCGCCTCGCCGTGGACCAGCGCGCCGCCGTAGCCCGCCGCGCCCTCCAGCGCGTGGCCGAAGGTGTGGCCCAGATTGAGCAGCGCGCGCCGCCCGGTCTCGCGCTCGTCGCCGGCGACGACGCGCGCCTTGGCCGCGCAGCATACGGCGACGGCGCGCGCCCGCGCCGCCCCGGCGCCGGAAAGCGCTTCGCGCGCGTTCTCCTCCAGCCACGAGAAGAATCCGGGGTCGTCGATCAGCGCGTATTTCACGCATTCGGCGTAGCCGGCGAGGAGCTCGCGGCGGGGCAGCGTGTCGAGCGCGGCGCTGTCGGCGAGCACCAGGCGCGGTTGCAGGAAGGCGCCGATGAGGTTCTTGCCGTGGATCGAATTGACCCCGGTCTTGCCGCCCACCGAACTGTCGACCTGCGCCAGCAGGGTGGTGGGGAGCTGGACGAAATCGACGCCGCGCAGGACCAGCGCCGCGGCGACTCCGGCGAGGTCGCCCACCACGCCGCCGCCCAGCGCGACGACCGCCGAGCCGCGTTCGACGCGCGCCGCCAGCAGCTCCTCGATCAACCGCCCGAGCCCGTCCCACGACTTCGACTCCTCGCCGGCCGGGACGATGTGGGCGGTGACGGCGAAGCCCGCCGCCTCGAGGCTCGCCCGCAGCCGGTCGAGGTAGAGCGGGGCGACGTTGGTGTCGCTCACCACCGCGGCGCGCCGGCCCTCCAGCGCGGCGGCGAGGTGGGCGCCGGCGCGGTCGATCAGCCCCGGCCCGGCGACGACGTCGTAGCTCCGGGCGCCGAGCGCGACGCGGACCGTCCGCTCCGCCGTCATGCGGCGCGCGCGTCGAGCGCGGCGAGGATCCGGTCGACCGTCTCGTCGTGCGGGGCGTCGCCGCTCTCCACCGTCGCATCGGCCTCGGCGTACACCGGGTAGCGGGCGGCGATGAGCGATTCGAGCGTCGCGCGCGGGTCGCCGGCGGCGAGCAGCGGGCGGGTGCGCCGCCGCGACACGCGCTCCAGCAGCGTGTCCAGGTCGGCCTTGAGCCAGACGGACACGCCGCGGCGGCGGATCGCGCGCCGGGTCTCCGGGTCCATGAACGCGCCGCCGCCGGTCGCCAGCACCAGACCGTCGCCGGCGAGCAGGTCGGCGATGGCGCGGCGTTCGCGGCCGCGGAACCACGCCTCGCCGCGCTCGGCGAAGATCTCCGACACGGTGAGGCCCTCGGCGGCCTCGATCTCGCGGTCGGCGTCGACGAACGCGCGGCCGAGCCTGGCGGCGAGGCGCCGCCCGACGCTCGTCTTGCCCGCGCCCATCAGCCCGACCAGAACGATGTTCGTCGCGGCGAACGCCCGGGGGCCGTCGGTCATGGCCGCATCATAGCCGCCGCGCCGGATTTCGCCAATGCGCCGCCAATGCGCCGCTTGTCCGCGCCGGGGCCGGGCGGCATAGTGGGCGGGCGATGGGAGCGAACGGAGCCAGGCGCGGCGGGCGCCGCGGGCGGGAGCCGGACGGTGCGGCGGCGGACCGCTCCTGCGATTGGGCCGGCTGCGGCGAACGCGGCGCCTACCGCGCGCCGAAATCGCGCGACGCGCTGCGCGACTTCCGCTGGTTCTGCCTCCGGCACGTCCGCCTCTACAACGCCGCGTGGAGCTATTTCGACGGCCTCGACGCCGCCGCCATCGAGGCGGTCCGCCGCGGCGATGCGAGCTGGCACCGCCCCACCTGGCCGCTGGCCGGGCGCGGGCGCGCCTGGGCGGCGGCGGACGCCGCCGGCGCGGCCTTCGCCGAGGCGCGCGACGGCGGGGAGCGCCGCGGGGAGGCGCCGCCGCCGCGCCCGCCGGACCCGGCGCGCGCGAAGGCTCTGGCGCGGCTCGGCCTCGACGGCGGCGCCTCGCCCGGCGAAATCAAAGCGCGCTATAAGGCGCTCGCCCGCCGCCACCACCCGGACGCCAACGGCGGCTGCAAGCGCGCCGAGGAGCGCCTCAAGACCATCAACGAGGCCTACGGCTACCTGCGCGACGGCGCCGCCGCGTGACGGCGCGCGCCGCGCGCCCTCCCGCCGCCCGAACCCCACCCCGTCCGAACCCCAACCGTCCGAACCCCAATCGTCCGAACCAAGCGGAAAGCGACCCCATGGCCCCACAGACCGCCGCTCCGGACGCGGCCCTCCACGACCGCCGCCGGCCCGACGTCCGGGTCCCGGTGCGCGAGGCGTTCGGCATCGACAGCGACATGGTCGCGCCCGGCTTCTCCGAGCGCGACGAGCACGTCCCCGACATCGACGACGCATACCGCTTCGACCGCGAAACCACGCTCGCGATCCTCGCCGGCTTCGCGCACAACCGGCGGACGATGATCCAAGGCTACCACGGCACGGGGAAGTCCACGCATATCGAACAGGTGGCGGCGCGGCTCAACTGGCCGACCGTCCGCATCAACCTGGACAGCCACATCAGCCGCATCGACCTGGTGGGCAAGGACGCCATCGTCCTGCGCGACGGCCAGCAGGTCACCGAGTTCCGCGAGGGCCTGCTGCCCTGGGCGCTCCAGACGCCGACCGCGCTGGTGTTCGACGAATACGACGCCGGACGGCCCGACGTGATGTTCGTCATCCAGCGCGTGCTGGAGGTGGAGGGGAAGCTCACCCTGCTCGACCAGAACCGGGTGATCCGCCCGCATCCGGCGTTCCGCCTGTTCTCGACCACCAACACGGTCGGGCTGGGCGACACCACCGGCCTCTACCACGGCACGCAGCAGATCAACCAGGGGCAGATGGACCGCTGGAACATCGTCGCCACGCTCAACTACCTGCCGGCGGACGAGGAATCGAAGATCGTGCTGGCCAAGGTCCCCCGGCTCGACGACGCGGCGGGGCGGGAGCGGGTAGGGGCGATGGTGGAGCTCGCCAACCTGACCCGCGCCGGTTTCGTCAATGGCGACATCTCCACCGTCATGTCGCCGCGCACGGTGATCACCTGGGCCGAGAACGCGGAGATCTTCAACGACCGCGCGTTCGGCTTCCGCGTCACCTTCCTCAACAAGTGCGACGAGGCCGAGCGCCAGATCGTCGCCGAATACTACCAGCGCTGCATGGGCGAGGAGCTGCGCGAATCCGCCGCCCGCCCGGCGGCGAACGGCGGCGCGTGAGCGGCCCCGACGCGCCGGGCGGGGCGCCGGCGGAGCGCTTCAAGCGCGCCGTCGCGGCGGCGACCCGGGCGCTGGCCGGCGACGGCGAGCTCGAGGTTTCGTTCGCCGCCAACGGCCCCCGCCTCGACGAGGGCCGCCTGCTGCTCACCCCGCCGTCGCGCGAGCTCGACGCGGGCGAGATCGGCCAGATCCGCGGCGAGGCGGATGCGCTGGCGCTGCGCCGGCGGTTCCACGACGACGGCCTGCACCGCGCGCGGCGCCCGCCGGGGCAGGTGGCGCAGTCGATCTACGACAGCCTGGAGCAGGCGCGCTGCGAGGCGCTCGGCGCCCGGCGCATGGCCGGGGTGCGGAGGAACCTGGACGCTTCGGTCGAGGCGCGCTGCCGCGAACAGCGCTTCCAGGACGTCCAGCACCGCTCCGACGCCCCCATCGTCGAGGTCATCGGCCTGCTCGCGCGCGAACGCCTGACCGGCGCGCCGCCGCCCGAGGACGCGCGCTACATGTGCGACCTGTGGCGGCCCTGGCTCGCCGAGCGCGCGGCGGAGGATTTCGACGCGCTGGCGGCCCGCGTCGACGACCAGGAGGCGTTCGCGGAAACCCTGCGCAGCCTCATAGCCCACCTCGAATTCGCCGACGAGCACGACAACGACCCCGCCAGCCTGGAGACCGAGGACGAGGCGGAGGACGCCTCCGACGACCGCATCGAGTCCGAATCCGACGGCGAGGCGGGCGAGGAGGCGGCCGACGCCGACGCCGCGCCGGGCTCCGACAGCGAGGCGGCGGAGGGCGACGAGACGACCGAGGCCGAAATCGACGGCGCCGAGGAGGCGACCGAGGGCGCCGGCGACGAGACCGCGGCCGAGGGCGAACCCTGGCGCCCGCCCTGGGACCGGAGCAATGCGCGGCTTCCCGCCTACGCCGCATGGACGACCGAGTTCGACGAGACCGTCGACGCCGCCGAACTGGCGGAGCCCGAGGAGCTGGCGCGGCTGCGCGGCCATCTCGACCGCCAGCTGGCGGCGCTCCAGGGCGCGGTGACGCGCCTCGCCAACCGCCTGCAACGCCGCCTGCTGGCGAAGCAGTCGCGGTCGTGGGAGTTCGACCTGGAGGAGGGGATCCTCGACACTTCGCGTCTCGCCCGCGTCGTCGCCAACCCGAACCACCCGCTGTCCTACAAGCGCGAGCGGGAGACCGCGTTCCGCGACACGGTGGTGACGCTGCTGCTCGACAATTCCGGGTCGATGCGCGGCCGCCCCATCACCGTGGCGGCGATGAGCGCCGACATCCTGGCGCGCACGCTGGAGCGCTGCGCGGTCAAGGTGGAGATCCTGGGCTTCACCACCCGGGCCTGGAAGGGCGGCCGCGCGCGCGAAAAATGGCTCGCCGGCGGCAAGCCCGCCAATCCGGGCCGCCTCAACGAGTTGCGCCACATCGTGTACAAATCCGCCGACGCGCCGTGGCGCCGCGCCCGCCGCAATCTCGGCCTGATGCTGCGCGAGGGCCTGTTGAAGGAGAACATCGACGGCGAGGCGCTGTTGTGGGCCCACAACCGCCTCCTCGCCCGCCCCGAGCAGCGCCGCATATTGATGGCGATCTCCGACGGCGCGCCGGTCGACGACTCCACCCTGTCGGTCAATTCCGGCAACTATCTCGACCGCCATTTGCGGGAGGCGATCGGCTGGATCGAGGCCGAATCGCCGGTGGAGTTGCTGGCCATCGGCATAGGCCACGACGTAACCCGTTATTACCGCCGCGCCGTGACCATCGTCGACGCCGAACAGCTCGGCGGCGCGATGACCGGCGAACTCGCCGATCTCTTCGACGAGGACCCGTCGCGGACCGATGGCCGCCTCGTCGCGTAGCGGCGCGCCGGTTCGGGAGGGCGGGCGGACCGCACGGCGCCCCCGCTTCGGATGAATCGCCGCCGCACGACAAAGGCGGGGAACGCCGTTTCCCCGGGACCGCCAGCGTCTCGCCGGCATTTTCTTCGCGCTGCGCTGGCGTGCGCTCTGTGCGCCGCGCCGATGGCGGGGGCGGAGCCTCTCGCCGTGGCCTCCGCGCCCGTCCCGCTCATGGCGGGCGCGCCGGAGGAGGAGCGCCTCGGCGGCCTCGCTTGGCGCGGCGGGCTGCATCTGCGGTCCGACGACCCGCGGTTCGGCGGCGTGTCCGGCCTCGCCGCCGCGGCGGACGGCGCAGCGTTCGCCGCGATCACCGACGCCGGGCATTGGATTACCGGCGCGTTGGCCTGGGAAGGCGGACGGCTCGCGGCGGTGGCGGCGCTGGAGATCGCGCCGTTGCGCGACGCCGCCGGCGCGCCGCTGGCGGGGAAGGCCGACAGCGACGCGGAGGCGGTCGCCCGCTCGCCCGACGGATCTTATTTCGTGGCGTTCGAGCGCCGGCATCGGCTGCTCGCCTATTCGCGCCCCGGCGGGCCGGGCGCTCCCGCCTTTCCCGAACTCGATCTCGCGGGCCTGCCGCCGAACGGCGGGGTGGAGGCGCTGGCCTTCATGCGCGGCGGCGCGTTGCTCGCGCTGGCGGAGGGCGCCGCCGGCGACGACCGCCGCGCCGCATGGCGCCTGGCCGGCGGGCGCGCAGCGCCGTTCGCGTGGCCGGCGGATCCGTTCTTCCGCCCCACCGCCGCCGCGCCGTTGCCGGGCGGCGAGGTTCTCGTCCTCGAGCGCGGCTATTCGCGCGCCCGGGGCGTGGAGGCGCGGTTGATGCGCGCCGCTCCCCCCGCGCCGCCGCGCGAGGTAGCGCGCCTCGCCCCGCCGGCGACGGTCGATAATTTCGAGGCGCTGGCGGCGTTCCGCGCGGCGGGCGGGGAGACGGTGTTGCTCATCGCCTCCGACGACAATTTCAACCCCGCCCAGCGCACGCTGCTGCTGGCCTTCGCGCTGGTCGAATAGCGCCCGCGCGGACAGGCCGCCGCCCAGAGGGCCGGCCCACGTTGCGTCCGCGAACACGACCGGCGACGCCGGCATTGCGACGTGCGCGCCTCGGGAGACAGCGCCCGCAGCCATATGCTAGAATGGGCGTCGAATCGCGACCGCGCCGGCGGAAGCCGGTCGACCGTCGAGCGATAACGGGAGTTGCCGCCATGAACCGGAACGTCAGGGAAACCCCGGAATCGGGGACGATCAAGGATCGGATACAGATCAAAAATCCGGTCACCGGCCTCTATGTCAAGATGGACACCCGGACCGGTCGAGTCGTAGGCCACAAGAAAACGAAAGGAGCTTACAAACGCATCAGGATAAAGACGAGATAGGGGATCGCAATATGCCCTTGGCGTTCTCTCCCTTGTCGGAGAATGTTCTCGGGTCCGCCCCTGTAAAACTTTATCCGAAATCCGCGTTCGTCATGCGACAAATCGGCGATCCTCCGGACGTCGACCGGAGAATGTCGGCCGGGATAGAGGAGATCCTTCGCCGATCCGGGATTTCGGCGATGGACGCTACGTCGTCGGGAGGGCGGAAGGATTATCTTGAGCGCATCCTTGACCTGATACGGGGAACCGGGTTCTCCGTGGCGGTGTTCAGCGAGGAGACCCGGCAAACCGCGCTCGCCAACATAGCCCTCGAACTCGGTTTCGCCGCCATGGTCGGCAAACCTCTCGTAATCGTAAAGTCGAGAACCGCCACGGCGCCGTCCGATCTTACGCGAACGGACTGGATCGAATACGATCCGAAATATCCGAAGACGTTCAAGGGCAATATGGAGAAGGCGATCGAACAAATAGAAAATTTGGCCGCGTTCGAAAACGATAAACTGGAGGCCGTGCTGAACGTCCGCAGGATGGATTGCGCGGTTGTTTTCGAGAGAGCCAGGAAAGCTTTTCTATTAACCGCCAGGGAAATTTACATCGAACGCGCGGAAACGATCCTGGAGCGTCTCCATGGAGTTCGCGAAGGCGAAGATATCGACGACCTCAATCGGGTGAGGGAGGAGATAGGGATGTTCGTCCGGCAGGCGAGGAATTTTCTGGAGAGGACCGAAACTCGCGGCCGATACGCGGCCGCGGCGCCGGACCGGTAAAGCTCCGCCCGCGAACGCCACGATTCCTTCGCGCGCCCTTTCGCGGAGACGACGGGAAAGAGACGCGATGGACGATCACCGGTTCGGCGTCACCGGCGCCAGATGGGGTCGTCCAGCCGGTCGATGAACGCCTTATGCGCCGCCAGTTCGGCGGCGGAGATCGGCGGATGCGGGCGCGCGGGCCAGACCTTGCGCTCGCCCCCGCCGGCGGACGCGGCCAGCGCGGCGCCGGGGGCGAGCGCCAGCGCGGCCTGCCGCCCGCCCACCAGCTCCACGTAGACGTCGGCCAGAAGTTCGGCGTCGAGCAGCGCGCCGTGGCGCGTGCGCGCCGAATTGTCGACGCCGAAACGGCGGCACAGGGCGTCGAGGCTGGCGGGCGCGCCGGGGAATTTGCGCCGCGCGATCGCCACCGTGTCCACCGCCCGCGCCGCCGGGATGGGCGGGCGCCCGGCGCGCCCCAGCTCGGCGTTGAGGAATCCCAGGTCGAACGCCGCGTTGTGCGCCACCAGCGGCGAATCGCCGAGGAACTCCAGCAACTCGTCGGCGACCGCGGCGAACACCGGCTTGTCGGCCAGCGATTCCGCGGTGATGCCGTGGATGCGGGCCGCCTCCTCCGGGATGTCGCGCTCCGGCTGGACGTAAAAATGCAGCGTCGCGCCGGTGGGGATGCGGTTCGCCATCTCGATGCAGCCGATCTCGATCACCCGGTGGCCGTCCGCGGGGTCGAGGCCGGTGGTCTCGGTGTCGAGGACGATTTCGCGCATGGTCAACTCCCCCGCGCAGCGCGGAGCGCGCGCAGCGCCGCCAGCAGCGCCGGGCGGCGGCCGAGGCCGCTCGGGATGAGGAAATCGGCGCGGCGGCGTTTTTCGCGGTCGGGCGTCTGCCGGGCGAGGATAGCGGCGAACTTCTCCGCCGTCATGCCCGGCCGGCGCAGCGCGCGGCGGCGCTGCACCCGGGGCGGGGCGGTCGCCACGGCGACGCGGTCGCAGCGCCGCTCGCCGCCGGTCTCGAACAGCAAGGGGACGTCGAACACGACGACGGGCGCGCGCAGGGCGCGGGCGCGGCGCAGGAACCGCTCCCGCGCCGCGCCGACCAGCGGATGGAGAATCGATTCGAGCCGGCGCAGCGCGGCCGCGTCGCCGAATACGCGGCGCCCGAGCGCCTGGCGGTCGATCGCGCCGCCGCGCGCCGCCTCGGGGAACGCCGCCGCGACCGCCGCCGCGCCGGGCCGGCCCGGCGCCAGCGCGCGGTGGACCTCGGCGTCGGCGTCGAACACCGGCGCGCCGAGCCGCGCGAACATGCGCGCCGCCTCGCTCTTGCCCATCGCGATGGAGCCGGTCAGGCCGAGCCGCGCCGGGCGGCCCGCGCGGCGCATGCGCCGCCTGGGCGCGCGCCGGGTCAATTCAGGTCCGCGAGCACGAAATCGCGCAGGCCGCCATCGACCTCCGGGTCGACGCCGAACCACGCGGCGAAGCCCGGCCGCGCCTGGTGGAGGAGCATCCCCAATCCGTCGACGACGCGCGCGCCGCGCCGCCGCGCTTGGGCGAGCAGGGGGGTGACGAGCGGCGTATAGACGATGTCCGCCACGACCGCCGACGGGGCGAGGCGGTCCAGCGGCATGTCCAGCGCGGGCTTGCCGGACAGGCCGAGCGCAGTGGCGTTGACCAGCAGGCCGGCGCCGGCGAGGGCGGCGCCGCGGTCCGCCCACGCCGGCGCGGCGCAGCGCGGGCCGAACTCCCGCGCCAGCGCCTCGGCGCGCGCGGCGGTCCGGTTGCAGATGCGCACGTCCGGGCAGCCCGCGTCGATAAGCGCCGCGACCACGGCGCGCGCCGCGCCGCCCGCGCCGAGCGCCAGCGCCGGCGCATCGGCGGTCCAGCCCGGGACCGCCGCGCGCAGGCTTTCGAGGAAGCCGTAGGCGTCGGTGTTGCTCCCGCGCAGCGCGCCGTCCGCGCCGACGACGACGGTGTTGACCGCGCCGATCCGCCGCGCCGCCGCGTCGACCTCGTCGCAGGCGGCGAGCGCGTCCTCCTTGTGCGGCAGGGTGACGTTGGCGCCGGCGAAGCCGAGCGCGGGCAGGGCGCGCAGCGCCTCCCCGGCGCGCCCCGGCGGGACGGCCATGGGTACGTAGGCGCCGTCGATCCCGTACCGCTCCAGCCAGTAGCCGTGCAGCCGGGGCGAGCGGGAATGCGCGACCGGCCAGCCCATCACCCCGGCGACGCGCGCGCGGCCCGTCGGCCTCACCGCTCCAGCATCCCGCGCTGGCGGAGATATTCGAGCAGCGGCAGCAGCGGCAGGCCGAGGATGGTGAAATGGTCGCCGTCGATGGCCGAGAACAGCTGCGCGCCAAGCCCCTCGACGCGGTAGGCCCCGACGCTCCCCGGCGCGCCGCCGCCGCCGCCGGGGTCGAAACAGGCGTCGAGATAGGAGTCGAGGAAGCCGTCGCCGAACGGGCGGACCGAGAGCCGGGCGGAATCGGCGGCGCGCCAGACCGGCGCGCCGCCCATCGCGGCGCAGGCGGCGGAGTCCAGCCGGTGTTCGCGCCCGCGCAGCGCCAGGAGCTGCGCCCGCGCGGCGGCGCGGTCGGGCGGCTTGGCGAACCAGCGCTCGCCGAGGGAGAGTATCTGGTCGGCGCCGACCACCAGGTCCTCCGGGCGCCGCGCCGAGATCCGCAGCGCCTTGAGCTCCGCCAGCGCCATCGCCGCGTCCGCCGCCGATGCGCCCTCGGCCCGCAGCGAATCGCGCGCCGCCTCTTCGTCCACGCGCGCCGGCTCGGCCTCGAAACCCACCCCGGCGGCGCGCAGCATCCGCGCCCGGGCCGGGCTGGCCGAGGCGAGCACGAGCGCCGGCGCGCCGCTCACCCGCCCGCCCCCCGGTCGCGGTGGAGTTCGAGGATCGCGGCGGCGGTCTCCTCGATCGAGCGCCGCGAGACGTCGATCGCGGGCCAGCGGCGGCGCGCGAACAGGCGCCGGGCCTCGGCGACCTCGCCCTGCACCGCGCGCAGGTCGGCGTAGGCGCTCGGGCCGCTCTCCCCCAGTCCGCGCAGGCGGTTGCGCCGCAACTGCACCAGCCGGTCCGGGGAGACGGTGAGGCCGACGACCAGCGGCCCGGCGGCGGCGATCTCGTCCTCCGGGAAGGCGGCGCCGGAGACGAACGGCACGTTCGCCGCCTTCACCCCGCGGTTGGCGAGATACATGCAGGTGGGGGATTTCGACACCCGCGAGACGCCGACGAGGATGACGTCGGCCTCGGCGAGTCCCTCCGGCGCCTGGCCGTCGTCGTGGGCGAGGACGTATTGCATGGCGTCGATGCGGCGGTAGTAGTCGCCGTCGAGCAGGTGCTGGCGCCCCGGCGAACGGTTGCTCTCGGCGCCGAACGCGCCGGCGAACTCGGCGATCGTCGGCCCCAGCACGTCGACGCACACGACGCCGAGGCCGCGGCAGCCGTTCTCCAGCGCCGTCCGCAATTCCGGCTCGACGAGGGTGTAGAGGACGACGCCGGGGTTGCGGCGGACGGCGGCGAGGACCCGGTCGATCTGGCGCCGCGTGCGGACCAGCGCCCAGCTGTGCTCGACCGGCTCCACCCGGTCGAACTGCGAGAGCGCCGCGCGCGCGACGGCGCCCGCCGTCTCCCCGGTCGAGTCGGAAATCAGATGCAGGTGCAGATGCGGGATCGGCGCGGCCTCGTCGACGCTCCGCCGCCGGGGCGGGCGGCGGAGGAAGAATAGCACGAATTCCCGCCGCCGGCGCGGCGCCCGGTCGTGCGCATTCCGCGCGGGAGCACGGACCCGCGCGGCGTTTCGTCCCCCGCCTCCGAACGCCCCGTTTTCGCCCCTTCCCGCGCGACGCTTACGGGTTGCCGCCCGACAGGCGGGCGGCGAGCGCGACGGCGAGGCGCGCGGCGGCGTCGGCGGCGGCGCTCGCCGCGAGCGCCGCGCGGGAGGCGCTTTTCACCGCGGCGGCGAAACGGCGTTGCATGTCGAGCGGCGGAAGCGGGATTTCGACGGTCCTGAGCGTCGATTTGGATATTTCCTTGAACGTCGTGCCGCTCGCCATTCGGTTCAACGCCCCGGCCCGGTTGCGAAGGAAGAAGCAAAGATATTCGGGAGACAGAAAATCCCCGCACTTCAGGTTGGCGAAACCCTGGTTGGTCGCCATCGGGACGGTCGCGACGGCCGCGGCGCCGATCGTCGCGCGGCTCGTCAATAGAACGGACCCGGCGGGAACGCGCCGCGCGCTGCTTTCCCTCAACGCGGTTTCGGTGATCGTCTCCTTCGTTTTCCCTATATATGGAGTCTTCAACGACGTTACGTCCGTCGGCGTCGCCCAGGGAACGCTCCCGCCGAAATATTCCGGGTTGGCGCGCCGCGGCGTCCCTCCCCCTGCGACGACGCAGGTTTCGCCCAGTGTGGAAACCGGCCATCCCATCGGGTTGTCGGCCGGATCGCCGAACGTCTCGACGAAAAGGGCCGGGGTGAAAAGGCGAATGCGATCCCGCGCCGTTTCGCGCAGACGGACAATCCGCGCCGCCCGGTTCAGAACGCCCGCAATGCGCCGTTGCATGTCGAAGGGAGGAAACGGAATTGGCATGGCCATGAACAATTTCATGTCCACGCTTGGCATTCGCGATCCGTTGGCGGAGTCCACGGCGAATTTCACCACCTCCCCGCGGCGCAGCATGTGCGCGAGGAAGTCGCGGTCCACGCCGTCGCGCGGCAGAAGGGGCACCAGCTGCGTCGAGCACCTGCCGGCGAAGTCCGGCGTCGCGACCTTGTTCAGGTAAGGACGCAGCTTGCTATAAAGAACATGCCGTTCGTCGAACCGGAACGCCGTGCTTTTCCCGTTCCCGATTCGCGAATTGGTTTCAAAATTCAGGAACCCCGTATCGCGGGTCACGGTCTCCACCCCGACGAAAGGCAGGTCGGCCGCCAGAGGATCGCCGGGCCGGACGCTCCGACGGTCCATCTCGCAAAGTTCCGCCAGCGGCGCGGCGCGCCAGGCCGTCACGCCGCCTCCCGAACCGCGTCCTCCAGCGGGCCGCGGCGCTTCGCTCCGGCGCCGTCGGCGGGGCGGCGGCGGGCCGATGCGCGAACGGCGCTCACGATGCAAACCGGGTCGCCGACGCAAGCGCCATCGTCGCAGTCCTGCAAACCGGCCTCGTCACGCGGGGCGTTCGTAAAACGCGCGCCGACGATACCCAGCTGGGCGGCGCGGCGCAAGCGCGGCGCGGCCCAGCTGCGCGCCTGTCGCACGCGCTCCGCGACGACGGCCGGATCCGTCCGACCCGGACGACCCGGCCGATTCGCCGTCCGCACTCCATCGATCGGACGGCGCAGGAGCGCGCCCGCGTGAAGCAAGGACGTGGAGCAACGACGTGGAGCAAGGACGGGCCGGGGCGATCCCGCGCCCTGTTCCGGGGAGTCCGGGATTCGGGCGCGGGGTTCCGGGAGCGGCGGCGGACGGGCGGCCCGTCCGCCGAGGCGTCAGAAGAAGTTTCCGCCGTGCGTGTAGCCGAGGAACCGGCCGTCGGGACCCCAGATCCCGTGCGACTGCCGCCCGTTGGGGACGACGGAGCCGGGCACGTAAACGCCGCCGGAGACGCTCCTCAGCGCCGCGTCGGGGAGCGCCGCGTCCGACTCGGGGGGCAGGACGAGGTGGACGGTCCGCGGCGTGTCCACCGCGATGCGCACTTCGTCCACCCCCGACAGGTCGACGCCCTTCTCCGCCAGGGCCGCCTTCGGGTCGGCCTCGGCCCGGGCGCGCCAGGCCGGATCTTCGCGCCACGCCTCGGCGAAGGCGCCGAAAGGATTCTCGCTCATTTCGTTCTCCTCCGTTTTCCGTTTCACGCCCGCGTCAGTGGGGCGGCATCTCCGCGGTGTAGCCGAGGAAGCGCCCGTCGGGGCCCCACACCGGCGCGGCGCCGCCGCACACGCGCTCCAGCGCCGCGTCGGACAGCGGGGCGTTCTTCGGCTCCGCCTCGACCCGCGCGCGCCGCGCCTCCGCGATGTCGCCGAACAGGTTCTCGCTCATTTTCCTTCCTCCTGTTTGCGGTTCCATGCGTTCCTATAGCCGAACGGGGAGGAAAAGTCAAGACGTTTTTTCCGGCGCCGCGGCGCTGGACCGCGGCGGGCGGATGGGGTACGGTCGCGGCCTTCCCCTTCCCGAACACGGATTCCGCCATGCGCCCTTCAGGCCGCGAACCGGACGAGATGCGCGCCGTCAGCCTCGAACCGGGCTTCAGCAAACACGCCGAGGGCTCCTGCCTCGCGCGTTTCGGCGACACCCACGTGCTCTGCGCGGCGACGGTCGAGGACCGGGTGCCCGCGTTCCTGCGCAATTCCGGCCGCGGCTGGGTGACCGCCGAATACGGGATGCTGCCGCGCTCGACCCACTCGCGCACCGACCGGGAGGCGGCGCGCGGCCGCCAGACCGGGCGGACGCAGGAGATCCAGCGCCTGATCGGGCGCTCGCTGCGCGCCGCGACGCGGCTGGAAAGCTTCGGCGAACGCCAGGTCCGCGTCGATTGCGACGTCCTCCAGGCCGATGGCGGCACGCGGACGGCGGCCGTCACCGGCGGGCTGGTCGCGCTCCACCTCGCCTTCGATTACCTGGTCCGCCACCGCCTGATCGGCGCCATGCCGATGCGCGACCCGGTGGCGGCGATCTCCTGCGGGATCTACCACGGAACGCCGATAGTCGACCTGGATTACGAGGAGGATTCGCACGCCGAGGCGGACGCGAATTTCGTCTTCTCCGCCTCCGGCGCGCTGGTGGAGGCGCAGGCCACCGCCGAGGCCGGGCCGTTCCCGCGCGAGGGCCTCGACGCGATGCTGGACCTGGCGGCGGCGGCGGCGAAGCGGCTGTTCGCCCTCCAGGGCGAGGCGATCGCCGCGGCGACCGGCGCGGACGGCGGCGGGGACGGGTGACGCGGCGCCGGCTCGCCGGCGGGCGGCTCGTCGCCGCGACCCACAACCCCGGCAAGGCGAAGGAGCTGCGCGCGCTGCTGGCGCCGTGGCCGCTGCGCGTCGAATCGGCCGCCGAACTGGGCCTGCCGGAGCCCGAGGAGACCGGCGCGAGTTTCGTCGCGAACGCCGAGCTGAAGGCGCGGGCTGCGGCGCAAGCGGGCGGCGCGCCGGCGCTGGCCGACGATTCGGGGCTGGAGGCCGCCGCGCTCGGCGGCGCGCCGGGGATATATTCCGCGCGCTGGGCGGGGCCGGAGCGGGACTTCGCCGCCGCGATGGCGGAGCTGGAGCGCCGCCTCGCCGGCGCGGCGGACCGGCGCGCGCGCTTCGTCTGCGCCCTGGCGCTGGCCTGGCCCGACGGCCATTGCGAGAGTTTCGCGGGAACGGTCGAGGGCCGCCTCGCCTTCCCGCCGCGCGGCGGGCGCGGCTTCGGCTACGACCCCGTCTTCGTCCCGCGCGGCCGCGCGGAGACCTTCGGCGAGATGGACCCGGCGGAGAAGGAGCGCATCGGCCATCGCGGGGCGGCGTTCGCCCTTCTGGCGGCGGCCTGCCTCGATGGCGCCTGACGCGCGCCTCGCCGCGCCAAAGGATCTGGCGCTCTACGTCCACTGGCCGTTCTGCCTGGCGAAATGCCCCTATTGCGACTTCAACAGCCACGTAGCGGCCGGGGAGGTCGACCAGGGGGCGTGGCGGCGCGCGCTGGTCGCCGAACTCGACCGCCGCGCCGACGAACTGCCGGGCCGGACGCTCGCCAGCGTGTTCTTCGGCGGCGGCACGCCGTCGCTCATGCCGCCGGCGACCGTGGCCGCGGTCCTCGACCGCGCGGCGGCGCGCTGGCGGCTCGCCGGCGACGTAGAAGTCACGCTGGAGGCCAATCCGACCTCGGCGGAGGCGCGGGTTCTCGCCGACATGGCGGCGGCGGGGGCGAATCGCGTGTCGCTCGGCGTCCAGGCGCTCGACGACGCGGCGCTGCGCTTCCTCGGCCGCGGCCACGATTCGGCCGAGGCGCTGGCGGCGGTGGATGCGGCGCGGCGGCTGTTCCCGCGCCATTCGTTCGACCTGATCTACGCCCGTCCGGGGCAGACCGCCCCGGCGTGGCGGCGCGAGCTGGCGCGCGCGCTGGCGCATGCGGGCGACCACCTGTCGGTCTATCAACTGGCCGTCGAGAAGGGGACGCCGTTCCACGCGGCGCGGCGGCGCGGCGAATTCGCGCTCCCCTGCGAGGACGCGCAAGCGGAGATGTTCGCGGCGACGCAGGAGGTTCTGGAGGCCGCCGGCCTGCCCGCCTACGAGGTCTCCAACCACGCGCGGCCCGGCGGCGAATGCCGGCACAACCTGGCGTATTGGCGTTACGGCGACTACGCCGGAGTCGGCCCCGGCGCGCACGGGCGGCTGACGCTGGACGGCGCGCTGTGGGCCACCGAGACGCATCCGGCGCCGGCGCGCTGGCTGGCGGCGGCGGCGCGCGGCGACGGCGAGCGGCGGCGCGAGCGCCTCGACGCGGCGGCGCGGCGCAGCGAGGCGCTGCTGATGGGGCTGCGCCTGGCCGGCGGAGTCCGCCGCTCCGACTTCGCGCGGCGGGTGGGCGCGGAGATCGAGGACGCGCTGGATTCGCGGCGGCTCGCGATGCTGGAGGGCGCGGGCCTGCTGGAGCGCGACCGCGCCGGGCTGCGGGCGACGGCGGCGGGGCGGCTCCGGCTTGACTCCGTCATCGCGCGGCTGGTCGGATAGCCGCCCGGCAACAGGAGACGCCCATGCCCGTCATTCTCATCGCCGCCGCGAAAATTAATGACCCGGAGGCCTGCATCGCTATTGACGCTGCGAACGAGGATGGCTACACGAGCGTGCGAATCGGTGTTATCGGGATCGGTAGGATCGGCCGGGTAGCGCCATTCGCCCGAACGACGTGGTTTCGGCAACGAGGCTGACGGGGAGCGAACGATGCGAAAAGCGTGGCGACGAGTATTCGGTTGGCTAATCGCTCGGCCGAGTTATGTCTGGGGCGTGGCGGCGTTTCTGGCGCTTGTCGTCGTAGCGCCGGATTCGGATGGCTCGATTCTGCATGTTACCGCGCCGCCCTTGTTCTTGGTTACGATCCTTGAACTGGCGCGGAATCGGCGTTTGCATGCGGCGGCGTTTCTGCGTAATCACATGGCGGAATTTCTGGTGAACGATGAATTGCAATCCGCGTTTTACGAATTGATATACAATTACTCAGACGAAGAATGGGCTATGGCTGACTCTGTATTTAAGGAGGAGGCAGGAAAATACGCGGAACAGACTAATATCCCGCCGGATATTTGTAGTCGCGTGTGGGAAAAACTCAACCCGGAGGAAAAATGGAGTGTTATCGGAAAAAGAAAGTACCACCCTAAGTCCTTCCAGGGATCGGAGGAAGAGAGACGGCTGGACAGAGTGTTGCACCACTTTGGTCTGATCGCCCATTACTGGTCGCATGGAGCCATAGACATCGAGGACATAAGCGGTGTTGCCGGTTATCATTTTGGTGTCATTGGAACGCGCGAGGTAACGCTCTATTATATAAATTTGGGCATCACAAAGTG